>CANLQO010000001.1 GCA_947493335.1 uncultured Paracoccaceae bacterium | reverse complement strand
GAGGCGCGCACCGATGGTGGCGTCTGGCAAGAGGTGCTGCGGATCGAGGGCACCGACCAGACCGACCACGAGCCGGGGGTGGACACCGACGGCGACAGCGAGCGCGACGGCCCTGCGATGTCAGAGATCTGGACCGAGTTCGGCGGGGACATCGCGGGCACCGGCAACGATCTTGACCTGCGCCTGACGTGGAACGACTTCCTGTTCTCGGGCGAAGACCTGAGCATCGACGACATCCGTGTGACGGGGGACACGGTACAGCAGGGCACGTTCGAGATCACTGGCGACCAGTTTGGATATGGCGATTTCGTGGATGATGGCACGATTGGCGGCGTTGACGGGGTGAACGATTTCAGCGGCACATCGTCAAGTTCGGCGGTCACTTTGACCATCGCAGGCGCCAATAGCCTTAGCGAATTGCTTTTGGGGCAGGAAGTGCGCGTGCTGTTGCAAGCGACCGGAAGCGTGTCGTTTGACGTCACAGGCATCGTGTCGTCGACCAACGTACAGGACGGTTATGTTGTGATCACCGGACCCGAAGTAACGAACACCGGGTTTGACGCTTATGTGCTTGCGTCAACGACATTTGGAAGTGCGGCGACCCTTATGCTTGAGGTGGGGCTATCAACCCCGCCGGTGCTTTTGGCAACCAGCCCGAGTGACGACAGCACCGCCGTCCCTGTCGACGGCAATATCGTTCTGGCCTTCAACGAGACGGTCATGGCGGGGGCAGGCGACATCGAAATCCGTCGTGCATCCGATGACGCGCTGATCGGGCAATATGATGTGACCGGGCCGAATGTCAGCTTTGCCCGCGGCACCGTGACGGTTAACCCACCGCTTGACCTGCCACCGGGAGAAGCCGTTTACGTGACGGTCACCCCGGGCGCCATTCGGGATCTGGCGGGGAACCCATTTGCGGGGATCAGCGATCCGACGGCGCTGAATTTTACCACGAACCAACAACCGGATGTGACGAACAGCATTATCGTCACCGGACCATCAAACGCCGAGACCCATGTGTTTGAGGCCACCGATCCCGAAGGCGATCCGCTGAGTTTTGCGCTGGCATTGGCACCGGCGGCCGGCAACGTGGCGATCCAGCCGGACGGCACCTTTACCTATACGGCGCCCAATAGCCCGACGGTCGAGGTCTTCAGCTATGCGGTCGATGACGGCAATGGAAACGCGCCAGAGGCAACAGTGGCCGTGCAGGTCTTAGCCGACACAACGGTGCGCAGCATCAACGGCACCATGGGGAATGACGTCGTGCGTGGCGGAAATCTCGACGACAGTGTTTCCGGTAATGACGGCAACGATCAACTGTTTGGTGCAAGCGGCGATGACAGCCTGTTCGGCGGCAACGGAAGTGACCAGCTGTCGGGGGGCAACAACGACGACAGCCTGCGCGGTGGCAACGGTGCCGACAGCCTGTTTGGGGGTAGTGGCAACGATATTCTGCGCGGCGACAGCGGCAATGACCTGCTCAATGGCGGTTCTGGTATCGACCTGATCGAGTTCGGGAGCGGGATCGACACCACGGTGTTGCTGAATACCTCGGCGGCACAGAACACCGGTCATGGGATCGACACGATCATCGGGGTTGAAAATGTGACCACCTCTGGCGGGGATGACGCGATCACGGGCAGCAGTCTTGCCAATGAATTGCGCGCCGGTGCTGGTAACGACACGATTTTCGGGCGCGCGGGCGATGACTTGATATTCGGCGGCAGCGAGGATGACATCCTTTATGGCGGCAGCGAAAACGACAGCCTTTTTGGTGGCGGCGGGAACGACATCCTGCTGGGTGACGTGGGCGACGACCTGTTCAACGGCGGTGCCGGAACGGACCGGGCGATCTATTCCGGCACGGTGGATGCCAATGTGCGGCTGAATACGGTCGCGGTGCAGAACACCGGGCACGGCAACGACCGGCTGATCGGGATAGAGGAACTGCAAACCGGTGGCGGCAATGACACCTTAATCGGCAATGGCGGCGACAATGTCTTTGACACCGGCGAAGGCGCGGACAGCATCTTTGGCCGCAATGGCGACGACACAATTTATGCCGGTGATGACAACGATATCCTGCGCGGCGGCGTTGGCGCGGATTCGCTTTATGGTGGCGATGGCAATGACAACCTCTTTGGTGCCAATGGCGCGGATTGGCTGAACGGTGGCACCGGCAACGATCTGCTGAATGCGGACAACGGCACGGATGTGTTCGAATTCGACGTGGCCTTTGGTGCTGACCGGATTGTCGGGTTCGAGGACAACATAGACACCCTGCGCATTGATGATGCGCTTTGGGGTGGGGGGCTGACAGAGGCGCAGGTGATCGCGACCTACGGCTCTATCGTGGCCGGGGCGACAACGCTTGACTTTGGTGGAGGCAACACGATCCGATTTATCGGCTATACCGATACCAATGCGCTGGTAGATGACCTTGTGATCTTCTGACGCGCGTGCCCGGCGCCCGTGTCGGGCACGGCAGAGACCGCCCCACGATACGCCACGCGCAGGGCTTAGCGGTAGACCTCGTCCTCGGTGGGGAATGCCCGGGATTTGACGTCTTCGGCATAACGCTTGACGGAGTCTTCGATCATTGGACCTAACTGTCCGTAAACCTTGACGAATTTGGGTGTCCAGGGGTTAAGGCCCAGCATGTCTTCAAGTACCAGAATCTGCCCGTCACAGTTAACTGATGCGCCGATACCGATGGTCGGGATGTCGACCGCGGCAGTGATCTTGTCCGCGAGATCTTCGACCACGCCTTCGACCACGACGGCGAATGCGCCAGCATCGGCCACGGCCTGCGCATCGGCGATATGAACGGCCCAGGCGGCCTCATCCCGGCCCTGCACCTTGAAGCCGCCCATGGTGTTGACGGACTGCGGGGTCAGGCCGATATGGGCCATCACGGGGATGCCACGGTCCACCAGATAGCGGATCGTTTCCGCCATGCGTGCGCCGCCCTCAAGCTTTACCGCCTGACACTGGGTTTCCTTCATGATCTTGGCCGCGTTGCGGAAGGCCATGGCGGGCGATTCCTCGTAGGTGCCGAAGGGCATATCCACCACGATCACGGCAGATTGCGTGCCACGCACCACCGCTTTGCCGTGCATGATCATCAGATCAAGCGGCACGCCAACGGTGCTTTCCATGCCATGCATCACCATGCCAAGGCTGTCGCCGACAAGAATGAAATCAGCGTATTTGTCGACGATGGCCGCCGTATGCGCGTGGTAGCTGGTGAGCGAGACGATGGGTTCACCACCTTTGCGGGACGCCAGTTGCGGGACGGTCTTGCGGCGAATGGTCTCTTTTTGGCTGCTCATGGTGTGATCTCTCTTTGGTCAATGAGCATCACCATCATGAACTGGACAGAAATCATGATGCCGATGGTTTTGGTGGGGACGCCGGTGACAGGTTCAAAGGTGGCGGCATCCACAATATCGAGGCCGGTCAGTTTGGCCGAACGTTTCGAGGCGATGATACCGCGGATGCTGTCGGCCACCTGTTCGACGGTCTTGCCCTCTTTCACCAGCGCCTCGGCGACGTCGAGCGAGAGGTTCAGGATCCGGGCGTCATAGCGTTCGTCCCCAATGAGGCGGACGTTGCGGGATGACATGGCCAGACCGTCATCCTCGCGCACGGTGGGCACGCCGTGAATGGCAATGGGCATATGCAGATCGGTGACCATGCGGCGGATCACGGCCAGTTGCTGGTAATCCTTTTCGCCGAAATAGGCCGCGTCCGCGCCGATAATGTTAAAAAGCTTTGTGACCACTGTTGCAACGCCACGATAGTGGCCGGGGCGCACCTCTCCGTGCAACATATTCGCCAGGCGGGTTGTTTCGACGATGGTCTCTTCGCCCGTGGGGTAGATTTCGGCCGCTTCCGGGATGAAAACGGCGGCGACGCCGGCGGCGTCCAGCATGGCGAGGTCGGACTCTTCTGTCCGCGGGTAATTCTCTAGGTCCTTAGGGTCGCCAAATTGCGTGGGGTTCACGAAAATCGTCGCCACGACCGATGGGTGATCTGCGGCCGCTGCTGCGACAAGCGCCATGTGGCCCGCGTGCAGCGCACCCATCGTGGTGACAAGGCCAACTGTACCACTGCTGCGGATTTCAGACACGACGCGGCGGATCTCGGCGATAGAGCGGCAGATTTGCATGGGCGGTCCCGGCGCGATTGGCGTTGGTCACTTTTAGGCCGCGCCGGGCAGGGCGGCAAGTGATGCCCCAAAATCTTCACCTTTGGTCCCAGATAGTGCCGGAATAAGCAGCGAAGATGCCGCAACAAAGAGCGATGAGGCCCGCGATGATCAGAGTGATTTTGCCCGCAATTGTGCTGTTTGTGCTGCTGTTGGGCGGCGGCGGACTGTACGTTTTGTATGAAAACTTGCAAGGCAAGCAAACAACCCTGTCGACCAACGGCAGCAATGAAAACGCCAGCTCTGGCGGTATCGCGCTGCGCATGATGTTCGAAAACGCCACCGGGCAGGTGACCAAGACGCCTGATATCGACCTGCGTGGGCACATCCCGCCCGCACCCGATGGCTGGTACGCGAAGTATTACGAACAAAAAGATGGTGAAACCATTGTGGGCGCGGAATTGATCCCGACGATGGTGTCGAAGTCGACCACAAATGACATTTTGCTGGCGTTTCGCCGGTCAGATCAAGCAGGTGCCGGCGGAGAGACGCAGACCTATATGCGCGGCAGCCTACTGATGGCGCTTCGGATGCAACGGCTGGAGCAAATCAACACCAATACGGTACAAGGCCAGATCATGGGTGAAATCAACGCCACGATGGCGGCGTTTGACAGCGGGTTTGGCACGAAGGACGCGACCCCTGGTCTGTTCGCCCGTGCAGATGGGATCGATTGGATCGAAAAACCGCGCACATCGCGCCAGACAGCAACAAGTGAGATTACGCCGGTCAATTATCGCCGGTTCACGGCCAAGATCGGCGGCTACATTCAACTGGAGATCATCACCAATGCGGCGGACGCCCATGTGGCCGCATTGATCGAACAGATTGACATGGCCGCGCTCAATGGCCTGCTTCCATCGCCCGCACCAGAGTATCGCGCCGGTGTTGGCGTCTTTACTGCCAAAGAGAACCTGTCAGAAGAACCACCCGGAAAAAGCATGGCCATGATTGCCTATGAGACGCTGAACGACGGGCGCATCTATCCCGCGCTAGAGGCGCGCATTCTGCAACGCATGGTCGAAGGTGACATCACCGATTGGGACAGTCTGATCAAACGCAACGGTGCGGCGTTTGTACCATCTGAAACGCTCTTGGGTATTCTGGGGTCAGAGCCGGATCATGTGAAGTTGCAACGCACGGCGCATCGCCTGATGCACGGCAACACGCCGGTTATTGGTTCTGAGCGGACCTTGGTCGAGCGTATCGCCAGCGGGCGCATCTTGTCTCAGGCCGATGCGAGAGCAAGCCATCTTTACGATGGCGTGACCGCATCAGACGGTACCAAGGCATTGATCGCCTTGTTGCCGATGGGGTCAGACAATCCGCAGGCGGCTGAAGCGAACACATCGGCATCAGCAGATGAACCGGCAGAGCGGCCATCCGTGCGCCGCGGCGCATCGGGTGGAAATCTGGGAGCGGATGACTGCGCGATTGAACTGGGCGTGCGCCGCTGCGTGCTTACGGACGATTAGGCGGGCGTGAGCACGGCGGGCGAGAACAAGACGCCGAATTGTTCGCACCAGATCACCACGGAAGGATAGGCAGACAGGTCGGTCCCTGCAGGCACCGAATAGGCTTGATCGCCGATATTGCCTTTGAGCTGGCCCAACGACAGCCAGTCGGCTCCTTTGACGTCCGCCGAAGAACTGGGGTCAGGGTGGGCCGATAGCCAGACCTCAAGATCCGGGCCATTCGTCACTTCGAACATGGTGAATTGCAATTCTGTGATGCCATCCGCGCGGGTCACGACAGATACGGTGCCGGTGCCTTTGTGAGCACGGTCGGCGTCAACAAATGTGCCGGTGGCCTGGACGGTCGCCTCGGCCAGCTGTTCCGATACGACATTGTCGATAAAAAGCGGCCCGGCCAGATACCAGCCCACGGCACCTACGGCGACGCCAATCACAAAGCTGGGTACTGCGGTTTTCAGAAATCCTGCCATCCGATGTCCTTTCATGGCCACTGTTTGGGCAGTTTGCGTTGCGAGATGAGCTGCGGCAACAGGCTTGTGTAATGCTTCATCTTGTGGCGCGGCCACGGCCCATGCACGACGCGCAGCGTGCGGGTGTCGCCAAGATGATCAAAACCATTCGGAATCTGGGCCACTATATCGTCGCTGCGGCAGATCAAAAGGCAACGGTCCTTGCGCAGGCTGGCGGGGCTGCGCATGCAGATACGCGGCGCAGCAAAGCCAATGCCAGGCACGCCGTAAGCCGCTGAAAGGACCTGCGTCGCGGCGGCACCCAGCGAATGCCCGACGATGAACTTAGGTCGCTGGCGGTGACTTTGCAGCCAGTTCTGAATTTCAAGCGCGTGATACAAAAACCCCTGATGCCAAACCGCGCCGCGCTTATCCTTGGCGGTGGTGTTCGCGTTCATCTTCAACTTTTTCTGGCCAAACCGCAGCACGCGCAAATTGTATTTGAGGTAGTCCGCCACGCTGTTGCTGCCTTGAATGACCAGAATATTGCCCTTGATCAGAAAAGCGGTGGCATCGCCGCGCAGGGGCGGGATCAGAAAGTTGCGCCCGCCCAACTGCTTGGTATTTCGCAGATAGGAATCCTGGGCCATTTTGGCGGCGGTTTGCAGGTGAAGGCTTGATGTCATTTATCTCTGTCCAATGTATGTTCTAAAATTGCCCATAAGCTAACCGCAGTTCCTGGCAGTTGCATAGGTCGGTTTCGCAACAAACTTGGTCGGCTGGTTGTGACGCAAAACCGTGCATTCGCTAAATTGCGATGGAGATTCCAGCGGGAGAGCAGGTCATGAAAACGAACGTCAAAGCATTGGTTGTCGGCGGCGGTGCCGTGGGCACGTCGATCGCCTATCATCTGGCGCGTGCGGGCTGGGACGATGTGATGCTGTTGGAACGCGATGAGCTGACAAGCGGATCAACATGGCACGCGGCGGGGCTATTGCCCTATTTCAACATGTCCTATGCCACCACTCACATTCACGACTATTCGATCAAGTTCTACAAAACGCTGGAAGAAGAAACCGGCCTGAATGCGGGCTTCGCGGTGGTCGGCAACCTGCGCATGGCGCAGACGAAAGAGCGTATGGATGAGTATATGCTTTACGCCTCGACCGCAGAAACATGTGGCGTGCCGTATGAGTTTCTGACCCCGGATCAGATCAAGGAACGCTGGCCGCTTATTCGGACAGAAGACCTTGAGGGCGCGCTTTATCACGCCACGGACGGCTATATTAACCCGGCTGATGTGACCATGGCGATGGCCAAAGGCGCCCGCCAGCGTGGAGTGATGATTGAACGCAAATGGCAGGCAGACGCGTTCAACTGGAACGGAGAGGCCTGGGAGGTCACCTGCACAAAGATGGTTGAGAAGGGGGGTAATCTGGTCCCTTCGGAAGAGCAGATCGTTATCACTGCTGAACATGTTGTCACGGCCTCCGGCAACCACGCACAGCGCACCGCCAAAATGCTGGGGATCAAAATCCCCGCGATCCCGGTCGAGCATCAGTTTATCGTGATGGATCAGGACCCCACTCTGGTCGAATACCGCAAAAACGGCGGCGCAGAGCACCCGGTTGTGCGCGATGCCGACGCGCAGTCCTACGTGCGCGAAGAACGAGGCGGGTGGATTCTGGGTGTTTATGAAAAGAACGCGCCTGCGCGGTTTGAATACGGTGTGCCTGACAGTTTCCGCGCTGACCTGTTTCAGCTTGATCTGGAACGGATCGAAGAGCAGTACATGGCGATGATCCATCGCGTCCCGTCCTGCGAGGAAAGCGGGTTGAAAGACGACTTCAACGGGCCGATCTGCTACACGCCTGACGGCAACCCGCTGGTGGGACCGGCACCGGGGCTTGATAACATGTGGCTGGCTGAAGGGTTCTCATTCGGGATCACGGCGGCGGGCGGCACGGGGTACTACCTTGCGCAGATGATGGTCGAAGGCGAGGCCGAGATTGACATGGCCAGCCTTGACCCCAAGCGCTACGGCAACTGGATGACGACCGAGTTCGCGGCGCGCAAAAACGAAGAATGCTACGACCACGTCTATATCCTGCACCACCCCGACGAGGAACGCCCGGCTTGCCGGCCCCTGCGCACATCGCCCGCTTATGACAGGCAGGCCGCGCGCGGTGCGCAGTTTGGATTTGTGAACGGATGGGAGCGACCAAACTACTTTGCGCCAATGGGGTTTGACGACCACGCTTCACGGAGTTTCCGGCGTGGCGGCTGGTGGCAATATGCGGTGGAAGAGGCCAAGGCCGTGCGCGAAGGCGTGGGCTTGATTGACGCCACCGCCTTTACCAAGCACCGGATCAGCGGGCCGGGGGCGACGGCGTTTCTGGACTGGTTCACCACCAACAAACTGCCAAAAGTCGGCCGGATCAACCTGACCTATGCGCTGACAAGCCATGGCACAACGCGCACCGAATACACCATCGTGCGGCTGGCAGAGGACGACTATTACCTCGTGTCCGCAGGCGCGTGGCACGCTTATGATCAGGATTTCCTATATAAGGCGATCATGGAAAAAGAGGCGGAGTTTGGCCGGATCAACGAACAGGATGTGACGACACAATGGGGTGTCTTTGCGATTGCAGGCCCCAAGGCCCGCGACGTGCTGGCCGAGGTCATCAAGGACCCGGATCCTGAGACGGCGTTGTCGAACAAGCGGTTCCCGTGGCTCTCGGCCAAGCAGATTGAACTGGGCATGTGCCCGGTCAACGCGATCCGCGTCGCCTACACCGGTGAATTAGGCTGGGAATTGCACCACCCGATCGAGATGCAGAACTACCTCTTTGATCTGCTGGAAAAGGCGGGTGAAAAGCACGGAATGAAGCTGGTTGGCGCACGGGCGCAGAACTGGTTGCGGCAGGAAAAGTCCTATCGCGCCTTTGGCACTGAGCTTGGCCGCGATGCGACCCCGCTCGAGGCGGATCTGCCGCGCTTTGTGGACCTGAGTAAGGATTTCCACGGTAAGGACGCGATGATGGCCAAGGGGGTCCGGTCAACATGCGTGACCTTCCTGATCGACGGGCCAGACGATGCCGACCCTTGGGGCCGTGAGGCGCTTTATGCGATGGACGGCACCCGCATCGGGCGTCTGACCTCGGGCGGCTATTCGGTCGCATTCGGAAAATCCATTGGCATGGGATACGTCCACCCTGACCACGCGACGGTGGGCACCAAGGTGCAGGTCAAGATGTTCGATCAACTTTGGGACGCAGAGGTGGTGCAGGACAGCCCCTATGACCCCAAGAACGAAACGATCCGCAAAGACGGCTAAGCCATTGGGCGGGCGAATCTATTCGCCCGCCATCAAGGCCTCCATCACACCGGGTTTCTGCATCGCCTCCCACAGGCCGCTTTGCTGCATCCTGCGCATGGCGATCTCAATCTGTCCACACTCCGTCATGGCGCGGATCACAAGAGCCTCGTCGATGTCGCCAAGCACACTGCCGACGCCCGTCAAATCGGTGATCTGAAGTGCCGCGGATTCTTCTTCGACGGAGGCAACATAAGCCTCTGTCGCCGCGGGCCCGATCTCGGCCTCGTAAATCTCAAGCGTACAGGCGAGCGCGGCGCGCATTTCTGCGTCGACCGTGAAATCGGGCATGACTTCGGCCAGTTCCGGCACGCGACTGACATAAAAGGCGGTCATCTTGGCCGATAGAATGTCAGTGGCAGCAGCCAGCCTGTCCACTTGATCGGCGAGTGCGATGGTTGGAAAAATACAAATGCTGGCGATCAGGGGCAGGGTGAATTTCATCAAAATGTCTCCGCTATGAATAGCCAGAGCCTAGGAGTATGCCGCTGCCGGGGCTAGTCCTGTTTGCGCCGGTGACGCCAGACGTCCAGACGGCGCCGCCCCCGCACAATGGCGGCGGCGACAGGCGCCTGAAGGCGGGGCATGTCAACGGCGAGCAACAAGAGGCCCAGCGGAATCATCCAAAGCCCAAAGACCGGCAGGATCGCCAGAAAGCCGCCCAGGATCAGAAAAATCGCCGCTGGCACGCGAAGCAGCCAAAGCCGCGGGTGGCGCAGCGCGGCGAGGGGCCTTTCGGCCCAAGGGTATTTGCGCGAAATGGTCAGGAACTGGCGGTCAAGCCGTTGGCGGGCCCTGTCGCGGAGTGTGGCTTTCGTCATGCCGCTTAGATGGGGCAGGGCAGCAGGCATTTCAATCGGTGATCACATGTCGATTGCCACGCCTCAGAATTTCCACATTGGAAACAACCTGCTGCCCATCGGGTCAGGCAAATTCGTCTCAAATAGCATTGATCCGGGACGACACATGGCCTTTTTGTCTTATGCGCATCCGCCGCATCGCGCACAACCCGACGTGACCATTTCAGTGTCGCCAGCAGATCGGGAGCGGATGCAGGATTTCAGCATCGCGACCTATATGACCGATGGCATGATGCAGACGGCCATGGCGCTCTCGGACTTGCCCAGCCGGATTGACCGCGCCACGGGTTGGATGTGGTGCAAGATCCCTGCTGCGCTGATCCACCCGAATGTGGCCGCAGCCGTCGCATTGATGGACGCAGCACACCGACATGTGGTCAAGGCGTTCTATGCGCTCGACTGTCGCCTGCCTGCTTTTACCGCCAACGACGGTCCGGCCAGCGGTGTGGTCTGCGGTTGCTTTCCCAAATCCGGCGGCCTGCCGATCCCGTTCGACAGCGCAATGACCTTTGACACGATGCAAACCAGCCTCTTGGGCGGCACGCATATCGACACGCCCGATGGCCCGCGCGCGATTGAGGACCTGCGGGCCGGGGATTTGGTTGAGACGATGGACGAAGGGCCGCAGCCGCTCGAATCCGTCCACAGTCAGACATTTGCAGGTCTGCCATACCGCGCAGATCGACGCCTGTGGCCCGTGCGGATTGAGGCGGGGGCGCTGGGCTTTGGCCTGCCAAGACGCGATTTGTGGATTAGCCAGCAACAGCAGATGCTTTACCGGCATATTCGCGTCCGGCATGTGTTGGGCGTTGATGGCGTGCTGGTTCAGGCGCGGTCGCTGGCCGCGACGTTTGATGCCGTACGGATCGACACCGATCTGCCAGCAATCACGGCCTATCACCTGGTGTTTGAAACCCCGCAAGTGATCTTTGCCGAAGGTGCCGCCACGCGATCTTATGACACTGCACCCGCGATCAATGCCCCGGAAGAGGAAGAAGCGTTGCCGCAAATCCGCAGCTGGGAACTGATGGCAATGGTGGGCTAGTTGCGCAGCCGGGCTGGCGAAAGCTGGGCCACGACATCTGCATCCATCTCGGGCGTGCGCCCGGCAACAAGGTCGGCCACCAATGCGGAGGCCGCCGGGGCCGTTTGAAAACCA
The DNA here is from genome assembly GCA_947493335.1 of uncultured Paracoccaceae bacterium. Lineage (GTDB taxonomy): Bacteria > Pseudomonadota > Alphaproteobacteria > Rhodobacterales > Rhodobacteraceae > CANMYO01. The sequence continues at coordinate 2,033,963 of CANLQO010000001.1, read as the reverse complement.
TAGCCACCCTGACCCGCGCTCCAGACAAAAGCGGAGTCCAAAGGATCGGGGCCAAGAACCAGATTGCGATCAGGTGAAAAGGTCCGCAAACCAGCCCATGAGGTGAGCAACCGGGTGACCGGCTTGGTCACATAATGTTCGTAGCGGGCAAAGCCTTCGGCCAGAACCATGTCGTCGGCAAATGCGTCCATTGGTTCCGAGGGGTCTTCATCGGCGGGCGAGACGATAAGCGCCCCGGCATCGGGTTTGGCGTACCAGCTTTCGCCCGGACCAAAAAGCATGGGCCAGCCACTGACGTCATGATCGCCGGGTGCGGGAATGCGGCCCATGGACCGGCGCAAGGGCGACAGGCCCAAAGGCGCGATCCGCGCCAACTGTGCCACTTCATCTGCCCAGGCCCCGGCCGCATTGACCAGAATTTTTGCGCCAATCGGTCCTTGTGTTGTGGTTTGCACCGCCCAGCCATTGCGGGTGCGGCTGATCTGGGTCGGACTGCAATTGCTATGGGCCACACCACCATTTCGGCGCAGGGTGTGCAGAAAATTGTTCAACAACCTGTCGGTGTCGATATCCCACGCCTCTGCGTGGCTTGCGACCCGGGTAACGGTCTGAGGGTTGAGGATCGGCAGGGTCTCCTGCGCCTCGGCCACAGACATCTCAGCCAGACCCATCTTGTCGCGATCCACCTCAAAGGCTGCGGTATCGTCTGGACCGCCCACGAGCATTAGCCCACGCGGTGACAGGACACCGCCGCTGTCCTGATGCAGAAAATCGCTGCTGGCGCGGCTCAGCGCCATGGTCGAGGGCAGGCCGTAAGACGATTCAAAGAGCGCCGCAGACCGACCAGAGGCGTGATAGCCGAAACTGCGTTCACGCTCGATTAGTGTCACATGTCCAAGGGACGAAAGCCGCGCGGCAGCGGAAAGCCCCGCAACGCCGCCACCGATGATCAGGATATCTGTCATGCTTCCTCTAACCGGTCTGTTGCTGGGGCGGGCGTGGGAGAAAGCGCGCTGATCCGGGCATATAACGCAGGCGATATATCAAAGCTTTCCGCCGCAAGGGACGGTTCCAATTGTGCCGCCGACCGGGCCGAAATGATGGGTGAGACCTTCGCCGGGTTGGCCGCAACCCAGGCCACCGCCAGAGTGGCAGCATCAACCCTCAGCTCTGCTGCCAAAGCAGTCAGGGCCGTGGCACTGTCATGCATCCAGGCCGGGCCATAGCGCGCGGCATAGCGTTCATCTTCGGTCAGGCGCCCCGTGCCGCCCGTTGCGTATTTGCCGGTCAACAGCCCACCGCCCAGCGGGGAATAGGCACAGACCTGCATGTCCTGATCAGCTGCCATCGGCAGGATCTCAACCTCGGCCTGCCGCTTTACAAGATTGTACATCGGCTGGATCACGTCGATGCGGGTGCCCAGCGTTGCACAGACCGCTTGCGCCTTCATCGCCTGCCAGGCGGAAAAGTTGCTGATCCCGATATGGCGGATCAGACCCTTGGCCTGCAGGCTGGCCATGACCGTAAAGGTTTCCTCGAGTGAGGTGTCAGGGTCAAAACGGTGCAGATACAGTAGATCGACGGCATTGGCCCCCAATTGGCGGCGGGCGCGGTCGAACTGCGCATGCAGGTTCGCAGTGCCAGAACCGCCGGAGTATCCAACTTTGGTGGCCAGATAGACCTCTTCTGCCTCTGGCGCGATCATCGGACCCAGCAGTTTTTCGGCTTCCCCGCCTGTGTAGCCAACGGCAGTGTCAAAGTGGTTCACGCCCGCGGCCCGGGCCATGTCGTACATCGCGCGAGACGCGGCAGCATCTGCGGTGCCGCCAAACTGCATCGTGCCAAAGGTCAAGCGTGAAAGCGGCGCACCGCTGCGGGTTGTCAACTGTGTCATATGAGGACAGTTGCACGACATGCGAGCGCGGAAAAGGGGGGATCGGGCGGCTTGGAAAGGGCGACAAACGAAAACGCCGCGCCCTTCGTCAGGACGCGGCGTATTAGTACAGGTGCGGTTCGCTTTAGGCGGCTTTGCGGGCCTTGCGGCGGGCCACAGCGCCGGCACCGGCCAGACCTGCCAGAAGCAGCAGACCAGAGGCAGGCACAGGTACATCACCCACAACCTGACTGTTGTCGATGTTGGTCAGCAAGTCCTGCGTGCCATTTGCCGACAAGATCAGGAAGTTCTTGCCCTGCGCATTGTTCGCCCATTGCTGGTCGCCGCTTACAAGATCTAGCCAGGTCTGCGCCTGGTCAGCAGCGGCGCGGGAATCTGTCCCGATGTCCAACGCAGTGATTTTGAAGAGACCATCGTCGATATCATAGTCGCCGGCGTCGTGCGCCAATTCCCACACAGCCATCTGAAAGGCGGCCGCCGAGATTGCATCGTTCACTGCAAAGAATGCGTTGGCGGCAAGTGTATTCAGATCGCTAAGCGACGGATCAACAAGCGAGGTGCCTTCGGTATAGGCCACATTAAGGTCCAGCCATTCGCGCGGCTGCAAGCAGAACGCGATGAAATCACCCAGACCAGAGGCGGTCAGTTGAAAGGCACCGGCTGAAATATTGGTGCGGTTCACATCTGGCATGCCAGCCGCAAAGAACGAGGTCGTCACTTTCCAGCCCTGCGTGCCAAACACGCTGGAGGTTTGTTTGTTCACATCGATCGGAGAGGCGAGGGCCGGAGAGGCGACAAAGGTCAAGCCCAGCAGCGCTGCCGAAAGCATCTTTTTCATAACATCACACCAGTTAATACGGTTCCAGACACATGGAGAACATATTCGCGCCACATTTCCGCCACAAGGGGGAAAACCGACCGATTAGCGCCACTGACCCGGCGTAAGCTGTGAATGTCCGGGGATTGTTTCCGCGATGGCGACAATCCACAAAAAAGGCCCGCCACATGCATGCGGCGGGCCCTTGTTTGGGTGTGTCGATGCTTATTGTGGGATGTCGCCCACGATACCTTCGACATAGAAGTTCATGCCGGCAAGCGTACCGTCATCCGCGGTTTCGCCGTCGGCCAGCCAAACAGAGCCATCCTGCTTGTTAATCGGGCCGGTGAAGGCGTGATAGCTGCCATCGGCCAAAGCGGCGACCATTGCCTCGGCGCTGGCCTTGACGTCGGCAGGCACGGCATCGGTGATGTCACCGATCTTGACCATTCCTGGGCCAATCCCGTCCCAAGTGTCCATGCTTTCCCAGGTGCCATCCATGACGGCCTGCGTGCGCGCCACGTAATAGGGTGCCCAGTCATCAATGATCGAAGAAACGCGCGGTTTTGGTCCGTACTCTGCCATGTCAGAGGCCTGACCAAAGGTGTAGACGTTGCCAGCGGCCTGCGCTGCGGCTTGCGGTGCGGTGGAATCAGTGTGCTGCAATACCACATCGGCACCCTGTTCGATCAGGACGTTCGCGGCTTCTGCTTCTTTTGCAGGGTCAAACCACGTGTAGGCCCAAACAATCTTGAACTCCACGTCCGGGTTCACGGCCTTGGCGTGCAGATAGGCGCTGTTGATGCCCCGGATGACTTCGGGGATCGGGAAAGAAGCGATATAACCGATTGTGTTGGTTTCGGTGATCTGGCCCGCAATATGCCCCTGAACGGCGCGGCCCTCATAGAAACGCGCAGAATAGGTCGAGACGTTGTCAGCACGCTTGTAGCCGGTGGCGTGCTCAAACTTCACATCCGGAAACTTGGAGGCAACCTCGATCGTCTGATCCATGTAACCGAAAGAGGTCGTAAAGATCAGGTCCGCGCCATCCAGCGCCATCTGCGTCATCACGCGGACTGCATCGGGACCTTCAGGCACGTTCTCAACAAAGACGGTTTCAACCTTGTCGCCAAAAGCCTCTTCCACGGCCAGACGGCCTTCGTTGTGTTCATAGGTCCAGCCGCCGTCGCCGACGGGCCCCACATAAACAAAGCCGACTTTGGTCGGCTCATGGCCATCCGCAAGGGCAGGCAGGCCGGTGACAGCCAAAGTGGTCGCCATGGCGGCGGTGGTTAGCAGCGTTCTTCTTTTCAAGGTTCTTCTCCCGTTTAAGCCCGGGTCCCATACCCGGTTTTTTGGCCCCTAGCGTGAGGCGTGAAAGATTCGGCCCAATGACCCGGGCGCGCGTCCGGACGACATAATGACCAATACGACGATGGTGGCAATGTAAGGCGACATCGAAAGATACTCGATCGGGATCGCAACGCCAGCCGCTTGCAGGTTCAACTGCAAAACCGTCACGCCGCCGAACAAATAGGCACCCAGCAAAAGTCGCCCCGGTTTCCAGCTGGCAAAGACAACAATGGCCAGCGCGATCCAGCCAGCGCCCGCTGTCATCCCTTCGGTCCATTGCGGCACCCGCACAAGGGAAAGGTACGCACCCCCCAAACCTGCGCAGGCCCCACCAAACATGATCGCCAGCAGACGCACGCGAATGACGTGATAGCCCAAGGCATGGGCGGCATCGTGGTTTTCACCGACCGCCCGCAGCACCAATCCGCCGCGGCTGTATTTGAGAAAGGCCCAGACCCCTGCGACAATCAACAGCCCGACGTAGACCATCGGATCATGTTGAAACACGATCGGGCCAATGAACGGGATGTCACCCAGCAAGGGGATGTGCCAATCAGGAAAGGCCGGGGCCTTGATGCCTTGATAGTTCTGGCCCATCAGCGCCGACAGCCCCAACCCGAAAAGCGTCAGCGCCAGACCAGAGGCCACCTGATTGGACAGGAAATACTGGGTCAGAATGCCGAAAAGAAGGCTCAGCATTGCGCCCCCAAAGGCTGCCGCTACAAACCCCAACCATGGTGAGCCGGTATTGACCGCGACGATGAAGCCACTGATGGCACCAACGATCATCATGCCTTCGACACCAAGGTTCAGCACGCCGGCGCGTTCGACGACCAATTCGCCGATGGCGGCGAGCAGGATTGGTGTGGCCGCCACCATCAGTGAGGCCAGCAAAAGAACTGGATTGATCGCACTCAGGTCCATGGGGACACCCCGCTATGCAGGACGCCATGGATGACGGCAGCAGTGCCCAGCGCACCAGCGACCATCGCCCCGACGTGGCGCAGCGATGGGCGATGCAATCGCTGCAAACGCATTTGCCACTTGGCTGAAAACCGCGTGCTCCAAAGTCCCAAAAGGACGATTGCGCTGAGTGCCACGGTGTGGCCAAGCACAAATACAATTGCCGCTTTGGCTGAGAGGTCGTTGGTGCCGGTCAGCACGCCGTGGAGCATCCACAACATCATGGCACCCATAGCGGCACCCATGGCCATTGGCCGCACATCAAAGGTCATGCGATCTCTCCCTGTCCAAACCGCAGCCGGTAATTCGTCAGCACATCCACCGCGAGCAGGAAGAACAGAAGCATCCCTTGTAACAGCTGGATCGCGGCGGCAGGCAGGCTCAGTTGCCCCTGCGCGATACCCCCACCCACATAGGTCAGCGCCATCAACCCGCCCGCCAGCAGGATGCCGACCGGATGCAAGCGGCCCAGAAAGGCCACGATGATCGCGGTAAAGCCATAGCCCACGTTGAAATCAATGCTGATCTGGCCCGAGGGACCGGTGACCTCAAAAAGCCCGGCAAGTCCCGCCAGCGCGCCGGACATTCCCATGCACAACAGGATCATCCGCCCGGGATTGACGCCCGCAAAACGCGCCGCGCGCGGGGCCTGCCCGGACAGGCGTACCTGAAAGCCGAACAGGCGTTTGGTCAGCAGAATATAGGCGAAAATGACGCCAGCCATCGCCGCCATGACGCCCCAATGGAAACCAGTGCCCTGCCAAAGCTCCTTATTGGCCGCCGCGGGCCACTGGCTCAAATTGCGGCTGCCCGGAAAGCCCATACCTTCGGGATTGCGCAGCGCCCCCAATGCCATCGAGGCCAGCAATTGCTCGGCCACATAAACCAGCATCAGGCTGACCAGAATTTCATTGGTCCCAAAGCGGACGCGCAGCACTGCCGGGATCATCGCCCAGGCCCAGCCCCCCAGCGCGCCTGCCAGCACCATCAGCGGGAATATCAGCCGCGTCTCGGCGGGATAAAGCGCCAGACCGACAGCCGCACCGCAGATCGCGCCTATGATGTACTGACCTTCGGCGCCGATATTCCAGATACCAGCCCGAAATCCGAAACTCAGCCCGATCGCCAGTAGCACCAGCGGCCCGCCCTTGATCAGGATTTCCGGCCTGTAGAACCAGGCATTCTGCGAAAACAGGGGGTCGTAAAAAATCGTCCGGATCACCTCAAACGGGTTCTTACCTAGCGCGGCAAAAAGCGCGCCACCGACGATCATCGTCAACACCACCGCCAAAAGGGGCGCTGCATAGACCCAAGCCTGACTGGGCTGCGGGCGTTTCTCAAACGCAATCATGGCGCGACCCCCTGCTTTTTCTGGTCAAAAATACTTCCGCCGGAGGCTCCCTTGTGGGCCGCAAGGGCCTCCCTTGGTGACTGGCCCCCCCGCCCGCAGCATGCGGCGCGCTTGCGCGCAATCTCACCCATCCTCATGTGCGGCCTCCAGATCATGTGCGCCACCCAGCATCAGGCCGATCTCTTCTACGCTCAGCCCCTTGGCCGCGCGTGGTTCTGACAGACGTCCTTCATTCAACGCGCAAAACCGGTCCGAAATTTCCATCAACTCATCAAGGTCCTGGCTGATACAAACCACTGCGGCCCCTTTGGCCGCCAGATCAAGCAGCGCCTGCCGGATCGCGGCGGCGGCAGAGGCATCAACGCCCCAGGTCGGCTGATTGACGACAAACACATCCGGGTCCTGCAAAATTTCGCGCCCGATCACAAACTTCTGCAAGTTCCCGCCAGACAGTGACCGGGCCATATTTTCTGCCCCCGGTGTGCGCACATCAAAGGCCTTGATCACCTCGCCGGCAAAATCCCGGGCCTTGCCCCAGTTGATGAAGCCTTTGTTGTCCAGATGTTTGCGGGTCGTTCCTGTCATCAGCGCGTTCTCGGTCAGCGTCATGTCAGGGGCAGCTGCATGGCCCATTCGTTCCTCGGGCGCGGCCTGCAGGCCCATAGCGCGACGGGCATTGACGGGCTGCTGTCCCACATCCGCGCCACGCAGTTTGACCATGCCCGCAGGCAGTTTCATTTCACCTGAAAGGGCTGCGACCAGTTCATCCTGTCCATTGCCCGCAACGCCACCGATGCCCAGCACTTCGCCCGCACGCACAGCGATCGAGATCTCCTTGAGGGCCGTGCCAAACTGATGCGGGGCCGGGGCACTGAGGCCGGTCAGCTCAAGCACCATCTCGCCCAGCGGCTTTTCGGCCTTCTCGGGTACGTGCAGGACTTCCCCCACCATCATCTCTGCCATATCGCGGGCAGAGGTTGCGCGGGGGTCACACGACCCCACCACTTCCCCCAGTCGTAGGATCGTTGCTGCGTCACACAGCGCGCGGATCTCCTCGAGCTTGTGCGAAATATACAGAATCGACGTGCCTTCGCTGCGCAGCTTGCGCAGCGTCTCAAACAGGATCGTGACCTCCTGCGGGGTCAGGACCGAGGTCGGCTCGTCCATGATCAAGAGCTTGGGATCCTGCAAAAGACAACGAATGATCTCGACCCTTTGCCGCTCACCTGCGGATAGGTCCCCAACCGTCCGGTCGGGGTCAAGCGGTAGCCCGTATTGATCGGACACGGCCCGTACCCGTGCCGCGAGCGCTTGCATCTTGGGCGGTTGTTCCATCCCCAACGCGATATTTTCGGCCACCGTCAGCGCATCAAAAAGCGAAAAGTGCTGAAACACCATCGCAACACCCGCGGCCCGGGCCGCTTTTGGTTCTGCCGGGGCAAAACCTGCGCCATTTAGGTCCATTGTGCCACTGTCGGGCTTGACCAGACCGTAAATCGTCTTGACGAGTGTTGATTTGCCTGCGCCATTCTCACCCAGAAGCGCATGTATTTCGCCACGCCCAATCCGAAAAGAGACGTCCTTGTTGGCGACGACACCCGGATAGGCCTTGGTCAGGCCGACAAGTTCCAGCAACACTTCACTCATCCCGCCTTGTCCCCCAACATGGCACTTTGTCCGAGGCCAAACATCGCATGTGCCACCCCAATGGCAAGAGCCTGTGGGTGTTTTCCCAAGGCCGGATCGCCAATGGGACAGGCGATGCGCGCAATCTCTTCGGGGCGGTGGCCAAGTGCCGCCAACCGATTGCGAAACCGCGCCCATTTCGTCGCTGACCCGATCAGGCCAGCAGAGGCAAAACCATGGTTCAGGACAGCATGGCAAAGCGCCAGATCTATCTCATGACTATAGGTCAGGATCAGGTGATGGGCCTGTTGCGGCGCATGCTGGACCACCCGGGCCGGTTCTGTCGCCGCCAAGTGCGTTATCCCGTCAGGCACCTTTGGAAATCTGTCCAGCGCTGTATCAACCCAGGTGATCTCCCAATCGGGCAGGGGGGCCATGACGCCGACCAGCGCGCGCCCGACATGGCCCGCCCCGTAAATCCACAACGGCCGGCCGGGATGTTGTACCATGCTATCGGCCCATTCGTAACGCAGGCTGACCGACCCACCGCAGCATTGTCCCAGACCGGGGCCAAGCGGCAAGGTCTCGTCATGCATTGCCTCACCGGCGGACAACATACGGCGCGCCTGCGCCATCGCGGCCCATTCCAGCGCGCCGCCTCCGATGGTGCCTTGCGTGCGGTCTTTCCAGACCATCATCTGTGTCCCGGCATCGCGCGGGGCAGAGCCCGCTGTGTGGGTAATGGTGATGCGGATGCCGCTCATGCCCGCGCCCGTCCGATGGCCGCCAACACCTCTTCTGCGGTCGCTGGGGCCTGCAGATCAGGATAGTTTGCGCCGCAGGCGGCCACCGCATCCGACAGCGCCAGATGCGCCGAGATCCCCAACATAAAGGGCGGCTCACCCACCGCTTTGGAACGATAGATGGTTTGGGCCGGATTCGGCTTATCCCACAAGGCCACGTTGAAGATGTCAGGCCGGTCGCCGCAGGCCGGGATCTTGTAGGTCGATGGCGCATGCGTGCGCAGCCGCCCGGTATCGTCCCAAACAAGTTCTTCCGTCGTCAGCCACCCGGCGCCTTGCACATAGCCGCCCTCAATTTGTCCTATGTCCAGCGCCGGGTTAAGGCTGGCACCAGCGTCGTGCAGGATATCCGCGCGCAGAATGCGGTTCTCTCCGGTCAGCGTATCGACCACGACTTCGGTCAGCGCCGCCCCTTGGGCAAAATAGAAGAACGGCCGCCCCGTACCCTTGATCCGGTCCCAGCTCAGGTCCGGTGTCTTGTAAAAGCCCGTGGCCGACAGGCTGACCCGGTTCTCATAGGCGGTCATCGCGGCCTGCGCGAATGTCATCGTTTCTGCCCCAATGGTGACGTCGCCCCCGGCGAAACGCACTTCTTCGACGCGCGTCTGATGCAGTTCCGCCAGACAAGTGGCGATGCGGTCGCGGATCGTGTCACAGGCAGCCGCCACGGCCATCCCGTTGAGATCCGAACCAGAGGACGCCGCCGTGGCACTGGTGTTGGGCACTTTGCCCGTATCCGTGGCGGTGATCTTCACCTTGGTGACGTCAATGCCGAACCGCGAGGCCGCCACCTGCGCCACCTTCTGGAACAGGCCTTGCCCCATTTCGGTGCCACCGTGGTTCATGTGAACCGATCCGTCCTGGTAGACGTGAACCAGCGCGCCGGCCTGATTGAGATGTGTCAGCGTGAACGAAATCCCGAATTTCACCGGGCTGAACCCGAGTCCCTTCTTCAGGATGGGGTTGGCAGCGTTCCAGTCGGCGACCGCCTTTTTCCGCGCCGCGTAATCCGCGGTGATCAACAGCGCCTCGGTCATTCCGCCCAAAATGAAATCGGTGACTTCCATCCCGTAGGGCGTTGTTGCAAAAGCGGCTTTGGGCGAATGCGCCCCGCCAAACGGCACGCCGCGCCCCGCCTTCTTCTGGTCGGAAATACTTCGGGGGGAGGCCTCTGGCCGGGGGGCTGGCCCCCCATCCGCCATCTCCGGATAATAATTCCTTTGCCGCACTGTGACCGGGTCCAGCCCGCAGGCATGGGCGACGGCGTCCATTACCCGCTCGATCCCCAGCACACCCTGCGGGCCACCAAACCCGCGAAAGGCGGTGGCGCTTTGGGTGTTGGTTCTCAGCCGGTGCGACGTGATGCGACAGGTGGGCAGATCATAGGCATTGTCGGCATGCAACATGGCCCGATCCGCCACGGGCAGCGACAGATCCATGGCCCATCCACATCGTGTCGCTTGGGTGAAATCGACCGCAAGCACCCGGCCTTCCGCGTCATGGCCGACGTCATAATCAATCCGGAAATCATGACGCTTGCCCGTGATCATCATGTCATCATCGCGGTCATAGCGCATCTTGCAGGGTCGTCCCGTGCGCTGGGCTGCCACGGCACAGGACACCGCAAGCGCATTGCCCTGACTTTCCTTGCCGCCAAAGCCCCCGCCCATGCGCCGCGTTTCGACCCGCACGGCGTGCATTGGCCTGCCGAGGGCCTCGGCCACCTTGTGCTGAATCTCGGTGGGATGCTGGGTTGAGCTGTGGACCACCATGTCACCGCCTTCTTGCGGCAGGGCAAGCGCGGCCTGACCTTCGAGATAGAAATGCTCTTGCCCGCCCATCTCGATCCGTCCGCTCAAGCGGTGCGGGGCAGCGGCAAGGGCCCCGTCCACGTCACCCTTTGTCCAGATGCGCGGGCCGTCTTCAAATCGGCTGTCTTGCGACAGCGCCTCATCAATTCCCAAAATGGGTCTGTCTTCGGCAATCTCTACCTGTCCCAGACGTGCCGCGGCGCGTGCAGACAGATGGCTGGTCGCGATGACCAGAAAAATGGGCTGACCCAGATAGTGCACTTCACCGGTCGCCAGAAGCGGCTCATCATGGACCGAGGGGCTGACGTCGTTGGCATAAGGCAGGTCATTGGCGGTCAGAACGGCAATAACCCCTGGCGCGGCGCGAACTTGAGACAGATCAACAGAGGTGATCTTGCCGCAAGCGACCTCGCTTAACCCAAAGGCCAGATGCAAGGTTTCGCGTGGTGTCGGGATGTCGTCGGTATAGCGGGCGGCGCCTGTCACATGCAGCGCGGCGGCGTCGTGGGGCAGGGGGGTGCCGACGCTCATGGCTGCACCTCCAGCACATCTGTTGTCGCACCTGATAGGTCCGCAAAATACCGCCGAAGCATATTCTGCGCCGCCGCGAGCCGGTAATCGGCGGACGCGCGCATGTCGCTCAATGGCGTATAGTCCTGCGCAAAGGCCTCTGCCGCCGCTTCGACCGTGGCGTTGTCCCATGTACTGCCGATGAGGGCGGATTCGACCGAAGATGCGCGCTTGGGCACACCTGCCATCCCGCCAAAGGCGATCCGTGCCGCTGCAACCATGCCGCCCTCAATCGTCACATTGAAAGCACCGCAAACCGCCGAGATATCCTGATCAAACCGTTTGCTCAGCTTGTAGACCCGCATCGCGGCTTCTCCACGTGGAATTGTGACGCCTGTCACCAGCTCGCCCGGTTCCCGGTCCTGTTTGCCGTAGTCGATAAAGAAATCTTCGATCGCCATCTCTCGCTCTGCGTCGCCTTTGCGCAGATGCAGCCTTGCACCCAAGGCGATCAGGGCGGGCGGATTGTCCCCGATGGGCGAGCCATTGGCGATATTTCCTCCGATCGTCGCGGCATTGCGCACCTGAACGGACCCGTAACGCCGGATCATCCCGGCATAACTGGGGTAGTCATCGGCCAGCGCATCCAGCACATTGGTCATGGACACCATCGCACCAAAGTGCACGGCATCCGGCCCCACGATCACCTCCCGCAGCCCATCGACCCGGTTGAGAAAAGCAACCTCGCCCAGATCCCGGAACTGTTTGGTGACCCAAAGCCCGACATCTGTTGCACCTGCCACCAACGTTGCGTCGGGGTGATCGGCATACCACGCGGCAAATTCGTCCAAGGACAGCCGGCCCGGATCACCCACCGGTTTGTCACGCATGTGGTCCGGCACCGGCTGCGCCTCTGCCGCCTTTGCCGCACGAATGATTGGCGCATAGCCGGTGCAGCGGCACAGGTTTCCCGCCAGTTGGTCATCATGATCCTGCCGCCCGTGCAAATGTGCGGTGGCCATGCTGACAACGAAGCCCGGTGTGCAGAACCCGCATTGTGATCCGTGGTGATTGACCATCTCTTGTTGCACCGGATGCAGAGCGCCGTCAGGGGCTGCGACCCCTTCCACGGTTCGCACGGCCTTCCCAGCCAGCTGCGGCACAAACAGGATACAGGCGTTCAGCGCTCTGGCACCGGTATCATCCGTTACCATCACGGTGCAGGCACCGCAGTCGCCTTCATTGCATCCTTCTTTGGTTCCGCACAGGCCCTGATCCTCGCGCAGCCAGTCCAGCAGCGTTGCGGTCGGACCGGTTTCAGCGGTCACAGTCTCTCCATTCAGAAGAAACGTCGTCTCCATGTGAAAGCCTTGCCGCGTTACCGGTGGTCTGGGGTTTCGGCCTGATGTCGATGCGGCGTAGACATCGGCCCCCGTTGCCATAAGAAAAGCGATCAAATCGCCACTTGGCAAGCCCTCGGTGCGTCTTTCGCAGTGCAGCAATCCGCGCTATGCTGAAAAGATGAAGGATTTCAACGTCACACGCCTAGATCATGTGCAACTTGCGATGCCCGCAGGCGGCGAAGATGCTGCACGCGCATTCTATGCAGGCAAGCTTGGGTTGTGCGAAATTGATAAACCAGCGGCCCTCGCCGGGCGCGGCGGTTGCTGGTTTTCCGGCGGCGGTGTCAACCTGCATCTGGGTGTGGAAGAGCCGTTTCGCCCGGCCCAAAAAGCGCACCCTGCACTGGTGGTGGATGATCTGGATGCCGCGCAAGTGGCCCTGTCTGGCGGCGAGATCTCTGAATTGCCGGGCGTTCGCCGCTTCTTTGTGGCTGATCCGTTTGGCAACCGGATCGAGATCATGCAGACCGTCTAGTCAATGCTGCCACCCCGTTGCGCGGTCAAAGACCCGCGGCAAGCGCGGCCATTTGGTCTGCGGCACTTCCCCACCCGTCAAAGAAGCCCATGCTTTCGTGCACAGCGCGCGCTGCATCCGTGGCATGCAAGACCGTGACGTCATAGGTGCAACCCCCCTCTGCAGGGGTGATGCGGATATCTGCAGTAAAGGCGAAATCCATTGGCCCGTCGCCCATGGCATTCGGTCGGAATTCCGGCCCCAACGCATTGGTCCAGACCAGCCGCGCGGCGGGGTCCGCCAGCAACACACAGCCCGGATCACCCGCCATTGTGCCATGCTCGGGCACTTCCATCACGGTGCGAAAACCGCCGCCGGGGCGGGCGTCTATCTCTGCCTCTGTTGTGATAACGGGCGCGGGGGCAAACCATTGCTTTAGCAGGTCGGGTTCTGTCCAGCAGCGCCAGACATTGGCTGGGCTGGCTTTGATGTGGCGGGTAAAGGATAGGGTAAGATCATCAGTCATCTTTGGTCTCCAGAGATTCGGCGAGCGTTGTCAGGCGGTCGTTGCGGCCCTCCCAGACCGCACGTTGCCATTCCAGCCAGCCCTGCGCTTCGATCAGGGGGGCGGGTTCAATGACGCAGGTTCGCACGCGGCCTCTTTTGACCGAACGCACAAGCCCTGCGTCTTCTAACACCTTGAGATGGCGCATGAAACTGGGCAGTGCCATGTCATGCGGCTCTGCCAGTTCCGTGACCGTTGCGCGCCCGGCAGTCAGCTGTTCGATCACCGCGCGGCGCGTCGGGTCAGCCATGGCAGCAAAGAATCGGTCGAGTTCGGCAGTCATCTCAGCGGGTTAACTCCTGTTGCTCCAATACTTAGTTCATGTGCTAAGTATTATCAACTGGTCGTCGCCAAACCGGGCACATATTGTCCCCGACATGAGCAACAATCCCCGATTCATTCACCTGCGTCTGCACACGGAATATTCCCTGTTGGAAGGGGCGGTGCCGGTCAAAAAACTGGCAGGCCTCGCTGCCAAGCACGACATGCCAGCGGTGGCCATCACCGACAGCAACAACATGTTCGCCGCCTTGGAGTTTTCCGAATACGCCAGCAAAGAGGGCGTGCAGCCGATCGTGGGGTGTCAGGTCGATCTGACTTACACAACGCCCGAGCCCGGCAAGCGCGCCGAGGCGCCTGCGCCCATCGTTTTGCTGGCGCAGAGCGAACAGGGCTACATGAACCTGATGAAGCTCAATTCCTGCGCCTATCTGGATGCCGAAGGGCAATTGCCGCAAGTGACGCTGGACGAACTGGAGGCACATCACGCGGGTCTCATCTGCCTGACTGGCGGCCCGGATGGGCCTGTCGGGCGGCTTCTGCAACAGGGCCAGCGCCCCAAGGCCGAGGCACTGCTTGACCGTCTGGCGGCGATTTACGGGGATCGTCTGTATGTCGAACTTCAGCGGCATCCGGGCGAAGGCGGGTTGCCGGAGGCAGAGAAACGATCCGAGCGCGGGCATATTGAGATGGCCTACGCAAAGGGCCTTCCGCTTGTCGCCACCAATGACGTCTATTTCCCGCAAACCGGTCTTTATGAGGCGCACGACGCGCTGATCTGCATTGCAGAAGGCGCTTACGTGGATCAACAGGAACCCCGCCGCCGCCTGACGCCGCAGCACTATTTCAAAAGCCCGCAAGAGATGGTGACGCTTTTCGCTGACCTGCCGGAAGCGATTGAAAACACTGTTGAAATCGCGCGGCGCTGTGCGTTCAAGACCTACAAGCGTGACCCGATCCTGCCGAAATTTGCCGACGACGAGGTCGCTGAACTGCGTCGGCAGGCAGAGGAGGGTTTGAAATACCGCTTGTCGGTCATCCCGCACGCTGCCCCGGTCGAGGAATACGAAAAACGGCTGGAGTTTGAACTTGGCATCATCGAAGGCATGGGCTTTCCTGGCTACTTTCTGATCGTCGCCGACTTTATCAAATGGGCCAAGGATCACGACATCCCGGTAGGGCCGGGGCGTGGGTCAGGTGCGGGTTCGCTGGTGGCCTATGCGCTGCTGATCACCGATCTTGATCCGCTGCGCTATTCGCTTCTGTTCGAGCGGTTCCTGAACCCCGAACGGGTTTCCATGCCTGACTTCGACATCGACTTTTGCATGGACCGGCGCGAAGAAGTGATCCGCTACGTGCAAGAGAAATATGGCCGCGACAAGGTGGGCCAGATCATCACCTTCGGTGCGCTTTTGTCCAAGGCCGCCGTGCGCGACGTGGGCCGGGTGCTGCAAATGCCCTACGGGCAAGTGGACCGCTTGTCCAAGATGATCCCGGTGGAGGGCGTCAAACCGGTCAGCATCGAAAAGGCGCTCGCTGATGAGCCACGCCTGCGGGAAGAGGCGAAAGCCGAAGAGGTCGTGGACCGTCTGCTGACCTATGCCCAACAGGTGGAAGGGCTGCTCAGGAATGCCTCCACCCATGCGGCCGGGGTCGTGATCGGCGACCGCCCGCTGGACGAACTTGTCCCGCTCTATCAGGACCCGCGCTCTGACATGCCCGCGACCCAGTTCAATATGAAATGGGTGGAACAGGCGGGGCTGGTGAAGTTCGACTTTCTGGGGCTGAAGACCCTGACGGTCATTCAGAACGCCGTGGATTTGATCATCAAGTCAGGCCGCCCCCTGCATACGGCCGCCGACGGCACCGAACTGTTTTCTCCGCCTGAAGGTGCCATCAACGACATCGGGACGATCCCACTGGATGATGAGGCGTCTTACAAGCTTTATGCCAGTGCCAAGACCATCGCCGTGTTTCAGGTGGAATCGAGCGGCATGATGGATGCGCTCAAGCGGATGAAACCCACCTGTATCGAGGACATCGTGGCGCTTGTGGCGCTTTACCGTCCCGGTCCAATGGAAAACATTCCAACCTATTGCGAGGTCAAGAATGGCCAGCGAGAGCTGGAATCGATCCATCCGTCGATTGACTACATTCTGGCCGAAACCCAAGGCATCATCGTCTATCAGGAACAGGTGATGCAGATCGCACAGGTCATGGCAGGCTATTCGCTTGGCGGTGCTGACCTTTTGCGCCGTGCGATGGGTAAGAAGATCGCCGAAGAGATGGCCAAGGAACGCCCCAAGTTTGAAAAGGGCGCGATGGAAAACGGGGTCGACAAGAAAAAGGCCACCGAAGTTTTCGACCTGCTGGAAAAATTCGCCAACTACGGCTTTAACAAGTCCCACGCGGCGGCGTATGCGGTCGTCAGCTATCAGACTGCCTGGCTCAAGGCGAACCACCCCGTAGAGTTCATGGCCGGGGTGATGAACTGCGATATCCATCTGACTGACAAGCTTGGCGTCTATTTCCAAGAGGTCAAAAAGGGCCTTGGGATCGACTACATCCCGCCATGCGTCAACCGGTCAATGGCGACGTTCGACGTCAAAGATCAAAAGCTGGTCTACGGTCTAGGTGCGCTGAAAAACGTCGGCGTCGAGGCGATGAAGCTGATCGTCGAGGCCCGGGGCGATGGTGAGTTCGTCAACCTTTTCGACGTGGCCCGCCGCGTTGATCTCAAACGGATCGGCAAGCGCCCGCTGGAGATGCTTGCGCGCGCCGGGGCCTTTGATGTGCTTGATCCGAACCGGCAACGGGTTTTCAATTCGCTTGATCAACTCAGCGCCTATTCGGCGGCGATCTTTGATCAAAAGGCCAGCAATCAGGTCAGCCTCTTTGGTGAGGCCGGCGATGACTTGCCAGAGCCGCGCCTTGCCGGGGGTGAAGATTGGTTGCCTGCGGAACGGCTTGCCGAAGAGTTCAAGGCGATTGGCTTTTATCTCTCGGGCCATCCGCTTGATGACTACATGGGTGCGCTGAAACGCAAGCAGGTGATGACGCTGGATGAGGTGACGGCACGCGCCGAAAAGGGCGCGGCGATTGTCAAAATGGCAGGCACCGTCAGCGGTCGACAGGAACGCAAATCTGCCCGCGGTAACCGCTTTGCCTTTGTGCAACTGTCTGATCCCACTGGGCAATATGAAGTTACGATGTTCAGCGACACGCTAGAGGTCGCGCGCGAACATCTGGAAACTGGTGCACAGGTTGTCCTGCAATGCGAGGCGACGATGGAGGCCGATCAGCTCAAGCTCTTGGGTCGGTCTGTCAGCCCGATTGATACCGCCGTTACCGACGTCAGCAGTCAGGGGTTGCGGGTATTTCTGGATGGGCCAGAGGCGATCCCTTCTGTCGCCTCCATCCTCGACAATGCGTTGCGCGACGGGGTGAAAGGCGGGCGCGGGCCGATCTATTTCTGCCTGATGAACGACGACCTGCCCGGCGAGGTTGAGGTTGATCTGGGCCAGGATTTCCCCGTGAACCCGCAGATCCGGGGTGCTTTACGATCCCTCGGAGGCGTGATCGAGGTTGAAGAGGTCTGACGCCACGATGGTGTAGACGGGCCTGCGGCGGCAGGCTATGTCAACCGGCGCAAGAGGGGGGGAAAGCGATGCACCGCACTGTGATGCCATGTCTGGCTTTGGCCCTGCTTGCGGGCTGTGCGGGATTTGGTACCCCCGCGTCCCTGGATGATGTGACCGAAGTTACCGAAGTGACGCTGGCTGAAGAAGAGGCCGCGATGGTCGCACCGGCAGATGAGCCCGGCTTTTTCGCACGCTTCTTCAATCGCAGCCCGGCCACCCCGGAAAGCGCCACGCCTGAGTCGCCCGCGGACAACGAGACCACCGTGGAAACCGCCTCTGCCAGTCCCGGTTTCTTTGGCCGGCTTCTGTCAGGCAGCAGCGATACCGACGCTAGCACCGATGCACCGCCAAAACCCGGAACGGTCCCGCCCTTGACCAACCAGCCATTTGGCGAGGTTGGCACAACCTGCGGCCTTTCGACCCGCGAGATGGGTACCAACATCGCCGATGTTTCTGGCTACAAAATTTATGATACGGCACCCAATACCACAGGCCCACGCCCGCACTACATAACCGGGTTCAAGGACCGCTGCGCCCGGCAGTTCACCGCTGCCCTGGTCCTGACAGGTGATGTCGGCACGCACGAGGTCGTGCGTTATGAAACCGCGCAATCCCGCCGCCCCTATACGCAAGTCGACAACGCCTATGAGGCGATCAAATCCGGCTTCTGCCGGGCCGGATTTGGCAAACCCTGCGGCAGCCGCATCAACGCGCTGGCGCGCAACACCACCTTCATCACGGGCTACGAACGCTTTACCTCCAGCCCGGTCTGGATGGAGATCCTTCTGCATGGCGGTGAAGTCGCAGCCGTTGCCGTCGAGCGGAAATAGCCCCTGCCGCTTTTCAAAGGCCGCGGCTTTGCGTTAATCAGCGCCAAACGCTTGGCGGGAGGATTCCATGACGCACCCGAACTATGGCCGGATCGACGGCGCGATTGTGATGATCGGCTTTGGCTCGATTGGCAAAGGCACATTGCCGCTGATCCAGCGTCACTTTGACTATGACGTGGATCAGATGGTGGTTGTGGAACCCAATGCTGCCGCCGCACCCTTTCTGGCCGAACAGGGGATCAGGCACGAACAGATCAAAATCACACGCGAAAACTATCGCGATGTGCTGGGCCGGCTCTTCCCTGATGGTAAAGGGTTCTGCGTGAACCTTTCGGTCGATACATCATCACTCGATCTGATGAAATTCTGCCGCGAGATCGGTGTGCTGTACATCGACACCGTGGTGGAGCCGTGGGAGGGTTTCTATTTCGAGACAACCAACAACGCAGAGCGCACGAATTATGCCCTGCGCCAAAAAGTCCGCGACGAAAAGGCCGCGAGCCCCGGCGGGACAACAGCCGTGTCGTGCTGCGGTGCAAACCCCGGTATGGTCAGTTGGTTCGTGAAAGAGGCCCTTTTGACGCTGGTTCGGGACACCAACGCGGGCGACGCTGTACCTGAAACACGCGAAGGCTGGGCCGCTTTGATGCAAAAGCTTGGCGTGAAGGGCATCCATATCGCAGAGCGTGACACGCAGGCGCGCGACAAGCCCCGACCCCGCGATACTTTCGTCAACACCTGGTCAGTCGAAGGCTTCATTGCCGAAGGGTTCCAACCGGCGGAACTCGGCTGGGGCACGCATGAGACATGGATGCCGGAAACGGCGCACGCCTATGACACCGGCTGTCAGGCAGCGATCTGGTTTGAACGCCCCGGTGCCATCACTCGTGTGCATACATGGTGCCCGACGCCGGGGCCGCAGTTCGGGTTTCTGGTCACGCATAACGAAGCGATCAGCATTTCCGATTACTACACCGTCGGTGACAAGGCCGCGCCGGACTATCGACCGACGTGTCACTATGCCTATCACCCGGCGGATGATGCGGTGCTGTCCCTGCACGAGATGTTCGGATCAGGTCGCCAGCAACAGGTGCACGAAATCCTTGATGTGGACGAGATCGTGACCGGAATAGATGAGCTTGGCGTACTGCTTTACGGGCATGACAAGAACGCGCTCTGGTTTGGGTCGCGCTTGTCGAATGAAGAGACCAAGACGCTGGCCCCATACCAGAACGCGACCGGGTTGCAGGTAACCTCTGCCGTGCTGGCTGGCATGGTTTGGGCGCTGGAAAATCCAAACGCCGGTATCGTTGAGACAGACGAGATGGACCATGCCCGATGCCTTGAAGTGCAGCGCCCCTATCTTGGCCCGGTCGAGGCGCATTATACCGATTGGACGCCGTTGCAGGACCGCTGGGACCACTTCCCCGAGGACATCGACGAAAGCGACCCCTGGCAATTCCGCAATGTGCTGGCAACCTGACACTGGCAATGCAGTCGGCGCCCCGTTAGAACGGGCGAAGTTGGGGGAAAGAGTGCTATGAACGCTGCCATTAAGCCACAACCGGGGATCATGGACATCGCTTTGTATCAGGGCGGTGCAAGCCATGTGGACGGCGTGTCGAACGTGTTGAAACTGTCGTCGAACGAAAACCCCGCCGGGCCGTCCGACAAGGCGAAAGAGGCTTATATCCGCGCCGCCCACGACCTGCACCGTTATCCTTCGACTGATCATCTGTCGCTGCGTTCCGCGATTGCGGAAGTTTGGGGGCTGGATGCCGACCGGGTCATCATGGGCGTGGGATCGGACGAGATCCTGCATTTCATGTGCCAAGCCTATGCCGGACTGGGGGATGAGGTGATCCACACCGAACACGGCTTTGCGCTTTACCGGATTTCGACGCTTGCCGCGGGCGCGACCCCGGTTGAGGTCAAGGAACGCGACCGTGTGATTGACGTTGATGCAATCCTCTCTGCTTGCACCGAGAAGACGAAACTCGTCTATATCGCGAACCCTGCGAACCCCACGGGCACGATGATCGGCCCGACAGAAGTTACGCGTCTGGCGGATGGATTGCCAAAGCAAGCCATTCTTGTGCTTGATGGCGCCTATGCCGAGTATGTTGAGGGTTTTGACGCAGGCCTTGCGCTGATTGAGGCGCGCGAAAATGTTGTTATGACGCGGACGTTTAGCAAGATTTACGGGCTGGGTGGGATGCGCGTCGGTTGGGGGTATGGCCCCAAGGCGATCATCGATGTGCTCAACCGCATTCGTGGGCCATTCAACATGTCATCCGCCGCGCTCGCCGCCGCAGAGGCGGCGGTACGCGACACTGCCTATTTTGAACGTTGTCAGCGTGAAAATGCGCGTTGGCGCGAATGGCTGGCGACGGCCTTGGCCGAAATTGGCGTGCCGTCTGATACCTCAACCGCCAATTTTATCCTTGCCCGTTTTGCGGATGAGGACGAGGCCGTGGGCTGCAACGAATACCTGCTTTCGCAGGGCATCATCGTCAGACACCCCAAAGGTTACGGCTTTCCACATTGCCTGCGGATCACGGTGGGCGACGAAAGCGCCTGCCGCCGCGTTGTGCATGGGATCGCCCAATTCAAGGGCCAGCGTTGATGGCGGTATTGTATGATCGCGTCGCGCTGATCGGTTTGGGATTGATCGCTGGGTCCATGGCTTTGGCGATGAAGCGGGCAGGGCTGGCGGGGGTCATCTCGGGCTACGCGCGGTCAGCCGAGACACGCGCGATCGCGCGCGAGCTGGACCTGTGCGAGGTGCATGAGACTGCTACAGATGCCGTGCGCGATGCCGATCTGGTGGTGCTGTGTGTGCCTGTTGGGGCCATGGACAGTGTCATGGCAGAGATCGGCCCCGCGCTGAAACCCGGTGCCGTGGTCAGCGATGTGGGGTCGGTGAAACAAGCGGTTATTGATGCAGTCGCCCCGCATGTACCTCAGAACGTTCACTTTATTCCCGCGCACCCTTTGGCCGGGACAGAACATTCCGGGCCGCGTTCAGGCTTTGCAGAGCTTTTCGACAACCGCTGGTGTGTTGTGGTGCCAATGCCCGACAGCGACCGGGCAGAGGTGGATCGGCTGATCCGGCTTTGGCAAGGGATGGGGTCCAACGTGGATGAGATGGACCCGGCGCACCACGATCTGGTCTTGGCCGTCACCTCGCACACACCGCACCTGATTGCCTATACGATGGTGGGCGTGGCCGATGACCTTAGCCGTGTGACCGATAGCGAAGTGATCAAATATTCCGCCGCAGGTTTTCGCGATTTTACGCGCATCGCGGCCTCTGACCCAACCATGTGGCGCGATGTGTTTTTGACCAACAAGGACGCGACGCTCGAAATTCTGGGGCGCTTCACCGAAGAGCTCTTTGCGTTGCAACGCGCGATCCGCACCGGCGATGGCGATCACTTGCACGCTTATTTCACCCGGACCCGCGCGATCCGGCGCGGCATCATCGAAGCGGGGCAGGATACCGATGCCCCCAACTTTGGCCGTGGTCCGGCAGCCAAGGGATGAAGGCATTTTGGGCGCTGGTCTTCTGCGCCCTATCGGGTGCAGCCGCCGCCCAAACGGCAGCACCTCGTCCCGAGCCTCGGCCGGTCGCGGATGAAGTTCTGTCCGTTATCGCCACGCGTCCGCAGGCGCGTCCGGTGGCCGCTGTTGTGGAGCCGACGGCATTGCGCCCGGTGTTGCGACCCGAAGGGCTGACCCCGGAACCCCAGAGTGATCCTACCGCGGAGAGCCGTCCGGCGCGTCGCCCCTATCTGCGGCCCGATCTGGCCCGAAGGGCAGCAACCCAGCCACAATTGCGCGCCGAGGCGGGTATGTTTGCCTTTAGTCCCAACGCAATTGCACAATCTTTGCGGCCGGCGGTGCGGCCAGCCGCAATCACCCAGCGTGCGGTAGAGCAGCGGATCGCGCGCCAGCGTGGGCAGGTCTGCGGTGATCCGGCGATACAGGGCGAGGCCATTGGCCGCGTGCCGGGCCGCGGGGCTTGTGGCATCGAGAGTGCGGTGCGGGTGCGGTCCGTGGCGGGGGTGCGCCTTTCGCCCAGTGCGACGATTGATTGCCGCACCGCCAGCGCTTTGAAGGCCTGGGTCGCCCAGACCGCGAAGCCGGCCGTCGGGCAGATAGGTGGCGGGATGCAATCGCTGCGCGTGGTGTCACATTATGCCTGCCGCAACCGCAATTCAGCCTCTTCGGGGCGCTTGAGCGAGCACGCCTTTGGCCGGGCAATTGATATCGCGGGTATTGGGCTGCAGTCGGGATCCGAGATCACGGTGCTGACCGATTGGGGGCGCGGCGCGCGCGGGACAGCATTGCAAAAGATGTGGCGCGGCGCTTGTGGGCCTTTTGGGACCGTTTTGGGACCCAACGCCAATGCAGCTCACCGCGATCATTTTCATTTCGACACAGCGCGCTATCGCAGTGGGTCTTATTGCCGTTGAGGTTGATCCAAAGGCGCGCGCGAAGCGCGCACGACATTCTGGTGCTTGCGGTGATCTTCTGCCTTTTTGGCGAAGGGCCGTGTGGGGTGAAGGGCCGGAGCCTCCGGCGGAAGTATTTTTGACCAGAAGAAGCGGGGGACACGCCCTTGTGGCGCGGCAATGCGCTGCTTATAAGCGCGGTCAATGACACATGGGTTTTTCATACGAATTAGTGTCCCGGCACGCGGGTAAGCGTCGCCGGGTTCAAGGTGTTGAATGGATCGCACCGCCCTTCAGTCTGAAATTTCCCCAAGATTTGCCAAAGGACGCCCACCCCATGTGCGCCGATACGCCTGAATACAAACATACCCTGAACCTGCCACGCACGGATTTTCCAATGCGTGCCGGATTGCCCAAACGTGAACCCGATTGGCTGGACCGCTGGAACCGGATCGGGGTGTATGACCGTCTGCGCGAAAAAGAGGGGCGCCAGCCTTTTACGCTGCATGACGGGCCGCCATACGCCAACGGGCATCTGCACATCGGCCATGCGCTGAACAAAATCCTCAAGGATTTTGTGGTGCGCAGTCAGCAGATGATGGGCCGCGACGCGCGTTATGTGCCGGGCTGGGATTGCCACGGGCTGCCGATTGAATGGAAGATCGAAGAGCAATACCGCCAGAAGGGCCGCGACAAGGACGACGTGCCGGTGGTGGAGTTCCGCAATGAATGCCGGGACTTTGCCAAGGGCTGGGTCGATATCCAGCGCGAGGAATTCAAGCGGCTGGGGGTGACCGGCAATTGGGCTGACCCCTACCTGACAATGGATTTCCACGCAGAGCGGGTGATTGCCGAAGAATTCCAGACCTTTCTGATGAACGGCACGCTTTATCAAGGCTCCAAGCCCGTGATGTGGTCGCCGGTCGAAAAGACCGCCTTGGCCGAGGCGGAGGTGGAGTATCACGACCGCAAGACCGAGGCGATCTGGGTGCGGTTTCCGGTGACGACAGGTCTTGAGGGCGCGACGGTCGTGATCTGGACCACCACCCCCTGGACCATCCCGCAAAACCGCGCAGTCTGTTTTGGGCCGGGCATTTCGTATGGGCTTTACGAGGTGACGGGCCGGCCAGATGAGTGCTGGGCGACCATCGGCGAAAAGCTGGTGCTGGCCGATGCGCTGGCCGAGCAGACGCTGGCGGCAGGCCGGTTGGAGCCGGGGATGTATCGCCGGCTGCGCGACGTCACAGCGGACGAACTCGCTGGTGTGACTTGCGCCCATCCGCTGCGCGGGCTGGAAGGTGCGGAAGGCGAGTGGGACTTTGACGTTCCGCTTTTGCCGGGTGAGCATGTGACCGATGACGCGGGCACGGGCTTTGTTCATACCGCACCCAGCCATGGTGACGACGACTATGCCATCGGGGTCAAGCACGGCCTGCCGATGACTTATAACATCCTTGATGATTCATCGTTCCGCGCGGACCTGCCGTTCTTTGGTGGCGAGGCGGTGCTGAAGCCCAACGGCAAACCCGGCGGGGCCAACAAGGCGGTGATCGAAAAGCTGAAAGAGCCCGGCGCTTTGCTGGCGATCAAGCGGATCGAGATCTCGGATGCCCATAGCTGGCGGTCCAAGGCCCCGGTGATCCGGCTCAACCGACCACAGTGGTTTGTGGCCATCGACCGGGCTGTTGGTGACGGCAAGGATGCCTACGGCACCACGATCCGCGAGCGCGCGTTGCGGTCCATCGATGAGCTTGTGACCTGGACCCCTGAAAAGGGACGCAATCGGCTTTACTCGATGATCGAAGCGCGACCCGACTGGGTGCTGTCGCGGCAGCGCGCCTGGGGCGTGCCGCTGACCTGCTTCATCAAGAAAGGTGCCAAGAACGACGACCCGGACTTCCTGCTGCGCAATGCCGAAGTCAATGCCCGCGTGCTTGCTGCATTTGAGGCCGAGGGGGCCGACGCCTGGTATCAGGACGGCGCGAAAGAACGGTTTCTGAGCGGCATCGTGGACCCCGAGGGCTACGATAAAGTCGACGATATTCTCGATGTCTGGTTCGATAGCGGATCAACCCACGCTTTTGTGCTGCGCGATCGTCCCGATGGGTCGGCGGATGGCTTGGCCGATCTGTATCTGGAAGGCACCGACCAGCACCGCGGCTGGTTCCATTCCTCGATGTTGCAGGGCTGCGGCACCATCGGCCGCGCGCCTTATCGCGGTGTGATGACTTGCGGTTTCACCCTCGATTCCAAGGGCATGAAGATGTCCAAATCCCTAGGCAATATCATCGCGCCCAAGAAGGTGGCGGACCAATATGGCGCGGATATCCTGCGGCTTTGGGTGGCGCAGGTTGATTACGCCAATGACCAGCGGATCGGGGATGAAATCCTCAAAGGTGTGGCTGACAGCTACCGCCGCCTGCGCAATACCATGCGGTTCCTGCTGGGGTCCCTGGCGGATTTCACCGACGCGGACCGGGTTGAACCTGCCGAGATGCCAGAGCTTGAGCGCTGGGTGCTGCACCGTTTGGCCGAAATCGACGCGCAGGTGCGTGATGGCTATGCGGCCTATGACTTTCAGGGCGTGTTCCGCACGGTCTTTGACTTTGCGACCGTGGACCTGTCGGCCTTCTACTTCGATATCCGCAAGGATGCACTTTATTGTGATGGCGATACGCCGCGCAGGCGTGCTGCGCGGACCGTGCTGAACCTGCTCTTTGAACGGCTGACGACCTGGCTCGCCCCGATCCTTGTGTTCACGATGGAAGAGGTCTGGCTGGAGCGCTTTCCCGGCGATGAAAGCTCTGTCCATCTGGTCGATTTCCCTGACACGCCCGCCGATTGGCGCGATGAAGCGCTGGCGGCAAAATGGGCCACCGTCCGCAGCGTGAGGCGGGTCGTGACCGGCGCGCTGGAGGTTGAACGGACCAACAAGGTCATTGGGGCCTCGCTCGAGGCCGCGCCGAACGTGCACGTCAGCGCGGATCAGGCCAAGGTGCTGGAAACGCTTAGCTTTGATGATCTTTGCATCACGTCGGGCATTCTCGTCACGACAGATGCGGCCCCTGCGGGTGCCTTCACCATCGACGGCAGTGAAGTGGGCGTTGTCTTTGCCAAGGCGGCAGGCGAGAAATGCCAGCGTTGCTGGAAAATCCTGCCTGATGTCGGCACGCACAGCCATACAGGCGTCTGCGGCCGCTGCGACGCGGCGCTGAGCTAAATGGAGCCGCGCAACCCAAACTGGAAGGCCCGGTGCGCGGAAAGCTTTGATGATCAAGGGGTGATGGCGACCTTCGGTGTTACCCCGACATCGCTTAACCCCGGCCGTGTCACGCTTGAATTTCCGTTCAGCGCGGACCTGATCCAGCAACACGGATTTATCCATGCTGGCGTGATCACCACCGTGCTCGACAGCGCCTGCGGCTATGCGGCCTTCACCCTGATGGACGCCGCAGCAGAGGTGCTGACGGTTGAGTTCAAATCCAACTTCCTTGCCCCCGCCCAAGGCCAGCATTTCCGGTGCGAGGGCGAAGTGATCAAATCGGGCCGCACCCTGATGGTGACACAAGGTCGCGCGATTGCGGTGAACAATGGCGTTGAGACGCTGATCTCGACCATGCAGGCGACGATGATGGTCGTGACCTACAAGGCGGGCGTGACCCGGTGATTTCAACCATTGATTGAAAAAACCAGCCGCTTCTGATATCAAAACTGCACTTTTAATGCATTTTGATACTTCTATTTGGTGATACATGATGAAACGAATTTTAGTGGCCGCCGCAGCGGCAACCTTTGCGTTTGTGTCTTCCGCCTTGGCCGCGCCAATTACGGCCCCGGGGACATTCACACCCTCAGCACCCATTGAAACCTTCGAAAGCCAAACCGTCGGCACTGCCGGTCCGATCGTGTCAGGCATCATGTCGGTTGATGCGGCGGGCTGGATCATCCGGCCGCAGGCGTTCACACAATATCCCGATATCTTCGAGAACCAGTTTTTCGGCTATGGCGTCAATACGATCACGATCAACTTCGCCCGCAACGTGACACATGTTGGTTTCGGGCTGTTTGATCCGAACTTCGGCACGACCCGGCTGGAGGCCTATGACCGCGCGGGGACGCTCTTGGAAACGGTCTTTCCGGCGCTGGGCCCTCCCGGTGGTAGCTTCTCGACCTATACCGGGTTTGAGCGTCTGGCTGGTGACATCGCGCAGGTGATCGTCACACCACAGGCCGGGGATGTGCTGGGTATCGACAACATTGCGTGGCGCGAAGCCGCCCCGATCCCGGATGTGCCGCTGCCCGCCTCTGCCTTGCTTTTGCTGGCAGGTGTCGGCGGGCTCAGCATGATGCGGCGCAAACGCGATTGACCGAACAGGTCTTGCGCACCGCTCTGGCCTGTGGCCCTGTGGCGGTATGCAGCGCGACATCTTGACACCCCTGGGCACCATTGCCCTGACCGCCGATCAAGGCGCCATCTGCGCGCTTCACTGGGGCGCAAGCGGTGCCTTGGACGACGACCCGGTGTTGCTGCAAGCGCAGTCGGAACTCGACCGCTATTTCGCGGGCGACCCTGCGCCCTTTGCTGTCCCGCTTGCACCGCGTGTTTCCGCGTTTCAGCAAAGCTTTTCTGATGCGCTTTGCGCCATTCCTTATGGGGAAACACGCACTTATGGCGATCTGGCAGCGGATCTTGGCGTCTCCGCACAGGCCATTGGGCAGGCCTGTGGGGCCAATCCCATCGCCATCCTCATCCCTTGTCACAGGGTCCTTTCCGCCACCGGCCTGGGTGGATATTCCGGGGCTGGCGGGGTCGAGACAAAGGTGTCACTCTTGCGGCTGGAAGGGGCCGGGTCACTGTTGATCTGAGCGTAAAGGCATGAGCATCGGGGTCTTAGCGGCGGTTCTGTTCGCGGCGTTTTTGCACGCGGCATGGAATGCCATCATCAAGCTGGGCGCGTCCAAGATGACGTCGATGCTGATCATGACACTGGTGCAGGGTGCCTTGGGGCTGGCCATTGCCCTGACCCGCACCATACCCAGCGCAGAGGTCTGGCTGTGGCTTCTGGCGTCCGGCATTTTTCATTCTGCCTACAAGCTTTTCCTCGCCTATGCGTATGAACAGGGCGACCTGAGCCGCGTTTATCCCATTGCCCGCGGGGCAGCGCCCATGGTCGTCTTGGCCATCTCGGCGCTTTTCCTCAGTGACGTTTTGGGGCGATGGGAACTGATCGGCGTTGTCACGCTTGGCTTTGGTATCCTGTTGATGGCGCAGGGTGTTTTCGGCTCGGACGAGCGGATCAGACTGGTCCCCTTGGCACTGGGATCGGCGGCCATGACAGCGGGTTATTCGATTGTCGACGGGCTTGGCGCGCGGGTTTCAGGGGATGCTACGACCTATGTCGCGTGGCTTTTTGTGCTGGATGCCATGTTCTTTACGCCCGTCTGTCTGGCACTGCGCGGGACGGGCGTCGTGGTCGCAAACAGGCATGTTTGGACCATGGGAAGCCTTGCGGCGGTTGCATCATACGGGGCCTATGCCATTGCCGTCTGGGCGATGACTGTTGCGCCGATTGCGCTGGTCGCGGCCCTGCGCGAAACCTCAATCCTGTTTGCTGTGCTCATCGGCTGGCTGGTTTTCGGTGAACGCATGGGCGGACAAAAAGCAGCAGCAGCGATCTTGATCGTGGGTGGTGTTGCGCTGACCCGGCTTTAGCCGTCGCGCCCATACATCACCTGTTGCGCGGCCCCGGCGCCCACCAGATAGATCGACGTGATCATCAGCCCCCAATGCGCAAGGCTGTCAGGGGCAAAGTTCACCCAGGCTGCCCAACCGGCAAAGACCACCCACCCCAAGGCCATCGGCAATGTAATGCCGCGCCAGCGCGCCGTGCGGACCGGGTGGACGAATTTCACAGGCAGGAACATGGCCAGCGCCAACACCGCAACGAGGACAAGGCAGATAAACCAATGCGGCTCCAGTGCGAACAGCACCAGGACCAGCATGTTCCAGCAGCCGGGGAAGCCCCGGAACGAATAATCGTTTGTTTTCATGCGGGTGTCAGCAAAATAAAGCGCTGAGGCGAAGGTGATAATGATGATCGCCACCCAGCCCGACCAACCATCCATCAGCCCACTTTCATAAAGTGCAAAGGCCGGAATGAAGACGTAAGTGAGGTAGTCGATGATCAGATCAAGCAGCACGCCGTCAAAGATCGGCGCATTGGTTTTGACGTCGTATTTCCGCGCAAGGGGCCCATCAACGCCATCGACGGCAAAGGCCACGACCAGCCAAAGGAACATCAAAGACCAGTTGCTGTCGACCGCAGCCAGCATCGCCAGCATGGCAAAAACCGCGCCTGTGGCGGTCAGGAAATGGACAAGCAGGGCTTTGTGGGAAAGTGTCATGGGGGCGTCATGTCCGGTTTTGCGGGCGAGGGCAAGCCTCAGGCCCGGGGATGGGCCTTGTCATAAACCTCAAGCAGGCGGGCTGTGTCGACGGCGGTATAGGCCTGTGTGGTTGATAAGGAGGCATGGCCAAGCAATTCCTGGATTGCGCGTAAGTCCCCGCCAGCGCTGAGCAAATGTGTTGCAAAACTATGCCGCATCGCGTGCGGCGTGGCTGTCGCGGGCAGACCCAGTTGCAGCCGCGCACGCTCCATCACTTTCTGGACGATACGGGGGTTTAGCGCCCCGCCGCGCGCGCCACGAAAAAGCGGATCGCCGGGTTGCGGGTCAAATGGAGCAAGTGCCACGTAGTCTGAAACAGCATCGCGCGCGGCGTCGATAACAGGCACAATCCGTTCCTTGCCACCCTTGCCCTTGATCCGCAATGTGGCGGGCAGGGGATAGTCGGCACCAGTCAGCGATAACGCCTCTGATATCCGCAGGCCGCAGCCGTAAAGCACTGTAATCACAGCGCTATCTCTTGCGGCGATCCAGGCTTCAGATGCTTGCAGTTCAACGGTTTCGATCATCGCGGTTGCGGCGTCTTCGGCCAAAGGACGGGGGAGCTTTTTCTGAAACTTTGGGGCGCGGGTCGACAAGACGGCGGTGGGTTCAAACCCTTCACGTTCGGCCAGCCAGCGGTAGAATGACTTTACCGCCGAAAGTTGCCGCGCCAACGTGCGGGCTCCGACCCCGCCGGAGCGCGCTCGCGCCATCCAGGACCGCATGTCGCTCACGCTGATTTTTGCAATGGGGCCAAGACCTTGCTGACCGCCGTGGTGTTCGCCCATGAAGGCCAGAAACCCCAGCACATCGGCCTGATAAGCCTTGAGTGTATTCTCTGCCGCGTCGTCGATGGCCCGCGCATGGTCGAGCCATTTGGACAATGCATCGGTGAGGGCCGGGGCGATCACGGCCTTAGGACAGCCAGCGGCGCATTGTGCGCTCGAACACGCCCGCGAAAAAGGTAAGAAGATCAGTGCCTTGCTGCGGTGTGAACAGGTGGGGGTCTTCTGATCCCATCACCAGCATTCCGGGCAAACGACCGGGGCCAAAGTCAAGCTTCAGACACGCCTCGGACCGCATGTAGTCGGCCTTATCGCCATAGATTTTCTGGTCTTGCGGTTTGACCTGCCGCAGCGTGACCTGCCGGACCGGTACATCCCTGCCGCGGGTCACGTAAGCATCGCAATACCCCGGTTCTGCCACCGAAAGCACGTCGCCCATTTTTGCGACAGCGGGGTCATCGCCTGCCTCTTGGCTTTCCAGCACAAGCTTCATCACGTCAACCCGCAGCGTATCGGCCACATCGCCCTTAAGGTCATGTAAAAACACCTCAAATTGTGTGGCATCCAGCAGCCGGAGCACCGCGCGGTGGACCTGATTTGTCCCGGCAAGGTTCTCATATGCGGCAGCGATCACCGAGCGGTGCGTGTCTTCCAGACGGTCCAGCCGCGCCTCAAGCCGTTCCATCGCGATGCCGCGCAGATCGACGATATTGCCGCCCATTGATCGTTCGTTGGCGGCGACCAGCGCCTTCATGATGTCCTGATCGTCCAGCAGAAGATCGGGGTCGGCAATAATCTTGTCACGGACGTGACTGTCCATCAGGGGTGTATTTGTCATGTGGCCTGCTCAAGCGTTTTGTTTTGCCAAAACCTAGCAGAGGCTGTGACAGCATACAGCAAATTTTCGACTAAAATTTGAGGGTGCGGCTTTTGAGTCAATGCGGGAGATGATTGGGGCAGAAACCGTCGGCAACCCGTGCACAAAGGGTACACAAACCATGCATACGAATGTCCTAACGGCGGTTCACACTGCAACGGCGACCGCCGTTAGGGAATTTTTAGAACGTCAGAGGATTTTGATGCCGGCTTTTTCTACGTCAGCCATGAACCCGGCAAGGCCCTTGTCTGTCAGCACGTGGTTCGCCATTGCCTTGATCACGCCCGGAGGTGCCGTGGCCACGTCCGCGCCGATCTTGGCACATTCGGACATGTGATTGGCCGAGCGGATTGAGGCGGCGAGGATCTGGGTGTCATAGCCGTAGTTGTCATAGATGGTGCGGATATCCTCGATCAGTTCCAGACCGTCGAGGTTGATGTCATCCAGCCGCCCGATGAAGGGGCTGATGAAGGTCGCGCCTGCCTTGGCGGCCAGCAGGGCCTGATTGGCCGAGAAACAGAGCGTGACGTTGACCATCGTGCCTTCGTCGGTCAGTGCCTTGCAGGTTTGCAGACCGGCCCATGTCAGCGGCACCTTGACCGCGATGTTGTCGGCAATCTTGGCGAGCTTGCGGCCTTCGGCCAGCATGGTTTCGGCGTCGAGGGCCACGACTTCGGCGGAAACGGGGCCATCGACGATGTCGCAAATCTCTTTCGTGACTTCGAGGATGTCGCGACCGGATTTGGCAATCAGCGACGGGTTGGTGGTAACGCCGTCCACCATGCCAAGCGCGTGCAGTTCCTTGATGGCGTCAATTTCAGCGGTGTCGACGAAGAATTTCATGAGGTCTCTCCCAGAGGGGCTGTTAGCGTTCACACGAGCGTTTAGCGCAAGTGGCCGGTGGCGGAAAGGGCGAAGCGGGAATGGTGGGGGCGGGCGTGGGTTTTGGCGTTTGTCAGCGCATGAATGGCCCGGAACAAGGGCTTTAGCCCGCCGGGCCCATCGCCGACCCGCCCCGACGGGTTGGCGATCTGCCACCCTTGCGCGACGCTGATGTGGAAGATGACCATGGCTGCCATAAAGCGCTTTAGCGGGTATCGTGGATCGCCCACCCGCGTGTCGGCGATGGACCCGGCTATCTCGTGGTTTCGACCGGCATGTTCTTGCAGCGCCAGCGCGAATGGCTTTAAGTGAACGCTCTGCCACCAGCGGGACCACCCATGCCCCTCACCCATTTCAACGAAGGCGATCTGATCGGTGTGCTGACGACCCAGCCGATTGACCGGATGCTTGACTACAAGGCACCGGAAGGGGGCTGTTTTCTGGGGGCATTTGTCGAGGTGCCGCTTGGGCCGCGCAAGGTGATGGGCGTCGTCTGGGGGCCGGGCAAGGGTGACTGGGACTACAGCAAGGTCCGCGCGGCTTATCGGGTGCTGGACGTGGCCCCGATGCGCGACGAGATGATGGAGTTTCTCAGCCGCGCGGCGAGCTACACCCTGACGCCGATGTCAGCGATGCTGCGGCAGGCCACGCGCGCGCCGGGATTGGGTGATCCGCCGTCGATGCGCAAGGTCTACCGGATGGGGCATCGCGACCCCGACCGCATCACGGCGGCGCGGACCAAGGTGTTGGAGGCTTTGCGCGACTACGGCGGGCTATCGTTCACGCTGAAGGAACTGGCCGAGATGGCCGGGGTTGGCACCTCGGTCGTCAAGGGGTTGGTCAAACAGGGCGCCGTGGCAGAAGAGGACGCACCGCGCGACACGGCCTACCCAAGGCTGGATCCCAATTACGGCGGCAAGGACCTGACGGCGGATCAGCTGACCGGCGCGAAAGTGCTGCGCGAGGCGGTAGGGTCCGGCACCTATGGCACCACCTTGTTGAAGGGCGTCACCGGGTCGGGCAAGACCGAAGTGTACCTGGAGGCCGTGGCAGAGTGTCTGCGCAAGAAGCGGCAGGCGCTGGTGCTGCTGCCCGAGATTGCGCTGACCGGAGAGTTCATTGACCGGGTTGAAGCACGGTTCGGGATGAAGCCTGCCGAATGGCACTCTGGCGTTACCGCGACCGAGCGACGGCGCTGCTGGCGCATGGTCGGGCAGGGCAACGCGCAACTGGTGGTGGGGGCAAGATCGGCGCTGTTTCTGCCCTACCGCGATCTGGGGCTGATCGTCGTGGATGAGGAACACGACACATCCTACAAGCAAGAGGACGGCGTACTTTATAATGCCCGCGACATGGCGGTGCTGCGCGCGAGCCTGAATGGTGCGCAGGTGGTGCTGGCCAGCGCCACGCCAAGCCTTGAAAGCTGGGCCAATGTCGAGGCGGGCAAATACGCAAGGCTGGAACTGACCAGCCGGTTCGGCCCTGCGGTGATGCCGAAGATGGGCGCGATTGATATGCGGGTCGAGGACCTGCCGGGGGGCAAATGGGTGTCCCCCACCATGCAGGGCGCGATCCGGGCGAGGCTGGAGAAGGGCGAGCAATCGCTGATTTTCCTCAATCGCCGGGGCTACGCGCCAATTACGCTGTGTCGGGCCTGCGGGCACCAGATTGGTTGCGATCAATGTGACGCGCGCATGGTGGAACACCGGTTCCTCAAGCGGTTGATGTGCCACCAGTGCGGCGAGACCAAGCCGATGCCGACCATCTGCCCCCATTGCGAGGCCGAGGACCGATTAAGCGCCGTGGGACCGGGCGTGGAACGGATGGGCGAGGAGGTCACAGAGCTTTTCCCCGACGCAAAGGTCGTAGTGCTGTCGAGCGATCTTTATGGATCGGCCCGCGCAATGAAGGCGCATATCGCCGAGATTGCCGAAGGTGGGGCCGATATTATCATCGGTACGCAACTGGTCGCCAAGGGCCACAACTTTCCCAAGCTGACGCTGGTGGGCGTGATTGACGCCGATCTGGGGCTGCAGGGGTCAGATTTGCGCGCGGCAGAACGCACGTTTCAGTTGATGCGGCAAGTGGCGGGGCGTGCGGGGCGGGCAGAGGCCCCGGGCGAGGCTTTGATGCAGACCTATCAGCCTGAACACGCGGTGATCCGCGCGATCATTGCGGGCGATGAAGAGCAGTTCTGGGCCGCAGAGGCGGCAGAGCGCAAGGCCGCAGGCGTGCCGCCCTATGGTCGCATGGCCGGGATCGTGCTGAGCAGTCCGAACGTGCAAGAGGTCTTTGATCTGGGGGCCGAGATGGCCCGGCGGGATCAACCGCTGCGCGCGATCGGCGCGCAGGTCTTTGGTCCGGCACCGGCCCCCATCGCGCGGATCAGAGGGCGGCACCGTGTGCGGCTATTGGTGAAGGCCGAAAAGGCCGCGCCACTGCAAAAGGCGCTGGCGGATTGGGCTGGGCAGTTTCGGCTGCCCAGCAATTTGCGCCTGTCGATCGATATCGACCCGCAAAGCTTTTACTAGATAGACGCGCGGTCTTTGGACGCAGCCAAGGCGTTCAGATCATCGTGCCCGATGCTTCGACCAGCGTCGCGAGGCCAAAGACAATCGCGGACGCATAATTCAGTAAAGGCAACGGTTTCCGCTTGGGCCGAGCGTCCCAATTGTCCCACTTTGCGTAGCTCTCTGTCTTCTTCAGTTCATCCCATTTGTCAGCCATGATCTTTCCCCAGATGTGTTGAGCACGTCACTTTTGAAACAAGATTTAGGCAAAATGATGGCAAACTGGTTAGGCCCGCGCCTGCCGTGACGGCAGGGCGGACTGACGGCAGTGCTTTATGGCACCGAAAGCACAGCACAGGGTGCGTGATGGGTGATGCGCTGCGAGGTGCTGCCCAGGATCAGGCCCGCGATATTGCCAAGGCCCCGCCGACCGGTGACGATCAGGTCGGCGTCAATACGGGCCGCGATCTCAAGCACTTTGTCGCCGGGGTCGCCGCGCTCGGTAATGCTGTCCGCGACGGTGCAGCCTGCTTGGGTCACCACATCGGTGGCCGCTGCGATGATCTTGTCTGCAGCCGCTTGCACGGTTTTTTCATCCGGCATGGTGGTGACCATGTGGTAGCCCGCCACGGCCCCTGTTGCGAAGGCGACGGTTTCGGGGTGCGGGATATGGGCGAGATAGATCGCCGCATCGCACATCCGGGCCAATTCGCAGGCGGCTTTGAGGGCATGAAGTGCCGGGTCAGAGCCATCGACGCCGATCAGGATTTTCGAAAACATGGGCTTTCCTTTCCTTGGATTATGCCATCATCCTAGCCGGGCTTCGGGGCGTTGGCCTTGATGCAGGTCAAGGAGGTTGAGATGCCCAAAGCCATCGTGATTGGGGCCGGACCGGCGGGATTGGCCGCGGCAGCGGCCATGATGAGCAAGGGCTTTGCGGTTGATGTACTGGAGCGCGCTAGCGACGTCGCCAGCAGTTGGCGCGGGCATTATGACTGTCTGCGGCTGCACACGGCGCGGGGGCGATCCGGACTGCCCGGACTGGCCTTTCCGGCGAGCGCGGGGCGCTATCCATCGCGGGCTGCTGTCATCACATATCTGGAGGATTACGCCCAACATCACCGGATCACGCCGCGCTTTGGCGTGACGGTGACCGATGTGGCACAGACGGATGACGGCTGGACCGTGTCGCATGACCACGGGACAGACGCGGCAGAGGTTGTCGTCATCGCGACAGGGCTGAACGGGACGCCGAAAATGCCCGATTGGCCGGGTCACTTTGACGGGCCGATCCTGCATTCCAGCGCCTACCGGAATGCCAAGGACTATGCCGGGCAAAAGGTGCTTGTTGTGGGTTTTGGCAATTCGGGCGGCGATATTGCAGTTGATCTGGTGCAGGGCGGTGCCGATGTGACCCTGTCCCAGCGCGGGCCGGTCAATATCCTGCCCAAAGAACTGTTTAGGATGCCCATCACCTCTTTCGGACTGCTGAGCAAGCTTTTGGGCTATAAGGTTGCTGATGTGCTGACCGCACCGGTCCTACGCATGGTGATCGGGCGGCCCGAAGACTATGGTCTGCAATCCAGCGGCAAAGGCCCCGGCGCGCGGGTCATCGAGGATGGGCGCATTCCGCTGATTGATGTGGGCACATTGGGTGCGATCAAGGCAGGGCAGATCGTGGTCAAGCCGGGCATTGCGCAACTGGATGGTCTACAGGTGCAATTTTCCGACGGATCGGTGGCCCCCTTTGACACGATCATTGCCGCCACGGGTTATCAGGTCGACCTGCGGCCTTTGTTGGGCGACAGCCCCGCGCTTGATGATGACGGCAAACCGCGCGTCAGTGGCGCGGAGACCGGGCAGCGGGGCCTCTATTTCTGTTCTTTCCGGGTCTCGCCCGACGGTCAACTTTTTACCACTGGACAAGAGGCGCAGGCCATCGCCGTGCAGGCCGCCGAGGCATTTTCGCTCGCCTAATCCGATCCAGAGGCGTAAGGCGGAGACATGAGGATTGTTCGCCTTTCAGATGCCCAAAGCCTGCCGTTCTGGCGCAGGCCAGTGACGCTGCTGTTTCTGATGGCGCTGGCGATGCCGATTGCGTTCAACACATGGTCGGCCCTGTTGAATAACTTCGTGATCGAAGTGGCGGGCTTTGATGGCTCTGACATTGGCTGGCTGCATACCGTGCGCGAAATACCGGGCTTTTTCGCCATCGGTGTCATCGCGCTGATCATTTTCATTCGTGAACAGGTTCTCGGTCTGGTGTCATTGGTGATGCTGGGTGCGGCCACGGCGATTACGGCCTATTTCCCGTCGATGGGCGGGATCCTGACGCTGACGATGCTGTCGTCCATCGGGTTTCACTATTATGAGACCGTGAACCAATCATTGCAGCTGCAATGGCTCGAAAAGGCGCGCGCACCGCAGATGATCGGCTGGCTGATGGCCGCCGGGTCAGCCGCGACCTTCGTTGCCTATGTGCTCATCGTGCTCACCTGGGAGGCGCTGGGCCTGTCATACGCCTTTGTCTATATGGTGTCCGGCGGGATCACCGTGGCAATCGCGGTCTTTTGCCTTTTCGCCTATCCGCAGTTCGAGGCTCCGCATCCGCAATTGAAGACCTTTGTGCTGCGCCGCCGTTACTGGCTGTATTACGCGCTGCAATTCATGGCCGGTGCGCGGCGGCAGATTTTTGTGGTTTTTGCAGGCTTCATGATGGTCGAAAAGTTCGGCTTTCAGGTGCATGAGGTCACGGCGCTTTACCTGATCACGCTTGTGACGAATATTGTTGCGGCCCCGCTGATGGGGCGGGTTGTGACGCTTTTTGGCGAACAACGCGCGTTGCTGTTTGAATATGCCGGGCTTGCCGTGATCTTCCTGTGCTACGGCGGGCTGTATTTCTTTAGCTGGGGCGTGGTGATCGCCGCCGCCCTTTATGTGCTGGATCACGTGTTCTTTGCGCTGGCGCTGGCGCTCAAGACTTATTTCCAGAAGATTGCCGATCCGGGTGATATTGCACCAACCGCTGCCGTCGCATTTACCATCAACCACATCGCGGCGGTCTTTCTGCCTGCGCTGTTGGGCTATCTGTGGTTGACGTCGCCGGGTGCCGTATTCCTGTTGGCGGCGGGGATGGCGACGGTATCCTTCCTGCTGGCCTTGCTGATCCCGCGCCATCCGGTCAAGGGACATGAGACACGTCTCAATCCCGTGATCGCGGCCCCGGCAGAGTAGAAAGCCGCGCGCGCGGTCTTATATCACAGTGACCTAGCCAAGGAGATGCTGATGTTTTCCCTGTTCCGCGACAAGTCCGACATGATTGACGCTGACGCCGCCCTGCCGGGGCGCAGCGCCGCAATCCCGACTGCTGAAACTCATTTCGTGCTGGGCACACCGCTGAAGGATCTGCCCGAGGGCATGGAGGTCGCGATGTTCGGCATGGGCTGTTTCTGGGGCGTGGAACGCATGTTCTGGAAACTGGACGGGGTTCATTCAACCTCCGTCGGCTATGCGGGGGGCTATACCCCCAATGCCACCTATGAAGAGGTCTGCACCGGCAAGACCGGCCATAATGAGGTCGTGCGCGTGGTCTTTGACCCCGCCAAGATCAGCTATGAGGCGCTGTTGCAGGTGTTCTGGGAAGGGCATGACCCCACCCAAGGCATGCGGCAGGGCAATGACCGGGGGACGCAGTACCGGTCCGGTATCTACACCTACACCGACGCGCAAAAAGAGGCAGCAGAGGCAAGCAAGGCGGCCTTTGCACCACGTCTGTCCAAGGCCGGTTACGGGGCCATCACGACCGAGATTGTTGATGCGCCGGACTATTACTATGCCGAGGACTATCACCAGCAGTATCTGGCCAAAAACCCGAATGGATATTGCGGGATTGGTGGAACCGGAGTGACCTGTCCGATTGGCGTCGTTTGACAAACCTATCTGACGCCGACCGCCGGTCGCTGTGATTGGCGTCAAAAAGATGTCCAGATTTGCCGTTTTCCGCTAGGATTGGCAGACGAGGAGATCACCCATGAAACCTTCACGATATATTTTCGCGGTGGCCAGCATCCTGATGTGGGGTGCGGCCACCGCGCAAGAGCGTATTGAGATCAATAACGTCTACCCGATCAATCAAGAATACTTTCATCTGCGCGACAGCGTTTACTACACACAAGACAATCGCGGCTATTTTGAAGTCGTCGAAGGCCCACTGGAAGAGGGTCCTGCGCGTTGTGTCGGCGGTGGCTTTGGGGCGCAAGACGGTGTGAACACCATCGAAGGTGTCTGCGTCTTCGGAGAGGGCGAGGATACATTCACCATGCGTTGGAAAGCAGGCAATCAGGGGGCGGCGAACACCTGGACCATCGTCGCTGGCACCGGCAGGTTCGACGGGATGACCGGTGAAGGGATTGCCACCACAGGTGTCGAGGTCATGTACAAGGCGATGCCACTGCGCCAATCGCATATTGTCGGGTCAGTCACGATCCCGGGCGATTAGCCTGTGGATTTTGGCGGTCTGGGGAACGTTGCGCAGTCAGATGATTGACGAATTGCGGCTGAACCCATAGGCGCGGGGCAACCTGATGGAGTGACCCCGATGACCACCTTTACCGCGCTGACCACCATGACAGGGCAGGACACAGCCGATGCGCTGGCCGAAGCGCTGGAGGCGCTGAATCCCGAACCAACCGGCATTGGCGTCTTTGAGGTCGAGGATGGATCGGGCCTGTGGGAAGTTGGTGCCTACTTCACCGAAGCGCCGGATCAGGCGGGGCTGGCGGTTCTGGCGGCTTTGCACGGGGTGAAGGACTTTGTCGTCTCTGAAGTGCCGGATCAGGACTGGGTCGCCAAAGTGCAGCGCGAATTGCCACCCGTGCCTGCGGGGCGGTTTTTTGTCTACGGCGCGCATGACGCGGACAACGTACCAGAGGGCTCCATTCCGCTGTTGATCGAAGCGGCCATGGCCTTTGGCACCGGGCATCACGGCACGACGCTGGGCTGTTTGCTGGCGTTGGATGCGCTGGTGCAAGGAGGGGTGCCCCAGACCAATGTGGCTGACATTGGTTGCGGAACCGCGGTGCTGGCGATGGCCGCGGCCCATGTCACCGACGCGCCGATCGTGGCCAGCGATATTGATCCGGTTGCGGTCGATGTGGCGGCAGCAAATGTGGCAGCAAACGGGCTGAGCGGGCGGGTCGATTGCATTGTTGCGCCGGGCTTTGATGCGCCCGCATTGAAGGACCGCGCACCCTACGATCTGGTCTTTGCCAATATCCTCAAAGGGCCGCTGATCGCGATTGCCAACGATATGGCAAATGCCAGCGCAGATGGGGCCTATGCGATTCTCTCGGGGATTCTGAACGAACAGGCCGACGAAGTTGCGGCCCATTATGCACGCTTTGGATTTAATGAAGTCGCGCGAAATAGCATTGTTGACTGGACCACGCTGACTTTAATCAAATCCGCCGGGTAGATCGTTAAAATGCCGCAGTTTCAGCACTTTGCCCAACTTTTGCCACAATCTGACGTGATGTTGGATTTCGTGAAAAGTTGAAGTGGGGGCTTTAGCTGGAGAACACCATGGGCATTGCTCAGGCACCATTTGAGAAAAGACTGCGCCGCATCGTCAAAAGCCATCAGCGGATGGCAAATGGCGTCACTTACCGTGTTGATGGTAACGGACTGATCCAAGCGCAACCGCGCATCTACAACCCGAAATTCCCGCTTCGCGGCCTGATCCTGATGGTCGGCACGGCGTTTCTGTTCAAGGGCTACATCTATGCATCCCTGGGCGAAACCACCTATGCGGAACGCGTTGGCAAGCTGTCCGAGGGCACGCTGATTGAAAAGGCCGGTGGCTGGATCATGCAAGCCGACCCCGCGACCCTCGCTGTCGCGCAAGTTCTGCAAAGCATCGGACTGTAAGAAAAGAAAATCCCTTGCCTGAGGGGATGGTGGCCGCGCCCGGCAACGGGCTGCGGCCCTTTTCACGTTTCCACATGGTCATTCATGACCAGCACAAAAGAAAGGCCGCATCCGAGTTCCTCGGATGCGGCCAATGCATTTTCTGATGGGAGGGATCAGAAAGCGCGACGTGATACGTTGTCGATGTCACCAAAGGACAGACCGATATCATCCAGCTCGCGTGCGCTGAGCTGCGACAGGGATTTGCGCGTGATGCGTGCGTCGTTCCAGGTGGTCACTGCACCAATCAGGTTGGTGGCAAAACGTGTGATGGAACCAGCCGAGATCACGGCGGTAGGACGGGTGGTGTCAAAAGCGGCCATGGCCGTGCTCCTCATGTTTTTGCTGCGTTGCAGCGTTATCTTCATGAACCGCAGATAGGAGGCGCGCGCAGACAAATCCAGCGCTATTTCTGCATAGCATCTATGCGTTTTCAGAATGCCTAATTCTTAAGCGAAGTTAACCTTAAGTCATTATGAAAAAAGGGTTTATCCGGTGTCGTTTTTGACGCCAGCGGCGCCGGATTTGACCGAACTTATCCTTGTGGTGCGATGGCCTTTGCCTCTGCCGTGCGCAACGGTTGATTGCTTGCAATTGCGCTTGCGATGTCGCGGACCGCATCTTCGGATGGTGACCCGGCTGTCGAATAAGATGTCACGATAACGGGGCGGGGTTTGTAAGCGGTATGGCGGGGTTCGGTGCCCAGTGTCGCCGGGGCGGCAGCGCCGCGGTTGATCTGTTCGGTGCGCAGGTCTGACACGGTGGCATTTGTCAGCTCGACCCCGTACTTGCTGGCCTCTGCGCCGTTTTTGAAGCCCATCGCCTCTGGCGTGTTCAGAAAGACGGTCAGCAGTTTGAGTTCATTGGGCGTGTAGGGCTGTTTCATCTGGCCCCGCTTGAGGACCATATTGGCGGCACTTGCGGCGGTGGCGGGCGAGACGCCCTTTTTGACAAGAAAGCTTGTGAGGGTATTGGCAAAATCGGCCATTGGAGTTCCTTTCACTTTGAATACACAAAAACGAATGGAGGGACGATAGCGGCAGACCGGCAAATCGCAAAGCGCTTGGCGGGTGTTCGCGTTTTGTGCTAGTGGAGTTGCAACAACAAGAAAGAGCAGGGGACAGAGATGCGCGTATTGGGGATTGATCCCGGCCTGCGCAACATGGGCTGGGGCGTGATCGAGGTGACGGGCAGCCGTATTGCGCATGTGGCCAATGGAGTGTGTCATGGCACCGGCGACGATCTGTCTGGCCGGTTGCTGACTTTGCACGAGGCCTTGACCGACATGATGGCGACCTATGGCCCGGATGCCGCGGCGATTGAGCAGACCTTTGTCAACAAGGATGGCGCGGGCACGCTCAAGCTGGGTCAGGCGCGGGGCGTGGCCATGCTGGCAGTTGCGCAGGCCGGGCTGCGGGTGGGAGAATATGCGCCCAACGCGGTCAAAAAGGCTGTGGTGGGTGTGGGCCATGCGGACAAGCGGCAGGTCCTGCATATGGTGCAGCTGCAATTGCCGGGTTGCAAAGTGGCCGGACCCGATGCCGCCGATGCTTTGGCGATAGCCATTTGCCACGCACATCACCTGCAATCAGCGGGCACGCTGGCAAGCGCGCTTGCAAAGGCCAGCGCATGATTGG
The DNA here is from genome assembly GCA_947493335.1 of uncultured Paracoccaceae bacterium. Classification (GTDB taxonomy): domain Bacteria; phylum Pseudomonadota; class Alphaproteobacteria; order Rhodobacterales; family Rhodobacteraceae; genus CANMYO01. The sequence goes on along the minus strand of CANLQO010000001.1, from coordinate 1,992,104 downwards.
CCGGATCGCGGGGCGGCTTGAATACCGCAGCACCGATCATGTGCTGATCGACGTGCGCGGTGTGGGCTATGTGGTTTATGTGAGTAATCGGGTGTTGGCGGGTCTGCCCGCGAATGGCGAGGCGGTGGCGCTTTACACCGACCTGCTGGTGCAAGAGACGAACCTGCAGCTATTCGGTTTTACCACGTTGGTGGAAAAGGAATGGCACCGACTGCTGATGTCGGTGCAGGGGATCGGCGCCAAGGCGTCGATGTCGATCCTTGGCACGCTGGGTGATGACGGGGTGAGCCGGGCCATTGCGCTGGGCGACTGGAACGCCATCGCCAAGGCCAAGGGCGTCGGGCCGAAGACGGCGCAAAAGGTCATTCTGGAGTTGAAAGACAAGGCCCCCGGCGTGATGGCGATGGGCGGCACCGTGGCTGAAGCGACCGGTGATGCGGTGATCGACGATGAACCGATACCGGTGCGCAAACCGGCGGTGCCCAAGGGCAATCCTGCGCAAGCCGAAGCGTTAAGCGCTCTTGGCAATCTGGGTTATGCGCCGGGTGATGCTGCCGGTGCCGTGGCAGAGGCGATGGGGGCGGCACCTGATGCCGATACATCGACGCTGATCCGCGCGGCCTTGAAGCTGCTTGCACCAAAGGGGTAGGGGTGTGCTCAGCAGTCCTGTCGTTCTTCTTCGCACGGAGCCCGCATGAGCGAACCTGATCCCACATTGCGCCCCGAGCGGCAGGCCGAGGACGGTGACCGTGCGCTGCGTCCGCAGACGCTGGATGCCTTTATCGGGCAAGCGGCGGCGCGGGCGAATCTGAAGGTTTTCATCGAAAGCGCGCGGCGGCGCGGCGAAGCGATGGACCACACGCTGTTTCACGGCCCCCCCGGTCTGGGCAAGACGACGCTGGCGCAGATCATGGCGCGCGAGCTGGGCGTCAATTTCCGCATGACCAGCGGTCCAGTGCTGGCCAAAGCTGGCGATCTGGCGGCGATCCTGACAAATCTGGAAGCCCGCGACGTGTTGTTCATTGACGAAATCCACCGTCTTAATCCGGCAGTGGAAGAGGTGCTATACCCAGCGCTGGAGGATTTTGAGCTTGATCTGGTCATCGGTGAGGGTCCGGCGGCCCGCACGGTGCGGATTGAGTTGCAGCCCTTCACATTGGTCGGCGCAACAACCCGCATGGGGTTGCTGACCACCCCGTTGCGGGACCGCTTTGGCATTCCGACACGGCTGGAATTCTACAGCCAGGACGAATTGCACGAGATCGTGACACGGGGTGCCAGGCTGATGGGTGCGCCAGCGCAGGATGGCGGTGCGCGCGAGATCGCCAGACGCGCACGCGGCACGCCACGGATCGCAGGGCGCTTGTTGCGCCGCGTGGTGGATTTCGCGGTGGTCGAGGGCGACGGAACAGTAACGCAACAGATCGCGGACCGGGCGCTGACCCGGCTGGGCGTTGATGATCTGGGGCTCGACAATGCCGATCGACGCTATCTGCGGTTGATTGCCGAGAATTATGGTGGCGGACCGGTTGGTGTTGAAACGCTGTCAGCGGCACTGTCAGAAAGCCGCGACAGTCTGGAGGACGTGATCGAGCCCTATCTGTTGCAGCAGGGGCTGATCCAGCGGACACCGCGCGGGCGGATGCTGGCGGCGAAGGCTTGGGCACATCTGGGGCTGGACGCGCCAAAGGGACAAAGCGATTTGTTTGGCGGCTAGTGCAAGAGCCTCTGGCAGCGAGATTTTGGATCAGAAGAAGATGGATCAAAGTGAAATAGAGGCGCTGTTTACCCGGGCAGACGGACAATACCTGTGCGCGCGCTGGGGGCGGGCGATTGCGCCGGTTGTCTTTGGCGTGGATGAGGCGACGCTTGGGGTGTTCAAGGGTGCGATTGAAGCGGTGGTCACGCTTGCGGGGCATCAGATGGCCGAGACCGACCCGGAATTGGGTGCCAACCTGATGGTGTTTTTCTGTCAGGATTGGACTGAACTGCCGGAAGTGCCGCATCTGGACCAATTGGTGCCCGACCTTGGATCGCTGGTGGCGCGGCTACAGGCGGCCGATGCCAATCAGTACCGGATCTTCCGCTTTGATGAGGCGGGGGCCATCAAGGCGGCTTTTGTTTTTCTGCGCTATGACGATCATCTTGCGGCAGTGAGTGCGGACACGCTGGCGCTAAGTCAGGCGGTGCAGACTATATTGCTTTGGTCGGATCAGGCGTTTCAGGACATGCCACCCTTGGCGGCGGTAGACGGGACAACTGTGTTGCGGCCCGAAATCGCGGGCGTGATCCGTGCGGCCTATGATCCGGTCATGCCTGCGGTCGCACGGGACGCGAGCCACGCGCTGCGGCTTGCGGCAAGGATGACCTCGGTTCAGTAAACCTCGACAACTTGAACCAAAGTTGAACGACTATTTTCTTGCTTTTGACGGTGCCGTGCCGATGATCGGACCTCCCCCCTTAAGGGAGATCGCTATGTTCGGAGAATACGGATTAACTTTTGCGCTCGCAGGCGGTGTCGGCGTAGCGCTGATCGTCGGATCAACCTTCACCCCGGTCATACCAAGGGGAGAGGGGCGCACCGGATCACTGGCTAGTGAGGCCCATGCAGCAGAGCAATATGCCTTTTGCGATGATACGCTGGACGGCGTGGATTGCGCCTGTTTCGCAGGTCGGGCCGGGCAGGTGATGTCACACGAGGCGCTTGAAATCCGTGGCGCCGAGACAATCAATCGGACAGAGCTTGCGCGCATGCAAGCAATGGAATCCTGCTAGCCGATTTGCAGCTTGCCCATCGGGCGGGGTCTGGCATGTTGGTCTGATCAGACCGGAGCGATCATGACCCATAAGCTGCCCGTGCGGGTTTACTACGAAGACACCGATATGGGTGGCATCGTCTATTATGCCAATTACCTCAAATACATCGAACGGGCCCGCTCTGAACTGGTCGAGGAAATGGGGCTGGATCAGAACAAGATGAAGGCCGAGGGCATCGTCTTTGTCGTGCGCCGGGTAGAGGCGGACTACCTGGCACCTGCGCGGCTGGATGACAGGTTGACGGTGGTGACAGACCACCGGCCAGAGGGGCAAAGCCGGTGGGTCTTTGATCAGGAAGTGCACCGTGGCGATCAGGTGATCTTTCGCGCGGTTGTCACGGCAGTTTGCATGACGGTCGCGGGTCGGCCCACGCGGTTGCCAGCGGAACTTCGCGCAAGGCTGGGGTGATCCTCGCGCAGAAGTGCACGGGCCCTGCGCAAGTGCAATGGATTTCCCCTGTGGCTTGTCGTATATTGCGCGCAAACAAAGGCCGATAACGGCCGATAGAGCAGAGCGGGCAAATGGAAGCAGCTACCGATTTTACCATGTGGGCCTTGTTCGCCCGCGCCACGATCCTTGTAAAACTTGTCATGGTCATGCTGATCGTCGCCTCTGTCTGGTGCTGGGCGGTGATCATCGACAAGCTGATTCAATACCGCCGTGCGCGGCGGGAGGCGGATATTTTTGACCGCGCCTTTTGGTCGGGTGAGCCGCTGGACCAATTGTTTGACCAGATCGGAGAGACGCCGCGCGGTGCCTCTGAGACGATTTTCAGCGCAGGGATGCTGGAATGGCGCAGGTCACACCGGCAGGACGGCGCGTTGATTGCCGGCGCGCAGGCGCGGATTGATCGCGGCATGGACGTGGCCATCGCCAAGGAAGCGGGCAAGTTGCAAAAGGGGCTGCCGGTCCTGGCGACCACGGGATCGACCGCGCCGTTTGTGGGGCTTTTCGGGACGGTCTTTGGCATCATGAATGCCTTTATCGAGATCGCTGAGCAGCAGAACACCAACCTTGCCGTCGTGGCCCCCGGCATTGCAGAGGCGTTGCTGGCAACAGGACTGGGCCTGATGGCGGCGATCCCGGCAGTCGTATTCTACAACAAGCTTAGCGCTGACGCGGACCGGATTGTGGCCGGGTATGAAGCCTTTGCCGATGAATTCGCCACCATCCTCAGCCGCCAGTTGGATAGCTGATCGTGGGCGCGGGTGTGATGAAATCAGGCGGGGATGGCGGCGGCAGGCGCAGACGCCGCCGCGCGAGCCGCAATCAACCGATGTCGGAAATCAACGTCACGCCATTTGTCGACGTGATGCTGGTGCTTTTGATTATCTTCATGGTGGCGGCCCCCTTGTTGACGGTGGGTGTGCCGGTGGAATTGCCGGAAACCGCAGCGAATGCGCTGCCCACGGATGAAGAAGAACCGCTGACCGTGACAATCACGGCGGACGGCGGATTACTGATCCAGAACACTGAAACGCCAGAGAGCGATCTGGTCGCACGGTTGCAGGCCATTGCCGCAGAACGCACCAGTGACCGGATCTTCCTGCGCGCGGACGGCTCCAATGCCTGGAACCGGGTGGCGCAGGTCATGGGCGCGCTGAATGCGGCGGGGTTCAACAACATTGGTCTGGTGACGGATATCGGCGGGCCGACCCTGACTGATCAGGACGGCTAGGCCTGTGGCCTCCACCGGCACCTATATCTCTGGCGCGGGGCATGTGGGCCTTGTGATCTGGCTTGTGGCGGGCTGGGGGTTCCAGTCCGATCCGCTGCCGTTTGAGGTGGCCGATGTGTCGGTGGTGTCGGGTGAAAAGTTTGCCGCACTTGTGGCGGCGACCACGCCAGATCCGGCCAGCGAAAGCCCCGATGCGCCGGTTGTGCCATTGGTCGAAGATGCGCTGCCGACCCCAACTGAAGAGACAGCACCAACAGAGGTCACGCCGCCCGAGCCGGTCGCGCAACCCACCGAGGAAGCACCGCCGCCAGAACCACCTGCACCGCCTGAACCAGTCGCTGATGTCACTGATGAGGCACCCGCACCGCCCGCACCGCCGCAAGAGCTCGCCTCGCCTGAATTGCCGGCGGATGACACGCCAGTGCCCGCGCCAGCGGACCGCGTCGCACCCGAGCCTGTCGCCCCGCCGCCGCCTGACACCGAAGTGGCCGAAGCGGTGCAGGAAAGTGCGACCCCTGATGTGACTGAACCCGCTGAGGTGGTCGAGGAACCGGCAGAGGCGACCGCGCCGGAAGAAGCCGCAACAGAGATCGTGACTGAGGCCGAGGAACCCTCTGGCGCGGTGACAACATCACTGCGGCCCAACGTGCGGCCTAACCGGCCCGCCCCGGCGGAACCAGACGTGGCCGAGGCCCCGGCGGAAGAAACACCACCACAAACTGCAGAGGTGTTGGAGGACTCCGAGGCTGACGTTGAGGCGGCTGTCGCCGCGGCGCTGGAATCGATGCAATTGCCCGCGGACGAGGGCCCGCCGATGACGGGGTCAGAGCGGGAAGGGTTCCGTGTGGCGGTCAACGCCTGCTGGAACGTCGATCCCGGATCGGTCGCGGCGCGGGTTACAGTTGAGGTCGGGTTCAGCCTTGATCCCGGCGGGCGGGTGACGGGCGATGTCCGGCTTTTGGGATCAGACGGAGACAGTTCGGCCACCGACACGGCCTTTCAGGCCGCGCGCCGCGCGATCCTGCGTTGCCAGGGGCAGGGGGGCTATGATCTGCCCGCAGAAAAATACGAACAGTGGAAAGAGGTCGTCATTACCTTCGATCCCTCGGGGATGCGGTTGCGATGACGACCGGCAAAGATACGCGCAATCGGGATTTCCCCGCGAAACTCCCCTTGATTGCATGTCATAACACCGCAAAAGGGCGCAAAGCCCGCGAGTTGAGGATGAGAGCATGTTGAAATGGCTTCTAAGCGCGGTTCTGGCGGCCGGTCTGGCGGGGCCTGCCCTGGCGCAGGACGGCCCGTTGCGGCTGACCATCACGGATGGGGTCATTGAACCGCTGCCCTTTGCCGTGCCGGGCTTTCAGGCGGAAACCGCAGGGGCAGAACAACTGGCCGCCGATATCACCCGGCTTGTGGCGCAGGATTTGGCCAACACCGGGCTTTTCCGCGAAATTCCCGCAAGCGCCTTTATCAGCACGCCGGCCTCTTTCGGCGCGCCGGTGGCCTATGCCGATTGGCGGGCCATCAATGCGCAAGCGCTGATTGGTGGGGCCGTCGCGGTGAGTGGGGACCAATTGGTGGTCAAGTTTCGGCTTTACGACGTCTTTGCGGGCACCGAACTGGGTGAGGGGCTGCAATTCGCAGGCACCACGCAGGGCTGGCGGCGCATGGCGCATAAGGTGGCGGATGCCGCTTATTCTCGGATCACCGGCGAGGGCGGTTATTTCGACAGCCGCGTCGTCTTTGTATCCGAGACCGGGCCAAAGGACGCGCGCCAAAAGCGGCTTGCGATTATGGACTACGATGGCGCCAACCTTCAGTTCCTGACTGACAGCAGCGCGATTGTGCTGGCCCCACGGTTCAGCCCGCGCGGCGACCGGGTGCTTTATACTTCTTATGAGACCGGCTTTCCCCGGATCAACGTCCTCGACGTGGCCTCTGTCGGGAAACAGCAGCTTGCTACGGCAGAGGGTGAGATGGCATTCAGCCCGCGCTTTTCGCGCGACGGCAATCAGGTGATCTATAGCCTTGCCAATGGCGGCAATACCGACCTTTACCGCACCGATCTGGCCAGCGGCGCGCATACGCGGCTGACCTCTGCGCCGTCGATTGAGACCGCGCCGAGCTTTAGCCCCGATGGCGGGCGGATCGTCTTTGAAAGCGACCGTAGCGGCACGCAGCAGCTATACATCATGTCGGCAAATGGCGGTGATGCGCAGCGCATATCTTTTGGCGAGGGGCGTTATGGCACCCCCGTCTGGTCACCGCGCGGAGATCTGATCGCCTTTACCAAGCAGAACGCAGGCCGGTTTCACATCGGTGTCATGCGCACTGACGGCAGCGAGGAACGGCTGTTGACGGCGTCATTCCTTGATGAAGGCCCGACGTGGTCGCCCAATGGCCGCGTGCTGATGTTCGCGCGCGAAACCCAAGGCGCGGGGGGGACATCAACACTGTATTCGGTTGATATTTCGGGACGAAACCTTGCGGCGGTGCCGGTGTCCGGGGCGGGGTCAGACCCAAGCTGGGGTCCGTTACAGCCTTGAAACATGGGCGTGCGGGGTCGTTCCCTCGGCCGCCAAGCCATGATAGAGTGATGAAAAATACGAGCGGTAAACAGGATAATCAGATGACATTCACAACCAAAGCCTTGCTGGTGCTGCTGACGCTCAGCACCGCCGCCTGCACCCGCCCTGACCGTTTCGGCGGCGGGGTGAACGATACAACCGGGGCCAATGCGGGCGCTGGCGCAGGAGTTACAGCGCCGACCGGTGCAGCAGATCCATCCAGCCCGCAATTCTTTGCGCAGACGATCGGCGACCGGGTGTTGTTCGAAGTGGACAGCGCCACGTTGACCGCCGCCGGGCAAGCGACATTGGATGGGCAGGCAGGCTGGTTGCAGACCAACGCCGACTATCTGGCGATTGTCGAAGGTCATGCCGACGAACAGGGCACGCGGGAATACAACCTTGCGCTGGGCGCGCGCCGCGCCAATACGGTCCGCGAATACCTTATTTCCAAGGGTGTGCCCGCCAACCGCCTGCGCACCATCAGCTACGGCAAGGAACGCCCGATTGAGGTCTGTTCCGAGGAAAGCTGCTATGCCAAGAACCGCCGGGCCGTGACGATCATCTCGGTCGGCGCGCTGAGCTAGGACGCGCGCCATGTTGACCCGGTTTGCCCTTGTTGCTGGTTTGGCCCTGACCGCGGCGCCCACATTTGCGCAGGACCAGACACTTGCCGATATCCGACAGCAGCTGTCGATCCTATACGTCGACGTGCAGCGATTGCGAACCGAACTGTCAACAACAGGTGCCATCGGTAACAGCACGGGTGGCAACACGCCGCTGGATCGCCTGAACGCGATTGAGGCGGAGTTGCAGCGTCTGACCTCCAAGACAGAAGAGCTTGAGTTCCGCGTGAACCGGATCACCGTGGACGGTACCAATCGCATCGGTGATCTGGAGTTCCGGTTATGTGAATTGGAAACAGGCTGCGATATCAGCTTGTTGGGCGATACACCCAGCCTGGGCGGCGTGGACAATGGCACCGATGTGCCGGTGGCGAACCCGGCGCCTGCGACCGGCGGGCCCGCCCTTGCCATTGGCGAGCAGGCCGACTTTGAGCGGGCGCAGGAGGCGCTCGCCTCCGGTGACTTTCGCAGCGCCGCTGACCTCCTTGCGACCTTTGTCACGTCCTACCCCGGTTCGCCAGTAGCCGCCGAGGCGGAATTGATGAAGGGCAAAGCCTTTGAGGGGCTGGGCGAGACGACAAACGCCGCCCGCGCCTTTCTGGGCAGTTTTTCGACCGATGCCTCTGGCCCGACAGCGCCCGAGGCGCTTTTCAAACTGGGCGCTGCATTGGGCCAGTTGGGCCAAACGCAGGACGCCTGCCTGACGCTGGCCGAGGTTGGCGTGCGCTTTCCGGGCAACGGCTTTGTCGCACAGGCCCAGTCGGCCATGGCCAATCTGGGATGCCAGTAGACTTACCACAGCACTTTGCCGATGAGATGGGCGCGCTTTTGGGCCCGCATTTCCCAACCGAAATTGCGCTGGCGGTGTCGGGCGGGGGCGACAGCATGGCGATGCTGCACTTGGCGGCGGGCTGGGCGCGGGTCTATGGCGTGACGCTGAAAGTGGCGACGGTTGACCATGGGCTACGGGACGAAAGTGGTGCGGAGGCCGCGATGGTCGCGGCAGAATGCGCGGGAATAGGCCTGCATCACGACACCTTGAAATGGCAGGGATGGGACGGAACCGGCAACCTGCAGGATGCGGCGCGAAAGGCGCGTCTTGACCTGATCGGCGCATGGAGCGGGACGTGCCGTCATGTGCTGATGGCCCATACCCAGGACGATCAGGCTGAGACAGTGCTGATGCGGCTGCTCCGAGGGTCGGGAGTTGATGGCCTTTCTGGTATGGCGGCGCAGCGCAGGCTGCCCGGCTTAACCGTGGTGCGACCCCTGCTGGGGGTGCCGCGGGCCGCTTTGCGCCACTATTGCAAGGTGCTCAAAATCCCTTTTGCCGATGATCCCAGCAATGATGATGAGACGTTCGAGCGGGTGCGGATCAGGCGGTTGATCCGCAACGAGGGTTTCGATGCTGGGAAACTGGCGCGCACGGCATCGCAGATGGCGCGGGCGCGTGAGGTTTTGGAAACGTCAGCACGGAATGCTGCAGCGGCGCTGCAAACCGCGCATTATGCAGATAGTGGCTATATCGCATTCGCGCGGGATGGGCTGGACGAAGTGCCGCCAGAAATTCTGTTGCGGCTTTTTGCCGGGGCATTGGCTGACGTCGGCCAAAATCCTTACCGGCCACGGCTGTCCGCATTAGAGGACGCAGTGGTTGCGGTGCAATCCGGCGGGACGGCGACATTGCATGGATGCCTGATGACGGCTGAAAAGGGTCGGATCGTAATTTGCCGAGAATTACAAGCGGTTGCGGGGCGTTCTTCGACCATTGACCTTTGGGATGGACGCTGGGCAATGGACGGCCCCCATGCGCCAGAGGTGCAGGTTGGCGCCTTGGGCGACGCTGTGTCGGAGTGCCCGGACTGGCGCGCCACCGGCCACCCGCGCGACGCGCTGCGCGCAAGCCCCGCAATTTGGCACGAAGATCGCCTTATTGCCGCCCCCTTGGCGGGGTTCAGTGCCGGATGGCACGCGCGGATCGCGGTGAATTGAGACTTGGCCGCGCTTGCGCATTGAAGATCGGTCAGGAAACGCTATTTTAGGGTCAACCTGCGAGGCCACTCTCGCGCAACGATCTTCCGATGTTAAAGGAGCCTGTCTTGGGCAATGCACGCAATCTCGTCTTTTGGGTCGTCCTGTTCTTGCTGGTGCTGGCGCTGTTCCAGCTCTTCAATGGCGGCGCGAACAACGGGCTGAGCAACAGTCAGAGCTACTCTGAATTTGTCGAATCTGTCGAAGGCGGGACGGTCACTCAGGTGACGTTGGACGGCGAACAGGTCCGCTATCGCAAGACCGATGGCCGCGACTACGTCACCATCAAACCTGCCGATGCAGAAGTGACCGACCTTTTGATCGAACGTGACATCCCTGTCGCGGCGCAGTCACAGGAACAATCGGCGCTGTCGAGTTTCCTGTTCGCACTTGCCCCATTCATCCTGCTGATCGGCGTCTGGATTTACTTCATGAACCGAATGCAGGGCGGTGGCCGGGGCGGCGCGATGGGCTTTGGCAAATCCAAGGCAAAGCTTCTGACCGAAAAGCACGGCCGCGTGACCTTTGACGAGGTTGCGGGCATCGACGAGGCCAAGGAAGAACTGGAAGAGATCGTCGAATTCCTGCGCAACCCGCAGAAGTTCAGCCGTCTTGGTGGCAAGATCCCAAAGGGTGCGCTTTTGGTAGGCCCTCCGGGCACGGGTAAAACGCTGCTGGCGCGTGCGATTGCGGGTGAGGCTGGCGTGCCGTTCTTCACCATCTCGGGGTCTGACTTTGTCGAAATGTTTGTTGGTGTCGGTGCATCGCGTGTGCGCGACATGTTCGAGCAAGCCAAGAAGAATGCGCCATGCATCGTCTTTATCGACGAGATTGACGCTGTGGGCCGCTCGCGCGGTGCCGGTTACGGTGGGGGTAACGACGAACGCGAACAGACGCTGAACCAGTTGCTGGTTGAGATGGATGGTTTTGAGGCTAACGAAGGCATCATCATCGTGGCCGCGACTAACCGCCCCGACGTGTTGGACCCTGCACTGCTGCGCCCGGGCCGGTTTGACCGGCAGGTGCAGGTACCGAACCCCGACATCAAAGGCCGCGAGAAGATTTTGGGCGTGCATGCCCGTAAGGTGCCGCTGGGCCCCGATGTGGACCTGCGCATCATTGCCCGTGGTACGCCCGGTTTCTCGGGCGCTGATCTGGCGAACCTTGTGAACGAAAGCGCGCTGATGGCGGCCCGCGTCGGGCGCCGGTTCGTGACAATGATCGATTTCGAATCCGCAAAGGACAAGGTGATGATGGGCAGCGAGCGCCGCTCGATGGTCATGACCGAGGATGAGAAAAAGCTGACCGCTTATCACGAGGCCGGCCATGCGGTTGTCGGTCTGAACGTGCCGCAGCATGATCCGATCCACAAAGCCACGATCATTCCGCGCGGCCGTGCACTGGGGCTGGTCTTGTCCTTGCCGGAACGCGACCAATTGAGCGTGAGCTACACCAAATACAAATCCAAGATCGCCATGGCGATGGGTGGTCGTGTGGCAGAAGAGCTGATCTTTGGGCCAGAGAACGTCACCTCTGGCGCGTCTTCGGACATCCAACAGGTCAGCAAGATCGCCCGCGCCATGGTCACGCAGTTCGGCTTTGCGCCGGAACTTGGCTATGTCGATTACGCCAATGAGCAGAACAGCTATCTTGGCAATTATGGCGGCGGGACCAACCACTCTGCCGAGACCCAGACCGTGATTGACGAGAAGGTCAAAGAGATCGTGGAAGAAGGCTATCAGACCGCCAAGCGTATCCTGACCGAAAAGGCCGATGATCTGGAACGGCTGGCGCAGGGCCTGCTGGAGTACGAGACCCTGACCGGCAATGAGATCACCCGCGTCATCGCAGGTGAACCGTTGAATCGGGGTGACGATGCTGATGATACGCCGCCCTCTGGCGGGTCTTCGATCACGGCGATCCCCAAGACCAAGCCGAAAAAGCCCAAATCCCCGGATAGCGGGATGGAGCCGGAGCCTTCGGCGTAAGATCAAAAGCCGCCCCAGCGAGGGCGGCTTTTTCGTGAAATGAGATCTCACAATCCGTGATTTGAATTTTTGGCCTGCGGGGCATACCGATGGGGAAACCTGATCGGAGACCGCCCATGCCCGCTCTCAAGCCCACTGACCACCATGCAGAGATCGTCTGGCTGGGGACTGTGCCCGGCGGTACGATCCGCGCGACGGCGCAGGATAGCCTGACCTTGGGTTTTGACGGACCGCAGGGCGAAGATCACGGTGGCATCACGCGCAAATCCTGCGTGCGGGTGTCAGCCCAGCATGCCGAGGGGACAGAGATCGCAAACGTGCGGCAATTGTCGGTGCTGAGCCTCGAAGAACTTGATGAAATCGCTGCCGATTGCGGATTGGAGGCGATCGACCCGGTCTGGCTTGGGGCCACGCTGGTGGTGAAAGGTATTCCTGATTTTACCCACGTCCCGCCATCTTCGCGCCTGCAGGGTCCCGATGGGGCAACGATCGTCATCGATATGGAAAACCGCCCCTGCCGCTATCCGGGGGACGAGATCGAGCTTGATCGTCCCGGTCATGGCAAGGCTTTCAAGGCGGCAGCCACAGGCAAGCGTGGCGTGACGGCCTGGGTCGAACGGCCCGGTGTATTTGCCCTTGGTCAGCGTCTTCGGCTGCACGTTCCCGATCAGCCCGCGTGGCGTGGCGCATAGGAACATCTGGTTTCTTATCCGAAACCGCGCAACGCATTCCCGACGATTCTGATGCGGGATATGTCGTAATCCGGGTGCACCGATGTATACGACCCCGCTAGACATATCCTGACGTATCAAGGGCCGCGCGGCCCCTTCAACAGGGTGAAAGCAATGGAATACAAGTCGGACATCGAAATCGCACGCGAGGCCAAAAAGCGCCCGATTCAGGAAATTGGTGAAAAGCTGGGCATCGGGAGTGATGACCTTTTGCCCTATGGCCATGACAAGGCAAAGGTCAGCCAGTCGTTTATTGACAGCGTTCAGGGCAATGACAGCGGCAAGCTGATCCTTGTCACCGCGATTAACCCGACCCCGGCGGGCGAAGGTAAGACAACCACGACTGTGGGCTTGGGCGACGGGTTGAACGCCATCGGCAAGAAGGCTGCGATTTGTATCCGCGAAGCCTCGCTTGGCCCGTGCTTCGGCATGAAGGGTGGTGCTGCGGGTGGCGGTTACGCGCAGGTTGTCCCGATGGAGGACATGAACCTGCATTTTACCGGCGACTTCCACGCCATCACCTCTGCCCACAATCTGCTGTCGGCGATGATCGACAACCACATTTATTGGGGCAACGAGCTTGAGATCGACATCCGCCGCGTCACATGGCGCCGGGTGATGGACATGAACGACCGCGCGCTGCGCCAGATCACGGCGTCACTTGGTGGCGTGGCCAACGGCTTCCCGCGGGAGGCTGGCTTTGACATCACCGTGGCGTCCGAGGTGATGGCGATCCTGTGTCTGGCCCTGAACCTTGAAGACCTGCAGAAGCGCTTGGGCGACATCATCGTGGCCTACCGTCGTGACCGCACGCCCGTCTATTGCCGCGACATCAAGGCCGACGGCGCGATGACGGTGCTGCTGAAAGACGCGATGCAGCCCAATCTGGTGCAGACGCTGGAAAACAACCCGGCCTTTGTGCACGGCGGTCCGTTTGCCAATATCGCGCACGGCTGTAACTCTGTCACCGCCACCACGACCGCATTGAAGATTGCGGATTATGTGGTGACCGAAGCGGGCTTTGGTGCCGACCTGGGTGCTGAAAAGTTCATGAATATCAAATGCCGCAAGGCCGGCATCGCGCCGTCCTGTGTGGTGGTTGTGGCCACCGTGCGCGCAATGAAGATGAATGGCGGCGTGGCCAAGGCCGATCTGGGGGCCGAGAACGTCGACGCGGTCGTCGCAGGCTGCCCGAACCTTGGGCGTCACATCGAGAACGTGAAATCCTTTGGCGTGCCGGTGGTTGTGGCGATCAACCATTTCGTCACCGATACCGACGCTGAAGTGCAGGCGGTGAAGGATTTTGTCACCTCGCAAGGCTCTGAAGCGATCCTGTGCAAGCATTGGGCACATGGGTCCGAAGGCACCAAGGAACTTGCCACCCGCGTGGCCGAAATTGCCGACAAGGGAGAGGCGAACTTTGCCCCGATTTATGGTGATGAGCTGAGCCTGTTTGACAAGATCGACACGATCGCCAAGCGGATCTACCGCGCGGATGAGGTGATTGCCGACAAGAAGATCCGCGATCAACTGAAGGCCTGGGAAGATCAGGGTTACGGCAACCTTCCGGTCTGCATGGCGAAAACGCAGTATTCGTTTTCGACCGACCCCGCATTGCGGGGTGCGCCCACAGGACATGCGGTACCGGTGCGTGAAGTGCGCCTGTCCGCTGGGGCCGGGTTTGTCGTGGCGATCTGCGGTGAGATCATGACGATGCCGGGTCTGCCCCGCGTGCCATCGGCCGAAGCGATCATGCTGAACGCTGATGGTCAGATCGAAGGCCTGTTCTAAGGCCGGTGTGCGCCGCTCTTGCCCCCAAAGGGGGCAAGACGCCCCGCCCGCCGTCCCGGTGTGATGCCTCCGGCGGGCATATTTTTATTCGGAAGAAAGACAGATGACAGCGACAGTAATTGACGGAAAGGCCTTTGCGGCCACGGTGCGGGGCAAAGTGGCGGATCACGTCGCGCGTCTGAAAGAAGAGCATGGGGTCGTGCCCGGGCTGGCTGTGGTGCTGGTTGGTGAAGACCCGGCGAGCCAGGTTTATGTGCGTAACAAAGGCAAGCAGACGGTCGAGGTCGGCATGGCGTCTTTCGAGCATAAGCTGGATGCAAGCACGTCGCAGGAAGATTTGTTGGCGTTGATTGGCAAATTGAATGAGGATCCCACGGTCCACGGCATCCTGTGTCAGTTGCCGGTGCCGGATCATATCGACGGCGATACGATCCTGAATGCGATTGATCCGGCCAAGGATGTGGACGGGTTTCATATCTCGAATGTGGGGCTGTTGGGCACGGGACAAAAGAGCATGGTGCCCTGCACGCCGCTGGGTTGTCTGATGATGTTGCGCGATCATCATGGATCCTTGTCGGGGATGAACGCTGTGGTGATCGGGCGATCCAACATCGTGGGCAAGCCGATGGCGCAGCTGTTGCTCAACGACAGTTGCACCGTGACGATCGCCCATTCGCGCACCGCTGATCTGCCAGGTGTTGTGCGACAGGCAGATATTGTCGTCGCTGCCGTCGGGCGCCCGCAGATGGTGCCGGGTGACTGGATCAAGCCGGGTGCGACGGTGATTGATGTGGGCATCAACCGCATTGAAAAGCCCGAAGGTGGAACACGCCTTGTGGGTGATGTGGACTACGACAGTTGCGCTGCGGTCGCGGGCGCAATCACACCCGTGCCCGGTGGCGTTGGACCGATGACAATCGCATGCCTGCTGGCGAATACCGTCACGGCGTGTTGCCGTGCCAATGGGCTGGCAGAGCCCGAAGGGCTGACCGCCTAGCGCGTGGCCGCATAGGGGACGGGCAATGCTTTTTTGCCCGTCAACACCGCCGTCGCATCCGACGACAGCAGCGCCTGCAGCACGGGATGGCTCGCCCGCAAACCGCCGGTAAAGGCGCCAAAGGCGGGCAGGATCACCCGTTGCGCATCAATCAGAAAGGCAGGACGGGCGCCACCGCGCGACAGGCTGCATTTGGGGTGGTAATGCCCCGAAATCTCACCCATTGATCCGGTCTTTGCAATGTGGCGATAGGTGAGCGGCCCCTCGGCCCATTCCATCAAATGTCGCCCGCCCAGATCGACCGGTCCGGGGTCGTGATTACCCTCAATCCAGATCCAGTCGCGCCCTGCTTGTTGACGGGTGAGTTGCAGTTTTTCAACCTCATCAAGGCTATCTGCCGCGTCAAGGTCATCAAAACTATCACCTAAACAAACAACGCGACGTGGTGACAGGACATCCAACAGGCTGTCCAGCCGGTCGAGGGTCGCGCGGGTCTCATAGGGGGGCAGCATGATGCCACGGCGTCGCGCGATGCGGTCAGATTTGCCCAAATGCAGGTCAGAGACGGTGAGCGTGCCGGTATCTGGCGCCCAAAGTGCGCCGCTTGGCAATGCGTGCAATGCGACATCGGACAGGGTGAAGTGATACGCGTTCATGATCTGTTCTTGCCGGTTTTCGGAGCGCGCCGCAAGGTATCCGTTACCAGCCGACGCGCCAGTTTGGTGACGATGGCGGCAGGTCGATGTTGTCGAGGCCCGATGCCTCCATCAGGGCCTGGGTTTCGCGTTCGACCATCAGTTCGCGGCCCTCGCCCTTGATTGGGACACGCCCGACCTCAAGCATCAAGGGCGCTGCAAGCGGCGTGACCCGGTCGCGTGTGACGTGGTCAAAACGGCCTTCGGTACGGGTCAACATTTCTTCGATCCGGCCAAGATCAACGAGGCCGGAAAGCGCCTCATCCCGGGTGATGTCCAGCATCAGGTGGTCGGGGTCGTATTTGACCAGTGTTTCATAGAGAATGTCAGAGCTGAACGTCGCCTGTCGTCCGGTCTTGCGGTTTTGCGGCAGATTACGTTCGATGAGGCCCGCGATCGTGGCCGCAGCGCGAAATGTTTTTTTCATCACGGCATTGCCTTGCAGCCATGTTTCAAAGCCATCTCGTAAGGCAGCGGGCTGTATCAAGGGGGCCGGGTCGGTGACAGGATCAAGCCCCCAGACCATCGTGGCATAGTCCGTGGCGACAAAGCCAAGGGGGTTGAGAGACAACTCTTCCATGCGTTGGGTCAGCAAAAGCCCCAATGTTTGCATGGCGTTACGACCCGCGAAGCCATAAAAGACCGTGTGCGCTTGACCATTATGAGGAAAGCTTTCGATCAGAATACGGTCAGCTTCTGGCAGTTTTGAGATCTCGCGCTGCAGCTGTAGCCAGTCACGGGTATGGTCGGGTAGGCCACCCCAATCGCCGGTTTGGAACATGCGCAAAATGCGGGCCTGAAGTTGCGTTGAGGTGGCAAATTTTGTGCCCATGAAGGTGGCAATCTTGGGCTTCTTGGCGGCGTTGCGCGACACTTCGACTGTCATTTCGCGCAGGCCTTCATAGCGGACGATCTGGCCGCCAATCAAAAAGGTGTCACCGGGGGTAAGGGTCGCGGCAAAGCCTTCCTCAATTTCGCCCAAGGGTTTGAAGCTGTTGCGGAAGCGGACCTTGAGCGTGTCGGTGTCCTGAATAGTGCCGATGTTCATGCGGATGTTGCGCGATGCACGGGGATCGCGCAATTGCCACATGCCGTTGATTTGTTTGAGCCTTTTCCACTTGTCATAGGCCCTTAGGGCGTAGCCGCCGGTGGCGCAGAACTCCAGGCATTCGTCAAATTGCTCGCGGGTCAGATCGGCGAAGGCGCCGACGGTGCGCACCTCGGCGAAAAGTTCATCGGCACTGAATGCGCCAGCACAGGCCGTGATCAGGATGTGTTGGCAAAGCACATCGCGTGGGCCGGGGCCGGGGGGATCGCCATCAAGGTCGCCTGCCTTCGCGGCTTCTAGAGCTGCAATACATTCAATAACTTCGAAGCGATTTGCGGGCACCAGAAGCGCCTTTGAAGGCGCGTTGTAGCGGTGATTGGCACGGCCGATGCGCTGGATCAGACGCTTGACGTTTTTGGGTGCGCCGATTTGGATCACAAGGTCCACATCGCCCCAGTCGATCCCAAGGTCCAGACTGCCGGTGCAAACAATCGCGCGCAGGTCGCCGCGGACCATCGCACCCTCAACCTTTTCACGTTGTTCGCGCGAAAGACTTCCGTGGTGGATGCCGATTGGCAGGTCGTCGGTGTTGCTAAGCCAAAGATTATGAAAGAAAATTTCGGCCTGAGCGCGCGTGTTGTGAAAGATCAGCGTGGTCTTGTGATGGCGTACCTGTTCCAGAACCGCAGGGATCGCATAGGCAGCGCCACCGCCGGACCACGGCGGCTTTTCTTCCGTCACGAGCATGGAGATATCAGGCTCTGGCCCCGGATCAGCGTGGAGGATTTCGCAAGGATCTGGGTTACATGCCAATGAGTTAGCTATGATTGCAGGGTCTTCGACCGTGGCCGAAAGCCCTACCCGGCGCAAACCGGGGGCGAGCCGTTGCAGACGCCCCAGAGCGAGCATCAGTTGATCGCCGCGTTTGCTTTCCTGAAGCGCGTGAATTTCATCAACGATGACCCGCTGCAGCCCGCGGAACATGCGGGGCGCGTCTTCGTAAGATGTTAGTAACGCAAGACTTTCCGGCGTCGTTAACAGGATATGCGGCGGGTCGGCGCGTTGACGCTTTTTCTGCGTGGCCGACGTGTCGCCGGTACGATCCTCGATCCTGATGGGCAAGGACATCTCATCAACGGGGGTGCGCAGGTTGCGTTTGATGTCGGCTGCGAGCGCCTTGAGCGGGGAGACATAAAGCGTATGGATTCCAACGTGTTGGCCATCCGCCAGCTCTGCCAGCGTGGGCAGGAAACCCGCGAGAGTCTTGCCACCGCCTGTGGGCGCAATGAGCAAAAGGGCAGGGGCATCTGCCCGGTCCAGCATGTCCTGCTGATGCGGGTGGATGGACCAGCCACGGGCCGAAAACCAGTCGTCAAATTGCGGAGGTAAAGGGGTCATCGCACGGTCAAAATGACCTAGCCACTGCCCATGCACAACCCGTCAACAAACCATGCACAAACCATGCATATGAGAGTCTTGACCCCGGTTAAGGAATTAGCGGACGATGTCCTCTTCCTTGACGAACATGTTGTTCCATGCGCGATCAATCAATTCCGGCGACATGTGATATGGCTTCCCCTCGAACTCGCAGATCGCGATCATCTGGTCGATCAAAAAGATCGGCTGATAATTGGCGTAGACGTTGTCGATCTCGGGGTAGCGGTTGTTCAACAGGTGCACCAGCGTCGCCTCGTCCAGCGGCATCTTGCGCTTGCGTGCGACCATGGCGAAGATCTTGAGGAAGTCGGCCTGACAGGGGCCATCGATCTTGATCTTGTAGAAAATCCGGCGCAGCGCGGCCATGTCGAAGATCGCGTTGGGGTGGAAGTTGGTCGAGAAGATCACAAGCGTGTCGAACGGCACCTCGAACTTTTCGCCTGATTGCAGCGCAAGGATATCCTTGTTCTCTTCCAGCGGCACAATCCAGCGGTTCACAAGGCTTTGCGGTGGCTCGGCCTGACGGCCCAAGTCGTCCACGATAAAGATGCCGCCGGTGGACTTCATCTGAAGCGGGGCCTGATACGTCCGCGCTACGGGGTTGTAGACAAGGTCGAGCATTTCCAAAGAAAGCTCACCACCGGTGATCACGGTGGGGCGTTCACACCGCACGTAGCGGGTGTCAAACCGGCCCGTGGTACGGCGCAGGGAATTGGGGTTTTCAACTTCTTCCTCTGCGGCGTTGTGCACGATGGGGTCATAGACGGTGATCACCTGACCGGAATATTCCACCGCGCGGGGCACATAAATCTTGTCGCCAAGCGCATCGCGAATGCCGTTTGAAATTGAGGATTTACCGTTGCCCGGAGGGCCGTACATCAGGATCGAGCGACCAGCGCCAACGGCTGGGCCAAGGTTATCAAGAAGGTCATCGGGCAGGATCAGGTGGCCCATGGCCGAGAGAAGCTGATCCTTGGTGATGTGGATGTTGCGGATTGACTGGCGCTTAATCTGTTCATGATAGACGCTCAGCGGGACCGGCATCGCACCGAAGTATTCTGACTGGCGCAGCGCGTCTTGCGCCCGGGCCTTGCCCGCATCGGTCAGCTGATAGCCCATTTCGTTGCCGTTATTGGCGTTGAGCGTGCCTGTCGCCTCGAGCAGAAGCTGTCCA
The DNA here is from genome assembly GCA_947493335.1 of uncultured Paracoccaceae bacterium. Taxonomy (GTDB): domain Bacteria; phylum Pseudomonadota; class Alphaproteobacteria; order Rhodobacterales; family Rhodobacteraceae; genus CANMYO01. The sequence goes on along the minus strand of CANLQO010000001.1, from coordinate 1,972,521 downwards.
CGCGCAAGATCGACGAGTTCCTGTGTCACCGGGATTGGCAGGCAGATCACCTTGGCGATGTCAGAAACCATATCCATGTTCTGCCGGAACATCGTCTTGATCAGGATGTCGCGCATCATCGCGAGCGGCAGTTGCATACCATTGAGGCCCTTGGGGGCCGGGGGCGCCATCACGCCTGTGGTTTCCATGTTCATCGTCAATCGCCCGTGACTAGTTGCGCTATCCCAGGCCGATTGGCCGGGATTTGGCCTGAAAGTCGCAGGAATTTATGGCGAAATGATGGACGAAAGGCTGTATTAACAGGGCGCTCAGCCGAGCCGGGCGACGATCAGAAGATAGAGGATCAGCGTCATGGCAAGCGGGAAACCCATGGGAAAGCGTTTGCCCTGTTCCCAGCTTGCCCAATGCGGCACCAGATTGCGCAGCGGTGTTAACTTGGCCACACGATGGGTCACCACAGCCCCCAGCAGACAAGCCGCCAGCAAGGCAATCAGCAATCGCAGGTCCCCAAACATCACGTAAGGTGTTGCGGCCGCGATGAATTTTCCGTCACCCCCGGCAAGAAGACCCAAGGCATTCAGCAAGATGACGGCAATGGTGGCGATGACAAAACCGGCAATGCCCCACAGCACCATTTGGAAGGGCAGAACAAAGAAGCCGATGATCAAAAACGCAACAGCGAGCCCGTCTGTCGCGAGGTTGGGGATCTTCATGCGCGACAGGTCGCTATAAATCGTGAAGGCCCCAAAGGGCACGGCCGCCAGCAGAAACCAACCGGCGGCCTGTGCTGTCAGTTCCATCCGCTTAGTTGGTCACATTCGCTTCGAGTGCGGCCAGCGCGCGGCTTGCCTCTTCGAAATGTTGCGGGTGGGTGTCGATCGCCTCGCGCAGCAGACCCTTGCCGATGGTGACATCGTTCTGCTTGATTGCTGTCAGGGCCAGCGTGTGCATCAGCTGCGCGCGTTCAACCTGCGTCATCGGCACGACTGGGATATCGTATTTGCGCTGCGCGCCACGGGCCAGAACCAGGTTGTTCTTGGTTGTGAAGACGCCGCCATCAAGACGGATCGCATCGGTGAACAAACGCTCTGCCCCGGTGTAATCGCCGCGGGTCAGCTTGGAGTAACCCCAGTTATTGAGCACGCCAGCGGGTGTCGTGGTCAGGCCCGCGGCAGTCTCGTAAAAGCTGTCGGCCTTTTCCCATTGTTCCTTGCTGTCGGCCACCATCGCCTCGAGCCGGTAACGTTTGAAGGTTTCATGCGTCGGGGGAATGGTGTTGAGCATATTGGCCGCTTCGTCCCAGCGATTGGTGCGGATAAGCGCATCGGCGAGTTCAACCCGGTCATCATGGTTGCTGTCGGCGCGGGCGATCACGTTTTCCCATGCATCCACCGCCTCTGCCGGGCGCTTGGCGCGCACAAGGCTTTTGGCGAGGCCGCGCTGCAGGTCGATGCGCTCAGGCTCTTTCGCGGCCGAGCCCTGAAAATAGCTGACGGCGGCGGTGGGGTCGCCCACGGTCAGCATCACATCGTTGAGGTTGGTTTCATCAACGACATTCATGTCCTGCAGCGCGCGTTCAACCTGCGCGTCGCCGGATTTGTCGCATGCGGAAAGGGCCACGAGGGCCGCCATCAAGGATGACATCACGATTGGGTGGCGCATTTTTGCGTCCTTTGCTGCTCTCTGCCTTCAAAGATCGGTCAGGATCACAAAGTCGCCTGTGCCCCGCCGTACCAGTTTTGGTCCCTGGTCTTGTTGTCCCGGATCGTAAAACGGATCTTCGAGTTTGGCGAGCGCGAGGGCCAAATTCTCGCGAATTTGGTCAGAATTGCCGTTATCCGTTGCAAAGGCGCGACGGAAAACCTCAACCGCTTCGGGATATTCGCGCTTTTCCAGCAGGATCACACCCAGATTGTTCCAGGCGGCGGGGAAGTCGGGGGCCTCTTCTGTGGCGCGGCGCAGCAGGCGTTCGGCCTGACCCAGACGCCCAAGCTTGAGGTTGGCGGACCCCAGCGCCGACATGGTGTCTACGTTCAGGCCTTGTTGCGCGGCGGCGCGGGTATAGGCCTTGAGCGCCAATTCGTATTCGCCCGCAGCCATGAGCCGGTGACCGACGATCAGCCCGTCCTGATCGGTCTGGCCGGCGACGCCCGGTGCGCCAAGCGGGTCATTGGACACGCCAAAGCCGCCTGTTGAACAGGCGGCCAGGGTAAGTGTCAGGGCCATGGCGAGGATCGCCCGGCAAAGTCGCATCTGGTGTTTATCCCCCGCCCAGGTTCTGGGCGATATTGTAGATCGAAGGTCCGATCAGGATGAGCAGAAGCGGCGGCACCGTCAACATCATTGTGGCCAATGTCATCTTTGTGGGCAGCTTGTTGGCTGCTTCTTCGGCGCGCATCACGCGTTTGTCCCGCATCTCAGAGGCATAGACCCGTAGTGCGTCGGCAATCGACGTACCAAACTGTTGCGACTGGATCAGCACGGTCACAAAGGAGGATACATCCTGCACACCGGCCCGTTCCGAGAGATCGCGCAGCACCTGATCCTTCGCTTTACCGGCCTTCATCTCGTGGCTGACAATCTCGAACTCTTCGGCAAGTTCGGGGAAACCGGATTTCAACTCTCGGCTCACCCGGATGATCGCCTGATCAAGGGATTGACCCGCCTCAACACAGACCAGCATGAGGTCAAGCGCATCGGGAAAACCATTGGTGATGTTTTCCTGCCGCGTCGCTTGACGACGGGTGACCCAGTATTTCGGCAGCATATAGCCCACAACGCCCGGCCCGAGGACCATCAGCATCATGTTCTGCGGCGTCACATCGCCCTGCTGCATCTTGATCAGGAGGTAGGCTCCGCCACCAATCAAACCCAGGATGCCCAGCGTAAACTGGAAGAAATAATAGAACCGGACCGCGTTGGCGCTTTTGTAGCCCGCCTGCATCAGCTTCAGTTTGATGGCCGAAAATTCATCGGCGTCCTGGGGCTCAAGGAAGTTGGAGTATTTCTCTAACTTGTCCTTGGACGTAGGCGCACGCAGCTTTTCGGCCTTGCCGCCGGGTTTGACGGGGCCGCGGTTGGAGGTCTTGAGCTTGTCGAGCGGATCCGCCTCGCGCTTCAGCAGCACCGGTAACGTCACAAGGATCATCATAATCCCGAGGAAGCCGACCAGCAGCAGCGGGCCGCTTGGCCCGAGCATGTCGGTGATCATCGTATTGATTGAATTGATAAATTCCATAACTCAGATCACCTTACACTTTGATATTCACAAGGGCGCGCATCACCACAAGGTTGGCAACAAGGAACCCGGCAACCACAAGACAGGCGGGGATAAAGACGGGAGTCTCCATCACTTCGTCAAAGTAGTTGGGCTGAATGACGTTGATGCCGATGAGCGCAAGGATCGGGAAACCCGAGAGCAGCTTGCCGGACCATTTCGCCTCTGCGGTGATGGCTTTCACCCGGCGGAACAGGCGGAACCGTGCCCGGATCACCTTGGCCAGACCGTCCAGAATTTCAGCCAGGTTACCACCTGACGTCTGCTGGATTGTCACGGCAACCGCCAGAAAGCGCATATCCTGCATGTCCAGACGTTCGGCCATGGCTTTCAGCGTCTCACCCATGTCGCGGCCATAGGCGGCCTCGTCCGAGATCATGCCCATTTCGGTGCCCAGGGGGTCAGCGACCTCTTTCGCGACAATAGCAATGGCCGACGAAAACGGATGCCCGACGCGCAAAGAGCGCACCATCAGTTCCACCGCCTCGGGCAGTTGTTCTTCAATCATCGCCATGCGTTTGTTGGCCTTGGAGCTGATCCAGACGAACACGCCGCCGATGCCCATGGCCGGGCCCAACAGGGCGCGCACCGCGAGGCTCACCTCGGTCGCGACTGTGAGGCCGAGGAAGGCCACAAAGGACACAACGCCCATCAGCACAAGAATCTGCGGCGGAGAAAAGGCGATGTTTGCCTTTTGCGCCTTGGCCGCCAGAATCGAATAAAGCGGGATCGACTGCGACTTCATATGCTGGGTCATCTCCTTACGGAGTTGTTCCAGCACCTGTTCACGGCCGCCGCCCTTTTCGAGCAGTTCCAAACGGCGATTGACCTTGCCGTTCATCGAGATGGATTTGCCGAAGATCACCAGATAGGCACCCTGCACGAGCGCCAGAACAGCAGCAAAAATAACAATATAGATAAGTGGTTCGGCAGAAATCATGACGTTTACTCCGCGACCATGGGTTCAAAGATCGCCGGTGGCAGGTCGTAACCCCAGAGCTTGAAGCGTTCGGAATAGTTCGAACGCACGCCGGTGGCCGTGAAGTGACCAATGATCTTGTTGTCAGGTGTGAGGCCCACGCGCTGATAGCGGAACACCTCTTGCATCGAGATCACGTCACCTTCCATGCCGGTGATTTCAGTGATGGAGGTCATGCGGCGCGAGCCATCCTGCAGACGCGAGGCCTGCACAATGAGGTTCACAGCGCTTGAGATCTGCGAACGCACCGCCTTGATCGGCATCTCGATCCCGGCCATGGCGATCATGTTTTCCAGACGGCTGACACCATCGCGGGCAGAGTTGGCGTGGATTGTGGTCATGGAGCCATCGTGGCCCGTGTTCATGGCCTGCAGCATGTCGATAACTTCCTCGCCACGCGTCTCACCCACGATGATGCGATCAGGACGCATCCGCAGGGCGTTTTTCAGACAATCACGCTGAGAAACGCCGCCTTTGCCTTCGACGTTGGGCGGGCGGCTTTCCATCCGACCCACATGTGTCTGTTGCAGCTGAAGTTCGGCCGTATCCTCGATCGTCAGGATGCGTTCGGCGTCGTCGATGAACGATGACAGCGCGTTGAGCGTGGTCGTTTTACCCGAACCGGTACCACCAGAGACGATGACGTTCAGGCGTGTGGCCACAGCGGCCTGCAGATAAGCGGCCATTTCTTCGGTGAAGGCACCGAATTTGACCAGATCATCAATGCCGAGCTTGTCCTTTTTGAACTTACGAATAGAGACAAGCGATCCGTCTACCGCAATCGGCGGGACCATGGCGTTGAAACGCGACCCATCCGCAAGACGGGCGTCAACATAGGGGTTGGATTCGTCGACGCGGCGACCCACGGCCGACACGATCTTGTCGATGATCCGCAAAAGGTGCTTTTCATCCTTGAAGGTAATGTCGGTCAGTTCAAGCTTACCGGCACGTTCCACAAAGATCTGCTGCGGGCCGTTGACGAGAATATCGTTGACGGTTTCGTCTTTCAGCAGGGTTTCAAGCGGGCCAAGGCCGGTGACCTCAAAAAACAGGTCCTGGCTGAGGGTCTGGCGTTCGTCACGGTTAAGGACGATGCCCATATCGTCCAGCGTTTCCGCGGCGATGGCATTGATCTCATTACGCAAATCAGCCTCGGTCGCGCTTTCAAGCGCGGCGAGGTTGAGGTTGTCGAGAAGTGCCTTGTGCAGTTCGAGCTTGATTTCACCGATCCGCTCTTTGCGCTTTTTCTCCTTGTCCATGGGCGCGGCTTCGGCGGCCTTGTTGGGCATCGCCTTCATCAGCGATTTGCGCGGCTCTTCGGCGGGTGCCTCTGGCACAGCGGCCAGTTGTGGCTTGCCAGAGGCCTTTGCTGAATCGCCCGGCTTTTTATACTTTGAAAACATATGCTTGCCCTTTATCCAGCTTCAGCGACTTCGGCCTGATTGACCGCGTGGACTGATTGCGCCAGCTTCAAAACTTCTTTGCGCAGCGCGTTTTTGGGGATCGAGACACCCAAGGGGGTGCCGTGATCCGCCGTTTGCGGCACTGGCTTGCCGCCGTCGGGCATCAACACCTCGATGGCGATGCCAAGGCTTTCGGCCAGACGCTTCACGCGGCTTTTGCCATTGAGATCGGTAAAGCCCGGCGCCCGGTTCAGCACAAAGCGCAGCTTGTCAAAGGGCAAATCCTCTGACTGGAGCGCGCGCTTGAGGCGCAGGGTGTTCTGGGCCGAGCGCATTTCCAGTTCGATCGTGGCGAAATAGACATGGGCGGCCTCAAGGACGGCCTGGCTCCATTCGACCATGGTCGAGGGCATGTCGATGACGACATAGTCAAAGTTTGTGCGGGCCACTTCGATGATACGGCTGATATCCTCGCTCGACACAAGATCAAGCGGGATCATGTCGGTGGGCGAGGTCAGCACATGCAGCTTTTGCTCATAGGACAGCAGGCCTTGCATGAAGCTTTCGCTATCCATGGCTTCGGTGTCGGACAGCAGTTCAAGCACTGTTTCGCGGCGCGGCAGGTCGAGATAGGTCGAAGTCGTGCCGAATTGCAGATCAAGATCCAGCAGGCAGACGCGCGGCGGGTCCTCTTTTTCGATGTTTGCCAGTTCCCAGGCCAGATTGACGGCCAAAGTAGTGGCGCCGGTGCCGCCGGCCATGCCGTGTACGGCAATCAACACGCCTTCGTGGTCGCCGGTCGCCTTGAGCTTGTTCTGAAGCTCAGGCGCAACGGGAATTTCCTCGGGCGGGGTCAGGACGCGCTCAATCGCGTTGGCCAGTTCATCCTCGGGCAGGGGGTAGGGGACAAATTCATCACCACCTTCGCGCAGCAACTGGTGCAACGAGGCGGGGCTGACGTCTTCGGTGATCAGGATGACCTTGATCCCCTTTTCCTTGGCCGCTCCGATGACGGCGCGGATTTGGTCAATGTTTTCTTCGTCTTCCTGATCCATCGCGATCGCGAGGAACTGCAAATCGTCCGCCTCTGGCTGCGCCAGGAACGGGATGGCATCGGCAAAGCCCAGATCGCCCCAGCTTTCACCAAGTGCGGTTTCCATATCCTCGATCAGCAAATCGAAGATTTGCACGTCCCTGCTGACGGTACACGCGACGATCGCGGGGCTTTCGGTCTTTACTTGTGCGTTGCTGCTCATAGCCTTGCGTCCTTTAAAACTCCCGGGGAAGCAGCGGCACGTTATCGCCAAAGGGTTAAGGCCCCGTCACGATCCACATTCCTCTGCCCACTCCCAATTGGATAATCCCAAATCGGAATGGTCCCATGAGCCTGTTGTCACGGAGAAACGTGGCGGGATTTGGACAAAAAGATCGTAATTGTGCGGTATCTTGCGACGATCAGGGGCCAGGGGGCCCAAATGTTTACGCCCGCGACGGGCGCGGGCGTAATTTCGTAAACAATGATTTAAGGCTTATTCGCCGCCACCGCCGCCACCAGCGCCGCCACCTTCAAGCGTCGAAGAGCCCGATGCCTGGGTCGCGCTGATCACATATTCGCGGAAGATGATCTCGGCGTATTTGCCGTTCATTACCGTGGGGTGGTTGCCAACAAAACCAGACACCTCGGTCACGGTGCGGCGGTTTTCGCGGCTTTGGCCGGATGTGTTGACCACTGGGCGGGTTTCACCGAATGAAGCGACAGCCTCCAGCCGCGACCGGCTGATGCCCTGCGCCACAAGGAAATTCACCGCCGCATTGGCGCGGCTGAGACCCAAACGCTTGTTATAAGCGGCGGTGCCCACCAGATCGGTGTGGCCATAGACCTTGAACCGCACTTCGGGGAACTGCTTGATCCAGCTGGCCTGCTGGCGCAGCGTGTTCTGCGCGCTGGCGTCAAGGGCGGCCGAATTGAACGCAAAGTTGATCGTCGGGTTGATTTCGCTGTCAAACCGACGGGCAAGGCCCGTGGTGTAACCGGCGGCACCCGTCTGCACCAACATGTTGTTCATCGAGGCGTTGCCAAAGTCACCGCTGTCGATCTGTGAGCCAGCTTCCTGGTTGAACGAGGCCCAAGACTTTTGAACCTGACCACAACCTCCCAGAAGCGCCGTGGCTGCTGCCGCTGTCAGAAGATACTTCATCGCGTCGCTCCCTTTTTCTTTATTCGTCAAGCACATAGCCGTAGGACCCGCTAAAGTCCTGACGGGCTACTTCGCCTGCTCCGCCCGTGGACGGCGCATTTTCAGCGGCGACGCGACCAAACAGGAACAGGTCCTTTTCGCTTGGAGGCTGTACACGGTCGGTTGGCAGGGCCAGCGCCTCACCCCGGGTCGGTGTGACCAGGTGCGGCGTGACGATGATCACCAGTTCGGTTTGACGGCGGCTGTATTCCGCTGAGCGGAAGAGCGAACCCAGGACCGGGATGTCACCCACCCAAGGCACCTGACCGTTCAGATCGGTGAAGTCATCCTGCAAAAGGCCAGCAATTGCAAAGCTTTCGCCGTCGCGCATCTCGACCGTGGTCGATGTTTCGCGGCGTTTGAAGGCATCGATGGTAAAGCCGTTGATCGTCACACCGTTGGTTGCGTCGATCGAAGAAACGGCGGCCACAAGTTCAAGATTGATGATGTCGCCATCGACAACCCGCGGGGTGAAGACCATTTCAACGCCGAAGGGCTTATACTGAATGCTCACGGCACCGTCGGTCTGGCTGACGGGGACGGGGTATTCGCCACCGGCGAGGAACTTGGCTTCTTGCCCAGAAAGGGCAGTCAGGTTGGGTTCTGCCAGCGTGCGGACCACGCCGCGTGCTTCAAGTGCTTCAAGGAGGATGCCCACCTCGACCCCGCCGGCATTAAAGCCGAAGAGGAATGCGCCGTTGGCGTCATTCACCGCCGGAACGTTCGCGCCGAAGGCGTTGCTGATCGAACCGGAGTTGTTCAGTGAGTTTGTCCCCATCGCGAGGCCCAGATCACCGCTGAGTGCGGTGCCCTGCACGCCAATTGAGGAGGAAAGTGACTTGCTGACGCTGCGCTGCATCTCTGCAAACCGCACTTTCAGCATCACTTGCTGGGTGCCGCCCACGCTCATCAGGTTCGACACGCGGTCTGGCGCGTAGCGTTGTGCCAGTTCCAGCGCCCGATCAAGGCGTGCAATGCTGCTGACGGTGCCAGACAGGACGATGCCATTGTTGGCTGTGCGGACTTCAATGTTCTCGCCGGGCAGGATCTGCGTCAGACGTTCCTTGAATTCTGCAATATCAGGGGTCACGTGCACATCAACGTTGGTAATCAGACGCCCATCGGCGCCCAGAAGTGTCAATGTGGTGCGTCCCGGTTCCTTGCCGAGCACGTAAATCGTGCGATCCGACAGGGATGAAATGTCAGCGATGCCGGGATTGGCGATGCTGAGTTCGGTGAAGGGGACGTCACTTTCGACGACCACAGCCCGGTTCATGGGGACGTTCAATGCGCTGGATGGTGCGCCGCGCATCACGCGCAACGTCTCTGCCGGTGCAAACGTCGGTGTTGTGGTCAACGCCAACGTCAGGCCGGTCAAAGCCGCCTTTAGAAATCTATCATAAGTCATAAGTGACCTGCCTCTCCGATCACGCCTCGTACGTGGAGATTATTCTCCATCATTACGGCGACCATGCCCCGAGGCTTCATTTATTGCAAGAATCAATGCCTTGTGCGGTGGACTTTATGTGGACAACTGGCAACAGGTAGCGATTCGCAAAGACAAAGGGCGCGGTGCTTTTCAGCGCCGCGCCCTTGATATTGTTGAAAAAGTTAATGCCGCTTAGTTCGTGCAGGGGATCGGAATTTCGACCACTTCCGCACCGCGACGGGTCCGGATTGTACAGGCCTGCGGTGCAGCCTGAGGGACCGGAGCCGCCTCTGGCGCGAGTTGTTGCAGCCCCAAAAGTGACGCCTGGTCAACTTCGACAACGCTTGCTTCGGTGGTATCGCCCGCGCCGACCAGCGACATCGACAGCGATCCGGTCGTCTGCAACTGGGCCAGGCCAAGCACGTCATTCTGGCTCACCTGTACGGTCAGTGTGCGGGGGATTTCATCATTCTCAAGCTCTGGGTCCGTGGATTGGTTGACCGCAATCAACTCTACCCCGTTCTGAATGCGGCGGGTGATCTCGCGGCTTTCGCCATATGCGCCTCCACCAACGGTGCCTGTCCAGTAAACATCGACGCGGTCGCCGGGACGGACAAAGCTGGACACACCAGAAGAGGCGCCGATCTTGATCTCAAAGGCGCGCATGCCGGGCTGCAGGCTTTGCGTGATGCCTGCGTTTTCGCCGGGTTCTGTCACCTTGGAGGCCAGAACAGGTTCATTGGCGATCATTGCACGGGTCGCGGCGCGCGGCACCTCTGGCCCCTGCGGGAACATTTCAGCCTCTGTCATAAAGGCGCCTTCGGGCAGGTAGTCGACGGCGTATTTGATGACTACCACATCTTCGGGGGTCAGCTGTTCACCATAGGCGACGTCGCGGTTCACCGCGTAAACGTCGGTTGTTTCGACCGATGCCTGCGCGCGCTGACGTTCTGCAATCAACGCGGCTTCCTGATCGGTCATGTAATTCTTGACCATGTAGACTGCGAAACCCGCAAGCCCCATGCCCAGAACCAATACAAGTCCAAATACTGCGCGCATTGTCTTACCTCGTTTGTTTACTTTAGCCGGTTTGCCCGGACTGACATTAGATCGTTACTGCCCAAAGATTGGCTTTGGGTTAAGGCGTGGCCATCGCGGCGACGTGGTTGCCGATGTCATCACCGCCATCAATGGCGCCATCTTTGACAAGGGTCGCGACAACGCCGGCAAACAGCATGATGCCAGCGGTCAGAACGACCCAATCGACTGAAATTGCGCCATCTTCATCGGCGCGGAATTGTTTGAATGTCTGCCACATGGCGGGCCTCACTTCGTTACTCACGCCCTTTGGATAGACACCGAATGCGGCCCGTTCGTGGCAGAGGCCGGGTTTTTTGGCGAAATCCGCGCGAATTTTAGGGACTTTCATGCGAAAAGGCCGCGCATTTCCAGCGCGGCCCATCCACCGTCTTGCGACGGATCAGGGTGTGACCATTGCGGTCATGTCGGCGCCAAGGTCAGCGGCCAGGGTCGTCGTGCCGCCGCGCACCGAAGTGCCGACAACAAGACCCAGCGCCACGATGGCGGCGGTCAGGACAACCCAGTCAACGGTGACTGCGCCGTCGTCATCTTTGCGGAAATTTTTGAAAGTCTGCCACATGACAAGATCCTCTCTCTAATGGTGTGTCACCTGAAAGCGCGAATTCGGCCGGTTGGGCAGCACATCGCGGATCGGGTGGGCCCGATAGCAGCATCGGGTAAAAAAAAGGCCGCACCACAAGATGGTGCGGCCCAATCCTAGATCAGACGAAGCTGATTAAGGTGTAACCTGAGCGGTCAGGTCAGCGCCAACGTCGGCAGCCAGAGTAGTTGCGCCGCCCTTAACGGACGTACCAACAACCAGGCCCAGTGCCACGATGGCAGCGGTCAGCACAACCCAGTCAACTGTGACTGCGCCGTCTTCGTCGTTACGGAAGTTCTTGATAAAGTTAAGCATGTTATTCCCTCCTCAGGGTATTCACTCGTTTCAGTTTACCGCAGCGGATCAACTCGAACCGGCCTCTTGTTGGCCCGATCCCCGTCTTGGATGAGGACATATAGCCTTTGGAATGGGGCATGATTTTGGCCCGTTTCGTGCAATTTTGCGCGGCTTGCGATTTTTCAGGAAAAACCTCTCAAGGTATTGAAAAGACACATTTCTAAATTGAAATTTTATTGAGGGTGGGTGTTTTTCCGTTGCCCGTTTGCTGCGAATGGCGCCCATTTCCCGTCATTGTTTCACAAAACGTGGTTTATGCCCGATGAATCTGCGAGTCTGTGTTCAATAAAAACCGTTGAGGCGGACAAAAATGCAGGTCTTTAAACGAAGCATTAGGGCTTTGGCCCTTTTGATGTGTGCGAATCCCGTTTTTGCAGAGGGGGATCGGCTCCAGCCCGATTTCACATTCAAGCGCGTCACAGTGCCATCAGGCAATGCCGGTAATCGGATCACTGTTCAGGTGGACCCGACTGCCGCGCCCGCAACAGTCACGCCGACCCCCGCAGCCCCGGCAGCACCACAGCTGACCGGGTTGGAATGGTTCTGGCAGGATGTCTCGCCCGATCTGGATGACAGCGGGCCGGGGCGGTTGGAACAGGCGATGCTGGCGATGAACAAGGCCCCCGCGGGCAAAGGCGTGCCCGCACCACGACTGCAGACGCTGCAGGGGATCGCGCAGGCCCACGGCCTCGATATCCTGCGGGAAACGGTGGGTACCAATGTCTCTCCCGCGTTGGTGCTGGCGCTAATTTCCATCGAGAGCGCAGGCAAGACCGACGCCACAAGCAGTGCAGGCGCCCATGGGCTGATGCAACTGATGCCCGCCACGGCAGAGCGGTTTGGCGTGACCGACCGCAGCGACCCCGGGCAAAACATCAAGGGTGGCGTCGCCTATCTGTCATGGCTGATGCAGCACTTTGATGGCGATCCGATTTTGGTCTTGGCCGGGTATAATGCGGGCGAGGGGTCAGTGCGCGATCACAAAGGCGTCCCGCCGTTCCCAGAGACCCGCGCTTATGTGCCCAAGGTTCTGGCGGCGTTCAATGTGGCCAAGGGGTTGTGCAAGACACCGCCGCAATTGGTGACAGATGGCTGTGTCTTTGCCGTGAACGGATCCTGAGGCGCGGCATTAGCCGTTTAGACCTGAAAGAGATCGGCCCAATCGGGGTGCTTGCGTCGCTGGGCGTTCACGAACGGGCAAAGCGGGACAATCTTGAAGCCGTCATTACGCGCGTCGTCCAGAAGGGCGGTCAGCAAACGCAGACCAACGCCCGTGCCTTCGTGACCAGGTGCAACGGCGGTGTGATCGGCAATCACCGTTTGGGGTGACAGGACCGAATAGGTCAGGTCGCTTTCGCCGTCCGCATGCCGGATCACATAGCGGCCCTTGCTGTCGGACAACTCGCGGATGACTTGTTCATCCGCCATGCGCGACCTCTGGTGGCAGGGCACGGGTCACACCGGATTCCGCGATGGCAACGAAAGTGAAATCGCCCTCTGTCACCATCGACTGCTCGCCGGTGCGCTGGCGCCTGACCCAAGCCTCTATATGCATGGTGACAGAGGTGCGCCCGGTGCGGATGATCTGGGTGTAGACCGAAAAGAGGTCGCCCACGAGCACGGGCGCATGAAAGCGCAGCGCCTCAATCGCCACGGTCGCCGCACGGCCTTGCGCACGCTGTTGTGCAGTGATCCCGGCGGCAAGGTCCATCTGACTGACGACCCAGCCGCCAAAGATATCGCCGCCGGAATTGGTATCGGCGGGCATGGCGACGGTTTGAAGCGTCAGTTCCCCTTCGGGCGTCGCCTGTTGATCAGACAAGTGTCGCCTCTGTCGCGGCGCGCAGCTCGTCTTCGGTGACACCGTCGGCGCATTCGACGATCTTCAGGCCACCTTCGACCACGTCCAGCACGCCAAGGTTGGTGATGATCCGGTCCACGACGCCCTTGCCAGTGAGCGGTAGGGTGCAGGCCTTCAAAAGCTTGCTGTCGCCGTGCTTGTTGGTGTGGTCCATCACCACGATCACACGGCCGACGCCCGCAACGAGGTCCATCGCCCCGCCCATGCCTTTGACCAGCTTGCCGGGGATCATCCAGTTGGCGAGGTCGCCGTTTTCGGCCACTTCCATCGCGCCGAGGATTGCCGCCGCGATCTTGCCGCCACGGATCATGCCAAAGCTTTGGGCGCTGTCGAAATAGGCCGTGCGCGAAAGTTCGGTGATGGTTTGCTTGCCTGCATTAATCAGGTCGGGGTCCTCTTCGCCCTCAAAGGGGAAGGGGCCCATGCCGAGCATTCCATTCTCGGATTGCAGCGTGATGTCCTTGTCGCCCACGTAGTTCGCCACCAGCGTCGGGATGCCAATGCCGAGGTTCACATACATGCCATCTTCGAGTTCCTCCGCAGCGCGTGCGGCCATTTGGTTCCGGTCCCAGGGCATTATGCGTCCTCCCGCTTGCGTGTCGTGCGTTGTTCGATCCGTTTCTCGTGGGCGCCCTGGATCAGGCGATGCACATAGATGCCGGGCAGGTGGATCAGGTCGGGGTCGAGCGAGCCGCGCGGCACGATTTCCTCGACCTCGGCCACGCAGACCTTGCCGCACATGGCAGCAGGCGGGTTGAAGTTGCGGGCGGTCTTGCGGAAGATCAGATTGCCGGTGTCGTCGGCCTTCCACGCCTTGACGATAGACAGGTCGGCAAAAATGCCTTCTTCCAGTATATAGTCCTGCCCGTTCCAGCTTTTGACCTCTTTGCCTTCGGCGATCACGGTGCCAACGCCGGTCTTGGTATAAAAGCCGGGGATGCCACAGCCGCCAGCGCGCATGCGTTCGGCCAGTGTGCCTTGCGGGTTGAATTCAATCTCCAATTCTCCTGACAAGTACTGGCGCATGAATTCGTCGTTTTCGCCGACATAGGAGGACATCATCTTTTTGATCTGCCGGGTGTCGAGCAGTTTGCCGAGGCCAAAGCCGTCGACGCCACAATTGTTTGACGCAATCGTGAGGTTTTTGACGCCGCTGGCGACGATTGCGTCGATCAGAAGTTCCGGAATGCCGCAAAGCCCAAAGCCGCCCGCCGCAATCAGCAGGTCATCGCGCAGCAGGCCATCAAGTGCCGCTTCAGCAGATGGATAGATTTTGTTCATAATGAAGTCCCCTGGTGGATTGAGGCGGAAATTGAGGGGTGACGCAGGGAGAGTCAATCCGATCAGACAAGACCACGGCCGTGTCTTGAACGTTTGGCCGGATTTGGCGTATGAGGGCCGAAAGCTGAGATAAGGATTTCGCACATGGCTGGCCACTCCAAATGGGCAAACATTCAGCACCGCAAGGGGCGTCAGGACAAGCTGCGCGCCAAGGTGTTTTCCAAGATGTCGAAAGAGATCACCGTGGCGGCCAAGATGGGCGACCCCGATCCTGACAAGAACCCGCGTTTACGGCTTGCCGTAAAAGAGGCGAAGTCCGTGTCGGTTCCCAAGGATGTGATCGAACGGGCGATCAACAAGGCCGTGGGCGGCGACGCCGAAAATTATGACGAGATCCGCTATGAGGGGTACGGCCCCAACGGCGTCGCAGTGATCGTCGAGGCGATGACGGACAACCGGAACCGCACGGCATCGACCGTACGGTCCACCTTTTCCAAGAACGGCGGCAATCTGGGTGAGACCGGGTCAGTCGGCTTTATGTTCGACCGCAAGGGCCAGATCATCTATCCGGCAGATGTGGGTGACGAGGACACGGTCATGATGGCCGCCATCGAGGCAGGCGCCGAAGATGTGCAGTCTGACGAGGGCGCGCATGTCATCATTTGCGCGGATACCGACCTCAATGAGGTATCAAACGCGCTCGAGGCGGAGCTGGGCGAAAGCGAAAGCACCAAACTGATCTGGAAGCCGAACATCTCGACCGAGTTGGACCTGGAAGGGCTGACCAAGCTGATGAAGCTGGTTGATACGCTCGAAGAGGACGACGACGTGCAGACGGTGACGACGAACTTTGAAGCCTCTGACGAGGTGATGGAAGCCTTCGCCAACGGCTAATCCACGCAGGCCGGGAGCCGTGGCCCTGCGCCGCCAGTTGGCGGCCCGCGCCTCAGGGCATTTGTCATCGGAAGATGGGGGCTTGCCCTTGCGCATCGCGGGGCAGAAGGTGCAGCCATGAGCCCCCCGCAACGCCCCCTTGCTGGTATCCTTTGGATGGCCCTGACGGGCATCATGTTCGTTTGCGTCACGGCGATTGTGAAACATCTGGGCGATGCCGTCCCGGCGGCACAGGCGGCGTTTCTGCGTTACGTGCTGGGGCTGGTGTTCCTGATCCCGATGATCCGGCCGATTTTGGCGGCGCATTTGACTTCCCGGCAGGTCAAACTGTTCGTCGGAAGGGGCGTGGCCCACACGCTGGCCGTGATCCTGTGGTTCTTTGCCATGGCCCGCATTCCTTTGGCAGAGGTGACGGCAATGAACTATCTGTCGCCGGTTTACGTGTCGTTGGGGGCTGCATTGTTTCTGGGCGAGGCCCTGCCGCCACGCCGCTTGGCGGCGGTCTGTGTCGCGCTTCTGGGGGCCGTGATCATCCTGCGCCCGGGATTGCGCGAGGTTGAATTGGGCCATATCGCGATGCTGGGCACGGCCATTCTGTTTGCGGTCGGCTATCTGACGGCCAAGCAGCTATCGGGTGAGGTCAATGCCGCCGTGGTGGTGGGCATGTTGTCAATCACCGTCACAATCGGCCTTGCACCCTTTGCATGGGCGGTCTGGGTGCCGGTGACGTTGGTTGATCTGGGCTGGCTGTTTCTGGTCGCCTGCTTTGCGACAGCCGGTCATTACACGATGACGCTTGCCTTTGCTGCCGCCCCGCTGACCGTGACACAGCCGGTGACCTTCCTGCAGTTGGTCTGGGCTGTCCTGTTGGGCTGGTTCGCCTTTGGCGAAGCGGTGGATGGTTGGGTCATTTTTGGCGGCGCGCTGATCATGGCAGCCGTGAGTTTTATCACATGGCGCGAGGCACGGGCGAAAGCGGCGGCAGCGACGGCTGCCACCACAAATGGCGCCGAGACCGGCTAGCCCGCCAGCCGTTTGAGCAAAGACGCCTGATTGATTTGCCCAATAGGTGCCCCTTCTTCAGTCACAAAGAGCGGGTCATCGGTGATTTGCGCAATGATCTCTTTGACCGGGGTTTCAGCGTCGATTTGCTGGCCGGTGGCATTGAGGCCAAGCGGCACCATCACATCCCGCGCTGTCAGTACGCCCAAGGGGTTCATGTGTGTCACAAAGTCGGCCACGTATTCATTGACGGGATTTGTGAAGATCTCGCGCGGCGTGCCGCATTGCACGATGCGCCCGCCCTCCATAATGGCGATACGGTTGCCGATCTTGAAGGCCTCATCCAGGTCATGACTGACAAAGATGATGGTGCGGCCGCGCTGGGCCTGCATTTCCAGCAGTTCATCTTGCAAGCGCGTGCGGATCAGGGGATCGAGCGCCGAGAAAGGTTCATCCATCAGAAGGATGGGGGCATCGGTCGCAAAGGCGCGCGCAAGGCCCACGCGTTGTTGCATGCCGCCCGAAAGCTCGCCCACCAGCGCATCGGCGCGGTCGGCGAGGCCCACGAGTGCCAGTTCCTCATCAACCCGCTTGTGGCGGTCAGATTTGGACATGCCCCCCAGTTCGAGGCCCAGCCCGACATTGTCGCGCACGGTGCGCCAGGGCAGCAGGCCGAATTGCTGGAACACCATCGCCACGTCGGAGAGGCGCAAGTTGCGCAAGGTCGCGCCTTTGGCTTGGGTCACCGAGGTCATGCCGCCGGGGGTCTTGATCCGAACGTCGCCCCGGATCACCGGGTTCAGTCCGTTGACCGCGCGCAAGAGCGTGGATTTGCCAGAGCCGGAAAGACCCATGAGCACGAGGATCTCACCCTCTTCCACGGTGAGCGAGCAATTGTGCACGCCAAGGATCTGACCGCAGGCCTGCTGGACTTCGGGGCGTTCCTGACCCTCGTCCATCAGGGGCAGGGCGGTCTCTGGCTTATCCCCAAAGACGATGGAGACGTTATCAAATTCAACAGCGCTCATTTCGAGACCCTCAGCATCCGGTCGAGCATGATGGCGACAACGACGATGACAAAGCCGGACTCGAAACCCAAGGCCGTGTTCACGGTGTTCAGCGCCCGAATGACCGGCACGCCAAGGCCAGAGGCACCGACAAGGGCCGCGATTACGACCATGGAAAGTGAAAGCATGATCGTCTGGTTCAGGCCTGCCATGATCTGCGGCAGGGCCGAGGGCAGTTCGACCTTCCACAAGAGCTGGCGTTTGGTGGCACCAAAGGCCTGCGCCGCCTCGATCAGGGCGGTGGGTGTGGATGAGACGCCGAGGTAGGTCAGGCGGATGGGGGCTGGTAGCACAAAGATGACTGTCGCAATCAGGCCGGGCACCATGCCGATGCCAAAGAAGACGATGGCCGGGATCAGGTAAACGAAGGTGGGCAGGGTTTGCATCAGGTCCAGCACGGGCACCATGGCACGATACAGTTTTGGCCGGTGCGCCGCTGCAATGCCAATGGGCACGCCAACGCCCATGCAAACCACACATGCGGACAGGACAAGGGTGAGCGATTGCATCGTCTCTTCCCAGTAGTCCTGATTGAGAATGAAGAGAAAGCCGAGGATCACCAGAAGCGGCGTCTTCCACGTGCGCTGCACGGCAAAGGTGACAGCGGCAAAGGCGGCGATGATGACAAAGGGATGCGGCGTTTCCAGCACCCAGAGGATGCCGTCAATCAGCGCCTCCATCGCATCGGAAAGCGCATCAAAGAAGAAGGCGAAATTGGTGTTGAGCCAGTCAAAGACGGATTTGGCCCATTTGCCGATGGGGATTTTATTGTCGGTTAGCCAGTCCATCGGACCCTCTTTAAGAAAAAGGGGCGGCCCCGTCAGGACCGCCCCATTTGATTACATTGCCAGTTTGGCTTTGACCGCTGCAACGGCGTCACCGCCGTCTTTGGTGGTCACACCGTCAAGCCAGCCCATGAATGCATCAGGGTTGTCAGACAGCCATGCGGTAGCTGCATCCGCAGGGTCAGCCCCGTCGTTCAGGATCGCACCCATGATCTCATTCTCCATCGCGAGCGAGAATTCGAGGTTCATCAGCATTTTGCCCACGTTGGGGCAGCTGTCGACAAAGCCTGCGGTAGTGTTGGTAAAGACGGTTGCCCCGCCGAGGTTCGGACCGAACCAGTCGTCACCGCCTTCAAGATAGGACATCTCGAAGTTGGCGTTCATTGGGTGCGGTTCCCAGCCAAGGAAGACAATTGGTTCGTCCCGGCCAGAGGCGCGGTCAACCTGCGCCAGCATGCCCTGCTCGGAGCTTTCCACGACCTCAAAGCCAGCGTCGCCGAGGCCAAAGGCGTTGTCGGCGATCATGTCCATGATCAGGCGGTTGCCGTCGTTGCCGGGCTCAATCCCGTAGATCTTGGCGTCCAGCGCATCGGCCTTTGCGGCGATGTCTGCAAAGTTGCCCAATCCCATATCGGCGGCGGCCTTGTTGACGGCCAGCGTGTATTTCGCGCCTTCAAGGTTGGCGCGTACAGTGTCGACGGTGCCCGCTTCTCGGTAAGGGGCAATGTCGGCCTCCATCGTGGGCATCCAGTTGCCAAGGAAAACGTCGACGTCACCTTCGGCAAGGCTGATGTAGGTCACTGGCACGGACAGGACCTTGATTTCTGTCTCGTAGCCAAGTGCTTCCAACACAACCGTGGTGGCGGCGGTTGTCGCGGTAATGTCGGTCCAGCCCACGTCCGAGAAAGTGACGCTGTCACATTCGGCGAAAGCAGGGGCGGCGGCACAGATGGCCAGCACCGATAGGGTGTTCTTGAGTTTCATTCGATATCTCCCAGGTTGGCGGTTTTTATTGATTGACGAGTCAATCAAAAACCAAATAGCGTGCTGAGGCAACAAGAAAGATGACGTGATGCCCAAGCTTGGGATGGAGCCTATACGCCGCGCCGCACTTGTAAAAGCCACGATTGCCGAGGTTGGCGATGCGGGGTCTTTGGACGTGAGCGTCAGCAGGATTGCAAAGCGGGCGGGGATGTCATCGGCCTTGGCGCACCATTATTTCGGCGGCAAGGATCAGATCTTTCTGGCCGCCATGCGCCACACGTTGACCGTCTATGGCGCAGAGGTCCGCGGCGCGCTGGTGATGGCCGATGGCCCTCGCAGCCGGGTCGAGGCGATTATCCGCGCCGGATTTTCAAACACCAACTTTCGCGCAGATGTGATCGCGGCCTGGCTGAATTTCTATGTCATGGCGCGCACATCCGACGAGGCGCACCGCTTGCTGACCGTCTATCAGAAGCGGCTTCACAGCAATCTGCAACACGGATTGCGCCCATTGATCGGTGCGCGGGCCGGGGCCGTCGCGGCGCGCATGGCGGCACTGATCGACGGGATTTACCTGCGACAGGCCCTGTCGCGCGACGCGGTTGACGGGGCCGAGGCCAGCGCACAGGTGATCGCGGCCCTGGACAAGGAGATTGGGCAATGACACGGCGCAACATCCTGATCATCATGGTCGATCAGTTGAACGGCACGCTTTTCCCCGACGGCCCGGCCGATTGGCTGCATGCCCCAAACCTCAAGGCGTTGGCTGCGCGGTCGACCCGATTTCAGAACGCCTATACCGCTTCGCCTCTTTGCGCACCGGGGCGGGCGTCGTTCATGTCAGGGCAATTGCCATCGCGCACCGGCGTCTACGACAACGCGGCTGAATTTGCCTCAAGCATCCCGACCTATGCGCACCATTTGCGCCGCGCGGGCTATCAGACCTGTCTGTCGGGCAAGATGCACTTTGTCGGTCCTGATCAGTTGCACGGGTTCGAAGAACGCCTGACAACCGATATCTATCCGCCCGATTTCGGCTGGACGCCGGATTACCGCAAACCCGGTGAGCGGATTGACTGGTGGTACCACAACATGGGGTCAGTGACCGGCGCAGGCGTGGCCGAGATCACCAACCAGATGGAATATGATGATGAGGTGGCGTATCACGCACGCGCCAAGCTTTACGATCTGTCACGCGGCCATGACGCCCGGCCCTGGTGTCTGACGGTCAGCTTTACCCATCCCCATGATCCCTACGTGGCACGCAAAAAGTACTGGGATCTCTACGAAGATTGCGATCACCTGCTGCCAGATGTCGCGCCGATCACCTATGACCAGCAGGACGCGCATTCCAAGCGGATCCTCGATGCGAACGATCATGAGAATTTCGACATCACTGAGGATCAGATCAAACGCGCCCGCCGCGCCTATTTCGCCAATATCTCTTACCTTGACGACAAGGTTGGCGAAATTCTGCAAACGCTCGAGGAGACCCGGCAAGACGCTACCGTCCTTTTTGTCAGCGACCATGGCGACATGCTGGGCGACCGGGGGCTGTGGTTCAAAATGTCCTTTTATGAGGGTTCTTCCCGGGTGCCCTTGATGATCGCGGACCGCGAGATGACACCGGGCCTTGTGACCACGCCGGTCAGCAATATCGATGTCTGCCCGACCTTATGCGATCTTGCAGGTGTGGATATGTCCGAGGTCGCACCCTGGACTGATGGCGAATCCATTGTGCCACTAGGGCAGGGCGGCAGCCGCGACACGCCGGTGGCAATGGAATACGCGGCCGAGGGGTCATATGCGCCGCTGGTCTCACTGCGCTATGGCAAGTGGAAGTTCAACATGTGCAGCCTCGATCCCGACCAGCTGTTCGACCTGGATGCCGACCCGCATGAGCTTGTGAACCTGGCCGAGGTACCGGCCCAGCAAGGCACTGTCACACAACTCCGCGCCAAGGCAGAGAAACGCTGGGATCTTGCCCGCTTTGACGCCGACGTTCGCCACTCTCAAGCCGGGCGTTGGGTGGTCTATGAGGCGCTGCGCAACGGCAGCTATTTCCCATGGGACTACCAGCCACTGCAAAAGGCGTCCGAACGTTACATGCGCAACCACATGGACCTGAATGTGCTGGAGGAAAACCAGCGATTTCCAAGGGGCGAATGACCCTTTCTTTTGAATGAAAATATGCCCGCCGGAGGCTCCTGTCAGATGCAAATACAACCCAAAGCCAGCCATTTTATCGATGGTCAATACGTCGAAGATACCAAAGGCGACGTGATCGAGGTGATCTATCCCTTTACCGGAGAGGTGGTGGCCAAGGTGCACGCCGCCACTCCTGCGATTATCGATCAAGCGCTTTCCGCTGCCCAAAAAGCGCAAAAGGAATGGGCGTCGTGGACCGGAACCGAACGGGGCCGGGTGCTGCGCCGGGCCGCAGACATCATGCGCGAACGCAACCACGATCTGTCGGTGCTGGAAACCTATGACACTGGCAAGCCCTATCAGGAAACCTCCGTCGCAGATGCCACCTCTGGCGCCGACAGTTTTGAATATTTCGGAGGTCTGGCAGGCAGCCTGACCGGTGAGCACATCCCGCTGGCGGGCGGTGACTTTGTCTATACCCGGCGGGAGCCTTTGGGCGTGTGCGTCGGTATTGGGGCGTGGAACTATCCTACGCAGATCGCCAGTTGGAAGGGCGCACCGGCGCTGGCCTGCGGCAATGCGATGGTGTTCAAACCGTCTGAAACGACGCCACTTTGTGCCCTGAAAGTCGCGGAAATCCTGCACGAGGCCGGCGCACCGGCAGGCACTTACAACGTCGTGCAGGGCATGGGTGCGGTGGGGGCGGCGCTGATCAATGATGCGCGTGTGGCTAAAGTATCCCTCACTGGGTCGGTGCCGACGGGGCAAAAGGTTTATGCCGCCGCGGCCGCGGGCGTTCGCCATGTGACGATGGAGTTGGGCGGCAAGAGCCCGATTGTGATCTTTGACGATGCTGATCTGGAAAACGCGGTCTCGGGCGCGATTCTGGGGAATTTCTATTCCACCGGGCAGGTCTGTTCCAACGGCACGCGCGTCTTTGTGCAAAAGGGCATCAAGGATGCATTCCTTGCGCGGATGACCGCGCGGTTGAAAGGCGTGGTCATGGGCGACCCGCAGGACCCGGCGACCAACTTTGGCCCGATGGTCAGCGACCGGCAGCGGCAGATTGTGATGGGTTTCATTGACAAGGGCGTGGCCGAGGGCGCGCGGCTGGTCACCGGCGGTAAGCTGGTTGACGGGCCGGGGTTCTTTATCGAACCCACAGTCTTTGCCGACGTCACCGATGACATGACGATCGCCACCGATGAGATTTTTGGACCCGTTCTGTCGGTATTTGATTTTGAGGCAGAGGAGGAGGCGCTGGCGCGTGCGAATGACACGCCCTTTGGACTGGCGGCCTCTGTCTTTACGCGCGATCTGACCCGTGCGCATCGCATGGCCGCAGGGTTTGAGGCCGGGACCTGCTATATCAATACACACAATCTTGCACCGGTTGAGGCACCATTTGGCGGCTCGAAACTGTCGGGTGTTGGGCGCGAGAACTCCAAGCTCGCGATTGAGCATTACTCGGAGATGAAGGGCGTCTATGTCGCCATGAATGACGTGGAAGCGCCGTTTTGAGCGGGGGAAAAATTTTGCAAAAATTTTTGTTCCAAATTCTTGCAAGAATTTGGGCGTACCAACCAGACGGTGCGCCAAAGGACATCGGGTTTCATTGGGCTGAGAGGTGCTTGAAGGATCAAATTGATCCTCAAGCCTCCTCATCAAGTCTGGGTGCGATTGCCCAAAGCCTCAAGGCCAAGCTGCGTGGCGCGCGGTGCTGCGCAGCCTTGACCCATTGCGGAATCGCGTAAATGCAAGCTGACTACGTGATTGTTGGGGCCGGGTCGGCCGGTTGTGCCACCGCTTACCGACTGGCCGAGGCAGGCAAGGACGTGCTGGTGATCGAGCATGGCGGCTGGGATGGCGGGCCGTTCATTCAGATGCCCGGCGCGCTGTCCTATCCGATGAATATGAAGACCTATGATTGGGGCCTGAAGTCAGAGCCGGAGCCGCATTTGGGAGGCCGCCGCTTGGTCGTGCCGCGGGGCAAGGTCATCGGCGGTTCATCCTCGATCAATGGGATGATCTATGTGCGCGGTCATGCGCTGGATTATGATCACTGGGCGAGCGAGGGCGCTGATGGCTGGGGATACGCCGATGTATTGCCATACTTCAAACGGATGGAACATTGGCATGAGGGCGGCCACGGTGGGGATCCCGCGTGGCGCGGCACCGACGGGCCGCTGCACGTCAGCCGGGGCCCGCGCACCAACCCGCTGACCCGGGCCTTTGTCGAAGCCGGGCGTCAGGCGGGATACCCGGTCACCGGCGATTACAACGGGCACCAGCAAGAGGGCTTCGGCCCCTTTGACGCCACGATCTGGAAAGGGCGCCGCTGGTCTGCCGCAAATGCCTATTTGCGACCCGCCTTGAAGCGCGAGAACTGCAACCTGATCCGGGCGTTGGCCCGCCGTGTGATCGTTGAAGATGGGCGTGCGACCGGTGTTGAGGTTATGCGCGGTGGCGTCAATGAGGTGATCACCGCGCGGGCGGAGGTCATTATCGCGGCCTCAGCGATCAATTCGCCAAAAATCCTGATGCATTCGGGCATTGGTCCGGCTGCTCATCTGGCGGAGCATGGGATCGATGTGGTGGCGGACCGCCCCGGTGTCGGACAAAATCTGCAGGATCATCTGGAGCTTTATATCCAGCAGGCCGCGATCCAGCCGGTGTCGCTTTTCAAGCACTGGAACCTGATCGGCAAGGCCATGATCGGGGCGCAGTGGTTGTTCACCAAAACCGGGATCGGCGCGTCGAACCAGTTTGAAAGTGCGGGCTTCATCCGTTCGGACAAGGGCGTCCAATACCCTGATATTCAATACCATTTCCTGCCCATTGCAGTCCGCTATGACGGGCAGGTGGCAGCCGAAGGGCATGGCTATCAGGCCCATGTCGGGCCGATGCGGTCGGTTTCGCGCGGCGCTGTTACGCTGCGATCAAATGACCCCGATGCGGCGCCCAAGATCCTGTTCAATTACATGTCCGACCCGTCTGACTGGTCTGACTTCCGCAAGGCCATTCGGCTGACGCGCGAGATATTCGCGCAAGAGGCCTTTGCACCATACCGAGGTCATGAGATCCAGCCCGGTGATGCCGTGCAAAGCGATGCGGCACTGGATGACTTTATCCGCGAACATGTCGAAAGCGCTTATCATCCATGCGGCACCTGCAAAATGGGGCGCGCCGATGATCCCACGGCCGTCGTTGATCCTGAGGCGAGGGTGATCGGGGTAGAGCGGTTGCGGGTCGCCGATAGTTCGATTTTTCCGCGCATCACCAATGGCAATCTGAATGCGCCCTCGATCATGGTCGGTGAAAAAGCCGCTGACCACATTCTGGGCCGCAATCCGCTGCCTGCGGCCAATGATGCGCCTTGGATCAACCCCGATTGGCAGACCAGCCAGCGTTAACCACTCTTCCTTTTTCCTTGAGCGTGCCTTGAGACGGCCATCTCGCGCCCATAAGTTAACGGCATGTGGCGTATGTTAACGATTTCTTTACTTTTGCTTGCGGTCCCTGCGCATGCGGAGGTGCTGCAGGGGCATGCAACCGTGGTGGATGGGGATACCCTGCGCGTGGCGGGGCAGGCTGTCCGGATCCACGGGATTGATACGCCGGAACGGGGTCAGACCTGTGAAACGGCACAGGGCGTGGCCTTTGCGTGCGGTGAGGTGGCCACCGCCGCCATGACGGCGCTAATCGGCACGCGTCCGGTCAGGTGTGAGGGCAACACCCGGGACCGACATCAACGGATCGTGGCAAAGTGCTTTGTCGGTCGCCAGGACCTGGGCGCTGCGCTTGTCACCAGCGGATATGCAGTGGCCTATCAGCGCTACAGTCTGGACTATGTGCCGAATGAGCGCGCAGCGCGCGGCGCAGAGCGTGGGTTTTGGTCGGGCAGGATGCAGCAGCCAGAGGCGTATCGTGCCCGCGACGTGGACCCTTCGGCGGACCGGTCCTGCGCGCTGAAAGGCAACATCAGCAGCAGCGGACGCATCGTGCATAGCCCCGGCGACGAAAGCTATGCCAAAACGCGGATCAACACGGCGCGTGGTGAGCGGTGGTTCTGTTCGCTGGATGAGGCCATCGCTGCAGGTTGGCGACCCGCGCGGCGTTAGTCGACCTGATAGGGCAGCACGTCGCGCGTATTGGGATCGACACGCAATTGTCGCTCCAGCGGTGGGACGGACCGTTGATGGCAGTTCCGACGCTCGCAAATGCGACAGGAAATGCCAATGGGTTCAAAGGCTTCTGCGTGATCGGTCAACATGTGATCAGCATAGATCAGGGCAGGGGCGTGTTTGACCTCGCACCCCAATCCAATCGCATAGCGCCGCGTGGGCGCGCCAAAGCCGCCACCGGGCTTGCTAACGTCGCGGGCGAGGCAAAAGTAACGCACACCATCCGGGGTTTCGGCCAATTGGCGCAGGAATTGCTGTGGCGTCTCAAAGGCCGCGTGCACATTCCAAAGTGGGCAGGCCCCGCCATAACGGGCAAATTGCAGGGTTGTGGCAGAGTGGCGTTTGGTGATCGTGCCCGCCTGATCGACACGCACAAAGAAGAAAGGAATGCCCTTGCTACCGGGGCGCTGCAGGGTTGAGAGCCGGTGTGCGATCTGTTCGATCGAAGCGCCAAAGCGGTTCGCGAGGCGTTCGAGATCGTGCCGCGTGTCAGTCGCCGCCTCAAGGAAGGCGGTATAGGGCAAGAGCGACGCCCCGGCGAAGTAGTTGGCAAGGCCGACTTTTGCGATGTCCCGCGCCTCTGGCGATTGGAATCGCGCAAAATCGAGAGTGGCGTCCAGCAGGGGTTCATGCTGGGTCAGGGCCATCTGCATCAGCACCTGAAAGCTTTGCGTCGCTGGGGTCGCATGGCGGCTGATCCGCAGGGTTTGCGTCTTTGCATCATAGTGCCGGATGGTCGCATCCTCGGTGAATTCGGTGACAATTCCACCCTGTGCGAGCGCGGATATGGCGGCCTGCGTCACCGTTTCGCCCGGCGCGACCCCTTTGGCAAAGTGTTCGGCGGCGCGGTCCACGCTGTCGATGTAGTTATCGCAATAGTGAAAAAAGTCGCGGACCTCTTCCCATGGGCTTGGGCGTAGCCGCGCATCTTCACGCCCCAAGGCTTCGTCCAATGATGCAAGGCGTTCGTGCGTTTGCCGGTAGGCTGCATGCAGGTCAAGGAATGCGCGGGTGAGGCCGGGCGCGTTTGTGGCCGCAAGTCGCAAATCTGCAAGTGCGGGGGCGGGGCCGGTGAACACCGGGTCGGCCAGCGCCTCGCGCATGTCACTTACAAGACGGGCCTCGTCCCCGGCCTGAAGTTCTGTGACGTCAAAACCGAATTCCTGCGCGAGGCCGAGGACAACAGCCGTGCTGACAGGACGGTTATTGTTCTCCATCTGATTGAGGTAGGGCAGCGACACGCTGAGCCGCTCAGCGAATTGCTTTTGCGTCAGGGACAACCGCCCGCGCAATTCGCGCAGCTTTGCGCCAGCATAGAGTTTTTGAACCGCCATGTGTGCCCCTTTGACCCTGTTTGCAAACTGCCTTTGCGGCTTCGCAAAATCAAGGGGCCGCGATCTGGCGTCCACGGTAGATGACAAAGATCACGGCGAGGGTAGAGCAGATGCCGCAGGCAAACATCAGGACTTGCAACGGGACGGCGGTGTTCTGGCCTTCGAGGACAAGACCGGCAAGCTGTGACAAGGCGGCACCGCCGCCGATCATCAGCGCGCCCGAAAGGCCCGAGGCTGTGCCAGCGAGTTGTGGGCGCACCGACATGGAGCCCGCCATTGTGCCGGGCAATAGCATCCCGTTGCCGACACCAAACACCGTGCAGAAGCCGAAAAAGATCCATGGGTTTTCGAGCCCACCAAGCCCCATAAACAAGGACAGGCCAAGGCCTGCGAGCGTGACCAAAGATCCGGCCATTGCCATATGATTGACGCCGAGGCGCACAGTATGCCGGCCTGACAAATAGTTACCAAAAGCATAGCCAGCCGCTGGTGCGCCAAGTGCGAAACCTGTCCACATCGGTGACAGCCCATAAAGTCCGTTGGCAACAAAGGGCGCGCCGCCCAGATAGGCAAAAAACGCCCCTGACCCGAACGCGGCCGCCAGCGAATAGCCCCAGAACCGGGGTGAGGTCAGCAAGATGGGGTAGCCCGCGATCTGTTCGCGAAAGCTTAACCCGCCTTCGGACAATGTCTCGCCCAGATCAAGAAAACAAAGGGTCAGGACGCCCGTTCCTGCAAGCGCCAGAAAGGCGAGCGTGGCACGCCAGCCGAATGCCTCGTCCAGCACACCACCGATCATCGGGCCGAACATCGGCACCAGCGCCATACCCATCGTGACATAGCCGATCATTGAGGCGGCCTGATCCTGCGGCACCATATCGCGCACGATCGCCCGGCTGAGCACAATTCCCGTTGCAACTGCCGCTTGCAGGATGCGGAATGTCAGAAAGACGGTGATTGTCGGCGCCAGAAACGCCCCCAATGAGGCCAGGACAAAGATGAACAGTGCCCCCAGTACCACCCGCCGCCGTCCAAACTTGTCAGACAGGGGGCCGATCACAATTTGCAGTACGGCTGTGGCGGCGAGGTAGCCCGAAATCGCAAACTGAATCGTTGCGTAATCTGTGCCAAAGTCGATTGCCATCAGGTTCAATGACGGCAGGAAGATCGACATGTTCAGCGCAGAAACGCCTGCCAGCAGGATCAGAGTCGCGATATGTGGGGGCGTTGTCCGGTCAAGGAACCGGACACTGGGAACAGTCGTCATGAACCACAGGTAGTCGCTGTGGTGCGTCAGGTCCACTCCCCTTTCCTGAGGGTGGCTGTGCAGCAGTGCACGACCTGCGAGGTTTGCTTATTTGCAAAAACTGATCCTGCAACATGAATGACTTTGCAAATTTGCGCATTGAAGCTTCACCTCTCGCGGGCTGCCACTATGATGGCGCGCAATCAGGGGAGGTCCAACAGATGAAAGATATCCTGCAGGAACTGCAAGACCGCCGGGACGTGGCGCGTCTCGGGGGCGGCCAGCGCCGGATTGATGCGCAGCACGGCAAGGGCAAGCTGACGGCGCGCGAGCGGATCGAACTGCTGTTGGACGATGACAGTTTTGAGGAGTTCGACACCTTTGTGGCGCACCGCTGCACGGATTTCGGCATGCAGGACGATCGCCCGCCGGGCGACGGCGTTGTCACCGGCTGGGGCACGATCAACGGCCGGATGGTCTATGTCTTCAGTCAGGATTTCACGGTTTTTGGCGGCTCTTTGTCCGAGACCCATGCCCAGAAAATCTGCAAAATCATGGATATGGCGATGCAGAACGGCGCGCCGGTCATCGGGCTGAACGATTCAGGTGGCGCGCGTATTCAGGAAGGCGTTGCCTCGCTTGCCGGATATGCAGAGGTGTTCCAGCGCAATATCATGGCCTCGGGCGTTGTGCCGCAGATCAGCGTGATCATGGGACCCTGCGCCGGTGGGGCGGTCTACAGCCCCGCGATGACCGACTTTATCTTTATGGTCAAAGACAGCTCTTACATGTTTGTGACTGGTCCTGATGTCGTCAAAACCGTCACCAATGAGGTTGTCACCGCAGAGGAACTGGGCGGGGCAAGCACACATACCAAGAAGTCCTCTGTGGCCGATGGGGCGTTCGAAAATGATGTTGAGGCGCTGGCAGAGGTGCGGCGGCTGGTTGATCTGCTGCCGCTCAATAACCGCGACAAGCCGCCGGTGCGGCCGTTCTTTGATGATCCCGCACGGATCGAGGAAAGCCTTGATACGCTGATCCCCGACAACGCCAATACGCCCTACGACATGAAGGAACTGATCCTCAAGCTGGGCGATGAGGGCGATTTTTATGAAATTCAGGAGGATTTCGCCAAGAACATCATCACCGGGTTCATCCGGCTTGAAGGCTCCACCGTAGGCGTCGTTGCCAACCAGCCGATGGTGCTGGCGGGCTGTCTGGATATCGACAGCAGCCGCAAGGCCGCGCGGTTTGTACGATTTTGCGACGCGTTTGAGATCCCGATCCTGACGTTGGTCGATGTGCCCGGTTTCCTGCCGGGGACAAGCCAGGAGTATGGCGGCGTGATCAAGCACGGCGCGAAGCTGCTTTTTGCCTATGGTGAGGCGACGGTGCCAAAGGTCACCGTGATTACCCGCAAGGCCTATGGTGGCGCCTATGACGTGATGGCCTCCAAGCATCTGCGGGGTGATTTCAACTATGCGTGGCCCACGGCAGAGATCGCGGTGATGGGGGCCAAAGGGGCAACCGAGATCATCCATCGCGGCAAGTCTGCCGATGAGATCGCAGAGCTGACGGCCGAATATGAAGACCGCTTTGCCAACCCGTTTGTGGCGGCGGAAAAGGGCTTCATTGATGAGGTGATCATGCCGCATTCGACCCGGCGTCGCGTGTGTCGGGCCTTCGCATCGTTGCGCGGCAAGTCATTGCAGAACCCTTGGAAGAAGCATGACAACATCCCGCTGTAAGCCAATGACCTTTCAGGAGAATTGCACGACGGCAGCCCGCCGCTGGAGTATCTGTGATCCGAAAAAGATCTCGGTGCTGATAGCACTTCTTGCGGGGCCGATTGCCGCCCAGGAGGTTGCGGTGCCGTCAGGCGTGCCGATGACGCTTTATGATGTGCGGCTGGAAACGGAGCCGGAAGAGGTCGCAAGGTTCCGCTTTGTCAGCGCCGCGATCGATCCGGCCGGAGAAGGGCGGAGCTTTGGCGATCTGGTCGATGATTTGCAGTTCATCTGCGAAAAGGTCGTGGTGCCGTCCCTTGCAGCAAATGACTGGGCCGGCCAATCAGTAGTGATCTCGGTCAGCAGCAGGGAGACGGAATTTGGCGTTTATGACGACAGTGTCACGCAGTTTTTCCAACCCTATCAGATCAAAGGCGACACATGCGCCTGGGAGGAATTCTGATGATGCCACAGCGGCTTGCCAGTGATGCTGCCACACCACAACAGCGCAAAATGCGCGCAGCGGGATATGCGGGGGGCCGGTTGATGGCTATGAGAAGTGTCAGAGGCAACTTCGCGCAGCAAAGATCGGAAAATCCGGCGGGCCGCGTGGCAAATTCGGGCAGAACACCATGTCAAACGGCATCAAAGCGTTTGCGTTCGCAGGGCTTATGGCACTTGTGGCGATCAGTGGATCACAAGGTCAGGCGCGCGGCGTCGCAATCACGGACACCATCATCGCCGAGTAACCCCATTGGGGGTGCTGCGTGATGGAAAAGCACCGCGGGTTTCCCGGGCGGCTGCCGGGTACGGATTTTCAATTTACCATTCGGCGCGCTCATAAGGATGGGGCGACCAAACTTGTTGCGCGGGAACGCTATCCGGACCGCCGACCAGCCGACAAACGCGCTGACGCGGGCTTTATGGCAGCACTTTGGGCACAATTTGGGGGCGAACCCTTTGTGCGCGGAAATCTGGACGCAGGACGATTGAGCTGGCTGTTCGGACGCGAGGTTGTGGCGGCGGAAGATCCTTTTGATCCAGAGAGTTACGACGCGCTATTGCAGATTGATGAGGCCGTTGCACGTGTCACCTTTGCGGAGGTGTTCGAATGAGGCCTGTGAATCAATTGGGCGGGTTTGCGCCACTCTGCGTACAATCTCGGCGGGAAATCGCGCAAAAGCGGCGCGGGGGCGTCCCACGCTATGCGCAAGCTGACGCGGCGTGCATACCTGAACTTGCAGGCGGGTGTTCCAGCAAGCGCAAGTCTGCACATTGTCAACACCGTTACCCTTCCCCTTGCCGGTTTGCTCTGTCCCAGAGCAGACCGGCATACCCATTTCTGGGCTTTGGCAGGCTTTCGGCGGCAAAACGCTTTTCTGAAAGATTAACGCTTGATGCTGCGCGAAATTGCGACGATTCTGCCCGCGTTAACAAAACCAACAAAGGCAGTATTCCATGTTTAATCTTAAGTTCACCCTGGCAGCGGTTGCCGCACTTGCACTTAGCGCGTGTTCCGGCATCAACACAGATGGCGAGCGTGCGGTTGTCGGCGCAGGTATCGGCTGTGTCGCGGGTGAAGCGATCAACGGCGATTGCACAACCGGCGCACTTGTCGGAGCTGTCGGCGGCGCATTGGCCAACGACCTCTAACGTCTTTTCGGGTCAGGCAGGGGGCAACCCTTGCCTGATCCGCCCCCTCAATCCCGATGGGGCTTGCGCCGGGCGCACGGCGCAGCGAGTATCGCGGGTATTGAAACACCGACAGGGGGCATTTTCATGCGCAACTTCTTACCTATCATCGCAATTCTTGGGCTTGCCGCCTGTGCAGGCCCGGTCGAGGCACCTGCACCGGTCATGGCACCGGACGAAGGTATGGCGATGCCAGCCGTCGAAGCGGCACCTGTCGCCGTGCCCGTCATTTGCGACGCCAATGGCAACTGCTCGACACCGGGCAGCTAACACTACGCGCGACTGCGCACCTATGATCACCAAAGACCGCTGCCGGGGGATGACCCCGGTGGCGGTCTTGCGTTTGAAGGACCCAGCCCATGTTTAAGAAGATCCTGATCGCCAACCGGGGCGAGATTGCTTGCCGTGTCATCAAAACGGCCCGCAAGATGGGCATCCAGACCGTCGCAATCTATTCCGATGCGGACCGCAATGCGTTGCACGTGAAGATGGCTGATGAGGCGGTGCACATAGGCCCGGCACCTGCCAACCAGTCCTATATCGTCATCGACAAGGTGATGGATGCGATCAGGCAGACCGGCGCAGAAGCGGTGCATCCCGGCTATGGTTTTTTGAGCGAAAACAGCAAGTTCGCAGAGGCACTTGAAGCGGCGGGCGTGGCCTTCATCGGGCCACCCAAGGGTGCAATCGAAAAGATGGGGGATAAGATCACCTCCAAGAAGATCGCGCAGGAGGCCAAGGTGTCGACCGTGCCCGGTTACATGGGTTTGATCGAGGACGCCGATGAGGCGGTGAAGATTTCCAATGACATCGGTTATCCGGTGATGATCAAGGCCAGCGCCGGTGGTGGTGGCAAGGGCATGCGGATTGCGTGGAACGATCAGGAGGCGCGAGAGGGGTTCCAGAGTTCAAAGAACGAGGCGGCCAGTTCCTTTGGTGATGATCGGATTTTCATCGAGAAATTTGTCACCCAGCCGCGCCATATCGAAATTCAGGTCCTGTGCGACAGCCACGGCAATGCGGTTTATCTGCACGAGCGCGAATGTTCGATCCAGCGGCGTAACCAAAAGGTCATCGAAGAAGCGCCGAGCCCGTTTCTGGATGAGGCCACACGCGCGGCGATGGGCGCACAATCCGTGGCACTGGCGCAGGCCGTTGGTTACACCAGCGCGGGCACGGTGGAATTCATCGTCGACGGCGAGCGGAACTTTTACTTCCTTGAGATGAACACGCGTTTGCAGGTCGAGCATCCGGTGACCGAGTTGATCACTGGGGTCGATCTGGTCGAACAGATGATCCGCGTGGCCTATGGGGAAAAGCTGCCGATGCAGCAGTCGGACCTGAACATCAACGGCTGGGCGATGGAAAGTCGCCTGTATGCCGAGGACCCTTATCGCGGGTTCCTGCCCTCTATCGGGCGGCTCACCCGTTATCGCCCGCCGGTGGAAGAGGCCACGAAAACACGGGCCGTGCGCAATGATACCGGCGTCTATGAGGGCGGCGAGATCAGCATGTATTATGACCCGATGATCGCCAAGCTGTGCACATGGGCGCCGGATCGCGCCACTGCGATCGAAGAGATGCGTTTGGCACTTGACGGGTTCGAGGTCGAAGGCATCGGGCACAACCTGCCATTTCTGGCGGCAGTCTACGATCATGAGAAGTTCACAAGCGGCAACATGACCACCGCCTTCATCGAAGAGGAATATCCCGAAGGCTTTGAAGGCGTGACACTGGAACGCGGCGTGTTGCAGCGGATCGCCGCGGCGACGGCGGCAATGCATCGGGTGGCGGAAATCCGACGCACACGGGTTTCTGGCCGGATGGACAATCACGAACGCAAGGTAGGCTCTGAGTGGAATGTGGCGCTTCAGGGCGAAAGCTTTGACTTGATTGTTGCCGCTGATCGCGATGGCGCCACGATTGCGATGGGTGAGGATACTTATCGCGTCGAAAGCGACTGGACACCGGGGCAACCGTTGGCGCGGCTGATGGTTGACGGCACGCCATTGGTCATGAAAGTCGGCAAGATTTCCGGCGGGTTCCGGGTGCGGTATCGCGGCGCCGACCTCAAGGTGCATGTGCGGACGCCCCGGCAGGCAGAGCTTGCGCGGCTGATGCCAGAAAAGCTGCCACCCGATACCTCAAAGATGCTGCTGTGTCCGATGCCCGGCTTGATTGTCAAAGTGGATGTCGCCGAGGGCGATGAGGTGCAGGAAGGGCAGGCGCTGTGCACGGTCGAGGCGATGAAGATGGAAAACATCCTGCGCGCCGAGCGCAAGGGCGTGGTCAAGAAGATCAACGCAGAACCTGGCGACAGTCTGGCCGTCGATGATGTGATTATGGAGTTCGAAGCCCCCGCATGACCCTGACGCGCCAAATTATTGTAACCTGTGTGTCCTTGCTGGCGGCGATCGTCGTGGCGGGTGCAGCGATGGTCGTGATGCTGGATGGAGAGCGGATCACAGTTGAAGGCGGTGTGCCCTATGCGGCCGTTACTGTGCCGATGATCGGGGTGGTGGTGTTCTGGTTGGTGGGGCGCGGTCTTGGCGCGGCACTCGAACCGATCCGCACCTTCATCTTTGGCGCTTTGGTTGTTTACGGCACGCTTTATTTTGTGGGGCGGGTCATTACTTTCACTGCGATTTCGGACAGTGTGGCGTTGACCTTTGCGCTGCTGGTCATCCTTGCCTGTGCCTTTGGCGGGGTACGAGGTGCCGCGCAGGTTGAGGATTTGGGCGAATGAACAGGCATTATCCGCCCAGTCGCCGATCCTCGATCTCTTGCTGGCGCAGGGGCATTTTGTCGATGGAACGCGACAATTCACGCACGTCCCACGGGCGGGGTTTGCGCAGTTTGACTTGCCCATCCTTGCCAACAAGCGCCAGCATGAAGGCACGGGGCCGCAGCGCGGTTCGCAAGGCAGATCGCGCCTCTGGATCGGTGTCGGTGATGACGATCACGTCGCGAATAGCCAGTTCGTCCAGCCGTTCAGTGATCAGGTCCATCTGCTGGCGGAATTGCGGGTCATTCGGGCTATCACCAAAGACCACCAAAGGCCGCGCGACCCATTTGAATGCATCCAGCGTGATGTCACCTGCTTCAAACACCAGCGCGTGGTCAGCCTCCCACGCCGCGACGATGTCGGGGGTGTCCTGTGCGACGGCGGGCAGGGGCAAGAGCAGGATAAGTGCAGCAAGTTTTGACTTCATGGACAAAGATATAGGCCCGATCTTGCGAAAAGCTAAGGGGTGTCGCGGCGGCGACGCACAGTTTTTCGTGATGCGGACCCAGATAACCGGAGAGACGGCATGAGCGACGATTGGAAAAAACTGGCCGCGGCGGAATTACGCGGCAAGCCATTGGATGCGCTGGACTGGGAGACGCTGGAAGGCATCACCGTGAAGCCGCTTTATACGGCCGACGACACCGCCGATCTGCCACATATGGGCGGTATTCCAGGGGCGGCACCATACACGCGTGGCGTTAAGGCCACGATGTACGCCGGTCGGCCATGGACGATCCGGCAATACGCAGGCTTTTCCACAGCGGAAGAGTCCAACGCGTTCTATCGCCGCAATCTGGCCGCTGGTCAGCAGGGCGTCTCGGTCGCTTTTGATCTGGCGACACACCGGGGTTACGACAGCGACCATCCAAGGGTCGAGGGGGACGTCGGCAAGGCGGGCGTAGCGATTGATAGCGTTGAGGATATGAAGATCCTTTTTGACGGTATCCCGCTTGATAAGGTCAGCGTCTCGATGACGATGAACGGCGCCGTCATTCCGATCCTGGCGTCTTTCATCGTGGCGGGTGAAGAGCAGGGCCATGATAAGGCGCTGCTCGCAGGCACCATTCAGAACGACATTCTCAAAGAGTTCATGGTGCGGAATACCTATGTGTATCCACCAGAGCCGTCGATGCGGATTGTGTCGGATATCATCGGCTATACATCTGAAAACATGCCGAAATTCAATTCAATCTCGATTTCGGGCTACCATATGCAAGAGGCTGGCGCGAACCTTGTGCAAGAGCTGGCCTATACGCTGGCCGACGGGCGCGAGTATGTCCGCGCGGCGCTGGATGCTGGGCTGGATGTGGACAAGTTCGCCCCGCGGCTGTCGTTCTTTTTCGCCATCGGCATGAACTTTTTCATGGAGGCCGCCAAGCTACGGGCAGCGCGGCTGCTGTGGTCACGGATCATGTCGGAATTCAATCCGCAGAATCCGAAATCTTCGATGCTGCGAACTCATTGCCAGACTTCTGGCGTCTCGCTGCAGGAACAAGACCCCTATAACAACGTCATCCGCACTGCCTATGAGGCAATGTCAGCGGTTCTGGGCGGGACGCAGTCGCTGCACACAAATGCGCTGGATGAAGCAATTGCGCTGCCCACCGATTTCAGCGCTCGGATTGCGCGGAACACACAGCTGATCCTGCAAGAAGAAACCGGCGTGACCAACGTGGTCGACCCGCTAGCCGGGTCTTACTATGTCGAAAAGCTGACCCATGATCTGGCCGAAGAGGCGTGGAAGCTGATCGAAGAGGTCGAGGAGATGGGCGGCATGACCAAGGCGGTGGCCTCTGGTATGCCGAAACTCAAGATCGAGGAATCCGCGGCGCGGCGACAGGCGATGATTGACCGTGGCGATGAGGTTGTCGTCGGGGTCAACAAGTACCGCAAGGACAACGAAGATCCGATCGACATTCTGGACGTTGACAATATGGCCGTGCGCGACAGTCAGATTGCGCGGCTGGGACAGATCAGAGCAGCGCGCGACAGCGTCGCCTGTGATGCAGCGCTTGCTGCACTGGAAGCGGCCGCAAAAGGTGACGGCAACCTGCTTGCCGCTGCCGTTGAAGCCGCCCGCGCGCGCGCAACCGTAGGAGAAATCAGCATGGCAATGGAAAAGGTATTCGGTCGGCATCGGGCCGAAGTGAAGACGCTCGCCGGGGTTTATGGGGCCGCCTACGAGGGCGACGAAGGCTTTGCCGCGATCCAGACCGCCGTGAATACCTTTGCCGAGGAAGAGGGCCGCCGCCCGCGCATGTTGGTTGTGAAGATGGGGCAGGACGGGCACGATCGGGGGGCCAAGGTCATTGCCACGGCCTTTGCCGACATTGGTTTTGATGTGGATGTCGGGCCATTGTTCCAGACGCCGGAAGAGGCCGCGCAGGACGCCATCGACAATGATGTGCATGTGATCGGCATCAGTTCGCAGGCAGCGGGACACAAGACACTTGCGCCCAAGCTGGTCAAAGCGTTGGAGGCTGCGGGGGCAGGGGACATTCTGGTGATTTGCGGAGGGGTCATTCCGCAGCAGGACTATCAGTTTTTGTACGATGCAGGGGTCAAGGCGATCTTTGGTCCGGGCACGAATATCCCGAAAGCGGCCGAGGACATTCTGAACCTGATCCGCGCCGCGCGGGCCTAAGGCATGGCAGGACGCGTCACCGGGATCGGCGGGGTCTTTTTCAGGGCAACTGATCCGACCGGTCTGGCGCTATGGTATCAAACCCATTTTGATATTCCGCTTGGGCTGGCAGAAGGCACAGACCCCGAATGGAAGACCGAAGCGGGGCCATGCGTCTTTGCACCATTCGGCGCTGGAACGGCATTCATGCCGGCGGATCGTCCGTTTATGCTGAACTTTCGGGTGGATGATCTTGATGCGATTTTGGCGCGTTTGGCAGCGGCGGATGTCGTCGCGTCAAATCACCACGACATTGACGATGTGGGGCGGTTTGCCTGGGTCCACGATCCCGAGGGCAACCCCATAGAGCTTTGGGAACCGGTCGCGGGTTCGCAGGAATAAAATGGGGCCGATCGTCGCGACCGGCCCCTGATTGACGTGAGTGGTTTATTCTGCGGCGACGGCCTGTGCGTCTTCCTGTTGCGCGGACCGGCTGGCGATCATCAAGGCGGCATAGCCGATGATGCCCGACAGGATTGAGCCTGAGAGAACACCGACACGGACCTGGTTCATCATGGCCGGATCTTCAAACGACAGACCGCCGATAAAGAGTGACATGGTGAAACCAACACCGGCCAGACAGGCGACGCCATAGATGTGCAGCCAGTTCGCCCCATGCGGCAGTTTGGCCAACCCAGCCTTGACCATGATGAAGGTCAGGCCGAAAACGCCGATCTGTTTGCCGAGCAACAGGCCCAAAGCGATGCCCAGTGGCAGCGGTTGGAAAAGGTCCATGACGGACATGCCGGCCAGTACAACACCGGCGTTTGCAAAGGCAAAGACGGGGATGATGAAGAATTTTGACCACGGCTCAATCGCATGCTCCAGCGCGTGCAGCGGGCTTTTGCCCCAGCGGTCGACAAGCGGGATGCAGAAGGCGGTGACCACGCCCGCGAGCGTGGCATGCACGCCCGAGCGCAGCACGAGGAACCATAGCACCACGCCCAACACGATGGTCAGCCCCTGCCGGTGCGAGCCGCGCAGGTTCAGCATGACCATGATTGCCAGAGGGACCAGCGCCGTTAGAAGGTATGTCACCTTCAATTCCGCGGTGTAGAAGAGTGCGATGATGATGATCGCACCCATGTCATCAAGAATTGCCAGCGTCAGCAGGAACACCTTGAGCGAGACCGGCGCGCGGCTGCCGACCAGCGCAAGGATACCAAGCGCAAAGGCAATGTCTGTTGCCGCAGGAATAGCCCAGCCATTGATGCTTGGCAGGCCCCAGTTGAAATAGGCGAAAATCAGGGCTGGTACGACCATGCCACCGACCGCAGCCATACCGGGCAAAAGCACATCACGCGGGTTCTTTAGCTTGCCTTCCAGCAGTTCGGCCTTCAGTTCCAACCCGATCAGGAAGAAAAAGATCGCCATCAAGCCGTCGTTGATCCACAAGATCAGTGGTTTCGACAGCCCCTCGCCATCATAGGTCACGGACAAATACGCGCCGAGAACCGAGTCGTAGTAAGGCGACAGCGCGGAGTTTGCGACCAAGAGGGCGGCAATTGCCGAAATCATCAGCAGCACGCCACCCAGGGCCTCGTGTTTGATAATCCGTTCAAGCGCTGGGGGGAGGGCCATGCGATTAATCCTGACTAATTGAGTTATGTTTGGCGACATAGCGCATTTGGGGGTTGTATCAAGACAAAAAGCCGCGTTTTTTGGCGCCATTTGCCGGGCAAGGTGCAGAACATGTTCAAACTCGATCATCTGGCGGTCGCCTGCACGGATCTAAAGGCTGGTACAGCGGCAGTTGAGGCCGCATTGGGCATCAAAATGCAAGCGGGCGGGCAGCATGACCGTTTTGGCACGCATAACACGTTGCTGGGACTTGGCGACGTCTACCTAGAGGTGATCGCGCTTGATCCTGCGGTCGCGCGCGTCCGACCGACCTGGTTTGGTTTGGACCTTTTTGAGGGCCCGCCGCGACTGGCCAACTGGATTTGCCAGGCTGACGATTTTGCCCCTCACGCCGCGGTCACAGGTCCAGTGCATGCGCTGACCCGCGGCGATCTGGACTGGCAGATCACGGTGCCGCGCGATGGCAGTCTGCCATTTGACGGCGGGTTCCCGACATTGATCCAATGGGCCCCGGATACGCATCACCCGGCAGCGCGCCTGCCCGACAGTGGCCTGCGCCTGACCCGGTTCGAGGTGCATCATCCCGCCGCAGACATCCTGCGCGACATCGTGCCCATCGCCGACGAACGCGTGCACTTTGTGTCGGGCGCGTTTGAGTTCAGGGCCCATTTTGAGGGTGCTGATGGAGAAAGGGAATTGCGATGATCCGCCCCGCAAGACAGGACGATGCGCCTGCGATTTGTGCCATTTGGAACCCCGAAATTCGAGACACCTTGGTGACATTCAACAGTGTCGAAAAGACTGCGTCCGATATTGAAGCGATGGTGACCGACAAGGGTGATGGTTTTATGGTGTGCGAAGGCCCCGACGATGCCATCTTGGGCTTTGCCTTTTATGGCCAGTTCCGCGGAGGCGTTGGCTATCGCCATACGGCTGAGCATACGATTGTGCTGGCGCCCGCCGCGCGCGGACAGGGTGCGGGCCGTGCGCTGATGACCCATGTTTGCGACCACGCGGCGGCGGCGGGCTATCACAGCCTTTTTGCCGGTGTCAGCGCAGGCAACCCCGATGGAGTGCGTTTTCATGCGCGCATGGGTTTTGCCGAGGTTGCGCGCCTGCAAGAGGTTGGGCGCAAGTTTGATCGCTGGATCGACCTTATCCTGATGCAAAAGATGCTTTAGGGTTTCGGCATGTCGATCTGGTCCCGCATTGCTGACGCGATTGCCGCCCTTGCCACGGGTGAGGGGCTTTCGGTTGTATTTGAGAAGTTGCGCACATCGCCCGACAAGACGGTGGCTTTTACCATTGCCGTGATCGCGTTGGGGGCCAAAATGGCCAAGGCCGATGGGCATGTCACGCGTGATGAAGTCACAGCCTTTCGCGAGGTCTTTCACATTCCCCCGCAGGAAGAGGCGAATGCGGCACGGGTCTTTAATATGGCGCGAACTGACGTGGCCGGTTTTGAGGATTACGCGACACGCATCCACAATATGTACGACCCCGGCGATCCGACCCTGTCTGACCTGATGGAGGGGCTGTTTCACATCGCGATGGCCGACGGCGAATACCACCCGGGCGAGGATGCTTTTCTACATCGCGTCGCGGAAATCTTTGGCTTTGATGATGTGCGCTTTAGCCGGATCAGGGCGCAGTTTGTCCCTGATGCCGAACGCGATCCTTACGATGTGCTTGGGGTGCCGCCGGACGCCGATATCGATACGATCCGCGCGGCATGGCGGGCGGCGGTTCGCGATACACACCCTGACCAGATGATTGCGCGTGGCGTGCCGGAAGAGGCGATCAAACTGGCTGAAAAACGCATGGTCGCGATCAATCGCGCCTGGGAACAGGTGCGGGAACACCGTCAGTGAGGTTGGTCACCTACAATGTCGAATGGTTCAACAGCCTGTTTGATAACGACGGGCGGTTGATCAACGATGGCACTTGGTCCTCGCGTTGGGATGTCACCAAAGCCGACCAGACCGCCGCCTTGGGCCATGTGTTTCAGGCGCTCGATGCCGATGCCGTGATGGTGATCGAAGCGCCCGACACCTCGCGCCATCGCGACGGCAAGGTGGCGCTTGAGACATTTGCAGAAGCATTCGGGCTGCGCGCCGATACCGCACTGATCGGATTCCCAAATCACACGCAACAGGAAATTGCGCTGCTGTATGATGCCAGCAAGATGACGGCGGTGCACAAACCACTTGAGGATGGTCCCGCAAACCCCCGTTTTGATGGGGAAATGCCCTATGATCTGGATACGGATGCCGCGCCGGAAAAGATCACATGGTCAAAGCCGCCCCTTGAGGCTGAACTGACCTATGCAGGCAAGGTCCTGAATCTGATCGGTGTACACGCCAAGTCGAAAGCGCCCCACGGTGCGGGCAATGCCGACGAGGCGATGCAGATCAACATCGCCAATCGACGCAAGCAATTGGAGCAGTGCATTTGGCTGCGCAAACGGGTGGAGCAGTTGCTGGCACAGGACGCGCGGCTGATGGTCATGGGGGACTTCAACGATGGCCCCGGCCTAGACGAGTATGAAAAGCTGTTCGGCCGTTCTGGCGTAGAAATCGTGCTGGGCGAGGGGCAGGAAACAAAGCTTTACGACCCGCATGCTCGCATGGCGCTGGGCCGTCGGATCGGGGCGATGCCCAGCACGGCGCGCTTCAAGAAAAAGGGGCAGCCCTATTTGTCGGCGCTGCTGGATTATATCATGGTCTCGCCCAATCTGCGAGGTGCCGCGCCGCGCTGGCAGATCTGGCATCCTTTTGACCACCCCGAATGCTATGCTGATACGGTCCTACGTCAGGCGCTTTTGACGGCCTCTGATCACTTTCCAGTGGTGATTGATCTGGCGGATTAAGGCCGCAACGCCCGATCTTGCCTTTGGGGAATCGCAGTGAGTGCCTATATTGGGTCCATGAAACACATCGCCCTTGCCCTTGCTCTGTCGCTTTCCGCTCTTCCTGCTGCTGCGCAGGAGACCGAAGAAGGCTTTGATTTGATGGAAGAAGGCGCAAAGCTGTTACTGCGTGGCCTGATGACCGAAATGGAACCGGCGCTGCGCGAGTTGGAAGATTTCGCGGATGAGGTTGGACCGGCGATGAAGCTTCTGGCCGATGAAATGGGTCCGGCGCTGGCCGAATTGATGAGCCAGATCGACGACATCCGTAACTATGACCCGCCCGAGATCCTGCCCAACGGCGATATCATCATTCGACGCCGCCCCGAAGCGCCGGAATTTGAACCCGGCGAAGAGATAGAGCTTTAAGCGGGCGCTGAATTTCCAGATTTAGGTAAAATTACCCTAGGACGCTGCAAGCGATTTCATCCAATCTGTTCGGACGCAAAGCGAGAAGGGCTTTGTGACGGTTTGATTGGGGAAAGCGATGTTTTCAAAGACTCTTAATGGGGCGGCAGGGCACGTGCTTCGCCCGTTGGTGCGAAACGGCATTGCCGTGCAGAGGTGCCATGGGCGTTGACGCGGACGTCACAACACCGCTAGCCTTGGGACGGGACAAAGAATTTGAAAACGATTGATACTGAAACTGCCAGCGCGCTGATTGGCCTTGTCTATGATGCTGCTTTTGAGAAACACCAGTGGTCCAGCCTGACCACGCGGCTGATCGAACTGTGTCCGGGACATGTCTCTGCCGTTGTGACATTTGAGGACGCGCGTTGGGTGTCATCCCATGTGCCGACGTTGGATGACGTCGACCAAAGCGAAGACATCGCTGCACTAATGGAAGATGTCGAGGCTGAAGAGGTCGAGCAGCCCAATGATCTCAATGACTTGCTTTTTAAGCGGCAACCGCTGGAATTGGGAACCCTTTACAGCACCCGCCAGATATTTTCCGAAGATGAGTTTCGTAACTTTGAAGGTTACAAACAAACGATGAAGCCCATCGGCGCGGGACATTGGACTGGTGCGCATTATTCGATCTCGGGCGGGCGTCGCGCCGCGATCATGGTGGTGGAAAACGACTTTGATCCGACGCCGAAAGACCATGAAAACGTGGCCGCGCTGATCACGCTGATCACGCCGCACATGATCCGCGCGGCGCAATTGGCACGCACGCTTACACTGGCACGCGAAGCGGCAGAGACCTATGCGGGCTTCGTTGACGCGATTGCACTGCCATTGGTGGTGATGACCCGCGATGGGCAATTGCAAGTCGCGAATGCGCTGGGGCAGCGGCTTTTGGATGCGGGCGAGGTTATCGGGCAAAGCGGGGCAGGGCAGTTGCTTCTTGGCAGTTCAGACAAAACCGCGCTGCTGACCAAGGCGATCCGCGCGGCGGAGGCCGATGGCGGACCACACGCCTTTCAGGTCGATGCAGGGGACGCGCAAATCGCCATGTGTGTCTGCCCCTACCGACCGGCTTTGTCCTTCGAAAGCCCCGTGGATCAACGCATCTTCGCGGGGCAGAATCTGTTTGCCGTGTTGATCGGGGCGCGGCCCACCGGTGCGATCTCTGCCCAGTTGCTGCGGGACGCCTATGGGCTGACCCAGCGCGAGGCGGATGTGTGCCGGGGTCTTTTGGCGGGACAAACCCCGCAACAATTGGCCCACGAGATGGGGAAATCCGAAAAGACCATTCGCAATCAGGTCCACGCAGTCCACGAAAAGGTCGGTGTCAAAAGCACGCGCGATCTGGCCGATGTGCTCTCGGTTTTCCGCGCCGTGGGGGCAATGTACGCCGAACCCGGCTAGTCTTTGGCCTTTGCCACGCGCTTGTGCTTGACGCTGACGGTGGCATCCAAAGCCGATGCAAGACTGTTCAACCGGGCCTCTGCCACCTCACCAAATAGCGGTTTGGCTGCAGGGTCGAGCATCAGTTTCAGCTCTCGCGACTTTGGTTTCCACCTGATTTCGCCCGGCGGATTGTCACCGACCATCCACAACATTGCCCCAAACCGCATGGCACGGCCCAGAATTTCCGCCTCGCGCCGCTGCTCGGGGCTGAGCAGGGTGAAGTAGGGGTCCATGTGGGTGCCAAAGTTCTTGTTGGTGTAACGCGTCATCAACGCGAGCCCCAACATCACGCGTTCGGCATGTTTGAGGCCGCCCAGATTGGCACGGGTCACATTATCAAAGGCGACTTCGTGTCGATAGTCGGGATGCCCGCGCCACGAGACATCATGCAACAGGCAAGCAGCCCGGATGATCCGTTTGCGTTGCCAGCCCGCCCGTGGAAACAGCGGCATGACAAAGTGATATAGCTGGCGGCCAAAACCGGGCATCCGCGCGTCCTTGCTTTCGGCAAAGCGGCAAGCTTCGATCAGCGGATCACGTTCGCGCAGGGCTTGCGGCATTTGCTCATAAAGCATTCCTTCGCGGATACCGTAGGACGACACGGTCACATCTTTCGGTTTAAAGGTGCGCACCAGCTCTTTGAGCACGAGTGACGCCAGCGGCACCAGCGACATACGTTGCTCGGAAATGCCGCAGCGATTGCGCAATTCGGTCAGGTCACTGTCCCCGATGTATTGCACGGTATTGCCGATGCGTCGCGCGGTCATGCGGTATTCGTGCAAGACGGTAAGCGGATAAGAACGGCGGTCCATGTCCACACGGGCAATCGCGCGCCAGGAGCCGCCGACCAGAAACAGCCG
The DNA here is from genome assembly GCA_947493335.1 of uncultured Paracoccaceae bacterium. Taxonomy (GTDB): domain Bacteria; phylum Pseudomonadota; class Alphaproteobacteria; order Rhodobacterales; family Rhodobacteraceae; genus CANMYO01. The sequence continues at coordinate 1,928,279 of CANLQO010000001.1, read as the reverse complement.
CTTGCCGGTTTCATTGCCCATGCGGTCATGCAGATCCTTGATGATGGCCTTGATATGCGCCTTTACGGCCTTTTTGCCGCCCTTGATTTCACGGAGTTTCAGGGGCCCCAAAGGCGATGTGACCCGTCGTCCGACACGGCCCTCGGCCAGATTGGCCAGTTCCATGCTTGACCCGCCAATGTCGCAGACAAGACCGTAGGACCCCGGCCAGCCCAGCAACACACCCTGCGCAGAAAGCCGTGCCTCTTCTTCGCCGTCGATAATCCAAAGCTTGATGCCCGTCTCGCGCTCAACTTCGGCCCGAAAATCAAGCCCGTCTCGTGCCTCGCGCACGGCGGCCGTGGCCACGGCAGTCAGCGGCGTGATCCCCATGCCGTCGGCAAGGGCTGCAAAGCGCCGGATGGCGTTAAGCGCCCGTATCCGACCCTCTGGATTGAGAATCCCGGTTTCTGACAGGCCCGCACCGAGGCTCGCCATGATCTTTTCGTTATAGAAATAAGCTGGCGACCGGGCCGCGCCATCAAACACCACCAGTCGGACAGAGTTTGACCCGACGTCGATGACACCCACGCGGCTGAGCTTGCGACTTGATGGATCATCAAACAGCGGACGGCCAAAGGGGCCCCAGTCAATGGGGCCGGGATCTGTCGTATCTGGCATCTGTCCCCCGATGATCTGCGCGCAACTTTGGCCGATGGACTGCGCAGCGTCAATCAATTCGCGGCTGGCGGTTCTTCTTCTGTGTGGGTCAGTTTGGGCACGTCCGAGGCCCCGGCCGACCCACGCCCCGAGAGGGAGGGGTTCTCCATAAAGAACCGGTGGCAGTTAAAGGCAAAGGCACCATCAGGCACGGTGGCGCGGTCGAACGTGCCATCAGCCTTCATGACCCAGCTTTGGGCCACATCGGCCATGTTGGCGGCCATGATCTGGCTGACGATCTGGGCCTTGACCGTGGCGTTGGTAATCTCGATCAGCGTCTCAACCCGCCGGTTGAGGTTGCGGCCCATCCAATCGGCAGAAGAAATATAGACCCGCGCCTTTTTGCTGGGCAGTTTGCTGCCGTTGCCAAAGCAGACAATGCGGGAATGTTCCAGAAACCGGCCAACGATGGATTTGACGCGGATATTCTCGGACAGCCCCTTGACCCCCGGTCTCAGCCCGCAAATGCCACGGATCACCAGATCAATTTTCACCCCGGCCTGAGAGGCGGCGTAAAGCGCGTCGATCACGTCTTCTTCGATCAGACTGTTCATCTTGGCCCAGATCACCGCTGGTTTGCCCTTTCCGGCATTGGCAGCCTCTTCCGCGATCCGTTCCAGCAGGGTCGATTTGAGCGTCAGCGGCGCGATGTTGAGGTTTTCCAGCGCATCGGGCTGGGCATAGCCCGACAGGTAGTTGAACACTTTCGTCGCATCGCGACCAAGGGCGGCGTCACATGTGAAAAAGCTCAGGTCCGTATAAACCTTGGCGGTAATCGGGTGGTAATTTCCGGTGCCATAGTGGGTGTAGGTGACCAGCTTGTCACCTTCGCGGCGGACCACTGTGCTGATCTTGGCGTGGGTCTTGTAGTTGAGAAACCCGTAGACCACATGCGCGCCAGCCCGTTCGAGCCTGCGTGACTGGCGGATATTGGCGGCCTCATCAAACCGGGCCTTGAGTTCGACCAACGCGGTGACGGACTTTCCGTCCTCGGCGGCCTCGCACAGCGCCTCGACAATGGGAGAGCGTTTGGAGGTCCGGTAAAGCGTCTGTTTGATGGCAACGACGTCAGGGTCGCGGGCCGCTTGGGCCAGAAACCGGATGACCATATCGAACGTTTCATAAGGATGGTGCAGCAGCATGTCCTTCTGGCGGATCGCTGCAAACATATCGCCTTCGTGATCTTGCACCCGTTCGGGCACGCGTGGACTGAACGGCGACCAAAGGAGATCGGGGCGTTCATCCAAAACCAGCTCGCTCAGGTCAGCGATGCCGATCAGGCCATCGACCTCAACCACTTCATCCTCGGTTACGCGCAATTCCCGCATGATCATATTGCGCAGCCCCGATGGCGCGTTTTCACTGATTTTCAGGCGGACAACCTCGCCGCGCCGCCGCCGTTTCAGCGCCGTTTCAAACTCGCGCACGAGGTCCTCGGCTTCGTCCTCGACTTCCAGATCGCTGTCGCGCAGCACTTTAAAGGCACATTGCCCTTTGACTTTGTGGCCGGGGTAGAGCCGCCCGACGTAAAGCAGCAGAAGCTCTTCCAGTGGCAGGAACCGGGCCTTTTCCGCGCCCGGCAACCGCACAAACCGATCGATTTGGCCTGGTACCGGCAAGAGCGCGCGCAGGGCGCGTTTGTCCTTTGTCCGTTCCAGTTGCAGCGCCAGCGCAAAGCCTTCGTTGGGCAGGAATGGAAACGGGTGGGCAGGGTCAATTGCAAGCGGCGACAGGACCGGGAAAACGCGATCGAGAAACACGTCGTCAAGGTAAGTCAGATCGTCCTCTGTCACCTCGTGCCCGCGCAGAATTGCAATGCCAGAGGCATCCATTTCGCTGGCAAGTTCGCGAAAGACCACCTGTTGTCGCGCCAAAAGTGCGCGGGCGTTTTCGTCGATCAGCACAAGCTGTTCGGCAGGCGTGCGCCCGTCCAGACCCGGCATCGTATTGCCTTCATGTGCGAGTTCACGCAGGCCCGCGACGCGGACCGTATAGAATTCATCCAGATTGGTAGCGGAGATCGACAGGAACCGCAGCCGTTCCAGGAGCGGGACACGCGGGTTTTCCGCTTCTTCCAGCACGCGCCAATTGAACCGCAGCCAGCTGAGTTCCCGGTTCACGTAGCGGGCGGGTGTGGTCACATCAATATCAAGTTCGACGGGGGCGGGCGCCGTCCCCTTGAGGAAATCTGCTTGCATCATCGGGCTTTCTTCACTGCAAACCATTGCAGTTTCATGACATTATCCCGCGTCGGGGGGGGCTTTGTCCAGCAGTTCGGCCGCCAGTTTTCGGGTGATCGGCTTTTTGCGGCGCAAGGCTTCGTCATCAAGCCGGGACACGATGTCGCTGGCCGCCTGAAACGACCGCTCAATCCGGAGGCTCAGGTAGTCGACCACGGCGGGCGGCGGCATGATCTGGCGGTCGGCGAAAAGCTTCATGATAAGCGCCTGCAAAAGCGCATCATCAGGATCGGCAATTGCCACAGGCGTTGTGGCCTGCATCCGGCTTGCCAGATCGGGCAGGGCGATGTCCCAACGGCTGGGCGGGGTTTGCGCCGTCAGCAAAAGCGGCAGGCGCGCGGCGCGCAAGTTGTTGTGCAGATGAAACAAGGTTTCTTCGGCAGCGCGCGGCAATGATTCCATATCCTCGACCACAACGGGTGTGTTGGGGTGAGGTGTCTCTAGCGCATCTGCGGCGATAATCTGTGCACCGGTTGCGCCGGCCAAGACCCGCGCCAGATGGCTCTTGCCGGCGCCTGCCGGACCCACGAGGCATAGTTTGCCCTCTGGCCAGTTCTGGGGCGTTTCAATCATTGCAAAGGCTTGGGCATTTGCAGCAGAAACAAAGAAATCCGATGGCCCAAGGGCCACGCCCGTGGGCCAGTCGAAAATAAGTTGTTCAGGCATCGGGGTCCTTGCCCGCCTGACCCTTGTAAAGCGTGCTTTGCTGGTACTGGCCGATTGCAAAGCGCACGAGCACACCGATCATTGCCGCGAGCGGAACAGCGACCAGAAGCCCGACAAAGCCAAAAAGCGCCCCAAAAACCGACAGGGCAAGCAATAGCCACACCGGATGCAGACCCACGGATGTGCCGACCAGCTTGGGCGTCAGAATGTTGCCTTCCACGAATTGCCCGGCCTGAAAGATCAGGTAGATGCCAATTACGTAGAACCAGTTCACGCCAACCACGGCACCCTCTACGCCATTGGCAAGGTCCGCTGCCGACCCAGTCCAGGTCTGAAAAATCGCGACCCCAACCGCCAATGCCCCGCCGACAATCGCGCCGACGTAAGGGATAAAGGTGACAAGCCCCGCAATCGCACCGATCACGATCCCAAAGTTCAGACCGGCGATCATCAGGGCAGTTGCATAAAACACACCAAGGATCAGACAAACCGTGCCTTGGCCGCGGATGAAACTGGCCAGCGTGGCGTCCATCTGGCTGGCCAATTCACGAATAACCGGGGCATGGTCGCGCGGCAAAAGCGCATCGATCTTGGCTGTCATATTGTCCCAGTCCACCAGCAGATAGACGGCCACGACGGGCACGATCAGGAACAGAACGACCACGTTCAAGACACCCGAGAACGAGGACAGGACTGTGCTTAAAAGTTCGCCACCCCGGCTTTGCAGGGACGCAGCGATGTTGTTGAGCTGCACGCGGATCGCGCTGTCCTCGACCATCAATTCGGGAAACCGTTCGATCAGCCAGTCGCGCAATTGCTTGAGGTATTCGGGGGCCGCAGCCACGAGGGCAGAGCCTTGGGTGACAAGCGTCGGAATGATCAAGAGCACCAAAACCACAAAGATCAGCAGGGCGACGACCGTTATCACGGCGACCGCGATGGCCCGCGAAAGGCCCCATTCTTCCAGCCGGTCGGCGATGGGATCAAGGCAGTAGGCGATTGCGCCGCCAAGGACAAAGGGCAGGATCACATCCCCCAGCGCCCAAAGCACCACCAGAAAAACTGCCGTGGCAATGCCCCAGTACTTTGCTTGATCTTTCATTGGCAACGCCATGCCGATCCCCTTTGTCGCTTCTCTCTTAGATGCGGCAGGATGTTGGACTGTGCAAGGGGGATACGGGGCATTAGGCCGCTGGTGGCGTCGGATAGCGGGCATAGGCAAAGCGCCGCCCGTCGGGTGCCCAACAGGGCACATTGATGCTGCCTTGACCGCCGTTGAACCGGGCGATTGTGCGGATATTGCCACCTGCGGCGTCCATCAGGCGCAGTTCGACATCAAGGTTCGCGGGGTGGCCGGTCGTGCCTTCTGGATAAGCAAGGTACAGGATGATGCGGCCATCGGGGCTGGGGTGTGGAAACCAGTTCACGCGATCATCATCACTCATCTGTTGCAGATCAGTGCCGTCGGGACGCATCCGCCAAAGATCTGCGCCGCGCCCATGGTGATCCGAGTTGAACCAGATCCAATGTCCATCGGGCGTGTAATCCGGGCCGTCACGGTGGCCCGGTCCATGCGTTAGGATCACCTCATCCGAGCCGTCCAAAGCACTGGTCGCTATGTGAAAAATGCCGCCGCGCCGGGCCGTATAGGCGATGCGCCCGCCGTCAGGGGACCAGCCGTGCCAGTAGCTGGGCGCACGCGGTGTGACCTGCACTGGTGTCCCGCCCCCGATCGGGATCCGATAAATCAGCGAGGTGCCGCGCCCCGGACTATCCGAAATCATCAGGCTTTTCCCGTCTGGCGAAATCCCGTGATCATTGTTGCAATGCGTGATCGGGCCGGTGTCGATCCTGCGCAGCGTGGCAGGTGCATCAAGGTCAAGGCGAAATATCGCGCCAGCGCTATTAACGATCAGGAATTTTCCGTTTGGCGACCAATTGGGCGCCTCGATATGCGTGTCTGCGGTGTGAACCACAGCTTCGGACCCGGTCGCGACATCATGCAGGACAATTTCGGTTTTCATGGGGGTAACCTGCGGGCCAAACCGCGGCGGTGCAAGTCGTCATCCCAAGCGAACGGCTTCTGCAATCTTCAGGCCAAGGTTTGCAGCGCGATAGATCGGTCGGGGCGGATAGGCTTGCGGGTCAACCGAGCGGGTCAACCAATCGTGTGCCTCCATCTGCCGCAAGCTTTGCGACAGCGCCCGGTCGGTGATCCGTCCCAAGCTGCGGCTGATCTGCGAAAACTGTTGCGGCTGGCGAATGACGGTCAACACAGGCACGGTCCATGTGCGCCGGATCAGTCCGCTCTGATCGATCTTGCCGTATGACATGATGCGTGCGGCGATAGGCCCGATGGCTTGCCCCAGTGGTGTCAGTCGAAATTCAGGCCGCAGCGGGTGGCCGTGACCCGGATTGCGCTCAACAAGGCCAATGTCGATCAGATGCGCCATGCTCTGGGCAAAGGCGGTCCGCCCTGCGCCGGATTTTGCCAAAAGCGGCGCCTGGCGCCCCGGTGTGCCGTCATACATGAGCGCGACAATCGGCAGGCACCAGGCCCGCTCTGTTAACTTGACAAGAAGCTCAATGTCCATAAAGTATAGTATATATAAATTATAGAAACAGGAAAGCAAAATGCCCATCGTTACGCTCGAAAACACCATCACATTCGCGATTTCGGTCAGCGATCGACATAAAAGTGCCGCGTGGTATGGCGAAAAGCTGGGCTTTGAGCTGGTCTATCACGCGGATGAGGCCGGCTGGTCGGAATTGTCGACCATGACACCAGGTGTCACCATTGGGTTGGGCGAGCATACAAAACCTTCCCCAGGCAACGCCGTGCCGGTCTTCGGTATCGCAGATGTTGAAGCGGGGCGTGCGGGGCTGGAAGCTGCGGGCGTCAAATTCGACGGGCCAACCGATGTGGTTGAAGGAATGGTCGCGACGGCCACGTTTTATGACCCAGACGGCAATGCGATGATGCTGGCGCAGGATTTGACCGGGGCATCCGGTTAAGCGCCGCCGTGGGGTGGGCGATCTGCCCACCCCGATCTTGCTTAGTGGCAGGCCGGGCGCGTGCCGGGCAGCAGCACTTTGTCGATGACGTGGATCACACCGTTATCGGCCTGAATATCAGCAATGATGACATTGGCCATCTCACCCGTGCCGTCGGCAATCATCACGCCGTCACCTGCCGTAATGCAAAGACGCTCGGAGGCCAGAACCGGCTTGAAATAGTTCGATCCGGCCGGGAAATCGCCCGCGTTCAGCTGGCGGTCATCGACGTGATATAGCAGCACATTCGTCAGCTGTTCCTTGTTCTCTGGCTGCAGCAACGTTTCAACCGTGCCATCGGGCAGGGCGGCAAAGGCGTCGTTGACAGGCGCGTAAACCGTAAACGGGCCATCGCCCTGCAGCGTCTCAACCAGACCTGCGGCGGTCACGGCGGCAACGAGCGTGCTGAAACGCTCATCACTTGCGGCGATATCGACGATGGTATTGGCAGATGCGGCAGTCGCGGTCGTAGCAAGTGCGGCGGCGATCAAAGTATTGCGGAACATGTGTGTCTCCCTGAGTTGCTCAAGCGTTGTTGCTTGATGTCAGGGTTACGCTGCGTCCGCCGCAATGGGTCACCGCCCTCACGCAGGTGTCAAGGCGCTGACATGTTTGATCCGGCTGCGGACAATCAGCGTAAACGCGCTCGCGAACCATTGATAAGCCGTCAGGGCCCGGCTGATCTTGTGAAGGGCGAACCTTTGTCCTAAGCCTTGGCTTCAACAATTTGCCACAAGGTCCCGCTCATGCGCCTGTCCCGCTATTTCCTGCCCGTTCTGAAAGAAACCCCGCGTGAGGCGCAGATCGTCAGCCACCGCTACATGCTGCAGGCGGGCATGATCAAACAGTCCAGCGCGGGCATCTATTCCTGGCTGCCGCTCGGCTTCAAAATGCTGCGCAAGATCGAAAACATCGTGCACGAGGAACAGGCCAAGGCTGGCCACATCGCCATGCTGATGCCGACGCTGCAATCGGCGGACCTGTGGCGCGAAAGCGGCCGCTATGACGGCTATGGCGAAGAGATGCTGCGCATGAAAGACCGGCACGACCGTGACATGCTGTTCAGCCCAACGGCGGAAGAGATGTTCACCGACACCTTCCGATCTTATTTGAAGTCTTACAAGGACTTGCCGCTCACTCTTTATCAGATTCAGTGGAAGTTCCGCGATGAGGTCCGCCCGCGCTTTGGCGTCATGCGGGGCCGTGAATTCCTGATGAAGGATGGCTACAACTTCGACCTCACGAAAGAGGACGCGCTGCACGCCTACAACCGCCATCTGGTGACCTACCTGCGCACCTATGAGCGTCTAGGCCTGCAAGCCATCCCGATGCGCGCAGACAGCGGCCCGATTGGCGGCGACTACACACACGAATTCCTCGTGCTCGCTGAAACCGGCGAATCCGAGGTCTTCTATGACAGCGCCGTCACCGATATCTCTCTTGGCAAACGTGATGTGGATTTCGATAGCCACGATCAGTGCCAGTCGATCATGGATGAGTTCACCTCGCTCTATGCCCGCACCGACGAAACCCACGATGAAGCGCTCTTCAACGCGGTGCCAGAAGACCGCCGCCGCGTCGCCCGTGGCATCGAAGTGGGGCAGATCTTCTACTTCGGCACGACCTATTCCGAGCCTCTGGGGGCGACGGTCGATGATGGCAAGGGCGGCCAGACGCCTGTGCACATGGGCAGCCACGGCATCGGTGTCAGCCGCCTGCTCGGCGCGATAATTGAGGCAAGCCATGACGACAAGGGCATCATCTGGCCCGAAGGTGTGACGCCATTCCATTGCGGCATTCTGAACATGCGGCAGGGCGATGACGCCTGCGATGCTGCTTGTGAAGACCTCTACCAGCAACTGACAAATGCCGGGCTGGAACCGCTTTACGACGACCGTGATGAGCGCGCAGGGGCCAAATTCGGCACCATGGACATGATCGGCCTGCCATGGCGGATCACAGTGGGTCCGCGCGGCCTTAAGGATGGCAAGGTCGAAGTCACCAGCCGCCGGACCGGCGAAAGCGAAGAAATGTCGCCCGCCGATGCCGTCGCACGCATCGTGGGTGTCTACGCGGGCCTGTAGGCCGTCCGTCACCCCGGCTTTTGCGTGATCAGAAAGACGGATGCATCGGGGCGCGGTCGGAACTCTTCGACCACCTCAAGGCCTGCGGACCGGTGCGCCGCCAAAAGCCGGTCGCGGGTTATCGGCACGACCTTGGGCAAAAGCCCGGTCTTGCCAATCCAAGGGACAATTTTGGGCAGAAGCCCTGCCATGTCACCCATGCAAACTGTTGAACTGACAACATAACCCCCCGGCTTGACCTGCGCAGAAAGCTTCTGCAAACCGGCCTCGGGGTCGTCTATCAGGTGCAGAAATGACAACGCCAGCGCCATGTCATAGCTGCCGGCTTCCGGCAGGTCACCAAGGCTCGTGATCCGGAAATCGACGTTTGTGATCCCCTGATCCTTTGCCTTGCCGCGGGCAATCGCGATCATCGCGCTTGAGAAATCCGTGGCGTCGATATGCGCCACCTTGGGCGCATGATAAAGCGCTGTCGTCCCTGTTCCACAGCCCACCTCGAGCAGGCGCATCTCCGGCGTCAGATGGGCCTGCGTCATCGCCAGCTTCTTTTCATAGCTGGGCTGGTCTGCGACCGGGTCGCGGGCATATTTCTTGGCGATCATGTTCCAGAACGTTGCACGAGCCATCTTAGGTCTCCTCAGGCGTGAATGGGTTGCAGGGTGGGGCGGGTGATCCGACGGATCGCGTATTCGCCCATGGCAAGCGAGATCACCCAGGACGCCACAATCGTCAGATCGGCCATGACGCCAACTGGTGGCTCTCCCGTGATCAGGTAGATCGGGAACAGTATGAAGGCGATCAATGATTGTCCGACACCAATGGCATAGGCACGGATCATCCACGCCCGGTGGCGCGGCACATCGCGATCCTGAATCGCACGGATTGATAGCGCCAATGCAATCAACAGGGCGATCCCTGCCAGCACCCGGACCGCATCCAATAGCAAGGTCGACGATCCGGGGAAGGCCATGAGCAACCGCAGACCGCTGAACCCCAGCACAACTCCCGCAGCAACAAAGACCCGGCCCAGCAGCTTGTGCAGACGACCAAACCGCCCGGCCAGCGCGCGCCCGAATTGCAGCGGCCCTAACAGACCAAATGCCAGACCCGCAGAGGCATGCAGCCAATAGTGCAGCGGCAAAGTCATCAGATGGGCCGTATCATCCGGCGTTGTCCCCATTGGGATCTGAACCATCCGCACACCGGCCATGGCCACCGGAATGGCGGTCAGAAACAACAGGCCTGCAGGCACAAGTATCCGGTTCACAGAACGGCGTTCCATGTCAATTTCCTTTCATTATCAATAAGTCAGACGCTATTCTTTTGGCGCGTCGTACTGAAAAACATCCTCAAGCGGTTTGTCGAAGGCGCGAGCGATCTTGAACGCAAGCTCCAGCGTGGGCGAATATTTCGCATTCTCAATTGCCACGATGGTCTGGCGCGTGACACCGACCGCCTCGGCCAGATCTTTTTGCGTCATCTCGCCGGTTTCAAAGCGCAACCGGCGGATCGTATTGCTGATCGGAGGCGCGCCCATCAGTAGCCGCGCCGATAGTGGAAGATTTTGACCAAATTGCCCGCCACGTCCGAAAACCAGGCTGAAAACAACATCAGGTTCAGCGCTTGCAGGGCTGAATACCCCAATGCCAGCAGGATGACGGCAATGATCCATCCGGTCGAAAAGACGCCGCCCGTCACACGCATTCCGCGCAACCCGATGTGGCGGTCACGCTCATCCTCTTTCATGGTCAGGTCAGAGCCTCCGGTGAAGATCCCGTAGATGATATTGCACAGGATCACGCCGATAATCACCATGACAATCGCGATGGGAATATAGGTTAGCACCTGTCGGGCCCATGTCTGCAACCCGTCAACACCATCAAACACCCCGCCGACCGTGGCGTCATAGATGCGCGTGCCAAAGACCCACATCACGACCGCGCTGATCACCAGATAGGTCCATGTATTGCGTTCTTCAAAAGCCATAACGGTGTGTCCTCACGAATCGAAAAGTCTGCTTCGTTGGACTTTATGTATGGTGAACCAGACTAGATGTCAAATAAACCAGACACGTTATTTTGCCGGATAGACCTGAAAGGGCGTATCCGGCATAGTGCAAAAAACAAAAATGACATGAGGCACGACATGTCCCTGACAGAGGTGGACTGGTCCACACTCCCCGCACCGGTTAATGACGGCGGGGCTGCGCATCTGGTGGGCAACCGCCTGCCCAGCGTTGAATTGCGCGCCACGAACGGGGCAACCGTCATACCGGCCGAGCTATCCGGCATTGCCGTTCTCTTTTGCTATCCGATGACTGGCCGACCGGACCGGGATTTGCCTGATGGCTGGGATCAGATCGCGGGCGCCCGAGGCTGCACGCCGCAGAACTGCGCCTATCGCGATCATTATGCGGACTTAACGGCGCTTGGTGCGGCAAATATTTTTGGCATCTCGACCCAATCCACCGATGATCAAGAGGAAGCGGTCGCCCGGCTTCATTTGCCCTATCCGCTCTTGTCGGATGCAGACCTGAAGCTGGCCAATGGCGCAGAATTGCCTGTGATGGAGGTCGACGGATTGGTCATGCTGAAGCGCCTGACATTGATCTTGCGGGGCGGCGTTGTGGAGCACATCAACTACCCCGTGTTTCCGCCCGATCAGGACGCGACATGGGTTGCAGCCAAACTGAAGGGAATGACCTGATGCGCATTCTTGCATTGGCCGGTGGCATTGCGGGGGCGGCAATCTTGTCGCAGTATCCCGCGTTCAGTCAGCAATACATGCAGCGTTTGGCAGGGCAGGTTGATGCGTTGACCGTGGTGGTTACTGACTTTGACGCATCCGCTCTCGCATCTGGATTGGGACGGGAAGAGGCGCTGACCCAAATGACGGGCACGGAATTCCTAGAGGCGCGCGCCAAAGACATGCGCGCGACCTTTCTGAGACATGCAAGATTGACCGACAATCTGGATGCCCTGCGCGCGGCGAGCCCAATGAAGCGGATCGCCATGCCGCAACGCATGGCTGATCCCGCAACCCTGCGCGCGGCCTGGGCAGACTTTGAGCCGGCAATGCCGCTGAGCACGCCGGGGGCCGTAACAGCCGGGGCCGGGTTCGTGACCGGGTGGATAGGGGTCGCAGCACTGCTGTCGCTGATGGCGGCCCCCTTTCGCCGTAGGGGACGCCAGGGCAGACGGCAGGAACCCGCGTTGCGCCGACCTGAACCACAGACACCTCCTGCTATTCGAAAACTTGAAGGGGTACGCCGATGAAGGCCCTGATTACCTGGGGCGGCTGGGACGGGCATGAGCCCGACAAGGTCGCGGCGATTTTTCGCGACATTCTGACGGAGGCGGGCGGTGAGGTCACTGTGACCGACACGCTCGACGCCTTTGACGATCCCGACTATCTGCAATCACTCGACCTGATTGTTCCAGTCTGGACCATGAGCCAGACAACCCGCGAGGCCGCGACCAATGTGTCAGAGGCGGTGGCCCGCGGGACCGGCCTTGCCGGATGTCATGGGGGCATGTGCGACGCCTTTCGCGATATGCCGCTTTGGCAATTCATGACCGGCGCGAACTGGGTCGCGCACCCCGGCGGGGATGGTGTCAAACACCGCGTCACGATTACCTCGGACGATCCGCTGGTCGCAGATATTCCTGATTTCGACGTCGCGACCGAGCAATATTATCTACACACCGATCCCGCCAACACGGTCCTTGCCACCACGCGCACGGATGTCATCAACTGGTATCACAGCCCCAATGGCGCGGTGGACATGCCGGTCGCTTGGACCCGGCATTGGGGGCATGGCCGAGTTTATTACAATGCGCTGGGCCATCAGGCAGAGGTGGTCGCAGACGGACCTGCGCATGAAATGCTGCGCCGTGGCCTGATCTGGGCCGCTTCTGGCCAAAAGGGGCAGGATGTCAGTGCTTGGCAGACCCCTGGCAACCACTGGTAAAGAAAATTCAAAAAAATTTTCGCCTGCTGTCGATTTGGGTCACTCTGACCCGTCTGGTATGTAAGGGTCACGCAGTTGTGCCCCGCTGACAAGGAGATACCAAATGCAATTCATGTGCCTGATCTATTCCGCCGAAGGAACCGGACCGCAGCCCGGAACACCCGAATTCGGCCCGTTCATGCAGGGCTATCAGGACTTCACACAAAAGGTGAAGGAAGACGGCAAGATGGTTGCGGGTGACGCGCTGCAAGATGTCTCGACCGCAACCACGGTCACGGTCCGTGACGGCAAGACAGAAACCCGCGATGGCCCATTTGCGGAGACCAAGGAACAATTGGGCGGCTACTACCTGCTTGATTGCGCCGATCTTGATGAAGCGCTGAAGTATGCGGCGATGATCCCGACCTCGACCTATGGCCGCATTGAGGTGCGCCCGATCGTCGTCTGGGACAACTAAGCTGTCATGACGCCCCCGGACCTGACCCAAAGCGCCATCGAACGGGTGGTGCGCAAGGACTGGGGGCGCATCCTCGCCGCGCTCGTGAAAACGCTGGGCGATTTTCAATTGGCCGAAGACGCCTTGCAAGATGCGCTCTTGTCGGCGTTGAACCACTGGGCGCGCAACGGCATGCCGCGTGCGCCCGATGCCTGGTTGATTACCACTGCGCGCCGTAAGGCCATTGATCGCCTGCGCCGGGCGGCCACTCACAATGCCCATGCGGATGAGTTGTCTTATCTCGCGGACCTTGCAAATGAACCGATTGAGGATGTGGTGATCCCTGACAAACGCCTCGAGATGATCTTTACTTGCTGCCATCCCGCATTGGGCGATCAGGCGCAGGTGGCCCTGACACTGCGCACACTGGGCGGGTTGACGACCGAGGAAATCGCCCATGCATTTTTGGTCAAGCCAGAGACGATGGCCCAACGGCTGGTGCGCGCCAAGCGTAAGATTGGTGCGGCTGGCATTCCCTATGTGGTCCCGGATGCCGACGTCTTGCCCGAGAGGATTGATGCGGTTTTATCGGTTATCTATCTGATTTTTAACGAAGGTTATAGCGCCAGCGCTGGCCCCGATCTGACCCGAGAGACGCTGTCGGATGAGGCCATCCGTCTGGCGCGCATTGTGGCGGACCTTATGCCCAAGGCGGCCGAGGTGCGCGGCTTGCTGGCGCTCATGCTTTTGCACGATTCCCGAAGGGATGCGCGGACGGCACCTGACGGCGCGATGATCCCGCTCGAGGCGCAGGACCGCAGCACATGGGACCGCGACAAGATCGCCGAAGGGACCGCGATCATCAGTGCGGCCCTGCTTGAGCAACGGATCGGGCCATATCAGTTGCAAGCCGCCATCAGTGCGGCCCACGCCAATGCCCCCGATTGGGCCAGCACCGACTGGCAGGATATTGCGGGATTGTATGCGCTGCTGTGGAAGGTGCAGCCAACGCCGGTGGTGCAGATCAACCGCGCGATTGCTGTTTCATACGCGCAAGATGCAGGCGCAGGTCTGATGCTTTTGAGGCAAGTGAACGACGACCAGATCGCTGATTACCAGCCTTACCATGCGGCCCTTGCGGATCTTTCCGCGCGGGCGGGCGATGACGCAGCGGCCCATGCGGCCTATGACCGCGCGATGGCCTTGTCTCAGAACGCGCAAGAACGCAGCTTTCTTGCAGCGCGGCAATCGGCGCTGGGCAAAACACTGCATTAGGCGGGCAGGGGCCAAATGTCCCCTTGCTACATTGACCCGCGCCGCTGCTTCCCGCAATGTCCGCGCGAGCAGTTGAAAAGGCAGCAAATGGCCCGCACCGCACCCTTCGCCAGATTCGAATGGATGATCGCCTGGCGCTATATCCGCGCCAAAAGGGCAGAGGGCGGCGTGTCCGTCATGACATGGATCAGTCTGATAGGTGTGACGCTCGCGGTATTTGCGTTGATCGCCACGCTGGCCGTGCGTTCGGGCTTTCGGGCCGAATTCGTCGACACGATCCTTGGCTCCAACGCCCATGTCACCGTCTACAAGCAAACCCAGATTGCGGGCACGACGCATGTCAGCCGGGTGATCACGGGTTACGAAGAGCTGACCGCATCTTTGGCCGCCGTATCTGGTGTGACGCGCGCTGCACCGCTTGTCCGCGGGCAAGTGCTAGCCAATCGTGGGCAGGAAAACACCGCCGCAGACGTCTACGGCATTGCACCCGCCGATCTGATGACGATCCCGCGCATCGCCGATCCCGAAGACAGCCAGGGCGACATCGGCAACTTCGCCGCTGGCATCGCCATGGGCTCTGGCGTGGCACGCGAATTGGGGGTGTCAGTTGGCGATCGGGTCAAGCTGATCTCGCCCAATGGTGCGCGCACGGCGATGGGGACCGCACCGCGCACCAGCGCCTATGACGTGGTTTATATCTTCACCGCCGGGCGTTTTGATATCGACCAAACGCGCGTCTACATGCCGTTGCCCGAGGCGCAATTGTTCTTTAATCGCGACGGTGCGGCTGACGAGATTGAGGTCATGGTCGCCAACCCCGATCAAGTGGAAGACTTGCTGACTGACATTTTCAACGCTGGCGGGGACGGCACGCTTGTCTGGACATGGCGCGACAGTGCGGGCGCATTTCTACGCGCCCTCGCAGTCGAAGACAACGTGATGTTCGTGATCCTTTCGATCCTTGTGTTGATCGCCAGCATGAACATCATCTCTGGCTTGATCATGCTGGTCAAAAACAAGGGACGCGACATCGGCATCCTGCGCACCATGGGGCTGTCGGAAGGCTCCATTCTGCGGATATTCTTTATCTGCGGCGCGGGCATTGGCACAATTGGCACGATCCTTGGGGTGATCCTCGGGTGCCTTTTCGCGCTTTATATCGACCAGATATTCAGTTTTGTGAATTACATGGCGGGCGGCGGCGTCTGGGATCCCTCCATTCGCGGCATCTATGCCCTGCCTGCCGAGTTGCAGTTGGATGACGTGTTGAAATCTGTAGCCCTATCGCTGGGGCTGTCATGGATTGTGACGATCTTTCCGGCGCGGCGCGCGGCGCGGATGAACCCGGTTGAGGCGCTGCGATATGAGTGATGTGCTGACGCTGGCGGCCCTGACCAAGGGCTACAATCATGGCAAACCGTCCGAAGTTACCGTGCTGCAGGGTGCTGACCTGACCGTGCAACAAGGAGAGGTGGTTGCCCTTGTCGCGCCTTCTGGTGCCGGGAAATCGACCCTGTTGCATATCGCGGGCCTTTTGGATGTTCCGGACGCAGGTACGGTCACGATCAATGGCACCGATATGACCAAATTGTCGGACCGCAAGCGCACCGCTGTGCGCCGTGCTGACGTCGGCTTTATCTACCAGTTCCACCATCTGCTGCCGGAATTTTCTGCGCTGGAAAACATCGTCTTGCCGCAACTTGCCAATGGTGTTGATGCGAGCAAGGCCCAAGCGCATGCCCTTGATTTGCTGGATCGCGTCGGGGTGAAGCCGCGCGCAGATCATCGACCTGCGGCGCTGTCGGGTGGCGAACAACAGCGCGTGGCCTTCTGCCGTGCGCTGGCCAATCAGCCAAGCCTTCTGCTTGCCGATGAACCCACCGGCAATCTTGATCCCGGCACCTCTGACAGGGTGTTTGATGCGCTGATGGAACTTGTGCGCGGCACCGGTCTATCGGCGGTGATCGCCACCCACAACCTAGACCTTGCCGCGCGCATGGACCGGACCGTGCGTCTGGTTGACGGCCGCCTGACATAAACTCCAAAGGACCCCAGCTTATGCCCAAGATTAGCCCTGCGGAGATCCATGCCGCCACCCATGCCGCCCTGATGGCTCATGGCGCGACCGATCATGTGGCGACCCATGTCGCGCGCGCCACCGCCGATAGCGAAGCGCATGGAAACACCATCTGCGGGCTGTCTTATGTCGAAAGTTATTGTGCAGCACTCGACACCGGGCGCGTTGATGGCAGCGCGACACCGGTGGTTAGCACGCCGCGCGCCGGTGCGGTGACCGTGGATGCCGCCAAGGGCTTTGCGCAACCGGCCTTTGATGCGGGCCTTGCACAGGCCGTTTCCGCCGCGCGCACCAACGGTATTGCAAGCCTTGCCATCGCCCATAGTCATACCTGCACATCGCTTGGCTATTTCACCGCACAGATCGCGGCTGCGGGTCTTGTTGGGTTGGGGTTCACCAATGCCTCACCCGTCGTGGCCCCGCCGGGCGGGTCAAAACCCGCACTTGGAACCAACCCAATCGCGCTATCGGTCCCCGGTGACGGCAAATTGGCGTTGCACTTCGACAGCTCGACCTCTGCGGCAGCGCTTGGCGCGATCAAAGAGGCCAAAGCCGCAGGCACAACCATCCCGACGGGCTGGTGCGTGGATGAAAACGGCGCGCCAACGACCGATCCTGCCGCTGCCCTCAAAGGGGGCATTCTGCCGCTGGGCGGGGCCAAAGGCTTTGGCTTCGGTGTGATGGCAGAAGTGATGGCCGCAGCCCTGACCGGTTCCGTCAACTCCGTCGATGTGGCAGGTCTGAAAGTCGGAGAGGGGCCGCCGCATGATTTGGGCCAGTTCTACATTCTGATTGATCCCGGCACCCACACCGACCATTGGTCTGCGCGGATCGCGCGGCTTGCAAGCGCTGTCTCTGACCAACCCGGCGCACGCCTGCCCGGGTCGGCCCGCGCGCCGATGGCAGAGGTTGACGTGCCCGATGCGCTTTGGGACCGGATCGTGGCCCTGGCCTAGTGTGCAATCTGCCCGACGCGCCTGTTCAGGCTTTTTGGGTGACAAACACCCCGACCGCCATCAATGCGATCCCGGCAGCCCGCGTCAGTGAAAGCGGCGAGACCTGCGCGCTGAACAGCCCGAAGTGATCAATCGCCGCTGCCGCGATCAACTGTCCCAGCAGCACAAAGAAAACCGCATTGCCCACCCCGATTATGGGCGCGATCCAGGTAATGCTGAGCACGTAAAAGGCTACCAGCACACCGCCCAGAAACAGGTGCTTGGGTGCGGTGGCAAGCCGGGCCGCAGCTTCTGGTGCCGTCAGCAATGCGGTGCCCGCCGCTACCACAAAGGCAACCGCGAAAAGCACGGTCGCCGCCACCGCGGGTGAGCCGATGAGCCGCCCAAGCGCTGCGTTGAGCGCCGCCAAGAGCGGCACCCCGATCCCGGCCATTAACATGATGCCCGCATACTGCATGATGAACCCTCCTGCGATTGAACTGCACCCTGACGCAGCCCTTGATGTGGATCAAGGCGGGGGCGTCATCGCCCGGTATTCTGTCAGAAAGGAGAGCATAGATGCGCCCAATGATCCTCATCCCCCTCTTGGTTCTTCCCGCATGCGTGGAAGAAACGTCAGTGAACGGCAAGCAGGCCTTTCTGGACATCTGCGCTGCCTGTCATGGTGGGACAGGGCAGGGCGACGGGCCTTTGGCTGTAGGGCTCAACCCTTCACCGCCGGACCTGACCACGATTGCCGCCCGAAATGGTGGCATCTTTGACCGGAACTACGTTGCCAGCTTTATTGATGGGTTGAACCGGGGCGCACATAACGCCGCGGCCATGCCGGAATTTGGCACGACCGATCTTGGACCACTGGTCATGACGGATGACGCTGGCGTGCCTGTACCGATCCCGGCCACGCTTCTGGCACTCACCGACTATGTCGAAAGCCTCCAGCGTTAGGGCCGACGTCGGGCAAGCTATCTTGCGGCGTAGTCCGTGGCAGGCATCTGGCCGGAAATCTCCAGAAACATCTTGCGTTGCACCGCCGCGCCGAAGGTCTCTCTGCTTTCTGCGGTCACCATAAAGGCGCCGGGTCCACCGATGATCCGGGTCTCGTACTCCGCTTCCAGATTGGCACCTGCGCGTCGCCCGCTGTCGGGGCGCAAAATCGGCAAGGCATTGATCACAGTGCCCTGATCCAGCACCTCTTGTCGGGCCAGCTCGATTGGTGGGCCGCTGGAATTGCCAATACTGTCGCCGGAAAAGTCGATGACGTGCCGAAAGCCGTCAAACTGATTGGTGTCGATCTGTCGCTGCCCTTCCAATAACGCCGCTCCAATCGCGTTTCGGCCAAAGACAGCGCGGGGGCCATCCAGCTTGGCTGCAAAAGCCGCCGCCGCCTCTGGGCCATCAATCAACGTCCAGTCCGCGACCACGGCCTGATTGGTTGCCCATTCCAAATAGACGACCGCGATATGGCCATAGGCGGTATCGGCAATCGCGGCCAACACCTCTGCGCTTTGGATCGCGTCCGCATAGCCCTGCCGCTGAAATCGCAGCTCTTCGGCATCGATTGACCCGGATCCATCTGCCAGAAACACCAGCTCCAGCGAGGTTTCGATCATCTGCGCCTGTGCTGCACCGGCCCAGAACAAGAGTGCTATGATGTATCTCATACCCTCCAACTTAGCTTCGTTTCAGCCCGTGACAATCGCGTGACGCGGGCGTGAGGGTGCCCGAAACCCGATCTGCATCTGCTACGTGTCTGATCAAAGCAAATTCGGAGATACCCATGCTCAAGCAAACAACCCTTGCTCTCGCACTTCTGGCCACACCTTTGGCAGCCGGCCCTGTCAGCTTTGCCTCTGGTTGGCAGGAACAGAAGCTGTCGCTTTTTTCCAGCAATGATTACCGCTTCGGCAACACGCTTTCGATGGTCTCGAACGGATCGGTCAGTATCGCCTGGACCCGTTTGCCGCAGGCGGAATGGGGCGCATCCGCTGCGTCATGGGCCTGGACCGTGGAACAATCCGTGCCTGCCACCGACCTCAGCCGCAAGGGCGGGGACGACCGCAACATCAGCGTCTATTTCGTCTTTGTACCAGAGGCGGTGGCCCCCTCGCTTGCCGGTGCCGGCATCCGCAGTCTGCTGGGTCGCGATGATGTGCGTGTGATTCAATACGCCTGGGGTGGCAATCATAGCCGGGGACAGGTGATCAAATCCCCGTACGGCCGGGGCGGTGTGACAATCCCGCTGCGGCAGGCCTCCACCGGGTCGCATAGCGAAAGCGTGAACCTCGCTGCCGACTATGCGCGTGCCTTTGGTGGCACCAAGGGTGCGCTGATCGGCATGGCGGTATCCGGTGACAGCGACGATACCGACAGCGTGATCCGCGCGGCCATCGGGAACATGACGCTCCGGTAATCCATACTTTACGTAGCGGCACCAAATGCGCCAAGCTGACCCCATATTTTATCGGGGGATTTTCATGGCTTGGCGCGCGGCAGCTTCACTGACGAAATTTATTCAACAAATCAATGACCTGGCCCCGGACAGGTCGAAGAAATCCGATGGCACGGTGGGCGATGCCGCGCACCAATCGCGGCAAAGCGACCACAATCCATGGATCAAGGATGGCCCTTCGCGTGTCGTCTCTGCCGCTGATATTACCCATGATCCCGATAAGGGCTGCGACTGCGATCTGATCGTGAAATCCCTGATTGAAAGCCGGGACAAGCGGATCAAATACATCATCTGGGATAAGAAGATCTGGCGGTCCTACGATAAACCGACGGTCAAGGCGTGGGACGCGCAGGACTATCGCGGCTCAAACCCGCACACCAAGCACCTGCATCTTTCGGTCAACAGCCAGAAAAAGCACTACGACAACATTGATCCCTGGGATGTGACCCCGCTGGCGAAATCCGCCATTGATATTGTCATCGGTAACATTCTGGCCGAGGCGGGGCTTGATCCGCAGATCGCTTGGGGGGCCATGGTCTCGCCCGCGTTCAAAGCCAAGGTGATCAAGATCTGCAACGGGCTGCAGATCGACCCCAACGACCTGATGGCGGTCATGGCGTTTGAAAGCGCGAGGACCTTTAGACCGGATGTTGAAAACCCGCTGTCGGGGGCCGTTGGCCTGATCCAGTTCACCAAGAAGACGGCCGAAGGCATGGGCACCTCGATTCCGGCGCTCAAGGCGATGACCGCCGAGGAACAGCTTGATATTGTTGAGCAATATTTCCGCCCCTACCATGGTCGCCTGAACGATATCTTTGATGTCTATATGGCAGTCCTTTGGCCCCGCGCGGTGGGCAAGATGAAAAGCTATGTGCTGTTTGAATATCCCTCGCGGCAATACAAATGGAACAAGGGGCTGGACGCGAATACCGACGGCGCCATTACCAAAGCCGAGGCCGCCGCCCATGTGCTGGCGTTGCTGAATGAAGGGTTACAGAACGACCGTGTGGGGTAGCGCATCGTCACAGACCCTCCGCGCGGGCAAGCCCGCGCAGCCCCCGACCGCCCCCCGGAGGGCAATTTTCGACAATTCATAGTATGGGAAAGCTATGGATGGGGATGTGTCGGATGATGCATTTGGGTCGCGGTCGCCCGCGAGGTCTGGCGATGTCCAAGCCTACTTCATGTAATCGGGGTGTTTTTGCTCGACGATCCGAAAATTCTTAAAAGCAAGACGCGCTGTGCGAATCTCCAATTTTGGGTCGCCAAATCTTGAGTTGATCTCAACTGAGCTGGTGCTCGATCGAGCACCGATGATCACTTCCCTAGGGATCAAATCCTGATCGAATTCTTTAAAGAAGAGGCCGGTTTTATGGTCCTTGTCGTCGAGACTATAAGTTGTTCGCCACTCCTCTTCGTAAGCCCAAGCATCAAACTTTGTATAGATGGCCGCTTCCAATGTCCTGTCAGAGCAGTTCTCGACAAAGCTCTTCAAATCTTCAATTTTCTTGCATGTTTTCCGGTATTGAATCTTTCTTGCGACACTTCTTCTTACATCAAACCCAATCGCCAGTCCTTTGTGGTTTTCGGCGTAGTGGGACCACATCAAGGGATGATGCCAAGTCTTGCTAAAGCAAATTACGCCACGCGCAGCGAAGGCGGAACGGCGCCAATTTCGCCAATGTTTGCGGTCAGCGGCCTCTCTAATGTCATACGGCGACCATTCAAATGGATCATTGATATCGTCAATGGTCGCAATTTTTAGTCGACGTTGCTCCAGATTACGAAGAGCACTTTCAAGTCCATAGAATTTATAGAGACGAATGAAACCATCACCACTCAAACATCCAACTCCTCCACAAACCGGGCGTTCTCCTGAATATACTGAAACCGCAGCTCCGGCTTCTTGCCCATCAGCCGTTCCACCAGATCGGCGGTCTCACCCGGTTCATCATCGGACACCGACACCCGGATCAGTTTCCGGGTCTTGGGGTCCATCGTCGTCTCTTTCAAATCCTTGGCGTCCATCTCGCCCAGACCCTTGAAGCGCTGGACGTCGATCTTGCCCTTGCCGCCCAGACCTTTCTCCATCATCGCGTTCTTTTCGGCGTCGTCCGCCACGTAGATGCGCCGCGCGCCTTGCGTCAGCCGGTAGAGGGGCGGGCAGGCCAGATAGAGGTGTCCGGCATCAATCAACGGCCGCATTTGAGTGAAGAAGAACGTCATCAGCAGCGAGGCGATATGCGCTCCGTCCACGTCCGCATCCGTCATGATGATGATCTTGTCATAGCGCAGATCATCTAGATTGAACTTCGCCCCCATGCCGACACCCAGCGCCTCACACAGGTCCGAGATTTCGGCGTTGGACGTCAGCTTGGACGAGGCCGCCCCCAGAACGTTCAGGATTTTCCCGCGCAGCGGCAAAAGCGCCTGAAAGTTCCGGTCGCGTGCGCCCTTGCCAGAACCACCAGCGCTGTCGCCCTCGACAATGAATAACTCAGTGCCTTCGCGGGTCTTGGACGAACAATCGGTCAGCTTGCCGGGCAGGCGCAGCTTTTTGGTGGCCGATTTCCGTGCCGTTTCCTTTTCCTGCCTGCGCCGCAGCCGCTCTTCGGCCCGCAGGACAAGGAAATCCAGAATGGCACCGGCAGATTTCGTATCCGCCGCCAGCCAGTTGTCGAAATGGTCGCGCACGGCGGCGTCGACCATGCGGCCCGCCTCAGTCGTTGCAAGGCGGTCCTTGGTCTGGCCCACGAACTCCGGCTCTCGGATAAAGCACGACACCAGCGCGCAGCCACCTGTCATCAGATCATCGCGGGTGATGATGCTGGCCTTCTTGACGTTGGTCAGCTCGCCATAGGCCTTGATGCCTTTCAGGACCGCCGACCAGAACCCCATCTCATGCGTGCCGCCTTCGGGCGTGGGCACGGTGTTACAATAGGATTGAATGAAACCGTCACGCGATGGTGTCCAGTTGATCGCCCATTCCACCTTGCCCGGTACGCCGAACTTGTCCTTGAAATCGACTGTCCCGGCAAAGGGCGCATCAGCATAGGTCGTGGCCCCGCCCAGCGATTCATTCAGGTAATCAGATAGCCCGCCGGGGAACTTGAACGTCGCCGCTGTTGGCGTTTCGCCGTCGTCGATCGCTGATTTCCAGCGGATTTCGACACCCGAGAACAAATAGGCCTTGGATCGGGCCATCTTGAACAGACGCGCGGGCTTCAACTGCAAGGACCCGAAGATTTCCGCATCCGGGTGGAAGGTCACGTTGGTGCCGCGCCGGTTCGGGGCGCTGCCAACCCGCTGCAGCTTGCCCTGCGGCACGCCGCGACTGAACTCCATCGCCAAAAGCTCTTTGTTGCGCGCAACTTCGACCCGCAGGTGATCCGACAGGGCGTTGACCACCGAAGAGCCGACGCCGTGCAGCCCGCCAGAGGTTTCATAGGCGTCGCCGTCGAACTTGCCGCCTGCGTGCAGTGTGCAGAAAATGATCTCCAGCGTTGATTTGCTGGGGTCAGAGGGGTGCGGGTCAGTTGGGATGCCGCGCCCGTTGTCGCGGACGGTCGTGGACCCATCGGCATTCAATTCAATCTCGATCCAGGATGCATGGCCAGCGACAACTTCATCCATGGAGTTGTCGACGATTTCGGCCACCAGATGGTGCAGGGCGCGTTCATCGGTGCCGCCGATATACATGCCGGGCCGCAGGCGCACCGCCTCCATCTGCTCAAGAACCTGAATGCTGGACGCATCATAGGTGCCGGGCTTCTTTGGGGACTCATCTGGGCTTAACAAATCGGCCATGGTGCTGCTCTTTTTGCTTTGTTTTATTGGCGTGCGCCATCATCGCAGAGCGGGCAGGGCAGGGCAATCACTATCCGAGAGCTGTCCGGGTCTGCGCGGCGGCACCCGACACGGAATGTAAATCAGTTTAATACAACCTGACGTAGAATCAGCTTGCCCGGACAATGTGCGCGATTCGGGCAGGATTGTGCCACTGTTGGCGGCACCGAAACAAAGGCAGGTGCCGCAGGGTCATCTGTCTTCAATCATTGCAAAATAAACTGCCAAACCTGTCTAAACAGACAAGGTGCGCCAATGCGTCGGCTCCGCTAAACCTGTGAGTGTAGTGAGGGTGACGAGTGTTATTGTTTGGTCGTTGACGACCGCGGCCGCACGGCAGTGCGGTCGCACCTCGTAACAAGTAATGTGTTTGTACTTGCTGGTTCCATGTTTTGGTGATGATGCGGCCCGTGTGTGAGGCGCCGCATCACTCCACCACCTTCGTCTCAAATCGCAGACCAGCAGCGGTCCGGTTCGGAAAGCCGGTCCAATAGGTATGTTCCTCGCCCCGCTCGCCGTTTTCGTCCACCGCCCATACGCCATCGGCGGCATTGGGTTGCAGATCAAAGTAGCTGGCTTTTTCGGTATCGCCCTTCAAATGCAAGTCCAGATAGGCGGTCACAAAATGCGCGCTGATGTTGTTCATGCGCGTGTTATCCCAGACGGCGTCAGCGTAGTGCTCAAAAGGTGCCCATCCCAGCGCCTCTGACATCGCATAGCTTTCGCGGGGGGCAGGCATCGGCGCACCTGCGTTGTGGTTTGCCGCCTCAAACGTCAATAAATGCCGGGTCACGCCTGTGGCCCCGTCAAAAATTCCGCGGATCGCATCATATTGCGATACGTCATCCACGCTGCCCGCGATCAGCATCAGTGGCGTGTGAATGCCGGAAAGTCCTGCGGCATCCCAAAATCCTGCGTTATTGCCCCATGGGCCAAAGGCAACGACGGCCTTTACCCGGTTATCGCGCAATCCCATGTGTTCATCTGTGCCGACCATGTTGCGTTGCAGCAGGCCCTGTGGCGCACCCCATTCGTATGTCGTGGCCAATTGCGTGACGCCGGCGCCTGCATAGACCAAAGCGCCGTAGCCACCCATGGAATAGCCGATCACGGCTGTCGCCTCGGCGTGGACCAACGCACCAATCCCATCATCAAGTGCGGCCATCTGATCAATGACAAAGCGCTGGTCCCAGGGCCTGTTCACAAGCGTTGAACCAAACGGCCCCTGATCCGCATAAGTGCTGTCGGTGTGATCAATGCTCGCCACGACATAGCCCTTCGAGGCAAGGTTTTCGCCCAACCACCCCATCAGCCAGCGATTACCGGGATAGCCATGGCTCAGGATCACGAGGGGAAAGCTGCCCTTAGCCGCAGGCACAGCACCCCGCGTGGCATAGCCGTCCAGCATGACTTTCGTCACCCCGTCGCGGATCACCGTTTCATAACTGCCGCCCAGCACCGTATTTTCCAGCGCCGGATACCAGATTTCGACCGTCAGCGGCCGATCGGCCCGGGCGATATCGCCCTCTGCCCCGGTGTTCGCCACATCAATCTGATCGGTCATTGTGAAGACACGCGTGGTCACGCCCACGGCCAGCTCACCATATCCGGCCAACTGAGGTGCGTCCGGGCGAATGGTGTCGATCCGGTTTTCTGCCGTCGCGGAACCCGCAGTCAGGGCCGCCGACAGGGCGAGCGTTGTCATGGTCTTCATCTGCATTTCCTTTTTTAGGGGAAAAACGGTCCCAGCAACGGACGCTTGCACGCACGCCCGACGGCACTAGGCTAACCCGGAACAAGGGCGGAGGACCAGATGCGCATTTTCTTCACAGGCGGCAGCGGCAAGGCGGGGCGGCATGCAATCACCTATCTGATGGCACAGGGCCATCGGGTGCTGAACGTCGACCAGACCCCGTCTGGTCTGCCGTGTTCAGAGCTGTTGATTGACTTGAATGATGCGGGGCAAGTCATTGGGGCTATGTCACAATTCACCGACTTCCATGAACTTGACGAAGGCACCGGGGTGCCGCGCTATGATGCAGTTGTCCACTTTGCCGCCGTGCCGCGTGTGATGATCGGCACCGATGGTGAATGCTTCCGCCAGAACACCCTGACGACATACAATGTGATCGAAGCTGCCACGAAATTGGGCATCCCCAAAATCATCTTCGCCTCGTCCGAGACGACATATGGCGTCTGTTTCGCAGATGGAGAGGTCAAGCCCGCTTATATACCGGTGGATGAAGATCACCCCACCGTGCCCAATGACAGCTATGCGATGTCGAAGGTCTGCAATGAGGTGACAGGCCGAAGCTTTCAGGCCCGCACCGGTGCAGACATCTATGGGCTGCGCATCAACAACGTGATCGAACCCCATGAATACGCGGAAAACTTTCCAGCCTTCATGAAGGACCCGGCCAGTCGACGGCGCAACATATTTGGCTACATCGACGCCCGCGATCTGGGCCATATGGTGGATCGCTGCCTTGCCGTGGACGGCCTTGGGTATCAGATCTTTAACGTCGCCAATCCTGACATGTCGGTTGGCGTGACCACCGATCAGATCATTGCTGATCACTATCAGGGCGTGCCCCTGAAACGGGATCTGGGCCCGGATGAGACCTTTTATGACATCACCAAGGCCCGCACCTTGCTGGGCTTCGATCCCAAACATTCCTGGCGCGAGGTGCTGTCATGAAGGCCTCTTGCGCCTGCGGGCAACTCACGGCCAGCACAACTGCCGACCCGATCCGCGCGGTCGTGTGTCATTGTCACGCCTGTCGGACCCGGACCGGCTCTGCCTTCTCTGTCAACACCCGCTTTGCTGCTGATGCGGTCACGACCCACGGCGCCTCGCAAAGCTTTACCCGCACCGGCGATGAAGGCAGCGCCATCACCTATCACTTTTGTCCGACTTGCGGCGTCACCGTCTGGTATCTCAACGACCAGATCGAAGGTGTGATGATCCCCGGCGGCGCACTCGCCCCAGCCGACATGCCGACGCCGGACTTTTCGGTCTACGACGCCCGCCGCCCCGACTGGCTGACCCTTTCAGGAATGGAGGTGATGGATTGACCGCTTTCCCAAGCTATGACCTGTCACGCTTTGCCATGGACCCGGGCTCTGCCCGCGAAGTTGATGCGATCTGCCGCGACACGGGCTTTCTGGTCCTGACCGGTCATGGTGTTCCACAGGCGGTGATCGACTACGTCTGGACGGCCGCACAGACATTCTTTGCGCAAGACGCCGCGACCAAAGGGCAGGTTGCGGCGCCATACGCCGGATACCCCTATGGCTGGCTCGGCCCCAACACAGAGGCTTTGGCGAAATCCAAAGGTCACGATACGCCACCTGACCTCAAGGAATCCTTTAATGGCGGGCCTTTGCATGTTCCGTCTGACGCAAGCGCGGACGCGATGAAATTCTGCTACCAGCCCACGCTTTGGCCCGATCTGCCCGGATTTCGTGCGTCGTGGGAGGCGTATTATGCCGCGATGGAAGATTTGGCGGCCCGCATCATGCAGGTCTTTGCCGTGGCGCTCGGCAAACCACAGGACTTTTTCGCGCCCTTTATCGGCAACCCGATCTCTGCCCTGCGCGCGCTGCATTATCCAGCCACGCGCGGCATGGCAGAAAAAGATCAGCAACGCGCAGGGGCGCACACTGATTATGGGAGTTTGACGATCCTGTTGCCACAGCCTGACCGGCGCGGTCTGCAAGTCCAACAAGGTGAGACGTGGATTGATGTGCCAACGCCAGAAGGGGCCTTTGTGATCAATATTGGTGACCTCATGGCGCTTTGGACCAACGACCGTTGGGTCAGCACGCTGCATCGCGTCGTCGCCATCCCCGATCAGCCCGCCCGACAGTCGCTGGCATTCTTTCATCAGCCTGACTGGGACGCCGAAATCACACCGCTTGACTCTACCATACGGAAGCGTATGGTACGCTCAGGCCCTTACCTGATGGATAAATTCAAGGCGACTGGCACATGAGACTGACCAAGGTTCCTTTACCCGATCACGCGCTGTTGCAGCGCTATGCCCGTCGCGATGACTGCTATACGGATTGTTTTGTTGCACCCGTCGCGGCTGTTGATCTGGCCGCTTGCATCACTGCGTTCTACACAACGCCGCTGTTTCGTGCAGAGCGGTTGATCCTTGGCATTGTCGGCCATGGCAGCACTGACGCCGATGTCGCGGCACTGGCGGCGGGGCAGGCGGATCGATACGCCGCCTGGCGGGTTGAGGACCGGACGGCAGATCAGATCCTGCTGTGCGATGTTGCGGGGCGCACGCGATCCTGGTTGATGCATGAACCGGGTCAGTTCTATTTCGGCTCCGCCGTAACACCGCCCGCGCCAAACCAATCGCTTGGCTGGCTTTTCACCACACTCTTGCCTTTTCACAAGGTCTATAGCCAGGGCCTTTTGGGCAGCGCGGCGCGTCGATTGGCCTGAACGCCGCCCGTCAGATGGCTCGCCCTAGGCCTCGGCCACGCTGATCAGCAAAGCGTTCAGCGGCCAGAGATCCTCAAATGCAGACAAAAGCGCTGGCTCCAGTGGGCCGGTTTCTGAAATCTCCTTGCTCGCCACGACGCCTTTCATCCGCAATAACCGCTCTGCCCGGTGGTCCTTGTCATAAGGCGATGGGACCCGCTTGAGGGCTGGTTCGCGCAAACGCCCGCCTTTTGCCTCGACATCAGCGACAATGGCCATCATCCGATCCGTGTCGAGGTCGACGAACTTGCGCCAATCGCTTAGCACGTCCTTTTCAAATCCCATCGTGCCCGCACCTGCAGACACATAATCCAGACCCACACCAAAAAAGAACACCATGTCCTGCCGGGCACCGGTCGCAAGCGTCCACATCATATGCAGATGGGTGTTGTAGGGTGTCTTGTCCTTGGAAAACCGCACGTCCCGGTGCGGCCGGAACAGTTTGCCCGTCACCTCCAAGTCAGACAGCGCCGCGATTTTCGGGGCCATGGCATCCAGCAAAGCCAGTGACGGTGCCTTCAGCTTGGCATCATAGGTCGCTTTGTTCTCTTGCCACCAGTCGCGGGTGTTGTTCTGCGCCAACGCGCTCAGAAAGCTGCGTGCATCGCCGATCAGGTTGTCGAATTCTGACATGGCATCCCCCTTTTTTGGCAGTGTTACGCAGGGCAGCGCCGCTGTCCATTGCCAGCCCCGGATTGCTGTCCTATCTCCTGACACATGCGCACATTGCCTTTCATTGCAGCCCTGACGCTGATCCCGCCGCCTGCCACGGCACATCCACATATCTTCGTGGGGGCAGAAGTGACGGTGGATTTTCGCGGTGATACCCCTGTTGTCTGGCTGAACTGGGTCTATGACGATTATTTTTCACTGTTGATCACCGCCGATCTGGGCCTCGACCTTGACGGGGACATGAAGCTGACCCCGGCCGAGATGACGACACTCACCGAAAGTGTCACAGAGTGGCCTGCGGATTTTAATGGTGATCTTGAGGTGAAGCAGGGTGACACCCAATTGCAGCTGTTGCCCAAACAGCAGCATGGAATGACATTCGAGGATGGGATCGTGCGCGAAACCCACGCCCGCCCGGTGGCCTTGGCCGATCCGGCGATGCCGCTGACCATCCGTGTCTATGATCCGTTCTACTACGTCGCCTACGCGCTGTCTGGTCCGGTGCAAATCATCGGGCGGGATGATTGCGACGTCACGATTACCGAACCCAACCTCGACCGTGCCTATTCACTGGTTGAAGAGCTGTTGTACGGGCGTCCTGCCAGCGATGTCGGCCCGGATGAAGAATTTCCCGAAGTCGGCGTTGAATTCGCCCAGACCATCACCGTGTCATGCGCCGCGCCGCTTTGATCCTGCTGGCCCTGCTGATCGCACTTGCGGTCTGGCTATGGGGCTTTGGGGGCGCCAATGAAGTCAGCCGTTGGGCCTCTGCAACGCAGCGCGAGGTGCAGAATGCCATGGCAGTGGCCTTGCGTGCCCTGCGCGCAGGCGAACCGGGCGCGTTGATGAGCCTTTGGGGGCTTTGCTTTGCTTATGGCTTTGTCCATGCGGCGGGGCCGGGGCACGGCAAGCTGGTAATCGGTGGTTACGGTCTTGGCGCACGGGTGCCTGCGGCCCGGCTGGCCGGTCTCGCCGTTGCGTCTTCGCTGGCGCAGGCCGTCACCGCTGTGCTCCTCGTCTACGCCGGCGTCTGGCTACTTGGCTGGGGCCGTGAACAGATGACCGGTTTGGCAGATGACGTGATGGCCCCGCTCAGCTACGCGCTGATCGCGGGCGTCGGTTTGTGGCTTGTTTTGCGCGGCCTGCGCAAGGCATGGCGTCAAAAGGCGCAATCTCATCATGAGGGCCACGACCACGATCACGCCCATACCGGCGGCCATTGTGAAACCTGTGGACATGCCCACGGGCCGACCGTGGATCAGGCCGCGGCTGTCCGGTCACTTCGCGACGCGCTTGTGGTGATCGGGGCGATTGCAGTCCGCCCCTGCACCGGTGCGCTGTTCTTGCTGATCCTGACATGGCGACTGGGCATTGACTGGGCCGGGATCATCGGCGCATTGGTGATGGGCCTCGGCACCGCATCTGTGACCGTGCTTGTGGCGCTTGCCGCCGTTGGCATGCGCGAAAGCACACTGGCGCAAGCGATGTCCGCACGGGGCACCGCGCGCATTCTGGCGGGGGCAGAGGTGCTGGCGGGGGCACTGGTTACTGTCCTGGCGTTGCAACTGATGATGCGCGCGATCTAGTCTTTACCCGGCTCCGGCACAGGCGTAGGGCTAGGCCATGCAAGCTTCAGCCCAGACATATCCGCAGCACTTTCGCGCTGTCCTTAAGCTGGGCCTGCCGCTGATCGCGTCCAATCTGGCGCAGTTTGCCATCCACATGACCGATACCATCATGCTGGGCTGGTATGATGTCACGGCCCTTGCCGCTGTCACCATCGCCAGCACGATGTTCTTTGTGCTTTTCATTGTCGGCGCAGGCTTTGGCTTTGCGGTCACCCCGCTTGTCGCGGCAGCAGCAGAGGCTGACGACACCCAAACCGCCCGCCGTGTCACCCGCATGGCGGTCTGGTTATCGATTTTCTATGGCGTTGCGGTCTCTTTGCCCTTCATTTTCTCCGAGCGCATTATGCTGGCGATTGGTCAGGAACCGGTCGTCGCCGCCGCCGCGCAGGAATATCTGCACATCGCGGTTCTGGGAATGATCCCCGCGCTCATCGTGATGGCGCTGAAATCGTTCCTTGCCGGGTTGGAACACACGGCGATCATCCTGTGGTCGACGATCCTTGCCGCGATCCTCAATGCGGTTGTTAACTATCTGCTGATCTTTGGGAATTTCGGCGCGCCTGAGTTGGGCCTGCGCGGCGCGGCCATCGCATCCGTGCTGCTGCAGGTCGCAACGGTGGTGGTGCTGCTGGCCTACATTCATCGCCGCCTGCCTCAGTTCGAACTTTTTCGCAACGCGCTGCGGCCTGACCCTGCGGTCATGGCGCGGGTCTTCCGTCTTGGTGTGCCAATTGGCCTGACCTCGCTTGCCGAAGGCGGGCTCTTTGCAGCCTCCGCCGTCATGATGGGCTGGATTGGCGAGTTAGAGCTTGCAGCACACGGTATCGCTATCCAACTGGCCAGCGTCATGTTCATGGTCCATATCGGTTTGTCGCAGGCTGCAACCATCCGGGCGGGGCGTGCCCTTGGTCGCGCTGATGAACCGGGGCTGCGGCAGGGCGGGCTGGCAGCCATCGCTTTGTCAGCGGCTTTTGTCGTTTTCACCATCATTCTGTTCCTCACGATCCCAGAGCTTTTGGTCGGCGCTTTCATCGACCCGGATGAACCCCAGCGCGCAGCGCTTTTGCAGATCGGCGTGGCCCTTGTCGCTGTTGCTGCCCTTTTTCAGGCGGTTGATGCGTTACAGGTCATGGCGCTGGGGCTTTTGCGTGGCGTGCAGGACACCGCTGTGCCCATGGTCATGGCGGTTGTCAGCTATTGGATCATTGGGCTGCCCGCCAGCTACGCGCTGGCGTTTGTCTATGGCATGGGCCCGGTCGGGCTTTGGCTGGGATTGGTCGTTGGCTTGACCGTGGCTGGCGTGCTGATGTCCTGGCGGTTCTGGCGTGGATCAAGCCACATTGCCACGACGTCCTAGGCGCCTAGTCGTCTTCGCCCGACAGCAACCGCTCTGATTTCTTGCGCACCAACAGTGACCTCAGATCGTGCATCGCCAGTAAAAGCCGATCGGTCACATCCTCCAATTGCTCATCAGTGGCCTTGGATTGCACCCATTGCGTGGTGATGTTGAGGTAATCGACCGCCCGGTGGATATCGTCGATATCGCGCTGCGCCAAAAGCGCCACGCGCTTGTCGAGCCAGTCCTGAATCGCGGCAATGTCTTCCTTTGACAACTTGTGATCGCCATGCGGCTTCACCTCGCCATTCTTGACATTAACAACTGCAACCTGATCCATCTCGATCCGCCGTTGCCGGTTCTCGGTGTCGACACGGAACACCGCCGCGCCGTTTTCACGGATGCGAAAATAGTAGTCTGGCAGGTCTTGGCTCATGCTCGCCTCGGTCTTTTGCGAGACGTTAGCAGGGGGGGCGGGATTGCGCCAGAACCTTGACCCTCAGGCCCGTTTGACAATGACAGAGCCGACAGAATAGCCCGCGCCAAAGGAACAGATCAGCCCCAGATCGCCCGCCGCCATATCTTCGGAATGCTTGCTGAACGCGATGATCGATCCCGCAGAAGAGGTATTGGCGTAGTCCTGCAGGATGTTGGGTTGCTCCCCCGGTTCCGGGTCGCGGCCCAGCACCTTCTTGCCAATATAGTCGTTCATCGTCTTGTTGGCCTGATGCAGCCACAACCGTTTAAGATCCCCGGCCGCGATGCCCTCATCGGCCATATGCCCTGCGATATGGCGGCTGACCAGCGGCAGCACCTCTTTAAAGACCTTGCGACCGTTCTGCATGAATTGCATGTCGCGGCGGTCTTCCATCTGGTCATGAGCGCGGCGCAGATAGCCATTATTGTTGCGGATGTTGTTGCTGAATTGCGTCGCACATCGGGTTGATTTCACTTTGAAATGTGGTGCTGTCAGCCCTTCGTCGCGCTGCAACAGCGTGGCCGTCGCGACGTCGCCAAAGATGAAATGACAGTCGCGGTCGCGCCATTCCAGATGGGCGCTGCAGATCTCGGGGTTCACAACAAGTGCGGTCTTGACGCTGCCGGTGCGGATCATGTCCGCTGCCGTCTGGATGCCGAAAGTGGCCGAGGAACAGGCGACGTTCATGTCAAAGGCGAAACCGCCTGCCCCCAATAGTTGCTGCACTTCAACTGCGACAGCCGGATAGGCCCGTTCCATGTTTGAAGCGGCGCAAATGACCAAATCAACGCTGGCCGGGTCCAGGTCCCCCAGTGCCTTGCGCGCCGCATCCACGGCAATCTCTGCCATCACAGAGGGTTCATCGTCACTACGCGGTGTCAGCTTGGGGTACATCCGATCTGGGTCCAGTACGCCCGCTTTATCAAGTACATAGCGCCGTTCGATGCCTGATGCGGCTACGATGAAGTCAGAAGAGGAATGCGTCTTTGCCTCTGTCTTACCCGTCTCAATCTCTGCCGCGTGCTCGGTGTTCCAGCGGTCGGCATAGGCATTGAAGGCCGCGACCAGCTCATCATTCGTGATGATGTTTTCAGGTGTGAAAACCCCGGTTCCGGTAATCGCGACGCCGTGCATATCTGTCTCCGTTTGTGGTCGTTTGACCCTACGCAGGACCAGTCGCGAAGTCGAGGATGACGCTTAGTTCGGCAGGTTGATCCGCCAATGCGTGATGGCCTCGGGGCTGGGGGGTTCCGGCGGGACAGGGGCCAGCATCGCGCGCTGGTCGACCGGGCTGCCTGAATGCACCATCTCGTAAATATCCGACAGGATCGACGTGTTATCGCCAAAATAGGTATGCCCGAAAAAGTCCGACACTACGCCGGTCGCATCGATCACGTCGATCCCGGGCAATTGGGGCACGCCATCGGTTGTGTCCCCAATCCGGCGAAAGCCGTTAGCCTCTTTTGAGGCTTTCAGCGCCGAGTCCTCGGCCGAGGCATAAAGCGTGAAGTGGGTGGAGGTAGCCTCTTGAAAACGCGGGAAAAGCCGGTTGCGAAAGACAACTTCATCGATGTCCGGCGCGGCCAGAACAATGGTGGTAATCTCTTCGATCGCCGGGTCATTTTCAGCGACCATTTCAGCCATGGCTTCGCTGATGATCCGGGTGCCCATCGAATGGGCAATCACGATGATCCGGTCGGGGTCACGCTCTGCCAGATCGCGCAGCACCTGCTTGAGATCCGGCACCGACCGCTGCGCCATGGTGCTGTCCGACAGGTAATTGATCGCGCGGCCCCGGCTGGGCCAGCTAAACAGGAATGAAGGGCCATCCCACGCCAGATCATAGGTCAGTTGGCCCGCCCGTCGCGCGGCCTTGTCCAGCGAAGTGTTGAACCCATGCACATACATCAGGATCGCGTTGTCAGACGTGGCCAGTTCTCCTGCCAACATCTGCATGACCTCTTCTGTGGTCCAGGGTGTAAGGTCCTGCAATATCACATGTTTTTCGACATCCGGTTCAAACATCAGGGATGCGAACCAACCCTGACTTTCAAGCTGCCCCATGCGGTGTTCGCGTGGGATCGACACGATCCCGGTGCCATAGCGCAGCACGTCATAGTCGTCAGTAAAGGTGCTGGCGGGGTCGTCGAAATCGGGATCATCGCTCAGCCCCCGGTTTGTAGCAAAGAAAATGG
The DNA here is from genome assembly GCA_947493335.1 of uncultured Paracoccaceae bacterium. GTDB lineage: Bacteria > Pseudomonadota > Alphaproteobacteria > Rhodobacterales > Rhodobacteraceae > CANMYO01. The sequence goes on along the minus strand of CANLQO010000001.1, from coordinate 1,893,720 downwards.
GTACGTCGCGATGGGTCTCATTTTCTTCAAACGGGGCGGGCATTTCGACCGCCTCCTCGACGATAATCGGCTCCGGCATGGCCCCCTCTGCGCCGCGATCATCCAGGGGCACGCCTTCTGCCATGTCGGGCGCTTCGACAACGATAACCGGTTCTTCTGCAACGCTTTCTTCGGGCGGCGCCATTTCTGCGATGGGTGGCTCTGATCCTTCGGAGGCGGCACCGCCGTGGCGTTCGGGTTCGGCTGATTCCGCCACAGCATCTTCCGACGCCGGGGTAGATGGGATGGGGTTGCCAAACAACAGGGCGACAACGGCCACCACGGCCATGAAAGCACCAATCAGGAGAAGGCGGATATCGTTCATCTTATGGGCACCGAGTAAAGGACGTAGCCTTGCAAACGTGCCACCTCAACCCCGCCTGTGTCGATGGCAAAAATGCCAAGGTTTTCCATATCTTCCGGACATCCGACCAGATCGGCGGCATCATCGAGGAATTGATTGGTCTGGGCGTTCTCGCCGACACGGCGACATTGGTCGCCATCGCCGCGATAGCCGTCACCAAATAGCGGTAGCGGTTCGGGTGCAGAGACAGGGGTGCAGGCAGCAAAAAGCGCGAAAGCGGCAAGGTATTTCATAATCAATCCTTAATATGGCGGACGTCAGAAAACCGGAGGTCAGAAATCGTACACAAACTATGCACATCCTGCCCGCATCTCGTCCGCACGCAAGTCTTAAAGGATGTTAACCCCGGTTCGGCAGATTGGTGCAAATCGACAAACGCCGGAGAGCCCCTTGCCCGAAAGTAAAACCATCCGCCAGCACCGCAGCTATGCTGAAGAGATCCACGCCCGTCTGGATGCCGATTTCGACCCGCCGCAGATCCCGTCAGGCTGGCACGACATCTGGCGTGAAAAGGACCGCCGGGATGACAAGCAGACCCGCGTGACCCTGCAGCTAGACGCGGACGTTGTGCGGTTCTTTCGCAGCATGGGCAAAGGCTATCAACCGCGGATGAACCGGGTTCTACGCGCTTTCATGCACGACCGGCTGGCAGGTCTGGTCGCCGGGCCCGAGGACCGCGTAGATTTTCGCGATGTCGAGAAGCTACGCGAAGTGGTGGAGCGTTTGGGGGAGGGGTAAGCCTAGCCTTGCAACGCCCGCACCCCGATATCGCCCATTTCACGTTCTTTCATCGCCAGCACGGCCGCTTGTGCGGCGGCGGCGGTGGTGAAATAGGGGATTTTGTCGTTCAAGGTGACGGCCCGCATCGAACGGCTGTCCTCAACCGCCGCGGCACCTTCGGTGGTGTTGAAGACCAGCGCGACATGGCCATCCTTGAGGCGGTCAAGGATTGTGAGCCCACCCTCATAGCCCTTGTTGACGACCTCAACTTCCATGCCCGCTTCTGACAGGAAGTCCGCCGTGCCGCGGGTTGCGATCAGGGAAAAGCCCATATCGACAAGGGTTTGCGCGGCATCGCGCATGGCGGGGGTCTTGTCGGCGTCGCGGATTGACAGGAACACAAGACCAGATGCCGGCAGATCGGTGGACGCGCCAAGCTGCGCCTTCAGGAAGGCGCGGGCAAAGTTGCGGTCCCAGCCCATCACTTCGCCGGTCGAGCGCATTTCAGGGCCAAGGATCGTGTCCACACCGGGGAAGCGCGCGAAGGGCATTACCGCCTCTTTCACCGAGAACCACGGGGTGTTGGGGTCCGCGAGGGTAAATGCATCGCCGAGCGGCAGCACGTCCATCGGGTTGTCTGACGGCGGATAGGGCTCGCGCATCGGGAAGTTCGACAGCGGCTCACCGGCCATCAGGCGTGCCGCGATCGAGGCAATCGCCGAATCCGTGGCTTTGGCGACAAAGGGCACGGTGCGGCTGGCGCGGGGGTTCACCTCGATCAGGTAAACCTCTTCATCCTTGACGGCGAATTGCACGTTCATCAGGCCGACGACGTTCAACGCGAGCGCCAATTCGCGGGTCTGACGACGGATTTCGGCCACCATGGCGTCGGACAAGGAATGCGGGGGCAGGGAACAGGCGCTGTCGCCGGAGTGCACGCCCGCCTCTTCGATGTGCTGCATGATACCGGCCACATGGGTGTTGGTGCCGTCAGACAGGCAATCCACGTCAACCTCAACCGCGCCGGAAAGATAGCTGTCGAGCAGCACGGGGCTGTCGCCCGAGACGACCACGGCGTCAGAGATGTAGCGTTCCAACTGGTCCTGATCGCGCACAATCTCCATCGCGCGACCACCCAGAACGTAAGAGGGTCGGATCACCAGCGGAAAGCCGATATCGGCTGCAATTTCAAGCGCTTGCGCGTCGGTGGAAGCAATGCCGTTGACCGGCTGCTTGAGGCCCAGACGGTTCACAAGATCCTGAAAACGCTCGCGGTCTTCGGCCAGATCAATCGCATCAGGCGAGGTACCTAGGATTGGGATGCCCGCCTCTTCCAGCGCATTGGCGAGTTTCAGCGGGGTCTGGCCGCCGAACTGCACGATCACGCCATGCAGGGTGCCGTTGTCCTGTTCGACGCGCAGGATTTCCATGACGTGTTCGAAGGTCAGCGGCTCAAAATACAGACGATCCGAGGTGTCGTAGTCGGTCGACACGGTCTCGGGGTTGCAGTTGATCATGATCGTCTCGTAGCCCTGATCGGTGAGGGCGAAACAGGCGTGACAGCAGCAATAGTCGAACTCAATCCCTTGCCCGATGCGGTTGGGGCCGCCGCCGAGGATCACGACCTTTTTGCGATCCGTCGGGCGGGCTTCGCATTCTGGTTCGCCCATCACCGGTGTTTCATAGGTGGAGTACATATAGGGCGTCTGCGCCTCGAACTCTGCAGCACAGGTGTCAATGCGCTTAAACTGGGCTTTGACGCCCAGGTTCAGGCGGGCGCGGCGCACGTTGTCTTCGGTCCGGCCGGTCAGTTTGGCAAGGCGGGCATCAGTGAAGCCGAGCATCTTGACCGCGCGCAGAGAGACCTCATCGGTTGGAAGGCCATTGGCCTTCAGGCCCTCTTCGGCCTCAATGATCTCGCGGATACGGGCGAGGAACCAGGGGTCGAATTTCGTCACGGCGTGGATGTCATCATCCGAAAGGCCATGGCGCATGGCCTGGGCAATGACGCGCAAACGGTCCGGGGTCTGCTGCGCCAGCGCCTTGGTGATCGCGGCAGGGTCGGGCGCGCCGGGGATGGCGATATCGTCAAAACCGGTGAGCCCGGTTTCCATCGACGCCAGCGCCTTTTGCATGCTCTCGTGGAAGGTGCGGCCGATGGCCATGGCTTCGCCGACGGATTTCATTGCGGTGGTCAGATAGGGTTCGGCACCTGCAAATTTCTCAAACGCGAAGCGGGGGATTTTGGTGACGACATAGTCGATTGTCGGCTCAAAGCTGGCAGGCGTGACACCGGTGATGTCATTGTCGAGTTCATCCAGCGTGTAGCCCACGGCAAGTTTCGCGGCGATCTTGGCAATCGGGAAGCCGGTGGCCTTGGAGGCCAGCGCGGAAGAGCGCGACACACGGGGGTTCATTTCAATCACGACCATGCGGCCATCTGCAGGGTTGACGGCCCATTGCACGTTGGAGCCGCCGGTTTCCACGCCGATTTCGCGCAGCACGTTGATGCTGTGCGTGCGCATGATCTGGTATTCCTTGTCGGTCAGCGTCAGCGCCGGGGCGACGGTGATGCTGTCGCCGGTGTGCACGCCCATGGGGTCCACGTTTTCGATGGCACAGACGATGATGGCGTTGTCGGCACGGTCGCGCACGACCTCCATCTCGAACTCTTTCCAGCCCAGCAGGCTTTCATCGACGAGGATCTGGCCCACGGGGCTGGCATCCATGCCGGTGCGGCAGAAGTGTTCGTATTGGTCGCGGTTATAGGCCACGCCGCCGCCGGTGCCGCCAAGGGTGAAGGCGGGGCGGATGATGGCGGGAAGGCCGATGTCTTCCAGCGCATCCATGGCGAGCGCGACGCCTGCCGCAAGATCATGCTTGCCTGCGGCGGTCTTGGGGGCGGTGACGATGGTGGCGCGCGGATTTTCGATACCAAGGCGATCCATCGCTTCGCGGAAAAGCTTGCGGTCCTCGGCCATCTCAATGGCGTCACGCTTGGCGCCGATCATCTCGACGTTGAATTTGTCCAGAACGCCCATCTCTTCCAGCGCCAGAGAGGTATTAAGGCCGGTTTGCCCGCCCATCGTCGGCAATAGCGCATCGGGGCGTTCTTTTTCGATAATCTTGGCGACGATTTCAGGGGTGATCGGTTCGATATAGGTGGCGTCGGCCAGACCGGGGTCAGTCATGATCGTGGCGGGGTTGGAGTTGACGAGGATGACGCGGTAACCCTCTTCCCGCAAAGCCTTGCAGGCTTGCGCGCCGGAGTAGTCGAATTCGCAAGCCTGTCCGATGACGATGGGGCCTGCACCGATAATCATGATCGACTTGATATCATCACGTTTTGGCATGGCAGACCCCCGATGTGCAAATTGTCCTGCGTTATAGGGATGGGCGGGGCAGGTGCAAGCGGTTGCGGGCGATTTTTCGCGGAAAAATCGGTGGGGGCCAGCCCCCGTCAGCAGAGCTGCCTCCCCCGAAGTATTTTTGACCAGAAGAAGATGAAATTGGCTGGGAGGCTGGGCCAGGCGCATTGGGTGCGTCGTGCTGCATGTCACAGATGAACGGGCCAGCATGTTGCAATGGCCGCAGATGCTTGACTTCGCAGGCGCAAAGGGGTGTATCGGGCCGATCTTTATGGACCCAAAGGACCTGACCCATGCACGCTTATCGCTCTCATACCTGTGTTGACCTTCGCGCGGGCAACGTTGGCGATAATGTGCGCCTGTCGGGCTGGGTGCACCGGGTCCGCGACCACGGCGGTATCCTGTTCATCGATCTGCGCGATCACTACGGGATCACGCAGGTGCTGTGTGACCCGGATTCGGCGGCCTTTGCAGAGGTCGAGAAGGTACGCAGCGAATGGTGCATTCGCATCGACGGCGAAGTGAAGGCCCGCGACCCCGAACTGGTGAACCCCAAGCTGCCCACAGGTGAGGTTGAAGTTTTCGTGCGCGAGATCGAAGTTCTGGGCGCAGCCAAAGAGCTGCCGCTGATGGTGTTCGGCGATCAGGAGTACCCTGAGGAAACGCGACTGAAGTACCGCTATCTCGACCTGCGGCGCGAGGCGATGCAGGAGAACATGAAGCTGCGCTCGGACGTTGTCGCCTCGATGCGGCGGCGGATGTGGGACAGCGGGTTCCGTGAATATCAGACGCCGATCATCACGGCATCAAGCCCCGAAGGCGCGCGCGACTTTCTGGTGCCAAGCCGCCTGCATCCGGGCAAGTTCTATGCCCTGCCGCAGGCGCCACAGCAGTTCAAGCAGCTGATCATGGTCTCGGGCTATGACAAGTATTTCCAGATCGCGCCCTGTTTCCGCGACGAAGACCCGCGTGCGGACCGGTCGCCCACGGATTTCTATCAGCTTGACCTTGAGATGAGCTTTGTCGAGCAGCAGGATGTGTTCGACACGATCCAGCCTGTCATCACCGGCATTTTCGAGGAATTCGGCGGCGGGCGCAAAGTCGATCAGACGTGGGAGCAGATTTCCTATCGCGATGCCGCCCTGTGGTACGGCAGCGACAAGCCGGACCTGCGCAACCCGATCAAGATGCAGGTAGTCAGCGAGCATTTCAAAGGCTCGGGCTTTGCGATCTTTGCCAAGCTCTTGGAAAACGAAGGCACCGAGGTCCGCGCGATCCCGGCGCCCACGGGTGGCAGCCGCAAGTTCTGCGACCGGATGAACGCCTTTGCCCAGAAAGAGGGTCTGCCGGGGATGGGCTATATCTTCTGGCGCGACAAGACCGCAGACAGCGTCGCACAGGAGTTGGGTATTTCCGTCAAAGAGGCACAGGCCAAGCTGAAATCGGGCGAGGTTGAGGGCGGCATGGAAGCCGCAGGCCCCTTGGCCAAGAACATCGGGCCTGAACGGACCGAAGCGATCCGGCAGCAGTTGGGGCTGGGCAAGGGCGACGCGGCTTTCTTCCTGGGCGGCAAGCCCAAGGCGTTCGAAGGCGTCGCAGGCAAGGCCCGCAATGTCATCGGCGAAGAGCTGGGGCTGACCGATCAGAACCGCTTTGCCTTTGCTTGGATCGTTGATTTCCCGATTTACGAGCGTGATGCCGAGACCGGCAAGATCGACTTTGAGCACAACCCGTTTTCGATGCCGCAGGGTGGGATGGCCGCGCTGGACGGCAACCCCGAGGACGTGCTGGGCTATCAATACGACCTGGCCTGTAACGGGTACGAGCTGGTCTCGGGTGCAATCCGGAACCACCGGCCCGAGATCATGTTCAAGGCGTTCGAGATCGCGGGCTATGGCAAGGATGAGGTCGAAAAGCGGTTCGGTGGCATGGTCAATGCTTTCCAGTATGGCGCACCACCACACGGGGGCTGTGCGGCAGGGATCGACCGGATCGTGATGCTCTTGGCGGATCAGCAGAATATCCGTGAGGTCATCATGTTCCCGATGAACCAGCGCGCCGAAGACCTGATGATGGACGCCCCATCAGAGCCACAGAACGAACAGTTGCGCGAATTGCGCCTGCGGGTTTTGCCGCCGGAAAGTTAAGGCAGGGACGGCCATCCTAAGCGGTTGGCCGATTTTAGCATCCGAAAATCAGTGCTTGCCTGCCCTACAGGCAACTTATTGGTGACGGTCATGGCAAATCAATTAGGTTTTTGCCGCTCTTGATGGGCGCGATCATGTCGATCTATCGGCCCTGGAAGGCCGCAGGTTGCGGCCTTCATCGTGCTGGGGCTTAAGCGCTATCGCCACCTGTCGCCACGACAGGGGGTAGGATGTCCTTTTCGTACATGTAGACCACGGTGCCCTTGGGGACGCGGTTATAAAGGTCAACCATCTGGCGGTTGATCAGACGCGCGCAGCCGTTGGACACATCCTTGCCAATCGTATTGGGCAGATGGGTGCCATGCAGTCGCAGAAACGTATCGCGATTGCCCTGAAAGAGGTAAAGCGCGCGCGCGCCCAGCGGGTTGGTGGGGCCACCTTCCATGCCGTCTTCCCACTCGCGGTAGGCGGGCGTGCGTTCCATCATCTCATCAGTTGGGCGCCATGAGGGCCATTCTTTCTTGGCCTTGATGGTGTAGATGCCCGGCTCATAAAGGTCGTCTTTGCCGACGCCGACGAAATACCGGATCGCGCGGCCGCCCGGCAGCGTCCAGTAAAGCGAATATTCGTCGGGCACGACGTGGATTTGTCCGGCAGGCAGCGGATTGTTGAGCACCACAACACGCGGCGCGAGGCTATCAGGCAGGGTGGCAAGCGCCCAATGGCCATCCGCCAGTACAGGTGTGGCCGTCATGGCGGCAGCGCTGGCCAGAAAATGGCGACGATTTAACATGTCTTCTCCTTGCAGTCGGGCGCCCAGCAGCGGGCGGTCGGACGAGATATTGCACGGAATGCACTGTAAGGTCCGCAAGTTTCACCTCAAATCTGCGTGCGTTGGCGGATTTTGGCAAATGTGTTGGAAATGGGCGTCGGATTCCGACGCGCCTGCAGTTATATCTTGTGAAATGAAGTATGACCCCGCACTTGCGCTGGTCCGTTTTGGGGCCGGACTTTCGCCCCGCTTTGCGCCGCCTGCGGGGGTCGAAGCGATTCTTGCCGATCTGTCGGGCCCGGATGATGGTGCGGTGATGCATCCGATCACCGGTTACGCCGATACCATTCCCAGCCGCAAGGATCTGTCAGAGATCAATCAAGCTTTCAAGGATGCGATGGGCACTGCTGATGAGGAGGCCGTCACCGCGACGCGGCAGGAGATGCGCAACCAGATCCGCGTGGTCCGCCAGCGACACCACAAGGTGACATTGGCGCGGGCGATCGACACGCCTTTTGGCGTGCGGGACCGGCTTGTGGCATTCTGGGCCGATCACTTTACCGTTGAACGTCGCCCCTATGAAACCGCGCATCTCGTCACTTCTTATGTCGAAGATGCGATCCGACCTCATGTAATGGGGTCTTTTCGCGGCATGTTGCGCGCTGTGGTGACCCATCCGATGATGTTGATGTACTTGCAGCAGTTCCGTTCGGTGGGCCCGAATTCTGATCAAGGGAAACGGCGTCGCCTGGGGCTGAACGAAAACCTCGCGCGGGAACTGCTGGAACTGCATCTTTTGGGCGCGGATGGGGCTTATACGCAAGCTGACGTGCGTGAATTGGCAGAGCTTCTGACCGGATTGACCTATCACAATCGAGACGGCTTTTTCTACGAGGCGAGCCGGGCTGAACCGGGGGTTGAGACGGTCCTGGGCATGCAATTTGGTGCGGATGCCAAGCTTGAGACCGTGCTGGACGCGATGGACCAGCTTGCGGCCCTGCCTGAAACGGCGGCACATTTGGCCCACAAAATGGCGGTGCATTTTGTCGGTGGCAGTCCGGATCCTGATCTGCTGCGGACGATGACAGGGGCTTTCGGTGCGGGCGATCTGGCTGCGATGACCACTGCGATGCTGACCCATCCTGCCGCCTGGACGCCGACGCGAGCCAAAGTGCGTACGCCGCAGGAATTCATCATCGCCAGCTTGCGCGCGCTGGATGCACATGTACCGACATTGGTTCGGATGAACCGAGGCACCTACAACAAGCTGTTGCAGCGGCCCTTGCGGGTCATGGGCCAACCTTGGGAGGCGCCGGGCGGCCCGGATGGCTGGCCCGAGGATCCCGCTGCCTGGATCATCCCGCAGGCGATGGCGGGTCGCATTTCCTGGGCAATGCAGGCACCGCGTGCGTTTCGGCGCAACCTGCCGGATCCGCGAGAATTCGTGCGTGACGCGCTGGGCGGGCTGGCGACCGAAGATGTGATCTTTGCCGCAGGGGCGGCAGAAAACAGAGCCGAGGGCGTGGGGGTTGTTTTGGCCTCGGCCGCCTTCCAGCGGAGGTAGATGATGGATCGGCGATCATTCCTGTTGAAGGGCGCTGCCCTTGGCTGTTCGGCCGCGGCAAGCCCGCTGGTTACCCCCATGGCCTTTGCCAATGCGCCCGGTGACAACCGGCTGGTGGTGATCATTTTGCGCGGTGCGATGGACGGGATCGACGCTTTCCGCCCCTTGGGCGATCCGGCCTATGCAGCGCTTCGGCCCCGGTTGAATGATGGCAATCATCAGGACCTCGATGGGTTCTGGGGGCTGCATCCAGCACTGAAACCGCTTTTGCCGCTATGGCAAAAGGGTGAGGTGGGTGCGGTGCAGGCGACCTCGACCCCTTACCGCGACAAGCGGAGCCATTTTGATGGGCAGGACATTCTTGAGGCGGGTTTTGTTCAGCAGGGCGGCGACGGGTCGGGCTGGCTCAACCGCTTGTTGACGACAATGCCGGGTGCTGCGGCAGAAACGGGGTATGCCATTGGGCGCGAGCGGATGGCCATCTTGTCGGGGCCTGCTGCTGCGTCGCGCTGGTCGCCGGACGCAAATTTGCAGCTTTCGGGGCAGGCGCAGCGGTTGCTGGAAATCGTTTATCATGACGATCCCCTTTTCCGGGATGCTGCCGCGCAAGCGATTCAAATTGCAGCACTTGTGAAAGAGCAAGAGGCATCAGAGGTCGAAGATGCCGACACAATGATGATGATGGAGGCGGTGCAATCGGGCGGGGTTCATGTGAACCTTGCCGATTTTGCCGCTGCGCAATTGCGCGGCGCGACCCGCATCGCGAGCTTTTCGCTGGGTGGTTGGGACACGCATCAAAATCAGGCCTTTGCACTGAAGAATGCGCTGGCGCGGCTTGCCGATACGATCCTGACGTTGCGCGCACAGCTGGGGCCGGTCTGGGACAAGACGGCGGTCCTTTGCATGACGGAATTCGGTCGGACCGCGTTCGAGAACGGCACGCGCGGGACGGATCATGGGACTGGCGGTGCGATGCTTTATGCCGGGGGCGCTTTGCGCGGGGGAGCGATCCGTGGGGCCTGGCCAGGGTTGGATGAAGCCGCACTTTATGCGCGTCGCGACGTGATGCCCACATCCGACGTGCGCGCGCTGGCGGGTTGGGTCATCCGGGGATTGTTCGGAACATCGGCCAGTGACATTGAAAACATCGTCTTCCCGGGGCTTGATCTGGCGGATGATCCGGGCCTGTTGCTCTGACTGCGCAGGCGGGGCAGGGTGCCGTCAGGCCACAAGGACCCCACCATGATAGATCGCCCGCTTGGACCCATCGTTGAAAACTGGACCCCTGCTGCTGACCCAGCGGGGCTGCATTTGACGGGGCATTATGCCGAACTGCGCCCGCTTGACGCCTTGGATGCGCCAGCGTTGTGGCAGGTTTTCGACGGGGCAGGTCAGGTCTGGGATTACCTGTATTCCGAAGCGCCTGCGGATTTTGATACCTTTGCAGGGATCATCGCGGCGGTGGCAGCGCGGGGCGAAAGCCCGGCCTATGCAGTGCGTGCGCAAGGTGCGGATGCGCCGCTGGGCTATCTGACCTTCTATACTGTCGTGCGCGACAGCGGGAATATCGAGATTGGCAACGTCAATTTTTCCCCGGCACTGCAAGGCACGCGCATCGCGACGGAGGCATTTTCACTGATGATTGCTTGGGCCTTTTCGCATGGCTACCGACGGGTTGAATGGAAATGCAACGCGCTGAATGCGCCGTCCCGGCGCGCTGCCCAAAGGTTGGGGTTCAGTTTTGAAGGCGTCTTTCGCCAGCATTTGGTGGTCAAGGGCCGCAATCGCGACACGGCCTGGCTTGCCATGACAGATGGCGATTGGCAGCACATCGGTGCGGTCCATGCCGCATGGTTGGCCCCGGACAATTTCGATGCAGATGGCCATCAGCGCCAATCGCTCGCCGACCTGACCCGCCCGCATTTGGCAGCATTGGACCCGACGGTCTAGATCGGGCCGCTGGCGGCCAGTCGGCTTTGCACCAGATCGGTCAACTGCGACAGGCCCTGTTGCAGCGGCGCGCCCTTTTTGCGCAGGGATTTCAGGCGGCTGACTGCATCGCGCAGATCCCTGTCGTCGGCGCTTCGCGCGACACCACCCAAAAACTGCGTCACATAGTCGATGGAGCCATCGGTCGCGGGCGTGCGCAACACCTCTGCCACATGGCTCAGGTCATCGTGGAACGCGACGCGGTCGGGTTCCACCACTTCATCCGTCACAAGACGCGGGCCGGGCGGCTGCCGGTCGGCAGGCAGATGAGACAGGATGCTGGTCTGAAACGCTGCCAGACTGTCGATGGGCTTTGACATAAAGCCATCGGCACCGGCGGCAATCACTTCACCCTCTGCATCCAGATCGCCGCTGGTGCCCAGGATCACATCGATTCGCGGGGACCCGCGCGCAAGGTCGGAAATCAGCGGCAGGCCAGATCCATCGGGCAGCCCCACATCGATGATCACGACAGAGGGGCGGTAAACGTTGAGGTGTTTGCGCGCCGATTGCAGGCTATCTGCACGCCTGATCCGTGCGCCAGAGCGCAGGCACAGCATGCGCACAGCCTCGCAGGCAAAGCGGCTATCCTCGACCAGAAGAACGGTCAGCCCCAAAAGCGGTCGCAGCGCAGTTGCCTGTCGCATCGCGGTGAAGTCATCCAAGCCTTCCATCGTCACCTCCTTCATCAGGGTCAAACCTGACCAAACCATGACAAGGTGAACCATCTCTTAACGCGCGGCAGATTGCCCCGCCGCCTTGCCGATTATTCCGCCAAGCGTCATAAGCGCCGCAACACAGCAGGAGTTCTCGCCATGATCGGTCGTCTCAACCATGTTGCCATCGCCGTCCCTGACCTTGAGGCCGCGAGCGCACAGTATCGCAACGCGCTTGGCGCAAATGTGGGCGCGCCGCAGGATGAGCCTGACCACGGTGTCACGGTGGTCTTTATCGAACTGCCCAACACCAAGATCGAACTGCTTTATCCGCTGGGTGAAGGCTCTCCGATTCAGGGGTTTCTGGACAAGAACCCGGCAGGCGGCATCCATCATGTCTGCTATGAGGTCGATGACATCAATGCGGCCAGCGAAAAGCTCGTGGCTGAAGGCGCGCGCGTGCTGGGTGCGCCCAAGATCGGCGCCCACGGCAAGCCGGTCATCTTTCTGCATCCCAAGGATTTCAATGGCTGCCTAATCGAGCTGGAGCAGGTCTGATGGGCCCGGTTTCCGGTCTTGTCCTATTTGCCGTTGTCTGGGCGATGGTCTTTTTCGTGGTCCTGCCGCTGAAAATGGTCAGCCAGGGCGACGCCGGAGAGGTCGTGCCCGGCACGCATCAATCTGCCCCGGCGGATGCACAGATCGGTCGCAAGGCCAAGATAACCACGATTTGGGCCTTTGGCATTTGGGCGGTGATTGCCGGTGTGATCTGGTCCGGTGCGATCAGCGTCCGCGATATCGACTGGTTCAACCGGATGGCCACACCAGAGGTCAATCAGGGCTGACGCGCCAGTCGGTGGTAAATGTGCGTGAATGTCGCCGCCCCGATGATCGGGATAAAGAGGTTCAACACCGGCACAGTCAACGGGATCGCCATCAGGCAGCCTGCCAGAAACACCTCGCCCCGGTTGGCCTTGCGCATCTCTGCGGCGCCTGCGCGCCCTTCGCGCCGCATGGCGGCGACCGTGAAATATTCCCGCCCCAGTAGAAATCCGTTCAGCGCATAGAACAGGATCACCGGTGCAAAAGGGATAAAGAACAGCGGGATGTAAAGGATCAGCGCCAGCACATTCGCACCAACGATCACACCCAGAAAGTTCACCGAATCCCGCAACCCATCCCAGAACGGCACCCGGCCCACCGGATGCAGATGCGGGTAGTGCACATCCTCGACCGCGGCGGCCACATCATCGAGGAAGAGCGAGGTGATCGCGCTGGCCACGGGGATCATCAAGAAGACTGACAGGATCAGCATCAGCCCCAGGGAACCCCAGCCCAAAAGGTCTCCGATCCAGGTCACCTCATACCCGCCGGGCAGGACCATCGTGTCGCCGGTGAACATGCTGATCAGCGCGAGGATCACCGCGTAAGCCCCAACAAGCAGGGCGATCGTCAGGCCAATTCCCAACAGCAGCACCCGGCGAAAGCGCGGGTCGGGCAATTGGCCAAGCGCCTTGAGAAAATCCTGAAAGATCACGCGTCCACCCATGTGGTGATGGCGTCCAGATCAGGGCGCGGCCGTTCGGGCGGGGCGTTTGTCTCGGTGCCGAGGTGGATGAAACCGGCAATGGTTTCATGGTCTTGCAGGCCAAGGTTGTCGCGGATGAAGGCGCGGTCATGGCTGGCCCAGCCTGACAGCCAGTTGGCCCCCCAGCCGCTGGCTAGGGCTGCGTTCAAAAGTGCCAGACAGACGGCACCTGCCGAATAGGTTTGTTCAATGGCCGGAATTTTCTCACTGGCCTTGGGGCTTTCAACCACGGCCACCGCCAGATCGGCATTGCCGAATTGCGCCACGGCTTTGTCGATCTTGTCCGCGTCAACGCCAAGGGCCGCACCGCGTGCGGGTACGGCCTGCGCCAGTCTGGCCAATGCCGCCTTTTCCAACACGATAAAGCGCCATGGTTCCAGCTTGCCGTGATCAGGCGAGCGCGCCGCAGCGGTCAGCAACATCTGGACCGTTTCCCGGTCGGGCACAGGCGCGGTGAGTGTTTTTGCGGGACGCGAGCGGCGCGTCATCAGAAAGTCGAAGGCAGCGGGATTGGGTGCGGGCATAGGCTCTCCTGTCGGTCCCGATACAGATAGGCGCAGCGCGCATCGGCTGCAACGCCGGGGCTGCACCAGAATGCCTTGCCCGCCGCACATTCCTGCCACCTTTGGCCGTTAACCAATGAAACCAAGCTTGATCCAAAGGAGTGCGGATATGCGCAATCTTGAACGTTTCTTCTACGCGCTGGCCGGAATTGTGGCCCTGTGTGGGCTTGGCGTTGCGGGTGCACTGGCGTCCATGTCGCTGCCAAACCCGCGTCTGGATGTTTTGACAAGCACGCCCGGCATCCTGTCAGTGATCGCGCTGGCATTCCTGTGTGCGGCCCTTCTGGCCTGTCTTGGGCAGTTTTTCGGGCGTTTCGTCCGCGACGTCCAACCGACCGTCGTTGCCGCCCGGCCAAGACCGCCTGCACCCGTTCTGGCCACCCGCACGGCAAACCGCTTGTTGCCCGGCAGAGCCAGCGTTTCGGCAATGCGCCCTGTGAATGTACCGCAAGCGCTCGCCGGTTAAGCCGAAACAGCCATTGGGCCTGTCACGACCCACCAATCAAACTGTGCGGTGCGAAAGCAGCGGTGCTTGCCATCTCTGGCGGTGGTATCCGCGCGTTCCATGCGTCCAAGGTGTGATCCATCATTCCGGCGGTCTGTCGGTCAATCGACTTTGCCGGGCCGCAACTGATAAATCCCCTCGGGCAGATCCAGCGCGGCCTGCAGGTCACGCAACTGGCTTAACGAGAACGTCAGTGTGCGGACTTCGTTCAGGCGCGCATCCCATTGTTCGACCGTCACGCAATCGTCGAATGCGTTGATCACAATGTCCTCTTTCAAGGGGGCGTTGCCCTCATCCACAAGGGTGACAACGGTGGCGTCAAAGTCGTGCTCGATCGTAAACATGGTCTCAGCCTAGCGGCGATCCCGGATGGCCGAAAGGCCCCAATGCTCGCGCATTTGTCAGGGGCGAGGGCTGGACCGCCCGCGTCGGATGAGTAGGTTGTAGGGCAAGTAATCCCGGACCTCCCTATGCGCCTTGCCCCGCTTTGTCTTTTCACCGTTCTGTCGGCCTGCGCGGTGGTGCCTGCGCCCTCGGACAAGGGACCAATTGAAAAGACGCCAATCCCCGCCGAAGTTCTGGAAAATGCGCAAGATGCCGTGCCATTGCGTGCGCCGCCTCGTGTCCCGTCACGCACCGCCGTCCGCAACTTTATCGAAGTGATCAACACCATTGAACCAGTGGCCGAAGAGGTCTGCCGTGAACGGGCGCCCCGGCTCAATTGTGATTTTCTGATCGTTTATGATGCTGACCCGCGCGCGCCTATGAATGCCTTTCAGAAGGTTGATGAGACGGGCCGCCCGGTCATCATCTTCACGCTGCCGCTGATCGCAGAGGCGCGCAATGTGGATGAACTGGCCTTTGTGCTAAGCCATGAGGCCGCCCACCATATCGCGGGACATCTGGACCGGCAGCGACAGGCCGCAATCATCGGGGCCACCATCTTTGGCAATCTGGCCAGCCTAAGCAATGACCCGCAAGCGATTGAAAGCGCGCAGGAATTTGGCGCAGCCATCGGGGCACGAACCTATTCCAAGGAATTTGAGCTGGAAGCGGATGAACTGGGCGCGCGGATCACGCTGCGCGGCGGTTACGATCCGTTGAAGGGGGCGGAGTTCTTCTTTCGCATCCCGGATCCCGGCAATCAGTTTCTGGGCACCCATCCGCAAAATGCGGACCGGTTTCGCGTGGTTCAGGCGGTCGCCAACGGCGCCTAGGACGCCGTGAAGCCGCGATTGCGGATGCTTTCAAACTGTGGCGTGCGACGGCGGCGCAAGCGGATGTAGATACCCACGGTTGAGATTGCGATCCAGAACACCTGGATCAGGGCGGATGCGAGATTGAACGAGGCCATCAACCCGATCAGAACCAAACTCGCCGCCAGCCAGTTCAGCACGAAATAGGCGACTTGTTCGGATTTCAAACGCTGCACGGTCAGCAAGCCGTAGTTCAGCACATAAAGCGCGAACCCCGCGACCCCGATGGCGTCAAAAACCTCTGGTGAAATCGTGTTGAAAATCTCGCTCATGTTACCGTCTCCCAATCCGGCACTTGCCGATGGGGAGAAGTCTGGCGAAGCCGGTCGCTGACGTCAGGTCAGGCAATCCCGACCTTGGCGAAAGTTTGAGGTGATTTGGGGTCAGGATTTCCTGACCATGGGGCGCGACCTAGACCAGCGCGCTTGCCCCGATGGCAATGGCACTGAACAAGCACGCCGAGGCGGCAAGCACGAAACCATGCCAGATCGCCATCGCGTAGCGCAGGCTTTCCCAGTTAAAGAATATCACGCCAAAGGTATAAAGCAGCCCGCTTGCTGTGATCAAAGAGGTCGAGACGGGCGGCAGCACCGGCAAAGCTTTCCAGATCACCACGGCCCCCATCCACCCCAGCGCCAGATAGAGCTGTGCGCCAAATCGCCCCGGTGTTTGCCAGAAAAAGAGTTTGCGGATCATGCCGTAAACCGCCAGCGTCCAGACAAGGGCCAAGACCCCATAGGCAAAGCCCGACCCGATCAGGACGACAAGCGGCGTATAGCTCCCTGCGATCTTGAGGTAGATTGCGGCGTGATCGATGCGCCGCAGGGTCGGGCGCAAACCCTCCCACGGGGTCATGTGGTAAAAGGCCGAGGCCGTGAAGGTCGCGATCAGGGCCAGACAATAGATGATCAGCGCCACGAATTGTCCCGGCCCAAGATGCATCGCGCCCCAGATGGCCAGCAGCACCGCGCCGGTCAATGCGCCGGCCACACCAAGGGTATGCATGGCACCATCGGCGATCCGTTCGGACCGGTCATAGGCGGGATACATGGCAATGGCCTTTCGCATAACGTTAACGGTAGGCGATTGTGTCCTTGAGGCAATCGTTACCCCGCGGAAGGTAAATTGCATGTGACAAGCTACGCCTCTGCGGCCATCCTTGCGCGAAACAGTGAAGGAGTGATGCATGTTGCGTGCGTTATGGGGTCAAATCCTGCGGGTCCGGCAACGGGCCATCTGGTCCTGGCAGGGCTTTGTGCATGTCTACCGGACCGAAGGATCGCTTGCGCAATGGCTGGTCGCCAATGCGGCCTTTGGTGCCTTGGCGTTTGTGCTGCCGCTGTCGGGCGCAGAGCGCGGCGTGGTCTTGATGGGCGGGATCATGATCCTTGCAGCCGAATGCCTGAACACCGCAATTGAACGCGTGGTTGACGATATCGGGACAGAGCATCGCGCTCTTGCCGGGCAGGCCAAGGACTGCGGCTCTGCGGCCGTGGCGGTCACAGCTGTGGGCGTCGGCGTCGCGTGGCTGTGCATTCTTTATGATTTGATCTGGTGAAACTCTTGCGCGCTTGCCGTCGTGGCTTTGCGTAATACCTCATCAACTAACCCGGATCGGAGAATTCTCATGCGCCTTGCCATCCTCGCCCTTACCCTTGCCCCCGGACTGGCCTTTGCCGCAGGTTCTGACAGTTTTGACGCGCCAACGCCAAGCGAGACCGTGACCCAATGCACAGAGGGTCTTGTCTTTGATCTGGCCACTCAGACCTGCATGACACCCGAGGAAAGCACCAATGACGACAGCGCAATGATGGATGACATCCGTTCCCTCAGTCATGCGGGTCGTTATGCTGATGCCTTGGCGGTTTTGGCGCTTATGCCGGATCAAACTGATCCGATGGTGTTGACCTACTATGGTTTTGCCACCCGCAAGGCGGGCGATCTGAACGCAGGGAT
Source organism: uncultured Paracoccaceae bacterium (assembly GCA_947493335.1). Lineage (GTDB taxonomy): Bacteria > Pseudomonadota > Alphaproteobacteria > Rhodobacterales > Rhodobacteraceae > CANMYO01. The sequence goes on along the minus strand of CANLQO010000001.1, from coordinate 1,876,233 downwards.
GGCGTCTTATGCACAGGCTTTGGCGGTTGATTCGCAAAACCTGCTGGCGCGGTCATATCGCGGGCAGGCTTTTGTGGAACAGGGTGAGATCGACCTCGCGCAAGCTGACCTGACAGAGATCCGGATGCGGGGCGGGCGCGGCACATGGGCCGAGCAATCGCTGGCCGCGGCCATCGCCACAGGCGTCACCTATTCCCATTGATGTGAGCGGGGTGCTACCACGCCTTCATGAAAGTCATCGAAAACGCCCTGTCCGACCGTGGATCGAAATATGCCGTGTCGGGCGGCGCGGTGGCGTCTGAAGCCGAGGCGAAGGCCTTTGTCAAAACCCTCTGCCGTCGCAAAAAGTTTGCCAAGGCCACTCACAACACCTGGGCCGTGATCCTGCCCGACGGCACGCCAATCAAAAACGATGACGGCGAAAGTGGTGCGGGCATGGTGATCCTGCGCATGCTCGAACGCGAGGGCCGACGGGGTGAGATCGTCGTGGTCACCCGCTGGTTTGGCGGAACGAAACTGGGCGGAGACCGATTTCGTCGCGTACAGGATGCCGTGCGGATTTGGTTTGACGGGTAGGGTGGGGGCACCCGGAGCCCGTGCAGGTGTCTCTATCCGGCTTGGAACATGGGTGGCGAGCTAGCGTCCAATGATCCGTCGCCATAAAGACGCTTTCTGAGACTTGATGTCCTTTTCAATTGGACGGTTCTTGAAATTTGCAGCGGATGTGGTGTCTAGAACCTCGACACAACGTAAGACTGATTCCGGTCTTGGTTCTTGGTCATGTCGGAAGCCGAATAAATGTTGACCCAACTGCGCTGGCAAATCGAAGACATAGTCCACGTTGCCGCCGCCAAATGGTGCTATTGTCGCTCCGAGATCGTCGGCTATGCTTTTTAGCTCATTCGGAACAGGGATTCCTGAGGGTGTACGCACCGTTTGACTTCGCTGATTGTCAAATAGCTTCTCACGGAGTTCGGCAAAAACCTGTGGTGGTTTTCCTGTTATTTTTAGGTGTTCAGGGCTATCATCGCCATTGTGCGTAACGCTCCAGCGCTTGGAAGAAGACGTATATTTGGCGATGGTAGAGCGCATGCAAAATTCAGCAATTGAAACTGCATAAGAACTCTCGCCAGGTGCACACGCAAGGTGAGGATTGATTGTATGAAGTGTGAAGCTTTCTGGTGAGCCGACCCACCAGATTGACCACCCGTTAGATAGCTCTGCAATCCACGGCGGTCCATTATGAGGGATCTCAGCCAGTTCGGGCCCAAGATCTAGATGGTAAATCTGAGCAAGTTCTTCCATTGGCTGCCGACTAGCCAGATAGGACATATTGAACCCCATTTACCTATGCCCCATCTTTCTATGTCACTATTATGATCTCACTGCCTTTCTAGCGGGATCGGGACTTTGATGAACGAAATTGGACATTCGTACAATGCGCAGCATCGGTCAAAATGGCCTTTCTTCGGACATTGGAAACATTGGGTTTCGGGCGGGTCAGAGGCGGACGGAGTGAACTTTTCTGATACCGCACAAAGTGATCTGCCTTGGGCGGAGGACGTTTGGGACGGAACTGTTTGGAGTTGCTCGCGGAGCAAAGGCTGCCGTTCGACGGTAGATGATGAATGCTGGGGATCGATAGCTTGTCCTGTCGAGAAAGCGTTTCAACCTCTCATGCCGCGCAGTGCTACACGCTATCCCGTGACGGATATGCGCAAGGGTTCGTTTGACGGACGTGGCTGCCTTGCGCTTTCAGATCGCTTGTTGCCGGCATCGAATGGCCCCCAATGCGCAGAGCTTGACCGCGCTTTTCCTTGTCATGAGGCAAGACGAAATTTCCCCGAACGTTAACTTGCGCGCAAAAAGCGCAACATGGTCTTGCGGAAATTGATGAGGGTTTGTTCATCGTCTTCAAGCTTGCGCTTCAGCACCGCGCCCTCGAGCGCGGTGACGATGAACTCGGCCATCGTTTTTGCCGTTTCGTCGTCGCGAATGCTGCCGTCCTTTTGACCCTCCAGGATGCAGGCCTCGAAATCAGCGATCCAGCTTGCGTAGACGCCTTGAAGCGCGTCTCGAAACTGCGGTTCATTCGCCATCTCGCTGGTGAGATTGCCAATAAGACAGCCGGTTTCGTCAACGCTGAAGGCGGCCAGATGTGCATCAATGCGGTCAAGTGGGGGTTGGTCAGAGATGCGCAGGGCCGCACGCAGGTCTTCGAACCGCATCCAGTAGGCCTTCAGAACCTCAAGCCCCAGATCTTCTTTGCTTTTGAAGTGGTTGTAGAATGACCCCTTGGGAACACCGGCGTGGTCCACCACGGCCTGAACGCCGCTCGCGTGGTATCCAAATTCGTGGAAGACGGCCAATCCGGATTCGACGATCTGGGCCTTGTTGCTGGGTCTTGGCATCAATCTTTAACCTCTGGTCGGCGGGTGCCTGCGTATCATGAGCCGCAGCTCGCACTTGCTTTATACGATCGCATCACTGGGGGACGAGCACAATTTTGATTGTGAACAGGTCGGGCGAAGGCGGATGCCGGGAAAACCCCGGCATCCCTTTGCATCAGGTGGCATAGCGCCATTCTTCGGGGACCCACTGAAAGCCCCCATCGGCCCGGCGGTCGACATAGCCGAAGGATGGGAACGGCAAGTGCGTGGCCGTCACAAGGGTGCGGTCGCGGGCGGCGAGGTCAAAGATCGTGCGACGGGACTGAACGCCCTGTTCAGAGTTCGTGTCCCAGATGGCAGAGGCCTCGGGGTTGGCGAATTGCACCGCAGCACTGATGACGGCATCGCCAAGGATCAGCAGTGTTTCCCCTTCGCTTTCGACCCGCAGACCGGTGTGACCCGGCGTGTGGCCCGGCAACGGGAAGGACGAGATACCGTCGCCAAGGTCCGTCTCTCCCGTAAAGGTCGAGATGCGGCCGTCGTAGACCGATTGCCACTGGCGCGCGATGTCAAACCACGGGCGGGTCATTTCAAGCGCCTGGGCCTGCTCTGTCTCGCTGGTCCAATAGTTCAATTCGTTTGCGTCGACGTGAACTTGGGCGTTGGGCACGATGATCTGACCATCGGCGCTATAAAGGCCCGCAACGTGGTCGGGGTGAATGTGGGTCACCAGGACCATGTCGATATCTTCCGGCTTTACGCCAATCGCGGCGAGGTTTGACGGCAGCAGGCCAGCGTTCGGTCCAAACAGATCACGCGCGCCACTGTCTACCAGAATAAGCTTCTCACCGGTGTTGATCAGATAGGCATTCACACCATTGCGCAGCGAACCAGTGGGGACAAAAGCATCGGCCAGATAGCCGTCAACGTCTTCAGGGCTGAGGTTTGCCCAAATCTGGTGGGGCAGGTCCAGATAGCCGTCGCCAAGAACGGTGATCTCATACTTGCCAAGTTTGCGGCGATAGACCTGTGGCAACTGCGTGCCCACGATGGGCGTCGCCGCGTGGGCGGGCAAAACCAGCCCGGATGTTGCCGCGCCAGCAAGCGCCACGGTCGCTGAGCTGGACAGAAAGGACCGGCGGCTGAGGAGGGAATTTGAGGTGTCTGACATGGGAGTGTTCCTATTGGGTTGAGTAGACAAGTTGGTTTGGTGAGAAATTGAATATGACCGGTCGTCTTAAATGGCAACTAGAATGATGAAATTGCCCGTCGCGTCTTCGTGAAAACCAATCTTTTGATTTAAAAGCAGTCACTTAAGGCGATCACGTGTCCGTGATCCCATGCCTCATTACTGCGGATGGCAACGGACCAAAAGCGCTGGATAGCAGAGAATGCCTGACTGATTCTACGGCTGCTGGTCTTCCCATGCCGCCAAAACGGCGTTCGCCATCGCGATATCCTGGGCTGCAATGCCTGTCAGATCAGCGATGGTGATTTGCCTCTCGTCACTGCGTCCGCGTTCGGGCGTGCGCAGCAATGCCCCGACCTCAATCAGATCGTCCGGCGCAATTATCCCGCTGCGGGCGGCATGCGACACCTCACCGTGATCAAGGCATTGGGATGCCAGATCAACGACCAGAATGTCCGCCCGCGCTATCAGACCCGTGTCCAGTTCCTGCTTACCCGGGGCGTCGGCACCGACGGCGGTGATATGCGTGCCCGGTTGCACCCAATCGGCGGCAATGATTGGAGCCGTCGACCCCGTCGCGGAAACGACAATATCCGCCTGCCGTGTCGCGGATTGCAGGTCCGGGACAGCTGTCACCTCGCATATGCCGGACATATCCGCGATGAGCCTTGCAACCTTGTCAGAATCCCGCCCCCAGACGCCAAACGACAGAGCGGGCATCAGGGCCGCATGTGCTTCGATCTGGCGACGCGCCTGCAGGCCCGTTCCGATGATCAAGGCAGTCCGGCTGTTCGTCCTTGCCAGCGCGCGGCTCGCGATTGCGCCGCCCAGACCCGTCCGGATATCGGTCAATACCATCTCATCATGCAACATCGCCTGCACTGCGCCCGTTTCCGCCGAGATCACCAGCACAATGCCATTGCCGTTGGGCAAGCCTTTTTGGTCGTTCCGGGGAAATCCCGTTGCGACTTTGATCACAAAGGTCCGATCACCCTTCATGTGGCCATACTTGATGTGGCAATCCCCGGCATGCTCTGGAAACGTGATGTGGCCCACCGGTGGTAGCGTCACCTCTCCCTCGCTTGCTGCGCGATACGCTTGTTCGATGGCGGGGGCGGCGGCCCGCAGATCGATAAGCGCTTCGATTTCAGACCGCGTTAAGCTAATCATGTGGGAACTCCATACACAGGTCCCGTAACCCTATGCCGACATTGCCAGATTTTCGACTGGAAACGCATTTCTCGAAATGGGAATTCAAGGCGCGCTATCACATGACCGCCTCGGACGCCGAGGCGATGTCCATGCGCGATTTGCTGGCGATGGCCACACCAGAAGAACGTGAGGCGTTTGAAGGGATGTGGCTGGGCTATACCGAAACCTTCGGCGCGTCTGACCTGCGCGAGAAGATCGCCGCGACCTACCAAAATCAGGCGTCAACGGATGTGTTGTGCTTTGCGGGCGCGAGTGAAGGTATTTTCGCCGCCAATAACGTGATCCTTGAACGGGACAGTCACGCAATCGTCGTGACACCGAACTATCAATCCCACGAAACACTGCCTGCGGCGATTTGCGAGGCGACAGGCGTGCCGCTCGACCCCGACGATAATTGGTCGTTGGATATTGACCGCATCGCGGCCGCAATCCGCCCGAACACCAGACTTGTCACCATCAACTTCCCCCATAATCCCACGGGCGCAATCCTGCCGCTGGACCGGTACATGGCGCTGGTCGAACTTTGCCGAAAACACGGCATCTACATCCTGCATGATGAAATCTTCAACGGTCTGGGCGAAACCGGAACGCAGCACCTGCCGTTCATCGCGGACGTGTATGAACGCGGTCTGTCACTCAATGTGATGTCGAAGTCTTTCGGCCTGCCGGGGCTGCGGATCGGCTGGATCGCCTGTCAGGATGCCGTGATCATCTCAAAAATGGAGCGGATGAAGCACTATCTGTCGATCTGCAACTCCGGCCCGAGCGAGAGGTTGACGATGATTGCGCTAAGCAACAAAGACCGCATCCTCGCGCGCAATCGTGCCATCGTGGATGAGAACCTGCCGAAATGGGATGCTTTCTTTGCCCGTTACCCCGACCTCTTTGACTGGCAACGCCCTGATGGATCCTGCATGGCCTTTCCGCGCTACAAAGGGGCTGACGGGGTGGCGGCATTTTGCACCGCACTGGTCGAAGAAAGCGGGGTCCTGTTTTTGCCCAGCACGATCTATTCCTCTGACCTTGGGTCCACCCCGACGGATCGCCTGCGGTTGGGCTTTGGGCGCACGAACCTTGATGAGGGGTTGGCCGCGCTTGATGCGCATCTGTCCCGAAATCTGAAGTAGGTGCGACGTACAAAGGGCGCAGTGATCCTCTGCGCCCTTCTAAATTAGACTTATGCGACCCGTTAAGCCGCAGGCATCGCTAGCGGCGTGCGGTCACCGGCGATATAGCGCAGCAGGTCGACATAATCGAACGCCAATGACACGGAGATTGTCGCGATGGCGATGCCGATGATGACCTGCGGTGCGCGGGCGATTTGCGCGGATCGCAGCGTGTAGACCAGATAGATCACAAGCGGTGTCCAGGCCACGATATGGGGCAGCCCAAGCAGTTTGACGTAGCCAAACTGCTGGTAGAGCGCCATCACACCGGCAACACCAACAACGCCCGCAACCAAGGTGAATAGCGCGGTCAACCGTGTGGATTTCCAGATGAACAGGGCCAAGGGCAGCACGATTGCGCCCAAAAGCAGGAGGTTGAGCCAGATACCAACCCAGGCAGGGGCTTGTGTGGCAACAGCTTCGTTGAAAGTCATTGTAAAGGTTCCTTGATTTGCGATCCGAACCGGGGTCAAGCGCGGCGGCATACCGGTCAGAGAGTGAGGGGATTGGGTAGTCGCCTGCGTCAGTTTTTCGTGTGCGAGTCGTAGACCTTGCTGCTGATCTTCCAGATGCCGTCTTTCTTGTAGAGAACGAAGAAGTCGGTGTAGCGCATGCCGCCCCAGTTGAGGAATTCGACACGTGCGGCAGCAGCAGGACCGGACACATTGATCCATGCGATATGGCTTTGCACGTCGGGGGCGGGGCCGCCTTCGGATACGGCGCCACTGAATGTATCGGCATCCATATCGTAATAGGTGCCGCCGACCGAGCCAACGATATGCGCATGGTCAAGAAAAGCGCTGCGCGACAGCGCGCCGTCGCCGGTTTTTGCGGCATCGATATACGGCTTCAACGCGGCTTCGATGGCTTTGTATTCGGCAAAGCTTTGGGCTTCGTCGGTTTCTGTCAGGTTTGTCATAGGTGTCTCCAGGGATGGGGTTCAGGTTCGTTGTGCCTCGTATATCTACCTACATGTATGTAGATACAATCCCCAAATTTGACCTAGCCGTTCACGAAACCGTCAAGTGCCTGACTGACGACTGAAACATCACCTTGAATGCGGGCAAGCAAAAGCGACCCTTCCAGCGCGCTGAGAAACTGCAGCGCTGATTGCGGCGGGTTCGCATGGCCCATTTCGGAAAACTGCTTGGACAGCCAATCCTGAAATCCACGGAAATAGAGCGCAAGCTCGCGCCGCACCTCTTCGCTGATCGACTGGAACTCGGCTGCCATCATGCCACAAAGGCAGATCTTCCCATCCCGCAGGTCGGCCTCAAAGTAGCGAATTACTGAAGAAAGACGCGCCTGTGGGCTTTCGACGCCGTGGTCAAGCTGTGCAAACTGCTTCGTCGTCGTCTCACGATGACGCTCCACCATCGCCAGTGCCAAATCGGCTTTGGCTTTGAAGTGATAATGAATGCTCGAATTCTTGATGCCAATCTCGGCTGCAAGATCCAGATAGCTAAACCCATTGAAGCCCTTCGATTGGGTAAGTTGGTTTGCCAGATCGAGAATGCGGGTGCGGGTATCAGACATTGGGTTGGTCCTTTGGCGACGTGTAAGGAATGTGAACTTTCTTAAACCTATATGTATGTAGGTGAACTGAGTATTGCCAATTGTTTTTGGGATGAAAGCCTAAAGCCCATATGCGCAATCGCGGGGAAGGGGCACGCGTTAGCCCGATCGGGACAAGCTACTGTGCGATTTCCAAACGCATGTGCCCACCTTTGGACGGACCCCGTTTAAGGAATGATTTGAGCGCGCTGTCAAAACCTGTGGGGTTCTCAAGGTGAATGGCATGGGCGCAATTTGGAAAAACACACAGGTTGGTGTTTGGGATACTCCGCCACAAGGTTTCCGTTTGCTGCCAATTGTAGGTACGATCCATGTCGCCCCAGATAATAAGCGTCGCAGGCTCAAGCTCCGCGAGTCTGGCCTTGCCTGTCCACCCTTCCATCGCGTCCAGACCAGCCAATATGGCGCCCAGACTGGCTTGCGCGGCAATTTCCGCGCAACCTTCGTAAGCTTCGGCGTTTTCGCCATGAAGAAACCAGCTTGCAGCGATGCGGCGCGCTGTACTGACCGAGCCATCTGCATTGGCGCGCTTTTTGCTTTCGGCGATGGTTTCGAACCGGCCCGGAATGACGCCCTCTGAACCGGTTGCGTAAAGGATAAGGTTCTCGATCCGGTCCGGAATGCGGTGCGCGACGTCTTGCGCGATCATGCCCCCCATTGAATGGCCCAAAAGGTTGAACCGCTCGACGCCACGATTGTCCAACTCGCCGATCACCCAATTTGCAAAGGACCCAATCGCATCAATAACCGGCAGGGCGGCGTTCTGCCCAAAGCCGGGGAGATCGAGTGTGATGACATCGCAAGTATCCGCGAGCGCCGATGCCTGACCGTCCCATTGCGCGCTGCCGCCCATGAACCCATGGACCATCACCAAGGGTATCACTTGCGCTGTCCCTGCACGATGCGGTCAAGAATCATGGCGCAGAACAGGATCGCGAAGCCGGCCAGAATACCTTGTCCGACATTCGCGTATTGCAGCGCTTCAAGCACATCTTCGCCAAGTCCCTTCGCCCCGATCAGTGAGGCCACCACCACCATCGCAAGCGACAGCATGATCGTCTGATTGATGCCTGCCCGGATCGACGGGCTTGCCAAGGGCAGATCAACGCGGGTCAGCAGGTACCACTTGTTGGCCCCGAATGAGATCGCCGCTTCACGAACGCTTTCAGGGACACCCCTGAGACCCAAAACAGTCAGTCGCACAACAGGGGTGCCGCCAAAAATCATCGTCGTCACAACTGCTGCGGGCTTGCCTGTTCCGAAGAAGGCGATGACCGGGATCATAAAGACAAAGGCTGGCATGGTTTGCATGAAATCCATGATCGGCTGGATCGCGGCATAAAAGCGGGGGCGGCGGGCGGCGAACATGCCCAAGGGGATGCCGATGAGAATAGAAAGGCATGCCGCAGTGCCAAGCAATGCAAGGGTCGTCATTGCTTTTTCCCAGAACCCCAGGAACCCCATGTAGGACAGGAACGCCGCCGAATAGATCGCCATCCGCACACCTGCCGTCAGCCACGTCAGCAGGATGATCAGTGCGGCGATGACAATCCACGGGGTGCTGACAAAGACAACCTCAAGCGCGTCCAGTACCAGACGAATGACCCACGTTATGCCGTCAAATAGGGCGTCGCCGTTGATGACGGCCCAGTTAAAGAAACTCTCGACCCAGTCGATGCTGGTCAGTCGTATCTCGGGTTCGGTTGGAAAGTTGCTGAGAAGCTCAAAGCGCCCCGGGAAGCTGTAGTGCAGCATCGCTGCAAGCACGATCAGGACCATGAAGATGGCGCTCAAAAGGATGTGCGACACCGGCATGCCGGACCGGATTGTTCTGTCAGAGACCCAGTCAGAAAACCGCGCCTCCAGCGCCCAATTCGCAACCGCTGCCTGGACTGACTTCGCGGCCAGCAAGATCAGAACCCCGCCCAAAACGATTTGTGGCCCTTGTGCTGCAAGCGCTGCGGCTTCTTCACGAATGCCGCCGATATTCGCTTCAAGCCCTTCCACGGCGCGTTGGAACGCCTCGACACGATCTGACCCGTCTTCGATTGCGGCGGCCAGTTGATTGCGACGCAGCTCCAGCGTGCCTTCGATCGAGGCGATCCTTGCCATCGCATCGGCGCCAAGGTCCCCAAACAGCCCACGCGCGATTTGGACAAGGGCGAGCACCTCAAGGATCAGGAAGGGCAGCGCCCAAGACCACAAGCCGCGCGCGCCGAACCAGATCGGCCCAAATAGCCCGGCCATCAGGTTGAAGGTTGGCGTGAACCGCGAAGACGCACCGATCTTGTTGAAATTCTTGATGTAATAGTCCGGACTGGTGCGCACAAAGGTACGGATGTTCTCGCGCCGCTCTTCAGCATAGGCCTGAGCCGCCTCACTGTTGGGGTCGTCCAGTGGATTTACGGTTGTGTCGGTCATGACATTTCGGTGCCTTCGATCACGGTGCGCAACAGGTCGGCGCGGGTGATGATGCCTGCATCTACTCCCCCCTCCGACACCAGAATTGGTTTTTCGTTGTCAATTGCCAGATTGATCAGCCTGCTGAGCGTTTCCTTGCCATCGACACGTGCCAGATCGGACGGGATGGGCCCGGTTTTCGCGACATACGCATCAAGCGGCTGCATCACCGCATCGGCATGCACCACCTTTAGGCGTGAAATGCCAGCGACGAAATCGGCCACATAGTCATCTGCCGGATTCATCACGATATCTTCTGCCGTCCCGATTTGGACGACCTTGCCATCGCGCATGATCGCGATGCGGTCCCCGATCCGCACCGCTTCGTCCAGATCATGCGTGATAAAGATCGTGGTCTTTTTCAGAATTTTGGACAAACGGATGAATTCATCCTGCAACTGCCGGCGGATCAGCGGGTCAAGCGCGGAAAACGGCTCATCCATCAGCAAGACATCCGGGTTTGCAGCCAATGCACGTGCAAGTCCGACGCGCTGCTGCATGCCGCCCGACAATTCATGCGCGAACTTGGAACCCCATGCGCCAAGCTCGACAATATCAAGGATCGCAGCGGCTTGGCGCATGCGTTCGTTTTTGGCTACTTGCCGGATCTCAAGTGGCATCGCGACGTTGTCCAGAACAGATCGATGCGGCATCAGGGCAAAGTTCTGAAACACCATGCCGATCTTTCGATTGCGAAAGGTCTGCAGATCCTTGGGGCCAAGGGCCATCACATCGATGCCCTCGATTTCAATTTTGCCGGCGGTCGGCTCCAGCAGCCGGTTGAAGTGTCGGACCAGCGTTGATTTGCCGCTGCCGGAAAGCCCCATGATACAGAAGATCTCGCCACGGTTCACCGACAGGCTGACATCGGCCACGCCGACCACCGCATTGAATTCTGCTAAGACCTCGGCTTTGGTCAGGTTGCGTTCCCGAATTGCCTTCAGCGCAAGTTCGGGTCGGCCACCAAAGATTTTCCAAACATTGGAAATTTCAATGACACGGTCGTCTTGTGTCGCCATTGTCTGCCCACCGTCAAAGAAATGTCGGCACCAAGGATCGGTGCCGACGTGTGATTTGCTGACGTGCCCTTAAAGGCCCAGCATCGCATCGACGCGGTCAGAATTGGCTGCGACCCATTCTGCAGCGACTTCTGCCGGGTCACGTCCGTTCGCGCTGATTTCATAGGCCAACCCGCTGACGTCTTGCGCCGTCAAAGAGAAGTTCGCGAAAAACTCTGCGATTGCGGGCGAACGTCCTTCAAGCGAATTTGACCAGGCGATTTGCACCTGCTTAAGATCATCCTTGGTCGCGACCATGGAATTCTCATACCAGTCTGCATCGTCAGACGGCTGCACCATGATATACTTTTCAGGGTCGAATGTCGGCTCTGTCAGCATCGTCACGTCGAACATAAACCAGACGGCATGCGGCTCGTAGCAGTAGAAGGCATAGCCTTCGCCCTTGGCGATACTGTCCTTGATACGCGCGGTCTTCACAGCTTCTTCGGCCCGGATCGGTTCAATGAAGTCAAGCAGACCGTAGTCGCGGGTCTTGACCTCGTTCACGTTTGCAGAGGCCCAGCCAGGGGCGCCAATCCACATCTCGCCCAACCCATTGCCATCACTGTCCATCGCGGCTGCGACGTCAGGACGACCCAGATCAGCAATGTCGGTGATATTCATTTCCGCGGCAAAGTCGTTCGAGACGCAGAACCCCTGATTGCCCTGATACGGGTTGCTGGAAAGGGTGACGGTGCCCGCCTCATCGACGTATTGCTTGGTAAAGCTTTCCTGGTTTGGCAGCCAGACATCGGGGTGTACGTCAATGTCGCCTTCACCCTGGTCCATGGCCTGGAAAATTGTTGCGTTGTTGCCGGGCACATATTCAACAGTGCCGCCGATGCGTGATGTGACGACTTCGCCCAAAACATAGGCGATGGCCTGTGCGCCGGTCCATGATGGCACACCGATGTTTACTTCTTCTGCGAAGGCTGGAACGGCGATCACACTTGCAAACGCAGCAGCCATCAGGTCTTTTTTGATAGTCATTTTTTAGGTCTCCTTGTTGGTCGTTCGTATTTTTATTTAGTCTGTCACGTAGCCCGGCAGATCAAAGGTATCAGGATAGCCAAACAGTGCGGCGCTGCCCCCGGTATGCAGGAACACGACGTTCTCCATTCCGTCAAAATGGCCTTTGCGCGTGAGGTCGATCAGCCCATCAAGGCCCTTGCCGGAATACACCGGATCGAAAAGCAGCCCCTCAATTTCTGCCAGCAATTTCAGTGCGTTGACCATGCCTTCGGTCGGGATGCCGTAGCCCGCGCCAACATAGCTGCAGTTTGCGCGCACATCTGACCGCGCGATTTTGGACGTGCTTCCCAGATGGGCGAGGGTCCTGACCGCCAGATCGTAGACCATGGCCTCTTGCTTTTCCTGCGGGGCCCTGACGCCGATCCCGAGCAGGTGAATGTCACTTTCGATGGCGGCCAATCCTGCAACCAGCCCCGCCTGTGTGCCAGAGCTGCCTGTGGCATGAACCAGCGCGTCGATTTTCAGGCCCATTGCATTGGATTGCTCAACCAATTCCCGTGCGCAATTCACATAGCCAAGTGCCCCGGTTTCATTTGAGCCGCCACCGGGAACGATATAGGGGGTCTTGCCCTGATCGCGCAGGGTTTCGGCCACGGCGCCCATTTCTGCGTTCATATCTGCGCCACCGCTGCGCTTTGAAACGCTCGCGCCGTGAAGGCGATCCAACAGAACATTACCGCTCATGTTGTAGCTGGCGTCGTTGGACCCGGTCCGGTCCTCCAAAAGGATGTGACATGCCAGCCCCAGCTTGGCCGCCGCCGCCGCAGTTTGCCGCGCGTGATTGGATTGGGTGGCCCCCTGCGTGATGATCGTGTCCGCACCCTGTTTGAGGGCGTCGGCCATCAGGTATTCCAGCTTGCGGGTCTTGTTGCCGCCCGATGACAGTCCGGTGCAGTCGTCTCGTTTCACCCAAAGCCGCGGTCCGCCAAGGTGTTCACTCAGCCGGTCCATAGGTTCCAGCGGTGTCGGTAGGTGCCCCAAAGCCACGCGCGGAAACTTGGCCAGTCGCATGGCAAGATCCTTGCAGCGGCTCACCATCAGGTCGGCGCCGTCTTGTTCAGACCTTCTGGCAAATTGATCAGTTAAAGCCACATCAGCCCCCAAGTTAGAATTTGGCCAAAGAATTACCTAGGCCCGGGCAAAGAAACAGTGCAAAATTCTACGGCCACTCATACATCAGGTATGGGCGTTTGGGGGATGGATGCATTTACAATGGCTCGATGACGTGTTGGTTCTGCTGGAAGAGGGCAATTTATCGCGCGCGGCAGCGCGGAGAAATATCACCCAACCGGCCTTCTCGCGGCGCATTCGCGGGTTCGAGGAGTGGCTCGGCGTGGATGTTCTGGAGAGAAGAACAAATCGCGTTGAAATCAGTCAGGCTCTGCTTTCCAACGAAAGCGAGATCCGCGCGTTGATAAATCGCTTGCGCGAGCTTCGCACCAAGATTGGGCATTTTGACGAGACCCGCGCCACGATCGAAATTGCCGCCCAACATGCTGCGACGTGTTCGACCTTCCCCGACATGGCGTTAAGGGCAAGATATCACTACCCGGGGCTGCGGTTTCGCGTCAGGGCCGGTAATCTCAGCGATTGCGTCTCAATGTTCTTGCGCGGTGATGCAAGCATGCTGCTGTGCTACGAGATTGAAGGTATTGGAGAATTAAGGTTCGGCCCGGAAATTCATCGGGGTCTTTGGGAACACGATTACCTTGTCCCGGTTGTCGGTGGCGCGTTGCGCTACAAGGTCAGGGACAGGGGTGACGTGCCAGCGGATACGCCAGCAATTGCCTATCCGGATGACAGCTATTTCGGCCAAGTTCTTCAGAAAAAGCAGCGTGCATTTGGGACAACCGGATCTGACTTTGACCCAATCTGCATAACCGCGTTTTCAAGTGGCGCGCGCCAGATGATCTTGAGCGGGCTTGGTGCTGGCTGGCTCCCGTTCAGCATGATCCATCAGGAGATCGAAAGCGGCGCGCTGATCTCATTGGCGAATTATTATGGCCAGGAACGGTTGTTGGTCGCCATTTACGCCAACCAGGAAAACGAATTGGCGGGGCGGCTCTTGAAGCTATGGGCAAAGACGGATTGAACAAGGCTGCGCCTGGCGAAGGGGATCGTTCTCATCCATCCCCGCGGCTCGACTGACCCGTGCCGCGATCTGGTATTGCGCAGCGTGGCATCGCGGACGCCTGACACGACTGAACGCATCCAGAAGGTATGATGCTCACCCGCAACCCGCAGAAACACACCACAGTTGCCAGCCATCCTGTCGCGTTGGAATGTGGTGTCAGGCGAAACGCAGCGGCTACGTTTCGCCTGACAACAACGCTACTGTCTGGTCGGTTTCAGCGCGCTGAAAGCGCGGCTTCAATTGCCGATAAACCGGCCTCGATATCGTCGACCACAACACCTTCCATGTCTGGATCATCAGAGGAAAAATTTGCGATCCACTCAATCAGCTGGTTTTCCCCCGGCTGCAACGACAAGGTTGCCGTGAAATTTTCTATGGGCAACGCGGAATCGACCGTCTGGTAGGTGTAGGACAACCCTTCCTCTCGGGCGATCCGCCGTTGGATCATGTTGTCCCCAGTGGCTGTCGTCAGGACGCGGACCAGCGCGCCATCCATGACCTTCAGGGCGCAGGATGAAACATTGGGATGCCAATCATCAATGTCGCAGAAATCCCCGATGAGGTGCCAGACATGCGGCGTCGATGATGGGATTTCCAGTGACCTCTTCACCTGAAAATCCGCGGACCACGCTGATGTTGCGCAGAACAGACCGGCAATAATGCCCGATATCTTGAGGTTTTGTCTCATGGTGTCGCCTTTCTTAAAATGAAGAGGCAGGAGATTTCTTCTTGCCTCAGGAAGTGAGTCTTCGCAGGCTAAGTGGCGCATGGGGGTAGCCGAAATGTCCGGAGAAAACTCTGAAAAAGATCTGAATTCTTTAGGCGACGTCCGCTTGGGCGACTTTGTGTTTTCGGGTGAGACAGGTGAGTTGCGCGACCGATCCGGGCAACCGGTGCATTTGCGTCGTCAGAGTTCCGAAGTCCTGACCTATCTGGCGGACCGGCCGAATAGGACCATTTCAAAGGACGATCTGTTTGAAAATGTCTGGGCCAAGGCGGTTGTGACCGACGACAGTCTTTCCCAGTGTATCGCGGACATTCGCCGGGCCCTGAATGATGCCGACCACAGGATTGTCCAAACGCTTCCCAAAAAGGGTTACCGATTGGTCCCGACCTCTTTGCCGTCAAATGAAGCGGATACCACCGCCCGGGGTGACGCGCGTCCCAGTCGTGCAAAGCTTGCTGCATTGGGCCTCTTGGCCGTCGTTGTCCTGGCGCTTGGCGCAATCTGGGGGCTGGGACGGGACCGATACGCAGCATCGGAAGAACTGCCATTGCCCTCAGAGCCGTCGATTGCGGTCCTTGCATTTGAAGACCTCAGCGTCGGTCCAGACGCAAATTACCTCAGCGACGCGATCGCCGAGGGGATCATCGTTGATTTGTCCCGGTATTCCGAACTTTTCGTCATTGCGCGAAACTCAAGCTTCAGTTTTCGGGACAGCACCACAGAAGTCAGCAAGATTTCACGCGCGCTTGGCGTGCGATACTTGCTGGAAGGCAGTCAACAAAAGAGCGGTGACCAGTTACGCGTGACGGTTCAACTGATTGATGCAGTCGCCGGTCAAAGCCTTTGGTCACACGTCTACAACAGCGACATTGGCGACGTTTTTGCGATGCAGGATGAGATCGTACAACGGACCGTCGCGACCGTCGCCCAACGTGTCATAAGTCTCGAAGGTCAAAAGGCGATCAAGTCGGACGAAGCGAAGTTGACGGCGCTGCTTTTGAATTGGAAGGCCCGCCAACACCTCTTTTCCTTCACGCCCGAAGGCAATGAAAAGGCCCGTCTGGCCAATCTTGCGGCGGTCGAGGCTGATCCCACACAGCCCTACGGATATGTCGGTCTGACATTTGTTCATATCAACCGATATCGCTGGGGATGGACCGACGAAGACCCGATCGTCGAGTTGGATGCGGCACGGAACTACGCGAGCAAAGCCGTGCAGGTCGCGCCAGAATATTATGATGCGCACACGGCAATGGCCTACATGCACATTCAGGAAGGCGAGCTTGAAAAATCAGTTGCGCGCTTTCGAAAAGCGCTCGAATTGAACCCCAATGATACAAGCGCGATGGCCGCGCTGGCCGAAGCCTTGACCTATGGCGGTCGGGCGGCGGAGGCCGAGGAATTGATGCTGCGCGTCGTCCGTCTGGACCCGCTTCATCAGGATTGGATCAAATGGAACCTCGCCTGGGTGCAATGGCACACCCGAAATTGCGACGATGCGCTAGAGACCATGAACGCCATGTCCGAGATACCTCCGATGGCATATCGCGTGCTGGCGATCATCCAGATGTGTCGGGGCGACAGGAATGAAGCCCGCATCGCCGTCGAGCAGCTGATCAATTTCGATCCTGATTATTCGCTTCAGGACGTGCTGCACAACTACGAAGGAAAGTACGTTCTCGATTCAGATCTGCAGCGCGTATTGAACGATTTGCGCGATGCCGGTTTGCCAGACTCGCCCCACGCAGATGGCTAAACCGCTGCACGACATCGCGCTGGTCACTAATACAAGTCCCGCTGGCATCTCGACGCGGTAAGGTCGCAATGGGCGAAGCGACGCCACAATTGTTGCGGGCAGACGTCTTCCTGTGCCATTGCCCGGCAACATTCACCAAAGATCATCGCGGGGCGGCCAGCGCGCCCCACAAATCATATTCTCCCGCTTCCTCAACTTCCACTTTCACCACATCACCAACGGACAGCCCCTCGGCCCCCTCATCAATGAACAGGTTCCCGTCAATTTCCGGGGCATCGGCCCAAGTGCGGCAGGTGGCAATGCCGTCTTCGTCGATGTCGTCGACGATGACCTCGACCACCGACCCGACCTTGGCGGCGAGCTTGGCCTCTGAAATCGCCTGCGATTTCGCCATGAACCGGTCCCAGCGGTCTTGTTTGACGTCATCGGGCACATGGTCGGGCAGGGCGTTTGAACGCGCGCCCTCGACGTTTTCGTATTGAAAGCAGCCCACGCGGTCCAGTTGCGCCTCGTCCAGCCAGTCCAGCAGGTGCTGGAACTCTGCCTCCGTCTCACCGGGGTATCCCACGATAAAGGTCGAACGCAGCGTCAGGTCGGGGCAGGTGGCGCGCCACGCGGCGATTTCATCCAGCGTGCGCGCGGCCGCAGCAGGCCGGGCCATGCGGCGCAGCACATCAGGGTGGGCGTGCTGGAACGGAATATCAAGATAGGGCAGCACACCCGACGCGGGGTCGGCCATCAGCGGGATCAGGTCGCGCACATGCGGGTAGGGGTAGACGTAGTGCAGCCGCACCCAGGCCCCCAGCGTGCCCAATTCGCGGGCCAGATCGGTGATGTGGCTGCGCACCTCGCCGTCTTTCCAGGGGTTCATGTCATACTTGCGGTCCAGCCCATAGGCGCTGGTGTCCTGGCTGATGACCAAAAGCTCCTTGACGCCAGCATCCACCAGTTTTTCCGCCTCGCGCAGGACAGCATGGGCCGGGCGCGAGGCCAGCTTGCCGCGCATATCAGGGATGATGCAGAACTTGCACTTGTGGTTGCAGCCCTCGGAGATTTTCAAATAGCTGTAATGCCGGGGCGTCAGGCTGACACCTCGTGCGGGCAGCAGATCGACAAAGGGGTCGGGGCTGGGGGGCACCGCGCCATGCACGGCGTCCAGCACTTGTTCGTATTGGTGCGGGCCCGTCACAGCCAGAATTTGCGGGTGATGTTCGCGGATATAGTCCGGCTCTGCCCCCAGACATCCCGTAACGATGACCTTGCCGTTTTCCACCAACGCCTCGCCAATGGCATCAAGGCTTTCGGCCTTGGCGCTATCCAGAAACCCGCAAGTGTTCACGATGACGGCTTCGGCCCCGGCATAGTCGGGGCTGATCGCATATCCTTCGGCCCGCAGGCGGGTCAGGATGCGTTCGCTGTCCACCAACGCCTTGGGGCAACCAAGGCTGACCATGCCGATCGTCGGCTGGCCGGGGCGGGGGGCGTCAGTGATGCGGGCGGCAGGCGCAAGGTCGGGGCGCAGGGAAGGGGGGTTCTGGGTCATAGGGCGGCTATAGCGCGCGGCGCGACCAGAGGAAATGGGGTCGCATCAATGTGGTGCGGCTGAATTTTGCGCCCATCCCAACGTTAGAAATAGATTTTCCGATCACGGCGTGCAGAATGCGGCGTCAGGGCAACCTCATCCGACCGCGTGCCACTTTGGACGATTGGCACGTGCAGGCGGCCCACTTTGTCAACGGACAGGACCACGACCATGACCAAGCCCTGCATCATCTGTGTTGCCATCACCGGTTCCGTCCCGCGCAAGGCGGATAATCCTGCGGTGCCCATTTCAGTCGCAGAGCAGATCGAATCGACACACGCGGCGTTCGAGGCCGGGGCCAGCATCCTGCACGCCCATGTGCGCGATGCGGACGAGACACCGTCCAGCGACCCCGACAAATTCGCAGCCCTCAAGGAAGGCGTGGAACGGCATTGCCCCGGCATGATCATCCAGTTTTCAACCGGCGGGCGATCCGGTGCGGGGGCCGAACGGGGCGGGATGCTGCCGCTGCGGCCTGACATGGCTTCACTGGCCGTGGGGTCCAACAACTTCCCGACGCGCGTCTATGAAAATCCACCTGATCTGGTGGCATGGCTGGCGGCTGAGATGCTGACCCATGACGTCAAGCCCGAGATTGAGGCCTTTGATCTGTCCCATATCCTGATGGCCAGCGAAATGGCAAAGCGGGGGGAACTGGCAGGCACGCCCTATGTGCAATTCGTCATGGGGGTCAAGAACGCCATGCCAGTTGATCGGGATGTCTTTGATTTCTATGTCAAAACCGTGCATCGGCTGTTCGGAGAGGACGCGCCTTGGTGCGCCGCAGGTGTCGGGCGCTATCAGATCACCCTCAACGAATGGGCCATTGCGGCTGGCGGGCACGCGCGCACAGGGCTCGAAGATAACGTGCGCCTTGATCGCGAAACGCTCGCCCCGTCAAACGCGGCACTGGTCCGCCGCACGGTCGAGCTATGCAACCGCCATGACCGCCCCGTCGCCACGCCGTCAGACGCGCGGGCGCTTCTTGGGCTGCGTGCGGCCTGAACGGCCGTATCGCCCGCAACACGCAACCCGACAACAAAAAGCCCCGCAGAAGCGGGGCGATTTGCTTATCATGTCAGCAGGTTTTACCGCCGCCGGTCGCGGCGCGAAGACATCGGCTGGAACGCCACGCCCACATGCGCCTCGCAATAGGGTTTGCCCTGCTGCACCGGCAACCCACAGAACCAGAAATCATCCGTCGCCGGGTCGCCGACGGGCCACTTACAGGTCTTCTCGGTCAATTCCATCAAGCTGATGCGCTTGGCGGACTTTTCGACCTCATTGACCTTGGCCAGCGCCTCTGGGCTGATTTCATTGGCAGAAGGCTGCGGTGGCAGCGGCTGACCTGCGGGAATGATCGCGCGGCGGGCAGCAGAGATCGGGATGCCGTTCTCATCAAGCTCCTGTTCGGGCTCTTCGTCCTTCTTGGCCTCTTTGGCCGGGGCTGCCTTGGCCTTTGGGGGGGCCTTGGGCGCGGCCGGTTTCGATGGCGCCTTTTCTTTCGCCGCTGCCGGTTTGGCAGGCGCAGAGGCACCTGATCCCGCCCGGTTCGACAGGCCCAGTCGGTGCACCTTGCCGATCACGGCATTGCGGGTCACGCCGCCCAGTTCCTTGGCGATCTGGCTGGCCGATTGGCCCTCGCCCCACATCTTTTTGAGCGTCTCGACGCGCTCGTCAGTCCAGGACATATATGTTCCTTACGGTTCGTTGGGCGGGATGCGTCGCATCGGGCCTTGTCTATTCACACGATCCCCTATTCTAAGCATGGGGACAGCGGTTACAAGGCCGTGTCGGGCAAAACAAGCAGGCTGAGGCGATGGCAGAACAGATCAATATGGGTGTGCGGCGCTTTGGCGCGGTCAACTGGGTCGGCACCGTGACCTTGGCGCAGCGCGAGGTGCGCCGCTTTATGAATGTCTGGTCGCAAACGGTGATGGCGCCACTGATCAACGCGGGCCTTTTGCTGATGATCTTTACCATCGCGATTGGCCCGGGCAGGGGGGACGTGATGGGCGTCCCCTTCATGGTTTTTCTGGCCCCCGGCATCCTGACGATGACGGTGATCCAGAACGCCTTTGCCAATACCTCATCCTCGCTCGCTTCGGCGAAGGTGGGTGGCAATATCGTTGATACTTTGATGCCGCCTTTGTCGGCACTTGAATTGCTGGTGGGCTATATCGCTGGCGCTTTGGCGCGCGGTTGGCTGGTGGCGATTGTGATCGCGCTTGGCTCATGGCTCTTTCTGGGCGTGGGGCTGACCCATCCGCTTTGGTTTGTGGTTTTCGTGACCCTTGGATCAATGTTCATGGGCGGTCTAGGCATGATCGGCGGCATTTTTGCCAATAAATTCGACCAGCTTTCCGCCATCCAGAATTTCCTGATCACGCCTTTGGCGTTCCTCTCTGGCACCTTTTACTCGATCGAGGCTTTGCCCGGCCCAATGCAAACGATGTCCCACGCCAACCCGTTCTTCTACATTATCGACGGCGTGCGCTTCGGCACCATTGGCGTCAGCGACAGCAGCCCTTGGATCGGGCTTGTGGTTGTGGCCGGGGCAACGGCGTTGGTTCTGGTGATCGTCTGGCGCTGGCTTGCGCAGGGCTTTCGCCTCAAACCATAAAGCCGGGATCTTTCAGTTTCACGCCGCGTTCCGCCATCACACGGGCCAGCGTGTCCAGATCGGGCAGGTCACGCGGGTGGGTGCTTTCCTCGGTCCCGTCTTTGTACACGACTGTCACAGCCGAATCGTGGGTCCAATGTACCGCCCGCAGAAAGTCGATGTCGCTCAACGCGATCTCGCGCGGTTTGCGCCAGGCATTCAGGGTCAGGTGCGTGTGATCAACGCGGATTCCGCGGGCCGGCGACAGGATCAACATCCAGCCCAGCACGACCGCTGCCAACACGCAGACAACCATGATGATGTTGGGCGCGTCATTGACAAGCCCAAATGCCAGCAGAAAGGCCACCACAGCCGCAGACAGCCAGACCAGTTGGCTGCGTCCCGATTGGCGATATTCGTAAACGTCGATCATACGTGGTTACGTATGGGTTAATTCCGGCGCGATTGCGGCGGCGCTGGTGCAAGTTTAGGAAACCTTTGCGGCTCTTTCGCGGGCGGCAAGCAGGGCCGCACCGGCCAGTATAATGGCAGCACCCAGCCAACTGATGGCGTCGGGCACCACGTCAAATACGGCCAGATCGTAAAGGGCCGCAAAGATCAGTGTCACATAGCTGAACGGGGTGACAAAGCTCGCCTCGGCCCGCGCCATCGCATTGACAAAACAGGCCTGCGCGCTGGCCATCATCACGCCAAGTGCGGCCAGCGCCACCCATTGTGCGGACGTTGGGGTGGCAAAGACCGCGATGACGGCGACCGATGCAATGGCACAACCGATCGCGTTGTTGATCAGCAGGATCTGAAACGGCGGCTCTCTATCCGCCAGTTTCTTGATGAAAATCAGCTCCATCCCCAGCAATGCCGCCGCCGCCAGTGCCAAAAGCGCGGGCAGTTGAAATGTCCCCGCGCCCGGTCGCAGCAGGATCAGCGCGCCGGTCAGCGCCATCGCCGCCGCCAGCCATCGCCATTTGCCGACGCGCTCCCCCAAAAACGGGATGGCCAGCAACATGCCAAAGACCGGGTTGAGAAATGAAATCGCAGTCGCATCACTCAGGGGGATAAAGGCGACCGCCGCAAACATCGCCGTCACCCCCATCCAGCCAAAGACAGAGCGTCCGACGTGAATGGGCAAATTCGGCTTGATGAATTTGGGTCTTAATATGGCCGCCGCCGTCGCAATCGTGACCAAAGCAAAAATGAACCGCCCGTGACTGATCTGCAAAGGGTGCAGCGCAGGCCCCAGCGTGTCAGAGCCCAGAAGCTTGGCCATCATCATCGTGCCCGCGATGAACGCAGTGGCCAGAAGCATCAGCGCAATCGCGGCAGTGGGGTTCTGTTGGGTCCGTTGCATGCTGCCGGATTGACCCATTCGCCCGACGTGCGCAATGCAATTCACGCCAGCCCGGAAATCGGGGCTTCCCTCTGCGTCACCCTTGGGCTATGCCGCCCGCATGATGAACCATGCCAACATGATCGCGCGACGCCGACGCTAAGCCCGTCTGCCGATCCCTCTCGTCCATCATCCACCCTCAAAAACGTTGACCTGCCCGCGCCGTCACGGCATCACTCGGGCTTCACTTGCGAAAGGCTGATCCCATGATCTCTGCTGTCCTGCCCACCTACAACCGTGCGCCGCTGACCTTCGTGTCTGGCGCTGGCTCCTGGCTGGTTGAGGCGGATGGCCGACGCTTTCTGGACCTCGGCGCAGGGATTGCCGTCAATTGTCTGGGCCACGCCCATCCGGCGTTGACCAAGGCGCTGAACGATCAGGCCGGACAGGTCTGGCACCTGTCGAACCTCTACAACATCCCCGCGCAACAGGCGCTGGCCGACAAGCTGGTCGATGCGACCTTTGCCGACACGGTGTTCTTCACCAACTCCGGCACAGAGGCCTGTGAACTGGCGGTCAAAATGGCCCGCAAATACTGGTTTGAAAAGGGCGAGGACCGGTCCGAGATCATCACCTTCTCCGGCTCCTTTCATGGCCGTTCCTCGGCGGGTATCGCCGCTGCAGGGTCTGAGAAGATGACCAAGGGCTTTGGCCCCCTGCTGCCGGGCTTTACCCATCTGGAATTTGGCGACCATGATGCGCTCAAGGCGGCGATCACCGACAAAACCGCCGCCATCCTGATCGAACCCGTTCAGGGCGAAGGCGGCATTCGCCCGGTGCCGGATCAATGCCTCAAGGGCTTGCGCGATCTTTGCGATGAAACCGGGGCCCTCCTGATCCTGGATGAGGTGCAATGCGGCGTAGGCCGAACCGGCAAGCTTTTTGCTCACGAATGGTCCGGTATTTCGCCCGACATCATGATGGTCGCCAAGGGCATTGGCGGCGGCTTCCCTCTTGGCGCAGTGCTCGCCACCGAAAACGCAGCCCTCGGCATGACGGCAGGCACCCATGGCTCAACTTATGGCGGCAACCCCTTGGGCTGTGCGGTCGGAAATGCGGTGATGGATATCGTCGCCACGGATGACTTTCTGGCAGAGGTCAATCGCAAGGCGGGTCTTTTGCGGCAAAAGCTCGAAGGGCTGGTCGCCGACAACCCGGATGTCTTTGAAAGCGTCCGGGGATCGGGTCTGATGCTGGGGCTCAAATGCAAAGCCACCAACACCGATGTTGTGGCCGCAGGATACGCGCAAGAGATCCTGACCGTGCCTGCCGCCGACAACGTGATCCGGCTTCTACCCGCGCTCAACATCACCGATGCTGACATTGCGGCGGCGACTGATCGGCTCGATGCGGCCGCCAAATCTCTTGTTTCTTCTGAATAAAAATATGCCACGGGGGTCTGGGGGTGTGAAACCCCCAGTCCGCCGCCTGCCACAGGACCTCCCATGACCCATTTTCTTGACATTCACACTACTGATCCTGCCGATCTGCGGCGGATCATTGATACCGCGCGCGACATGAAAGACGCACGTGCCGGTAAACCCAAGGGCACACCGGATCAGGACCAGCCGCTTGCAGGCCATATGGTCGCGCTGATCTTTGAAAAGCCCTCGACCCGGACCCGCATTTCCTTTGACGTGGGCGTCCGTCAGATGGGCGGAGAGACGATGGTGCTTTCCGGTGCCGACATGCAGTTGGGCCATGGCGAAACCATCGCCGATACCGCGCGCGTGCTGTCGCGCTACGTCGACCTGATCATGATGCGCACCTTTGAGGAAGACACGCTGCTGGAAATGGCCGAATACGCCTCGGTCCCGGTGATCAACGGTCTGACCAACCGCACGCATCCCTGCCAGATCATGGCCGATGTCATGACGTTTGAGGAACACAACGGCCCGATCAAGGGCAAAAAGGTGGTCTGGTCCGGCGACGGGAATAACGTTTTTGCCAGCTTCGCCCATGCGGCCAAACAGTTCGAATTCGATCTGGTCTTCACCGGTCCCGAACCGCTGGACCCGGAGCCGGCGTTAAACGGTCTTTACACCACTGTCCGCAATCCTGATGAGGCCGTCATCGGCGCCGATCTGGTGGTCACCGACACCTGGGTTTCCATGCATGACCCGCAATCCGCGCGTGAACGCCGCCACAACCAATTGCGCGGCTATCAGGTCAATGATGCGCTGATGGCGCGGGCCAAGGACGATGCGCTTTTCATGCATTGCCTGCCTGCGCACCGCGACGATGAAGCCACCAGCAGCGTGATGGACGGCAAGCATTCGGTGATCTTTGACGAGGCCGAAAACAGGCTGCACGCACAAAAGGCGATCATGCGGCACTGTTTGGGGCTTTAGCGCGGGCGGAAATCATCGGGGTGGGCAAATGGCCCACCTATCGCGCCCGTGCTGCGGCTTCCGCCACCTTGTCCATGTCCAGTTCAAATCCCAGCCCCGGTGCGAGGGTGATTGGCAATTGCCCGTCGCGCAGGATCAGGTTGGGTTCTGCCAGAATGTCCCATGCCAAAAAGTGGTTCATGTACTGGTTGGCGTCATCCAGATTTGGCAGCACCGCGCCCGCCTGCAGTGCGGCGCAGGTGGTGATCCCGGTTTCGTACAATCCGTGGATGCAGACATCGACGCCTGCGGCCTCTGCAATGCGCCCGGCCTTGATGAACCGGGTAATGCCGCCGGTCTCGTGCAGGCCCAGCACAATCAAATCTGCCGCATCGGCGGCGAGTGTTCTTGCCACATCCTCTGGGGTGAAATTGACCTGATCGGCCCCAATGGCAACCGGGCTTGCCGCGCGCACAAGCGCCAAGGCTGCAAGGCTGTCGGATGGCGTTGGTTGTTCCACCATCTCCACCCCAAATTGCGCCAGCTCTGCAATCATCCGGCGCGCCCGGACCGGGGTCCATTTTTCATTGGCATCAACGCGCAACCGGGTCTTGGGACCGATGGCCTCGCGCACGGCGGCCACCGTTTCCAGATCGAGGGGATCTCCACGCCCGACCTTGATGTAGATCGTCTCAACCCCGGTCTGGATCAGGGCCGCCGCGTCGGCTGCGACCTCGGCCGGTGTTTCACCCATGGCGAACCCGAAATAGCGGATGTGGTCGCGCACCGCACCGCCCAGCAACTGATGCACCGGACGTCCCACGGCCTTGCCCATGACGTCCCAAAGCGCCATTTCCAAACCAGCCAGAACCTGCGCCCCAAACCGCGGGGCAGAGCAGGTCGCCAGCGCCTGAAACAGCGCGTGATAGGCCGTCGCCATCAGGCCTGCATTGTCAAAAGGATCGCGCCCGATGCAGTATTTTGCGGCCCGGTCGATCAACCGCGCGATTGCCGCGGTATCGGGCGTGCCAATGCTTTCCCCATATCCGATGTGGCCGGTGTCTGTTTCGACCTTGACCAGAATGACCGTCGCGTCAGTGATTACGCCCTGCGCCCAGTGGTAAGGCTTGGTATAAGGCACGCACAGCGGCGTCGTTGTGATTTGGGTGATCTTCATTGCGACAACCTGCCTGCAAGGCGCAGGCCTGTCCATCTCTTTGCAGGTCAAGCTGGGTGGGACAGTGCCTAGAAACTGGCGATAATCTCGCGCAGGCCGTCCTCTTCCACCGTGCGCGCGGCTTCCTGCTGGGGTAGCCAGCGCCGCTCGCGCTTTTGCGCTTCTGGGAAATCATCCTTGATATCAGCAACTTCCACTGCAAAGACGGTCGTCTCACAGGGAACTTCCTGCCCGTCATTGAACCGCTTGATCGTCTCAAAGGTGCCAAGCGCTTCACTGACCGCCGCCGCTTTCACGCCGGCCTCTTCCCAAGCTTCTTGCGCTGCGGTCTCTCCGGCGGAAAGCCCGTCAATTGGCCAGCCTTTGGGCAAAATCCAGCGCCCGTGCGAGCTGGTGATCATCAAGACCTCGCGCCCCTTTGGCGTGTCACGATGACATAAGGCGGCATATTGCAGGACAGGCGGGGTGCGGAACAGAAATGATCCAAGGACGTCAGAGAATGCGGTGCGCACAGCGTGTAACATGAAGAAACTGTCTCAGGTTATTGTTAATTATTACTGAATCTATAACACAACCTGTGGATAACTTCAAAGTCACGGTTTCCTGACCTCAAGTGCCGCGCGGTTTGGCGCGCAACGTCGGGTCGGCCTGGGTGGGGTCTTCGGGCCAGGGATGGCGCGGATAGCGTCCGCGCATGTCGCGCCGGACATCCGCATAAGAGGTGGCCCAGAAACCCGGAATGTCTTGCGTCGTCTGGACCGGCTTTTGCCCCGGCGACAAAAGCGTCACCCGCAATGGCACGCGGCCCACCATCGGATGGGTCGTCTGGCCAAACATCTCTTGCAGGCGCAGGGTGATTTCGGGGGCTTCACCACTGTAATCAATGGGAATTTTGCGACCCAATGGCGTGGTGAAATGCGCAGGCGCTGCCGCATCAAGCCGCTGCAACTGGTCCCAATCCAACATTGCACGCAGCGCGGGCAACGGGTCAAACCGCTTCCAGTCCTCTGACGTTTTCACACCGTTCAGATGTGGCAAAAGCCAGTCTTCCAGCCCCGCCATCAGGCTGTCGTCGTCCATCGCGGGCAGCCCGTCAACCAGCGCCACACGCGCGCGAAAAAGCGCGGCCTTGCCACTGATCCGCAGTCCCAATTGCCGCACCCCGTCCAGCATTGCGCGGGCGATGGCCTCGGCAGGGGCATCGGCCCAGATCCGGTCATCCAGCACCAGCGCACCCAGTATTTCCTGCTTTCGCGTTAAGACTTTGCCGTCGCGTTTGGACCACAGGCAGACCTCCGTCCAGACCGGGGGATATAGCTGCCGGACCTCTGCCTCGCTGATCGTCACCGCTTGTCTGACACGCGCCTCGCGCGCGTCACCATCCAGATCGGTCGCCACGATCAGCCGTTGCCCGGCCAGCGGATCGCCAGGATCAAGTGCGGCTCCTTTGCCACCCGACAGCAGATAGCGCGGCGCGTCCCCTTTGCGCCGTAATCCGATCCGGTCAGGGTAGGCCAGCGCCGCCATCATGGGCAGGCTCATCTCTGGTGCCGCATCCACTCCCTTTGCAAGACGTGGAATGTCCGCCTTGATCTGTTGCAGCGCACCGTGCAGCACCTCGCCCGGTCCGTCATACCGCCCCTTGATCGCGCGCATCCGCAGCGTCAGGTCGACCGGTGCGCCGCGCAAGGGGTCGCGTGCGGCCAAAAGGGCGGCCAGCGGCGCGGCCCCAACCCCTGCCGTGATCAGCATATGCCCCAAGCGCGGGTGCAACGGCAGTCTGGCCAGCGCCCGCCGATGTGGCGTGATCCGGGCCTCTGCATCCAATGCGCCCAAATCCTGAAGTAGTCGGCGGGCCTCGGCCAAGGCGCCAACCGGCGGCGGTGTCAGAAAAGCCAGATCATCGCTGCCCCAGACCGCCAGTTCCAACGCCAGCGGGGCAAGGTCGGCGACCTCGATTTCCGCCGGGGCAAAGGCGGGCAGGGCGCCATCTTCGCCTTTCGTCCATAACTTATAGGCAACGCCCGGGGCCACCCGGCCCGCGCGGCCCGCGCGTTGGGTGGCCTCGGCCCGGCTGACCCGCTCGGTCACCAGTCGCGACATACCAGACCCCGGATCATACCGCGCCCTGCGTGCCTGCCCGGCATCCACCACCACGCGAATATCCTCGATCGTCAGCGAGGTTTCAGCGATGGATGTCGACAACACCACCTTGCGGCCCTCTGTGACCGGGGCAATCGCGGCCCGCTGTGCCTTGAATGGCAAGGCACCGTATAGCGGCCGGACTGCGCAATCCTTTGGCAAACGCCCCTTTAACGCGGCCTCGACCTGACGGATCTCGCCCTCTCCGGGCAGAAAAACAAGGATACCTCCCGTCGTCACCGGTGCGACGTCCGCGATGCGGTCGGCGACCGCCTGCGTCATCCGCACGCCCTTTGGCACGGCCTTGTCCAGAAAGATCGCCTCGACCGGAAAGCTGCGCCCATCAGAGGTGACGACCGGCGCGTCGTCCAGCATTGCGGCCACAGGGGCCGCGTCCAGCGTCGCTGACATCACCACGACCATCAGATCGGGGCGCAGGGCGGCGCGCGCCTCCCAGACCAGCGCCAGACCAAGATCGGCGTTCAGCGAGCGTTCGTGGAATTCGTCGAAAATCACCGCGCCGATACCGGGCAGCGAAGGGTCGCTTTGCAGCATCCGCGTCAGAATACCCTCGGTCACCACTTCGATCCTGCTGCCTTGCACACTTTCGCCGCGCATCCGGTATCCGACCTGTGCGCCGGTCTTTTCGCCCAATTGCACGGCAAGCCGTTCGGCAGCGGCCCGCGCGGCAAGCCTGCGCGGCTCCAGCATCACGATTTTGCCGGTCACGGCCTCCAGCATCGCCAAAGGCACGCGGCTTGTCTTGCCCGCACCGGGTGGCGCTTGAAGCACCACGCGGCCCTGCGCCCGCAAGGCGGCCACAAGGTCGGGCAGAATGGCGTCGATCGGCAATGTCATTGCGGGTCTCTTTGCGTCATTTGGCCGGACGATCTACGCCCATGACGCCCCCTGTCAAAGCAAAAGGCCCGGCTGCATCTGCAACCGGGCCTTTGCGAAACATTGACAAAAGAAATCAGGCGGTTGCCTTGGTGATCTCTTTCTTCACCTTCAGCGCACCTGCCGAAAGCTCTGCATCCTTGGCTTTCGCCATGAAAGCGTCCAGACCGCCGCGGTGATCCACGGTGCGCAGGGCAGCATTTGAGATGCGGAATTTGAACGTCCGGCCCAGCACGTCCGAGCGCAGCGACACGTCCTGCAGGTTGGGCAGGAACCGGCGGCGGGTGCGGTTTTTGGCGTGGCTGACATTGTTGCCAGACATCGGGCCTTTTCCAGTCAGTTCGCAACGGCGCGACATGATCTTATCCTTCGGTTACGGTCCGCGCTGCCTCGCGTGATCGGGGCGGCGGCCTACATCAATGACAAGGCCCCTTGCCGGGGCCCTAAATTCGGTTTGCGCGGGATAGGCGGATTCCTTTGGCGGGTCAAGTGCCTTGGCACTGCTTTAATCGCTTTCGCGCAGTGACGCAACGATCCGCGCCGCTGCCGCTTCTGGCGTGGCCTCTCCGGCGGTGACCTCGGCCTCTGATCGCGCCATCGCATCGCGCAGTTCGGGGTCAGTTTGCAGCCGCGCAAGCAGCAGATGCCGCACCTCATCTTGGAACCAGCCGCCGCGCTGGCTGGCGCGGGTCTGGTCCCAGACGCCATTGTCGCGCCGCCAAGCCAAAAGCGCCTGCATCTCATCCCAAGCCTTTGAAAGTCCATCACTTTCCAGTGCCGAAATGGTCAACGCCTTGGGGAAACCATCGGGGTCCTGCTGCCGCTTGCGCAAAAGCCGTAGCGCACCGGCATAATCCGCGCAGGTCCGCATCGCCTGCTGTTTCAGCGCGCCATCGGCCTTGTTGACAAGGATCAGGTCAGCGATCTCCATGATGCCGCGCTTAACGCCCTGCAATTCGTCGCCGCCCGCCGGTGCCAGCAGCAACACAAACAGGTCCGACATCTGCGCCACCACGGTTTCGGATTGGCCCACACCCACGGTTTCGATCAACACCACGTCAAAACCCGCAGCTTCGCACAGGGCCACGGCCTCTCGGGTGCGGCGCGCGACCCCGCCCAATTGCGTCTGGCTGGGCGAGGGGCGGATAAACGCGCGTGGGTCACGCGCCAGATGGTCCATCCGCGTCTTGTCGCCCAGAATTGACCCGCCCGAGCGCGCAGAAGAAGGATCAACCGCGAGTACCGCCACGCGCTTTTCAAGTCCCGTCAGCATCAGGCCAAAAGCCTCGATAAATGTGGATTTACCGACACCGGGGGTGCCGGACAGGCCAATGCGGACGGCCTGCCGATCCTGTCCAACCGCCTCCAGCAGTGCCAGCGCATCGGCGCGGTGATCGGCGCGGCCGCTTTCAACCAGCGTAATCGCACGGGCCAGCGCGCGCCTGTCGCCCGCACGGATGCGGGATGCCATCTCGGATATGTCGGTGCTGCGCGTCATGCCGCTTTGTGGCGCTGCGTGGCAAATCTGTCCAGCCCGCGTTGCGTGATTGCCCCAAGGGTCGTGTGCTTCATCCCACGAGGCTTTTGACCCAGTCCGGCACCGCCGTCGTTGCGGGACCGGCTATCACCGCGTCAAAGCCGCCGCCGGCGGGGTCCGGGTTAATCTCGATCGTGTGGGCACCGGCCTGTCGCGCCAGATCGACAAAGCCCGCCGCAGGATAGACCGTGCCGCTGGTGCCAATGGCTGCGAATAGATCGCATGTCTCCAGATCGGCCATGATCTCATCCATGTGATAGGGCATCTCGCCAAACCAGACGACATCGGGGCGTGAGGCCGGGGCCGCGCAACTGGGGCAGGGGTCATCAACTGCCATTGCTGCAGCCACGTCCCACCGGGCGTCACAGTCCGCGCACAATGCGCCAAGCAGGCGGCCATGCATGTGGACGACATCCAAAGATCCGGCGCGTTCATGCAGGTCATCAACGTTCTGTGTGACCAGCACAACCTCATGCGCCTTGGACTTTTGCAACGTCGCCAGCGCGAAATGAGCCGGATTCGGCGCTGAACTCAGACAATTCTGACGTCGTGCATTGTAAAAGTCGTGGACCAACGCGGGATCGCGGGCAAAACCCTCGGGCGTTGCCACATCCTCCAGCGCATATTGCGTCCAAAGCCCGTCTTCGTCCCGAAATGTCCCCAAGCCGCTCTCGGCAGAGACGCCAGCGCCCGTCAGCACAACAATCTTCAATTTCGCCCCGCCTCTGCCCTAGTCCTGCCGCATCGTCAGATTAGCAAAATCGCAACACAAGGCGAGAGGCACGCGCATGTTTCAGGATGGAAATACCCTGACCACGTTCCGTGGCCCATGGGGCGTGCGGGTCGAGATTGACCAGTCCATCCTCTTTCTGGGTGGTTTCCTGCTCTATATGTCGCTGGATGGTGGGCTTCTGGACGGGATGATCTTTGCGATCCTGTTAGGGGGTTCAATCTATCTGCATGAGTTGGGTCATGCTTGGGGCTGTCTTGTGCAGGGGGTTCCCGTGCGCCGGGTGGTCCTGCACGGCGGTGGCGGTTTTTGTGAACATGCTCAAAGCCCCAGCCGCCGACAGGACGAACTGATCGTGCTCATGGGGCCTTTGGTGAACCTCGCGCTTTGGGCGATCTCCGGCGTCTTGCTGTTTGCCGCGGTGCTCGTGTTGCCGGGCCTTCTGGGTGCTTCCGGTCCGATAGGCTTTATCGCGCAAGAGGCGATCTGGTGGCTGAGCGTCTTTGCATGGATCAATCTGGCGTTCTTCGTGTTC
Source organism: uncultured Paracoccaceae bacterium (assembly GCA_947493335.1). Classification (GTDB taxonomy): domain Bacteria; phylum Pseudomonadota; class Alphaproteobacteria; order Rhodobacterales; family Rhodobacteraceae; genus CANMYO01. The sequence goes on along the minus strand of CANLQO010000001.1, from coordinate 1,844,594 downwards.
AACCTGATCCCGGTTCAGCCGCTTGATGGTGGCAAGCTTCTGCATCTGGCACTGTTGCGGGTCCTGCCCAGCGATCTGGCGCAGCGTGTCACCGGCGGCGTCGGGCTGATCCTGTCGCTGATCTGGATCCCCGCCGCGATCTTTGCCTATGTCTACTGGGGCTGGATCCTGTTCTTCATCCCCTCGCCCCGGGCGCATTACCACATGATGCGGGGCAATCTGGTCTTCTGAAAACCCAATGCGTCGTGCTAGCCTTCGCGTGTGCAAGTTACGAGGGCCAAAATGAAGACACCCATTCACCTTTGGATCATCGGCGTTCTGGCGCTGATTTGGAACTTTGGCGGCGTTTTTGACTACGTCGCGGTCAAGTTCCGCATGGAAAGCTATATCTCGCAGATGCCGGAAGGGGGCATGGCCTTTCTGGATGCCGCCCCGGCCTGGTATTCGGCCGCCTGGGCGATCGGGGTGTGGTTCTCATTGATCGGGGCCTTGCTGCTGTTGCTGCGTAGCCGACTGGCCCCGTCCGCCTTTGGCATGTCGTTTCTGGGCTTGGTGATCGCTTCGATCTATTCATTCGTCATCGCCGACAGCAGCCCAATGCGTGATGCAGGCATGGGGGCGATGCTTTTCACCCTCGCAATCTACGTCGTGCTGATCATCCTCTACCTCTACGCCCGGGCGATGACCCGGCGTGGCGTCTTGCGGTGAAGGTGCTTTGCGTCTGTCTGGGCAATATCTGCCGCTCTCCGGCGGCAGAGGGCGCGTTGCGGCGGCTGGCTCCGGATTGGACAATTGATAGCGCTGGCACGGGCGGTTGGCATGTGGGGGATGAACCCTATCCTTTGATGCAGGCCGCCGCTCTGGCGCGCGGCATCGATATCTCTGGCCTGCGGGCGCGCCAGTTCACGCAAGCCGATTTTGACGCTTTTGATCTCATCCTTGCGATGGATGCCGACAACCTTGCCGACATCGAAGAACAACGCCCGCCCGGCAACGCCACACCTGTGCGGCTCTTTGCCGACAGCGATGTGCCGGATCCCTATTATACCCGCGATTTTGTCGGGGCGCTGGACTTGATTGAACGCGCCGCGGCAGCGCTGATCAGCGACACGACCGCTGCGCAGTCCTCGTGAATTCGCGATACCTTTCCCAAAAGGCATCAGCGCTCCGGCTGTCATTGATCTTGATGTCATTGGCCAGCTCTTCATCGGCAAAGAAGGTTGCCGCCAATTCCTGATCGCGCTGGTTCAGGTGCCGGTTTGCCGCCTGCTGGATGCAGGAACACAGCCTTGGGTTCGCCGCTGACCGGTCCGAAGCGACGCAGGCCTTGCCAATCTCGCCCGTGACCCGGCTGCCGCAGGACCCGACCATCGCCAATATCAAAAGTGCACCCATGATCCGCATATGTGGCTTGCCTGCTTTGTTTGGCCCGCCCGGATTGGTCCGGTGTCACTGGGCCGTTCGTTGATTTGCCGCAATCATGCCCAACCCGCGCGGGCGATGCAATTCACGAAACACAACAGTTGCTCAGACCCGCGCATGGACGGGCTGGCCCGTATGAAAAGGGCGGACCCAAGGGCCCGCCCGCTTGATCGCCAAATATATGGCGGCCTATTCGTTCGCCGCCTCAAGCGACAGCGCAACAAAGCGCGGGTCGCCGCCACGCCGCACCAGCAGCAAAAGCGATTTGCGGCCCGCTTCGGTGGCTTCGGTGATCCGGGCGTTGAAGTCTTCGACCGTTGTCACGGCCTGCTGACCGGCCTCGGTGATGACGTCCCCCTGCAAAAGCCCTTTGGATGCGGCCTCTGAGTCGGGATCAATCGCGGTGATCACAAGACCCTCGGTGACCGAAAGGCTGAACTGATCGGTCAGTTCATCGGTGATCTCTGACAGGGTCAGGCCCAGAATGTCGGCCTCTTCCGGCGCGGCTGGGGCTTCTTCTGATGCCGGGAAGGCCACGGCCTCATCGGTTTCACGACGGCCGAGTGTCACCAGCAGATCCGCGTTTGCGCCATCGCGTAGCACCACAACGGGCACCTCTTTGCCCACCGGGCTGTTGCCCACCATGCGGACCAGATCGCGGGTGTCAGGCACGTCATTGCCATCAAACGTCAGGATCACGTCACCGGCCAACATACCGGCATCCGCTGCCGGACCGGGGGGCACATCGGTGATCAGCGCACCCCGGGCCATATCCAGCCCTTCGATGGCGTCAACCATATCAGGTGTCACATCCTGGATGCGCACACCCAGCCAGCCACGGCGGGTTTCGCCAAATTCCTTCAGCTGATCGACCACATTGGTCACAACTGCCGATGACATCGAAAAGCCGATCCCGATTGAACCGCCATTGGGCGACAGGATCGCGGTGTTCACACCGATAACCTCGCCATCCATGTTGAAAAGCGGCCCGCCAGAGTTGCCGCGGTTGATCGCCGCGTCGGTCTGGATGTAGTCGTCATAGGTGCCGGACAGCGCGCGGTTGCGGGCAGAAACGATGCCCGCGCTGACGGAAAAGCCCTGACCAAGCGGGTTGCCCATCGCCATGACCCAATCACCGACGCGTGCGCCCACGGCGTCGCTGTCACCGAATTCCACAAATTGCAGCGGGGTATCGTATTCGACCTTAAGCAGGGCGATGTCGGTATTGGGATCTGTGCCCACCAGTTCAGCCGGAAGAAGCTCGCTTGGCTGACCATCGCCGGGGAAGAACTCAATCTCGATCTCGTCGGCGCCCTCAATCACGTGGTTATTGGTCACGATGTAGCCGTCAGCCGAGATTACAAAGCCCGATCCCAATGCCGAAGACCGGCGCGGCGCGCCGCGCGGGCCATTTTCCAGATCGTTAAAGAAATCCTCAAACGGAGAGCCTTCGGGCACCAGTCCTTCGGGTGCGGTCCGGCCTGCTACGGTTGTCGAGGTGGTGATATTCACCACAGAAGGGCTGACCTGTTCGGCCAGATCGGCAAAGGTCGCGGGGCGTTCCTGTGCATAGGCAGGCGCGGTTTGGGCCAGCGCCAATCCAGCGGCAATGGCGATGCCGGTGAACCACAGGCGGAGCCGCCCGGTCGTGTCCTGGTGGTGGTGTTGGAGTGTCAAAACCTGAGATGTCACTGCTCTCTCCCTTGAATGTCGTCGCAACGGCAGCAAAGCGCTGCCCCATCGTGTCGCTCTATCAACTATGTAGGACGCATGGTGTGCAACGCAAATGGCAATCGCGTCGGGTCAAACGCGCGTGAGCCAGAAACCGGTCGAAATGTCGCAAATGTGTTTGCAAGCGTTTGCATCTTTCTGTCCTGTGGGGCGGACGATTGGGGGAAGTTGCTGTGATCTGGGATATTCTGACGCCGGGGGTGCTGATTGTACTGGCGGGCGGCTTTTACGCGCTGGGCTATCTGATTATCAATCAGATGGCGCTGCGCCTGATGATCTTTGCAGGCTCAATGGCCTACATCGCCTATTATGCCACCGTCGCGGAAACGCCGCTCTGGGGCGCGATATACACCACATTGCTGATTACTGCGGCCAATGTGATCGGGATGATTGGTCTGCTTCTGCGCGATGCGCAGTTCGCCGTGCCGCGTGGGTTTGATGACGTCTACCCCGACTTTCAGCCCCTGCGCCCGGGTGATTTCCGCAAGCTGATGCGCCTGTCAAAACGCCGGGTGCTGGACAAAGAAACCATTGTCACCCGGGAAGGCGCGCGGCTCGACAGCATTTATTACGTGATTTCCGGCATGCCGGTTGTGACGAAGATGGGCACCAGCTTTCCCATGGCAGAACGGATCTTTGTGGGGGAGGTGGCCTATCTGACCGGGAAAGGCTCTGCGGCCACCACGACCTTGCCCGCCGGGGCCGAGGTTCTGGAATGGGATGTCAGCAAGCTCAACACCGCTGCTGCGCGCAAACCCCAGATCAAACTGGCGCTTGATGCCGTTATCTCGCGTGATCTGGCGCGCAAAGTGGCGCTGGCCGTCGCCCCGGCTGCCAAACAGATTGAGCGGGAACGGGCAGGTTGATTTGGCAGGGGCCGCAAGGTCTTTACAGGACGGTGTCGCCGCCAACCGCTGCGGCACACACGCCATCGCCCCGGATGGAGCGCCCCGCCAAATCAGACGGCAAAGGGCACGTCGGGACATGTCACTTTCCGCGCAGGATCAACCTATCCCCAACGTCCGAATGTTCAAAAGAGACGCCCTTGCAGACACCTCGCGAAACCAAGCCACCCTCTGCGCGATCCGGCCCAATGGTGCGGGCGATAAATGGCAGGTTCGCGGACTTTGCTGCCACTGAAACCTGTCCCGGCCCGGAACAAGCGCAGCGCCGGGCCATCGACGGCCCACCCCCGGGGTCGTCGATTTGGTGAGGCTGGGTGCTCCTTTTGTGGGGTCACGGCAAGGACACAGGAATAAAATGCCAGATGACAAAGACTCGGTCGCCAACCCGTGGGCCGACGATGGCCCTCTCACGCGAAGTTGCTATGGGCTCACACCAGACAAACCTGCGCATCGCTGATCACCCCGCCCGGAACAAGTGCTGCGCCGGGCCATCGCCGGCCCGCCCCGACGGGCAGGCGATTTCTTGGGTCTTGGCAATCCTTCCGAAACTTTTCCCAATGCGGATGGATAAACTGCCAGACGACAGCGTGCCGGTCGCCAACCCGCGTGCCGCCGACGGCCCGGCGCGATGTGATCGCTTTGATCTCTCGCCACCGTTCAAAGACCAATTGAGCTAAAACAGCTTGCGCTGTTCTGGGCGACAATCATCCACCGCAACAATTGTGTTTGTTCGAACCGGGCCACCCTTCATCGAAGCGATTTGGGTGTCGTAGGCCAAGTCGTGTGTGCCGTCCTCGCTCGCGCGGGAAAACACATGCAGTGGCCCCACAAGATCAAGCAGCACGATGCCGCCTTAGGCCAAAAACACAACATTAGGTTTGTCCGGATCAGGTCAGTGAGTGTTGGCATGAAAAGAGCGCATATTGTCATTTATGACAGACGCCAATCCCGCTATCCAGACAGCAAGTCAATCGAGGAGACCAAGATGAGAACCCTTGCCGCCGTTGTTTTTCCGGGTTTTCAAACGCTGGATTACTTCGGCCCTATCGAAATGTTTGGCGATCCCGCTTACGAAATCGACGTCATCACCGTTGCTGCTGGGGCCGATCCGGTGACAAGCCGTCATGGTCAAAGGATTGTGCCAGACATCACGATGGCAGAGCGCACAGAATATGATCTGCTCTTCATCCCGGGTGGCGACAGCGCGCTGCAGGAATGTGTCACGCCAGATATTCTCGAATGGATACGTGTTGTGTCCGCAAATGCCGAACGGGTCATGGCGGTTTGTACCGGCACGATTGTGCTCGGCATGGCGGGCGTGCTGGACGGCAGGAAGGCCACGACAAACAAGTTGGACTTCACATCCACGGTTCATCTCGCACCCAAGGTGGATTGGGTGAAACAGGCAAGATGGGTCGAAAGCGGCAAGTTCTTTACGTCTTCGGGCGTTTCCGCTGGCATGGATATGGCGCTTGGCGCATTGGCGAACCTATACGGTGTCGCCAAAGCGGAAGAGACGGCATTGGGATGTGAATACACCTGGCATCGAAACCCGGACGATGATCCGTTTGCAAAATTGGCAGGGCTCGTCTGATAACCGCCAACGGCATCGGAACCACAGCCGCGAAAGGCCGTTGCATTCCGAGCCATGCTCAGTCGCAACACCCGCGGTTCCGCCAAGCAGGGGGCGACTGCGACGTTTTTTGTGCTGGCCAAGGGCAGGAAAGGACCGGGATTTCAGTCGCAGTCGAATGCCCCGATGTCTTGGAGCACGACGTAAGTGACGGCCTTTCTTTTTGAAAGGAACCGCGTGTCCGGCATATCCATGTTCAGGGCAAAGACATAGGTCTCGCGCGCGCATTCCAGCCACCCGACGAACCATCCGATGTCCATGTCCATCTCGCTATACCGCCAACCGGTCTTGGACCGCATGGTCCAATTCGCGCCCGTATCGCTTACCATGATCTCATTTGCCGTGGCATATGTGGCATCCGACAGCGACAACGTCTCTGTTGCGAGTTTTGACAGGAATTCAACCTGTTCGCGCGCCGAAATCAAAAGCGTGTCGTCCAACCAGTAAGTCGTAAGCTGGTCGGTGCTGCCCACATCCGCATTCCCGTAATCGAAGCTTCGCAGCCCGTGCAACATCACACTTTGCCCGGCAGCCCGTGCGATGTCCTGAAACACCCAGACAGCCGACCTCTGGAATGCGGATTGGAGTGATTGGTTCTGGTTCCACGCGCGGTTGCTTCTGATTGTGCCGTCCCATTGAAACACCTTTCCTTGGGTCGCCACCCCATTTTCCAGCGCAATCAGGCTGTGCGGGACTTTCGACGTGGAGGCGGGCGAAAACTGCAGCTGGGCACGGTCAGGATTTGCGATCCATTGCTGGCCATCAGACAGGCGTCTGATCACAATCGTTGCATTTTCGACCTCGCCGCCTGCCGCCGCAAGGTTTGGTCCCACATCCATTGCCTCGGCCGCAACTTGCGACGCAAGCGCGAACGCCGCCAATCCGGCGCCGCACAGGCCCCGAAGAAAGACAGCTTTCAGCCGTGATAAATCGCTCAGGCGGCGATGGACGTGCTCCAAACCGGTTCTCCCTTTGGCAGCCGGATTCACTGCATTTGCGACCTGCCGTTGCCCGTGTTGAGGTGTCGCTTGAGACCACCCAGAAAGACCATGTTCCAGCTTGCCTTGCAAACGGACCGGACAGACGGGGGATCAGACAGATGCACCCACCGGCATCACAAAACCCTGCCATGTCGTCACCATCTTCGCGGGTCGTCTCGGTCAAGATCCAAGCGATCCAACGTTCCTCCAGCAAGGTCTTGAACGGTTCCCGTCGGGGCCATATTGCAATGGCAAAATGGCATTGTCGGAGCCTTCACCGAATGACCCTGTCCTCAATTTATTGCGCCTTTGTCGCTGGCGTTGTGTGTTTTCAGGTCGCGCTTGTATTTGGTGCTCCTTGGGGCGGGCTGACCCAAGGTGGGCAAATCAAAGGTGCCCTGCCGTTTTCTCGGCGTGTCGCCGCGCTCGCTTCGGCAGGTCTTCTTATCGTGATGGCTTTGGCAGTCCTCGCTATCGACAGGGGGTGGACGGGTTGGCCGTCATGGACAGGCTGGCCGGTCGTTATCGTAAGCGCGCTCAGCATGCTGATGAACTGGATCACCCCGTCCAAAGCCGAGCGTCTGCTTTGGGGACCCGTGACGACGATCATGTTCTTGCTTGTCGTCGCAGTCGTTTGGCTCTGACGCGCTGTTTCATCGCGGTTCTGTGAAAATTGGGTCTTTGCGACTAACCTCCTCAAAAGACCGAAGGGAAATTGCATGGCAATCGCACAAATGAACTGGGGACGTATGCGGTTTCCCTTGAATGATCCCCGGATGGTCGAGTTTGCGGACGCGCTGGAGGATGTTTTCCGTCTTGCGGAGTGTCACAAAGGCTTCATCTGGCGGATACCAGACATCGCTGCAGAGCAACAATTGGGTGCCTTGGGCTACGACGACTGTACCTCGGCAACTGTATCGGTCTGGGATTCTGTTGATGCCTTGAAGGACTACACATTCGAAACACGGCACGGCACGTTCCTAAAACGCGCCAAGGAGTGGTTTGAAACCGTCGACGGCCCGCAACTGGTCTTATGGGACACCGAAGACACCGACCAACCGACCTTTCAGGAGGCTTTTGACCGGTTGAAGCACCTTCAGGAACACGGCGACACGTCCCACGCCTTTGGATGGCCGCGCTAAGAGGGGTCTCTTTGATCGCGGGCGCTTCAACCCCGCCCACGTCATTTACCGGAAAACAAAAAAACGCCCCGCTGCCATGGGCAACGGGGCGGTGCGTCTTAGGGGGCAAGAGCCCGGTTCAGCCTTTAAAGGTTGGGGTATATCGGGAAGCGATCACAAAGCGCTTCAACCTCGGCGCGGACCTTGGCCTCGACCGCTGCGTTGCCGTCTTCGCCGTTGGCGGCCAGACCATCCACAACCTCGACAATCCAATCGGCGATCTGGCGGAACTCGGCCTCACCAAAACCGCGTGTGGTGCCAGCAGGGCTGCCCAGACGGATGCCGGATGTGACCATCGGCTTTTCAGGATCAAACGGGATGCCGTTCTTGTTGCAGGTGATATGCGCGCGTCCCAGCGCCACCTCGGTGGCGTTCCCCTTCACGCCCTTGGGACGCAGGTCCACCAGCATCAGGTGGCTGTCGGTCCCGCCGGTCACAATGTCCAGCCCACCCTTCATCAACTGATCCGCCAACGCTTGCGCGTTCTTCACAACCTGCTGCTGATAGGTCTTGAACTCAGGCCGCAGCGCTTCGCCAAAGGCCACTGCCTTGCCTGCGATCACATGCATCAGCGGTCCGCCCTGAATGCCGGGGAAAATGGCAGAGTTCACTTTCTTCGCAATCGCCTCATCATCGGTCAGGATCATCCCGCCGCGTGGGCCGCGCAGTGTCTTGTGCGTGGTGGTTGTCGCCACATGGGCGTGCGGGAAGGGGCTGGGGTACAGACCCGCCGCCACCAGTCCGGCGAAATGCGCCATATCGACCAGAAGGTAGGCGCCAACGCTGTCCGCAATTTCGCGCATCCGGGCAAAGTCGATGATCCGTGGAATGGCGGAGCCACCGGCGATGATCATCTTGGGCTGATGCTCTGTGGCAAGTTCGGCCAATTGGTCATAATCCAGCAGGCTGTCCTGCTGGCGCACGCCGTATTGCACCGCCTTGAACCACTTGCCCGACTGGTTCGGCTTGGCCCCATGGGTCAGGTGACCGCCCGCATCCAGCGACATGCCCAGAATGGTATCGCCGGGCTGCAAAAGCGCCTGAAACACGCCTTGGTTCGCCTGAGAGCCGGAGTTCGGCTGCACATTGGCAAACCCGCAGCCGAACAGTTCCTTGGCGCGGTCAATGGCCAGGTTTTCGGCCACGTCCACGTGCTGGCAACCGCCATAGTAACGACGACCCGGATAGCCTTCGGCATATTTGTTGGTCATCACGCCGCCCTGTGCTTCCATCACGGCCGCACTGACGATGTTTTCGGACGCGATCAGCTCAATCTCTTTGCGCTGGCGGGTCAACTCGTCCTGCATCGCGGCGTGCAAGGCGGGGTCGCGGGTGGCAAGCGTTTCGGTAAAGAAACCGTCGTCGCGGAAGGTGGCATTCATGGCAGAACCCTTTGTTCAAAGCAGCGTTGCGCCCTCTTAATCCAAGGCCTGCCGCACAAAAAGGGCCAAAACGACCAACAAGATCATGAGCGCGGCAAAAGCCGTTGCCGATGCCTGCCTTGCGTTTCGGATGGGAACCGTGAACAAATGTCCTGAATTCAAGGATTAAGCCGATGCCGACCCCCAAAATCGCCTTTACCGCCAGTGAGGCTCCGATTGCGCAATCCGCGCGACAGGCGCTGGCTGCGCGTTATGGCGATGTGGATCTGCCCAAGGCAGAGGTGATCGTGGCGCTGGGCGGTGACGGCTTCATGCTGCAAACCCTGCACGCGACCGAGCATCTCGATGCGGCCGTCTACGGCATGAACCGGGGCACGGTTGGCTTTCTGATGAACGAATTTGGCGATGACGATCTGCCACAGCGGCTCGCCGATGCAGAGGAAGAGATCATCAACCCCCTGCGTATGACCGCCCTTGATGCCGCAGGCGACATGCATGACGGATTGGCCATTAATGAGGTCTCGCTGCTGCGCGCGGGCCCGCAGGCCGCCAAGCTGCGGATCACTGTCGATGGCCGGATGCGGATGCAGGAACTGGTCTGTGACGGCGCACTTGTCGCCACGCCTGCGGGGTCCACTGCCTATAACTATTCCGCCCATGGCCCGATCCTGCCCATCGGCTCGGATGTGCTGGCATTGACCGCGATGTCGGCCTTTCGCCCCCGGCGCTGGCGCGGTGCGCTCTTGCCGAAAAGGGCGGTCGTCCGCTTTGACGTGCTTGACGCCGAAAAACGCCCGGTGATGGCCGAGGCGGACAGCAAATCAGTGCGCAATGTCGTCAGCGTCGAAATCCGCTCAGAGCCGGATATCAGCCACCGCATCCTTTTTGACCCCGGTCACGGGCTGGAAGAGCGGCTGATCCGCGAACAATTCGCCTGACGCTCAGGTCAGCCCCTCGCAGAACGTCTTGATCCGTTTGCAGGCTTCTGTCAGGTCGGCGTCCGCAGTGGCATAACTCACACGGAAATTCGGGCTTAGGCCGAAGGCCGCGCCAAAGACGACGGCGACGCCGGTTTCCTCCAGCAGGGCCGTTGCAAAAGCCTCGTCATCGGTGATCTTCGCGCCGCCCGCGCTGGTCTTGCCAATGCAACCTGCAATCGACGGGTAGACGTAGAACGCACCCTCGGGCCGGGGGCAGGTGATGCCGGGGCAGGCGTTCAGCCCATCGACCACCAGATCACGGCGGCGCTGGAACAGTTCCGCGTTAGGGCCAAGGTAGTCCTGCGGACCATTCAGCGCCTCAAGTGCCGCATGCTGGCTGACCGAAGAGGGGTTGGAGGTTGATTGCGACTGCACCTTGCGCATCGCCTTGATCAACACCTCCGGTCCGCCCGCATAGCCGATCCGCCAACCGGTCATCGCATAGGCCTTGCTGACCCCGTTGATCGTCAGCGTGCGGTCATAAAGCGCGGGTTCGACCTGTGCAGGCGTGCAGAACTTGAAGTTTCCAAACGCCAGATGCTCATACATGTCATCGGTCATCACCCAGACATGCGGATGGCGCAGCAGCACATCGGTCAGCGCTTTCAACTCCGACCAGCTATAGCCCGCGCCTGTCGGGTTGGAGGGGCTGTTGAACAGGAACCACTTGGTCTTGGGCGTGATCGCCGCCTCAAGCTGTTCCGGCGTGATCTTATATCCCTTGTCCATGGCCCCTTCGATAAAGACCGGCTCACCACCGCCCAGCAGCACCATATCGGGATAGCTGACCCAATAGGGGGCAGGGATAATCACCTCATCGCCGGGGTTCAGCGTGGCCATGAAGGCGTTATAGAGCACCTGCTTGCCACCTGTGCCGACGGTGATCTGCGCAGGTGTGTAGTCCAGCGCATTGTCGCGCTTGAATTTCGCACAGATCGCCTCTTTCAAGGCGGGGATACCGTCAACGGCGGTATATTTCGTCTGCCCCGCATCAATCGCGGCCTTGGCAGCGGCCTTGATGTTGTCGGGTGTGTCAAAATCCGGCTCGCCCGCGCCCAGCCCGATGATATCGCGCCCCGCCGCCCGAAGCTCTGCAGCCTTGGTTGTCACGGCGATTGTGGGTGATGGTTTTACGCGATCTAGTGTCGCAGACAGGAATGGCATCGTCGTCTCCCGGTGGTCATCAGTGGTCTTGCGTGTCATAGGGTGACCCACGACCCCCATGCAAGCGACAAGGAGCGTCTGATGCCCGAAGATAACACGAGTGATGGCTGGTATTCCGAGGATATGGCGACCTTTGGCGACAGGCTCGCTGCCGCGCGCGAATTTGCGGGGCTGTCGGTCGAGGATCTTGCCAAGCGGCTGGGCGTGAAGCCATCGGTCATTGCCGGTTGGGAAGAAGACCGCAAGGAACCCCGTGCCAACCGTCTGACCATGTTGTCGGGGATGCTGGGCATCAGCCTGTCATGGCTGATGACCGGGCAGGGTGAAGGGCCAGAAGGTGATGCCGAAGAGGCCGCGATCACCCCCGAGGTGGGCGAAATTCTGACCCAGATGCGGGTTGTGCGCAGCCAGATGACACAGGCCAGCGAGACACTCGCGCGGCTGGAAAAGCAGCTGCGCAAAGCCCTGCAAGAGCCCGCATGACCGAACCGCGCGACGTCAAGATCAAGCGTCTGCGGATGCGGTCGATGCGGCGGGGGATCAAGGAAATGGACCTGATCCTGATCGACTATGCCGACCGGCATCTGGCCGGGCTGTCCGATGCGGATCTTGCGGTCTATGACCGTCTGTTGTCGGAAAATGACCACGACATCTTTGCCTGGATCCTAGGCAAGGCCCCCTTGCCTGCGGAATATACCGCGCTGATGCAGGTGATTACCGCCGGTGCGGCAGGTGTGGCGCGCCCGGATCAGGCTTAACCTATTCTTCGCCATTTTGGGTCATTCCGGTACCAAAGAGGAATCGGAGGCCAGAGATGAGCTTGCATCAAAACCTGAAACAGATCCCGGCCGAAACCGAACTATCGGCGGCCAACACGGCATTCATGTCCAGCTATCTGGACAGTCTGACCCTGGTGGAACGGCTGCACCGTCTGCTGCTGGACGTGATCAAGGACGAATTCGAACGCGTCGGGGTGTTGGAAATCAATGCCGTGCAGGCGCTGTTGCTGTTCAACATCGGCGAAAACGAAGTGACCGCAGGCGAGTTGAAGACGCGCGGCTATTATCAGGGCAGCAATGTCAGCTACAACCTCAAGAAACTGGTGGATGCCGGCTACATGCACCACGAACGGTCCGAAGTTGATCGTCGGTCTGTTCGGGTGCGGCTGACCTCCAAGGGCCGCGAAATCCGCCTGATTGTGGGCAAGCTTTTTGCCACCCATGCAGATGGTCTTGTGACCCGCGGGGTGATGGATCAGCAGGGGATTGACGATATCATTGCATCCTTGCGTCGGATGGAACGGTATTGGACTGAACAGATCCGCTATATCTATTAGAAGGCGCGGCTGCGCCGCACGACATTCTGGCGCTTGCGGCATCGGTCAGACTGGCCCCGCGGGTGCTGTGATGGCGGCCCGTGTCGGAGCCTCCGGCGGGCATATTTTCATTTAAAAGAAAGCGAAAGGGGGCGCCAAGTGGCGGCGTCAGTCCTGGTGGAACTGTCGCGATGTGGCCAGCGTTTCCAACTCGCGCAAGAGTTTGCTCTCCATGGCATCGGCGTAATCGTCATAGCCCAGGGCGACCTCCACAAATGGGGCAGGTCCGCGCAGGACATAGGCCTCAAAATATGAGGTGAGATCCTGAATCCCGGCACCCCAGTTCCCGCCGGGGCGTTCCGCGATGCCAATCACAAGCGCGTTGACGTTCACATCCGACAGACCATCGGGAACCGGGATCGTCTGGGGCAGGGGGCCCGTGTTGGCCTTGCCATCCCCCGAGATGTCCAATGTGCGCTTCCAGCAATCTGCCTGCGGCCCCAGCAGATCAAATCCCGCCTGCAGGGCAGAGCCAATCGCCGTGGTGGGGCTTTGCACCGGGCGCGGTTTGCTTTGCAGCACGCCCAGAACCGTCGCAAGGGTGGCTGGGTCGACCAGTTCGGTCCAGGGCACAATCAGCACCTGCTCTGTTGGGCCGGACCATTCATAGACCGCGATCCGGATGGGGGCCGCACCGGGTGCAAACAGAACATCCTGCACCGCCGGGCTGCTCAGCGCAGTGGCCAGACCGTTGCGCTGCAACAAATATTCCCGCGCATCGACAGAGCCAGAAATATCCAGCCCAAGGGCCAGGGCCTGCCGACAGGCGGCCTGACCGGTGCTGGCCCAAAGCGCCAACAGGATTGCCAGCGCCCTCATCCGCCGCTGGCCCCGGCAGGCGCACCGCCCAGCACCATCGCGCCCAGTTCGCGGATCAGCTTGCGCTCCATCGCGGCGGCATAGTTTTCAAACCCGTTGGCGATTTCCAGAAACGCGCCCGGCCCGTGCAGAACCTGCGCTTCGTAGTAGGCGATCAGGTTCACCTCGGCCTCGTATTCGCCTGCATTCACCACCAGCCCGTTGACCGTGACCCCGTCAAAGGCAAATGCGGCATAGGCCTCTTCAGGACCAAAGCCGTCATTGTTTTCACCGTCGCCGGCCATGTCGATGGTGCGGAAAAGACAGGCAGGGGCGTCTTGCAGACGCACGGCTGCGTGACCAAGGGCATAGCCCATCGCGGTTGGAAAGTCGTTGTGGCTGCGGGTTGACCCGCCGATCCGGGCGGCGGCTGTGGCCAGATCGGCCGGGGTTTCGATCAGGGTCCACCCCAGCAGGTCCTGCTGATTGTAACGCCCCGACCATTCAAATGCCGCCAGCGCCACGGGGTCGGGGCTGGCAAAGAACGCGGCCTGCACATCGGGCGCCATCAGTGCCGCCGCCAACCCGCCACGCTGCAATGCGTCTTCCTCGGCATTCACCGAAGAAGAGACATCCATCGCCAACACCAGCGCCAACCGGCACGCCTCGGCCCCGCCGGGCCAAAGCGCCAGAAGGGCCGCGGCCCTTACCAATGGCCGGTGTTGCCCATGCTGGTCCAGGGCTCAGCCGGGGCCAGGCTCTCGCCCTTTTGCAACAGCTCGACCGAAACATTGTCGGGCGACCGGACAAAGGCCATACGGCCATCATGCGGCGGACGGTTGATGGTGACGCCGTTGTCCATCAGGTGCTGGCACAGGGCATAGATATCGTCGCACTCATAGGCCAAATGGCCAAAGTGACGGCTGTCAGAGGGCAGCCCCTCGTCGCCATCCCAATTGTAGGTCAGTTCAATTGGGCAATCCTCATCCCCGGGGGCCGCCATGAAGATCAGCGAAAATCGCCCGCCTTCATTGTCGTGGCGCCGGGTTTCTTCCAGCCCCAACAGACGGAAAAAGGCTTGTGTGGCTTCCAGATCTTTGACCCGGATCATCGTGTGTAGATATTTGAGTGACATTTTTGCTCCTTCGCGTGTCGCGCGGAACCTAACACAGCCACAGCCCGCGCCAAGCGGTCAGAACGATGATCTGATATTAAATCCGATCTGGTTCGTATCGCGGGTGAACCGGCTGATATTGCTCTTGGAACTGGACCTGGACAGGCTGATCACGGGGCTGAAGCCAGCAAATTGCACGTCTGGAAAAGTGATATCCAAACCAATCGAGCGGGTCGTATCCTCGCGCCCGTCCGGGATCACCACAAAGATCGCATATTCGGGGTAATCCAGCTTGGTGATCCCCGCGCTCAGGCTGACTTGTGCCGGGCCGATGCGGCGCTCTGGGGTCCAGCGCGCCTCAAACGACCACTCGGTCGAGGTCTGGTTGATCCTGTCGCTATCTGCCTTGGTGTAGCCCAGCGTGCCTGACAAACGATCCCCCTGCGGCAAAGCCAGCGCATAGGTCGCGCGGGCACCGTTGCGGGTCACGTCGCGGCTGGGCCCATCGGCACTGTCCTGAAACTCTGTAAATCCAGACAGATAGATGGTGTGGCCGTTTTCAAGCGGGCGGGTGTAAGACAGCGTCACGCGGCCAAAGTCATAGTAGGGGTCGCCTGCATAGCGCACCTGACCGATCGAGACACCGACCGACCCCAGCGCTTTCCCCAAGAGCCTGTCATAGCTCAGCGAAACAGAGGCGACATCCGACGAGAAATCAGAATTGCGACTGTTGGGCGATTGCTCTTGCGCCTCTGACGATAGCCAGACCCGACTGGCATCATAGGAGAAAGCGAGTTGAACACGGTCCTGCGCGGTCTCGCGCAACCGGTAACTGACATTGATACCAAAGCGGCCTACTATCCCCGACAACGCCTGCGCGTCAGGCGAGTTGACACCAAAGAACGGCAGACCGTCAAAGGTCAGCAACTGACTGCTTGATCCACCGTTGACGTTGCCCGATGGCGTCAGCGAAAAGCTCAGGCTGGTGGACCAGGGATTGATCCGCGCCACTTGCCGGGCGTCCTCCAGCGTGCGTTGGGTCTCGGTGTCGTTGGGGGCATGGATCAATGCGCGGCGCAACCATAGCGTCGACAATGTGAACCGGCCCTCGTTTGCGGCGGCCAGGGCCACCTGTCGCGCGGCTTCATACTTCTGGATTGGTGTGGTGGACAGGGCAAAGGCGCGCTGACCCGCCTGTCGCCCCGCTTTGGCCTGTCCGACCTGGGGCAGGGCGCTGGCCAGCACCAAATGGGCCACCCGATCATCCGGGTCGGCCTTTAACAGCGCCCGGGCCAGATCAATCGCCAGCCCCGGCTCTCCGCCTTGTGCTGCTTGCGCCGCGATCACGCGGGCCTGCTCAAAGGGCAATTCGATGGTTTGCTGTCCGACCGCGGGTGCCGCCCAGATCAGGGCGCACACCAAGGCGGTGATCTTACGGGTTAACATCATCACAGATGGAGGAATCGCCGCTGTCACCACATTTTGTCAGTACGAATAGGCCATATTCCGCTTCGTTTTCAACGTTTTCGATGAATTCCTCGATGCCAATGCCACCGGCGATGCCAGAGGCCTGCACGCCACCAAACGTTCCCGCCCAGCTTCCAAGCGCATCTTGCGCGGGGTTTTCAACATCACCGCTAAAGCTTCCGTCTTCGTTCACATCCGCCACGATCAGCACCACATCCTGCAGCGGCGAATTCCCGTAGTCGACGACCTGCCGGTTATAGATCACGCCGTTCACGGTGTTGTCCGCGAAATCCGCGTTGATAAAGATCTGCCCCGTCACACGCGACGCTTGCCCGGGCTCCAGCGCGGGATCGGTGCCAGCAGGCAACGGGAGAGCCTCATTTGGGCGGGGCGCATCAATATTCAGCAGCCCGATATAATTGCCAGCATAAGACACCAGACCGTTGTCCGGTTGTGACGGTGAATGCGCCGAATAGGCCCCGTTTTGTTCATAATAAACGCCGCCGAAGAACCGATTGAACTGACCGCCATCCATCACAAGCACGCCAGTCACGCCGCTTTTCTGCTGCGCCATGCCAATGAAAATACGGTCCAGCGGGTCTTCCTGCTGGCTGAACGCGCGGTAGCCCGGCACATCCAGCGCAGAATTGCGCTCGTAAATCGCATTCACAGGGGTCGAGTCGAGCGACGTGATCTGCACCGACAAAAAGTTGTCGCCGGGCCGATATGTCGCCGTTTCAACGTTATTGCCCACGCTTTCCGGAATGCCCGCAGCCGAAACCGGCTCCTCTTCTGCATTCGGGTCCTCCACCGGCTCTTCATCGCCCACCGGGGCAAAGGTGAATGGCTGCGCGTTGTCGCACGCGGCCAGCAATGCCAGCAGTGCCGCGGTTGTCAGAAGACGGTTCATCGGTCGAATACCTGTCGTGGGTTCAAAAAATCAACATCATCATCCTAGCCCCATTATGGTGAGTCAATCGTGAACACCGCTTTATCCCCACTTTAATTTCCGCATATGGAGGTTTTGCCGCGCACGTCCTCTAGATATAGTGTCTCACGACTCAACACCCCACAGGAGTAGCCCATGCCCGTCACCGACACGCAACAGGCCGAAATTGATCTTTTGCGCCAGCAGTCCAAACCGACGCTGCGCGCCGTGTCCGAGGGCATGGAAAAGCACCTCTATCTCGCCCATGACGTGCTCGATCACGGATTCGTCCGGGTCATCGACTACATGGGCGATGATGCCGCGATCTGTCAGGCCGCGCGGGTCAGCTACGGCAAGGGCACAAAGTCCGTGCAGAACGACGAAGGCCTCATTCGCTACCTGATGCGGCACTGGCACTCGACCCCGTTCGAGATGTGCGAGGTCAAGCTGCACGTCAAACTGCCCGTCTTCGTGGCGCGCCAGTGGATCAGGCACCGCACCGCCAACGTCAACGAATACTCCGCCCGCTACTCGATCCTCGACCGCGAATTCTACATCCCCGCGCCCGAACACCTCGCCGCGCAATCGGTTGTGAACAATCAAGGCAGGGGAGAGGCGCTTTCCGGCGAAGAGGCCGCCCGCGTCCTGCGCTACCTCAAGGACGATTCAGCCACCGCCTATGACCATTATGAAGAGATGATCTCGGACGAGGGCCAACAGGGCCTCGCCCGTGAACTCGCCCGCATGAACCTGCCCGCGAACATCTACACCCAATGGTACTGGAAGGTTGATCTGCACAACCTCTTCCACTTCCTGCGCCTGCGCGCCGACGCCCATGCGCAATACGAAATCCGCGTCTATGCCGAAGCCATGTGCAAAATCGTCGCCGACTGGGTCCCCGCCGCGTATCGCGCGTTCGAGGATTACCGTCTGGGCGGTGCCGTCTTGTCCGAGAAGGGCTTGCAATGTTTGAAGCGCATGCTGGCTGGTGAGACGGTCACCCAAGAGACGTCGGGTATGTCGAAGGGCGAGTGGCGGGAGTTTGAGGGGGTTATTGGGTGACGAAAATCGATGTCAATGTCAGAACCCTGGACGGGGAGAGCCTTCATTTCAGTCGACTTGACGCTTTGGCCAGATGGTTTGATACGGAAGCCGAGAATTGGTCTTGGCTAAGCGAAGTCGATGATCAATTAACGCGAGACATCAAGAAGCCATTTGAAGTTTATCCTCGTTTGGCAGCTCGAAGGGCACATGAACTCATGGGAGACCCAGAAAGCGAAACAGCCAAGAATGAACTGAACAATGCGACAAAAGCTCTGAATGTTCAGATTGACCAAGGCAAATACTTGTTCTCAACGGACGGGTTGGGAAAATTTGTGTGCTCAATTGCTGATGGCGATCCCGAATTGGCGGCCGCCGTGTTGACGGTCAATGCTATGCCATCAACTAACGCAATCGCGAGCAATGTGCATCATATGAAGGGCGCTGCGGCGCTGGCCGCATATGAACTTGGCATTTCGAAGAAGTCTGCGACTTCGTCGGTAAGGAAGTCGCAAGGCACAGAGAAAGAACTGCAAAGACTGGTCACGGACTATGCGCAATCTTTTGCAGACAACTTGGATGATTTTGAGCGTCTAAATTCAACGAGTCGGGAAACAATTGAAGAAGTATCCAGTTTGTTCATGGGCGCGTTGGAAGACCATCGACGTTTGCTCGATAAGGAACGAATTCAGCTTCGCAAATCGTACGGCATCGAAGTCAAAGTGCTAACTGATGATACAAAAGGCAAGCTGGCCCAAATTAGAGAGTACTATGAGACGGAGTTGGCGCTGCAAGGGCCGATCAGCTATTGGAAGTCAAAGCTCTGGTGGCATCGATTTTCTACCTTTATCTTCGCGGTTGTTTTCTTAGCCTATTCTTCTGTTCTGGTGTTCTTGAGTGTGCGTTACGCCAGGTCATTTGACGGTGGTTTCAGCGGATTTGTTGAATATTGGTCGGATGCGCAAATTGGGGCGGTCGGTATTTTTGCTTTGATGTTCGCATTAGTGCTCATATTCTCCCGAATCATTTACCGGCTCTTCGCAAGCCAGTTGCACTTATGGAATGATGCGTCTGAGAGAATTACAATGACCCAGACTTACCTCGCCCTAGCCGAAAAAGGGCATATTAATCCGGAATTTATGGGGGCGTTGATCGGGAGGTTATTCGCGCCTGCGTCTGATGGGGTTGTAAGAGACGACTTCGGGTCAATTGGTCCATTTGATGCGCTAACTAAGAAAATGAGCTCGTGATTGAGCGCTGATACGCTTCTTCGATTGAAAGCTTTGGTCCGGGGTTCAGCCCGGCAAACACCATCTCAACCATCACGACCAGCGGGGTAAACCCCGCCCTACTCATGATCACGATGCCACGACAAAAAATGGCCAATCGCGGACGTCCTGCACCAACCCATGTTGCACCGGATTATGCCAACAATACGCCACATGGTTCTCCCAATCCGATTGGTCCGAATGTGATATGTCACGTCGCCGGGGCTCCGCCTGTTTGAAACTGAAACAATCCACTGGATCGTCTCCGAAACGGTTCAAACCCCACCCGTGCCGAACGCGCAGGCTGGACCAAACGACAACATCACAATCCCGCACCCTCAAGAACCCTCCACCGCAGGAGTCCGGGGGGATTGTTTCGGTTCATTCCGCACTCCACCCCGCAAACGGGCATTGTTTCCAAACCGTGCAGCGCCAAGACCCACACCCCCGAAAAACATTTCCCATAGCAATCAACATCTTACCCCTTCGCGACGTGGGGTCTGGGGAATATGGCGGTGACGTTCCCATCTGGTGGCCGCCCCGGCATCCGTAACGTCAGGGTCACAGCCAAACCGCACCTAAGGGAGGTGTCACATGCAAACGAAACCGACCGCACCGGCGCGCCCCGTCTTCCCCAATATCGAAGGGGAGTTCGTTGACCGTCTCGCCGCACAGGCCGCGCAACTGGACAAGGCCCCGCAACCCGCGCCGTCGCCCATCGCCGCGCAAGCCGGGAAAAGCTGGCGGCAACTGCCCGTCTGGTAGGTCCTTGGCGCGGGACGCAGGCTGCGCTTAGTATCGCGGCGGGTCCCTCGCGGCCCGCACGCCACCGCAGGGACCAGCATTTCACCATGTCGGACGACCCCAAAACCATCCTGACCCAACGCCTCGCCGACCTCGATGCCGACGACGCGGCAGGGGCTGCCGGGCAAAAGACCGTCACGCTGGATCAGCAGGCGGTCGGGCGGCTCTCTCGCATGGACGCGTTGCAAAATCAGGCCATGGCCCAGGCGCAGGCCCGGCGGCGGCATGGAGAGCGCCAGCGGATCATCGCCGCATTGCAACGGATCGAAACAGATGACTTCGGCTATTGCCTTGACTGCGGTGACGCGATTGCGCCCGCGCGCCTGTCTGCCGACCCCGCCATCGCCCTTTGCACGGACTGCATGCGGGCGCGCTAGGCGGCGGCCTGACCACCGTCAACAGGTTAAGCGGGCTTTACACATTGGTGCGCCCGCTTTGTGTATGGTTTGTGCATCGGATGTGTACGGTCTGTGCCCAGCCTGATCGCGATGTGAAATTAACCTTGTCAGACGGCGGAAAGGTTACCGGCCATCTTGCGCCCGTCGCGGCCCTCGACCAGCTCATAGGCGATTTTCTGATCATCGGCGAGGCCGGTCATCCCCGCCTGTTCCACGGCAGAAATGTGCACGAACACATCCGATCCGCCTTCGTCTGGGGCGATAAAACCAAAGCCCTTCGTGGTGTTAAACCATTTTACTGTGCCCGTCGGCATCTTCAATTCTCCTTGTCCCGACCGAATTGCGGTCTCTTCAAGATTAGGGCATTTCTGCAAAAGGCAAATGACAACCCTGTGGGTTTGCGTCACTTTGTAGCAATTGCTGAAAAAGGAGGCAGGAGTGCGATTTTTTGGGCTGAAAACCTGCGATACCTGCCGCAAGGCGTTGAAATCGCTGCGCGCCGCCGGGATTGAGCCGACGGTGATCGACGTCCGCGCGGACGGGTTAACAGAGGCTGACATCACCGCAATCGTTAACGCCTTTGGGGATGCGAGTGTTAACCGCGCCTCGACCACATGGCGCGGCCTTTCTGATGCCGAAAAGGCCGCTGATCCGGCCGACCTTTTGCGGGCCCATCCGACGTTGATGAAACGTCCGGTGATTGAAAGTGACGGCTGGACCATCGGCTGGAAAGCTGACGTTCAGGCAAAACACCTTGGAACCTAAGCCGCTGACCCCTATATCGAAATCATGAGAAACGCAGCTTCGACACTTGGCCTCATCGCAGGCCTGATCGGGATCATCGTGGGCCTTTTTGGCTATGGTGCGACCGAACTCGCCGCGCGCGCGCCTGAATTGGCCGACGCCTTTGATCTCTTTGAAAACCCTGCGTTTATTCGCTTTGCAAGCTTCATCGCGCCGCTTTTGGCGATTGCCGGTGGCGCCATGGCCAAGGATCGCGCGCTTTGGGGCGGGATCGCGATGCTGCTGTCCTGTGCGGCGTTCTATGCCGCTTTTGGCTTTAACGTCGCGACGATGTTTCCCATCGGTTTTGCGGGATTAGGTGGCGTTCTGGCGATCCTGTCTAGACAACCGGATCAGCCCCGCGCCCACTGATCAGCCGATCAAGGGACAGCCAGCCGGCCCCCTTGAGCACGATCACCAACAGCCCCAGGATCCAAAACGCCCGCTGATCCGCGATCAGCGCATCTGACGCACCATCAAACCACGCGCCGAAAGCTGCGCCATGGGCAAAGACATCCGTCAGACTTTGCACGATGACAAAGCCGATCATACCCAGTGCAGCGGGGCGGGACAGAAGCCCGACAACGATCAGAACAGGCAGGATAAATTCCGCCCAGGTTCCGGCCAAAACGACCAGTGTATGAAAGCCCGACATCTGGCTGACGTCATAGCCCACAGCCTCCATTTGCTTGGGAAAGATCTGGGCATAGGCGCCCAATGAGGGTGAAAAGAGGCCGTCGCCAATCTTGGTCAGCCCGGAATTCAGATAATAGCGCAGCAGCACACCGGCAAAGACCAGTCGTGCCAGAAACGGCAAAAGATCATCACCCAAACGGTTCAGCGACGCATAGGTGCGGTCAAAAAGTGCAATCATCTCAGGGGCCTTTCAGGATATTTTGGTAATCGCGCCCTGCCGCAACAGCAGGCCAAGCACAGCGCCAAGGTCAAGACCCGGTCCAGCTTTGGACAAGGCGACGCCAAGGGCATGCCCCTCTTGCAGGGCGGTCAGAAACAGGGCGTCCGCGTCCGTGATCAGGTGCTGCGCAGGATCAAATTGCGGCCGGGTAATCAGGACATTCTCGGCGCGTTTCGTCGGTTTGGGGGCATCGGCCACCATGTTGAATTGCCACATCGCATAGATCGGATGACTGGATTGCACGATACGGACGGCAGGCGACAGCGTCAGCGTCGCCGCCATCAGCGCATCGGGTGCGATCTGGCCCAACACCTCGGCGGACACCGGTGCGGCGTCCGCCGCGTGATAGCTTTCGCGCATCGCAATTTCGAGCGCGGCGACATCAGGCAGATAGGGCAGGGATTGCGCCGGGCCAAAGCGGCGCAGGAACTTTGGCATCTTGTCGCCATAGTACATCATCAGCGCCGTGTCTGGCAGATGGGTGCGCAGGTAAACCCCTGCCATGGCGCGGAAAAATTCGTCACCCACCAGCTTGTGAACCACGGGAAAAGCGCTGACCAAGGCATCGGTCAGGCTGACCGCCACGTTGTTGCGGTAGACGTCGAACCGCTTGGTGGTGGGCGCACCGGCCCCGTCGCGCACGCCTTCGGGTGCGGGGCGATTGGGGTCCAGAATCCCCGCAGTGAATTCCGATTGTGTGACGATCATGCGGGCACCAGTTCCAGCGCCGCCGCGGCACGCGCAACCTCTGCCGCAAGGATGGGCCATTCGGGCACATCGGTGTCCCACTCGATCAGCAGGGGCTTGGCGCCTGCACGTTCCAGCGTGTAGTCAAGCAGCGCCCAAACCGGATCGGCCACCTCACGCCCATGGCTGTCGATCAACAGCGGCGCGCCGTGGTCATCGTGATCCTCATCATGACCGCCAAGGTGGATTTCGCCAACCTGATCAAGGGGATAGTTGTCAATATAGCCCTGCGGCGTATAGCCCAGATTGGTGGCGCTGACGAAGACGTTGTTGACGTCCAGCAGCAGGCCACAGCCTGTGCGCGCAACGACTTCGCGCAGGAAATCAGTCTCGGACATATCGCTTTCGGCAAAGGCCAGATAGCTTGACGGGTTCTCGAGCAGCATCTTGCGGCCCAGCACCTCTTGCACCTCATCGATGTGATCGGCGACGCGGGTCACGGTGGCGGCGGTATAGGGCAGGGGCAGCAGATCGTTCAGGAAATGGCTGTCGTGCGTCGACCAGGCCAGATGCTCGGAAAAGCTGGCGGGGTTCAACCAGCCGACCAGATGTTTCAGCCGTGCAAGGTGGTCTGGATCAAGGCGGCCCTCGCCGCCGATCGACAGGCCCACGCCATGCACCGAGATGGGGAATTGTTCAGACAGATGGCGCAGCTGCGCAATCGGTCGGCCGCCGTCACCCATGTAGTTTTCAGCGTGCACCTCAAGCCAGCCCAAGGGGCCGGGTTGTGCTGTGATCTCGCTGTAATGTTGGGGTTTGTATCCGACGCCGGGTTTCGCGGGCAGTGTATATTGCGGGGCGTCAAACATCGGATCAGGGCCTTGTGGCAAAGGGTAGGGTGGGCATTGCTGCCCACCCCATAGCATACTTATGCAGGCAGGTCGCGGTCCAGCGCTTCCAGGCTGCCCATGCGAGCAGAGCCGTCAGCCTGTGCAGGCAGTTCCATGTCGGCACATGTGCCAGCAGGAACCAGCGTCCATGCGTTGCCCTGATAGTCAACAGAAGAGGTACCGGCGCAGGTTGTGCCGGGGCCAGCCGCACAGTCGTTTTCGCCGGCCAGCGAGACGCCGTAGCACTTTTCGTTTTCCTGAGCGGTTGCGTTGGTGGCGACACCGGCAACAGCGGTGGCAACGGCAGAGGCAACGAGCAGAGTGTTGGTCATCTTAGACATGAGTTGTGTTCCTTTTGGACATTGGTTCAGATCATATCCCATCAGGGGATGGCCAAACCCTAACCGCGCGGCGCTGTTGCATTCCACTCACAGAGCCGTGGGTCACGCGTCGGTGAGGTCAAGTGAGCCAAATTTGGCCTGCGACAGCCCGTCACAGGCGGAAACGGGCCAAAAATGACAAACCCGCCGGGTTGAGCGGCGGGTTTGTTACATTTCACAGGGCGCGCTTGTAACACTCTGTCGGCGTCCTGTTTTGCCGCTCACAGAATGTTACAATATCGGCCTAGCGCAGATCCGGCGGGGTCGCTTCGGCCTTCAGCGTGACAACCACATCGTCGATCCCCTGCACCGAGGATTGCTTTTCCCCCAACCGCCGCATCGACACGGTCCGCTCTTCCACTTCGCGGGCACCGATGGCGAGGATCACGGGCACCTTGCCGACCGAATGTTCGCGGACCTTGTAGTTGATCTTCTCATTGCGCAGATCAGCCTCGGCCCGGACACCGGCAGCTTTCAGCATTTCGACCACCTCAAGCGCATATTCATCCGCATCCGACACAATCGTCGCGACGACCACCTGACGCGGTGCAAGCCAGAACGGCAGCTTGCCTGCGTGCTCTTCGATCAGGATGCCGATAAAACGCTCAAACGATCCCAGCGTCGCGCGGTGCAGCATGACGGGACGGTGCTTGTTGCCATCCTCACCGATGTAATCCGCGTCCAGCCGCTCGGGCAGCACGAAATCCACCTGATGGGTGCCACATTGCCAGTCCCGTCCAATCGCATCCGTCAGCACAAATTCGAGCTTTGGCCCATAGAATGCACCCTCACCGGGGTTCAGTTCCGGCTCAATCCCCGCCGCACGGGTCGCGGACAGCAGCGCCGCCTCGGCCTTATCCCATGTCTCATCCGTTCCCGCCCGCTTTTCAGGACGGTCCGAGAATTTGACCTTGAACTTGGTGAACCCCAGATCCCGATAGAGCGACGACAGAAAGTCGATGTAGACCGCCGTTTCGCTCTCAATCTGGTCTTCGCGGCAGAAGATATGGCCATCGTCCTGCGTAAAGCCACGCACCCGCATGATCCCGTGCAGCGCGCCCGAAGGTTCATAGCGCGCACAGGACCCAAACTCGGCCATGCGCAGGGGCAGGTCACGATAGGACTTCAGGCCCTGATTGAAGATCTGGACGTGGCAGGGGCAGTTCATCGGCTTCAGCGCATTGACTCGCGTATGCTTTGGGTCATTGACGCGCTCATCAAAGTTCTGGGCGTTGTCGCCGTCTTCGGTACGGCTTTCGTCGACCTCCACGATGAACATCGACTCCTGAAACTTTTCCCAGTGCCCGGACGCTTCCCACAGCTTACGGTCCACCACCTGCGGTGTGTTCACCTCCACATAGCCACCCGCGCGCTGCTTGCGGCGGACAAAGTCCTGCAGTTCGGTGTAGATCGTCCAGCCGTTGGGATGCCAGAACACCTGACCGGGGGCTTCTTCCTGCATGTGAAACAGGCCCATTTCGCGGCCCAGCTTGCGGTGGTCGCGTTTGGCCGCCTCTTCCAGCCGGTGCATGTGCTGCTTGAGGCCTTCTTTGTTCGTAAAGGCCGCACCATAGATGCGTTGCAGCATCGGGCGGTTGCTGTCGCCACGCCAATAGGCGCCCGCGATGCTCATCAGTTTGAAGCAATCGCCCGGCACTTGCCCCGTATTCTGCAAATGCGGACCCCGACACAGGTCCTGCCAGTCGCCGTGCCAATACATCCGCAGCGGCTCATCGCCGGGGATGCTTTCGATCAGTTCGACCTTATATGGCTCACCCTTGTCCTGATAATGCTGGATCGCGCGGTCGCGGTCCCAGATTTCGGTCCGGACCTCATCGCGCTTGTTGATGATCTCTTTCATCTTCTTTTCGATCAGGGCGAGGTCTTCGGGCACAAAGGGCTCGGCCCGGTCAAAGTCATAATACCAGCCGTCCTTGATCACCGGCCCGATGGTCACCTGCACGTCGGGCCAAATCTCTTGCACGGCACGGGCCATGATGTGCGCCAGATCGTGCCGGACCAGTTCCAGCGCAGGCTCTTCATCTTTCATCGTGTTGATGGCGATGTCGCTGTCGGCCTCAATCGGCCACTGCAAATCCCAGTGCTGGCCGTTCACGGTCGCACTGATCGCCTTCTTGCGCAGGCTGGATGAGATATCGGCCGCCACATCAGCAGGCGTCACGCCCGCATCAAAGTCACGTTTATTGCCGTCAGGAAATGTCAGAGAGATTTGGGCCATCTTGGCTCTCCTCGTCAGTTTGGCGCCCACGGAACGCCCGGTTGCGGGTTATGTGTGCGGTCTAAATGGCGGTTTCCGTGCAGCGGGTCAAGCGGCTGCAATGTATACCCAGATATACGTTGACTGCGACATCCTGGCGTTTAAATACGACACAAGTTTCCGATGGGAAACGCTGCTGAAAGGATTTTGGATGGCCTATAACCGCACTTTTGACCTGTCGATTGCCGATGTTGATCTGATCGAAGAGGCGCTGCGCGCACGGGGTCGGGAATTGTCGAACATGCGGATGGCCCTGTCCGAAGATAACCCGGCGCATCTGGAATCGATCCGCGTCATCCAGAATGACCTGAAAACAGGTGAGGAACTGCTGGGCCGCCTGCACGCCCAGAAGATATTTTACCGGCCCAAGGCGGGTGTTTACGTCGGCGGATAAGCCGTCCGGCTTGCCACCGGACGCGGAGTGTGCTGCGGTCGCGTCATGGATACGCATGACGACACACCGACTTTCGTAACACCGCAGGGGCGGCGCATCGCCTATCACCTGATCGACGGCACCGGCCCGGCTGTCGTGTTTCTGGGCGGGTTCAAATCCGACATGGGCGGCACCAAGGCCGTGCATCTGGAAGACTGGGCGCGTGCCTCTGGCCGCGCCTTTCTGCGCTTTGATTATTCCGGCCATGGCGAAAGCAGCGAAGCTTTCACTGACGGCTGCATTGGCGACTGGTGCGCGGATGCACAGGCCGCCCTGGGCCTTCTGGGCGGAAAAGTCGTTTTGGTGGGGTCGTCTATGGGCGGCTGGATTTCGCTATTGCTGGCCCGCGCGATGCCCGAACGGATCGCCGGACTGGTGACAATCGCCGCCGCGCCCGACTTCACCGAAGACAGCATGTGGGCGGGCTTCTCGGACGCGCAAAAGGCGACGCTGGAATCAGACGGGCAGGTTGCGCTGCCATCCGACTATGGAGAGCCCTACATCATCACCAAGCGTCTGATTGAAGAGGGCCGCAACCAGTTGGTTTTGCGCGAACCGTTGCCGCTGCCATTCCCGGTGCGATTTCTGCAAGGCACAGCGGATGCCGATGTTGAGATGTCAGTTGCCCTACGCTTGCTTGACCACGCAACCGGGCCCGATATGCGCCTGACGCTTGTCGATGGCGCGGACCACCGGTTTTCGGACCCGACATGCCTTGCGCTGATCGAGACTGCGGTGGAAGATGTGTTGGGGCAGATCGGCCGCTAACACCAAAGCCGCCGGGCAGGGCGCGCGTTTGCTATCGTGGCACCGCCACAATGCCCAGCTCGCGCGCGACGCGCATCGAAAGCAATGGGCTGTTGATGCCTGATCCGCGTTGAAACTGTTGCAGCGCAAGGGATGTCGGCGCGTCCATAAGGCCAGTGACCTCTCCGTCATATGCGCGGCGCACGATCAGGGCCCGCTGCAGGGTGGCCACAAATTCCGGTGTGTAGACTTGCGGGCAAACGGTTTCGAATTGCGCGCCTTCGGCCACCGGGACGGTCTTGGGGCCCGTGACATTGCGAAAGATTGCAGGTGTGATCACCACGCCGTTTTCGTCCTTGACCGCTGGCTGCACCTCGACCAGTTCGGTAACGATCTGGGTTTCTGTCGTCGGATCCATGCGGGTCAGGCAGCGCCCGTCCGCCGTGGTTCCGATTTCGCCAAGGGATATCACGGGCGCGTCGCCGGGCTGCAGATCGGGCTGCGGAGCGGGGCTGCCGTTACAGCCTGCCAGACCAAAACAGGTCAGGAAAATCAACATGTTCACACGCATGGCACAAGGGGTAACGCAAACCTGTATGTCCGCACAACAATTCTCGCTGGCGGGGCGGCGCATCCTCGCCTAGAAAAGGCAAAACGTGACACGATAAGGACAGCAGGCATGGCCAAAATTACTTACGTAGAATTCGGCGGGACAGAGCATGTGGTCGATGTGGCCAATGGCCTGACCGTCATGGAAGGTGCCCGTGACAACGGCATTCCGGGGATCGAGGCGGATTGCGGCGGTGCCTGCGCCTGCTCAACCTGCCACGTCTACGTTGATCCGGCATGGGTGGAAAAGTTGCCCGCCAAGGACGCGATGGAAGAAGACATGCTCGACTTCGCCTATGAACCCGACCCCGCCCGCTCGCGCCTGACTTGCCAGCTTAAGGTGACGGATGCACTGGACGGGCTGCGCGTGCAGATGCCGGAAAAGCAGATCTGATGTGGCGTCTGGCGGCAACCCTGCTGGCGCTGGCTACGCCGGTTGCCGCTGACACGATCCTGTCGGCCGAGTTCACTGACCCCACCACCCGCTATGCCCATGGCATCCTTGGCGACGCGGTGGAATGGGGTACCCTGCACATTGAGGTCGGCGCGACCGTGGGGGAAGAGGGCAGCCTTTTCAACGGCAAACGCAGCCTGACCTATGAAATCAAGCTACCCGAGGACCGCGTGTTCGAAGACCTCGCACCGCGTCTCTGGGACGTGACCGGTGATGGCGCGCCAGAGGTTGTCGTGATCCTCAGCCGTGTCGATCTTGGCGCGTCGCTGGTGATCCTCGGGCTCGTTGATAACAAACCGGTTGAGATTGCCGCGACCCCGCACATCGGGCGCGCGAACCGCTGGCTTGCGCCCTTTGCCGCGGCTGATCTCGACGGCGATGGTCATATTGAAATCGCCTATATCGACCGGCCGCATCTGGCCAAATCCCTGCGTATCTGGCGCTATGCCGATGGGGATTTCCGTGAAATCGCCTATCACGATGGCCTGACCAATCACAAAATCGGACAGGACTTCATCCAGGGCGGCGTGCGCGATTGCGGTGACGGCCCGCGCCTGATCACCGCCGATGCCAACTGGACCCAGATCATGGAAACGACGCTGACCCTGACAAAGATCACGTCCCGCCCTATTGCGCCCTTCACCGACCCCGCGTCGCTGACCGCCGCGCTGACCTGTCCCAATTGACGCGCGACAGGATTACGTCACCAACAGCGTCATCAGCACCGCGATTTCAACAACCTGCTGCGTCCCGCCCAGCACGTCACCGGTTTGCCCGCCAATCTTGGCCCGCGCCAGCGCCATGACGGCCAGACACATCGCCGCGGCCACAAGCGCCACGGCAGCCACACTCATCCCCGTCATGACCAGCGTCGCCGCAGCCGCAATCGTCGCGGCGGCCAAAGCTACGCGCCCCGCAGGTTGCCCGACTACCCGGCTTAGCCCGGTGTCGCGTGCCAGCGGCAATGCCGCCATGACCCAGACCATCGCCGCGCGACTGGCCATCGCCGGCACCAGAAAGACGACCCAGAAAAGCCCCGCATCGCGGGCGGCCCACAGCCCGACCCAACGCAGCCCAATCCCAAAAACCAGCGCCAGCACGCCATAAGCGCCGATCCGGCTGTCTTTCATGATCTCAAGCCGCCGCGCCCGGTCGTGACTGCCCCAGAACCCGTCGGCACAATCGGCCAGCCCGTCCTCGTGCAACGCGCCGGTCACCATCACCGCTGTCAGCACAGCAACCCCGGCCTGCACCGATGTCGGCAGGCCAAGCCAGCAGGCGACCAACGCGACCGCGCCCGAAATCAGCCCCACAATCAGTCCGACCAGCGGATAGGCCCAGGCTGCCGCCGCGCCACGCTGTGCTGCCCAGTCACCATCAACCCGCACCGGCAATCGGGTCAACAGCCCCAAGGCTGCGGTCATATCGCGCCATTGAAATGATGACGTGTCGGAATTCGTCATAACCCTGCCTGATCCGTGCTTTTCATCCTGACCCGCATCGTTAGACATATGCCAACCCTAGATCAACGAGGACCCGATGACCGCGCCTTTTACTTCGCTAGCGACCTTCCGTGATACCCTTGCCGCGGCACCCGGTCCCGACACCGCCGCCGCCGCCGGCGCAGAGGCCCGCAATGGCCAGTTGACCAAGCCGCCGGGCGCTTTGGGGCGGCTTGAAGACCTCGCAATCTGGTATGCAGGCTGGCGCGGCACTGACCGCCCTTCGGTCGATGCGCCACAGGTCATTATCTTTGCTGGCAACCACGGCGTTTGCGCGCAGGGTGTGTCTGCCTTCCCGGCAGAGGTCACCGCACAGATGGTCGCCAACTTCCAGCATGGCGGCGCGGCAATCAATCAATTGTCAAAGGCCGTTGGCGCGCAGATGGACGTGCATGCCCTTGACCTCGATACGCCCACGGCTGATTTCACCCAAGGTCCCGCGATGTCCGAGGCAGAGGTTGTCGCCGCCCTCACCACCGGCTGGCAGGCAGTGAACCCCGGTGCGGACGTGCTTGTGGTGGGTGAGATGGGCATCGGAAACACCACCTCTGCCGCTGCCATCGGTCACGCGCTTTTTGGGGGTGAGGCCGCTGATTGGGCCGGGCGCGGCACCGGCGTTGATGACGCGGGCCTTGCCCGCAAAACCGATGTGGTCGCCCGCGCCGTGGCGCTGCATCAAACCGATGATGCGCTCGCGGTGCTGCGCTGCCTTGGCGGGCGCGAGGTTGCCGCCATGGCCGGGGCTATTGCCGCGGCGCGTCACCACCGCATCCCCGTGATCCTTGATGGATTTATCTGCAGTGCCGCCGCTGCGACGCTGGCGCAGACCCAGCCCGGCGCGCTGGATCACACCGTTGCCGGACACCTCTCTGCCGAAGGCGCACACCAGTGTTTGTTGGATGCCATCGGCAAGGCACCGCTGCTCAGCCTCGGCCTGCGTTTGGGCGAAGGCTCTGGCGGGGCGCTGGCAATCAATATCCTCAAGGGCGCCGTGGCCTGTCATTCCGGCATGGCGACCTTTGCAGAGGCGGGCGTGGCCGACGGCTAACCCTGACTTTTGCGCGTCCGCCCGCCGGGGCCGCGTCTGCTGTCGTCACTGGCAGCCGCGCTGTCACTGCTTTGCACCCGGGCGGCC
The DNA here is from genome assembly GCA_947493335.1 of uncultured Paracoccaceae bacterium. Classification (GTDB taxonomy): domain Bacteria; phylum Pseudomonadota; class Alphaproteobacteria; order Rhodobacterales; family Rhodobacteraceae; genus CANMYO01. The sequence continues at coordinate 1,813,209 of CANLQO010000001.1, read as the reverse complement.
AGCGCTGTTTCAAGCTCTGCATTGAATTCCTTGGACCGGGCCAGATAGGCCGGGTTGTCCGTCACCTTGACGCCGGGCTTCCACAGCTCTGCCAACTCGCGCAGATTTTCGCGGTCCTTGTGGTAAAACTCCATCTCCGCGGCATGCGATTCAAACTCGCTCAGGCCCAGATTTTCAAGCACATAGCGCCCTGCGCGAAGTGAACTGTCAAAAAGCTCGCGCACCACATCATCAGCGCCCGCCGCGTTCAATTCATAGGCATGGACCCGGTCGCGGGCACGGGCCACGATGTGCAGATCGGGCCGCGCCTTGCGGGCATAGGCCACCAGTGCGTTGGCCTGTTCCTTGCCATCCAGCGCCACCACCAGCACCCGCGCATCCGCAAGACCCGCCGCATTCAGCAGATCGGGCCGGGATGGGTCACCAAAAAAGCCGCGCACGCCGAATTTGCGCATCATCTGAACCGTCGCCAGATCATTGTCGATTACAATGGTCGAAAACCCGACAGAGCGGACAAGCCGGTTCACGATCTGCCCAAAGCGCCCGATGCCTGCGATGATCACGGTGCCGGTTTCGTCGACCTGATCCTCCTCATGGTCGCCGTGATCTTCCATCATGTGGCTGAAACGGTCGTAGACGATGAACAATAGCGGCGTGACAAGCATCGACATGGCCACCACCAACAAAAGGGTCTGACCTTGCCCCGGTGTCAGCACGCCCTGCGTCAGCGAGAATGAGACAAGGACAAAGCCAAATTCGCCTGCCTGTGCCAGCCCAAGCGTGAACAGCCAGCGGTCCTTGCCGCGCAGCTTGAACACCAGCGCCAGCCCCAGAAGGATCACGCCCTTGATCGCCATCATTCCGGCCGTATAGCCAAGGATCAGGCCGGGCTGATCGAACAGCAGGGCAAAGTTGATGCCCGCGCCAACGGTGATGAAGAAGAGCCCCAGCAACAGGCCCTTGAAAGGTTCAAGATCGCTTTCCAGCTCGTGTCGGAACTCGCTGTTGGCCAGCACCACACCGGCAAGGAACGTGCCAAGTGCGGGCGACAGGCCGACCAGTTCCATCAGCACCGCGATGCTGACGACCATCAACAGGGCGAGTGCGGTATACATCTCGGGCAGGCGGGCGTGGTGGATATAACGGAAAACCGGGCGGGTCAGGTAGATACCGGTCAGAATGATCGCGGCCACGGCACCGACCGTGACCAGCGTCACCCCCCAGCCGGGCAAGCCATCGACCAGTGAAATCGTGTGGTGGTGGTCATCCTCGGCCAGCCGCTGCAAGGACCCGTCAGGGGCCAGCGTCATGCCGATGCCCGTCACGGCCAGCAGCGGCAGCATCGCCAACATCGGGATCACCGCAATGTCCTGCGCCAGCAGCACCGAAAAGGCAGAGCGCCCGCCACCGGTCTGCATCAGCTTTTTTTCGGACAGGGTTTGCAGCACGATCGCCGTGGATGAAAGCGCAAAGATCATCCCGATGGCCAATGCGACAGTGGGCGCAAATCCCAGCAACAGGGCCGCGATGGCAATTGCGCCGGTGGTGATCAGCACCTGCATCCCACCCAACCCCAAAAGCTTGCGACGCATGTCCCACAGCGCGCGCGGCTCAAGCTCCAACCCGATCAGGAACAGCATCATGACCACGCCAAACTCGGCAAAGTGCTGGATGTCCTGCGCCTCGCTTCCGACAAGCCCGGTCAGTGGCCCGATAACGATGCCGGCGCCCAGATAACCAAGCACTGACCCAAGCCCCAGCCGCGCGGCCAGCGGCACCGCGATGACCGCAGCGCCCAGATAAATCGTGGCCTGAAACAGAAAGCTTTCCATTCTAAAGCTATCGCGCGGCCATGGTTAAGGCGCAATGACCGAAATGCCGATCATGCCGTTTTTGTCAGGGGTTTTCCGCCGCGCGCATCCTAGACAGGCAGCGGCGCATCCGGTTTGACCCGTTCCATCACGATCTGGCTTTGCACACGGCTGACGGCGGGGTGGGGCAACAACACCTGCTGCACCAGCCGGTTCAGTGCCGAAAGGTCCGCGCAATAGATCCGCAGCAGGTAATCCGCCTCTCCGGTCAGGGTCCAAGCGCCGACAATCTCGGATTGCAACTTGGTGACGCGGACGAAATCCCGTGCGTTCTGTTCGGTATGTGTGGCCATCACGACCTGAATGAAGGCCTGCACTCCCAGACCCACACGCTCTGGCGCGACCTCTGCCCGGTAGCCCCGGATATAGCCCTCTGCCTCCAGCCGTTGCCTGCGCCGTCCGGCCTGACTGGCCGACAGATGCAGCTCTTCGGAAAGGTCCTGCGCCGTCATCATCGCATTGCTTTGAAGCGCAGCCAGCAGGCGCAGATCGGTTGGGTCAAGGGTCATGCGTGTTTTCCGCGTCAATATAAGACTACATGCGCAAGTTACGCTAAAAATATCCATCAAACAACCGATAAGGCGCAGTATCCGCGCATCAAGCGCGCCATATATGCAGCATACCCGCATTTATTGGAGGAACCCATGGGCCCTTTCCCGCACGACGCCCCCAAGGCCACGATCACCGACCAGAACCCCGCTGGCACCGACGGCTTTGAATTTGTCGAATTCGCCTCGCCCGAACCGCAGGCGTTGCGCGATCTTTTTGCCAAAATGGGCTACACCCATACCGCCACGCACAAGTCCAAGGCGATTGAGCTTTGGCAGCAGGGCGACATCACCTATGTCATCAACAGCGAACCCGGCAGCCATGCCCGCAATTTCGTGGAAGAGCATGGGCCATGCGCGCCCTCCATGGCGTGGCGCGTTGTGGATGCGCAACACGCGTTTGACCATGCCATCGCCAAAGGCGCCAAGGCTTACTATGGCCCCGGCAAAACCATGGATGTGCCTGCGATTGTCGGCATCGGCGGCAGCCTGATCTACTTCATCGAAGACTATTACGACACCAACCCCTACAACGCCGAGTTTGACTGGGTGCATGATGCACACCCCGCAGGCGTGGGGTTCTATTACCTCGATCACCTGACCCACAACGTCCACAAGGGCAACATGGATGTCTGGTTCAAGTTCTACGGCGACCTCTTTGGGTTCAAGGAAATCCGCTTTTTCGATATCGAGGGCAAGTTCACCGGCCTGCTCAGCCGCGCGCTGACCTCGCCCTGTGGGCGCATCCGCATCCCGATCAACGAAGACCGGGGCGAAACCGGCCAGATCGTCGAATACCTCAAGCGGTACAAGGGCGAAGGCATCCAGCATATCGCCGTTGGCGCGCGTGACCTATACGCCGCAACCGACGTCATCGCGGACAATGGCATCACCTTCATGCCCAAGCCGCCAAGCACGTATTACGCGCAATCCCATGACCGGGTGCAGGGCCACGATGAGCCGCTCAACCGGATGGAAAAGCACGGCATCCTGATTGATGGCGAAGGTGTCGTGGACGGTGGTGAGACGCGCATCCTTCTGCAGATATTCTCAAAGACCTGCATCGGCCCGATCTTCTTTGAGTTCATTCAGCGCAAAGGCGATGACGGCTTTGGAGAGGGGAACTTCAAGGCGCTCTTTGAAAGCATCGAGGCGGATCAGATCGCCCGTGGTGTGCTTAAGGCAGGTTAGGGTCGTCAGGTGGGCCATGCGCCCACCGCACCTTTGGGTCCTAGCTTTGCGGCAATTGCAGGGCGTAGGTCCGTCCGCGCTTGACGTAGTTCAGGGCGCTGTCGCCAATCGCGGTGACGCGCCCGCCGTCCAAGGAACTGCCCACTTCCACCTTCACGTAACGGCCATTGCCCATTCGAACCAGCGCGCGCCGGTCGCCGGGGCGGCCATAGACGCCGATCAGATTGACGTCGCGCAGCCGGATCGCATTGTTTGCCGTTGCCGCCCGCGCCACCGTTGTGGTGGTCGGTCCGGTGGGGGCGACAGCGGTGTTGCGGACCGCCTGCGTCGGTGCAGATGCAACGGTCGCTGCAGGCGCACTTTGGCTGCGCGCGATGCGCTGCTGGGCGGCGGCCACGACACGGGCAAAGTTGCGTGGCCGCGTATCAGGCCGCATCGAAACGGCGACGGCCTGTGCGGTCACAACTGCCGGGGCGTCCTCGGGTGCAGCATCGGCAATTGCCGCAACGATATCGGTGATATCGGGGGTCGCAGGTTCTGGCGGTGGGGCAAGGCCTGCGGGCCGCAAGCTGGGCCGCAACCCCGCCAATGCCGGATCTGCAAAGACCGGGGCCGGGATCGCAGTGGCGGGTCGGACGCTCGGGCGCAGACCGGCAAGGCTGACACCGCCTGCGGTGCTGACCACCTCGGTCACCTGTGCGGCGATTGCGGCCTCATCGACCGGTGAAAGATCGGCAAAAGATGCAGGGCGAAGCGGCGGACGGCTGGACGGCGCTCCGGCCACAACGATCAGACCCTCTTGTGCGGGTGTGTCGGTCTGGGCAGGGGCGGCGGCCTCATCGGGGGCAAGGCCATCGGGGCGCAGCGGCGGCACAACAGGCGGGCGGCCTGCGACCAAGACAAGCCCCTCGGGTGCTTCGACCGCGGCGGCGGTATCCGGCGCTGTGGTCTCTTGCTCTGCAACGACGGTTTCGACAGGCGCGGGGGCCTCTTGTGTGGGTTCGGCTTCAGCCTCAACCGCCTCGGGGACCAATCCTTCGGGCCGCAAGGGCGGGACCACGGGCGGTCGGCCTGCGATCAGGATCATGCCCTCGCCATTGGCGGCCACCGGGCTCGGGTCGGGTGCAGGAATAACCTCTGTCCCCGGACGCAAAGGTGGGATGCGCAGCGGCTCACCAGCAAAGACCAATGCGCCATCGGGCGTCAGAACGCCATCGGCGGTCGCCAGAATGAACCCGCGCAGATCGCGCTGATAAACGGTGCCGGGCGCAGGCGGATTGCGTGGTGCGGCAATCGGCACGTCCTGAAACAGCGCGTCCGTACCGGGCAGGCGCAACTGATCGGGGCGCGGGCTGGCTGAGACAATCGCGCTTTCGCGGAACCCGTCGAGCGTTTGTTCACGTGGCTCAAGCGGCAGACGGGGCGCACGCTGATATACACCGGTTGCAGCATAGATGCGGTCCGCCTCTGCAGGGCTCAGCACGCGGCCCGTCGGTGCGCGCACAACGGGCAGGGGCGGGGCCTCTGCCGCCTCAACGGGTGCGTCATCAACCGGTGCCAATGCCGATGGGGCCGGTGTTTCCTGCGGTTCGTCCAAAGCGATCACCGGCAATGTTTCAGGTGCGGGCACAACCTCTGCCGGGGCCTCCACGATTTCGGGGGTTTCGTCGCCTCCCCAAAGCCAGGCCAGCCCATCCTCTGACCAGGAATTGGCCCAAAGTGCGATCAGGAACAAAAAGACCAGCAGACCGGCCGTCAGCTTCAGCGCGAAAAAGCGGGGCTTGCCCCGAACAGGCTCTGCGGCGTCAAAAGCGGTGGCCTTGGCTTTGCCGGGTTTATCCGTGGCGGCAACGGCTTTGGTCGCAGGGGCGACATCGGGTGCCGTGTCTTTGACCGGCTGGATCGGCGCAAAAGACGCGTCGGTCTTGGCGGCATTTTGCGGTTTGCCGGTTAGGGCAGGGGCCTCTGCCGCCTCCGGCGCATCGGCAATGATCGGTTTGGGCGGCGCGCCGGGCAGGTCCAGCACCGGCGAGGCCACCGATGGTCCACCGGTCGTGGCCGTCGGCACCGCAAGTGGTGGCGTTTCCTTGCGCCGCGTGAAAAGCGGCTCGATCTGAGGTTCGGGGTCAGCCTCTGCCGTTATTACGGCAACGGGCGCAGGGGTCGGCGTCGTCACGGGCGTGGGCATCTCTTGCGGTGGCAGGCTTTTGCTGCGGCTGCGCGAGGCAAAGACAACTTCCGGCGCGGGGTCCGCTTCTGGCTCCGGCTCTGGTTCCGGTGTCTTTTCTGCAGCGGGCTCCGGCTCCGGCGCTGGCTCGGGGTCTGGCACCGGCTCTGGCACGTCCTCGGCCAGCGGCGTTTCTTCCTCGGCCTGAGCTTCATCAACAGCCTGCGGCTTATCCTCGGCCTCACGCGCCTCTGTCGCTTTTGGCAGGTCCGCCGTCCCGATCACCTTGACGGGCACATTGTCGCGCGTCGGTGTCTTGGCCGGATGCAACCCTGCGACGGGGCCAAAGAAAACCTCATTCTGGAACGTGAACGGCTCCGCAATCGCGACAAAGGCCACCGGGTCAAAGCCGTGTTCGGCAGCAAAGGCCTGCGCCTCATCCAGCGTTTCGCGTGCGACGGCGGCGATATGGGTGCGGCCGCCATTGCGGTCAAAATCGATGACAAGCTCATCAATGCCGTAAGGCGTCTCGCCGTCCAACGCGGCGTGCACATCTTCCAGCGTGGTGCGCGCCGTCTCGATTGTCGTGAACTTAATCTGTTCAGGCGGGATCAGCAGTTTGGTGCGCAATCCGCCCGGTTCCAGCCTGAGCGCATCGGCCTTCAACGCCGCCAACGCACCCTTGAGGTCAGGGTTGTCCAGCGCCACTTCGCCCACCAGATGCCAGCCACCGGTCACCCGATGCAGAAGGCGTATCCCTTCAAAGGAAAGCGAAAGCGCGAAATTCGGCGTCATACGGGTGGCCTTAGCATCCTCGGGTCGCGTGCAAAACACCCTTTGCACCTGGCGCGAAGTCTACAGCAAATATTCGCCAAATCCAAGGTCTTGGCCACCCCGCGCCAAGGATTGACTTGCGGGCCGCGTCCAAACCCGTGACGATCACCCCAACCGGTAAGGAGAGACCGATGCGCAACCTGATCACCCTCTTGTTTTTGACCCTCATAACCCCGGCTATTGCCGAAACCCCACAGATCACCGTCGCGGGCGAGGGCGAGATCGCCGTCGCCCCCGATCTGGCCCGGATCAGCCTTGGTGTCACCCATCAGGCCCTCACCGCGACCGAGGCGATGGACCTCATGGGCGCGGATCTGGCGCGTGTGCTGGACCGGTTGCGGGCCTCTGGCGTCGCACCTTCGGACATGCAGACCAGCGGCCTCCGCCTTGATATCCTGCGAGACTACAAAAACACCGGCGTCCCGCGCGTCACCGGCTATACAGCCAACAGCAACATTGCGGTCACGATCCGCGATCTTGATGATCTCGGTGCGGTGCTTGACGCCCTGATCGAGGATGGCGCAAACCAACTTTCTGGTCTGCAATTTGACGTGGCTGACCGCGCCCCGCACCTGACCGCTGCCCGTCAGGCCGCCGTGGCGGACGCCCGCAGCAAGGCCGAAATCTTCGCAACCGCCGCAGGCCACACGTTGGGTCCGGTGCAGATGATCCGCGAAGCTGGCCAAACTGCGCGGCCCATGCCGATGATGGAAATGCGTATGGCCGCTGACAGCGGACCGGTCCCGATTGCCGAAGGTGAAATCATCATCAGGGCAGATGTCGCCATCACCTACGCGCTGGACTGAACGGGTTGGGCGGGGATCACCCCGCCATGCCCCGGCGCCCGACCGGTGCCGTTACGAAGTGGCCTTGCTCAGTGCCTGATCCAGATCGGCAATCAGATCATCGGCATCCTCGATCCCGATGCTGACCCGCACAACCTCGGGGGCGGCCCCCGCTGCACGTTGCTGGTCCTCGGTCAGCTGCCGGTGGGTGGTGCTGGCCGAATGGATAATCAGCGACCGCGTATCGCCCAGGTTCGCCACGTGGCTGAAGATTTCCAGACTGTCGATCAGCTTGATGCAGGCGTCATAGCCACCCTTTACGCCAAAGGTGAACAGCGCACCCGCACCCTTCGGGCAAACATCCTTGATCCGTTTGAAATAGGGGCTGCTCTTCAAACCGGCATAGGTCACATGGGTCACGCGATCATCGGCCTCCAGCCAGGCTGCGACCTTCTCTGCGTTCTCGACATGCCGCTCCATGCGCAGGCTCAGCGTCTCAATCCCCATCAGCGTGTAATGCGCTGCCTGCGGATTCATCGTCATGCCCAGATCACGCAGACCAATGGCAATGCCGTGGAAGGTAAAGGCCAGCGGGCCAAAGGTCTCGGCGAATTTCAGCCCGTGATAGGCGGGCTCCGGCTGCGACATGCTGGGGAACTTGTCGTTCGCGGCCCAGTCAAATTTGCCCGAATCCACCACGCAGCCACCAGTCACCGTGCCGTTGCCGGTCAGATACTTGGTGGTCGAATGCACCACCAGCGTGGCCCCCAGCTCAATCGGGCGGCACAGGTAGGGCGTCGCACTGGTATTGTCGATAATCAGCGGGATGCCCGCCGCATCAGCGACGTCGGCGATTGCGCGTACATCCATGATATAGCCGCCCGGGTTGGCGATCGCCTCTCCGAACACTGCGCGGGTGTCGTCATCAATCGCGGCCTTCACCGCCTCGACGTCGTCAAAGTCCACGAATTTCGCCGACCAGCCGAACCGCTTGATCGTCTGGCTGAACTGCGTGACCGTGCCGCCGTATAGCCGGGTCGAGGCGACCACGTTCTTGCCCGGACCCATCAGCGGGAACAGCGCCATGATCTGTGCCGCGTGACCCGATGAACAGCAGACCGCACCAACGCCACCTTCCAACGTCGCGATCCGCTCTTGCAGCGCGGCAATGGTGGGGTTGGTCAGGCGGCTGTAGATGTATCCAACTTCCTGCAGATTAAACAGCGCCGCCGCGTGGTCCGCATCGCGGAACACATAGGCCGTGCTTTGGTAAATCGGCACCTGCCGTGCGCCCGTTGCCGGATCTGGCCGCGCGCCTGCATGAATCTGCAGCGTGTCAAAGCCGTAGGATGGTCCGTCCGTCATGTCTCACTCCCTTTGAAATCTGTTGCCGCAAGGTGTAGGCGGAAACCAAAGCCTGCTCAACGGCCCTTGCACGAAAAGGACAGATCATGCCCGTTCCCTTCCATCTTGCCTTTCATGTTCGCGATCTGGATGAGGCGCGGGAATTCTATTCCGGTGCCTTGGGCGCCGTCGAAGGCCGCTCAACCGATACCTGGGTCGATTTCGATTTTTTCGGGCACCAACTGTCGCTGCATCTGGGCGAACCCTTCGCCAATGCCGCAACCGGCAAGGTTGGCGATCATCTGGTGCCGATGCCGCACTTTGGCGTGGTGCTGCCGCTGGATGATTGGACTGCTTTGGCCGGCCGGCTGGAAGAGCGCCAGACCGATTTCATCATCGCACCCTCTGTCCGGTTCAAGGGCGAGGCGGGCGAACAATGGACCATGTTCTTCCGCGACCCCTCCGGCAATCCGATTGAGGTCAAGGGCTTCGCTGCGACCTCCGGCATCTTCGCGGCCTGATCCGCGCTTCTTCTGGTCAAAAATACTTCGGGGGGGTCAGCTTTGCTGACGGGGGCTGGCCCCCATTGTCCCGGTTCCCGCCCGCGCTGCGGTCAGGTCTTGGCCCGCCGTACGGTTAACGCCCGTTCAGACTTTCATCATCACGCAATGTGTATGGAATGTGCATCGCTTGTGCATGTGACGGATTTACCGCATCCAGAATCCCGCGGACTTGATCTTGTTGCGCAGCTTTTTCTCGGGTCGCGGCAGATCATTCTGATCAAAAAGCTCGCGCACTTTGCGCCCGCGCCCCTGAAAGATCATCCGCTTGAAGGGCTCGTAATTCTTCAACCATTTCTTGAGCTTATTGGGTGCTGTCACCTCTTCCATCACCTTGACCGCTTGGTCGCTCTCGCGGGCATAAAACAGCGGCAACATCCGGTAGTGACAGGTTAACGCGCCATCCAGCCCGTTAAGGGTTTCATCGGGCCGTCCGCCGCCCAATTTGTGGATCACCAGCGGCAAAACCACCTGATCCAGCCAGGGGTCAAGCGGCTGAATCACCAGTTCCTCTGGCCGGTCATCGCGGACGGCCAGCGCATATTCAAGGAAGGTCTCGCCAAAGGCTTTGGGATCATTCCCCATGAACCATCCCGCGTTAAAGTACAGATATCGCTGCCAATATTCATCCGGCTGGCTCAGGTCGAGCGTGCTTTCGAAATCCAGCCCGAACTTGTCGTAAAGCGATTTCCAGATCGCGGTGTAGCCCGGCCAGTAAAGCTCTTCCACCGGCCATGTTCCCTCGCGCTTCATCGACGCAGCGGGCCGATCAAAATTAACCTTCATGTCCATCAACTCGCCGGTGATCAGCGTGTCGGTGTCAAAAAAGAAAAAAGGCTCGCCTGCGGGAAGCGTTTGCAACCCTTCGATCTTGTTGCCGTAGGGGTAGTTTTCGCCAAAGTGCTGGTTCTCGAAGGGGATGACTTCTGCCCCAAGATCGGCCAATACCGCTTTGATATCGCCCGGCATTGTCGGGTCCTTGCTCCAGCGGTTTGTCTGTTGTGGCTCCGCAATGATCATCCGGCCATCAAACTTCGGCGACATCGCCCGCAGACTGGCCACAAACAACAGTGCCTCATATTGAAGCCTGCCGCCCTGACCGACGATCATGATGTTAAACCTTTGGTGTGGCTTGCTTTTCTTTGCCATCACACACTGCCCGCCTTGATTTTTTTCACACTATAGGGTGCAATCAGGCGCGGCACTAGTTTGGAAAATGAGGCGATTGATGTTTGAGATATTTCTGCCCTACCTGATCGGCACAGCCCTAGGAATCACGCCCGAAAAAGCGCCACAAATCAATGAGATGGCGGAAGTCGCTGAAGGCTCCGGTGACGCGGTCACGGATCGCACACCCGAAGATCAGACCCCCACCGGCCAATTCACCACCGCGACCGAGGTCAAACCGATCCTGACGGCCACCATGGGAAGCTGGGTCGCCGTCCGCAATTACGAGGGACAGGACCTTGTCTATTTCACCCAGCTTCTGGCCTGGCGTTGCGGGCTGTGGGACATCAGCTATGGCATCAATGGCGCGGCCCCTGACACAGTGCTTCCGCTCGAACCCTGTCATGAAAATACCAACAGCCCCAATGCCTTGACCGACATTGAGAATTTCTTGCCTTATATTGCGCTGCCGGAAAACAGTGTTGAAAGCGTGACTGTTCAACTGACCCTCGACGACGGTTCGGTGATGTCGAACAGCTACGAACGAACGGCGATCCAGATGCCCTGACCAAGGCGCGGAAACGGGTGTTGGTAAAGTGGTGGGCGACCCTGGAATCGAACCAGGCGTGCGTCTCCGCGAGGGAGTTACAGTCCCCTGCCACACCTTGCGGCCTGTCGCCCACTGGCGGGGTGGATAGCCTTGGCCCCTAGGGCCGTCAAGACGAAAAGTGGCGCAGGCGACGTGCCTTCACAGTGGCGCGTTTGTCAGGTATCGGCAGGGCCTGAGTTGGCCGGGGATAAGCATGCAAAAACCAAAGTGGGTGATCGCGAAAGAACAGGCGAAACGGGCCGCTGCGGCCGAGACGGTCTGGCTATTCGGGCTGCATGCGGTGCGCGATGCCTTGCAAAACCCGGCGCGCGAAAAGCTGCGGTTGGTGGTGACGCGGAATGCGCTGGATAAGCTCAGCGATGCTGTCTCCGCGGCGGGGATTGAGCCGGAGATATCTGATCCGCGCAAGTTTGCCGCCCCGATCGATTCCCAATCGGTGCATCAGGGGGCGGCGCTGGAGGTCAAACCGCTCAACTGGGGCAGCCTGCAGGAGATCGCGCTGGGCGAGGGGCCGATGCCGCCGCGCATGGTGCTGCTGGACCGGGTGACGGACCCGCACAATGTTGGCGCGATCCTGCGTTCGGCGGAAGTGTTTGGCGCACGCGCCGTGGTGGCGGTGCAGCGGCATTCAGCGCCAGAGACGGGTGCACTGGCCAAAACGGCGAGTGGTGCATTGGAGCGGCAGCCATATGTCAGGGTGCGCAATCTGGCAGATGCGATGAGTGAACTGCAACAGATGGGATATCTGGTGCTGGGGCTGGATGGCACCGCAGAACAAACGATTGAGCAGGCCTTGGCAGGCAAGCAGGATCGTGCCGTGGCGCTGGTGCTGGGGGCCGAAGGGCCGGGATTGCGCGAAAAGACACTGGCGACCTGTGATGCTTTGGTGCGGATCGATGCCAGTGGCGGGTTTGGATCTCTTAATGTCTCGAATGCGGCTGCCGTCGCCCTATATGCCTCCAAAGCATAAAGGAGACGTCATGGGTGCGGTGAAAGTTGCGACCTGCTGTTACTGTGGCACCAAGGCCGCGCTGGTCTTGAAGGGAAAATCTCGGCACGAACTGGCCTGTTCCAGCTGCGGTGCACCGCTGCACAGGTTGAAAATGTTACCAAATGCGCCGCGCGGGGCGACCGCGTCTGCGACGACGCCCGCCCGCCCGGCACCCCGTATTGACCCCGCACATGGGGTCAAACCATCCGGGTGGGGCAAGAAAAAGAAGAAGAAACGCAAAAGCTTAGGGCGCAAGGCCTTTGAAGAGATCTGGGACGCTTTGGAAGATATTTTTGATTGAAACATTTCCTTGCGCGGCTTCACGCCTTGGCGAGCGGGGGTGCATTTCTGAACGGGCTTGCGCATTTTAGCGGCAGATCCGCAATATGAAGGACCCGCTATGCTGACCCGTCGATCCCTGCTTGGCCTTTTGGCCGCAACCCCGTTACTGGCCCGCCCGGCATTTGCCGCCACCCCTGATGTCTTTGCCGAAGGTGGCCTGGCAATACGTGGTGCAGATCCCGTCGCCTTTTTCACCGCAGGCGCGCCGACCATGGGCGATGCCGCCCATAGCCTGATGTGGAAAGGCGCAACCTGGCAATTTGCCAGTGCCGAGAACATGGCACTTTTCGAAGCGAATCCGGAGGCTTATGCGCCGCAATATGGCGGTTACTGCGCGTTTGCGATGTCAAAAGGCGCAATCGCCACTTCTGTGCCGGAGGCCTGGACCATTGTGGATGACAAGCTCTATCTCAACTATTCGGTGAACGTCCGGACAATCTGGTCACAGGACATTCCGGGCAACATCGAAAAGGCCAATGGCCACTGGCCTGACATCCTCACCGCGTAATCACAAAGCAGTGCGAGGGGGTGGTTTGCAGCCCCGTAACCCCCATCTCAGTCACAGGGCAGTCCCCCGGAACAACTGCCCGTAAGACTGTCCCTCGTTCCATGAACTGCGCCCGGTTGATCCGGGCGCTTTTTTGTGACCAATGAGGCCATGATTTATTCTGACGATCATCTGCGCGGTATTCTCAAACGCACCAAACGCGTGGCCGTGGTTGGCGTTTCTGCCAACCCTGTGCGCCCAAGCTATTACGTTGCACGCTATCTGCGCCTGAAGGGTTTTGACGTGACGCCGGTCAACCCGGGGCTAGCGGGGCAGGTCCTATTTGGGGCCGAGGTCTATGGCGACTTGAAAAGCATCCCGCATGACATTGATATGGTGGACATTTTCCGAAAGTCCGAAGCGGTGCCCGGAATTGTAGATGCGGCGCTGGACCGGTGGCCCGGGCTTCAGACGATCTGGATGCAGATCGGGGTGGCGCATGCTGAGGTCGCAGCCATGGCCGAGGCCCGTGGTGTGGATGTGATCCAGAACCGCTGCCCAAAGATCGAATATCAGCGGCTATTCGGAGAACTGCGCATGGGTGGGTTCAACACCGGGATCGTTTCATCGAGGCTGTAAAAGGCCCAAAAGCATTGGTCTGCGTGGGGGCCAGCCCCCACACCCCCGGCATATTTTTATTCGGAAGAAGGACGGGCGCTTTTTTCCGCGATGCCAGAGGTGCCCTGACGTCGGGCGAGTTCCGTCAGGACATCATCAAGCGGGACGTCACGGGCGGCGAGCATGACTAGCAGGTGGTAGAGGACATCGGCGGCCTCGGATATGAGGGCCGCGCGGTCGCCTTTGACAGCTTCGATAATCGCCTCGATCGCCTCTTCCCCAAATTTTTCGGCGCATTTTTCGGGGCCCTGCGAAAGCAGCTTTGCCGTCCAGCTCGAGGCAGGATCAGCACCCTTGCGGGCGGTGATCGTGGTGGCAAGGTCATCCAGCGTCATGTCATCCTCACGGGGATTCCGGCGGCGGCCATATGAGATTTGGCCTGATCGATGGTGTAGGTGCCGAAGTGGAAGATCGAGGCGGCGAGCACGGCAGAGGCGCCGCCTTCGGTGACACCTTCAACAAGGTGATCGAGCGTGCCAACCCCGCCCGAGGCGATGACCGGCACGTCAACCGCATCGCTGACCGCGCGGGTCAGTGGCAGATTGAAGCCAGATTTCGTGCCATCCCGGTCCATCGAAGTGAGCAGGATTTCCCCCGCGCCCTTGGCGACGACGGTCTGGGCGAATTCCACCGCATCGATGCCGGTGGGACGGCGGCCGCCGTGGGTGAAGATCTCCCATCGGCCGGGCTCTACCGTCTTGGCATCGATGGCCACCACGATGCATTGGCTGCCAAAGCGCAGGGCGGCCTCTGCCACCACATCGGGGTTGGCAACGGCAGCAGAGTTGAAGCTGACCTTGTCGGCACCCGCCAGAAGCAGGTTGCGTACATCGTGATGGGTCCGCACGCCACCACCGATGGTCAGTGGCATGAAGCATTGCTCTGCCGTGCGTGTGGCGAGGTCATACATGGTGCCGCGGTTTTCCTCGGTGGCCATGATGTCGAGGAAGCACAGCTCATCCGCACCGGCGGCGTTATAGGCGATGGCGGCATCCACCGGGTCGCCCGCATCGACCAGATCAACAAAGTTGACGCCCTTGACCACGCGGCCCTCGGCCACGTCGAGACAGGGGATGATGCGCGTTTTCAACATGGGGCGCGTGATAGGGCGAAAGAGGGCAGAGGGCAATCGTGATCGACGCGGGGCGTGCAATTGGTGGGGAACGGGGTAAGCTGCGGGGACGAATTGGAACGGGACGGTTATGATCAAGATTTTTTGGGTTGTTGTGCTGTGTCTTGCGGCAGTGCCTGCATGGGCCGAGCGCAAGGTGGCGCTGTTGATCGGGAACAACGCATATGAGGAGGTGGAGCCACTGGCCAAAGCGGTGGCAGATGCCGAGGCGATGGCCGCGAAGCTGCAAAGCATCGGCTACGAGGTGATCCTGGCCACGGATGTCACGCGTCGCGACTTCAATCTGCGGATATCACAATTCACCGGCTATCTGGGGCCGGGGGATACGGCGTTTATCTTTTACGCGGGCCACGGGATTGAGATTGAAGGCGAGAATTACTTGCTGCCTGTGGATATTCTGGTGCCGGATGCCGCGTCATCCGATTTTGTCCGGTCAGAGTCGATCCCGCTGTCGGGGCTTTTGGACCGGGTGCGGCGCACGGGCGCCCGGGCAACGCTGGCGGTGATTGATGCATGCCGCAACAACCCCTTTCCGCAGCGTGCCGGGCGGTCAATCGGCGGCACACGGGGGCTGGCCCGGTTGGCAGCACCTGAAGGGACGTTTGTGATGTTCTCGGCCGGGGCAGGGCAATTGGCACTCGATCAGCTCAATGAAACCGACGATCAGGCCAATTCGGTCTTTACCCGCCTGCTGCTGCCCAAGATCGGCCAGCCGGGGCTGGAACTGCGCGAATTGATCTCTGATCTGCGGGTCGAGGTGCGTGATCTGGCGCGCACCGAAAACCACGCGCAATTCCCGGCGTATTACGACGAGCTGTTGGGGGAGTTCTATTTTACCGAAGCGGCGGCTGGCGCGCCCGCACCGGCCCCGGCAGAGGCACTGGCCGTGCCCGCCGATATTCCCGCACTTGCCAACATGGGCGCAGTGGTGACGGCAAAACCGGTGGACGAGGTGATGGTGGCGCTAGAGGCTGCGGTGCTTGATCTGGGTGGGCGGATTTATGGCCGCAGCGATCCACAGGCCATCGCCGCGGATGGCGGCGAACTGGTGCCCGAGATGGGCGCGCTGTGGTTCAGCGACCCCAATCTGGACGCGATTGCGATCCGGGAAAACAAGCTTTCGGCACTGCTTTTGCCGCTCAAGGTGCTGGTCTTTGACCACGGGGGGCAAACGGTGCTGGCCTATGAGCATCCAGAAGAGCTATTTGATGACCTGACTTTTGCGGGCAATACGGACTTTCTGGATCTTTATGCTTCTCTGCTCTGGGCGGCGACAGAGACTGCCGCGCGATAGCCATGGCGCAAAACTGCCGAATGCGGGCAGACACGGTGATGTGAGTAGCGCGGCATGCGGCACCTGTCATCCTGCGAAAAGGTAACGTAGGAGAGCGAGATGAAGACCTGGGTCGCGGCAGCATTGATTGCATGGGGAAGCACAGCAATGGCAGAGAATATTATCAAACCTTCACCGCTGAGCGTGGATGACACCATCAACGGATTGGTGGCGGCGGTGGAAGGGGCAGGGGGCACCGTCTTTGCCCGGGTCAACCACGCAGCCGGGGCAGAGCGGGTTGGCAAGTCGATCCCGGACGCGCAGCTTTTGATCTTTGGCAATCCCGCACTGGGTACACTCGCGATGGAACAGGACCTGCGCGCAGGTCTGGTGTTGCCGTTGCGCGTGCTTGCCTATCAGGATGCGGACGGCAACACGCAGATGACATGGGCCAGTGCCGAGACAATGTTTGACGGTTTGGATATTCCGGCGGACGCCGAAGTGATCGGGAAAGTGAACGCGGCCTTGAACGGGCTGACCGACAAAGCGATGAGCGCCAATTAAGCGAGCGCCGCCAAGGCCGTTCCCAGATCAATCGCGCCGTCATAAAGCGCACGGCCAGAAATTGCGCCCGCGATGACGCCGGTGTCGCGCAAGGCGGTCAAGTCAGCCATGGACGACACGCCGCCCGATGCGATGACAGGGATCTCGACAGCGCGGGCGAGCGCCTCTGTCGCTGGAATATTCGGCCCTTTCATTGCGCCGTCGCGGTTGATGTCGGTGTAGATGATCGCCGCAATGCCTGCATCCTCGAAGGATTTGGCGAGGTCCGTGACCATGACGTCAGTTTCTTCGGCCCAGCCGCGTGTCGCCACGCGACCGTTGCGGGCATCCAACCCAACCGCGACCTTGCCGGGAAAGGCGCGGGCGGCTTCGCGCACCAGACCGGGGTTTTCGACCGCAACGGTGCCCAGAATGACCCGCGCCAGCCCCTTGTCGATCCAGCGCTCAATTGTCGCCATATCGCGAATGCCGCCGCCCAATTGCGCAGGGACAGGGCAGGCCTTCAGGATCGCCTCAACCGGGGCGGCGTTGACCGGTTCACCGGCGAATGCGCCGTTGAGGTCGACCAGATGCAGCCATTGACAGCCAGCGGCCACGAAGGCCCGGGCCTGTGCTGCCGGGTCATCGTTAAATACTGTCGTCTGATCCATATCCCCGTGCACCAGCCGCACGGCTTGCCCGTCTTTGAGGTCGATGGCGGGATAAAGGATCATGGCGCGGCTCCGTTCTTTGGCGCCTTTTGCCGCAGCGTCGCACAAAGCGCAACGGGGCAGTCACCCAACGTCAGTCTTGATCGAAAAGGACTGTGCGCCGCAAAGTGCGGCATCACTCATGGGAGGAGTTATCATGAAACATCTTATTGCGGCCGCATTGGTCACTATTGGCCTTGCCACCCCCGCATTTGCTGCCGATCCGCTGGAGGGGCAGTGGGTCACGTCGCGCGATGACAACGGCAACTTTGGCCTGATCCAGGTTGCCCCTTGCGGTGCCGCGCTCTGTGGCACGCTGATTGCCGCCTACGGTAGCGATGGCGCGCAGATGGAAAGCCCGAATGTGGGCAAGCAGATCATTTCCGAAACCGTGGCTCAGGGTGGCGGCGAATACCGCGGCAAGGTCTATTCGCCGGATCGCGACAAGACCTACAATTCCAAGCTGCAACTGAACGGCAACAATCTGGCCGTCTCCGGCTGCGTGCTGGGCATCTGCCGCGATGGCGGAACCTGGACCCGTCGCTAAGCGCTTTTGGCTGCGGGCGTCAGCGCCCGCACCTTTCCCGGCTCGCAAGACCGGTCTCGATTAAAAGACAGCGGTCGCGCGCCTCAAAATAATAGCCGCGCGCGTACCACTGCACCGCTTCGGCTTCATCCCCGTCTGCCACGAT
Source organism: uncultured Paracoccaceae bacterium (assembly GCA_947493335.1). Classification (GTDB taxonomy): domain Bacteria; phylum Pseudomonadota; class Alphaproteobacteria; order Rhodobacterales; family Rhodobacteraceae; genus CANMYO01. Next base: position 1,795,284 of record CANLQO010000001.1, on the reverse strand, counting down.
CCACGCACCGCGCAGGTACTTTCCGGCGTAGATCAGCGTGACTTCCGGGTCCAGCAACTCCTCTGGCGGGCCACGATGGCCCATGGTGCGCGCCGTTTCGGGCAGGATTTGCATCATCCCCCAGTAAGGACCGTTGCGCGCACGCGGGCGATAATCGCTTTCGCGCTGGATCACCCTGTGGATCAGGCTGGCCGGGATGCCGTGAAAGGCGGCGTATTTGTTGATCAGCGCGCGAAGCTCGGGCGTTTCATTGGGAAACAGCGCAACCGCAGTGGGTGCCTTAGCCGGGGCTTCACGACGGCCACAGGCCGGTAGTGCAAGCAACATCAGCAGGGCGTGGCGGCGGGAATAGGTCATGGAGTTTGCCTATCACGTTCGCCCGCGCGGGACAGGGCATTCGTGCCAGAAGGGCAGGATTATGCCAAGCCTTGCCAATTAACCACTTGCTTAATTAACATATGTGTTTAATAAACTCGCTATGACATCGTCAAACCAACTTGATCTGGCCTTTGCAGCCCTGGCCCATCCCGCGCGGCGAGCGATCTTGGCGCAGCTTGCGCTGGGCGAGGCCACCGTCAACGATCTGGCGGAACCGTTTGAGATGAGCCTGCCTGCCGTGTCGCGACACATCCGCGTGCTGGAGGACGCGGGGCTGATCAGCCGGGGGCGCAAGGCGCAGTACCGGCCCTGTGCGCTGAATGCGGCACCATTGAAGGCCGTGGCAAGCTGGGCCGATCAGTACCGGTACATCTGGGATGCACGGTTTGATGTGATGGATAACTTGTTGAAGACAATGAAGGAAAATTCCGATGAGTGACAATCAGAACTGGGCGCGTGTCGAACGCAGCTTTGACGCGCCAATTGATGCGGTCTGGAACATGTGGACGGACCCGGCAATGTTCCAGAAATGGTATGGGCCCATGGGAATGACCGTGCCCGTGGCCGAAATGGACGTAAAAGTCGGCGGCACCCGCAAAATCGCGATGGAGATGGTTCGCCCGGATCGCACGATGACAATGTGGTTCACCGGCGTCTACAAAGAGATCACCCCGATGACCCGACTAGTCTATACCGAAGCCATGTGTGACGCCGACGGAAATGTCATGTCGCCCGCCCAGATGGGCATGCCTGAAGGGACGCCGGATATCACGGAAGTCATCGTTGAACTGCGCGAGGACGGCGACAAAACAGCCATGACCATGGTGCATGTGGGCGTGCCCGCAGGATCACCGGGAGAGGGCGGCTGGGCTCAGGCCATCGACAAGCTGGCCGAGATGCTCGCGGCTTAACCTAACACACGGCGCGGCCCTTTGGAGGCCGCGGCAGCTCAATCAGCTCAACAGATCAAGCGCTACCTCGGCACTTGTTCGCGTTTCTGCCCCCAGGATCTCGACCGCGCTGTCATAAGCCAGCTCGATTTCTGACGGGACGGCAGGGTCTTCACCAGCGACCGGCGCATCTACGTCTGCCTCTTCGACCGGGGCTGCATCCGGGTCGGCCGGATCAGTCTCATCAATGGGGGTGACAGCGGCGGCAAAAATGCTGGCCGGGTCCGCACCTTTAGCGATTTGTGACGCAGCAAAGCCTTGGGCGTTCTTGGGCACTTCGATGCCTGCAGCCCGCGCCTCTGCCACGGCGACTTTGGCCAATTGCCCCGGCGCCATCGCCGACTTCCCGCGCATCATCTCAGCGGGTTGGGGTGAAACGGATGAAACGGCGTCCATGATAAACCTCCTGCTCGTTTTGCAAGGGTCTAGCGGCGACGGCTTACTTTTCAGTGAATGCGCTCAGGGTCGCCAGCGCAGGAAATTCGCGATCATGCGCAGACCCGCATCCTGGCTTTTTTCGGGGTGGAATTGCGCACCGATAATGTTGTCGCGGCCGACCAGCGCTGCAACCTGTTCGCCATAGTCGACATGGGCCAAAAGGTGTGCTGGATCAGTCACTTGCATGGCAAAGCTGTGCACGAAATAAGCGTGATCGCCGGTTGTGATCCCGGCCAGCACCGGGTGCGGCTGGTCAATCACCAGATCATTCCAGCCCATGTGCGGCACCTTCAGGCCCGGTGCGTCAATCGCGCGAATATCGCCCGGCACCCAGCCGAAACCGGGGGTCGGTTCATATTCGTGGCCCGTGGTCGCCAGCATCTGCATGCCGACACAGATGCCAAAAAAGGGCACCGCGCGGCGTTCGACGCCGTCGATAATCGCCTCTGCCAGTGCCGTGCGACTGAACAGCTCTTCCCGGCAATGGGGAAACGCGCCATCGCCGGGCAATACGATCCGGTCAGCACGTGCGACGACATCGGCGTCAGAAGTGACGATGACCGGGCCGCTGCCGACCTCTGCCGCCATACGTTCAAAGGCTTTTTGTGCCGAATGCAGGTTGCCGCTGTCGTAGTCGATCAGAACCGTGGTCACAGCGCGCCCTTGGTCGAGGGGATTGCATCGGCTTTGCGCGGGTCCGTTTCCAGCGCATCGCGCAGGGACCTTGCCACCGCTTTGAACGCGGCCTCGGTGATGTGGTGCGCGTTGAACCCGTGCAGCTTGTCAATGTGAAGCGTGATACCGCCATGGGTGCTGAACGCCTGAAAGAACTCGCGCACAAGCTCCGTGTCGAATGAACCGATTTTGCCAAACGGCAGATCAAGGTTGCAGATCAGATAGGGCCGGGCGGACAGATCCAGCGCACAGCGCACTTGCGCGTCATCCATCGCAAGGTGGCACGACCCGTAGCGCACAATACCCTTTTTGTCGCCCATGGCTTGGGTCAGTGCCTGACCCAGCGCGATGCCCACATCTTCAACCGTGTGGTGGTCGTCAATATGCAGATCGCCCTTCGCGCGCACATTCATGTCGATCAGCGCATGACGCGACAGTTGATCCAGCATGTGGTCAAAGAAACCCACGCCGGTCTGGTTGTCATAAACGCCGGTGCCATCAAGGTTGAGGGTGACGGTAATATCCGTCTCGGCTGTTTTGCGCGTGATCGTTGCGGTCCGCATGGGGGTCTCCGGGTGGTTTCACGCGGCTTATAGGCGGGGCAGGGCAGGTCGCCAAGCCATGTCCTGCGCGATTGTCGACGCCGTGGCCCGGTTGCACGCCACGCCACGGACACACAAGATCGCTTTGCCCCGCGCAAATGCGCCGGTGGTGGCACCCCGTCAAAACGCAATGGGGCCTATTCAGTGACCGGAAACTGAGCCACCTGAACAGTTTTGCACGCAAAGTTCCCCCGCACACCATCAGTCAGGGCCGTTTGCGGATAGTATTCCGGCAGGCTTTCATCGGTGCAGCCTGCGCGAAAACTTGTCAGCATCTCATCGGCGATCTGTGGATCAAGCGGCCCGTGGTTGTGGATCGGCAAATGATATTCTGCCGTTTCAGGGCTGTGAAATACCGTGTCAAAAAAGTTTCCTTCCACGTCACCCTTAGGCAGAAAGCTCGCCAGTGAGATGGTGCCGTCTTCGGATACCACCCCGCCAGCCGCAAGGGTGACGACGGAATCGCTTTTTATGCCGTCCGCCATCGTTTCGACCGGCGTGCAGGTCGTGCCAGCACAGACGCCCGGATTCTGGATCGCCACCCACCACACCGTCACAACGTCACCGGGGGTCAGGCCAGAAGATTTGATCGCCATGGCCGCCCCGAATGGTCCCTTTTCCAGCACGACAGAGGTGCCGTCGACCGGGCCCGGGGCCATGCCGCTGCCCGGGGTCCAACTCATGGGTTTTGTGATGGCCTCTGCTGCCGCCGCGCCAGCGCCACCGATCGCGACCAGCGCGGCGCACAGGCCTGCGCGGATGAATTGATGACATTGTGCGCTCTTATGCGTCATTTCAACCTCCTTTGGTCTACTCGTGGCAATTGGATGTCCCAGTGCTTCGGCCTTTGGACACCTGCCAGAATGTTCTATTGTGGCGCTGTTGTCTTCTAAAACGAGATGAAATTTTGTGAAATCAGACCTTTTGAAACTTGGTGATGTGGCGTTTGACCCAGCAACTCGTGCTTTGACGTTTGACGACGGGCGCACAGCGCAGCTGCGCAACAAGTCCAAGGAAGTGCTGATATATCTGTTGGAAAATGCCAATACGACCGTGACCAAGAACGCGCTTTTGACGGCGGTCTGGTCTGATGTCATCGCTTCGGATGAAAGCCTTGTGCAGTGCATTGCCGATATCCGGCGCATTATCGGACCCGATGCGCGCCAGATTGTGGAAACCGTGCCGCGCAAGGGATACCGGCTGAACCTGGCAGAACCGCAGCCCGCATTGTCCCGCCGGTCTTGGCCCCTCGCGGCTGCGGCTGTGGCGGCCGTCTTGATCGCGGGGGTGATCTGGACCACCGCGCCACTGTCGCAGGGCAATGCGCCACAATCGACTACGATCGCAGCAGCGCAAACACCGCCCGGCACCACCAACACCGAGGCCTATCTGGAAGTCCTCAAAGGGCGCGTGTCGGCAACCCATTTCGATCTGGATGATAGCCTGACCGCCGAGCGGCATTTTCGCCGCGCGGTTGAACTTGACCCCGATTATGCCCGCGCTTTTGCAGAACTCGGGACGCTCTTTGCGGTCCGGTTCGAAAATGACTGGACCGTGCTTGATGAGGCTGACAAGCAAAAGGCACTTTATTTTGCGGAACGGGCGGTCGCGCTCGAACCCGAAATGTGGCTAGGCCATTATGCATTGGGCCGACTTCACAGTGTCCTTTCCGATTTCGACGCAGCCGAAGAGCATCTGCAAACGGCGATGTCGCTGGAACCCGATAACGAAGATGCCCGCGCATATCTGGGCGTTGTGCATATCTTCAAAGGCGATCCAGAAACGGCGGCGGCGATTCTGGGGCAGGCCGTTGCGTCGCATCCCGATGCGCCGTTTTGGTATTATTTCGCGTTGGGACACGCGCAATTCAATCTGCAGCAATTTGTCGAGGCAGAGGACAACCTGCTGCGCTGTCTCGAACTTGCGCCAAACTCTCCGTATTGCCTGCGCTATTTGATGGCGGTCTACGGCGTCACTGGCAACCTTACCAAAGCCGAAAAGGCGGTGACGTCCTATGCCGCAATGGGCTTTGACCCATCGGTAAAGGCCATCGTCGCATTGGTCCCCTTTCACCACGCCGACGACCGGGCCCAGTTGGAATGGGCCCTGCGCAAGACCGGGTTGAACGACTAGCCCTGCTTCACAAGATTTCGCGCGATTTCACCTTTCTTCATTAGGTGAATTGCCGTCTGAACAGCTTCGATCATGGCACTTGAAACCGCTGGCTTGCCAAAATGCGCAAAGCGCGGTCACGCAAAAGGAGCCATAACATGCATATCTTTAAACCATTCCTGCCACTTCTGTTCCTCGCCGCGGCAACGACTGCGACCGCAGAGACACGCACGATGCCGATGTCCTGGACACCGGCCAGCGGGCAGACGCCGGGTCCGGTCGACGGCACCCGTGCGCTGTTGGAAACCGGGCCCTTTGGCGCGTCCATGCACCTCAGTTCCAAGGGTTTGACGCCGGGGCACGCGGTGACAATCTGGTTCGTGGCCCTACAAAACCCGCATCTTTGTGAAAAGAACCCCTGCACCCCGGTTGAGGCCATGGGCATGGTCGAAATGGAAACCGTCGCGGTCAATGGTGGCGGCACCGTTGTTCCCGCAAGCGGCATGATTGAGGTTTCGGCCCATCTGCCAGCAGGCCCTGTGCCCACCAACCTTTTTGACACCGATCTGGTGTCACCTGAGACCGCTGAATACCATCTGGTGATCCATGATCATGGGCCGCTCATCCCCGAGTTGGCTGCTGACATGCTGTCAAGCTTCCGCGGCGGCTGCACCCTTGAAAGCGTGCCGCCACATTACCCCGAGACGGCCAAATCAGACGGAGAGGGCGGACCGAACACCTGCGTCTCTCGGCAAGTTGCGTTGTTCGTGCCTTCAGAGTTGGCGAACTGAGCAAAAGCAAAACGCCGGAAACAGGAGGATGAAAGTCCCCCTGTTTCTGTCCCGGCCCGCAAGGCCGTTCGGAACCCGGCCAGCCCGTTGTAGTCAACATTGCCCCTAAGGCCGAAAAGCGTGCAGGACGCCGTCGCAACTAAATTGTGGGCGCGGTCCTGGCGCCTGTCGGTAATCAGACCGCAGCTTCGTAAATCGGGAACTTCGCGCAAAGGGTGGTGACCTCTTCGCGGATGCGATTTTCGACCGCAGGATTGGGCTGGCCGTCATTGGCCGCGACGCCCTCCACAACCTCGACAATCCATTTGCCCACCTGCGAAAACTCCGTCTCGGTGAACCCGCGCGTCGTCGCCGCAGGTGAGCCTAGACGCAAGCCCGAAGTGATCGTCGGCTTTTCGGTGTCAAACGGGATGCCGTTCTTGTTGCAAGTGATGTGCGCCCGGCCAAGCGCCGCCTCGGCGGTGTTGCCTTTCACCCCTTTGGGCCGCAAATCAACCAGCATCACATGGGTGTCGGTCCCACCGGTCACAACGCTTAGCCCGCCGTCGCATAATGCGGCCGATAGGGCTTGTGCGTTCCGGATCACCTGCTTTTGGTAATCGACGAAAGATGGCTGCAAAGCCTCTCCGAATGCGACGGCCTTTGCGGCGATCACATGCATCAGGGGCCCGCCCTGAATGCCGGGGAAGATGGCAGAGTTGAATTTCTTCGCCAGTGCCGCGTCCTGCGTCAGGATCATGCCACCGCGCGGTCCTCGCAACGTCTTGTGGGTCGTCGTGGTCGCCACATGCACATGCGGAAACGGCGAGGGGTAGACGCCCGCCGCAATCAGGCCGGCAAAATGCGCCACGTCCGCAAGTACAAACGCGCCGACCTTGTCCGCAATCGCCCGGAACCGCGCAAAGTCCAACTGGCGCGGAATGGCTGAACCACCTGCGATGATCATCTTGGGCCGATGTTCCAGCGCCAGCGCCTCAACCTGATCGTAATCAACATCCAATGTGTCTTCGCACACGCCATAATGGATCGCGTTAAACCACTTGCCCGACTGGTTCGGGGCTGCGCCGTGTGTCAGATGGCCGCCCGCGTCCAGCGACATCCCAAGGATCGTGTCACCGGGTTGCAGCAGGGCCTGAAACACGCCCTGATTTGCCTGAGAGCCGGAGTTGGGCTGCACATTGGCAAAATCACATCCAAACAATTCGCAGGCGCGGGCGATGGCCAGCTCTTCGGCTTCATCGACAAACTGACAGCCGCCGTAGTACCGCCGCCCGGGATACCCTTCGGCGTATTTATTCGTCATCACAGAGCCTTGCGCCTGAAGGACGGCCTGAGAAACGATATTTTCCGATGCGATCAGCTCAATCTCGTCGCGCTGGCGGCCCATTTCGCGGGTGATGGCCGCCGCAATCGCCGGATCGGTATCGGCCAGATCAGATGTGAAAAAGCCGGTTGTGCGGTGGGGTGCATTCATGTTGGTTTCTCCGTTCAGGCGACGCGGTCGCGCGGGGCCTTGCCCTCGAAAAAGTCGTTCAGGTTGTCGAGCACGCGAAAGCCCATGGCTTGCCGCGCTTCGCGTGTGGCGCTGCCGAGGTGTGGCAGCATCACCAGATTGTCGCATTGCGCCAACATCGGATTGACCTGCGGCTCACGTTCAAAGACGTCGAGTGCCGCACCGCCAATGGTGTCGAACATCAGCGCCTGTGCAAGGGCCGCTTCGTCCACCACTTCGCCGCGCGCGGTGTTGATCAAAAACGCATCCTCTTTCATCAGATCAAGGCGGCGGCTGTTGATCATCTTGGCGTTCTCCGCGCCACCGGGACAATGCAACGAGACAAAGTCTGATTGCGGCAGAAGGTCTTCGATCGTGGGGACCTGAACGGCCCCATATCTCGCCAATATTTCTGGTTTCACGGCAGAGCGGTTTTGCACGACGATCTTCATGCCAAAGCCAAAGTGTGCGCGTTTGGCCATTTCCTGACCAATGCGCCCGAAGCCGATAATGCCAAGCGTCTTGCCCGACACCTTTGTGCCCACCAGATGCGTAGGGCGCCAACCGCTCCAATTGCCTGCGCGCAACTCCCGCTCTCCGTCGCCTGCGCGGCGGGCCACCATCAGCATGAGCGTCATGGCCAGATCGGCGGTGCATTCGGACAGGACATCCGGTGTGTTGGTGATCGCAATGCCGTGGGTCTTGGCCCGTTCGACATCAATATGGGTGTAGCCGACCCCGTAGTTCGCAAGGATCTTCGTTTGCGGCTTTTTGACGTCCAGCGCCTCTGGCCCGATCTTGTCCGTCACGGTCGGCAACACAGCGTCATAACGCTGGATCGCCTCGCGAAACTCACCCGATGTCAGCGGTCTGTCCGCGCGATTGAATGCCACGTCATAAGTCTGCGCCAGCTGCTGTTCGACAGCATCCGGCCAGCGGCGGGTTATCAGCACACTTGGGCGGGCCATCACGCGACCTCCATCACTTTGGCGATGGTTTCACCGATCACGGCGGGGTTTTCCGCAACGGTGACGCCTGCTGCCGACAGGATTTCGACCTTTTCCGATGCGCTTTCCCCAAAGGCAGAAATGATCGCACCGGCATGCCCCATGGTGCGGCCTTTCGGGGCCGTCAGACCCGCGACATAGGCCACCACCGGCTTGGTCACGTGATCGCGGATGTATTCGGCGGCTTCCGCCTCTTGTGGGCCGCCGATCTCTCCGATCAGGGCGATGACATGGGTGTCGTCGTCCTCTTCAAACCGCGCAAGGATGTCTTTGAAGGATGAGCCATTGATCGGATCGCCGCCGATCCCGACAGAGGTCGAAACGCCGATCCCACGCTCTTTCAACTGGCTGGCGGCCTCATAGCCCAATGTGCCGGACCGGCCTACGATGCCCACATGGCCCTTCAGGTAGATATGGCCGGGCATGATACCCAAAAGCGCCTTGCCGGGGCTGATGGTGCCTGCGCAATTCGGCCCGGTCAGGACCATGCGGCGTTCTTTGGGATAGCGATACATGTAGCGCTTTACCCGGATCATATCCTGTGCCGGGATGCCGTCGGTGATGCAGACGCAATATTTGATGCCCGCATCAGCGGCTTCCATGATGCTGTCGGCCGCGAAAGGGGGGGGCACAAAGACCAGCGATGCCTCTGCACCTGTGGCGGCGACGGCCTCTTCCACGGTGTCAAAGACCGGCAAGCCGTCAACCGTTTCGCCACCCTTGCCGGGCACGACACCACCGACGACATTGGTGCCATAATCCAGCATATCCTTGGTGTGAAACCGCGCCATTTTACCGGTGATCCCCTGCACGATGACGGGGGTCTCTTTTTCGAGAAGAATGCTCATGATACGGCCCTCACTGTGACGCCTTGAGAGAGGTCGTTTCTCCATGCTCCGACGGCTCTTTCAGCTGCTTCGTTCAACGTTCTTGCGCGGATAATCGGCAGACCCGATTTGGCCAGAATTTTCTGGCCTTCCTCCACATTGGTCCCGGCCAGTCGCACGATGACCGGCACCTCAACCTCGACCTCTTTGAGCGCCTGAACCACACCCTCTGCGACCCAGTCGCAGCGGTTGATCCCGGCAAAGATGTTCACAAGGATGGCCTGCACGTTCTTGTCCGACAGCACGAGCCGAAAGGCCTTGGCGACCCGTTCCGGCGTGGCACCGCCACCAATGTCAAGAAAGTTGGCGGGCTCCCCACCGGCCAGCTTGATCGTGTCCATCGTGGCCATCGCCAGTCCGGCACCGTTCACGATGCAGCCGATGTTGCCGTCCAGACCAACATAGCTTAGCCCGCGATCCGCAGCCCGGCTTTCGCGCGGATCTTCCTGGCTTTTGTCACGCAATTCTGCGATCTGCGGATGCCGGAAAAGCGCGTTGTCATCAAAGGTCATCTTGGCATCAAGCGCGATGATCCGATTGTCATCTGTGACGACCAGCGGGTTGATTTCGACCATGGTGGCGTCAAGTTCGGTAAAGGCGCGATAGGCCCCTTGCAGTGTGCGCACCAATTGCTGGGTTAGCCCCGGTTCAATCCCCAGCTTAAAGGCGATCTGGCGGCACTGAAATTCGCGCAGACCCACGGCGGGTTCGACTTCGGCGCGGACAATGCTTTCGGGCTTCTCAGCCGAGATTTCTTCGATCTCCATCCCACCTTCGGCCGAGGCCACGATCATCACGCGTTGTGTCGTGCGGTCCAGAACGAAGCCCAGATAAATTTCGCGGGCGATGGGCACGGCGGCTTCGACATAGACACGGTAGACGCCCTTGCCCTCTGGACCGGTCTGATGTGTGACCAGCTTCATCCCGAACATTGTCTCGCAAACGTCATTGATTTCGCTGTCACTGGTACAGACCTTGACGCCACCGGCTTTGCCGCGACCGCCCGCATGGACCTGTGCCTTGACGACCCAGCGCTCTCCGCCCAGTTCGCGGGCGCGGTATGCCGCCTGCTCTGGGCTGTAGGCCAGCGCCCCTGTCGGCACGGCAACGCCAAATCCCGCCAATACCTCTTTCGCCTGATATTCATGGATATCCATGGTCGTCCTCCCTTATTCAGCGGCGATGGCGGCGTCGTAATGACCGCGCAACACAGCGTCGATGTCTGCCTGATCCACCTTTGCACCATGGGCGCGCAGGGCTTCGGCAAAGCGATTTACGATGTCGGTAATTGCGGCTTCTGTCAGCAGGTTCAGGATGCCGATGCGCACCTGAACAGGCTCTGACAATGTGGGCCAGATCCCGAAATTCTGCGCCCGGCAGTGCTGGACCAATTCCATCTCGCGCCCGGCCAGATCGCCCGGCAGATTGAACACAACCAGCGACGGCATGTTCGATGTCACTTCGCAGCCCATCGCCTCAATCGCGCGGCGCAGGGCGGCCTCATGATAGGTGTAGTCGGCGGCACGTTGCGCGATCGTCTGCTGCAGACAAATCCGCAGCGCTTCGTGAAACGCGGATACCGCATAGGCCGAATGGGTCCGGTGATAGGTGCCTTTCTCGACATCCTGGCCATCAATGATGCCCCAGTGCCGCGCTTCGAGGATCGGATGATGGCAGAAGGTGCGCGTGCCAGTCGACCGCAGCGTTTCAATGTAAGTGTCAGTGAACGACACCGGCGCATAGGTCAGGGGCAAACAGCAAATGCCCTTTTGCGGGCAGGAGGCCCAGCCATGCACACCGGGAAAGTCATCAATCCGGAAGTCACCGACCCCAAGGCTCGACACGGCGTCAACAAGCCCCATCGCACCGTGCTTTTCGCAGGCGGCACTGAACCCGGCAATGTCATTGACGCGGCCAGAGCCGGTTTCCCAATGCGCCATGGCGGCCCATTTTGGCTTATGGGCGGCGAGGGCGGCATCAACCACGTCTCCGGTCACGCTTTCACCGTGCGGAACGTCGATGATGACGACATTCGCCGTCTGGGGATCAAGCGGATTGGCGGCAAGCTCTTCTGCCGTCGCCGCCTTCATGCGGACCGTCAGCCCATCAATGCCCGAGAATGTGCCGTTGACGAACATGACCACCTTGTCGCCAGGCATTACGGCCGAAAACATCATGTCCAGACCGCTCCAACCGGTGCCTGCGACACCAAAGGTGTGGACGTTCTGTGTGCCCATCACCGCGCGCAGCATCTGCTTGCACTCGATCATGCCCCGCAGAACATCCGGGTGCATGTGATCGGCCAGACCCGCCCCGGCATAGCGGGCCAACACCCGCGCATCGGTGTTTCCCGGCCCCGGACCCGCTGCAATTGTGTTCGGAATGTTCAGCTGATCAAAAAGCGTTTGGTCTGTCATGGCTTCCCCGTGCTGTAATTTTGTTTCGGGTTCTTACCCTTGAGTGATAGATAAATGCGTCAGGGGGAAAGGAAACACTCCAAGGTCCTACTTATGGTAATCTAAATGGGTAGTAATTTTCCTACCCATAGGTATAAGAATACTGGTGTATACCGAAAATCGCACTGCCCAAATGGGTAGTTTACAGGGATTAACGAAATTGAATCAGGGCGTTAACGAAATCACGGGTCCGATCGACATCATCCTCGCGGACAGCAATCCACTGGTTCTGTCCGCCCTGTCCGAGTTGATCGACCGCGATCCGCGATTCTCTTTGGTGGCGACCGCGGCCACGGCAGAAGGGTTTTTGGGCACCTTCATGCGGGTCCCGGTGCAGGTTGCCATCATCGACTGGAACTTGCCCGCGCTGGGCGGCGCAAAACTGATCGAGGTTTTGCGCGATCAGGACAACGCCCCGCGCATTGTGGTCTATGCCGAGGAAACGGGCGATCTGCCGCGTCTGGCGATGACCGCCGGGGCTGCCGCCTTTGCCGCGCGGTCCAGCCCGGCAGAAACCTTGCTCGAGACCTGCATGGAGGTCGCACAGGGCAAGATGGTTTTCCCGTTCATTGACGTGCGGAACCTGCAAAGCGACCCGATCCAGATGCTGTCGCGCAAGGAACGCGCGATGCTTCAGGCGCTGTCCAAAGGGCTGACCAATCGGGAGCTGTCCAAAGAGCTGGAGATCACCGTCAATACGGTCAAATTTCACCTCTCGAACCTTTACGAAAAACTCGGTGTCAAGAACCGTGCGCAGGCCATCGCGTTCTTCTATTCCTCGCGCCTCGCGCTTGAGAGGGACGACACCAACGGTATACCCAGATAGACCGAGAACCTCCTTGACATAATGTTTCGTGGGTGACTTCTCTCGCGCAAGAATACGTCTTGAAGAAAGGTTCTCTCATGTCATTCCACTCTGTTACGCAGGCCCCTGGCAGGCTCAATCGCTCGGAACTTGCCGTTCCGGGAAGCCAGCCGCAAATGTTTGAAAAAGCTGCACAATCTGACGTCGATGTCATCTTCCTTGACCTCGAAGATGCGGTCGCGCCGGATGAAAAAGTGCAGGCCCGCAAAAACATCATCGAAGGTCTCAACACCATCGACTGGGGTAACAAATCCATGTCTGTTCGGATCAACGGATTGGACACTCACTACATGTACCGTGATGTTGTCGACGTGGTCGAACAGGCGGGCGAGCGTCTTGATTTGATCATGATCCCCAAGGTCGGGACAGCCGCAGATGTCTATGCCGTGGACATGATGGTGACCCAGATTGAAGACGCGATGGGCTACAAAAAACGCATCGGTTTTGAGCACATCATCGAGACCGCTTTGGGCATGCAGAATGTCAACGAAATCGCCGCCGCCTCCAAGCGGAATGAAAGCCTGCATTTTGGCGTGGCGGACTATGCCGCCTCCATGCGGGCGCGTACCACGGTGATTGGCGGCGTGAATGAAAACTACGCGGTTCTGACAGATCCCGCAGCGGATGGGTCGCGCCAGGTGCATTGGGGTGACATGTGGCATTCGGCGATTGCAAACATGGTTGTCGCCGCGCGCGCCAACGGGCTGCGCCCGATTGACGGACCATTTGGCGATTTTTCCGATCCTGATGGCTATCGTGCGGCCGCCTACCGGGCGGCTGTTCTGGGCTGCGAAGGGAAATGGGCGATCCACCCCAGCCAAATCGCACTCGCCAATGAGGTGATGAGCCCGTCAGACGCCGAGATCGACAAGGCACAACGCATTCTTGCCGCGATGGCAGAGGCGGAAGCCGCCGGGAAAGGTGCGGTCAGTCTCGATGGCCGCCTGATCGACTACGCCTCAATCCGGCAGGCTGAGGTGCTGGTTGAAAAGGCCAAACAAATCTCTGCCGGATAAGGGCAAGGCAGGGGCCGCGTCGTCGTGGCCCCTACCGGATCGGTCCCCAACCAGCCGATCGGCCCTCTGGAAACCACAAAGGCCGCAACGGATGTTGCGGCCTTTTGCTGGCTTCGAATTGGAGCGGGCGATGAGATTCGAACTCACGACCCTAACCTTGGCAAGGTTATGCTCTACCCCTGAGCTACGCCCGCGCGCCAATTCGTGAGCGCTGATCTATAAACAGTTGCGACCCGGCGCAAGACCAAAAAACCACATTTCTGCAAAATGTCAGGTCAATGCGTGGCAGAACCCGTGTCCTCATACACGGGCGCATTTATCCCGACATCTTCGCTATGGGCGACCACGCCATCGGGTGCCAACAGCAGCAGGCCATAGGCGGGTGGCTCATCAATCGAAAGCGATGAATTGGGGTCTGTCAGATCCAGCACACCCTGATGACAGGGGCTTTTGAACATGGTCCAGGGCACACCGCGGCTGCTGCCAGAGATCGTGCGGTGGATATGCCCGCAAAACAGATGCGTCCCCGGTGTGGCGGCCAACAGGTCAATCAAAGCGGCGCCCTCTGTCAGGTTGATCAGGTCCATCCCGACAATCCCGGTCGCAAACGGCGGATGATGGGTGAAAACCAGTGGAATGCGCCCTGCGGCCCCGTCAAGCGCTGCGCGAAGCCAGTCCATACGCGCGGGACAAAGCCGCCCCAGATGGTGGCCCTTGGGGTAGGGTGGGCCGTCAAGCGTATCCAGCGCGATGATCCGGTGATGCGGCAAATCCATGACGGATTGGATATGCCCCTGCGGCGTTTGCGGGGCCTCGGGGAATGCGGCCAAAAACGCGTCGCGGCGGTCATGGTTACCCAACATCGGGATCACTGGCATCGGGACGTCCGAAAGCGCGCCGCGTAACCGGTCATATTGTTCGGGCAACCCGTGATGGGTGAGGTCGCCCATCAGCACCATCGCGACAGCGTCGGAATGATCTATCAAAGCGGCGTCGCGGACCTGTTCAAACCGCTCAAGCGGGTCAAGCCCGATGATGTCCTGATCGGCCCGTGTGATGTGAATGTCGGTGATGGCGATGATCTTTTGCATGGCCACATCAAAGGCGGAAACCGGGGCCCTTGGCAATCGCATTTCCGCGTGAACCTGTGCGTCCAAGACCGGTCGCTGCAACCTGACCGCCGAGGCATGAGAAATATGGTTCGGGCCCGGCGCCACGCCTGTTCCGAGACGGAGTGGACAAGGAAGTTCTGATATGAGCCCAAGACTACCGAAAAACCGACAATTGCTTCTGACCGCTTTTGTGAAGCATTATGTGATTGAAGGCCATTTCTGAGGTTAGACCAATGGTTCACACTGAAGCTTTCGACACACAGTTGACCGAACTCATTGAGTGGCGTCGCGACTTTCACGCACATCCGGAGATCACATTCGACGTGCATAGAACCGCCGGTTTGGTTGCTGAGCGCTTGCATGAGATGGGTGTCGACGAAGTTCATACTGGTATTGGGAAAACCGGCGTCGTTGCGGTGATAAGAGGCCAAAGTACAGCAAGCAACAAAGTGATTGGTTTGCGCGCGGACATGGACGCTTTACCCATGCAGGAGCAGACGAACCTTCCCTACGCTTCAAAGATAGAAGGCCGGATGCATGCCTGCGGCCACGATGGGCACACAACGATGCTGCTGGGCGCCGCTCGCTATCTGAGCGAGACACGCAACTTTAATGGAACTGCGGTCCTGATTTTCCAACCGGCGGAAGAAGCGGACGGCGGAGGCCTCGCCATGGTTCAGGATGGCCTGATGACCCGTTTTGGCATTCAAACTGTTTTTGCGCTTCATACGTCTCCTGGTCTGCCGATCGGCCATTTCTCAACGCGTCCGGGTGGCATAATGGGGTCTGCGGATCTCTTTGAAGTACAAATAACTGGAAAAGGCTGCCATGCAGCTTTTCCACATGAGGGTCTCGACCCGGCCATTGCTGTTGCTCAGATTATTCAAGGTTTCCAGACTATTGTGTCGCGTTCGATTGAAACATCGGCGCAGCATGTCGTCTCAATAACCCAAATCCACATGGGGGCTGCAGACAACATCATTGCCGAGACTGCTATAATCCGAGGGACCGTGCGTAGCCTATCCAGCAAGGCGCGTGCATTGGGCAAACAAAGGATGCTCGATATTTGCGCAGGTGCTGCGCGCATGACGGGCGCGGAAATCCATCTTGACTACATTGATGATGTGCCGGTGACGGAAAACGACCCGGCGCAAACCGACTTCGCCACTGACGTGGCCTCCAAGTTGGTCGGCCCCGAGGCCGTTGACGGAAACCGAACGCCAACAATGGGAGGAGAGGATTTTTCTTTCATGCTTGAGCAACGTCCTGGCAATTTCATGTTTATCGGCAACGGAGATAGCGCGGCTTTGCACAACCCGGCCTTTGACTTCAATGACGACGCACTCGCCTATGGCTGCGCCTACTTTGCTACAATTGCTGAGCAGAAGTTATCAATCTGACCTGCACTGATGTCCGGTTGCCGAAGCTGACGTTTGTGCACCCGCAGCGAATTGGCACTTTGTCCCGCCGACCGTCCAAACCCGCCCCCCAACCCGCCCCGGACCGGGAAAAGCCGCGTGCGGCGCCGGTCCATCGCCTGTCCGCCCCGACCGGCAGGCGATTTGGGGATGCTGGGTGATCGCTCTCGGGGTCACGTCGAAGCAGAGCCATAAAGTGCCGGTCATCGCCGTTCGGTCGCCGGCCCACGGACAGGCGAGGGATCGGGGAACGAACGGCGGCAGCGTCCGCAAGCTGCCCAAAACCAAACGCCCCAACCCGCCCAAGATCGGATCAAGCCGGGTACGGCGGCGATCTATCGCCTTTCAGCACTGACCGGCGGGCGAATTGGCAGGGCACATGTGATTTTTCGCGGGGTCGCGGCAAAGCTGGACCATAAACTGCCAGTCAAGGCCGCCTGTCGCATCCCCAAGGTCAAGCGACGGATAGGGCGGACGTCCGCGTCGCCGCCATCCTTCACCCTCGTGCCCGGCTATTCCAATTCGACCAGCAGGTCCTTCGCGTCGATCTGACCGCCCGCATTCACATGCACGGCCTTGATCACCGCGTCACGCTCGGCGTGAATCCCTGTTTCCATCTTCATCGCCTCGATGGTCAGCAGCAGATCGCCTTCTTTGACCTTGGCCCCGGCCGTTGCGGCAACGGTCGCAACAACACCGGGCATCGGCGCGCCGATGTGGTTGGCATTGCCCGCTTCTGCCTTGGGGCGGCTGATCTTGTCCGCGGCGGCCAGACGGTTCATCACCCGGATCGTGCGGGGCTGGCCATTGAGTTCAAAGAACACCTTGACCTCACCATCCTCGTTCATGTCGGCCACGGCCTGCATGCGGATTTCCAGCGTCTTGCCAGGGTCGATCTCTGCGGTGATCTCTTCACCTGCTTCCATGCCATAGAAGAACGTCTTGGTCGGCAGGGTGCGGACCGGGCCGTAGGTGCGGTGGCGGCCCATGTAATCAAGGAAGACCTTGGGATACATCAGATAACCGTTGAGGTCCTCGTCATCGACTGCCTTGCCGTCCAGTTGCTTGGACAGATCAGCGCGCGTCGCCTCAAGATCAACAGGCTCCAGATGCTGGCCGGGGCGGTCGGTCGTGGGTTTCTCGCCTTTCAGGATCTTCTTCTGGATCGCCTTGGGCCAGCCACCGGGGGGTTGGCCAAGGCTGCCTTTCATCATGTCCACGACGCTGTCGGGGAAGACCACATCGGTCTTTGGGTTCTCCACATCATCGCGGGTCAGGTTCTGACTGACCATCATCAGGGCCATGTCCCCAACCACTTTGGATGACGGCGTCACCTTCACGATATCACCAAACATCTGGTTCACATCCGCATAGGTCTGGGCGACCTCGTGCCAGCGCTCTTCCAGCCCCAGCGACCGGGCCTGCGCCTTGAGGTTTGTGAACTGCCCACCGGGCATCTCGTGCAGATAAACTTCGGACGCAGGCGCCTGCAGGCCGCTTTCGAACGCCAGATAATGGGCGCGCACGCTTTCCCAATAGTTGGAGATTTCGCGGATCGCACTCACGTCGAGCCCGGTGTCGCGATCCGATCCCTTGAGCGCCTCGACGATGGACCCCAACGTCGGCTGGCTGGTGTTGCCTGACAGCGCATCCATCGCACCATCAACACAATCCACACCCGCAGCCGTCGCGGCCATCACAGTGGCAATCGCGGCACCAGATGTGTCGTGCGTGTGGAAGTGGACGGGCAGGCCCACCTCTTCCTTCAACGCCTTGATCAGGGCTGTGGCCGCGGCGGGTTTCAAAAGGCCCGCCATATCTTTCAGACCCAGCACATGCGCGCCTGCGGCCTCAAGCTCTTTGGCCATGCCGACGTAGTATTTCAGGTCATACTTGCTGCGGTCGGGGTCCAGCAGGTCGCCGGTATAGCAGACCGTGCCTTCACACACCTTGTTGGCCTCAATCACCGCATCCATGGCGACGCGCATGTTTTCAACCCAGTTCAGGCTGTCGAAGACGCGGAAGACGTCAACACCGCTGGCCGCAGCCTGTGCGACAAAGGCCTGCACCACGTTGTCGGGATAGTTGGTGTAGCCCACACCATTGGAGGCGCGCAGCAACATCTGCGTCATGATGTTGGGCATATGGGCGCGGATGTCGCGCAACCGCTGCCAAGGGCATTCCTGCAGGAACCGGTAGGCCACATCAAACGTGGCACCGCCCCAGCATTCCACGCTGAAAAGCTGGTTCATCTTGGCGGCATAGGTGGGGGCCACACGGATCATATCGATCGAGCGCATGCGGGTCGCGAGCAGCGATTGATGCCCGTCGCGCATGGTGGTGTCGGTGATCAGCAGTTGCGGCTGATCTTTCATCCATTGCGCCACGGCCTCTGGCCCGAAATCGTCCAGAATGTTGCGGGTGCCGGGTACCACATCCGTTGTCGGTTTGACCGGCGCCTTGGGCGGTTTGACATCGGCCGCCGGGCGCGGGCGGCCCGCCGTTTCGGGGTGACCGTTCACCGTGATGTCGGCGATATAGGTCAGGATCTTCGTCGCCCTGTCGCGTCGCTTTTTGAAGTTGAACAGGTCCGGCGTCTCGTCGATGAACTTGGTGTGGTACTCGTTATTGAGGAACACCGGATGCTTCAGCAGGTTTTCCACAAAAGCGATGTTGGTGCTGACGCCGCGAATGCGGAACTCGCGCAGGGCGCGGTCCATGCGGGCAATCGCCATCTCTGGCGTAGGCGCGCGGGCGGTGACCTTGGTCAGCAGGCTGTCGTAATAGCGCGTGATCACAGCCCCCGAATAGGCTGTGCCGCCGTCCAGACGAATGCCCGGACCAGTGGCGGTGCGATACATCTGAATGCGACCATAGTCGGGGATAAAGTTGTTTTGCGGGTCCTCAGTCGTCACGCGACATTGCAGGGCGTGACCGTCAAGCTGCACGTCGTACTGGCTGGCGCAGCCTGTCGCCTCGACGATGGACTTTCCCTCGGCAATCAGGATTTGCGCGCGCACGATGTCGATGCCGGTCACCTCTTCGGTGACGGTGTGTTCGACCTGTACGCGGGGGTTCACTTCAATGAAGTAGAACTCGCCTGTGGCCATATCCATCAGGAATTCGACCGTACCGGCGCATTCATAATTCACGTGCTGGCAGATCTTCTTGCCCAGATTACACAATTGTTCACGCTGCGTGCCTGACAGGTACGGGGCAGGGGCGCGTTCCACCACCTTCTGGTTGCGGCGCTGGACCGAACAATCCCGTTCCCACAGGTGATAGATCTGACCATGGCTGTCGCCAAGTATCTGCACCTCGACATGGCGGGCGCGCATGATCATCTTTTCCAGATAACCCTCGCCGTTGCCAAAGGCGGCTTCGGCTTCGCGACGGCCTTCAAGCACTTTCTCTTCCAGCTCGTCCTCGGACATGATCGGGCGCATGCCGCGCCCACCGCCGCCCCATGAAGCCTTGAGCATCAAAGGATAGCCAATGTCCTTTGCTTCTGCCTTGATCGCTTTCATGTCATCGCCCAGCACTTCGGTGGCGGGGATCACCGGGACGCCAGCCTCAATCGCCACCTTGCGGGCGCTGGCCTTGTCGCCAAGCTTGCGCATGGTCTCGGCCTTGGGGCCGATAAATGTGATGCCGTTTGCCGCACAGGCGTCGACGAAATCAGGGTTCTCGGACAGCAGGCCATAGCCGGGGTGGATCGCATCTGCACCCGACATCTTGGCGACACGAATAATCTCTTCAATGCTCAGATAGGCCGCAACCGGGCCAAGCCCCTCGCCAATGCGATAGGCTTCATCCGCCTTGAAACGGTGCAGGCCCAACTTGTCCTCTTCTGCGAAGACGGCGACCGTTCTTTTGCCCATCTCGTTGGCGGCGCGCATGATGCGGATTGCAATTTCGCCGCGATTGGCCACGAGGATTTTCTTGAATTCCGGCAAGGGGACAGCTCCTTCTTTGCAGTTGCAGCATTGTTAAGGCGGCAATTTGCAGAGGTAAATACGGGTTTCTACGCGGAATCGGGCCGAATCCGACATGATTTGCCAGAACTTGTAATAAAGTTGCGTCAGCCGTCGCCAGGCGGGATCAATGTTGCGGGCAGGTCCGAAAGTCTTTCCGCTCCGATCTGGCCCATGTTGCTGATCATGTCCTGACGCAGCAGATCGACCACATGTTCCGCCCCGGCAGGGCCAAGCGCCCCCAATCCATAGTGAAACGCGCGGCCCAGCATGACAAAATCCGCCCCCAGCGCCAATGCCCGCACAATGTCCAGCCCACCGGCCACGCCACTGTCAAAGATCACCGGCAGCCGGGTTGCGGCGCGAATACCGGGCAGTGCTGTGATCGTTGCCGCCCCGCCCGCAAACTGGCGCCCCGCGTGGTTGCTGACCCAGATCGCATCGGCCCCCTCGTCTGACAGACGCGCGGCATCGCCGGGGTTCATCACGCCCTTGACGATCAAGGGGCCATCCCAGACCTCGCGCAGCTCTTTGAAATAGTCCCAATCTGGCGAGGTGCGCATCAGATATCCGATGTGCTTGTTCGACGGCAGCGCGGTCCGTTCGGTTGTATAGCTTTCCATCAGCTTGGGGCGCGGCAATCCGGTTTGCGCAATGCCGATACTCCAGGCCGGGGACAGGGCCATTTGGGCCAGAATCTTCGGCGACAACTTGGGCGGGTTGGTCATTCCGCCGCGCACCTGCCGTTCCCGGCGGGACGCGACAGGCACATCGACCGTCAGGACAAGCGCGCTAAACCCGGCGCTTTTGGCGCGGTTCAGCATATCGGCCAGAATGCCGCGGTCGCGCGGGGGATAAAGCTGGAACCAGGCGTGTTCCCCGATTGACCCGGCCAGGTCATCAGGGGTTTGGCTTGCCATGGTCGACAGGCAATAGGGCAGGCCCGTTTGGGCCGCCATGCGGGCAAGGCTGTGTTCTGCTCCGGGCCAGATCAGCCCGGACATCCCGATGGGCGCGACGCCAAAAGGCAGGGGATGAGCATGGCCAAAAAGGGTGGTGCTTAAATCCGGCTCAAACTCTCCATGCAGGATCGACGTCCGCAACAGCACCTGATCCAACGCCGTGCGATTGCGATGCAGCGTCGATTCGTCGCCTGTGCCGCTGTCGAGGTATTCCCAGACGAAGCGGGGAATGCGCCGTCGCGCGCGCGCTTTGAGGTCCTCAATCGCAGGGTATCGGCTGTGCAGATCCATGCGTCGGACGCTAGCGGCGCGCCGATGGATTGAAAAGGCACAGTTGGTCTGTGCGGCACCGGCAGATGCCTCCGGCGGGCATATTTGTGTTCAAAAGAAAGGCGCGGAACAGAATGTGAACACCTCTTTTGCTGGGCAGGGTTTTCGTCTATCTTGTGCCGCATGAACGATTTCAGCGAAGATGATGCCTTTGAGGCCGCCGCCGTCCCGCTTAGCCGCCAGGCCATGGCGCGCGGACCTGCCCCCTATCTTGATGGTCTGAACCCCGCGCAACGCATGGCCGTTGAGGCGCTGGAGGGGCCGGTTCTGATGCTTGCCGGGGCGGGCACCGGCAAGACCAAGGCGTTGACCGCAAGGATCGCGCATTTGCTGGTGACCGGCACTGCGCGACCGCATGAGATCTTGGCCGTGACATTCACCAACAAGGCCGCCCGGGAAATGAAAAACCGGATCGGCGGGCTGTTGGGTGAGGCGGTCGAGGGCATGCCGTGGCTGGGTACGTTCCATGCGATTTGTGTGAAGTTGTTGCGGCGACATGCGGAACTTGCAGGCCTCAAGTCCAACTTCACGATTTTGGATACCGACGATCAGATCAGGTTGATGAAGCAGTTGATCATCGCGGCTGGTATTGACGAAAAACGCTGGCCGCCCCGGATGCTGTCGGGGATCATTGATGGCTGGAAAAACCGCGCGCTGACGCCAGAGAATATCCCCGTTGCCGACAGCGGTGCCTTTGACCACAAAGGGGTGGAGCTTTATGCCGCCTACCAGCGTCGACTATTGGAATTGAACGCCTGCGATTTCGGCGACCTGTTGTTGCACGTGGTCACGATATTCCAAAACAATGAAGATATTCTGAACCAATACCAACGTTGGTTCCGCTACATTCTTGTCGACGAATATCAGGACACCAATGTGGCGCAGTACATGTGGCTTCGTCTCTTGGCGGGGGGGCACAAGAACATCTGTTGCGTCGGTGATGACGACCAGTCGATCTACGGTTGGCGCGGGGCAGAAGTGGGCAATATCCTGCGGTTTGAAAAGGATTTTCCCGGTGCTGAGGTGGTCCGGCTGGAGCAGAACTACCGCTCGACTGCGCATATTCTGGGCGCGGCGTCCGGGGTGATCGCGGCCAACAAAGGTCGGCTGGGCAAGACGCTTTTTACCGAAGCGGATGGCGGCGAAAAGGTCCGCCTGATTGGTCATTGGGACGGCGAGGAAGAGGCGCGCTGGATCGGGGAAGAGGCCGAGGCCCTGCAGCGCGGCACCCGCGGGCTGGATGGTAAGTCGCTGGATCATATGGCGATTCTGGTCCGTGCCAGCCACCAGATGCGCGCCTTTGAAGACCGGTTCCTGACCATCGGACTGCCATATCGTGTGATCGGCGGGCCAAGGTTTTATGAGCGGATGGAGATCCGCGATGCCATGGCCTATTTCCGGCTCGCCGTCAGTCAGGATGACGATCTGGCGTTTGAGCGGATTGTGAACACGCCCAAACGCGGCCTTGGCGACAAGGCGGTGCAGACCATCCAGCGCACGGCGCGCAGCAATGGTGTGTCACTTGTCGAAGGCGCGCGATTGGTTGTGCAAGGGCGACTATTGGGCGGTAGGGGCCTGAAAGAACTGGGAATTCTGGTTGACGGGCTGGACCGGTGGCATCAGCAGTTGAGGGCCGAACAGGACACCCATGTTGAACTGGCCGAGATGATTTTGGACGAATCCGGCTACACCGGATTTTGGCAAAACGACAAGACACCAGAAGCGCCTGGACGGCTGGAGAACCTGAAAGAGCTGGTCAAAGCCCTTGAAAACTTTGACAATTTGCAAGGCTTTCTTGAGCATGTCTCACTGATCATGGACAACGAGACCGAGACGGACGACGAAAAGATCAGCATCATGACCCTGCATGCGGCCAAGGGGCTGGAATTTCCGGTTGTTTTCCTGCCCGGTTGGGAAGACGGGCTGTTTCCGAGCCAACGCAGTATGGACGAAAGCGGGATGAAGGGGCTGGAGGAAGAACGGCGGCTGGCCTATGTCGGCATCACCCGCGCCGAAGAAGTTTGCACCATAAGTTTTGCAGCAAACAGAAGGGTTTACGGGCAGTGGCAATCAGCCATGCCGTCGCGATTCATTGATGAATTGCCCGCCGAACATGTCGAGGTACTGACCCCGCCGGGGCTTTATGGCGGGGGCTATGGCGCAGCCGGAATGTCGGCCAGCGCGAACCCTGCGGCGCGCGAGATGATGGGCTCTGACCTGCATGAAAAGGCTGCGAAATCAGATGTTTATAACTCCCCGGGCTGGCGGCGATTGCAGTCCCGCAGCCAGCAGCGAGGGATGTCTCAGCCGAGCGAGGCGCGCAATATGACGATTGATCTGGATGCGGTGTCCGCCTTTACGACCGGTGACCGGGTCTTTCATCAAAAGTTCGGCTATGGCCAAGTCACTGGAATCGAAGGCGATAAACTGGATATCGCGTTCGAGAAAGCCGGGGAAAAGAAGGTCGTGGCGCGGTTTGTGGTGGCGGCGGACGCGGCGGATGATGTGCCGTTCTAAAGCGGGTCTTTAAAATGCATTCTATCAATTATTTCAATACGTTGATCGCTCCGCCGGACGATTGCAAAGCGGTTGCGAAAGTGCCAGAGAAGGCGGGAAGCATCGCACAGTTACAATACGCGATGATCATGGATGCGCCGCTGACCCACACCTCTGACGATGTCTTGGTCGCGGTGACCGGAACCCGCAAGGATGTTCCGCGAGATGAATGGGATGACCTGAAAAAGGATTTGTTTTCAAAGGGTCAGCCATGTTTTCGCGCGTCACCTTTGGTCAAGACCCATGGCTGGGCGATCTATTCTGACCGCGCTGGCCGGGTTGAATTGGTCGATCCGACATCGGGTCGTTTCGCGGCGCTTGAAACGGACTTAGAGACCGCAAAGGTGATGGGAATGCGGAACCAGCGGCGTTAACCAAACCAGACGGGGTAAAGGGTTAACACCAGAAGTGCGGCCATGGTGCCATTGAACAGGCGCAAAAGGCGGGGGCGCGACAAGAGGCGTTTGACCTGTGTCCCGATGGTCGCCCAGACCATGATCGAAGGAAAATTCGTCAAGGCAAAGACGCCCGCGACCAGCAATGTGGGGGCGATGCCGCCACCGTCCGGCGTATAGTTGGTGATGGCATAGACGGCCATGTACCAGGCCTTTGGATTGACCCATTGAAAGGCGGCCGCCTGCAAAAACGTAAACGGCTTTCCGCGTGCCTCGCCCTCGCGCGGGGGGGCAGCCGTGGCGATTTTCCAAGCCAGATAAAGCAGATAGGCGGTCGAGATCACCTGCAGGATCAGCCGGGTGATGGGGTAAAGATCAAAGACCTGCGCAAGGCCAAGCCCCACCAGCGTGACCATGACCGAGTGCCCAATGGAGATGCCCAGCATGTGCGGAAAGGTCCGGCGAAAGCCGAAATTCGCGCCCGATGCCATCAGCATCAGGTTGTTGGGGCCGGGTGTGATCGAGCTTGCGAAGGCAAAAGCGATCAGGGCAAGAAGCAGATCGTAGGTCATCGTGCAAACTTACACGGTGTTCCTCGCGATGAAATTGCATTGTTTGTGCAAATCGTGATAGTTGTGCAATCCATGACGAAGATTGATCACATTGGCGCGCAAATATTGCAAGAGTTGGTGCGCGACGGGCGCATCAGCAATCAGGTGCTGGCGGATAAAGTCGGGCTGTCGCCCTCGGCCTGCTCCCGCCGCGTGACAGAGATGGAACGCGCGGGACTCATTAAGGGTTACCGCGCGCGGCTTGATCCGGTGCAGACCGGGCGGGCCTATGTGGTCTATGTTGCGGTCGGGCTGGCAGAGCATACCAAATCCGCGCAACATACGTTCGAGCGCGCCATGACAACGGCGCCAGAGGTCACCGAATGCCACAACGTCGCGGGGGCGTTTGAATATATGCTACGTGTAGAGGTGGACGATCTGCCCGCGTATAAAGCGTTTCATACCAACACCTTGGGCACTGTTCCTTATGTCCGATCCATCACAAGCTATATGGTGATGGGCAGCCCCAAGGACCTGCGCAGTTAATGCCGCGGCCTTAACCACGATTGCGCGGCAAAGGTTAATTGGCACAATCCATACACAACCGATGCACATCCCGTTCATACGCGGGTGTTAAAGGGCGTTAACTATAAGAGGGTCTGGATCGCCTGAAACAAGGCGACCGCGCCCGCGCCGAGACTGACCAGAGAGATGCCACGGGCGACCAGTTTTTCGTAATCCAGCCACCATGGTTTGAGTCTGCTCGAAATCTTGGCGTTGAGGTCCGCGAGCATTTGCAGCGCCTTGATCCGATCATCGGAGGATTCCGCATCTCGGTACTCTTGGGCCACAGCCACCATGGTGATTGTCAGGATGTCATCCCCGCTGCCGGCGGCGGCCAAGCGGTAGGCGTCGATTTCCATGCAGATTGTTTTGCTCAGCTGGTCACGCGCATCGTCGCCCGAGATCAGATCAACGGCCTGAAACGGGAGGGCGGAGCGCACATCTTCGGCGCGGCTGTGGACGCGGCGGGACAACATGTGACCGACACCGACAATCGCGACGGCAGCGACAAGAAAGAGCAGGGCATTGAGGGTCGCGGGGTCTGGTCTGAAGCTCACGTCATTTAGCAACCCGGCACTGAAGAACACAAACCCGGCCACGCCGATCATGAAGGCTAAGAGCAGGCCCAGAATGAGGCCGCCTTTGGCTTTCTTGGCGGGCAATGCACTGCGTGGCTGGGGCGGGTCAGGAAAGAAGACCGGTCCTGCGCTTGGAGCAGGGAGTGAGGCTGGCGGAGTATCGTCGACACCAAGCGGTTCGCCGAAGTCTCCCCAATTATCGAGCTGCTTCTCGGATGTCTTGAGGCCGTCCTTCTCTTTCCGCCTGAAATCCTTTTTGAGAACATCGCCAAATTCGTCCATGCGGATGCCGGACGCCACAACATTAGACGTTGCCGCGCCGTGGAGCCTACTTATTTCTTTACGTGCTACTGTGAGTTTTGGGCGGCTGGCGGGATCCGTGTTGAGAAGGTTAGACAGGATGTCGCGGTACGGAGCGGGGGCATCTGAGACATCCGGTGGGCCGGGCGACATGGCCGCGTCGACAACCTCTACAAAGGTGTTGCCGGTGCGATAGGGCTTGCCTGCCAACATTTCATACAGCACGGCGCCAAGTGTCCACATGTCAGAACTTGCGGTTTGCGGTGCTGCGGCCATCTGCTCGGGGGACATATAGAGCGGCTTGCCACTGAGCTCGCCGACCACAGTTGATTGACCGAGGGAGCTGTTTTCCGTCAGTTGGCCGATGGCGTTGAAGTCGATCAGGACTGGATCAGAGCGACCGCGCATGATGATGTTTTGTGGACTGAGGTCGCGATAAATGAAGCCCGATTGGTGAATCGTGTGAAGGGTGTCGAGCAATTGCAAGGCTATCCGAAGCGCACGAGCAGGTTTGAGCGGTTGGCCCTGCGCGAGTTCATCCGCGAGCGATTTGCCGGGAATGAATTCGTAGACCATCACAAGGTGGGTCGGTGTCTGCATGCTGGTCAGCATCCGTTGCAGACGCGGGTGCGTGATCTGGCGCGCCAGGGCAAGTTCGCGCTGGAAATAACGGGATGCGGCGTCGCTTATCGGGCGAATTTTAAGGACGACATTTTGGCCAGATTGCTTGTCGCGGGCACGCCAAGTTTCGCCCAATGGGCTTTTGCCCAAAAGGTTAAGTCGGCCGTAATTGGCCGCCAGTTCGGGAAGTGGTGCGTCGGCCATAATGTCCCCTTGAAGGGGAGTTTCCGATAGAAGGGCCAGTCAAATCAAGTTTGGTATTCCTGACCCGCCAAAAAGAAACGGCGATACGCGGGAGGAGGTGCGCATCGCCGTTCTTATTTGGGTGGCGCATTCCCCCGGGAGGAGGTGGAGGTTTGCGCCGCTGTCACCAGAACCAGCCAGGGAGGAGGTTGGAGGCTCTGGTCAACGGACGTCCGCCGGGAGGAGGTGGCGGGCCCGTATTCTGTTTTGGCAAGAATGGCGGCTCCGGGAGGAGGTGGAGCCGCCACCTTGTCAGTCACGCAACCAAGCCGGGAGGAGGTGGCCGGTTCCGCGTTGTTCAGGCGCACCGCGGGAGGAGGTGCAGGGCGCCCGATGGGGTTGACTTACGCGCCGTAGGCGGCCTCGTAAGCGACAGACTTGATCGACGCCCGGGTGATACCCAGATCGGCGAGATCACGTGTCGACAGGGCCTCGAGCTCTGCCAGTGTGGTACGGTAGACTTTCCGCTGAGCGGCGGCTTCTGCCCACTGCGCACGGAGGTCTGCAAAACGTTGTGCCAGCGACAGGCCGGCGTGGTGTGTTGATGTATATGCCATCTTTCGTTCTTCTCGGTTCTTGGCGAGGTGCCGGATTGCCCCTCGTGGTCTAGATTTAGGCATATGCTGCGATTGCACAATGGACGATGCTGCAATGCAGCTATGCGCCAAGTGCAAGTTTCCGAAAGGTAAATTCATATTCTGCCACCTTCTTGTGCAGTCCGGCGCGAGGCCCTTGCGGTTTGCGTGGCTCTGGCCGATGTTGCCCTGCAATTGGGCAGTTTGCGAAAGGGCCCCTGATGGCGGAGAAAAGCGATATTCTGGCGGCACTGGCCAAGATCGGGCTGCCTGACGGTGGTGATCTGGTGAGCCGCGACATGGTGCGCGCGCTGAGCGTCGAGGGTGACGCGGTGCGGTTTGTGATTGAAGCGCCGGACGCCGCGATGGCCGCGCGGATGGAACCGATCCGCAAAGCGGCAGAACAGGCGGCGGGCGCGGTGGCGGGTGTGACCAGCGTTTCGGCCGTTCTAACGGCGCATGGTCCGGCCCCAAAACCGCAAGCCCCGCCCAGCCTGAAGGTTGGTCGCCATCCCGAGCCACAGGCGGGCCCGACAAAGCCCGCGGGCGTGGACCGGATCATCGCGATCGGGTCGGGCAAGGGCGGCGTGGGCAAATCGACGGTGTCCAGCAATCTGGCCGTCGCGTTGGCGCGGCAGGGGCGGCGCGTGGGGCTGCTGGATGCCGATATTTACGGCCCCAGCCAGCCGCGCATGATGGGGGTCAGCAAGCGGCCCGCAAGTCCCGACGGCAAAACGATTATTCCGCTCAAGGCCCATGGCGTGACGATGATGTCCATCGGGCTGATGATGGACCCCGACAAGGCGATTGTCTGGCGCGGTCCGATGCTGATGGGCGCGTTGCAACAGATGCTGGGGCAGGTGGAATGGGGCGAGCTTGATGTGCTGCTGGTCGACCTGCCGCCGGGCACCGGCGACGTGCAACTGACGCTGTGCCAAAAGAGCGATCTGACCGGTGCCTTGGTCGTCAGCACGCCGCAGGATGTGGCCCTTTTGGATGCGCGCAAGGCGCTGGATATGTTCAAGACCCTCAACACCCCGGTGCTGGGGCTGATCGAAAACATGTCGACCTTTCATTGCCCCAACTGCGGGCATGAGGCGCATATCTTTGGCCAGGGCGGCGTGAAGGCCGAGGCCGAAAAGATTGGCGCGCCATTCTTGGGGTCTTTGCCGATTGACCTTGATACCCGTCTGGCGGGCGATGCGGGCACACCGGTTGCGGCGGGCGAAGGCCCGATGGCAGAGGCCTATGCGGCGCTGGCCAAGCGCTTTATCGACGGTGGGATGGCGTGATCCGCCCCGCCACATCGGCGGATCATGAGGCCATCTGGGCCTTGCTGGAACCTGTCTTTCGCAGCGGTGAGACCTATGCGGTGGACCCAAAGATCAGCAAAGCGGATGCGCTGGCCTATTGGACCGGGGGCGCGGCCTGTTATGTGGTCGAAGATCAGGGCACGCTTGTTGGCACCTATTATATCAAGACAAATCAACCGGGTGGCGGGGCGCATATCTGCAACTGCGGGTATATCGTCGATGCGGCTGCGCGGGGGCGTGGGCTGGCGGCGCGAATGTGTGACGCAAGCCAGGATCAGGCCCGCGCCTTGGGATACCGCGCGATGCAGTTCAACTTTGTGCTGGAAAGCAATGCGGGCGCGGTCCGGTTGTGGCACCGGCTGGGGTTTGCGACCGTGGGCACGATCCCGGATGCCTTTGACCACCCGACGCTGGGCCTTGTGCGGGCCTTTGTGATGTATAAGCAGATCAACTAGCGCCGAAAATCGTACCGGATCCGCCCTATTGATGGCGAAATTACTTGCAACCTGACGGGCAAGAACCAGCAGGAGCAGGCCGGTCATGGATTTTAAAGAGATATTTTTGGGGGCCGTTGGCCTTTGCGCAGTGGTGATGATCGCCACCGGTGCGGGGGTCAAGGAGCTTGGGCTGGATAAGCTGGGCGGCGGCTTAGGGCTAAGCGGTGGAGGTGGGTCCGGGGCCTATAACCTGTCCTACAACATGCGGCAAAGGTCGGTGGATCAACTGCTGAACTGGGATTTGTCCCATGCCAAGCTGCAACCGCCGGGGATCGCCACGGCCAATGGCTATGCCTTGATATCGGAAGTGGCCAAGAGCCACCCCGGCGCGACGGAGCAGATACCGACGAGTATTGTTGAGGTGGCCGCGGAGGATTGCACCGCACGCCCGCCGCAGCCCACAGAGATGATCGTGAACGTCTATGGCGCGGGCGGATATTTCCCCAGCGGAATCGGGGTTGTGAGCGATACGCATCTGGAAGGTCGCGCGGCCAAGTGGATTGAGAAATTCTACAAGGACATGCAAGAGACGCCGCGCCTTTTGGGCTATGAGCGGCACCAGACGATGGATGTGATCGACGTTTATCTGACCGAGACCGCTGCACCGCTCTATCTGATTTTGCAATCGCGGGGCGGTGATACGCTTTTCAACCTGCAAGTGGCTGAAGGAGTGGAGATTGCGCAGGTGGCCGTCGTCTCGGCCCGGCCCGTGGGGGTGGCGAACCTGCCCGACGGGACAGCGCTTGATTACATCGGCAGCGGTTGCGGCTATGCGATGTGGCGGATGCCCAAGGCGCAATGGGATTTCGTGCAAAACACCCGCAACGGGATCGGCGACGAGGCACTGCTGGATGAGCATTACCAGAACGCCGGTGTCTATTCGGATTGGTTCGCCGGTGTTTTTGGCATCGGGGCCGAACAGGGGCAGGTGGGCTATGGCAAGCAATCTTACATGCTGGCCGGGCCATTGCCGGCGCCTGAGGCGCTGATGGATTACACGCCGGTCGGTGTGGTGCACTTGATGGGCGGTGGCACGATCCTGTCGGGCAGTTTTGATGAACGCAAGGCGCAATACCGCACGCTGGTCGAGGATGTCCTGGCCGAGGCCACGGGCACCGGTCTTGAAACGTTCCTGACCAACGCGCCGATGCTGCGCGCCGATGCGGCGGTGAACGGAGGAGATCAGTAATGCCTATTTTGCGGATCTTGCAGGTTGTGGTCGGTGGGCTTTTTCTGACGGCACTGGCGCTGTTTGCTGTCATCGCGCTTGGCAAAGGGCAGGGCGAGCAGGCCGTGGCCGAAGCAAAACCAGACGCCGTGCCCAAGGTGTCGGTCAATCATCTGACGGATGATCTTGAGGCCGAGTTGCTGGCCGAAAAGCCCGCAGGCGAGGGGCTGGATTTTGTCGAAAACCTGATCATCACGCTGACCGGTCGCGCGATCACGGCCGTTGAGGATGCCGAAGCGGAGGCGGTGCTGGATGTGGCGACGCTGAGCCGGGAGCATCAACTGGATATCAAGTATCGAGTGCATCTGTCAGAGCTGATGCCGCCGGATATCATGCGCATTCCCGAGGTGAACCCGGAGTTATTCGCGCTTGGCCAGATGGGGCGTTACGTGCGCGAACGCGAATGTCCGCTGCTGCTGGAAGATTTTGCGACCGCCTGTCAGGTGCTGTCGGTCGACGTTGATGCGCGCGAGGACAAGATGTTTGAGGTGCGCGCCAAGGTCGCCTTTGTCGCCGAGGACCCGCCGGGAGAGGTGCCGCTGGCCGAAAACCTGCGCACCATATCGGAATGGTTTGACGTTTATGACGGACGCCGCCCGCTGCGCGACGCGGTTGACCACAACGAGGTGCGGCGGTTGAGCTATGCTCAGGTGGCCAGGCAATGCGCGGCGCTGCGCCAGTCCTATGGCAATTGCATCGTCGAGGAGATCGAGGCCAGATTTACCCCGATGCGCAACGATCCGCAGGCTTTGCGTGCGGTCGTGCGGGTCAAGGTCAGCGCGGTGGTGCCGCAATCGGGCAGCTAGGCTGCCGCTGGGAATTCACGGAATCGGCATGGATGCAAACGAATCAACAGGCTGATTTGGCGTGAATCACAGCGATTCACGCGCGATCACGGGGCCGGGAGGCCCTGTTTTTGTGTCTGTGGCCAGCATCGACCAAAATAATTGGGATTTTTGTGTCCGCAGCGTTCTGCGTTAGGAGTGGGTTCATGTTGCATGCGTTTGCAAATCGAACACAACATGTAGTGTTTCCGGCGCTGGCAAACTAGATTTTGCGGTCGGAGTGGTGCTTTGAAATTCCCATAAGTTCACAAAAATCCCAGAAAAGTGTGGACAGAACCATGTGGTTCCGGCACAAAGAGTGCACGGTAACGACGGGCACACGATCAAAGGGACGCAAAGATCCCAACCGGCAAAAGTCAGGTTTCATACAGGCCCCCGAATTACTGAACAAAGAGATCCGGCGCGCGAGCGAGCAGACATCCCCCCAGGTGGCGCGCGCAGCTGGACTAAGCCCCAAGGGGCAGAGGGCGGCGGATTGAGCAGTGGCAGCAGCTCAATCCGCCGTTTTCACATTCGAAGGCTTGAAGGAACGAGACAGAAAGACGGGACGTAGGTGGCACTGAAGTTTACAGGCGAACACACCCAAAAGGTGGACGGCAAGGGACGTATGAGCGTGCCTGCCGATTTTCGTCGTGTGCTTGAGGCTGGTGATCCCGACTGGGCCGCAGGGCTGCCGATGAAATGTCAGGTGGTCTATGGCGACCACCTTGAGGCGCGGTTGCAGGTCTATTCGGTCACCGAATACGACAAGGTCATGGCGCGGATCGAGGCGATGCCCGATGCCGACCCCAACAAGGACCACATCACCCATCTGATGATTACCCAGTCCGAACCGCTGACGGTGGATAAGGACGGGCGCGCGGTGCTGCCGCTGAAGCGCCGCGAAAAGCTGGGGCTGACCGAAGGGATGCTGTCGTTCCGGGGCAGGCTAAGCCATTTCGAGATTTGGAAGGAAGAAGACTACGACGCGGAGGTGAGCGCGCCGGTCAAGGACTTCCTGAGCGACAAACCCAAGAACTTTAACCCGCTGAGCATGGTGCCGTAGAGATGTCCATGTCAGCTG
The DNA here is from genome assembly GCA_947493335.1 of uncultured Paracoccaceae bacterium. Classification (GTDB taxonomy): domain Bacteria; phylum Pseudomonadota; class Alphaproteobacteria; order Rhodobacterales; family Rhodobacteraceae; genus CANMYO01. The sequence continues at coordinate 1,762,490 of CANLQO010000001.1, read as the reverse complement.
CCGCAGACAACGCCCCTCATATTCCGGTCCTGATCCGCGCCATTCTGAACGCGGTTGCCCCTGTCAAAGGGGTCTGGCTGGACGGAACGTTTGGGGCGGGGGGGTACACGCGGGAGTTTCTGAAAGCCGGGGCCGAGAAGGTGATCGCGGTGGACCGCGACCCGCTGGCGTTTGAGATGGCCGCGGATTGGATCGGGGATTACGGCGACCGGATCGAACCGGTGGCGGGCACGTTTTCCAAGCTGGATGAATATGGGGCGGACCTGGATGGAGTTGTCCTGGATTTGGGTGTCTCGTCGATGCAGTTGGACATTGCGGAACGCGGCTTTTCCTTCATGCGCGACGGGCCGCTGGATATGCGGATGTCGCAGTCAGGCCCGTCAGCCGCAGACCTGTGTAACGAGGCCAGTGAGGGCGAACTGGCCGATATCATTTATCTTTATGGCGAAGAGCGCGCCTCTCGCAGGATTGCAAAGGCGATTGTGAAGGCGCGGCCTGTGACGACGACAGGCGCGTTGGCAAAGATTGTGGAGGGCTGTCTGCCCCGGCCCAAACCAAACCAGAGCCATCCGGCCACACGCACCTTTCAGGCGCTGCGGATCGCCGTGAATGACGAATATGGCGAGCTGTGGCAGGGGCTGATGGCGGCGGAACGCGCGCTGAAGCCCGGCGGACAATTGGCGGTTGTGACCTTTCATTCGGTCGAGGACCGGATGGTCAAACGGTTTCTGGCGGCAAGGTCGGGCAATGTGGCCAATGCCAACCGCTATGCCCCAGAAACCGAAAAAGTCGAGGCGGCGTTCACGGTCAAAAGCCGCAAGGCGATTGGGCCGGATGCACAAGAACTGGAAGACAACCCGCGCAGCCGGTCGGCCAAGCTGCGGGTGGCGGTGCGCACCAGCGCACCAGCAGAGGCGATAGACCCAAAACAATTGGGCATGCCGATGATGAGGGGCGGGAAATGAAGGCGTTGTTTTATGTACTGGCCGCGTTTGCGGTGATGGGGCTGGGGTTCTGGGCCTATCAGGAGAACTACAAAACCCAGCAGGCGATCAAGGAGGTGCGCGGATTGCACAGCCAGATCGGTGCCGCGCATGAGCGGCTGGGGATGCTGCGGGCGGAATGGGCCTATCTGAACCGGCCCGACCGGCTGGCGGATCTGGCCGAGTTGAACTTTGACCGGCTGGGGCTGCTGCCACTGATGCCGGATGCCTTTGGGAACGTGGGGCAAATCATCTATCCGCTGCCCGATATCCTGCCCATTACCGTGCCGATTGATGTCACGTCCGCACCCGTGCAAGAGGGAGACCCGCTATGATACGCACACCGCTGCGCCCGCTGGCGCGTATCCTCAAGGCCCGTGAAGTGGGCGAGAATCCGGACGCGATCGAGGCTGAGAACCTCGCCAAGCGGCACGAGGAAATGCGCGACAGGAGCCGTCACCGCGCCGAGGGGCGGTTGCTGGTCTTGGGCGGCGTGTTCTTCAGCGCCTTTCTGACTATTGGGGCGCAGATGGGCGCGCTGGCGTCATCGGTGCCAGAAGAGCCACGCGCGCGTACGGTGGGAAACCCGATCATCGGGCAACGGTCGGACATCGTGGACCGCAACGGGCGGATACTGGCGACGAATTTGCAGACGCATTCCCTTTATGCGCAGCCACCTCAGATGGTCGATCCGCGCGCCGCAGCCGATGGGCTGGCCGCAATTTTCCCGGAAATGGATGCCGACGAACTGTACAAGGATTTCACCGGCAGCCGGAAATTTCTGTGGATTCGCAAGCAGATAAGCCCAGAGCAGATGCAGTTGGTGCATGACATCGGCAGCCCCGGACTGCTGTTTGGGCCGCGCGAGATGCGGCTTTATCCCAATGGGCCGATTGCGGCGCATGTGATGGGTGGCGCGTCCTATGGCCGCGAGGGCGTGAGCAGTGCCGAGGTGATCGGCGTGGCCGGAGTCGAGCGGCGCTTTGACGATTACCTGCGTGATCCGGCCAATGAAGGTGCGCCGCTGGAGTTGAGCCTTGATCTGACGGTGCAGGCCGCCGCAGAGGAAGTGCTGGACGGCGGCATGCGGATTATGAACGCCAAGGGTGCCGCCAGCGTGCTGATGGATATTCACACCGGTGAGGTGATTTCCATGGTCAGCCTGCCGGATTTTGACCCCAACAACCGACCCCCGGTGCTGACGCAGGGCGACCAAAGCGACAGCCCGCTTTTCAATCGGGCGGTGCAGGGGGTTTATGAGCTGGGCTCGACCTTCAAGATTTTTGCGGTGGCGCAGGCGATTGATCTGGGGCTGGTGAATGCCAACACGATGATTGACACCAAGGGTCCGTTGACATGGGGCCGGTTCCGGATCCGGGATTTCCACGATTACGGCCCGCAGTTGAGCACCACGGATGTGATTGTGAAATCCTCTAACATCGGCACGGCACGGATTGCGCTGATGGTGGGCGGGGCGCGGCAAAAGGACTTTTTGGGCGAATTGGGGTTCCTTGAGGCGACCCCGGTCGAGATGCAGGAAGCGCCCAGCGGCGCGCCGCTTTTTCCCAGCCAGTGGTCGGATATCTCAACAATGACAATCTCTTACGGGCATGGGCTGTCATCCTCTCCGCTGCATCTGGCGGCAGGCTACGCCAGTCTGCTGAACGGTGGCACCAAGGTCGAGCCGACGCTGATCAAGCAGGACCGGGCGCAGGCTGGGCCAAGGGTGGTGAGCCCGCAGGTGAGCCGCATTGCCCGCGAGATGTTGCGGCAGGTTGTCGTGCGCGGCACGGCGTCTTTTGGTGAAGTTCCGGGCTATGAGGTGGGCGGCAAGACCGGCACCGCCGACAAGCCCAAAGAGCGCGGCGGTGGCTATTACGATGACAAGGTGATTGCGACCTTTGCCAGCGTCTTTCCGGCCAATGACCCGCAATACGTGCTGATCGTCACGCTGGATGAACCCAGCGAGACCAGCGGCGACAAACCACGCCGCACCGCGGGCTGGACGGCTGTTCCGGTGGCGGCAGAGATGATCCGTAGGGTCGCACCGCTTTTGGGTGTGCGTCCACAGATTGAAAGTCTGGAACCGGTCAGTGTAACACTCACCTCAAACTAAAGAGGTGGGTATGAAGACGTCATCACTGGCAGAACTGGGATTGACGGCACAGGGCGGGCGCGAGGCGCAGATCACCGGCGTCGCAGTCGACAGCCGCGAGGTGAAGCCGGGGTTCCTGTTTGCAGCGCTGCCCGGATCGGTGGTGCATGGCGCGACCTTTGTGGCGCAGGCGGTCGAGGATGGCGCGGTGGCTGTGCTGACCGATGCCAAGGGGGCGGCGCTGATTGACGTCGATGTGGCTGTGGTAGTGGCACAGGACCCGCGTGCGACGCTGGCGCAGACCGCAAGCCTGTGGTTTGGCCCGCATCCGGCCACGGTGGTGGCGGTGACCGGGACCAACGGCAAGACAAGCGTGTCCACCTTTACCCGGCAAATCTGGGAGGCGCTGGGGCTGGCGGCGGTGAACCTTGGCACAACGGGGGTCGAAGGGTCCTGGGCCTATCCATTGAAGCACACAACACCCGAGCCGGTGACGCTGCATCGGGTGATGGCAGAGGCGGCACAGAATGACGTCACGCATGTGGCGATGGAGGCGTCAAGCCACGGGCTGGATCAGCGCAGGCTGGACGGGGTGCTGTTGACGGCGGCGGGGTTCAGCAATTTCACGCAGGATCATCTGGATTATCACGAGACGTTCGAGGCCTATTTTGACGCGAAGATGGGCCTTTTCACCCGCGTGCTGTCAGAGGACGGCGTGGCGGTTGTCAACATGGATGATCCCAAGGGGCGCGAGGTCGCGTCCTTGTGCGAATATCGCGGACAAGAGGTGATCACGGTCGGCCACGCAGAGGATTGCCGTTTGCGGTTGGTGGCGCAAAGGTTTGACGCCACAGGGCAGGATTTGCGGTTCAGCTGGCAGGACCGCCCCTATCAGGCGCGGCTGGAGTTGATGGGCGGGTTTCAGGCCGACAACGTGCTGTTGGCCGCCGGGCTGGCGATTGCCGCCGGCGCGGTGCCGGGCGATGTCTTTGCGACCTTGCCCAAGCTGACGACGGTCCGGGGCCGGATGGAGCTGGCCGCGACGCGGGAAAATGGCGCTGCGGTCTTTGTGGATTATGCCCATACGCCGGATGCGGTGGAGACCGCGCTGCGCGCGATGCGGCCCCATGTGATGGGACGGCTGGTGGTGATCGTGGGTGCGGGGGGGGACCGCGACGCGACCAAGCGGCCGCTGATGGGGCGCGCGGCTGCCGATCACGCAGACGTGGTGATCGTAACGGATGACAACCCCCGCAGCGAAGAGCCGGGCGCGATCCGTGCCGCCGTGATGGCCGGGGCCGTCGAGGGCACCTGCGAGCAGGTGTTTGAAGTGGGCGACCGGGCCGAGGCCATTCTGCGCGGGATTGATGCGTTGCAGGCCGGTGACGCGCTGCTGATTGCCGGCAAAGGCCATGAGAGCGGGCAGATCGTTGGCGACACGGTGCTGCCCTTTGACGATGTGGAACAGGCCAGCGTGGCGGTGGCGGCGTTGGAGGGGCGGATATGACGCTTTGGACCTCGGCAGAGGCCGAAGCGGCCACTGGCGGCACCTCGACCCGTGCTTGGGCGGCCAATGGCGTGTCGATCGACACGCGCACAATCGCCAAGGGCGATTTGTTCGTGGCGCTGAAGGATGTGCGCGACGGGCACGACTTTGTCGCGATGGCCTTTGAGAAAGGCGCCGCGGCGGCGCTGGTCACGCACAGACCAGAGGGCGTGCCGCAGGACATGCCGCTGTTGGTCGTGGATGATGTACTGGTGGCGCTTGAGGGTCTGGGCCGCGCCGCACGCGCGCGCACCGAAGCGCGGGTCGTCGGGGTGACCGGATCGGTCGGCAAGACCTCGACCAAGGAAATGTTGCGCGATGTGCTGGGACGGCAGGGGCGGGTCCATGCCTCTGTCGCCAGCTACAACAACCATTGGGGCGTGCCGCTGACACTGGCGCGGATGCCGGAAGACACGGAATTTGCAGTGATCGAGATGGGGATGAGCAACCCCGGGGAGATCGCGCCGCTTTCAAAAATGGCCCGGCCACATGTGGCGATGGTCACCACGGTGGCGGCGGCGCATCTGGAGGCCTTTGACGATCTGGGTGGCATTGCGCGAGAAAAGGCCAGCATCGTCGACGGCTTGGAGCCCGGCGGAATTGCCGTGCTGAATGCGGATGTGCCAACCGCAGAAGTCTTGCAGAAATACGCCAAAAATCAGGGTGTTGCGGTGCAAAGCTTTGGTAAAACTTCAACCGACTGGCAGCTTGGTGACGTGCGGGTCAGCGAAGGCGCTACGGTCATTTCCGCGACCCATGGCACGGATCACTACCTGTTCAAACTGTCGCTGCCGGGGCGGCATTTTGCGATGAACGCGCTGGGCGTGCTTGCGGTGTGCGAGGCGCTGGGGGCCGACGCGGCGACGGCGGCGCAGGACATCGCGCTGTGGCTGCCGCCAGAGGGGCGCGGCACACGCGAGGTGGTGGCACTGGACGCCGGGTCCGAAGAGGAAACGATTGATCTGATTGATGATGCATTCAACGCCAACCCCACTTCGCTTTCCGCGTCGCTTGAGGTTCTGGCGGCGGCCCGACCCAAAGATGGTGTGGGCCGGATCGTCAAGGGGCGGCGTGTCGCCATACTGGGCGATATGCTGGAGTTGGGGCCACAAGAGGCCGCGATGCACGCCGCGATGGCCGACGATCCGCATCTCAAAGCGCTGGAACTGGTGCATTGCGTCGGGCCGCGCATGAAACACCTGCACGCGGCCTTGCCAGAGGCGCAGCGCGGGCAATGGTTTGAAACCGCGCCAGAAGGTGCCACACGCGCCGCGAGCCTTGTGGATGCGGGTGACGTGGTGCTGGTGAAGGGGTCGAAGGGCAGTAAAGTCAGCCTGATTGTTGACGCCATTCGCAAACTCGGGCATCGCTGATTTAGATAAGAAAACGAAGGGGCAGAGCATATGTTGTATTGGTTGACGGCCTGGTCAGATGGCGGCGACTTTTTCAACTTGTTCCGGTACATCACGTTCCGCGCAGGCGGGGCGTTCATGACCTCGCTTCTGTTCGGGTTTATGTTCGGGCTGCCGTTGATCAACGTGTTGCGGCGCAAGCAGGGCAAGGGCCAGCCCATTCGCGACGACGGGCCAGAGGGGCATTTCGTCAAAGCGGGCACACCGACCATGGGCGGGTTGCTGATCGTGGGGGCGCTGACGACCTCGACCCTTTTGTGGGCGCGGTTGGACAATCCCTATATCTGGCTGGTGCTTTTTGTGACGCTGGCCTTTGCGCTGATTGGCTTTGCCGATGATTACGCCAAGGTCAGCAAGCAGAACACGGCAGGCGTATCTGGCCGGGTCCGCATGGCGCTGGGGCTGCTGATTGCCGCGATTGCGGGGTATTGGGCTGCGCAATACCACCCCGAGGGCTTGGTCAATCAACTCGCCGTCCCGGTTTTCAAGGATACGCTGATCAATCTGGGGCTGCTTTTTGTGCCATTTGCGGTGATCGTGATCGTGGGCGCGGCCAATGCGGTGAACCTGACCGACGGGCTGGATGGGCTGGCGGTGATGCCGGTGATGATCGCGGCGGGCACCTTTGGGATCATCGCCTATTTCGTCGGGCGCGTGGACTTTTCCGAAAGCCTTGGCCTGCACTATGTGCCGGGATCGGGCGAAATTCTGGTCTTTGCCGCCGGGTTGATCGGCGGGGGGCTGGGGTTCCTATGGTATAACGCGCCACCGGCGGCGGTGTTCATGGGTGATACCGGATCGTTGGCCCTGGGCGGCGCGCTGGGGGCGATTGCGGTGGCCACTAAGCACGAGATTGTTCTGGCGATTGTCGGCGGGCTTTTTGTGGTGGAAGCGCTGAGCGTCATCATTCAGGTCTTTTACTTCAAGGCCACCGGCAAGCGGGTGTTCTTGATGGCCCCGATCCACCACCATTATGAGAAAAAGGGCTGGGCAGAATCGACCATCGTCATCCGGTTCTGGATCATCAGCCTGATCCTTGCCATGATCGGGCTGGCCACGTTGAAGGTGCGCTGATGCCCCATGCAGAGATTAAATATTCCGACGATCTGGCGATTGACCCCTATCGCATTCTGACCCGGATCGAAGAGATCATCCTTGAGCATGATCCCGGCGCAGGCGCGTGCAAAGGGCGGGCCTATCCGGCATCGGTATCGCATCACACCCATATCCTGATTGACGTGGCCCTTTTGTATAAGCCCCATCGCGACCGGGCGTTTCGGACCAAGCTGCTGGAGGCGCTGGAGGCGGGGATCAAGCTATTGATCCCGACGCCTTGCGCGTTTTCGCTGGGGCTGCGCGTCAATGAGGAATTCTACGTCACCAACACCCATCACGGGATTGGCGGGTGAGCGGCACGGTCGCCGATCTGGCGGGGATGTTGAAAGGCATGACGCCCGAACCTTTGCCCGGTGTCGTCCATTTTTGCAGGGTTTCCTATGACGACCCACGGGTGGATGCGCTGGCACGGCAAGCGCTTTGCACCTTTCGCGAGGCGGAGGATCTGACGCTGATCCTGCCCGATGCGGTGGCGCGAGATGCGGGATTGGCGGGGGATCAGCCGATGGCGCAGATCACGCTGGGGGTCTATTCCTCGCTTGAGGGTGTCGGGCTGACGGCGGCGGTGGCCGGTGCGCTGGCGCAGCAGGGCATTGCCTGCAACATGGTCGCGGCCTACCACCACGACCACGCCTTTGTGCCCGCAGCACGGCAGGATGAGGCGGTGGACTTGTTACAGCGGTTGGCAGCGGTCAGTTAGACCGGCACGTCGTCAAAGTCGGCGGGGGCCGCGTTGAGCCAATCCTCTGCCGCAGTTTCATCGTCGAGGGCAAAGCCCTTGATGTCGAGGCCGGGCAGGATCGCACCTTCAAATTCTGCCATCTGCCGCAGCCATGCGCTGTCGCAAAGCACCGCACAGCGGTCAAGCTTGCCGAGCAGCCCAAAGAGCGACGGCAGGTGCCCCAGTTCAACGGCGATGGCGCCAAGCGTGGGCAATTCAAGGTTGGTGATGCGATAGAGCATGCGGCCGTTTTTCATGCCTGCGGCTTCGGCGATCAACTGGTCGAGGCCGGTCTGCATCTCAATTGAATCGACGCTGCCGGACAGGGCCACGTCGATCCTTTGCGGGGAGACTTTGGTAATCTTGAGCATGCGCACCTCCTGTTGCTGATGTCCCGGCCAGTGTGCCCCCAGTGGCGGCGCGATGCCTTGATGTGTATCAAGTGTGGCGCTTGCGCCGGTCTGACCTGCGCGGCAAGGTTGCGCGACAAGGTAAGGGGCAGGGCAGATGATTCCGGTGTTGGGGTATGAAGGGCGCACCGTCGCCGTGTTGGGGTTGGGCCGGACCGGGCTGGCCGCCGCCAAGGCGCTGGAGGCGGGCGGCGCAGAGGTTGTCGCTTGGGACGATGGGCAAAGTGCACGGGATGCGGCGGAAGAGGCGGGCTATGCCTTGCGCGATCTGAGCCGCGCAGGCGCCTTTGACGGCGTTGACGCGCTGCTGGTCAGCCCCGGCATCCCGCATCTTTATCCCGCGCCGAACCCGATCATCGCCGCTGCTTGGGAGGCAGGCGTGCCGGTGGACAACGACATCGGGTTCTTTTTCCGCTCTTTCGCGACGGAGGACTGGGACAATTTCGACGTACAGCCACGGGTCGTGGCGATCACCGGGTCAAACGGGAAATCGACCACCAGTGCGCTCTTGCATCATATTCTGGTGGAAAACGGCCGCCCGAGCCAGTTGGCGGGCAATATCGGGCGCGGGTCGCTGGACATCGAACCGGCCCACGACGGAGAGGTCGTGGTGCTGGAACTGTCGTCCTATCAGACCGAACTGGCGCGCAGCCTGACGCCTGACGTGGCGGTCTGGACCAACATCAGCCCCGACCATCTGGACCGGCACGCAGGATTGGGCGGCTATGTCGCGGCCAAGCGCCGCCTCTTTGCCGAAGGCGGGCCGGACCGCGCGGTGATTGGCGTGGATGAACCCGAAGGGCGCTATCTGGCCAACCAGATGGCCGAAGGGCCGCTGGATGATCGGGTCATCCGCGTCTCGGTCTCCGACAAGATCACGCGCGGCTGGACCGTCTTCGCCAAGAAGGGATTTTTAAGCGAATACCGCAAGGACCGGCAGGTGGGGTCCATTGATCTGCGCAATATCAAGGGGCTGCCGGGCAGCCATAACCACCAGAACGCCTGTGCCGCCTATGCCGCTGCGCGTGTGCTGGGGCTGGGGCCAAAAGGGATCGAGGCGGCGATGCGCAGCTATCCCGGCCTGCCGCACCGGTCGCAGGTTATTGGCGAGAAGGCGGGCGTGACCTTTGTCAATGACAGCAAGGCCACCAACGTGGATGCCGCCGCCAAGGCGCTGCAAGCCTATCCGCGCATCCGCTGGATCTGCGGCGGGCTGCAGAAAGAAGGCGGGCTGGATGGCCTGACGCCGCATCTGGGCAGCGTGGTAAAGGCCTATGTGATCGGACGCGAACCGGAAGACTTTGCCCGGCAGTTGCCGGGGGTGGAGGCCGCGATTTGCGGTGACATGGCAACGGCGATCGCTGAGGCCAGCGCAGAGGCCGAAGCGGGTGAGGTGGTGCTGCTGGCCCCCGCCTGCGCAAGCTTTGACCAATACGACAGCTTTGCCGCACGAGGCGAGGACTTTAGCGCGCTTGTGCAGGCGGTTTTGGACTAGGCCACCACGCTGCCGCCGAGAATCGCGCAAGATCGGGAGGGATGCCGATGACAGAGCCCAGCGATTGCATCGCGGTCTATCCGACATTTGCGGTGCCGGATGTGCCAAAGGCTTGCGCGTGGTACGTCGACAAGCTGGGGTTTGATTTGCGGTTTCTTTGGGGGGGACCGCCGACCCACGGCGCGGTGCAATTTGGTGCGGCCTGTGTGCACTTTTGGCAGGGCCCACCGCAATTGAGCGAGAACTGGTTATACTTTGATGTGGTGGACGTGGACGCGCTGTTTGAGCGAGCCGAGCGCAAGGGCGTCGACATCGCCGATGCCCCGTCTGATCGCCCTTGGGGCATGCGCGAGTTCAACGCGGTTGATCTGAATGGCTACAAGATCCGGTTCGGTCAAAATCTGGCGACATGATCGGGGCGCATTTGGCCGCCGGCAGACCGGAGGATGACAACGGGGGCCGACCCGATCGCTGGGAGCTTGCATCTTGCCCGTGAAACACGCAACAGGTCGGCCATGCAGGTAAACACGCTGATCCTTGGTGCCGGGGCCGCAGGGCTGATGGCGGCGGCCCATGCAGGGCCATCCACGCTGGTCATCGACCACGCGAAGGCTCCGGGTGAGAAAATCCGCATCTCGGGCGGGGGGCGGTGCAATTTCACCAATCTTTATGCAGGGCCGGAGAATTTTATCAGCCAGAACCCGCATTTCGCGAAATCGGCGCTGAGCCGATATACGCAGTGGGATTTCATTGATTTGGTGAAGCGTTACGGCATTCCCCATCACGAAAAGACGCTGGGGCAGCTTTTTTGCGATACCTCGGCCAAGGACATCATCGCGATGCTGCAGGAAGAGATGCACCCCGCAGAGCTGTGGTTGCGGACCGAGGTTGGCGACATCCGTCACGACGGGCAGTTTCAGGTGACGCTGACGCAGGATGGCAAGGAAACGCAGGTGACGGCGCGCAATCTGGTGCTGGCGACCGGCGGCAAGTCGATCCCGAAGATGGGGGCGACGGGGCTGGCCTATCAGATCGCGCAGCAATTTGGGCTGAACATCATCACGCCACGCCCCGGTCTGGTGCCACTGACCTTTGGCGACACATTCGCGCCGATCTCGGGCACGGCATTGCCAAGCAAGGTCACGGCGGGTGGTACCACCTTTGAAGAGGCAACATTGTTCACCCATCGCGGTTTGTCGGGTCCAGCGATCCTGCAAGCGTCGAGCTATTGGCAAGAAGGCCAAGACATTGCGATCAATCTGGCCCCGGGACGCGATCTGTTTGCGGCGCTGACGGAGGCGAAGAAAACCGACGGGCGCAAGGCCGTTTCAACCGTGCTGGCCGCGCATCTGCCGAACCGGCTGGTGCAATATCTGGCGGATCGCATGCCAGAGGGGCCGATTGCGGAACTGGCGGATGCGATGCTGGCCGAACTGGCGGGCTGGTTGCATCACTGGGTGCTGACGCCCGCCGGGTCAGAGGGCTATCGCACGGCAGAGGTCACGCTGGGCGGGATTGATACGGGCGATCTGAACTCCAAAACGATGGCGGCAAAAGCTGTGCCGGGGCTTTACGTCATTGGCGAGGCATTGGATGTGACCGGCTGGTTGGGTGGCTACAATTTTCAATGGGCGTGGTCGTCGGGCTGGGCCTGCGGGCAGGCAATCGCGTCAGAAAAGTGAATCGATCCAGTTACGGATGTCGAGGGCGGCCAAGGTGTCGTCCGTGCTGGAGAGGGTCGATGAATGTGTGCTGCGCCCTTGCTGTTGGGCTGCCGGTTGCGGGCGGGTGATCCCAGAGACCTGATCTGCGGCGATGGGGGCATAACCCTCTGACAAAAGGGTCTCAATCGCGGTTTCGACGGCTGGGCGTTCATCCCGGGTGAAGCTGGCGCGACTGCGGGTCTGGCCGGTGCCGCCGCCGTCGACAATGATCGTGTCGCCCTGATCAAAAAAGCTGACAAGGCAGACGCCGCGCGGGGTGTCTTTGTAAAGGTGCAGGGTCGTGTCGCAATCGTCTGGCATCTCGAACCCTTCAACGGGTTTGCGGGCAGCCCCGCCGGAGGGCCTCAGATCCCTCCGGCGCAGGTTCAATGGGTCCTCAGAACCCGCCGCCCAGTTTGCGCTTGGGGCGCGTGGGGGCCCGCATCTGATCGGCGCGTTTTGCCACGGCCCAGGGGCCAAAGGTCTTTTCAAGCGGCGCATAGCCTTTTTCCAGCAGGCCCTGCACCAGACGGTCAACGCGTGATTTGTCGGCCAGCGGGTGCAGCACCTTGTGCCCCGGACGTCCCATCGGGCCGCTTTCCACGGTGATCAACTGGCCGGATACGGAAATATTATAAACCTCCATCCCGCCCGGGCCCTGCTTATAGAGCCGCAGCATTTCATTCATATAATCCATATCACTACTCCCAATGCACGCGCCCGGCTTAACCAAGAAAGATGGCATTTGTGGGGAGGGCTGGGGGCATTGGGGTGCCAGCGGGCTTGAATCCGGTCCGGTCGCCGGGGAAGATGACGCGGTATTTGAGTAGTGATTTCAGGGGGGAGACAATGGCAAGCATGACCTATGATGCAGCCGCGGCAGAACGGTTGGACAAGGTTTATCTTGGTTCCGATGTCGCAGCACAGCGGCAGGACACCATCAAAAGGCTAGCGGTCGCGGCGGGCGAGCATGTTCTGGATGTGGGGTGCGGGCCGGGATACCTTGCCCCCAGCCTTGCGGATGCAACGGGGCCCAAGGGGCGGGTTGTGGGCGTGGATCTGTCGCCCGAGATGATCGCGCGCGCCACATCAAAGCCCGCGCCGGCATGGTTAAGCTATCAGGTTGCGGATGCCGCTGATCTGCCGTTTGACGATGCCAGCTTTGACGTCGTGGTCAGCACGCAGGTTGCCGAGTATGTCTCTGATATTGAAGCGTTTTGTGCCGAGGTCCATCGGGTGCTCCGGCCCGGCGGGCGGGTGCTGATCCTGGCGACGGACTGGGATGCGGTCTGTTGGCACAGCGAAGACCCGGACCGGATGGACAGGGTGATGGCGGCCTTTGCGCCGCATTGTGCGCGCAGCCGGTTGCCACGCACGCTGGGCCAGCGCTTGCGGTCCTGCGGCCTGCATCTGGAAGATGTCGGCTATTTCCCGATTGTGAACGTGGATCGTTATGACGGGTGCTATAGCGCGGGCATCGTGCCCTTCATTCAGGCCTATGTCAGTGGGCAGGGGACGATCCCGGATGCCGAGCTTGAGGCATGGGCGCAGGAACAGGTGGCGCTGGATGCGCGCGGGGCGCATTTCTTTGCCACCGGGCGGTTCAGTTTTTTGGTGACAAAACCCGGCGCGGATGGCGGCAATTAGAAGTGGAATCAGCGACCCAAACGCGTTAGACTGACCCGATAGACCCGCAAAAGCGGGCGGTTGAGGCAGTATTGGCGGTAGTCCCATGACGGAAATGGTCTATGGCACGGCACCTGTGGTCCACGAGGACCCGGTTTTGCCGCGTTGGTGGCGCACAATTGATAAATGGACAATGTCCTGCATCCTTTTGCTGTTCGGCATTGGGTTGCTGTTGGGGTTGGCGTCCTCGCCCCCGCTGGCGAGCAAGAACGGGCTTGAGCCGTTTTATTATGTGACCCGGCAGGCGTTTTTTGGCGGCATGGCGATGATCGTGATGTTCGCCTTTTCGATGATGAGCCCGCAGGTGGTGCGCCGTCTTGCGGTGCTGGGTTTTCTGGCAGCCTTTGTGGCGCTGGCCTTCCTGCCGGTCTTTGGCACGGATTTCGGCAAGGGGGCGACGCGGTGGTATTCGCTGGGCTTTGCCAGTTTTCAGCCGTCAGAATTCCTCAAGCCCGGATTTGTGGTGACGGCGGCCTGGTTGATGGCGGCGGCCATGCAGGTGGGTGGGCCGCCGGGCAAGACCTATTCGCTGGTGCTGACGATCATCATTGTGACGCTGCTGGCCCTGCAGCCGGATTTCGGGCAGGCCTGTTTGATCCTGTTTGCCTGGGGTGTGATGTATTTTGTCGGTGGCGCACCGATGATCCTGCTGTTGGTCCTTGCGGGGCTGGTGGTCGCGGCGGGCAGTTTTGCCTATGCCAATTCAGAGCATTTCGCGCGCCGGATTGACGGGTTCCTGAGCCCCGACCTCGACCCCACAACGCAGCTTGGCTATGCCACCAACGCGATCCGCGAGGGCGGGTTTTTTGGTGTTGGCGTGGGCGAGGGGCAGGTGAAGTGGAGCCTGCCGGATGCGCATACGGATTTCATCATTGCAGTCGCGGCCGAGGAATATGGGCTGATCTGCGTGCTGGTGATCATCGCGCTTTACACGGTGATCGTCGTCCGCTCGCTGATGCGGCTGATGAAGGAACGCGATCCGTTCATTCGCTTGGCGGGCACCGGGCTGGCGTGTGCCTTTGGCGTACAGGCGATGATCAACATGGGTGTCGCTGTACGGCTCTTGCCTGCCAAGGGGATGACCTTGCCATTTGTGTCTTATGGCGGGTCAAGCCTGATTGCGGGCGGGATCGCCGTGGGCATGCTGTTGGCCTTTACCCGGTCAAGGCCACAGGGCGAAATGGAAGATTTGCTGAGGCCCGGACGATGAACGGGCCGGAGGGACACCGCTCGCGCGCAAAAGCGCGCATCGCCCCGCCCGCCGTCCCGGTGTTTGGGGGCCAGCCCCCGCGCGGAGCGCCCCCCCGAAGTATTTCTGACCAGAAGAAGGATGGGCGTTGTGGGTAGGTTGCTGGTCATCGCGGCAGGCGGCACGGGTGGGCATATGTTCCCGGCGCAGGCACTGGCCGAGGCGATGCTTGCGAAGGGCTGGCGGGTCAAACTGAGCACGGATGCGCGCGGGGCGCGGTATACGGGCGGTTTTCCCGATGCGGTTGAAGTAAACGTGGTGGGCTCTGCCACCTTTGCGCGCGGTGAGGCGTTGGCCAAGCTTGCGGTGCCGTTTCGGATTTTGGGCGGCATTGGCATGGCCAAGTGGCGGATGCTGCGCGACAGGCCCGATGTGGTGGTGGGTTTTGGCGGTTATCCGGCGATCCCTGCGATGGCGGCGGCCTGGGTTTTGCGGGTGCCACGGATGATCCATGAGCAGAATGGCGTCCTTGGGCGGGTGAACCAGCTTTTTGCGCGTCGCGTTGATCAGATTGCCTGCGGCACCTGGCCCACCGAATTGCCCGAAGGGGTGGACGGCGTGCACACCGGCAACCCGGTGCGCGCGACGATTCTGGAGCGGCAGGGTGCGGCCTATATTCCGCCGGGCGATTACCCGATGTCGGTGATGGTGATGGGGGGGTCGCAGGGCGCGCGGGTGCTGTCGGATGTGGTGCCACAGGCGCTGGCGGCTTTGCCCGAAAACATGCGCCATCATCTGCGCGTGGCGCATCAGGCCCGCGAGGAGGATCTGGAGCGGGTGCAGGCCTATTACGCCGACATGGGCATTCCGGCGGAGGTGCAGACCTTTTTCAAGGACGTCCCGGAGCGGTTGGCCGAGGCACAGTTGTTCATCGGGCGTTCGGGGGCGAGCACCGTGGCGGATGTCAGCGTGATCGGTAGGCCCGCGATCTTTGTGCCGTTGGCACAGGCGATCCGGGATGAGCAAAGTGCCAATGCCCGGCAGATGGTGGATGCCGGTGCCGCGATCCTGATGCCCGAAAGCCAGTTCACGCCCGAGACCCTGTCGGAACAGGTCGAAAACGTGCTGGGCAACCCCGAGGGCGCGTTGAAAATGGCGGTTGCGGCCTTGTCGTGCGGCAGGCCGGACGCTACGGAGCGGCTTGTGGCGCTTGTTGAAACTCTGTCAGAGGACGCCCAAACATGATGGATGGAAGTCAGGTTATGAATGCAGCAGCGACGAAACTCCCCCTTGATGTAGGTGCGATCCACTTTGTCGGGATTGGCGGGATTGGCATGTCAGGCATTGCCGAGGTGCTGCTGAACCACGGCTACACGGTGCAGGGGTCGGACCTGAAGGGGTCGAAGATCACCGAGCGGCTGGAACGGCTGGGCGCGAAAGTGTTCGAGGGGCAAAAGGCCGAAAACCTGCAAGAGGCCGAGGTTGTCGTGATCTCATCCGCGATCAAGCCGGGCAACCCGGAGCTGGATGCCGCGCGCGCCGCCGGTTTGCCGATTGTGCGCCGGGCCGAGATGCTGGCGGAGTTGATGCGCCTGAAGTCCAACGTGGCCGTGGCGGGCACGCATGGCAAGACAACCACCACGACGATGGTGGCGGCCTTGCTGGATGAGGGCGGGATCGACCCCACAGTGATTAACGGCGGGATCATCCACGCCTATGGCTCCAACGCGCGCATGGGGCAGGGCGAGTGGATGGTGGTCGAGGCCGATGAGAGCGACGGCACCTTTAACCGGCTGCCTGCGACCATTGCGATTGTGACGAACATCGACCCCGAGCATATGGAGCATTGGGGCACCGAAGAGGCTCTGCATCAGGGGTTTTACGAATTCGTCTCGGGCATTCCATTCTACGGGCTGGCGGTGTGCTGCACCGATGATCCAGACGTGCAATCGCTGGTGGGCAAGATCACCGATCGCCGGGTGGTGACCTATGGGTTTAATGCGCAGGCGGATGTGCGTGCGGTGAACCTGACTTACAAGGCCGGGGTGGCGCATTTTGACGTTGCCTTGCAGGCCGAGGGGCTGGTGATCGAAGGCTGTGAGTTGCCGATGCCGGGGGACCACAACGTGTCCAACGCTTTGTCGGCGGTGGCCGTGGCGCGGCATCTGGGCATGAAGGTGACAGAGATCAAGGCGGCGCTGAAGGGCTTTGGTGGTGTGAACCGGCGCTTTACCCGTGTGGGCGAAGTGGATGGCGTGACGATCATTGATGATTACGGCCACCACCCGGTTGAGATTGCCGCTGTGCTGAAAGCGGCGCGGCAGGCGACCGAGGGCCGGGTGATCGCGGTGCATCAGCCGCATCGCTACAGCCGGTTGAGCCATCATTTCGATGAATTCTGCGCCTGTTTCAACGATGCCGATGTGGTGGGCATTGCGGATGTATTTTCTGCCGGTGAGGATGTGATCCCCGGGGCGGAGCGCGATGATCTGGTGGCCGGGTTGATCCGCCACGGACACCGTCATGCGCGGGCGGTCGCCTCCGAGGATGATCTGGAACGGCTGGTGCGCGAGCAGGCCGTGGCGGGGGATATGGTGGTTTGCCTCGGCGCGGGTACAATCAGCGCATGGGCAAATGCATTGCCGGAGCGATTGAAAGGGTAAAGGCGTGGAGATTGCGCAGGTACAAGACGCTGACAGCCTTGCGCGGTTTCTAGAGGTCAATCACCCAAAGCTTGCCAGACAACTGTCGCAAAGACTGGCCGCGCGCGCGACAGCGCGCGTCATGCCCTATGCCGTCCATTTCCTGCTGAGCAGTCCAAGACCGAAGAAGCATGGGTACACGCCGGTGGAAGGTTTGTTGGCCTTATTGCTTGGTGTCGTCGGCAGCGCCCATAGTGAAGATGTGCTTGGTTTCAGCGACAATACGGCGTTGCGGATGAAGCTGGGTGCACAGATGGAATATCTGCAATCGCTGACCAACGCCGCCCATGCATTTGATCGGGCTGCAGCCACAGCGAATGTGCTTTATGCGGCGGCGGTCACGATGGAACAAAGCCGCCAAATCAAGGACATGGCCTCGGCTTGTGTCGTTTGTGCTGACGCATTGCATGAGTTGGAAGAGAACGCCTATGCCAACGATCTGGCCTGGGGCGCGGTGCGGGCCGATCTGGAACGCGCGACGTCCGGGGCCTGGGCGCTGGATGATCCGCTATGGCTGGCGGAAAAGGTGCCCGCCTCTGTAAGCAGGGCATGGGCCGGTGCCAAAAAGCTGATGCTGGAGGATCAGGCGGCAGCATGGCCGGTCTGGATCGCGTGGTATGAACGGCTGCAGTATGGCCAGGACGTGCTGAGCTCGGAAATACCTGGGGTGTTGATCGGGATATTGCCCAACCGTCAGAATTTTGCGCCCGAAGATGTGAACCCGAAGCTGAGCCATATCCTTAAGTCTTTCCGGTTGATGGAAGGGCGAGACGTCCGTGACCTGCGCGACAAGACAAGCCTTGAGGCTTATTTGCGCGGCGTCCCCCCCGTTGAGGTGCAGGCCCTAGCGCGGCGCATCGCATATCGGGCGGCGGCTAGGGTTTTGCCGTTTGCGATGCAGGCCTATGGGATGAACGCCTCTGACAGCCTTAAAAACTTGTGGACGGTGCCTGTGTTGGGGGCCCTTGCAGTGGCAAGTGTGGCGGACGCGGCACCCGGCGCGGTGAGCGATGGCGCGGCCTATGCGACAAGCCTGGCGGCGGCCGCAGCAGCAGAGAAGACCATCGGAGGTGCGAGCCGCAACGCCCTGCTTGATCTGGTGGTTGACCCGGAGCCAGAGCAGATCAGCAGTGCCGCAGGTCAGGCGCGCAGGACATCCGCCAGTGTGACGGCAATATCGGCAGCGGTGACGGCGGTGGCCTCGACCGATGCAGTGCCTGCGGCAGTGGCGGCAGTGGCGGCGGCGTGCGAGGCGTTGGATTTGTGGGAGTGGGTCCGGGACGACCTGCAAAACCCTGCGGCTGGTATCTGGGGAGGGCGAGATGCGCCCGAGGCATATGCCAATGCCTACGACCAGATGGTCTCGGCGATGCAATCGCCCGATGAAGAACCGCTTTGGGATTTTTGGGATGAATGGGCGGATCGGGTCACCTTCGGTCACGATCTTTACCCCCAAGCCATCGCCGAGGTCCTGAACGCATTCCTTGAACAGGCGGACTGGGAACGCGGGCCAGCGCATATCAATCCGCTGTTTGACGACGTGCTGGCGCTTTACCGGGGCGAGGGACCTGAGGTCGCGCCCACAGAGCTTGCACAGGCCGCGCCGGTGGAGTTCAGCTTTGACTCGCTGGCGAAAGTCATGCGGATGGTGGGGATCAACGACAACCTCGGCCATCTCAAGGAACCCGGGATCGTGCAGGCCTTTGTCGATGATGCCGAAGAGGTGCGCGATCTTTTTCAGGACTTTGCCGATTACGCGGGCGAATTGCAGGGCGGCGGGAACTATGCCGGTATTCTGAAGCGCGCCGCTGAAAAGGTGCTGGGCGAGTTTGACCGGACCGAGAACAAGATGCACCTGCGCGCCAACCGGCTGGTGATCCTTGCCTCTGAGCTGGAGCTGTTTTCCAAGGACGGACGGGCGCGGGATGATCTGGGCGAGACCTTGTCGGGCCTGTTGGATACGCGGATCGACATGCTCAAAGGGCTGTGCCGCGAACACTTTGGCCCCAGCTATCTGGCGCTGGCACCGCTGGCACAATTGCGGCTGGAGCAGGTGGACCAGCAAGAGGTCATCGAGATTTTCGATCACGCCATCGGGTTTGTCGAAGCTCTGCCCAACCCCGAGATGGTGGCGCTGGATGCCGAAGGGGTCGCGGTGCTGCGCGACATGCTGGAGGAATTGCGGACCTATCGCGCGGCCATCGCAGAGGCCACGTCCGACGACTTCCAATCGCTGCTGGAGGACCGCTTTGCCCAAAGCTCTGGCGCGCTGGGCCTGTCGCTGAACCGGTTCTACGAACGCTCGGTGACGGCAAGCGGCAAGGTTGGCAAGGCTGCCGACGCGGTGATCAAGCAAAACAAGCGGGTGACGAGTTTGCTGGATATCGTGGAAGCGGTTGCTTCATGGTTTGGGGGGTAAAGGCCACCAATGACCCTATCTGCCATCGCCGCCATCATTTGGGCCTTTGCTGCCACTGCCACGGCCTTTCTGCCGATGAAGCGGCAATATGGGCCGGGGATTACGCTCTTGTGTTTGGCGCCGGTCGTTATCGTGTGGTTAGGCGTTGACTATGGGCTGATCGTGGGCATTTTGGCGGCCATCGGGTTTGTCTCAATGTTTCGCAACCCGCTGATCTATTTTTACCGCCGCGCGAGGGGCGAGAGGCCGGAACGACCGAAATGAGCTTTGTCTGGATCATGGATTATCTGCCGCTGGTGCTGGGGTTTGTCTGGCTGGTGGTTGCCAATGTGCTGGGGATGATCCCGAGCCGGGACAACCATTGGCGCAGGGCCTATATCCTGATTGCGTTTGGCGTGCCGCTGCTGGGCTGGATCACGCTTGATTTCGGGCCATGGATAGCGCTTGCCTTTCTGATCGCGGGCGGGAGCATCCTGCGCTGGCCCTTGATCTATCTGGGCCGCTGGATCCGCGCACGGCTGCCGGGCTGATGGGCGGGTTTGTCGTCTTTGCGGTCATGGTAATCGGGGCGTTCATCCCGTTTGGCATTGTGGGCTATCTGGTGCGCGCGGGTAAAAACGGGCTGGCGCTGACCATTGTCTCTGCCATTGGCGGGATGCTGGTTATCTTAGTCTGGGGCGCGGATGGGCGGCTGGGGATTGACCCGATCCTCGCGATTTCATGGGCGATGCTGTTCTTTGTGCCCGCGACAATCGGGGCGCTGGCAGGCTGGCTTTTGGGCTGGCTGATGCGACGCAAGGATGATCGTGGGATGCCGTAGCGGGCGGCAAGTCCGCAGCGCTGTGCCCTTGGCCGGCGCATTCGGCATGATCAAGAGATTTTCGAAAAAATCACGCTTCATTCTTGAACGGCGTTCACAAATGCCCATTTTATGAACATCGTTCATGAAATGGAGGAGCGAGAGATGGAAGAGATTATGATCTTTGCGATCCCGGCGGGGGTCTTTGCGGGCACGGGTGTCGCGGGCTATTTCGCGGCGAAACATAAAGCGACCGCTGGCTTGATCCTGCTGGCGGTGCTGTGGGCGGGGTTTACAGCCGTGATGAGTTACGGCATGGCGACGGCGACAGGCTGGGACGGGTTGGGTTACTTCCTTGGACTGGCCGGGGTCAGCGCGCCAAGTTTCCTTGGATTGGGGATCGGTGCGCTGGTCGGACGATACAAGAGGGAAGGGCGCAAGGATCATGCAACTGCCTGAGGTGCGCGGCACGCTGACACAGAATCGCCCGCTCGACAGTCTGACCTGGCTGCGGGTGGGCGGACCGGCGGATGTGCTGTTTCAACCCGCCGACGCTGACGACCTGAGCGATTTTCTGCGCGCGCTGGACGCGGAAGTGCCGGTCTTTGCGATGGGTGTCGGCAGCAATCTGATCGTCCGTGATGGTGGTGTGCGCGGTGTCGTGATCCGGCTAGGGCGCGGCTTCAACGGGATTGAGATCGACGGCACCACCGTTAAGGCAGGTGCCGCAGCGCTGGATGCCCATGTGGCGCGCAAGGCGGCTGAGGCGGGTGTCGACCTGACGTTTCTGCGCACGATACCCGGCTCAATCGGCGGGGCTGTGCGGATGAATGCGGGCTGTTATGGGTCCTATACGGCCGATGTTTTCCAAAGCGCAGAGGTGATCCTGCGCGATGGGACCCGTGCAACGCTGACAGCCGATGATCTGCAATTTGCCTATCGTAGCAGTGCTTTGCCCGAAGGTGCTGTGCTGATCTCGGCGACGTTGAAGGGGCCTGAAGGCGATCCCGAGGCGCTGAAATCGCGGATGGAGCAGCAATTGGCCAAGCGCGATGAAACGCAGCCGACCAAGGACCGCACCGCAGGCAGCACGTTTCGCAATCCGGCGGGCTTTTCCAGCACCGGACGGGCCGATGACACCCACGAGCTGAAGGCCTGGAAGGTCATTGATGATGCCGGCATGCGCGGCGCAAAGGTGGGGCAGGCGGTGATGAATGAGATGCATTCAAACTTCCTGACCAACGCGGGCGGAGCGAGCGCCAAAGACCTTGAGGATTTGGGCGAGTTGGTCCGGAAAAAGGTTTACGCTACCAGCGGGATCACGCTAGAGTGGGAAATTATGCGCGTGGGCGACCACAAGCTGAAAAACCAAGAATAACGGCCCCAAGGGCCGGACCCGAGGCAAGGGTCATCGCGATAAAAGACGCCCCGAAAACGGAGCGCTTCAAAAGGTGGTAGGGTATGTCGAGCAGGGCAAACCCGAAAGTTGTGGTTCTGATGGGCGGCCCATCGGCGGAACGTGACGTTTCGCTGTCAAGCGGTGCCGAATGTGCAGCAGCTTTGCGGGTATCAGGATGTGACGTGATCGAGGTCGATGCAGGGCCTGATCTTGCTGTGCGCCTGCATGACATTGCCCCGGACGTTGTCTTTAACGCGCTGCATGGCCGCTGGGGCGAGGATGGCTGCGTGCAGGGTATCCTCGAGTGGCTGAAAATTCCCTATACGCATAGCGGCGTGCTGGCCTCTGCCCTGACGATGGACAAGCAGAAGACCAAGGATGTTTACCGCGCCGCCGGGCTGCCCTTCATGACATCGGTCATTGCCAAGTCCAAGGACGTGGAAGCCGCCCATGTGATGGACCCGCCCTATGTGGTGAAGCCGTTCAATGAAGGGTCATCGGTCGGCGTCTATATTGTGGGCGAGAACGCCAATGGCCCGCCGCAATTGGCCCGCGAGATGCCCGAGGATGTGATGGTTGAGGCCTATGCACCGGGGCGCGAGTTGACGACGACGGTGCTGGACGGCCGGGCGCTGACGGTGACGGATATCATCACGGACGGTTGGTATGATTATCACGCCAAATACGCCGCTGGCGGGTCGCGTCATGTGATCCCGGCGGAGGTCCCGAAAGAGATTTTCGAGGCTTGCCTCGACTATGCCGAACGGGCGCATAAGGCGCTGGGCTGTCGTGGGCTGACCCGCACCGATTTCCGCTGGGATGAGGCCAAGGGGCTGGCGGGGTTGATCCTGCTGGAGACCAACACCCAGCCCGGTATGACGCCAACGTCATTGGCCCCCGAACAGGCGGACAAGACCGGCATGTCATTCCCCGACCTGTGCCGCTGGATGGTGGAGGATGCCTCGTGCGACCGCTGACCGCTCCGCCCAAGCCAAGGGCCATCAAGGACCCGGCCCCCAGCAAATGGGGCTATCGCTGGCAGCGGATGATGCTGACGCCGGGGTTCCGGTCGGCGATGCGCGTGGGCATCCCTCTGGTGCTGATCGGCGTGATTGCGGCCACGTATTTTTCCAAGGAGGAACGCCGCACGCAACTGGCGATGCAGATCGAGGCGACAAAGGCGGCGATCCAGCAACGGCCCGAGTTCATGGTGACGGATCTGCTGGTGACGGGGGCCGATGAACACATCGTCGCGGATGTGCAGCGGGTATTGCCGCTTGATCTGCCGGTGTCGTCCTTTGATCTGAACCTTGAAGAGATGCGCGCGACCGTCGCCGCGCTGAATGCGGTGGAAGAGGCGCGCGTGAAGATCGGCGAGGCGGGCACGCTGACAGTCGACATCACGCCGCGGGTGCCGGTGGCGCTGTGGCGGGAACGCCAGACGCTCAAGCTGATTGATGCGGGCGGGGTCTATGTCGGCGTGGTTGAGGCGCGGTCAGACCGGCTTGACCTGCCGCTGATCGCGGGCGACGGGGCGCAGACCCATATTGACGAAGCGCTGGCGCTTTTCGCCGCCGCAGGGCCGATTGCGACGCGTGTGCGTGGGCTGGTCAGGATGGGTGAACGGCGCTGGGACATGGTGCTGGATCGCGGCCAGCGGGTGCTTTTGCCCGAAGTGGGGGCAATGGATGCCATCCGCCGGGTCATCGCGCTGAACGAGGCGCAGGAATTATTGAAACGCGATGTCGTGGTTGTGGATATGCGCAACCCGGCCCGCGCCACATTGAGATTAAGTACAGAAGCAGCGACCGCCATGCGGCGCGTGAGTGAAACGGGGACAGACGAGTAATGGGCGACCTATACGAAAGCCAGCGGGCGATGCGGAATATGCGCAAGGCAGCGATGCAGCGGGGGGTGATCGCTATTCTGGATGTCGGCACGTCCAAGATCGCCTGTCTGGTGCTGCGCTTTGACGGGCCGGAGCAGTTTCGCGACAGCGACGGCATCGGGTCACTGGCGGGTCAGTCGTCTTTCCGCGTGATCGGGGCAGCGACAACGCGGTCGCGCGGTGTGCGCTTTGGCGAAGTCGACGCGATGCAGGAGACGGAGCGCGCCATTCGCACAGCAGTGCAGGCCGCGCAGAAGATGGCAAATGTGCGGGTTGACCACGTGATCGCCTGTTTCAGTGGCGCGCGCCCCCGGTCGTATGGATTGGACGGCGCAGTGGATATCGCAGGCGGGACGGTCACCGACGGGGACATCGGCCGCGTGATGGCCGCAGCCGACGTGCCGGATTATGGCGCTGACCGCCATGTGCTGCACGCGCAGCCGGTGAATTTTGCGCTGGATCACCGCTCTGGCATGGCTGATCCGCGCGGGCAGATCGGCAATAAGCTGACCACCGACATGCATATGCTGACGGTGGATGCGACGGTGATCCAGAACCTCTTTTTCTGCATCAAGCGCTGTGATCTGGAACTGGCTGGTCTGGCCTCTTCCGCCTATGTTTCTGGCATCTCATCACTGGTGGAGGATGAGCAGGAGTTGGGCGCGGCCTGTATTGATCTGGGCGGCGGGTCCACGGGCATTTCGGTCTTTATGAAGAAGCACATGATTTATGCTGATGCGGTGCGCATGGGCGGGGACCATGTGACCGGCGATATCTCGATGGGGCTGCAAGTGCCGATGGCGACGGCAGAGCGGATCAAGACGTTCTACGGCGGCGTTGTGGCCACGGGCATGGATGACCGCGAGATGATCGAGATCGGTGGCGACACCGGCGACTGGGAGCGCGACCGGCGCACCGTCAGCCGCGCAGAGTTGATCGGCATCATGCGCCCCCGGATCGAGGAAATCCTGGAAGAGGTGCGGGTGCGGTTGGACGCGGCGGGCTTTGAATACCTGCCCAGTCAGCAGATCGTGCTGACAGGTGGCGGCGCGCAGATACCGGGCCTTGACGGTTTGGCGGCCAAGATTTTGGGCCAGCAGGTGCGGATGGGGCGGCCCCTGAGGGTCCAGGGCCTGCCACAGGCGGCGACGGGACCGGCGTTTTCGGGCGCAGTGGGGCTGACGCTTTTCGCCGCGAACCCGCAGGATGAGTGGTGGGATTTCGATATTCCGGCAGACACATACCCCGCGCGGTCGCTGAAACGGGCAGTGAAGTGGTTCAAGGACAATTGGTAGGTGATTCCCCGTGCAGGATGTCAAAAAAGGCATGACGCACAGGGGGTTATGGCGTAAGATACGAACAACGGGCTCACAGAGGTCCGCAAGACGAACAAACGGCGGGGAGGCCGGGCAGGCACCCCAAAACAGATCAGGATGACACCGCAATGCGGTGGGCTTTGGCAGCGACACGGGGCGTTGCCCCTAGTGTTTTGACGTTAACGAACCGCTATAATTAGTTGAATGAGCGAAATCTTTCCTATTGAGGCCATTTTCGCCCCATATTTTGTGGATTAATGCGGTTTTCCGGGTGACGTTTCGGGCATGAATCGTTAAGGTCGGCCTAATTTATGGGAATCTGCCCGGTGGGACGGGCCAATAGCGCAGGCGGACAGAGTATGACATTGAACCTATCGATCCCGGGTCAGGAAGACCTGAAACCCCGCATCACCGTGTTTGGGGTGGGCGGTGCTGGTGGCAACGCGGTCAACAACATGATCGAGAAAGAGCTGGATGGGGTCGAGTTCGTTGTGGCGAACACGGACGCGCAGGCGCTGCAGCAAAGCCGCTCTGGCGCGAAAATCCAGATGGGCATCAAGGTCACCGAAGGTCTGGGCGCTGGCGCACGGGCCACGGTCGGTGCGGCTGCCGCTGAAGAAAGCATCGAGCAGATCGTCGATCATCTGGCGGGCGCGCACATGTGTTTCATCACCGCAGGCATGGGCGGAGGCACCGGGACAGGTGCCGCGCCGATCATCGCACAAGCCGCGCGCGAGCTGGGCGTTCTGACCGTTGGTGTCGTGACCAAGCCGTTCCAGTTTGAGGGCGGCAAACGCATGAAGCAAGCCGAGGAAGGTGTTGAAGCGCTTCAGAAAGTTGTTGATACGCTGATCATCATTCCCAACCAGAACCTGTTCCGTCTGGCCAATGAAAACACCACCTTTACCGAAGCCTTCGCGCTGGCCGATGACGTTCTGTATCAAGGTGTCAAAGGCGTGACCGACCTGATGGTACGTCCGGGCCTGATCAACCTTGATTTCGCAGACGTCCGCGCCGTGATGGACGAGATGGGCAAGGCGATGATGGGTACAGGCGAGGCCGAGGGCGAGAACCGCGCCGTGCAGGCCGCCGAAAAGGCAATTGCCAACCCGCTGCTGGACGAGATCTCGCTCGAAGGTGCGAAGGGCGTGCTGATCAACATCACCGGCAGCCACGACCTGACCCTGTTCGAACTGGACGAAGCCGCAAACAAGATCCGCGAAAAAGTCGATCCGGAGGCGAACATCATCGTGGGCTCCACGCTGGATCCGCAGATGGAAGGCAGCATGCGCGTCAGCGTTGTGGCGACCGGCATCGACGCCAAGGCCAGCAATGCCGAAACACCGCTGCCCCGTCGCAGCATGGCGCAGCCGCTGACCACGTCGGTGAGCATCGAAGCCGCGGAAGAGGTAACAGAAGAGGTCGCACCTGCCGCCGCTGTTGCCGCAGCAGCGCCGATTGCAGCAGAAGCCGCACCCGAGCCGAGCCTGTTTGAAGGGATCGAGGCGCCGCAAGAGGCCGTGGCGGAAGCCAGTGATGATCTGCCGCCGCCCGCCTACACGCCGCGCCCGGAGCCGGTGATGGAAGCACCCGAGACCTTTGTGGCGCCACGTGCCGCCGGTGGTCAGGGCCAGCCTTCACCTGAAACCATGGCGCGTCTGGAAGCAGCTGTGCGCCGCGCACCCTCGGCCGAGCGTCCTGCCGCTGCCGATGGCACGGCGCGTTCAGCAACCGCAGCGACCGTTGGTGCAGCCGCGGCTGACGCAAGCAAGGCCCGCTTTGGCATCAACGGGTTGATCAACCGCATGACGGGGTCCGGTGCAGAGGCGGCACAGCAGCCCAGCCGCCAGCAGCCGCAGGTGACCGCAATGCGCGAGCCACAGGCCGAAGTTGAGGCTGACCCGGATCAGGAACGGATCGAAATTCCCGCATTCCTGCGCCGTCAAGCGAACTGACGCTACGTCGAAATCACGCGAATTGGCCGCCTCTGGGCGGCCTTTTTCGTTTTGTATCAGTGTCTTGCTGCGGCGCGGCGCAAAATGCTGCGCGGTGTTACACCGATGTTTCAGACCGTTGCAAACCGTGAATTGAGCCACACGCCCTGACCCCCTATTTCTACGTAAACGCACTGTTAACCACTCAGGGTGCCAAATCTTTATGCAGACGACGCTGCGACATGCTGTGACCTTTGACGGGGCAGGCCTTCATACCGGGGCGGCTGCGCGGATGGTCGTGCGCCCGGTTGGGGTCAATACCGGCATTGTCTTTCGGCGGACGGACGTGGAAGGGCGCGACGGGATCGTGCCTGCGCTCTGGAACAACGTGGTTGTATCACCGCTGAATACCGAATTGCGCAATGGCGCGGGGACCAGCGTGTCGACGATCGAACACATCATGGCTGCGCTCGCGGGGTGCGGCGTGCATAACGCATTGGTGGAACTTGACGGGCCGGAAGTCCCGGTGATGGATGGCAGTGCTGCGGCCTTTGTGCGCGGTCTTGTCGAGGCAGGTGTGGTGCGTCAGAACGCACCCCTGACCGCGATCGAAATCCTCAAAGAAGTACGGGTGCAGGTGGGGCAGGCAGAGGCGGTGCTGACACCGGCCACGAGCCTGCAGATTGATTTTGCCATCGCCTTTGATGATGCCGCCATCGGGCAGCAACACAAAGTACTGAACATGGCCAACGGCACGTTCGTGCGCGAACTTTGCGACAGCCGCACCTTTTGCCGCGCGTCGGACGTGGAAGCGATGCAGGCGCAGGGCAAAGCGCTTGGCGGCACGTTGGACAATGCGGTTGTCGTGGACGGGGCAGAGGTGCTGACCCCCGGCGGGCTGCGTCACGCGGATGAGGCCGTGCGCCATAAGATGCTGGACGCGTTGGGTGATCTTTACACTGCCGGTGCGCCGATTCTGGGCCGATATACCGGCGTGCGGTCCGGACATGCGGTCACAAATGCCTTGCTGCACGCACTTTTCGCGCGGCCCGATGCCTGGCGGCGCGTCACATGCGATGCGCAGATTGCAGCGCGTTTGCCCGGTGTAGGTGTCACCCGCGCCGATCTGGCAGCGGTGGCCTGATCACGCAGGTGTGGCGGAACACGCAAAAGGCATTTTGCCCCTGATTTTTCTATGATAGACCGATCCGCAACCGGGGGCTTAACGCCCGCACCACAAGCAGAAATGCGGAGACAGGGCATGTCAGGCACACCCATCCTTGGCAAAACGCAACGGCGGCTATCGGCTGCTTTGGCGCTGTCGCTTCTGGTGGCCTGTGGCGGGTTCGACCCGCGCGCCGAAGGGGCGCTGGACCAATACACCGCCGAGGAAATCTTTACCCGTGGTGAGGTCGAGCTTGAAAACGGTCAGGCCGACGATGCGGCCTTTTACTTTGGCGAGATTGAGCGGCTTTATCCTTATAGCGAATGGGCGCAGCGAGCGCTGATCATGCAGGCCTTTGCCTACCACCGCGATCAGGATTATCCCAACAGCCGCGCCTCGGCCCAGCGGTATCTAGATTTCTATCCCGGCACCGAGGATGCGGCCTATGCGCAATATCTGCTGGCGCTGTCCTACTATGACCAGATCGACGAGATTGGCCGCGATCAGGGGCTGACATTCCAGGCGTTGCAGGCGCTGCGCGAGGTGATCGAGGTTTACCCCGATACCGAATATGCGCGTGCTTCGGTGCTGAAATTCGATCTGGCGTTTGACCATCTGGCCGCCAAGGAAATGGAAATCGGGCGCTACTACCTCAAGCGCAAGCATTATGCTGCTGCTGTGAACCGGTTCCGCACGGTGGTTGAGGATTTCCAGACCACAAGCCACACCGCAGAGGCGCTGCACAGATTGGTCGAGGCCTATCTGAGCCTTGGCTTGACGGATGAGGCGCAGACCGCGGGTGCAATTCTGGGCGAAAACTTCCCCAGCACCGAGTGGTATCAGGACAGTTTCGCCCTGCTGACCGGGCAGGGGCTTGAGGCGCGTTCGATGGGGGATAACTGGCTGTCGTCGATCTACCGGCAGGTTATTCGCGGCGAATGGCTGTAAGGAAGGTGGGCCGAATGCCCTCCCGTCGCCAATGCTGCGCGGGTTAGACATACGCGACATGTTGATTATCGACCGGCTGGAACTGGCGTTTCAGCCCGGATTGAATGTGCTGACCGGGGAAACCGGGGCGGGCAAGTCGATATTGCTGGACAGTCTGGGCTTTGTGTTGGGCTGGCGGGGGCGCGCGGAACTGGTCCGCGCAGGCGCAGAACAGGGTGAAGTGACGGCCTGGTTCGACCTTGGCCCCGATCACCCCGCACGCGCCGTGCTGGCAGAGGCGGGTCTTACCGCAGAGGATGAGTTGATCCTGCGGCGGGTCAACACCCGCGACGGGCGCAAGACGGCCTGGGTCAATGACCGGCGCGTCAGTGGTGAGGTGCTGCGCGCGCTCTCGGACACGCTGGTGGAACTGCATGGGCAGCACGATGATCGCGGGCTTTTGAACCCACGCGGGCATCGCGCGATGCTGGATGACTTTGCGGGGCTAGATGGGGCATCCGTGCGCGCGGCCTGGCGGGCGCTGGGGGCGGCGCGCAAGGCGCGCGCAGCAGCGGCGGCGCGACTGGAAGAGGTGCAGGCCGAAGAGGATTTTCTGCGCCATGCGGTGGCCGAATTGGACGCGCTTGCGCCCGAGCAGGGCGAAGAGGCGGCGCTGGATACACGCCGCCGGATGATGCAGGGCGCCGAGAAGATTCGCGCTGACATCACCCGCGCAGCAGAGGCACTGGGCCTGCAAGGGGCAGAGGGCACGCTGTCGGATGCAACGCGTTGGCTTATTGGTGCAGCGGACAAGGCCGAAGGTGCGCTGGACGCACCGCTGGAAGCGATCGAACGCGCGATGCTGGAGCTGGATACCGCGCAGCAGGGGGTTGCAGCCTGTCTTGATGCGCTGACGTTCAACCCTTCGGAGTTGGAAGAAGCCGAGGAGCGGCTGTTTGCGATCAGGGGGCTGGCGCGCAAGCACAATGTGCTGGCTGATGATCTGGGTCCGTTTGCCGATGACCTGCGCGCGCGGTTGGCGGTCCTGGATGGCGGCGCGGCGGATCTGGCAGGGCTGGATGCAGAGGTGGCAGCGGCAGAGGCCGCCTATGCAGCCGCCGCGGATAAGCTGCATGCCGCACGGGCGAAAGCGGCCAAGAAACTCGACACGGCGATGGCGGCGGAATTGGCCCCGCTTAAGATGGAACGCGCTGTTTTTGCGACAGAAATCAGCGCGGCAGAGCCGGGGTCGGAAGGGCGCGATGCGGTGGCCTTTACGGTCGCCACGAACCCCGGCGCGCCAACTGGACCGCTGAACAAAATCGCCTCGGGCGGCGAACTCAGCCGCTTTTTGTTGGCGTTGAAGGTCTGCCTGACGCAGGCGGGTGGCACGCCGCTGACGATGATTTTTGACGAGATTGACCGGGGGGTCGGCGGCGCGACCGCGGATGCGGTTGGTCGTCGCTTAGTTGACCTTTCGGTCAAAATGCAAGTTCTGGTTGTAACGCATTCGCCACAGGTTGCTGCCCTTGGCGGGCATCACTGGCGGGTGGAAAAGCGTCAGGACGATGAGGCAACCACCTCAACCGTGACACAGCTTGACCCGGCGGCGCGCGTGGACGAGATCGCGCGCATGCTATCGGGCGACACTGTGACGGACGCGGCCCGCGAAGCTGCTAAAGCTTTGATGCAGAACTAAAAAAGGCGCCTTAAGCCCGTTGCCGAACCTAAGGCGCCCCGTTACTCACGGGCACACACACACCCGAAAACAACTCACGTCAACACCGCACGACCTATGCAAATCGTGCTTTCTGGTTGTCTGTTTTGATGGGATGGACCGAAACCCAGTCACCCAGTTCCGCAGCTCAACCGGACACCCAGAGGTTTAATCCTATGGCGCTATATCGCAACCTGTCAAAAAGAAGGTCAATTATGCTGACATAACTTGCCGGGGTTCATGATGTCACCCGGATCAAGGGCTTTCTTGATCTGGGACATCACCGCCCAGCCGGGGCCATGTTCGGCAAGCATATATGGCATTTTGCCCAATCCGACGCCATGTTCGCCGGTGACTGTGCCGCCCATCGCCAGCGCGCGTTGAGTCATTCTGTGCGACAGATCAAGCGCGGCTTGACGTTGGGTCAAGTCGTCCGGATCGACCAAAAGGATGGCGTGAAAATTGCCGTCGCCCACGTGGCCGAGAATCGGTCCGGGAATCGGACTGGCATCAATATCAGCCTGCGTATCGGCGATTGCCTCTGCTAGACGCGAGATGGGGACGCAGACATCGGTGACGACGGCGGTCGCGCCGGGGCGGCTGGCAAGGACGGCGTAATAGGCGTCATGGCGGATTTGCCAAAGGCGGTTGCGATCCTCGGTCTTGGTGGACCAGTCAAAGCCGGTGCCACCATGATCTGAGGCGATTTCACCAAATGTCGTCACATCCGCCGTCACCGCTGCGTCAGAGCCGTGGAATTCGACCAGCAGATGTGGCGTGTCGGGCCAGTTGGCGTCAGCATAGGCGTTGACGGCGGCGGCAGACGCGGCGTCGACCAGCTCAATCCGCGCCATGGGCACGCCCATCTGAATGGTCGTGATCACCGCATCCACGGCCGCGCCGACGGACGGGAAGGCGCAGATCGCAGCAGCGGTGGCCTGTGGCTGCCCCTGAAGCCGCAGCGTGAGTTCGGTGATGATGCCCAGCGTCCCTTCGGAGCCGACAAAAAGCCCCGTCAGGTCATATCCGGCAGATGACTTGCGGGCCCGGCTGCCGGTGCGGATGATCTGGCCGTCGGCCAGCACCACCTCTAACCCCATGACATTGTCGCGCATGGTGCCATAGCGCACTGCTGTGGTGCCAGAGGCACGGGTCGCGGCCATACCGCCCAAGGCCGCATTGGCGCCGGGATCGACCGGAAAGAACAGCCCCGTGGCGCGCAATTCGGTATTAAGCGCCTGACGGGTGAGACCGGGTTGCACGCGGACATCCATGTCGGCGGCGTTAACCTCGATCACCTTGTCCATGCGCGACAGATCGACTGTCACCCCACCACGCACCGCAAGGCTGTGCCCTTCAAGCGAGGTGCCGGTGCCCCAGGCGACGACAGGGCAGCGATGTTCCGCGCATATTTTGACAATCGCGGCCACCTCTTGTGTGTCGCGCGGATAGGCGACGGCATCGGGGGGCGTGAGGGGAAAGTGGGTTTCGGATTGTCCGTGAAGCTCCAGATCGGACTTGGACAGGCTAAGTCCTTCGCCTAGAAGGGTTTGGAGGGCGGCAATCGCGCTTGGGATCGTCATGAATTGGGCCTTCGGTCTGAAATTCCAACGATCCTAATGCAGCGCTGGCCCGCGGACCAGAGGCAGGACGGCATGGGCAGCACGCTCGCAACGCTGATCGCAGAACTTCGGGGCAAGATTGCTGCCGATATGCGAAAAGCCGTGCGGGTGATGGTGACACGCGGGCCAAGCCAGATGCAGTTCTGGTTTATCGCGCTAATCATCGGGATTGCGGCGGGCACAGCGGCGCTGTTGTTCCGGTTGGGCATCACCGCCATTCAGACGACGGTGTATGGCACGGATGATGTGCGGATGCTGCACAGCTTTGCCGCCGGTCTGGCCTGGTATCATATTCTGCTGATCCCGGCGATTGGCGGTTTGATTGTCGGCGTGATCTTCCACCGGTTCACGCCGGATGCCCGGGTACGTTCGGTCGCGGATGTGATTGAAGGTGCGGCCCTGCACGAAGGCCGTGTCGAGGTGCGGCAGGGGGCCGTGTCGGCGCTGGCCAGCATGATCACGCTGTCGACTGGCGGATCGACCGGGCGCGAGGGGCCGGTGGTGCATATGGCGGCTGTCATTTCGACCCTGATCAGCCGCACGATCCGCGCGGATGGTGTGACGGGCCGGGACCTTTTGGGGTGTGCCGTCGCTGCCGCCGTATCGGCCAGTTTCAACGCGCCGCTGGCGGGCGCGCTCTTCGCGCTTGAAGTGGTGTTGCGGCACTTTGCTGTGCACGCCTTTGCCCCCATCGTGATCGCCAGCGTGGCAGGCACGGTCATCAACCGTCTGGCCTTTGGCGATGTGACCGAGTTTGTGCTGCCGACGCAAAACGCGCTGGCCTTTTATGTCGAACTCCCCGCCTTCTTGATCCTTGGCATCGTGTGCGGCTTCGTCGCTGTGGTGCTGATGCGTGCGATCTTCTGGGCCGATGACTTTGGCAGTTTCGTGCAGAATCGCCTGCGCCTGCCAAGGTTCCTGCGTCCGGCTGTGGCGGGGTTGATGCTGGGCGCAATCGCGATCTGGTTTCCGCATATCATCGGCGTGGGATATGAGACGACATCGGCTGCCCTGACCGGAGAGTTGATCCTGCATGAAGCGGTGGTCTTTGTCGTCCTGAAGGTCGTCGCAGTCGCGATCACCATGGGCGGACGCATGGGCGGCGGTGTCTTTTCACCCTCTTTGATGGTCGGCGCGCTGACCGGGCTGGCCTTTGGCATTATCGCCACAAGTGTCTTTCCCACTGTCTCAGGTGAGGGCACGCTTTATGCGCTGGCGGGCATGGGGGCGGTGGCAGCCGCCGTCTTGGGCGCGCCGATTTCCACCACGTTGATTGTGTTTGAGCTGACCGGCGACTGGCAGACGGCGATGGCGGTGATGGTGGCGGTGTCGCTGTCGACGGCCCTGTCGACCCGGTTGGTGGACCGGTCGTTCTTTTTGACCCAATTGGAACGGCGCAACGTCCACCTTGCCGCCGGACCACAGGCCTATTTGCTGGCGACCTTTCGGGTCGCCACGATCATGCGCCCCGGCGATCACAAACGGGCGGCGTCAGAAAATGCCTGCTGGGACCTGATCGGCGAGGGGGTCTATATTGATGGCAATGCCACGTTGGAACAGGCGATGCCCATGTTCGAATCCGGCGGTTATAATTTCATCCCTGTCGTCACATTGGGCGGGGAAAGCGCCCCGCCAGAGCTATGGGGCGCATTGTTTCAGGTGGACGCCCTGCGCGCGATGAACAAGGCCCTGGCCGAGACCGCGCGCGAGGAACATTCCTAAACCTCTTCGACAGCGACCTTGGTTGTGTAGAAGGCCAGATGGTCCTTGATTGCGGCGACGCCTTCCTTGGGGTCCTCATACGACCAAGCAGCATCCGCAATCGGGCCGCTTTTCGCGACAAGGGTGAAATACCGCGCGTCGCCCTTGTAGGGGCAGGTCGAGGTGGTGTCGGAGGGGTCCAGAAAGGCCATCGCGATATCGTCGCGCGGAAAGTAGATCACGGGCGGATAGTCGCCCTCGGTCAATTCCAGCGCCTTGGTGGATTCACCGATGACTGCGCCCGCCGCGCGCACCACCCAGGTGCCGGATGCGGGGCGAATTTTGATGTGGTCAGCCATGGTTTATCCTTTCGTCGAACGTCGCAGCGTCTTGGTAATGTCTGTGTATGACAATGCTATAACGGCGCGGTTGCCGCTTTCAGCCAGTCGAGCGCGTCACCATCTACGAGCGGACCGATCTGGTCAAGGGTCGTGGCGTGGTACTGGTCGATCCAGGCCCGCTCTGCCGGCGACAGGACCGCCGTGTCGATCAGGCGACGATCAAGCGGGACATAGGTCAGCGTGTCAAAGGCCAGAAGATCGCGATCATCGGGCCCGGGCGGTGCCTTGGTCACCACGATCAGGTTCTCGATCCGGATGCCAAACGCGCCCTCGCGATAATAGCCCGGTTCGTTTGAGACGATCACACCCTCCTCAAACGGCGTCACCGCGCGGCGGGACAGCCCATGCGGGCCCTCATGCACGCTGAGATATGCGCCGACGCCATGGCCGGTGCCATGGTCGTAATCCATGCCTTGCGCCCAGAGTGCTGCGCGCGCCAGCGCATCCAGATGGTTGCCAGCCACGCCCTTGGGAAACCGGGTGCGGCTGATCGCGATCATGCCTTGCAGCACGGCGGTATAGCAGGTGCGGTGGTCAGCGGTGGGGGTGCCGACGATCACCGTGCGAGTGATGTCGGTGGTGCCGTCGATATACTGCCCACCTGAATCGACCAGCAAAAGCTCTCCGGATTTGACCGGTGCGTTGGTTTCATCCGTGACGCGGTAATGCACGATTGCGCCGTGCCCACCTGCGCCACAAATCGTCTCAAAGCTGACGTCCAGCAGTTGGTTCGTCTCGCGCCGGAAGGTTTCAAGCTGTCGGACCACGTCGATTTCGGTCAGCCCGTTTTTTGGCGCTTCTGCATCAAGCCAGGCCAGAAACCGGACCATCGCCGCGCCGTCGCGCAGATGGGCGGCGCGCGCGCCCGCAATCTCGGTCGCGTTCTTGTGGGCCTTGGGCAGCAGGCAGGGATCAGTGCCGTGTTTGGCCTTGTCCCCCAGCGTCGTGGCGACGATCTGCGGGCAAACCTTGCGGTCGATCAAGACCGGGTCGGGCAGGGTGGCCAGATGATCCAGAAAGTGGCTTTGGGGATGCAGGGTCACGTCCGGGCCCAGATGGTCGCGCAGGCCCTGGGCCTTGCCGGGGCGGGCAAACAGATCGACCTTGCCATCGCTGTGCAGGACCGCAAAGGCATGGGGCACGGGATTGCGTTCCACATCCGTGCCGCGGATGTTCAAAAGCCAGGCAATGCTGTCAGGCAGCGTGATCACATGGGTGCCGCTGGCCACACGCTTGCGCTTTTCCGCATGGCTTTCACCTGCAAACTCAACAGGATACGCGGTGAACTTCGCGTCCGGCGGGGCGGGTCTGTCGGACCAGATCGCGTCGACCAGATTGTCGATTGTGGTCAGGGTGATGCCACTGCCATCAAGCGTCTTTGTCAGATTTGCAATCTCATCGACCGTATGCAGCCAGGGATCAAAACCGACATTGCCGCCCTCGGGCATCTGTTCTTTCAGCCAATCGGCAAGCTGCACCTCGGGCCAATGCACCGGGGTAAAGTCCTCGGCCACCTGATCGCGGACCTGTAGCCTATAGCGCCCATCAATGAAAACGCCAGCCACATCGGCCAAGACCGCGGCAAAGCCTGCCGAGCCGGTGAAACCTGTCAGCCAGGCCAGACGCGCGTCTGCGTCGGCCACGTATTCGCCCTGATGCACATCGGCGCGCGGCACCAGAAAGCCGTCCAGCCCCGCTGCCTGCATCTGTTCGCGCAGGGCCGTCAAGCGGGGTGGGCCCTGGTCGGGCGAGGTCGTCGCATCAAAGGTCTGAAACACGGGGCCTATCCCTTTCTTTTGAATACAAATATGCCCGCCGGAGGCTGGCCTTCTTTGAAGGCCATCACCCGGCTTTGCGCATGCCCAGAACGCGGGCCCGTTTGCGCGGGTCGGCATCAAAAAGGCTGGCCAACTGCTCGGTCATCGCACCGGCCAGTTGTTCCACATCCGTAATCGTCACCGCACGGTCATAGTAGCGCGTGACGTCGTGGCCGATGCCGATGGCCGCCAATTCGACCGCCTTGCGCTTTTCGATCATCGCGATCACGTCGCGCAGGTGCTTTTCAAGGTAGTTGGCAGGGTTCACCGAAAGCGTGCTGTCATCCACCGGCGCACCGTCCGAGATCACCATCAGCACCTTGCGCTGTTCATGCCGTCCCATCAGGCGGCGGTGCGCCCATTCCAGCGCCTCGCCGTCGATGTTTTCCTTCAGCAGGCCCTCTTTCATCATCAGCCCCAGATTAGGCCGGGTCCGTCGCCACGGGGCGTCGGCGGATTTGTAGATGATGTGCCGCAGGTCGTTCAGACGGCCCGGCGTCGCCTCGCGCCCGGCTTTCAACCAATCCTCGCGGCTTTGCCCGCCTTTCCACGCCTTCGTGGTAAAGCCCAGAATTTCGACCTTGACCGCGCAGCGTTCCAGCGTGCGGGCCATGACATCGGCGCAAATCGCGGCGATGGAAATGGGCCGCCCGCGCATGGAGCCGGAGTTATCAAGCAAAAGCGTCACCACGGTGTCACGGAATTCGGTGTCTTTTTCGACCTTGAAAGACAGCGGCGTGGTGGGGGAGGCGACGATGCGCGCAAGACGTCCGGCGTCAAGAATGCCTTCCTCGCGGTCAAATTCCCATGACCGGTTTTGTTGCGCCTGCAGGCGGCGCTGCAACTTGTTGGCCAGCCGCGACACTGCGCCCTTCAAAGGCTCCAACTGTTGGTCAAGGTAGGTGCGCAGTCGTTCAAGCTCTGCCGGTTCGGCCAGATCCTCGGCCCCGATCTCTTCGTCGTACTCCGTTGAATAGACACGGTAATCGGGATCGGCGTCGGAGATCGGCGCGGGCTGTGGCGGCTCCATCGGCGCCTCGCCATCGGGCATCTCGGTTTCTTCGCCCATCTCGGCGTCGGCCTGATCGTCCATCGAAATCTCGGCCTGAGAGGCGTCTTGCTGATCCTCCTGAGACTGCTCGGGGCTGGCCTCCGCCTCTTCGCCGTCGCTGTCATCCTCGCCGGTGCTATCGGGCTCTTCCTGCTCGTCGCTGCCTTCTTCGGCCTCGTTTTCGTCGTCCTCGTCCGATCCGTCCGGATCGTCGCCCAACTGGTCAGCATAGCCAAGGTCAGAGATCAGTTGACGGGCAAATTTCGCGAATGCCTGCTGATCGTTCAGCATGTCCGACAGGCTTTCTAGCGTGTCGCCGCAATGATCCTCAATAAAGCCGCGCCAGAGGTTGAGCACATTGTCCGCCCCTTGGGGCAGGTCGCGGCCAGTAGCGAGTTCGCGGATCATATAGCCAGCAGCGGTCGCAAGTGGCGCATCGGCGGGCTGTTTGATCTGGTCATAGCCCTTGCGCAGCGCCTCGTTCCCGATCTTGGCGTCGATATTGCCAGCGGTGCCCGGCATATATTGCGCGCCGACCGCCTCAACCCGCGCGGTTTCCATCGCGTTGTAAAGGTCTTGCGCCATCTGCCCCTGCGGCATGTATCTGGCCGCGGTGGAGGGGTCGTGAAACTTGTGTCGCAACGCCATGGCGTCCGCGTGGCCGCGCGCCAGCAACACCTCTTGCCGGGTCATGCGGCGGGTGACCTGCGGCAGGCGGATCGTGTCGCTGGTCTGGCCTGCGGGGTCCACCGAGTAGCTGACCGTCAGTTCCGGGTCATCGGCCATGACCTTTGTCGCCTCTGCCAAGGCTTTCTTGAACGGATCAGCGGGGTTGTCGGATGGCTTGTTCATATCGCGCAAACTAGTGCGGCGCGCAGGCAATGACCAGAGGGGCCCGCGTGTTTAGCTCAGCAGAAGTGCGGTGCAATCAGCGGCCTGAAGCGCGGCCATATCGGCAGCCCAGGCGGCATCGCCGGGGTCGTCATTAAATGTCGCGCGGGTCAGCAGGGCGTGGTGGGCCGCCTTGGCATTGATCCGCCAGGCAAGAACCTGCTGCCCCTGTTCGGGTGCCATGATGGCGCCTGCCAATTCGATCAATTGGGCACGCTGGCGCTGGGTGATTTCAGAGGCGTCGCCGTCAAACATCCACTGGTGTTCCATCAACGCCGAGAGCCGGCCCGCGCAGGCGGCAAAGGTGCGAAGCGGATCGGTCTCAAAAGAAGACCCCGCACTGGCGGGGAGGGCGCCAAGCGCGAGGCAGAAGGTCGTCATGAGAGTTTTCATACTGCTCATAAAAGCAGCATGAAGGTTAATTTATCGCCTATCTAGGGGGTATTTTGGTGAGACGGCATAGGTGTGGGGTTTTGGGCACGCGGGTATTGTCAGTCTCTAGTCGAAGACACAGGTCAGTCCATCCAGCTTTGCATGGGTAAAATAGGTCAAAGCGCATGGCTCTGCCGGATCGATCACGAGCCGCAAGAGGATTTCGCCGTCGATGACATCGATGGTCGTTCCGTAGACCGATTGGGATTCTCGCGATTGCGAAACCAGTCCCTCGTCGTCGAATAGCGGCCAAACAAACGTAATTTCGCTGGGGCCGCTTTGGCTGCAAATGATGCGTGTCCGTTCATCTGTCGCGAGAACATGCGGTCTTGGGGGCGTCTCGCCCCAAAGCACGGCCGTTCCGTCCAATCCGCCTACGAGGCAGTCTTTAAGGGCCCAGTTGGCATGACTAACTGCACTGGCATGTGTTGCCATTGAGGACAAAACAGCGATGCAGATGCTGCGCTTCACCCCAGCGACAAGCTTGCCGCGCTCTCGGGCAGTTCCTCGTCAAAGCAGCGCTGGTAGAATTCGGCGACGGTCTGACGCTCCAACTCATCGCATTTGTTCAGGAACGACAGGCGGAAGGCGTAGCCCACATCCTGGAAGATGCGGGTGTTTTCGGCCCAGGCGAGCACGGTCCGGGGCGACATGACGGTGGACAGATCGCCGTTCATAAACGCCGTGCGGGTCAGGTCCGCGACGGTCACCATCTGAGAGATCGTCTTGCGGCCCTTTTCGGTGTTGAAGTGCGGCGACTTCGACAGGACGATGGCGGCTTCGGCGTCGTGGCTGAGGTAGTTCAGCGTGGCCACCAGCGACCAGCGGTCCATCTGCGCCTGGTTGATCTGCTGCGTGCCGTGGTAGAGACCGGTTGTATCGCCCAGACCCACGGTATTGGCCGTGGCAAAGAGGCGGAAGAAGGGGTGCGGCGTCAGGATCTGGTTCTGGTCCATCAGCGTCAGCTTGCCGTCATGTTCCAGCACGCGCTGGATCACGAACATCACATCCGCACGGCCTGCGTCATATTCGTCAAACACAATCGCAACCGGGTTGCGAAGGGCCCAGGGCAGGATGCCTTCGTGGAATTCAGTCACCTGCACGCCGTCGCGCAGTTTGATTGCGTCTTTCCCGATCAGGTCGATCCGGGAGATATGGCTATCAAGGTTCACCCGGACGGCGGGCCAGTTCAGTCGTGCGGCGACCTGTTCGATGTGCGTCGATTTGCCCGTGCCGTGATAGCCCTGGATCATGACACGGCGGTTGTAGCCAAAGCCAGCGAGGATCGCGAGCGTCGTGTCGGGATCAAACTTGTAAGTGCTGTCGATGTCGGGGGTCCGCTCTGTCCGGTCGGCGAAGCCCTTGATCTTCATGTCTGAGTCGATGCCAAAGACCTCGCGCACCGAAATCTCTTCGGTTGGTTTTGCATCAATATCAATCATGCCGTCAGCCATCGCGCGCACCTTTCGTTCCATCGCAATCGTCTTGTCTTGCCGGATGCAACATATTGCGCGGAAAGGGAAGGGGAAGGGGGTGATTTCGCCATTGGATTCGCGCGCCGGTTGCGTTTTTTCAAAACCCCGCCAAAGTGGGGGCATTGGTGGATGAGTGATCTATGACGACAACCGACGATATTGAGGCGATGATCGCGGCCATGGCGCAGGGTGATCGTGGCGCCTTTGAAGACCTTTATGCGGCAACAAGCGCGAAACTCTTTGGGGTGTGCCTGCGTGTCTTGAGCAATCGGGCAGAAGCCGAGGACGCCTTGCAGGATGCATTTGTCAAAATCTGGCGCAATGCGGATCGCTACAAGGTCAATGGGTTGAGCCCGATGACTTGGCTGATCACGATCACGCGCAACCTGTGTATCGACAAGATCAGGGCGCGCAAGGTCGCGACCGGCGACATGGACGAGGTTGCGGCGCTGGAAGATCACGCACCGGGGCCAGAGGCATTGGCGGTGGCCGCGTCAGATCGCGCGCGCATCGTCGGCTGCATGAACGGGCTGGAGCCGGATAAGGCCGTGGCGGTGCGCCGCGCCTATCTGGAGGGGGA
This sequence comes from uncultured Paracoccaceae bacterium, assembly GCA_947493335.1. Lineage (GTDB taxonomy): Bacteria > Pseudomonadota > Alphaproteobacteria > Rhodobacterales > Rhodobacteraceae > CANMYO01. The sequence continues at coordinate 1,721,898 of CANLQO010000001.1, read as the reverse complement.
GACGTATCAGGAATTGGCGGACGCCTTTGAGGTGCCGCTGAATACCATGCGGACCTGGCTGCGCCGGAGTTTGCTAAAGTTAAGAGAGTGTCTGTCGCAATGAGTGATGACATCGAGCCAAATGAAGACGAGACGCGGGCCGCCGAATATGTGCTGGGCCTGCTGAACGCGGATGAGGCGGCGGCATTTGAGCTGCTGATGGCGACCGACCCGGCCGCGCGGGCGGATTATGCCCGCTGGGCCGAGGATTTCGCCGGGTTGACGGATGAGATTGCCGAGGCAGAGCCGCCCGCGGAGCTGCTTGATCGCATCCGTAGTGCCGCCTTTGGTACGGCGGCGCTGGAAGAGCCCGCGCCGAAACCCGTCCCGTCACCGCCGCGCAAATCGTCCTGGATGGAACGTTTGGGGCTATTGCCTGCCATGGGCGGCGGGCTGGTCGCCGCGATGATCGCGCTTTGGGCGATCAACGTCTATCTGGGCCCGGTCATCGACCCGCCCGCGACGGCCACGGTGCAACTCGCTTCGGCGGACGACTCTCTGGTGGTCGAGGTCGGCTATGTCGAGAATAGCGAGATCCTGCAGGTGACCCGGTTGGCAGGTGCCGCACCCGAAGGGCAGGTGCTGGAGCTTTGGGTCATTCAAGGTGATTCCGCACCCGTTTCGCTGGGCATTTTGCCCGATGACAGCGGCGAGATGGTGATCGCGGATTACAAGGTGGGCCTGTTGCGGGGGGCGCAATGTGCGATCTCGGTCGAACCGCCGGGCGGCTCGCCGACGGGCGCACCGACCGGTGACATCGTGGCGGTAGCACCGGTTGTCTGGGTCGGCTGATATTTCAATCTGCTGACATGGCTTCACAGCACAGTCACAACCGCGTGCGTCGGCGCAGTTTTTCTGGATCGGTCAAGGGATCGGCTGCTAGGCCATTGCCAAAGCACAAAGGAATGACGCCATGAACCGCCGCCAATTCACCCTTGCAGCACTGGCCAGCGCCGCCGCACCCGCCGCTTTGCAGGCGCAAAGCTTTGAAATCACCCGCACCGACGCGGAGTGGCGCGCCATGTTGACGCCTGCCCAGTACAAGGTGATGCGGCAGGAAGGAACAGAGCGCGCGGGCTCCAGCCCGTTGGACAAGAACTATGCCGCCGGCACTTATTTCTGCCGTGGCTGCGATTTACCGGTCTATCCGTCCGAAACGAAATACGACAGTGGCACGGGCTGGCCCAGCTGGTGGCAAAGCCTGCCCGGTGCTGTCGGCACAAAACCGGACCGCAAACTGTTTGTGGTGCGCACAGAGGTCCATTGCCGCCGCTGTGGCAGCCATCTGGGCCATATCTTTGACGATGGTCCGGCCCCCACGGGCAAACGGCATTGTCTGAACGGTGTCAGTCTGGTGTTCCGCGCCGCCTGATTTTTCTGCACAAGCCCTGCTGAAACCCCCGCGACCAGATGCTGGCGCGGGGTTTTTGTTGGTGTCCATCAACATGGGAAAACCAAGAGGGACACCAATGAACTATCTACGCGAACATGGACACACCATCGGGCTGATCGGCAGCGCGGGCTTTGTCACCGCATGGGGGATGGAACAATCGCTGGCCTTTGCCGTGACGGCCGGAATCGGTGCCTCGATCAGTGGCGCGATTGTTGCCCGGCTTTTCGGAGCAGAGGGGCTGACAGGCTGGATGCTGGCGACCTGCGGCGCGGTTCTGGCCACGCTGATGGGCGCGGGCAGCGTTGGCTGGATGATGACGGGCGCGCGCGGGGCCGACATTGCCATCTCGGCCGTCAGTGCCGCGCTGTGGGAAGATCCGATGACCACATTGCGCTGGTTGGTGCTTATGGCCGTGGCCCAACTGGTCGCCGTGGGAGAGGCGCGCAGAGATATAAACCCCGTTTCCTGAAACAGTGAGTTTCGCACCAAAAGCCACATTCTTGCCCCATTTCAGGCCTAGCTGCACAGGAGTGAAGTGAATGGACCCAAATGTTTTTCAGGGATAAAATACGTCTCACGCTAAGTGACGGAGAACGCAGCGTAATGCTGGCGTTCATTGGCGTTTCCCTGTTTGGAGCGGGGCTTTCCTTTACAATCGTGAATCGACTGGGTGGTGAGGACAGCATTCTGCGCGCGCTTGGAGCCTATGATTATTGGGTCATCCTTGCTGGCGCCCTGGGTGCTGCACTTGGTCTTTTCATCGGGCAAGACCGGCTTGGACACGCAGGCTGGCCGGGGGCGCGCCGCGCGCTTTTCGGCCTGCCGGTGATATCCTTCGCCGCTGCGGTCAGCGCCGGCACGCTGGCGCTGCCCGGTTACGGGACAATGTTCGGACCCTTCGCCGCGGTCCTGTGTTTTTGGGAGACGCCGCTTTTGTTGTTATTCTGGTTTATTATTCTGGTCGCCACTCACATGCTCTACGCCATTTGGCGGCGCGAGCGCGATACGCTTTTCGTTGTCCACGACGACGGTATCCCGACCTGATCACTTATCGGGAAAGCTGCGGCTGACCTTGATCTGATCCCAGGCCCAGACGACCTCATTCAACTGGTCTTCCTGACTGCGGTCGCCGCCATTCATGTCAGGGTGAAGCACCTTGATCAGGCCCTTATAGGCCTTGCGGATTTCCTGTTTGGTCCAGGTATCCTTGGCCTCCAGAATTTCGATCGCGCGGCGTTCGGTCGGGGGCAGTTTGCGACCCGCACCCTGATTGCGGCCGGGGTTGCGCGTGGCATTGGCGCCCAGCACCTGATGCGGGTCCTCGATGCCAAGCCGGGCCCATGCCCGTTCTTCGACCGTACGTTTGAAAGGCTTGGTCGGGCGTTCCCAAACGCGGTCTTCGGTCAGCTGCGCGTTCATCTCGGCCTCAGTCGTGCCGTCGAAGAAGTTCCACTTGAGGTTATATTCGCGCACATGCGCCTGACAGAACCAAAAGAAGTCATCCAGCACGTCGGGTGACTTGGGCGCGCGGTACTTGCCTGCCTCTTCGCATCCGTCGTGGTCGCAAATGCGGGTCGATGTCTCGGACGCGCCGGACATCCCACGCCGACCACGCGGATTCTTCTTCTTGGACGAAGATACGGACATATCAAAACCAAAGGGGTCTTTTTTCTGCATGGGAGCTGCAAACCTTTCCGACTCGGACGACAGAGTTTAGACGCTGTGACGAGAGATTGAAGGGGGGAGAGCAAAAATATGGGACTTGAGGCAGAGATTTACGAGGCCTTGCAAACTGGATTAGCACCGCAGGCGCTGGAGGTGATCAATGAAAGCCATCTGCACAGCGGCCACGCGGGTGATGACGGCTCCGGTGAGAGCCACTGGCGCGTGGTGATCAAGGCGGACGGGCTGGACGATCTGTCGCGTCTGGCGCGGCACCGGGCCGTGCACAGCGCGCTGGGGCCCGATATCATCGGGCGCATTCACGCATTGGCGATTGAGATCAAGTAGTTATTCGGCAGCCACGGCCGGGTCAGGGCGTGGCACCTCTGCCGGTTGCTGCGTGATTTGCTTGGGTGGCTCTGGTGCCTCCAAGGCTTCTGTCACGCGCTCTTCTGCGGTAGGGGTATCCTCTGCCGCAACCTCAACCGCGACGGTGCGGCGAAACACCAGCATGTTCTGGAAAACCGTGGTTTTGCCCATCAGCCCTTCGCGTTCTTCCGCGGGCAGGCTGTCGGTGCGCAGGTATTCCCAATTGTCGGCGGCCAGTTCGTTCATCACCGTCTCAAGCGCATTGGCAAAACGGTCCTGATTGGATTTCACACCCTTGGCCTTGAGGCCTTTGGTTGGGGCCGGAACGACCTTGTATTCAAACTGCGCCATGATGATACCTTCCACACTGCGGGATCGGGTATAGCAAGATCGGGTTCTAAGGCCAAGGTTTTACAGGCGTTTTTGGTCCCCGCTAGGGGTGGTGGGCGGCTGTCTGTGCGCCGCGAAATGTGGGGTGAGACTTGAGGTGATCCCGGATTCGTCGGGTGATGGAGCGTTTTGGATCACGGACGGGTTAGCGGGACAAAGCTGCCTTTCAATATACTCGCCAGCACTCTGACTTTTGTTTCGAGCCAGACGTGATACTTTGTCAGGACTTCATGTAGGAGTGACGATGCGATGCCCCATTTCCTCGAGACGCCAAATGCCATATCAAACACTTCTGAAGTCAAGACCTTGCTGAGGGAATATCTTTCGTGGGTCGTGCCGCTCTTCAATGCTCAGAATAATCTCAACGTTGATGTCGATGTGGCTCTTTCGAACGCAATGCTAGGTCTGACCGAAGTTTTACCGCCAAACGGGCGGACGGTTCTGGCGCGCGACACTAGTGGAGTTGCCAATGCCATTGGTTTCTATCGAAAGATTAGAGCTGACGCGGTAGAGATAAAGCGGCTATATGTCCGGCCCGCAGTGCGGGGCGAAGGTCTCGGGCGCAAAGTGGTTCGGCGGTTGATAGACGAAGCGCGCAATGCAAATCATTCCCAAGTCTTTTTAGATAGCACTGCTTTCATGTCCTCCGCTCACGCATTGTACCGTGCGGAAGGGTTCCGAGAAGTTGATTTTTACCCCGAAGCAGAGCACTCACAAGATGTATCCCCGCACGTGATCTACATGGCCTTGAAGATCGACTGAGATAGTGCTGAGCGTGTGTTCTTGCTCACGTCGCTGGCGTCTGTTTGGGCTCAAACCGGTCATTGAGCCAAAGCGCTACACAAATCTCGCAGACCCGCCTGCTACAGCCCCAGTTTGGCGGCGACCAGTTTGTTGACTGCCGCAGGGTTGGCCTTGCCGCCTGTGGCCTTCATCACCTGACCCACGAACCAGCCCGCAAGTTTGGGGTTCACCTTGGCCTTTTCGACCTGCGCGGGGTTGTCGGCGATGATCTGATCCACTGCCGCCTCAATCGCGCCGGTGTCGGTGACCTGTTCCATGCCTTCGGTTTTCACGATCTCTTCGGGGTCGCGATCTTGCGTATAGGCGATCTCGAACACGTCCTTGGCGATCTTGCCGCTGATCTTGTCGGATTTGATCAGGCCGACGATCTGACCCAGACGGGCAGCCGAAATCGGGCTGTCAGAGACGTCCTTGTCATCCTTTTTCAAACGACCGAAGAGTTCATTGATGACCCAGTTGGCGGCCAGTTTGCCGTCGCGGCCGTCGGCCACTTCTTCAAAATAGGCCGCGTTGGACACGTCTGCCGTCAAGACGGAGGCGTCATAGTCGCTAAGGCCGAAGTCGCTGATAAACCGTGCCTTTTTGGCGTCGGGAAGCTCTGGCAGGCTGGCGGCGATGTCGTCGACCCAGGCCTGCTCAATCTCCAGCGGCAGCAAATCGGGATCGGGGAAGTAGCGGTAATCGTGCGCCTCTTCCTTAGACCGCATGGAGCGGGTTTCGTTCTTGTCGGGATCATAAAGGCGGGTTTCCTGCACCACCTCTTTGCCGTCTTCGATCAGTGCGATCTGGCGGCGCGCCTCGACCTCAATCGCCATCTGGATGAACCGCATGGAGTTCATGTTCTTGATCTCGCAGCGGGTGCCGAGGTGGCTGAAGTCCTGCGTTTCCTGATAGCGTTCGTAGTCGCCCGGTTTGCAGACCGAGACGTTCACGTCCGCGCGCAGGTTGCCGTTTTGCATGTTGCCGTCGCAGGTGCCCAAATAGCGCATGATCTGGCGCAGTTTGGCGACGTAAGCGGCGGCCTCTTCAGGGCCTCGGATGTCGGGGCGGCTGACGATTTCCATCAGAGCCACTCCGGTGCGGTTGAGGTCCACGAATGACATCGTGGGGTCCATGTCGTGGATCGATTTGCCCGCGTCCTGTTCAAGGTGGATACGCTCGATCCGCACGGTGCGGGCCGTGCCATCGCCCAGTTCGACCAGAACTTCGCCTTCGCCAACGATGGGATGGTAAAGCTGGCTGATCTGATAGCCCTGCGGCAGATCGGGGTAGAAATAGTTCTTGCGGTCAAAAGCCGAGGTCAGGTTGATCTGCGCCTTCAGCCCAAGCCCGGTTTTGACGGCCTGGCTGACGCAGCCCTCGTTGATGACGGGCAACATGCCGGGCATGCCTGCATCCACAAAGGCCACATTGCTGTTGGGCTCTGCGCCAAAAAGCGTGGAAGCCCCGGAAAAGAGCTTGGCCGCGGTGGCGACCTGTGCGTGGACTTCAAGCCCGATCACAAGCTCCCAGTCAGAGGTCGCGCCGGCAATCACTTTGGGGGCAGGGGCGTCGTATGTCAGATCAAGCATCATCTTCCCTTTGGCAGGTGTCGCAGGGGTTTTAGGCCGCGCCAGAGCCACCTTCAAGGCCGATTGGACCGGCAAGGGCTGGCCGGTGCCGGGATTGCGCAAAAGTTTTCCTTGATTAGGATTGTGTTGCGCGGGCAAATTGCGCGAAATGGATTTGCTGCGGACCATCCTGGGGGGGATGGCAGGCGTGATCCTGGCCACCGCTGTTGCGGCAGAGCCAGTGATCCGCCCGCTTTCCCGCACTGACGCGATTGCGCTGAAGGTTGAAGCGGCAGAGGCCGCCTTGGCTGCATTTCGTGTTGTGCCGCGTCCTGCCCACATGATCCGGTATCCTGTTGGCGTCAATCTGACTGCGCCGACGCTGCGGCCCGTGGCGCGGGCGGCGTTTTTGCCCAACACCCGTTGGGAGCACAAACGCGGCAGCGATGTCTGGACCCGGGCCGCGATGTCGGCAATTGCGGGCCATGCAGAGGCGCTTGATTCGGTCATCCCCCGCGACATTGACCGCTGGTGCCCGTCCTATGCGACCAATTCGCCGACCATGCGCCGCGCCTTCTGGGTCGGCATGATGTCAGCGCTGGCAAAATACGAAAGCACCTATAATCCCACGGCGGTAGGCGGCGGCAATCGCTGGTTTGGGCTGTTGCAGATCTATCCCGACACCGCGCGGCGTTACGGTTGCCGGGCGCGAACCGGTGAGGCGCTGAAGAACCCGACAGAGAACCTGTCTTGTGCGGCGCGGATCATGGCCGTCACGGTGGCACGCGACCGCGCGGTGGCGCTGCATGACGGGCGCTGGCGCGGGGTGGCGGCGGATTGGGGACCGATGACCAGCCGCAGCAAGATCGCCAATATGGCCGATTGGACGCGTCAGCAGGCCTATTGTCAGGTGCCCGTTGTGGTGCGTCCACAGGCACGGCCCGCCGACGTGGTGCAGGTGGAAATGCGCCCGCAGGCGCGCCCTGTGCTGGATGCTACAGTTTCAACAATGGACGCCGCGTCGCCCGGATCAGGCTGACGTTGGGCGCATCCGCCCCGGCCAGCGCCAGCGTCGCGCGCCGCAGCATGGCGATCCCATCTTCGGAATTTTTTGGCAGGGCTGCGGCAGCGATCGGCTCTCCGACGTTGATGCGGAAGGGTTGCCGCGCCTTGTTCAAGGTCTCGTGGAACAGGGTCACATCCCGCAGCGTCGGGTGCAGCAGGTCAAACAGATAAAACAGGGCCGAGTTCCGTGCCGCGATATGCACCGGGATCACCGGCAGATCGAACTTGCGCGCCAGCATCGCCGCAGAGGCCATCCAGGGCCGCTCTTCCAGCCGCAAGCCGCGCCGCTTGGCCAGGCGACCAGAGGGGAAGATAACGCCAAGGCGCCCCTCTTGAGTGGCCTCGCGCACATAGGCCATGGTGTCGCGGGTCTTGGCATGGCTGCGTTTGTCTTCGCGCCATTCGACCGGGCAAATCATGTCAGACATCTGCGGCAGCACGCGCAGAATGTCGGAATTGGCAAAGTAATAGGCATCGGGCCGCATCGCGGCGAGAAGATGGTGCAGGATCACGCCGTCGGCAATGCCGGTCGGGTGGTTCGCCACGATGATCGCGGCCCCGTGGCGCGGGATATGGCCCAACCCGGTGGCCACAACGTCCTTGGCCAGAAGCCCGCCCATCTGCGCCATGATCTGGGCCGACGGGGCGTGTTCAAACCCACGGGCAATGGCGAGCGTTTTGTCATAAGCCAAAGACAGATGCATCAGCCCCCGGATTTGGCGCACGCCGGGAAATCGGCGGTACATCCACGGGGCGCGTTCTTCAATCAGCGGATCAATACGGTCTTTCATAATCGCACATTGACCATGACAGTGTCACGGTTCCATGACAGTCCTTACAGACTATCACATCGGCGGCGTTTTGCGAAATTTCAAGGGGTGCTTCGGCGGATCACCGCAGACGGAATGCGGTCTTGAGCTCTGCGATTGCTTCGGTCTGGCGGATGGACAGGTCTGCGTGATCTGCAGGCAGGCTGCCGGTGATGATGTCCATCAGCGGGGTCAGGGCAGAGGGGCCTTCGAGCCGATAAAGCTTGCGCGACAGCCGCGCCAAAGCAGGCTGCGCGCCGCCGCATTCGTTGACCATCCAGTGACCCAGCACCATCAGTTCCTCGGCCGTGGCATCGTCAACCTGCAGCACCCGGCGCAATTGCACGCGCATCGCACTTTGCTGGTCGCGTGTGGGCATGTCATCAAGCGCCAGAAACGCCTCTGCGATCCCGGCGGCGGCGATATTAGGGTCTTCAATGCTTTCGACGGGGTGAATGTTGGTTTTGCGGGTAAAGCCGAACCGTCGCGCGGCGGCCTTCACATCGCTGGCCATGTCCACCAGATCGCCCGCCATATTGGCGGCGTCGCGGGCCCGCAGCGACCAGAAATATGCTGCGGCGAGAATCCCAAGGATACCAAGGATAAAGGGCATCGAATTTGTCCTGTGTCTTAACGTTGCCGCAACTGACCACCACTTTGTGTCAGATTTCGAGCATCCGGGTGACAATTTCCGCCGAATCCCGCGAGAGATCGGGCGTTTGGCGAATTCTGGTCAGGGCGGCCCGCATCAGGGCCTGCCGGTCAGCATCATAGCGGGTCCAAACTTCCATATTCGTCAACAGCCGGGCGGTGGTTTGCGGATTGATCGGATCAAGCCGGATCAGCCAGTCGGTGAAAAAGGTGTAACCTGTGCCGTCGCGCTGGTGGAAACCGGCGGGATTGTCGAGCAACGCGCCAAAAACCGCGCTGAACCGGTTGGGGTTTTTCATGTCGAAATCGGGCCGCTGGGTTAGGCGGTCGGCGGTGGTGACGGCCTGATCAGGTTCAGCGAGGGCAATCTGCATCGCGAACCAGCGATCCATGACAAGACGGTCATGTTTCCACTGCGTTTCAAAGGCTTGCACCGCATCAGACCCTTTGCCAATGGACAAGAGCGCAGCAAAAGCAGCGATTTGCTGGGTCATGTTGTCGGCGGCCTCAAACTGTGCGGTTGCGGCGCGGCCACCGTCAAGCTTGGTCAGCAGGCTAAGGGCCGCATTGGCAAGCGCGCGGTGGCCTGCACTTTTGGCATCCGGCGCATAGGGGCCATCGACCTGATGGGCCGCAAAGACGCGCGGCAGACTGTCGGCGCAATGCTGCGCGATATGCAGCGTCAGGATTTCGCGCGCAGTGTGGATCGCGTCAGGGTCAGGTGTATGGCCCGCGTCAAACAGCGCGTTGGCAATGGCGTCTTCGGTCGGGCGCGCCAAGACACGCGACCGGAAGGCCGGGTCGGCGTCTTCATCCCGCAGCACCGCCAGCAAACCATCAAGATATGCGGTTTCAGGTGCCGTATCCCCGACCGCCATCGCGATGAGCGTTTTCATCGTCAGCGTGCGGCCCGCGTCCCAGCGATTGAACGGATCGGTGTCATGGGCCAGCAGCAACGTCAGGTCAGCAGTGCTTTGATCCTGAATGACACGCACCGGGGCCGCAAAGTTGCGATTGACCGATGGGATCGGTTTTTCCGACAGGCCGCTGACGGTGACGGTCTTACTTTTCTCTTTGAGTTCAATTATTTCTGTTGCTCGCACTTCTGCCCCATCAGCGGCCAACAGCCCGTAAGCGACGGGGATGACTTGCGGATGTTTGACAGGTTGGTTGGGCGTCGGGGGCGAGGATTGTGTGAATGTCAACGTATAGGTGCCATCGGCAAAACTGTCGGTCACGTGCAGATGCGGCGTGCCGGATTGGCTGTACCAGAGGGCAAATTGCGTCAGATCGCGGCCGGTCACATCTTCAAAACACCGTAGCCAATCCTCGATCGTGCAGGCCTGTCCGTCATGGCGATCAAAGTAGAGCGTGCAGCCTTGGTAATAGGCGGCGTCGCCAATCAGGGTTTTGAGCATGCCGATGACCTCGGCACCTTTTTCATAGACGGTATCGGTGTAGAAGTTGTTGATGGTAACAAAGCTTGCCGGGCGGACCGGGTGCGACAGCGGTCCTGAATCCTCTTGAAACTGGTACTCGCGTAGCTGGTTGGCATCGTCGATCCGTTTGACGGCGGCACTGCGCATGTCAGCGGTGAATTGCTGGTCCCGAAAGACGGTCAGCCCCTCTTTCAGGCAAAGTTGAAACCAGTCGCGACAGGTGATGCGGTTCCCGGTCCAGTTGTGAAAATATTCATGTGCAATAATGCCTTCGATCCCGGCATAGCTGGCGTCTGTCGCGGTATCAGGAGAGGCGAGAACACAGCGCGAGTTGAAAATGTTTAAGCCCTTGTTCTCCATCGCGCCCATATTGAAGTCATCGACGGCAACAATGTTGAAAATGTCCAAGTCATAGGCGCGGCCATAGACCGTTTCGTCCCACCGCATCGACGCCTTCAACGCCTCCATCGCAAAGCCGCATTTGTGCAGGTCGCCATCACGGACGTAGATGTTCAACTGGACGTTGCGCCCCTCAGACGTGGTGAACTGATCGGACTGCGCCACGAGATCACCCGCCACAAGGGCGAAAAGGTAGGCCGGTTTGGGCCAGGGGTCATGCCATTCGCCGGCTGCCACGGGATTGCCGTTGGACAAGAGCACCGGCAAATCGCTGAGGATCTTGACCGTGAACACTGCCATCACATCGGGGCGGTCGGGGTAATAGGTGATCTTGCGAAACCCTTCGGCCTCGCACTGGGTGCAATACATCCCGTTGGAAACATAGAGCCCCTCAAGTGCGGTATTGGCCTTTGGATTGATCTCAACCTCGGCCTCCCACAGGAACGGGCGATCAGGCACATCACACATCAACCCGTCTTCCGTAAAGGTTGGTGTGACCGGCGCACCGTCAATCGTCGCAGTGATCAGTTTGAGCGCTTGCCCATGAAGCGCAAATGCCCGGTCCGACGCGGCAGGATTGGGCCGAAAGCTGATCCGCGACACGACGCGGGTGGCGGTCGGATGCAGGTGAAACGTCAGGTGGACGTCATCAATCAGGTAGGCGGGCGGCGCATAATCCGAGAGATAAATCGGCTGGGGGGCGGCGTCTTTCATCCGGGGACCTTTCAGGGCAGGGTGCCCACAGACTAGCACTGCAACAGGGGGTCGCAAGCGCGGGCCATGGCAAAAATGGTTAAGAAAGCAGAGCTGCCGACCAAGCTGTGTGCGACCTGCGGGCGGCCCTTTACCTGGCGCAAAAAGTGGGCGCGGGTCTGGGACGAGGTGCGCTATTGCTCGGATCGGTGCCGTGCCGCACGGAAAACTGGTTAGAAATCCTTACCAGTTTGTGGACAAGCCCGCGGTGTTGGGCTAGCTCTGGCAAAAAGGCGGTATGCCGCCGTACACGAAGGGGACGGAGACGCATATGACCCAGCGGACAGATCGAAACGGCCTGCAGGTGGCCACGGAGCTTGCGGAATTCATCGAAGGCCAGGCCCTGCCGGGCACCGGTGTCACGCCAGAGGCGTTCTGGACCGGTTTTGCAGCCATGCTTGAAGACATGGGGCCGGAAAACGCCACGCTTTTGCAAACACGTGAGGCCCTGCAAAGCCAGATCGACAGTTGGCACATGGAGAAGCGCGGCGAGGTTTTTGACCGCGATGCTTACGAGGGCTTTCTGCGCGAAATCGGCTATCTGCAGCCCGAAGGCGATGGCTTTGAGATTGAGACCCAAAACGTCGACCCCGAGATTGCGACAATCCCCGGGCCGCAATTGGTGGTGCCGATCACCAATGCACGCTTTGCGCTGAACGCCGCGAACGCCCGTTGGGGCAGTCTTTATGACGCCTTTTATGGCACGGACGCCATGGGCGTTCTGCCGCCCAAAGGTGGCTATGATCGTGGTCACGGCAGCCGTGTCGTGGCCCGCACGCGGGTGTTTCTGGATCAGGCCTTTCCGATTGCAGGGGGCAGCCATGCGGATGTGCGACGCTATTTTGTCGACAAGGGTCAGTTGCTGATCGACGACATGCCACTGGCCGAGCCTGCGAAATTCGTGGGCTATCGCGGGCGGGCCAAAGCCCCGGATGCGATCCTGTTGAAAAACAACGGCTTGCATGTCGAGCTTGTCTTTGATCGTGCCCATCCCATCGGCGGTCGGGATCAGGCCTTGTTGGCCGATGTCCGGCTGGAATCGGCGGTTACTGCGATCATGGATTGTGAGGATTCTGTTGCTTGCGTGGATGCCGAAGACAAGGTGCTGGCCTATTCCAACTGGCTTGGCCTGATGCAGGGCAATCTGGAGGCGTCGTTCCAGAAGGGCGGGCAGACGATGACCCGCAAGCTTAACGATGACCTCAGCTATACCGCGCCCGATGGATCCGATCTGACCATCAAGGGCCGCGCACTTTTGTGGGTGCGTAACGTGGGTCACCTGATGACCACGCCCGCGATCCTGACCCGCGACGGGTCAGAGGCCTACGAGGGGCTGATGGATGCGATGCTGACAACGCTGATCGCGATGCACGATCTGGCGCGTGACGGCGGAAACTCTGCCCATGGGTCGGTCTATGTGGTGAAGCCCAAGATGCACGGACCGGATGAGGTCGCGTTCACCAACCGCATCTTTGACCGGGTTGAGGATGTGCTGGGCCTGCCGCGCCACACCGTCAAGATCGGGATCATGGACGAGGAACGGCGCACGACCGTGAATCTCAAGGAATGTATCCGCGCCGCAATGAACCGTGTGGCCTTTATCAACACCGGCTTTCTGGATCGCACGGGCGATGAAATCCACACCTCGATGGAGGCGGGGCCGTTCAGCCGCAAGGACTTTATCAAGCGTAAACAATGGATTGGTGCCTATGAGGACCAAAACGTTGATATTGGGCTGGAATGCGGATTCAGCGGGCGCGCGCAAATCGGCAAGGGCATGTGGGCGATGCCCGACATGATGGCCGCGATGATCGAACAGAAGATCGGACATCCGAAATCCGGTGCCAATTGCGCATGGGTGCCAAGTCCGACGGCGGCGACGCTGCACGCGCTGCATTACCACCAAGTCGATGTGATGGCGGTGCAGGACAAGCTGAAGGCTGGCGGGCGGCGGGCCTATGTCTCTTCGATCCTTGATATTCCGCTGGCGACTTTTCAGCGCTGGACCGACGCACAGAAACAAAAAGAGGTTGAAAACAACGCCCAAGGCATCTTGGGCTATGTGGTCCGTTGGATTGATCAGGGGGTGGGCTGTTCCAAGGTGCCGGACATCAATGACGTGGGTCTGATGGAAGACCGCGCAACTTGCCGGATTTCGGCGCAGGCCTTGGCCAACTGGATGCATCACGACGTGGTCAGCCAAGCCCTGGTGATGGACGCCATGCGCAAGATGGCCGCGGTGGTTGACCGCCAGAACGCGGGCGATGCCGCCTATGTGCCGATGGCGCCCGGTTTCGACGGGATCGCCTTTCAGGCGGCCTGCGATCTGGTGTTCAAGGGGCGCGAGCAACCCAGTGGTTACACAGAGCCGGTGTTGCATCAGCGGCGGCTGGAATACAAAGCGATGGGGCAATAAATGGCCGAGATTTCAATGACAAAGGCGCGGACGATCATCCGCAAGGCATTGGCCAAAGGGCAAGAAATGGGGCTAAAGCCGTTGTCCGTCATCGTGTTGGACACGGGCGGCCATGTGAAGGCATTTGAACGCGAAGACGGGGCGGCCCCAGGGCGTTTTGCGATCGCAGAGGGCAAGGCCTATGGCGCGATCATGCTGGGCATGGCGGGGACCGCGCAAATGGCACGGGCCGAGGCGCAGGCCTATTTCATGACGGCGGTCAACGGGGCCTACGGCGGAAAGGTCATCCCGGTGCCGGGCGGCGTTCTGGTGCGCGATAAAAAGGGCGCGATCATCGGGGCAGTGGGCCTGACCGGCGACACCTCTGACAACGACGCGATCGCCGCAGCGGCAGGGATCGAAGCTGTGGGCTATACCGCAGAGGTCTAAGGGGTCAGCACCACATCCAGCCGCGCCAGCGCATTCATCCCGGTTTTGCCCAAGGGCTTGGGCGCAGCGTGCGGGTCGGCCAGTTGCGCGTGCGGAAAGCGGGTGAAGAACCGGGTGAGGGCAATTTCGGCCTCGGCCCGCGCCAGTTGCATACCCAGACAGATGTGCGGCCCATGACCAAAACCCAGATGCGCGTTGGGGCGTCGATCCGGGATCAACTGCGTGGGTGTTTCATGGCGGTCGGGGTCGTGGTTTGCGGCCAGAAGACCCGCCATCACCATCTCTCCCTTTTTCAGGGCGATGCCTTCGAACGCCAGATCATGGGTCACGAATAGGGGCTTTGTCACCAACACGGGGCTGGTGTGGCGCATGAACTCTTCAATCGTCAGGGGCAGGGTGTCAGGGTGATCCGCCATGTGCCTGCGCAGGTCGGGGCTGCGCAGAATGGCGTTGAGACTGTTGGTGATCAGATGCACGGTTGTTTCATGGCCCGCAATAAAAAGCACGGTGACCATGCTGAGCAGTTCCTGCTCGGTCAGATCGCCATCGGGGTCGTGGATCAGCTCGCTGATCAGACCGGGGCGCGGGGTGGTGCGCAGGCGGGCAAAGTCTTGCCGGAAGTGCCGCATCAAACGCCAAAGACCCGGCATCGCGCGCAGGATGCTTGGCATGGAACTGGCGGTGGACACCGGCCCGATCCATTTGACGACGCGGTCGCGGTCTGCATCCGGGATGCCCAGCAAGGCGCAGATTGCGCGCAGGGGCAGCGGGCGGGCATAAGCAGACATGATATCAACGGGTTGGCGCGGATCAATCTGGTCCAGCAAGGTATCCGCCATGGTCGTCAGGCCGGGGCGCAGACCCGCGATGGATTGCCGCGCAAAGGCCCGATCAACGGTGCCGCGCAACCGCGCGTGTTCGGCACCATCGGTGCCCAGCAGGTTCAGCGTCATCGCTTTGAGGAACGGCGGCAGCCACCACAGTTGTTGCGCGATGGACTTACCGCCGGTTGCCGAATTGTCCCGCACAAAACTCTCTGGCGATTTGAGCACCTGCCGCGCGGCGGCATCGGTTGTTGTCATCCACAGTTGACCCAGCATCGGCACCCTGATCCGTACCAGCGCCCCCTCTGCCCGCATCTGCGCAAGCATTTTGTCTGGGGCCGCCAAAAACTGCGGATCGCCGATATCATAAGCCATCTGAAAGACATCCCCTTTATTGTGCAGCCTTGTCAAAGGGGCTGTGCGCCGGGCCGGGTTCCCTTCGCCGAGCAAATGACTAGATTGAGGGCAGAAAAGAGGTTTGACATGCAAAGACCGGTCATCGGGATCATCGGAAACAGCTATCTGATCAATGATCAGTACCCCGCGCAAGCCGCGGGCACGATGAATTGCGAGGCTGTGCGCCACGTCTCTGACGCTGTGCCGTTGATTGTGCCGTCGGACCCGGAAATGGCCTCTGTTCAAGAACTCATGGCGACTTGCGACGGTTTTCTGTTTACCGGTGGTCGGCCGAACGTCCACCCCGAGGAATACGGTGAAGCCCCGACAGAAGCGCACGGTGCCTTTGATCGCAAGCGCGACCAACTGACCTTGCCGCTGATGCGCGCGCTGGTCGAGGCGGGGCAACCCCTGCTGGCGATTTGCCGCGGTTTTCAAGAACTTAACGTGGCCTTTGGCGGCACGCTGGATTTCGAAATCCGCGACCTGCCGGGGCGGGACAATCACCGCATGCCGCCCGATGGCACGCTCGAAGAGAAATTTGCCCTGCGTCACACGGTGACGTTCACCAAGGATGGCCCGTTCCATCGCTTGATGGGGGCGCAAGAGGTGCTGACCAACACACTGCACGGGCAGGGCATTCGTGAACCCGGTCAAAGGGTTATCATCGACGGGCATGCGCCCGACGGCACGCCCGAGGCGATCTATATCGCGGGTGCGCCCGGCTATACACTTGGCGTGCAGTGGCATCCGGAGTGGAATGCGGCGGATGATCCGGTTTCGCGCCCGTTGTTTGAATCCTTTGGCGCCGCCGCACGGGACTGGCGGGCCGGGGTGCGGGCGGGGAAGCTGCGCAGCGCCTGACAAGCCGCTGAATGTAAAGCATTTAATGTGATGCGTC
Source organism: uncultured Paracoccaceae bacterium (assembly GCA_947493335.1). Classification (GTDB taxonomy): domain Bacteria; phylum Pseudomonadota; class Alphaproteobacteria; order Rhodobacterales; family Rhodobacteraceae; genus CANMYO01. The sequence goes on along the minus strand of CANLQO010000001.1, from coordinate 1,705,609 downwards.
AGATGACATTTTGAAGTCTGACGAATGTGCCACAAAACACCATTTTCGACTTGCCGTAATCAGTTTCGGAAGTCCATGTAGGGCCGATATCTGCAGGAGGCCGCTTATGAAACGCTCTACCATCAACGACATCATGGCCGAGGCCGATGATCTGATGCGCTCTTACGGGTTTACGCTGCCGCCCTGGGCCTATTGGACACCTGCGGAATTTAAGGCCCGCAAAGAGGAAGCGGCAGAGGTCATCAGCGCCCGGAACGGTTGGGACATTACCGACTATGGCGCGGGGCGTTATGATGAAATGGGGCTGTTCCTGTTCACCCTGCGCAACGGACGGCTGGCCGATCTGCAGCGTGGCGGCGGCATGTGCTATGCCGAGAAGCTGTTGATTTCAAAAGAAAACCAGCTTTCCCCGATGCATACCCATGTCATCAAGGCCGAAGACATCATTAACCGGGGCGGCGCGACGCTGGTGATTGAGCTTTTCGGATCAGATGCGGACGGCAATTTCAGCGAAACGACCGGCGGCACGGTTTGGTGTGATGGGTTGAAACGGCCCTATGGTCCGGGTGAAAAGCTGCGGCTTAACCCCGGAGAAAGCGTGACGTTGATGCCCGGCGATTGGCATGCGTTCTGGGGCGAAGGCGGTGATGTGCTGATCGGAGAGGTCAGCACCGTCAATGATGATGAGACCGATAATATCTTCCGCGAACCGATTGGCCGCTTCGCGAATATTGAGGAAGACGTGGACCCGACGCATCTGCTTGTCAGCGATTACAAGACCTGGCTTGCCTGAGCGCCAGCTGGCCTTCTTTCGGGTGATCTAAAGCAGGTCTGACAGCACCGCACGGCAGTTTTTCGGCATACACAACCGATGCACAACCCGTGCACACACCATGCGGGCCAAGGTCTGAAGCGGCGTTAACTATCATCGCCGGAGATGCCCCGATGATAGATGCGTGCAGGCGCGGGCAGGTCGGTCCTTTGGGGGCTGACACGGGGTGACAACTGGCCTATTGCGCGAACCGTTTGCTTTGCGGAGATAGCCCAATGACCGTTCCCGACACGATGACCAAAGATGACCTTGCCCATCGGATGGCCCGCGCGGCCCGATTGGAGGGGACATTCCTTCTACGCTCTGGTCAGACATCGACCCAGTATTTCGACAAATACAGGTTCGAAGGCGACCCGGTTCTGTTGCGGGCGCTGGCCAAGGAGATGCAGCCGCTCTTGCCTCCGGAAACAGAGGTGATCGCGGGGCTGGAACTGGGCGGCGTGCCACTGGTGACAGCGCTGTCGCTTGAGACCGGGTTACCTGCCGCCTTTGTGCGCAAAGAGGCCAAGACCTATGGCACCTGTCGCGCGATTGAGGGGCAGGATGTGGCGGGCAAGCGCGTGACATTCATCGAGGACGTGATCACGACGGGGGGTGCCGTGGCGGATGCCCATGCGCTGGCCAGTGCCGAGGGGGCAGAGGTGCTTGCGGTCATTTGTGCCATCTGGCGTGGCACCGGTGCGCCGGGCATTGCTGGCGTGCCGGGATTGCCGGTGGTGCCGGTCTTTACGCGGAGCGATTTGGCGGAATAGGAACGGTCCGCTGGGCTTGACCAAAGGGGCGGCGGCGATAGCTCTGCCCCATGATCGCTTTTCCCCCCACCCGCGCCGCAGCACTTGACCGGTTAGAGGCCTTTCTTCCCAAGGCCGGGGTCGCCTATGCCCGGACCCGAAACTTTGATCGGGCCGGACATGTGTCGGCGCTGTCGCCCTATCTGCGGCACCGGGTCATCACCGAGGAAGAGGTGCTGCGCAAAGTGCGCGCCGCGCATTGCTACAAGGCCGCCGAGAAATTCATTCAGGAGGTCTATTGGCGGACCTATTGGAAGGGGTGGTTGGAACTGCGCCCCGCTGTCTGGGATCAGTACAAGACGGACCGCACCGCCGCGTGGAACGCGGTGCAAAGTCAGGACGGATTGCGGCAACGTTGGCAGGACGCCTGTGCGGGTGAAACCGGGATTGCCTGTTTCGACCATTGGGCGCGTGATCTGACCAAAACGGGATATCTGCACAATCATGCGCGGATGTGGTTCGCCTCGATCTGGATATTTACGCTGCAGTTGCCATGGGCACTTGGCGCGGATTTCTTTCTGCGGCACCTGCTGGATGGCGATCCGGCATCCAACACTTTGTCGTGGCGCTGGGTCGGTGGTTTGCAGACCAAGGGCAAGACCTATCTGGCGCGACCCGCGAACATTGCTGACTACACCGACGGGCGGTTTGTGCCAGAGGGGCTGGCGGCGGTTGCTGCTCCGTTGGAGGGCCCGCCGCATCCCGCGCCACGGCCCTGTCCGGTGTCGGACCCCATCCCCAAAACCGGGCGCATCGGGCTTTTGGTGACAGAAGAGGATCTTTCGCCCGACTGGCTGCCCATCACCCCGGATGCAACAGCGTTTTGCCAGACGACATCCCATCGGAGCCATTTGGCCGTTGCGCCGCAAGTGACTGACTTCGTGGGAAATCTGTGCGATATGCCGCGTGTCTTGCCCGATGATATCGCGAAATGGATGGCCATGCATCGCCTGGATCATGTTGTTACATCCTACATCCCCACCGGCCCCACACGCGATGCCTTGGCGCAGGTGCCGCTGACGCAGATCATACGGCCCTTTGATGCCGCCGCATGGCCCCATGCCACGGCCGGATTTTTCAAGTTCAAAACCGCAATTCCCGGACTGCTTTCAGCGTTGTGACCCCACGTCACCAACCGAGGCACCGTTGCCGTATTTCTGACAAACAAACTCAAATTTTTCACGAGTTGAACCCATTCTTGCCACCTCCTCTGAATAGTTAACGCTTGGGACAGAAGGCCTGCGGCGCGTGTTTTGCCGCATGAAGGGCCCCAGAAGGAGAGAGAGCAGCCATGTCACAGGCGATGAACCTGACGCATTTTGCTGGGCATTTTGCCAGCAGCGAAGGGTGTGCTGTGACGGTCTCTTACCGCGCCATTTGCTTGATCCAATTTCAATCACCACTCACCCGTCAGCATTTCTGCGTGTCTTCATGCCCGGCGAAAGACCGGGCCGTTCAACGGTAAAGGGCTCTCGGTATGGCCATCCTCGACAATGCAATCTGGCTGACCGGCCCCGGCGCGACAGCGGCGAACGGCAGCACGGTTATCTCGGAAAGCGGCAACAGCACCACGGTGACTGGCACCTTCACGGCCAACACCTTTGACGCCAGTCAGGGCGGTAACAACGTATCGGAATTCGGTGCGTTTGGGATCACAAGCCCGGCGACGATGAACTATGCCTTCTCGGACCCGGTCGAGAATGTCAGTTTTGACTTTGAACATGTCAACGATGATGGCGCGTCGACATACGACGATATGTGGACGATCTACATCTACGACGAAAACGGTGTGCTTGTGCCCAGTGCCGATGTGGTTGCGGCCCTGTCCGGTCTGGTCGACGAAAGTGTGACCGTGAACGCCGATGGGTCGGTGTCGATTGAGGCGACCGGCACCACCGCCAATGACGTGAATTTCAATCTGACCGGTTACCAGATTTCAGAGCTTGAGCTGGTGTATGAACCCGGCTCTGGCGGCAACCAGACCGGTGGGTCAGGGATCAGCGATATCAGCTTTGACATCGTCTCGACCGGGCCGTCCGATCTGGACGGCGATGGCGTGTTTGATGATGTGGACGTGGACATTGACGGCGACGGCATCCTGAACGTCGACGAAGGTCTTGGATCTTCCGCGTCCATGACAACCAATCAGGTCGATGTCTTGACCTCTGGCGGATCGTCGACAGACACCATTGACCTGAGCGGTCTTGGCTTCAGCATCGGCGACAGCGTTTCGATTTCAAATATTCTGGCGGACGGCGACCTCAACTCGGCGTCCGAGACCTTCACGCTGAACTTCAACAATGGCGAGTTCATTACTGGCAACCTGCAGACCGGTTTCCAGAATGCGGGTTCCTTGCAGGCTGTCACAACGCCTGTTGTGCAGACAGTCACCGTTGTCGATATCGGCGGCGGCGTTCCTGGTCTGATCGTTACAATCCAAACTGATCCGTCCGTGAATGCATTGGGCCAAAACCCGGCGGCGTCCTACACGTTCGACATAGACGGCTTGGGGCCGCGTGATACGGATGGCGATGGTATTGCCGACTACCTTGATCTGGACAGCGACAACGACGGCATTACCGACAACGTCGAGGCACAGACCACAGCGGGCTATATTGCCCCCACCGGCACCGACACCGATGGCGACGGACTTGATGACGCCTATGAGGCGACAGGCGGCCTGACCCCGGTTGATACCGACAACGACGGCACCGCAGATTATGTCGATACCGACAGCGACAATGACGGCATCGCGGACGTGGACGAGGCCGGTCACGGTGTGTCACAAGCGGCGATTGATGCCTCTGGCGATGCAGATGGCGACGGCATCAAGGATGTGGTCGATGCAGTCTCGGGCCATGACGCCAATGATGATGACGTCGATGGCGCGGGCAACTTCACGCTGGCCGACACCGACGGCGACACGGCACCCGATGGGTCAAACGCCAATGGTGCAGGCACCGACCTTGACTACCGCGATACCACCAATTCCCCCCCTGTTCTGGACGGCACGGTCGAGGGCACTGCCGGTGACGACACGATCGACGGCAACTACTTTGGCGACCCCGATGGCGACTATGTGGATGGCGGCGATGCGATCCTGACTGGCGATGTGGTCGATGACGATCTGATCTATGGCTTTGATGGCAACGACAGCATCACCGCTGGCACCGGACAGGACGAAGTCTATGGCGGCGCCGATCAGGACACGATCGACGGTGGCACCGGTAACGACATCCTTGATGGCGGCACCGGCAATGACAGCATCATCGGTGGCGACGGTCAGGACAGCATCATTGGCGGCGACGGCAATGATACGATCCGCGGCGACAGCGACACCACGATTGACACCGCAACAGTGCAGTCAGAATCGCTGAACTGGAGCGTCGAAGGTGCAGCCGGTACCGATCTTTCCGACGGCTTCACCCAGAACACCGGCGACATGGACGTCTCGGTTGCCTTCACCAATGACGGCAGCAACACCGGCGTATCGGTCAATGGCTCCACCCTTTACACCGAAGCGGGCGAGCCCTTTGCCGCCACGTCCTCGGTCCAGTTGACCGGTGGCGCAGGCCCCAACGTCACGACGGACATCTATTTCAACGCCGCCGAAGGATCGGGCCAATCGGACGAGGTCACGGATGTCACTTTCCGTCTGAATGACGTTGATATCAGCGGCTGGCAGGACATCATCACGGTCAACGCCTATGATGCCGATGGCAATCTGATCACCGTCACCCTGACGGCGGAAGACCCCACCAACGATGTTGTTTCCGGCAATACTGTCACGGCAAGCGGCACGTCCGACAGTGTAGGCGACGCAGCGGGTTCGGTGCTGGTCAACATTCCCGGCCCCGTGCACCACATCGAGATCATTTATGAGAACGGCGGCACCAGCGGGCAAGCGCTGTGGGTCTCTGATGTTCACTATGACACGATCCCGCAATCGCCGGATGACACGATCGACGGCGGCGCAGGTGACGATACCATTCTGGGCGAGTTGGGCGATGACGTCATCACCGGCGGTATCGGCAACGACAGCGTTGACGGCGGCGCTGGCACCGACAGCCTGTTTGGCAACGACGGCAATGACATCCTGCGCGGCGGTGAAGGCGACGACTACGTCGACGGCGATGCAGGCGATGACACGCTTTATGGTGGCGCGGGCAACGATACCGTTGTCCTGGATAGCGGCAATGACGTGGCCTATGGCGGCACGGGCGAAGACGGCATCTATGCCTCGGACGGCGACAACACCGTCTTTGGTGACGGCGGCGCGGACTCGATCTTCATGGGCACCGGCAACGATGTCATCGACGGTGGCGATCAGGGCGACGTGCTTTATGGCGGCGCGGGCGACGACATCATCGACGGCGGTGAAGAGCTGAACTTTGGCGATGACGACACGCTCTATGGTGGCGACGGCAATGATATCCTGACCGAAACCGAAACCGACGCAAACTCCAACGATGCGCTGCATGGTGATGCCGGCAACGATACGCTCAGCTCGAACACCGGCGTGGACACGCTTTATGGTGGCGCGGATGAGGATACGCTGATCGTCACCGACACCAGCGGTGCCGACATTATCGAAGGTGGCGAGACCGGCAGCGACTATGACGTGCTGGATGCGTCCGGCGTCACCACGGACATGGACGTGACTTACACCGCGAACGAGGCTGGCACGGCTTCGCGCGGGGGTGAAACCGTCACCTATTCCGAGATTGAAGAAACCCGCACCGGCAGCGGCAATGACACCGTGGACGCCAGCGCCACGACCGCTGGCACGACCGTGTCAACCGGCGACGGCAACGACAGCATCGTTGGTGGCACGGGCAACGACAACATTGACGCAGGTGACGGTGCCGATACCGTCGAAGGCGGCGCAGGCGATGACACCATCGATCTGGGCGGCACCGGCCCCGATGGCGACCCCGATCTGGTGGTGTTCTCGGATGGCGACGGCAATGACACCGTCACCAACTTTGACGCGCCGACACCCAATGGCGACGGCACCTTTACCGGGACCGACCTTCTGGACGTGACCGGCCTGACCGATGCCGGCGGCCAGCCCGTCAACACCCATGACGTGACCGTCACGGATGACGGATCCGGCAATGCTGTCCTGACCTTCCCCGGTGGCGAGAGCATCACGCTGATCGGCATCAGCCCGGTTGACGCAGACAACCCCTATTACCTCAATGCCATCGGCATCCCGATTGCCGACGGCACCGTCGAAGGCACCGGCGGCGATGACACCATCGACGCAGGCTATACCGGCGACCCCGATGGCGACCGTATTGATGCGGGCGACGTGATCATCCCCGGCCATGGCGCAGACGATGATCTGGTCTATGGCTATGACGGCAACGACAGCATCGCGTCGGGCAATGGCTTTGACACCGTCTACGGTGGCACCGGCAACGACACCATCGACACCGGCGATGCGGCAGATACCGCATACGGCGGCACCGGTGATGACACGATCTCTGGCGGGCGCAGCAATGACAGCCTCTTTGGTGAGGCTGGCAATGACACGCTTTACGGTGGGTCTGCATTCGACACGCTCTTTGGTGGCGCGGGCAATGACCTGCTCGACGGCGGCATTTCGGCCGACACGATCTATGGTGGCGATGACGCGGATACGATCATCGGTGGCGGAGGCGATATCGTCGACGGCGGCGAGGGCGGCAATGACAACGACACGCTGACACTGTCTGGTGTGAACCGGATTGAGTACGATCCGGCCAATTCCGAAAACGGTACCGTCTATTTTGCTGACGGCACGACGCTCGACTTCACGAACATCGAAACCATCAACGTCACCGACCGTGACGGCACCGTCTCCGGCACCGCTGGCGGTGACCTGATTGATGGCGGCTATGTTGGCGACCCTGACGGTGACGTGGTGGATGGCGACGATGCGATCCTGCCCGGCGACACCGGCAATGACGACCTGATCGAGGCGGGTGCGGGCAACGACACGATTTATGCCGGTGACGGCAACGACGACATTTTTGCAGGCACAGGCGACGACACCGTTTTCGGTGGCGACGGCAATGATTCAATTAACGGTGAGGGCGGTAACGACACGCTCTCCGGTGGCGCGGGCAGCGACACAATCCTCGGAGGAGGCACGCTCATGGGCGGTGGTGACGACGATTTTCTCTTTACTGATCCGGCGGCTGGTCCGTCCTCGGTCTATGGTGGGGTCGGCAACGACTTTATCATCGACCAGGGCGACGACCTGAGCCATGACCTTTTGGATGGGGGCAGCGGCAACGACGATATCCTTGGCGGCCGCGGCAATGACACGATTATCGGTGGCACGGGCAACGATAACGTTGGCGGCGGTGATGGCGATGATGTCTTCTTTCAGGGCGACGGCTTTGGCGTTGACCTGATCACCGGCGGTGAGGCGACCGAGACCACGGGCGACACCATCGAAATGGGTCAGCACGAGTACATCGCCGAAGATGGCAGCACCGTCTACGGCGGCGTGACCGAAGATGTGGTGGTTGATTTCACCGGCGATGAGGCTGGTACGATCTCTGCGGTGTCCAACGACGATGACACCGACCCAAGCAATGACAACACCGCCACTTTCAGCCAGATTGAACAGATCAACCTTGGCTCTGGCAATGACACCGTCAATGGTGACAGCAACGCCAATAGTGTCGATATGGGCGACGGGGATGACACCTGGGTCCAGCAGGACGGCTTTGGCGATGACACCATTGTCGGCGGCGAGGGTGGCGAGACCACAGGCGACCGCATTGACGGATCGGCGCTGACCACAGCCGTCACGGTTGATTTCTCGGGCGACGAGGCGGGCACGCTGAGCGACGGCACGAGTACTGCGACCTTCAGCGAGATTGAACAGGTCGAGACCGGCGCAGGTGACGATACCGTGCTGGGTGACGTGGGCAACGACAACGTCATCACCGGTGCGGGTGCAGACACCGTGCTGGGTGGTGCGGGCAACGACACGTTTGATACCGGCGCGGACAACGACACCGTGGACGGTGGCACCGGCAATGACACGATCACCACCGGCGACGGCGATGATACGATTGTCATGGGCGACGGCTTTGGGTCCGACAGTGTCACCGGCGGCGAAGGTGCCGAGACAACGGGGGACACCATCGACGCCACCGGTATGACCGGCGATGTGAATGTTCAGCTGAACGGCGACGGGCAGGGCTATGTCTTTGCGGGGTCGGATTTCACCAGCTTTGATGAGATCGAGAACATCAACCTTGGGTCTGGCGATGACAGCGTCAACGCGCTGAGCTTTGGCGGCACGGCGAACATCGACACCGGCGCAGGCAATGACAGCTATTCCGCTGGCGCTGGCAACGATACCGCCAACATGGGCACCGGCAATGACACGGTGAACTTCAGCACCATCACCGGCAACGACACCTTTGTGGGTGGCGAGAACGCGGGCGACCGCGACCGGCTGGTGGGTGACAACCTGACCGAAGACGTAACGGTTACGTTCACTGGTGCGGAAGCAGGTACCGTGACCGATGGCACCGATACGATCACTTTCTCGGAATTCGAAGCCGTCAACACCGGATCGGGCGATGACACCATCATCGGCAACGTCGGCAACGACAGTGTTTATACCGGTGCCGGTAACGACACGATGTCGATGGGCGCGGGCAATGATTTCGTCTGGGCTGGCGCAGGCAATGACACCATCGACGGTGGCGCAGGCAATGATGACCTGCGCGGCGGGGATGACCGCGACACCTTTGTGGCCAATGACGGATTTGGCGATGACACGGTTGTGGGTGGTCAGGGCGGCGACAACTACGACACGCTGGACCTGTCGAACCTGACCAATCCGGTCAGCGTGGTCTTCACCGGCCCCGGCGCGGGCACGGTGACCGATACGGTCACCGGTGATGTGATCACCTTCTCGGAAATCGAGCAGCTGATCCTGACCAATCAGGCCGATGTGGTCGATGCCACGAACGATAACGGCTACACCTATATCCAGACGCTGGATGGCAATGACTCCGTGCTCGGCTCATCGGGCGATGACGTCTATGACGACGAAATGGGTACTGGCGACGGCGCGGGCGAGGACACGTTCTTTGGCGGTGCCGGCAATGATGAGATCTGGGCCGGGACACAGGACGACACGCTTTTTGGTGGCTCTGGCAATGACACGCTGAATGGTCAGGCCGGCAATGACATCATCGACGGTGGCACCGGTGCAGACACGCTGGATGGTGGCGGCGGCGATGACACCTTTGTCATGGACGGCACGTTCGGCAACGACACGATTGTGGGTGGCGAAACCGATGAGGTCGTTGACGGCGATGTCATCGACGCCTCTAGCCAGACGATCGACCTTGATGTGACCTTTACCGGTGCCGAAACCGGCACGATCTCTGGCGGGATTTCAAACGCCGGGTTCTCGGAAATCGAAGGCATCATCACCGGGTCCGGAGACGATGTCGTCACCGGCAACGTTGGCAATGACACCGTGTCCACCGGAGACGGCAACGACACCTTCTTTGGTGGCGCAGGCGATGACTTTGCCGCCACCGGCGCGGGCGATGACACGCTTGAGGGCGGTGCGGGCAATGACATTCTGCTGGCAGGCGCAGGCAATGACACGCTGACCGTGTCGGATGGCGATCAGGCGTTTGGCGAAGAAGGCGACGACACCTTTACCGTAACCGACACCCCCGGCGGCCCCGGCACGGTGATCACCATCGACGGCGGCTCGGGCAATGAAACGGGCGGCGACACCCTGCGGCTGGGTGATCTGGCGAACCTGCCGGATGTGCTGGCCAATGCGGTGGACGATGGCACGGGTAGCTACTCGGGCTCGATCACGCTGGATGACGGCACGATCCTGAATTACTCGGAAATCGAGAACATCATCTGCTTTACCCCCGGCACAAATATCGCCACGCCGCACGGCGCACGCGACATCGCGGACCTGCGCGTGGGTGACAAGGTTGTCACGCGTGACCACGGATTGCAGCCCATTCGCTGGATTCAGCGCCGGACGGTGCCTGCGATTGACCGCTTTGCGCCTGTGCGCATCCGTCCGGGTGTTGTGACAGGGCAGGAGCGGGATCTGATTGTGTCACCACAGCACCGGATGCTGTTCCAGGGCTACCGGGCTGAACTGCTGTTTGGTGAAACCGAGGTGCTGGTTGCGGCCAAGCATCTGGTTGATGGCCGCCTTGTCACGCAGGACGAAGGTGAGATGGTCACCTATATCCACATGATGTTTGACGAACACGAGGTGGTCTATGCCGAAGGTGCTGCCACCGAAAGCTTCCACCCCGGCAGCGTCGGCCTGTCAGCGGTGCACGATGCCGCGCGCGAGGAATTGTTCCACCTTTTCCCCGATCTGCGCAGCGATGTGAGCGTCTATGGTGACACGGCGCGCAAGTGCCTTAAGCGGCACGAGGCGGACCTGCTGCGCGTCTGAAAGGCGCGCACGTCAGGCCGCAATGGTGACGCGGGTGGCGCAGGTGTGGAATGAGCCGAGCACCAGATCGAAGCCGCGCAGGTAGCTGGTGGACACCGCGTCCGCCAGCGGACCAAGGATCGCGTCCGCGCCATGCACAAGCTCGACCCGGCACCCCTCTGCCGTTGGGCTGAAGGCCACAGTGACGATCGTCGCGGCCTCTGGATAGTCGGCAGGGTGCCACGAAAACGCGAGGTATCCGTCAGGGTCAAAGGCGATGATCCGCCCGCGTGTGATGGGCTTACCGTCCTTGTCCAGTTCCGTGATCTTGCCGCCCTTCTTGGGGTCCATCCGCAGTTGCGGGCCGCCCTTGGGCCACCATGACGCCAGTCCTTTGGTGAAAAGTTCAAAAGCCTCGGCCACGGTCAGGGGCACATCCACGGTCTTTTGGGTCAGGACATCGGGCAGGTTCATGTCTTTTTGCCTTTCTGTTTGGCTTTTTCTTCGGTGGCGCGCTGGAAAGCGGCAAGCGCGTCATCCCAGAGGCTATCAAGATAGTGGCGCAGGCTGTCGATGCCAGTGGGCGCAAGGGAATAGAGCCGGTGATTGCCCGCAGGCGTCATCGTCACCAGCCCGGCGTCCGAGAGCACGCGCAGGTGCTGGCTGACCGCGGGGCGCGATACGGGCAGGCCTTCGGCCACGGCCCCTACGGCGGCCGGTCCGGCGCGCAAACGGTCTAGGATGGCGCGGCGGGTCGGGTCAGCCAGAGCGGATATTGCATCTTCGTAAGTCATGACTTACATAGACAATAAGGCCGCCGATTTGTCAACCGTTTACCAGATGTGGACGCAACGCACGGTGCTGCCCTTGAAGCCCCTGACGGGTGTGAATAAGACTCTGTCAGGACATTCCGCGTATGGACGAACAAAACGTCCCCCAAATTGAGGCGAGCCCCGATGCACGATCCCGTTGAAACCTATATGAACCTTGTGCCGATGGTGGTCGAACAGACCGCACGCGGCGAACGCGCCTACGACATTTTCAGCCGTCTGTTGAAAGAGCGGATCATCTTTCTCAACGGCCCCGTGCACGATGGGATGAGCCAGCTGGTTGTCGCGCAGTTGCTGCATCTTGAGGCCGAGAACCCCAAGAAAGAGATCAGCATGTACATCAACAGCCCCGGCGGCGTGGTGACATCGGGTCTGAGCATTTACGACACCATGCAGTACATCCGCCCCAAGGTGTCGACACTGGTGATCGGGCAGGCGGCCTCTATGGGGTCGCTGCTGCTGACCGCGGGTGAACCGGGGATGCGGTTTTCGCTGCCGAACTCTCGCGTCATGGTTCATCAACCATCCGGCGGATATCAGGGACAGGCGACGGATATCATGATCCACGCCGCTGAAACCCAGAAGCTGAAGGACCGGCTGAACCAGATTTACGTGCAACATACCGGCCAGACCCTGAAGAAAGTCGAAGCCGCGCTGGAGCGCGACAACTTCATGAGCCCTGAAGAAGCGAAAGACTGGGGCCTGATTGATGAGATTGTCGCCAACCGCGAGAAGCTGGAAGACTAGGTCACGTTGACCTGAAGGCGCCATTTTGGCGTTGTGGACATGACCGCGCTGGCCTAGTCTTTGGACAAAGGCCAGCGCGCACCAATTTAGACGGTCCTTTCAGGGCCATGCCAAAGGACCGAATGATGGCGACGACATCCGGGAACGACAGCAAAAACACGCTTTACTGCAGCTTTTGCGGCAAAAGCCAGCATGAGGTGCGCAAGCTGATCGCGGGGCCAACGGTGTTCATCTGCGATGAATGTGTTGAGCTGTGCATGGACATCATTCGCGAAGAAACCAAATCGGCCGGGCTCAAAGCGGGCGAGGGCGTGCCGACGCCGACAGAGATTTGTCAGGTGCTCGATGATTATGTGATCGGCCAGATGCATGCCAAGCGGGTGCTGTCGGTGGCGGTGCATAACCACTACAAACGCCTGAACCACGCCGACAAATCCGACATTGAACTGGCGAAATCCAACATCATGCTGATTGGCCCCACGGGCTGCGGCAAAACGCTGCTGGCGCAAACGCTGGCGCGGATCCTTGATGTGCCGTTCACGATGGCCGATGCCACCACACTGACCGAAGCCGGTTATGTGGGTGAGGATGTCGAGAACATCATCCTCAAGCTATTGCAGGCCAGCGAATACAATGTGGAACGCGCACAGCGCGGCATCGTCTACATCGACGAGGTCGACAAGATCACGCGCAAGTCTGACAACCCGTCGATCACCCGCGATGTGTCGGGCGAGGGGGTGCAGCAGGCGCTGTTGAAAATCATGGAAGGCACCGTGGCCAGCGTGCCGCCACAGGGCGGGCGCAAGCATCCACAGCAGGAATTCCTGCAGGTGGACACGACGAACATCCTGTTCATCTGCGGCGGGGCGTTTGCCGGGCTCGACAAGATCATCGCGCAGCGCGGCAAGGGCAGCGCGATGGGCTTTGGCGCGGACGTCAAGGATGTGGACGAACGCGGCGTGGGCGAGGTGTTCCTGGATCTGGAACCAGAAGACCTGTTGAAATACGGGCTTATCCCGGAGTTCGTTGGCCGCCTGCCGGTGATCGCGACGCTGACCGATCTGGATGAGGACGCACTGATCACCATCCTGACTGCGCCAAAGAACGCGCTGGTCAAGCAGTATCAGCGCCTGTTCGAGTTGGAGAACACCAAGCTGACCTTCACCGAAGATGCGCTGACCGCTATCGCCAAGCGCGCGATTGAGCGGAAGACCGGTGCACGCGGCCTGCGGTCGATCATGGAAGATATTCTGCTGGACACGATGTTTGACCTGCCGGGTCAGGACACCGTCGCAGAGGTCGTGGTGAACGAAGAGGCTGTGACCTCTGACGCGTCGCCGTTGATGATCCATGACGACAACAAAAAGAAGAAAGAAACCGCGAGCGCCTGAGCGTGACTGTCCAGAAGATCAGCACCGGATCGCCCTTTGAAGAGCAGATCGGTTATAGCCGTGCTGTCGTCGCGGACGGCTGGGTTTTTGTCGCAGGAACAACGGGTTACGACTATACCACCATGCAGATGCCGGACGACGTTGCGGACCAGTGTCGCAACGCTATGGCAACGATCAGCGCCGCTTTGGAAGAGGCGGGCAGTGGGCTGGACCATGTTGTGCGGGTGAATTACATCCTGCCGGACGCCGCGGATTGGCCCGCTTGCTGGCCAGTCGCCTCGGCCGCCTTCGCCAAGGCGCGACCGGCTGCAACGATGATTTCCGCCAATTTGCAGAATCCCGAGATGAAAATCGAGATCGAGGTGACCGCCCGTTTGCCCTGATTAGAGGGAAATCGTGGACAATATTCCCCCTGTTGCAGGACTGTCGCTTGACGCAAGGTTATCTTGTCTCAAATTGGCCATTTTCACGACAATTCATTGCCATGTTGAGGAAAATTCGGCATGAATGCCGTGGGGACGACTGGATTGAATGATGTTGTATATGAAGAATTTCATCGCCGCGGCAATTATCGCTTGCGCAGGGACCGCCGCAACAGCGGCGTCTGTGACCGTTTATAACGGCTCGGCAAGCGATGTGACCGGTTCTACGGACCCGACGGCGGATGCGCTTCGGTCCGATACGATTCAGTACATGATCGAGAAAACCGATTACACCTTGCCGGTGAAACAGGTCGTGAACCAGATTGTCGGGTTCCCGGTCGAAAGTGGCACGGTGGTAAACGTCTATCTGGTCTTCCTGAATGCAGTTTCGCGCGTGTCGCAGACCGCCGGGCTGGAATTCGACGGTGAAATCCTTGGCCTTGTCTACGGCGATACGGCGCTGAACAACGGCAATAACCGGTACGGTGGTACGGGTTATGGTGTTCTGGACGGGATTGAAACAGGTGCCGGTGACAGTGCCAGCTTTGTGTCGAACCGCCTGACCGTGACTTTGAACAGTCAGGATCGTCAGGGCGATTTTATCCGGGTTCTGACCTCCACAAGCCTTAATCTGCAGAATGACAACGGTCAGCCGACGTTCGATGATGAGGTGCCGCCTGCTGTGCCGCTGCCAGCCAGTGGCGTCTTGTTTGGCTTTGGACTTGCCGGTCTGGCGGCTATGCGCCAGTTCCGCGGCAAGAGCTAAGACATAACGACAGATTGATGAATTTGCCCGGTCGGATCGCTGCCCGGGCTTTTTCTTGCTCTGGACCTTTCAGGCCGTATCGGGCATCAAAGCGGCAACGACCGGAGTGATCGATATGGGCCTTTTGACTGGCATTAAACGCGTCTTTACGTGGTGGGACGGACAGACCTATGGCACGCAATTGTGGACGTGGCGCAAGGGGCGCCGCGTGGGCGAAGATGCGCAGGGTAACGTCTTTTACCGCAATGCTGACGACAGCCGCCGCTGGGTGATTTACAGCGGTGAGGCCGAGGCCAGCAAGGTTGACCCTGAGTGGCACGGATGGCTGCACCGCACCTGGGATGAGCCGCCGACCGACAAACCATTGGCCCGCAAGGCATGGGAGAAGCCGCATCAGGAAAACCTGACCGGTACCGCGATGGCCTATGCGCCTGAGGGATCAATCCGTCGCGCGACGCCCGCACCGCGCCGCGACTACGAGGCATGGACCCCGGAATAATGCGCAGGCTTTTGGCAATCATCTGTGCCGTGGCGCTCGCCGGGCCGGTGGCGGCGCAAAATGCAGGCTCTGCCAATGGCGGGGACATCCGCGTGCTGGACAAGCTGAACGGTGTCACCACCGATGTCAGTCTGCAGAACGGCGTGCCGCAGCAGGTGGGCCTTTTGTTGATCCGCATGAACGATTGCCGGTATCCGGCACGCAACCCGACAGGGGATGCCTATGCGGCGCTGACAGTGACCTACCGCAACGAGACGACGCCAGCGTTCGATGGCTGGATGATCGCATCTTCCCCCGCACTTAATGCGATGGACCATCCGCGCTATGACGTCTGGGTGTTGCGCTGCGCGGTCTAGGGGAAGGGTAGCGGGCCAGGTGGCCCAATGCTGACATCTTTGAGATCCAGCGCCATATCCAAGAGCGCATGATAACTGGCGCGCGGAATTTCGACCGCACCAAGGCTGCGCAGATGCGGCGTGATGAACTGCGTATCAAAAAGGGTAAAGCCACGCCCGTGCAGGCGATGGGTCAGCGCCGCGAGCGCGGTCTTTGACGCATCGGGTGCTGTGGAAAACATGCTTTCCCCAAAGAAGGCGCCACCGATTGCGACGCCATAAACGCCGCCAACCAATTGATTATCCTGCCAAACTTCGGCTGCATGAGCATGCCCGCGGTGATGAAGGGCCATGTAGAGATCAAAGATCGTTTCATTGATCCAGGTCTCGGGCCGCGCGGCGCAGCCTGTGAGAACTTCCGCAAAGGCCGCGTTCAGCGTCACCTGAAAGTGGCCGCGGTTCAGGGTCCGGCGCAGGCTGCGCGAGATGTGAAATCCGGGCAGCGGCAGGATGCCGCGCTGGCGCGGATCGACCCAGAAGACGTCCGGGTCATCGCGGCTTTCCGACATCGGGAAGACGCCCACCTGATACGCCTGCAGCAAAAGTTCAGGCGAAAGGGGCGGGTCGTCACGCATCGTTTACAGGTTCTGGTCGAGCCAGTGTTCAAGCCAGTGGATGTTGTAATCGCCGGTCTGCACCGCCTCTTCCTGCAAGAGCGCGTGGAAAAGCGGAATGGTGGTATCGACACCATCGACGATCAATTCCCCCAAGGCACGGGCCAGTCGGGCCAGCGCCTCTGGCCGGTCGCGGCCCTTGACGATGAGTTTTCCGATCAGGCTGTCGTAATAGGGTGGGATGGAATAGCCGTCATAAAGTGCTGAATCCATGCGCACGCCAAGCCCGCCGGGCGCGTGATACTGCGTGATCCGGCCCGGACAGGGACGGAAGTCGGGCAGCTTTTCGGCGTTGATCCGGACCTCGATGCTGTGGCCGTCGATGACCAGATCGTCCTGGGTGAAGGACATCGGCAGGCCGGACGCCACGCGGATTTGCTCGCGCACCAGATCAACGTTGAAGATGTTTTCAGTAACCGGATGTTCGACTTGCAGGCGGGTGTTCATCTCGATGAAGTAGAATTCATCATTCTCGAAGAGAAATTCGATCGTGCCCGCGCCGATATAGTTGATCTTGGCGACCGCATCGGCACAGACCTTGCCGATTTTGGCGCGCAGTTCAGGGGTGATGGCGGGGCCGGGGGCCTCTTCAAACACCTTCTGGTGGCGGCGCTGGAGCGAGCAATCACGTTCGCCCAGATGCACCGCGTTGCCTTTGCCATCGCCAAAGACCTGAATTTCGATGTGGCGCGGCGTGGTGAGGTACTTTTCGATATAGACTTCGTCATTGCCAAAGGCGGCTTTGCCTTCCTGACGCGCGCCGAGGTAGGCCTTTTCCATGTCGGCGGCTGTTTCGGCGACTTTCATGCCGCGTCCGCCGCCGCCCGCGGTGGCCTTGATGATCACGGGGTAGCCAATTTCTTCGCCAATGCGCTGCGCATCCGCGAGCGAGGCGACGCCGCCGTCCGAGCCGGGCACACAAGGGACGCCGAGCGCTTTCATCGTGTCCTTGGCGGTGATCTTGTCACCCATGATCCGGATGTGTTCGGCGGTGGGGCCGATAAAGGTCAGGTCATGATCCTCGACCACCTGCACAAAGGCCGCATTTTCCGAAAGAAAGCCATAGCCGGGGTGGATTGCCTGCGCGCCGGTGATTTCACAGGCCGAGATGATCGCCGGAAACGACAGGTAGCTTTGCGCAGAGGAGGGCGGGCCGATGCAAATCGCCTCATCCGCCATGCGGACGTGCATGGCGTCGGCGTCAGCAGTGGAATGCACTGCCACGGATTTGATGCCCATTTCACGGGCGGCACGCACGACACGCAAAGCGATTTCGCCACGGTTTGCGATCAGGATTTTGTCGAACATTGGCAGCGCCCCTATTCGATGATCATCAGGGGGGCGCCAAACTCAACCGGCCCGCCGTCTTCGACCAGAATGCGCTTGATCGTACCGGCGCGGGGGGCGGGGATGTGATTCATCGTTTTCATTGCTTCGATGATCAAAAGCGTTTCGCCTTCGGTGACTGTCTTGCCAACAGTCGAGAAGGGGGCGGCACCGGGTTCGGCGGCCATGTAGACCGTGCCAACCATGGGCGAGGTCACAGCGCCGGGATGCGAGGCCGGGTCCGCGTCACCACCAGCGGCGGGTGCGGCGGCCGCGGGTGCAGCCGGTGCGGCAGGGGCCGCGGCAGGGGCGGCGGGGGCGGCAGCGACGGTTGTCACCTGTTGGGGTGCCACGGCAGTCTGACGGCTGACCCGCACGTTCAAGCTGTCGTTTTCGCCATAGTCGCGTTTGACCTGCAGTTCCGTCAGATCATTTTGTCGCAGAAGTTCAGCCAACGCCTGAATGAAGCTGACGTCGGAGTCATGAGAAGTCTTGTTGCCCATTGTGTCTTTGCCTATTGCCCAAGGTCTGCGTTACCGCAACCATTCCTGCCGCTTATAATTGAAGCGGCGCGGGGTGGAAAGACAAGACAGTTCCAAATTGCGATCAGGCGTCTTCCTGAGCGTCAACCTCTGACGTGGGGGCATCTTCGGTGCTGTCGGTCCCTGTATCGGTTGGACCTTCGGGCAGCATCGCCACACCATATGGCTTGAGCACGCGTTCCGGCGCGCGGGTCGCGGCGGGCCCAAGTTGGGTGTCGCGGTCTGACAGGCTGGATTTCGTCACGGCACCTTGCTGGGCAAGGCTGCTGGGCGTCGTCGGCGCGGTGGCCTTGGCCTGCACGGCGATCACACCGCCCGTTTCGACGACACGCGATTGATCAGGGCGCAGCGCGGCTGCTGACGGCGGCTGGCTTGGCGCATTTACTGATGGCACGGCATCCATTTGAGCATCCTTTCTATGGCTGTGCGTTCCCCCAAATATCGGCGCAGGTGCTTACCAACAGGTAAACACCCACCAAAATCTGAAATTGTGGTTAACGCATCGGACGCCCGCCAAAAGGCCTAGATTGCGAGGTATTTCGCGCGCAGCGCCTCGTCTTCAAGCACCTCTTTGGCAGAGCCGTCATAGACGACGGTGCCGGTGTCGAGGATCACCGCACGGTCCGCCAGTTTCAGGGCGGCAACGGCGTTTTGTTCCACGATGACGGTCGTAATGCCTTGATCGCGAATGATATTCAGCGTCTTGGCGATTTCCTGGACGATCACGGGGGCGAGACCTTCGTAGGGTTCATCCAAAAGCAACACCTTGATGTCGCGCGCCAGCGCACGGGCAATGGCGAGCATCTGCTGTTCGCCGCCCGACAGCGTCACGCCTTCTTGTTTCTTGCGTTCACCAAGACGCGGAAATAGCTCGTATATCCGTTCAAGGGACCACCCCTTGGGTGGGGCGATCTGGGCCAGCTGCAGGTTCTCTTCGACCGTGAGACCGGCGATGATGCGGCGATCCTCTGGCACCAGTGCGATGCCATTGGCCGCTGCTTCGTGGCTTCTCATCTCATGCAGCGGCTTGTGGTCCAGCCAGATTTCGCCGTGCCGCAGAGCAGGGTCATCCAGCCGCGCAATGGTGCGCAGGGTTGAGGTCTTGCCCGCGCCGTTGCGACCCAGAAGTGCGAGAATTTCGCCTTCGTGAATGTTGAAGCTGACGTTCTGGACGATGTAGCTTTCGCCATAATAGGCCTCAATCTCCCACACGCTCAGATAAGCGGGGTGGGTGGCGGCGTTGTTGGCGCGTTTGTCAAAGGGTGCGTTCATTTCTCTTCTCCGGGGCCAAACTTTTTCAAAAAGTTTGTGGGCAAATCCTCAATCAGGATTTGGGGCAATTTATTTGGAATAAATTGCACGGTTAGACCTGTGCTTCGCCAAGATAGGCTTCGCGGACTTTCGGGTGGCCCTTGATCTTCTCGGGCACATCTTCGACCAGCGGCGTGCCCTGGGCCAGCACGGTGATCCGTTCGGCCAGCGAAAACACCACGTTCATATCGTGTTCGATGATCGCCATGGTGATGCCGCGCTTGGTCCGGATATCCTTCAAAAGCTGAATGGTGTTTTCAGTATCCGCCCGCGCCATACCAGCGGTGGGTTCGTCCAGCAGCAACAAGCGCGGGTCCTGCACAAGGCACATCGCCATTTCGAGCCGCCGTTTGTCACCACGCGACATCGAAGAGGCGATCATGTCCCGCTTGTCGGCCATGTTGACGTCCTCAAGGATCGCCATGGCCTGTTCGGCGATGTCCTTTTCATGGTGCGTGCTTTCAATCGCATGCATCCGAAACGCGCCATCGCGCTTGGCAAAGCAGGGGATCATGACGTTTTCGAAGACCGAGAGATCCGCAAAGATTTCAGGGGTTTGAAAGACGCGGCTGATGCCCATCTGGTTGATCTCATGTGGTTTGCGACCCAGAACCGACTGCCCGTCGAACATCACAGAGCCACTGTCCGGGATCAGCTTGCCCACCAGCACGTTCAGCAGGGTGGATTTGCCGGCCCCGTTTGGCCCGATGATCGCATGCACGGTGTTTTCGGCCACGCTGAGGTTCACATCCCCCAGCGCCTGCAGGCCACCGAAGCGTTTGTTGACGCCTTTGACTTCAAGGATACCCATCGTCTGTCTCCTTATTCCGCAGGTTCGGTGGCGCCGGTTTTGGCGTCGTCATCGGATTTTGTCTTGCGGCCAAAGAGGGCCGCGATTTTTTCACCCAGCTGCATCAACCCGCCGGGCAGGAAGATCACCACGGCCATGAACAACAGGCCCAGTGTCAGGTGCCAGCCCTTGCCCACGAAGGGGTGGATGATCGTCACCAGCAGGTTGTCGAGCCAATCGGGCATGAAGGCGAACCACTGATGCAGGATACCGTCGTTGATCTTGGAGATGATGTTTTCCAGATATTTGATCAGGCCCGCACCCAGTACCGGGCCGATCAGCGTGCCCACACCACCCAGGATCGACATGACCACGATCTCACCCGAGGCGGTCCAGAACATCCGTTCACCCCCGGTCAGTGGGTCCATCGAAGACATCAGCCCACCGGCAAGACCGGCGTAGCAGCCCGAGATCACAAAGGCGGCGAGCATGTAGGGTTTGGTGTCAAGACCGGTGTAGCTCATCCGGGTCTGGTTCGATTTGATCGCCCGCAGCATCATGCCAAAGGGCGAGCGGAAGATGCGGATCGACAGATAAAAGCCTGCCAGCATCACCAGCGCCGATAGGTAGTAGCCGAACTGGAAGGTAAATTCCCACCCGCCGACGGCCAAAACGGTTTGCGCGTTCATCTCAAGCCCGAAGAGGTGCGGCAGCACCGGATCACCTGGAGAGGCGAGGATCTGCGGGTCATCGGCATAGACCTGAAGCCCGGTTTCGCCGTTGGTGACAATGGTGCCAAGGAACTTGCCCACGAGGTCAGAGTAGGCAATCGCGTACATCATTTGCGCGAAGGCCAGTGTGAGGATCGAAAAGTAGATGCCGGATCGCCGCAAAGCCACATAGCCGATCACGACCGAGAAGATGCCAGCCACGATGACCGAGAGGATGATCGCGGGGATGACATTGTAGCTGAGCAGCTTGAACATCCAGACCGCGGCGTATGAACCGACCCCCAGAAAGGCCGCATGGCCAAAGGACAGATATCCGGTCAGGCCAAAGAGGATGTTGAACCCGATTACCAGCAACCCGAAGATCACGAAGCGCTGCAACAGGGCAGGGTAGCCTGCGTTGAAGCTTTCGCCCAGGGCGCTGTCGGCGGGGAAGGGGTTGAGGAGGATCGGCGCGAGCATGGTCATCGCCACCACCAAAAGGAAGAGTTTGAGATCGCGGGAATTGAGGCCGAGCATGGTCTTACTCCTCCATCACGCCCTTGCGGCCCATGAGGCCACGCGGACGGGTAAGTAGAATGATGATTGCGACAAGGTAGATGATGATCTGGTCGATGCCGGGCAGGATCGCCTTGACCTCGTTCATTGAGGCGAAGGATTGCAGGATGCCGAGGACAAACCCCGCGAGGACAGCGCCGGGCAAGCTGCCCATGCCGCCAACAACCACCACCACAAAGCTCAGGACCAGAAAGTCCATGCCGATGTTGTAGTGCGGCGACAGTATCGGGGCGTACATCATTCCGGCAAGACCCGCGACACAGGCCGCAAGGCCGAACATCAGCGTAAAGCGTTTGTCGATGTCGATGCCCAGCATGCCAACGGTCTCGCGGTCTGCCATGCCGGCGCGCACGACCATCCCGAAGGTGGTGAATTGCAGGAAGGCGAAGACAGCGGCAATCACGGCGGCGGCAAAGAAGAAGTAGACCATGCGCCACATCGGATAGGCGACAGCGCCAGGGTCCATCCCCAGCCAGGTGCCCAAATCAATGGTGCCGATAAAGGCTGACGGCATCGGCGTCTGGATCGGGTTGGCGCCATAGAAGGCCTTGATAATCTCGCCAATCACGATCGCCAGACCAAAGGTCACAAGGATCTGGTCAGCGTGCGGGCGCTTGTAGAAGTGCTTGATCAGCCCGCGTTCCATCGCCCAGCCCACAAAGAGCATCACAGGGATCACCAGCAGGATCGAAAGAGGTACGGACCAATCCTGTATTGCGGCACCAGCGGCTTCGCCGAACCAGGATTGGACATAGGGCACTTCGACTTTCAGCGGGTTTCCCAAAAAGTCGGTTTGTGTCTCATCAATGACGGTCTGGCTGAGGTTCAGAAAGCGCTGCATGGTGACGGCACAGAAGGCCCCAATCATGAAGAGCGCACCATGGGCGAAGTTGACCACACCCAGCGTGCCGAAAATCAGTGTCAGGCCAAGGGCGATCAGCGCATAAGCGGCCCCTTTATCCAATCCGTTGAGAATTTGAACGAGTATGACATCCATCGGATGGCTCCGCTGTTGTGGTGGTAAGGCAGAATTCTTTGCGCCCGGTCAGGCCGGGGCGAAAGGGTGGGGCAGCGCCATCGCCGCCCCGACCCGTTTTTGGGAACGCTTATGCGCCGGGGTTACAATCACCCAAGGATGCCTCGGCACCGCCGAACATCGGGTGATCGGCTGCATATTCGACCTGCGCACGTGGGGTCACTTCCACGATTTCCAGCGTGTCGTACTGGTTGGTCGGGTTCTCTTTGCCCTTCATGACCAGCACGTCCTTGAAGCACTGGTGATCGGCGCCACGGTAGGTGGTCGGACCGTTGCCCATGCCGTCGAAGTCGAAGTCTTCGAGCGCTTCGACAACACCACATGGGTTGAAGGTGCCTGCGCGCGTCACGGCGTCTGCATAAAGCAGGGTCTGGACATAGCAGGTGTGCGCGGCATTGGACGGCGGGAAGCCGTACTTTTCGCCAAACGACTTCACAAAGGCCTTGGTGCCTTCGTCCTGCAGCTGCCAGTTCCAGTTCATCGAACCAAACACGCCCTGAATGTTAGAGCCTGCACCCGCAGCCATCAGTTCCGAGTAAAGCGGAACGATGATGGTGAAGTCCTTGCCGTTGACCTGCTTGTCGCGCAGACCGAACTGCACGGCCTGGGTCAGCGAGTTCACCATGTCCCCACCGTAGTGGTTCAGGATCAGCGTATCAGCGCCCGAGTTCAGAACCGGCGCGATGTAAGAGCTGAAGTCACCAGCGCCAACTGGCGTCAGCACGGTTTCAGCGGTCTGCCAGCCGATTGCCTCGGTTGCGGCCTGAATCGACTCTTGCTGGGTCCAGCCCCAGTTATAGTCGGCGGTCAGGTGATAGGCGCGACGCTCGTTGCCGTATTCGTTCTCAAGCACGGGGCCCAGTGCAGCACCGGACATGTAACCGTTGAAGAAGTGACGGAAACCGTTGGCCTTGCGGTCCTTGCCGGTGGTGTCGTTGGAGTGGGTCAGACCCGCCATGAAGATCACGCCGGCCTCTTGGCAGAGACCCTGCACAGCCACGGCCACGCCCGAAGACGAACCGCCATTGATCATGATGCAGCCATCTTTCTGGATCATCGACTGGGCCGAAGCACGGGCCACGTCAGACTTGGTCTGGGTGTCACCGGTGACGAATTCAACCTTTTTGCCAAGGATGCCGGTGCCGTCGAGGTTCTTTTCGCTGAACGTGTTCAGCATGCCGCCGTCGCCCATGCCGTTGAGGTGCTCAACCGCAAGTTCCTGCGCGCGCAGTTCATCAAGACCTTCTTCGGCGTAGGGGCCGGTTTGAGGTACGTTGAAACCGATTTTCACGGTGTCGCCCTGCGGCGCGTTGGTAAAGCCGGAGTGGCCGTCAGCGCGCAGATACGTGGGCAAGGCAAGCCCGGCACCAGCGATGGCCCCGGTCTTCAAAACGCCACGGCGCGAGAAGTTGGATTTGGACATTGATATCCTCCCTGTGGATTTTATACGCACAGCGGGACCTCCTTTTCCCACTGCGCCAGACACTTTACAGCGCTGGTCGCAGCATCGGGCGGAAATGGGTATCTGAATAGCATCACGTTCTGATTGCTGGACTTTTTTGTAAACATCTGAACAGAATGCCATTGTATTCTGTAAATCTGTTTTCGCGCAGGTGCAGAAAGGTTATGAAAAGGTTAAGCAAATTGGCCAATACACACGCGCCCCGTACCGGCTCTCGGATCCGCGCCCGCAGACTTGATCTGGGGCTGCGACAGGCCGATCTGGCGCAGATGGCGGGGATTTCGCCGTCTTATCTGAACCTGATCGAACACGACAAACGCAGAATCGCGGGGCGCTTGCTGGCCGACATCTCCTTGGCGTTGCAGACCGAACCCGGGCTGTTGACCGACGGGGCAGAGCGCACCGTGTTGGAGGCGATGCAGCGCGCCGCCAGCGAATGGGAGCCGGGTCTGGCGGAAGTGGCAAAGGCGGATGAACTGGCTGCGC
This sequence comes from uncultured Paracoccaceae bacterium, assembly GCA_947493335.1. GTDB lineage: Bacteria > Pseudomonadota > Alphaproteobacteria > Rhodobacterales > Rhodobacteraceae > CANMYO01. Next base: position 1,680,641 of record CANLQO010000001.1, on the reverse strand, counting down.
GCTACCCCGGCTGGGCCGGGTTGATCGCAGCACAGGCTGCCCGGATCAACGCGCTGGAAACGCGGGCACAGATGTTGACGGACCGGATCACCTATGACCCGGATCTGGCGACGGCCCTGCATGGCGTGATCTCAGCGGTGACGGCGATCCGGTCCACGGCGTCGATCCTGACCAGCGACGAAAAGATCGACGCTGAATGGCAGCAACGCTTTCACCGCAATATCCACGATGATGCGGTCAGGCTGGCGGCAGAAAGCGATGCGCTGGTGACTTACTTTGATGCGCCTGATGCAGGCGCAGGTGTGCCGTTGTCGCCGCTGGAAGAGGTTGAGGCGGTGCTGGACGCCTGCGGTTGGCATCTGGACGCGATCGAGGCGGGGCAGCCCGCAACGGATTTGTCACGAAACCTGCGCAAGCCCGCCCAAGAGGTGTTTGACACCTGGGCCGCTGTCTATGCAAGGGACGCCGCCGCGCTGCCGATACCAGAGGTTGAGGCCGCGATTGCGAAACATGGCTATGATCTTTGGGGGCTTGCCAGCGCCTTGGGCGGCGATCTGGCGCAGGTGATGCGGCGGCTTGCGTCCTTGCCTGCAACTGCGGGTCGCCCACCGATGGGGTTGGTTTTGTGTGACGCGGGTGGCTTTCCCACGTTGCTTAAGCAGATCCCCGATTTCGCCTTTCCGCGCGGCACGGCGTGCCCGCTTTGGCCGGTCTTTACCGCCTTGGGGCAAGCAGGACGGCCGATCATTTCAGAGGTCGCGATCCCCGGTCATCCCCAGACCCGTCTGACCTGTTGGGCCATCGCACAGACGGTCGGAGACGCGCAGGCCGACCGTCCACCGCTTTTGCAGGCCACGATGCTGGTGATGGCGGATAGCGCGCCGGGGCAGGGACCTGCCGTTCCGGTTGGCGTCTCTTGCCGGATTTGTCCGCGCACGGGCTGTGCGGCGCGACGCGAACCCTCAGCGCTGGGCACCGCCCCGGCTGATCCCCTTTGACAGGCCGCCAGCGGAACGTGATAGTTGCAGCCGCAGACGGGGGGAGCCATCTGCGCCGTTGCAGAGAGGGGCAGTTGCATGGGTAAGCGCGTTTTGCTGATCGAGGATGAGCCGAACATCATCGAGGCGATCAGTTTCATTCTGTCGCGCGACGGGTTCACCGTGCACACGCACGAGGATGGCACGACAGCGATGGACAAATTGGCCACCCAGTTGCCCGATATGATCATTCTGGATGTGATGCTGCCCGGGCGGTCGGGCTATGACATCCTGCGCGATGTGCGCGCGACACCCGAGACGGCAGACTTGCCGGTGATGATGTTGACCGCACGCGGGCAGACCAAGGATCGGGAAATGGCGGAACGGCTGGGCGCGACGCTATTCCTGACCAAGCCCTTTTCCAACACCGAAGTGCGCGACCATGTGCGCCGGTTGATCGGCTCATGACGCCCGGCAAGGAAAGAGCGGTCTTTCTGGCGCGCGCCTCTTACCGGCAGCGGCGCCTGCGCGATGCCTTGCGGATGTTGCCGGTGCTGGGTGTGATCCTGTGGCTGTTGCCGCTGCTGTGGCGCGGCGCAGGCGGCACCGGGATCGCAGTGCAATATGTCTTTGGGGTCTGGGTCTTCCTGATCGTGCTTGCCGCCCTTTTGTCGCGCCGACTGGTGCCTGATGCCCCGGACGACGCGGGCGAGGACGCAGACGGATGATGTCGTTCAACCTGCTGGTCTTTGTGGCCCTGGGTTACGTTGCTTTCCTGTTCATCGTGGCCTTTGCCGCCGAACGCCGCGCTAGGTTGGGGCAAAGCGGCTGGCTGCGTTCACCCTTGATCTACACGCTGTCGCTGTCGATCTACTGCACGGCCTGGACGTTCTATGGCGCGGTTGGATATGCGGCGCGGTCAGGGCTGGAGTTTGTGACCATCTATCTGGGACCAACGCTGGTGATGGTCGGCTGGTGGCTGATCCTGCGGCGTCTGGTGCGGATCGGGCGGACGCAACGCATCACGTCAATCGCTGACCTGATCTCTTCCCGGTTTGGAAAGTCCACCCAGTTGGGGATGATTGCCACATTGATCGCGGTGGTCGCGGGCACGCCCTATATCGCCCTGCAATTGCAGTCGGTGACCCTGTCTTTTGCGGTCTTTGCAGAAGCGGGCGGAGAGGGGTGGCAGACGGCTGACCTGAACCGTGCAGCGGTCTGGGTGGCCGTGGGGCTGGCGATTTTCACGGTGCTGTTCGGCACGCGGAACCTGGACGCCAACGAACGCCACCACGGTATCGTCATGGCCATCGCGGTTGAGGCAGTGGTCAAGCTGGTGGCGCTTTTGGCGGTGGGCATCTTTGTGGTTTGGGGCATCGGCGGCGGTGCGGCGGCCGTATTGGAACAGATCGACCAATCCCCGATTGCAAATTGGGACCAAAGCGGCGGCCGGTGGGCTAGTCTGATTTTCCTCTCTGCAGCGGCTTTTTTGTGTCTGCCGCGGATGTTTCAGGTGCTTGTGGTCGAAAACGCCGACGAAGCGCACCTGCGCACGGCAAGCTGGGCCTTTCCGCTTTATCTGTTGATGATGAGCCTTTTCGTGATCCCCATTGCGGTCGTCGGGCTGAACATCATGCCCGAAGGCGCAAACCCTGACCTTTTTGTGCTGACGGTGCCATTGGCGACCGGACAGGACGGCCTTGCGATGCTGTCTTTCCTTGGTGGTTTTTCGTCGGCGACCTCCATGGTGATTGTCGCGACCATCGCACTGGCCACCATGGTCAGCAACCATATCGTCGTGCCGTTGTGGCTGAACACCGGGCGCACAACGGGGGCGAGTATTTCGGGCGATGTGCGCAGGGTGATCGTGACCGCGCGGCGGCTGTCGATCGCTGGCGTGCTGGCGCTGGGCTATCTATACTATCGCCTCTCGGGCGGCGGCACGGCCCTTGCCGCCATCGGGCTGGTGTCCTTTTCGGGTGCGGTGCAGGTACTGCCGGTGATGCTGGGCGGGATCTTCTGGCGCGGGGCCACGCGCGTGGGCGCGGTGATGGGGCTGCTGACCGGGTTTGTGGTCTGGACCTGGACGCTCTTCCTGCCGAGCTTTGGCAGTGCGGTCGTCAGCGCAGAAGTAATGGCAATGGGCCCGATGGGCCTGTCGTGGCTAAGGCCCGAGGCGTTGTTTGGCGTTGCGGGGCTTGATCCGCTGGTGCACGGACTGCTGTGGTCGATGCTGCTGAATACAGCGGCGTTCTTTATCGGCTCCGTCCTGAGCTTTCCCACGCCGCTGGAGCGGTTGCAGGGCGCGCAATTCGTCAATGTCTTTGCAGATACCGCCGGCGCACAGACCTGGGCCAGCAGCGGGGCAGGGGCAGAGGACCTGCTGATCATGGCGCAGCGCATTCTGGGCGGCAGTGAGGCGCAGGCGATCTTTCAGCGTCATGCCAAGGAACAGGGCAAGGATGGGTTTCTGCCCGATGTGACGCCGGACTTTATCGCCCGGCTTGAACGCGAGCTGGCCGGTTCGGTCGGCGCGGCCACAGCACATGCGATGATCGGGCAATTGACCGAAGGGGCGAGCGTGTCGGTTGAGGATTTGATTGCCGTGGCCGACGAGGCGGCACAGATCATGGAATATTCCAACCAGCTTGAGGCGAAATCGGCCGAGCAGGAGCGCACGGCAAGGGCCCTGCGCGCGGCCAATGACAAGCTGACAGCGCTGTCGGTGCAAAAGGATGCCTTTCTTAGCCAGATCAGCCACGAGTTGCGCACGCCGATGACCTCGATCCGGTCGTTTTCCGAGATCATGCGCGACATGGATATGGATGCCGCAGACAAGGCACGTCATGCGGGGATCATCCATGATGAAGCGGTGCGGTTAACGCGATTGCTGGATGATCTGCTGGACCTGTCGGTGCTGGAAAATGGACAGGTGACGCTGAATTCAGAGCGCGGCGTGCTGTCGGATCTGATCACGCGGGCCGTCGATTCGGCCGGGGCCAGCAGCCGCAAGATCGCGATTAGCCGCAAACCCGCCAGAGAGGCGGTCGTGCTTGAAACCGATCTGGACAGGCTGGTGCAGGTTTTCATCAATCTGATCGCCAATGCGGCCAAATACTGCGATGCGGAAACGCCGGAATTGAAGATCATCGTGCGCGATATCGACGGCCAGACAACGGTTGATTTTGTCGACAACGGCAGCGGCATTCTGCCCGGCCACCAGGATATGATTTTTGAGAAATTTGCGCGACTTGCCGACGAAAAGCGCGCAGGCGGCGCGGGGCTGGGATTGGCGATTTGCCGCGAGATCATGGAGCGTCTGGGCGGCAGCATTGCCTATGTGCCGGGGCAGGGCGGTGCCGCGTTTCGCGTCAGCCTGCCAAAGGCCCGTGCGATTGCCGCTTCCTGATCTGGTATTCACCGGCTGTAAACCAATTTGCGGTTAACGTCGCGCTGTCCAGAATGGACAAGGCAGGTGATATGAACGACGACGCCCCGCGCACGGTATTGCAACAGATGACCCATCGGCCAGCCGTCAAGGTGCCCGATGTGCCCCTGACGGCCTCTCGCGCCGTGACGCTGGCGGTCACCCGCGCGGCGCAGAATTCGGTGTCGCTGACGCTTGCCGTCAGCACGATCAGCGAAGAAATGATGGAACTTGATGCGCTTTTGGCGGCGCTGAACGATGATCTGTTGATCATGGGGTTGGGGCAGGGGTCCGATACACGCGGGGTCATGGTGTGTGACGCGACCTTGTGCAGCGCCGCGGTCGAGGTGCAGACAACCGGCCGCGTTGCCGGAACCCCCGGAGAGGCGCGACCGATCACCCGGGCCGATGCGGCGTTGGTGTCGCCATTCCTGACTGGATTGCTGGAGGAACTGGCCCAGACCACCGCACGCACGGCGCTGGATGGCTGGACAGAAGATGTGGCCCTGTTGGCGCGCCTGGCGGGTCCCAGATCGACGGGATTTGTGCTGCGGGATCAGCTCTATCGGGTGATCCGTGTGGCGGTAACGCTGTCGGGCGGTGACCGCGCGGCAGAGATGATGATTGCCTTGCCACCACAAGCAGCGGCAGAGGCGCCGCGCCCGGCACCTGCGCCCATGCGCGGCAATTGGGCAAAGGATTTTCCGCAAACCGTTTTGGCTGCCCCGGCCTGTCTGGACGCGGTACTGCATCGTTTTGATCTGCCTTTGGCCGTCGCCACAAAGCTGGAAGTCGGGCAGCTTTTGCCACTGCATGGTTGCACCGTGGGGACGGTCAGGCTCGAAGCGCTTGACGGACGATTGGTGGCCAAGGCCCGGTTGGGACAGGTCGCCGGTCAGATCGCGGTCAGGGTTGAGGATGGCGAAAAACTGGATCTGCGCGACTTGCCGCCGCAAAGAAGTGTGCCACCCGCGCCAGCACAGCAACCACAATTGGCGACGTCACAGCCCTAGCAAAGGTTTCAATTGCTGGTGAACCTACCGTTCAGCGCAGGGCGTCTAGCTGGCGGCGCATACCGCCAATGTCATAGCCCTGTGCCGCCGCCGCCGTGATGATCGCATCCGGCTCCATCCGCTCTGCCTGACCCAGCGCCCAGACAATCGTGCTGCGCGTGCCAGAAGCGCAATAGGCAAGGACGGGGCCGGTGGCATCGTCCATCACGTCGCGCTGATCCGTCACCATTTCCATGTTCAGGCCCTGATGCGTGACGGGATTGTCTACAAAGACCAGCCCTTCAGCCTCGGCCAGGGCACGCAGCGCGGCGCTTTGGTGGCTGGGCGGAATTTCGGCGTCAGGCCGGTTGTTGATGATGGCAACATAGCCCGCAGCCTTGATCGCAGGGATGTCGGCGGGGTCAATCTGGGGCGAGACGGCGTAGGTCGGGGTGATCGGGCGAATATCCATGCTGTTTCCTAGCTTGGCGCTGGCACGGCGTCCAGCCGGTTACGCAGCGGCGGGGCCAGCAACATGCCAGCCAGCATTGCGATCAGGAACACCAGCCCGCCCAGGCCACCAAAGCTGATTGAGGCGACGGCAGGGCCGGGGCAGAGGCCCGACAGGCCCCAACCGGCCCCAAAGAGGACCGAGCCCAGCACAAGTTTGCGCCCCACCTCGGGCGCGGGCGGCTGCGGGAAGGCCCCACCCAGCACAGGCGCGCGACCCGGCACAAAGCGCCAAGCAATGGCCATCGGAATGATCGCGCCACCCATCACAAAGGCCAGCGTCGGGTCCCAGTCGCCAAAGAGATCAAGCCAGCCCTGCACCTTGCGGGTGTCGGTCATGCCCGACAACAAAAGGCCCGCGCCAAAGAGACCGCCGACGAGGAAGGCATAAATGTTGCGCATCAGATCACCCCCAACAGGTGCTTGAAAATGACCACCGTCAGACCACCGGCACCGATATAGAAGACGGTCGCCACGATGCCGCGCAGCGACAGGCGGCTGATCCCGCAGACACCGTGGCCCGATGTGCAGCCATTCGCGATCCGCGTGCCGACACCCACCAGCAACCCGCCTGCAACAACAACAGCAAGGTTGGGCGTCAGATGGGTCTCTGCCCCGCCCATGATCAGCGCAAGCACAGCAGGGACCAGCACAAGTCCGGCCAGCAGCGCGATGCGTTCGGCCGCCGAGGAACGGCCAGAGCCGTCAACGAGGCCACCAATGATGCCCGATGCCCCCATGATCCGCCCGTTCACAAGCAGGAAGATGGCCGCAGCGGTGCCGATCAGGCCGCCCCCGAAGAGGCCCCAAATCCAGTCAGTTTGCATGGTCGATGTCCTTAAAGCGTATTGATTGGCACTTTGAAGTAGCGGGTGCCATTGTCATCGGGCTCGGGCAGATTGCCCGCTCGCATGTTGGTTTGCAGGCTGGGCAGGATAAGCCGGGGCATGCCCAACTTTGCATCCCGCTCTGTCCGCATGGCCACGAAATCCTCGAGCGGTTTTCCGGCACCCACGTGCACGTTCAGGGCCTTTTGCTCGCCCACGGTGGTTTCCCACGCGAACTCATCCCGGCCCGGTGCCTTGTAGTCGTGGCCCACGAAAATCCGTGTCTCATCAGGCAGCGACAGGATGCGCTGGATGGAGTTGTAGAGGTCATCGGCAGAGCCGCCCGGAAAGTCGCATCGCGCCGTGCCGAAGTCGGGCATGAAAAGCGTGTCGCCCACAAATGCCGCATCACCGATCACATAGGTCAGGCAGGCGGGTGTGTGACCGGGGGTGTGCATCACATCAGCGCGCATTTGTCCGATATGCAGGCTGTCGCCGTCCTTGAAGAGACCGTCAAACTGCGACCCATCGCGTTGAAACTGCGTGCCCTCATTGAAAATTTTGCCAAAGGTTTCCTGTATAACGGTAATCTGGTCACCGATGCCGATCTTGCCGCCGAGGGCCACCTGCAGGTAGGGGGCTGCAGAAAGGTGGTCGGCATGCACATGGCTTTCGAGAATCCATGCCACTGACAGGCCTTTTTCCCGCACAAACGCGATGATCTGGTCGGCGGAGGCGGTATCGGTCCGGCCTGCCGCCTGATCATAGTCCAACACGCTGTCGATAATGGCGCATTGTGTTCCGTTCGGTTCCTGCACAACGTAGGATACGGTATTGGTGGCTGTGTCAAAGAATGCGGTGACGTCAGGTGTCATGAGAAGTCTCCTTTCGGACAACATATAGGAAAATCGAAATACATTGCAATATTGAAATGTTTTACACCCGGTGCTATATGAACGCCATGACACTAGATCAGATGACCGAAGCAGACCCGATGGACGTGGCCGCGGACGAAGCGGCGGAAATGCTCAAGGCCCTGGCGAACCCGTCTCGGCTGCGGCTTTTGTGCGCGCTTGTGATGCAGGATCGGACGGTGGGTGAACTTGTGACGATGCTGGGGGCAAGCCAGTCCTATGTGTCGGGCCAGTTGCTGCGTCTGCGGGCAGAGGGGCTTGTCAGTTGCGACAAGGAGGGGCGCAGCGTCCGGTATCGCCTGAGCGATCCGCGCGTGCGCCCGGTGCTGGAACGTCTTTACGAGGTGTTCTGCGCCAACGACTAGGCCAGCATCACGCCCAGTACGACCATCATCAGCCCGATCACCGACAGGAAAAGTGCGCCCAGGTTCAGGGGCAGCACCTTGTTCAGACGTGCCCGCAGGGCATCGTCATCGAGCCCTGCACGCCGGGCACGGACAACCTGCACCACGCTCAGCCCAATCCCCAAGAGCCCCAGAACCGAAACACCCGCACCGATCCAGACCAGCCATTCCATCGGTCAATTCCTTTGTTTTACGGGGCTGTCGCTAACCCGGCCTTGGGCGTCTTGCAAGACCCTGCCTGCCAAGTTAGGGAAAGGCCCGGCCAGAGACAGGAGTGAGCCCCATGACCGACACCAGCACCAATGCAGGCAGCGATACCGTCACCTCAGTCGCAGGTCAGGAGCTGCGCCAGTTCATCGAACGGTTCGAGCGTCTTGAGGCCGAAAAGAAAGACATCGCCGACGCCCAGAAAGAGGTGATGGCAGAGGCCAAGGGCCGGGGCTATGACACCAAGGTGATGCGCAAGGTCATCGCAATCCGCAAGCGCGACGCCAACGATCTGGCCGAGGAAGAGGCTGTTCTGGATATGTATAAGGCCGCCCTTGGCATGTGACCGCGGGCTTGGGGTGGGGCAGCTAAGGTTCCAGAAAGGTCACATCGGGCATCGCTGCAATGCGGTCAACGTCTGCATCATAAGCCGCTGAAAGCGCCTCGACCGTGGGCGCGTCAAGTTCCGGGACGTCGATCACATCCTCGATTTCGTCCTCCAGCGCATATTTTTCCAGAAAGGCGAGGACGATCTTACGCTTTTGCGCGTCGGTCTTGGGCGGGTGCTTGCGAATGTAGGACACAAACCGCTTCATCCCGTCGGGTGACATGATCGTGGCAAGCAGATCAAAGCCGCCGGTGATTTGTGTGTCATCGGGCAGGCCGCAGATACGGCGGATCAGATTGCCCCAAAGAAGTGGCGTATCTTCGTTGCACCAGACCGTCAGCTTTGCTGCTGGCACGGTTTCCCTGATCCGCAGGACAACATCGGACCAGCGCACATCACCCAAAGGTGTGCCGCGCAGAAAGTCGCTGAACACGTCCGCCTTTGATTCCCGAAACGCCGCTGGCAAGAACGTGGCCGGGTCACGCAGGCCCAGAAAAAACTCCAGCTCATCGTCGCCAAAAAGCGATGTCAGGCCGCGCAGCTTGAACGCCGTCTGTTCATAAAAGACGCCGTGGTCAAAAATGCGGTTTGGAATACAGATGAAGTTGGAATTGCTCATCACCAGCCGGTTCGTGCTTTCATCATCCACGATGGCATCCAGCAGGATCTGACGGGCATCGGGGTCAGGTGCGGCGCCGTCCAGCGTCTGGATCGTCTCACGGATCAGGCTGCGGTATTTGCCGGGGCCGGGGGCCTTGACCCCATGGGCTGACAGGACATCGCCGTTCTTGAGGATCGACTTGAGCAGACGGTCATCGTCCGTGCAATTTGCACCAATGTGATAAGCGATCTGCATGCCTGCGACTTTCGTTCTTGTTGTCATCACCTTAACGGCAAATCTGGACAGAGGAAACGGTTTCGGCTAGGGCGGCATCGCATGCCTGATCAAATCGCTCAACAATTGCCGCGCCGGTGGCGCAGGCCGAACCCATGGTCGCTGGGCGCTGCCGTGATTGCGGCACTGGTGCTGCTGCCGGTTGTTGCGGTGATCTGGTTCGCGCTGACCCCAACCGAAAATATCTGGCCGCACCTGAGGGCCACGACCTTGCCGCGCTATCTGAAAAATACCGGCGTGCTGATGGCCGGTGTCGGACTGGCCACAGCGGTGATCGGCACGGTGACCGCGTGGCTGGTGGTGATGTACCGGTTTCCGGGGCGGCGTTGGCTGCAATGGGCATTGCTGACGCCGCTGGCGATCCCGTCTTATGTCGGCGCATATGCGCTGGTGGATTTTCTGGAATACGCCGGCCCCGTGCAGACCATGCTGCGCGAGGTTTTTGGCTGGTCCAGTGCGCGCGATTATTGGTTCCCGCAAATCCGCACCCGCGGGGCGGCGACATTTGTAATGAGTCTGGCACTTTTCCCCTATGTCTACATCCTGGCCCGTGCGGCGTTTCGCGAACAATCGGGTGCTGGTTATGAAGTGGCCCGCGCCCTTGGGGCCGGGCCGCTGGCGCGGTTCTGGCGCGTGGGCCTGCCGCTGGCGCGACCGGCGATTGTCGCGGGCGTCGCGGTTGTGCTGATGGAAACGGTCAATGACTTCGGCACGGTCGATTTCTTTGCAGTGCAGACCCTGACCACTGGTATCTTTTCAGTCTGGCGACAGGGCGGCAATCTGGGCGGCGCGGCGCAGATCGCCTGTGTGGTGCTGTCACTGATTGTGATTCTGGTGACGCTGGAAAAGATCAGCCGCCGCAAGATCCGTTTTGCCGCGGGGGCCCGCAATCAGCGCCCGGTTCACCCGACCCAGCTTTGGGGCTGGCGGGCGCGGGTGGCGACGACGCTTTGTGTGCTTCCGGTGCTTTTGGGCTTTGTCCTGCCGCTGACCGTGATCCTGAGCCATGCTTTCGACGCTGCGGAATGGGCCGCCCCTGGGCTGATCTCGGCCATCTTCTGGACTTTGCTGGTCTGCGGGGCCGCCGCCGTCATCACCGTGCTGGGCGGGGTCTTTATGGTCTATGGCGTTCGCTTGTCCGGGCAGCGTTTGCCTGCCTTGCTGATGCCTGTGACAGCGCTGGGCTATGCGGTGCCCGGTGCGGTATTGGCGCTGGGCGTGCTTGTACCGCTGGTCTGGGTCGATAACCGGCTGGCCGACGCCATCCTGGCGATCACAGGCGATGACCCCGGTCTTCTGCTGACGGGCAGCGCGGGCGTTTTGGTGCTGGCCTATGTGGTCCGGTTCTTCGCGATTGCGCAAGGCACGGCAGATGCGGCCCTTGGCCGGGTCTCACCCAGTCTGCCGATGGCCGCGCGATCGCTGGGGCGAACCGCGGGCGGGACCTTGCGCGCGGTGCATTTGCCGCTGGTCCGCGCGTCGGTCGGGTCGGCATTGTTGCTGGTCTTTGTGGATGCGGTCAAAGAGCTGCCCGCGACGCTGATGCTGTTTCACAAGGACACGCTGGCGACCCGCGTGCATGCCAAGGCCTCGCTGGAAAACATCGCCGAGGCCGCCCCCGCAGCGCTGGTGATTTCGCTTGTGGGCCTTGCGGCTGTCGCATTGTTGGCACGCGCGAACCGGTAAGGCTTGTCACGGTCGAAAATCGACGCTAAAGACCCCGCGTGTGCCCCTATAGCTCAGCTGGTAGAGCAACTGATTTGTAATCAGTAGGTCCGCGGTTCGAGTCCGTGTGGGGGCACCATTTCCAGACATCAGGGGAAATTCGCGCAAGGGGTCAAATCCGGTTGGCCGGGCGTTGCTGAGCAGTGGGGTTCGCGGTAGCCTTGCGGCATGAATTATCCCAATCGTCGCCATCTGATCGCAGGTCTGAGTGCGCTAAGCATTGCCGCCTGCGGCGTGCCCGCGCCCGCCAATCAAAGCAGCCAGCAAGCCGCTGTTCCGTCAGACCTTTTGCCGGTCGAGAACCCGGGGTTTCGCAACTGGCTGGCGGGGTTCAGGCCAAGGGCCAGACGCGCGGGCATATCAGCGGCAACGCTGGACGCAGCACTTGCCGGTGCGGGCTATGTTCCCGGCGTCATCACCCGCGACCGCACGCAGATCCAGACCCGGCGCACGTTGGAGGAATATCTGTCCATTGCCACCTCTGATGAACGTCTGGCCAAGGGACGGGCGGCGATGGCGCGGTATGGAACGACGCTCAACGCGATTGCCGCGCGCTATGGTGTTTCAGCCCATATCATCGCCGCGATCTGGGGGTTAGAGAGCCAGTTTGGCGAGAAACGCGGCAATATTCCCGTGATCTCGGCCACGGCCACGTTGGCTTATGATGGCAGGCGCGCCAGCTTTTACGAAAGTCAATTGATCGCCGCGCTGCGCATTCTGGAGCGGGGCGAGACGACGCCGGACAGGATGCTGGGAAGCTGGGCCGGGGCGATGGGCCACACCCAGTTTATCCCGACATCATACGAAGCGTTCGCCGTCGATTTTGACGGCGACGGGCGGCGCGATGTCTGGGGCGCTGACCCAACGGATGCGCTGGCCTCCACAGCAGCCTACCTGTCCCGCAACGGTTGGCGGAGCGGTTTGAAATGGGGCGCGGAGACGGGCACGGGCGGCCCATCGGGGCGGACCATTCAACCGCAGCGCGGCGGGGTGCAATTTACCGTCACGCGCAATTTCAATGTCATCAAGACCTACAACAACTCTGACTTCTACGCGATTGCGGTGGGCCATCTGGCCGACCGGCTGGGCGGGGCAGGGCCATTGCGCGGCAGCTTTCCGCCCGATGCCAACGGGATGACTCGGGCCGACCGTCTTGCCTTGCAACGCGGGTTGGCCGCAAGGGGGTATGACATCGGCACGGTCGATGGCGTGATCGGCGGCAAGACCGAAGCAGCGCTCCGCGATTTCCAGCAGCGGCAAGGTCTGCCGGTGGACGGGCGCGCCACACTTGAGATGCTCAGCCGCTTGCGCTGAACGGGCCCGGCGATAACACCGGACCCGCCCAATGGTCAGGCCACCGCCATCGGATCGGACGGCAACAGGTCAAGACCGATCAGCAGTGGATCATGGTCAGAGGCCGCAAAGACATCGTCGCCGTTGAAGAACCCGGCATCGTTGAACAGGCTGTTATAGTTCAACAAATCCGGTTCCTGCGCGTTGATGTGCCATTCTGCCACGCCGGTGATCTGCCCATCCAGCGACAGGGATGCCAAGCCGTGATCAAGCGCACCTTGCTGGCCATCAAAGATGAAGCTGAAGGCGTCTTCGGCCCCCACAAATTGCTCTAGCAGGTTGATATAGCCTGCGTCTTCGATGGCTGTCACAGGGTCCTCTTGCAGGTAGGCGTTGAGGTCGCCGATGATCAGGATGTCGGGGTCCGTCGTACCGGTGGGACCGGTGGCAAGCCAGGCCGTCAGCTCTTCGGCTGCCGCCGTCCGGATCGCGTTGAAGTTGCCCTGACCGTCGCCCTGATCGGCGTCGTCCCCGGTTCCGGTGCCGCCTTTGGACTTGAAGTGGTTGACGGCGACTGTGACCTCTCCTCCATCGTTGTCGACAAAGGTGGCCGCGACCGCAGGGCGGTTGCGTTGCTGCCCGCCGCCATCGTCAAAGACAAGGAAATCGGACCCGGTTACATCGACGCTGTCGACCTTGTAGATGAACCCGGTCGTGATCGCATCCGTACCCAGTCCGCCGCCGATCCCGCCGGTGGGGTCAACGAAGCCATAGACATCGCTGCCAAGTTCTGCATTCAGCGCTGCGACCAGCGTGGCGATGGCGCTGTCCGCACCAAAGCCGTTGTTCTCAATCTCTTGCAGGCCAACGATATCTGCATCCAGCGCCACGAGCGCATTGACCAGTTTTTCGGTCTGGCGGGCAAGGTCCTCGGGCGTGGCCGCACCGCGCGGGTCATAGCCGTAGAGCGCGATTTTGTCGGCAGTGGACAGAAGAGGGTCATCCAGTGAGGTGAAGTAATTCAGCGCATTGAAGCTGACCACCTTCAGGTCACCGCCCACATCGGGTGGTGTGTCATCCCGTGCACCTTCGTTGGTGGCGGGATCAATCGACAGGGTTTCTGTCGGGATGATCTTGAACTCTCCAAAACTGTAGGACAGCACGCCATTGATCGGCGCATCAAGTTCCGCGCCAAGCCGCAGGGTGGGGCCATCAGCGGTGAAATCGTCGCCCGCGCTGAGGATGCCATCGCCATCGTCGCCCGCCGTGGTGTTGGCGATATAGGCAAAGGACGTCGGGTTCTGGCTGCTGACCCCATCGTCGATGGTGATCCGGTTGGCCGCATTTTCGGCGGCCAGCGCCTGGATTTCGGCCAGTTGCGTGGCCGGATCAAGGATCTGCGTCGGCTGGATCTGCGTGCCCGCGCTGATCGCCAGTTCGCCAAAGCGGTCAAAGTTGAAGGTTTCGATGATCGTCAGTGGCGCGTCGGCGTCGTTTGACGTCAGGCTGACCTGCATCCCCTCATAGCTTTCAAGACCAGAGATGCCGTCAGGCAGGGTCAGGTTCGCCGCGGTGGGCAGGCTTGCCGTGCCAATGACCGACAGGGTGTCGGCGCTGATCTGGGTGAAGTCAAAGAACTCCGTCGCGGTGCCGGTGACATAGACCACATCGGTGATCGTGACTGTTGGCGCGCCGCCGGTGAAGACAAAGATGCCCTCTGACGTGGTAAGATCCGCGTCCGCGTCGCTGTCCTCTTCCTGCAGGTAGAAGCCGTTGGAGAGGACGGCGGTAACGACCGCCTCTACATTCACGGTCACGCCCTCAAGCGGGGTGGCAGCGCCGCTGCCCTGAATGGTCGAGATAAGCGTCGTGGCGGTGGGCGGAGGCGGTGGCGGGGTGCCATCGTCATTGGCAGCGTCGCGGGTGTTGGCGGCAGGGGCTTGCCAGACGCCATTGCTGTCCTTTTGCAGGCTGTCGCCGATTGCGGTGCTGCTGGTCTCGGCCACGCCGATGTCGGTCGCGGTCATGCCTGCGGCAGGGCCGTCTGTCGCGGTCAGATCGCCCTCATAGGCGATGAACTCGGCCACTGTGCCGTCCGGGCGCACAAGTGCGATGCCGTCAGGGCTGCCGTTCTGGATACCCGGCACATCGACCGAGGCGAAGCCGTCGGCATTCAGCGCACCGGTCAGGGCCACAGTGTTGTAAACCGTGCCGCCATTACCGTTGTAAAAGGCGAGCGACCATCCGGTCAGACCCTCGCCGGCCGTGCCCGCAACCTCGACAAATTCGCCGACGTCGCTGCCCGCGTTGTCATAGTGGAACTCTGACAGGATCACATCCGTGGCGGGCGGGGGCGGTGTATCGGCATTGGCAGCGCCCTTGGTATTGGCCTGTGGACCCGACCATGTGCCGTCGTCATTGCGTTGCAGGCTGTCGCCAATCGCTGTGCCGCTTGATTCCGCAACACCGATATCGGTCGAAGTCATGCCATCTGCCGGGCCACCCACGGCCGTAAGCTCGCCCTCATAAGACAGGAACTCCACCACCTCGCCGTCGGCATTGACCAGCGCGATCCCGTCAGGCGCGCCGTTTTGCAAGCCGTTGGCGGGCAGGTCGGTCACATCAAAGCCGATGCCGCCTGCGGTATCCGCCAGCACGCCATCCAATGCGATGGTGTTGTAGGGCGTGCCGTTGGAGCCGTTGTAAAGCACCAGTGACCAGCCGGTCAGATCGGTGCCCGCATCACCCGCGACCTCGATAAATTCACCGACATCGCTGCCGGTGTTATCGTAGTGGAATTCGTTGATGTAGACGTTAGGCGGCACAACGCCCAGCGTTTGCCCGTCATTGGTCGCGCCAGAGGTGTTGGTGGCGGTGACGGTCCAGATGAACTCATCCTCTACACCGCTGCGCTGGATTGATCCGCCGATGGGCTGGCCGCTGGTTTCGGCCACGCCCACATCCATTGAAGTCTGACCTGCGGCAGGGCCATCGACCGCCGTCAGCGTGCCCTCATAGGAAATGAACTCCACCACGTCGCCACTGGCATCCACCAGCGCGATCCCGTCGGGCGCGCCGTTCTGCAAGCCGTTTGAGGGCAGGTCGGTCACGTCAAAGCCAAAGCCGCCCGCCGTGTCGGCAAGCGCACCAGACAAGGCGATGGTGTTGTAAGCCGTGCCGTTGGAACCGTTATAAAGCACGACCGACCAGCCGGTCAGATCGACGCCAGCGGTGCCCGCCAGTTCGATGAACTCGCCCACGTCGCTGCCCGCGTTGTCATAGTGGAATTCATTGATCCAGACCTTGGGGGCAAGGCCTTCGTCCACGTCTGTCACGGTGACGGCGATATCGGCACTGTCGCTCAACGCGCCGTCGCTGGCGGTGACGGTCACGTCATAGGTGTTATCACCATCCGCGTCGGCAGGGGTTTCAAAGTCTGGCGCGTCTTTGAAAGTCAGCACACCGTCTGCGTCGATGGCAAACAGTGCTGCGTCATCGCCTGACAGGCTGAACGTGACCTGATCGCCATCCACGTCAAAGGCGCTGGCGGTTGTCACGGCTGTTGTGTTCTCTTCCACGCTCGCAGTCGCGGCCAGCGTCAGTTCTGGCGCGTCATTCTCTCCTGTCACGGTGATTGTCACGGTCGCTGTATCGGTCGACCCGTTGCCGTCGCTGACGGTATAGGTCAGCGTGGTTTCCGCCGTTTCACCCTCTTTCAGCGCGGCAAAAGCACCATCGGTGGTATAGCTGATCGTGCCATCGGGGTTGAGCGTGGCCGATCCGGTCAGCCCGCTGGTGTCGATGCTGGTGATCGTCAGCGGATCGCCGTCGAAGTCGAAATCATTGTCGGTCAATTCGCCGATGGTGACGCCGTTCGCATCAGAGGCTGCAACGTCATCGCGCGCCAGCACCGCATTGTTGCGGCCGTCCAGATAGGCGGTGTAGTCGTCGGCGGCAAAGTACAGCGCCTCAACCCCGTGCAGCCGGTCGGTGTCGCCATTGGCGTCGGTGACCTTGGCCTTGATCGGGCCGCGCCCGTTCGATTTGACGCCATGCACGCTATAATCTTCGACGCCGCCCGCAAAGACGGCGGTGTCGAAGCCAAAGCCTCCAAAAAGCCGATCCGGCCCATCGCCGCCCATCAGGGAATCGTTGCCAAACCCGCCAAAGAGGACATCCGGGCCTGCTGCACCGTTCAGCGAGTCATCGCCCCAAAGCCCAAAAAGCACGTCTTTCCGGGCACTTCCCGTCAAAGTGTCCGGTCCGAAACCGCCAAACTTGATACCGATTTTAAAGCGTCCAGCCATCTCAAATTCCCCCATGGTTAATGCACCGATGGTGGCGGTTTGGCGCGATTTTGCAAAGGTTAGATGACAACCGGTGCGTGTTCCGTGGCGGAACCCTGCGCATTTGCCCGATTTTCAGTCAGTGAAAGTCGCGGCTTTTGGGGATGATGCGCACGTCGCGCGGGTGGCGGGATGACGGCGCAGGCAGGGGCTTTGCCACCTCATCAGCATGGGCCAGCGGCGGGGCAAGGTCATCGGGCGCAAGTCGCTGCAAGGCTTCGGATTTATCGACCAGATTTTGCGCCACCACATGGATGATTTCCACATCCCGCTGCACATAGCCTTCGATCTGCAACAGCCGCGATTGCATCACCGTCTTGCGGAATTGTTCCATCACCTTTGGCCAGACGACGATGTTGGCAACACCCACCTCATCCTCGATGGTGATAAAACAGACCCCCTTGGCGGTGCCGGGCCTTTGCCGGATCAGCACCAGCCCCGCCATCTTGACCTTTTGCCACGGGCGGCTGTGTTTCAGCTGAGCTGTGTCAATAAAGCCCTGTTTTTTCATGGATTTTCGCATGAACGTCATCGGGTGCGCCTTGAGTGACAGACGCGTTGTCTGGTAGTCCGACACCACCTGCTCGCAGACCGGCATTACCGGCAGAGGCACTGTGCGCTCTTTGCCCTCATCCGTCCCGCCCTGAAACAGCGGCAGATCGGGCGCGTCACGCAACCCCTTCGCCTCCCACAGGGCCTGCCTGCGGTCGATGAACATGGACCGCATCGCGTCCGCCTCCGCCAGACGACGGATATGAGCCGCGCCAATGCCCGTGCGCGCCTTAAGATCGGCGATATCCTGATAGGGCGCGTCGCGGGCTTCCATGATCCGGGCCGCGATATCCTCGCGCAACCCGCTGATCTGCCGCAGCCCCAGCCGCACCGCAAAGCCGCCCTGGCCCATGGGCTCCAGCGTGCTGTCCCAATCGGAAAAGTTCACATCCGCCGGCAGCACCGTTTCCCCATGTTCCTGCGCATCGCGCACAAGTTGTGCAGGCGCATAGAACCCCATCGGCTGAGAATTGAGCAGGGCGGCACAAAAGGCCCCCGGAAAATGACACTTCAGCCAGCTTGAGACATAGACCAATTGCGCAAAACTGGCCGCATGGGATTCCGGGAACCCGTATTCCCCGAAGCCCTTGATCTGGTCAAAGCAACGGGTGGCAAATTCAGGGTCATAGCCGCGTTCGACCATGCGCCCGACCATCTTTTCCTCCAAAAGCTCGATGTTGCCCTTGCTGCGAAACGTCGCCATCGCCTTGCGCAGCTGGTTCGCTTCTTTGGAGGAAAACTTTGCTGCATCAATCGCGATCTTCATCGCCTGTTCCTGAAAGATCGGCACGCCCAATGTGCGCCCAAGGATGTTCTTGAGCTCTGATGGATCGTGCGGCGGCGCGGGGGCGGGGTATTCCACCGGTTCCTGCCCACTGCGACGCCGCAGATAGGGGTGCACCATGTCGCCCTGAATAGGGCCGGGGCGGACAATCGCCACCTCGATCACCAGATCATAAAAGGTGCGCGGGCGCAGGCGGGGCAGCATGTTGATCTGGGCGCGGCTTTCCACCTGAAAGACCCCGATGCTATCGCCCTTGCACAACATGTCATAGACGCGCGTGTCTTCCTTGGGGACGGTGGCGAGCGTCCATGTCTCACCGTGATGTGCTGCAATCAGGTCAAAGCATTTGCGGATGCAGGTCAGCATCCCCAGCGCCAGAATATCGACCTTGAAGATGCCAAGCGCCTCAATATCGTCCTTGTCCCACTCGATGAAGGTCCTGTCGGGCATGGCGCCATTGCCGATGGGCACCGTGTGGGTCAGGGCGTTTTCGGTCAGGATGAAGCCGCCCACATGCTGCCCCAGATGGCGCGGCATGCCGATCATCTGCTGGGCCACGATCAGGGTGCGCCGCATCAGCGGATCGGTCAGGTCAACGCCCGCTTCATTGGCGTGGCCTTCGGCGATGTCCTTGCCCCAACTGCCCCAGACCGTCTTGGCCAGCGCGCCGGTCACATCCTCGCTAAGGCCCATGACCTTGCCGACCTCGCGAATGGCGCTGCGGGGGCGGTAGTGGATCACCGTGGCGCACAGCCCCGCACGGTGGCGGCCATAGGTGTCATAGATATGCTGGATCACCTCCTCGCGCCGCTCATGTTCGAAATCGACGTCGATATCGGGCGGCTCAATCCGGTCTTCGCTGATGAAACGCTCAAACAGCAGGTCATGCTGGGCAGGGTCCACGGCGGTGATGCCAAGGCAATAGCACACGGCGGAATTGGCGGCAGAGCCACGCCCCTGGCACAGGATCGGGGGCTTGGCGGTCTCGCGCGCGAACTTCACGATGCTTTCGATGGTCAGGATGTAATTGGCGATCTCCTTTTCCTCGATCATCGCCAACTCTTTGTCGATGGTCACCTGCACCGGCAGCGGCACCCCGTCAGGGTAGCGTTTGGCCGCCCCCTTGGCGGTGTTGATGCGCAGTTGCTCAATCGAGCTGCGCCCCTTTGGCAGCACCTCATTGGGGTATTCGTATTTCAACTCCGACAGGCTGAATGTGCAGCGCTTGGCGATGTTGAGGCTGGCCTGAATGGCATGGGGCCACTGGGCAAATAAGCGCCGCATTTCCTTGGGCGATTTCAGGTGGCGTTCGGCGTTCGGCTCTAACAGGTGCCCGGCCTTCTGGATCGTGGTTTTTTCACGGATGCAGGTCATCACGTCCTGCAAAGCGCGGCGCTCTGGCGCGTGATAAAGCACGTCATTTGTGGCCAGAAGGCCCAGCCTGTGCTGCCCCGCCAGCGCATCCAGCCGGTTGATCCGGGCGACATCGTCGGACCGGTAGCGATAGCTGGCCGCGATATGGCTCAGCCCCGGCAGGCGGCGGACCATCTGTGGCAGGCGGCGGGCAAAGCCTGTCAGGTCATCCGGGGGGATGGCGATCAGGATCACATCTTCCCCCAGTGGTTCCAGATCTGCCATGCCGATCTCGCAGATGCCCTTGTCCTGCCATGCCCCGTCGGGGCGGCGGTTCTTGCCTCCGGACAGCACCGCCGAGAGCCGCCCGTATGCGGCGCGGTCGGTGGGATAGGCCAGAAAAGCCTCGCCTGTTGTCAGGATGATCCGGGCCCCGATGACGGGATGCAGGTTGGTCTTTTCAGCTTCGGTGTGAATGCGCACAACCCCGGCGAGCGAATTCCAGTCGGCCACGCCGATCTGGTCATAACCCAGTGACCAGGCGGTGGCGGCCAGATCAACCGCATCCGAGGCCCCGCGCAGAAAGGAAAAGCAGGTCGCCAGCCCCAGTTCGACAAAGGGTGCCGGTGGATTGGGCGGGAAATCTTCGTCCGCGGGCAGGGTCCGGCGGGGATGGGCGTGGTCGTTTTCAGGCATGGCGCGCGCTCATCGGTCCTTGCGTCCCTCTTCGCGTGGGCATGTGACCGGATGTTGCAAGGGATGTGAACGATGCGGGGGGGGCGCTGCCCCCGTCAGCAAGCTGACTCCCCCGAAGTATTTGTAACCAGAAGAAGATCAGCCCAGATCCAGCGCCTCGCCCCATTGCGGGATGCGAGGCGCCTTCTCCTGGTGCGGTCATCGGCGCTTCCGCCTGTACCGCAATTTCAATCTGGGAAAACAAGGTTAAGAAAGTCTTGCTTCTTCTGGTTAAAAATACTTCGGGGGGGCAGGCCTTTGGCCTGCGGGGGCAGCGCCCCCAACCCCGATCAAAAGGCGTGCGCCTTTGGCGCGCATTTGGGTCACGGCGTTTCATCCGAAAAGCCCGTGGACAAACCAGCGCGGCGTCTCGCCCCGGCCATCATCAAGCACGCCATCCCGGTAAAGCCAGACGCGGCGGCCGCGGTCGTCCTCGATCCGGTAGTAGTCGCGCAGCCGGGTGCCGGGTCTGTCGCGCCACCATTCCGGCGCGATGCGTTCGGGGCCGGCAAAGCGGACCACACGGTGGGTCTGTTTGCGCCAGACAAATTGCGCTGGCGGGCCTTCGGGCACGGCATAGAGCACGCGCACCTCTTCGGGCTGATCAAACAGACGTAAGGGCCGGTCGGGCAGGGGCTGCGGCGGCTGGGGTGGGCCTGCCATTGCAGGGCGCCAGGCCTCGGCCCGTTCCGGCATATGGCTGGCCACAGGAGCGGGGCAGCGCACCGCATGGGGGCCAAGACGCGCGGACAGGCGGTCCACCAGCCGGGCCAGTTCCGCGCCGACATCGGCCTGATTGTCCAGCCGGGTCTGCACCGCCGCCAAAGCCTCTGCCTGTGGCGCGGCCAATGTGATCAGGTCAAAGCCAAAACCGGGGTCGATCCGTTCCAGCTTATCGTCAAAAAGCCGCAGGATGTGATCCGCATCACGGCTGGCATGGGCGGTGGTGACGGAAATCTCGCGTAGTTCTCCGTCGGTGCGAAAGACGGTGACTGTGACCCGCCGCGCGCCGCAACCTGCCGCATCAAGGCCCGCGCAAAGTTCTGCACACAGGGCGGGCAGATGCGGCGTGGGGTCCTGCACCGGCTCGGCCAGCCGTGACTGTACTGCAAAGCGCGGCGGCTCTTCGGGCGCATTCACCGGCTCGGCCAGCCGCCCCATCATCTGGTCCAGCCGCAAGAGCGGGTTTTGCGGCAGGGCTGCGGTACTGAAGCGCCGCGCGAGGCTCATCCGCGGGACGGCCGCCAGATCGCCCACCGATTTCAGCCCCAACCGCTTGAGCAAAAGCTGCGTATCGGCATCCAGCCGCAGGGCGCGGGCGGGCAGTCTGGCCACATCCTGTGCCAGGCTCTGTGCGGTCACAACCCGCCGCACGCCCCCCAATCGGGCCATGGCCCAGGCGGCCCCATGGGTAGGGGCAACGGCGAGCGCGGCGGAAAACCCCAAAAGGCTCAGCCGTTCCTCGATCTCGCGCAGCATTGCCGCCTCGCCGCCCCAGAGGTGATCCGACCCGGTACTGTCCAGCACCAGCCCATCCGCCCCGTCCACGGCGGTCCAGGGGCACCAGCGCCGCGCCCAAAGCGCAAGCCTGGCAAGGGCTGCCGCGTCGCCGCCGGTATCGGCATAGGCCACCTGCACCTGCGGACAAAGCGCACGCATGTCCACCACGCGGCCGCCCACGTGGATGCCCTCTTGCCGGGCGGCACGGGTGCAGGCGTGCACGATGGGGCCATGGGTCCCTTCGGTGGCGAGGATCACGGGCAGGTCATCGGGCGGCGCCTCATTGCGGGCCGCGGCCCACCGCAGCCAGCGTTCCATGGCGAAATCGGGCAGGTGGATGCTGATGATGCGCCGCGCCAGCGGGTCGCGGTCGGTATCAGGCCCAGCCGGGGCGACTGCGTCTGCGACGACACCCGCCCGCCCGGGCCCCTTGGCGGGTGCCTTGGGGCCAGCGCGCCAGCAGGGCGTACCAACGGGGCTGAAGCTTTCGGTTTGTGTCGTGTCGGTTGCGGGTTCCGGGTCTTGCGGGGTCCAGGCCTCGGCGGCGCGCAGGGCTTTGAGCGCCCGCGCCAGATCATCGGGCGGCGCTTTGTGTGGGTCCTTGGCAGCAGGAGGTGTCGGAAACGCAAGGACGTGCAGCTGGTCCTTGTGTTTCATCGCGGCAGACGTCCGGGGGGTGGTTGCGGCGGGAGCCTTCGGCAGGGGTATGTTTGACCAGCAAAAACCATAGGCTATGCGCTGACCTGTGCCTGTCGCGGGCTGCTGGGCCGTGCGTGATCCAGGACCAGTCCATCGGCATGCGGATGGGCGACCCAGGCGCCGGGGGTGCGCCAGCGGGCGCGGAAAAGTTCGGCCCGCCACAGCGGGTCTCCGGGCGCGCGGATGTCGTGCTGTTGCTGGGCCGAGGGCAGGCTGCTGATGCGCCAGCGCAGGCGCGCGGCAGACAGGTTCGGGGTGGCCGCCCGGCGGATCAGGATAGCGGGCCTTGCCTGCGCCTCTGCCCGCAGGGCCAGCCGCTTGGTGGCGGTGAAATCCAACGCGGGCGGGTCGCCCCAGACCTCGCCCAGTACCGCAGAGAGACCCGCGCAATGCAGTCCCTGTTCCATCGCCCAGAGCACATCAACCGGCTTGGACACATCGACATGGATCAGGCGCAGGTTCGCAGGCAGACCCGGCAGATGCGGGCGACCGGTTTCGCGCCGCGACACGCGGTCCTGAATCCAGAGCACGGGTTTATCCACCTGCATCAGTTGCGCGCAGACAAAACCGGTCACGGCACCATCGATCACGGTCTCGGCAAAGACCTCTGACAAGGTGGGCAGATCGCTGCGATCCGGGGCGTTGCGGTCGCGCAAAAGCGCGGCGGGGCGATGAGGGGGTGATGACATGGCCGTTCCATCATGTGTTCCTCTTTTGTTCTAATCGATTCATGGCCCCGCGTCAAATGCCAGATGGGCCGTTGCAGCGCACCGAACGATGCGCCAAAGTGGCACCAGACAAGGGAAGCGGCATGCGCAAAACGGCAATCATCATCGGACTTCTGACGGCCCAATCTGTGGCGGCGGATAGGGTGCCAGACCCCATCACCGACGCAGATTACGCACCCGTTGATCTGGCGCAGGCGCGTCTGGGGCAGCTTTTGTTCTACGATCCGATTTTGTCGGGAAATCAAGAGGTTGCCTGTGCAACCTGCCATCACCCGAAACATGGTACGGGCGACGGATTGTCGCTGGGGATCGGAGACGGCGGCATCGGGTTGGGGCCCGAACGGATCGTCGATCCGGACAATCCGCCCGAGCAACGGATCCCCCGCAATGCGCCGGGCCTGTTCAACCTTGGGGCCCATGAATTCACGTTTCTGTTTCACGACGGGCGCATCGCGGCTGACCCCGAAAAACCCGCAGGTTTGCGCACACCGCTGGATGCGGACATGGTCAGCGGATTTGCAAGCCTTTTGTCGGCGCAGACCATGTTTCCGGTGCTCAGCGCCGACGAAATGGCGGGGCATTACAGCGAGAACGAAGTCTCTACGGCGGTGCGCCAGGGGTTGATCACCGGACCGGGCGGCGCCTGGGACATCATCGCAAAAAGGGTCGCGGCTGTGCCGGAATACGAGGCGGCTTTCGCTGCGACGTTTACCGAGATTAACGGCCCCGAAAGCATTGACTTCACCCATATCTCGGACGTGATTGCGGCCTTTATGGAGGTGGAGTGGCGATCGGACACCTCCCCCTTTGACGCGATGCTGCGGGGTGAGCGCAACTTACCGGCGCTTGCCGCAGAGGGCATGGAATTGTTCTACGGATCAAAGGGTTGCGCAGACTGCCACAGCGGAAAGTTCCAGACAGATCACGATTTTCATGCCATGGGGGCGCCGCAGATCGGACCGGGAAAAGCCGCCCGATTTGAAACACATGCACGCGATGAAGGGCGGTTCCGGGTGACGGGCGACGTGGCGGACCTTTACGCCTTCCGCACGCCGTCGTTAAGAAACGTTGCACTGACAGCGCCTTATGGGCATGCGGGCAGCCATGCGACCATGGCCGGATTCATCCGCGATCATGCGGCCCCTTTGGACGGATTGGCGCGTTACGATGCGGACCAGATCGTGTTGCCCAAGATGGAGGTGAACGACATGAGAATCATGTCAGAACCTGCTGAAATTAAGGCCATTTCCGACGCTACTGTGCCCTGGAACACCGCCCTCACAGAAGACGATATTAACGCTCTTGTCGCATTTCTGGACGCGTTGACCGATCCGGTCGCGGTGACCGGTCGGCTGGGCATTCCGGAAAGCGTGCCAAGCGGGCTGACAGTCGCGCGCTAGGTTTCGAACTCAGGGCTTGGCCATAACGATTGGCTGGTTTGCGACGGCGCGCTGTCTGGATACCGTGCCGTCCGGCCAAGTCACTGATATTTCGGCGGTTTCCATCTCACCCAATCCGAAGTGCAGGGGCGTGGATTGACCCCCGGCATGACCACCGCCGATGCGAAGAAATTGCGTCTGGCCATTGACAACGACCCTGCTGCCGATGCCGTGGGCATTCTGGCCAAGCTGTTGAAGGGAAACAGAAATCCAATTCCCTGAGACGGTTTCATTTTGGTAAATACGCATGGGTGCGCGGCGATTGACAACGACCAGATCCAAACGGCCGTCGCCATCGAAATCTGCCAAAGCCGCGCCGCGAGAGCGGGCGGTATCGGCCACACCGGCGTCTGCCGCGAATTCCTCAAACCGGCCGTCTTCGTTTTGAATCAAGAGGTTATTGGGATCATTCATCGCGTTTCCGGGCATCTGATCGACGTTGCCTTTGGCGATGAAAAGGTCGGGGCGGGTGTCGTTGTTGATGTCGCCGAACTGTGCGTGCCACCCGGTGGAGGGGCGACCATCATCCCCGATATGAGGCCGATGGGCATAGGTGCCGATGTCGTAAGGCGCTGAAATATATGCACCTTCCGGGGTGGGAAGCTGCATGAGCTGATCCCCCATGGAGGTGAGCATGACCTCGTCAACACCGTCGCCGGTGATATCAGTGCTGGCGATCCCCATCCCCCAGAGCGAGACTTTGGGCCAGCCATCCGCCTCTGTCAGAAATCGCTTTTCTTCAATGTTCCAAAGCTGTTCTGCGCCGTTCCTCACGTAATAATGGCGGTCATTGGAAATTCTTAACGCCATATCGCCGCGCAGATCGGGACCGGCGAGCATGGACAGTGCACAAAAGCCCGGCTCTAACACCTCGGCGGTGTAACCCGTTGAAGTTGGGCGCAAAATTGTGTTGCTGTCGCAGGCTTCAAACGGGCCATCGGGGTTGGCGCGATCAACGTAGTTGCCTAAGGCGAGCACCGGACGATCGTCGGCTCCCCACCAAGCAGAAAAGGCGGTTGTCCACTGGTCCGTTTGCGGAATGCCCCACGCATCGGTCGCATCTTCAAAGTGGCAATCCGGCCCGCCGCGCAGCGCGATATTCGGGCCGACGCGCAGCACGAAAAGGTCCATCCATGTGTCGCCGTCAATGTCGATGGGATAGGCGCCGGTGACACCGGTGATTGGGTCCAAGTCCATATCGTCAAAGGTGAAATCACCAGTATTGCGCAGCAGAATGGCCGGGTTTTCGCCCCCGGCGGCAAAGATGTCGGGCAAGCCATCGGTATCGCAGTCAAGCACCGCGACGCCGCCACCGACAAAGTGTTCCCAACCGCCGTCATAGACATGTTCGGGGAGGCGGTCCGAGCGGTCGGTGAAGGCGATTTGCGCATGTGCGACAGGGGCAACGCACGCAGCAATGGTTAACATGCACAACCCGTGCACAACCCGTGCACAACCCATGCTGATGGCTTTCTGAACAAAATTAACCATGCGCCACCGTGCGTTGCCCTTTTGGTTCATGGCGCCACAGCCCCGATCAGGATCGAGGTTGTGGCCGAAAGGGCCAGCGCGGTCGCCCCGCGCGCCCAGACCAGATCACCCCAGGCGTGCAGCGCCACCTCACACTGGGATCGGCTGGTTTCAAGTGTCAGGCGGTGCATTTCAGACAGCACATTATCAGCATAAAGGTAGTCATACCGCATGCGTTCACCGGACAGGATAATCAGTGCGGGGTCAAAAAGCTGGATCACATTGGACAGGCCCAGCGACAGGTAACGACCTGCGCGTTCGAATATGGTGCGGGCCGCTTGATTCCCGGCCTTGGCCTCGGCGAATAGCGATTCGAGTGCTGCGGCGGCGGTCTGCGAGCCGGGTTGTCCAAGAGCGGTCGCGGCCTCGCGGGCGAGGGCGTAATCGGCCAGATAAGCCTCCAGACAGCCGCGCTGGCCGCAGCGGCAGAGTGCGCCGTCAAGCTGCACCTTGATGTGACCCAGTTCCAAACCCATGCCACGCACACCCCGAAACAGGCGGTTGCCCAGAACCAGCCCCATGCCGACGCCATGTTCGACCGTGACAACGGCGAAATCGGACATGGTGCGCCCGCGTCCGAACCAGAGTTCCGCAAGCGTCAGCAGGTTGGCGTCGTTGTCCAGATAGACCGGGCAGGCAAAGCGATCGGCAAATGCTGCCCCCAGATCAGCGTCGGTTTCCGTCAGAAGGGGGGACCACGGCACGGTCCCGGTCTGATGGTCGATGATGCCAGAGATACCGATCCCAATGGCGGATACGCGGGTCATGTCCATCTTGGCTTGCGCCAGTAACGTGTCGATCAGCGGCACGGTTTCGTCCAGCAACTCTGCGACCGATTTGCGCGGGCTTGTTGTGGGTTGCACCGAATCAGCGACCATGTTGCCGGCAAAGTCGGTCAGGACGGCAGAGTGCTGATCGTCCGAGATCTTGATGCCGATGACGTAGCTGCTGTCTGGCACGACAGAAAGGGCGACGGGCGGGCGGCCACGGCCGGTTTCGCGCGGCGAATCCTCGACCTCTTGCAGGAAGCCTGCGGCAATCAGCTCTGCCGTCAGTGCGGTGACAGAGCCTGCGCTGACCCCCAATGCGCGGGCAATGTCAGAGCGCGCGACCTGACCCATGGCGCGGATGTGTTCAAAGATTTGTTGACGCAGGGGACTGCCATCGTGATCCTGCAACGGCAGGACCGGGCCGCACCCGGGTAGGGGCGGCGTATCCGGATCGGCGTCGCGCAGCACATCATACATAATTCAATCACTGAAAAATAACGCCGTAAACAGGCGCATCTTTCATCCTCCCATCGCCATCTAAGCGGAGAAAAGGGCGAGATGGCAAGTAATTTAGTTCAGAGACTAAAATTAATTTGACACCTAAACAATGATCGGTTTGTTTAGATGCATCGGGGCGCACCCGAATCCCCCGCAACGGGGGTCCATATCTGGGAGGATACAATGCACAAACTTATTACGGCCGCCGTCATTGCGACGGTGGGTTTTAGCTCTGCGGCACTGGCCGAAGGCAAGCTGATCGGTGTCTCTTGGGGCAGCTTTCAGGAAGAGCGCTGGAAGATCGACGAAGCCGCGGTTGTGGCAGCGATCGAGGCGGACGGTAACAGCTATACATCTGCCGACGCGGAATCGTCTTCGGCCAAGCAGCTGACCGACATTGAAGCGCTGATTTCACAGGGCGTCGACGTTCTGATCATCAACGCATGGGACAAGGACGCGATTGGTCCGGCGATTGAATCGGCCGCCAACGAGGGCATTCCGGTCATCGGCTACGACCGTCTGATCGAAGACGATCGCACCTTCTATCTGACGTTCGACAACGTCGGCGTGGGCCGGATCATCGCCGAAAACGTCAAGGCGGCACAGCCCGAGGGCAACTATGCCGTCATCAAGGGTGACCCCGGCGATCCCAACGCAGGTTTCCTGCTGCAGGGCATGATGGAAGTGATCGGCGGCGATGTAGAAGCTGGCACCATCAAGATTGTCGGCGAAGCGTCGTCTGACGGCTGGAAGCCGGAAAATGCGCAGAAGAACATGGAGCAGATCCTAACCGCCAACAACAACGAGGTTGATGCGGTTCTGTCCCAGAATGACGGCATGGCATCGGGCGTTGTGGCCGCACTTGGCGCGCAGGGTCTTGTGATCCCTGTTGGCGGGCAAGACGGTGACCTGGCTGCGATCAACCGCGTCGCTCGCGGCACACAGACCGTGTCTGTCTGGAAAGACGCGCGTCAGCTGGGCAAAGCGGCAGGCGAGATTGCCGGTCAGCTGGCTGAGGGCGCATCGCTTGACAGCATCGAAGGTGCGACCACCTTTGACGGCGGCGAGAAGGGCATCGAGATGAATGCCATCCTGCTTGACCCGACACCGATCACACGCGCCAACATCAGCGTGGCGATTGATGCGGGCCACATCAGCAAAGAGATGGCTTGCGCCGGTGCCATCGACGGCGTCGACGGCTGCGACTAAGCATCCGCGTCTCAAATCGTCCGGCGCGGGGGATCGCCCCTGCGCCGGACACGTTTTTACTATCGCCTGCGGGGCGGTAGGCTCCACTCAATCTGGATAGACCCATGACAGATTCGTCCCACGACATCCCGTCAGCGACCGGCGCGGCCCCGGATACGCGCAGCGGCCTGAGCCGCTTTTTAGCCGAAACAGAGATCGACACCCGCCTGCTGGGCATGCTGGGTGCCTTGCTGCTGATCTGGGGCGGCTTTCACATTTATGGCATGGTCTTCAACGGGTTCGGCGCGTTTCTGACACCGCGCAACCTGTGGAACCTGAGCGTGCAGACGTCGAGCATCGGGATCATGGCCACAGGCATGGTGCTGGTGATCGTGACCCGGAACATCGACTTGTCGGTGGGGTCGATGATTGGTGTGACGGGCATGGCGATGGGCCTGATTCAGGTGAACATCCTGCCCGGTGTGCTGGGGCTGGGAAACCCGATGATCTGGGTGATCACGGTGATTTGCGGCATCTGTCTGGGGGCTGCCATTGGTGCGCTGCATGGCTGGTTGATTGCCTATCGCGGCATCCCGTCGTTTATCGTGACGCTGGGCGGATTGATGGTCTGGCGCGGCATGGCCTTTCTGGCCGCTGGCGGGCGCACGATTTCGCCGGTTGATCCGACCTTCGCGCTGCTGGGCGGTGGCCCGCGCGGCGCCATCGGGTCCACCGGGAGCTGGATTGTCGGGCTGATCGCCTGTGTCGGCGTGGTCTGGCTTATTTATGCGGGGCGCAAATCGCGCATCGCGCATGACTTTAAACTGCGGCCGATGTGGGCTGAGGCCTTTCTGGCCGTGGTCGGCTGTGCCGCGATCATCGGGTCGGTCCTTCTGGTCAACGCCTATCCGATCCCCAAGGGCATCATCAAACAGATGGGGCTGGAAGAGGGCACATTCCTGAGCCACGGCTATGCCATACCGGTGCTGATCCTGATTTCGGTCGGGATCGGGATGACCGTGC
This sequence comes from uncultured Paracoccaceae bacterium, assembly GCA_947493335.1. Classification (GTDB taxonomy): domain Bacteria; phylum Pseudomonadota; class Alphaproteobacteria; order Rhodobacterales; family Rhodobacteraceae; genus CANMYO01. The sequence goes on along the minus strand of CANLQO010000001.1, from coordinate 1,650,937 downwards.
TGATGACACGCACGCGTTTTGGCCGCTACGTCTTTGCCATTGGCGGCAATCCAGAGGCGGCATCCCTTGCGGGCATCAACACCAAATGGGTGACGCTGCAGGTCTTTGCGCTGATGGGTGCGTTGACCGGGATCGCGGCTGTGATCGCAAGCGCGCGTCTGAACTCTGCCACCAACGCGCTTGGCACGCTGGACGAGCTTTATGTGATCGCCGCGGCCGTCATCGGTGGCACCTCGCTCGCGGGTGGTGTGGGCAAGATCTACGGCGCCATTCTGGGCGCGCTGGTCATGCAGTCGCTGCAATCGGGCATGGTGTTGATCGGGTTTGACGCAGCGGTGCAGCGGATCGTGGTCGGTCTGGTGCTGGTGCTCGCGGTTTACCTCGACAATCTTTACAACAAATCTGTGAAATAGGGGGGCGTGAACATGGCGGACCGTGGAACACCCTTAGTCGAACTCAAAGACATCTCAATCGCGTTTGGCGGGATCAAGGCGGTGGACAAGGTGTCCATCGACCTGCACCCCGGCGAGGTTGTGGGCCTTCTGGGCCACAACGGGGCGGGCAAATCGACGCTGATCAAATGCGTCTCTGGTGCGTATCAGGCGGATTCGGGCGAGGTCTGGGTCAATGGCAAGAAGGTCGAGATCAACAATCCGCGTGATGCGCGGGACCTGAATATCGAGACAATCTATCAGACGCTGGCGCTGGCCGATAACCTTGATGCGGCGAGCAATCTGTTTCTGGGCCGCGAGATTGTCGGGCCGGGCGGCATGCTGGACGACAGCAAGATGGAGGCTGAGACGCGCAAGATCATGGCGCGGCTGAACCCGAACTTCAAAAAGTTCAATGTGCCGGTTTCGGCGCTGTCCGGTGGTCAGCGGCAGTCGGTGGCGATTGCACGAGCGGTCTATTTTGACGCCAAGATCCTGATTATGGACGAGCCCACCGCCGCACTTGGTCCGCATGAGACCCAGATGGTGGCAGAGCTGATCGAAGAGCTGAAGGCCCAGGGGTTGGGCATCTTCCTGATCGAGCACGATGTGCACAACGTCATGAAGCTGTGCGACCGGGCCAGCGTGATGAAAAACGGCGAGTTGGTCGGCACCGTCAATGTGGATGAGGTCACCGATGATGACATCCTGTCGATGATCATTCTGGGCAAGAACCCCAAGGATGCAGCGGCCTGATGTATATCGGGCTTGATCTGGGCACGTCGTCCCTGAAAGGGATCGTGCTGGATGAGGCGCAGAATGTGGTCGCCGAGGCGGCCCTGCCCTTGCAGGTGCAGCGCCCGCACGATGGCTGGTCAGAGCAGAACCCCGGCGACTGGGTAGAGGCGTGCAAGGGCGTAATGAACGCCCTTGGCGCACGGGTGCCGCTGGATGCGGTAAAGGGTATTGGCCTGTCAGGGCACATGCATGGGGCGACCCTGCTGGATGCTGCCGATCAGGTGTTGCGGCCGTGTATCTTGTGGAACGACACACGCTCGGCCGAAGAGGCTGCGGTGCTGGATGATAACCCGGACTTTCGCAGGCTGACCGGGAACATCGTCTTTCCGGGGTTCACCGCACCGAAAATCGCCTGGGTCCGCAATCATGAGCCTGAGATTTTCGCACAGATCGCCAAGGTGCTTTTGCCCAAGGATTATCTGCGGCTGTGGCTGACGGGCGACCATGTGGCAGAGATGTCGGATGCAGCGGGGACGTCGTGGCTGGATGTGGGCGCACGGGATTGGTCGGATGATTTGCTGGCCGCCACGGGGCTGGATCGCGACGCGATGCCAAGGCTGGTGGAAGGGTCTGAGGTGTCGGGTGTGCTGCGTCCCGCGCTGGCAGCCGATTGGGGGCTGCCCGAGGGCGTGGTCATCGCCGGAGGCGGCGGCGACAATGCCGCAAGTGCGGTGGGTGTCGGCGTTGTGAAACCGGGCGAGGCTTTTGTGTCGCTGGGCACGTCGGGTGTGCTGTTTGCGGCCTCTGGTGCGTACCAACCCGATGCGGGGTCTGCCGTACACACGTTTTGCCATGCGCTGCCGGGGACATGGCACCAGATGGGGGTGATCCTGGCCGCCGCAGATGCGCTGAACTGGTGGGCCGGTGTGACGGGGGAGGCCTCCTCGGACCTGACGGGAGTCCTTGGACCATTGCAGGCGCCGGGCAAGCCGCTGTTCCTGCCTTATCTGGGAGGCGAGCGGACGCCGCATAATGACGCGCAGGTGCGCGGCCAGTTCCTGCATCTGGGGCATGAGACGGATCGCACCGCGCTGACCCGCACGGTCTTGGAAGGGGTGACCCATGCCTTCCGCGACAGTTTTGATGCGCTGAGCGGGACTGGCACAAAGATCGCGCGGTTGATTGGTGTCGGCGGCGGCACGAAGTCGGATTATTGGGTGCAGGCGATTGCGACGGCGCTGGATATGCCGGTGGAACTGCCTGTAGCGGGTGATTTTGGCGGCGCATTCGGAGCGGCAAGGCTGGGCATGATGGCGGCAGGTGCCGGGGTCGATGTTGCATCGGCGCCGAAGATCGACCGCGTGGTAGAGCCGGTGCCAGAGTTGGTGGACGCCTTTGGCGCGGCGCATGAGCGCTACCGCGCAGGATATGCGGCGATTAAGGGCTTGTCCTGACCGGAAATGGCGGCTTAGTTGCGGCCCATGGACAAACGACAGATTGCAACCCGGATTTTTCAGGCCGGAGTCGCGGCAGCGGACCCAGCGGCCGCAGTCAAACGCCATCTTGATGCGGTGACCCCGCCGGTTCTGATCGTGGCCGTCGGCAAGGCCGCGCGCGCCATGGCAGGGCCCGCGCTGGAGGCCTTTCCAGGCGTGCCCGCGCTGGTGGTGACAAACTACGAAAATGCGGGACCTTTGGCGGGGGCCGAGGTTTTGGCGGCAGGGCATCCGGTGCCCGATGAGAACGGTCTGGCCGCAGGGCAGCGGGTGTTGGCCGCGCTTCGGGATGCGGATGGCCCGGTGCTGGTGCTGATGTCGGGCGGCGGCTCTGCCTTGTTGCCTGCCCCGGTGGCGGGGGTGTCGCTTGCGGATAAGCAGGCGGTCAACCGGGCTTTGCTTGCGGGCGGTCTGGAGATCACGGCGATGAACCTCGTGCGGCAGCAACTGTCGGACCTGAAGGGCGGGGGCATGTTGCGCGCGGCGGGCGGGCCGGTGACGGCGCTGATCCTGTCGGATGTGGTGGGCGATGATCTGGCGGTGATTGCCAGCGGACCGACGGTGGCACCGATTGGCACGGCGGCCGAGGCCGTGGCGGTGCTGAAAGAGGCTGCGATCTGGGATGGGTTGCCGGGTTCGGTCAAGGCGCATCTGGAGGCGGAGCATGTGGCCCCGGCGCTGCCTGAGGCGCGCAATGTGCTTGTGGGGTCGAACGCGTTGAGCGTTGCGGCGATGCAGGCTGTGGCGGGCGATTGCCATGTGCTGGACCCGGTGGAAGGTGACGTGGCGGATGCCGCCAAGCTGATCTGCGACGCGGCGCGCCCCGGCGTGACGATCTGGGGCGGCGAGACCACGGTTGTGCTGAAAGGCAACGGCCGCGGCGGGCGCAATCAGGAGTTGGCCCTGCGGATTGCGCTGGAAGCAAAGGCGCGGGGTTGGCAGGATTGGGTCTGTCTGCAAGGGGGATCGGACGGGCGTGATGGCCCAACGGATGCCGCAGGCGGTCTGGTGGATCAGGGCACGCTGGCGCGGATTGCGGATGTGGATGGATTGCTGGCCAATAACGACAGCTTCGCGGCGCTAAAAGAGGCCGGTGATCTGCTGGTGACAGAGGCAACTGGCACGAATGTGGCCGATCTGGGTGTGCTGATCCGGGGGTGAGGGGCGGTGCCCGCCCACCCACCCCAAATGGGGGCCAGCCCCCGTCCGCTAAAGCGGACTCCCCCGGCATATTTGGTTTCAAAAGAAAGATTTAGTCGACGGGAAGGCCCGAGGGAACGCTGTCGGGGCGGCCCCTCGGGCGGGTGTCGACCGTTGCACCGGTGAGGGCCTGCAGGAAGGCCACGAGGTCGGCGATTTCGGCGTCGGTGACGTTGAAAGTGGGGAGGTCTCGCGCGGCAGCAAGGCGTGCCATTTCGCGGGTATCGGCGCGGATGGCGAAGTCTCCGGGTGCCAGCCACGGGACGTCAGGCAGCGCGGCCATGGCCGGGGTCCAGATGTCCTGACCGGCGTGATGGCGGATCATCGCATCCAGCGTCGGGAAGGCGCCGTTATGGCCGTAAGGCGCGGTCAGCGCCACATTGCGCAGGCTTGGCGTGCGGAACTTGTAGGCATCGGAGAGCAGGTCGGTTTCACCCATGCGGCCCACATCGCGGGGCATCGGATCAAAGCGCCGGGTCCGGCCGGGACCGAAGGCAGGCACGGCGAGCGCGTGAAAGTCCTGATCGGTGAACAGCGGGCCCGAATGGCAGGCGGCGCAGCGCAGTGAAGTAAAGAGTTGCCGACCGCGTTCGGCGTCGTCAAGCAGAGGTGTGCCGGTGAGCCAGGCGTCATAAGCGCTGTCGGAGGAGCGCCATTCGGTGGTCATGAAAGCGGCGAGCGCATTGGCGATCTCGACAATGGTGACCTCGCTGGGATGGGTGATGTGCGGGAAGGTCGCGACAAACATCTCGCCATATGCCGGGATCGTGCGGACCCGTTTGGCGATGATCGGCCAGCCCCGGTCGATGCGATTGCGCACGGCACCGATCACGTCGTTTTCACCGGGATTGCCCGCCATCTCGAACTGCGCAGTCAGCGGAAAGAGGGCTTGCGCCGCGACGATGTTGTCGAGGCCTTGGGGCAGCCATTCTTCCGCGGGAGAGTTGAAGCCGTTGCCATAGATATCCGAGACCGAGAGGCGGCCGTCATGAAAGAGCACGTCGATGGAGTTATGGCCGATATTCCAAAGTGCTGGCGCGTTGCGCGGGATGCGTTTCTTGATCTGGTCGATGCCGGTGCCGGGGGTGCGATCGGGGCCAACGCCTTCGCCGCCTTCGCCAATGCCAAGGGACAGACCATCACCGCCCGCGTGGTCATGGTGGTGGCAGGTCCCGCATGAGATATTGCGGTTGCCCGAAAGCACCTTGTCGTAGAACAAAAGCTGGCCCAGGCGGGCTTGTGCCGGATCGGCGGGGATGTAATCGTCAGCGCTGATCTGGGCCGCTGCAGGGGCCGCAAGGAGACAGAAGAGATGCGCAATATAGCGATGGCCCTGTGCCTGTGGGCGGGGGCTGCGGCGGCGGATATGGAAGAGGCGCGCGACCTGATGGAGGCGGGTGCCTTTGAAGAGGCGCGCGAAATGTTCGAGCTTTATGCGCGGTCGGGCAATGCGGATGCCGAAGAGCTGATTGGTGTGATGTATGCCATGGGCCTTGGCGTGCCGCGCGATGACGTGCGTGCGTTTGACTGGTATCTCAGGGCGTCGTTGAAAGGGCATCCGGGGGCACAATCGGGGCTTGGCTGGTACTATGAAGTGGGACGCGGATTGCCCGCGCCGGACATGGTCAGAGCCTATCTGTGGTATGCCCTGTCGGCAATAGGGGGCGACCCCGATGCACTTGATTCACTGGAGGAAATCACGCCGCGTCTGACGGCGGAAGAGCGCGCAAAAGCCGAAATCCTGGTCGATGATTATCGGGTCTGGATGTATCCGTTCAACTGATCACGAGGCCCGCAAGGATCGCAGGAACAGGCCAAGCCCACCGGCGACAAGCACAAGGATCACGATCAGATCAAAGGCGCTGATGGCCGCAAATTGCAGCGTCATATTGGCGATCACGCCGCCCACAAGCGCCAGAAGTGACCCACAGGCCAGAAGCCAGCCCAGCCAGTTGCGGCTGTTGTAAAAGATCAGCGCCACGCCAAAGACGAAGGGGATCAGGATAATACCTGTCGTGATCGGCAGACCGCCAAGGCGAAAGGCCACCATGCCAAAGCCAAGGACGGGCCGGACCACGATGTTGTTCAGCAGCAGATAGCCACCCACGATCATCATGGCGATGCCGATCAGGAATGCTCCGCCGCCTCCCTCTGTGCCGCCTGCGCCGCGAAATGCCATTTGGGTCGTCCTTTCGTTTCCGGGCGAAACTAGCCGTCTGACCGCGCCGCGGCAATGGGGGTGACATGCGCCAGAATGGGCCGGTGGTCTGAGGCGTGCGGGCCCGGCGGCACCGGCGGCAGAGGCACAGAGGTGACGGATAAATCAGGGCTGTGGGCGATGCGGTCGAGGGCCAGAAGCGGGCGGCGGGCCGGAAAACTGCGCCCGGGGGTGAGGATCACGAAGTCGCGGGCGATGCGGCCCAGACCGCGCGTCACACTCCATTCGTTGAAATCGCCGAGGATCAGGGTCGGGCGCGGTGGTTTGTCGGCAAGCGTATGTCGCAGATGGTCCAATTGACGGCGGCGGTTGTAACGCAGAAGGCCAAGGTGGATGCCGACGATACGCAATGGGCCGATGGCGGTTTCGGCGTCGGCGATGATGGCGCCCCGAGGCTCCAACCCCGGCAGATCAATGTGGGTCTGGCCGGACATCTGCACGTCAGGTGCCGCCAACATCGCGATGCCGTGCCAGCCGAGGCTATCGGGGTGGCCGCCAAAGTCGACCGGTGCAAGGCCGGTGTCCGCGATCTGCTGACGTGGCAGGGCCGAGGGCCTGTGACCCAAACGAAAGTCTGCCTCTTGCAGCACGACAATCTGCGCGTGAAGGGCCGCAATCGTGGCCAGCGTGCGTGCAGGGTCGCGCCGCAGATCGGTGCCCAATCCGGCGCGGATATTGTAGCTGGCGACGCGCAGGCCTATGTCTGTTGGGGCGTTCATCCCTCCGATATGGGGCAAGGCGCGGGGCAATACGATGTTCAGATCAGAGCTTTTTATCCGGATCATGCAGGCGGTCCTGCTGATCGCGGCGGGCATCGCGGTTTTTGAGGCGCAATGGTCGGTCGTCTTTGTGGCGCTTGCCACATGGGTGCTGACGCTGTCGCCGCGCCGGTTTGCGCGCTGGATCGGGATTGACCTGCCGCCGTCGTTCCTGCTGGCCAGCGTCTTTTTCATCTTTGGCACGCTTTTTCTGGGCGAAGTCTTTGACTTTTACGAACGCTACTGGTGGTGGGACATTGTGCTTCACTTCGGCTCTGCCCTTGGGTTTGGGTTGATCGGTTTTCTGTTTATTTTCATGCTGTTCGAGGGCGACCGCTTTGCCGCCCCACCGCTGGCGATTGCGGTGCTGACCTTTGCCACGGCCATTGCGATTGGCACGATGTGGGAAATCTTTGAGTTCGGGATGGATCAGATCTTTGGCCTGAACATGCAGAAATCCGGGTTGGTGGACACCATGGCCGACCTGATCGTGGATATGGTGGGCGCCTTTATTGGGGCCGCGGCGGGGTATTTCTACCTCAAGGGGCAGCAACTGGGTGGGCTGGGTGCGGCGATTGATGATTTTGTGCAAAGGAACAAGCAGTTTTACAGAAAGCTGCGGCGCAAAAGTTAGGCCCTTTCGACGCTCTTGGTGTGCTAGCGTTATGTGATTGAACGACACGACGGATTGCACATGAAGAAGCTGATTTTCCTGATTGATGGCACCTGGGCCAATTCCGAGGCCGACCCGCCCTCGAACGTTGTGCGGCTGGCGCAAAGGGTGGCACGCACCGATGCGCTTGGGCAAAAGCAAGTGATTTTTTACCACCGCGGCGTCGGCACAGGCTATGGCACCGGGGTGCTGGCGCGGGGGATCGACCGCTATATGGGCGGCGCGCTGGGCTGGGGCGCGGCGGTCATTGTCGAGGAATGTTACCGCCAGTTGGTCTTTAACTACGAACCCGGTGACCAGATCTTTTTCTTTGGCTGGTCGCGGGGCGCGCATATCGCGCGGCGGCTGGCGGATGTGATCCGCAGTGTGGGTTTGCTGGATGCGGACAATGTGCGGTCGGTCCGCACGTCGGTGTTCCGCGAAATCAGCCGCCACACCGATCACCGCACCCAGCCCTGGTCGCCGGAAAGTTTCAAGTATCGCGCCAAGGTATCACCGCGCTATGCCACAAGCATCGCAGAGTTGCATTGGCGCGAAGCGCATGGGTTGGAAAAGCCGATCTTGCTGACGCTTGACTACATCGGTCTTTGGGATTGCGTGAGCGCAGTCACCTTGCCCGTCGGACGCCGCAAAGGCGGGCGCAGGCGCAGTGGGATGCAGGCCCATGACAGCAATGTGTCACGCTTTGTGCAGTCCGCCCGGCATGCCGTGGCAATCGACGAGCGCAGCAAGATGTATCAGCCGGAGTTGTTTGAGAACTTTCAGGCGCTTGATGCCAGCGACGGGATAATGGACGGCACGTTCCAGCAAAAGTGGTTTCCCGGCGATCACCGCCATTTGGGCGGCAAATCAGAGCGGGACGATCTGGTCCGACCGCCGTTCGACTTTGTCGTCGCGGGGGCAGAGGCGGCGGGGTTGACGCTTTTGCCGGATCTGCGCCCAGAGCCCTGGATTGAGCCGGGTCCGATCCCTTCCATGTTGCGACAGAAGGTCTTTGCCGCGGACCGCGCGGGCCCGCAAAGTGCGGCAGAGATTGCCGCCTTTACCCACCGGTTCATGGAGGCGAATCCCGATTACCGGCCCGCGATCCTGAAACGGGTTCTGGCGGATGGGGCCGGGCCGTAGTGCTGTCTAGCCCACTTCGGCAAAGACCCCATCCAGCGCGCGGTTGAGTTTGTCAAACATCTCGTCCATCTGGCTTTCGGTCAGGATGAACGCGGGGCAGAGCACAACGGCCTGACCAAGCGGGCGACAGATCAGCCCTTGATCGGTGCAAGCATTGGCAATGCGCTCGCTGACGGACAACGACCCGTCGAACGGCGTTTTACTGTCTTTGTCCTTCACCGCTTCGACCGCGCCCATCAAACCCTTGCCGCGCCATTCGCCAATATTGGCTTTTTCTGCGATCCGAGCCAGGCCTTCTTCGAATAAAGGCGTCAAAGCTTGCACATTATCAATCAGTCCCTCGTTCATCACCACGTCGATGGCCTTCAAGGCAATGGCGCAGCCGACCGGGTGACCAGAGGCGGTGAAGCCGTGCGGGAATTCTTCGATGGCCTCTGACGCGGCTTGCAACCGGTCTGCCAGATCAGGACCCAGGATCACCGCGCCCATGGGGAAGAACCCGGCGGTGAGGTTCTTGGAAGAGATGATGGCATCGGGCACGAAGTCGTAGGTTTCACAGCCCCATGTGTTGCCGGTGCGACCAAAGCCGGTGATGACTTCATCCGCGATCAGGGGGATGCCGTGCTTTTTCAGGATCGGCTGGATCGCCTGAAAGTATCCGGCGGAGGGGGGGATCACGCCGCCAGCACCCATCACGGGTTCGGCAAAGAAACCGGCGATGGTGTCGGCACCCTCGGCGGCGATCACGTCTTCCAACTCTTGCGCCATGCGGGCGGTGAACTCGGCCTCGCTTTCGCCATCGCGGCCTTCACGCCAGTAATGCGGGCAAGTCAGGTGGATGAAGCCATCCAGCGGCAGGCCAAAGACGCTGTTATAAGGTTTGCCAGTCATGGAGGCCGCGACAGCGGTGACACCGTGATAGGCGTTCTTGCGGGTCAGGATTTTGCGACGCTGCGGCTTGCCCTCTGCCCCGGACAGGAACCAGAGCATCTTGACCATGGTGTCATTCGCCTCTGACCCGGAGTTGGTATAGAAGACCTTGGCGCGTTCAAACGGAGAGACCTCGGCCAGCTTTTCCGACAGCATGACGGTCTGGTCAGACATCCGGCCAAAGAAGGCGTGATAGCCCGGGAAGGTGTCATATTGCGCCTTGGCGGCAGCGATCAGGCCGGGGTGGTCAAAGCCTGCCACCATGTTCCAAAGCCCCGAATTACCGTCCAGATAAGACCGTCCGTGCACGTCATAGACGTATGGCCCCTTGCCATGGGTCAGCACGATGGTGCCCCGGTCGGCGACGGTGGGCAGGTCGGTAAAACCGTAAAAGGAATGCGCGTCAGCGCGGGCTTCCCAGGAATTGGCGGGGTGTTTGGTCATGTCGCACCTATCTTCATTTGCCGCCACGTTAGGGCCGCACCGGGGCGCGGGCAATGGGGCAAATCAAGCGGTGAAATCAGACGGGGCGGTGACGGAACGCGGGGCTGCGACGGGCCGGGTTCACCACCCAGCGTGACAGGATCATGGCGGCAGCAAACATCGCGACGCCCCCGGCCATATCAATCATGTGATGACCGCCGTGGATCAGGATCGCAGGTACCATCGGCACGTTGAACAGGGCTACGGGCCAGAAGAACGGCGTTTTGCGCAGAAACCAGACCGTCAGACACATCATCAGCGTGTGATAGGACGGAAAGGCGATGGAGCCGATGATTGTCTCGGGCGTGATCACGCCGACGCCCTGCGTGGCGAGCTGCATCAGACGCGCGCCATAAGCCTCATTCACAACAAGGCTGGCGGCGGCCTCAACCTCTGGCCCGACGCTGGTCATGGCGGCGGGGCCAAAACTGGGGGCCAGAACCCAGATGCCAAGCGTGCCAAGCAGGGCCAAAGCGCCGGTCAGGATAAAGCGGTGCAAATCCGCCTCGCGCCGCATCAGGGCCAAGAGACCGATCACGGCCAGAAGTTGCCAGAGCGAGGAATTGTAGACAAAGGCCAGTGCTGCACCCAACAGCGGATATTGCGCCATCCAGCGCACGGCGTCGGCCCAGGAATAGCCGACAAAGGCGTCAATCTGCATCAGATAAGGGTCAATCGGGACGCCGCTGATCGGGAAGAACATGAAGATGAAGATCGCCACAAAGGCCCCGAAGGTCAGGTAGATCGAGACGCCAATGAGCAGAAGCGCCAGACGTTCCATCCCACGGGCCTGCCGGACGAAAGCGCCGACAACCACCAAAAGCATTCCGCCGATCATCGGCGGCGCGAAGGCCAGCCAATCCACAGCTTGCCCGCCCAAAACGCTTGATCCTATCGCCGCCAGCGCGATCAGGCCGGTCAGCACCAGCAGAATGATCTCTCCCGGCAGGAAAGCGGGGCGGTAAAGGGGGTCGAGCCTGCTCATCTTTCAAAACCTCGATTGGGTCCAATTGGGCAACAATCTGATGGGGTTTTGTGGTGGGAATGGGGCAGAGGTGCGGAAATTCGGCGGTCAGAGGCCCAATTTGTCGCGCAGCGCGTACCATGTCATCGCCAGCGTCAGCAGCGGCGCGCGGGCCATGGCACCACCGGGGAAGTTTGGCACCGGCAGGGCCGCCATGGCGTCGAATTTTTCGGCTTGACCGGCGATCGCTTCGGCCATGATCCGGCCTGCATAGCCTGACAGGGCGACGCCATGGCCGGAAAAACCCGCGCCGGACAGCACATTGGGGGCCACGCGTTGCAAGGCGGGCAGGCGGGTCATGGTGATCCCCAAGGTACCGCCCCAGACATAGTCGATGGGCGTGCCTTTGATCTGCGGGAACATGTTTTCCATCCGGGCAATCAGCGCGGTGGAAATGTCACGCGGAAAGCCGATGGAATAGCTTTCGCGGCCCCCAAACAGCAGGCGCTTGTCTTCTGACAGACGATAGTAGTTCACGACAAATTTGCTGTCGGCCACGGCGATGTCGCGGGTCAGCACCTCTGCCGCCTTGTCGCCGAGGGGCGCTGTGGCGCAGATGAATGAGTTGATCGGCATGACGCGGGCCGCGACCTTGCGGTCGATGCCGGGCAGATAGCCGTTTCCGGCAAGGATCACATGATCCGCCATCACATGGCCGCGCCCGGTTTGGACCTTGGCCGGTTGCCCATGCTTGATGTGGTGGACCTCTGACCCTTCGTGGATCACCGCGCCTGCGTCTTCGGCGGCTTTGGCAAGGGCCACGGCATAGCGCAGTGGTTGGATATGACCAGCGCCCATATCAAGCGTGCCACCGGCATAAAGAGGGGAGCAGACGATGTCGTGAAAGGCGGTTTTGTCCAGTGTTTCGATCTGGTCGTAACCATAGGTTTTCTGAAGGTATTCAGCCTCTTGCGAGACCTTCTTGAGGTCCTTTGTGTCATAGACACCATAGGCCACGCCGGGCCGATAGACGGCCTCTGGCGCGTGATCCGAGATGAAGGCGCGCAAGTCGGATTTGGCGGCCTCTGCCATGTCCCAGAGTGCGCGGGCGGGGCCATCGCCCATCTTGGCGGCAAGGTCTTTCTGGGACCAGTTGTAACCGGTGCCAACTTGCCCGCCGTTGCGGCCAGAGGCACCAAAGCCTGCGCGATGCGCCTCTAGCACCACAACCTTGAAACCCCGTTCGGCCAGATGCCGCGCCGCCGTCAGCCCGGTGTAGCCCGCGCCGATGATGCAGACATCGGCCCGTACCTCACCCCGCAGCTCCGGTCGCCGGGGTGGAAGGTCCGCCGTGGCGGCGTACCAGCTATCGGGAAAGCTGCCGGGGGGATCATTGCGGTAGAGCGGGTTCATGAGGACATTTTTGGTGCTATTGTCACCAATTTGCCAGCGTAATCGGGCACGTCATTTGTATGCGATGTAGAAGTCAACATTGGCGACGTGTCCGCTCGCAAAATCAACATGAATTGAGACGTTCTTGGAGAACAAAGCTTCAGCGATGAACCTTGGGTTTGTGCTGAAATACTGAAAATCGTTTGGCTGATAACCAAACACCCACATGGGATCGTCGGAAAAGCGGTTTGATAAGCGTGCCGTTCGGCGAACTTCAACCCTTGTCATGCCAATGTCCTGCAGCCAAGCGGCAAGCCTGGCTGGTTCTTCCAGAAAGGTCGCAACGTAGTAGACGCAGACCTCAATTTCCTGTCGGGACCTGAAACCCGACCAATCCAGTTCGGTTATGGAAACCACGCCGAAATGTGACCGTTGCAAGCACGACAAAAGGTCCGGGCGCGCCTTTGCCGCGTGTTCATATTCTTGCACCCGCCGTAGAAACCCGTCCGTCACGTGGCGGCGACTTGCGGCCAAGATAACGTGGTAGGGAGCCGGGTGGTGGTTTTCGATAGAGGCACGAAGGTTTGACTGCGTCGTAGCTGGCCACACCGCCAACAACATCAGGTAAAGCGCGAGAGCCGTGGCTTTTCCGGCCTTCAGCAGGACAAGTATCTCAGCGATAGGAAACATAACTTACTTTCCAAATGGGCCGGATCAGAGCGTGTTGAGGCTGAATTGGATGTGGGTGATGTCGCCGTGGGATGTAGACAGGTTGATCGTGGCGGATTGCGGGAAGAGCGTGCCGCGAAAGAGGGTCTGATTGGGTGCTTTCGTGCCGAGGCCGCGGTCCCGTTGCAGTGAGATGGCAAAGGTTTGCACGATGCGTGTTGTGCCGGTTGCGTGGTCGGTGACCTCTTCTATCTTCGGCCCGGTGGTCACATCAAAACCGAGCGCGTTGAGATAGGGGTCTATACGGTCCGTACCAACGAAGTTGATCAGCCGGAAAAGGCAAAGCTCTACTGCCTTGCCATCGGTCAGTGCGTCCCAGTCAACGCGGGTCAGATCATAATGATCTGCGGGGTGACCCGTGGCGGTCAGGCAAGCCGGAACCGCGTCAAACCGTGCTTCAGCCTGTCGATAGGCCGCGCGATCTGCCGCATTCGCGCTGCCCTTGTGAATGTGAAATGCGGGGCGCGGATCATCGCGTACGAAGGGCAATGTGCCATGGGCCGCAACGGTCGCAACCGGATAGACAAAGCGGCTGGTATCCGCGTGTACGGTGCCCGCCCAAAGCGCCAAAGCAAAGGTCAGCAAACCAAAGATGTAACGCAGCATGTCAACGCCCTCAAAGCGCCCCCGAAAGGAACATATGAACGGCGTTCAGATGATCAAAGTCAGGAAACCCGGACCTTAGCTGGATCCGGTGACGCTTTCGGCCATTGAGCCTGCGAATTGCGCGGCCAGATACCAGCACAGGATCGCGGCGACCAGCATGACCAGCCAGAATGTCGTTTGGTTTCTCATCAGACGTTCAATAGCAGATGTTCACGTTCCCAGGGAGAGATCACTTGCAGGAATTCGGCGTATTCGGTGCGTTTCACGATGGAATAGACGCGAGCGAAGTCTTTGCCGAGCACCTTTTGCAGCGGGTCGCAGGCGTCGAAGAGTTCAAGCGCCTCCCAAAGAGAGCCTGCGATTTCGGCCTCTGAATCGTAGGCTTCGCCGCGCCAGCGTTTGTCAGGGCGGATTTCGTTCTTCATGCCCAGATAGCCACAGGCGAGCGAGGCGGCGATGCAGAGGTAAGGGTTGCAATCCATGCCCGGCAGGCGGTTTTCGATCCGGCGCGCCGCGGGGTCAGAGATCGGGATACGGATGCCGGTGGTCCGGTTGTCGCGACCCCATTCGAGGTTCACGGGTGCGGCTGAATCCGGCACGTAGCGACGGTAGCTGTTCACATAGGGCGCGATCAGTGCGATCGCGGCGGGCATATACTCCTGCAATCCACCGATGAAGTGGAAAAACGCGTCGGTCTCACCCCCCTGCGGGCCGGTAAAGATGTTCTGCCCCTTGTCATCCAGAACCGAGTGGTGGACGTGCATGGCGCTGCCCGGCTCGCCCTCAATCGGTTTTGCCATGAAGGTGGCAAAGCAATCATGCTTCAGCGCGGCCTCGCGGATCAGGCGTTTGAAGAAAAACACCTCATCCGCCAGCTTGATCGGGTCGCCGTGGCGCAGGTTGATTTCCAACTGCCCTGCGCCGCCTTCCTGCGTGATGCCGTCAATCTCAAACCCCTGCACCTCGGCGTATTCATAGATGTCGTCGATCACGGGGCCATAATCATCCACAGCGGTCATCGAATAGGCCTGCCGCCCGGCGGCGGCACGGCCGGTGCGGCCCATCATCGGCTCAATCGGTTTGGCGGGGTCGACGTTGCGGGCGACCAGATAGAACTCCATCTCGGGCGCCACGACAGGCTTCCAGCCTTCTTTGCGATAAAGTTCGCACACCCGGTGCAACACGTTGCGGGGCGAGGGGCCGACGCGTTTGCCCTTTTGGTCAAAGGCATCGTGGATGACCTGCAGCGTGCCGTCGCTGGCCCAAGGTGCGGCGGTGGCGGTGGAAAGATCCGGTTTCAGGATCATATCCGGTTCAAGGAAACCGTCGGGGCCAGCTGCCTCACCCCAATCGCCTGTAATCGTTTGAAAAAAGATCGAGTTGGGCAGGTGGAAGTGCGATTGCTTTTCCCATTTGCCTGCAGGCACCGCCTTGCCGCGTGCAATGCCGGGCAGGTCGGGGATCAGGCATTCAACCTCATCCAGACGTGTGTTTTCCAGATAGGTGCGGGCGGCGTCGGGAATTTCAGTGATCCAGCTCATGCCGCGACCCGTTCTTTGAAAAAGCGCGCAATCATCGCGGCCATGCGGGCGTTGTCATTGGGCAGAGGCAACTTGGCGCGGACCTCTGCCATCAGCGCCGGGTCAAGCTTGCCATCGCCCACATGGGTGGCGAGGCCGTCGATGAAGTCGCTTTGGAACTCGGGGTGGGGTTGCACACTGAACGCCTTTTGGCCGTAGATCAGCGCTGCGTTCTGGCAGAACGCATTGCTCCCCACCACCTGCGCATCGGGGGGCAGGGTGACAACCTGATCCTGATGCCAGGCGTTGAGGGCCAATGTCTCTCCTCCTACCTCATAGGTCTGCCGTCCGACGGACCAGCCGCCGGGGAACTTCACCACCTCGCCCCCAAGGGCCTGTGCAATGATCTGATGGCCAAAGCAAACGCCGACCATGGGCACGTCTGCGGCATAGGCCGCACGGATGAAATCCATCAGCGGCGCAATGAAAGGCACGTCTTCATAAGCACCATGTTTGGAGCCGGAGACGAGCCAGCCGTCGGCCGCGCTGACGTCTTCGGGGAAGTCCATGTCGACCACGCTGAAGGTTTCGAATTCAAAGCCATAACCGTCAAGCATGGCGGGATAAAGCTGCCCATAGCCGCCCAGCACCGGACGGATCGCGTCAGGCGTGTGGCCGCATTGCAGAATGCCGATTTTCATAAGTCACCAAATTCGTTTGCGCCAATCTAGGCCCGCGCGCTGCCCCGCGCAAGCGGCCTCAGACGGTGTCGAGATAGAGCTCTAGCTGCTGTTCGGGGCTGAGTTCACGCAGGTATTGCAGCTCTTGCCGTTTGGTCATGACAAGATTGTCGATCAGCATTTGCGGAAAGATGCGGCGGGCCAGATCGCTCGTCTCAAAGGCGTCGATTGACCCTTCCCATGTGCCGGGAATTTGCGGCAGTTTCTGGTCGTAGGCATTGCCGGTGATGGGCGGCGGTGGGATCAACGCGTCTTCGATGCCGACAAGTGCGGATCCAAGCACGGCGGCAAGGAACAGATAGGGGTTCACGTCGCCACCCGCGACGCGGTGTTCGACACGCCGTGCCGCAAAGCTGCCGCCGGGAACACGGACAGACGCCGTGCGGTTTTCATAGGCCCAGCAGATGCCGGTGGGCGCATGGCTGTCGGGCACCAGACGGTCGTAGCTGTTGCCATGGGGCGCAAAGATCAGGGCAAGGTCGGGGATGCCCGCAAGGCACCCGGCAATCGCGTGGTGCAAAAGGGCCGTGCCTTCGTGCGTGTCATTGGCCATCAGGTTGTTGCCATCGGCATCAATGACCGAGAAATGGGTGTGCAACCCGTTGCCCGCGTGATCCTCGTACGGTTTGGC
This sequence comes from uncultured Paracoccaceae bacterium, assembly GCA_947493335.1. Taxonomy (GTDB): domain Bacteria; phylum Pseudomonadota; class Alphaproteobacteria; order Rhodobacterales; family Rhodobacteraceae; genus CANMYO01. The sequence continues at coordinate 1,634,303 of CANLQO010000001.1, read as the reverse complement.
CATGAAACTGGCAGCCATGCCGTGTTTGCGGGCCAGACCGCGCACCAGCATCTTGAAGAACCACGCATCATCCGCCGCTTTCAGTGCGTCTGGGACATGTTCGATGTTGATCTCAAACTGGCCAAGGCCGACCTCTGATATCGCGGCCTCTGCGGGGATATCCATCTGCTCGCAGGCGTCATAGAGGTCATTGAAGAAGTTATCGAAGGCGTCCAGCGCACGCAGTGACAGGATTTCCGCCCCCGGGCGCCGCTTGCCAGAACGCGGGCTGCGCGGCTGGCGGATTTCGCGACCTGAATCGTCGATCAGATAGAATTCCATCTCGGTTGCCACAACAGGGGTCAGGCCGCGCGCCTTGTAGCGGTCCACAACGGCGGCAAGGGCATGGCGGGGGTCGCCGGGAAAGACCTCTCCGTTCTCGTAGTACATCCAAAGCGGCAGCAGGACCGAGGGCGTATCCAGCCAAGGCATCGGCACATAGCCGCGCTCTGTCGGCATCAGCACGCCGTCGGGGTCGCCGGTTTCATAGACCAAGGGGCTGTCGTCGATATCCTCGCCCCAGATATCAAGGTTCAGGACAGACAGCGGAAAGCGGGTGCCGTCCTGTTCCACCTTGCCCGCAAAGCGGCGCGGGACACGCTTGCCCCGGGCCTGCCCATTGAGGTCAGCGGCACCGCAGCGGATGTTGCGCACATTGGGATAATCGTCGAGCCAAGACATGATCTTACCAGCGTTTGAAGTCGGCAAAGCTTTGCCCGTTTCCGGCGCGCATTGCCAGCGCAATCAGCGGATCAGGTTGGGGCGTAGTTTGATCTTGGCACGACGGTCCTGCGGCAGGTGCCGGTTCAGCCTTGCGTTGATCAGGCCAAAAAGGCCGATGACGACAAGCGTCAGGAGGATGAAGTATCCCGCCAAGATCGGGTAGGGGATGAAGGGGTTGAAGGTCTTGTCGGCAAAGTAGTTGGCATAATAAAGCGCATCGCCCCGCTGCTGTGTCGCGGGAAAGCCGCTGAAATAGACCAGCGTGGTGGCGTGAAACAGGAATATCGCCTCATTGGTATAGGCGGGCCAGCCGAGCCGCAGCATCGTGGGCCAGATGACCCGGCGAAAGCGCGACCAGCCGGACATGCCATAGGCGTCGGCGGCTTCCGTGTCGCCCTTGGGGATCGACAAAAGCGCGCCATAGAAAATCTCGCCCGAGTAGGCGGCGGTGTTCAGGATCAGCACGGTGAGCGCGCCATAGGCGGCAGAGGTCAGCGGGCTGAACATCGGCCAGACGCCCTTGAGCGACAGGAACAGGAAGTAGGCAAAGAAGAACTGGATAAAGAGCGGCGAGCCACGGAAGACGAAGATGAACCATTCAGAGGCTTTGCGGATCGCGCGGTTGTGGCTCGCCTTGCCCACGGCGACAGCAGTGGCAAGCACGAAGCCGATCAGCAGGGCAAGCACGCCAAAGTAGATGTTCCAGATCATGCCAGAGCCGATCAGAGTGAATTGCTGACACAGCGTGAAATCCCCGCGCGGCAACAGCCGCTCACCAATGCCAATGGCACGCAGGGCGTAGTCGGCGAAGGTCTGGGCGCAACTCATGCCCATCGCTCCTGAAAGGGGCGACGCCTGCGCGAAAGCGGTTGCGCAGCAACTGCGGGCGGCACTCGGTGGCATATTGGGAACAAGGTCATGCCGCCGCCTTTCGCTGCGCTTCGCCGCCGGCAGTGGCCTGTCCAAGCGTCAGGCGGGCCATGATCCGGTCCAGCACGACCTCGCTGAGTTTGGTAAAGCAGAGGTAGAAAACCAGCAGGAAAAAGAAATACCACATGCGCCAGTCGCCATGCGGATAGTCGGTGAACTGAGGTGTTTTGGTCCCGCCCATTTCGCGCGCCCAATAGACGATGTCTTCGACGCCCAACAGGAACAACAAGGGCGTGGCCTTGATCAGCACCATCCAGAGGTTCGATAGGCCCGGCAGCGCATAGACCCACATCTGCGGGATCAACACACGGCGGGTGACCTGGCGGCGGGTCATGCCGTAAGCCTCTGCCGTTTCAAGCTGGGCGCGGGGCACGGCGCGCATCGCACCATAAAGGACATTGGCCGCGAAGGCCCCGAAAACAATGGCAAAGGTCAGGACAGCAAGGGCGAAACCATAGGTCTCATGCACCCATTGCGGCGCATTGCCCAAGGGCAGCTTTGCCGCTTGACAGACGACAAAGTCGCTGCCCTGCCGGATCGGTTCGTCCCACTCGGGGCATTTGATCCGGTGGCGGATGTATTCAAACGCCTGATCCAGAGCGATGACGAAAAACAGGAAAAAGGCGATATCCGGCACACCGCGCACGATGGAGATATAGCCTTTGCCGAACCAGCGGATGGGCGCGATCTGGCTGCGTGCGGCGGTTGCTCCGCCAAAGCCAAAGGCCAGCGCGGTGGGCGCAGTGATCGCCAAAAGCAGCAACACCGTGCCGAACGAATAGTAGAAATTCATGTGCTTACCCGTGGTCAGGTAGCAACTTAGCCAGGTCAGCCCCTCAAGGGCCGCAGGATCAGCACAATAGGAAAAAATCTGTCAACGCCCCAATCAAGAAGGGGCCGCGTCGCCGCGACCCCTGATCATTTTTACTCAAACAGAGCCGTTTCAGGCAGCCACTTTGAGATCAGTTCGTTCAATGAGCCGTCTTCTTTCATCGAGACGATGGCCATGTTGAACTTTTCACGCAGCTCGCCATCGCTTTCGCGCAGGCCAAGGCCGATACCGCCGCCGATCATGACCTCTTGCGCCACGAGCGACAGTTCAGCGTCTGCATCCGCGATGGGCGACAGGAACGCCTTGTCGGCCAGAACCGCGTCAGCCTCGCCGTTTTTCACGGCGGCAACGGTTTCATCCGGGGTCGCGAACTCAAGCAGGGTCGCGCCGGTGGTGGCGATATAGGACGCCTGGATCGTGCCGGCCTGTGCTGCGATCACGCCGGTCGTGAGGTCGGTGGCGTCGTTCATGACCATATAGGCCGATGGATCGGGCAGGGTGTACTGCTCGGAGAAGTCGATGACTTCGTCGCGTTCATCCGTGACGGACATGCCTGCGATGATGACGTCATAGTTGCCGGACACCAGATTGGGGATGATGCTGTCCCATTCGTTGGTGACCCATTCGCAGGTCAGCTCAGCGCGTGCGCAAAGCTCATCACCCAGTTCACGCTCGAACCCGTCAACTTCGCCATCGTCGTTGAGGAAGTTATACGGAGGGTAGGCGCCTTCGGTGCCAAGGCGCACAACGCTGTGGCCGTCTGCAAAGGCCGCACCTGCGGTCAAGGCAAGCATCAGGCCTGCCAGAAGTGTCGTTTTCATGATGATTCTCCCGTTTCATCTGCGGATTTTGCCCGCTTTTCGATGGCGCAGGTTCCTGCGATTCCACCTGTTTTACAAGGGGCTAGATGTTGTGGTGCTTGCCGTAACGTCACGGCAAAGGCGTGGTCTGGTAAAGTCGGACTTTCAAACCACCATGCGCAATGACCGGGCCGGTGTCGCCAAAGGGCAGGGCCATTGCGCGCGCCAGCCCCGGCTCAGAGGTCACGACACCCACGCGCCAGCCGGTGAAACGGTCTTTCAGCACCGTGCCAAGTGCGGCGTAAAGGCCGTAAAGCATGTGTTTCTTGCCGATCCGGCCGCCATAGGGCGGGTTGATGATCACCAGACCGGGTGGCCCTGCGGGCCGTTGCAGGTCACTGAACGGGTGGCAGGCGAAAGTGGTCAGATCGCCCACGCCCGCGCGATCGGCGTTTTGCGTCGCCATCTGGATCGCACCCTGATCCCGGTCAGAGCCATAAAAGGCGAGGCCCGTGGCAGGACGGGGGGCCATCGTGGCCTTCAGTTGTGCGAAGGCGGCGGCGTCAAAGCTTGCCAATCGCTTGAAGGCAAAGTCGCGGCTGCGGCCGGGCCAAAGGTCGCGGGCCACTTCTGCCGCCTCGATCACAAAGGTGCCGGAGCCGCACATGGGATCGATCACAGGTTCTGCGCCGTCATAGCCGCACCGGCGCAACATCAATGCGGCAAGGGTTTCACGCATTGGCGCCTTGTTCACCGCGACCTTGTGGCCGCGTTTGTGCAAGCTCTCGCCCGAGGTATCGACCGAAAGGGTCACACGGTTATCGTCAATGCGGACCTTGATCTGCACAGGCGCATCAGCTTCGAGTTTGAAGCCGTTGTCTTTCAACGCTTTTTCGATCCGTTGGGCGGCGGCGCCCGCATGGTAGATTTTGGATTTACGGCTCGACACCTCGACCCGCACCGGCACATCGCGGTGCAGTATCGCCGCCCAGTCGAACTTCGTCGCACGCTTGTCCAGTTGCGCCAGATGGAACGCCATGAAACTGCCGATGCGCGCCAGCACCCGGGTGGCCCCCCGGCTTTGCAGGTTCGCGCGCCAGACGTCCGCCCAGCCGCCCTGAAACGCGACGCCGCCGGGAACGGCCAGTGCATCAAATCCCAAGGCCCGCGTTTCAGCCAGCAGCGCATCATCCAGCCCCGGCGTGCCGGTTAGAAAAATCTCAAAAGTGTCCATCTCAGGCCGGGACGGTGGCCGACAGAAAGCCGCGCAGACGTTCCGATTTGGGGTTTCCGAACAGCTCGCCCGGTGCGCCTTCTTCTTCGATCCGGCCCTGATGTAGGAACACCACGTGGTCGCTGACGTCATGGGCCAGCCGCATGTCGTGGGTCACGATCAGCATGGTGCGGCCTTCCTCGGCAAGTGCCTTGATGACCTTGACCACCTCTTGCTCCAGTTCCGGGTCCAGCGCGCTGGTCGGTTCGTCAAACAAAAGCGCCTTTGGCTCCATACACAACGCGCGGGCGATGGCGGCGCGTTGTTGCTGCCCGCCGGAAAGCTGTGCCGGGTAGACGTCGCATTTGTCGCCGATGCCGACCTTGGCGAGGTATCCGCGCGCCTTGTCCTCTACCTCGGCCTTGTCGCGGCCCAGCACGGTGACCGGTGCCTCCATCACATTTTGCAGGATGGTCATATGTGCCCAAAGGTTGAATTGCTGGAACACCATCGACAGGTTGGTGCGGATGCGGATCATCTGCGCCTTGTCGGCGGGGTGCCGGTTCAGGCCCGACCCTTTCCAAAGCACCGGTTCGCCGCAAAATATCACGTCACCCTGTTGGCTGTCCTCAAGCAGATTGGCGCAGCGCAAAAGCGTCGATTTGCCAGAGCCCGATGACCCGATGAGTGAGACAACATGCCCGGTCGGCGCAGTGATATCGACGCCCTTGAGCACCTCTAACGCGCCGTAGGATTTGTGCAGATCGCGGATTTCGATGACTGGCTGGTCCATGCCGTCCCCTTTTGCTTCGCACGGAGTAGGGCGCAATCAGTCCGGAAATGCAACGCCTTGCGCGATTGTGATGTCATAGGCCGCATCAGGCAGGCGGATGATGTCGCGCAGACCCAGCGTGGCACGGTCAGACGCACTCAGCCCCGCAATGGCCGCTTTGATCGCGGCGAAATAGGGGGCGGGGTCCTGACCGGGCCGCGTGACAAAGCTTTGCCCCGGCACAGGACGGGTGCGATGCACGATGCGGCAGGCGCGCGCGGCAGGCAGATCGGTCTGCTGCATCCGAAAGGTATGGGCGTCGATAAAGCAGAAATCGGCTGTCCCCTCGGCCACCATGGCAACGCTTTTGTCATGGGCACCCGTGATTACCGGGTCGGGCAGGATCAGGCCCACGCGATTGGCAAAGTTCATCGCCGCACCATAGCCCGACTGCGAATGCAGGGCATTGGCAGCAAAACGGCCCCCGACCAGTTCTGCCGCCTCGCGCGGATCATCAGCGCGCGCCACCATCACGGCATTGAAGAACCCGGGCGGGCAAGTGTCCACGCCATAGTCGCTCGCCCCGATCAGGGTCAGCTTGCCCGCGAACCGCAGCTTCCACGGCAAAACGCAGATTTGCCCCAGCACAAGGTCATCACGACCCCAACTGTCGCGATAAAGCACATCACGGCTAAGGGTATTGGGCGCGTCCAGACCGGCATCGCGCAACCCGTCTCGTATGCCGGCCCACAGGCGGTCATGCGCCGCGGCATTGGCCGGGCGGTCATACATCGGAAGGCTGGCGATCATTGGCTGGCTTCGATCCGGCGGCGCGCGGCGTTGCTGTCCTGATCGGTGACGCCCAGCATCGGGGCAACCATCCGCATCAGGCTGTTTTCCTGCGCATCCCGCACCCCGTCCGCCAGCACGACCTGCCACATGGCGGTAATCACGCCGAGCCGATCCTCGTAAGCCACGGCATCCTTGATCGCGCGGGTGAAGCGGACGGTGTCGGGGGCCTCGGCCTCCAGCGTTTCACAATCGGTGAGCAGGGCGCTGGCGTCAGTCAATGCAAAACGCTGTTCAAGGATCGCCTTGATCTGCGCCTTTTCATCGGCGTCAAAATGGCCGTCGGCGCGGGCCAGCCGCACCAGCAAAGCACCAAGCGCCAGACGCGCATCATCATCAACCATCGGTTCAGGGGTCGGGGCGGTTAACCGCTTGAGGAATTCACCAAACATGGGGCCGATATAGGACGATCAACTGAGTTGATCCACCCTTGAGCTGATCAACTGAGTTGATCCACCCCGTCAAACAGCAATGTGTCCAATGCGATTCCATCCGGATCCGCATTGGTCAGCACCAACCCGGCGATATCGCGCACGCCGTTTTGTCGGGTGAAGGCGTAAACCGCCTCTGACAGCGGTTCGAGCTGGGCGACGTCAATCAGGCTGCCGTCGCGCCGCAGGAACAGCACCGTGGCCGCCCCACCTTCGCCGCCGCGCAGGTCGAACCGTACCGCAACCTGATCGCGGTCAAACAGGATCGCCAACGCGCCTTCGCCCGTCGCCTCGCGCTTAGGGTATCCCGCTGGCCCATCACCCGACAGCACAGCGGTATCTGCCAGCCGGATCACGGTCATGTTCTGCGTCTCGGCGCCGGCCAGCAATTGCAGCGGGGCCAGCGGCGTGCCCTCGACCCGGTCAAACCCGCCCTCATTGCGCAAAAGCTGTCCGGCAAAGCGTTCCCCGATCTGCACACCGTCCAGCGTCATCAGCCCGGTGACCATGCGCCCCGCGCCAAAGCCGCTGGGCTGGTCGTCAAACGTCACTTCACGCGCAAAGAACTGATCCTCGGCCGGGATCAGACACACCGCTCGATCACATGCCAGCGCGGGCAGGGGCAGGAAAAGCAGGATCAGACGCCACATGGGGCGCAGCCTAGCACAGATTTTCGTAAGTCAGGTGCGCAAATTTTTGCGCCAATGCGGCGGCCTCTTCGGCAAATCCAAAGGGTGCATTCACGACAAACAGGCCAGAGCCCACCATGCCATGCCCCGGCCGGGCTGGGGGAAAGCTGACCTCTGCCGCGATGCCGTCCGCAAACCGTGCCTTCAGGTCCTGCACCATCGGGCGATGCGCATCGCTGGTCAGGATCGGATACCACAGCACCAGAATGCCCACATTCCAGCGCTTGTGCAGCTTGGCAAAGAACTCCGGAATGGTGCGATAGTCTGTCTTCACCTCAAACGACGGATCGCACAGCAGCAGGCCCCGCCGCGGATCGGGGGGCGTGCGGCTTAGCGCTTCGGCAAAACCGTCGCGCTGCACCACGGTTGCAGGGTAGGGCGCCATGGCCTTTTCCAATGCGGCGCATTCCTGCGGATGCAGTTCTGCAAGCGTCAGGTGATCCTCAAACCGCAAGAGTTCGGCGGCAAGCAGGGGCGAACCGGGATAGGCCTGCGGCCCATGCTGCGCGCGTACCTGCGTCAGCGCCTGCTTGTAGGGGTGATCGGCGTCGAACCAATCGCCAACCTTTTCAATGCCTTTGGCCGCTTCTCCGGTCTTTCGCGCCTCATCCGCCGAAAGATCATAAAGGGCGCGGCCCGCATGCGTCTCAAAATAGTTAAGCGGTTTGTCCTTGCGGGTCAGATAGGCCAGCATCCAAGCCAAAAGCGCGTGCTTGTGCACGTCAGCCAGATTGCCCGCGTGATAGAGGTGTTGATAGGACAGCATGATCCCGCTTTAGGGGGAAAGATCGCCGCCGCCAACCCTTGCAGTCACCTGACAACCCTCTAGTTTGCCAATCAGACAAAGGATACGCCCATGCGCTTGCCCCTTCTTGCCCTGATTTTGATCGGCTCCGCTGCCGCGGCCCAGGATGGCCCCGCTGGCATCGCGTTTGAACTTGGGTTGGGCGCGCAATCTGCCCCGGGTTATTTCGGCGCGGATACCAACGTGACCGGCCCGACGGGCAGCTTTGCGCTGGATCGGTTCACCTTCGGATCGCTTGGCACCAGCGGTGAGGACAAGCTTGGCTTGGGCTTTACCGGGTCGTTTCGCTATATCGGGCCGCGCCGGGCCGAGGATTATGACGAACTGACCGGGCTGACGGATATCGACGCGGCCCTCGAAGTGGGCGGCGGCGTCACCTACACCGGACCCAACTTTGAGGTCTACGCCGTGGCGCGCCGTGGTCTTGGCGGGCACGAAGGTTATGTGGGCGAAATCGGTGGCGATCTGTTGTTCTTCCCCTCGGACGCGGTGACCCTGCGTGTCGGCCCGCGCCTTCTGGCCGGTGATGCGGATTACGCGAACACCTATTTTGGCGTGACCGCAGCAGAGGCGGCTGCCAGCAGCTTTGTGGCATTCGAGGCGACGGGCGGGGCCATGTCGCGCGGTTTTGAACTTAGCGCCGATTACGCCCTGACCCCCGATTGGGGTCTGACCGGGACGCTGCGCTATGACGAATTGCTCAATGATGCCGCCAATAGCCCGATCACCCAATCCAGCGATCAGGTGACCGTTGGTCTGGTGGTCACACGCGACTTTTCCTTCGGCTTTTGACCATCACCGCCAGAGCTGACGCTTCTGTCTCGCGGTGCGACCCACCTTCTTCTGGTCAAAAATACTTAAATTCTGACCTCACCCCAGGCACGCGGTCCGCGTTTGTGCGCCCCCCGCCCCGCAGGGGCGCCGCAGGCGCAATCTAGACCAGCCGTGAATTCTCAACGGCGGCTTTGACAAACCCTTCAAACAGCGGATGCGGCGCAAAGGGTTTTGATTTCAGTTCGGGATGGAATTGCACCCCGATAAACCACGGGTGGTCCTGCCATTCGACAATCTCGGGCAGCTTGCCGTCCGGTGACATGCCCGAGAACAGCAGGCCGGCTTTCTCCAGCTTTTCGCGGTACTTGATATCCACCTCGTAGCGGTGGCGATGCCGTTCTTCGATCGTGGTGCTGCCATAGACCTTTGCCACGTTTGACCCCTCGGTCAGCGTTGCGTCATAGGCCCCCAGCCGCATGGTGCCGCCCTTGTCATCATCGGCCTTGCGGGCGACGAGATGGTTGCCCTGTACCCACTCCTTGAGGTGATAAACCACCGGTTCAAAACGCTTTTTCCCGGCCTCGTGATCAAATTCCTCGGATCCCGCATCCTTGATACCCGCGACATTGCGCGCGGCTTCGATCACGGCCATCTGCATGCCCAGACAGATGCCAAGGTACGGCACGTTTTTTTCGCGGGCGAACTGCGCGGCCTTGATCTTGCCTTCGGTGCCGCGTTCCCCAAAGCCGCCGGGGACCAGAATTGCGTGATAGCCTTCCAGATAGGGGGCCGCGTCTTCCTTGTCGAACAACTCGGCATCGACCCATTCGATCTTGACCTTGACCCGGTTGGCCATGCCGCCGTGGGTCAGTGCCTCTGCAATCGACTTATAAGCATCCTCGAGCTGGGTATATTTGCCGACGATGGCAACTTTCACACGGCCTTCGGGGTTGTGAATCCGGTCATAGACGTCGTGCCAAATTTCCAGTTTGGGCTGTGGTGCCGGGTTGATCTGGAACGCGTCCAGCACCGCCTGATCCAGCCCCTGTTCGTGATAGGCCAGCGGCGCCTCGTAGATCGACTTGAGGTCATAGGCCGCAACGACGGCTTCTTTGCGGACATTGCAGAAAAGCGCGATTTTCTCGCGTTCCTTCTCCGGGATCGGCTGTTCGGACCGGCAGACCAGAATGTCCGGTGCGATACCGATGGACTGCAATTCCTTGACCGAGTGTTGGGTCGGCTTTGTCTTCAACTCCCCGCTGGCGGCCAGATAGGGCAACAGGGTCAGATGCATGAAAATGCACTGCCCGCGGGGCTTGTCGTGGCTGAACTGGCGGATCGCTTCAAAGAAGGGCAGGCCCTCGATATCGCCGACGGTGCCGCCGATTTCGCACAGCATGAAATCGACGTCATCCTCGCCAATGCTGATGAAATCCTTGATCTGGTTGGTCACATGCGGAACCACCTGAATGGTCTTGCCCAGATAATCACCGCGGCGTTCCTTTTCGAGCACGTCCGAATAGATCCGCCCCGAGGAGACCGAATCCGTTTTGGATGCGGGCACGCCGGTGAAGCGTTCGTAATGCCCAAGGTCTAGGTCGGTTTCCGCGCCATCGTCGGTCACGAACACCTCTCCATGCTCAAAGGGCGACATCGTGCCGGGGTCAACATTCAGATAGGGATCAAGCTTGCGCAGCCGCACCGAATAGCCGCGCGCCTGCAACAACGCCCCAAGGGCCGCCGAGGCCAGCCCCTTGCCAAGCGACGAGACAACACCACCGGTGATAAAGATAAAACGCGCCATTTATTCAGGGGCTCCCGTGCCAAAATCGTTCTGGATGCGACCCATTCGGTTCGCATGTCCACGGGATTTAAGGATAGCCGGATTCGGCCAGGTTGCGCAACCCGTGAACGCAACATCCTGTGGCCGAAATCGCGATTATGGCCACAACTTGTGTATTTAGAAGGGCTTAGTTGCCCGACGGAACCAGCGGCGCGTCGTCGCTGGATGGCGGCAACAGGTTCTCGCCCAGATCAGGTGTCGCTGCGGGTGCAGAGGCGGGCGCATCCGTCAGACGATCCAGCACCGAGGCACCTGCCGATTTCTCGGCTGCGATGATCGTCAGCGCGATCGAGGTGGCAATGAAACCGATGGCCAAAAACCAAGTGAACTTGCCCATGGCTGTCGCCGCAGGCCGCGCACCAGCCGCACCGCCGCCGCCGCCAATGCCAAGACCGCCGCCCTCTGACCGCTGCAACAGCACGGCACCAATCAGGCTGAGCGCCAGAATGAGGTGAACGACAAGAACAACGTTTTCCATGGACGGCCTTTCCGGGGCATGCGGGAACGCTGGGTATCTAATGGCCAGCGCGGCTTGTCGCAACCCTCAAATCGCGGGGTTAATCATCAATGTCGTCGATATCCGCCTGTCCGGTCAGCCGCCGCCGCACGATGGACCACGACAGCCCGACGGCCAACACCAAAGACAGGGCAACAATGGCAATCCACGTATTGACGCTTGGGTTTTCCAGATTGAGCCAGCCAAAATCATACAACACCCAAAGTATCGTGCCGACGACCGCAAGGATCAAAAGCATGCCAAACAGCCCGATGGACCGCAGGGTGGCGCGCAAATAGATGATATAGCCAATCAGCAGAACCAGCCCAAAAAGTACCGTCAACGGAAGCTGTGTTTCCCAGTTTGCCATTGCCCAGCGGCTGAAATTCCACGGCGTGGGATTGTAAGTCGCCGCCAGCAGGGCCAGCGCGCCCACCCATCTGATCACAAAGCCCATATGCGCCTCTTTTGGTTTTGCGGTATTTGACCGGTGCAAATGCAGGCTGTCCACCTGCTTTTTGCGGTTTCACCCTGCGGGGATGGCGACTATAGACGCGCTTGGAGTTTTGCAGAGGTCAAGGGGCTGAGACATGGCAAACGTGGTGGTCGTTGGTGCGCAGTGGGGCGATGAGGGCAAGGGCAAGATCGTGGACTGGCTGTCCGAGCGCGCAGATGTGATCGCGCGGTTTCAGGGCGGGCACAACGCGGGCCACACGCTGGTGATTGACGGCAAGGTCTACAAGCTGAACGCGCTGCCTTCGGGCGTGGTGCGGGGTGGCAAATTGTCGGTCATCGGCAACGGCGTCGTGCTCGACCCCTGGCATTTGACGGAAGAGATTGCGCGCATCCGGCAGGACGGTGTCGATATCACGCCGCAGACCCTGATGATTGCCGAAAACACACCATTGATTCTGCCCATCCACGGAGAGCTTGACCGCGCCCGCGAAGAAGCCGCCTCGCGCGGGACAAAGATCGGCACCACCGGTCGCGGCATCGGTCCGGCCTATGAAGACAAGGTGGGGCGCCGGTCGGTGCGCGTGGCGGATCTGGCGGATCCCGCGACGCTGGAGGCACGGGTCGATCGCGCGCTGCAGCATCATGACCCGTTGCGCAAAGGGTTGGGGATTGATCCAGTGGATCGCGACGCGCTGCTGGACCAACTGCGCGAGATCGCGGCCGAGATTTTGCCCTATGCCGCGCCCGTCTGGAAGGTACTGAACGAACAACGCAAGGCCGGAAAGCGCATCCTGTTCGAAGGTGCGCAGGGCGCGCTGTTGGATATTGATTTCGGGACCTATCCCTTTGTGACCTCTTCCAACGTCATTGCCGGGCAGGCCGCGACCGGCGTTGGAATCGGGCCCACGTCGATCGACTATGTGCTGGGGATCGTGAAGGCCTATACCACCCGGGTGGGTGAGGGGCCGTTTCCGACCGAGCTTGAGGATGATGACGGCCAGCGGTTGGGAGAACGCGGGCATGAGTTTGGCACCGTGACCGGGCGCAAGCGGCGCTGCGGCTGGTTTGATGCGGCGCTGGTACGCCAAACCTGTGCGACCTCTGGCGTGACCGGCATTTCACTGACCAAGCTGGATGTCTTGGACGGATTCGAGACGCTGAAGATTTGCACCGGCTACATGCTGGATGGGAAGGCGCTGGATTACCTGCCGATCGCCGCTGATCAGCAGGCGCGCTGCACACCGGTTTATGAAGAGATCGCGGGCTGGTCGGAATCGACCGAAGGTGCGCGGTCCTGGGCTGATCTGCCAGCACAGGCCATCAAATACGTCCGCCGGATTGAAGAGTTGATCCAGTGCCCGGTCGCACTCGTATCCACCTCGCCCGAGCGCGAAGATACCATCCTTGTCACGGACCCGTTTGCCGACTGATGTTTGACCTGTCCCGCCTTCCTTACAAATCCCGCAAGCGCTGGGCGCTGGTGGTGCTGGTGGTGGGCCTGCCGACCTATGTTGTCGCAGTGGTTTCGGTGATCAACTGGCTTTACCCCGACCCGACCGAGAAGGTGTCGCTTTGGGTGGAACTGGCGATCTACATTGGTCTGGGGTTCTTGTGGACCCTGCCGTTTCGGGGCCTTTTCAAGGGCATTGGTCAACCCGACCCCGACGCGCCCGACGACGAAGGCTGATCCAGCGGCGCAGCCCCCATAGGGGCTGCACGACATGTCTGGCGCGGGATGTGATGGTGCCCGGCCGTCTTGGCGTTTTGCAAGCGGCACACATGCGCAAAGGGCGAAGGTTTCCCTTCGCCCTATGTCGCAGTCGGACCGATGATCGTCAGATCAGCCTGCTTTTTGTTCCGGCTTGAACCGGGTCTGGTCAGAGACCTGAAAGCGGCCATTGCCTGCCTTGTTAATCCGGCCCTGACGCAGCAGCGTGCCAAAGGACCGCAACCCGTCTTCGCGGGTGAAGGTCTGGTCGGTCGTTGCCTGCACCTTTTTCATGATCTGCGGGCGCGAGAATTCGGTCGCACCTTCGACATAGGCGGTGTAGGCGGCGGCTGCTTCAAGCAGATCAGGCAGATCAACTGCACCCATCTCTTCGGCGAATTCCGCAAAGCTGTCGGCATCGGTTTCAGTCACTGGCGACGTCATCGCAACCCGACGCGGCTGCACCGGTGCGGTTTCTGCCGCAAGTGCTTCGCCGGTATCAACGCGCTGGGACGCCACAAGTTTCAGGGGCGCAGGGCGCGGCCGTTCGCTGCGCGCCTCGGTGCTGGCCGGGCGGGACGCACGGCGCGGACGCACAACCTGATTGAGGTCTTCGCGGAACGCCTCTTCGGGTTCGGCGGCGTTGTCGGATTTGTCTTCGCCCAACTGACGGGCAGCCTCTGTCGCGGCAACGGCGGCCTTGAGCTGTGCGATGGCGGCGCGGCGGCGGCTGCTTTCAGGGTTGGACAATTCCTCATCCGCCTGTTCCATGATCCGCGACATTTCCGCGTCGTCGGTGTCAGGCAGCGTATGACGTCCTGCGCGTGGCTGGATCGCCTCGGCATCGTCTTCTGCTGGCGCCTCTTGGGCGTCAGCGGTGTCTTCGACCGCTGCTGTGACCTCTTCCACTTCTTCTGCGGCGGCATCATTCAGCGCGCGCTGCAGATCCTCTTCGTCCGCGGCAGGCAGATCGTCGGATGCGACGTCATCAAAATGGGCAATGTCGTCCGCCCCGTCCAGCGCGGCGTGGTCGAGCGCGGCATTGGCATCTTCTTCTTCGGCCATGGCGATATCGGCCATGACATCTGCCATCAGGTCATTGTCGTCCTCAGCGGTCTCCGCCTCGGCCTCGGCAACGCCTTCTGACTGGTCGTCGCTGGTTTCGGCCGCAGGTGTGACCCGCTTTGCCACCCGCAGAATGCGCGCGCGCAGGGTGGGCTTGGCCGCCTCGGCGTCGTCCTGTTCCTTGGCGATTTCGTTGGTGTCATCGCTTTCAGGGAGAGCTGCGTCGGTGTCCATTGCGGCGTCGTCGGCGGCAATGGGCGTGATTTCCACGTCATCAGGGATCGTTGCACCAGCACGTTCAAGATTGCGCAGAACGGCCGAGATTTGCGCATCGGTATCATCAGGCGCAGATATCGCAGCTTCGGCGGGCGCTTCGGGGGTATCGTCCTCTGTCACGTCATCCACTGCGATGTCCGACGCAAAGGCCACTTCGGTGGTGTCTTCCGCCTCGTCTTCGTCGTCAAAGGCGATGTCGTCGAGGTTGATGTCAACATCCGACGCCATGGCAATGGCGTCATCGGCCATGTCGTCTTCTGCAACCGTTTCATCAGCCGCATCGTCCGACGCCGGGGCGGTCATTTCAGCCTCTTGCGCGTCGGTGTCGATGGCGACGTCGTCATCTTCGATTGCGGCCTCATCTTCAAATGAGGCGTCCGCACTTTCAGCCAGCGGCGCGTCTTCAGACATCATGCCGTCGTCGATGGCGGTGTCTTCTTCCACAGCGTCGTCAACGAGGTCTGCGACCATCTGTTGCGCGGCGTCATCATCGTCGTCAGCAATGGCGATATCTTCGGCATAGGCCTCTTCGGCGGTGTCATCAGACTGTCCCACCACGGCGCGAATGCGCTGCAGCTTGGCGGCGACACTGCTGGGGTCGGGATGCGCGGGGGCTTCCGTCAGGGCGGCAGGAGTTTCATCCGCGACAGGGTCCGCCTCTGGTGCAGATTGTGCAAAAAAGGCCTCTGCCGCTTCTGTCTGATCTTCGGCGCTCACATCTTCTGCAAAATCCTCTTCGACCGCCGCTGCGACCTGATCGACGGCTTCCTCAATCTCGCTGTCATCGATCTCAGCTTCCGCTGCGGCCTCGTGCTGGCCCATGTCGGCCAGATCGGCCATATCAGGGGCTGCGGCGGGGCGCTGCGGTTCGGGCGGCATGGCGGGTTCAACGACCGCAAGCGCCGGAGCAGAGGCGCGCAGGTGTATCCCGTCTTCCGTGGTCTGAGCATCCACTTTGCGTGCAATCTCACGCTCTGCGATTCGGCTCAGCATTTCGGCGTCCGGCGTTGGCGGCTCTGCACCAAAATACCGGTCTTCCGCCGCCAAATCGCGGAAATACTCTGCAATTGCTTTCATTGTGGAAAAGGAATCTTCAAATCCTTCCAACGTGCACGAAAAAGTGCCGTATGAAACGGTGAGGATTTTGCTCGACTCAACCATGTTTTTGCTCGCTTTCTCTCATGCCCAGTGCGACCTTGTTTACCAACAATTGGTTCTCAACCGGGAACGGCTTCATGATAACTTCGGGATCATTTTGTGACGAGAATAAGAATTGTCGCGAGAATGCGAACAATAGACGATGCTGAGTCCGATTGTGCATGAAAAAGCGCCTCTCACGCTGCTGGGTGGGGCCAATGTGTCGCCGACTGTTCTTAACATTTGCCTAAGTCGGACCTCGCTTTGCGTCGCTGCGGATGGGGGCGCGGATGTGGCGCTGGCAGCGGGGATCACACCGCTTGCGGTCATTGGCGACCTTGATAGCCTGTCGGATGCCGCGCGGGCCGCATTGGCCGATATTCTGCATCCTGTCGCGGATGAGGATACCACAGATTTTGAGAAAGTGCTGCAGCGCGTGAAGGCACCGCTGATCCTGGCGGCGGGGTTTCTGGGCGGGCGGCTTGATCACACCTTCAGCGTGCTCAACACGTTGGCGCGTTATCCAGATGCGCCGGTGATCTTGCTGAGTGAAGACGACGCAGTCGTGCTTTTGACTGCACCGGTGACATTGATGCTAGACCCCGGGACCCGGTTGGCCTTGCTGCCGATGGACGATGCGACGGTCACGACAACGGGCCTGCAATGGAACCTGCGCGACGCCGCGATGCACCCCGCGGGCGCGATCAGTTCGTCCAATGCCGTCGCCACAACAAACGTGACGATTATGCCTTCGGGGCCTGTGCTTTTGACGGTGCCGCTGACGGCGCTGGATGCTGTGACAGACGTCGTTCGCGGGCGATGATATAAAGCCCGGCACCGATGGTGATGCAAATGCCAAGCGCGGCGAGACCATTGGGCAATTCGGTAAAGACGAGCCAGCCGATCAGCGTGCCAAATGGAATTTCGAGGTACTGCATCGGCGCGAGTGTGGCCGCTGGGGCAAAGCGCAGGCTCCACGTCATCAACAAATGCGCGATGGTGCCAATCGCCCCCAAAACGAACAGCAGCAAAAGAATGTCTGTCGTGGGCAGGGCGGTCTGCACCAGCGGTAGCTGACCAAAAAGCACCAGCACCGGGATCAGGATGACAGAGGCTTGCAAGCCGCTGATCGTTTGCAGTGCGATCGGGTCCAGCGCCTTGGCGATCTGGCGCGTGACCAGCATGAAAAGCGCAAAGACAACCGCCACCCCCAGCGGCAAAAGCGCGGGCCAGCCGACGGTGGCAAAATTGGGCTGGATCACCAGAAGCGTTCCGACAAAGCCCACGGCGCAGGCGATCATCCGGTGGCGCCCGACCTCCTCGCCCAGAACCAGATGGCCCAGCAACAGCATGATGAAGGGCATGACAAAGGCAATCGCCAGCGCGTCGGCCAGCGGCAGATAGCGCAGGGCCGAGAACATCAGGCCAATGCCAAGGATGTGCAGCAGGGACCGTGCCCAGGTCAGGGCGAAAATCCGGCCCGGTGTCCGCAGGCTTAGCCCACTCCACCAGACCAGCGGCAAGAGCAGGATCACCTGCAACAGGAACCGCACCAGCAGCAGCACCAAAAGCGGCACCTGACCACCCAAGAGCTTGGCGATGCTGTCGCCCAGTGGGGCCAGCACGCAAAAGCCGAGCATCAGCAGGATGCCTAGGAAGGGGCGATCTGTTTGCATGATGCCACGCTACGGCGGCGCGGCGCGGGGTGCAATCACTGCCAAGCAAAAGGGCCGCCCTAGGGGACGGCCCTTTCGAACGTCGCGCGGGGTCGCGCTTAGTTCAGGTCTTTGGCGTAGTCCTCGGCCAGATCACCTTCGGCTTCGGCCACGGCTGCGATCAGCGCATCAAGGATTTCATCCCCGCCGTCGACATTGGCGCGGAACCAGTCCTGCACGGGTGCAGCGGCCTCGGCGAATGCGGCTTTCTCTTCGGGGGTTGGGACGTAGAGGTCACCACCACCGGCGACGAAAGCTTCATAGGCTTCGATCGACTTGCGCTTGGGCGAGGCAAAGGTGGCCTGCTGCAGCTGGCTGAAGCCATCAACGACGACCTTGCGCAGGTCTTCTGGCATCGCCATGAAGTTGGCGTTCGACATCCACCACAGCGCACCCATGTAGGCGTGGCCATCAAGGGTGACGAACTGCAGGCCTGCATCAGGGAACTTCATGCCCATGATGTCGGTGATGCCGTTCTTGGAGCCTTCAACAACGCCGGTCTGGAAGCTGGTGAAAAGCTCTGGCCATGGGATCGGTGTGGGCGATGCACCCAGTGCGCGCACAAGTTCCTGCGGCAGGTCGGCCACAACCGTCCGGATCTTCAAACCTTCCATGTCGGAGGGCATCGCCACACGGCGCTGCGTGTTGGCAAAGTTGCGCCAGCCGCCAGTGTTGCCGATGGTCATCAGGCGGATGCTGTCGTCAGAGGTCGCCAGCGCCATATCGCGCATCTTGCGGGTGAAATCACCGGTCAGCACGGCCTCTGCCACGCGGTCGTCGGCCATCAGATAGGGCAGGTCAAGCACCTGCACATAAGGGAAGATGCCCGCTGCACCGCCAGAGGTGGAGATGTAGACGTCGATGGATCCTTCGGCCACACCTTCAAGACACTCTGCACCGGTGGCGCAAAGCTGCGTGCCGATGAAAAGTTCCACAGCGATCCGCCCGTTCGAGGCGGCTTCGACGTAGTTCTTGAAGACGACCAGACCGTCATAGTCCTCATCGTTTTCGTTGGAGTTCGCGGTGGCCCGGATGGTGAAATCCTGCGCGGTTGCCGTGATGGCGGACCCCGCAAGCAAAGTGGCGGCCAGCGCGCCTTTGAGTAGACCTTTGAGCATTCTTCTCTCCCTGTTCATTGGTCGGTTATGGGACCACAGTCCCGTTATTGAACGAAGCCCGTCAAGCGCGGAATCGTCATCGAAATGGCCGGGACATAGGTGATCAGAAAGATCACGAAAATCTCGACCGCGAGGAAGGGCAGGATTGCCTTGGCAATCGTCTCGACCTTTTCGCCCGAGACGGTACTCGCGACAAAAAGGACAAGGCCCATGGGCGGGGTCGCCAATCCGACGGTGAGGTTCACCGACATGATGATGGCAAAATGGACGGGGTGGACGCCGAGATCGACAAAGATCGGCCCCAGGATCGGCCCCAGGATGATGATCGCAGGCCCCGCATCAAGGAACATACCCACGATGAACAGAAGGATGTTGATGAGGAACAGCAGGATCAACGGGTTCTCGGACAGCGACAGGATGTATTCCGACATGATCTGCGGCGCATATGACAGGGACACGACGGTCTTGAAACTGACCGCGGCCCCCACCAGCAAAAGCACCGCAGAGGTCGAGAGGGCGGATTTGGTCAGCACCTCCCACAGGTCGCGACCATTCATGGAGCGCAACACAAAGAAAGACACGATCAGCGCATAAAGCACCGCGACGGCCGATGCCTCTGTCGGGGTCATGACACCGGCAAGGATACCGCCCAGAATGATGATCGGGGTCTGCAATGGGGCCACGGCCTTTTTGGCGACCATGCGGAAATCATGCCCGGCAGTTTTCCGGTAGCGCAGCAGGATCAGATGCGCTGCCAACAGCGCTGCAAGGAACAGCGCCCAGCCAGCCATGGGCTGACCTTCGGGCAGGAATTGCGAGCCAATCCACCAGATCAACCCGCCGATGTTAAGCCGCAGCAGGGCAAAGCTGACCCAGAATTCCACGGGCGTGATCGTCTGGTTCTTGGTCACGATCCGTTCAGCCTTGGGCAGGTCATAGCGGTCAGCCAAAAGGCGGACCATGACCATCAGGCCGACGCCGACCATGATCCCCGGCACGATGCCCGCAAGGAAGAGTGCCGCGACGCTTTCGCCCATGACATAGGCATAGATAATCATGATGCCCGAAGGCGGGATGATTGGCCCGATGACAGAAGAGGCGGCCGTGATGGCGGCGGCGAAGCGGCGGGTATAGCCGTTCTTTTCCATCGCCGGGATCAGCGTCGATCCAAGCGCAGATGTGTCCGCCACAGCAGAGCCGGACAAACCGGCAAAGAGAATGGAGGAGAGGATATTGACGTGCGCCAATCCCCCCCTCAGGTGGCCCATGAAGGCTTGGGAGAATTCAACAAGGCGGACGGTGATCCCGCCCCGGTTCATGACTTCGCCTGCGAGCATAAAGAACGGCAAAGCCATCAGCGGAAAGCTGTCCATGCCGTTGTAAAGGTTGCGGTAAAGGCCTGCGACGACGTTGCGTGTGTCGCCCTCCATCAGGATGAGCGCGATGGGCGAGGCCAAAAGCGCAAAGACCACCGGCAGGCCAACCATGATGAGAATCAAAAAGAGCGGAAGGAACCACAAAAGCATCAGGAGGACCCCGCGATTTCTTCGTCAGACGTGAAAGAGGTCAGGCGGTCACCGCCGCCCCCCAGCGTGATGATCTGACGAATGATAAGTTCGATATTCACCAGGATCAGCAGATTGATCCCAACCCAGAGCGAAGCGTATTGAAAGCGGTTCTGGAATTTATCACCGCATTTGCCGACCTCGATCCCGAAGGGCCATCGCAGGGTCGAGGAACAGCCACGGCCCGAGAGCGTGTCGATATGGTTGTTCAGACCGCGTTCCCAGAAGATGAAGAGCACCCACATGGTGATCGCCATCAGCACCAGCGACAGGATGCCCGCAAGGGCGCGGGGCAGGGCGCGTTCCAGCATGTCGATGGCGACAAAGCCGCCCATGCGGTAAGCAATCGGCGCCATCAGGCCGGTCATCCAGAGCATGCCGAACCGCGCGCCTTCCTCGGTCCAGTTGGGCGCATCGTTAAGCACGTAGCGAAAGAAGACCTGTCCCAGAATAAAGCAGACCATGATGGCCAGCGCGATGACCGAGATCACGCGACCCACCGCAAGTATGGCGGTATTGAACCTCTCCAAGGGCCACAAGACCCCAAACAGGACCGACATGGCGGCTCCTCCCCTGTTATATGGTGACCGCTGAAGCGGTCGCTTTATTCTTTGTTTTGGGGCCAGCCCCCAAACGCTGTTTTCAATCGGGGGCAAGCCCCCCAACTTTGCCTTCTCTTTGGGGCCAGCCCCCAAACCCCCGGCATATTTCTATTCAAAAGAAAGACTTAGGGCGTGGTGTGAAACTTTCCGTATTGGCCGGCGTGAAAGACGAGCGGGTCGCCGACGGTGTGATGGGCCTTGGTGACAAGGCCGACGATGATGACGTGATCGCCCGCGTCATGCGTGGCGTGCAGGTTGCATTCGAAGGTGGCCAGTGCCCCTTCGATAATTGGCATGCCGCAATGGCTGAGGTGGGTGGGCACCTCTGATATGGCGGTTTTGGATTTGACGATGGCCGCACAGATATCGCGCTGGTCGGCGGACAGAACATGGATCGCAAAGCGGCGCGAGCCTGCGAAATGCTCAAACCGTTTGGAGGCCTTTGCGGGCGACCACAGAACCAGAGGTGGATCAAGTGAGACGCTGGCAAAGCTGTTGGCGACAATCGCCACCGGCCCTTCTGGGCTGTCGGTGGTCACAACCGTCACACCGGTCACAAAGGTGCCGAGTGCGCCGCGAAAACTGCCCGCGTCGGTGGCGGGATCAAAGGTGGCGATGGTTCCGGCGTCCATTACGGCACCTCCTGACCGAGGGCTGCAGTGTAGATCTCAAACCATGTCTGGCGGTCCATTTTGACCTTCAGGGCGTTTGACAGGGCGTTGATCCGGCTCATGTTGTTGGTGCCCATGACGGGCAGGATGTTGGCGGGATGCGCCAAAAGCCAGGCCACGGCCACAGCCCCCAGATCCACATCGTTGTCTTGTGCAACAGCAGTCAGGGCGCTGCGCACAGCCGCATCCCCGTCACCGGTGACAAGGCTGCCACCACCCAGGGGCGACCAGGCCATGATCGGCTTGGCTCGTTCCTGCAGATAGGCGACATCGCCATTGGTAAAGCCCTGATGTGCGGTGACCGAAAGCTCAATCTGGTTGGTGGCGAGTTGCGTTTTCATCGCCGATTGCAGGAGCGTCCAGTCGTGCAGCTTGAAGTTCGACACGCCGACCGCGCGGACCTTGCCCGAGGCCACGGCCTCATCCAGTGCGGCACCTGTTTCATGATGGTCCATGAAGGGATCGGGGCGGTGCACCAATAGCATGTCGATCCGGTCGATGTTCATCAACCGCAACGAATGGTCGACCGAGGCACGGATATGCGCGGCCGAAGTGTCATAGTATTTGACCCGCGCGTCCGAATAGCGTCCGGCAGGGGCCACGATATCGCATTTGGTCACAATCTCGATCTGGTCGCGCAGGGCAGGGGCGGCTTTCAGCGCGGCGCCAAAGACCTCTTCGGCCTCATAGCCGCCGTAGATGTCGGCCTGATCCATGGTGGTGATGCCTTGTGCCAGGCAAGCCTCGACCTTGGCCTGCACATGAGCGGCACTGGTGTCATCGGCTTCGGCCAGACGCCACATGCCATAAACAATGCGGCTGAAGGTCAGGTCGGGGGTGATCTGGACGCGATCCATATTAACGGCGTTCTCCTGTGCCCAAGGGCGTTGCTGGTGTCGATGCCGGGACACGACCATAGGCGTGCGGCAAAGAGCATGTCTTCAGTTCGGGCATGACGCGGGCGCCAAAATGCTCCGCCTCGTCGATGTGCGGATAGCCTGAGAAGATGAAAGCACGGATGCCCATCTTTTTGTAACCCTCAATCTTGCTCAGGATCTGATCGGTCGACCCGACAAGGGCAGCACCGCAGCCTGATCGCGCGCGACCCACACCTGTCCAGAGGCCCGGTTCAGTATAGCCGAACTGATCGGCCAACTCGCGGGCGCGGGCCTGATGGGCGACGCCAAGGCTGATGCTGTCATGGGCGCGGTCACGGATCAGTTTGCCGTATTCGTCATCCAGCTTGCTGGCGATGTAATCGGCGTATTCCTTCGCCTCTGCTTCGGTGTCGCGCACGATCATATGGACCCGCAGGCCATAGTCGAGCGTGCGGCCATGGGCGGCGGCGCGTTCGTGCACGTCGCGCATGCGCTGGGCCAACTGGTCCTGCGTTTCCGGCCACATCAGGTAGACGTCACACTGCGCGCCGCAAAGTTCCATCGCATCGGGGGAGTATCCGCCGAAATAAAGCAAGGGGCCACCGTTTTGCTGATAGGGGCGCGCGGGATCGGTGGGCACATTGGCGAACTGATAGATCTCGCCGTCATGGTTGATTTCGTCTTGGGTCCAGGCCTGCCGCAGGATCTGCACGACCTCGTGACTGCGCTTGTAGCGATAGGGCGACGGGGCCTTTTCACCGGGGAAATCCGATGAGATGACATTCAGTGTCAGCCGGCCTTTCAGCATATGATCCAGCGTCGCCACAGTGCGGGCGAGCATGATCGGCTGCATCTCGCCGCAGCGGATAGCGGCCAGAAAGTTGATCTTTTCGGTCAGCGGCGCCATGCCCGCCACAAAGGACAGCGTGTCCTGCCCCACCTGATAGGACGAGGGCGCGAGGATGTTGCGAAAGCCTTGGTGTTCCGCTGTCAGGGCGATGTCACGGCAATGTTCCCAGCTGCTGCGCAAATCGCCATCAGGCACGCCCAGAAACTGGTAGTCGTCCGAGCAAAGAGCGGAAAACCATGACACCTCTGCCGCGTCCAGATCGGCGCTGGTGACCGGGACAACTTGATCCATGAATTCCCCCAAAAGAATCTGTTCTTGGGACTTGCGTAGCACGGGATTTTGAGTGAAACAATAGTGTATCAATTCGCGCAGGCCGGGGAGGGCCGCGTTATGGCCCAGGCGTCCGCGCTGCCGAAATACGTCGCTGTAAGCGAGATGCTCATCCGCGAAATCGCGGCCGGTCACCTTGCTGACGGTGCCCGTTTGCCGCCCGAACGCGAGATGGCGGCAGAGCTTGGGATCTCCGTCGGGACCTTGCGCAAGTCGCTGGCTGATCTGGAAAGCAAGGGACTTTTGGACCGCATTCAAGGGTCGGGCAATTACGTGCGTCATATCCCCGATGTGCAAAGTGTTTATGCTTTCTTCCGGCTGGAAAAGGTGCGCGGCGGCGGGTTGCCGACAGCAGATGTGCTGTCGGTGGACCGCATGACCAAGCCCAAGGATGCGCCGGGCTTTGGCCCCGATCCCGAAGGCCACCGGATCAGGCGGCTGCGGCGTCTGGATGGTGATCTGATGGCGGTGGAAGAGATCTGGCTTGACGGGTCATTGCGGGACGCAATCACGCGCGATGACTTGTCGGACTCGCTGTATCAATTCTATCGCAATGAATTGGGCGTGGTGATTGCCAGCGTCGAGGATCGGATTGGCGTGGCGCAACTGCCGCGCTGGACACCGGACAGCTTTCACCTGCGGGCCGGCTTTGCCGTGGGTTACATCGAGCGGGTCAGCTGGCGGGCCGATGGTACACCGGTCGAATTCTCGCGCACATGGTTTGACAACAACAAGGCGCGCTATGTGTCGCGCATGGGAAAAGGGTAACCGGGCATGGAGATGGTGAACTACGGCCTGATCGGCTGTGGCATGATGGGGCGCGAGCACATCCAGAACATCAACCTGCTGCCGCATGGGCAGGTGAGCGTTGTGTATGATCCGGTGGCGGATCTGGCGGCTTCTGCTGCGACGCTGGCCGGACAGGCGGAGGTGGCCAACAGCATCGACGCGCTGATGGATCACCCACAATTGGACGCAGTGGTGATCGTCAGCCCGAATTTCCTGCACGTGGACCAGCTCCACCAGATCGCCGCCAAAAAAGCCCTGCCGATCCTGTGCGAAAAGCCGCTATACACGAACCCTGCTGATGCGGATCGGATCGCCGCCTTTGCGCGCGATTATCCGGCCCCGGTTTGGGTTGCGATGGAATATCGCTACATGCCGCCGATTCAGGCACTGATCAATCAGGTCGAAAGCGCCACCGGCGGGATATCCATGTTGACCGTGCGCGAACATCGCTTTCCGTTCCTGCCCAAGATCGGCGACTGGAACCGTTTCAACGCCAATACCGGTGGCACGCTTGTTGAAAAGTGCTGCCATTTCTTTGACCTGATGCGCCTGATCCTCAAATCAGAGCCGGTGCGAGTCATGGCCTCCGCCGGGCAGACGCTGAACCACAAGGATGAGGACTATGGCGGTCGGGTGCCCGATATCTGGGACAATGGCTATGTCATCATCGACTTTGAAAACGGCGCGCGCGCGATGCTGGAACTGTGCATGTTCGCCGAAGGCAGCCAGTATCAGGAAGAGATTTCTGCCGTTGGTCCCAAAGGCAAGATCGAGGCGCTTGTGCCCGGGCCGGGGCGGTTCTGGCCCAAGCTTCTGGGGCCCGCGCCGGTGCCGCAACTGGTTATCAGCCCACGTGCGCCCAAAGGCCCGATTGTGAGCGAAGTGCCCGTTGATCCGGCCCTGCTTGAGGCGGGGGATCACAACGGTTCAACCTTCTATCAGCACCAGCGCTTCAACGCTGTGATCCGGGGCGAGGGGGAAGTTGAAGTGACGCTGGATGATGGTGCCCGTGCCGTTGCCATGGGGCTCGCGGCACAGGAAAGTGCAGCACTCGGCCAAGTGATTGTGCTTTAGAACCTTGGCACGCCATCGCCGGCACACTGGTCAGCCGGAACCTCTTGTCCTATATCGCGGGCGATGAATGATCCCGTTGCACAGAACGCGCGCCTGAGCGTCGCACCGATGATGGACTGGACGGACCGGCATTGCCGCGTCCTGCACCGGACGATGTCGCGGCACGTCCTGTTGTATACCGAGATGGTGACAGCCCCAGCGGTGATCCATGGCGACCGCGACCGGCTTTTGGGGTTTGACGCGGTTGAACACCCCGTGGCGGTGCAACTGGGCGGTTCCGACCCCGCGCAACTGGCCGAGGCTGCGCGGATCTGCGAAGGCTTCGGCTATGATGAGGTCAACCTCAATTGCGGCTGCCCCTCTGACCGGGTGCAATCGGGGTCCTTTGGCGCAGTGCTGATGGAAAGCCCCGGTCTGGTCGCGGATTGCGTGGCCGCCATGCGCGCGGCGGTGAGCGTGCCGGTTACGGTCAAATGCCGTATTGGCGTCGACGATCAGGACCCTTTGGAAGTGCTGCCCGATTTCATCGCGCGGGTCTCTGCCGCTGGCGTCGATCGGTTTGCCATTCATGCGCGCAAGGCGTGGCTGCAAGGGCTTTCACCCAAGGAAAACCGCGACATCCCGCCGCTGGACTATGACCTGGTGCGGCAGATGAAAGCGACCTTCCCGCATTTACACCTGTCGGTGAATGGCGGGATTGAGTCGCTGGATCAGGCGCAGGATTTTCTGGATGGCGGTCTTGATGGCGTGATGATCGGGCGCGCGGCCTATCACATGCCAAGCAGCATAGTACTGGACGCTGACCAACGCTTCTTTGGTGGTGGTCATGCCCGCAGCGCCGAAGAGGTCGTGCAACTGATGCTGCCCTACATCGCCGATCACATCGCGTCTGGCGGGCGATTGCATCAGGTCACGCGCCACATGCTGGGCCTGTTTCAGGGTCGTCCGGGCGCGCGGGGGTGGCGGCGCACCCTGTCCGAACAGGGCCATCGCGATGGCGCAGGGACCGATGTTGTGCTGAGCGCGTTGGCGCAAGTGACTGAAAAGGCGGCATAATGGACGATATGGGTTTGCTGGCCGCGATGGTCGCGCTGATCCTTGTGATTGGCGCTTTTGCCGGTGTTCTGGCGGGGTTGCTGGGCGTTGGCGGCGGGATCGTGCTTGTCCCTGCGTTTTTCTATGCCTTTGGTGTGCTGGGATACGACGGCCCGCAGTTGATGCAACTGTGTCTTGCAACCTCTTTGGCGACGATCATCGTGACCTCGGTCCGCTCAGTGCTGGCGCACAACAAGAAGGGTGCCGTGGATTGGGCCATCCTTCAAGGTTGGGCACCCGGGATCGTTGTTGGCGCGGTGCTGGGGGTGCTGACCGCAACGGCGCTGCGGTCTGATGCGCTTCAGGCGATCTTTGGCATTCTGGCGGTGGTCGTGGGGCTTTATATGGCGTTGGGCAAATCAAGCTGGCGTTTGGGAGAGGCGATGCCGCATGGGATCTTGCGCGTGGTGCTTTCGCCTGTGCTGGGGTTCCTGTCGGTCCTGATGGGCATTGGCGGCGGGTCGTTCGGCGTGCCAATGATGAGCCTTTATAACGTGCCGATCCACCGGGCGGTGGCGACAGCGGCAGGCTTTGGCGTGATTATCGCCGTGCCTGCAGTGATCGGCTTTCTGATCACTCCGGTTGAGATTGCCCCACCGCTGACGCTGGGCTCTGTCAACCTTGTGGCTTTTGCGCTGGTCATCGCAATGACGCTGATCACTGCACCCTGGGGGGCGGCGCTGGCCCACCGGATGGACCCCAAGCCGCTGAAGCGGGTGTTTGGGGCCTTTCTGATCCTTGTGGCGCTGAACATGCTGCGCAAGGCGGCTGGGTGGTAGGGCTCGACGCGCAGGGCTATGTGGTCCTGCCATGGGACGCAGGTGTCGACCGTTGGGCAAAAGCCGCATGGGATGCCGCGCAAACGCTTGATATGACAGAGAAACGCCATGGCGAGACCTGGTTTGTCGGTGTTGATGCGCTGCCCAATGCGGGCGATGGATCTATCGGTGGGATGCCGCTGTCAGGCCGATGGGAGGGGATGATTGATCCGCCCGACCATTGGCACAAGGCACAGCTGTCCATCGTTTATCCCGGCTATCCGCAGCAGGATGCGGGCGAAAGTGACGCAGCACACCGTTACCGGCGCGACCGTGACGCCGCCCATCTGGACGGCCTGCTGCCCGAAGGGCCGGACAAACGGCGGCACCTGCGCGAACCGCATGGTTTTATCCTTGGTCTGCCGCTGTCTGACGTGACCGATAGCCCGCTGGTGGTCTGGCCCGGATCGCACCGCGTGATCGCGACGGCCTTTGCCCGTGCCTATGATGGTATCGGCCCGGCAGCTTACGGCGATCTGGATGTGACAGAGGTTTATCAGGCCGCGCGGCGGGAGGTATTTGAGACCTGTCAGCGCGTTGAACTGCCCGCCCGGCGCGGTGAGGCGACGCTGTTGCACCGGCATCTGATCCACGGCGTCGCACCATGGGGCGACGGCGGTGAGCCGCGCCCGATTGCCTATTTCCGGCCCCTGATCGACCCGATGGATTGGCTGTGAACACCGGAGCCTCCGGCGGGCATATTTTTATTCAAAAGAAAGACTTACCGGGCTGTCTTGAGGTGATTGAAATCGCGCAGTGACTTGCCCTTTTCATCGACGAAAAGCCCCGGCAGGATGCGCAGGCTCTCGATCTGGTCGACGCGCAATTCGTCGAAGGCGCGGGTGGTTTCGCACCAGACAACACACGTCCAGAGCCGCCCCCAATAGTCCAGTTGCAGTGGACGGACCGTGCGGTTTTTGCCATCGCGCGACAATTGCAGCTTTTGCCGGGTGCGGATGGCTTGCCGGATGGTTGGCAAGTGTTGGAAACCACGAGCGGCATCGGCAAAAGGGTAGATGGCGAAGTTCGTCGTCGCCGGGGCGCGGGTCCGGTCCTCTGGCATGACTGCGTCGATCTTGGCCGACAAGGATTGCGCCGCGGTTGCGAGGTCAGTGTCTTCGGATTGGCCCACCGCCGAAAGGCCAAGGTGCAGGGCCTCAACCTCTGTCATCGTCAGGTTGAGCGGGGGCAGGGTGATTGCAGCGGTCACACGGTAGCCGACGCCGCGCGCGCCTTCGATGGGAACGCCTGAGGCGGCCAACGTTTCCATATCGCGGTAGATTGTCCGAAGGGACGCACCGGTCGCCGCCGCGATATCACTGGCGCGGTGCAGATCCCCGTCGCGGAGCAGCTGGATGATTTGCATAAGACGATCAGCGCGGCGCATGGGAACCCTTTACGTTGTGTCATAAAATTGGCAGTTGACAGAATATTGGCGCAAATTGACGAAATGCCAATAAAAAAAGGGCATTGATTGTCACTTTGTCGCTTCCCAAGACGATGGCGCGGCCCTATCTAAGTGCCAAGAAGCGAAAACTGTCCGGGGCACGATGCCCCGCTTGAGGAGAATGATATGCTCAATAACATTGGTCTGCCTGGCCTTCTGCTGATTGCGGTTGTGGTGCTGGTGCTGTTTGGCCGCGGGAAGATTTCGTCGCTGATGGGCGAGGTTGGCAAGGGTATCACGGCGTTCAAAAAGGGCGTTGATGATGGCAAGGCCGAGCTGGAAGACAGCATGGCTGAGGCGCGCGATGTGACGCCTGAAAGCGAAAAAGACAAAGCCTAAGCCCCGGGGGGAACCGCGATGTTCGGCCTTGGCTGGAGCGAGATGGTGCTGCTTGGCATCGTCGCCTTGATTGTGATCGGTCCCAAGGACCTGCCCAACATGTTTCGGGCACTTGGCCAGTTCACCGGTAAGGCAAAGGGCATGGCCCGCGAATTTTCGCGCGCGATGGAAGCGGCGGCGGACGATGCCGGTGTGAACGAGATTAGCAAGACGGTGCAAGCCGCTGCGAATCCACAGAAATTCGGGCTCGACAAGGTGCGCGAGGCAACTGGCGCTGCATTCAAGCCGGGATCAGAGACGGCAAAGTTGTCAGCCGAGCGGCAGGCCGCAAAGGACCGCATGGCGGAATCAAGCGCCAAGATTGTCGAGGCGCGCAAGGCCAAAGAGGCCGACGCAGCGGCGGCAAAGGCGGCACCAGCGACGGCCGCAAAACCGACGGCAAAGGCGGCAGCAAAGCCGAAGACGGCGGCTAAGCCCAAGACAACAAAGGCAAAACCCAAGCCCAAAGCCAAGAAGAGTGATCCGGCATGAGTGCGACCGAAGAGATCGAAGACAGCGCCGCACCGCTGCTGGAGCATCTGACGGAGCTGAGAACCCGGCTGATCCGGTCTGTGCTTGCCTTTATCGTCGGTATGGTGATCTGCTTTACGGTCTGGCGGCCGATTTTCGAGTTCCTGACGCGTCCCTTGTGCGATGCGCTGGAGCGTGACGGCGCCAATTGCGCGCTGATCTTCATCAAGCTGGAAGAGGGATTTTTCACAGCGATTTCAATCTCTTTGCTGGGTGGTTTGGTGCTGTCATTCCCGATCATCTCTTTCCAGTTGTGGCGCTTTATCGCGCCGGGATTGTACAAGTCAGAGAAGGGCGCGTTTCTGCCGTTCCTGATCGCGTCGCCATTCATGTTCTTCCTCGGCGCGGCCTTCGCATTCTATGTCATCACACCTTTGGCGTTTGATTTTTTCCTTGGTTTTCAAAGCACTGAGAGCCTTGTGGACGGGGTTGAATCGAGCACGCAGGCCGCGGGAACGGTCTTTCAGGGGTCGGCGCAGGCCTATCTGAGCCTGACGATCAAGTTCATTGTGGCCTTCGGGTTGTGTTTCCAACTGCCGGTGCTGCTGACGCTGATGGGCAAGGCCGGGCTTGTCTCGGCCCGTGGCTTGCGGAACACGCGCAAGTATGCGGTGGTGGGGATTTTGATGCTTGCGGCCTTGGCAACACCGCCGGATGTCGTCAGCCAAGTCATTCTTTTCGTTGTGGTTTATGGCCTTTATGAAGTGTCGATCCAATTGGTTGCGCGGGTCGAGCGCAAGAAGGTCGAAAAGCTGCGGGAAGAGGGTGTGCTGGACGAGGATGAAGACCTTTATGGCGATATCGCGGACGGGGACCCCAAGGCGTGAGTGACCCGCTGGACCGGATCGCAGCGGCGCTGGAGCGGCTGGCACCGCCACCGGCCAAAGCGCCAGAGTTCGGCATGGCGAGCGCCTTTGTCTGGCAGGCCGATCCCGATGGGTTGATGCCAGTTGCATCGGTCAATCGGGTCGATGTTAACCTGTTGGTGGGCATCGACCGGTCCCGCGATACTTTGCTGCAGAACACCCGGCAATTCGCCAGCGGCATGCCCGCAAACAATGCCCTGCTCTGGGGGGCACGGGGCATGGGAAAATCAAGCCTTGTCAAGGCGATACACGGTGCGGTGCAGGCCGAGTACCCCGATCTGAAGATCATCGAAATCCAGCGCGAGGATCTGCCCAGCATTAACCGATTGTTAAGCTTGCTGCGCCACGCCGATGCGCGGTTCATCCTGTTTTGCGATGATCTGTCGTTCTCCCATGATGATGCCCATTACAAGTCGCTCAAGGCGGTTCTTGACGGCGGGATTGAGGGGCGGCCCGACAATGTCGTGCTTTATGCCACCTCAAACCGCAGGCACCTGATGCCACGGGACATGATAGAGAATGAACGTCAAACAGGCATTAACCCATCGGAAGCGGTGGAGGAGAAGGTTTCCCTGAGCGACCGGTTCGGGCTGTGGCTGGGGTTCCATCCCTGCACGCAGGACGAATATTTGGCCATGATTTCAGGCTATTGCGCGGCCTATGGCGTCGAGATCGACGATGAAACGCTACGGGCCGAGGCGATCGAATGGCAGGCGACGCGGGGGTCACGCTCTGGCCGGGTGGCCTGGCAGTATTTCACCGATCTGGCCGGGCGGCAGGGTGTCACGCTGGAGGGTTAACGCCCACCGCGCGGTCAAATCCGCAATGCACAACCCATGCACATGCCATACACATCCCATGCAGCCGAAAGTATGAAAATCCGTTCAGTAACGCCCCGCGCGTTGCGAAATCACGCATTGCAACGCACGGGCGTAAATTTTGGGTATATGGCTGCGGACGGTGGCCCGGCTGCCGCTCAATATCGCAAGAGCCACGGCATCTGATTGACCTGCGGGCTATGGGTGGTAAACCGCCACCATTCCACCTGAGAGAAAACCGATGAACGTCTTTGCCGATATCCGCGCCCTTGTGATGACCTGTCTTGATACGCTGGAGGCTGCTGGCACGCTGCCAGGCGGTCTGAACCGCAGCGCCATCACGGTCGAGCCGCCGCGTGATGCAGCACACGGGGATATGGCGACGAATGCCGCCATGGTGCTGGCCAAGCCTGCCAAAATGAACCCGCGCGCCATTGCCGAGGCGCTGGCCGCTGAGCTGGGCAAGGATGCGCGGATCACCGTAGCCGAGGTGGCGGGGCCGGGGTTCTTGAACATGCGGTTGGAGGCGGCCGTCTGGGGCGGCCTCATCGGGCATGTTCTGACCTCTTCGGTCGCATACGGGCGCTCCGATTTGGGCAAGGGCCAGAAGATGATGGTGGAATACGTGAGCGCCAACCCCACCGGGCCGCTGCATGTGGGGCACACGCGGGGCGCTGTCTTTGGCGACGCGCTGGCAAGCCTGCTGGATTACGCGGGCTATGACGTCACACGGGAATATTACATCAATGACGGCGGCGCGCAGGTCGATGTGCTCGCCCGGTCGGTTTACCTGCGGTATCTCGAAGCCCACGGGCAAGAGGTCGCGTTTGAGGACGGCACATACCCCGGCGATTATCTGATCCCGGTGGGTCAGGCGCTGAAGGACAAGGTGGGCGATGCCTATGTCGGCAAGGGCGAACAGTTCTGGCTTGAGGACGTGCGGGAATATGCCACCGACGCGATGATGGATCTGATCCGCGCCGATCTCGCGAGCCTAGGGATCGAGATGGACAGTTTCTATTCGGAAAAGAGCCTTTATGGCTCTGGCCGGATTGAGGACGCGATCCAGACACTGGACCAGAAGGGGCTGATCTATCGCGGCACGCTGGAGCCGCCCAAGGGCAAGATGCCAGAGGATTGGGAACCGCGCGAGCAGACGCTGTTCAAATCCACCGCCTATGGCGACGATGTGGACCGGCCGGTGAAGAAATCCGACGGGGCCTGGACCTATTTCGCGCCGGACATTGCCTATCACTACGACAAGGTAGAGCGCGGCTTTGACGCGCTGATTGATGTCTTCGGGGCGGATCACGGCGGTTACGTCAAGCGGATGAAGGCGGCGGTTGCCGCGCTGTCGGATGAGAAGGTGCCGCTGGATATCAAGCTGACGCAGTTGGTGAAGCTTTTTAAGGACGGCGCGCCTTTCAAAATGTCCAAGCGGGCGGGGACCTTCGTGACCCTGCGCGACGTTGTCGATCAGGTGGGCTCGGATGTGACCCGGTTCCACATGCTGACGCGCAAGAACGATGCGCCGCTGGATTTCGACTTTGACAAGGTGACCGAGCAGTCCAAGGACAACCCGGTCTTTTACGTGCAATACGCCCATGCGCGGATCAATTCGGTCCTGCGCAAGGCCGAGGTGGCGGTGGATGACGCCACGCTGGCGGGTGCGGATATGAGCCTTGCTGCGCATGAGGCGGAGCTGAAGGTCGCCAAGGCGCTGGCCGAATGGCCGCGGCTGGTCGAGATTGCCGCCAAGGGGCATGAGCCGCACAGGATCGCCTTTTACCTTTATGATCTGGCGTCCGAATTCCACGGGCTGTGGAACCGGGGCAATGACGATACCAGCCTGCGGTTCCTGCAGGAGGGTGACAAAGCCACAACACAGGCGAAAATCGCCCTGATCCGGGCTGTGCAGGTTGTTTTGGCATCCGGGCTTGGTATTCTTGGCGTGACCCCGGCGGAAGAGATGCGCTGAAGCGCACGTGTCCGGGTGATCTGAGGTAACCAAGCGAGGGCGGTCAACGCCCCGTGCAGTGAGGCGGACATGGCAGTTTATGAAGAGGGCGCGGAGTATGTGCCCCTGACCCGCAAGGCGGGCGTTTTTGCAAATTATGCGGGCGCGGCAGTGTCGCTGGGCCTGATGGCCGGGATTGGCGTCTGGGGCTATCAGTTGATCATGCGCGACGTGACCGGCATTCCGGTCGTGCGCGCGATGGAAGGGGCCATGCGTGTGGCACCGGAAAACCCCGGTGGTGAGGTGGCTTTGCACACCGGGCTGGCGGTGAACGCCGTGGCCGCAGAAGGTGCAGCAGCCGCGCCCGAGGACCGGCTGGTGCTGGCGCCGGCGACGACCGATCTGGCCGAAGAAGACCTGCGCGTGCAACCCACCGCCGAGGCGGGCGAGGTTGTGGCAACCGATGTGCCGCCTGTGGCCGAGGAAGAGGTGCAGACCGCGCTGACCGAACCGGGTGACGAAGCCCCCGCTGCCCCGCTGCAGACCGACGACATTCTGGATCTGGTGGATCAGTTGGCCGCAGGTGCCGCCCCGATGACCCCGCTGGAAGAGGGCACCGTTGTGGCCCCGACGGTGACACTGGACGGGGAAGAGGTGGCGGCTGTGACCATCATCTCGCGCACGATCCCCGGTGTAACGACATCCTTGCGGCCCGTGGTGCGGCCCGCCGCAGTGGCGGTGACACCGGACAGTTCCGTTGAAGCCGCCGTCGAGCAAGCCGCAGCACAAACGGTGGCCGTGGCGACCCAGGCGCTGCCAACGGGCACCAAGCTGGTGCAACTGGGGGCCTTTCCCACGCCAGAGGCCGCAGCAGAGGCCTGGACCGGGTTGCAGGGCAAGTTCAGCGCCTACCTGAACGGCAAGGATCAGTTGATCCAGCAGGCCGAGCGCAACGGCAAGGCCTTTTACCGGCTGCGGGCGCAGGGCTTTGCGGACCTGAGCGAAGCGCGGCGGTTCTGCGCGGCATTGGAGGCGGGTAACGCCGATTGTATCCCCGTGGTCGTGCGCTAAGTGGCGCATGGCGCGGTCATTGTCGGACCTCAGGAACACGTCGTAACCGATTGGGAAAAGGCGCATTTTCGCGAAACGGACCCCTGGGGGTTCATCCTGTTTGCCCGCAATGTCGACACGCCCGAACAAGTGCGCCGCCTGACGGGTGGCCTGCGCGATGCGGTGGGGCGCGACGCGCCCATTCTGATTGATCAGGAAGGCGGACGGGTGCAACGGATGCGCGCACCTCATTGGCGCGAATATCTGCCTGCACTGGACCAGATGGCGCGCGCCAGTGACCCGCTGCGGGCGATGTGGCTGCGCAACCGGCTGATTGCACAGGAACTGCATGACGTGGGCATTGATACCAATTGCGCGCCGCTGGCGGACCTGTTGGAGGACACGGCACATCCGGTGATGCGCAACCGGCTTTATGGCACAGACGTTGACACGGTGGTGAAGGCGGCCCGCACAGCGGCAGAGGCGCATCTGGCGGGTGGGGTGCTGCCGATCCTGAAACATATTCCGGGCTATGGGCGCGCCACCGTAGACAGCCACAAGGACTTGCCCCGCGTTGACGCGGACCGCGCGTCGCTGGAGGCGCGGGAATTTGCCCCGTTCAAGGCGCTGAATGACATGGCCATGGGGATGACGGCGCATATCGTCTTTGCCGCGATTGACCCCGACCAGCCCGCGACAACCTCTGACACCATGATGCGGGTGATCCGGCAGGACATCGGCTTTGACGGTTTGATCATGACCGACGACATCGGGATGGATGCCTTATCCGGCACCCCGGTGGAGCGCGCAAAAGCATCGCTGCGGGCGGGGTGTGATCTGGTCCTGCATTGCAATGGCGACCGGGCCGAGGTGGAGGCCGTGGCCGCCGCCAGCGGGCAGATGAGTGACGCGGCGATGGTGCGCGCAGACCGCGCATTGGCGCAGCGAAAACCCCCGGTTCCGATTGACATTCCCGGTGCGATTGCCGAACTTGAAGCGCTTTTGGCGTAAGGGTAACGGGCAGTGCCAACAGAGTTTCAGGAAGACGCCACCAGCGTCAGCGAACGGCTTGCTGCCGAGGCGCTGATCGTGGATGTGGGCGCGTTTGAGGGCCCGCTGGACCTGCTGCTGACGCTGAGCCGGACGCAGAAGGTCGACCTGCGCGAAATTTCCATTCTGGCACTGGCCGAGCAATATCTGGCCTTTGTCGAGCAGGCCAAGCAGTTGCGGCTGGAACTGGCGGCGGACTATCTGGTGATGGCCGCGTGGCTGGCGTTTCTGAAATCAAGGTTGCTGTTGCCGCCGGACCCCACCGAAGAGGGGCCATCGGGCGAGGAACTGGCCGCACATCTGGCATTCCAACTTGAACGGCTGGAGGCGATGCGGGGGGCCGCGGCCAAGTTGATGGCGCGGGATCAGTTGGGGCGCGATTTCTTTGCCCGTGGCATCACCGAAGACGTGCAGCGGGTGCGGCGTGTCACCTATACCGCGACGCTGCTGGACCTGATGCAGGGCTATGCCCGCATCCGCACCAAGGATGATTTCCGCCCCTTCGTGATGGACCGCGAGGCGGTGATGACGATGGAGCAGGCGCTGGACCGGATGCGGCATCTGATCGGCTTTGCCGGCGAGTGGACCGATATCTCGAGCTATTTGCCCGAAGGCTGGGAGATGGACCCCGCCCGGCGCCGGTCCTCTACTGCGGCGACCTTTGCGGCCTCTCTGGAACTTGCCAAGGAAGGCAAGATCGACATCCGCCAGTCCGAAACCTTTGCCCCCATTCAAATTCGCAAGAGATCGCCGCAAGATGACTGACGCCCCCGAGAACGACAGCCTGTTTGAAGCACCGCCCATGGGCGAGCAGGAGCGTATGGTCGAGGCCATTCTTTTTGCCACCGCAGACCCGGTCAGCGTGACCGAATTGATCGGGCGGATGCCACACGGGTCCGACCCGGCAGAGGCGCTGGTGCATCTGCGCAAGCGCTATGAGGGGCGCGGCGTCAATGTGGTCAAGGTGGGCGACGCCTGGGCCATTCGCACCGCGTCTGATCTGGGGTTCCTGATGCAAAAGGAAACGGTCGAGACCCGCAAGCTGAGCCGGGCCGCGATCGAGACGCTGGCGATTGTGGCCTATCAACAGCCCGTCACCCGCGCCGAGATCGAGGAAATCCGCGGTGTGAGCGTCAGCCGGGGCACGATTGACCAGCTGATCGAGCTGGAATGGATCCGGTTTGGTCGCCGCAGGATGACACCGGGACGGCCTGTGACCTTTGTGGTCACGCAAGGGTTTCTGGATCATTTCGGACTGGAAAATGCCCGCGATCTGCCGGGGTTGAAGGAACTCCGCTCTGCCGGGTTGCTGGAAAGCCGCCCGCCGCCCGGTGCCGCGCTTGAGATCGATGAGGCAGAGGGTGAAGACACCGATCAGGTGGACATGTTCGAGGACGAATAACCGGGTAAACGTTTCAACTTTTATCGAACCGGCGATCTGTTAACGCTTCTTTCGGCACGATCTGTGCAAGGTCCCCCAAAGCGGGAGATCACGTGCAAGACTTTCAAGACCCAGACGACGATTTTCGCAATCGTTTCCGTTATATTCTCGGCACGCAGCGGTCCCGCAGGCCACTGGCGCTATTGGGTATTGCCCTTGCGATTACAGGTCTGATTCTGGGCCTGTTACAGGTGGATGTCCTGATGCGCCCGAGCACGACAGAGGCATCAACCCACCCCGGCAGCACCATTTTCATGATCCTTCTGGGGCTGGGCATTCTGAGTTATCGGCCACAGCAGCCGACGCCGGTCTGGCGCTATGCGATGTCCGGAACCGCGCTAAGTGTGCTGATTATGGTGCTGGGGTTGCGGCTGGCGCAGGTGTTGCAGGTCGAGATCGGGGTCATGGCGGGCCCGCTGTCGTGGATGACGGGCATGGGCTCTGACACGGCGCTGATTCTGGCGCTTTTGTTCGCCTCGGCGATCACGCGGCGGCATTTTGGCCGCATCGGTCTGGGGATTGCGCTGGTGGCAGTGTCGATCCTGATGTGCGACTTCATCGCGCTGAGCTTTGGCGAAAACCTGTTTGAGGGGCAGATGGCCGTGTCGACCCTGTTGGCGCTGACGCCACTGGTGCTGGCGGTGCTGACGCTTTATGCGCACCGGCCTTTCGCGCGGGGGCTGTTGCTGTCCGGCCCGGTCGGATACCGCACGCGGATGATGCTGGGGGCGGGGGTCGTGGTGCCATGGATTGGCGGCATGGTCCTGCACCGCTTGGTGGGCGTGCCCGACCGGATGATCCCGGTTGAGGCGGTGGTGATCGGTATCATCATCCTGAGCATGTGCGCGGTGGCGCTGATTTCTGGCGTTCAGCACGAACATGTCGACCGAGAGCGCCGCAAGCTAGGCCGGGAATTGCGCCGACTGGCGATCGAGGATCAGTTGACCGGTGTGCTGAACCGCAACGGGATCAAGATGGTGTTGCGCAACAAATGGGCGCGGTTTCGCGAATGGCATACGCCGGTGCATGTGATCCTTTTTGACCTCGACCATTTCAAACAGGTCAATGATTCCTACGGGCATGATACCGGCGACCGGGTGCTGGCCACTGTGGGCGCGCTGATGCAGCCACTTTTGCGGCCGGGGGATGCATTGGGCCGCTGGGGCGGTGAGGAGTTTCTGGTGATCACGGACGCGCCTGATCTGTCAGCGGCCCGCATTCTGGCGGAGCGGCTGTGCGCCGCAGTGGCCCGCAACATGACGCAGACAGCCTGGGCCGATGGCAACGGACCCGATGGGTTGCGACAGGTTACAGCCTCTTTTGGGGTGGCGGCCTTTGGCGCGGACGATACCTCTGAGGATGCAGCGATCAAACGCGCGGACCTCGCGCTTTATCAGGCCAAGGAGAACGGCCGCAATCAGGTGTGCCTTGCCGAGGAACCGATAGACCGCGCGGCCTGAGCGGCGTCGCGGCACCGCGGATGTCAGAGCGGTTTCGGCCGGGCTGCTGTGAATGGGTGCCGGACACGCACCAGTGAGGGGCCTTTCGATCTACGACCCGCAGTCACCGGCAATTGGATCGATCGCGCGGCGATTGCGGCAAATCGGGTCAAAACGGGCAGAAAGGTCGGGAAAACCCGACCTGCGAAAGGGGGGCGGGTAGGGAAACCCCCACTGTTGATCCGCGGTCAGATGTCTAGGTTTAATCCCAAGAGATGCGCCAGAGCATTAACTGGCGTAAGGGACGAAGAACACTGGGACTTTCGATATGTTGGCATCACGCAGCCTGCGCGAGCGGGTTCTCCAGACCTGCGCATTTGAGGCGATTGGCATCGCATTCGTCACGCCGCTGTTCATGGCGTTCTATGGCGGTCATGCCAGCGAAAGCCTGTCGCTGATGCTGGCCATTTCATTGGCGGTCATGGTCTGGGCGCCGCTTTACGGGTGGCTGTTTGATCGGATCGAGGGCCGCAAGACCGGACGCGTTGCCAGCGACCGCTCGACCAGGGGTCGGGTGCTGCACGCGTTCCTTTACGAAATCACCAGCGCGGGCATGACGCTGCCGCTGGCGATGGCCCTTGGCGGGCTGACATTCGGGCAGGCCATCGGGCTGAACCTGTGGCTGACCCTGTTCTACGTCGCATACGCCTATGTCTTTTTCCTGACTTATGACCGGCTGCGTCCGGTGCGGAGGACCACATGATTGTCACGGCCCTGAGCGGAAAATCCCATTGCTGGCAAATCTGGATCAACGTTAGGGTGCCGACGCCGAAACCGGCGACGCATTTACATCTGGTGCAAGGCTGACCTCCCACAGGTTTGCACCGATGGGGTCAGGGGGCTTTGAAGTGTTTGGACAGCTTCAACCCCTGGCCCTGATAATTCGATTTGATATCAACACCATAAAGAGCCTGCGGCAGGGCGGCCATGTGTTCGTAGATCAACCGGCCCACAACCTGCCCATGTTCCAGCACGAATGGTGCCTCGTGGCAGCGGACTTCCAAAACGCCGCGTGACCCGGTGCCGCCAGCCCCCGCCCAGCCAAAGCCCGGATCAAAGAAACCCGCATAATGGACGCGGAATTCACCGACCATCGCCAGATAGGGGGCCATTTCAGCGGCCTGCATCGGCGGGATCGCGATGCTTTCCCGGCTGACGAGGATATAGAAGGCGCCGGGATCAAGGATGATCCAGCCCTGATCGGTGCGCACCTCTTCCCAGTATTCTGCGGGGTCGTAATGGGCGAGCTTGCCCAGATCGACAACACCAGTGTGGGGCTTGGCCCGGTAGCCGACAAGCGTGCCAGAGGCGGGTTTGAGGTCTACCGAAAAGCCAAGGCCGTCCGAGATCACCGGGTCGCCATCGACAATCGGCGTCTCGGCGTGCAGGGCAGAGAGCGCGTCATCGGACATGCGGGTATCGCCGTTGCGAAAGATGATCTGGTTGAGCATCTGGCCGGTCTGGGCCACCACGGAGAACGAACGCGGGCAGATTTCCACGTAAAGCGGGCCGGTGTAGCCCGCAGGCACGCGGTCAAATTCGGTGCCGTGATCGGTGATGATGCGGGTCAGCAGATCGAGCCGCCCGATGGAGGATTTGGCCGAGGCCGCAGCGGTCATCGCACCGGGCAGCGCCAGTGATTCCAGCAAAGGCACCACATAGACGCAGCCCTTTTCCAGCACGGCGCCATCGGTCAGCGGGATTTCATGCATCTGAAAATCGGCCAGTCGGTCGGCCACGGTGCGGTTGCGCCCGGCCAGAAACGACGCGCGGACCCGGTAGGCCACGGCACCAAGGCGCAGATCAAGCGAGGCGGGCTGCACCTGACCATCGGCAATCGGGGCGGTGGCGGTGATCGCACCGGAAGTGATCAGGTCGGTAATCTGGTGATCCGCTAAAACGCCCGGCTGCATGTCATCCCCTTGCATAGCAAAACGCCCGCGACGGGCGCGGGCGGTTTGATTGGTCGGGCTAGCAGGACTCGAACCTGCGACCTTCCGTCCCCCAGACGGACGCGCTACCAGGCTGCGCTATAGCCCGACTGAGCGCGTGTTTACCCGAAAATCGGCGCGGGGCAAGCCCCGAATGTCAGCTTTGGCGCATCCGGTCGCGCACGTCCTGAAGGCGGGCGACAAGCGGTGCGATCTGGGCGGCCTTTGCGCGCAGGCGGTCGTCGCTGGCATCGCGCAGGGCGGCGAAGATGCGGGGTTCTGCCGGGGTTTTCGGTTCCAGAGGCAGGGTCGGTTCGGCCACGGCGGGTTGCGGCGCGGGAGTCGCGGCGGCGGGGGCCGGGTCGGGCGCAGGCGCATCTTTTGCCACCGGGTCAAGGTCGGCAGTCTGTGGTGCGTCATCTACCGGGGTCGGCGAAGGCGCTGCGGTGAAGGGCATGACGTTGTCGGGTGCGGGTGCCGCTTCGGGGGTCGGGGCCACGGGTGCTGCGACCTTGGGTGCGGGTGCAGGCGGCGGCATGGCCGATTTCACCTCTGGCGCGGGGCTGTCCGCGTTGGGATCGGGCGAGAGGGCCGCCACATGTTTGACGCCCTGTTCCCGCAAAAGCTTTTGCG
This sequence comes from uncultured Paracoccaceae bacterium, assembly GCA_947493335.1. Lineage (GTDB taxonomy): Bacteria > Pseudomonadota > Alphaproteobacteria > Rhodobacterales > Rhodobacteraceae > CANMYO01. The sequence continues at coordinate 1,593,359 of CANLQO010000001.1, read as the reverse complement.
CGCCCTTGATGGTCATGCCCTGTTCGTGCAGCAGCTTTTTGATGCCGCCCAGAAGCTGCATGTCCTCGGGCCGGTAATAGCGCCGCCCGCCGGCACGCTTGACCGGTTTGACCTGCGTGAACTTGCTTTCCCAAAAGCGCAGCACATGCGCGGGCGTGTCCAGCCAGTCGGAAACTTCAGAAATGGTGCGGAAGGCGTCGCGGGCTTTGGCCAACTTCGTCCCCTTTTACTTTTTGTTGCCCGCGGCAACCCGATCTTTCATCAGGTGGCTGGGCCGGAAGGTCAGCACCCGGCGCGGGTGGATCGGCACCTCTTCCCCGGTTTTGGGGTTGCGGCCAACGCGGGCGGCCTTTTCCCGGACCGAAAAGGTGCCAAAGGATGAGATTTTGACCTGTTCGCCTTTGACCAGCGCGTCGGAAACATGGGTCAGCACGCGTTCCACCAGATCGGCACTTTCATTGCGCGACAGGCCCACTTGTGTGTGAACGGCATCTGCGAGATCCATACGTGTCAAAGTCTTATCGGCCATAATTTCCCCCTGCGGTTTCGCAAGACCTTAGTCGGGACGGAAATTCAGAGTCAATAACAAGGGCTTGGCTTGCGGCGTTAAAGGAGGCTTTTTGCCAAGATTTACCAGCGCAGGACGACGGCACCCCAGGCCAGACCGCCGCCAATCGCCTCAGTCACCAGCAGATCACCGGGTTTGATCTGGCCATTGGCAACGCCAACCGAGAGCGCGAGCGGGATCGACGCGGCAGAAGTATTGCCGTGGTCCTGCACGGTGACGACAACGCGGTCCATGCCGACGCCGAGTTTCTTGGCGGTGGACTGGATGATGCGGATGTTGGCCTGATGCGGGACAACCCAGTCGACGTCATCGGCACCGAGCCCCACCTTTTCCAGCGCGGTGTGGGCGGTTTGTGCAAGCTTTTCAACGGCATGGCGGAAGACTTCTTTGCCTTCCATGCGCAGGACGCCGGTGTTTTGCGTGGCCACGCCACCATCGACGTACAAAAGATCGCGGTAGCGGCCATCGGAATTGAGGTCGGTTGAAAGGATGCCACGGTCAGCGCTGGTGCCGTCGCCATCTTCGGCGGAAAGCACCAGCGCACCAGCGCCATCACCAAAGAGCACGCAGGTGGACCGGTCGGTCCAGTCCATGATGCGGCTGAATGTTTCGGCCCCGATCACCAGCACGCGGTCGGCCTGACCAGAGGCGATGAGCGCATTGGCGTTGCTGAGCGCATAGACAAAACCCGCACAGACCGCTTGCACATCAAAGGCATAGCCCTTGGTGTTGCCGATATTGGCCTGCACCATGGTCGCGGCAGAGGGGAAGGTCATATCAGCCGTAGAGGTGGCCAGCACGATGGCGTCAATCTCTGCCCCGTCGATGCCTGCATCGGCCAGTGCGGCCTGTGCGGCACGGGTGGCAAGGTCAGATGTGGTCTGGCCATCGGCGGCGAAGTGGCGGCGGTGGATGCCAGAGCGGCTGACGATCCAGTCGTGCGAGGTATCAAGGGACTTTTCAAATTCGCTGTTGGGTACCACACGGTCCGGCAGGTAGTGCCCGACACCTTTGACCACAGCGCGTCTTGTCATTTGCCCGTATCCTTTGCGGTGTCTGCTGCACCTTCGTGGATGGTATCTTGGGCGAGGGCGGCGGCGGTGGCAACCCGTGCCGCGAGTTTGTCCGAAAAGCCGGATTGCGCCAGCCGGTACCCCAGCGCCAGCGCCGCGGCCACGCCGGTGGCATCGGCCGAGCCATGGCTTTTGATCACCGTCTTGTTCAGCCCCAGAAAAACGCCGCCATTAACCCGGCGGGGATCGATCCGCTTGCGCAGCCAGCCCAGAGAGCCGCGCGCGAGCAGCGCCCCCAGCATCGACAGCGGGTTGCGTTTGAAGGCCGTGCGCAGGGATTCGGAGATCAGGTTGGCCGTGCCCTCGGCCGTCTTGAGCGCCACGTTGCCGGTAAAGCCATCGGTCACGATGACGTCAACGCGTTCAGAAGGTAGGTCGCCGCCTTCGACAAAGCCGATGTATTCGAATTCGCCCTTGGGCGCGGCGGTGCCAATCATCTCATGCGCGACCTTCAATTCAGCGCGGCCTTTGTGTTCCTCGACCCCGACATTCAGAAGGCCGATGCGCGGGCGGGCGAGATCAAAGGCGTTGCGGGCATAAGAGGCCCCCATGAGCGCATAGGTCAGCAGGTCATCCTGATCGGCGCGGATGTCGGCGCCTGCGTCGAGCATGACGTTATAGCCCTGCGGATTGCGCGAGGGCCAGAGGCAGGCGATGGCGGGGCGGTTCACGCCTTCGGCCTTGCGCAGGCGCAGCATCGACATCGCCATCAGCGCACCGGTGTTGCCGCAGGAAATCACCACGCCCGCTTCGCCATTGCGCACCGCCTCGATCGCGGACCACATGGAGGAATTCTTGCCACCGCGCAGCGCCTGACTGGGCTTGTCGGTCATTTTGACAACATCGGTGGCGTTGCGGATCGTCACCCGGTCGGCAATGCGGTGCTTGGCCACATGTTTTTGCAACTGGGTTTCAGAGCCGTGCAGGATCGCCTGCGCCTTGGGGTTCTTGTCAAGAAAATGCGCAAGGCCCGCAACCACCGTTGCAGGCCCGGAATCGCCACCCATGGCGTCAACAGAGAGGACGTGGGCAGCGGACGTTGGCGTCGGATTGTGGTCCGTCTGGCCGTTTGTCATGTTGCGCTGCCTGTCACAGCCTTACGCTGCGTCTTCGTCCAGATCGATTTCGTTTGCCTGAGCAACGACTTCGCGCGTGGCGTAGTGGCCGCAAGAGGGGCAGACGTGATGCGGGCGCTTCAGCTCACCGCAGTTGTCGCATTCATTGGGGTTTGCAGCCACCAGGGCATCATGCGCGCGACGGTTGTTGCGGCGTGACTTGGAGACTTTATTCTGCTGGACGGCCATATCGCCACCTATCGTCTGGGGGGCCAAGGGCCCGGATTTTCAAGAACTCTGCGGGGTCTTATGCCACTTGGGCAGCCCTGTCGAGTGGGGGTGTTAGAAGTTGGCGGAACATACTGCGATTCCTTTTTAGCGCAACCCTTTTTCGGGGGCTATTCTTCGCCTTTTCCACCCGATGTGTCAGAGAGGCTGTCGCGCAGTGCTGCAAGGCCCGCAAAGGGCTTTGCGTCGTCGTCCGTCATCGGTGTCGCGCCGGGTCCGGTGAACTGCGCGTCACCCAGATCGGCGCCTTCGGCGCGGGGGAAATCAGGGACGGCGAGCGACAGCGCCTCGATCATCACAAGTGCGACATCAACCGCTGAGGGCAGGGGTTCGACGGTGTCATCGGCGGGCATCTCAACCTCTGCGCCCTGCGGCATTTCCATCTCTGCGGCATAGGTGCGGGTGATGACCTCATCTATGCGGGAGGTCACGGGGTCGAGTGTCACCACGCAATCCTGCACCACTGTGGCGCCCAGCGTCGCGGTCAGGGTCCAATCCGCAGCCCCCACGGGCGCGATTTCACCGGCAAAGCGCAACTTGCGCAGGCTGCGCAGGTCCAGATGGGCGGCGATGGCCTTGTTTTCATTTGCCGACGGCACGACAGCAAAGGTCGTGGCGCGCCGGTTGGCAAGGTCGGCAAGGCGCAGGATCGTGCTGGGCAGGTCGGCCAATGGTGGTTCCATTCTTGAATTCAGGGGCGGCGATGATGTAGGGGGGATAAAAGGCCAGCATGGCTGAGGCAAGAGGGCAGACCGGTATGAAGCGTGGGTTAGGTGCAGTTATGCGGTCTGCGGTCATCTGTGGCGCATTGGGCGTGCTGGTGGCGTGCAACCCGGTGGTGCGCAATCACGGCTTTATCCCGTTTCAGGAAGACCTTGACCGGATCGTGATCGGGCAGGACAGCCGCGAAAGCGTCGCGGGCATTGTCGGCCCCCCCACCGCAGGTGGCGTGCTGGCGGGGGGTGACTATTACTATGTCGCCAGCCAGTTCCGCCATTACGGTGCTGTGGCCCCGGTTGAAATTTCGCGCGAGGTGCTGGCGATCCGTTTTGATGGCGCGGGCATTGTGCGCAACATCGAACGCTTTGGTCTGGAAGACGGGCGGGTCATCGTGCTGTCGCGCCGCGTGACGGACGACAACATCGCCGACACCACCTTTATCCGGCAGTTGCTGGGCAATGTCGGCCGGGTGAATGCGGCCGACTTTATTGGCGAGAACTAGGCCTTTTCTTCCGGTTCGAAATCGAGGGCTGCGCCATTGATGCAATAGCGCAGGCCCGTCGGGGCTGGACCATCGGGAAAGACGTGGCCCAGATGGCCGTCACAGCGGTTGCAGTGCACCTCTGTCCGGCGCATGAAAAAGCTGCGGTCCTCTTGTTCGCCGACCATCTCGCCATCAAGCGGCGCATAGAAAGACGGCCAGCCTGTGCCGCTTTCAAACTTCGTGGCCTGATCGAAAAGCGGCGCACCGCAGCCCGCACACATGTAGGTGCCGGGGTCTTTGGGAAAGTTATCATGGGTGCCTGCGCGTTCGGTGCCATGCTTGCGCAGGACCTTGAAGGCCATGTCCGAGAGTTGCGCGCGCCATTCGGCGTCTGTTTTGATGACTTTTTCGACCACTATCATATTCCTTTTTCAGCCTTTGGCCTTAATCTAGGCGCAGCGGGCTGACCCGCAAGGTGAACTGTGATGACGTTTGCGTTCCGCATTGGGCCATATGGGGTCCGACTGGCCGACAGTGACGCGGAGGTCGCGGCCTGTCAGGCGTTGCGGCACCGCTGTTTTTTCGGCGGCGCAGGTCTGGATGCAGAGGCTTATGACGCGCTGTGCGATCATCTGATGGTGGCGGACGGGCACGGGCTGGTAGCGACCTGCCGGGTGCGCAGGGTCACCGGCGCGGGGCTGGCACAGACCTACGCGGGTGCGCGGTATGATCTGACAAGGTTGATGCAGTTCGACCGGCCCCTGCTTGAGATGGGGCGGTTTTGCATCGCACCACGGGCACAGGATGCGGATGTGATGCGGCTGATGTGGGGCGCGTTGGCGCAGATGGTGGCCCGCGACGGGATCGGGCTTTTGTTCGGGTGCACCAGTTTTGCAGGCGTCGATCCCGCACCCTATGGCGCGGTCTTCACCCGGCTTGCCACCCGCCATCAGGCCCCGGGTGACTGGGCGCCCGGCGTCGGGTCCGCCGAGACGGTGGCGCTGGGGCAGGCGACGAAAGGTGGACGCGCCGCGATGCCACCGCTGCTGCGCAGCTATCTGGGCATGGGCGGTTGGGTCAGCGATCACGCGGTAGTCGACCGCGAGATGCAGACGTTGCACGTCTTCACCGGGCTTGAGACCGACAGGGTCCCACCCCGCAGGGCCGCCGCATTGAAGGCGATGATGGCCTAGCCGGGTCCGGAACCGCCGCGCTGCGCAGAAGTATTTGGGACCAGAAGAAGCAGGGGACTTGCGCAAAGGCTGCGGGCGCTCTAGCTGGTCGCCATGGCGCGCACACCCCTTTTGCAACTCTCGGATATTTCGCTGACCTTTGGTGGCGATCCGGTCTTTGACGGGTTGTCGCTGGTGGTGCAGCCCGGCGACCGGGTGGCACTGGTGGGGCGCAACGGATCAGGCAAATCAACGCTGATGAAGGTGATGGCCGGGCTGGTCGAGGCGGACCGGGGCACGGTGGTGCCAGCCCCCGGCGTCACCGTGGGATATATGGAGCAAGACCCTGATATGACAGGGTTTGCGACGCTGGGCGACTATGCGGTCAGCGGCATGGACCCTGATGAAGCCTATAAGGTCGAGATGGTGGCGGAGGGGCTGAAGTTTGATCCCGCAGGGGATGTGGCGACCGCCTCGGGCGGGGAACGGCGGCGCGCGGCGCTGGCCAAGCTGATGGCCGAAGCACCCGCGCTGATGCTGCTGGACGAGCCGACGAACCATCTGGATATCGAGGCGGTGCAATGGCTGGAGACAGAACTGTCACAGACCCGCGCGGGGTTCGTGCTGATCAGCCACGACCGCGCGTTTCTGACCGCGCTCACCCGCGCCACGCTTTGGATCGACCGCGGAGAGGTGCGCCGCGCGGAAGAGGGATTTGACCGGTTTGAGGCCTGGCGCGACAAGCTCTGGGACGAAGAGGACATGCAGCGCCACAAGCTGAACCGCAAGATCAAGGCCGAAGCACGCTGGGCGGTGGAAGGCATTTCAGCCCGGCGCAAGCGCAACATGGGCCGGGTGCGGGCTTTGCAGGACCTGCGCGCCGAGCGGGCCGCGCAGATCAAGCGGCAGGGCACTGCCGCGCTGACCTTCGAGGCGGGCCAGCAGTCGGGCCGCAAGGTGATCGAGGCCAAGGGGCTGGCCAAGACCTTTGACGGCAAGCAGATCGTGAAGGGCTTTGATCTGACTGTGCAGCGCGGTGACCGGATCGCTTTTGTCGGGCCAAATGGTGTAGGAAAAACGACACTTATCAAGATGTTGCTGGGCGAAGTTGAACCAGATGCCGGGCAGGTCAAACACGGCACCAATCTGGATATTGCGGTCTTTGATCAAGGCCGCGCGCAGCTGGACCCAGAGGCGACCCTGTGGGATTCGCTGGTCAATGATCCCAGCCTGGGCGGCGCGGGCAAATCCGATCAGGTCATGGTGCAGGGCAACCCGCGCCATGTGGTGAGCTATCTCAAGGACTTCCTGTTCGACGACGCACAAGCGCGGGCGCAGGTCAAATCGCTGTCGGGCGGGGAAAAGGCGCGGCTGTTGCTGGCCCGCCTGATGGCGCGGCAGTCGAACCTGATCGTGCTGGACGAGCCGACCAACGATCTGGATATCGAGACGCTGGATCTGCTGCAGGATATTCTGGGCGACTACGACGGCACCGTGCTGCTGGTCAGCCACGACCGCGACTTTCTGGACCGGGTGGCAACCACCACGGTGGCGATGGAGGGTGCCGGGCAGGCGGTGGTCTACGCGGGCGGTTGGACGGATTATCGCGCGCAACGGGGTGGCGACTTTGCAGAGGCGAAGACGGCCAGCAAGCCCCTGGTGAAAAAGGACAAACCGGTAGAGCCCGTGAAGCAAAAGACCAAGATGTCCTTCACCGAAAAGCACCGGTTAGAGGAACTGCCAGGCGTCATCGACCGGCTGACCGCCGAGATCGGTAAGCTGGAAGAACTGCTGGCAGACCCCGATCTTTTCACCCAGTCGCCGGTGAAGTTCCAAAAAGCCACCGATGCGCTGGTCGAACGGCAGAGCGCTCTATCGGCGGCAGAGGATGAATGGCTGATGCTGGAAGACAAGGCGCAAGACGCCTAAGGCATGCGCAAAGCCCCATCCAGCCGGATCGTGGTGCCGTTCAGATAGTCATTTTCGATGATATGCCGGACAAGCGCCGCAAATTCCGCCGGATCACCCAGCCGGGGCGGATAGATCACGTCAGCGGCAAGCCCATCCATCACCTCTTGCCCCAGACTTTCCAGCATCGGCGTGCGAAAGATGCCGGGGGCCACGGCCATCACCCGAATGCCGTTTCGGGCCAGATCGCGCGCCATCGGCAGGGACAGGCCCGCGATGCCGGATTTTGATGCGGCATAGGCCGCTTGCCCCTTTTGCCCGTCAAAGGCCGCGACCGAGGCGGTGTTGACCAAAACCCCGCCGGTCATCGCCGCCGCAGCCAATCGGCAGACATTGAAGGTGCCATTCAGGTTGATCTTGATCGTCCGCTCAAAGCTTGCCTGCGTGTGCGGACCATCGCGGCCAAGGGTCTTTTCCGTGGTGGCGATGCCTGCGCAATTAACGGCGGCATTCAGCCCGCCCATTGCATCAAGTGCGTTCTGCAAGCCTTTGGAAACGCTGTCTTCATCGGTCACATCAACGGCAGCAAAGAAGGCCCCGATCTCGGCCGCATAATCGGCCCCGCGTGGTGACAAATCAAAGATCGTGACCTGCGCGCCGGCATCAACCAGCGCCTTGGCCGTGGCCGCCCCCAGACCCGATGCGCCGCCGGTGACAATGGCGCGTGTTGTGGTGATCTGCATGTTTTCTCCCTTGTCATCGCGGGCAGCAAAGAAAAAAGCAGGCCGCAATGCAACCTGCTTTCTTTTGAATGAAAATATGCCGGGGTCCGGGGCTGGCCCCGGTCCGTCATTAGCCGTCGAAGTCGACCTCTTCCATCAGGCGCAAGGCTGTGGCCCGGTGGCTTGCCAGTTCGGTCAAAGACACGTCATCGGCGGTGAAGCTGCCCCAGCTTGCCACAATCTCGGACACTTCGGCATCGGCAAGCACGGGGTATTCGCTGTTTTCCTCGGCATAGATCGCCTGTGCTGACGGCGAGACGAGGTATTCCATCAGTTGGATCGCCTCATCTGGGTTGCGGCTGGATTGGGTTAGCGCGATGCCAGAGACGTTGATGTGGGTGCCGCCATCCGCGAATGTGGGAAAGACGATGCGCACGGCGTTGGCCCATTCGGTCTGTTCTTCGTCCTGCAGCATCTTGCCCATGTAATAGGTGTTGCCGAGCGAGATATCGCATTCGCCCGCCCAGATCGCTTTCACCTGCGCGCGGTCGTTGCCCTGCGGCGTCCGGGCGAGGTTGGCCTTGACGCCAGCGGCCCAGTCCCGGGCCGCGTCTTCGCCATGATGGGCGATGACGGCGGACAGAAGGGCCAGGTTGTAGTTATGCAGGCCAGAGCGGGTGCAGATGCGGCCTGCCCACTTGGGGTCGGCCAGATCTTCGTAGGTGGTGACGTCGCCATCGGCCACGGCATCCTTGCTGGCATAGACCACGCGGGCGCGTTCGGTCAGTGCGAACCAGTCGTTGTTTTCACCGCGCAGGTTGGCAGGCACCGCGGCATTCAGAACCGCGCTGTCGACGGGCTGCACGACGCCTGCGTCCACCACGCGCGCAAGGTTCGCGATATCGACGGTCATCACCAGATCAGCAGGCGAGCGGGCGCCTTCGGTCTTGAGACGCTCAACCAGCCCGTCTTCGACAAACTGCAGATCAACGGCGATGCCGGTTTCAGCCGTGAAGCCATCCATCACCGGCTGGATCAGATCGGGCTGACGCGTGGTGTAGATGGTGACATCGGCGAATGCAGGGGCAGCCAGTACGATGGCCGTGCTTGTCAGGCAGATGGTGCGGATCGACATGGGGAGGTCTCCGGTTGGTGTTTCTGATGCCGCCTATAAGCCTGAGTCTTTTAGTCGGATCAATACCTGAATTTTTTAGTCAGGCTTTTTCGGCGGCTTTCGCCGCATCCCAAAGCGCGTCCATTTCGGCCAGATCGCTGTCGGCGGGTTTGCGGCCCTGTTCCGCCAGCGCGTCTTCAATCGATTCGAACCGGCGGGTGAATTTGGCGTTGGCGGCGCGCAGCGCCTCTTCGGGGTCGATTTTCAGGTGCCGAGCCAGATTGGCCATGACAAAGAGCATATCGCCATATTCTTCGGTCATCGCCTCATGTGTCATGGTATCGCGGGCCTCGACCAGTTCGGCGGCCTCTTCGGTGATCTTGTCGACAACGTGGGACACATCGGGCCAGTCAAAGCCCACCCGCGCGGCACGCTTTTGCAGTTTGACCGCGCGCATCAGCGCAGGCAGCCCAAGGGCGACACCGTCGAGCGTGCGCGTTTCTTTCTTACCGGCGCGTTCCTGCGCCTTGATCGCCTCCCAATCGGCGGTCTGCTGTTCGGCGGATTTGTCACGCGATTCGTCGCCAAAGACGTGGGGGTGACGGGCCACCATCTTGTCTGAGATGTTGCGCACCACGCTGTCAAAGGTGAAGTGTCCGGCCTCTTCGCCCATCTGCGTGTGATAAACCGATTGCAGCAAGAGGTCGCCCAACTCACCCTCCAACTCGGCCCAGTCGCGGCGCTGGATCGCGTCGGCGACCTCATAGGCCTCTTCAATGGTGTAGGGGGCGATGGTGTCGAAGTCCTGTTCGATGTCCCAGGGGCAGCCGGTGTCAGGGTCACGCAACCGGCGCATGATTTCCAACAGGCGCGGCATGCCGCCATCAGGGTCGTGGATCAGGGTGTCGTCGGGCATTGCGAAAGCGTCCTTGCTGGTGTTGTCTGAGGCTAACCAGAGGAAAGGGTGAAGGCCATGCCAGTTGTAAACCGCATTGCGGGCTATGCCGAGGAGATGAAGACCTGGCGCAGGCATCTGCACACCATGCCAGAGCTGATGTTTGACTGTCACAAGACAGCGGCCTTTGTGGCGGAAAAGCTGCGCGCCTTTGGCGTGGATGAAATTCACGAGGGCATCGCGGAAAGCGGGATTGTGGCGATCATCAACGGCAAGGGCGCGGGCCCGACGATTGGCCTGCGGGCGGATATGGACGCGCTGCCGATGTCCGAGATCACCGGGCTGGAATATGCCAGCAAGGTTGACGGCATGATGCATGCCTGCGGCCATGACGGGCACACCACGATGCTGCTGGGGGCTGCGCAATATCTGGCTGAGACGCGGAACTTTGCGGGCCGCGTCGCGCTGATCTTTCAGCCGGCCGAGGAAGAGGGCGGCGGCGGCAACGTCATGGTGCAAGAGGGTATTCTGGACAAGTTCGACGTGGGCGAGGTTTATGCGCTGCACAATGCGCCCGGCACGCCGGTGGGGCAGTTCTATACCACGCTGGGGCCGATCATGGCGGCGGTGGATACGTTTGAGGTGCAGATCAAGGGTAAGGGCGGGCATGGCGCCTATCCGCATGATTGCATCGACCCGATTGTTGCAGCCGTGGGCATGGTGCAGGCGATCCAGACCATCGTCAGCCGCAACCATGATGGCCGCAAAGAGATCGTGATCTCGGTCACGCAGATCCACGCGGGCACGGTGAACAACGTGATCCCCGAGACGGCCTATATCAACGGCACCGTGCGCACCTTCGACGCCGAGACGCAGGCGCTGGTGCAAAAGCGGTTGCCAGAGGTGATCGCAGGGCAGGCGGCGTCATACGGGGTGGAGGCGGAGTTTTCTTACGAGGTCGGCTATCCTGCCACGATTAACGACCCTGACCGCGCAGAGTTCGCGGCCGATGTTGCGCGCGAAATTGCGGGTGAGGCGGGGGTGAGCACGGATGCGATCCCCGAGATGGGGGCCGAGGACTTTTCCTATCTGCTGAACGCGCGGCCCGGTGCCTATCTTTTCGTCGGCAACGGAGAGACGGCAGGACTGCACCACCCGGCCTATGATTTTGATGATGAAACAGCCGCTTATGGCGCGTCCTTTTTCGCGCGGCTGGTGGAACGGGCGCAGCCGGTCAAGGCATGAGCAACCTCGCCGTACTGGATCAGGCCCACGCGCTGCATCCGTGGACCCATTTTGACAGCTTTGAGGCGGCCGCACCCATGGTCATCTCACGCGGGGAAGGCTGTTACCTGTGGGACGATACCGGCACGCGCTATCTGGATGCCGTGGGCGGGCTGTGGTGCACCAACATCGGGCTGGGTCGGGCGGAGATGGCGCAGGCGATTGCAGATCAGGCGCTGCGGTTGGGGTTTTCGTCAACCTTCGTGGACATGACTAATGATCCCGCAGCGCTCTTGGCGGCGAAACTGGCCGAGATTGCGCCGGGTGATCTGAACCGCGTGCATTTCACCACCGGCGGGTCAACGGCGATTGATAGCGCCTACCGCATGGCGCAATTTGTGCAGGCTGCACGGGGGTTTACGGGGCGCACCCATGTGATCGCGCGGCAGCATTCCTATCATGGCTCCACGTTTGTGGCGATGTCGGTGGGCATGCGCAACGGCGACCGGGCGGAAGAATTCACCTATAAGACCGACACGATCCACCACATCAGCGCGCCCTATTCCTATCGCGAGGGGGCCACGACCGCAGCACTGGTGGCCGAATTCGAGGCGAAGGTCGCAGAGGTGGGTGCCGAGAAGATCGCGGCGTTTTTTGCTGAACCGATCCAAGCCTCGGGCGGTGTGCTGGTCCCACCGCAGGATTACCTGCGCGCGATGTGGCAGGTTTGCCAGACGCACGGGATTTTGTTCATCGCCGATGAGGTGGTGACAGCCTTTGGGCGGCTGGGGCACTGGTTTGCGTCATGGGACGTCTATGGTGTGAAGCCCGATATCATCTGTTGTGCCAAGGGGTTGAGCAGCGGCTACCAACCCATTGGGGCCGTTATCTTTTCCAATGAACTGTGGGCCGATATGGCCGGAGACCGCTGGTATACCAGCGGGTTCACTTATGCGGGCCATCCGGTGGCCTGTGCGGCGGCGCTGAAGAATATTGAGATCATCGAGCGCGAAGGGTTGCTGGACCATGCGACCGGGATGGGCGCGCTGTTTCAGGAGGGGTTGACCACGCTGCGTGACCTGCCGATTGTCGGTGATGTGCGCGGTCATACGCTGATCGGTTGCGTGGAAAACGTGGCCGACAAGGTGACCAAACGTGCGCTGCCCGATGAGATTGATATCGGCAAGCGGGTCAGCAATGCAGCCGAGGCGCGCGGGCTGCTGGTGCGGCCCATTGGCGCGCTGAACGTGATGTCGCCCTGCTTGATCATCACCCCGGAACAGATTGAATTCGTGGTGGAAAATCTGGGCGCGGCGATCCGCACGGTGACGGATGATTTGGTGCGCGAGGGGGTGAAACTCGGATGACATTGGACAATGCCAAGAAGGAAATTGATCTGGCCTTTACCCGTAAGGGGCTGACCGGGCTGGGATTTGAGAACGCCTTTGGCGGGGCCACGTCGTTCTTGCGACGGACCTATACCAAGGATTTGACCGGCGTTGATCTGGCTGTCACGGGCGTGCCGTTCGATCAGGCGGTGACGCATCGGACCGGCACGCGGTTCGGGCCGCGTGCAATCCGCGAGGCGAGTGCATTGCAACCCTATGACCCGCCTTATGGCTGGGACGGGTTTGACCCCTTGGGCGAATTCGCCATCGTGGATTACGGCGACATGGCCTTTGACTATGCCCATACGCCCAGCTTTCCGGGGCTGCTGGAGGCGCATATCACGGGGATCATCGGGCAGGGTCCGGGGACGGTGACGCTGGGGGGCGATCATTTCATAACGCTCCCGATTCTAAGGGCTTACGCGGCGAAGTTCGGGCCGATGTCGGTCATTCAGTTTGATGCGCATAGCGATCTGTGGGCCGATGACGATATGGAGCGGATCGACCACGGGACGTTTATGTACAAAGCCGTGAAGCTGGGGCTGGTGGATGTGACACGCTCGGTGCAGGTCGGTATCCGGACGGAGTGTGATGACTATTGCGGGATGCCCTATATCGACGCGCGGACCTGTCACGAAAAGGGCGCGGCCCATGTGGTGAGCCGCGTCAAAGAGATCGTCGGCGATCATCCGACCTATGTGACGTTTGATATTGATGCGCTTGATCCGGCCTTTGCCCCCGGCACCGGCACGCCCGTTTGGGGTGGGCTGGCCAGTTGGCAGGCGGCGGCGATGCTGCGCGATCTGGCCGGGATCAATATGGTGGGCGGGGATGTCGTCGAAGTCTCACCCCCCTATGACACCACTGGTGCGACGGCGATTGCCGGGGCCCATGTGGCGATGGAACTGATCTGTCTGAACCTTTGGAACAAAAGGAAAAAATGATGCCAGCGATGCCAATTTCCGGGAATGATCTGGCGCGGTTTTCCGGGCCGCAGACCTTTATGCGCCTGCCAGAGGCCGAGAGCGCCAAAGGGCTGGATGTGGGGTTCATCGGGGTGCCGATGGATATTGGCACATCCTGGCGGTCGGGCACGCGGTTTGGGCCGAAACAGCTGCGGCAGGAAAGTGCGATGATCCGGCCCTATAACATCCAGACGGGGGCGGCCCCCTTTGACGCGCTGGAGTGTGCGGACCTGGGTGATATTGCGATCAATACGTTCAGTCTGAGCGATACTATTCGTATTATTACAGAGGCTTACGATGCGCACCTCAAGCATGATGTGATCCTGATGGGGCTGGGCGGCGATCATACGATGACGCTGCCGATCTTGCGGGCGATTGCCAAGAAGCACGGACCCGTCGCGCTGGTGCATGTGGATGCCCATGCGGATGTGAATGATGAGATGTTTGGCGAGCGTGAGACTCATGGGACGGTCTTTCGTCGCGCCTATGAGGAAGGGATCATCGTCGCTGACAAGGTGCACCAGATCGGGCTGCGCGGCACGGGCTACACGGCGGATGATTTCACCGAAGCCGCGGGCTGGGGCTTTAACCAGTATCTGGCACCGACCTTGTGGCATAAGTCACTGACGCCATTGGGAGAAAGTATCCGCGACCAGATTGGCGATCATCCGACCTATATCACCTATGACATCGACAGTCTGGACCCGGCATATGCGCCCGGCACCGGCACGCCCGAGATCGGCGGGCTGACGACGCCGCAAGCGATGGAGCTGATCCGCGCGCTGAAAGGTTTGAACATCGTGGGCTGCGATCTGGTCGAGGTCTCGCCGCAATATGACACCAGCGGAAACACGGCGCTGACCGGGGCGAACCTGATGTTTGAACTCTTGTCGATCCTGCCCGGCGTGCCATATCGGTGAGGCAGAGGCAGCGCAGAAAGCTTTGATATGTTGAAGGTTCTTGTCCTTTTGGCGGTTGTTGTCGCCGCCGGGATATCCATTGTGCGGTTCATGCCGATTGATCCCGCTCGCGTGCATACGCCCAGCCGTGCGGCACCGCCGGGCGATGTGGCCACGGCCACGCGTTTTGTCGCGGCACGGCAGATCACCACAACGGCAGAGGGTGTTTTGACCGCAGCAGACCGGGTGATCCGGGCCACGCCACGGACAGAGGTGATTGCGGGCGATGTGGCTGCGGGGCGGATTTCTTATGTGACCCGCTCTGCCTTCATCGGGTTTCCCGATTACATCACGATTGAGGTGCTGGACAGCGCAGAGGGTGCGCTGTTCGTCATCCGCAGTCGGGCGCGTTTCGCGGGCTATGACTGGGGCGCGAACCGGGCGAGGGTCGAAGGCTGGCTGGTGCAGCTTGGGCCGCTGGTCGTCAGCCCGTCTTGACGAAACCGGCCAAGGGCGGCATCTGCAAGGGATGATACCCACCGACCGCATGCATCAGATCATTGACCGCTTCCAGTTTCTGGAGGCGAAGATGTCCGGCGGCGTGGATGGCGGCGACATCGCGGCGCTGGCAAAGGAATACGCCGAGCTGAAGCCGGTGGTGGAAACCGTGCAGCATTATCAGGGGCTTGTGACCCAGATCGCCGATGCAGAGGCGATGCTGGATGATCCCGAGATGAAAGAGCTGGCAGAGATGGAACTGCCCGACCTGCGCACCGCACTGGAGCAGTCGGAAAGTGACGTGCAACTGGCCCTGCTGCCCAAGGATGCGGCCGACGGGCGGCCCGCGCTGCTGGAAATCCGCCCTGGTACCGGCGGCGACGAGGCGAGCCTTTTTGCGGGCGATTTGTTGCGGATGTATCAGCGTTATGCCGAAAAGCGCGGCTGGTCGTTTGAAATCCTCGAGCAATCGCTGACCGAGTTGGGCGGGGTCAAGGAAGTCACCGCGCGGATCGCGGGCGAGGGCGTCTTTGCCCGGATGAAATACGAAAGCGGCGTGCACCGGGTGCAGCGTGTGCCGGAAACCGAAAGCGGCGGGCGTATCCATACCAGTGCGGCCACAGTGGCGGTCCTGCCCGAGGCCGAGGATGTGGATATTGAGATCAACCCCAATGACATCCGCATTGATACAATGCGGGCGTCAGGGTCGGGTGGGCAGCACGTGAACACCACGGATTCGGCGGTCCGCATCCTGCACGAACCCACCGGCATCATCGTGGTCAGTTCCGAAAAATCGCAACACCGCAACCGCGAGATTGCGATGCAGGTGCTTAAGACCCGGCTGTTTGATCTCGAACGGCAAAGGGTCGATTCAGAACGGTCGGCGGACCGGAAGTCGCAGGTCGGCTCTGGCGACCGGTCGGAACGCATCCGCACCTACAACTTCCCGCAGGGGCGGATGACCGATCACCGGATCAACCTGACGCTATATTCGCTGGGGCAGGTGATGCAGGGCGATCTGGATGAAACGATCGATGCGCTGCAGGCCGATGCGCAGGCGACGCTGTTGGCCGAGATGGGCGCGTGAGCGCTGCGATGACGGCACAAGAGGCCTTGGCCAAGGCCGTCGCCATCCTGAAGGACGCAAGGATCGAGGGGGCCGCGCGCGATGCGCGGCGGCTTTTGGCGCATGCGCTAGATATCGACCCGGCCCGCGTGACGCTGGTGCTGCCCGACCCGATGGGTGTAGCGCAGGCCGAAGCCTTTGCGCGTCTGATCGCAGAGCGCAGTCGCCGCGTGCCGGTGTCGCATCTGACCGGGCGGCGGGCGTTCTATGGACGCAACTTTGAGGTCGGTTCCGACGTGCTGGATCCCCGGCCAGAGACCGAAGTGCTTGTGGCGGAGGCGCTGAAGCGGCCGTTTCTGCGGGTACTGGACCTTGGCACCGGATCGGGCTGCATCGTCTTGACGCTGTTGGCAGAGGCAGGGGTAGAGGCCTTTGGCATTGGCACGGATCTGTCGCCCCACGCGTTGGCAATCGCGGGTCGCAATGCGGCGGCTGTTGGCGTGGCAGACCGGGTGCAGTTTCACCAAGGCGACTGGTTTGCCGCCCTGCCAGAGGGGGCTGATTTCGATCTGATCGTCAGCAACCCGCCCTATATTTCCGCCGACGAGATGCCGGGGCTGGCCCCAGAGGTGCGCGACTTTGAACCGCGTATGGCGCTGACAGATGAGGGTGACGGGCTGGGCGCTTATCGTGCCATCACCAAAGGGGCAGGCGGGCATCTTGTGCGCGGTGGTCGCCTTATGGTTGAAATCGGTCCGACCCAGGGTGCCGCTGTGGCGGACATGATGGAAAAGGCGGGATTCGCGCAGGTCACTGTGACCGCCGATCTGGACGGGCGCGACCGCGTTGTGAGTGGTGAAAAACCGCGCAATTAGCGGCTTTTAGCGCTCTGTTAAGGGTTTTGGGCTTGTGTTGCGCGCAACTTCATGCTTTTTGAAGGGCGTCGCTGGTTGAGCAGGATGCTCACACCGACGTGTCGCCAAACATCGCTTGGGCCATTTGATCGCACTGCTGCGATTGCCCGCAAAGCGCAACATTTGCCACAGGCTTGACGAAAGCACATCATGAGATCTTCGAAGTCGCGGTCGCGGAACAAGAACCGCAATAACCGCCCCTCAGGCGGGAATATCATCAACCGGGTGTTTGACAGCTCGGGCCCTGACGGGAAGGTGCGCGGAACGCCGCAACAGATCATCGAAAAATACAACCAGTTGCACCGGGATGCGGTGCTGGCCGGGGACCGCGTGGATGCGGAAAACTATGCCCAGCACGCAGAGCATTACACCCGTCTGCTGGCCGAGGCGCAGCGCGAGGTTGAGGCCAAGCGCGAAGAACAGGAAGAACAGAACCGCCAGCGTCAGGCCGAGCGGGACCGCGAGCGCAACGAACGTTTGCGTGCACAGGAAGAGGCCGCAGGCGGTGGCGATCAGCCTGATAGCGGTCTGGTCGACACGCCCGAAGCGCGCGGCGAAGAACAGCCCGGCCAGGAGGCCAAGCCGCCACGCAAGCCGCGCCAGCGCAAGCCGCGGCCACCCAAGCCCGAAGCGCCGCAAGCCGAACAGGGCGACGCCCCCGAAGCTGCCGAATAGTCTTGAAAGCCCCGCCACTGAGCGGGGTTTTTCGTGACCTGTCTGAAAGTCAGGTTTTGCGGAACTTTACGTTGAGGTAAGCGTTTACATGGGATGATCGGGAATCGCTTTGCCGGGCCCGTCGGGAGACGACTGAATGACAGACGAAACGGCGCAGGGCCAGCACCTGCGAGCGGTGGCGCATGAACCGGGATCGGCAACAGAGTGGGCCACGGTGGAACGCTTCAAAAGCTATTTGAAGCCGGATCAAACCGTTTTGGAACTGGGCGGCCGGGATGGCCGGATGGCCGTCGCATTCGCCGCAGAGGTCAAGCGTTACATTTGCAGCGACGCAGCCGGGGATCTGGTTGATGTCGCCAAGGCCCGGACCCGCCATTTGCAAAATGTCGACTGTGTGAACCTGAGTGCCGAGGACGCCAGCCTGCCGCGACATCTGGATGCGGTGATTGCCATTGATGTGCTGCACCAGTTGGACGACATACCCCGCGCGCTCAGCCGGGCGCATGGGTTGTTGCGGCCGGGTGGTCTGTTGCTGTCGCGCACGGTGACGGTCAGCGGTTCGGCCTCGGCGCTGCGCCTGCCGGACATCCTGCGCAAGGCCTTGGGGCGCAGACCACGGCTGAGCGTCACATCGCCCGCCACGATGGAGCGGATGGTCCGCACCGCGGGTTTCGAGATTCTGAGCTGCGATATGGTGCCACGCGGCAGCAACAACTGCATGATCGTGGCACGCAGCCGCTAGCCATCAAGGCTGCGCGCAAGGGCGCAAAACGCCTCTAACCCCACCTGTTCGGCCCGCTCAGTGGGTTTGATTCCTGCGGCGATCAGGTGATCCTCGATCTGCGGTGAGACGGATTTCAGCGCAGAGCGCAGCATCTTGCGGCGTTGGTTAAAGGCCGAAGCGACCACGCGGTTTAATGTCCCGGCGTTGGCCGGAAAGCGCGGTGCAGGCAGGGCGGTCAGATGCACGACAGCAGAAGAGACCTTGGGCGCGGGGCTGAACGCCTCGGGCGGCAGGTCGAGCACGATGCGTGGGTCGCTGCGCCATTGCGCCAAAAGCGCCAGCCGCCCATAGGCCTTTGACCCGGGCTGCGCTGTGATGCGCTGCGCCACCTCGCGCTGGAACATCAGCGTCAGCGACGACCATTGCGGCGGCCAAACGGGCGGCGTCAGCCAGCGCACAAGCAGTTCGGTGCCCACGTTATAGGGCAGGTTTGCAGCGATCTTGTAGGGCGGGGTCAGATGGGCGGTGACATCTACATCCAGCGCATCGCCGATCACAAACGACAGCCGGTCAGGATAGCGGTCGGCAATCTGTTGCAGGGCAGGCGCACAGCGGGGGTCTTTTTCGATCGCCAGCACGCGTCGCGCGCCTTCGGCCAGAAGCCCGCGGGTCAATCCACCGGGGCCGGGGCCGACCTCTAACACGTCATGGTCCTGCAGATCACCCGCCAGCCGGGCAATCTTGGCGGTCAGGTTCAGGTCGAGCAGAAAATTCTGGCCAAGCGATTTCTTGGCCGCGATGCCATGGGCGTCAATCACCTGACGCAGGGGCGGCAGATCATCGATCACAAGGCCTGTCTTTCTTTTGAATGAAAATATGCCCGCCGGAGGCTGCGGTTTTTCCGCAGGAAAAAGCGCATCACGCCCCCCGCGCCGTGGCCATCTGCGCGGCCATGCGGATCGCGGCGATCATGGATGTCGCATCCGCGCGCCCGGTGCCCGCGATGTCAAAGGCGGTGCCGTGATCGGGCGAGGTGCGGATAAATGGCAGGCCCAGCGTCACATTCACGCCGCCGGAGAAATCCAGCGTCTTGATCGGAATGAGCGCCTGATCGTGATACATGCAAAGTGCGGCATCATAGCCCGCACGCGCGCCCGCATGAAACATCGTATCGGCCGAGAGCGGGCCGAAGATATCAAGGCCTTGTGCGCGCAGGGCGGTGATGACGGGCGTGATCATCTCAATCTCTTCCATGCCCATCTTGCCGTCTTCGCCTGCGTGCGGGTTCAGGCCCGCGACGGCGATCCGGGGGGCGGGAATGCCAAAGTCGCGCTTGAGCGCGCGCGCGGTGATCAGGGCGGTGTCGGTCAGCAGCCGGGCAGTGAGTTGGGCCGGGACATCCGCCAGTGGAATGTGGATTGTTGCAGGCACAACGCGCAGGGCGTCACAGGCCAGCATCATCACCACCGGCACGTCCCCGGCCAAAGCAGAGAGATATTCAGTGTGGCCGGGATAGGGAAAATCGGCCCCGTCCTTCAAAGCGGCCTTGTGAATGGGCGCGGTGCAGATCGCGCGGGCCTGACCGTCACTGACCATCGCGACCCCATCGGCAATGGCATCGATCACCCCTTGCGCATGGGCGGGGTTGGGCTGGCCCGGTACGCGGGGGGCACCAAAGTCCCGCGCCAGCACCGGAAAGTCTGAAGGGGTTTCAGGCGGCAGGTGGCTGGGATCACCGATCCACAGCAGCGGCACGTCGTCACGCAGCGCGGCCCATGCGGCCACGGCGATCTCTGGCCCG
Organism: uncultured Paracoccaceae bacterium; assembly: GCA_947493335.1. Lineage (GTDB taxonomy): Bacteria > Pseudomonadota > Alphaproteobacteria > Rhodobacterales > Rhodobacteraceae > CANMYO01. Next base: position 1,573,206 of record CANLQO010000001.1, on the reverse strand, counting down.
ATGCCCGCAGGCTCGCCACAGGAAATCACGATGGGGGCTTGTGACATCAGCCGTTGATTTGGGCAGCGGCGCGCAGGTCTTCCAGCAGCGCATCGGCATAGCCCGAAAGACGCTGACTGCGCAGCCGGTTGGCCACCGCGTCACGGTCGCCGCCGCCGTCACCGGTGACGCGGTTGCACAGCATCAAGAAGACGATGTTGTCGCCGCGCGTGACGTTATAGCTGACCTCGCCCCGGTCGAGCCGTGCCAGTTCAATTGCGATGTCTTGCGGGATCTCCGATGGCGCGCGGGCGTTGCGTTCCAACACCTCGGGCGATTGCCCACGGGCTGCACCGTAAAGGTCATCACAGACATCCACATCCAGCGCCAGACGGGCAGCGGCGGCGCGGCCTGCCTCTGTCCCGGCACCGGGGATGTAATAGGCGGCATATTCGATGGATGTGGGCGGCTTGGGCGCAGAGGCCACCTCGCGCACGCCGCGCATCTGGAACAATGCGACGCCATTGGTGATGCCTATGGGGGCCGTGACCTCACCCGGTGACAGCCCAAGGATCAGGCTTTGCAGTTGCGGCGGATAGTTGGAGATCGGCAACCAGCCGAGCCGCCCGCCGTTGTTGCGCGAAGGCAGCGCGGAATACTGCCGCGCAAAGCTGGAAAACTGCGCCTGCGAGGTTGTCTGCGAAATCTGGCTGGCCAGCGCATTGGCCTGTGCGGCGCGTTGCGGTGGGGCGGGCAGGATGATCTCGGACAAAAGCACCTCAATCCCGTCGGCACCGGTGCCTGATTGCCCCAGCGCGCGGTCAATGTCGGCGGCGGTGATATTCACCGCATTGCCGTAGCGCGAGCGGATGTAGTCGCGCCAGCTGACACCCATGCGGACAAATTCCTGCAGGGTTTCAAAGGCCACGCCGTTCTGCGCCAGAATGGTGGTGAATTGGTCCGTGCTGAGGTTGGCGCGGGCGGCGAAGGCATCGACTTCATTAGCAAGCGCTTCGGGGGTGATCGACAGGCCCGCGCGATCCAGCGCGATCTGCTTGAGCCGGTCGTCGATCAGCTGCTCACGCGCCAGCTTGGTCAGGTCGCCGGGGGTGCGGAACAGTTCCAGGAGTTTGCGGCGCTGTTCCAGTTCGAACACGGTCACAACCTTGTCGTCCACGGTGATCGCAGGAGAGAAATTCTGGGCGGATGCGATGGCGGCGGGCAGGGCCAGCAGGATCGTCAGCAGGAAGGTCGCAAGGCGCATCGTCATTGTCCTTTGGGTCGTCTGGTTATTGCGTACAGCGGGCCGTCGGGCGACCGGTGACAGAAGCAGCGGAAAAGCCCGCCAGTGACACCGATAACCCGTAATCCGTCGATGGGTCCACCGTAGTGGAAGACGTATAGCGGCGCGAGACCGAAAGATCGACCGTCACGCATTCATTGCGCCATTCCACGCCCAGCCCGGCGGTGGCGGGGGCATCGGCGATAATGTCATAGCGGGCATCAAAACTGACGGCCCATGCAGGCGACAGGCGCACGGTGCCATCGACCGACCATTCCGACACGGTGTCAGAGCGTCCGACCTCACCATCGGCAATCTGGTAGATATAGGCGGCCCCGAGGTTCAGGGTCTCGGTCTGCCAGTCCACAAGGGCCTGCGCCAGCACAGGCTGGAAGTCATCCGCAAAAAGGCTGCGGCCCGCGATGCGCAGCCCTTGCGGCAACAGCACATGGCCCGCCACCAGCCAGTCGGATCGCGTATCCCGATTGCCGGAGGTCACCGTAAAGCCGGGCAGCGCGTCTTGCCGGAAGATGCGGCCAAAGGTCAGCGATGTGTGGCTGCCGCCTCGGCCCACACGGGTATAGGTCAGCCCCAGCGCGCCACGGCCCCCGGTTTCAACCGCGTCGTCACCAGGAAAGCGGGTGAGGGACAAAAGATTGGCGGTGTCGAATTCGGGGCGCGTGCTGTCCTCATTCGGGACGGCATCGCCGTAGAGGTCCGACCATGCCAGCGCCACGGCGGGCTCCAGCAGGTGGGACGCATTGGCGGTCTGTTTGCTGAGCGGATAGCGGAAGGTGACGCCAAGCGTCGGCACCGCGCGGGTCAGGTCCTGTGCAAAGGCGACAGCGTCGTTGACCTGATACCAGTCGGCCCGCAGATCGGCGGTGGCCGTTGTCAGCAAGCCCGAAGAAGCAACCCAGGTGCGGTCCCAGGCGGCAGAGGCCCCAAGGCGGGTCACGTCACGGCCATCGTCACCGGTGGCATCGCCGTAGCGGATGATCGCATCGCCAGAGGCCCCCAGCGTCAGGGTGCCGCCAAGGGCCGCAAAGCGCCGGTCATAGGTCACATCCGCCACGATGGGGGGCAGGGTGCGGTTCAATTCATCATCGCGCAGGGTCTGGTAGTAGGTGAAGCTGGCGTTCAAAAGCGTGTTGTCGGTGACACGGGTCAGGCTGATCGCCGTATCAAGCCGGTCCTTGTCGGAATAGCCGTAGTCCAGCAGGTAGGCATCGTCCGTCGTGGCCTCGGCGTCGAAGTTGAGGGTATAGCCGCCGCCCAGATCAAAGGTGCCTTCGGCAAAGATATAGCCGCGCTGGTTGTCAGCGGTCAGGGTGTCGTCGCTGACGGCGGCACTGATCGAGATATCACCGCGTAGAAACGCCTGCCGATAGCGCGCCTCAAGCGTGCGGGTATTGGGCGAGATATAGGGCGTGAGCAGCACATCGCGGTGATCGCCCAGCGTGATGAAATAGGGCAGCTTGAGCCCCACACCCAGCCGGTCGGTGGAGCGGATGCGCGGGATCAGAAGACCGGTGGCCCGGTCCACGGTGGGATCAGGCAGGCGTACACGCGGCAGATAGACCAAAGGCACGCCAGCCACGCGAAACTGCGCGCCGGTAAAGTAAAGCTGGCCCGCGTCTTCATCATGCACGATGCGGCGGGCGCGGATTTCCCATAAGGGCGCCTTGCCACCACAGACGTGGCAGGACGTGACGGCGGTTTTGTAAAGCTGGGAATAGCGCCCTTCTGCCCGGTCGATCTGATTGGCGGCAAGTTGCAATTGCTGGTTCAGCACAAGGCGCGCGCCCAGCAGCACACCGTTTTCAAGTCGTGGGTCAAGGGTGGCGCGGTCGGCCGTCAGGATCGCGCCATCGGGCGTGGTGATGAAAATCGGACCTGCAATGGTGAGCCGGTCAGAGGGGCGGTCATAGGTAATCTGTGCGGCCGACATGCGGGTGCCATCAGCGAAGACTTCGATATTGCCGCGCGCAATGAGGCGTTCGCCGCCTTCGACGGTTACGCTGTCGGCGATCAGCGTCGCGGGCGTTTGCGCCACTGCCGCGAACGGCAGCAGCAGAAAAAGGAGGAGCCAGCGCATCACCCCTCTTCCCGGTGCAGCAAGAGGCCCATGGCGAGGCCGATGGCGATGAGGGGTGGTGCCCATGCGGCAAGCGCGGCAGGGACATCGCCGTTTTCGCCAAGGATCTGCGCGAAGTTGCGCAGGAAGTAGAGGGTGAAGGACAGAAGGATCGCCAGCAGCACTGCGAGACCGGTGCGCCCGCCACGCTGGTGGCGCAGGGTAAAGGCGGCCCCGATCATCACCATGGCGACCAGAAAGACCGGCAGCGCCACCTCCATCTGGAACCAGACCGAATGGCGCTGGGCGGAAAAGCCCGAGGTGCGCAGACGGTCGATAAAGGCGGGCAGATCCCAGATCGAGATCGACGAGGGTGTGCCGAAGCTGTTGCGGATCTGGTCGGGGGTGAGGGTTGAGGGGATCGCAAGCGCTGCGGCGGTTGTGGCCTGCGCCTCTGGCACGGTGTTGGGGGCGAGGGGCCAGCGTTTGGCCTGCGTCAATTGCCAGTTGCCATCCACAAGGGTGGCGGTTGCCGCGTCGATCCGGTCGACCGGGCCGCCACCGGGCGCAAATGTGATGAAAGACACATCCTGAAGCTGGGTCCCGGCAAGGTTCGCCCCGGCAGCGCGGATCACGGTTTGGCCCGTTTCATCGCCCTGCCGTAACCAGAGCCCGGTTTCACCCAGCGACAGGATCGGGCTTTCGCCGGTCAAGAGGTTCGCCCGGATGTCGTATTGCCGCGACGTGGCGGCCACGATGGGATTGAAGACGGCGACGGCCACCATGCCGATAATCAGCGCCATCATCGCGGGCGGCACCAGCGCGCGCAGGGCAGAGCGGCCTGCCGCACGGGTAACGACCATTTCCGAACTGCGCGCGAGGCCCAGAAAAAGCGAGATCGTCGAGATAATCATGATCAGCGGCAGGATACCGTAGATGGATTGCGGGATCGCAAGAAGCGAGAGGCGGAAGATTTGCGCAAACGTGGCGTCAGAGCCCGAAAACCGGCGCAACTGGTCCACCAGGCCAATGAAGCCAGAGATCAGCAGGAAGATAAAAAACACGCCTGCAAAGATCATCACAAAACGGCGGGCAAAGTAACGATCCAGGATCATGCCAGCGCCCCCGGTTTGCGCTTGAAGAGGAACGGCTTGGTGGCGAGGTAAAGCAGCGCAAGGATGATCAGCGCACCAGAGGCCACGGCGAGGTAGCTGGCGTACCACATGCCTGGCGTGGTGCGCGCGATATTAAGGCCCGTCGTTTCCAGCGCTTTGATCACGATGATCAGGAAGATCGCGCCGACAATCTGCCGCCAGACCCCGAAACGGCTGAACCCGCCGATGACAAGGGCGGCAAAGCCCAAAAGCGCCGCGACAGTCCCCAGAAGCGCCTGAGAAATACGGTCATGGGCGTCCGCGACAAGCTGGGCGGCGGTGCGGCCCGTCTCGGCCTCGAGCGCGGGCGTGGGGTTGAGCAATTCCCACGTCATGAGTTCGCGCGCGGTGCGGCCATCGCGGGGGGCAACGGCGATCAGGTCGCCGATGTTATAGGCAAAGTCGGTGAAGGAGGTGGTGAAAAGCCGGTTGCTGCCGGTGCGCAATGTCTGGGCAAGGCCGTCGACCATCACAAGTTGCGCGTCATCAGCAGAACGCACCAGATAGGCCTGCGCGGCGGTATAGGTCACCTCTGCCGCCGGATCGCGCAGGTCGGACAGGAAGACATCACGCAATTCTCCGCCCGGGGTGATTTCACGGATATAGACAGTGATGCCGGGGGCAGGTTCAAGGAACTGGCCCTCTGTCAGGATGCGTGCGGTGACGTTCTGGGCAATCTCGCCTTGCCGGTCATTGAGTTGTGCTGTCGACAGCGGCACCAGCAGGTGCATCAGCACCGACATCAGCGCAGCAACGATCAGGCCAAAGACCAGCACGGGCCGCGCCATGCGCCAGGGCGAAAAGCCGGTGGCCTGCACGACGACCAGCTCGGATTCGGTGCTCATCCGGTTGGTGACATAGACCGAGGCCGCAAAGGCCGCGAGCGGCAGGGCAAGGCGGATCACACCGGGCAACGACAGAGCCGTGAATTCCAGAAACACGCCAAAAGACTGGCCGTCAGCGATGAGTTGATCAAAAAGCCGGACCGCCTGATTGATCCAATAGACCATCACAAGCACAAGGCTGAAGAAGCCAAAGAGCACCATGAGCTGCGCCAGCATGTATCGGTCAAATCGCGGCAAGTGCCCGCACCCCATTCTTTTGCCGCGAAACTAGCGCAAGCGGGGGCGGGACAAAACTGCAAACTGGTCATTGTGGCGGCGGATCGCTAGGGATTGGGGATTAAGCCCCGAACACAGGAAAACCCGCATCATGACCTCGCCCGTTGATATTCGATTTGAAGCTGTTGATCTGGACGCGCTGGGCGCGGTGCAGGGGATCGTGGCGGTCTTTGTCACGCCGGACGGTAAGCTGGATGCGGGTGCGCGCAAGGTCAACACGCTGAGCCGCAAGGCGCTGGCACGGCTGGTGGAAAGCGAGGCGTTTGAAAAGGCCAGTGAAGGCGACGCGCTGCGCATGGGCTATCCGGCGGGCATGGCTGCGCGGGCGGTGCTGGTCATCAAGTTGTCCAAACGCCCCGGCGTCGCCGAGGCGCGCAAGGCCGGGGCCGCGATTGGCAAGGCGCTGGGCAAGGAAGGCGCGACAGTGGTGGCGGGTGCCTTGGGGCGCGCCGAAGAGGTGGCGCTGGGTCTTGCACTGCGGGCTTATGACTTTGACGTGCATAAGTCCAAGGATGGTGACCCCAAGGGCAGCGCCACGCTGATGGTGTCCAAGCCCGAAGAGGTGGCCAAAGCAGCACGCACCGGCATGGCGGTCGCCGAGGGTGTATTCTTTACCCGCGATCTGACCAATGAGCCTGCGAACGTGCTGACAACGGATGATTTTGCCGCCCGGCTGGCCGCAATGCAGGAATTGGGGCTTGAGGTTGAAATCCTGGAAGAGCCCGAGCTGGAAAAGCTGGGCATGCGGTCGCTTTTGAGCGTCGGGCAGGGCTCTGCCAGCCCGTCGAAGGTTGTGGTGATGCAGTGGAATGGCGCCGGGGATGAGGACCCATTTGCACTGGTCGGCAAGGGGGTGGTCTTTGACACCGGCGGGATCAGCCTGAAACCGGCAGCGGGCATGGAAGACATGACCATGGACATGGGCGGTGCGGGCGTTGTTGCGGGTGTCATGCGGACGCTGGCCCTGCGCAAGGCAAAGGCCAATGTGGTGGGGCTTGTGGGGCTGGTGGAAAACATGCCCAGCGGCACAGCCACGCGCCCCGGTGATGTGGTCACGGCGATGTCGGGCACCACGATTGAAATCATCAATACCGACGCCGAGGGGCGTTTGGTGCTGGCCGATGTGCTGTGGTACGCGCAAGAGCGGTTCAAGCCCAAGGGGATGATCAACCTTGCCACATTGACCGGCGCTGTGATCATCGCGCTGGGCCATGAAAACGCGGGCGTTTTCAGCAATGACGACGTGCTGGCGGGCCAGTTCCTGAAAGCGGCAGAGGCCGAGGGCGAAGGCGCGTGGCGGCTGCCCTTGGGCAAAGGATACGACAAGCTGATCAAAAGTCGGATTGCCGATATCAAGAACACCGGCGGGCGGCCTGCAGGGTCGATCACGGCAGCGCAATTCCTGCAGCGCTTCGTGAAAGACGACATGCCGTGGTGCCATCTGGATATCGCAGGCGTGGCCCATATCAAGGGCGGCACGGCGCTGGCCCCGGGCGGTGCCACGGGCTGGGGCGTGGCCGCGCTGAACCGGCTGGTCGCGGATCAGTTCGAGGGCTGAGATGGGGGCCGCGTTCTTTTACCATCTGACCGACAGCCCGCTTGAGGCGACGCTGCCGATGCTGCTGCAAAAGTCGCGGCAGGCGGGCTGGCGGGTGCTGCTGCGCGGACCAAAGCCGCTGCTGGAGCGGCTGGATCAGGTGTTATGGCAGGGCGATCCGGATGGGTTCCTGCCGCATGGCTTGGCGGGTGGTCCGCATGATGCTGATCAGCCGATCCTGCTGGGTGAGGTCCCGGCGGAGGGGTTTGACTGCATCATGAGCGTTGGCGGGGCCGATGTCACCGCGTCAGAGGTGGGTCTGTCAGAGCGGGTGTGCATCTTGTTTGATGGCGCAGATGGGGCAGCGCTTGAGACGGCGCGGGGCCAGTGGAAGGCACTGACCAGCGAAGGCTGCAGCGCGCAATACTGGGCGCAGGACGATGGCCGCTGGGTCAAAAAAGCCGAAGCGGGGGGGTGATTTTTCTAGAAAAATCACGGTGCGAGGTGATCGAACGCAGGTGGGGCCGATTTTTCTAGAAAAATCGGGGCCTCAGAAAGCGAAGTCGGAATTAAAATCCTCGGGCAGGGTATTGGTGCCGGCACAGGCAGCAAGGGTCAGGCACAACAGGAATGCTCGCAACATCGGATTACCTTATCAGGGTCAGGGTGCCATCAGAGAACTGAATTGACGAAAAGGCGTCAAGATAGGACATGCCCAAAAGCGAGCCTTCCATCTGGCCCTGATTGACGGTGGCGCGAAAATCCGTGTCGGTGATCGGGCCAAGGGTTACACGATCCAGCCAGACATCGGCCGTCCGCACCACGCCGTTGGCGGTATTGGCAGAACCAAGATAGCGCAATTCAGCGGGATCAATGCCGATCCGTGCCGCGTCACGCTGGGTGAGGACCATCTTGGAAGCCCCTGTATCCACAACAAAATTCACTGGTGTGTCGTTGATGTCGAGCGTGAGGTAGTAATGCCCGTCGCGGGCCTGCGGCACAACTATGGCCCCGGCGTCAGACAGGCTTTGCCCGCCGGAAAGATCGCGGCTGACATCGCCCCAGAGGCCGTAAGCCGCCACGACGCCGACAAAGATCAGGCCCCAGATCGCGCCATATTGCGCCGTTTGGCCCAGATTGTGCCGGTTCGCGACAAGATAGCTGCCGCCGATCACAAGACCCAGAAGCCCCAGATAAGTCAGGTTGAGAAGTTGGTCACTATTCATCACGGGGATATATGTATTAACCGCCCAGACCAAAAGACTGGCGGATGCCATCGAGGATAAACTGGATCGCCAAGGCGGCGAGCAGCATCCCCAGAACCCGGGTCAGGATATTCAGCCCGGTCTTGCCCAAAAGCCGCTCGATCCCGGAAGAGGCGAGAAAGGCCAGAAACACGATCACGATCACCGAGAGCATGACCGCGGCCAGCGTGATGATGTCCACGGCCGTTTGCGCCTGACCGGCAAAGAGGATGATGGTCGTGATCGCCCCCGGTCCCACGATCAGCGGCAGCGCAAGCGGGAAGACGGATGGGTCGTCGTTATGCTCTTCCGCGCCCTCTTCGGCGTTGCCGGCGCGGCGGGCCTGACGGCGCTGGAACAACATCTCGAGCGCTGTGAGGAAAAGCAGAACCCCACCTGCAATGCGGAATGCTGGCATGGAGATGCCGATAAAGCTGAGCACGGCCTCGCCCACAAAGAGGAACATCATCATGAGCACCGCCGAGATGATGCAGGCGCGCAGGGCGATGGTCCGGCGTTGCGCCTGCGTCATGCCTTGGGTCAGTGCCACGAAGATCGGTGCGAGCCCTGGCGGGTCGATGATGATGAAGAGCGTGGAAAAGACGGTGATCAGCGTGGCGAGTTCGGTCATTGCGGGGTGCCTTTGGGTGTGCCCGTCAGGGCGTATTGCCGACAAGATGAGCGATGGGCGCGCGGAAGACCAGAGGGATTGCAGGCAATTGCGCTGGCATGATGGGGCTCGCTGCCATGGCAGAAATGCTTGACCCGGCGTCACTTTTTGGCGGCGTTTGGGCAATATTACCCTAGGGCAAGTTGGCCTGCGCCATTCATATTACACGCAGCATTTAAGGGGGATGGCCATGCTGGACCAACTGGCGCAGGGACGCGCGGGTGCGCGCACCATTGAAGACGGGGAGGTTTGCGATCTGGTGGTGATCGGGGCCGGGGTCGCGGGGCTGAATGCGCTTTATGCCGCCACTGCGTATTTGCCCAAGGGCGCGCGGGTGGCCCTGATTGACCAGAAGGATGCGCCCGGCGGGATGTGGAACACCGCCTATGATTTTGTCCGTCTGCATCAGCCGCACCCGATGTTCACCGTGGGCGACATGCGGTGGAACTGGAAAAAGCCCAGAGATTATCTGGCCGCACGCGACGAGGTGCAGGCACATCTGGCCTCTGCCCTGACGCCCGTGGCAAAAAAGGTCGATCTGCGCACCGGGTTTGGGCAGACCGTGATCCGTTGCGACGAAGTGCAGACCAATGACGGCCACATGGCCGAGGTCGATTTTCACCCCAACGGGCAAGACGCCCAGATCACATCCATCAGGGCACGCCGGGTGATCCATGCTGCGGGCCTGAATTATGCGGAAGCCAAACCGCTGGTCCTGTCGAGCAATCAGGTCACGTCGATCATTCCGCAAGAGTTGCGCAGCACGCTGGCCGCCCATCCCGCCGCACCGGTGGTGGTTGTCGGCGGCGGCAAGACCGGCATGGATACGGTACTGGCCGCACTCGCTGCGGGGGGCGGACGTCAGGTTTCGCTTGTTCTGGGGCGGGGAACCAATTTCCTGAACCGCACCAAGTATCTGCCAACCGGGCTTGGGCGCTGGACATCGGGTGAGCTGGTGTCGCGCCTGTTTCGGGACTTGGCGCTGTCCTTTGATGGCGACAATGATGCAGAGGTGATTGACCGTTTCCGCCGCAACCATGCCACGGACACGACGACCGAAAACGGGGTGTTCCTGTTCGGGCTTCAGTCAGAATCGGAATTGGCGCAGATCAAGGCCGGTGTGGCCGAGATGCACGCCGATTATCTGGACGATGTGGTCGACACGGATGACGGCCCGCAGATGGTGCTGCGCAGCGGGGCACGCCAGCCTCTGGCCCCCGGCGCAATCATCGTGAATTGCACGGGCAGCTTTTTCAGGGCCGAGACGCTGGCGGAGCCGATGCCGCTTTTGAGCGCGGGTGACACGGTGCTGGGCATCAATGCCCGGCACGGGTTTCACTTTCTGACCAGTGTGGCGGCCTTTTTTGCCACCCATCTGCTCTATCGTGGGCAGTTGCGCGGGCAGGGTTTCTATACGCTGGATCACGAGGCGTTGTTTCGCGCCGACCGCAATGCCTGGGTCGGTGCCACTGCGGCGCAGGCCTATATGAATCAGGTGATCGCGGTGCAGACGCTGCCGATGATGTTGCTGGATCGGTGCGGGCTGGACCTTGACCGGTGGTATCCGCTGCCGCGCCGTATGGCGGGGTTGTGGAAGATGAAGGCCAGCGCCACGGCCGATATCGCCCATTGCCGGGCTGTGCTGGACCGGGTTGCAGAGCGGTTCGACATCGCCGCGGCACCGCTGCGCTGAGGGTCGGGCGATGTTTGTATCAAGCTGGGTGCTTAGTTGGTTGCTGATCGGTCTGAAGATCGCGGTGATTGCGGCGGTTGTTGTTGCGGTGGTGGCGTGTCTGTCCGGCTGCGGGGCCGCTTGGCGGTGGCGCAAGCGGGTCCGGGCAGAGCGGGACTAACCAAGACCGGTTAGGTCTGCGCCTTTTCCAACTTTTCCAGCGCTGCCATCCAGAGCGATTCTGCCCGATCAAGGCCATCCATGACTTCGGCGTATTTCTGGTTCCACGTGGCCAGTTCGCCCTTGCGGGCGTCTTCGTAAAGCACGGGATCGGCGAGCTTTTTTGCCAGCTTGTCGCGCATGTCCGAGATCTTGGTGACGCGGTCTTCGGCCTTGCGGACCTCTGATTTCAGGGCCAGCAATTCGTCGCGGGTCGCGGCCTTTTTGACCGGCTTGGGCTTGCCCTTGGGTGCGGGTTTGTCCGGCGTCAGCAGCATCTTGCGATAGGCCTGCAAGTCTTCGTCGTAGGGTTTTACATGGCCATCTTTGACCAGCCAGAGCCGGTCGGCGACCATGGACAGAAGGTGCATATCATGACTGACAAGGATCACCGCACCGGTATAGGCGGTCAGCGCCTCGACCAGCGCCTCGCGGCTTTCGATGTCGAGGTGGTTGGTCGGCTCATCAAGGATCAGCAGGTGCGGTGCGGGCAGGGTGGCGAGCAAGAGCGACAATCGCGCCTTTTGCCCACCCGAGAGCCGCCCGACCGCGGTGTCGGCCTGATCGGGGCCAAGGCCAAAGCCTGCAAGGCGGGCCCGCAGCTTGGATTGGCCTTCTTCGGGACGCTCGCGCAGGAGGTGTTCAAGCGGCGTTTCTTCCACCCGTAGCTCATCGACCTGATGCTGGGCAAAGAAGCCGATGCGCAGCTTGTTGGAGGTGATCATCTTCCCGCGCGCCACATCAAGACGGTTCGATAACATCTTGGAAAGCGTCGATTTTCCTTCGCCGTTGCGACCAAGAAGGGCGATGCGGTCGTCTTGATCGATGCGCAGGTTCAGATCATGCAGCACGATGTGATTGCCATAGCCGACGGCGGCGGCTTCGGTGGCGATAATGGGGGGCGAAAGCTCTTCAGGTTTGGGGAAGGTAAAGACGGTGCGCGCGGCGTCTTCGGGCGTGCGGATGGTTTCCATCTTTTCCAGCATCTTGACGCGGGATTGCGCCTGTTTTGCCTTGGAGGCCTTGGCCTTGAACCGGTCCACAAAGGCCTGCAAATGCGCGCGTTGGGCGGCCTGTTTCTTGGCCGCTGCCGCCTGTACCGCACGTTTGGCCATGCGCTGTTTGACGAATTGGTCGTAGTTGCCGGTGTAGTAGGTCAGCCCCTTGTCTTCGAGATGCAGGATGCCGCCAACGGAGCGGTTCAAGAGTTCGCGGTCGTGGCTGACGATAATGACGGTGTGCGGGTAGCGGGTCAGGTAGCTTTCGAGCCAAAGTGCGCCTTCGAGATCAAGGTAGTTGGTGGGCTCGTCCAAAAGCAACAGGTCGGGTTCGGAAAAGAGCACCGCAGCCAGCGCCACGCGCATCCGCCAGCCGCCAGAGAAGGCCGAGCAGGGTTGTTTCTGTTCGTCATTGGTGAAGCCAAGACCGCGCAGGATGGTGGCGGCGCGCGCCTCTGCCGACCAGGCGTCGATATCGGTCAGCCGCGTCTGGATGTCGGCGATGCGGGTGGGGTCGGTTGCCGTCTCAGCCTCTGCCAGCAGGGCGGTGCGTTCGACGTCGGCGGCCAGCACAGTATCAATCAGCGAGACCTCGTTGCCGGGCACCTCTTGGCTGACGCCGCCGATCTTCCAGCCGCGCGGCAGGTCAATGGTGCCGGTATCCAGCACCATCTCGCCTCGGATCACCCGGAAAAGCGTCGTCTTGCCAGTGCCGTTCCGGCCCACAAGGCCAACCTTGTGGCCGGTGGGGATCGTCACGGTGGCGTGTTCGATCAGGTGACGGCCTTCGACGCCGTAGGTGATGTCTTGCAGCTTGAGCATGGGGGCGGTTTGGCGGATCGCGCGACCTTCGTCAATCGCAGCTTTTCACCGGCACCAACGCATGTTAGGGCGCAGCCATCATTCAAACGGGGCTGTGCCCCCAGTGACCGACCAAGAGGCTGAACACATGGCTATCCAACGCACCTTTTCCATCATCAAACCCGACGCAACCAAGCGCAACCTGACCGGTCAGATTGCCGCCAAGTTCGAAGAGGCCGGTCTGCGGATTGTCGCCTCCAAGCGGATCCAGCTGACGCTGGCGCAGGCGCAGCAGTTCTACGGTGTTCACAAAGAGCGTCCGTTCTTCGACGAGCTGTGCGAATTCATGATCTCTGAGCCGATCGTGGTGCAGGTTCTGGAAGGCGAAGACGCGATCATGAAGAACCGTGAAGTCATGGGTGCAACCAACCCCGCTGACGCCGCAGAAGGCACGATCCGCAAGGAATTCGCTTTGTCGATCGGCGAGAACTCTGTCCACGGATCCGACGCGCCGGAGACCGCAGCAGAAGAGATCGCATTCTTCTTCTCAGGGCTTGAACTGGTCGGCTAAGCCGATCCGCAACCGGGCAGAACGCCCGGCTTATGCAATCAGGGCCGTCCCATTCAGGGGCGGCCTTTTTTCATCCGCCGCGAGGGTTGCGGGATCATAAACCATGCGCGCAGCGGCGGCCTGCATGTTCAAGTTCCGTTCAAGCGCGCGGTAATTGCGGATGTTGGCGTTGTAGATCATGTCGAAGATGTCGCCAAAGATCGGGATTGACCCGACAAGCGCATCCAAAAGGACATTGAGCAGCATATAGGCCAGCGCACCGGGCGTCGCGCCAAGTTGCCGCGCTTTCCAGACGATCCAGAGGGCAGGGCCAAGGGCCAGGAAGTCACCCACCACCGGGATCAGTCCCAGGATGTTGTCAAAGCCAATCGAAAGCCGGGTGCGCGGGATATAGAACAGCGCATCCATGCGCCGCGCCGTCCTGCGCACACGGGCGAGTTCGTAGTCAAGGTCCTGTTCAATGTTCATGCTGTTAACATACAGGGCTTTGGCGTCAATGTAAATGACATTTACATTTTTTGGCAAAAACGCGCGCACGCCACTACATATTCCCGCCCATCGCCACGGTCTTGCCACATTTTGACCGAGAACTGCCACGGTTTTGCCGGTAAGGCGACGCAAAGAGTTTGTTCATTCAGCGCGTGTATGGATTGGCGCGCGCGCGTCGCGAGTGCGTTTGCTGGCCGGGTTGGGCCAGATGCAGGAGCAATGAATGACGGCGGAACGTCATAGTTTTGAGATCGAAATTCTCGGCGCGGAGGCGGCGGGGGAGCCGTCCGTGTGGGAACGGCATCGCAGTCAGCAGGCGCATCTGACGAAGATGATGCAGGCCCATGATCACAGCGACGATTGCCCGGGCTGCGCGGAGTGCGGGCATGACCACGATCACGCCGATCATTTGCCGCATGCGGACCATTCACTTGTCATTGCAAGCTGGACCCATGACCAGGTGACGTTTGTCGATTACGCAACGGCCCTGCAAAGCGGGCTGATTGACGATGCTGGCAACCGGGTTGAGGTGTCACCGCCAGATGCGTTTGAATTTACGCCGCAGGACAGCGCGGCACGGTCCACGCATATTTCCCAGATGCAATTGGCGAAATGTTTTACCCCTGGCGCGGATGGTCCTGCACGACCTGTGCCGTCGCCGGATCCCGATCCGGAGCCAGATCCCGCACCGGCGCCAGAGCCGGATCCAGACCCAACCCCGGCACCAGATCCCGACCCGACGCCTGATCCTGATCCCACGCCTGATCCTGATCCTGTGCCCGATCCTGATCCGGCCCCTGACCCTGATCCTGATCCTGCGCCGGACCCCGATCCTGCCCCTGATCCTGATCCTGCGCCGGACCCCGATCCCGCACCTGAGCCTGATCCCGCACCTGATCCCGATCCCGCACCAGAGCCCGATCCGACGCCAACACTGTTGGACAGCTACACCAGCGGTGGGCCGGTGGATTCGTCGTACAACGTGACGATTGACTTCTCGGGCACCTGGACGATTGCGCTGCAACAGGCGTTCATTGATGCCGCTGACTATTTCAGCAGCATCATTCTGGGCGATCTGCCGGATAACTACGGCGTGGATGACATCACGATTTCTGCCTCGCTGACGGATATCGACGGGGCGGGGGGCACGCTCGGTTCTGCCGGGCCGCGATCTGTGCGGTATCCGGGTTATTTGCCCAGCACCGGCGCCATGAACTTTGATATCGCTGATGCGGCGAATTACGACAATCGCGGGCTGTGGGATGACATCGTGTTCCACGAGATGCTGCACGCGATGGGCTTTGGCACCTTGTGGAGCTACATGGGCCTGACCGCTGGGTCGATCAGCGGGCGTGATCTGCGGTTCACCGGTGACAACGCCAATGCAATCTACGAGCGCGATTTCCCCACGATTGATGCGGCGGACGGATTTGTCTTTGGCGTGCCGATTGAGACCGATGGCGGTGGCGGCACAGCGGGTGGCCACTGGGATGAGGCGCTGTTCGATAAAGAGATCATGACCGGCTACATTGATGGCACGAACTTCCTGTCAGAACTGACTTTGGCGGCGCTGGAAGACATGGGCTACGATACGATTTTTGACGATATCAATGATCCCAACGATCTGACTGGATCATGGCCGACCGGCGATCCGCTGAACCAGATCGCTTGAAGATTGGGTCTTATGTCGTTGATTTAGAGCGGTTAATGCGTGTTCAGTCGCGCGGGGCGACGACACCGATCCGGTTCAGGAAATCCTCAAGCTCTGAGCGGTCCTGATCGAAGGATTGCGCCTTGAGCGCGTCGAAGGTTTTGCGCAGCGCCTTCTTTTCCTCGCCCTTGCAATCGTTCCACGGACGGCCCTGAAGCCCCATGTGCAGCACGTAGTAGCCGATGAAATGGGGTTTGTTGCCTGCCGCCAAAAGCCGGGCATAGGCCGCATCGGCCCCCAGCGCGCGCAGTTCCTCGGCACTGGTGATGCCGACCTTTTTGAAGGCGGCTTCAAAGGCAGGGCCAAGGTTGCGGATGGTCGAAATCGCGGTCATGCGCGAACCCTAGCAAGGGGCGCAGCACAGGGCCAGTACGGTAGAGTGCATCACCCGCCTGATCGGCAGGATGCTGACCTATGGTGACAGCCTGCGCAATGTTTGCGCAGGGAAGGCGCGCGTTGCATCCAAAGTCAGATGCTGGCGAAGTCCTTGAAGATCGGCGGCTTGGGCGCGCTGGTCTCAACCGGCGCCGGTTTTGGCGCGGGCGGCTGGGGTTTGGGGGCTTGCGGTGCAGTGGCCATTGGCTTTGTCCTTGGGTTGCCTGTTGACGGGGGTCATCCCCACGCCTCTTGCCGGGCGATAGGGAAACCCTCGCATCTGATTCTGCCGGTCATTGGGCCGGAATGTGCGGAAATTTTGCGGTAAGGTGGTGATTTTACGTTTATTTGCGCCGTGGTGTTGCGTTTGGGCCCTTGCCAGCGCCCTTGCGTCCGCCCGGTTTGCCGCCGGGTGGCGTGAACCGTTTGGAGGTGTCGGCGGCATTGGCACGGGGCTTGCCGGACGGCTTGTCGCCGGGTTTGCCTTTGGAAAACGGCTTGCCACCGGGTTTGCCGCCCGGCTTTCCACCCGGTTTCCCCTTGAAAGGATTGCCGTCGCCGCGCGGGCGGTCATCGCCTTTGCCCTTGTAGGGCTTTTTGTCGCCTTTGGGTTTGTCAAAGCCGCGCTTGGCGGTCACGGCGCCTGCGTGGTCACGCTTTTCCCCCTTGGGCGCGCGCGGCTTGCGCGGCTTGGGATCATCGGCGGCACCGGGCACGATTGCCGCAACATCGTCTTGCCGCGAGGGTGGCGGGGGCGCTGTGTCGCGTGGTTTGCGGTCTTCGCGCGGTTTGCGTGGGCCACGGTCGTCGCGCTTTTGATAGTCGCGCTTGTCGGGCCGGGGGCCACGGCGTTCGCTGATCTGGGGCGGGCCATCCAGTGCGGTGAGGGTGGCCTGATTTTCCAGCCGCATCTCGCTGCCGATGGATTTGAGGAATCCGGCGACCACAGGTTCGCTGATCTCGACAAAGGTTTCATTGGGCTGGATGCGGATCGCGCCGATTTCGTTTTTGGTGATGCCACCGGCCTTGCAGATCATCGGCAGGAGCCAACGCGCCTCTGCCTTGCCGTCGCGGCCCACATCAACCGAGAACCAGCGCGAGGGGCCAAAGGCGGCTTTCTCGCGCTTGGGCTTTTCGTGGCGGTCGGGCATGTCGACGTAGGGTGACAGGTCTTCGGGCGCGGATTGGCGGTTTTGATAAAGCCGCAGGTAGGCCGCGGCGATCTTGGTGGCGTCGTGCTTGTCGAGCAGGCGCGCGGCAAAGGCCGCCTCGCTATCGGTGAAGTCCTCGGACCAGACCGGGTCATTCATCAGCCGGTCTTCGTCAGCGGCAAGGATTTCGTCAGCGGTGGGCGGCACGGCCCATTCGGCGGAAAGCTTGCCCCATTTGAGCAGGTTCTGCGCGCGGCGCTTCATCTTGGGCGGCACGATCATGGCAGAGATGCCCTTGCGCCCGGCACGACCCGTGCGGCCCGAACGGTGCAGCAGGATTTCGGCGTTGGTGGGCAGTTCGGCGTGGATCACCAGCTCAAGGTTAGGCAGGTCGATGCCACGCGCCGCCACATCGGTCGCGACACAGACACGGGCGCGGCCATCGCGCATGGCCTGCAAAGCATGAGAGCGTTCGGATTGGGACAGCTCGCCCGAAAGCGCCACACATGCAAAGCCCCGGTTCGACAGGCGCGTGGTCAGGCGGGTGACCATGGCGCGGGTATTGGCGAAAACGATGGCGTTGGGCGCATCGTAGAACCGCAGGACGTTGATGATGGCATTGTCGACGTCGTGGTTGGCCACTTGCAGTGCGCGATAGGTGATGTCGGCGTGCTGGCTTTCCTTGCTGACGGTGATGATGCGTTCGGCGTTGGTCTGGTAGCTTTGCGCCAGCTTAACGATCATCGGTGGCACGGTGGCCGAGAACATCAGCGTGCGGCGGTCGGCGGGGGCTTCGCCAAGGATGAATTCGAGGTCTTCGCGAAAGCCCAGATCAAGCATCTCATCGGCTTCATCCAGCACAATGGCGCGGATGGTGGACAGATCAAGCGAGCCGCGCAGGATGTGGTCCTTGAGGCGGCCCGGTGTGGCGACAACGATATGCGCGCCACGGTCGAGCGCACGGCGTTCATCGCGCATGTCCATGCCGCCCACGGTCTGGGCCATGACGACGCCAGCACCGGCATAAAGCCACGAAAGCTCGCGCTTGACCTGCATCGCCAGTTCGCGCGTCGGCGCAATGACCAGAGCAAGCGGGGTGCCAGCGGGGCCAAATGCGCCGTCTTCGCCAAGGATCGTGGGGCCAATCGCAAGCCCGAAGCCCACGGTTTTCCCCGATCCGGTCTGCGCCGAGACGAGCAGGTCACGGCCATCAAGGGCGGCGTCGGTCACGGCCTCTTGCACGGGGGTCAGGGTATCATAGCCCTGTTTGGCAAGGGCGTCGGCGAGGGTGGGGATCATGGGGTCAGGTCCGATTGGGTTAGCTGCGTCGCCTATGCCTGTTGCGGCACGCTGTCTAGTGGGAATCGGCGGATTGCGGCACAGGTGGGGGTTGCCTGCGGTGCCAGAGCGTGATGATCCAGATCGCCGACAGCAGGATCAGCAGGGGCAGGATATAATTGGCCGGCGTGATCGAAAGCGTGCCGGGCTGAAGGTCTGCCAATGGAAGCTCTGACGCGGCCATTTGTCCGGCCATAGCATAGCTGTTCCACACCGCGTGCAGCACAATCGCAGGCCAGAGGCTGTTGGTTTGCAGCATGATCCCGCAAAAGAAGACGCCAAGTGCCGAGGCGTTGACCACCTGGAAGATGGTGATGTGCCAGTCCTGTCCGACGGCCAGATTGACAAGATGAAAGAGCCCAAAGAGCAGGGAACTGGCGAGGATCGCGAACCAGAGGCTATGGGCCGTGCGCAGCCCATGAAAGACAACACCGCGAAAGAGGGTCTCTTCAAACAGTCCGACGAGCAGGTTGAAGACCACGATCACCGACAGGATCAGGATGGCGCGGTTGAGTTCACCGCCCGTCAGCAGCAAGATCGCGACGATTACAAAGAACGTCAGGGGAATCGCGGTGATATAGATCGCCATGCGCAGCCCCCGGCGGTCGATGGCAGAGGTCAGCCCCGTCACGCGCCACCACCCCAAAAGCGCCACGGCCCCCAATACCACCAGACAGGTCAGCGCTTGCACAGGCAGGTTCGTCAGCAGCAGCGGTAGATCGATCATGCCGCGCGCGTTGCTCAGGTCAACGGGGCCATAGATCAGCACGGGCAAAGCGAAGATACCCGCAAAAAGGGCGAGCACACAGAGCGCCGATAGGCGGGCATGTTGGTTGGCAAGTGCGCGAAAGCGGGTCATGGACGCTCTTGTGCGCGCCGCGCGCAGGATGTCAACACGTGCCGCCCCGCGCGGTCAGGTATAGGCGGCAAACCAGGCGTCAATGCGGGGGGCGACGGCGGCCCAGACGGCGGGCGCACCGCGCTGGACCTTGACGCCCACGCGGGTTTCGACCTGCGCTCGGGTGACATTGTAGTCGCGCCAAGATGTGCCGCCGGTTTCCAGATTGCTGATCAGTGGCTGCACCCGGTCGATGGATTTGGCAAAGGTCGCATCGGGGCTTTGTGCGGCCTCAAACTCGTCCCAAAGCGCGCGGAAACTGGAGGCCTGATCGGCGGGCAATAAACCAAAGATGCGGTCGGCGGCGGCTTGTTCGATGCGGGCCTGTGTCGCCTCATCACGGGCGGCGGCGGAATGGATTGGGACGTCGCCTGCATCAATTTCCACCAGATCGTGGATCAAGAGCATCTGTACAACGCGGTCGATCTGGATCGGGTGGGCTGCATGTTCAGCCAGCGTCAGCGCATAAAGCGCGATGTGCCAGCTATGTTCGCCCGAGTTTTCGGGCCGCGAATTGTCGCAAAGCCGGGTGGCGCGCAGGGTTGATTTCAGCCGGTCCGCCTCGGCCAGAAACCGGATGCGGTCATCCAGAGGGGCGGGCAAGGGCGCGGGCGTTTTGTCCAAGAGGCCCATGGCGTGCGCATAGATTGGCGGCCATGTGTCCGCGAGGGCGGTGGAGCGTCCCGTCGTCAGAATGGCCCGCAGGACGTCGTGGTCAACTTGGGTCTGGGCCACATTGTTGAGCGCCTGAAAGAGTGGTTGCGTCATATCGAGACGGCGGATGCATTGGGCAGTGGCGGATGTGCCGGTCTCGAAGTCTTCCCAGATGGCGCGGAATGCCTGGCCCTGGTCAGAGGGTAACAGGCCGTAAAGCCTGTCGGCGGCGGCCTTTTCCTTGGTGGCGATGGCCGATGCGTCTTGTGGCAGGTGGATCGGGTGGTCGCCTGCATCAACCTCAACCAGATCATGTAGGAGCGCCATCGAAATGGCAGCGTGCAGGTCCACGCCGGGGGCCTGATCGGCCATGACCATCGCCCAGAGGGCGAGGTGCCAGCTGTGTTCGGCCGTGTTCTCATGTCGGCTGCCGTCCATCAGGACGTTGGCGCGGGTCACGCCCTTGAGCGCGTCGGCGGCCGTCAGAAAGGTGATTTGGGCGGCGATGCGGTCAGATGTCATTGTCGATCCGCGCCAGAAGCGGACGGCGATCCGGGTTGATCAGGAAGGCGTCAAAGAAGTCTTCGCCCGCAAAGCCGTTCCACGGGAAAAGCCCGAAGCAGGCGTTCACGAAGGCCTCAACCACCGCTGGATCATGTGGGGTGAGCGTGGCAAAGCCGTCCTCTTTCGCTTTGCGCCAATTGAAGATGGCACCGACGTCGGGGAGCGTTTCAAAGCCGATGATCGGCCAGGTGGTGTTTTTGAAATGCGCGGTTTCCACCAGCAGCAATGAGATCATCTCGGGCGTGGCAATGGGTTTTTGCGGTGCGTCACGGTCAATCTTGCGGTCTGACAAAAGGCACAGGCAGGTGTTCTCTGGGGTGCCATCGGTCGTTACCACTTGCCCCAAGCCGAACTGCCCGTCGAGCAGCGGCACGAGAAAGAAATCGGCCTGTCTTGGCGTGGTCACACTGGCCCCCGGTGTCGTGTTCATCTGCTGATGCGTTTAGTGCCTTGCTGCGTATGAGACAAGCAGGCCCATGGCGCGGTGTCAGCTGTGCGGCGTCAACCAAAGCCACGGTGTGTCGCCTGCGCGCCATTCCCAAAGGGCCAGCACCCGGTCAAGGTCCGAGAGGCCATCCATCCACGCGGGCAGGGCGGTCTGTGCGATGTGGCGGTCAAGCCGGGTGACAGCGTGGCTTGCGCGGAAACGGTCGGCCAGTCGGGCCGAAAGGCCGGGGTGAAAACAGTCATGCACCTCTACCAGAATATGGGCCTCTTTCAGGGCCGGGACGGCTGAGGGGTCAAGAAGCCCGTCTTCGGCCCCTTCGATGTCGCAGATGATGACACTGCCGGGCGCGATCAGCGCATCAAGTGCGGCATGATCCAGCGCGCTGCCAACCTGCACCCGATCCGCGACGCCGTTGCGCGCGGCCAGTTCAGCGCAGCGTGTTTGTGCCCGGGGATCGGTATCGTGGGCGTGGATAGTGGTATCGGGCAAAGCACGGGCGAGGCCCACAGCATAATAGCCCTCGGCACAGCCAATATCGATGATCCGCGGTGGCGTCATGGCGATGATATCGTCGATCACAGGGTGAAGGGCGGCCTCGTATATCCCGAGAAGCCGGGGCAGAGCGCCGCCTTCCGTCGCGCCAAGGTCATAGATCATGCCGGAAAACGGGCCAGTGGTGATGGTGGACCCGGCGCGGTCAAGGTGGGTGTTGGCCAGCAGCCCCGCACGCCATTTGGCAAGGTGGCGCAACGTTTTTGTCAGTTCGGATTGAGAGGGGGGATTGTCCAGCATCACGCGCAGGTCTGACCAGACTTTGCGTGTCAGGTCAGAGGGGCCTGCGGGCTTGCCGGTCACATCAATCGCCGCGCTTGGCCGCCGATTCCGCCAGCATCTTGCGCGCCCGTTCTTCCGCGCGCAGCACCCGCACGAAAGTCAGATAGCTTTCCTGCAAGGACTGCGACGAGGCGCCGAGAAGCTCGCCGATGTCCTCGACGATCTTGGCTTCGCCGCTGGCCTTGGCTTCGGCAAAGGCCTTTTGGGCGAGTTCCAGGGCGGTGTCATCGACATAGGACATAAGGTGCGGCCTTAACGGGTGTTTTCGGTCAAGCGGCGACGCACGTAGGTTTTGACGTGGTCGATCATCGGGTCCATGTGCGGGTCTTCGAAGAAGTGGCCAGCACCTTCCATCTCGGTATGCGTGATGGTGATGCCCTTTTGTTCGTGCAGCTTGTTCACGAGGCTGACGGTATCGGCAGGCGGGGCTACGCGATCGGTGGAGCCGTTGATAATCAGACCCGAAGACGGGCAGGGGGCCAGAAACGAAAAGTCGTACATGTTGGCCGGTGGGCTGACAGAGATGAAGCCGGTGATCTCGGGCCGGCGCATCAGAAGCTGCATGCCGATCCAGGCGCCAAAGCTGAAGCCCGCGACCCAGCAATGTTTGGCGTTGTTGTTCATCGACTGCAGGTAATCGAGCGCTGATGCGGCATCCGACAGCTCGCCCACGCCCTGGTCATATTCGCCCTGTGACCGGCCCACGCCGCGGAAGTTGAAGCGCAGCACAGTGAAGCCCATGTTCAGGAACGCGTAATGCAGGTTATAGACCACGCGGTTGTTCATGGTCCCGCCAAACTGCGGGTGTGGGTGCAGCACGATGGCAATGGGTGCATCACGGTCTTTTTGCGGGTGGTAGCGCCCTTCAAGGCGACCTTCGGGTCCGGGGAAGATGACTTCGGGCATTGCGATCCGTCTTTGGTTGCGGTGCTGTGGAATTCTTGACGAAAACGCTCAGGCACCTTAGAAAGGTTCTAAAGAGCGCGGGCGAGGCCGCGCGCGGGTTGATTTGACCTAATCAGCGACGGCCCAATCGTCAATGAGAATAGGGGGATAGCGGCAATGAAACTGAGCACGAAAGGCCGTTATGCCATGGTGGCACTTGCGGATTTGGCGTTGCAGCCCGCTGGGAGCCTTGTGAACCTGACGGAAATCTCCAAGCGGCAGGACGTCTCTTTGCCTTATCTGGAGCAGCTTTTTGTCAAACTGCGCCGGGCGGAACTGGTGGAATCGGTGCGCGGCCCGGGGGGCGGGTACCGGTTGGCCAAGCCCGCGTCCGACATTCGGGTGTCCGAAATTCTGGGTGCGGTGGATGAGACGGTGAGTGCGATGCACAAGGGGGCCGGTGCCTCTGGTGCGGCCTCTGGGTCGCGGGCGCAGTCGCTGACCAATCGTCTGTGGGAAGGGCTGAGCGCCCATGTCTACGTGTTCCTGCATCAGACCCGGCTGTCGGATGTCGTTGGCAATGAGATGGCACCTTGCCCGGCGGTGCCTGCGCTTTTCGAGGTTGTCGATGATTGATCCAAAGGCGCGGCTGCGCCGCACAGTATTTTTTGAGGATGATGGGGGACGCTGTCCCCCAAACCCCCTGGCATATTTGTGTTCAAAAGAAAGAGTGGCGCGGTGAGCCGGATTTATCTGGATCATAACGCGACAACGCCGCTCCGGGCAGAGGCGCGCGCGGCGATGGTTGTGGCGATGGATGTGGTGGGCAACCCGTCGTCGGTGCATGCTGAAGGACGCCGCGCCAAGGGGATTGTTGAAGACGCGCGGCGCGACCTGGCGGAGGCCGTTGGCGCAGGCGAGGCGGATGTGGTGTTCGTGTCCGGGGCCACGGAGGCCGCGGCACTGGCACTGGCCGGGCGCGGTCTGCAGGCGAGCGGGTTGGAGCACGCTGCGGTGGCGGCCTGGGTTGAGCCGGTGTTGTCGGTTGCAGATGGTGCGGTGCAGGTGAAGGACCCGGCACGGTCTGCGGTGCAGCTTGCCAATTCGGAAACCGGGGTGGTGCAGGACCTGCCCGAAGGGTTGGCGGTGAGTGACATCACGCAAGGCTTTGGCCGGGTGCCGTTCTCTTACGCATGGGCCGGGGTCGAGATGGTATTCTTGTCGGCGCATAAGTTTGGCGGGCCCAAGGGCGTTGGCGCATTGGTGATCCCGCGCGGGCATGATCTGGCAGCCCAGATCAAGGGCGGCGGGCAGGAAATGGGCCGCCGGTCCGGCACGGAAAACATCATCGGCATCGCCGGCATGGCGGCAGCGGCCAAGGCCGCGCAGCGCGATTTGGCGGATGGACGCTGGGACCGGGTTGCGGAACTTAGAAATATTCTAGAAAAGGCCATTGAGGCCGGATCAAATGGGACTATTTTTGTCGGGAAAGACATGCCCCGGCTGCCAAACACGTCTTGCATGATTGCCCCCGGTTGGAAGGGCGAGACGCAGGTGATGGCGATGGACCTTGCAGGCTTTGCGGTCTCGGCCGGGTCGGCCTGTTCATCGGGCAAGGTGAAGGCGAGCCCTGTCTTGCCAGCGCTGGGGATATCAGAGGCTGATGCGGGCTGTGCGCTGCGGGTGTCGCTGGGGGTTGAGACAACCCTGCAAGATGTAGAGCAGTTCGCGCAGGCGTGGACGGCCAAGAGAATGAAGGCGCGGGTGCCCGCGTGAATGAGGTGAGATGATGGCAGCTTTGGATGAAGTCGAAGTCAAGGATGGCGTGGATCAGGACACCGTGGATGCGGTGGCCGAGTTGTCGGGCAACTACAAGTACGGCTGGGAAACCGAGATCGAGATGGATTACGCCCCCAAGGGCGTGAACACCGATATCGTGCGCCTGATCTCTGGCA
The DNA here is from genome assembly GCA_947493335.1 of uncultured Paracoccaceae bacterium. GTDB lineage: Bacteria > Pseudomonadota > Alphaproteobacteria > Rhodobacterales > Rhodobacteraceae > CANMYO01. The sequence goes on along the minus strand of CANLQO010000001.1, from coordinate 1,548,579 downwards.
AGAACAATGAGCCGGAGTGGATGACGGAGTGGCGTCTGCAGGCCTTTGCGCGGTGGGAAAACATCGAAGAACCCACCTGGGCGATGGTGAATTACCCCGACATCGACTTTCAGGACATCTATTACTATGCCCGCCCCAAAAGCATGGAGGTCAAGCCCAAGTCGCTGGACGAGGTCGATCCCAAGCTGCTGGCGACCTATGACAAGCTGGGCATTCCGCTGAAAGAGCAGATGATCTTGGCCGGTGTCGAAGGGGCTGAGGATATGCCCGCCGAGGGGCGGAAGGTGGCTGTGGATGCGGTGTTTGATTCCGTCTCTGTTGGCACGACGTTCCAGAAAGAGCTTGAGAAGGCGGGTGTGATTTTCTGTTCGATCTCGGAGGCGATTGAGAAGCATCCGGAGTTGGTGAAGAAATACCTTGGCACGGTGGTGCCGCCATCGGACAACTTTTATGCGACGCTGAATTCGGCCGTATTCTCGGATGGATCGTTCGTTTACGTCCCACCCGGCGTGCGTTGCCCCATGGAACTGAGCACCTATTTCCGGATCAATGCCGAGAATACCGGTCAGTTTGAACGGACGCTGATCATTGCCGACAAGGGGTCTTATGTCAGCTACCTTGAAGGCTGCACGGCGCCGAAGCGGGATACGGCCCAGCTACATGCGGCGGTGGTCGAGATCATTGTCGAGGAAGACGCCGAGGTGAAATATTCCACCGTGCAGAACTGGTATCCGGGCGATGCCGAGGGCAATGGCGGGATCTACAACTTTGTGACCAAGCGCGCCGATTGCCGGGGCGACCGGGCCAAGGTGATGTGGACGCAGGTCGAGACTGGGTCGGCGGTGACGTGGAAGTACCCAAGCTGCATCCTGCGCGGCAATGACAGCCAGGGAGAGTTCTACTCCATCGCGATTGCCAACAACATGCAGCAGGCCGACACCGGCACAAAGATGGTGCATCTGGGCAAGAACACCAAGTCGCGGATTGTCTCTAAGGGGATTTCGGCGGGCAAGGCGCAGAACACCTATCGCGGATTGGTGTCGATGCACCCCAAGGCCAAGGACAGCCGGAATTATACCCAGTGTGACAGTCTGCTGATCGGCGACAAATGCGGGGCGCATACGGTGCCTTACATCGAGGTCAAGAATAACTCCTCCCGCGTTGAACATGAGGCGACGACATCGAAGGTGGATGACGATCAGCTGTTCTATTGCCGCAGCCGGGGTATGGACGAGGAAGAGGCCGTGGCGCTTGTCGTGAACGGGTTCTGTAAGGAAGTGCTGCAGGCGTTGCCGATGGAATTTGCGATGGAAGCGCAGGCGCTCGTGGCGATCTCGCTTGAGGGCTCTGTGGGCTAGTCATGCAGCAGGTTGTTCTGACATCTTTGTTGACGGGCCTGTTTTGTGCGGGCTTTGCCGGGGTCGTGGATGCGATCACGGATGCGCTGACAATGTGGCAGGTGATCGGGTTGGGGGCGGTCTCTGGCGCCCTTGGCAGTTTTGTCTCTCAGCTGGTGATGGGGCGGCAAAAATGACGTCTCAAATTGCCCTGATTGGTCGTCTTGCCGACGCAGGCCTGTCGCATTCCCGCCCGAATCTCGCGTTAACCTTTTCGAAATTAGGTTATTTCAGCGAGGGTTGGACATATGACCGACCAAATGGCAGGCTTCAATTCACGGATCAAACGGATCAAGGATCCGAAGAATACCTACTACGTGGATGGCGAGACGGGCACGTTCATTCCCAAGCGGGTGAACAAGCAGCAGATCAAGCAGGCCGTGAAGAAGCGCAACGAAAAGGCCACCTTTGGCGGGCTGATGATGTGCATTCTGCTGGGCGCTGCGATGCTGATGGCGGCGCGCTACGTTCGCTTTACCTATCTGGGCATCGAAGAGGGCGGACCGGCTGCCGATACGCTGATGATGATCGACTTTGGTATGGCCGCCATGGCGATGTTCATTCTGGGCGGGATGATCGGGCAGAAGACGCTCAAGCATATGACCGCACAGGTTATGGGGATCGGCGCGATGATGGTGCTGATGCACAATCTGGTCTGGCTGGCACCCGCAGAATTCGCGCAGGTCTACGGGCAGGACTACGTCAATCAGGTGCAGGCCACGACCGCACCGACCTCAATCTACTTGCGCGGCGAGACGATCCTGATCCCGCTGGCCTAAGCCACACCGAAATCACAGAATTCAAGGCTTCGCCGGGCATGCGCCCGCGCGGGGTCTTTGCCGTTTAAGGAGCGAAGAAACATGTTGGAAATCAAAAACCTGGCGGTCGATCTTGAAGAAGAGGACAAGTCGATCCTGAAAGGTGTGGACCTGACGATTGAGCCCGGCATGGTGCATGCCATCATGGGGCCAAACGGGTCGGGCAAGTCGACCCTGTCCTATGTGCTCTCTGGCAAGGACGGCTATGAGGTGACGGGCGGGACCGCCACGCTGGATGGTGAGGACCTGCTGGACATGGAACCCGAAGAGCGCGCGGCGGCAGGGCTGTTTCTGGCGTTTCAATATCCCGTCGAAATCCCCGGCGTAGGCAACATGACCTTTCTGCGCACGGCGGTGAATGCGCAGCGCAAGGCGCGCGGCGAAGAAGAGTTGTCTGCGGGCGACTTTCTGAAGGTCGTGCGCGAGGAGGCCAAGGCGCTGAAAATTGATGCCGATATGCTCAAGCGGCCCGTCAACGTTGGCTTTTCGGGCGGCGAGAAGAAGCGCAACGAGATCCTGCAGATGGCGATGCTGGAACCCAAGATGTGCATTCTGGATGAGACCGATTCTGGCCTTGATGTTGATGCGATGAAGCTGGTGGCCGAGGGCGTGAATGCGCTGCGCTCTGAAGGGCGGTCATTTCTGGTGATCACGCATTACCAGCGGCTGCTGGATCACATCCAGCCCGATGTCGTGCATATCATGGCCAATGGACGGATCGTGAAGTCCGGCGGGCCGGAACTGGCGCTTGAGGTTGAAAACAACGGCTATGCCGACATTCTGGCGGAGGTGGCCTGATGGCATTGCCGCAGATCAAGGCGGATCAGACCGAAGAACGCCTGGCGGGCCTGAGCCTGCCAAGTGATGAGGCCGGTTGGGCGCAGGCCGCGCGCAAGGACGCGCTGGCAAGGACCCGTGCAATGGGCCTGCCGCACCGTCGCGATGAATACTGGAAGTTCACCGATCCCGCATCGCTGGTGCAGGTCGGCGCGCCCGAAGCCGCGTTGTTTCACAACGACGAGGGCCCGCTTTTTGACGATGTCGACCGGATCAAGCTGGTGTTTGTGGATGGCGTCTTTGATGCCGCGCAATCGACTGATCTGACCGGCGAAGGGGTTGAGGTTGAGCGTCTGGCGGATGTCCTGCGTACCGATATCCACTGGGCCAAGGACCTTTATGGCGTGTTGGAAACGCGCGGTCAGGATCCTGTGGCGCGACCCCTTGCCTCACTCAACACCGCGATTGCAAACGATGGCGTGGTGATCCGCGTCACCGGCAAAGCCGCAAAACCGATCAATATGATCTATCAGCACGGCGACGCCACATCGGACGTGGCCCTGCATAATCTGGTCAAGGTCGAGGCGGGGGCCGAGGTTACCTTGCTTGAGACTGGCCCCGCTGCGGCACGCCTGTCCAAGGTGCTGGAAGTCGAGGTCGCCGAAGGGGGCGCGTTTCATCACGTCCGGGCGCAAGGGCGCGACCATGAGCGTCGCGCGGTCACCCATTGTTTTGCCCGGATCGCGGCGGAAAGCACGTTCAAGTCCTTTACGCTGACCGTGAACGGGCGGCTGACCCGCAATGAATGCGTGCTCGAGATTACTGGCGATGACGCCACCGCCCATGTGGCGGGGGCCTGTGTTGGCGACGGCGAGGATTTCCACCACGACGACACGGTCTTTGTCACACACGACGCGGTAAACTGCGAAAGCCGTCAGGTGTTCAAGAAGGTGCTGCGCAACGGTGCGGTAGGGGTCTTTCAGGGCAAGATTCTAGTCAAGGAAGGCGCACAGAAGACCGATGGCTATCAGATCAGCCAGTCGCTGTTGCTGGATGGCGATAGCCAGTTTCTGGCCAAGCCAGAGCTGGAGATCTACGCCGACGATGTGGCCTGCTCGCATGGCTCTACCAGTGGCGCGATCGACGAAGAGGCGCTGTTCTACCTGCGCTCGCGCGGGGTGGATGAGAAGACCGCGACCAACCTGCTGACGCTCGCCTTTCTGGCCGAAGCGCTGGAAGAGATTGCGGATGAGGCGCTGGCGGACGCGCTGCGGGACCGGCTGGAAGGCTGGTTGACGCGTCGTAGCTGATGGCTGTGACCACGGATATCGTGCGCACGTGGCGCGGGCCGCGTGTGGTGATGCGCGAGCTTTTGGCCCATGGGCGGCGCGAAGATCGCGCAGTGGCCTATGTCATTGCCGCGTGTTTGCTGATCTTTGTGGCGCAGGGTCCGCGCCTGTCGCGGCAGGCGGCGGGCTTTGACCTCGCACCGGGGGCAGAGCCGCGCGATATCACCGAGATGCTGTCATATGAGCTATTTGCCTGGCTGATGATCTGGCCTTTGGCGCTTTATATCATTGCCGCGCTGACCCACGTGATCGCCAAGATCGTTGGCGGCAAGGGCACGTTCTACACCGCGCGGCTGGCCCTTTTCTGGGCGCTGCTCGCCTCGACCCCGGTGCTGCTGCTTTATGGCTTGATGGCTGGTTTCGTGGGGCCGGGCGCGCAGACGCAGGTGGTGGGTGCGGTCTGGTTCGCGGGGTTTGGCTGGATCTGGCTGCAGTGCCTGCGGGAGGCGGAATCGTGAATGGCGTTTTGCAGTTTGTCGGGCGCTCGCTGATCGACCCCAAGGGCACGGCCCAGATGTTGAACGCGATGCGGTTCAACCGGGGTATCCTGTGGTCAATGCTGGTGGTCGTGGTGTGCCTGTCGGTGCTGATGATGGTGGCCACGCTGGCCCTGCTGCCGAACCCGGCGCAAAGCCAGTTTATGGCGCTGTCACCCTTTGGGCTGGCGGTGCTGTTGGGCTCGATCCTGATTGCGATGGTCTTTGCCTTCTATTTCACCGGCCAGATGCTGGGCGGCACCGGTCGCTTTCCCGGCGCGCTTTTGTTGCTGACATGGTGGCAGGCGATGGGCGTGGCGGTGCAGGTGATGCAATTGGTGGCGGTGATGATCCTGCCGTTTCTGGCGGGCTTCGTGACCCTTGCGGGCTTTGCCTATCTGACCGTGGCGCTGGTCGTGGCGATTGATGTGCTGCATGGGTTCAACAACATCGGCAAAGCCATCGGCACCGTTATCGTCGCCTTTCTGGGCACCGCCTTTGGGCTGGCCCTGATCCTGTCACTTGTGGGCATGACCGCCCAGGGAATGATCCTATGACCTTTGACGTGAATGCGATCCGCGCGGAATTTCCGATCCTGTCGCGAGAGGTCAACGGCAAGCCGCTGGTCTATCTGGACAATGGCGCATCCGCGCAAAAGCCGCAGGTGGTGATTGATGCAATCACCCGCGCCTATGCTGAGGAATACGCCAATGTGCATCGGGGCCTGCATTATCTGAGCAATCTGGCCACCGAAAAATACGAAGGCGTGCGGGGGACCATCGCACGGTTTCTGGGGGTGAGGGATGAGGACAGCATTATCCTGAATTCCGGCACCACCGAAGGCATCAACATGGTGGCCTACGGTTGGGCCGCGCCGCGCCTGCAGGCAAGCGATGAGATCGTGCTGTCAATCATGGAACACCACGCCAATATCGTGCCCTGGCACTTTCTGCGTGAACGGCAGGGTGTGGTGATCAAATGGGTCGATATTGAACCCGATGGGTCGCTTGACCCGCAAAAGGTGATTGATGCCATCGGTCCCAAGACCAAGCTGGTGGCGGTGACGCATATGTCCAATGTCCTTGGCACCCATGTGGATGTGAAGGCGATCACCCAAGGGGCGCACGCCAAGGGCGTGCCGGTGCTGGTTGATGGGTCACAGGCGGCGGTGCACAGCCCCGTCAACATCGATGATCTGGGCTGTGACTTCTACGCGATCACCGGTCACAAGCTTTATGGCCCGTCCGGGTCCGGCGCGATTTTCGTGAGCCCGCAGCGCATGGCCGAGATGCAGCCGTTTCTGGGCGGCGGTGACATGATCCGCGACGTGACCCGCGACACGGTGATCTACAACGACGCGCCCATGAAGTTCGAGGCGGGCACGCCGGGGATCGTGCAGACCATTGGTCTGGGCGTGGCGTTGGAGTGGATGATGGGCGTCGGCATGGACAAGATCGCCGCCTACGAGGGCGATTTGCGCGACTACGCCGAGATGCGGTTTGCTGGCCTCAACTGGTTGCAGGTGCAGGGCAACGCCGCCGGAAAAGGCGCGATCTTTTCACTCTCGCTGGAAGGGGCGGCGCATGCGCATGATATCTCGACCGTGCTGGACAAACGCGGGGTCGCGGTGCGGGCAGGCACCCATTGCGCGATGCCACTGATGGAGCATATGGGCGTGACCGCTACCTGCCGCGCATCCTTTGGTGTCTACAACACCACCGAAGAGGTGGACGCGTTGGTCGATGCGCTGGAGCTGTGTCACGAGCTTTTCAGCTAGGGTGCGCCGGGCCGCGAAGGCCCGACGCCAAGGGGTTATCCGCAGAACAGGTCCTTGCGGTGTTTCACGCCATCGCGGTGCTTTTCCACATAGGCCATCAGGCTGGCCATGGAACAATCATCGCCGAAGCCCGGCCACGGGGTGAAGCCCGGCACATGCAGCACGCTTTCAGCGTCCTCTTTCAAAAGCCGCACGATGACCGAGGCCACGATCTTGCCGCCGACACCGGTCAGCTTGCCTTTGCCTGCGGCCTGCGCCTCTTGCAGGCAATAGAACCAAAGCGGTGTCTTGGTGATGTGGTGGTCCAGCAGTTCCTTGGGGGCCTGAAGTTCGGGGATGCCAAGGTGACGTGCCATTTGCTGGCCCGAGGGGAGTTGCATCGCAGTCCGGTCGCGCAGGATGTTGCGCAGGCCAAGCTTTTTGGCGCGTTCCACCGGAATTTGCAGATCACCCCATGTCAGGCCGGAGCCAACGATAAAGTCGGGCAGTTCAAAAAGCGTATCTGCCATGTCGGTGCCCACAGGCAGCGCCTTTTGCGCGCCCGCGCCAAAGAACTGCGCCATCTCGATCGTCGCGCCATCATCGCGCGGGCCAAAGCCACGCAGCGCAAAAAGATCAAGCGGAGCCTCGCCATCACGCAGGACATATTCGGGCTGCACGGTGGCATGGCCAAAGCGATAGGCGGCGACCGAGAACTCTGCCGGCATCATTGGCGCGCCGGGGAAGATGTCATGCGCCAGCGCGTGGTCGATATCGGCCTGATCCACAAAAGACGGCAGGAACTCGTTCAGCACCAGCCATTGGTAATGCAGGCGGATAAAGCGGCGCACCTCTTCAAAGCTGCGCAGGCCGGGGTTGATCACGTCGTGCCAAACCTCTGACCGGATGCCCATGGCGGCGCAATTTGACACGTCATGGTGCTTTTCGGCGTTGGCCTCTGCCTGTTCCATCAGGATGTTGTGCAGGCAGATGAACGCGCCCTGAATTTGGCTGACGATGATGTTCTCATCGTTGCGGAAGTCACCAATCAGCGCGCGGCCATGGTGGTTGCGCGGCAGATCGTGTTCGCTGCCCTCGCGCCCAAAGAGCATATATTCCGATAAATGATCTTCGCCATAGAGATAGGGCGAGGCCTCTGGCCCATCGCCATAGACGCAATCGAGATCAAGGTTCGGCGTGCGGATGTTGCGGATCGAACGCGGGTCGATCCGGGTGCCAATGGCGCTGGTGGCATCCAACGTGATGTCGTGGTCAATGAATTGGCCAAAGAAGGTCATGCCCGCATCAGCCGGGCCATCCTTGACCGTGCTGACACGCATGGATTCGACCAGCGCGTCAAAGCCATCGACAATCTGTTGTTTGCTCAGGTTGCCGGTCACCGGGTTGGCACCCTTGAGGTAGCCGAAAATCTGCGGCAGCGGGCGGTCGTCGTTCAAGGCGTGATGGTCGAGGCATTCCTTTAAGAACAGGTCCAGCCGCGACATGCCATGGGGCATCTTCGTCATAGGAAATCTCCGAAATAAAATGTGCATCTTTAAAAAGTGGAGATAAGGTGCGGCACCGCGCTGCGCGTGCAAAGTGGGGGAAACCTGACCAGCGGCAATGTGCCGATTGCGTGTTGCAGGGTGGGTTTGGGGCGGCTATAGCGGGGTCAACGGTCCGTTAGCTCAGCTGGATAGAGCGCTGCCCTCCGAAGGCAGAGGCCAGAGGTTCGAATCCTCTACGGACCGCCAAATCTTTCACCAATTGCCAGATCTGGCGGGGTCAGCCTGATCCAAATGGGCAGCCCGGCATGGTTGTGATCAACCGCACCTCATGCGCGCGGGCAGAATAGCGGGCGGCGGGGCCGAAGGCGTCGAGGTCATCGGCCAGTTCGGGAAAGAGCGACAGAAGTTCATCGCGCGTCGCATCCGGCATGGCCCGAAGGCCCTGCGCGCCGGGGTGGAAGCTTTCCGACGGGATGCCATCGGCGAAGACGATCTGATGGTCATCAAAGAGCAGGTGGATGTAATCGACTGTGCCGCCTGTGCGGCGGGTGATCGTCTGGTCATTCAGAAGATGCAGGGCAGGGGCCAGCACCTCATCAGTGCCGCAGACCAGATCACAGCGCCAGTCTGACAGCATCATCCGGTGCTGGGGTGAGACCTCCATGCTGCGGGAGTTGCCCAGGGCACCCGCGGTGATGCGGACGGGCGCATGGCGGCCTTCGGCCAGAACGGTGGTACGGCCAATCCAGCGGATCGGTTGCAGCCCCGCGTCAAGCGTATAGGCACGGTCGCCGACGCGAAGCTCTTCAATTGCGACAGCGCCGCGTGCGGTGATGATCCGGGTGCCGGGGGTGAAGCAGGTGACGTTTTCGATGTTGACGAAATCGGTGCCGTCGCCCGTCTCTGTGCCATCCGCATTCAGGTAGACAACGCGTCCCGCGCCGCTGCCCGGGTCATCGTCTTGCCAGTCAATCCGGAAGCGCCCGCCGGTGATGGTCAGCGTGTCCTTGCCGCTGCCGCCATCGACCAGCCCGACATCCGCGCCGTGGCCCAGCGTGATGGTGTCCTTGCCGTTGCCTGTCTCGATGACATCGGCGCCAGCGCGCCCGCCGATGCTGACGGTATCCTTGCCGTTGGCGGTGGTGATCGTGTCCGCAAAGGCGTTGTCTGTCAGGGTTACGCTGTCTTTGCCATTGCCCATGGTGATGGCGTCGGCCACCGCGTCACCCGAGAGCACAACCGTATCGCGGCCATTGCCCGCGTCGATGCAGCCCTGAATGCTGCCGCTGGACATCTCAAAGCTGTCGTGGCCTTCGCCAAGGTCGACGCCGCCCGCCACGCGGCTGCCGCCTACAAGGCTGACGGTGTCATTGCCCGCACCCGTGGTGAGCGCGCCAAGGATATTCTGGGCGAAGATATTCAGCACATCGGCATGCGGCGTGCCGTCTATGCTGGCGACATCCGTCAGCCCCAATGGGGCCATGACAAAGGGGTCGTCCTGCATCATGTCGATCAGCGAATTGCGCAGGATGATGTCCGAGAGCGTGCTGTTTTGCACGTCAGCGATGATCACCGCGCCAAGGGCGGGATCAAGCTGGCCAAAGGTTTCATCCGCGGCGCGGGTGCGGATGAACTGATCTGCGATCACATGGGTGAAGAGAGGGCCCATCTGGGTCCCATCAACGGCATCCTCTGCCAGACCGCCGACCCAGAGGTCGACGTCATGCACGGTGGCGTAGACAGCGGCAAGGTCAGCCTGCACCGCGGGATCGCTGGTGATGATGGAGAAATCGGCAGGGTCAAGCGTGGCGGGATCAATATCACCCAAAAGGGCGGCGCGGGTATCAACATAGCTTTGCAAGCCATGGTCCTGCCCGCGCAGGATGTTGAAAGCCACAAGGCTTTGCCCGTTTGCACCATCGTCGTTGAAAAGCGCAAAGTTCAGATCATCGACAACCTTGGTATCGAGTTCCTGCGCGTGGCTTGCGGCCTGTCCGCGCAGGATGTCATCAATCCCGCCCTCGCGCAGCGGATCGGCGTCAAAGAAGACGTCCTGAATGGCCATGTGGCCAACCTCGCCCTCGGTCCCGTCAGCGTTCATCGCGGGGATCGTGCTGGACACCATGGTGTGGCCAAAGCGGAAAGCGGCGGTGGAGAATTCGACCGAGATCTGGCCGTCCACATCGGGGTCGTGGCCGGTATCCTCGCCCACGGCATCGCCGACCAGATGGGGAAGCCATTCGTTGTAGGTGATCTGCTGCAACTCGTATTCGACGATCTGGCGCGCGCCGTCAAAGATCTGGTCGTCGGTCCAATCGGGGTGCTCTTCGGCCAGCCGGTCGGCCCAGTAGTTATGCTCGCGCGCCATCAGCGTGTGCAGGGAGTTGAGGGCGGGGTTTTCGTTGACGCGGATGTCGCCTGCCATAAAGGGGCATTGGCCGCCACCGGCCATCAGGCCTGCATGGTCATCGGGCAAAAGCCCCATGTCGGACCATTGATCCTCGCCCATGCGCAGGTGACCATCGGCCCCACGCAGCAGCGCGGTCATCTCGGCGGTGGAGCCATAAATCTGGCTGCCGTCGATCTGCCATGTGATCGCGTTTAATGGCGTGCGCGTGCCGTCCTCGGCCAGTTCAAAGTCGGATCGGTGGATCGTGGTCTGGCCACCGGTCAGCGTCTCATCCTCGCTTTCGGGCGACAGCGTCATGTCATGGTCGAGGAATTGCCCCCAGGCGACAAAGAGGTTCGACAGGCCCGCGCTGTTGGGCATGTCGCCGTCCTGATCGAAAAGGCCGGTGGAGATCGCGTCAGGGTCTGAGCCTGCGATGGGTTGTCCGGTGCCATCGGCATACTCCGCCTCGGTCAGGCGAATCTGCTGTTCTGGGTTGTCCAAAGTTGGCATCGAAACGGATCACTCTCTTACACTCGTATTTTGTACGGTGGGTGAGGGTGATCTGACCAGTGGCAATCGGATGCGGTGTTGCGCAAACAGAGACGGCGAGCCTATGCCCGCCGGATTGTTCGTGATTGCGAAACGGTTGGGGGTTAGCGGCCCCAGGTGCGGACCTGACCGCAATCCATATGCACAAAATTGGAGCCGGAGTAGCGCCCGACACCGCCTGCACGGCAAGATGCGGCTGCGCGCGCAATCTGGCTGACCGAACGTCCCGAGATGCGCAGGTCAGCAGCCTGACCTTTCATGTGCAGCGAATTGCGCGCCACGCCAGAAGATTGGCTGCGCAGCATGGCGTTGGTCTGCGGCGAGCGATAGCCCGACAGCAGCATGTAGGGTTCATTGGCGTCCATCAGGCGGTGCGCGGCGGCCATAATGTCGATAGTGCGGGTGTCCATCTGGATGGCCTGACCCGTGCGCCAGTCGCGCATGAATTTGTTCACTTCGTTGATCGCCTCGCCGATGTACTGGCCTTCGATCCAGTAGATCGTGTCCAGACGTTCACCGGTCCGGCCCGAGAACATGCGGATGCGGCGGATGTCGCCACCGCCGCGCAAGAAGCCTGCTGCATTGGAGAATGTGGGGGCCGCTGCCACGGCTGTGGCCGCAAATGCACCCAGCAGAGCACGCCGAGAAATACCCGAAGAGTTCAGTTTTGCCATTTGTAAAGCGCCTGTCCCGTCGCCCGATTGTCGCACGTTTACTTACGCGCCGTTGCCATCTTATCCCCAGATGCCCCTGTCTTATGCCACGAGACGATTCGTGGGCCAACCCTTTCTTAGGAAAACTTTGTTAACCAAGCGCAAATCGGCGAGAATCTGCGCAGGATTTGATTGCAAAAAAGTGTGGCGTTTTTGCCAGCGCAGGGGTGCAACAGGTGCCCTTTGATTGGTGAGCCCCCGCATTTGTGATTAGACAGAGGCAGGTCCGGACCACGAAAAAGGTCACGTGTTTGCTGCCGCATGCGCGAGGACGCATCAACCGGGGATGTATTTGTGTTTACTGTTCTGAAGATTTCGCCGCTGGCCCTGATTTGGGCGCTGGTTTTGATGTTTGTGATGCCTGCCGCACAGCCGGCCGAGGCACAGGTCACGGCCTTTCGTCAGGCTGTGGCCGAAACAGCGGCGCGCGATGACGATCTGGCTGCCTTTTACCGGGCACGGGAATTTGCCGGGATCTGGACCGGGGCGGATGCCACCTCGGTTGCGCGGCGCAACGCGCTGCTGGGGGCGTTCATTGATGCGCATGCGCATGGCCTGCCCGAAAGCCGTTATGACGTTGATGCGCTGATGGCGCAGATGCAGGCGGCGCGGACACCGGCAGCCCAGGGCGAGATGGAAGTACGGCTGAGCCAGTTGTTCCTGCAATATGCCCGTGACGTTCAGACCGGTATTCTGACGCCTTCGAAAGTGGTGTCAGAGATCAAGCGCGAAGTGCCTTATCGCGACCGTCTGGAGACGTTGCAGAATTTTGTGCGCGCCAACCCCGACGGGTTCCTGCGCAGCCTGCCACCACGCAGCCCTGAATACACCCGCCTGATGCGCGAGAAGTTGCGGCTGGAACAGATGCTGTCCGAGGGCGGCTGGGGGCCGGGTGTATCGGCCAACGCGCTAAGCCCCGGTGACACCGGTCCTGCCGTGCTTGAGCTGCGTAACCGCTTGATCGCGATGGGATTTATGCAGCGCACAGCCTCGCCCGAATATGATCGCAACCTTGCTGATGCGGTACGCCGCTTTCAGGCCGCCCACGGTCTGGAAGTTGATGGCAGCGCAGGGCAGGGCACGATGCGGCAGATCAATGTCAGCATGGAACAACGCATGCAGTCGGTGATCGTCGCGATGGAGCGCGAGCGCTGGTTGAACCTGCCGCGCGGCGACCGCCACATCTGGGTCAATCTGGTCGATTTCACGGCCAGTGTCGTGGATCACGACCGGGTCACATTCTCGACCCGCTCGGTCATAGGGGCCAACGATTCCGACCGGCGCAGCCCGGAATTTTCGGACGTGATGGAGTTTATGGTCATCAATCCAAGCTGGTATGTGCCGCGGTCGATCGTGACCAAAGAGTATCTGCCGCAGTTGCAGCGGAACCCCGGCGCGGTCAGCCATCTCAAGATCACCGATCGCAACGGGCGCGAGGTGAACCGGAGCCGGGTGAACTTTAACCAGTTCAACGAACGCAACTTTCCCTATTCGATGCGCCAGCCGCCCAGCCCGCGCAACGCATTGGGGCTGGTCAAGTTCATGTTCCCGAACCGCTACAACATTTATCTGCACGACACCCCGGCCAAGAGCCTTTTCGGCCGCGAGGTGCGCGCCTTCAGCCATGGCTGCATCCGGCTGAATGACCCGTTTGATTTCGCCTATACGCTGCTGGCCAAGCAGGAAAGCAACCCGCGCGACTTTTTCCAGCGGCGTTTGAACAGCGGTGCTGAAAGCCGGGTCAATCTGGATCAGCCGGTGCCGGTGCATCTGGTTTACCGCACGGCATTCACCAATGTGACAGGCTCGCTGCAGTTCCGCCGCGATGTCTATGGGCGCGATGGGCAAATCTGGGATGCGTTGGCACGCGAAGGGGTGGTCGTGCAGGCCGTTCGCGGCTAAGTCTTCCCCTGACAGGGGAACTGACATGGCAATGACCGTCCGAGATATCGCCGCCGCAATCGGCGCGACAGCGTTGGGAGCCGCCCATTTAGAAGTGAAACGTCCCGCAGAGCCTGATCGCGCAGGGGCGGATGAACTCGCCCTGGCGATGACGCCGAAATGGGGTGAGGCGCTTGGCACCAGCAAGGCGCGCGCGGCGATTGTCTGGCCCGGCGCGGACTGGCGCGCCTTTGGCCTTGAGGCCGCAATTGAAGTGCCACGCGCGCGGCTGGCCATGGCCCGGTTGACCCGCGCCTTTGACGCTGAACCGGTCTGCACGGGTCTTCATCCGACCGCCGTGATTGATGAAAGTGCTGACATCGGCCGCGATGTCAGCATTGGCCCGTTCAGCATTATCGGCGCAGGTGTCAGGATCGGCGCGGGCACATGGATCGACAGCCATGTGACGCTGGCCGAAGAATTTGAAATCGGCACGGACGGGATGATCTTTGCAGGCGTCCGCATGGGCCGCCGCGTGACGCTGGGGGACCGCTGTGTCGTGCAGCCCAATGCGGTGATCGGCGCTGACGGCTTTTCTTTTGTCACCGAGGGCCCCTCTAACGAGGAACGGGCATTCCACACCATGGGTCGCACCCCGCTTGATCCGCCAAAGAATGCCACGCGGCACCGGATTTATTCGCTGGGCAGCGTGGTCATCGGCGACGATGTCGAGGTTGGCGCAAACAGCACCATTGACGCAGGCACCATTCGCGCCACGCAGGTGGGGCGCGGCACTAAGATCGATAACCTCGTGCAGGTGGGCCACAACGTGGTGCTGGGCGAGGATTGCGTGCTGTGCGCACAAGCCGCCGTCGCCGGTTCGGCGCAGATTGGCGACCGCGTTGTGATGGGTGGTAAATCCGGCATCAAGGACAACATCAAGGTCGGGGCCGATGTGGTCCTGGGGGGTGCGGCGATCGTGTTGAACCACGTGCCCGCTGGGTCCTTTATGATGGGGTATCCGGCGCAGCCAATGCCGGCCTACAGGGCGCAGCTGAAAGCAGCGCGGGCGGCGGCAATCCGTCAGAAAGGTGTTTCAAAGCCGGGGCAGAGTGACTAAATCAGCGGCAACATCAAAAGAAGGCCCCCAGATGAGCGTCAAAGATCAGGTCATAGCCATCATCGCGGAACAAGCTCTGCTGGAACCGGCGGATGTAAGCGCAGAGAACACGCTGGCGGATTTGGGCGTCGACAGCCTTGGCGTGGTCGAAAGCATCTTTGCCATCGAAGAGGCGTTTGACATCAACGTGCCGTTTAATGCCAACGCGCCGGAAGACAGCAGCTTTGACATCTCGTCCGTTGGGGCGATCATTGCGGCGGTCGAGGGGCTGATCGCGGAGCAGGGCAAGGGCTGATGCGCCGGGTTGTCATCACCGGGGCGGGCACCATCAACCCGCTTGGCGGCGATGTGCCCAAGACGCTTGCCGCCATGCGCGAAGGGCGCTGCGGCATTGGCCCGCTGGACATTCGCGATGTTGACCGGCTGTCGATCCAAATCGGCGGGCAGGTGCGCGATTATGACGAGCACAGCCATTTTAACCGTCAGCAGATCGCCCTTTACGACAGGTTCACCCAGTTCACCCTGTTGGCGGCACGCGAGGCGCTGGAACAGGCCGGGTTGACCTTTGCCGGACGGCTTGCAGACCGGTCGGGCGTCATCCTTGGCACGTCGGGCGGCGGTCTGAACACGCAGGATGAAAATTACCGTGCGGTCTATGAAGCGGGCAAGAACAGGGTGCATCCCTTTATCGTGCCCAAACTGATGAACAACGCCGCCGTCAGCCAGGTCAGCATGGAATGGAACCTGCGCGGCCCATCGTTCACCGTGGCCACTGCCTGTGCCAGCAGCAATCACGCCATGGGGCAGGCCTTTAACATGGTGCGTTGCGGCATGGCGGATGTGATGGTGACCGGCGGGTCGGAAAGCATGTTGTGCTTTGGCGGGATCAAGGCCTGGGAAGGGTTGCGCGTGATGTCGCGCGATGCCTGCCGCCCGTTTTCGGCTACGCGCAACGGCATGGTGCAGGGCGAAGGCGCGGGGGTCTTTGTCTTCGAGGACCGTGACCATGCGATGAAGCGCGGGGCCGAGATCCTGTGCGAGGTTGCGGGTTTTGCGATGTCGTCAGATGCCTCAGACATTGTCACGCCATCAAAACAGGGGGCCGCACGGGCGATTGCCGGGGCGGTGGCGGACGCAAAGGTGAACAAGGAGGCGGTCGGCTACATCAACGCCCATGGGACCGGAACGGCCGCCAACGACAAGACCGAATGCGCAGCGGTGGCAGATGTCTTTGGTCGCCATGCGGATCAGTTGATGATTTCGTCCACGAAGTCGATGCACGGCCATCTGATTGGCGGCACGGGTGCTGTGGAACTGCTGGCTTGTATCATGGCGCTGCGCGACGGGGTGATCGCCCCGACGATTGGCTATGAAGAACCGGACCCCGAATGCGCGCTGGATGTTGTCCCGAATGAAGCGCGCGACGCGAAGGTTGATGTAGCGTTATCCAACGCTTTCGCCTTTGGCGGGCTGAATGCGGTGCTGGCGCTGAGCCGCGCTTGATGCCAGCAAAAAGGCCGCCCCGAGGGACGGCCTGAAATTTGCGTTGCTAGGCGGCCTATTCCTCGACGACGACAACGCCGTCAAAGCCTGCGGTGAAGCCGGTCAGTGACACGGTCAGCAGCACCTCTTGATCGGGGGCGGCAGCGGGCACCAGACGCAGTTGGGCGGAATTACCGCGTTTGAACTGGGCCACTTCTTCCGCAGTGAAGCCAACGCGCGAGACACAGCCAGCGGCGTTGCAGAAGGTGAAGGGGTAGCGCCGCGCCTGCCCACCATCAACCGAGAGGGTCAATTGCTGGGTCAGGAGTGTTTCAAGCGGCACTACGATGGTCGCACCTGCGGCGGCCTGACCACCGGGGGGCAGGGGGAACATGCTCATCTCGGCCACGGCATTGCCGTCGTTATCAAGCAGCAGTTGGTAAAGCTGGCAGGGATCGTTCTGACCTTCGGGGGTTTTCAGACAGCGCAGTGCCCAATCGCCGAATTCCTCAAGAATGTAGGGTGCGCCGGGTGCGAGGCTGGCAAGTGCGTCGGCATTGACGGGTTCACCCAGCGACAGATCGGCGGCGGTGCTGCCTGCTGGCGCTGACTCTTCGGTGGTGGTTTCCTGCGCCATCGCCGGCAGGGCGGCCATAACAAAGAGGCCAAC
This sequence comes from uncultured Paracoccaceae bacterium, assembly GCA_947493335.1. Taxonomy (GTDB): domain Bacteria; phylum Pseudomonadota; class Alphaproteobacteria; order Rhodobacterales; family Rhodobacteraceae; genus CANMYO01. Next base: position 1,531,691 of record CANLQO010000001.1, on the reverse strand, counting down.
AACAAACGGTTTCAAGATGCTTTGCATCACATGCTCCATATTGATTTGCCAGATGGGGTAGCATGGCTTGCAAACGGTGTCAGGCCCGAAAAGGTCACATCGGCGAGACGTGGATCACGGGTCCCCACCACGCAAAAAGGGTCCGCGAACGGACCCTCTTCACATTCTCCCTGTCGGACTTGGCCGACTAATTGAGGGCAAGCTAGCCGCAGCCTTTCCGGGCGTCAACAGGGTTTCGATCACAATTTGGGGTTGCCGGATCACGGTGGATGTGTGGGCCGAAAAAAGGGCCGCACCCCATGGGCGCGGCCAGTCTGACAGGGAGAATGGTGCCCACCACCCCGGGGGACATTTGGGGCAGCAAGCGCGATTACTCTGGCATGGAATGGTTAAGAATGTATTTTAACCAAAAATGGGGAGAGGCCGCGCATGTCGGACAGTATTTTTATCGGGGGTGGTGGTGACGGATATGCCCACGCCCAAAACCTGCTTTTGGACAAGGCCAACCGCCACGGGTTGATCGCGGGGGCCACGGGCACCGGCAAAACGGTGACGCTGCAAATCCTCGCAGAGGGTTTTTCGGCGGCGGGCGTGCCGGTGTTTCTGTCTGATGTCAAAGGCGATCTGTCGGGGCTGGCGGCCAGCGGGACCGAAACATTCAAGCTGCATGACGCCTTCATGAAGCGCGCAAACACCATCGGGCTTGATCTGCAATACGATGCCTTCCCGGTGACGTTCTGGGATCTCTTCGGCGAACAGGGCCACCCGATCCGCGCGACGGTGGCCGAGATGGGGCCGCTGTTGCTAAGCCGCCTGCTGGAACTGACGGACGTGCAGGAAGGTGTGATGAACGTGGCGTTCCGTGTGGCCGACGAAGAGGGGCTGCCGCTTCTGGACCTCAAGGACTTGCAGGCGCTGCTGGTCTGGGTCGGGCAGAACGCCAAGGAACTCTCCTTGCGTTATGGCAATGTCGCGGCGTCATCCGTGGGCGCGATCCAGCGGCAATTGCTGGTGATCGAAAATCAGGGCGGCAACGAGCTGTTTGGTGAACCCGCACTTGATCTGGCCGACATCATCCGGACAGAGCCGGATGGGCGCGGTGTGGTGAACATTCTGGCCGCTGACAAGTTGATGGCCAGCCCGAAGCTCTACGCCACTTTCCTGTTGTGGCTGTTGTCGGAACTCTTTGAAGAACTGCCCGAGGTCGGCAACCCCGACAAGCCCAAGCTGGTGTTCTTCTTTGACGAGGCGCATTTGCTGTTTGATGACGCGCCCAAGGCGCTGGTCGATAAGGTCGAACAGGTCGCGCGCCTGATCCGGTCCAAGGGGGTGGGCGTCTATTTTATCACGCAGAACCCGGCGGATGTGCCTGATGACGTGCTGGGGCAGTTGGGCAACCGGGTGCAACACGCCTTGCGCGCCTTTACTGCCAAGGACCGCAAGGACCTGACCAAGGCGGCAGAGACCTACCGCGAGAACCCGGCCTTTGACACCGCAGAGGCGATCCAGGCGGTCGGGACAGGTGAGGCCGTGACGTCAATGCTGGACGAGAAAGGCTCGCCCATGATCGTCGAGCGAACATTGATCCGGCCCCCGTCATCACAGCTTGGCCCGCTGGATCGCACGACCCGGGCGGCGATGCTGCAAGCCTCGCCCATGGCGATCAAGTATGATGCGGTGAAGGACCGCGAGAGCGCTTTTGAGATGTTGCGCGCGCGCGCCGACAAGGCCGCAGCCGAGGCCGAAAAGGCGGAGGCCGAAGAAGAAGCCGCAGAGCTTGAACTGCGCGAATTCAAGAAAGCGCGGCGCTATGATGGGGGCGGCACCGGGCGCAGCACCTCGCGTCGCAAGAAAAGCGAAAGCGGCTGGGGCGATGCGATCGCAACAGTTGTGGTCAAAGAGTTGAAGGGCACCACCGGCCGCCGGATCGTGCGCGGTATTCTGGGCGGATTGTTCAAGGGGCGCTAGACCCGTTCAGGGCAGGGGCGTAAAGCGCCCGTCTTCGAACTCCACCCGCGCACGAACCCAGATGGTGCCATCGGGATCGTCATAGATCACCACGTCCGAGCGGTCGGATTCCAGCACCGCATCAGCGATGCGGCGGTAAAGCCCGCCTTTCTTGTGGCGGTGGGTCGCGGTCCACGGCAGGTCGCTGCGGGGCCAGTTTGCCCCAGTGCGTCCAAAGACACGCCGGGACAAGGTCTTGAGAAGGGTCATACGGAAAGAACCGATCCTGTTACTGCATTGGGCCGGTATGTTGTGCACCCTTTGCAGCCCGAGGCATAGGCCTCCAGATAGACATTCTTGAAGCTGTTGAAGGGGATGTCCTCGGGGCAGTTCACCGTTTTGGAAATCCCGCTGTCGACCCAGCGCTGTGCGGCCGCCTGCATGCGCACATGGTCACGCGGTTCAAGATCGGCGACCGTCACGAACGCCTCTGTCAACGGGGCATCGGCGCCGTAGATCTGACGATAGAGCCAGACCGCATAATCCATCACCTTTTCATCCTCTTTCCGCCCGTTGGGGCGGGTGATGGTGCGGGTGTATTCCGTGGCAAAGATCGGCTCGATCCCTGAAGAGGTATTGCCCGCAAACATCGAGATCGTGCCGGTGGGCGCGATGGTGGTCAGCGTGCCATTGCGCAGCCCGTGGGTTGCGACGGCCTCTCTCACCGCTGGGTCAAGCGCCTGGATCGCAGGCTGTTGCAGGTGTTTTTCGGCGTCATAGGCCGGAAATGCGCCGCGTTCCGCCGCCAGATGGGCCGAGGCGAGATAGGCTGCGTTCTGAATGGCCTGCATCCAGCTTCCGATCAGAAAGACCGCCTTGGCAGAGCCGTAAACGGCACCCAGCATGATGATGGCGTCCGCCACCCCGGTCACACCGATACCGATGCGACGTTTGTTCTGCGCCTCTTGTCGCTGGGCGTCATTGGCAAAGTCAGAGACATCCAGCGTGTTGTCGAGCAAGCGCACCGCCTTGCCCACAAGAGCGCGCAATGAGATCAGATCAAGCCGCGCCTCTGGCCGGAAGGGCGACAGCACGAGCTGCGCGAGGTTGATAGAGGCCAGCGGGCAGGTGCCATTGGGCGGCAAAGGTTGCTCGGCGCAGGAATTGGTGGCCGAGATCGTTTCGAGATAATTCAGCGGATTGCCGTCATTAATCCGGTCGATGAACAGCACGCCGGGTTCCGCGGTGTCATAGGTCTGCTGCATGATCCTGTCCCAAAGATCCATTGCATTGACCGTCCGCACGATCTGGCCATCCCACATCAGATCCCATTCCTCATTCAGGCTGACCGCCTCCATGAAGGCATCGGTGACCATGACCGAGACGTTGAAATTGCGCAGGCGGGTGCGGTCCGATTTGGCTGTGATAAAGTCTTCGATATCCGGGTGATCGCAGCGCATTGTCGCCATCATCGCGCCGCGCCCCATGCCGGTGACAAGCATTTTGCAGACGCTGTCGCAGATATCCATCGCGGCCAACGGACCGGCGGCAGGGCAGTCGAGCCCTTGGACGACCCATCCCTTTGGACGCAGTGTGGAAAAGTCGAAACCAAGCCCGCCACCCATCTGCATGGTTTTGGCCGCGTCCTTGATGGTGTCCATGATGCCGTCGACCGAATCAGGGATCGTGCGCATCACGAAGGTATTGGACAGCGTCACATCGCGCGCCGTTCCACAACCAGCAAGAATACGCCCGGCCGGGATCAGGCGGAAATCCTGCATCGCATGATGGAATTCCGCAGCGACCCGTTCGCGGTCTTGTGGGGCTTCATGGACCGTCAAAGCCCTTGAAACCCGGTGAAATGTATCCGAAAGCACATGATCGACAGGGCCCTTTGCCGTCTTGTACTGGTACTTTGCCTTCCAGATCTGCTCAGCTATAGGTTGTGCAAAGACATAGCTGTCCGAAAGGAATTCGTGACGTTCAATCATTATGGTCCCCACCATTTTGTTAATAAAAGTTAACGAATTATTAACCAATAACCTTAAAGAAATGTTAACTCTGGAGAGGAAATGGAGGTCTGAAACAAAATTTCAACGCAGACGTGCCAAAATCGTAAAGGTTGATTAACCAAACGATCAAAAATTGTACCATCGGGCGAAGTCGCAACCATTCCAGCCCAAGACTTAGGCGGTATGTGTTTGGGTGCTCAAATGCGCCAATCAACCGCTTCGGGCAGCCGCGAAAAACTGGATTTGATTAGGCTCGTCTTAATCGTGTGGCCGTATCGAGATATCTGATCTGTTTTAAGAGGGATGTTCCGATGCTGACGTTGTTTGCCTGTTTGGGCTCGGGAAATTGCATGAAGCCATGGTTGGCGATGCATCAGCTTCACCGCGATTTTGAAATGAAGTTGATTGATGTGTTGAAGGGAGAGCAGAAGTCTCCTGCGTTTTTGAAGATCAACCCGCTGGGGGTTGTTCCGTATCTTGCGACGCCGGGTGGTGTCGGGCTTGGGGAAAGTAACGCGATGTTATGGTACCTTGCTGAGGGAAGTGATTTGATGCCGCGCGACGCGGAAAGCCGCGCCGAGGCGTTACAGTGGATGTTCTTTGAGCAATCCAAACTGGAACCATTTATCTCGCCCGCGCGTTTCTTCACGACAATTCTGCCGCAAGAACGTGACAACCGCGCCAAGGATATTGCCGCCTGGCAGGCCGCTGCAAAGCCGGGTCTGGACCGTCTGAACGCGCATCTTGAGGGACGCACATTCATGTTGGAACAGGGGTATTCCATCGCCGACATCGCGCTTTTTGGCTATGTGCACGTGCTGGAAGAGGCGGGGCTGACGCTGTCGGATTACCCCGCCATCGCGGATTGGATCGGCGCTGTGACGCGCACACCGGATTTTCAGCCGCTCGCGCTTTTGGGGCAAGACCGGGCCCATGCGGCCTAAGACAGAAGATAGGCGGGTGCAAATCCCGGCGTGAATGAAACATATGAAGATCGCATCTCTCCAGCATCGGCAGGATGACATCTACGATCCGCTTGATCCGGATCGTGATGCTTTTGACGTCGTCCGGCGTTTGCAGGTGGCTGTCTGGGTCTTTGATATCGACCACTCGTCTGTTTGCTATGCAAATGCAGCAGCCTGCAATCTGTGGCAGGCCGGTTCAGAAGAAGAATTGTGCGACCGGGACATGAGCGACGGGATGTCGTCGACCGTCGCCAAACGGCTGAAGCAATATCAAAGCGATTTCATTGAGAGTGACGCCACTTTCACCGAAATGTGGACGCTTTACCCTAATGGCAAACCGCAGAATGTGATGGTGATCTTTTCGGGCTACGTGCTGCCCGATGGACGCATGGCCATGCTGTGCGAGGCGGTTGGCGCGTCGCAGGATGAGCCGCAAAATCTGCGCAGCGCCGAAGCGCTGTTGCACACCGACGTGATGATTATGCTGGTCGGCAAGACCGGTCCTGCACTTTACATGAACCCCGCCGCGCGCAATGCCTTGCCGGACGGCGGGCGAAATTTCCGCAGTCTTTTTGTCGAGATGGCAGATTACTCGGATCTGCTGATTGCCCTCTCTGCGACGGGTGAACATCGATTGGTCACCGAAGTTGAGACTGCCAATGGCCGGCGCTGGTTCGATGTATCTGCAAAGGCCTGTTCGGATGCGGCGACAGGGGATCCAGCGATCCTTGTGACCGCAATTGACGTGAGCGAGCTGAAAGTGGCGCGCGACAAGGCCCGGTATTTGGCGGATCGTGACCTTTTGACAGGGTGCTACAACCGGTCTTATCTGCAAAGCCACCTGTCGTATCTGGCCGGGCAGGGCGACCCGCCGGAGTGCGCGATCATCTTTTTCGACGTTGACCGGTTCAAGCAGATCAACGACCGATATGGTCATGAGGTCGGCGATACCGTGTTGCGGCAGATCACGACCCGTGCACGCGGCACCATTCGGAATTGCGACCTGATCACGCGGCTAGGCGGTGACGAATTTGTCGTGCTGCTGGAAAACATGAGCGACGCCGATCAGATCAACAGGCAGATCAGGGCGCTGCAGGATGTCATCTCAAAGCCGGTTTTTCATGACGCAACCCGGATCAATGTGACGGTCAGCATGGGCGTCGTGTCGTTCACGCCCGGTGAGGCGGATTTTACCGATGCCATGCGCCGCGCTGATATCGCGCTTTATGCCTCAAAACAGGGGGGGCGAAACCGCGCCACGCATTTCAATGAGGAAATGGGCCGCGTTGCGCATGAGCGCAACCTGCTGGAAGAAGAACTGAAGATCGCGCTCGCGCGGCGGGAATTCGTGCTGTTCTATCAGCCCCGTGTCGATCTGCGCTCGGGTCGTGTCGTGTCGGTCGAGGGGTTGGTCCGCTGGCAACATCCAACCCGCGGGCTGGTACCGCCAGACACCTTCATTCCGATCTGCGAAGAAACCGGCATGATCGAGGATTTGGGCCGACAAGTGTTAGAAATGGGCTGCGCGCAGGCCGTCGAATGGCACAATGCGGGCCATGATTTTGAGGTGTCGCTGAACATTTCGCCACGTCAGTTTGCCGACAAGCATCTGTTGCGCACGCTGCACACACTGGCCAACGGTCCGGGATTTCCGCGTGGCAAGATCGAATTGGAGATCACCGAAAGTGTGCTGACCGGGGATCACAACCTGATTGCCAAAAAACTGCAGACGATCACCAAAATGGGGTACCGCATCGCGATTGACGATTTCGGCACCGGGTATTCAAACCTGTCCTATATTTCACGCTTTCCGTTGAAATGCCTCAAGATCGACCGATCCTTTGTCGACCAACTGCCGGAATCGGGCCCAGTTATCAGCCTGATCCTGACATTAGCGCGCCAAATCGGCGCGACGGCGGTGGCGGAAGGGATCGAAACCAACGCCCAAAGGGCATGGCTGGCCGCGCAGAATTGCGAACAGGCGCAGGGCTATTTCATGTCGCGGCCGGTGCCGGTGGACAAGTTTCTGGACGTGGTCGCAGCACTTGAGGCGGATGCCACCGGATCAACGGCTGCCGAGACAGGTGATTAAAGCTGCCTGATCTTGAGGATCGCGAGGCGGTTTTCATCCTTCTCGACCACTTCGAACCGGAATCCATAAAAGGAAAACACCTGACCTTCGAGCGGGATCATCTGCGCCTCGTGGATGACGAGCCCGGCGATTGTGTTCGCCTCTTCATCGGGCAGCGCCCAGTCATGCGCGCGGTTGAGGTCGCGGATCGTCATTGAGCCATCAACAAGATAGGCGCCATCCTCGGTGCTGGCGATCTGCACGTCCTCGTCAATGTCGAATTCGTCCGCGATCTCGCCCACGATTTCCTCGAGGATATCTTCGAGCGTGATCAGGCCTTGCAAGGTTCCGTATTCGTCAACGACGAGCGCAAAGTGGGTCTTGCGCCGCAGAAATTGACGCATCTGGTCATCAAGCGTGGTGGTTTCGGGCACGAAATAGGGTTCCATCGCCACATCAAGGATGTTGAAGGCGTCCAACTCGGCGGCTGTCATCACCCCATCAGTCATCATGCGCTGGGTGGCGCGCAGCAGTTCCTTGGCATGCAGGATGCCCACGATGTTTTCAGGGTCATCGCGGTACAGCGGCAGCCGGGTGTGATTGCTTTCAAGGCAAAGCCGCAGGATTTCTGCGGTCGGAAGCCCCGCATCAATCATCTCAATGCCCGAACGGTGCAGCATGATTTCTTCCACCGCGCGTTCGTTCAGATCAAGCGCGCCAAGGATACGGTCGCGGTCTTCTTTTTCCACGATGCCTTCGGAATGGCCAAGTTGCAGAGCCCCGGCAATCTCTTCGCGCACTGCAAGGATCTGGCTGTCAGGATCGGTGCGCACACCAAAGACAAACAGAACCCCACGTACCAGCCAGCGCACCACGCCGACGATGGGGGCAAAGATGAAAACCACCATGCCAATGGGCCGTGCCACCCGCGAGGCCACGCTTTCAGGATTGGTGATCGCATAGGTTTTGGGCAGCACCTCGGCAAAGATCAGCACAAGCAAGGTCATGATCAGCGTTGCCGCCGCCACACCGTTCTGGCCGAAAACCTTGGTCAATAGCGCAGTGGCGAGCGAGGTAGCCAGGATGTTAACGACATTGTTGCCAAGCAGGACCGAGCCGATCAGCCGTTCGCTATCATCGGTAATATCCAGCGCCCGTTGTGCGCGCTTATCCCCCTTATCCGCATTGGCGCGAAGCTTGCCGCGCGAAGCCGCCGTCAGCGCCGTTTCCGAGCCCGAGAAAAAGCCCGACAGCACGAGCAGCACAGCGATGGCGCCTGCGGTGACCCAGAAGGCGGCATCAAAAAGGGAGGGTTCCATCGTGGTCCTTCAATCTCAACTGCAAGGGTTATGGGGTTTCAGCCGCCACGCTTCAAGGGTCGGGGTCCGCTTTCGCAAGCGGGTGATGCTGCATCACCAGTTCGGTCAGACGTTCATCGAGAACGTGCGTGTAGATCTCGGTCGTGGCGACATCGGCATGGCCCAGCATGGTCTGGATCGCGCGCAGGTCGGCCCCATGGGCCAACAGATGGGTGGCAAAGGCATGGCGCAGCGTGTGCGGCGTCACCTTGTCGGGTGAGACCCCGGCGCGGACCGCGATATCCTTGATCAGGGTGAAGAAACGCTGCCGCGTCAGATGCCCGGCTTTCCCGCGCGAGGCAAAAAGGTAAGGCGAGGCGCGCTTGCCTGCTGTGCGGGCGGCGTCCTCTTCCGCATCGCGGATCGCAAGGTAGTCCGCCATGGCGGCACGGGCGGGGGGGGACAGGGGCACCATGCGTTCCTTGCCGCCTTTGCCTTTGATCAGCAGCATGCGCGGATCACCCCGCACCGCCGATAAAGGCAAAGTGACAAGTTCTGTCACGCGCATGCCCGTGGCGTAGAGCAGTTCCATCAGGCATGTATCGCGGGCTGCACCCTTGCCGGGGGCACGGGCCGCTTTCAAAAGCCGGGCGACTTCATCTTCGGACAAAATCTTTGGCAGCGCCTTGGATTTGCCCGGCCCCTTGATCTGGATTGCTGGGTTGCTTTCACGCCAGCCTTCTTCAAAGGCGAAGCGGAAAAGCTGTTTGATTGCGGACAACCTGCGGGCCCGGGTTGCGGCGGACAGCCCCTCTGCCTCTGCCGCGATCAGGAACCCCTCAACATCGTCTTGCGTCAGCGTGGCAAAATGCAGCCCCTTGGGGGTCAGCCAATCGGCAAAGATCGTTAAGTCACGGGCATAGGCCAATTGCGTGTTGGTGGCGGCGTCCAGCTCTGCCGCCTGCGCCTCTAGGAAGGCCTGCACCCAATGGGCCATGGGGCGGTCTGCGACGCTCATGTCGGGCGATCCAAAATCAAGAGCTGCAACGCGGCCCGGCGGGCCAGATCCTCGAGCCCGACCGCGCGAAAGAAACTGAGCGCATCTGTCAGGGCAGAGGTGTCGCCCGCCACACCGGTGTTAAAGACCGCGATAGAGCGCAACAGGGCCTCGCCCAACTGGCCATCCTGCGCCATTTGGTTCAACCGGGCGGGCGGGGGTGCCCCGGCAAAGCCTGCTTGGACAGCGCGCGCCCGTTCGTCCCGTGCCGGGGCATTGCCCGGTTCGCCCTGCGCCAGCGCCAGGAGAAACGGGTCACCACCACGCGCGGCGCGGGCTACGGTTTCATATTCTGGCGACAAAAGGCCGACCAATACCGCAACCTCTGCCGCGCGGCCCGTCAGGGGCAGGCGGGCCAGATCGGCGGCGTAAAGCTGGGCAAAGGGCACTTCGGCCCTGATCTCTTGCGCGGCGGCCCACGCGCCGGGCAGGGCGCTGGCCACGGCGCTCGGATCGCCCGCCTGGATCGCGACATCAAAGCGCTGCACCGCGTCGACCCTGTCCCAGATCCCGCCAGAGGCTGACGGCGTGCGCGACGTATAAAGGGCGTGCAGCGTGTTGGCCGGAAGCGCGCCAGCACGGGCCAGTCTTTCGGCCGCTTCAAGCTGCGCTTTCCACCCGGTGGTGTTGCGCAGATCGGCATGCGCAAAGGCCAGCGGCAGGTTGGGTGTGGTCAGCGCCTGACCGATTGCCTCGCGCATCCGAAAGACCAGAGGGCTGACGCGGGACGGGGCAGCAAGTGGCGGTTCGTCCTCGTAAAGATCGGGGTCCAGAAAGCGCGACAGCAATGCCTCCTCTTCGTCGGTGATGTCACCCAGCACCCGGTTGGTGTTGAGCGTCAGCGCAGCGGCGGACCAGTCACCCGATCGGGCAAGGCAGAAAATCCGTGCAGCCGCAGTGGGCGCGACGGCAGGGCGCGCTTGCATGGTGCGGCAGGCGGCGGCCTCTGTTCCGGTTAAAAGGGCCACGTCAAACCAGCGGCGGAACATCTGCGGCGTGTCGGCCTTTGCCTCTTCCAGCAGCGCCTGTGCCTGTTGCAACGCGCCAAGGTCCAGCAACTTGTCCACCCGCGCCAGAAAAAGCGCGCCATCAGGCCCGGCACCCAATGGCGGATCAGCCTCTGCCAGCATCAGCACGGTCAGAAAGTCCTGTAGCGCGGGCAGGGAAGGCATGCCCTCGGCGCGGACCAAGGTGACCAGCGTCGCCTCGCTGCTGGCAGACCACAGGTTGCGCGGCAGGCCGGTGGTGCCCGATGACAAAAGCCCCACCGGATCAGGCGAGGGGCTGTCGAGTGAGCTGACAGTAACATCAGGAGGCGCGGCTGAGGTGGCGACAGGTGGTTCGTCCGCCAAGCGTGGCGGCAGGGAGACGGGGGCTGCTGCCTCGACCGATTGTGAAAGCCAGTCAATCGCGGACAGCGGGGCATCGTCCTGCGCAGAGGCAGGCAAGGCAAAAAGCCATACCGCAACAGCTGTCCCACGCAGGGCCATCACTCATTCGTTTCCAATATCACCGGCACGCGGTTCTCCACACTTGGGGCTGCGAAGTCTGCAGGAAAAAACACAGGCCCCGCATAAGCATAGGCGACCAGAGCCAGCGCGGCCAGTAGCCCCAGAAAGAAGATCGCCTTGGTCAGACGCCACATCATGATTGCCCCAAATCTGCCTGTTCTGTTGGTCTTACGACCGTTTGATACCGGTTATATATGGCCTTTTGCGCAAGATCACGCCATTGAAGGGCAGAAAATGAAACTAAGCGGCGCGCGGCCTATGTTTTGGCCCAAGTCTTGCGCCAGATGCGGCACGAAGGGGCATGGTTTGCGGTTAAAGCGCACGATTGTGCTGGTTGGCATGATGGGGTCGGGTAAGTCAGCCATCGGGCGGGCCTTGTCCGCACGCCTGCAGGTGCCGTTTCAGGACAGCGATGCCGCGATTGAAGAGGCCGCCCAAGAGACCATCGCAGAGATTTTCGCCCGCGACGGAGAGGCCTTTTTTCGCCGCCGCGAAACCGAGGTTATCCAGCGGTTGCTTGATGGGCCGCCTGCGGTGCTGTCGACCGGCGGCGGCGCGTTTCTGGCCGCACGCAACCGCGAGATCATCGCGCAGGCGGGTGTGTCTGTCTGGCTTGATGCGCCGCTGCAATTGCTGTGGGAACGGGTGCGCCACAAAGACACGCGCCCCTTGCTGCGCACGCCTGATCCGCTTGCGACGTTGACTACGCTTTTTAAGGAGCGCACGCCAATCTATGCGAAGGCCGGGCTGACGTTATCGGTTCGGCCGCGCAATTCGATTGAACAGACAACGCAATCACTGATCGAACTGCTGCAAGACCACCCCGATATTCTGGAGACCCCGACATGACCGAGACCGTGACCGTTGATCTGCCCGGGCGCGTCTATGATATCCGCGTCGGCGCGGGCGTGCTGGCAGAGGCCGGACCACGCATCGCCGCGATGGGTGGGCGCAAACATGTGGCGATTCTGACGGATGAAACCGTGGCAGGGCTGCATCTGCGGGCGTTGCAGGACAGCCTTGGTGCGGCGGGGCTTACATCGGAGGCGCTGGCGCTGCCAGCGGGCGAGGCCACCAAAAGCTGGCCGCATCTGGAACGCAGTGTTGAATGGCTTTTGGATCAAAAGGTTGAACGCGGCGATATTGTTGTGGCCCTGGGTGGCGGTGTGATCGGCGATCTGGCTGGCTTTGCCGCAGCGATCCTGCGGCGCGGGGTGCGGTTTGTGCAAATTCCCACGACCTTGTTGGCGCAGGTCGACAGCTCTGTCGGCGGCAAGACCGGCATCAACGCGCCCCACGGCAAGAACCTGATCGGGGCCTTTCATCAGCCATCGCTGGTGTTGTGCGACACCGCGCTGTTGGACACATTGCAACGCCGCGATTTTCTGGCGGGCTATGGCGAGGTGGTCAAATACGGGATGCTGGGGGATGCGGGTTTCTTTGAATGGTTGGAGGTGAATGCACCCCGAATGGCCGACGATATGGATGTGCGTATCCATGCCGTCACCCGATCCTGCCAGATGAAGGCCGAGATTGTCGCGCGCGATGAGACAGAACAGGGCGACCGCGCGCTGTTGAACCTTGGCCATACCTTCTGCCATGCGCTGGAGGCCGCGACAGGGTATTCCGACCGGCTGCTGCACGGTGAGGGCGTGGCGATTGGTTGCGCGCTCGCGTTTGAGACGTCGGCCCGGATGGGGCTTTGCGCGCAAGAGGACCCCAGCCGCGTACGCGCACATCTGGCCGAAATGGGGATGAAAAAGGATCTGGTCGATATTCCGGGTGATCTGCCCGATGCGGCCGCCTTGCTGGACCTGATGGGACAGGACAAGAAGGTCGTGGATGGCACCCTGCGTTTCATCATGGCGCGCGGGATTGGTGCGGCATTTGTGACCTCTGACGTGCCACGGGATGTGGTGACCAGTGTGTTGAACGACGCACTCGCTGCACGTGCGGCGGTGCCAAATTCTTGAAAAGAATTTGGGTCAGATCCTGTGACAGGATCTGCCACCCGCCAAAAGAAACCCCGGCGCGAATGGCCGGGGTTGTGTAGGGTTCAGAACGGAATTTCGTCGTCAAGGTCGCGACCACCGCCGCCACCGCCGCCGGAAGATCCGCCACCGGAATAGCCGCCGCCACCGCCCGCGTAGCCGCCGCCGTCGCCGCCATAGCCGCCACCACCACCGCCGCCGCCGCCATCGCGACCGTCAAGCATGGTCAGCGTGCCGCCATATCCCTGCAGCACCACTTCGGTTGAATAGCGGTCCTGACCCGATTGATCCTGCCATTTGCGGGTCTGCAATTTTCCCTCGATATAGACCTTGGAGCCTTTCTTGAGGAAACGTTCGGCGACGCTGACCAGACCTTCCTGAAAAATGGCGACCGAGTGCCATTCCGTGCGTTCCTTACGCTCGCCCGTATTGCGGTCTTTCCATGTCTCAGAGGTCGCGATCCGCAGATTGCAGACCTTGCCGCCGTTCTGGAACGTGCGCACCTCGGGGTCTGCGCCCAAATTGCCGATAAGTATGACTTTGTTGACTGATCCGGCCATCCGGGACCCCCTTCGATTCTGCGTTTTGGCGATCTTACGTTTGACGCTTCATAGTTAACAGAGGTCTAACGCCGGGCTGGACTGGTTTCTTGGCAAAAAATGGTTAAGTTGGCCAAGCGGCGGTCTGTGGGGAAGAGTTCATGCGACGTTTGAGTGGGATTGCACTGAGTGCGGTGCTGGTGTCGGCGGCGATTGCCGAAGCACAAGAGCGAACATCAACACGGTCGCGCACCGCGCTTTTTGCCAGCCAGCTATCGGTGCTGGATAACCGCGCCGCCCAGCAATACAGCAATTCGGTGCGGCTGCAGCCGCCCAAGGTCGTGGTGCCCGGCGCGCCGGGGTCTGTCCCGACCTATAACGGGCGCTACAATGGCCCCTATCTGGCGATGGCCCGTGCCGCCGCGCGGCAACATGGCGTGCCAGAGGATTTGTTCTTTCGGCTGGTGCAGCAGGAAAGTGGCTGGAATCCCAATGCGCGGTCGCACAAGGGGGCGCTTGGGCTGGCACAGCTGATGCCGCAGACGGCACGTGCGCTTGGTGTTGACCCTTATAATGTGCAGCAAAACCTGGAAGGTGGCGCGCGTTATCTGGCGACGCAATACCGCAAATTCGGCAATTGGCCGCATGCGCTGGCCGCGTATAACGCAGGCCCCGGCGCGGTGGAACGTTACAACGGTATCCCACCCTACAAGGAAACGCAGAACTACGTGCGGATCATCTGGGGCGGGTGATTGGCTTCCCCCGAAACAGGGGAAACCAAGCCTCCGGCGGGCATATTTTCATTCAAAAGAAAGCAGCTATTCGGCTGCAATCTCGATCACCGGCTCCATCTCGGCCAATTGTTCGTCCGTCAGGTGGCATTTGATCTGGTGCCCGTCCGCAAGGGCGCGGGTCACCGGCACGTCTTTTTCGCACAATCCGCCGGGCACCTTTTCCTTCCAGCGGCAGCGGGTCTGGAACGGGCATCCGGTGGGTGGATTCATGGCCGAGGGGATGTCGCCTTCGAGCACGATGTGCTTTTTCTTCACCGAGGTGTCGGCAATGGGCACGGCGGACAAGAGCGCCTCTGTATAGGGGTGATAAGGCGGGGCGAAGACCTGATCGGTTGAGCCCAGTTCGACCACATGACCCAGATACATCACCATGACCCGATCCGAGAGATAACGTACAATGGAGAGGTCGTGGCTGATGAACAGCAGCGTGGTTTTATGCTCGCGCTGGATTTCCATCAAAAGGTCGGTCACGGCGGCCTGCACCGAGACGTCAAGCGCCGAGACGGGTTCGTCGGCCACCACGATCCGGGCGTCACCGGCGAAGGCGCGGGCAATCCCGACGCGTTGCTTCTGTCCGCCCGAGAGCTGACGCGGCATCCGGTCGGCAAAGGCGCGCGGCAGCTTTACGAGGTCGAGCAGTTCCAGCATCCGCTGGCGGCGTTCGGCGTCGTTATTGCCAACCTTGAAGATTTCCAGCGCGCGCATGATCTGCCGCCCCACGGTCATGGAGGGGTTGAGCGTGTCAAAGGGGTTCTGGAACACCATCTGAACGTCGGCCACCGTTTTGGTGTCGCGCTCCTCGATGGCGGTGTTGCCGATGGATTTGTTATCCAGCAGGATTTCCCCTTCGGTCGCGGTTTCAAGACCCATCAGCACCTTGGCAAAGGTGGATTTGCCGCAGCCGGATTCGCCCACAATGGCGAGCGTTTCGCTTTCGCGGGCCTCAAACGACAGGGTTTCATTGGCTTTGACGACCTTCTTGTCGCCGCCACCAAAAAGTGCGTTGGCCGCGACTTCGTAGTATTTCTTGAGGTTGTCCATCTTCAGGACCACCTGACCGGGCGGGGCCTTTTCCTTGGTCTCGCCCACTTCTGGCGGGGCGTCCCAGTCGATTTCCTTGAACCTCAGGCAGCGGGATTCGTGCCGGTCATTGCCAGACACTTTTTCCATCGGGATCACCTGACTGTCGCAGCGACCTGCCTCGAAATAATCGCAGCGTGGGCCAAAGTTACAGCCGTCGGGGCGTTCGTGGGGCAGGGGGAAGTTGCCGGGAATGGCGATCAGAGGACGGGCATTTTTGTCAGCACCCGGCAGCGGGATTGAGCGGAAGAGGGCCTGTGTATAGGGGTGCTGCATCTCGTCAAAGACGTCTTCGATAGAGCCACGCTCGACCGCTTCGCCAGAGTACATCACACAGATCCGGTCACAGGTTTCCAGGACAAGGCCCAGGTTGTGACTGATGAACAGCATCGAGGTGCCGTACTTTTTGCCCAGGTCCTTGACCAGTTCAACGACCGCGGCTTCAACCGTCACATCAAGCGCTGTGGTCGGTTCGTCCAGGATCAGCAGGGACGGCTTTGACATCAGCGCCATGGCGATGACGATCCGCTGTTGCTGGCCGCCTGAAAGCTGGTGTGGGAAGGATTTCAGCATCCGCTGCGGGTCGGGCAGTTTCACGTCGGTGACGACTTCCAGCGCGCGGGCCATCGCCTCTTCCTCAGAGATGCCTTCATGGATCATCGGCACCTCGGCAAGCTGTTTGCCGATCCGCATGGCTGGGTTGAGCGAGGCCATAGGCTCTTGATAAATCATGGCAATCTGGCTGCCACGGATGTCACGCAGACGCTCTGGCGTCATGGTGTTCATCTCTTCGCCCTTGAACTTGATCGAGCCGCCAACGATACGGCCGTTCACGCCAAGATCCTGCATGACCCCCAGAGCGACGGTGGATTTGCCGCAACCGGACTCGCCGACCACACCCAGCGCTTCGCCGGGCATGATCTTGGCTGAAAAGTCCATCACCGCTGGGATTTCACGCAGACGCGTGAAAAACGAGATAGAGAGCTTGTCGATCTCAAGGATGGGACCGTCGTAGTTTTCGTTTTCCATCAGATTAATCCTTCAAGCTTTCTTCACGCAGGCCATCGGCCAGCAGGTTCAGACCCAGCACAAGCGACAAGAGCGCAATCGCCGGTGGCAGCGGTGGGTGGACGAAGATCAGCAAGAGCTTGCGGCCCTCGTTGATGGTCGAACCCCAGTCCGGGCTTTCCGGCGGCAGGCCAAGGCCGAAGAAGCCCAAGGTCCCTAGAAGGATCGTCGTGTAGCCAATGCGCAGACAGAAATCGACGATGAGCGGGCCGCGCGCGTTGGGCAGGATTTCCCACAGCATGATGTACCACGCGCCTTCACCCCGGGTCTGGGCGGCGGCGACATAGTCGCGGGTCCGCAGGTCAAGGGCGAGGCCCCGCACGATCCGGAACACGGTGGGCGAGTTCACGAAGACCACCGAGACGAACACCACCAGAATACCCGGCGCGATATCAAAGAGGTCTACGGCGGGGGGCAGGAAGTTCAGCTTGGTTCCGGCCTGAGAGATCATCGACAGGTAAAGCCATGAAAGCCCACCAAGCACGAGGATCAGCATCGGGTTCCGCTTGGAGGGTTGCGTATAGAACCGCGAGTTCAACAGCACGCCAAAGAACACGATTGGGAACACAAAGAGGAACGCCGCCATATAGGACGGAATGCCCGTTTCAACGATTTCCGGTGTAACCAGCAGGTAAAACAGCAGGATCACGGGGAAGGCGAGGATCAGGTTGGCGAGGAACGACAGCAGCGTATCAAGCCGACCGCCATAGAACCCCGCAGGCAGGCCCAGCGTGATCCCGACCATAAAGGCAAAGACCGTCGCCATTGGCGCAATCGCGATCACGATGGTTGAGCCATAGACCATGCGGCTGAAGATATCGCGTGCGAGGTTGTCACCGCCCAAGAGGTAATGGGGGTTCATCTCTTCGCTGCCTTCGGGCAGTGCGACACCAGGGAGTTTGTTCTTCAACCCCGAGATTTGCGTCAGCGGATCATGCGTGGCGATCAGATCAAAGAGACCCGCAAAGACCGCGGTGAAGACCCAGAACATCACAAGGCCAAAGCCGATCATGCCGATGATGCTGTCGAAAAGCTTGCCATAAAGGCCAAGACGCCGCTTGAACATGATCGACGCAAGGAAAGTCAGGAACAATGCGATCCAGACCGGCGCGAACTGTTTTGACATCGCCCCGATGATGCCTGCACTGCCGTAGGGCATGATGACACCGCCGAGAATGTAGAGCACCACAGTGGCGAGGGCGGCAAAGAAGAAGAGTTTTGTCGTCTGCTCGAACAGGCCAAGCGCGCCGCCGCGTTTGACCAGCGTGCCGTCCGGGTTGGATTGCAGCGTCATCGCCGGGGCGAAGAAGCTGAGCACGATTTGGATCACAACAGAGCAGGCCAGAAGCACCACGCTGATCGAGAAGAGGGGGTTCAGGATGGCGCCAAGCGATCCGGTCCAGGTAAGCGGTTCCATGATCAGCCTCCTTTATGAAATGCGAATGCGTGGGTTCAGGAAGACATAGCCGATGTCGGATATCAGCTGTGTCACCAGGACCACGAAGACGGATACGATTGAGACGCCGAGCAAAAGTTCGATGTCGTTGTTGCCTGCCGCTTGCACCAGCGTCCAGCCAAAGCCCTTGTAGTTGAAAAGCGTCTCGACGATGACGACGCCGTTCAGGAGCCAGGGGAACTGCAGCATTATCACCGTAAAGGGGGCGATCAGCGCGTTCCGCAGCGCGTGGCGCAGGACGATTTTTGGAAAGCTGACGCCTTTCAGACGCGCGGTGCGGATGTATTGGGCGGTCATGACCTCGGTCATGGAGGCGCGTGTCATCCGGGCGATATAGCCCATGCCGTAAAGCGCGATGGTGATGGTGGGCAGAAAGAAGTTTTCAAAGGTCACATTGTCGGCGGCCGAGGTGGCCGTGCCTTTGAACGGTATACTTTCCCAATCGATAAAGGCCTTGGTCGCAAAGGCCGCAATCAGGATCACGCCCGAGACATATTCCGGCGTAGCGGTCGAAACGATTGAGACGGTCGATAGGCTGCGGTCTGTGCCAGAGCCTTCGCGCATCCCGGCCAGCACCCCGATAATCAGCGCGCCCGGCACCATGACCACCATGACCCAGAACATGAGTTTGCCTGTTAATCCCAGTCGTGTGCCGACGATTTTGCTGACGTCATCCTTGAACACCGTGGAAAAGCCCCAGTCGCCCTGCAAGATGCCGCAGAAAGTCTTGCCGTCTTCACAGCGGCGCCGGACCTCTCCATCGCTGCCTTCGATCTCGTACCCGGGCAGCACGCCAAGCCATTGGCCGTATTTGACCGGCAGGGCCTGCGTATAGCCGCGGTTGGTGAGATAACTGGTCACGGCCTCGTCCGACATGCGGAAGTTGCCTTGGGTTTTGGCCAGCTTCTCAAGGTTCGGGTAAAGGTTGGTGAGCCAGAAAACGATAAATGTCAGGCACAGCGCCGTCAGGATCATGACCCCGAGGCGACGTAAGATGAACAGTCCCATAAAGACCCCTGTTGGTCTGCGGCAGGGTCGTTGCCCGGCCTATCAGGTGTGTCCGCAGGTGGATCCCGCGTGACGTCGGCTACAGTCAAAAAGGGCCGCACCGGTGTGCGGTGCGGCCCTGATTGTTGGTTTAGGCTGCGACGCCGATCTTGTAGATCTGCGGCAGATACGCGATGTGCATATCCCAGCCGACAAATCCCGGCTTTGCGTGACGGTAAACCGTGCGCCAGTAAGGCTGCAGTGTCACGCCTTCGTCGGTCATGATCCCTTGCAGCTTGGCCATCACCTCGCGGCGTGCATCCGAATCCGCGATAGAGTTGGCTTCGGCCAGCAGGGCGTCAAACTCGGCATTGGCAAAGCCTGCCTCGTTCCATGCCTCGCCAGAGCGATAGGCCAGACCCAGGATCTGGGTGTCGAGCGGACGGTGGTTCCAGTTCGTGGAAGAGAACGGGTACTTGGTCCAGTCGTTCCAGAAGGTCGAGCCCGGAATGATCGTCCGCTTGACCTTGAAACCTGCGTCACGCAGCTGCGCGGCCACCGCATCGGTGGTGTTCTTGCGCCAGTCGTCGTCGATGGAGGTGATTTCCATCTCGAAGTCGGCCATGCCTGCTTCGGTCAGCAGGGCCAGCGCGGCTTCGGGATCGACCTTCATGCCGGGCACGTCAGCCCAGGCAGGGTGCATCGGGCCCACGTGCTGGTTACGTGCAGGCGCACCACGGTTGGAATAGCCCAGCTCGAGGCAGACAGCCGGATCAACGGCCATGGCAATCGCCTGACGGACACGCTTGTCCGCGTAAGGCTTCATGCCGTCCACTTCGGCCACCTGGTTGGGACGGATCACGATGGTCGCAGCAGAGGCCACTTCCGAACGTTCCCAGCCGATGCCTTCGAAGACGTCGACGAAGTCACCCACTGTTTCATAGGTCATGTCGACCTCATCAGCGGCAGCAGCGGCGACCCAAGCAGAGGGATCGGTGCCATAGTCGATGTATTCGATCCGGTCGAGATAGCCACCTTTGCCAGCGGCGTAGCCCCACCAGTCGTGATCTTCGTTCCGCACGATGACGCCTTTGACACCCACTTCGAGGCTTTCAGGCTTCATGTAGCCGGTGCCGATCGGATTCTCGAGCATCGTCTCGGGCGTGTGGCTGCTATGCGTGATGGCGGCAGGATAGTCTGCCATGCCAGCGATCAGCGTGATGTCCGAACCCGGCAGGTTCAGGCGCACGGTGTGGCTGTCCACAACTTCGACCGCACCGTCGATGGCTTTTTCGGTCTCGGGGTCGATCAGGATCGCGAAACGACCGGCCATGGAGTTGCCTTCAACGGCCTTGTCGGCCCAACCAATGATGTTGCGTGCCACGTCTTCGGCGGTGAAGTCGTCACCGTTGTTCCACTTCACACCCTTGCGGACGTTCAGCGTGTAAGAGGTGGCGTCATCGTTGACTTCCCAGCTTTCCAGAAGCATCGGCTCGAACGAACCATCGGAGTTGTACTCAACGAGATATTCCAGCCAGCCAGCGGTGAAGAAGGCAATTTGCGTCCAGTCATAAGCGCGCGGCTCTTTCAGCGCGCGAACTTCCATCTGCATCCGCATCGTGCCGCCCTGCTGGGCGTGCGCGGCGGCTTTGGCAGGCGCGTTCAGGCCCAAAAGACCATAGGCCGCGGCCGAGGTCAGACCCAGCGCCGTGGTACGGCTGAGGAATTCGCGGCGGCTGAGTTTGCCCGCCTTTTCATCCTCTGCATACTGCAAGGCGGCCGGATGGACCGAAAGGTTGGTGTGGTGCGTCATACTTTTCTCCCTGTGACACATTTTTTTGTTGAGACCCCGGCAACCTGACGGTCACCAGAGCGGCACACGTGTCGCAAAGCGACAAGCGGCAGTATCCCAATGTCGCAATTGGGCAATGTTTTCAGCCGCAGGTCAATGCACACATTCGGTCAATCAGTTCACATTTGCGACGGATTACCGGGGTAAAAACGACATTTGTCCGAATGGTCAAAAACGACATCGCCGTTTCGATTAGCGTCGCTGCGCTGCGGCACCGTGCTTGCGAAAGTCGGACGGTGTGCGTCCGGCGCGCGCCTGAAAGGCGCGGCTGAAATAGGCCGGTGAGTGAAACCCCAGATCAAGCGCGATCTGCTGCACCGGCGTGCGCGTTTCACGCAAAAGCATGCAGGCCTCATAATGGACCCGGTCGGTCAAAAGCGCCAAGGCCGACTTTCCGCAGGTTTGCTTGCAGCAGCGGGTCAGATGGGTGGGGGTCACGCCCAATTCGGTGGCATAGTCATTGACGCGCCGGTCCGTACGGTAGTCCCGTTCAATCAGGTCAGTGTAGGCGGCGACCAGACGTGCCGCACTTGTTTCGCCGCGCGCCTCTTGTCCGTCGTCACCCCGGCTATCGAGTTGGCGTTCAAAGAAAACCGCCAGCAGGCCCAGATGATAATGCGCCGCACGGCTGTGGGCGCTGCGGTCTGATTTCAGCTCACGCTCCAGCCCGTCAAGCAGGCCGATCAGCTCTTTCTGGGCGGCAACGTCGCGCAGGCGCAAATGCACATGCTCATCCGGCCATTCAGAGGCCATCGCGGCCGGGATCGTGACCATCTGGCCAAACACGGTGGGCCCAACGTCAAAGCCATACATCGTATGCGCCGGGATAAAGATCAGGTTGTTGGGGCCATAGCCGCTGGTCAGGCCCGCCACGGTGATCCGGCCATGTCCCTTGCCCACAAACAACAGTCGTGGAGAGGCGTGGCTGCGCATGGCTTCGGTCCGCCAGCGTCCCATCTGCGGGTTCTGGGCAATCGGCGCGAGCGCAAGCGCTGTTGCGGTCTTTTCGGTCGGAAGTTGCATAGGTCCCCGGGCGTTCGATTTGTGCAAACTTGGCCCGAGAAAGCCCGAAAAACAATCATGAATTCAGGAAACGAACTGTAAGCATGTGGATAACTCTGTGGACGGCATGTGGATGTGGTGCCAATCGCGCATCCGCTTGTTGAACCAGGTGCGTTGCCGCTTGGCATATTGCCGGGTGGCAATGATGGCCGCATCGCGGGCGGCATCCAGCGTCATCTCGCCCCGCAAATGCGCAATCAATTCTGCCGCGCCAATGGCTTTTGAAGAAGGGTGCGTTTTGTCCCACCGGGGCAGCATTACCTGCGCCTCTGCCAATGCGCCACCGGCAAGCATCTGGTCAAAGCGCTGCGTGATGCGCGGCGTCAGCCAGTCCTTGGGCGCGTCCAGCACGATAGGTGTTGCGTCTGACAAAGGCAGAAGCGGTGGCGGCGTCGCGTCTTGCCAGACCGCAAGGCTGCGCCCGGTGGCGGTCATCACCTCCCACGCGCGTTGGACACGCACCCGGTTTCGGGTGTCGATTCGTGCAGTTGTGTCCGGATCAAGATCCGCCAGCAGGGTGGGCAAGGGCATCATATCGGCCCGTGCCCGGACATCGGGCGGTGTGGCCGGAATATCGGCCAAGCCTTCTGTCAGTGCGGAAAAGTATAGCCCGGTGCCGCCGACGATGATCGGGCGGGCACCGGTTAACAGCGGTTCGACGTCGCGCAACCAGTGACCGACCGAATAGGCCTGATCAAACGGCACATGGCCATAAAGCGCATGCGGGGCGGCGGTGCATTCAGCATCATCGGGGCGCGCGGTCAGCACGCGCCAGCCATCAAACACCTGCATCGCATCGGCGTTGATCACAACCCCACCTTGCATGCGCGCGATCTGCACCGCCAAAGCGGACTTGCCAGAGGCCGTTGGCCCCGCAATCAGGACCGGTTTGTCAGGGTATATCTTGATGTCAGACAAGGACTTACCCGGTTTTCCTAAGGTTGGCGCGGCGCGAAATGGCCCGGCGGGTGGATGTGGCATTGAACTTGCGCCCTTGTTGCGACATTTTGCGCGGGATCGCAAATACCACGCACCGGGGGCCAGCATGACCGAAACAACAGACACCACCTATAACCGGGTCATGTTGAAAATCTCGGGTGAGGCCCTGATGGGCGATACCGGTTTCGGGCTGCACCCGCCCACGGTCGAGCGCATCGCGCAAGAGGTCAAGACGGTGCACGACATGGGGGTCGAGATCTGCATGGTCATCGGCGGCGGTAACATCTTTCGCGGGCTTCAGGGCAGCGCGCAGGGGATGGAGCGGACGACAGCCGACTACATGGGGATGTTGGCTACGGTGATGAACGCGCTGGCAATGCAATCCGCGCTTGAAGGGCTGGGCATTCACACGCGGGTGATCAGCGCCATCACGATGAACGAAGTGGCCGAACCCTATATCCGCAGGCGCGCCGTGCGCCACCTTGAGAAAAAGCGCGTATGCATCTTTGCTGCAGGTACCGGCAACCCCTATTTCACCACCGACACCGCCGCGACCCTGCGCGCCAATGAGATGGCCTGTCAGGCGATCCTGAAAGGCACCAAGGTCGATGGCGTTTATGACAAGGACCCCGCCAAACACGCCGATGCGGTCAGGTTCGACAAGGTGACGTATGACGAGGTGTTGGCCAAACATCTGGGCGTGATGGACGCCAGCGCAATTGCTTTGGCCCGTGACAACCACCTGCCGATCATCGTCTTCTCGCTAGATGAGCCCGGCGGTTTCCGCGGAATTCTGGCTGGGGAAGGGACCTATACGGTCGTGACCGATTAGGCCCGCCTAAGACCCGATATAAAGCATTAGCCCCTGAAGCTGGTCCGGATTGCTGGGATAATAAGACAGGCTATAGCCGAAATAGACCCGGTTGTTAATGCCGCGACCTACGTGCACATGGTGTGAAGCCATGCCGTCTTCGTCCCAGGCCTTGAGCGCAGCAGACCCCGGATTGGTGCCCGAATAACGCCCCGGTGCGCGAATTTTCCCACCCTTGTAGTCGGGGTGATCCATCCGACCCAGCGCGCCTGTCGCCTCCATGATGGTGGCGGTATCGGTCAAAAAGGACTTCTTTGTCGCCCCGCTCAGGTAGCTATAGCTGCCGTGTCCATGAATGCGGTAGGTCACGGTGATGTTGAACTTGATCTGCTGGGCGGTCGGTTTGCTGAGAAAGTGGCGATTGCGCGACTTGGCACAATCCGCGCAGCGCGTGCGCTCTCCGGTCGGACCGTGGATTGACGCCGGAGAAGATCCATAGCTCCCTTCAGTCGCAGGGCTTTTCGCGCGATTGAAGAAGTGCACGCCGCAGTCGTTGCAGATGTATTCGTTGGGTTTGATGTACCAGGGCAATGGATTTCCTTTAGCGCGAATGTCTGAAAGCAGTATGTGATGAGCCTAGTCGGCGGCATTGCGCCAGATCAAGAGATTTGGGCAGGCAGGGTACTGTCCCCGCAAGGTCACTGCGCAAAAAATGCGCCAAAGCTCAGGTATCCCTGACCTATACAAGTCCCTGTAATTCAAGTAAGCCCAGCAAAAGCAGGGCGAATGCCCCCCAAGTGAGCAGACGACATGGCAGACGAATTTATTCTTGATACCGACGATCTTGAGCGTCGGATGGACGGCGCAATCGCAAACCTGCGCACCGAACTGGCGTCATTGCGCACCGGTCGGGCCTCTGGTTCGATGCTGGAGCCGGTGATGGTGGATGCCTACGGGTCGATGACGCCGATTAACCAGGTGGGAACGGTCAATGTGCCAGAACCCCGTATGGTCACGATCAACGTCTGGGATAAAGGTCTTGTCGGCAAGGTCGAAAAGGCGATCCGCGAAAGCGGGCTGGGGATCAATCCGCAGCTAAACGGCACGATCATCATGCTGCCGATCCCTGAACTGAACGAAGAACGCCGCCGCGAGCTGACGAAGGTCGCCGGCAATTATGCGGAAGGCGCGCGGGTTGCGATCCGCAATCTGCGCCGCGACGGCATGGACCAGATCAAAAAGGCCAAGGCCGACGGCATGTCCGAGGACGATCAGAAGTTCTGGGAAGGGGCCGTTCAGGAACTGACAGATACATTCATCAAGACGGTTGATGAAACGCTCGAGACCAAGCAATCCGAGATTATGCAGGTATAAGACGACCAAAAGGGCGCCCGTTGCGGCGCCCTGATGTTTGGATGGGCGGCAGAACTGACGCCGCTGCAAACCGATAGGAAAGGGGCGATTGATGCCCAAGGACGCAAACGACACCTCTGGCCCGAACCACGTGGCCATCATCATGGACGGCAATGGCCGTTGGGCCACGCAGCGCGGGCGGCCCCGGTTGTTCGGTCACCACGCCGGTGCCCGCCGGGTCCGAGAAATCGTGCGTGCCTGCCCTGATGAAGGCGTCAAGTACCTGACAATCTTTGCCTTTTCGACCGAGAACTGGAAACGGACCCAAGCCGAAGTGGCGGGTCTGATGGCCCTTTTCCGGCGCTATATCGAGCGCGAAGCCAAGGCGCTGTTTGACGAAGGCGTGCGGGTGCGGTTCATCGGCGACCGGATGAAACTGGATGACAAGCTGGTCAGCCTGATGGACAATCTGGAGCTTTACACAAGCGGCAATGACAAAGTGCATCTGACCATCGCGCTGAACTACGGTGGCCGGGATGAGGTGACGCGCGCGGCACAGCGGTTGGCCTACGAGATTGAGAAAGGCACGTTGACCCACAAGGACGTCGATGCCGAAACACTGTCGAAATTCCTTGATACACATGTCCTGCCCGACCCCGATCTGGTGATCCGCACCAGCGGCGAGGCGCGGATTTCGAACTTCTTGCTGTGGCAGTCGGCCTATGCGGAATACGAATTTGTCGACACGCTCTGGCCCGATTTCTCGGCCGAGGAATTCGGCAAAGTGCTATCTGGCTATGGCGGTCGCGAGCGCCGCTTTGGGGCCGTGCTGGCCTGACCATGGCAGAGGACACGACCAAGGCCCCCGCGGAGACCGTCCTGCCGCAAAACCCCGCCAAATGGGAAGACCTCAAGACCCGCGTGATTTCGTCAGCCGCGATGATCGCGGTCGGCGCGGTCGGCGTCATTCTGGGTGGTGTCTGGTTCCAGATGCTGGTGGTTTTTGTCACCGCCGTGATGGTCTGGGAACTTTGGATGATGATCGCCGCCGACAAACCCAATCAGGGTGCTGTGCTGGCGGCGGGCGTTGCATCGGTGCAATCCGGGTTGCTGCTGGGCACACCAATTGGTCTTTTGCTGATCTTTCTGGTGCCAATTCTTGGCGCATGGCGGGTGAAACACGAACGCATCACCTTTTTCGTCTTTGCGCTTGGCATTCAGGTCGCGGGCTGGGGGCTGGTGCAGTTCCGCAGCGACTATGGCTTTACCTGGATTTTGTGGTTGATGCTTGTGGTCGTGGCCACAGACGTCTTTGGTTATCTGGCGGGCCGTACCTTTGGCGGGCCAAAGTTCTGGCCCAAGGTCAGCCCCAAAAAGACCTGGAGCGGGACCGCCGCAGGCTGGATTGCCGCTGGGGTCGTTGGGCTGGGGTTCACGCTTTTCACCAATGCGGGTCTGGCGATCGTG
The DNA here is from genome assembly GCA_947493335.1 of uncultured Paracoccaceae bacterium. Lineage (GTDB taxonomy): Bacteria > Pseudomonadota > Alphaproteobacteria > Rhodobacterales > Rhodobacteraceae > CANMYO01. The sequence goes on along the minus strand of CANLQO010000001.1, from coordinate 1,505,431 downwards.
CTGATCTCGATGGTGGTCAGCCTTGCCAGCCAGATGGGCGATATCGCGGAAAGCGCGCTGAAACGGCGGATGGGGGTCAAGGACAGTTCTGCCCTGATCCCGGGGCACGGCGGGCTGTTTGATCGGTTTGACGCGCTTCTGGGCGCGTCGCTGTTCATGCTGCTGGTCGCCTATGTGTTTGATGTGCCCGGAGTTGCCTTTTGAGGCGGATCAGCATTCTGGGGGCCACCGGATCAATCGGCCAGAACACCCTTGATCTGATCCGGCGCGACCGGGGCGCCTACGATGTCGTCGCACTGACGGGCGGGCGCAATATCACACAATTGGCACATGATGCCAAAGACTTACAAGCCGAAGTTGCTGTAACTTGTCATGCCGATCTGTTGGACGATCTGCGCGCAGCGCTGGCTGGATCGGAGGTCGAGGCCGCCGCAGGCGAAGCTGCCATTTGTGAAGCCGCCGCGCGGCCTGCCGATTGGATCATGTCAGCGATTGTGGGCGCAGCGGGGTTACCGCCGGGGCTGGAGGCGCTGAAGCACGGCACAACGCTGGCGCTGGCCAACAAGGAATCGCTGGTGACGGCGGGACCCTTATTATTGGCAACGGCAAGGGCGCATGGGGCGACGGTGCTGCCGGTCGACAGCGAACACTCGGCTGTGTTTCAAGGGTTGATTGGCGAGGATATCAGCGCGGTAGAACGCATCATCATCACCGCCAGCGGCGGCGCGTTCCGCGATTGGCCGCTGGAGAAGCTCAAGACCGCGACATTGGCAGAGGCGTCAAGCCATCCCAATTGGGACATGGGCCAGCGGATCACGATCGATAGTGCGTCGATGTTCAACAAAGCGTTGGAGCTGATTGAAACCAAAGAGTTTTTCGGCGTCCGCCCGGACCAGATTGAGGCGATTGTGCATCCCGAAAGCATGGTACACGCGCTTGTGGGGTTCAACGATGGCGCGCTGATGGCCCATGTCGGCCCACCCGACATGCGCCACGCGATTGGCTTTGCCTTGCATTGGCCCGAACGCCGCGCGCTGCCGGTTGAGCGGCTGGATTTGGCCCGCATTGGGCAATTCACTTTCCGTGCGCCGGACCTTGCGCGGTATCCGGCCTTGCGATTGGCGGCAGAGGTGATGGAAATGGGCGGCCTTTCGGGTGCTGCGTTCAACGCCGCCAAAGAGCAGGCGCTTGACGGGTTCATCGCCGGTCAGATCGGATTTTTGGACATGGCAGAGGTGGTGGAAAAGGTCCTCGCCCAAATGTCATCAGACAACGGGCTGCAAAATGCCCAAATTACGCTAGATAACGTTGCAGACACCGACGCGGCGGCCCGCAGGCTGGCGGCGAACCTCATGCAGGAAATGGGCTGAACTTTTGGATATGACCTCGCTGATCCCGTCGCTGGGCGGACCGGTTTTCACCATTGCCGCGTTTATCGTGGCGCTATTGGTGATCGTCGCGGTGCATGAATATGGCCACTACATCGTCGGTCGCTGGTCGGGCATTCATGCCGATGTGTTCAGCGTCGGCATGGGCAAGGTGCTGTGGTCGCGCACTGACAAGCACGGCACGAAATGGCAATTGGCGGCCATCCCGGCGGGGGGCTATGTCAAGTTTCGTGGTGATGCCAATGCCGCGAGCGTGGGTGGGGAAGAGCAGGTCGCTGGTCACGATCCGCGCACCACAATGTTGGGCGCACCCTTATGGGCGAGGGCCGCGACGGTGCTTGCGGGACCCGTGGCAAACTTCATTTTGGCGGTGCTGATCTTTGCCGGATACCTGATGTACGAGGGCAAGCCGAGCGAAGAGCTGGTGTTGGAAAGCACCTATGAGGTGCCCGCGGCGTTCCAGTCAGAACTGATCCCCGGCGACCGCATACTTGCCGTGGGGGACGTGGTATTTGGTGAAGAGGGCGCGGATATCGACGCGCTGCCTGACACGCTTTTGCAGGATTACACAATCATTCGCGACGGGGTCGAGATGGTGGTCAAGGGCCCGCATCCGATCATTAGCCGGGTGGATAGCCTGACGCCACGCTCTGCCGCTGATGATGCCAAGCTGCGGGTAGGGGATTTCATCACGGCGATTGACGGTGAGCCGATCAACGCGTTCCGCGATATCGTGGCCGCTGTGGGGGCCGCCGAGGGCACGCCCCTGACGCTTCAGATTTGGCGCGGCGGCGAGACCTTTGATGTGGAACTCGCCGCACGTTATCAGGACGAACCGCAGGCGGACGGCACCTATGCGCAGTTCTGGCGCATCGGCATTGGCGGCACATTCTTCTTTGATCCCGCGACCGACCCGATTGGCCCGTGGGAGGCGCTGAAGCTGGGCGTTGACCGGCTTTGGTTCTCGATCACGACCTCGCTGACCGGCCTGTGGGAGATCATCACAGGCGGCATCTCAACCTGCAATCTTTCCGGCCCTGTCGGCATCGCGCAGGCCAGCGGTTCCATGGCGGCGCAGGGTGCGCAAAGCTATGTGTTGTTCCTTGGCATGTTGTCGGCGGCCGTGGGGCTGTTGAACCTGTTCCCGATCCCGATTCTGGATGGCGGCCACCTCGTGTTTCACGCTTATGAGGCCGTCACGCGTCGCAAACCCAGCGACCGCGCACTGCAGTTCCTGATGGTCGGCGGGTTGGCTGTGATCGCCGCTTTGATGATCTTTGCGCTGCTCAACGATCTGGTGCTTTGCCCCTGAACCAGCCCATTGCGGCCACATTTGCGCCCCAATTGACGCCTACCTTGGTGGCAACTGAGGAGAAAGATCATGCAGACTTTGGCACAAGGGTATCGCGGCGTCAGCGTTTTGCTGAACCTGAACTGGGACCGCATCATCTATACCGGCGCGCTGGTCGGGGCACTATATGCAGGTGCCTACGTCGGTATGATGTAAGGCCAATCACAGCCTGAAAAGACACAAGCGCGCCCCCGCCGGGCGCGTTTCTTCGTTTTGACAACCTGTCTGAGACCCGGTAATTCTGAACCAACGGGGATCAATAAAAACAGGCGCATATTATGACACCGACAACCAAAGACGCTGCGGCGCGAGGGACACGCGCCTGGGCGCGTCGATTTGTCGTTCTCTTTCTGACACTTGCCGCATTTCTGGCAAGCCCGCTGCAAGCGCAGAACTTTGCTTTCAACACCGTTGTCATCGAAGGCAACAACCGGGTTTCGGATCAGGCGATCCTGACGTTTGCGGGAATCAGTCGCGGTGAAAGCGTCACCGCCGGTGAATTGAACGCCGCCAGCCAGCGGATTCGCGAAAGCGGCCTGTTCGAAGCCGTGGATGTCACACCGCAGGGCAGCACGCTGCGGATTGACGTGGTCGAGTTCCCGACGATCAACCGCATCAACATCGAAGGCAACAGCCGCTTGCGCGATGCCGAATTGCTTGCCGTAGTCAGCAGCACGCCGCGCCGCGTCTATTCCCCCGCGCAGGCCGAACGCGACGTGGCGGCGATTGCCAACGTCTATGCCCAAAAGGGCCGGATCAACGCCAGTGTCACGCCCAAGATCATCCGCCAGCCCGACAACCGCGTCGATTTGGTGTTTGAGGTGAACGAGGCCGGCGTGACCGAGATTGAACGGATCAGCTTTATCGGCAACCGCAGCTATTCAGAAGGGCGGCTGCGCCGCGTGCTGGAAACCAAGCAGGCCGGTTTCCTGCGCTCGGTCATCACGCGCGACACCTTTTCGTCCGAGCGGATCGGCTTTGACCGGCAGGTGCTGACGGATTTCTATCAGTCACGCGGTTACGCCGATTTTCAAGTGCTCAACGTCGATGTGGCCCTCACACGAGAGCGCGACGCCTATCTGGTGACCTTCAACGTGCAAGAGGGTCAGCAATTCCGCTTTGGCAATATCACCGTCGTGTCTGAAATTCCCGAACCGGTGGTGTCTGAATTTCAGGCCGCTGTCGCCACCAAGCCCGGCACCGTCTACAGCCCGGCACGGGTCGAAAATGACATCGCCCGGCTGGAACGGCTGGCGATCCAGAAGGGGCTGAACTTTGTCGCTGTTGATCCGCGGATCACCCGTAACGATCGCGCATTGACGCTGGATGTGACCTATGCGCTGACGCGCGGGCCGCGTATCTTTGTCGAGCGGATTGATATTGAGGGCAACAACACAACCCTTGACCGCGTGGTGCGCAATCAGTTCCGCACCGTGGAAGGGGACCCCTTCAACCCGCGCGAAATCCGGCAGTCCGCCGACCGCATCCGCGCGCTTGGCTTCTTTTCCAACGCCAATGTCGAGGCGCGCGAAGGCAGCACGCCGGAACAGGTGATCGTTGATGTGGATGTGGCCGAACAACCGACCGGATCGCTGTCCTTTGGTGCCAACTATAACACCGACACCGGGATCAGCCTGCTTGCCAGCTTTCGGGAGCGGAACTTTCTGGGTCGCGGCCAGTTGCTGAACTTTGAAATCTCGACCGCCGAGACCAACCGCGTCTTTGCTTTCGACTTTGCAGAGCCGCAGTTCCTCGGCCGTGATCTGCGCTTTGGTCTGGCGATCAATTACCGCACGACCGAGGCTGAGAACGCAGTTTACGACACCGAAGTCTTCCGCTTCAGCCCCTCGCTGGCCTTCCCGATTAGTGAAAACGGGCGGCTGTCGCTGTTCTATGCGGTGGATTACACGAACCTGTCGGGCATTGATGCCGCCGACACGAGCGTCAGCCAGATCATCCGCGAAGAGGTGGCACTGGGAGCCATTACCACGCAGTCGATCGGATATGGCTACAGCTTTGATAGCCGCCGCACCGGCCTGAACCCCAATGCGGGCTATGTCTTCCGCTTTGGACAGGAGTTCGGGATTGGTGACACGCAATTCATCAAAACCTCGGCCCTTGCGGCCGCTGAGACCAAGGTGCTGAACGAAGAGCTGACACTGCGGGCCACCATTGAGGGCGGCTATCTGCAGTACAACGAAGGCGACAGCCGCGTGACAGACCGTTATTTCCTTGGCAGCCGCTTGATGCGCGGGTTCGAACCCGGCGGCATTGGCCCGCGTGACGCGGCCACCGATGACGCGCTTGGCGGCAATGCCTTTGCCGTGGCCCGGCTTGAGGCAGAGTTCCCGATTGGCCTGCCCGAGGAATACGGGATCACCGGTGGTGCCTTCATCGACCACGGGTCGGTCTGGGATGTCGGCAACCTGCGTGGTCTGGCAGATGCGGATGTGCTCTATAACGACTACACTGCGCGCACGATTGCCGGTGTGTCGATCTTCTGGGACACGCCAATTGGCCCACTGCGGTTCAACTTCACCGAACCGCTGGATGTGCAGGATGGCGACAAGACCAAGAACTTTGACGTGACAATTTCGACCACGTTCTGATGGGCTGGCGGGGGCTCTTGCTGGCGCTGGGGCTGCTGATCACCCAGCCCGTGGCGGCGCAAGAGGTCGAACAGCAGGCCGTTGCGCCGGTGTTGGTGTTGGACCTTGAGCGGCTTTATGGCGGCTCAACCTATGCCGAAAGCCTGCGCGCCGCGGTCGAGGTTGAGGCCGAAGCGCTGTCTGTTGAAAATGATCGCATCGTCGCCGATCTGACCGCCGAAGAGCAAAGCCTGACCGAACGCCGCCCCACGATGGAGCCAGAGGCGTTCCGGCAAGAGGCCGAAGCCTTTGACGCCAAGGTCAACGATATTCGTCGCGCCCGCGATGCCAAGGAAGCCGAGATCAATCAGGCCCGTGCCGAGGTGCGCGTGAAGTTCTTTGAGGATGTCCGCCCGCTGATTGGTCAGATCATGGTTGAAAAAGGTGCGCAGGTTGTGATCGACAGCCGCTCGGTCGTGGTGATCGTGCGGGTCGCGGATATCACCACAGAGGCGATTGCCCGCATCGATGCAGAGCTTGGTGCCGCGCAATAGCGGTGCTTGTGGCCGGGCAGATGGGTTGCTAACCAGTTCAGGCACTTCAAGGAGACGTTTATGACCACCCCCGTGACCGAGGCTGACATCCAGCTTATTCAGGCAATCCTGCCGCACCGTTACCCATTTCTGCTTGTCGACCGGGTCAAGGACATCAACGGCACAACCTCGGCCACGGGCATCAAGAACGTCACGATGAACGAGCCGCACTTTCAGGGCCATTTCCCCGGCACACCGATCATGCCCGGTGTGACGATTGTTGAAGCGCTGGCGCAGACGGCTGCGGTGATGGTCGGTGCCACGATGGGTCTGACCGAGGGCAACCTTTTGATCTATTTCATGTCGATTGATGGCTGCAAATTCCGCCGCAAGGTGATCCCCGGCGATGTGCTGACGCTGAAGGTCGAAACCCTGCGCGGCAAGCCCGGCGGCAAGGTCTGGAAATTTAAGGGGCTGGCCGAGGTCGACGGCGAGATGGCCGCAGAGGCCGAGTTCATGGCGATGATGGATATGCAGGGCTGATGGGGGTTCATCCCTCTGCCGTGATCGAAGAGGGGGCCGTCATTGGTGACGGCTGCGAGATCGGGCCGTTCTGCATGGTCGGGCCAGAGGTGGTGCTGGGCGCAGGCGTGACGCTCAAATCCCATGTGGTGGTGACGGGCGATACACAGATCGGCGACGGCACAACCGTCTTTCCATTCGCGGTCTTGGGCGAGATCCCGCAGGATCTGAAGTTCGGCGGCGAAAAGACCAGACTGCGCATCGGCGCGCACAACCGCATCCGAGAGCATGTCACGGTCAATACCGGGACCGCCGGTGGTGGCGGTGTGACACGCGTCGGGGATGAGTGCCTGCTGATGGCGGGGTGTCACGTGGCCCATGACGCACAGGTCGGGAACCGTGTGATCGTGGTCAACAGCACCGCTGTCGCCGGGCATTGCGTGATCGAGGATGACGTCATCATCGGCGGGCTTTGTGGCATTCATCAGTTCGTGCGGATCGGGCAGGGCGCGATCATTGGTGCGCTGTCGATGGTCACCAGCGACGTGGTCCCGCACGGTCTGGTGATGGGCCAGCGCGGTGAGCTGGAGGGGCTGAACCTTGTAGGTCTCAAGCGGCGCGGCGTGGCGCGGTCGGATATCACCGCCCTGCGCGCGGCCTTCATGACGCTGAAAGAGGGCGAAGGGACGATCCACGACCGGGCCGAGCGGTTAAGCCATGAAACCGACAGCGATTACGTGCGCCAGATGGTTGACTTCATCCTTGGCGAAAGTGATCGCGGCCTGTTGTCGCCGCGCTGATGCTGGCGCTGATTGCAGGCACGGGGGCTTTGCCGGGGGCGCTGGTGACGGGGCTGCGCGAGAGGCCGCTTATCTGCGCGCTGCAGGGAAATGATCCGCAAGTGGACCCCGCGCTGACCTTTCGGCTGGAGCACCTCGGCACGTTTCTGGGGCAACTGCAGCAGGCCGGGGTCACGCAGGTCTGCATGGCAGGTGGCATTGCCCGCCCGCAGATCGATGCCAGCCAGATTGACGCGGCGACCCAACCGCTTGTGCCGCGCCTGATGCAGGCGCTGGGGCAGGGTGATGACGGTGCACTGCGTGTGGTCATCGAGATATTTGAAGAGGCTGGGCTTGCCGTTCTGGCTGCGCAGGACCTTATGCCCGATCTTTTGCCGCCGGAAGGCGTCTTGACCCGCGAAGCCCCCGATGACGCCGCACACCGCGATGCCCGCGCAGGCGAGGCCGCCCTGATTGAGATGGCGCGCGCCGATGTCGGTCAGGCCTGCATCGTGAAGCACGGGCAGGTCTTTGCGCGCGAGCGGCAGGACGGGACCGATGCGATGCTGACGCGGCTGCGTCCGGCGACGGGCGGCAACGCGCTGGATACGCTCTTGTCGCCGGTGGACGTGATGGGGGAATTCTTTGAAACAGCCGCCGATTGGCTGGGTGGCCCGGATGCCAAACCGCTCAGCGCGATGGGCGGCATCCTATTCAAGGGGCCCAAGCCCGGTCAGGACCGGCGGGCCGATTTGCCGGTGATTGGGCCGGATACGGTTGCCGGTGCCGCCGCCGTCGGCCTGCGCGGGATCGTGATTGATGCAGGCGGCGTGATGATCCTTGACCGCGCCGCAACAGTTGCAGCCTGTGACAAGGCAGAGCTGTTTCTTTGGGTGCGCCCCGGGGGCGCGGCGTGAAGGTTTTTGTGATTGCCGGTGAAGCCTCTGGCGACAAGCTGGGGGCGGCGCTGATGGTGGGGCTGAAAAGCCTGACAGAGGTCAGCTTTGACGGTGTCGGCGGGCCGCTGATGCAGGCCGAAGGGCTGATCAGCCGGTTCCCGATGGATGAACTGAGCGTCATGGGCTTGGCCGAGATCTTGCCAAAGTATCGGCAGTTGAAGGAGCGCGTGCATCAAATGGCCGATGCTGTGTTAGAGACGCGACCGGATGTGTTGATCACCATCGACAGCCCGGATTTCGGGCTGCGGGTTGCCAAGCTGGTCAAGGCCCGCAGTGACATCCGCACCGTGCATTACGTGGCCCCGACGGTCTGGGCATGGCGGCCCAGACGCGGGGCGAAGATGGCGCATCATATCGATCAGGTCCTGGCGCTTTTCCCGTTTGAACCGCCGCTGATGCAGGCCGCTGGGATGCGGTGCGATTTTGTCGGTCATCCGGTGGTGACGGACCCGGTCGCATCGAACGCAGACGCGCAGGCCTTTCGTGACCGTCACGGGATCACGGGCCCGCTGGTACTGGCGCTGCCGGGGTCGCGGAGGGGAGAGGTGACGCGGCTGGCCGAGACGTTTGGCACTGCACTGGATCAGGTTAAGGCCCGCGTGCCGGATGCGCGGGTTGTGCTGCCCGCCGCACCTGCGGTCGAAGACCTTGTGCGGCAGGTGACGCGGGACTGGCCCGAGGTGCTGATCATTCCACCCGATCAGACTGGCGACAAGGCCGCGGCGTTCAAGGCCGCGGATGTGGCGCTTGCCGCATCCGGCACGGTGTCGCTCGAACTGGCTGCCAATAACACGCCCACGGTCATCGCCTATGATATGGCCTGGCTCAGCCGGGTGATCATCAGCCGGATGCTGCTGGTCGACACGGTCACGCTGGTCAATTTGGTCAGCGACAGTCGCGTGGTGCCGGAGTTTATCGGTAAGGCCTGCCAACCCGGCCCAATTGCCGACGCCTTGGTGGAAGTGCTTGCGGATCCCGATCAACAAACCGTCGCGATGGCGCTGACGATGCAGCGGCTGGGGCAGGGTGGCGATGCCCCCGGCCTACGCGCCGCCCGCGCCGTGCTGGACGGGCTTGCGGCCAAACCAGCCGTTGAGGATCAATAGCCCCAGCGACAGGATCACAAAGCCTGCATAGGCCTGCCATCGCAGTGCCTCGCCCAAGACGATCGCACCCAACACGATGGCAACGGGCGCAATGGTCAGCGTGCACAGCGCGACATTGCCCGCTCCGGCGGTTTTAAGGACGTGGTAATAGACCAGATAGGCCACCGCGGTGGCAAATATCGCGTAGTAGGCAATGGCGATCCAGGTCGCGGGGGCCAGATCAAATCGGATCGGCCCCTCGATCATCCAGGCCGCCGGGATCATCACAAGACTTGACCCGGTCAGCATGCCAGCGGCGGCCAGTTGTGGCTTGAGATCAGAAAGCATCTTGCGCGCCCAAACCCCGGCCAACGCATAGGATATGGTGCCGCCAATCACTGCCAATTGCCCCAAAGAACGCAGGTCAAGTTGCAACAGGGACGACAGGCCGATGGCTGTCGCCACGCCGAGAAAGCCCAAGCTGACGCCAATCAACCGGCGCGGTGTCAGACGCTCGTCGGCAAAGAAGATCGCGGCAGCCAAGACGCCAAAAATCGCTGTGGCCGCGTTGAGGATCGAGGTGAGCCCGGTTTCAATATGCAATTGCCCCCACGCCATGAGGCAAAACGGAATGGCATTCGCCAACATCCCCATGACAAAGCAAGCCAGCCAGACTTTGGGGTCTTTGGGAATGGCGATCCGGCGGATCAGCACGTAGCCCCAAAGGATCAGCGCAGCCCAGCCGACGCGGTGCGCGACAGACGTCAGAAACCCGATTTCATTCAAGGCGATCCGCACGGAAAGGAACGACCCGCCCCACAGGAATGACAGCAGGGCCAGTTCGGCCCATGCGCGCGGCGAGATTGTTTTTTGGACGGTGCTCATGCAGGCACATGATCCTTCGGGACGACAGCGCGCAACCCGGAAAATGCGAAAAGGCCCCGGCGTTTCCGCCGGAGCCCCCTTTTTGTCCCAACCGAGGTGGGGTTAGAAACTGAACCCGACCGAAAGGCCCAGACCCAGCGCAGAATTGTCTGCGAAGGCTGTGCCAGAACCATCGGTGGCATCGCCAAGCATCACATACTCAACACCGCCGGTGAATTTGACGTTGTCCATGGTGTATGTCCCGCCAAGGCCGATCGCGGTGGACCCATCCGTTGGTGCCAGACGCGAGGCCTCGCCGCCATTTGCCTTTTCATAGGTCACGCGACCAAAGACAGAAAGGCTGTCGCTCAGACGACGGCCAACACCAAGACGGTAGGTCATGACGTCATTATCAAGACCGGTCACGCGATCATTGGCAAAGCTCTCATAGCCTGCGGGGCGCACTTCCCAGACCGACCATTCAGCCCAACGGATCGAACCGAAGACCAGCGTGTCGGCAGCAACACCGGACTGGAAGTCCAGAGTGACCGCTTGCGGCATTTCGATTTCAAACTCGGATTGGGCCCCAACGATCCCGGCACCAGCCAGCGTTTCGGTGGTGGCAAACGTGTGGGTGAACCCGGTTTCATAGGTCAAAGCCACGCGCAGGGCGATATCGGGACGCTCGTATGCGGCACCAACGATATAGCTTGTCTGACGGTCGGCTTCGGTTGAACCGGAGTAGTTGAACGCTCCAGCAGGTGCGCCAGCGACCGCAGCCAGTTGCGCGCCGAGAGCGGCGGCTGTTGCTGCATCACCGGCAGCGGTGGCAGCAGCAATACCGGCCTGCAGCGATGCAGCAGCACCACCACGGTTCAGCGCGTCAGGGATCGCGATTTCGGCCTGGCTTTCGATGCTGCGCGCACCGGCATAGACCGAGACGTTCGGTGTCGCCTGATACTTGAGCACAACAGCGATCTGCTTGCTGTCCCAATCAGCACCGAGACCGGTATAGGCACCAGCGGTGTAATTGGCGTTGGCACCATAAGGCTGGTTCAGGAACAGGCCCACATCGATCTGATCCGACAGCGCATATTTCAGGGCGATACCGGCACTTTTGTAGGCCTCTGCCATGTTGTCGGTGGAACCACCGCCCAGTGCCGCAGCATAATCGCCCGAAATATCAGGTGTCACAGACGAAAATGACAGTTCCAGATAGTTGCCGTCCTCGAACAGCACGGCATAGGGGTTGCCGCTCCGGTCGATGCCACCGGCTGATGCGGCGGCGGTGGTCAGCAAGAGCGCTGCACCGGTTGAGAGAATATTCTTCATGTCTCCATCCCTGTCATGAAAGATTGTTGCTGGTTCGACCCTATGGACCAGGAAGTGATTCCGTCAAATCGTGACGCCGCGTCAGAACATCTTGATCCGATTTTGTGACCGGAAAACCCCGCGAAATTAGCGATTTACCCGCTGACCCAGCGTCAGGTTCAGGTAGTTGCCCCCGAAAATCAGGATGGCACCAAGCAAAAGCAGCGGGTCAAGCGGTTCTGCGTAGAATAGCACACCAACCGTCGCGATCACAGGAAGACGGGCAAAATCAATCGGCATGACAACGCTTGCTGGTGCCAATGCCAGCGCTTTTGTCAGGCAGAAATGGGCCATCAGACCTGCGATGCCGATCACGATCAGCCAGGGCCAGCCTGGTGCTGTGGGCGGCACCATATCGCCATCCCAACCAGCCATGATCGCCCCAAAGACCGCCTGCATCGTCGTCAGATAAAAGAGGATGCTTGCAATCGGCTGGGTCCGCGTCAGCTTGCGGGTGAAGACGGCCGTGAGGCCAAAGAAAAACGCACAAAGCGCTGCAGGGATCAGGCCAAAGCTGAAACTGCCGGTGCCGGGCTGCGCGACAAGCAGGATGCCGACAAACCCCACAGCGGCGGCAAGCGCGCCCCAGCGGGTAATCTTTTCATCCAGAAACAGCGGAGACAGCAGCAGCACCCAGATCGGCGTGGTGAATTCAAGCGCGAACAACTGCGCCAGCGGGATCAACGGCAGCGCGAAGAACCACAGGTTCTGACCGATGAAATGCGTGACATTGCGTATGGCATGCAGCGGAAGCTCATCGGTTTTCACGTCAACCCAGCGGCGCGTCACGGTAATGACGGTGACGACAATCACGATGCCAATCAGGCTGCGGTAGAACATGATTTCGAACGTGTCGTATGTCTGCGCAATCTGCCGCCCGGCGATGGCCATGGCGGTGAAAGAGGTGATCGCACCCAGCATCCAGATCGCGGCTTTAAGGATCGGGCTCAATCTGTGACCTGACAGAACCCGGCCAACAGGATCGGCGTCTCGCCGCGCTGGGTCAGAATGCGGACGGGGTAGGTGTCGTCCTGCGGTGCCTCGACGATCACGATGCCGCTGTCACGCGGGCCTACAACGGTCATGGCTATCGGCCAGTCCTGCCCATCGGCGATGCTTTGCTGCATGACCTGCATGTCAGAATTGCGATCCAGATAGGCGAAGGTTGCATCCACCTGCGACAGCTCCAACTGCCAGGAACCATCGTGGTCGGCACAGGAAAGCTGCGGCAGATCAGCTAGTGCTGCCTGCGGCAACAGGGCCAAACAGACGAAAAGTCGCGCTATTCCCATTCGATCGTACCCGGCGGTTTGCTGGTGATGTCATAGGTCACACGGTTGATGCCCGGCACTTCGTTGATGATCCGGGTCGCAGTTTCGCCAAGGAAGTCATGGCTGAACGGATAGTAATCCGCCGTCATACCATCAACAGAAGTGACAGCACGCAGCGCGCAGGCAAAATCATAGGTCCGGCCATCCCCCATCACGCCAACGGTACGCACAGGCAGAATCGCCACGAACGCCTGCCAGATGTCATCATAAAGCCCATGCTTGCGGATCTGGTCGATATAGACCGCATCCGCCTTGCGCAAAATCTCCAGCTTCTCGCGGGTGATCTCACCGGGGCAGCGTATGGCGAGGCCGGGACCGGGAAAGGGGTGGCGGCCAATGAAGCTGGGCGGCAGGCCCAATTCGGTGCCAAGCGCGCGGACTTCATCTTTGAAGAGTTCGCGCAGGGGTTCGACCAGTTTCAGGCCCATCTTTTCGGGCAGGCCGCCGACATTGTGGTGGCTTTTGATCGTGACCGATGGCCCGCCGCTGAATGAAACGGATTCGATCACGTCAGGGTAAAGCGTGCCCTGGGCCAGAAACTCGGCACCTTCGATTGCGTTGGCGTGCTTCTGGAACACGTCTATGAAAAGGCGCCCGATAATTTTTCTCTTTGTTTCTGGATCGCTTACGCCGTCAAGTTCACCCAAGAACAGCTCTTGTTCGTCGGCGTGGATCAGCGGCATGTTGTAGTGGTCGCGAAACATGGTCACGACCTCTTCGGCCTCACCTTGACGCAACAAACCGTGGTCCACAAAGACGCAGGTCAATTGGTCGCCGATGGCCTCGTGAATCAAGACAGCCGCGACAGAGGAATCGACGCCGCCCGAAAGGCCGCAGATAACCTTTTTGTCGCCCACCTGCGCGCGGATCGCGGCAATCGCCTGCTCGCGATAGGCACCCATCGTCCAATCGCCGGTGAACCCGGCAAGTCGCACGAAGTTTTCATAAAGCATCGCGCCGTTGGGGGTGTGGTGCACCTCTGGATGGAACTGCACCGCATAGAAATTGCGGGCCGTGTCTGCGGTGATGGCGTATGGCGCATTGGGCGACGTGCCATAGACCGCAAAGCCGGGGGCCAGCTTGGCGACATGGTCGCCATGGCTCATCCAGACTTGTTCTTTTTCCGCCTTGAACCAACCGCTTAGCAGCGAAAGCTCACCTTCCGGCGTGACAAACGCACGGCCAAATTCTGCCGTGCCGCCGCCACCCGAAATCTTGCCGCCGTGCACTTCGCCGCCCAGATCCTGCATCATCACCTGCTGGCCATAGCAGATCCCCAGAATCGGCACGCCCAAGCGATAGGCCGATTGCGGTGGCCGCGGAGATCCTGCGCGCGTCACACTGTCAGGACCGCCCGAAAAGATGATCGCTTTCGGCGCAAAGTCCGCCAGAAACGCCTCTGTCACGTTCTGATAGGGGTGGATTTCGCAGTAGACATTCAACTCGCGCAGGCGGCGGGCGATCAACTGCGTGACCTGAGAGCCGAAGTCGATAATCAGCAGGCGTTCGTGTGTCGTGTTTTCCATGCCGCTTGGTATGTCGGACTGTGCCGCTTCGCAAGATGTCGCTTTTTCGCCCCAGATGGCGTTTGCCGCGCACAAGCGGTGCAGACAGGGGCGTATGAAACGGGCAACGCGAGACTTGGAAGGGTGAGCCATGACAGAAGCTGTCAGAACAGGACGTCGGAGCCGGGGTGGCGGAGGTGCAGCGCGCCGGGCCGAACGGACTGCCGTGAGCGTCGAAACCGCCAAGTATATTGAGCGGAACGTGCCCAATTACGAGGTGCTGACCGAAGAAGCGCTGGAGGTGATCGAGGCAAATGCCGAAACCGTTCTGGCCGAAATTGGTGTGAACTTCGTCGAAAACCCCGAAGCGCTGGAGCGGTGGAAGGCGGCAGGCGCTGAAGTTGAGGGCGAGCGTGTGCGCATTCCGCGCGGGCTGGCCCGCAAACTATGCAGCACTGCGCCTGCGCAATTCACCCAATGCGCCCGCAATCCAGAGCGGAACGTCGAGATCGGCGGCAAGAACCTCGTGCTCGCCCCGGTCTATGGCCCGCCGTTTGTGCGCGACGCCGAGGGTGGTCGCCGCTATGCGACCATGGCCGATTTCGAAAAATTCGTGAAACTGGGCTATATGTCCAAGTGGCTGCACCATTCGGGCGGGACGGTCTGCGAACCCACCGATGTGCCGGTAAACAAGCGGCATCTGGACATGCTGTTGGCGCATATGACGCTGTCGGACAAACCCTTTATGGGGGCCGTGACCGAACCCAGCCGCGCGCAAGATTCGGTGGATATGTGCAATATCCTTTTTGGCGAAGACTTCGTGCAGAACAACACGGTGATGACCTCGCTCATCAACATCAACTCTCCGTTGACGTTCGATTCGATCATGATGGGCGCATTGGAGGTTTTTGCGACCAACAATCAGGCCAGCATCATCAGCCCCTTCATCGTGGGCGGCGCGATGGCACCGGTTTCCGTGGCCGGAACGCTGACGCAAGTCCTGGCAGAGGTTCTGGCCGGCATCGCCTATAGCCAGATCATCCGCCCCGGATCGCCGGTGATCATGGGGACATTCGTGACCTCAATCGACATGAACTCTGGTGCGCCGACCTTTGGCACGCCCGAGGCATCGCACATCACTTATGGCGCGGGACAATTGGCGCGGCGGTTGGGCGTGCCCTACCGCTCTGCCGGGTCATTCTGCGGTTCAAAGCTGCCCGACGCGCAGGCGGCCTACGAGACGGCGAATTCGCTGCAGATGGGGCTGTTGTCGGGCGTGAACTTCATGCTGCATTCCTGCGGCTGGCTGGAAGGCGGGCTTGTCGCGTCGTTCGAGAAATTTGTGATGGACGCGGACCAGCTTGGGACGCTGCACCATTTTGCCAAGGGTGTTGACCTGTCCGAAAACGGTCAGGCGATGGGCGCAATCGCCGAGGTGGGGCCGGGTGGTCACTATCTGGGGTGCGAGCATACGCAGGCGAACTTTAAGACTGCGTTCTGGCGCTCTGATCTGTTCGACTACAAGCCGTTCGAGACATGGGACGAGGAAGGCGCGCGGGATACCCAGACATTGGCATCCGCACGCGTCCAAAAGCTCATTGATACCTATCAGCGCCCGCCGCTCGACCCTGACATCGAGGCGAGGCTGCTGGCCTATGTGGCCGAAAAGAAGGCATCAATGCCGGATAGCTTTATGTAACCAGATGGGGCCGGTACGCCGCTTGCAGCAGGCGTGCCTCTCCCATGATGGCTGTCAGGACAGTGATATGCATGGCGGCATTGTATTCTGCCGACTGCAACTTGCGCCGATCGTTCAGCGCGTTCTCGATGTCCATGAGTTGCAAAAGCGCAGCCCCGGTCGAGGGCAGCTCTTCCGTCTTCAGGATCCGGCGCAACGCCCGATCGCGCCGATAGTCATCAAGGCCAAACCGTGCGGCCCGTACTAGCAAACTGGGACGCTTAAGCGTCCGTACCATGCTGTTAAGATCAAGCATGAAATAGTCCCCTTTGGTATTCCAGCAAACGTGAGTGGGACCAAAGATACACATCCAATGCGTGTGTTGCGCTTTGTGATCTTCTTGCGTTCGGACCCCCCCAATAACGGTTAACTGTTTTTTGGCATACCGGTGGCGTTGACCATTTATCGTTAACCAACAGTTAACAATACACCTCTAAGTTGTGTGACAAGTACAAATTTGGAAACGGTTTTCGTGGTCAATTTGGGATCGGAACGGTTTTAATGTCCGAAAAGTTAAAGTCAGCGGTGAAGCTGCAATTGCCAGACTGGGTGCCCGGGCCGGTGCATCTGTATTTGGCGCATACTGTCGCGGGCTTGTCCATCCGGGCGTTGGCACGGGACAGTGATTTGCATCCTTCAACAGTGCTGCGGCAGGTCCGCAGATTCGAGACACGACGCGATGATCCCTTGGTTGATGACGCACTGCAGGCGCTGGTGGCGAATGACGTCGGCCCGGCACGGCAAAATAGGGACGCCCTTGAGATGCACAATGAAAACAGATCCGAAAAAGCCGATGCGGACGATGCGCTGACACTGGAACAAATCGAAGAAGAGGCGCTGCCGATCCTGCGGCGTCTGTGCGAACCGGGCGCGCTATTGGCCGTGGCGCGTGATATGGAAACAGCCGTGATCGTGCGCGAAGACGGCAGCGGCGAATCTTTTCGTACCGCCGTGGCTGACCGCCGGATCGCGCAGGCCATGGCATTGAAATCATGGATCAATACCGCTGACCCATCGCTACGCATCGTCCGCTATTTTGTCACCTCTGCCGGTCGGGCCGCGCTGCGCGGGTTGACGGCCGAGACCGAAAATCGCGCACAAGGGTTCCGCGAGGCGAGCCCAAGACGTCGCGACGGCAGCAATGTTTGGGACCTGCCAGAAGCTGACGGCACCAACACCCGCTATATGGTCACTGAAAGCCCATTGGTCGGCTTGGCGCGGCGGCGCGGCAAGGACGGTAAACACTTTCTGTCACCCGAACTTGTGCAGGCGGGCGAGCGTCTGCGCGAGGATTATGAATTGTGTTACGTCGGCCCACGCCTGGCCGAAAACTGGCAGGACGCTTTGCAGGCCAAAGCCAAGCCCAACACGGCGCAAGCGACGATAGACGCCCGCGCGCGGGTCTTTGATGCGCTGACCGAATTGGGCCCCGGCCTTGCAGATATTGCGCTGCGCTGCTGCTGTTTTCTGGAAGGTCTCGAAGTGACCGAGAAGAGCATGGGCTGGTCCGCCCGCTCTGGCAAGATCGTCCTGCGGATCGCGCTGCAACGTCTGGTGCGCCACTACGAAAGCCAAGGCAAGTTCCGCCCGATGATCGGATAGTCGCCACACGTAGGGGTTGTGCGGCCATCGCCCATGCACGGCAGACAACCCCGCCATGCCATCGCGCCGCGCCATTGGACAGACCGGTGACGACGGGCTAAGTATGCCCAAACGTCAATCGGAGGCATCATGGCCACGCGCGATCTGAAAATTCCTGCTCAGCGGCATCCTGAAAAGCAGAAGCGTCCCGACAGCACGCAGCCGAAAAAGCCGGACTGGATCCGGGTCAAGGCACCAACGTCCGAGGGCTACAAACAGACCCGCAATATCATGCGGGAACATAAACTGGTGACCGTCTGCGAAGAGGCGGGCTGCCCCAATGTCGGCGAATGCTGGAGCCAGGGCCACGCCACCATGATGATCATGGGTGAGGTCTGCACTCGCGCCTGCACCTTCTGCAACATCGCAACCGGCAAACCGCCCGAGGCTCTGGATGTCTTTGAGCCGGGCCGCGTTGCGGATGCGGTCAAAAAGCTGGGGCTGAACCACGTGGTCATCACCTCGGTCGACCGCGACGACGTGGAGGACGGTGGCGCGGCGCATTTTGCCCAGACGATCCGCGCGATCCGCAAGCAATCCCCCGGCACCACAATCGAAATCCTGACCCCTGATTTCATCCGCTGCGACCCTGATGTGCTGCGTATCGTGGTCGAGGCGAAGCCGGATGTCTTCAACCACAACCTTGAAACCGTGCCGGGTCTTTATCCAGAGGTGCGCCCCGGTGCGCGCTATTTCCACAGCCTGCGGCTGTTGCAGCGGGTCAAGGAACTTGATCCGACGATGTTCACGAAATCGGGCATCATGGTTGGACTGGGCGAGGACCGGCAGGCGGTCATCCAGGTGATGGAAGACATGCGCGCCGCAGACATCGATTTTCTGACCATCGGGCAATACCTGCAGCCGACGCCAAAGCACCATGCGGTTGACCGGTTCGTGACGCCCGAGGAGTTTGCAGCCTATGAAAAGGCGGCCTTTGGCAAGGGGTTCCTGATGGTCTCGGCCACGCCGCTCACCCGGTCGTCCTATCACGCGGGCGACGATTTTGCGCGTCTGCGCGCGGCCCGGCTCAAGAAACTCGGTCAGGTTTAGGGGGCCACCGCTGGCACCGCCTTCAGGTAGGCGGCAATCGCGGCGCGGTCTGCGTCGGTCAGCTGCGCGGTGTTTTCGACCACATCAACCATCTCACCGCCGGCGGTGTCGAATTCCGGCGTGAATCCGCTTTTGAGGTATTCGGCAATTTCGCCCGCCGACCAATCCAGCCCACCCGGTGTGATGTTTGGCACCCGGCCTTCGCCCGATGGGTCCGGTGCCCCACCAAGCCATTGCGCGGTCTGCGGTCCGCCAAGCGCGTTGCGCGATGTGTGGCAAGCCCCACAATGGCCCAAAGCCTCGACCAGATAGCGCCCGCGCTCGATCTCTGGCGTTGGGGCCTCGGTCAGGACCCAGCCGGGGCGTGCAAAAAGCAGTTTCCAACCGCCAAGGCTCGCCCGGATATTGAATGGAAAGCCCACATCATGGGGCCGATTGGCGGCATCGCTTTCCGGCAGCGTACGTAGATAAGCGATCAGGTGCGCGATATCGCCGGCCTCGGCCTGTTGATAGCTGTCGTATGGAAAGGCCGGGTAATAATGCGCGCCACCGGGTGAGACGCCGCGCATCACGGCGCTGGCAATCTCGACATCTGTCCAGCCGCCGACCCCGGCGGTGGGATGGGGTGAGATATTGGGCGCGTAGAAGGTGCCAAAGGGACTGGGAAATGCCCGCCCGCCTGCCAATGGCCCGTCTGTGGCCTCCGGTGCGCGGTGGCACGATCCGCAGCCAGAGGCGGCGTAGATCACGGCACCTGCTTCTGCGTCGCCGGTCAGACCGGCCAGCGCGTCATCCGGCAGGGCAACGGGGCGCGTCCACCAAAGCCCTGCCACAATCAGCAGCAGGGCATAAAGGATCCAGCGACGCCAGCGCATCGGTTATGGACGGGGTCCGCGATAGGCCTTGTGACAGGACCCGCAACTTGCGCCAACCGGGCCAAACCCTGCTTTCATCGCGTCCAGTCCGTCGCCTGCAACGGCGGCCAGATTTGTGGCGGCCGCGGCAAGTTTTTCAATCTCGGCATCAAATCCGGCGCGATCCGACCAGATTTCGGCCTTGGCGCGACCGCCAGCTGCGGCAATGTCAGAGCCTTCGACCCAATAGGTGCTTTGATCCATATTTGCCAAAGCGGCGAGGTTTGCTGCCGCCGCGCTGGCCACAGCCGCATCATAGGGCATCTTGTCCTGCGCCATGGCGCCCAATGGACCCAGATTATGGCCATAAAGCCCCATATGGGCTTTGCGCGCGTTGATCGCGCCGGACACTTCCGGGCTCAGGTGGCTGGCAGCAAAGGCGGACCCGGCGAGGGTCACACAAACAAGGGCAATGGTGCGAGAATTCAGAAAGGACGGCATCAGGTTGTTCCTTTTTCAGTGAATGTAGGACCAGTCTTGCATGATATGCGGCCCGGGTGTCAGTGCAAATCTGAACGAATTCTGTGCAACGGCGCACGAATTCTCATCCCAATCCGATGCGTGGGCGGCGGGTGCCATTGGGGGTCAGCGCCTCGGGCCAGCCAAAGACCTGTTCAATACCAAACAGGATCAGGCAAAGCGCCAACACCACCAGAAACAGTTTGACCCGGCGCGCAGAAGGCGGGTTCTGCGCCAGCCGCTTGGCGCGAAACAACCAGTGCAGGTTCATTCGGTAAACCGGACCTTGCCGATGTATGGCAGGTTGCGATTGCGTTGGGCGTAGTCGATGCCATAGCCCACGACGAATTCGTCAGGGATTTCAAAGCCGGTCCAATTGGCGCGCACGTCCACTTCGCGCCGGGTGGGTTTGTCCAGCAACGCAATCGAGCGCAGCTTGTGCGGCTTGCGCGCGCCCAAAAGCCCCAGCACGTGTTTCATCGTATGCCCTGTGTCGACGATATCCTCGACCACCAGCACATCGCGGCCCTCAATGCCCGAACGCAGGTCTTTCAGGATCCGCACCTCACGGCTGCTTTCCATGCCGTCGCCGTAGGATGACGCCTCCAGAAAGTCGACCTCGACCGGCAGGTCCAACTCGCGCACCAGATCGGCGATGAACACGAACGACCCGCGCAACAGGCCTACGACGACCAGTTTGTCGGTGTGGTCGAACTCTGCTTCGATTTCATGAGAAAGTTCTTCGATCCGGGCGGCGATGGATTTGGCACTGATCATGCGATCAATGACATAGGCGGGTTGCGACATGTCGGCTCCGAGGGGTTGATTTTCAGGGGCACTTTACGACATGGAGAGGTGAAGTCACCCGTGAAAGACCCCTATGCCTGCCCATTCCGAGACCCGGGTGCTGCCCTATACCGCCGATCAGATGTATGCGCTTGTGGCTGATGTGGCCAATTACCCCAAGTTTCTGCCGTGGACGGCGGCGGCACGGATCAGGTCGACAACGGAACAGGGCGATCATCAGGTGATGCTGGCCGATCTGGTGGTCAGCTTCAAAGTCTTCCGCGAAACCTTTGGCAGTAAGGTCACGCTTTGGCCCGCGAAGCGTCAGATCGACACCAGCTATATCGACGGGCCGTTCAAGCATCTGGATTCCGTGTGGCGCTTTGCCGATGTCGATGGCGGCTGCGAGGTCGCGTTCGAGGTCGATTTCGAGTTCAAGAACAAGTTGTTACAGGGGGCGGCGGGGATGTTTTTCAATCAGGCGATGCAAACCATCGTGCGCGCATTCGAAACCCGCGCCAAAGACCTGTACGGATGAGTGTCGAGGATCAGCTTGTCAGGCTGGCGCAGGGGCATGTCGGTCATGGCCCGACAGATTTGATCCTGTTATGCCTGTTTGACTGGGCCGTGGTCGCCCTTGCAGGTCAAGACGAGCCGGTGGCGCAAATCCTGGCAATGCAGGCCGGGGTCGAGGGCGATGCCTCGGTCATTGGCGGGGGAAAAACGTCTGCGCCTGATGCCGTGCTGATCAACGGGGCCACGGGCCATGCGCTGGATTATGACGATACCCATTTTGATCATATCGGGCATACCTCTGCGGTGATCATGCCTGCTGTGCTGGCCTTGGCCGAGGATCAGATGAGCAGCGGCCTGGGACCCGTGGTCGAGGCGGCGTTGATCGGGTCGGAGGCGGCGGTGCGTCTTGGTATCTGGCTTGGGCGCGATCATTATCAGGTGGGATTTCATCAGACGGCGACGGCCGGGGCCATTGGCGCCGCGGTCGCCGGAGCCAGATTTCTGCGCTTGTCACGGCAACAGGCGAAACATGCGATTGGATTGGCCGCGACCGGTGCTTCGGGCCTCAAAGGGCAATTCGGCACCATGGGCAAGCCGCTGAATGCCGGACTGGCGGCGCGTTGCGGCGTGGAATCAGCGCTTTGGGCACAGGCAGGCCTAACCGGAGATCCCCACGGCGTTGCCCAATTCGGCGCGACCCATCATGGCGTCGCGGACGAGACAGCATGGTCAGGTGAGCCTTGGAAAATCGCCCGGATCAGCCACAAGTTCCACGCCTGCTGCCATGGGCTGCACGCCATGCTTGAGGCCTTGCGCGATCTCGACGGACCGGTCGCGGCGTTGACCATTCACACCCATCCGCGCTGGATGAGCGTCTGCAACAAGCCCGCACCCGCCACTGGGCTGGAGGTCAAGTTTTCCTATGCCATGACCGCCGCCATGGCCGTCAGCGACGTCGATACGGCTGTGATTGCCAATTTTTCGGACGCTACGGCGCGGAACCGTGATCTGATCGCTTTGCGGGATAGGGTGACAGTTCTGGCCGATGACAATCTGACCGAAACGCAGGCACGGGTTGAGGTCAGCTATCAGGATGGCAGGACCGCGACACTAACGCATGATCTTGCGGCCCCTTTGGATATGGCAACCCGGCAGCAACGCCTGCAGGACAAGGCCGTAGCGCTTTTGGGTGGCGCGGCAGAACCGCTTTGGGCGGCTTGTCAGGGCCGGGACCTTGCCGCCTTGACCGAGATCCTGCGCGGATAAAAAAGGGGCGCCCGAAAGCGCCCCAGTCTCTCAGGGAGAATTGTTTTAGCTGGTGATGTCGTAGGCCCGCTCACCATGCACGGCGAGGTCCAGGCCGTTGGTCTCTGTCTCGGCATCAACGCGCAGAGAGGTGATCGCCTTACAGACAAAGATCAGCGCGACGGTGACGACTATTGTGAACACACCAACGATCACAAGGCTGCCAAGTTGCGCGGCCCATGACCCCAGCCCAAAGGCTGCAATCATGATGGTGCCGAAGATGCCGCCGACACCATGAACCGCAAAGACGTCGAGCGTATCGTCGATCTTGAAGACGTTGCGGATCAGCACGACCGCCTCCTGACAAAGTACACCGGCCACCGCACCAATGATGATCGCGTGCCATGGCTCGATAAAGCCGGACGCTGGCGTGACAGAGGCGAGGCCCGCAATCGTGCCGGTCACCAGACCCACCAGCGATGCCTTACCGAACTTGATCTTTTCCCAAAGCGCCCAAGTCAGTGAGGCAGCAGCGGCAGAAAGATGCGTGACCGCGATGGCCATGGCCGCGCCGCCATCGGCGGCCAGTTGCGACCCACCGTTAAAGCCGAACCAACCGACCCACAGCATCGCCGCACCAATCATCACCATGCCGGGGTTATGCGGCGGCTTGGCCGGGTCCTTGCGGGACCCCAGAAAGATCGCCAGCAGCAGCGCCGCGATGCCTGCGGTTTCGTGCACCACGATACCGCCCGCGAAATCAAGAACGGCGTCCTCAAAGAACATGCCATTGGCCAGCATGCCGCCGCCCCAGACCCAATGCACGACCGGCGCGTAGCACAGCAGCATCCACAGCGACGAGAGCAGCAGCACAAAGCCAAAGCCGATACGCTCCACATAGGCGCCCACGATCAGCGCGGGCGTGATGATGGCAAAGGTCATCTGAAACGCGAAAAACAGGATTTCGGGCAGGGTGCCCGACAGGCTGTCAGAGGTGACACCGGCCAGGAACATCTTGTCCAACCCGCCCCAGAAACCCGAGGTGCCGCCACCAAAGGCGATGGAATAGCCCGCGACGTACCACAGCACGCTCATCAAACAGGCAATGGCATAGCAGTGCATGAACACGCTCAGCACGTTTCGTGCACGCACAAGTCCACCATAAAACATCGCCAGCCCCGGCAATGTCATGAAGAGTACCAGCGCCGTGGCCACCATGATCCACGCGGTATCTGCTCCGTTCATCTGGAATTCCCCCTTGGTCTTATCCCTTGAATGGGGCTCAGACCGGATTCGGGGTGGCGCGAAAAGCGGCAAGAGGCATGCAGTAAGCCCTTTGATTGTGCAATTCTCAAACTGCCCGTGTCTTGGGCAAAAATTTTGCAATTTGCCTAATTTTTGACCGGAAACTGATCCAGTGCGTCAAGCAACAGGTCAAGCGCATGCATGACCGTGCCCGCGCGCACATGCGGACGTCCGATCGCGCCGAATTCGTGGCTTTGGGTGCGCACCCGCTCTGTCGTCGCCAGACCAAAGCAGACCAGACCTTCTGGTTTGTGTGCGGACCCGCCGGGCCCCGCAATGCCAGTGACCGACACGGCGATCTGCGCGTCAGAGGCGGCAAGCGCGCCTGCGGCCATCTCTGCGGCGACCTCTTCTGAAACCGCCCCCCAGCGGTCCAGTGATGCCTCTTTCACGCCCAGCATCTGCATTTTGGCGGCGTTGGAATAGGTCACGAACCCCCGGTCAAAAATCGCAGAACTGCCCGGCACTTCGGTAATCGCCCCCGCGATCAGCCCGCCAGTGCAACTTTCGGCGGTCGCGATCATCACGCCGCGCGCCTTGGCGCGGATCAGAAGAGAGGTGGCCTGCATTACATCAGCACCAGATGATAAAGCGCGGCCAGCACCACGACGCCAATCGCCGCAAAGAGGCCCGCGATCACATCGTCCAGCATCACCCCCACCGCGTCGTCCCGTCGGTCGGCCCAACCAACAAGCCAGGGTTTGGTGATGTCAAACAGCCGGAACAGAACGAAGGCGGCGATCCAGCCGGGCCAAAGTGCGACCACCGGAACGCCCATCATCGCCGCACCGAAAGCCACCGGCAGCAGCGCAATCCACTGGCCCGCGACTTCGTCAATCACGATCTCGGACGGGTCGTGATTGCCCTTGCCTGCGGTCTCGACCCGCGTGGCCCAAAGCCCAGCGAAATAGGCAACCGCAGCACCCAGCAACAACAGCGGCCAGCCGCCGATCTTGATGATGACATATGCGACGGGCAGGGCGGCCAGTGACCCCCAGGTCCCCGGAGCGGGGCGCAAGTGACCGACATAGAAAAAGGTGGCGATCAGGCGGGTCATGTTTTCACCAGCGTGGCCGTGGCGATGGACGCGATGCCTTCGCCGCGCCCGGTAAAGCCCAGCCGTTCCGACGTGGTGGCCTTGACGCTGATCCGGTCTTGCGTCAGCCCCATGATCTGCGCCATCGCGGCCTTCATCGCGTGCTGATGCGGGCCGATCTTGGGAAATTCGCAAATAAGCGTGCAGTCGACATTGCTGATGCCAAACCCATGCTTAGCCGCCAGCGCGACGGCATGTTCCAGAAAGATGTGGCTCGCGGCACCTTTCCACTGCGGATCGCTGGGCGGAAAGTGCTGGCCGATATCGCCCATCCCCAGTGCGCCATAAATCGCATCTGTGACCGCATGCATGCCCACATCTGCGTCGGAATGCCCTTGCAGGCTGCGGTCGTGGGGAACCTTCACCCCGCACAGCCAGACATGATCGCCGGGGCCAAAGCGGTGCACGTCGTATCCATTGCCCAGCCTGATATCCATCCTCTGTCCCATCAGTTGTGCCGCCCGCGCCAGATCATCCGGCCCGGTGATTTTGAGATTTCTTTCAAACCCTTGCACCATCGCAACCTCCACCCCCGCAGCGCGAGCCGCTGCTACATCATCGGCAAAGGGCCCGCTGCCACCGCGGTGTGCTGCAAGGATCGCATCAAAGTGAAAGCCCTGCGGCGTCTGCGCCCGAAACAGCCCGTCGCGGTCGCGGCTGCCGGTCACAGTGCCCTCGGTCCCGGTCCAAAGCGCGTCTGTCACGGCAAGGGCAGGGGCCGCGCCGGGGTGATCGGCAAGGGCCGCAATCACATCGCTGATGACTGTGGCAGGCACCAAAGGTCGTGCGGCGTCATGTATCAACACGTGATCGATCCCGCGATCCTGCATCGCCTCCAAACCCGCGCGGACAGAGGCATCGCGCGTTGCACCTCCTGTCACAACCAGATCAGCGCTCAGGCCTGTCGCCTCCCACAGCGCGTGATCGTCCGGATGCAGAACCACCACTGTCGTCTGGACATGACCGTCAAACGCGGCCAGCGCATGGGCCAGAACCGGTGCGCCGCGCAGGTCCTGCCATTGTTTGGGAATATCTCCGCCAGCGCGGGTGCCGCGCCCGGCGGCAACGATGAGGGCGGCGATGTGCATCTGTGTCGTGGTCCTTTGCTTGTTTTCATTGGTGACGCTTTGTCATGCAATCGGCAAGGGATCGCGCGATAGATGCACAATAATTGGGCATTATGTGAACACTGCCTAATTCCATGGCAAGTTGCGTTGTTCTTGTGTCGGTGCCGCGCTAGTTAAAGCGTGAACGCACAGTAAATAGGCAAAAGTCCAAATACGTGGCAGACCTGATTGACCTTGGCACCGCAACGCTGGCCCCTCCGGTGGCGCTGGCCCCGCTTGCGGGCATCACCGACCTGCCGTTCCGGCAGCTGGTCGCCTCTTTCGGCGCGGGCTGGGTGGTGAGCGAGATGGTCGCCTCCAAGGATATGGTCAACGCCAAACCGGACGCGCGGGCGCGGGCCGAACTGGGCTACGACCAGCAGGGCACCGCCGTGCAGATTGCCGGGCGAGAGGCGTACTGGATGGCAGAGGCCGCCAAGGTCGCCGCCGGCAATGGTGCAGCGATCATCGACATCAACATGGGCTGTCCCGCCAAAAAGGTCGTGGGCGGTTATTCCGGTTCTGCCTTGTTGCGCACGCCCGATCACGCGCTGTCGCTGATCGAGGCTGTGGTGAACGCGGTAGACGTTCCCGTGACGCTCAAGACACGGCTGGGCTGGGACGATCAGACATTGAATGCTGCCGGGGTTTGCGCCCGGGCAGAACAGGCAGGGGTGCGGTTGGTGACGATCCATGGCCGCACCCGCTGCCAATTTTACAAAGGCGCTGCAGATTGGACCGCGATCGGCGCGATCAAGGATGCGGTCACGATCCCGGTGATCGCGAATGGCGACATTGTGGATGCAAGCACGGCACAGACGGCGCTTGCCAAATCCGGCGCCGATGGCGTGATGATCGGACGCGGCGCGCAGGGGCGGCCCTGGCTTCTGGCGCAGGTGGCCCATGTGCTGCATGGCACGCCCGCGCCCAAGGTGCCGGAAGGTCATGACCTGATTGCCCTGGTGGCCGGGCACTACGAAGCGATGCTGTCGTTCTATGGCGCTGACCTTGGTCGCCGCGTCGCCCGCAAACATCTGGGGTGGTACATGGACGACGCAGGCACACCGACGCAGTTGCGCAAAGAGGTGCTGACCGCCGCAGACCCTGCGTCTGTGGCTGCCCTGATCCCCGACGCCCTTACCGCGATGGAGGTGGCCGCATGATCGAAGGCGATGTGCTCTGGTCCTCTCTGCCCGTGCCTGCGCTGCTTGTCGGCCCTGATGACACGATCCTGCAATCCAACCCGGCGGCGGAAAGCTTTCTGAACCTCTCGGCTCGCGCGCTTGAAGGCGCGGTCCTGTGGGAAAAGGTCATGATCGACGCCGAAATCGAAGGCCCCTTTGCCTCGGCCCATTCCGAGCGCCGCTCGATCTTCCTCAACGATGTCTTTGTCGGCTCTGGCATGCGCGCGCCCAGCCATTGCAACGTGCTTTTCTCGCCTTTGGGCAATGTCGAGGACACGATGATCCTGATGATCAGCCCGCGCGAGATGGCCAGCCGGATCGTTCAGAACGGTCAGACCCACAAGGCCGCGCGATCCGCAATCGGCATGGCCGAGATGCTGGCCCATGAGATCAAGAACCCGCTAGCGGGCATCACCGGTGCGGCACAGCTTTTGTCGATGGGGCTATCGGCGGAAGATCAGGAAATGACCGACCTGATCGTCGGTGAATCGCGGCGCATCGTGAAGTTGTTGGAGCAGGTCGAACAGTTCGGCAATCTGCGCCCACCAGTGCGCAAGTCGGTCAATATCCACGATGTGCTGGACCGCGCGCGACAATCGGCGGCCGTCGGTTTTGGCGCGCATATGTATTTCATCGTGGATTACGATCCGTCGCTGCCGCGCGCTTTGGCCGATGGTGACCAGTTGCAGCAGGTCTTCCTGAACCTGCTCAAGAATGCCTCCGAAGCGGGCAAAGAGGGCGGGACCATCCGCCTGCACACCTTCTATGACACGTCTTTGCGGGTGCGGCAGCACGATGGCACGCAGGCCCGCCTGCCGCTTCAGGTCGAGATTATCGACGATGGCCCCGGCTTGCCGCCCGACATCGCAGCGGATGTTTTTGAACCCTTTGTCTCGGGCCGTGAAAACGGCACCGGGCTGGGGCTCGCGCTGGTCAGCAAGCTGATCCACGACGGCGGCGGCTGGATCAGCGTCGATAGCGTTCCGGGAAAAACCGTGTTTCGCGTCAGCCTGCCGCTGGCCCCCAATTCTGACGACGACGGAGAAGATTAATGGACGGAACCATCCTAGTTGCCGACGATGACCGCACAATCCGGACCGTGCTGACGCAGGCACTCACCCGTGCGGGCTGCAAGGTCCATGCGACCTCTTCGCTGGTCACGCTGATGCGCTGGGTGGAAGAGGGTAAAGGTGATCTGGTGATCTCTGACGTGGTCATGCCCGACGGCAATGGGCTGGAACAATTGCCCAAGATTGCCGATGCGCGGCCCGGCCTGCCGGTCATCGTGATCTCGGCCCAGAATACGATCATGACCGCTATTCAGGCGGCTGAGGCCGACGCCTACGATTATCTGCCCAAGCCCTTTGATCTGCCCGACTTGATGAAACGCGCCGCCCGCGCGCTTGAGGTCAAGCGCCGCGTGCCGCAGCGGCGCGAGACGACAACAGATGACGCGGGCGATCTGCCTCTGGTGGGCCGCACGGCAGCGATGCAGGCGCTCTATCGGCTTGTGGCGCGGGTGATGAACACAGCACTTCCAGTGCTGATCGTGGGTGAAAGCGGGACGGGAAAATCCTTGATCGGGCGCGCGATCCACGACTTTTCCGACCGGCGTAGCCTGCCGTTTGTGACCGTGACCGGCGCCGATCTGGAAAGCATCGACGGCCCCAATGCAGTGTTGTCCCGGGCCAAGGGCGGCTCAATCCTGTTTGATGAGGTGGGCGATCTGGACGATCAGGCGCAGGCCCGCATCGTGCGCATGCTTGACAGTCTGGACGAAAATGCGCCGCGGATCATGGCGACCTCACAGGCCAACCTGAACGGCCTGATGGAGCAGGGGGCCTTTCGCGAGGACCTGTTTTACCGGCTGGGCGGTGTGACCGTCACCGTGCCGTCGCTGCGCGAACGGGTCGATGACATACCGCTTCTGGCCGATCACTTTCTGGCCCGCGCAGAGCGCGATGGCGCGCCGATGCGCCGTCTGGGCGGTGCCGCGCTGGAACTGGTGCGCGCCTATAGCTGGCCGGGCAACGTGCGGCAATTGGAAAACGCTGTGCGCCGCCTTGTCTTTACCGCCGCCGAAGAGGACATCAGCCGCGCCGAGGTTGAAATGGTGCTAGGCAACCAGCCCGCGATGGAACCGCTGCGGTCAGGTGGCGAGGGTGAAAAGCTCTCTGCCTCGGTTGCGAAACACCTGCAGCGCTATTTTGACCTGCATGGCGGTGTCTTGCCGCCGCCGGGCCTTTACAACCGCATTTTGAAAGAGGTTGAGGCCCCGCTGATCGAAATCGCGCTGGATGCCACGGGCGGAAATCAGGCCAAATGTGCCGATCTGCTCGGGATCAACCGCAATACCTTGCGTAAAAAGATCACTGACCTCGATATTCGCGTGACACGCCGCCGCAAGCTGATGTAAAACCGCAACATAACCGTGGCCCCGAAGGGACATCCCTGCGGCAGGACCACATATAATAGCGGTATGGCGGGGGCACCCCCCCGTGTGGAAACAGGTGAATGCGCGTGCAGCGTTCCCTTTTGGGCATTGATATCAGGCGGTTTTCCCGCTGGCGCAGGCGGCGCGAGGTGCAGAATGCGCTGACGCTCAGCATCATTGTGCTGGGCCCCGTGCTCACGGCGCTGACCTTTGTGGTGCTGGGCCAACCGCTTGATCCCAGCGCCAATGACCTGTCGCTGCGCCTGATTCTGCTGGCCGACCTGATCTACATCATCGTTGTGGCGGCCCTTGTGATGCTGCGCGTGATGCGCATGGTCGTCGCGCGGCGCAACAAATCGGCAGGGTCGCGCCTGCACCTGCGCTTGACCGGTGTCTTTGCCCTTTTGGCGCTGATCCCGACGATCCTTGTGGCGGTCTTTGCCCTTTTATCGATCAATCTGGGCTTTGAAGGCTGGTTTTCCGAACGGGTCCAGACGGTGCTGGGCACGTCACTCTCGACCGCGCAAGCCTATGAAAACGAAGAACGAAATGAGCTTTTGCGCGACGGAAACGCGCTGGCTGCATTCCTGAATACCGAACGGCAAACGAACTTCTTCATGGATGATGGCGATGTGCGGCAGGCCATCGCGCGGGTCCAGAACCAGATCGACCGTGGCCTGACAGAAGTGTTCTTTCTTGACGGATCCGGCACGATCCGCACGCGCGGGGCGCGGTCCTATGACTTCAACTATGAACAACCCACGCCCGACCAGTTCGCCCTTGCCGATCTCGAGGGCGCGACGATCATCGAAGACCCCAACAACAACGAATTCCGCGCGCTGATCCCGCTGTCGACGTTTCTGGATCGCTACATCTATGTGACCCGCGCGGTGGATGGGGACATCCTCGCGCTACTGGACGAAACCGAAGAAACCTTTGCGCTTTACGAGCAGCTTGAACGTGATCGTGGCCGGCTCTTGTTCGGGTTCGGGTTCCTCTATCTTGGCTTCGCGGTGATCATGATCCTTGCTGCCACCTGGATGGGCCTGTCTTTTGCCGAACGTCTGTCGGCCCCGGTGGGCCGCCTTGTCAGCGCCTCACAGCGCGTCGGTAAGGGCGATTTGGACGTGCAGGTCATCGAAGACGATGGTGATGATGAGATCAGCCAGCTTGGCAATTACTTCAACCAGATGACCACCCAGCTCAAGGGCCAGCGGCAGGAACTGCTGGATGCCAACGAACGTTCTGAACGGCGCGGGCGGCTTTTTGACAGCGTGTTGTCGTCGGTCACCTCCGGCGTGGTGGGGCTGGACCCCGAAGGCCGGATCACCTTCGTAAACCCTTCTGCCAAAAGGCTTTTGTCGGTGGATGAGGGGCAGGCGGATCTGGCGCTTGCCGTGGCGATCCCGGAATTTGAACCGATCTTCGTGCGCCTGCGTCGCGATGTGAAACAGGGCGTACAGGAACAGGTCAACCTGATCCGCAAGGGCCAGCAGGAAAGCCTGCTGGTGCGCATGGCCCCGCGTCTGAATACCGAAGGTGCGCTGGAAGGCTACGTTGTGGCCTTTGATGACGTCACCGATCTTGTCAGCGCCCAGCGGATGGCCGCCTGGGGTGACGTGGCCCGCCGCATCGCGCATGAAATCAAGAACCCGCTGACGCCGATCCAACTTTCTGCCGAGCGGATCAAGCGCAAGTTCAGCAAAGAGGTCGCGGATGACGCCGCCCTTGAACAGATGACGGACGTTATCGTTCGCCAAACCAATGACTTGCGGCGCATTGTTGATGAGTTTTCCAAGTTCGCGCGGATGCCGGAACCCGAACTCAAACCTGCCGATCTGGTGACGCTCGTGCGCGATGCGGTCACGCTGCAAGAGGCGGGCCAGCCTGATGTGCGCATCGTCTCGGACCTGCCCGATGGGGTCGCCATGGCTGAACTTGACAGCACAATGATCTCTCAGGCGCTGACAAACCTGATTAAGAACGCAGGCGAAGCCATTGAAACCTTGCAGGAAAAACAGCCCGATGTGGTTGTAGAACCAGAGGTGCGGGTGGCCCTGACCATCGCAGATGAAGCGGCCCAGATCACCATTCAGGACAACGGCATCGGCCTGCCAGAGGACCGCACGCGGCTTTTTGAGCCTTACGTGACGACACGCGACAAGGGGACTGGCCTTGGCCTTCCCATCGTGAAGAAAATTATCGAAGAGCACGGCGGCACCCTGACGCTGACCGATGCAGAACCCTTTGGTGACGGGGCCCGTGTGGGGGCCCGCGCCGTGATTGACCTGCCGATCAGCCCCGCCGGGGCCTCGGCCAATAAAATTCCAGCATGAGGACCGACATGGGCGATATTCTGATCACCGACGATGAACGCGATATCCGGGAGCTGATTTCGGACATCCTGAAGGACGAAGGCTATACCACCCGATTGGCCGCGAATTCCGACCAATGTATGAAGGAAATCGCCGCCGAGCCGCCGGCGCTAATGATCCTTGATATCTGGCTGAAAGATAGCGGCATGGATGGGATCGACATCCTCAAGACCGTCAAACGCGACCACCCTGACATTCCGATTGTCATCATCTCTGGCCACGGCAACATTGAAATCGCCGTCGCCGCGATCAAACAGGGCGCTTACGACTTCATCGAAAAGCCCTTTAATATTGATCAGTTAATGGTCGTGATCCGCCGCGCGATGGAAACCTCGCGGCTCCGGCGCGAGAACGTCGAACTCAAGCGCGGTGAGACGGCGACGGCCGAGATGCTGGGCGACAGCGCGGCCTTCCGCGCGCTCAAGGGGCAATTGGACAAGGTCACGAAATCCAATGGCCGGGTCATGCTGACCGGCCCAGCGGGTTCGGGCAAGGAAATCGCCGCGCGTTACATCCACGCCCAATCCAACCGCTCTGGTGCGCCCTTTGTCACCGTCTCTTCGGCCAGCATCGAACCGGACCGCATGGAAGAGGTGCTGTTTGGCCGTCAGTCCGCTGGCGGCATCGAAAAGGGGCTGCTGGAGCAAGCCAACGGCGGCGTCATCTACTTTGATGAGATCGCGGATATGCCGCTTGGCACGCAGTCAAAAATCCTGCGCGTGCTGGTCGATCAGACCTTCAACCGCGTGGGCGGCACCGACAAGGTGCAGGTCGATCTGCGCGTGATCTCTTCGACCAACCGGGATTTGCCGGGTGAAATCGCAAATGGAACCTTCCGCGAAGAACTTTATCACCGCCTCAACGTCGTGCCGATCCATGTGCCAAGTCTGGAAGAGCGGCGCGAAGATATCCCGCTTTTGGCCGAACACTTCATTGGCATGTTCAACAAGGCGCAGGGCCTGCCGCTGCGCGCACTGGCCGAAGATGCCCGCGCTTTGCTGCAAACGATGCTCTGGCCCGGCAACGTGCGGCAGTTGAAGAACGTCGTGGAACGCGTTCTGATCCTTGGGGAAAACAGCGGCGATATCTCGGCCAAAGAGCTGCCAGCCAGTGATGAGGCGAGCGCCGAAGAAGGCCGCATTGTCCTGTCTGGCGGGCTGGCGACGCTGCCGCTGCGTGAAGCGCGCGAGCTTTTTGAACGTGAATATTTGCTGACCCAGATCAACCGTTTCGGCGGCAATATCAGCCGCACCGCCTCTTTCGTTGGCATGGAACGCAGCGCGCTTCATCGCAAGCTGAAATCGCTGGGGGTGGCCACCACCAACAAGGCAGGCGCGCGCGTGGCCTATGTGGAAGGTGATTGACACCGGCGCGTGACAGGGGTTTGACATCTCAGGCGCAACGGGAGTTTTGCGATGAAGGTCATTATTTGCGGCGCGGGGCAGGTCGGCTGGCAAATTGCGCGGCATCTGTCGGGTGAACGCAACGACGTCACCGTCGTGGACAACAACGCCGAATTGGTGCGCCGCGCCACCGATAGCCTTGATGTGCAGGGGATCGCAGGCCACGCGAGCTACCCCGACATCCTTGAACGCGCAGGCGCGCGGGATGCGGATATGATTATCGCCGCGACCCACTCGGATGAGGTCAATATGGTCACCTGTCAGGTGGCTCATTCGATCTTTGCCGTGCGGCGCAAGATCGCGCGTCTGCGGGCGCAAAGCTATCTAGACGCGATCTATTCCGACCTTTACCGCCGCGATCACCTGCCCATTGACGTGGTGATCAGCCCCGAAAAAGAGGTGGCAGAGGCCGCGCTGCAACGGCTCGCCGCTCCTGCCGCCTTTGACACAGAAAGCTTTCTGGAAGGCAAGGCACAGCTTTTGGGCATCACCATCGAAGACGATTGCCCGGTGATCAACACGCCCCTGCGGCAGCTGACGGACCTCTTTTCGACTCTGCGCGCCATTGTCGTGGGCATCCGTCGGGCCGGTGCGCTTTTCGTGCCTGCGGCCAATGACCAGATTTTTGCAGGTGACGAAATCTATCTCTTCACCGAGACAGAGGACATGAACCGCTCGCTGGAGATCTTTGGCAAGACCCAGCGCAAGCAGGAACGCATCGTCATCATCGGCGGCGGTAATGTGGGCCTTGGCGTTGCCCAAGCGCTTGAGGCGCGCACCGACCGGCTCCGCGTCCGGGTGATCGAAAAGGGTCGCCAATGCGCCGAAGACGCCGCAGATGCGCTGGACCGCACGATTGTCCTGAACGGCGATGGCCTTGATAGCGCGCTGCTGGAAGAGGCGGGCGTGGCCAACGCCGATGCCGTCCTGGCGCTGACCAATGATGACAAAACCAACCTTCTGGCGTCGGTCCGGGCCAAGGGCATGGGCTGCCCGATGGCGATCACGCTTATCAATGACCCGACGCTGGTGCCATTGATGGGGCCGCTGGACATTGACGCCTATATCAACCCGCGTGCCACCACCGTGTCGTCCATCCTGCGGCATGTGCGGCATGGCCGGGTGCGCGGCGTCTATTCCATCGGTGATGCCGAGGCCGAAGTGATCGAGGCGCAGGTGCTTGGCACCTCACCGATCTCGGGCCAGAAAATCCGCGACATCAACTTTCCCGAAGGCACGCTGATTGGTGGCATCATGAAGCCGAATGGCCTTGTGAAACCCACCGGCGACACCCGCATCAACGAAGGCGATGTGATCGCCATCTTCGCCATGGCCGATGACGTGCCAGAGGTTGAGCGGCTCTTGCAGGTCACCATCGACTTTTTCTGATGATGGCGCGCCTCACAGCCCTGCCGTTCTTTGTGCTTCTGATGGGGCTGGGTGCATTGTCGATGCTGGTCCCGGCCGTGCATGGGCTGCTGATGGAAGATTTCGTCACCATGCGGGTCTTTTTCTACGGCACGATCCTTTTTGGCTTTCTGACGCTGGTGCTGGGGCTGGCCACGGCCGGATATGCGCCGCGGTCTGTGGCGCGCAGCCAGTTGATCACGCTTATCGCGTCCTTTGCCGGGCTGCCGGTGCTTTTCGCGATCCCGTTTTATGAGGCGATTGGCAACACCAGTTTTCTCGACGCCTGGTTCGAAATGGTTTCAAGCTTCACCACCACCGGTGCGACGGTCTATGACGGCGCGGGCCGCCTGACGCCATCGCTGCACCTCTGGCGCGCGACGGTTGGCTGGATGGGCGGACTCTTGGTCTGGGTCACGGCCATCGCGATCTTTGCGCCGATGAATCTGGGCGGATTTGAGGTGCGCGCCAAGGGCGGCGTAGGGCGGGGCGCGGGCGCTCTTTTTAACCAGATCGGCAGCGCCATTGACCCGTCAGAGCGGTTGACCCGCTTTGCCCTGCAACTCACCCCGATCTACATCGGCCTGACCTTTGCACTTTGGATCGGGTTGGTGATGCTGGGCGAAGTGCCATATATCGCACTTTGCCACGCCATGGCGGTGCTGTCGTCCTCGGGCATCTCGCCCATCGGCGGCTTTTACTTTGCGGCCTCGGGTGTCTGGGGCGAGGTGCTGATATTTGCGTTTTTCGTCTTTGCGATCTCGCGGCTGACTTTTACGCCCGCCAACGGGCTCGACCGCGACGGCAGCCTGTTGCGCGACCCAGAGGTGCAGGTGGCCATCGCCTTAGTCCTCGGCTCCACGCTCTTGCTCTATGGTCGCCATTTCATCGGGTCGATTGACGAAGATGGGGCCATCGGCCTTGCCGGCTGGCTCGAGGCGCTTTGGGGCACGGTCTTCACCGTCACATCCTTTCTGACCACAACCGGGTTTGAATCCCGCTATTGGGTCAGTGCGGCCGATTGGTCGGGGCTGGAAACGCCGGGGCTTTTCCTTGTGGGGCTGGCGCTGATCGGCGGCGGCGTGGCCACAACGGCGGGCGGGGTGAAACTCTTGCGGGTCTACGCGCTTTACCGCCATAGCGAGCGCGAGCTGGAACGGCTTTTGCATCCGTCATCGGTGGGCGGCGGCGGGGGTGAAGCGCGGCGCATCCGGCGGCAGGGGGCCTATATCTCTTGGATTTTCTTCATGCTCTTTGCGATCTCGGTCGCGGGGGTGATGCTGCTTTTGTCGCTGACCGGGGTGCAGTTCGAAACCGCGATGGTCTTGGCAGTGGCGGCGCTGTCGACCACCGGGCCGCTGGCCTCAATCGCGGCGGAAAACCCCATTGCTTATTCCGGCATCCCCGAACTGGCTAAGGGTGTTCTGGCCGTTGCCATGGTGCTTGGACGGCTCGAAGCGCTTGCCATTATTGCACTTTTCAACCCCGAAATCTGGCGCAAATAAGCGCCACATATTTGGGCTTTTAACTCATGAATGGGCAAGACATACTGCGGGCTCAGACCGAGGGGGTCGGCTGATTGTCAGCCGCAAGAATAAAAAGCCGCTCCGAAGGGGCGCAAGAAGAAGAAAAGGACTTTTCAGATGGCATCCGACAAAGCCAACCTGCAGGACGCATTCCTTAACCATGTTCGTAAAACCAAGGTTCCGGTGACAATTTTTCTGGTCAACGGCGTGAAGCTGCAGGGTGTGATTACGTGGTTCGACAGCTTTTGCGTGCTTTTGCGCCGCGATGGCCAGTCCCAGCTGGTCTATAAGTCTGCGATCTCGACCATCATGCCAAGCCAGCCGATCAGCCTTTATGAAGGCGAAGAATAGCATTGCTTGAACACGACAAGCCCGTCACGCGGGCTTGGGTGCTGCACCCGACTGTGAAATCTGACCAATCCGCCCGCGACCCGGACGCGGCGCTTGCTGAAGGCGTGTCGCTGGCGGCTGCCTTGCCCGATCTTGACGTTTTAGGGCAGGACGTGGTGCGTCTGCCGCGCATCCATCCCGGCAAGCTTTTTGGCAAGGGCAAGATCGAAGAGCTGGGGGCGCATTTCAAAGCGGCAGAGGTTGAACTGGTTCTGATCGACGGCCCCGTTAGCCCGGTACAGCAGCGCAATCTGGAAAAGGAATGGAACCTCAAGATCCTTGACCGGACCTCCTTGATTCTGGAAATTTTCAGCGACCGCGCCCGCACGGCCGAAGGTGTCTTGCAGGTGGAAATGGCAGCGCTTTCTTATCAGCGCACCCGCCTCGTACGCGCCTGGACCCACCTTGAACGCCAGCGTGGTGGCTTGGGGTTCGTCGGCGGCCCCGGTGAGACGCAGATTGAGGCCGACCGCCGCGCCATCGACATGCAGCTCAATGCGCTCAAGAAGCAGCTTGAAAAGGTGGTTAAAACCCGGACCCTGCACCGCGCTGCCCGTGCCAAGGTGCCGTTCCCGATTGTGGCCCTCGTCGGCTACACCAACGCGGGCAAATCAACGCTGTTCAACCGGCTGACCGGGGCAGAGGTTTTTGCCAAGGACATGCTTTTTGCCACGCTTGATCCCACCATGCGCAAGATCGAACTTGAAACCGGGGATGAGGTCATCATGTCCGACACGGTGGGCTTTATCTCGGATTTGCCCACGGAACTGGTCGCCGCCTTCCGCGCCACACTGGAAGAAGTGCTCGACGCTGATTTGATCGTACATGTGCGCGACATCAGCCATCCGCAAACCGATGAGCAGGCACAAGATGTGCAGGCGATCCTGACCTCGCTTGGTGTCGCCGAAGGCGCGCCGGTGTTCGAGGTCTGGAACAAGATCGATCAGCTTTCGGACGATGATCGTGCCGCGGCTGTTGAGACCGCATCGCGGACCGAAA
The DNA here is from genome assembly GCA_947493335.1 of uncultured Paracoccaceae bacterium. Lineage (GTDB taxonomy): Bacteria > Pseudomonadota > Alphaproteobacteria > Rhodobacterales > Rhodobacteraceae > CANMYO01. The sequence continues at coordinate 1,467,581 of CANLQO010000001.1, read as the reverse complement.
ACCTGTTTGCGATCTCTGCCATCACGGGCGAAGGGCAGGCGGCACTTGTGCAGGGGATCGCCGATGCCACCAAAGACCCGCGCACAACCGAGGTCCTGACCTTGGGCTTCGATCAGGGCCGCGCGCGCGCCTGGTTGTTTGAACAGGGTGTGGTGACAGATGATGCGCAAGGCGATGACGGTTACGCTGTCACCGTCTTTTGGACCGCTTTGCAAAAGGCCCGATTCCAGCAGCTCTGACCGGCCCGCGCCGGTGCGTCAATTCTCTGGCATCAGCACCGTCACACCCAGTGCTGCGGCCCGCGCAAGCTCCGGGTCCAGCGACATCGGGATGTATTCGCCGCGCCGCCACAACTCTCCCAGATTGTCGTAATAGCGCGACAGGAAATGCCCTGATTGCCCGGTCGCGGTGACAAAGACGCTGCTGTCGGGGTCGGCAAAGTCGTAAACCCCGCGATAGCCTGCGGCGTGTACGTTCTGGAACGGCTCTGGGCCGGTGCCGGATGTGCGGCCCCGTTGCAACGTATTGTCGCCACCGCTGGTGGATTGGCGGATGTTCACAAACCAGTTCAGCACCGGCACTTCGCCCAGCGTCGGGTGGTCCTGAATGGCCTGATGCGCTTGTCCCCAGCGCAGCGATTCCACCGTGCCGCCATAGGTTTCATCAATCCAGACCAGCGCGTCATCCAGCGCCAGCCGTGCGATGTCGGTGCAGGTTTCCTGCGGCGCCGATTGCAGCACGTCGCACCACACACCCGCACCGTCCACGTCACGAAACACGCGCTCAAGGAAGATCGGGTCGATGTGGGTGAATTCGGCGGCCAGCGGCCCCATTTCATCCCGGATCAGCCGCGCCTGCAATTGCCGCACCCAGGCGGCATATATCAGCGGCTCGGGCAGGTGCTCGTTCATCTCACCATTCCAGGCCGCCAACAGTTCCAGCGCGATCTGGCGGCGACGTTCGGGTGTGCCATCCGGCGCTGCCTCTCCTGTGAACCACAGATCAGCGCCGATCAGTGGCAACAGCGCGCGGGCGGTAAAGCTGACCGTGTCCAACTGCGCCTCGATAAAGCTTTCGCGTGTATGCACCTCGCGCGCCTGCATCAACCGCCGCCAGCGATTGATCCGCTGCGTGTCGCCCCACTTGTACGAGACATGGTTGGGGAAAGGGCGGTCGATGGTCTTGTTGTTGGTATTGCCCAGAATGCCACCCTCGGGGTCGATGAAACTGGGATTGTCGTCAAAGGGCAGCGTCCCTTGCCAGCGGTTTTCGCGCAGATAACCATAGGCGGGCAGGCGGCCCTGACTTTGGTGATTGACGTCCCGCTTCGGGATCGCCCCAATGGTGACCATGGCGATAGAGTTGCGGTCGGCCATGATCATGTTCTGGCTTGGGGCGACATAGGCCTCTGCTGCGGCGCGCGCATCTTCAACGGTGCGGGCCCGCATGACGCCAAGCGCGGCGGTCATGGTCGTGTCGCGCGGCGAAAGTGCTGTCCAACCGACACTTGCGACATGTCCCGGTGGCGTGACGGTGCCCAGATCATACTGATCCCCCGGCAGGACAGGGCCGTTGTCGGTCCAGCGCAGGCGCAGGGTCACAGCCGCCCCATCCTTGACCACAATGATGCTGTCGCGGCTCTCAAACGGTTTCCATCCGGTGGGGGTGCGATATTCCTCTGGGTTGTCGGGGTTCAGCTCTTCGATGAAAACGTCCTGATCATCCAGATAGCTGCTGGTGATCCCCCAGCCCAAATCAGCGCTGCGCCCGGTCATCACCACCGGCACGCCGGGGATGGTGCCGCCAATCACGCCGCCGTCCTCAAGCTCCAACCGGGCCAGATACCAGACCGTCGGCGCCGTCAGCCCCAGATGCGGGTCATTGGCCAACAGCGTCGCACCGGCGGCAGAGCGTGTGACCCCCGCTGTCCAGGCGTTTGATGCGCCTGCCAACTCCCTTGGCTTGATCGGCGACAGCGGGTCAAACGGCTGGCGCATGTTGGCGGCATAACGCGGCAGACCTTCGATCAGGCTGGCGTATTCGGGCAGGGCAGCAATGCCCGTGCCGGGATCATCCGGCATCAGGTCGGCCAATCGCTCGGGCGGCAACATCAAAGAGGCGCGCGCGCGCAGCACCTCTTGTTCCAGATGGCTGGACAGTTGCAGCGCCATCAGCTTGAGGATCGCGATACTGTCGGCCGGTTGCCATGGCGCGACGGGATGGTTGAACAGCCACATCTCTGGCGCGCCCCGGCCCAATGCGCCCTTGTTCACCTCGGCCAGCCAGCCGTTGACACCGGCGGCATAGGCCTCAAGCGCGGCGGTGGTCTGTGCGTCTTGCGCAGGCACCGATTTGACCGCCGTGCCATAAAGATCAAAGCGCCGGATCACACTGTCGATGCGAAAGGTCCGCTGCCCAAAAAGCTCCGACAACCGCCCCTGCGCGGTGCGGCGCAGCATGGTCATCTGCCACAACCGGTCCTGCGCATGGGCATGGCCAAGCGCATAGAAAACATCGGTGTCGTTGTCGCCAAAGATATGCGGCACATTGGCGTTGTCGCGCACGATCTCGACCGGTGCGGTGATGCCCGCCACCTGATAGGTGGCATCATAGTCGGGCAGGGACCGGCTGGCGAAATACCACGCCAGCATCACGACACCGACGCCCAGCAGGATCAGACCGGACGTGATCCGCAACAACCACCGAAAAATGAACGCCATTGCGGCCCCTCACACCAAACCTTGGGGGGTCTTTTAGCGGCTCAGAGGTTGACCCACAACGCGCCAATCGCCACCGCCGCCTCGACCGCGAAATAGACCCATTTCTTTCGGCTCCGGCCGTCAAGGATCAGCGAGGTCAGCCGCCCGACAGCAGCACCGCCCCAGGCAAAGCCGATCATGGCATAGGCGGTGGGCGTGCACAGAATCAGCGCCCCGACACCCAGCCCGACGAATAGCGCACCAACACTGGCGCGCACCTCTGATGCGCCCATGCTGGTCTTGCCCGGGGTCAGGTCCAGCGCACCCATCGTATAGGCCGGGGCCAGCCAGCCGAACGCGCCCAGCCCGATGCTAAGCAATGCGAAAAGGTAATTGAGGATGTCCAAGGTCATGTTTCCTTCGCCGTTCTAGCGGATTTAGGGCGACAGGACGGCAAAGACCAGCCTGACAGCGCAATGCGTCATTGCCGCGACACATCCAACAAAGGTGCCGAGTGAAATGGCGGGCCCGTTTTTCGTTCACCTCACATCATGGACCCTATGTCGCAAAACGGGCTTTGACCCAGATCGCGGCGAACGCCTGCTAAGAGCCCGTCTCGACCGATGCTGCGGAATGTACGAACGGCTGCTTTGCGCCGGGCTCAAGGGACCTCTAGCCGGTTTAACTATCTCGCCAATGCACAGATGATCAGTGTGCACTGTCGTTCCACCGAGGTCCTTTTCGGCTGATCACCTATGGCGGGAGAGGTTTGAAGGTCTGACAGGCCATGGATGGCCGACCAGGCGAAGAACTGATGTTCGGGCAGCGGTTCGGCGATGATCCCAAACTCGGCCAACTCGGACAAGGATTTCGCAAGCCAGTCGTAGGTCGACGGTCTATCCGATGTCGGGGTGGGCGCAAGGCCCAAGGGTCCGAACATCAGTCGCCACAGCTCGGTCCGGGCGCGCGCAAACTCCGTATATACTAGTGCCAAACTCACGAACCGCGCGCGGGCGTCTTCTGAACTCCGAGCTCTGCTGCCAAACGGCACGGCTCTTTCGAATGCATCCGCAAGCGCGTCGAAACCCCGTGCCGTCACGGTGCGCATCAGGGCATCCTTGTCCGGGTAGTGACGATAGGCCGCCCCTGGAGAGACGCCGAGATCGCGCGCTGCCTTTCGTACGGACAGTTCTGACAGGACGCCCGAGTCAGCTGCTGAAAGCGCATAAGAAACAAGCGCTTCTTTTAGGTTCCCATGGTGATGCGCGTCGGTCGGTTTGGTCTGTACCATGCCAGTTTTGTAATCAGTGTTTACATCGCACGCAAGTCAGTTTAAGTAATCAATGATTACTTTTGGAGGCTCAAGATGAACGCAATGACACAATTCGAAAAAGCAGCCGCAATCTCCCACTCCGTGATGACAGATCTGGGGCGCTTGCATGTGGTGGAGACAGGAACCGGGCTGGAGACAATCGTGTTCTGGCCGTCCATCTTTACTGACCAGCGTATCTACGACGGCATCGTCGCACGGCTGGGCGTGGACTACCGCTTTCTCCTGATCGACGGCCCGGCCCATGGGCAAAGTGAAGGTGGCGAGACGGAGTTCACCATGGAGAGCTGTGCCGACGCGATGGTGCAGGTGATGGATCACTTCGGTCTGGAAGGAGCGATTATCGGCGGCACCTCCTGGGGCGGGATCACTGCGGCGCATCTGGCGCTGGCGGCACCGGAGCGTGCAAAGGCGCTGGTGCTGATGAACACACCGATGCAGATCGACGCCGCACATCCCGGCCTGAAGGCGCGCTTCATCGCAGGCGGTGCACGTTGGATGCTGGGTTCGGGAGCTTTCCGGAATGGCGTGGCAAAGAGCTTCTTCTCACCTGAGGTACTTGCGGCAAACCCGGTCTATTCCGAGGCCTTCGACGCGATGCTGAAAACAGCAGACCGGTCACGGCTGGCGACTGCCATCCGTTCGGTGATCCTGCGCGGTTCGCCCCTGACGGACCGCATGACAGAATTGACTGTGCCGACCCTCGTGATCGCAGGCAAAGAGGACGACATGTATCCCATCTCGGTCCAGGCCGAAGCAGCACTCCTCGCGCCGAAGGGTCGTTTCGAAGCGGTTGGCGGAAAGCATGTTTCGGTGGTCGAACGGCCTGACGAAGTGTCCGCCATTCTCCGGGACTTCATCGTGCAAGAGGTGGCCCAATGACTTACCTCATCCTCGGCGCGACGGGTCTCCAAGGCGGTGCCGTGGCGCGCGAATTGCTGATGCGCGGCCAGACGATCCGCGTACTTACGCGGAGTGCCGCTTCTTCCAAGGCGAGAGCGCTGGCCGAACAGGGCGCTGAGGTCGTCGAAGGTGACCTGGGCCGGCCCGAAACCCTTGCCCCGGCCTTCGAAGGTATTGAGGGCGTCTTCTCGGTGCAGGACTTCTACGCGCCCGGTGTCGGGCTGGTTGGAGAACTGACGCAAGGCCGCGCCGTCATAGCCGCAGCAAAGGCAGCGGGCGTAAGCCACATCGTGCAATCGAGTATGGGCGACGGAAACTTGCCCGGCGGGCCAGAGCATTTCATCTCGAAAGCGCTTCTGGAGCGCGACATCAGGCGCAGCGGACTCAACTGGACACTGCTTGGCACTGTCTGGTTCATGGACAACCTCTTGAACCCCGCGATGAAGCCGCACCTGATGTTTCCGGTGCTGGCCGGGTCGCTGCGCTCAGACGCCAAATTCCAGATGCTCGCCGTCGAGGACCTGGGCTGGATCGCCGCCAAGGCCCTGACCGATCCCGGCAACTGGGGAGAACGCAAGATCAACCTGGCGGGCGACGTGATGACCGTGCCGGAGATGAAACAAACCTATCGCGAGATTACGGGCAAACGGCCAAAGCGCTGGCGTATTCCTGCGGCGATGTTTCGCAAGTTGGTGCCGGAATTCGCAGAGCAACTTGGGTGGCACAACAAGGTAAACTTTGCTTTCGGGGCGGACGAGTTACTGGCGGCCAAGCCAGACGCTGTCAGATTCCGCGGGTTCCTTGAACGCCATCACATTGGTGGGATGTAGACAGCGATAGCGGGCTTCTCCAAGGCAGGAAGCAGCCATTGGAGCAACTGCAGCGAAAGCCCGGTTTGTCCGCTGACCGACTGACTAGCCCTCAAATCCAATGGCTGCTTCGGGCTGCAACCGTCAACCGACCAAAACCGTCAGATGTCAGCTCCGAGCCCAGACTTCTGCCATTCTGCGCCGCAGCGAATGTCTGCCATGCTAATCCGGCCCGAAGAGAAAGCGATCGACGATTGGCTCGACGTTGATCTGCTTTTGGCCTGCTTCAAACAAGTGGTGATAGAGGATTGGTGCGACCAGATTGCGGCCCACAGCTTTTCTATCGGGCTTTCGCCCATGCTCGGACAGGATGGCGAGGAAGGGCTGCCGGATAATGTCATGCATCGCTGAGTGAACGCGCGCCATCATCGCGTTCTTAGCGGTCAACCGCGCCGCATTCAGGATCGCATCGCCCAGTTTACTGGATGCCAGATTTTCCGACAGAAGCGCGAGTTCTGCGATCATATCGGCCCGCAGCTCTCCGGTCCGCTCAGCCGCATAAGGCGCAGGATCGCAGCTTTCAAAGATCTCAACGATCAGGTCGTCTATGGTCGGCCAATGGCGATAGATCGTCCCACGGGCCACACCTGTTTCCTTGGCAAGGCGCATATGCGTGACCTCCGACCAGCCGTCTGTGAACAACACGACGGCACCTGCATCTAGCACCTTTTGCCGTGTCTTCGTGATGCGGGCGTCCTGCTTTTCCATGTTCGTGATTTGGGCCATTTCCCTCAGCTTGTCACTCTACTTTGCCGTTATAAGACATGTTGACTCATATCTCCACCTATGACATTTGCGAGACATGATGTCCTGTAAGTGGAGAGACTTCGAAATGCAGATCGCACTCTTTGGCGCAACCGGCGCAGTCGGTGGCTATTTCCTGAACAAAGCTCTGGCCGCAGGTCATGAGGTAACTGCCCTTGTCCGCTCCCCTGAAAAACTAGGCGCACAGCCCAGTCTTATGGCCGTGAAAGGGGACGTCACAGATGCATCAGATGTCCGTGGTGTCATTGATCAGGCCGATGTCGTGGTCAGTTGCCTGGGCAATGTCAAAGGCGTGATGATCATGGAAAAAGCGGCAGAAGCCATCTTGCAAGCCGCCGCAGCGCAATCAAACCCGCCGAAATGTCTATTTGTCAGCAGCATCGGCTGCGGTGGCTCGTCTTGGGTCGTCTTGCAACTCCTTCGATTTATCAATGGTCGCGCGGGCTTTGATGATTATGAGCGCGCGGATGCAAGGATCGCGCGGGAAGCTAACGTTCCTTATGTGCTGATCCGCCCCGCCGCCCTAAAGGAAAAGCCCGGGAACGGAAAATACCGCGTATTCCAAGGCGATGGGACATTTGCACGACCGATGGCCAAGGAAGATGTCGCCGCGTTTCTTTTTGACGCGGTGGAATCCGATCAGTGGGACGGCAACGGTGGGTTTCAATTGGCCGGGTGTAAGTAGCCAATTCCCTATAGCCGACGTCCAGTTTTTTCTATCAGATGTCCGCTTCGTCCGCTTGTCAGACATGGGTATGAAAGTATTGAACGGCCGGTTTGGGGTTCAGTGTGGCCGCTGTGAGGGTTCGTCTTGCCCGACTGCGCTCGCTCATCGAAATCGTCAAAATCAGGCTTGATGAGTGGAGTGGGTGGTAAATATCGACAGGCAGGGCATCGCACATGCTGGACTGACTGTTCTGGATACGGGTTGATCTCGACATGCTGGAATAGTCGGGGGTGTTGGTTAATAAGCCCCGAATGCTGCGTTCCGGACAATGGCGGATGGTCCTGCGCGTTGATTCCGAAATTCACTCAATGCTTTCAATGCATTGTCGCGGAAACAGCCGCCGCACGGTGTTGACGGCGATTAAGACTTTCGTGCTTATGGTTTGTGTCGGGGTTGTGCATCATCCGTGTATGGTTTGTGCATGGCCGGTAACGCAAAAGGGCGGGGTGATGACCCCGCCCTTTGGTCGTCATATGAGGTGGATCAGAAACCCGATTTGATCAGTTCAAACGTCTCTGCCTGACGCTCGCGCGCGGCATTGCTCATCGGCATCTGCGCCAGCAGCGGCACGTCCAGCGGCTCCAACCCGGCAATCGCCAGATCCTCGGCCCCGACCTGTGCGTTCAGCGCCACCGCATTGGCAGAGCCATAGCCCGCGTCCAGCAAAGGCATCACCGAAGAAGGTGCCAGCATCGCGTTGATATAGTCATAGGCCTTGTCTTCCACGCCCTGACCTTCGGCCAGATTCACGTAACCACAGAGCCAAAGCGATGACCCCTCGGAGGCGGCACGTTGGAAGGCAATCGGGCGGCCTTCGTCCAGCATGGTGGGGTAGGTTTCGTTCCAGGCCCAGCTGACCAGAACTTCACCTGACGACAAAAGCTGCGCCAGTTCGGCAGGGTCTACCCAATAGGTGCGCAGGTTCGGATGCACGTCGCGGAGCCACTGGGATGCCGCCTCAAACTGCTCATCCGTGGCATTGGTCCAATCGTCGACACCGGTGGCCAGATAGGCCAGCGCATAGGCGTCATCGACGTTGTCGGGCATCGTCAGGCGACCGGCGTATGCGGGGTTCTTGAAGACGTCGAGGCTGGCGACATCCTCTGCCGGGACCTCTTCTGGGTTATAGGCGATGGCGGTCGAGCCAAAGTCGGTGGGGATCCAGTAAACCGGACCGTCAGAGCCCACATCGGTGCCCTTGAGGTTGCTGTCCACGTCGGCGTAGGCCGGGATCTTGCTGATGTCCCAAGCGTCCAGAATGCCGCTTTCGGCCCATTTCGTCACAGAGCCCGCGCAGATATGCGCCACGTCCGCCTGAAAGCCGGAACGGATCTTCTGGAACGCCTCGTCTTCGTCACCAAAGAACGAAAACGTCGGGCTGTCGCCATGTGTCTCGACGTAACCGGCGTGATAGGCGGGGTCTTCAAAGCCCGGATAGTCGAAAACAAGCAGCTCAGCATCCTGAGCAGACACGGCAGAGGACAGCGCGATCAGGCTGCCTGCGCCCAGCAGGGTCTTGAGGTTCATGTCATATCTCCCGTTTGACAATTCGATCAGATGCTAGGGCCCGTTCACGGGACGGGCAAGCGAATTTCGCGGCTCAGGCCTTTTGCCGCGCGGCAAAGACGCTTTGCGCCAGTGCGTTGGTATAACTCGCCAATTCTGCAAGCTTTGCGTCGGTTTCTTCGGCGTTCTGCGCATCAAGCGCGTCTGCGATGGCGCCGTGCAGGGCCACGATGGTTTCCCGCGACCGCGCGGTAAATGTGATCATGTTCATCAACGGCTGCATCGCCTCAACCGCCCCGGCAAGCTGATAGGACAGCACCGGGTTGCCTGCCGCATCAACAAGGGCGCGGTGAAAGGCCACGTCGCTGGCGCAAAACGCCTCGTCCGTCAGGCCCGGTTGCGCCTGCCGGTGCGCTTCGGCCCGCATGGTGGCCAGATGATCCGCCGTCCGGCGCTGCGCTGAAAGCGGCGCACAGGCGCGTTCCAGCGCATATCGTGCCTCGCAGGCGGTGGTGAAGCTGACGGCATTCATGCTGAGCAACAGCGTGGCGGTGGTGATCTGCTGGCCGTAAGCTTCAGGGTAGGTCAGCTTGTTGACAAAGGCCCCGCCGGTCGCGCCGCGTTGGGTGCGGATCAGGCTTTGCGCGCCCAGCCGCTTGAGCGCTTCGCGCACGGTCGAACGGCTCACTTCGAATTGCTCGGCCAGTTCCGCCTCTGACGGCAGGCGGTCATCGACGCGCAGGGTTCCAGACACAATCGCGTCGCGAATGGACTTTGCGATCTGAGCGGACAGATCCGCAGGGCTATCGGGGTCAATTTTCATTTGTCAGACATTTAAAAGTCTGACATTTGATTTGGCAAGGTCTGAGTCGCTTTGGGAGGAGCGCGCGATGCATCACATGGTCCGATCCACGCTCTGGCTCGCCTTTTTCGGCGTGATCCTTGTGGCGTGGTGGATGATGTATGTCATGGCGCTGGACATGGACCTTGATCTGCTGGGCCGTCCCGGCGCCATGGGGCAGGCGATGGCCGCCATGGACCCACGGATGCCGATGGACATGCCGATGGCGCGGTTTGGGCCGGTTTTCACGATGTGGGCGATCATGATGGCGGCGATGATGTTGCCGACGATGGTGCCAACGCTGACAACCTACGAAGGGCTGATGGGCAGCGCGAACGGCAGCCGGGCTGGGTGGCTGGGCGTCTTGCTGGGCTATTTCCTTGTCTGGATCGGTGCCGCGGCCCTATTGGCGGGCGCGCAAATTCTGCTGCTGTTTGGCGGCGTGATCGACATGTTGGGCCGTGCGACGTCCGTCTGGTTGCAAGCCGGGTTGTTGGTCGTGGTCGGCGCGTTCCAGTTCACGCGGACAAAAGAGGTCTGCCACGGCGTCTGCCACGCGCCGATTTCGTATTTCCTTGGTCATTGGCGCACGGGCTTTCTGGGCGGCGCGCGCATGGGGCTGGGGCTTGGGCTGTTCTGTTTTGCCTGCTGCTGGGGGTTCATGGCGCTTGGCTTTGTCGGTGGGGTGATGAACCTTGCGTGGATGGGGCTGGCGACATTGTTCATGGTTCTTGAAAAACTGCCCCAGATTGGCCACCGCGTGACGCGGCCCATGGGATATCTACTGATTGCATCTGGTGTGGCGCTGGCCGTCACCTCACTTTAGGAAAGGCTCTTAAATGGCTGATAAGAAACGCGCACCGAGTGACCGCCTGCCGATTTCGCAGCGGATCGACCAGCGGATGGACAATCCCAAGCGCCGCAAGATGCGCCCGACCGAGTGGGAGTTGAAGGGCGAGCTTTTCATGAATTGCTCGTGTGAGGTTGTGTGCCCTTGCGGGATCTCTTTGGGCCAGCATCCGCCCACCTATGGCTATTGCCAGACATGGTTTGCGATGCAGATCGACGAGGGCCATTTTGAGGGCGAGAACCTTGGCGGTCTGAACGTCGCACTGCTGATCGACATCCCCGGGCGGATGGCCGAAGGGAACTGGAAAGTCGCGGCTTATGTCGATGAAAAGGCCACTGGTAAGGCCTATAACGGTTTGTTGCAGATCCTGTCCGGGCAGGCCGGCGGCAACACCGGCGTCTTCAACTTTCTGGTGTCCGAAATTTTGGGCGCTGAGCGTGAAAAGGTCATCATCGAAAAGGATGGGCGCCGCCGCCGGATCATCGTGGGGCGCAAAATTCAGGGTGAGATCGAGATGATCCAAGGCAAAGACCCCGACACGCCTGTGTCGATGCAAAACACGCAATACTGGATGGGGCCAACGATTTACCCCGCCATTGGTTTGAAATCCAAGGTGCGCGACTATGGTCGCGTCTGGGACTTTGAAGGGAAATCCGGGGACATCATCCCCGTGCATTGGGGCGGGCCCGGACGGATATGATCACACCCGAGTATTGTCGCGTGATGGCGCGCTATAATGCGTGGCAAAACAATGCGATATGGCAAGTTGTTGATGCAATGGCTGCGGCGGACCTTGATCAGGACCGTGGCGCGTTCTTTGGGTCAATCCGGGCCACACTGAACCATGTGTTGTGGGCGGATCAGCTTTGGATGAGCCGCTTTGACGGCGGCGAAGGACCGACCACCAGCATCAAGGACAGCGTGAACCACACAGCCACCATCAGCGATTGGTGGGCCGCGCGGTTTCGTACTGATGGCCGGATCAAAAGCTGGGCTGCCGAGCTATCGGCGCTTGATCTGGTGGGTGAAATGTCGTGGTTCTCTGGCGCGATGGGACGGGACATGATCCGACCGGTGGGCCGCTGTGTCGCGCATTTTTTCAACCACCAAACCCATCATCGCGGGCAAATCCACGCGATGCTGACCGCGGCAGGCCAAAAGCCTGACGATACCGATCTCTTTATCATGCCAGAGGACTAAGATGGCCCTGATCGCCCCATCGCGCCGGACCCGGCGCACGCCTTTTTCCGACGGTGTCGAAGCCGCCGGGGTCAAGGCCTACACGGTCTATAACCACATGCTGCTGCCCACCGTGTTCCGGTCAGTGGTCGAGGATTATCACCATCTGAAATCTGCTGTGCAGGTTTGGGACGTTGCGGTCGAACGACAGGTGGAGCTGCGCGGCCCTGATAGCGCCCGTCTGATGCAGATGCTGACCCCGCGTGATCTGCGTGGGATGCTACCGGGGCAGTGCTTTTATCTGCCGATCGTCGATGAAACCGGCGGCATGCTGAATGACCCGGTGGGGCTGAAACTGGCAGATGACCGCTGGTGGATTTCGATTGCTGACAGTGATTTGCTGTTTTGGGTCAAAGGGTTGGCCTATGGGTATCGCTTGGACGTTTTGGTGGATGAGCCTGATGTTTCGCCCCTTGCCGTACAGGGGCCACTGGCCGATGACCTGATGGAGCGGGTCTTTGGCGCGGGCGTGCGCGCGCTGAGGTTCTTTCGCTTTGGCATGTTCGACTTTCAGGGCACGCAATTCGCCATCGCGCGGTCGGGCTATTCCAAACAAGGCGGGTTCGAAATTTATTGCGAGGGCAGCGAACACGGCATGCCGCTTTGGAACGCGCTGTTTGAAGCGGGCAAGGATCTGGATGTCCACGCCGGATGTCCCAACCTGATTGAGCGGATCGAGGGCGGACTGCTGAGCTACGGCAATGACATGACCCGCGAGAATACGCCACATGAATGCGGGCTTGGGCGCTTCTGTTCGACCCAGACGGCAATTGGCTGTGTCGGCCGCGATGCATTGCTCAGGGTGTCAAAAGACGGGCCGGTCAAGGAAATCCGGGGTGTACGGATCGAAGGCGATCTGCCGCCTTGTGATCGGGTTTGGCCGGTGATGGACGGGCAGGATCAGGTGGGGCAGATCACCTCTGCCGCCTATAGCCCCGATTTTGAAACCAACGTCGCCATTGGGATGATCCGCATGACCCATTGGGACCCGGCCACAGATGTGGATGTGGTGACACAGGCCGGGGTTTTCCCGGCGATCGTGAACGAGACGTTTTGGATTTAACGTCTGGCCGCCCCGCCCATTTTGGATGCGCGGACCGGCCGGACAAAGCAGGGGCAAAGGCCCCGGATGAAGGGAAAAGAGATGTTTAACGCATTGGTTGTGACCAAGGATGAAGAGGGCAAGACCGCGGCAGCGGTGCAGGAAATCGACACCGATCAACTGCCAGAAGGTGACGTGACCGTTGCTGTCGATTATTCCACCGTGAACTACAAGGACGGGCTGTGCATCGGCCCCGGTGGCGGTCTGGTCCGCAACTATCCGCATGTGCCGGGCATCGATTTTGCCGGTACGGTCGAGGCGTCGGATGATGCCCGCTACAAACCCGGCGACAAGGTCGTTCTGACTGGCTGGCGCGTGGGCGAGGCGCACTGGGGCGGCTATGCGCAAAAGGCGCGGGTCAAGGCCGATTGGCTGGTGCCCTTGCCCGACGGCATCACCACGCGGCAGGCCATGGCCGTGGGCACGGCAGGTTTTACCGCGATGCTGGCTGTCATGGCGCTTGAGGATCATGGGATCAAGGACGGCCCGGTGCTGGTCACCGGTGCCGCCGGTGGCGTGGGGTCGGTCGCCACCGCGATCATCGCCAATCTGGGGCATGAGGTCGCTGCCGTCACCGGGCGGCCTGAAACTGCTGATTACCTGACCGGGCTCGGTGCGACCCGGATCGTCCCGCGCGAAGAGCTTAACGAGACAACCAAGCGCCCGCTTGAAGCTGAGACATGGGGCGGCTGTGTCGATGCGGTGGGAGGCGAGATGCTTGCGCGGCTGCTGGGCCAGATGAAATACGGTGCCAGTGTTTCTGCCGTGGGTCTGGCCGGTGGTGCGGGTCTTCCCGCGACGGTCATTCCGTTTCTGCTGCGCGGTGTGAACCTGCTGGGCATCGACAGCGTGATGCAGCCCTATGACAACCGCTTGCGCGCCTGGGACCGCATCGCCAAGGATCTGCCAATGGACAAGCTGGAAGCAATGGTGCAACCCGCCACTTTGGCCGACCTGCCGGGGCTGGGGCGCGATATCCTCAAAGGTCAGGTCAAGGGCCGGGTCGTCGTGGACGTCAACGCCTAAGACTGTTTCAGGCCAACAAAAAAGGCGCCCCGCTTGGGGCGCCTTTTGCGTTCTGACGTGACGGATTACGCCGCTGGCTGCGCCGAGCCGGTGGTCATCCCGGCCTTGTCGCGACGCCCGTCGTTATACATCGCCTTGATCAGCGAGATCACCATCAAGACCATCACAATGGTAAAGGGCAGGGCCCCGATAATCATCGCATCCTGCAGGCTATCAAGCGGGTTTGCCGCAGCCCCTGAATTGCCCGCAATGATGAGCGCACCAATCACGCCCGTCATGATGAGACCCCAGATGATCCGGTGCTTGACGCCGGTTTCCTGCTCACCACCGGACATGATCGTGTTCATCACCAGGATGCCCGAGTCCGCTGACGTCACAAGGAAAGTCATAATCAGCACCACGCACATCACCGTGATGGCGGACAGGAACCCGCCGGAAATCATGTGGCCCAATGTCACGAACAGCTTGTTGGTGTTGCTGGCCCCGATGATGGTGCCTTCGGCAACCCCCGACAATTCCAGATCAATCGCAGTGCCGCCCAGAATTGTCATCCATGCAAAACACACCAAAGCCGGTGCAATCATGCAGCCCAGCACGAATTCGCGGACCGTGCGGCCCTTGGAGATACGTGCGAGGAATAGGCCCACAAAAGGTGAGAACGCGATCCACCATGCCCAGTAGAACGTGGTCCAGCCGGATTGCCAGCCAAAGAGACGGCCTTGAGTCCCCGCCTCATATGCGGCGGCCTGCACTTCAGGTGACAGGGCAGCAGCGTCGCCTTCCAGACCCGAGCTAAAGCCCTCCAGCGAGCCCCAGGCATTGGTGGCCCCGGCCATCAGATCACCGGCCAATGGCGCGGCCTCTTCCGGCAGGTTCGCCGCAAAGGCGTCCGCACTCAGTGGTGCGTGGGCCTCAAAGCTCAGGGCGAAAAACTGGATGATGTAGTCGACGAATGCGGTGGCATAGGTAGTCATTGCAAAGACGAATGATCCAAAGAATACAAAAGTCATCAGCAGGATCACTGACAGCACCAGATTGAGGTTCGACAGATACTTGATCCCCCGACCCACGCCCGACACCGCCGAGATGATCGAGAGCAACATGATCACCCCAAGCGCCGAAAGCAGGCCCACTGTCGATGGTGCGGGTGGTGTGTCGCCGTCGGTGACAGACATCAGCCATTCCATCCCGGTGACTGCATAAACGCCATCAACGAACTGGCTGACGCCAAAGCCGATGGTGACAGAGACGCCAAGGATCGTGGCGACAACGCCAAGCACATCGACGATATGTCCGACAAAGCCGTTGGCCAACCGACCCAGCAATGGCGTCAGCGCCGAGCGGATCGTGAGTGGCATGTCACGGGTATAGGCATAATACGCAAGGCTAAGCCCGGTCACCACATAGATGGCCCAAGCGTGAAATCCGTAGTGCAGGAATGTGTAGCGGAAGGCTGACGTCAGCGCCTCTTCGCTGTTGCCTGCCACAGCACCGGATACGACCTCTGGGTTTGACCCCCAAAGACCAAGCGGTTCGGCCGTAGCAAAAACCATCAGGCCAACGCCCAGACCCGCGCCGAACATCATCGAAAACCAAGAGAAGTTTGAAAATTCGGGGCGGGTGTCGGGACCGCCAAGCTTGCGCCGTCCCGTCGGCATGATCGCGATCGCGACGAGGAAAAAGGCAAAAACCCCGACCGAAATGATGTAGAAGGTGTTCCAGCCTTGGAGCAACGCCCAGTTCCAGGCGTCGAGCTGTCCGTTGGCACTCAGCGGCCAGATCAGCGCCCAAAGCACAAGCGCAATCATGATGCCTTTGGAAATCAACGCAATGGGCAGGCTATACCCCTCATAGAACCCCTGCGGGGCCTTTGCGATTTCCAGATCGGTAAATGGTTCCTTGATGGCCATATTCCCTGTTCCTTTCATTTTGGAGGGGCGCGCATCGCATGTGCCCCTTGCGGCCAGTCCAGTGGCCGGTGGCGGCAGGGTAGTGTCAAATCCTGTGCTAAACGGACGTTTTGAACCGTCTTATGTTCCGGATGCGTCATTTTTTGAGACACTTTGGCGCGCTGCCACCCACGTCAGCGACACCCACAGCCCGAATCCGAGTTTTAACTTGTCTTAATGCGTCAGCCTCTTAGGCTTGAGCGCAATAACAATAGCCAACAGGGAACGTTTCATGTCGATTCAACCTCCATTATCGGATCTTCCGATCAAGACTGCAGAGGCCGGTTTCTACCGTGGTTTCAGCGTCAATGTGACCGTTGTGAGTAAGATCATCATCAGTGTGCTGGTGGTCTGGTGTATCGTTTGGCCGACGCAGGCCGGGAATGTACTGGGCGCCTGGAACACTGCCATTCTGGCCAGTTTTGCGGCCTGGTATATCTGGGTCGTGGCCGCATTTGTCATCGTGTGCATTGGTTTGGCGCTTTGGCCCGCTGCGGGTCGCCTGAACCTTGGGGCGGATGGTGAAAAGCCGGAATTTTCCAACTTTTCATGGTTCTCGATGATGTTTGGTGCCGGTATCGGTGTCGGCATGTTGACCTGGGCCGTGGCCGAACCGGTGGCCCACTTCAAGAACAACCCTTCGGTCATTCAGGGCATTACCACGGCCCTTGACGCCGACAATGTGCGTACCGCCTATGTCTGGTCCTATCTGCACTGGGGGCTTGGTGCCTGGGCCTGTTATGCGATTGCCGGTCTGGCGCTGGCGTTCTTCAGCTATCGCCGCGGTCTGCCACTGACGATCCGGTCGTCGCTGACGCCGCTTTTTGGCAAGTCGCTGTCGGGCATGCCCGGTCACATCATCGACATCGTGGCGGTGGTTGCGACTATCCTGGGTGTGGCCCAGACGCTTGGCTTCGGTGTTGAGCAGTTTGTCGCTGGCCTGACCCGGATCGGGATTGGCGGTCTGGCGATGGAAGATGGCTCTGCCACAACGCTTGGCATTGTGGTCGCCCTGCTGGTGATCATGGGAGCCTCGACGCTCTCGGCGCTGTCAGGTGTTGGCAAGGGCATCAAATGGCTGTCGAACATCAACATGGTGCTGTCGATTGTCCTTTTGGGCTTTTTCATCATCTTCGGTGCGACGTTCTTTGGCGCATCGGCCTTCTTCATCGGCATCTGGGATTACCTGATCGCGCTGCCGGGGCTGAGCTTCAACGTCTACAGCTCTGATGGTGTCGAAGGCTCCGAGGCCTTCCTGCTGACGCAATGGCAGGGCTGGTGGCCGGTGTTCTATTGGGCGTGGTGGATCGCATTCGCACCCTTCGTCGGCCTGTTCCTGGCCCGCATCTCGCGCGGGCGCAGCATCCGGGAATTTGTCTTGGGCGCGATGATCGTTCCGTCGTTGATGTGCTTTGTCTGGTTCGCTTGGGCCGGTGGCACTGCGATTGATCTTGAACTCAACGGCGACGCCAATGGGCTGATCCTGGATGCCGCCAACGGCGACAAGATCTTTGCCATGACAGAGTTCATGCTGTCGCCCATCAGCGATGTGCTGGCCTGGGGGATGGCGGTGATGATCGTTGTCCTTCTGATGACCTTCCTTGTGACCTCGGCTGACTCCGCTGTGCTGATCGTGAACACGATCAACGCGGCCGGTGACGAAGGCCCCAAGGCGCGTCCGCATATCCTTTTCTGGGGTGCAGCCTTGGCACTCGTGGTCGGCGGCTTGCTGATCTCGGGCGGGACGGGTGCCATTCAGACGGCGATGGTGATTGGCGCGCTGCCATTCTCGATCGTGATGGCGCTGATGTGTCTGGCATTGATCAAGGCGATCTGGAACGATGGCCGCCGCAATGCCGCCGGTGTGGCCTCGGTCACGGTTGATCCGGTCGGCACACCAGCCGAGTAAAAAACGGCTCATGCCAAATCAAAGGCCCCGGTGCTTGCGCATCGGGGCCTTTGTCGTAATGTCGCGCCATGACACTTGATACCGCATGGGTGCGCGCCCAATTTCCCGCTTTTGCCGAGCCAAGCCTTGCTGGGCAGTCGTTCTTTGAAAACGCTGGCGGCTCTTACACCTGCCAGCAGGTCATCGACCGGCTGACCCGCTTTTACACCCAGCGCAAGGTGCAGCCCTATGCGCCCTATGCCGCGTCAGAACTTGGCGGGGCCGAAATGGACGAGGCCCGCACACGCCTTGCCGCGATGCTGGGCGTGGCCACCGACGAGCTCAGCTTTGGGCCATCGACCACGCAGAACACCTATGTGCTGGCGCAGGCGGTGCGCGACTGGCTGTCCCCCGGTGATGCCATTGTCGTGACCAATCAGGATCATGAGGCGAACACTGGCCCATGGCGGCGGCTGGCTGATGCGGGGATCACGGTGCGGGAATGGCAGATTGATCCTGACACCGGCGAATTGGACCTCTCCAATTTGCCCGCCTTGCTGGATGGGGCAAAGCTCTTGTGCTTTCCGCATTGCTCGAATGTGGTCGGCGCGATCAACGATGTGGCCGCCATCACAGCAATCGCCCGGGACCATGGCGTGCGGACCTGTGTTGACGGCGTCTCCTACGCCCCGCATGGCTTTGCTGATGTCGGCGCGCTTGGCTGTGACGTTTACCTTTTTTCGGCCTACAAGACCTATGGCCCGCATCAGGGTCTCATGGTCATCCGGCGCGACTTTGGTATGACGCTGCCCAATCAGGGCCATTTCTTCAACGCCGACAGCCTCTACAAACGCTTCACCCCCGCGGGGCCCGATCACGCGCAGGTCGCAGCCTCTGCGGGCATGGCCGACTATATGGAGGCGCTATCAACCCATCATGGCGGTCCCGCTGGCGCTGCCGCCGCCCGGCACGCCCACAATCTGATGCGCAGCGCAGAGGTGGACCTGCTGCAACCGCTTCTGGACTACGTTGCCGCAAAGAACTCTGTCCGTGTGATCGGTCCGACCGATGCGCAACGCCGCGCGCCCACCGTGGCGCTGGCGCTGCAAACCCACGCGGAAACCACCGCCGCATTGCTCGCCCCGCATGGCGTGATGGCAGGCGGTGGTGATTTCTATGCTGTGCGGCCGCTTACCGCCATGGGCGTTGACCCAGACCAGGGCGTCTTGCGCCTGTCCTT
The DNA here is from genome assembly GCA_947493335.1 of uncultured Paracoccaceae bacterium. Classification (GTDB taxonomy): domain Bacteria; phylum Pseudomonadota; class Alphaproteobacteria; order Rhodobacterales; family Rhodobacteraceae; genus CANMYO01. Next base: position 1,448,647 of record CANLQO010000001.1, on the reverse strand, counting down.
CACCCACTACACCACACAGGCCGAGGTCGATCAGGCCATCGCAGCACTCGATCAGATCCTCTGATCCACCCTTCTTCTGGTCAAAAATACTTCGGGGTGTCTGAGGGGCTGGCCCCTCAGTCCCGGGGCCGCAAATTTCCCTGACATTCGCCCCTTGTCGCGCCGCTACCCGCCCTATGTGGTGTGCCAAGTTGAAAGGCCCGACATGACCGACCAATCTCCGATCCTGATGTGGTTCCGCCGCGATCTGCGGCTCTCTGATCACGCGGCCCTCAGTGCTGCCTGCGCAACAGGCCGCCCGGTGATTCCGGTCTTCATCGACGATGACCTGTCCCAAGCGCATGGTGCGGCCCCGCGTTTCCGCCTTGGCCTCTCGGTTGAAAGTCTGGGCGCTGATCTGCGCGCAGCGCGCAGCCGGTTGATCCTGCGGCAGGGGCCTGCATTGTCCACGTTGCAGGCGCTGATCGCCGAAACCGGGGCAGGGGCCGTTTATTGGTCGCGGCTTTATGATCCCGCGTCCAAGGAACGGGACACCGCCGTGAAAGCTGCGTTGAAGGCGGCTGGCCTCACCGCGCAAAGCTTTCCCGGACACATCCTTTTTGAACCCTGGACGGTCGCCACCAAGACGGGCGGATTTTACAAGGTCTTCACCCCGATGTGGAAATCCGTGCGCGGCGCGGATTTGCCCGCCACCTTGCCCAGCCCCGCCACGATCCCCGCGCCCACGACATGGCCGCCCAGCGATACACTTGACCAATGGCGCATGGCGGCTGCCATGCAGCGTGGCGCCGATGTTCTGCGGCCCCATTGCACCGTGGGTGAGGCCGCCGCCGCCGCCCGTCTGGCAGATTTCATCGCCACCAAGGTCAGCCAATACCAGACCAACCGCGACCTGCCAGCGGTTGATGGCACGTCCCGGCTTTCGGAAAACCTGACCTACGGCGAAATCAGCCCGCTGACCTGCTGGCACGCGGGCTGGGCCGCGCTGCACGCCGGGCAGGCCGATGCCGAGGTATTTCTGAAGGAACTGGTCTGGCGCGAGTTTGCCTATCACCTCGCCCATCACACACCGCATATCACAACCGCCAATTGGAAGCCCGATTGGGACGTCTTTCCCTGGAACCGGGACGTGACGCCTGACGTCGCGGCCTGGCAACAGGGGCGCACCGGCATTCCCTTTGTCGATGCGGCCATGCGCGAGATGTATGTGACCGGAACGATGCACAATCGCGGGCGGATGATCGTGGCCTCTTATCTGACCAAACACCTGATGACGCATTGGCAAATCGGGCTGGATTGGTTTGCCGACTGCCTGATCGACTGGGACCCTTGTTCCAATGCCATGGGTTGGCAATGGTCAGCAGGGTCCGGCCCGGATGCCACGCCTTACTTCCGGGTCTTCAACCCGGTCACGCAGCTTGACAAGTTCGACAAAAATCACAGCTACGCCAGCCGCTGGATCGCCGAAGGTTATGCCAACCCGTCGGCCACTGCGCTTCGTTATTTCGACGCCATCCCGCGCCGCTGGGGCCTGTCAGCACAAGACCGCTATCCAAAGCCGATTGTCACGCCCGAAGCAGGCCGCGCCCGGGCGCTTGACGCTTACAGCAATCGCGAAAAGGCTTAGCTTGCGGGTGCCGGTGCCATGGTCTCCATGAACACCCAGCCACGGCGCAGGGGCGCACCAAAGGCGACAGAGCACATGTCAACTTCGACCGCGCAGGCATCAATGCCGCCGCCATTGCCGGGCGACAGCCGCGCCACCACGTCCTGACCATCAGGGCCGCTATAGACCGGGATCGGCAACGCGCCGGTGTTCACATAAGCCACATTGGCCTGATACCGGTCGGTCCAGTTGAGATCGAGCGCCGGGCCCGTCACGATGGCCTGCGGCAGCATCTGGGGTGTGACCCCGGTGATCGCCATGGGCGCCTGTACAGTGGGCGTGTCGATCACGATCTGATCGGCGGGTGCATTTGCAATCGCAATCCCGTCACAGCCCGCAAGTGCCAATGCCGCAGCACATGCGCCAAAAATCCGCATCAAACCCATGGTGTCTTCCCCAGTCTTTCTGCCCCGGCAGCGGGGCATCTCCGCGTTGTCTACATCACGCGCGGTTGCAAAAATCCAGTGCTCCGGCACATTTGCGGACGCAAACACATCTGCGACCGTGACTTTGGCGTAACAAAGGTTAATGATATGGGGCAGGGGGAATAATCCCCGCGTCTGACCACTTAAGACGACAGGGAAAACAATGATCTTAACGACGACCGAGGGGCAAAAGGACCTCCCGCGTTACTTTTCGGCTGTGTTCAACCGTTTGGGCGGGCTGAAACGCGGACGCCTTGATATCAAACTGGCCGATGGCCGCGTCTTTCGCATCGAAGGCCCGGCACCGGGACATGTGGCAGAGATTGAGGTGCACAACCCCGATCTTTTCACTCGCACAATCCGCGAAGGCGATCTGGGGTTCTCGGATGCCTATCTGGATGGCTGGTGGACCACGCCCGACCTGCAGGCCTTCATGGACCTTGTCCACGACGAGGCCGAGGATATGTACGACGGTTTTCCGGGTCAGGGGCTTGTGCGGTTCTGGGAACGCATGCGGTTCTGGTGGCAGTCGAACTCCAAACGCCAAGCCAAAAAGAACATCAGTTACCACTACGATCTGGGCAATGACTTTTACGGACTTTGGCTCGACGATTCGATGACCTATTCATCGGCCAAGTTTGAGACCGGACAAGAAAGCCTCGAAAAAGCGCAGACACAGAAATACGCCTCGATGGTGGATCAGATGGGCGCGCAACCCGGCGATCACGTGCTGGAAATCGGGTGTGGCTGGGGCGGCTTTGCCGAATATGCCGCGAAAGAGCGCGGACTGAAAGTCACCTGCCTGACGATCAGCAAAGAACAGTTCAAGTACGCCGTGGACCGCATTGAAAAAGCAGGACTTTCCGATCAGGTGACTTTCAAGTTGCAGGACTACCGCGACGAAAAGGGCACCTATGACGGCATCGCCAGTATCGAAATGTTCGAAGCCGTAGGAGAGCAATACTGGCCGGTCTATTTTGACACCGTGCGTGACCGCCTGAAGCCCGGCAAGAACGCCACCTTGCAGATCATCACAGTGGCCGATCACCGCTGGGACGTCTACAAACGCGGTCCCGATTTCATCCAGAAATACATCTTTCCCGGTGGGATGCTGCCCAGTCCGACCAAGTTGCGCGAAGCGGTTGAGACCGCAGGGCTGAAGGTCGCCAAGTCGATCGAGTTTGGCCAGTCCTATGACGTGACCCTGCGACGCTGGCACGAGGTCTTCAACGCCAAGTGGGATCAGGTCGCAGCCATGGGGTTTGACGACCGGTTTCGCAAAATGTGGAACTTTTACCTGACCTCTTGCGCGAGCACCTTTAAAAGCGGAAACTGCGACGTAACGCAGATCACCGTCACAAAGGCCCACTAAACGCGGCCTTCGGGCGGTTTGCATGAGGGAGCAGACCTATGCCGACAGCCGGACGTTTGACCGCCGCCTTTGCGCTCGCGATTTTGGGGGCCTATCTCGCCTATCTGACCGCACCGCTTTTTGACGAGGGCGGATTACCGGGCTTCTGGTGGCCTTTGTGCATCCTTGCCGGCGTCTGGGCGGGATGGGTCGTCATGGGCAAGCGGGCGGGGCGAGGGTATTCAGCCGCAGTTGGCAACGGCTTTACCGGGGTCGCGGCACAGGCCTTCTGGATCCTGTTTCTGACCGCAAGTGCGGATATGCTGCAAAAGTCGATGCGCCGCAGCTATGACGGCCCGATCGAGGCGGTCATCGACGTCTTTCAGTTGATGTGGGAATACATTCAGGACCTTGGGACGCAGGACGTGGGCGTGGCCCTTGTGGTTGGCGCCATTGCCGCCGCTTTCTTTTCAGAATTCTACGCCAAGCGCTTCCCTTGAACCTGTTTATCTACGGAACGCTGCGGGATTTTGACCTGCTGGCGGCTGTTGGCGGTGGTACCTTCACCCACGCCACAGCGACGCTGCCGGGCTATGCTGTCTCACCGGTCAAGGACGACATCGTGCCGACGATTGCCGCAGTTGACGGTGGCAATGCGACCGGATTGATCCTGTTTGACGTGGCCCCCGACGCGCTGCGCCGCTTTGACACCTACGAAACCGCGTGGGACTACACGCGCGCATCGGTCACTGTGACCTCTGACGGCGCGGATCACCCCGCCGAGGTCTACTTGCCGCCCGCGGGGCAGACCGCCGGGGCGGGGGCATGGTCCCTTGAACGGTGGAGCCGTGACCACGGGCGACCCGCAGTCATAGCAGCGCAAGAGCTTTTCGGGCGCGATCCGCAGCCCACGGCGGCAGAGCTGCGCGCGTTTTACCCCATGGCGCTGAAACGCGCATGGGCCACCTATCGTGCGGAAACCGGGCGGACCGCGCCTGCGACGTTGCGATATGACAACGCGCCCGCCGATGTCGAGATTGAGCACAAGGGACAGATGCAGGGCAGTTTTTTCGGCCTGCAGCCCATAAAGATCAAACACCGCCAGTTTGACGGCACCACCTCGGCCAGCCTGCCGCGCGAGGTGTTTCGCGGTATCGATGCGGCCCTTGTGCTGCCTTATGACCCGGTTTCGGATCGTGTACTTCTGGTGGAGCAAATCCGGATGGGGCCCGCACTTCTGGGGGATCCGAACCCTTGGTCGCTTGAGCCTGTGGCCGGCATGGTTGATGCAGGCGAAACGCCGCAAGAGGCGGCCCTGCGCGAGGCCGAGGAAGAGGCAGGGCTGACCGGGATGACGCTCGAGCATATTGCCAGTTTCTACCCCAGCCCCGGTTCATCCACCGATTACTTTTCCTGCTATCTGGGCCTGACGACGCTTGCGGATGGCCACAGCTACACCGGTGGGCTGGCCACGGAAAACGAAGACTTGCGCCTGCATCCCATCCCCTTCGCCCGCGCCATGGACCTTGCCACCAGCGGCGAGATTACCGCAGGCCCGCTTTTAACGATGCTTTATTGGCTTGCGCTCAACCGCGACCGCTTGCGTGCTTGAAGTCGCCCCGCACGGCCCCTAGACAGGATGCAACAACAAAAGGCCTTGCACATGCACATCAAATCCGACCTCGCCGATGCCGTTGGGAACACGCCCCTGATCAAGCTGCGCGCCGCGTCAGAGGCGACCGGCTGCACCATTCTGGGCAAGGCTGAATTCCTCAACCCCGGCCAGTCGGTCAAAGACCGCGCCGCACTCTTCATGATCCGTGACGCCGTGGCGCGCGGTGATCTGAAACCGGGCGGCACGATTGTTGAAGGCACCGCAGGCAACACGGGCATCGGTCTGTCGCTCGTTGGGGCCTCGATGGGTTTCAAGACGGTGATCGTGATCCCGCAAAGCCAGTCGGAAGAGAAAAAGGAAATGATCCGCCTGACGGGGGCGGAGCTGGTGCAGGTGCCCGCCGTGCCCTACGCAAATCCCAACAATTACGTGAAGTACTCTCAACGTCTGGCCGAGGCGCTGGCCAAGACCGAACCCAATGGCGCGATCTGGGCCAACCAGTTTGATAACGTCGCCAACCGGCAGGCGCATATTGAGACGACCGGGCCGGAGTTGTGGGACCAGACGGGTGGCAAGCTGGACGGTTTCACCTGCGCCTGTGGTTCGGGCGGGACGCTGGCCGGTGTGGCCGAGGTGCTTCAGCCCAAGGGCGTCAAGGTGGCACTGTCTGATCCCGGCGGCTCTGGCCTTTACAAGCTTTTCAACGGCGACAGCCCCGATGTGGGCGACAGCATCTCCGAAGGCATCGGGCAAGGGCGGATCACCGCCAACCTTGAAGGCTTCACACCGGATATGAGCTTCAAGATTTCCGACAAAGAGGCGCTGCCGCTGATCTTTGATCTTCTGGCGGATGAGGGGCTTTGCATGGGCGGGTCCACCGCGATCAACATCGCGGGCGCCATCCGGCTGGCGCGCGAATTGGGGCCGGGCCACACGATCGCGACGGTGCTTTGCGACTATGGCACGCGCTATCAGTCCAAGGTCTGGAACCCGGACTTCCTGCGGTCCAAGGACCTGCCGGTCCCCGCATGGCTTGACCGTGCTCCTGCTGACATCCCGTCGGTTGCCGTGGACGTGTGATCTTGCGCGGGGCCTTGCGTCTTTGCTGTCTACTCTTGCTGGTTCTGATCAGCGGCGCGGCCCTTGCCCAGACCACAGAGCCAGAGCTGACCGACGCGGCTGATGCGACCACCACGCTGGGCACCATGTTCAGCGATATCGAGGTCTGGGAAGATGTGGCCGCCCGCGCCGAGGAAAGCCTTGGCAGCGGTGTGTCGACCAGTTTTGCGCGCGAAAGGCTGCGCGACGAACTTTTTGACTGGCGGGAAACCTTTGCCGCACGTCTGGCGCAGAACCAGTCCCGGATCGGTACCATCGATGCCCAAATCGCGGCGTTGGGCACCGCCCCCGAAGGGCGGGATGAGGCGCCAGAAGTTGCCACGCGACGCGAAGACCTCAACCAGCTACGTCAAGCCCTCGCGACGCCCGATGCCCTTGTAGCAGAGGCGCACGCGCGGGCGAACGGATTACTGGCCGAGATTGACGCGCGTAGCCGGGCGCAATTCGCCAGCCGGTTGTTGGATCGCGACACCTCTCCTCTGAACCCCACCCATTGGGGCACCGCATTTGCGGCCCTTGCCACGGCGGTTCAGGTGATGTGGGCGGATATCACGGCAGGGATCGGCACGAAGGTGGCCAACGGTGCGATCTGGCGCGTTGCGCCGCTTGCGCTCGCGGGGATTGCGGCGGGTCTTGTTCTGCTGTTCCGGGCACGCGGCTGGGTGGTCGGCCTGCAATCGGGCCTGACCGTTCAATCGCCCCGGATCCGCGCGCTTTGGCTCTTTGCGCTGTCGCTGGGGCAGATCATTCTTCCGCTGATGGGGCTGATGCTGCTGATTGTGTCATTGCAAAGCCTTGATGTCCTGACCCGCCGCGCGGATGCGATGTTTGGCGCGCTTTTTTCGGCGGTGTCGGTCATCATCATCGCGCGCTGGCTGAACGATAAACTCTTTCCGCCCGGTCCCGCCTTTGGGCCGCTCAGCTATGGCCCTGACACCAACGACCGGATCCGCCGGATCGGTGTGACGCTGGGCTATGGGCTGGCGGCGATTGTGCTGGTGGCGGCGGCAATGAACCTTGTTGACGCCTCGGCCATCTCGATCGCCGTGGTGTTGTTCCCGTTGCAGCTATTTCTGGGTTACATGCTCTACCGTCTGGGCGAGGCGCTGCGCCGCCCTCCGGTGGATGACCCCGGGTATTCCGGCAGCGGCGGTCGCGTCCGGGCGGTGATCGGGCGTTTGACCATGGCTGTGGCGATTGCGGCACCCATCTTCGCGGCCTTGGGCTATGTCAACGCGGCTGTCGGGCTGTTCCGGCCTGCTGTGCTGACGCTGGCCATTCTTGGCATCGTCGTTGTGTTGCAACGGCTGGCCACGGACATCTACGATTCAGGCGAAGAGGCAGAGGGCGACGCCGCAGGCCCGCTGATGCCGGTGCTGATCGGGCTGGCGATTGGCGTGGCGGCCCTGCCGTTCCTGGCCCTGGCCTGGGGTGCCCGTGTGACGGACCTGTGGGAAATCTGGGCGCGTATCTCGGCCGGATTCGCACTGGGTGAGACGCGGATTTCACCCTCTGACTTCATGGCCTTCCTGCTGGTCTTTGCCATTGGCTATGTGCTGACCCGCTTTGTGCAGGCCACGTTGCGCAACTCTGTCCTACCCCGGACCAAGCTTGATCTGGGCGGACAGAATGCCGTGATTTCGGGCGTGGGATACGTGGGTATCTTTCTGGCCGGGCTGATTGCCATCACCAGTGCGGGCATTGACCTGACCAGTCTTGCCTTTGTCGCCGGTGCCCTGTCGCTTGGCATCGGATTTGGTCTGCAGAACATCGTGCAGAATTTCGTTTCGGGCATCATTCTTTTGATCGAACGCCCGATTGCCGAAGGTGACATGATCGAGGTGAACGGCCAGATGGGTTTTGTCCGCGATATTTCTGTCCGCTCCACCCGGATCGAGACGTTTGATCGTACCGACGTCATTATTCCCAACGCCGATCTGGTCAGCGGGCAGGTGATCAACTGGACGCAAGGCAACCCGGTGGGCCGTCTGATCGTGCCTGTGGGCGTGGCCTATGGGTCCGACGTGGAAGAGGTGCGCGGCATCCTCAAGGACATTGCGGACAGCCACCCGATGTCGTTGATGGACCCGCCGCCGCAGGTCTTCTTTATGGGGTTCGGTGCGTCCTCGCTCGACTTTGAAATCCGTGTGCATTTGCGCGACGTGAACTGGAAGATCGTCACGTTGTCCGAGATGAATTTTGAAATCAACAGCCGCTTTGCAGCAGCGGGCATCGAAATCCCGTTCCCGCAGCAGGACCTTTGGTTGCGCAACCCACAAACCCTTTCACAGCAGGAGCCTTCATGACAACACCCCTGTTCCGAGATGACGCCTATCTGCGTGATGCAAGCGGCGCGGTTGTGGCGATCACCGAGGAAGGCGGGATCGTTCTGGACCAGACGATCTTTTATCCCACATCCGGTGGTCAGCCCGGTGATGCCGGACGGCTGACGTGGGACGGGGGCGGCATCGACATCGCCACCACCGTCAAGGGGCAGAGCGATGATATCGTGCTTGTCCCCGCTGAACCCGCGGCCCTGCCGGAACCGGGCACGCCGGTGCAACAGTCGATTGCGTGGGACCGGCGGCACCGGTTGATGCGGATGCATACCGCCCTGCACCTGTTATCGGTTGTGATTCCGCTGCCAGTCACCGGAGGGTCAATTGGCACTGACAAATCCCGGCTCGATTTCGATATGGAACATGCCCCGCAAGACAAGGACGCACTGAACGCGACACTGAACGATCTGATTGCCTGCCACTTTGGTGTGACCGACGAATGGATCACGGAAAGCGAGTTGGACGCCAATCCCGGCCTTGTGAAAACTCTGTCGGTGCAGCCGCCGCGCGGCGCAGGCCGCATCCGGCTTGTGCGCATCGGCGCGGGCGAGAATACGGCCGATCTGCAACCCTGTGGCGGCACCCATGTTGCCAACACGGATGAGATTGGCCGCGTTCGCATCGGCAAGATCGAAAAGAAGGGGCGTCAGAACCGCCGGGTCTATCTGCATCTGGAAGACGCCTGATGTTCCGCTTTGCCTGCAGCGTCACAGCGCTTGTCTGCGCGGTCCTCTTTGTGATCTTCCTGCTGGTGCCCGGCAGCTATTCGGGCACTTACGGCGTCCCGACAAATGCTTCGGCAGAGTTCGTGACGCGTCGCGCCTCTGGCTTGTTTCTAGGGCTTGCCGTGCTCTTGTGGATGGGCCGTGATGCACCCGACAGCCCGTTGCGGCGGGCGGTGTGCTATGGGGTGTTTGCCATCTTCGCGGGCATCGCAGCGACGGGTTGCTATGAATACGCGCGTGGCTTTGCCAACGGGGTCATCCTGATCGCGGCCTTGGGGGAACTGGTACTGGCCGGTCTGTTCCTGCGGGCGGCGCGGCCTTAATCGCGGCGCTGATCGAACAGATCCCGCTCTGCCGTTTCATGCAACGTCTGTTCGCTTTCCGGTAGCCCTTCGCGCGACAACAGGATCGCCAATGGACGTAGTGCCGGCACGTGTGAGCAGACGACCAGCAGCATCACCATGATCGGCACCGACAGGAACATGCCGGGAATACCCCAGACCGCACCCCAGAAAGCGAGGCTGATGATGATGCCAAAGGACGACAGCCGCAGCGCGCGGCCCATCAGCATCGGATCAATGATCGACCCGGCCACAAACTGTACCATGCCTGCCAGAATAAAGACCGCCGTTGTCAGCGCCGCATCACCGAATTGCACGTGCATCGCCAATGCGACCAACCCGGTCGCAACGATGGAGCCGATGTTGGGAATGAAGTTCAGCACAAAGGTGATCACCCCGATGGCGACCGCAACCTCAAGCCCGAAAACACTTGCGATGCCAAAGACAAGAAAGCCGGTGATCGCGCTGATGAAGGTCTTGACCAGCAGGTAATAGTTCACCCGGTGAATGATCGAAGCGATGATCTTGCCGACCCTTTGCGCCTGCACGGGATCGCCCACGAAATTGTGCAGCTTGGTGGAAAACCAGATCCGCTCTGCAAACAGAAAGCCCACGAACAGGATGACCAACACGGTGCCCTGCGTCAGGTTGCCTGCGGACCCCGCCGCCTGTCGCAAATAGCTTGAGAAATCGACCGATTGCATCGAATTCAGCACTGCCGCCTCGGTATCCGGCCCCATCCAGGCGAAAAGTGAGGCGACCGCCTCTGGCACGCGCTCGGCATAGGATAGGGTGACGCTCAGTACCGTGTTGACCTGCGCAAGCAGGATTGAGGTCAGCGACAGCAGCGCGCCAGCAATCAGAAAGACTGCCGCAAGGCTTGCGATCCAGTTCGGGATGCCAACGGGGCCGACACGGATGCGGGCAATGTAGTTGATCACGTCACTGGTCAGCGAAAAAAGGATGATCGCCGTTGCCAGACTGATCAGCATGAAACGCGCCTGCACCAGCAGGAACAGGACCACCGCAAAGGCAATGATGATCAGCGCGCCGGTCTGCACCCGCGCCAGTTCAAACCGCGCGTCTTTGGGTGGGGTCGAGGGCGGGTCGTGCTTCATGCAGGGCACCAGGTCAATCGTTCAACATCAGGAGTATGAGCCGATCCCGCCGGGGTTTCAACGCGATTGCAGTCACATGGTCGTTGGGTCTTGCAAGGGCGGAAGGGCCTTGTTAAATCCCCCCTCACGGACAGGTGGCCGAGTGGTCGAAGGCGCACGCCTGGAAAGTGTGTAGGCGGGAGACCGTCTCCAGGGTTCGAATCCCTGTCTGTCCGCCACCATCCCCAAACTGTTCTGATCGCCGCCGCTCGGGATTTTCAGCCGCGACTGGTAACGCAGCCTGATCGGCATCGCAAAACGCATGCGGTTTGGGTGCTGACCAGCAGGCGCAAGGTGTTATGCTGACCCAGTGTCACACCTTTGGTCGCACCTACGCAGCAGGCAGGCAGCAGCAAGATGTCCTTGATCTTCATCATTGGCCCCCCGGCGGTCGGAAAGATGACCGTTGGTCAGGCGCTTGAAAAGCGCACAGGCTTCAAGCTTTTCCACAACCACGTCGCGATCGAGGTGGTCGCGCCCTTCTTCAACTACGGCACGCGCGAGGGGCGCGATCTTGTGCACCAGATCCGGCGCGCGTTCTTTCAGGCTTTTGCCGCGGATCAGGACGGGGGCTATATCCTCACCTTCGTCTGGGCCTTTGATGAACCCGGTGAGCGGGAATATCTCCAAGGCATCTCGGACCAGTTTCAGGCGGCGGGGCATGATATCTATTGGGTCGAACTGGAAGCACCCTTCGATGAACGCCTGCGCCGCAACCGCGGTGCAAACAGATTGGCCAGCAAACCCACCAAGCGTGATCTTGCATGGTCCGAAAAGCATATGCACGAGGTGGAAGAGGCGCATCGGTTCAATTCGACCCAGAACGAGATTGATGTCGCGCATTACCTGCGCATCGAAAACTCTGAACTGTCAGCCGACGATGTCGCAGCACAAATCTGTGCGGCCTTTGATCTTGGGCATTCGGTCGATTAACGCATATGCGCTGTCTCAAGCAGATGACGCGCACTCCGGACGCTGGCCATCAACGCACCAGCGCCCTAGGTTGTCATCAGGACTTCAAGAAGGTTCCACCATGGCCGCGAACACACCCCCTGTCTGCGATTTTGACTGGCCCGCACCAGCCTTTTCTTTGCCCGCAACCGATGGCACGACATATGCGCTCAAGGATATCGCGGGACCAAACGGCATGCTGATCGCCTTTATCTGCAACCATTGCCCCTTTGTGATCGCCATCATTGACCGTCTGGTGCTGGATGCGCGTGCCTTGCAGGACGCAGGCGTCGGCGTCGCCGCGATCTGTTCGAACGATGCGCGCAGCTATCCTGCGGACAGCTTTGACAACATGGTGCTTTTTGCCGAACGCCACGGTTTCACCTTTCCCTATCTGCATGATGCCGACCAATCGGTTGCCCGCGCCTATGGTGCGGTCTGTACGCCGGATTTCTTTGGCTTCAACGCATCGGGCGGCCTGCAATATCGCGGTCAGCTTGATGCCGGACGCACGGGCCCTGTGCGCGGCGATCTTCCGCGCGATCTTTTGAATGCGATGCGCCAGGTCGCGCAGACAGGGCAGGGACCGGCCACACAAACGCCCTCGATGGGCTGTTCGATCAAATGGGCCACGTGACGCAGATCACGCCCGCCGCTGCGGCACCGAAAAAATCGGAAAATCGGGCTGGACGGCCCGGAATCGCATTGCTATAGACCGCCGAGTGTTCCGGCGTAGCTCAGCGGTAGAGCAGTTGACTGTTAATCAATTGGTCGTAGGTTCGATCCCTACCGCCGGAGCCAAAATCACCCTTTGGCAGACACCATCAGCGTAAATGTCGAGTCCTGCGCGATCGCGCCTTGCGGCTGGACCAGACCACGTCCCAAAAGATCAACCAGATGGGCAAAGACATTGCGCGCTGCTGCACCATGTATGGCGCGGGGGACGTCCGTGTAGATTGCGGCGGTCAATGCATCGGCCGTCATCGGTCCACCCGACAATGCTTTAACAATCTGATCCGACCGTGCTTCGCGGTGCGAAATCAACCAATCCAATCGCCCCGCAGGATCATGGATCGGATCACCGTGCCCTGCGTGATAAAGCGTCTCTGCCCGGTCGCGCAGCCGCCTGCATGACGCCATGAAGTCAGTCAGGTCCCCGTCAGGCGGCGAAACCAAAGAGCTTGCCCAACCCATCACCAGATCACCGCTGAACATCACGCCTCGCCAGGCAAGCGCGATGTGATTGCCCATATGGCCCGGCGTGTGCAGCACCTCTATCCCACCGGGCAGCGTGTCTCCATCCGCGACGATCTGATCGGGGGCAAAGCTTTGGTCGACCCCTTCGCCGCCGCCAGCCAGACCGCTGGCCGCCAGATCCTGCATCACCGCGCTGCGGCCTGCGTCGCTGGGGCCAAAACCCACAACCGGGCACTCCAGCGTATCGGCCAGCGGTCGGGCAAGCGGGGAATGATCCAGATGGCTGTGGGTCACAATCACCTGCGTCACAGGCCGCCCGGCGATCGCTGCCAGCAAGGCGTCTCGATGCTCTGCCAGATCAGGGCCGGGGTCGATGATGCTCAGGTGGTCGGTGCCGATGATGTAGCTATTGGTGCCGGTATAGGTCATGGGCGAGGGGTTGTTGGCCCGCACCCGGATGACCCCGTCAGAGACCGCAACCGCCTTGCCCACCTCATCTGTCATATCGCGCTTTCCGATCCTGTCGTGCCTCGCTAGGTTTGGTCTATGTTCTTTGGCTGGCTCAAACAATACATGCCGCGCGGGCTATATGGGCGGGCCTTGCTGATCCTGATCCTGCCGGTCGTGACCCTGCAGCTTCTGGTCTCGGTCGTCTTTATCCAGCGCCATTTTGAAGGTGTCACGCGCCAGATGACGCGCGCCGTGGCGATTGACCTGAGCTTTGTCATTGAAACCGCACAACAACCCGGCCCGACGGAAAAGATCCGCCGCGACGTGCAATCCATCGCTACCCCGCTGGCCTTTGATGTGCACTGGCCCGCCGCACTTGTGACTCAGGATGCCGCCGGGGCATGGTCGGATTTCACCGGGCCCTCTGTCCGGCGCTACCTGACTGCGCAGGTGCCAGAGATCGCCGCGGTCTCACTTGCCGACCGACGTCGGGTGTCGGTCTGGGTTGAAACACCCCATGGGCCGTTGGCGCTTGATTTTGCGCGCAGTCGCGTCTCTGCATCCAACCCGCACCAATTGCTTGTCATCATGGTCGTGCTCGGCGCGCTGATGACAACCATCGCCTACTTTTTCCTGCGCAACCAATTGCGCCCGATCAAACGCATGGCGGCGGCGGCCGCGGCCTATGGCAAGGGGCGGGTGACAAACTACAGCCCATCCGGCGCGGTCGAGGTGCGGGCCGCTGGCATGGCGTTTCTGGATATGCGCAACCGGCTGGAAAAGCAGACCCAGTCGCGCACGATGATGCTGTCGGGCGTCAGCCACGATCTGCGCACACCGCTGACACGCCTGCGATTGGGTCTGTCGCTGCTGGACGAGGCTGAGGCGGCCCCGCTGATCCGCGATGTGGACGAGATGCAGCATCTGCTGGACGCATTTCTTGATTTTGCCCGCGCAGACGCCGGCGATGATCTGGTTCCGACGGTGCCGCGCGATTGCGTGCAAGAGGTTCTGGATGACGCGACCCGCATGGGCCAGCCGGTTACGCTTTCGGCCGTCAGTGGACCACAGGAGGCGATGCCGCTTCGCAAACTGGCGATCCGTCGTGCGCTGGTGAACCTTATCGGCAACGCGCTGCGTTATGGCGATGCCGCCCAGGTGGGCGTGCATGTGACTGACCGCGCGGTGCGCTTTGTGGTCGAAGATGATGGCCCCGGCATCCCGCCAGACCGCCGCGACGAGGCATTGCATCCCTTCACCCGACTCGATGAGGCGCGCAATCAGGATGCAGGTTCAGGCGTCGGCCTTGGCCTTGCGATTGTCGCAGACATCGCCCGCAGCCACGGCGGCGTTTTGCGTCTGGGCGAGAGCGAGGCGATGGGCGGCCTCAAGGCGGAGCTTGTTTTGGCGCGGTAGAGCAGTTTTTCCCCGCAAAAATCTTTGGTTTAGCCCAAATTCGTCATAAATTTGCCCTTCCGCATAGGCATGTGTCAGCCGAACAACTCTGACAAGGGGCATCCCATGCGTGCCATTCTGTATCTTGCGCTTTCGCTGTTTCTGGCCGGTTCTGCGGCGCAGGCGGCGACCTTCAGCGGTACCGCCGTCGGCAATTGGACCAATCCGCAGGCCAGCTTTGGCTATGGGATTTTCAACTACGATCAGGGCAACGCGTTCTATGACCAATCCTATGCCGTTTGGGGCCAGACGGCCAATTGCAGCAGTTGCACGACCTTCAACAACTTCTGGGCTTTTGACGGTGTCGGCTCTGACGGTGACCCGGCTTGGAGCGCTGCTGACAATACGCTTTTCCACTTTGGCGACCTGAGCTATCGCAACGGCAGCGTCTACGGTCACGACTTTACCGGCGCTGATCTGAGCGTTTCGCTTCAGATCCTGTCCCCGCTCAACACCATCGCCACTTTTGACTTCTCGATTGAGGTCGAAAACGTTCCCAATAACACCGGCAACCCGGTCACCGATGGGGATATTGCCAAGATCGTCGGCGGCATCGCCCCGCAGTTCTTCAGCTTCAATGGTGTCGACTACACCATGACGCTGTTGGGCTTTTCGCGCGATGGCGGTGCGACACTCGCGTCCGAATTTCAGGTAGCAGAGGCGACAACCGACACCGTTGGCCTTTATGGGATGATTGTTCCTGTCGCCAACCTTACCGTCGTTCCCTTGCCCGCCAGCCTGTCGCTGATGGTTCTTGGCCTCGGCGCGCTGGGGTTGCGCGGGCGCAGACGTCAAACGCTTTAACTTCCAGGTGGATGCTGGCGGAGAGACAGGGATTCGAACCCTGGGTAGGCTTGCACCCACAACGGTTTTCGAGACCGCCCCGTTCGACCACTCCGGCACCTCTCCGCACGGGGGTCAACGCTGCGCCGTTTAATCCCGCCGCGCGGTCATCGCAAGCCCGATCTGACCATTTCGCTGACATTCCCGTGGGGCCACCTTGGAAAACCGGGCCCGGACACATATCACTAAGGCAACAGCAAAGGACCGCCCCAGATGTTCCACCTCCGCTCACTTGCCCCAATCGCGCTTGCGCTCTCCGTCACAACTGCCGATGCGCAAACGACAGAGGCTGAAAAAAGTGCGGCATTGTTTGAGGCGCTTGGCCTGCCTGACATGCTGCAGATCATGCGCGAAGAGGGGATCGTCTATGGTGCCGAGATTGGCAGCGACCTTTTTGGTGATCGCACCTCCGCGGAATGGAGCACCATCGTGTCCAACATCTATGATGTTGATGCGATGCGGACCGAAGTGCTGACCGAGCTGACCGAAAATCTGGCCGGTGATGATGTGGACGCGATGCTGGCTTTTTTCAACGCAGAGCCGGGTAAGACCATTATTTCGCTGGAATTGTCCGCACGCCGGGCCCTGTTGGATGATGCGGTGGAAGAAGCGGCCAAAGAGGTGGCGACCGAGGCGATGCTCGACAACACTGATCGCTATCAGCAGGTCAAATCCTTTGTCGAAGTCAATGATCTGGTTGAAACCAACGTGGTTGGCGCGATGAATTCCAACTACGCGTTCTACACCGGTCTGATGGACGGCGGCGCGATGCCGCAGGAGTTGACCGAAGAACAGGTGCTGACCGACGTCTGGAGCCAAGAGCCCGAGATCCGCGTGAACACCACCGAATGGGTCTATTCATTCCTGATGTTGGCATATCAACCGCTATCGGACGCAGATTTGGACGCCTATATCGCGTTTTCCGAAACAGAGGCCGGTCAGGACCTGAATGCAGCGATGTTTGCTGCCTTTGATGGCATGTTCGAAGATATTAGCCGTGCCTTGGGGCTTGGCTCTGCGCGGTTCATGAACGGGCAGGACATCTGACCCGTACGGCATTTGACAGGCTGCCGCGGCGGGCGCTGATCTTGCGGCGTGCCGCGTGCGGCACGGCAAAGCCGGTGCAGATCGGGAAAAAAGTGGCGGGAACCGCAGCGACCGTTGGGGGCTTATTCCCGAGGACCTGTATATACAGGTGGGCGCCGGATAACTGAACCAGGGCTCAGACAGAGCCAGCTCCCTCGGATTTGCTTAAGGCCACTGGAATGTAGCCCCGGAATTTACGAGAAGAGCAGAAGCCCGCCGAACACTTAGGTAGGCGGGCACGTCTTGCAGGGCAAGGGTTTAGCTGGAGGTTTTCAGCAAAAGGCCGTTGGGGCCAACAAGGCTTTTGGGCAGGTAAGGCAGAACGGCGCGTTCCGCGACAGCCAATGTCACGAGGGTCAGACAAATTTCCATAAAGGTAACATCAGAAAACAGGGACATCAGGCAGCTCCAAAATTTGTGTTGAATTTGTTTTGACCTTGAAACCGGGCGGAAAAAGGGCACCGGTCGGGCCATTTCCGTCCTGACGCCAGGTCATTTGGCCCCATTTGCGCCCCATTTCACCGCTGGCTTGACCGATGTTTACCTTTTGTTCATATTTCGACCTATGCCAGATGATGCCCAAACCCCTCAACTTATGCCCGGTCAACTCTTGGCGCGGGGGGTGTCGCGGCACTTGCGCAGCCATGATTTTGTGAGTGTCGAGGAGCTGGTGCCCGCATCCGGGCTGCGGGTGGATGTGATGGGGCTGGGTCCGAAGTCCGAAATTTGGGTCATCGAGTGTAAATCCAGCCGCGCCGATTTCCAGTCTGACCACAAATGGCAAGGATATCTTGAATGGTGCGACCGGTTCTTCTGGGCGGTGGATCAGGATTTCCCGACAGAATTGTTGCCCGAAGGAACCGGGCTCATCATTGCAGACGCCTATGACGCAGAGATCATCCGCATGGGGCCAGAGACCAAACTGGCCGCCGCAAGGCGCAAGGTGATGGTGCAGAAATTTGCGCGCCACGCGGCTGTCCGCGCCCAGGCCGCGCGCGATCCGGGACTTCACATCGCGTGGTAGCGGGCGAATTTTCGAGAAAATTCGCAAGTTTAGATTTTTCCAGAAAAATCTTCAGCGCACTTTGACGGCGCGGGCAGCGATTGCTGCGGCCTTGATCTCTTCGGCGATGTCGTCCGCTTCATCGGGGTCAAAGTCCATTGGAATCTCAATACCGGTGCCTTCAACATAAAGCCGCACCATACCATGATCGGTCGGACCGATCTGCAGGTTTGCCTCGATATCGCGTTCGTCGTTGATGCCCATGGGACCCTCCTGATATTCCTCATTTATGCCAGTCCCAAGGGACTTGCAATCGTCCGGCGGGAAGGCTAAATCCGCCCCAGTGCCGCCTTAGCTCAGTTGGTTAGAGCGCTTGATTGTGGATCAAGAGGTCCCTGGTTCGAGACCAGGAGGTGGTACCACCCCCAACCCAACGCACGGTCGCAAATCGGGCAGGCACAAAGCGTCTGCACCTCATGCACAAAGCATGCACACCCCATGCAGACGCAAGCGTTAACTCAATGAAACGACTGGGCAGCGCCTAGTTCAGCGTCATCTCTGCCACCAGTGGCGCCCAGCCAGCCCCATGCATGTCGCGATCCAGAATGTCGCCCTGAATTTTCGGGCGCGGCATTGAGAATTTCACAACATGCAAATCCGCGATGTCAAAGCGCTTGACGACATCCGGGGCGGCGCCAAAAGCTGCGGCAACCCTGTCGGTCGACAGGCCCTGCACGATCCGCTCAAACGCGGTTGCATCGCCGCAAAAGACGTCGATGGTCAGCCAGAACGGCCCCGCGTTCTTGGAGCGGACCTTGACCACCACATCGGCCACCCTCGTCATGACAAAACCTCCAGCCGGAAGGCCTGCATCGGATCATCCAATTCCATCACATGATGCAGGACAAAGCCGTAGGCCGGGCCCCGGTCCGTTTCTGCCGGTGAGAAGGGGAAGGCAAAGGTCGGGACCTCTTCGGTCTTGGTCAGCGGGTGGTGCAAAAGGTAGGGGTTCAAGAGCATGGCAATGGCGCGGGCCGTGTCCTGATCCTCAGCCGTGACAATGCCCATCACACCGACCTCATGCGGGGTGGTTTGGCGGTTCTCCAAATCCCCAAGGGTGGCAGAGCCGCCGATGATCCGCAGCTCTGTCGTATGGGCCACATCGCCCAGACGGTCGGCGACCTTGAGGCTGTGTTTGACGGCAATGTCGTCGCACCACTTTTGCACGTTGGCGACATAATGCGCATCGCGGATCGTGGCCATGATGATGGTCTGATACCCCATCACCCGCGCCCCTTCGAGCTTGACCGCATAGCTGGACGCGGGCACCCATTTGGCCCCTTCGACCCGGACACGGGTCTCATCAAGGGCGGTATAGCTTGCGGCGGTCACATCCAGATGCCCGCCCGGTTCATGCAGGATGAAGGGGTCGGAGTTTTCATAAAGCATATGGGCGCTGACGGTGTGCGGGGTGGCATGGGCCCCATCCGCCAACGGCGTGACGGTAAAACCCTCGGCGTCGAAATCCACAAGGATCACGCCAGATTGCGGATTGGTGGCGCAGAGCGCGCCGCATTCGCCAATCTTGGCCCCATGCCATGCCGCGCCTGCGTCGTCACCGTTCTGCAGGGGCAGGGCGGCGATGATCGCGGTATCGGTGGTGCGGCCTGCAATGATGATGTCGGCGCCCGTGTTCAAGGCGGCCTGTATCTGTTCGGCCCCGGCGAGCGCCACGATATGAGTGCAGGCGGCGATCTCATCGGCGGTGACGTCGGGCGCGCCGGGCAGGGGGGTGATGTCACCGACGGTGGTCTGCTCGGATTTCAGGGTGGCGATGGTGGCGGTCATGCCCTCTTCGGCCAGAATTTCGCGGGTGATATCGACCAGCCAATCCACGGTGCTGTCGGTGCCGCAGGTCCCGGCCGTGCCGATCACCAGAGGGCAACCGGCGGATTGTGCGGCGCGGATCAGGCCGGCCCATTCGGTCTTGGTACTGGCGCGGGTATATTTCGACACGCCCCGCCCAAGATAGGACGGCCCGCTGTCGGTCGAGCCGCCGTCGATGGCAATCAGGTCAGGCTTTGCGGCGATGCCACGGTCAAGGGCGGTCTGGTCATAGCCAAGTCCAAGCGCACCAGAGGGGATCAGGATACGGGTCATATGTTCGTCCAAGGGCGGACCCCATCCGCCGGGTTGGGGGAATGCCCCCGCCCGTGGGGGCGGTCGGGGGCTGCCCGGGGTTACGCCCCCGGGCGGACCTTAGTCTGTAATCGCCTGCGGCTTCTTCAAAAGCCCCCGCAGGAACATCGGGGCCACAAAGCCCGCAATCGCGGCAATCCAAAGCCCGATCGCAATCGGGGATGAAAAGAGGTACATCGCATCCCCGTCCGACAGCGTCATGGCGCGGCGCAGGGCGTCCTCCATATTGCCGCCCAGCAGGATGCCAAGGATCACCGGAACGGTCGGTATATCGAGCTTGCGCAGGAAATACCCCAGCACGCCAAAGCCCACCATCAGCAACAGATCAAAATAGCTGCCCGAGAGCGAATAGATGCCCACGAAGGAAATCATCGTGACACCCGGCAACAGGATCCATGCAGGGACCATCAGCACCTTCACAAAGATTTTCACCATCGGCACGTTCATCAGCAAAAGCACCACATTGGCGATCAGCAGGGACGCGATCAGGCCCCAGACGACCTCTGGCCGATCCGAAAAGAGCGTCGGCCCCGGTGTGATATTCAGCGTCATTAGCAGCGCCAGCAACACGGCGGTGGTGCCAGACCCCGGCACGCCAAGCGTCAGCATCGGCACAAGTGCGCCACCGGCAGCGGCGTTGTTGCCCGCCTCGGGCGCGGCCACGCCCTTGGGTACGCCGGTGCCAAAGCCGCCTTTGTCTCCGGCGATGGATTTCTCGGACATATAGGCCAGAAACGACCCCAGTGATGCGCCAGCGCCGGGCAGGATGCCCGCGATGAAACCCACGCCAGAGGCGCGCAGCATGGTCCATTTGGTGGACCAGATATCGCGCAAGGGCACACGGACCTTGTCAAGCTTCACGCCGATGGAGGATCCTGCACCGTGGCTTTCGATGAAAAAGAAAATCTCGGCAATCGCGAAGAGGCCGACGATCGCGACCAGAAAGTCGATGCCGTCAAACAGGTGCAGATTGCCACCCGTCAGGCGCGGCAACCCAGAGGAGCTGTCGACCCCAATGGTGGCGATGCCAAGCCCGATGCAGGCCGCCAGCGCTGCTTTGGCCTGATTGTTCGACGCCATGCCGCCCAGCGTGCAGAACGCCAGCAGGTAAAGCGCAAAGTATTCGGCCGGGCCAAACAGAAACGCCACGCGTGCCAGCGACGGGGCCAGTAGCATCAGCCCGATGGTGGCCAGAAATGCGCCGACGAATGATGCAACGCCCGATAGGACCAAAGCGTCACCGGCACGGCCCTGTTTCGCCATCGGATAGCCGTCCAGCGTGGTCATCAGCGCCGGTTCGTCGCCGGGGATGTTCAACAGGATCGAACTAATCCGCCCGCCATACATCGCGCCGTAGTAGACTGATGTCATCAGGACGAGGGCCGAGGTCGCATCAAGACCCAGCGTGAAGGTGATCGGGATCAGGATCGCCACGCCGTTGGACGGGCCAAGGCCGGGCAGCGCACCGATGATCGTGCCAAGAAAGCAGCCGCAGACGGCCAGAAACAGGGTGTAGGGCGACAAGGCGACGCCAAAGCCCAGTGCGAGGTTGGAAAGGATGTCCACGTCAGTGCCCCACAAACGGAATGAGAATTGAAATTGCGTCCCAGAGCTTGGCCGGGGTCGGTACGCGGTAGGCGACAATATTGCCCAGACCCAGCGCGTATTTGAACAGCACGAACAGGCCCAGCGACAGCCCCAGTCCGGACAGGGCCGCAGGGACAAGGCGCGGCGAAATCTGATAGCTCAGAATGCCTGCGGCAAAGATCGTGGGCAGGATAAAGCCCAAGGGTGTCAGCATCACCGCATAAACGGCCAGCACCAGCACGGCGAGCGCCATGTTCACCCATGTGCCTTTGACAGGCCATTCGGGGTCCGGGTCGGGCTTGAACACCATGAAAAGCGCACAGATCGCAGCAACGGTTCCGATCATGTAGGGAAACAGTTTGGGCAGGAATTCGCCCGAGAACATGTTCGTCTGGATCTGAGTGGCGGCCGCGAGGTACGCGACCGCCGTGATCAGAGCGACCAGACCAAATATCCGGTCTGCAGCCATTACTGGGTTACCCCCAGCTCGGCGCTCATGGATGCGATGTCAGCCACAAGGCCGTCCACATAGGACTGGAAATCGCCGCCCACTTTGGTAAAGGGGGCAAGGCCGTTGTCTGCCATGGCCTGCGCCCACTCATCTGAGTCGGCAACCATCTGCAGCTTGCCTGCCCATTCCTCAAAGCGCTCGTCCGAGATGCCTTTGGGCACGTAAAGACCACGCCAGTTCACGGCCACAACAGGGTAGCCCTGCTCGGTCGCGGTGGGGATGTCTTCAAAGCCCGGTACGCGCTCTTCGGTCAGCACCGCAATCACGCGGATGTCGCCGTTGGCCAGGAAAGACACGACCTCGGACATGTCGCCGGTCATGGCTTGGGTAAAGCCGCCGACAGTCTGGGTGATCGCATCTGCACCACCGTCCACACCGATGTATTTCACGGATGTGATGTCGGTGAAGCCGGCCTCTTTGAGGATCATCAGCGGCTTGAGGTGGTCAAAGCCACCGACTGCAGAACCACCTGCAAACGCAACCGAACCCGGATCGGCCAGAATGGCGTCGACCAGATCATTCAGCGACTGGTAGGGGCTGTCAGCAGCCACCACGATCACGCCCGGATCAGCGCCGATGGCGCCAACAAAGCGGACCTGATCCGCCGTCATGCCCGCATAAGCATTCTGTGCCAGACGTGTGGTTGTGGCCGAAGAGGCCGCCACGATCAGGTCAGGGTCATCGCCGCGCTCTGCCACGACAGAGTTATAGGCCAGACCGCCGCCCGCGCCGGGCATGTTGGTCACTTGCACGGGGCTGTCGACCGCGCCGATATCAAACAGGATCTTGCCGATCTGACGGCAGGTAAAGTCCCAGCCGCCGCCGGGGTTGGCAGGTGCGATGCACTCTGCTGCTGTGGCGGTCGTGCCGCCAAAAGACAGCATCGCTGTCAGGGCGAAGGCGCCCAGTGTCGTCTTTTTCATTGTGTGGTTCCTCCCAGAACATCATTGGCGAGAGGCCTCGTTCGCCCCTTGCTGCGCCAACCCTTTCGCCGCAACCTGACAGGAACCTGTCATGGAACAGGAAATCTCGACGGGAGGCGATTTTGCGATTTCTGCTGGTAGAGGATCATCCTGATCTGGGCGCATCCGTGCAGACCCGGCTGGCGCTGGATGGCCATGCCGTGGATTGGGCCAGCACCCTGGCCGAGGCAGAGGATCACACCGCCTCTGCCAGCTATGATCTGATCCTGTTGGACATCATGCTGCCTGACGGCGACGGTCGCGACTTTCTGGCGGCCGAACGCAGGCGGGGGCGCGATACGCCGGTGATCGTGATGACGGCCCGTTCTGCCGTCGCCGACCGGGTCGAAATGCTGGACACCGGTGCGGATGACTATGTCACAAAGCCTTTTGATTTCGCAGAGTTAGAGGCCCGCGTTCGCGCAGTTCTGCGGCGTCGCGCGGGCGTGGCCCAGACTATGCAGACCTACGCCGATCTGGCCTTTGATCCGCTGGCCGCGACCGTCACCATCGCAGGGGACGCGCGCGAGCTGCGCAACCGCGAATTGCGGCTGTTCGAGATCCTTGTCGCCGCGCCAGAACGGATCTTTTCCAAGGCGCAACTTTGTGACCGTTTGTTCAACGCCGCCGAAGCCGTCACCGACAACGCGATCGAGGTTTACGTGGGTCGGTTGCGCAAAAAACTCGAAGGTTCCGCAGCCCGCATCGAAACGGTGCGCGGCGTGGGTTACAGGCTGACACAGGCATGATTGGCCTGCTGCGCCCCAGCGATTCGATTCGCCGCCGGTTGGTGTTGCAGCTTTTGGCGGTGGCCGCGACGCTGGCCGCGCTGATGTTCATTCTGGTGCGCACCGTCGCTGACGCGGCCGTGGAAAAGGCCCATGACAATCTGCTGGGGGCCGCGACGCTGGCCATCGCCGAGGAATTGCGCGGCGGGGCGGACGGGGTCAGCGTCGATATTCCCTATGCGGCCTTTGCGATGTTGGGGGCGGCAGGGCAGGACCGCATGTTCTATCGTATCCTGATCGGGGATCAGACCGTCACGGGCTATGCCGATTTGCCCGCCCCAACGGATGCGCAGGGGCTGGGGCTGACGTTCTATAGCCGCGATTATCAGGACCTGCCGGTGCGCGTGGCGGCGGTGAACCGCTCTGTGCTGGTGGATGGGCGTAGCAAAACCGTGCAGGTGCTGGTGGCGCAGACGCTGGCCGCGCGCGAGGCGATCAATGACCAGATGGCCTATCGCGCGGCGGGGCTGGCGCTGGGGTTCTTTGCTTTGGCGGCGTTCTTGTCGGTGCTGACGGCGCGGTCGGTGCTGCAACCGCTCAACCGGCTGGCAGAGGCCGTCGGGCGGCGCGGTCCGCATGACCTGCGCCCGGTCAGCCGCGATGTCCCTAGCGAGCTTGCGCCGCTGATGGGCGCGCTTAATGGCTTTATCTCGCGGCTGCGCGGCTCTTTGAGCCGGACAGAGACGCTGATTACAGAGGCCGCGCATCACGTCCGCACGCCACTGGCCAACCTGCGCACCCAGACCGAGATCGCACTGCGGCAATCGGATGATGATGCCACCCGCGCGACGCTGCGCGGGGTGATCCGGGCGGTGGATGACAGCGCGCGCTCTGCCGGGCAGTTGCTTGATCACGCCACGGTTGTCTATCGCGGCGACCAACAGGCCGCCGACGCGGTGGACCTGGCCGAACTCGTTCGCGGCGTGGCGCAATTTCACGAGGTGCTGGCGGACATGCGCGATATTGAGGTGCGCGTCAGCCTGCCGGATGATCCGGTGACGCTTTCCTTTGACCGGCTTTTGCTGGAAAGCGCGCTGCGCAATCTGATCGACAACGCGATCAAATATTCCCAGCCGGGCGGTGAGGTTGAGGTCACCCTGACCTCTGACGGCGTGGTCACGGTCAAGGATCGGGGGCGCGGCCTGCAAGGGATGGACCCCATGGCGCTGACCCGCCGGTTCCAGCGCGGGCAGAATGTGGACGACGTGATCGGCTCGGGCCTGGGTCTGACCATCGTGGCAGAGGTGGCCAAGGCACAGGGCGGCAGTCTGCGTCTGGCAGAAAGAGAAGGAGGCGGCGTATGCGCCACGTGGGTTTTGTCCTTGGGCTGATGATCTGGGCCGGGTGGGCCGCAGCCTTTGAGATTGAAGAGGTCACCGTCTTCGAAGGCACGCCGGGCGGGCCGGAACTGCATATCCTGTCGACTACGGATACAGAGGCCTTTGCGCCGCTGATCGAGGCATTTCAGGCCGCCAACCCGGATGTCACCCTGCGCTATACCGTGGCCAACAGCCAAGAGGTCTATGCCGCCATCTATGAAGAGGGGGCGAGGTTCGATCTGGTCGTCTCCTCGGCGATGGACCTGCAGATGAAACTGGCCAATGACGGATTTGGCCGCAGCCACCGCTCGGATGAGACCGCTGCCTTGCCCGATTGGGCGCGCTGGTCGGATCAGCTGTTTGCTTTTGCGCAGGAACCGGTCGTGTTGATCGCCAATCGCGCTGGCTTTGTCGGATTGGCGATGCCCCGCACACGCGAAGATCTGATCCGGCTGATGCGCGAACACCCCGATCGGTTCCGCGGGCGCATCGGGACTTATGATCCCAATGTCTCGGGCGCGGGCTATCTGTTTGCCACACAGGATGCCCGGCAATCCGACACGATCTGGCGGCTGGCAGAGGTGATGGGTGGGCTGGAACCTGCGCTGTTCGGGTCCAGCGGCGCGATGATTGACGGGGTCCGCTCTGGCGATCTGATGGTGGCTTATAATGTTGTGGGCAGCTATGCCGCCGCGCGGCTGGGGCAGGACGGTCCCGGCGTGGTGATCGAGGCCGAGGATTTCACCCATGTGCTGCTGCGCACGGCATTGATCCCGCGCACGGCCACTGCACCCGATCAGGGGGCGGCATTTCTGGATTTTCTGCTGTCAGAGGACGGACAGCAATTGATCGAGGCAGAGACGGGACTGCCCCGGATTAATGAGGCGGCGCTGGCGGCCAGCCCGCACCTGCGTCCGATCCGGCTTGATCTGGGGCTTTTGGTCTTTGTCGATCCCCTGATGCGGCAGCGGTTTCTGGCGGAATGGAAAGCGGCCGTCTTGCAGCCGTGACAGCGGCGGCGTTTGCCGCTAGGACGCGCCCATGACGGTGATCACCTTTCAGATCGGGGACAACCCCGCGCCACGTCTGGACAAGGCGCTGGCGGCTTTCGTGCCGCTGGATGCGGACCTGAGCCGGTCGCGACTGGTCAAGCTGATCGCTGAGGGCGCAGTGAAAATCGACGGCGCGGTTGTCACGGACGCCAAATACAAAGTCGCGGCGGGGGCCGACGTTGGGATCACGCTGGCTCCGGCGGCGGCACCGGACCACATCAAGGCCGAGAATATACCGCTCGATGTGGTGTTCGAGGATGCAGACCTGATCGTGGTGAACAAACCCGCAGGCATGGTGGTCCATCCCGCACCCGGCACACCCGGTGGTACGTTGGTCAACGCGCTGATGCACCACTGCGGCGATGATCTGTCTGGTGTGGGTGGCGTGAAGCGCCCCGGCATTGTGCACCGGATCGACAAGGATACCAGCGGGTTGCTGGTCGCGGCGAAATCCGATGCCGCGCACAATGGGCTGGCCACGCAATTTGCTGATCACAGCGTCGACAGACGCTATCTGGCCGTCTGTTATGGGGTGCCGGACCACGCCGATCCACGCCTGCGCGGGATCAAGGGCACCTCGTTTGAGCCCGGCAATATCCTCAAAGTGCAGACCTTTCTGGGGCGGCACAAGACCGACAGGCAACGGCAGGCGGTTTCCTTTGATCAGGGACGCCATGCGGTGACGCGGGCGCGCGTCGTCGATCCTTTCGGCTCTCCTCCGGTGGCGGCACTGGTGGAATGCTGGCTGGAAACCGGGCGCACGCATCAGATCAGGGTGCATATGGCCCATGTGGGGCACGCGCTGATCGGGGATCCGACCTATGGCGGTCGCCGCAAGCTGAGCGAAAAGGCCATCGGCGCACGTGGTGTTACAGCCGCTGCAAACTTCTCCCGGCAAGCGCTGCATGCAGCCACACTTGGCTTTACGCACCCGGTATCGGGCCAAAGGCTTGAATTTGAAGCGGAAATGCCCGCCGATATGCGCGATTTAGTCGCAGCAATGCACAGCACACACTGAAACACACATTCCCATGTGCGTGAGCGCACGTAAATGGGCCTACACATCACCGCTCGGTGGGTTCATCTATTGTTTACGAAATCAAGCCACATGGTCTTGAACCAAAGCAACACACAACCCATATCCATGTTAAGCCCATAAACATTGGGCGACGAGAGGGATAAGAATTATGGCCAATTATGCAAATCTACCAGCCCCAACCCCCGAAGGCGGGTTGAACCGGTATATGCAGGAAATCCGCAAGTTCCCGATGCTGGAACCGGAAGAAGAATACATGCTGGCCAAGCGTTGGGTCGAAGAGGAAGACACCGAAGCGGCCCACAAGATGGTCACGTCACACCTGCGTCTCGCGGCGAAAATCGCCATGGGCTATCGCGGCTATGGTCTGCCGCAGGCCGAAGTTATTTCAGAGGCGAACGTGGGCCTGATGCAGGCGGTCAAGAAGTTTGACCCTGAAAAGGGGTTCCGCCTTGCGACCTATGCCATGTGGTGGATCCGTGCCAGCATTCAGGAATACGTGCTGCGGTCCTGGTCGATGGTGAAACTGGGTACAACCAGCGCGCAGAAAAAGCTGTTCTTCAACCTGCGCAAAGCCAAGTCGCGCATTGGCGCGCTGGAAGATGGCGACCTGCGCCCTGAAAACGTCAAGCGGATCGCGACCGATCTGGGCGTGACCGAGGACGAAGTCATCAGCATGAACCGCCGCCTGTCGGGTGGTGACGCCAGCCTGAATGCGACCGTCGGGTCCGAGGGCGAAGGCACCATGCAGTGGCAGGATTGGCTGGAAGACGAAGATGCCGATCAGGCCGGCGACTATGAAGCAAAGGACGAAATGGACGCGCGGCGCGAGTTGCTGGCCGAGGCGATGGATGTGCTGAATGACCGCGAAAAGGACATTCTGGTGCAGCGCCGTCTGGCCGAAGAGACGATCACACTCGAAGATCTCAGCGGTCAGTATGATGTCAGCCGCGAGCGTATCCGCCAGATCGAAGTGCGTGCTTTCGAGAAGCTTCAGAAGCGGATGAAGGAGTTGGCGCGGGCAAAAGGTATGCTCGAACCCGCCTAATTGTCGTCATACTGTCAACAATAAGAAGATTTAGGCATCGCTTGACGGCGGTGCCTTTTTCGTTGGCCACCGCATTTTGACAGGAGGCCACGTTATGGCTTTGACAGGTATTTTGAGCAAGATCGGCGGGATGTTTGCCCGCCGCAAATCCAAAGGTGATCCGCGCTTGGAACAGGCCATGGTGGCCGCCGAGATGGCAGAGGCGCACATTCTTGCACAATTCCCAGACGGCAACCTGACCGATGAGGCCAAAGAGCAATTGGCGAAGATCAAAGAGGTGCAGAATCAGGCGGCGCAGGCCCTCGCAGCGGACGAGGCGGGTGACCTGCAAACGCTTGTTGCCACTGCTAAAAAAGTGCGTGCGACCCGTGACGAGCATGGGGGCAATACGGCGGAACGCGCACCGGTGTCACCGGCGCAGGCGATCTTTGATGCGATCACCTTTGGTGGTCCGGACGCCTTGAAAGCCGCTCTCGATGGTGCGGATGTGAATGGCAGCTACGGCGACCCCGCACTGACCCCGTTGATGCGGGCGATGATCACACCTGACGTGCAACTGGCAAGCTTTCTGGTGCTGCTTGAAGCCGGGGCCGACGCTACCATGCCGACCCCATGGGGCGGCAGCGCGCTATCGGGCATGGCCAGTGGCGATTTTGATCATTGGACCGCTGAAGAGACGGCGGCCCTTGCGATTGCGCTACGCGATCTTGGCGCCTCTTTCGACACCCCTGACGATGACGGGCAACTGCCGCTGCACGCGGCTGTGATCCGGGGCAACCAAGGCGTCGTCAAGGCGTTTGCGGCTGCCGGTGCGAACCTTGACGCGCGGATGTCCGATACGCTTGAGGATGAGACATTGCGCGGTGGCACGCCGCTCCATATGGCGGTCTGGTCGCCTGATATGCTCGATACCCTGTTGGCCCTTGGTGCCGATATCACGGTCGAGAATGCGGCAGGTCTGACCCCGGCGGATTTTGCCGCGGCCGCACTTGATGATGAGCCCGAGGCAGAGGACATCGCGCCTTTGCAGGCCTCTGTTGAGGTGCTGCAACAAGCCCGCGCAGCTTGATCCATTTCCATCAAGATGATGGGGTGACGTTCCCGCCCGGATAGGGAATGATAGCGCCAACATTCTGATAGGAGACGATCATGCGGTGGGGCATTCTGGGTGCTGCGAAATTTGCGCGCCAACACATGGGGCCGGCGATTCACGCGGCACGCGGGGCAGAACTGGCAGCACTTGCCACCTCTGACCCGGTCAAGGCGGCGCCGTTTCAGGCCTTCGCGCCGGGGCTTGAGGTTTTCACCGATTACGATGCGCTGCTGGCGTCACCTGACATTAACGCGGTCTATATCCCGCTGCCCAACCACCTGCATGTGCCGTGGACGATCAAAGCGCTTGAGGCGGGCAAACATGTGCTGTGTGAAAAGCCGATCACGCTCAAGGCAGGCGAGTTCGACGCGCTGATAGCGGCCCGTGACACGGCAGGCAAGCTGGCTGCCGAAGGTTTCATGATTGCCCACCACCCGCAATTTCAAAGGGCGCGCGATCTGGTGCAGAGCGGCGCGATCGGCAAGCTTTGCCATGTCGATGCGGCGTTTTCCTTCAATAATTCCGCCGACACAGACAACATCCGACAGGACCCATCCAAAGGTGGCGGCGGCCTGCGTGACATCGGCGTCTATACCTTCGGGGGCGCGCGTTTTGTCACGGGGGCAGAGCCCGAAGTGATCCAGCATGCCGACCTGACGCTGGAAAACGGCGTTGATGTGATCGCACGGGTCGCGGCACAATTTCCGGGGTTCAGCTATGCGGCCATGGTCTCAATGCGGATGTTCACGCGGCAATACATCGCCTTTCACGGCGATCAGGGGCTGCTGACGCTGACCTGTCCGTTCAACGCCAATGTCTTTGGACAGGCCGAGCTGGTGCTGGAAACCGAAGGCACCACCCGCGTGCACGAACGCTGGCCGGGCGTGAACCACTACGTGCTGCAGGTCGAAAACTTTGAGGCCGCCGCGCGCGGAGAGGCAGAATATCCGTGCCCGCTTGAATTTTCGCGCGGCACACAACAGATGATGGATATGGTCTTTGCGGCAGGGGGCAATGATGATGGATGACGATCCCGATATGATGAACACCGATGATCTCGAACCGCTCTGGATGCGGTTGATCAACATGGTGATCGTCTGGGTGATGTTGAGCTTTGCAAGCTCTTTGCTGGGTCTGATGACCATCGCGCAGTTTATCGTGATGCTGGTCAACAAGCGGCAACCGAACGAGCAACTGGCAGAGATGGGCACGACGCTGGGCGTCTGGATGGCCAAGGCCGCCCGCTACCAGACCGGCGCGAGCGAGGTAAAGCCCTGGCCATGGACGACGCTTGACTAAACGCCGTCGCACCGCCGTCGCCTAGATATCGTTGCGCGGGATGCGCAGGATCTGACCGGGAAAGATCAGGTCGGGACTGGTCAGAATATGCGCGTTGGCGCGAAAGATCGGCTGGAAATCCGGCCCGCCATATTGCGCATTGGCAATGCTGGTCAGCGTATCGCCTGACTGAACCTCATAGGGCTGCCAACCGCGATAGCCGGGCATGATGCGCGGACCAAAAAGCACCGGGATCGTAACCCGCGGGCCATCCGCTGTTGCCCCGTCATCGGCCAGCGTCACAAACACCCGGTCCAATTGAAACAGATTGCTGTCGGGGATGTCGATGCTGGTCTGAAACTGCTGCAGCCCCAGCGAACCGGCAGAGGCGACGGTGCTATATTCATCATGGCCTTCCGTGACAGAGACGGACAGCGACCCTTCAAACGCGGTGGCGTTGCCCGCGATCAGGATGCTGGACCCCACAAGGTCAAAGGGCGCGGGCTGTTGGATATCGAGTGTAACGGACATTGCAAATCTCCTATGTGCTGAAATGCCCGCAGTATGCGCCAAAGCGCGCGTGCCCGGTATGGGGGTTTTCCCGCCCCGGCGGGATCAGATTAGGGGCAGGCGCAAAATGTGCTGTGGTCCGGCCAGCCCGGTCATGTGCTGGGTGCCGGTGTCGGTCCATCCGCCCTTGATATAGGCCTTGTAGCCCCCGGCGTTACGGGTATTGACCGTCAGATAAGCCGCTGTTTTCAAGGGATAAAGCGGGCGCAGATACCCGGGCATCAACCGGCAGGCCGCCGCACCGAAACCAGCACCCTGCCGGTCCTGATCAATGATCATGGCCCGGATGCCGATACTGTCGGCGGGCGCAAATGTGTGGCCGTGGTGATAGTGCCGATCGACCCGAAACATGCCAATCACATCGCCCTGATGCAGGATCACATGGATATCAATGTGATCTTCTGGCGCATCAAGCGCGTCGGCCGGCTGGCCGGAAAAGATCACCTGAAAGGGTTTGACCGAAACCGCGCGCAGGGCGTCGCGGTGGCCGTCGTCAAGCGGGGCAAGCGTGATCGGGTTCAGCATGGCGTGAAGGTGGCCCAGTGACGGGCGAAGGGCAAGAGGCCGGATGATATCGGGCAGGGGTGGCGCCCGCCGCACAGGCGACAAGCGTAAAGGCACCACGGGCTGCGCCCGCTGCCCGACATGCCAGCATTGGGTGCCACGGCGCCTGAACCGGCCCGCAGGCCCAGATCACTTTTGTCGCTTTCGGCGTCACCGACCTTGACCTTGGGTCGAGAAAGCGCAGGCTGACCAAATGACTGGGAGGCGCCAATGACGCATAAACTATTCAAATCGCTACTTTTGGGAAGTGCATTTTCAATGTCAGCCCTGGCCGTGCAGGCCGAAGATTTCAAATGGGCATCAACAACTGACCCGCAAACAATGGACCCGCACGCGGTCAATTCGGCCCCTGTGCTGTCTTTCCTCAACAATGTCTACGAGGGCCTTGTCAGACGCGGCAAGGATATGTCGATTGAACCGTCGCTTGCGACGTCATGGGAACCGCTTGACGGTGAAAATGGCTGGCGGTTCACCCTGCGTGAAGGCGTCAAGTTTCAGGACGGTGCCGATTTCACTGCAGAAGATGTAATGTTCTCTTACACCCGCGCCTCGGATGAGGCCGCAGATGTCAGATCATGGTTCGCGCCCGTGACAGAGGTGCGCGTGGTGGATGATTTCACCATTGATTTCGTGACCTCTGCGCCCAATCCGTTGTTCCCGTCCTCGATCGCGAATTTCATGATCCTCGACAAGGATTGGGCAATGGCGAACGACGCAGCCTTGCCGGCACGTGACGCAGAAAATCATGCCACGCTGAACGTCAACGGCACCGGCCCCTTTGTGGTCGCCAGCCGCGATCCCGGCGTCAAGACTGTGCTGACGCCGCACGCCGGATGGTGGGACACAGCCGAACACAACGTGACAGAGGCGACATTCACCCCCATCGGCAACGCGGCCACCGGGCTTGCGGCGCTTTTGTCGGGTGAGATCGACTTTATCCAGCCGATCCCGCTTCAGGATGTGGAACAGGTCGAAAGCCGCGATGGTTTTCAGGTGCTGGAAGGGGAAGAAACCCGCGTGATCATGTTCGGGTTCGGGCATGAGCACGACACATTGCTGTATTCCAGCGATGTTACCGACGCCAACCCGTTTGCTGATCCGCGTGTCCGTCTGGCTGCGGCCCATGCGATTGATCTTGCGTCGATCGACCGGGTCCTGTTCCGCGGCAAGATCGAAGGGGCCAGCCAATTGGTGCCCGCAGGCATCTCGGGCTATTCCGAAGCCAATGCGACCCGTCCGGGCTATGATCCCGACAAAGCCAAGGCGCTTCTGGCAGAAGCCGGTTATCCCGATGGCTTCAGCTTTGGCCTCAAGTGCCCCAATGATCGCTATATCAACGACGAAGCGCTGTGCCGGGCTGCGGCGTCCATGTTCGCAGCCGTCGGCCTTGATGCCGAATTGTCGACCGGACCTGTGCGCGACTACTGGCCGCAACTGCGCGAAGATGACTTTGACATGTATCTTCTGGGCTGGTCACCGGGCACATTCGATATGGAGCATCCGATCCGCTTCCTGATGCATTCGCAGGATGATGAGAAAAAGCTCGGGTCCTGGAACTTTGGCAATTATTCCAACGCCCGCGTTGATGAATTGCTGCCGCTGATCCAGCAGGAAATCGACCCGGCGGTGCGGCAATCCTATGTCGATGAAGTCGTGGCGATCACCCAGGATGAGGTGGCTTATATCCCGCTTTACACCCAGCCCCTGATTTGGGCGGCGAAGGATAATGTCGACCTGACGCAGCGTGCAGACAATTTCTTTATGCTGCGCTGGGTGACCGTCAACTAAGCAAGAAGACGTAAGGCAATGGCATATTTCATCGGGAAACGGCTGATCCAGTCTGTTTTTGTGATGTTGGCCGTTGCCTTTCTGGCCTTCTCTTTGTTCCGGTTTGTCGGTGACCCGATCACCCAGATGACCGGGGTGGAAACCTCCGTCGCCGATCAGGAGCGTCTGCGCGAAGAGCTTGGCCTGAACGATCCCTTCGCCCTGCAATTCATGCGCTTTACCGGCGACATGCTGCAGGGCGATTTCGGGTTTTCCTACCGCACGCGCCAACCCGTGGCCGAGATGATCTCGAGCCGTATGCCCGCCACGCTGGAACTTGGTGTCGTGGCATTGCTGATTTCATTGGTCGTGGGGATACCCGCAGGCGTCTATACCGCACTCCGGCCTCGGGGGGCAGCCACGCAGGCCATCCTGATGGTCACGCTTGTCGGTGTTTCGATCCCGACCTTTGTCATCGGCATAATGCTGATCTTTTTCTTTGGGGTGCAGCTTGGCTGGCTGCCGACCTTCGGACGTGGCGGCACCGTCACCATCGGCGGGTGGGAGACGTCGTTTCTGACGGTGGATGGCTGGCGCGCCCTGATCCTGCCTGCCATCACCTTGGGCGTCTACCAATTGACCCTTACCATGCGCCTTGTGCGCGCCGAGATGATGGAGGTCATGCGGTCCGACTACATCCGCTTTGCCACCGCGCGCGGGGTACCCATGGGGCGGCTCTATTTCCGGCACGCGCTGGCCAATACCATGGTGCCGGTGATCACGATCATCGGGCTTCAGTTTGGCGGCGTCATCGCCTTTTCCATCGTGACCGAAAGCGTCTTTCAATGGCCCGGCATGGGGCTGCTGTTTCTGGAATCGATCCGCTTTGTCGATATCCCTGTGATGGGGGTCTACCTTGTGGTGATTGCCTTCTTCTTTGTGCTGGTGAACCTGATCGTGGACCTGCTTTACGTGGCCATTGACCCGCGCTTGCGGATCAAGGACGTGTCCTGATGCGGGAATTTATCAAACGCTACGAGGGTCTGTGGCTCTTCACCCGCTCACCGGCGGTGATCCTCGCGGCGATTGTGGCGTTGACGATCCTGATCGGGGCCGCCTTTGCCCCGTGGATCGCGCCGCTTGATCCCTATGATCTGGCCTCGTTTTCGCTAATGGACGGGCTGTTGCCGCCGATGTGGGAGGAATTCGGGACAAGCCGGTTCCCGCTTGGAACCGACGATCAGGGACGGGATATGATCTCTTCCATCCTTTATGGGGCGCGGCTGTCACTGATCATCGGTATCTCGGCCATGGCCATTGCCACCGTGCTGGGCGTCGGGCTGGGGCTGGCTGCGGGGTATTTCGGCGGGCGCTTTGATGCCATCGTCATGCGTATCGCTGACATCCAGCTGGCCTTGCCCGCCATCCTGACGGCGCTGCTGATTGACGGGATCGCGCGCGGTGTGCTGCCCACCGACATGCAGCAAAGCCTGCGGGTCACGGTGCTGACGCTTGCCATCGCCCTGTCGCTTTGGGTGAACTTTGCCCGCACCGCGCGTGCCTCGACCTTTGTGCAGATGAACAAGGAATACGTGCAGGCCGCCGTGATGCAGGGCCAGCATCCGCTGCGCGTGATGTTCGTGCATATCCTGCCCAATATCCTCGGGCCGCTTCTGGTCATCATGACCGTTGATCTGGCCTCTGCCATCCTGCTTGAAGCAACGCTGTCCTTCCTGGGGATCGGCCTGCCTGCAGACAGCCCGTCGCTTGGCACCCTGATCCGGATCGGGATGCAGTTCCTCTTTTCGGGCGAATGGTGGATCCTTTGGGTGCCGACGCTCTTTCTGGTGGCACTGGTGATCTCGATCAACGTGTTGGGTGATTTCCTGCGCGATGTCTTTAACCCGAGGTTGCGCTGATGCTGCGGGTGCAGGGGCTCACGGTCAAATTCCCGTCGCGCTTTGGCGATGTGACGGCGGTGGAAGACATGGCGATGCAGATCGCACCGGGGGAAATTCATGGTCTGGTCGGTGAAAGCGGGGCAGGCAAATCCACCGTGGGTGCCGCCGTCATTGGGCTGCTGCAGCCCCCCGGATATGTGGCCGCTGGCAGCCTGCATCTGGGCGAAACGGACCTGCGCACGCTTGACCGCACTGCCGCGCACCGCATGCGGGGCAAGCGGATTTCGATGATCTTTCAGGACCCGCAGACCAGCCTGAACCCGCTCATGACGATCGAGGATCAACTGGTTGAGACGATCCAGACCCATGAAGATATTACAACCTCGGACGCGCAGGCCCGCGCCGTCGATCTGCTGGAAGAGATGGGGATCAGGGACGCCGCGGCGCGGATGCAGGCCTATCCACATCAGTTTTCCGGCGGGATGCGGCAACGCGTTGTCATCGCCCTTGCGCTGTGCACCAACCCCGAGCTGATCATTGCCGATGAACCCACAACCGCGCTTGATGTCGCGGTGCAATCGCAAGTGCTTGACCTGATCCGCAGGCTTGCGGATGTGCGCAAGGTCGGCTTCATGCTGATCACCCATGACATTGGCGTCATTGCCCAGATTGCCGATAGCGTGACCGTCATGCGTCGCGGCAAACTGATCGAGAATGGCCCGACAGCAGAGGTTCTGGGCCGCCCGCAGCACGCCTATACCAAACAGCTTATGGGCGCAGTACCGCCGCTTGATCGCAGGCTGGACCGGTTTCCCGTCCCCGAAGACGAAACCAGCCCCGCGCTTGGCACAGCTGCGCGCACCAACAAGGCCGAGGACTGGCTGCTGGAAGGCGTGCGGCAGAACCCCATCGGGCTGTCGCTGGATGGCATCACAGTTGCCTTTCCCGGAACCCGCACGTCGTTCTGGCATAAGCCTGCGCCATTTGTGGCCCTAGATGACATCAGTTTTGAGGTCCGGCCGGGCGCGGTTCTGGGTGTCGTGGGTGAAAGTGGCTCGGGCAAGTCGACACTGGCCAAAACGCTCACCGGTTTGCTGAAACCCACCGCCGGGACGATGACGCTAGCAGGCGCAGACCTGCCGGGCGGCAAGGCACGCGGGCGACACCATGCATCGCGGCAATTGATCCAGATGGTGTTTCAAGATCCGTTTTCATCGCTGAATTCGCGCCACCGGATCGGTGCCATCCTGTCCGAACCCCTGTGGCTCTATGGGCTGGTCAAAGATGCCGCTGACCGTCGGGCGCTGGCCAAGGAAATGCTTGATCTCGTTGGCATGGCCCCCGATGCCATCGACAAATACCCGCATCAGTTTTCGGGCGGTCAAAGGCAACGGATCGCCGTCGCCCGCGCGCTTCTGGCCCGCCCCAAGGTGCTGATCTGCGACGAACCGACTTCGGCCCTCGATGTCTCTATTCAGGCCGAGCTTCTTAATCTGCTCAAGGACCTGCAGGCCGCGTTTGGGCTGACCATCATCTTTATCAGCCACAATCTGGCGGTCGTCCGGCAGATGGCGGATGAGGTGCTGGTGCTGCGCAATGGCCGCGTGCAGGAACTTGGCGCCGCCGAAGACGTCTATGAACGCCCCAGCGCCGCCTACACCCGCGAGCTGCTGTCACTCACCCCCGTGATGCCCGCCGAATGGGCGCAACACGTCCCGTGAGTTACGGCACGTCGTGAACGTTGGATGGGATTGACCGTCACTTCAAAAGATTGAGCCAAGTCCAGAGATTGGCAAAACTGACCTTCACACTGACAGTGGTGAGTGTGTTGAAGAAGTCTATGTCTTCGTGATCTTGCACCCGATACCGGCCCCGATCTCCGAATGGTCGCCAATCGCTGCATGTGCTGAATTCTTTGGGTGGCGAAACCAAACCAACCCAACAAAAATCAATTTGCCATGGCCGCGAAGCGACCTGCTCTTTGGGATCAGATTTCGGGCAGTTCGCCCAGGATGACGCTTCCGGTAACGTCGTTGTCCCTGAATGCGCGATAGGCCGCGCACATGTCGCGGCCTATCGCATTTTCATTTAAGCGTTCTTTTCACGGATGTTGTCGCGATAGAGCGCCTTCACAAGCGAAATCATCATGAACACCATGACAATTGTGAAGGGCAGGGCCCCGATAATCATCGCATTCTGGAGCGCTCCAAACGGATTGGCCTCTGCGCCACTATTGCCCGCAATGATCAAGGCACCGATGACCGCGGTCAGGATCAGACCCCAGATGATCCGGTGCTTGATGCCGGTTTCCTGCTCACCACCAGACATGATGGTGTTCATCACCAGAATGCCAGAGTCAGCAGATGTGACAAGGAAGGTCATGATCAGGACCACACACATGATGGTGATGGCTGACAGAAACCCGCCCGAAATCATCTGCCCAAGTGTCGCGAAAAGTTTGGCCGTATTTGTTGCACCGATCAGGGACCCGGCAGCGTCGCCGTTCAGTTCCAGATCAATGGCAGTGCCGCCCAGAATGGTCATCCACAAGAAGCACACGATCGCAGGGGCGATCACGCAACCAAGGATGAACTCCCGCACAGTGCGACCCTTGGAGATACGCGCCAGGAAGAGACCGACAAACGGCGAAAACGCGATCCACCAAGCCCAGTAGAACGTGGTCCAACCGGCCTGCCAACCAAACTGACGGCCTTGCTCACCAGCGGCATAGATGGCCTCGGCATCAAGCGCCGCAGCAGATGCTGGTAGCCCTTCGCTAAACCCGCCCAAAGATCCCCAAGGCGATGTGGCCGATCCGTAGATCGCCGCGATATCCTCGGCCGGCAATGCCTGTGCGGCCTCAGGGATGGCTGCTGCGAATGCGTCAGCCGATTGCGGGCCGTAGGCGCCGAATGACAGTTGAACGAAGTGCAAAATGTAGTCCACCAGACCTGCACCGAACTTTGTCATTGCAAAGAAGAATGAGCCGAACACGACGAACGTCAGCAACAGGATCACGGACAGAACCAGATTGAGGTTCGACAGATATTTGATCCCCCGGCCAACACCCGAAACGGCCGAGATGATCGACAGACCCATGATGACCATCAGCGCCGAGATCAGGCCAACGGTGCTTGGTTTGGGGGCTTCTGCGTCGCCGTTCATCAACCACTCCATGCCCGACACGGCATAGACACCATCGACGAACTGGCTGACGCCAAAGCCGATTGTGACGGATACGCCAAGGATCGTGGCGACAACGCCAAGCACATCGACCAGGTGACCAAGTGGACCATTGGCGGCCCTGCCCAACAGTGGCGTCAGCGCGGAACGGATCGTCAGCGGCATTTCCCGCGTATAGGCGTAGTAGGCCAGTGACAGACCGGTCAGCACGTAGATCGCCCAAGCGTGGAACCCGTAGTGAAGGAAGGTGTAGCGGTAGGCTGACTGCACCGCTTCCTCTGAATTTGCGGCCACCTCGCCGGACAGGACCACGGGGTTTGATCCCCAAAGGCCAAGCGGTTCTGCCGTGGCAAAGACCATCAGCCCGACCCCCAGACCTGCGCCGAACATCATCGAGAACCACGAGAAGTTCGAGAATTCGGGGACAGTTTCGGCCGTTCCGAGCTTCTTGCTGCCGGTCGCCGGTAGAATGGCCAGGACGAACAGGAAGAAAGCAAACAGGCCGACCGAGATGATGTAGAAGCTGTTGAACCCGTTCAGCAATGTGCTGTTCACGGATGACAGGACGCTGCTGGCATTGCCCGGCCAGACAAGCGCCCAAACAACAAGCGCGACCATGATCGCCTTGCTGATCAGCGCAATGGGAAGGCTGTAGCCTTCGTAAAAACCGGATGGAGCCTTTTCGATCTCCAATTCGGTGAATGGTGGTTTAATAGACATTATTCGTCCCCTGTTACGTTTGTTGCGCCATTCTAAATTGTCCCGCAGTCGGTTGGCGCTGCCACTGCGGGGTTGCCTGTTTATCCTTAGTCATTGTCCGACACCCCGGCGCCCGCTCCGAGCAGACGTGATGCTTCGCTGGCCGGTGCGTAGGTGCGATGGGCAAATACACGGAGGGCTTGCCATACGTCTTTGCTGATCGCGCCGCGCAAGGCCGGAGCGCGCAGATCGTCCGTCGCGTTGTCCATTTTGCAAATGACGACGGCCGCGCGGCGGTGGTTTGGATCGCCGTTAAGCGCGTCATGGCGCAGACGGTATCCGTCGGTCGTGGCGCGCACCCCGTCCCACTCAACTTTGATCGGCGCTTTGATGTGCAGCGCAGCCCAGGCCGCGAAAGGCAGGATCAAAAGCGGATGATCGACATCCAAAAGACGCTGGATATGTCCGTCCGCCAATTGCTCCGCGCAATCATTCAGCGCTGCACCGCTGGTCAAAGGACACAAGACGCCCGTCGCGCTGCTCCAATCGCCTTGCAATGACGTGGGCGGTCCGTCGATATCGCCGATGTTCAAATGACCCACCAATGCCGCCGCACCGCTCAAAGCGTGAGATTCCAGCCAGCGCACAGCTTTGCCCGCTTCCTCTGCCGGGCCCCAAGCATAGCCCGCGCCGCGCGCCGCTTTCTTCGCCATCGCTTCGATCTCGTTCAGCGAATAACTCACGGCAGCACCGGGTATGGCCAATGGTCGTCTGATGTCGCGAGCTCTTCTGGATAGGGCGCATTTCCAAACATGCAAATGCGCACCCAGCGGTCCGATCTGGGATCAAAATGCGACGCGCCAAAGAACGACAGTTTGCAGCGCAGCATGTCGATCGGCATCAGGTCCGCGCCAATCGTATTGTCGCGTATTTCCGCATAAGGTGCACGCGCGGCGATCTGGGCGCGGCGGACCGTGT
This sequence comes from uncultured Paracoccaceae bacterium, assembly GCA_947493335.1. GTDB lineage: Bacteria > Pseudomonadota > Alphaproteobacteria > Rhodobacterales > Rhodobacteraceae > CANMYO01. Next base: position 1,408,389 of record CANLQO010000001.1, on the reverse strand, counting down.
GGCGGTGCTCAGGCTGCGCGAGCAGGAATTCAGCTACGGGTTTGCTTGCGTCCCATGTAGTCAGTGCGACGCTCAACGCCGCGGCATCCCGACCCGGCGCGAGGGGTTGTTCGTAGTTCGCAATCGGCTCGTCAAAGCGCTCGCCCAGTCGCGGCTCCAGCTTTTCCTCGGACACGTACCAGGCGCGCGCGCAGTTGTCCTTCGCGCTCCAATCAATGTCCAAGGCCCAGTCGTAGACCTGCGTCAAAATCTGCTGCACCGCCCCGATTGTCATCGTGCCATCAATGCGGAAGCCTTCGGTGTTGGTGTCCGCCATCTGCGTCGTCAGATCATCGACAAGGCCGCCGTAGGGCTCCAGCATCAAGGACGCCAAGCATTCTTGCGCGTCCACACCAAGGTTGGCTTCTGCCCAGTCAAACAGGCGGTTCCAAGGCATGTTGCCGCGCAGATCCGTCTGCGCCACATGCGCGGCAAGGTGATCCAGATCGGGTCGCAGCGCGGCCAGTTTTTCGACCTGCACGGGATGATCCGATTGCCATTGGCTTGCCGACAAAATCGCGCGCGCCAGAAGATCGCGGAAAAGCTGTGCCTCGGACGCACGCGCAGAAGGAAGCGAACGCACCCGTGCAATCGCCGCTTCGCGCGCGGCGATCCAGTTGTTGAAAAGCTCTGGATGGTTCACCAGAAACGGTGCCATCCCCAGCCCCGTCGAATTGCCGATACCCATCGCGCGCGCGATCTTGGGATTAAGAGTTACGGCTTTGGCACCGCCCCGCGCATTGGCCATGTGCTGCATCAGATCGCGCACATAAGTACGGGTCAGGTAGACGGACAGCATTTCGATCTGGAAGGGCGCGTTGCACTCTGGACGTGCGGCAATCGCCTCGCGGTCCGCAGCGCCGAACTTGCCCGATCCATAGACGGCGGTCGTGCGCATCAGATAGCCGACCTTCGTGACCTCTGCTGGCTCGGGCTGGCGGCCCTCGGCCAGACAGGACACCATGTATTCCCACAGCCGCACAGAGCGATTGGCGCGCGACAGTGACAGCTCGCTTTCCGTAACGCGGCCTGCCTCTTGGTATGGCACATTGGCGCGCAGCCGCTCGATGTCGGCCTCCGTGGGCACGCCGTCAAACAAGGCAAACGTACTGTCCCAGGCCTCTGCGATCACCCTGTCAGAGCGTTTGTCAGCAGGCAGGTCATGGGCAAAGGCAACAAGCGAATAGGTGCGGTCGGGCGTGTGCGCCGCATAGACCGCATGGCCCACGCCATTCGCATCAATGTCAAAGACGGGTCGCGTGAAAGTCCATGCCTCCCGCTTCATCCGCCGCGTCAGAATGCGCATGAACGACAGACGCGACTGATGGAAAGAACCGAGCCGCGCAAGTCGCATCATGTGCGCGGGAGGGCGCAACGGAATGCTGGGCGAAGTATCGGCGCGGCGGTCCATCAGCGTTCTGCCTGCGGCGTGAAATTCTCTGCATAGAACCTGTGCCAGTTGTCGCCCATGATCCCTGCAATTTCGCTGTCGTTCAGACCCGTGGCGCGCAGGCCCGCTGCGATATTGCCAAAGTCGCGATTGTCCTTGAACCAGCTTGGCATCGGCGGAAATCCGGGTGCCGCGGCAGAGCCTTCGCCATAGTCGATCTCTTTGCTCCAACGACCGACGCGCATCCATTCGACAATGCTGTCTGGTTGGTCTTGGCACAGGTCAGTCCCGATCCCGAGGTGCTGTGCGCCGAATTTTTCCGCCGTGCGGGCGATCATTTCGCAAAAGCTGTTCAGGGTGCAGGCGGACTTGTCTTTGAGGTGGTGCGGATAGACCGAAAAGCCCAGCATCCCGCCGTTTTCCGTCACCGCGCGGATGACATCATCCTTCTTGTTGCGCAGGGCAGGGGACCAATCATAAGGATTGGCATGCGTGATCGCGATTGGACGCTCTGAAAGTTCCGCCGCCTCGATGGTCGAACGATCTGCCGAATGGCTCATGTCCACCACAAGCCCCACGCGGTTCATTTCCTTGATGACCTGACGGCCCATCCGCGTGATGCCCGTGTCTTCGGCCTCATAGCACCCCGTCGCGAGCAAGGATTGGTTGTTGTACGTTAGCTGCATGAAGCGCGCGCCAAGCGTATGCACGATCTCGACGAGCCCGATGTCATCCTCAATCGGGCTAGGGTTCTGAAAGCCAAAGAAGATCGCGGTTTTGCCTTCCGCCCGGGCGCGATCCACGTCGGACGCCCATTGGCCTTTCATGATCAGATCGGGATATTGCTCGAACCAGCGGTTCCACTGCTCGAAATTCAGCACCGTTTCGCGAAAGTTCTCGTGGTAGGAAATCGTCACATGCACCGCATCAACGCCGCCCTCCCGCATCTGACGAAAGATCTTTTCCGACCAATTGGCGTATTGCAGATTGTCGATCAGCATCATGCGGGGACGCCCGACGAGATATAGGCGGTTTTCACGATTGTGTAGAATTCCGCCGCTGTGCGCCCTTGCTCGCGCGGCCCGTACGAACTGTCACCGCGTCCGCCGAACGGGACGTGGTAATCCGTGCCGGCTGTGGGCAGGTTCACCATCACACAGCCCGATTGCGCGTTGCGGCGGAAATGCGTGGCGCGGGCAAGATTGGTGGTCACGATACCTGCGGTCAGACCAAAGTTCGTGTCGTTGACCACATGCAACGCCTCATCATAGCTGGCCACCGGGATGACGCAGGCAAGCGGCGCGAACATCTCTTCCCGGTTGATGCGCATGTCATTGTGGGTGCCAACAAACACGCCGGGGGACATGAAATATCCCTCGGTGGCCATCTCCAGACGCTGACCACCGCACAGGAGTTCTGCCCCTTCAGACGCGGCAAGATCGACGTAGGCGAGGTTTTCGTTCAGCTGCTGTTCAGACACAACAGGGCCCAACTGCGTGCCCGCCTCAAGCGCGTGACCAACTTTCATCGCCTTTGCACCTGCAACCAGCTTTTCAACGAATTGGTCATGGACCGACCGATGCACAACCAGCCGCGAAGACGCCGTGCACTTCTGACCCGAACCGCCAAACGCGCCGCCCAAGGCCAGCGTGACGGCCAGATCAATGTCTGCGTCATCCATCACGGCCAGGGCATTCTTGGATCCCATCTCCATCTGCACCCGGGTCAGGTTTTGAATAGCACTGGCCGCGATCCCTTTACCCACTGGCACGGACCCGGTGAAGCTGATCGCATTGACCTTCGGGCTTTCGACCAGCCGCTGACCAACAGCGCTGCCTGCACCCATCACCAGCGACACAAGGCCTTTGGGAATGTCCTGCCGCGCGATGATCTCAATCAGTGCCACCGCCGAGGCCGGGGTCACATTCGCCGGTTTCCAGACCACGGCATTGCCGTAACAAAGCGCAGGCGCGATCTTCCAGGATGCGGTGGCCGTGGGGAAGTTCCACGGCGAAATGATCGCGACAACACCCACCGGTTCGCGCCGCACATCAATCTCGATCCCGTCCCGCACGCTGTCAGCCGTGTCGCCCAACTGGCGCAGGGTTTCAGCGGCGTAATAGGTGAAGAACTGGCCAGCGCGGTAGACTTCGCCTTTGCCTTCCGCCAAGGGCTTGCCTTCTTCGCGCGACAGCAATGTCCCCAGCTCTTCGGCGCGGTCCATCATTTCGGTGCCAATCGCCATCAACACGTTGTACTTGCGCTCGATCCCGTAGGCGGCCCACTCGGCTTGAGCCTTTTGAGCCTGCTCAAGCGTTGCGTCCAACTGGTCCGGCGTGGCTTGCGCAAACATCCCGATCAGATCACTCAAATCAGACGGGTTGCGGTTTTCGATCTCGGATGCACCTGCCACCCATTCGCCAGCGATATAGTTCAGTTTGGTGTCGTGCATGATGTATCCCTTTGATCAAGCGCCCGAGGCGCGCGTGAAGGATACTCCCTTGGGAAGATTCAGGCTTTCGGAATGTATTGAATTTTTCTTCAGATTTTCTGAAGTCAGGATGCCAGTACCAAGCTCCCGTCGCGTTTCATTGCAGTGATCAATTTCAGGAATTCTCGCGCAGCAGGCATCAACAGCGAATTGGGGCGCGACATCAGATGCACCGTTCGACGGGCCTTTACGTCCACCAGTGGCAGAAACGCCAGTGCATCAAGCGATCCGGCAACGGCCAGACGCGGCAGCACCGTAATGCCCACGCCTTGCCGCACCAATCCGAGCAATGATGCCGTGTTCGGAACCATCAGCCGCGACCGCGCAAGGATTGGCGCAAAGTCAGGATCGGTGATCTGCTCGCAAAGGCCATTCGCGATGATTGTATGTTCACCCATGGTGCGCCAAGACAATTGATCCCAGTTTTCCGCAAGCGGATGATCCTTCCTGCACACCAAACCAAACGCATCGCTGAAAAGCTCTGTGCGCTGCATCCCCTCCATCTTGGGCAGCGACCCAATCCCGATATCGGCCCGTTCGCGATCAAGTTCGCGCGCGATTGTTGCCGAATCCATGTCGCGAAGGTCGATCTGCACCTTCGGATACATCTCGGCGAACCTGAAAATCACCGTGGGCAGCACAGATGTTGCCACCGATGGCGTCACGGCCAATCTCAGAAACCCCAACTCCGACCGGGCCAGACCTTCGATCACTGATACTGTATTTTCGAAATGCGCGACCTCGCGGCGGGCCTCATTCAGAATAAGCTCTCCGATGGGGGTCAGCCGCGATTTGCGGGCCGTTTCGAATAGGGCAGAGCCGACGTGTTCTTCAAACTGTTTCAGCATCATGGAGACCGCAGAAGGTGTGCGTCCCAAGGCATCTGCGGCTTCAGACAGGCTGCCATGGGTGGCGACCATCGTGAAACATCTGAGCATGTCGATCTTGATCGCCAAAATTAAGGTACCCTGAATCAAATTCAATGAATTCCAGTTTGCCTCAATTTGTGGCGCGTGACCATATGGCAATCACAACGCCCCGACCGGGGTCCCGCACAAACACAATCGCAAGGAAATCCCATGATTGAACGCTTCGATACCGGCGCACGCTCTTCAAAAATTGTGAAGCACAATGGTGTCGCTTATCTGACCGGCCAGGTTGCGGAAGGCGACACGATTCAAGACCAGGTCCGGGCATGCCTCGACAATATCGACGCGCTTTTGGCCAAGGCCGGATCGTCACGCGAAAACATGCTCCGGGTTACGATCTGGCTTGCCGACATGCAGGACTTTGAGGGCCTGAACGAGGTTTGGAACGCATGGGTTCCCGCTGGTCACGCGCCGGCCCGCGCCTGTGGTGAGGCAAAGCTGGCACGCCCCGCGTTGAAGGTGGAATTCATCGTCGACGCCGCTTATGCGTGAAATTCCGATACCAGCAAAACGGCGCTGAACACGGGCAAGAAACCTTTGCTGCACAGGCGGTCAGACCTGTGCAGCAGTCCGGTCAACTTGCCACTGCAAGCGATTTCTTCGGGTCGTGGAATGGCATCGGCACGACAGTGCAAGCGCGCTTTTCGCTCAGTTTGTCGACCTGCAGCACTGTGTCCAATTCTGCGTGATCCACACCAATCATCGCAAGCGCGATGTTCTTTTCGAGTCTGGGAGAATAGATCGCAGACGTGACGGTGCCGACCTGCTTGCCTTCATTCAAGACAGGCCAAAAGAAGTCGTTGGACCCCATAAACGGATCGCCATCAATTTCCAAGCCGACAAGCTTTTGCGATACGCCCTTTTCCTTGATTTCAGCCAGCGCTGCCTTGCTGACAAAATCCGCCTTCATATCCAGATCGACAAGCCGGTCCATACCCAACTCATAGGGGTTGTTCGCAAGGGTCATATCCGCGTGATACGACAGCATGCCCGCCTCAATCCGGCGGATGCTTGAGGTGTGACCCGGTTTCAGGCCGAGGGGCATCCCGACGGCCATCAGATGTTCCCAAAGCCGGTCGCCGTGCGATCCATCGCGCAGGAAAATCTCGTAACCCAATTCGCTGGACCACCCGGTGCGCGAGATGATCAAGGGCACGCCGTCCCAGTCGAACTCCATGAAGCGATAGTATTTCAACTCGGTCGGCGTATCACCAAAGGCTTCGCGCAGAACATCGCGGGACTTGGGGCCTTGCAGTTGCAACGGCGACACGTCGGGTTCGGAAATCTCGACATCCATGCCCGCGTTCACCGCGATGCCGCGTGCCCATAGCAGCACGTCACTGTCGGCAATGGACAGCCAGAAATGATCTTCGGCCAGTTTCAAAAGGATCGGATCGTTGATGATTCCGCCGTGCTGGTCGGTGATCAGGACATATTTGCACTGCCCGACCCGGCATGTGGACAAGTCACGGCAGCTCAGGAACTGGGTGAATTTCGCGGCATCCGGCCCTTTGATTTCCACCTGCCGTTCGACGGAGACGTCGCAAAGGATCGCCTCATTCACCAGGTTCCAGAAATTCTGCACCGGGTCGCCGAAATCGCGCGGGATGTACATGTGGTTGTAGACAGAGAACCCCTTGGCCCCCCACCGCAATGCGGCGTCGGAATAAGGGGATTTTCGCACCTGTGTGCCGAAGCTGAATTGGGCGAAGGTCGGATTTTGGGACATGACGTGGATCCAGTTTGAGTGATGGGGTCAGCTTTTTGAGCGGACCAGATCGCGGAGTTCGTTTTTGCGGATTTTTCCGGTGGAGGTCTTTGGAAGCTCACCAAAGATGATCTTTTTGGGACGCTGGTAACCGGCAAGGCGTGCCTTGGCATGGGCCAGTAATTCGTCCTCGGTGGCGTTGCCGGAAAGTTCGACAAAGGCGCAGGGCACTTCGCCCCATTTTTCGTCCGGCATGGCCACGACGGCACAAAGGCCGACGGCAGGGTGCGAATAGAGCGCCTTTTCCACCTCAATTGAGGAAATATTCTCCCCGCCAGAGATGATGATGTCCTTGGAGCGGTCGCGGATCTCGATGTAGCCATCGGGATGCTGCACCGCGATGTCGCCCGACCAGAACCATCCGTCCTTGAAGGCCTTGGCGGTTTCTTCGGGGGCCTTGAGGTAGCCTTTCATGACGATGTTGCCGCGGAACACGATCTCACCCAGCGTCTCGCCGTCCCATGGCACTGGTGTGCCGGTGTCGGGGTTCAGGACAAGCACGTCTTCCTGCAATTCGTAGGCCACGCCTTGGCGTGCTTTCAGGGTTGCTTGGTCTTCCGGTGGCAAGGCGGCCCAGCTCGGCTTTTCCGCGCAAACAACGGCGGGGCCGTAAACCTCAGTCAGGCCATAGACGTGGGTGATGGAAATCCCCATCGCCTCCATCCCGGCAATGACGCTTGCCGGAGGCGGGGCAGCGGCAGTCATCATCTTGATCTTTTGCGGAAAGGCACGTTTTTCCGCAGCGCCCGAGATCATCGACATGATGATCGGCGCACCGCACAGATGCGTGACACCGTGATCTGCAAAGGCGTCATAGATCGCGTCGGCCCTTGGTGCGCGCAGGAACACATGTGTTCCCGCAAGCATGGTGATCGTCCAGGGAAAGCACCAGCCATTGCAGTGAAACAGCGGCAGCGTCCACAGATAGACCGGATGATGCGGCATTTCCCACGTGACGACGTTGTTGACCGCATTGGTCCAGGCACCACGATGGGAATAGACAACGCCCTTGGGTCGCCCTGTGGTGCCAGAGGTATAGTTCAGCGCCAGCGCGTCCCATTCGTCATCCGGTAGCGCGTAGGCGAAGTCCGGATCGCCTTCGGTCAGCAAAGCGTCATAGGTCAGGGTGCCAATTTTCGCGCCACAAGGGCCCTCGCTGTCCTCGATATCGACGATCAGCAGGTCACGACCCGATTGCGCGACGGCCTCGGCGGCGATCGCTGAGAACTCCGTATCGACCAGAAGGACCTTCGCTTCGCCGTGCTCAAGGATATAGGCGATCGTTCCTGCATCCAGCCGCGTGTTGTTGGCGTTCAGGACCGCGCCCAGCATCGGCACGGCCAGCGCGCATTCTAGCGCCTCGGGGATGTTCGGCGCGATCAGCGCGACTGTGTCACCCTTGCGGACACCACGTTTGGCCATGGCAGAGGCCAGCCGTTTGCAGCGTTCTGCAACCTCGCCCCAGTTGCGCCGAATGCGGCCATGGATTTGCGCGGGCAATTCCGGATGCACACGTTCGACGCGTTTCAGGATCGAAACGGGTGACAGGGCCGTGTGATTTGCCGCGTTGCGGGCAAGTTCCGCGCCCGCGTACATCATTCCCCGGTCCATTCCGGCATCGGTTCTTTGCGAGTGAAGGCCCCGATCCCGGCCTCGGCGTCCTTTGCCATCATGTTCTCGGCCATCGTGCGCCCGGCAAAGGCATAGGCCTCTTCCAACGGCATCTCGGCCTGTTCATAAAAAGCCCGCTTGCCGATCTTGACGGCGGAGGAGGATTTGTCCGCGATGATCCGGGCCATCTCCATGGTCGCGGTTTCCAACTGTGCCAATGGCACCACGCGATTGATCAACCCCATTTCAGCGACACGCGCGGCGGGCAGGAATTCCCCCAGCAGCAGCATTTCCATTGCTTGCTTGCGCGACACGTTGCGTGAAAGTGCCACCATCGGGGTCGAACAAAACAGCCCGATATTCACACCTGACGTGGCAAAGGTCGCGTCATCCGCCGCCACGGCCAGATCGCAGGACGCCACAAGCTGACAGCCCGCTGCCGTGGCGATGCCCCTGACCTCGGCGATCACCGGCTGCGGCAGACGCACGACGCGCAACATCATCGCCGAACAGGTTGCAAACAGGTCCTGGAAATTCTGAAACCCGCCGTCGGCATCCGCGCGGCGTGTCGTCATTTCCTTGAGGTTGTGACCGGCACAAAAGTGGTTCCCGCTACTGCGCAGGATCACCGCCTTGACGCTCCGATCTTCCGCAATCCTGTCGAATGTTTCTGACAACACCTGCAACATCGCCTCGGACAAGGCGTTGATCGACTTGGGCGCGTTCATCGTGACGACGGCCACGCCGCCAGCATCCGCACGTAGGATAAGCTCCTGATCCCCTTTCGTTTCTGTGATCGTCACGTCAATGTCCCCCCGGCCTTTTTCCACGCGGCCACGCCACCCGACATATTCAAGACAGGCGACAGCCCCATATCCATGGCGACCTGCGCCGCCAAAGCGGACCGGCCGCCAGACGCGCAATAAAAGACGTAAGTCTTGTCCTGATTGAATTCCGGTTTGTGCGCCGGGCTTTCGGGGTCGATGTGGAACTCCATCATGCCGCGGGAAGAGGCCACCGCGCCGGGGATCATGCCCGTCTTGGACTGTTCGGTGCCGTCGCGCAGGTCCACAAAGACATGGGTGTCGCTGCCGACCAGCGGCAGGGCCGCGTCCACGCTGATCGCGGGCACCTTTGTCAGGGCCGCCTTGACGATGTCCTTGGCGCTTTTGGTGATGTTCTGGGCCATTGGGCTCTCTTTCCTGGTCAGATCGTCAGATCGAGTCGTGGTTTCCAGAAGGGTCGGAAGAGTTCGATCTTCGGGCAACGGTTCATGACCACCTGAAGGCCCGCGTCTTCAGCGAGTTTGGCCGCAGCGTCGTCGTAGACGCCGATCTGGCCCCACAAAACCTTGGCGCCGATGGCAATCGCCTTTTCGGCAAAGCCATAAAGCTCTTCCTTGGGGCGGAAGACGTCGACCATGTCGACGGGTTTCTCAATCTCTTCCAGCGAACGATAGACTTTGAGCCCGCGGATTTCTGTCACATTCGGGTTCGGATTAACCGGAAGAATGTCATACCCGATCTCGCTCAGCTGGCGCAGCACGCCGTAGCTGAACTTGGTCTTGTCCGCGCTTGCCCCCACCATGGCGATGGTATTCACCGATTTCAGGATATCAGCCAGATACTGCGGGTCATAATCGTAGATGTGATCAACGTCTGCTTCGGGCATGGGCTTAGACTTTCGGTGAGGCGATATCCGCCTTCAATTCATGGGGTTTGAGCGGATCAAGAAACGGGTTCCGATAAAGCCTGTCATGGCTCTCAACCCCGATCTCCAGCGTAATGTCGGTGGTTGCCCGCGCCACGCAAAGGATCACATAGCCGTTCTCAATCTGTCGATTGTTCAGCGCCACCTGACGCCGCTGATCCACCTCACCGTCGATCAGCTTGGCCGCACAGGTGATGCAGCCGCCATATTCGCAGCCATAGGGCAGATCGACGCCTTGGTCGCGCAGCTGTTCCAACAGCGGGCGGCGGCCATTGACGGCATAGGTCGCGCCGTCGCGATTGGCGATGGTAACGGTATGGGTCGTCATAGCCAGATATCACTTGTGCAATCGCCGCCAGGATAGCGCGCCTCGTGACAGCGAGAGGGGCCGTTTGGCTCCTTGCCGAAGTCCACGATGAAGTCTTCGTTGATCTTCATCCCGCCGTTCACCGGATCACAGTCGATCATCACCATCACGCCCCCTTTGGTGCGGATCTCTGGGTAGAACTGATTGTCCCATGTGCTGAAAAGCGATGTGGTGACATAAAGCCGCTTGCCATCCAGCGAGAGCTGGAACATCTGCGGGCCGCCTGCGACCTCAACCCCATTAACCTTTGGCGCCTTGCCCAGCAAACCGCCCATAAACACTTGCCCCGTCAGCACAGGGTTGTGTGGATCGCTGATGTCATACTGCCGCATATCGCCGTGCAGCCAGTTGTTGAGATACAGGTATTTGTCATCCATCGAGATCAGGATCGCGCTCATCACACCGGGCAGCGGGATCGGCCAGTCGGGGTGCATCTCGTTGTCAACGTCGATGATCTTTTCCCACTGCCACTTGCCCGCATCATCCTTCCACCAGTGGATCACATTGGTGGACAGCGCTGCGCCGCAAAACCCGTGGGTGCTGTCAGGATTGTGGTGAAACTTCACCTCCAAGGGCAGCAAGCCGTCCTCGCCTAGGTAAAAACTTTCGACCGGTTCGCGTTTTTCAAAGTCCCAGAAGTGCAGCTCGCGCCCGTATTTCAGGTGGCCCACTTCTTCCAGATCGAACCCCGGCATGAAGGTATTGGGCGCCGCCCATTCCGAACTGACCATCACATTGTGACGCGGCTGATACCAGAAATCATAGCCGAACTTGATCTCGCCCATGGAGCTCTCCCAACGGCCCTGAATCTCGAAATCCTTGTTCAGATGCAGATACCCGCCGGGCGCTTCGCCTTTGGCGTTGCCCAAAAAGGAGATGATGATCTCGGACCCCAGACAATGCACGGTGTGGGGGCCCGACAGATCGGCCTTTGCCTTGATCTCTGCCCCATCGATCACCTTGTGCAGGCGCGGCGCACGCGGGTCCGTGGCCGTATCCACAATATGCAACTTGTTAGACCGCACCCCAGGCAGGATCAGGTATTTGCGGCTCATCGACCCGTCATCGAAACAGGATGAACAGGCGTTCCAGCCCATATGGTGCAATTCATCCCCAATGCCCGGCATCTCCAGCCGGTGGATCACCTGCGAATAGGTTGGGCTGTCCGGATCCACATCCACCGTGGCCAGATAGTCGGGCCTTTGAATGCCGGTGCCAGTGTAAATCGCAATTGTATAAAGCAGCTTTTCACGGGGCGCACGGATCGCCTCTGCCGGTGATGCATAGCCCGGCCCACAGCATTCTGACATCTTATCCTCCCTTGCGATCCCCTTATGATGCTCATATAATGAGAATTGAAATCTCGCAAGGTAAGAAAATGCATCTCGAACGCCTCACCCTCATTTTAGAGATTGTCGGCCAAAAGAAGGAAGCGACGGTCGCGGATATCTGCGCCCATTCCGACCTGCCCAAGCCAACCGCATACCGGCTTGTGCAAGATCTTGTCGCTGTTGGATTGCTGGAGCCCGTTGCCCGGGGCACGTTTTCAATCGGGCTTCGCCTCAAGCAGATCGCCCATAGCGAGCAATCCGACCGCGCCTTGCTTGAAATCATCGGCCCGGTCCTGAAACGGGCGGCAGGTGAATATGGGGCGGCTTTCTTTCTGTCGCGTCTGCGCGGCAAATCGGTTGAGATCATTCACGTCGAAACCCCTGAAACAGGTGTTTCATATCTTCACCCCGGTTTGGGCAAACGTCCCTTGCATGCCTGTTCCTGCTCAAAGGCCGTTGCGGCGTTCTCGCCCGACCTGTTCCTGACCAGCGAGATGGAGGGTCGCCTGCGCGCCTACACCGAATTTACACTGACAAGCGTGCAGGATCTGGAAGCCGAGTTCGAAACCATCCGAAAGCGCGGCTTCGCTGAATGCGTGGAAGAGATCGAACGCGGCATGTGCTCGGTGGCGGCCCCCCTTGCGCCAAACGGGCCGGGTGCGACGCTGTCCATCGGTGCGACGGGCTCGGTCCGGGTCTTTACGCCCGCGTTCCGCGAAAAACTTGGTCCTCAAATCACACAGATGGCACGAGAGATGTCGGCAAATCTGGGGTGGGATGCAGTGCAGGACGCCAAGAAATCTGGCTGATAACCGCCACGATACTCGACACTGCTTTCTGGGCTTTTGGTCCTTGAGGAATGACCGTACTTGACAGCCTGGTCCAAAATGATCGAATGCGTCTTTCCCAGCCGATGCGATGTTGGCCCCTCAACCACGAGCCCGCAAAACAGGCACCTCCCATATGACATGAATGTGCGGCTTCATTCCGCAAACCTGCCCTTGGCCAAAGTCTCGATGCAGATCCCCTTGGGTCCGAGCCGCTTGCCGTTTACGCCCATCATGTCTGACGCGGCCTTCTGTCAGGGCTCAGACATCTCTCGGCTGGGTGTCGAGAACGCGCGACGCGCCACACGCGGCTGCCGCACATCAGCGTCTCAAATTGGCCCTACGGCTTGCGCCAGACCGAAACATGGCTGGGGCTTGTGGCGGTAAAGGCGGACATCTCCCAATCCGCCCATCGTGCCTCGCACTGGAATCCGGCCATTTTGGCCATCACATCCATCTCTGCAGGCCAGGCATAGCGAAACGGGATCGACAGTGGCTGATATCCTGCACCGTCGCGGTGCATATGGTGGCTGGCATAGGATTGCGTGACCACATCAAACTCATCCATGCCCCAATGGGCGTCAGAGCGGGCATTGGCCAGAAGGGTTTCCCCAAAGGGCAGGCGCTGCAGCGGCGGTACCAGTGTTTCCACCACAAAGCACCCGCCGGGCTGCAGGTGGTCAAACGCGTTCTGAAAGCAGGCGATCTGTGCGTCCTGCGTCGTCAGATTGTCGATGGTGTTATAAATCAAAAACACCAGACTGAACGCGCCGGGCACCTTGGCCGTGGTCATGTCGCCCACAACCACGTCGATGGGCGCTTTGGTCTCTTTGCGCCGCAACTCATCCACCATGGATTGCGACAGCTCAATCCCCGCGACAGGCGTGCCTGCCTCCTGCAAGGGCAGGGCGACGCGGCCCGTCCCAATGGCGAATTCCAGTGCCGCACCCCCGGCGGCCAGCGCCTGCAACCGCCCGAGTGCCGCGGCATCCTCGCGTCCATGCACCGTGTCATAGGTCGCAGCGACATCTGCGTCGAAATATCCGTCGTCCTGCATCACATCCTCCGCTTTGCGGTGTGGGTAGGGGCAGATCGCGGTGCAATCAACCCGGCGTTTTGGGTTAGCGTCTGGACCGTAGGCTAGACCCTAGCCGCCATAGACCATCAGGGCGACGACCAGCGCGCCGGGATTGCCCTGATAAAGTGCAAGATCACGCTGCATCTGCAAGACGCGGGCAGGGCGGTCGGCATCGGGAATGCGCGCCGTGTCCATCGCTTGCGTCAACACATCGCCGCCGCCAGCGACGATATCGGCGATGATCTGGTCAAAGTTGGTCTTGACGATCACTTCCACCTGTCCGCGTCGCGCGTTATAGGCGGCATTCTCGGCCGCGGTGGACAGCCCCGTCACCGGCCACAAAAGCGGATTGCCCAGATGATTGGCCTCGCCGGAGCAGCCCGCCAGAAGGGGCAGAAGAAAAAGGGTCACGCGCATCAGTTTGGCCTGCTCAAAGGGGTTGACTTGAAACCGATACGGTCACATAAGCCGCCATCCGGGCAAGTCGCTTGTCCGGGCTTATGCTGATATTCGCCTACGGGCGCGCAGTTGCCAGGCACCAAACAGCCCAAGCGGGGCGGCCTCGGATCGACGCGAAAGACAAAGGAAGACGATATGTTTGCGGTTCTCAAAACCGGCGGCAAGCAGTACAAAGTGGCCTCTGGCGACGTTCTGCGTGTCGAAAAGCTCGCTGCTGAAGCAGGTGAGCAAATCCAATTCAACGACATTCTGATGGTTGGCGACACCGTGGGCACTCCCACCGTGGCAGGTGCCGGCGTGCAGGCCACCGTGATCGACCAGATCAAAGGCCCAAAGACGATCAACTTCGTCAAGCGCCGTCGTAAGCACTCTTCGGCCCGCAAAAAGGGTCACCGCCAGCAGCTGACGCTGGTGCGCATTGGCGACATCCTTGAAAAAGGCGCTGACAAATCAGGCGTGAAAGCAGCCGTTTCCGGCAAGGGCATGGCCGTGTCTGCCGCTGCTGTGGCCGTTGCGACCAAAGCCGCGCCCAAGAAGGCCGCCAAGAAAGCCGAGGCCCCCAAGGCAGAGGCCCCCAAGGCCGAAAAGCCAAAGGCCGCCCCCAAGAAAGCAGCACCCAAGGCCAAAAAGGCCGAAGGTGGTGACGACCTGACCCAGATTTCCGGCGTCGGCCCCGTCATCGTCAAAAAGCTGCACGACCTTGGCGTGACCTCATTCGCCCAGATCGCAGCATGGACGCCAGAGGACGTTGCTGCTATGGACGACAAACTGAATTTCAAAGGCCGCATCGACCGTGATGAGTGGCTCAAGCAAGCCGCTGAGCTCGCTAAAGGCTAAGGAGAGACCAAATGGCACATAAAAAAGCAGGCGGTTCATCCCGTAACGGGCGCGACTCAGCAGGTCGTCGCCTTGGCGTAAAAAAGTTCGGTGGCGAAGCTGTCATTCCGGGCAACATTATCATGCGTCAGCGCGGCACCAAGATGTGGCCGGGCGCAGGCGTGGGCATGGGCAAGGATCACACCATCTTTGCAACCGTCGAGGGTTCCGTCCAATTCCACAAAGGCCTGAAAGGCCGCACCTTTATTTCGGTCCTGCCAGTGGCGGAGGCCGCTGAGTAAACCGAAAACCTGATAAGACATTCAAAGGGGGATCGGTGCAAACCGGTCCCCTTATCTTTTTGGTGACCCGTTCCCATCTAGGAACGGGGGGAGGCGCCAGAAGGCCAACGGAGGAAAAGACATGATGCATGAAACCGTGACAGATCAGCCCAGCTATGTGGCCGACCGCTTTGTGCTGCGCCCGCTGCGCCTGTCGGATACCGGGCTTGTCACCATGTATGCCTCGGACGAAAAACTCGCCCGCGCCACCGCCTCCATCCCGCACCCGCTGCCGCCGGGCATGATCGAGACGATGATCAAGCGTGCGCAATCCCCCGACCGGGTCGAGGATATCTGGGCCCTTGACGGTGCCGCCTCTGGCCATGCCGAGGTGCTGGGCCTGATTTCCCTGCGCAAGATGGATCGCGCCCAATCAGAGGTCTTTTACTGGGTCGCGCCCGCTTTCTGGAACGTCGGCTTCGCGACCGAGGCGGTGCGTACCTTGCTGCAAGCCAACCCGCACCGGGCCGCGCAATATTTTGCCGAAGCCTTTCAGGACAATCCCGGCTCAGCCCGTGTGCTGACCAACAGCGGCTTTGATTACCTTGGCGATGCCGAGGCCTTCAGCGTCGCGCGCAATGCGGTGGTGCCCACATGGACTTACATGCTGAAAACTGGCCTCTGACGCCCATTCTGACGACGCGGCGCTTCATGCTGCGTCCCTACGCGCCCAGTGACCGCGACGTGGTTGTGCGGGTCCTGAATGACTATGACGTCACGAAATGGCTGACAATGGTGCCTTGGCCTTATCAGCCGCATGATTTCGACTGGTTCCTGAACAGCTTCATCCCCGAAACCCAGCATATCGTCTGGGTGATCGACGGGGGAGAGGGGCTTTTGGGCGCGATCAGCGTTGTCTCCGAACTTGGCTATTGGCTGGACCCCGCGCACCACGGGCAGGGCATCATGACCGAAGCGGCCACCGCCGCTATTGAGTGGTATTTCGCCCAAGGCCACGACGCGCTGACCTCGGGCTATATCCTTGGCAATGGCCCCTCTGCGGCGGTGCTGCGCAAGCTTGGGTTTCAGGACACGCATATCAACAGCGGTGTGGAAACGGCCCGGGGGGAAACGGTCGACATCCAGCGCGTGGCGCTCAGCCGCACCGACTGGCAGGCCCGCCATGGCTGAAACCTATCGCGCCATCCGGCCGACGGACTTCGATGACCTCTTTGACATCGCAACCCGGTGGGAAGTCGTGCGCCAGTTGGGCGGCTGGAAATGGCCACCCGACCCGGTGCAAATCCGTGACCGGTCCAAACCTTACGAGGGCGACGGCTTTGTCTGGGCGATCTGCCGCGATGACCGTCTGATCGGCTCCATCGGCGTCACCGGGGGCGATCTGGGCTATATGTTGCATCCAGACTTCCACGGGCAGGGTGTGATGGGCCGGGCGGCACGCAAGGCCGTGGCAGAGGCCTTTGCCACCACCGACCGCGACCACCTCACCGGGTCCACCTGGCATGACAATCCGGGTTCTGAACGGGTGCTGGCACGCCTTGGCTTTGTCCACTGGCAAACCTGCTACGTCCATTCCCGCGCCCGTGGCCTGCCCACGCTGGTCTATCACCGCCGCCTGACCCGTGCGGCGTGGGATGCGCTTGAGAAGCGCAAGCAACTAGCTTAAGCGGCACCTAACCAATCGAAAGCCCGTTCCGATGAAATTCCTCGACCTTGCCAAAGTCTACATCCGCTCCGGCGGTGGGGGTGCGGGCTGCATCTCGTTCCGGCGCGAGAAATTTATCGAATACGGCGGCCCCAATGGCGGTGACGGCGGCAATGGCGGCTCTGTCTGGGCCGAAGGTGTCGAAAGCCTGAACACGCTAATCGACTTCCGCTATCAGCAGCATTTCTTTGCCAAGGCGGGACAACACGGCATGGGCTCCGCCATGACCGGCAAAACCGGCGATGACGTGGTGCTGCGCGTGCCTGTCGGCACCGAAATTCTGGATGAGGATGAGGAAACCCTGATCGCCGACATCACCGAGGTCGGCCAGCGCGTCTTGCTCGCCAAGGGCGGCAATGGCGGCTGGGGAAACCTGCACTTCAAATCCGCCACCAATCAGGCCCCGCGCCGCGCCAATCCGGGGCAGGAAGGGGTCGAACGCACGATCTGGCTGCGGCTCAAGCTGATTGCCGACGTGGGCCTGTTGGGCATGCCCAATGCGGGCAAATCCACCTTTCTGGCCGCGACCTCCAACGCGCGGCCCAAGATCGCCGACTATCCCTTTACCACGCTGGTGCCGAACCTTGGTGTTGTGGGCGTCGATAACGTCGAATTTGTCGTGGCCGACATCCCCGGCCTGATCGAAGGCGCATCAGAGGGGCGGGGGCTTGGTGATACCTTTCTGGGCCATGTGGAACGCTGCGCGGTGCTCTTGCATCTGGTTGATGGCACCTCGGGCGATCCGATGCAGGATTACACCACGATCATTGAAGAGCTTGAGGCTTATGGCGGCGACCTTGCCGACAAGCCGCGCGTGACCGTGCTTAACAAGATCGACGCGCTCGATGCCGAGGAACGCGCGTTCCTGCTGGAAGAGATGCAGGCCGTTGTCGACGGACCGGTGATGCTGATGTCGGGGGCCACCTCCGAAGGCGTGACCGAGGTGCTGCGGGCCCTGCGCAGCCACATCGACGACACCCGCATCCGCGCCAAGACGGAGGCCGCCGCCGAAGAGGAAGACGCGCCGTGGCAGCCCTAAGCGACGCCAAACGCCTTGTGGTCAAGATCGGGTCGGCCCTTTTGGTCGATCGTGCGACGGGCCATTTGCGTGCCGACTGGCTGCGCAGTCTTGCCGCGGACGTGGCCGCCTTCCGCGCGCGCGGCACCGATGTGATCCTTGTGTCCTCGGGTTCCATCGCACTGGGGCGCGGTGTGCTGCACCTTGGCACCGATGATCTGGCACTCGAACAATCGCAGGCCGCTGCGGCTGTCGGGCAAATCCGGCTGGCCCGCGCCTATGAAGAGGCGCTGGAACCCCACGGCATCGTCACCGCGCAAGTCCTTGTCACGCTTGAAGATTCCGAGGATCGCCGCCGCTATCTGAATTCCCGCGCCACGCTTGAGACGCTTCTTTCGCTCGGCGTGACGCCGATTGTGAACGAGAACGACACCATCGCCACGGACGAAATCCGCTATGGCGACAATGACCGGCTTGCCGCACAGGTCGCCGTGACCGTCGGGGCCGATCAACTTGTATTGTTGTCCGACGTCGATGGCCTTTACACCGCCAACCCGACCGAGGATGCGTCCGCCACCCGCCTGACCACCGTGGACACAATCACACCCGCGATCATGGCCATGGCAGGGGATGCAGGCTCTGGCTTGTCCAAGGGCGGAATGAAGACCAAGGTGATGGCCGCCCGTATCGCGACCGAAGCGGGGTGCACCATGGCAATCACATTAGGATCACCCCTGAACCCATTGTCAGCACTTGAAAAAGATGCGCCCGCCACATGGTTCACCGCACAAGTGACCCCGCAAGCCGCGCGCAAGCGCTGGATCGCGGCGATGAAGCCACGCGGCACCGTGACCATCGACGCGGGCGCCATCACCGCCCTGCAATCAGGCCGCAGCCTGTTGCCGGCCGGTGTCCGCGACACCAGCGGCGGTTTTGACCGGGGCGAGGCGGTGGCCATTCAGGGCCCGGATGGTGTGACCATCGGGCAGGGCCTGACCCGCTACACCGGCGCAGAGACCGCACAGATCGCGGGCAAACGCTCCGCTGACATCGCGGCGATCCTCGGCTATACCGGGCGCGCCGCACTCATCCACCGTGACGACATGGTGCTTCAGGACAGGACCGCACAATGAACGACATGACCCCCGATTTGATGGACCGCCTTGGTGCCGCTGCCAAATCCGCCAGCACCGTGCTGGCCACTGCGACAGCCGCGCAAAAGACCGAGGCGCTGAATGCAGCGGCAGATGCGGTCTGGGCCGCGCGCGATCAGATCATTGCCGCCAACGCCAAGGACATGGACTTTGGCCGCGACAAGGGGCTGTCACCTGCGATGCTCGACCGGCTGATGCTGGACGAAGACCGGATCAATGGCATCTGCGACGGGCTGCGCAATGTGGCCGCGCAAGACGATCCTATCGGCGCCGTGACCGAGGAATGGACCCAACCCACCGGCCTTCACATCAAACGCGTCCGCACCCCCATTGGGGTGATCGGCGTGATCTACGAAAGCCGCCCCAATGTGACCGCCGATGCCGGTGCGCTCTGCCTGAAATCCGGCAACGCCGTCATCCTGCGCGGCGGATCAGAAAGCTTCCACTCCTCGACCGCGATCCATGGCTGCCTTGTGCAAGGGCTTGAAAAGGCAGGGCTTCCTGCCGCCGCTATCCAGCTTGTGCCGACCCGCGACCGTGCGGCGGTCACGGCCATGCTGCAAGCCACTGATTTCATTGACGTCATCGTCCCGCGCGGCGGTAAGGGCCTTGTCGGTCTGGTCCAGCGCGAGGCCCGCGTGCCGGTCTTTGCCCACCTTGAGGGCATTTGCCATATCTATGTCGACGCAAGCGCCGATCTGACCAAAACCCGAGCCGTGGTGCTGAACGCCAAGACCCGCCGCACCGGCATCTGCGGCTCTGCCGAATGCCTGCTGATCGACCGCGCCTTTTGGGACAGCCATGGTGATGTGCTGGTCCGCGATTTGCTTGATGCCGGTGTTGAAGTCCGGGCCGACGGCCTTGCGCAAATCCCCGGCACCGTCAAAGCCCGCCCGGATGACTTTGGCCACGAATTCCTCGACATGATTATCGCCGCCAAGATCGTCGATGGCGTTGACGCCGCCGTCGCCCATATCCGCGAATATGGCTCAAACCATACCGACGCGATCATGGCCGAGGATGACGCCGTCGCCGACACCTTTTTCACCAACCTCGACAGCGCGATCCTGATGCGCAATGCCTCGACCCAGTTTGCAGACGGCGGAGAGTTTGGCATGGGGGCCGAGATCGGGATTGCCACCGGCAAGCTGCACGCGCGCGGCCCTGTTGGGGCGGTGCAATTGACCAGTTTCAAATATCTCGTGACAGGTGTCGGGACAACGCGCGCCTAGATGCGCACGGTGATCCGGTCCGCGCCAATATCGGCGGTCAGGCTGCGACCAGCCTCTTTCAGCGCATCCGGCAGCAGGGCGAAATGCACCTGCGCAGGGCTGATGGCATCGCTTGTTTTGGCACGGCCAAGATGATCCCATAGCGCCGGGTCGGCATTGACCTTGCGACCCGTCGCGTCGAACTGCCAGGTTGATCCGGCACTGCTGACAGAGACCTCGCCCCCCATCGGCAACGCGGTTTCAAAGCACTGAAACAGCAAGAATGCCAGCCGCACGTCAAGGCGGCGCGGCTCTTCAGTGACCTTCCACGCATAGGTGAACCGTCCGCCCCGCGACATCGCACCCAGCACGGTCGTCACTTCGCCCAGGCTGACCATCTGGTCAGGGGCCGCCGCGCCAAAGGCCACGCGAAAGAACCGGATGCGCGCGCTGGCATTGTCAACGCTGTCGCTGATCAACTGCATTTCGGCACTGGGGGCATTGTCGGACATCGACAACAGCTCCACCCCATTGCTGATTGCGCCAATAGGACTGATAAGGTCATGGCAAATGCGAGAGCCGACAAGAGCAGCAAGATCGGGGCGCATCATATGAACCTTTCGAAGGGCGCGAGAATGTCAGATCTCAACGCGATTTTGGAACCCGGAATGCTGGTAACGCATCCCGATGCCCCCGAATGGGGCGTGGGGCAGGTACAATCCAACATTGACGGCCGGATTACGGTGAATTTCCGCGAAGCGGGCAAGGTCGTCATCGACGGATCACGTGTCATGCTTATCCCCTTTCACGATAGTTGATACAACCTAAGGTAGCAAGGCTTTCCGTCTCGTCAACATATCCCGGCCTTTGATGGCCCGGTTTTGGTTGCCAAAAGGTAAACGCGACCCTATCCCGCCCCTGTCTCAAAACACATGAGCCGCCGGAAACGATGTCAGATCACTCTCAGTTCGACTTGCAGTTTGCGACCGCGCCCGCCGATGTCAGCGCCGCGCAGGCCCTGCGTTACAAGGTGTTTGTGCAGGAACTTGGCGGCAGCGGTGCTGGCGTTGATCACGCGGCCGGGCAAGAGGTCGACGCCTTTGACGCCCACGCCGATCACCTTTTGTTGCGCGATCTTTCACGTCCGCCGGGCGATCAGGTCATTGGCGTCTATCGCCTGATGAACCAAAGCCAGGCAGACAAGGCGGGCGGCTTTTCGGCGGCGGCTGAATATGACCTCTCACCCTTGCTCAACTCGGGTCGCAAGCTCTTAGAGCTTGGGCGGTCCTGTCTGCACCCTGACTATCGCGGCGGGGTGGCCATGCATCACCTCTGGACCGGACTGGCCGATCATGTGCGCGACACCGGCACGGATGTGCTTTTTGGCGTCGCCTCTTTTCACGGCACCGATACCGATACCATCGCGGCACCGCTGGCACATCTGCATCATAGCTATCTTGCGCCCGCCAACCTGCGCCCGCGCGCCATCGGCCCGGACGCTTACCCGATGGATCAGCTCGCGCCAGAGGCGATTGACCGCAAAGCCGCCGTGGCCGACACGCCCGCCCTGATTAAGGCCTACCTGCGCCTTGGCGGTGTCGTGGGTGAAGGGGCCTTTGTCGACCGCGTCTTCAATACCGTTGACGTTTGCATGGTCGTGGATGTGGCAACCATGCCCGACCGCCAGCGCGCGCTCTATGCAAGGGATCGTGCATGAGCACTTGGTACTCCGACAACGACATGACCCATTTGGCGCTGACGCCCGGCGGCGTCCTGCGCGCCATTCTGCGCGGGGTGCCGCTGGTGATGCTGGTCTTTGGCTGTCTTCTGCTCTTGTTGCTGGTGCGTCTGATCGAACGGCCTCTCTTTGGGCTGCGCCGCCCGGTCACGCCGCACATCACGCAGTTTGTCTGCCGCAACGCCTTTTGCATCCTTGGCCTGCGCTACAAATCCGTGGGCGCGCCGATGGCGGGGCCGGGGGCCGTGGTCGCCAATCACTCCAGCTGGCTTGATATCTTCGCGCTGAACGCGGCAAAGCGCATCTACTTTGTCTCCAAGGCCGAGGTTGCGGGCTGGCCCGGTATCGGCTGGCTTGCCCGTGCGACGGGCACCGTCTTTATCCATCGTGACCGCACCCAGGCCGCAGCCCAGATCGGCATTTTTCGCGACCGTCTGGCCGCGGGACACAAACTTTTGTTCTTCCCAGAAGGCACATCGACCGATGGCCGTCAGGTCCTGTCCTTCAAGCCGACGCTTTTTGCCGCCTTCTTTGACGATGCCCTGCGGGATACGCTGTCCATTCAGCCCGTCACCGTGGTCTATGCTGCCCCCAAAGGGCAGGACCCGCGGTTTTATGGCTGGTGGGGCAACATGGATTTTGGCCCGCACCTTGTGTCCACACTGGCCGCGCGGCGTCAGGGGCAGGTCACCGTCATCTATCATTCGCCGGTTCAGGTGCGCGACTTTCCCAACCGTAAGGCACTGGCCCGCGCGATGGAGGATGCTGTGCGCGGCGGCTTAACCGCCCATCAGGGTGCGGAACTCTGAAAGCTTCGCAGCCGGGTCATCCGTCGCCCAGATCTCATCGCCAATGCCAAAGAAATCCGTGGTTCCGGCCAAAAGCCTGATCAACTCCGGGCTCAGCGCGCCTTCGGCCACCACGGGCACCTCGATCATCTGCGACCACCATTCAAACAACTCCGGCTCGGCCTGCTGCACGCCGCCCAGATCGGTGCTGCCCACCGGGCCAAAGGCCACATAGTCGGCGCTCAACTCGCCAGCGGTCATGCCATCATGCCGCGAATTGCCGCAATGGCTGCCGACAATGGCATCCTCTCCCAGCTCCTTGCGCACCGCGCGCACAGATCGCGCGCCGTCGGTCAGATGCACCCCATCCAGCCCGAACCGTTCCACCAGCTTGAAATGGCTGTCGATCACCAGCGCCACGTCGCGCGCATGCGTCACCTCGCGCAGCGCATCTGCCGCGCGGCCAATCCGGTCCTCATCCCGGGTGCCAAGTGCCAGCCGCACGCACGCCACCTCAACCCGGTCCAGACAGGCCGCCAACCGGCCGGGAAAGTCGGACAGATCAAATTCGGGCGGAGAGATCAGATAGATCTGCGGCAGGTCAGCATCAGACATCGGGGCAGGGGCCTTCTAAGAATTTTGCCCACCTCTAGCCCGGTTTTTTCCGCTTGGCTACTTCGCAGGCAAACTGCGGGCATAGGCAAGCGCCATCGCCACGATCTGGTGCCGGAGCGCATCATCGGCAAAGGTGTCTTCGGCCACATCCACCATGCCGCCCATCTTGCGCCCGGTGAACGACAGCGGTGCCACACCTTTGATCTTCAGCGCCTCGGCTTCCGCTGCCTTGCCGACCCGGGCCATGCCGCCACCCTGATGCACGCCGCAAACCATATTGCCGTCTTTCATGAAACAAAGCCCGCCGAACATCTTGCGTTCGGTGATCCCCGGTTCCTCGGCGAAATCGCTGCGCAGGATCTCTGCCAACCCCTCATCATAGGCCATTGCGGCTCTCCTTGTGTCGTCGCTCGGGCCAGCGTATCACGCGCCAAACTGACCGGATATCCCTGATGCCTACTGACACGCCGCAACCCGCCTTTGTCCTGATCCGCCCGCAGATGGGCGAAAACATCGGCGCGGCGGCCCGTGCGATGTGGAACTTCGGCCTCGACCGGATGCGCATCGCC
This sequence comes from uncultured Paracoccaceae bacterium, assembly GCA_947493335.1. Lineage (GTDB taxonomy): Bacteria > Pseudomonadota > Alphaproteobacteria > Rhodobacterales > Rhodobacteraceae > CANMYO01. The sequence continues at coordinate 1,384,473 of CANLQO010000001.1, read as the reverse complement.
GCCCCCCGTGACGGCTGGCCCAATCCCAATGCGGTCGCCATGGCCTCTGGCGCGGGGCGGCTTCTGGATGAGGCGCAGTTGCACCCCGACACCGCCGCAGCCGTTGCCGATTGCGACTATGTCTATGCCACCACCGCGCGGCCCCGCGAATTGACCAAGCCGGTCTTCACGCCACAGGCCGCCTTGGCCGATGCCCGTGACCGCATCGCTGCGGGTCAAAAGGTCGCGGTGATGTTTGGCCCCGAACGCGCTGGCATGGAAAACGACGACATCGCGCGCGCCAATGCCATCATCTCGGTCCCGGTGAACCCGGACTTCCCCTCGCTCAACCTCGCGCAATGTGTGCTGCTTTGCGGCTACGAATGGCGCCGCGCCACGGTTGAGACGCCGCCGATGCGCACCCAGTTGCAAGGCGACTGGGCCACACAGGTCGAGGTCGAAAAACTTGCCGAAAACTACGAGGCCACGCTTGACCGCGCCGGGTTCTTCTTTCCCGAACACAAGGCCGCAAACATGAAGATGAACCTGCGCAACCTCTGGTCCCGCATGACGCTGACGCGTGCCGACGTGCAGATGCTGCATGGCGTGATCAAGCAGATGGTCCGCTGGAAGGAAAAGGGCTAGCCGATCCGTCAACAATCCGGCCTGTTTCACAGGATTGTTCAACCCCATTCCACAATCGCGTGGGAATTAACCAAATCTTTGAAAAATCGTCGCAATTGCGGCGGATTCATGTTGCCCTAGCGGCAGGGCTTCTCCACAAAAGCCGAAACCAGTTTAGTCACGAGGGACAAGATGACGACCAAAGCCATTGCACTCGCCGCCGTATTGGCGATGCCAACCGCCGCTGCCGCCGCGACCTACGATTTCGTTTATGATTTTGACGGCACAGGTCTCTCGCTCGCTTCGGGGTCCGATACACCTTCGGGGACGTCTTTGGTGATCGGTGATGTGATGAATATCATCATCAATGCGCAGGCTGGATATGCATGGCTGGTCGACACCACACACCGTTCGTCTTTCGACGCCAGCTACTATGTTCAGTCAGGTGGTCAGCGCGTTGCCGATATGGTCCTCACCGGCAGCCTGAACGGTGTAGAGGTCTTTCAGGACAACAACCCGAACACCGTCCAGGCCAACGTACACGCCGGGGGTCAACAATTTGACTACACCGCAGGAGACGTTTTTGATCAATGGTCGCTTAGCTGGACATTCAAATCCACCACCGCGACAGAGACCATCATCCAGTCCAATGATTTTTTGGTCAACAATTCGATCGCGACCAACAACAATCTGAGCTACATTCAGGCCCCCGACGTGGCACCGGTTCCGGTGCCGGCCAGCCTGCCGCTCTTGTTGGGCGCGTTGGGTTTTGCCGGATACATGAGCCGCCGCAAGGCCGCTTGACAGACGACTTGAACTGACGATCGCAAATTGCCCGGCGCTAAGCGTCGGGCTTTTTGTTTTTGGGCGGGGCAGGACGGCCGGTGGACGTCCGAAATTGACATAATATGTTTCGCGCGAAACATTTTGGCGGCCATGGTTAAGCACGCGGCGTTAACTTTGGCCAAATCCGCGATATTTGGATTTCGTCTGCACGGGTTGTGCATTGATTGTGCATTGGATCGGCCTGCGTTCATCTTGGTTAATTTTGCCGTTAACACTGCGATTCGGGCAGGCTGCGGCACCACTGCGCTTGCCCCCGCCGGATGGCGCACCTAGGTTGCCCCCAAGCGCAGGAGAAGACGATGGCGACCAAACCCCGCAGCATCTTTGAAGAGGTGAATACCACCCAAAAGCAAACAGCCACCCCCGGTGGTATCGACAAAGGGGGCGAGGGTGCACGTGGTGCCATCCGTGGCTGGCTGATGGTGCTTTTCGCGCTTGTCGCAATCATGATTGCGGTCGGTGGGCTGACCCGTCTGACCGACAGCGGATTGTCCATCACCGAATGGCAGCCCGTCTCTGGTGCCTTGCCTCCGATGACCGCCGAAGCCTGGGACGTCGAATTCGAAAAGTATCGCGCCATCCCGGAATATCAGTTGCAAAACAAAGGGATGGAACTGTCAGAGTTTAAAGTGATCTATTGGTGGGAATGGGGTCACCGGCAATTGGGCAGGGTGATCGGCCTCGTTTGGGCGCTGGGGCTGGGTTACTTCTTGATCCGCCGGCAGGTGCCCAGCGGGTGGACGGGTCGGCTCGTCTTTATCGGTGTCTTGGGGGGGCTACAGGGCGCCATCGGCTGGTGGATGGTCAGCTCTGGCTTGCAGGCCGGGATGCTCGATGTCGCGTCTTACCGGCTCGCCATTCATCTGGGTCTGGCTTTCGTGATCCTGGGATTCATCGCCTGGTACATCCTTGCGCTTTCACGCCGCTCTGCTGATCTTTTGCAGGCCCGTCGCTCGGGTGATCCGGGCCTCTGGACCCTCGGAACATGGTTAATGGCGCTCACGTTTCTGCAAATCGTGATTGGCGCGCTTGTGGCTGGCATCGACGCTGGCCGGGCCTACCCCGATTGGCCGCTGATGGCTGGTGGATTCTTCCCACCGCAGCCCTTTGACCTGACCCCGATCTGGCGTAACTTCTTTGAGGACGCGGGCCTTGTCCAGTTCATCCATCGCATGGTCGGCTACCTGCTGTTCCTCTTTGCAATCTTCGTTTGGTGGAAGGCGCGCAGCATCGCCAATGCGCGCAGCAAGTTCGCATTTAACGCCCTGTTTGCAATGATGTTTTTGCAAATCATTCTGGGCATCGTGACGGTCATCTACTCCGCACCCGTACAGATCGCCATCGTGCATCAGGTCGGTGCCGTCGTGCTTTGGGTGCTGGTGCTGCGCGCTCGGTTCCTGACCCGCTATCCACATCCACAATCTGTCCGGGGGACACCTGCATGACGGCCTATAACGACTTGATGTCATTCGACAAAACCACACAGGCCCTGTCGCAGGTGGCCGGGCGACTGGGCTGGGATCAGGAAACCATGATGCCCGCCGGAGCGGTTGCGCAGCGGGCCGAAGAGCATGGGGCGATGGCCTCTGTCTTGCATGGGCGGCGGACCGATCCGCGGATCGGCGCGTGGTTGGAAGCCGCTGAACCGACAGATGAGGTTGAGGCGGCGAATCTGCGCCATATTTCAAGGGATTACGCGCGGAATGCCAAGGTGCCGGAACGGCTTGCCGTGGCCTTGGCCAGTACCACATCCCGCGCCCATCGTATCTGGGCTGATGCGCGTGAAGCCGAAGATGTCGCGGCCTTTCTGCCGATCCTGAAAGAGGTGATTGCTCTGCGTCAGGAAGAGGCCGCAGCCATCGCCGATGGTGCAAGACCATATGATGCGCTGTTGCAGGATTATGAGCCCGGTACGACAGAAGCCGAAATCGCCGCGATGTTCGACGCGCTCCGCCCCGGATTGGTCGCGCTGCGTGCTGCTGTGCTGGACAAGCCTGCAGCGCCCAGCCTCGACCAAGTGTTTGATGAGGCGGGACAATTGGCGCTGTCCACAAAGTTGGCACAGGCCTTTGGCTATGACATGTCGACGGGTCGCATCGACAAGGCGGTGCATCCTTTTTCCAGCGGTTCAGGGCTGGATGTGCGGATCACCACGCGCACCAGTCCGCGCGATCCGTTTAACTGCTTTTATTCGACGATCCACGAAGTCGGCCACGCCGCATATGAACAAGGCATTGATCGCGCTTATCTTTTGACGCCGCTGGGACGTGGTGTCTCGATGGGGGTGCACGAAAGCCAGAGCCGGATCTATGAAAATCAATTGGGCCGAAGTCGGGCCTTTACCGGCTGGCTTTACGGGCAGATGCGCGACACCTTTGGCGACTTTGGCATCGCTGATGAGGCCGCATTCTATGCCTGCGTGAACCGGGTGACTGATGGCTTTATCCGGACCGAGGCCGATGAGGTGCAGTATAACCTGCATGTCATGCTGCGCTTTGATCTCGAACGCGCTTTGATGGCGGGTGATCTGCTGCCAGACGATCTGGAAGGCGCGTGGAATGACAGGTTCGCGGCGGACTTCGGCTATGCGGTTGATCGTCCGTCCAATGGTGTTTTGCAGGATGTGCATTGGTCAGAAGGGCTGTTTGGCTATTTCCCAACCTATTCGCTTGGCAATGTTTACGCGGGATGTCTGCACGTCGCGTTGCGAGACGCGGTGCCTGGATTGGATGCTGATCTGGCGCGCGGCGATACAAAGGCTGCAACCGGGTGGTTGCGCGAGAACCTGCAGCGCCATGGCGGCCTTTACGAACCCAAAGACATCATAACACGTGCCGCAGGGCGTGCACCCGACGTGGGGCCGCTTTTGTCCTACCTAGAAGCAAAATTCACAGAGATTTACGGGCTTTAGCCAAAAGGAGCGGCTGCGCCGCGCACCATGATTGGGTTGAGGGGGCCAGCCCCCTCAAACGCCCCCGGCATATTTGAGTTCCAAAGAAAGCCTAGTCGGGCCAGTCTGGCGGACGTTTTTCGAGGAAGGCCGAGATGCCTTCATCGGTGTCGGGTTGCAGCATGTTTTCGACCATGACGTCACCGGTAAAGGCATAGGCTGCAGCGGTATCGAGTGCGGCTTGGGTGTAGAAGGCCCCTTTGCCGATGCGGACCGCGGAAGAGAGTTTGGCGGCGATTGTGGTGGCAAGATCTTGGGTCGCGGTGGCCAAGTTTTCGGGCGGGGCGGTGCGGTTGATCAGGCCCAGTGATTGCGCCTCTGTCGCGCTCACGAAACGGCCTGTGGTCAGCATTTCAAACGCGGCTTTCCGGTTGATGTTGCGCGTCAGCGCCACCATCGGTGTTGAACAGAAAAGGCCGATGTTTACGCCGTTGACGCCAAAGCGGCAGTCGTCGCTGGCAACGGCCAGATCACAGGTGGCGACCAATTGGCAACCGGCGGCTGTGGCGATGCCGTGAACCTGTGCGATCACCGGTTGCGGCAGCGATTGGATCCGCAGCATCAAAGCGGCGCAGCGGTCGAAGAGATCCTTGATTGCTGCGGCCCCCTTGTCAGGTGCGCCGCGTTTGGCCTGCATTTCCTTGAGATCGTGGCCCGCACAGAAGGCCTTGCCGCTGCCTGCGAGGATGACAACCCGGATGTCGGGGTCTTCCGCAATCTGGTCAAAGGCGTCGTTCAAAGCCGAGAGCATGGCATCCGACAGCGCGTTCAGACGTTCCGGTGCGGTCATGGTCAGTGTCGTGATGTGACCGGCATCGGTCCGCGTCAGGATTGCCATTTCAAACTCCACATGGTCATTTCGGCGCAAGACTAGGGCAGGGATCAATGCGATGGAACCTTTGATGGATGTGACCGCGCTGGAAGCGTTTTTGACCGAAGCCTTTCCCCAAGTTGATGGTGAGTTTGGCGTAGAGGCGGTGACGGATGACGGGGTGATTGCGCGTCTGAATGTCGGCGAGCACCACTTGCGTCCCGGTGGGACAGTGTCCGGACCAGCGATGTTCAGCCTTGCGGATGTTGGCGTTTACCTGGCGGTGCTGTCGCGGATCGGGCCGGTGGCGCTGGCGGTGACCACAAATTGCAGCATTGATTTCATGCGCAAACCCGAGGCCGGAAAAGATCTGATTGCGACGGTGCGGTTGTTGAAGTTGGGCAAGGCATTGGCGGTAGGCGATGTGCTGATCCGCAGCGAGGGCAACGCGGATGTGGTGGCGCGGGCCAGCATGACTTATGCGATCCCACCAAAACGGTAAAATCACTTGGGGTAAAATAATACCTATTTTACAAGTATTTGAAAACACGATATTAATTCGTGCAATGACGCCTTGACCCGCTCTGGCGGACCTTTATAAGCCACCCATCCGAATGCTGGGTGCGCAATGCATCCCCCAACCGCTTAGGTGAGATATGAAAACCTTTACCGCTACCCCGGCGGATATCGACAAGAAATGGATCCTGATCGACGCCGAAGGCGTGGTTCTGGGTCGTCTTGCCTCGATCATCGCCATGCGCTTGCGCGGCAAGCACAAGCCATCTTTCACGCCGCACATGGATATGGGCGACAATGTGATCGTCATCAACGCTGAAAAGATCCAGATGACGGGCAACAAGCGTGATGAGAAGTACTATTGGCACACAGGCCACCCCGGTGGGATCAAATCCAAAACCAAGGGTGAAATCCTGGAAGGCGCGCATCCTGAGCGCGTCGTGATGAAAGCCGTTCAGCGCATGCTGCCCGGTGGCAAGCTGAGCCGTCAGCAAATGACTCACCTGCGTGTCTTCGCAGGCGCAGAGCATGGCATGGACGCGCAAAAGCCCGAAGTTCTGGACGTCAAGGCCATGAACAAAAAGAACACGAGGACTGCATAATGGCTGATCAAGTGAACTCTCTCGAAGAGCTGGGTGCTGTCGCCGAAGGCATCGAAACTGTCGACGCACCTGTCGCAGAGCCGGTGATCACCCGCGAGCCTGTCCGTGACGAACTGGGCCGGTCTTATGCGACCGGTAAGCGGAAAGATGCGGTTGCCCGCGTCTGGATCAAGCCGGGTTCCGGCAAGGTCACCGTGAACGGAAAGGACATGGACACATACTTTGCCCGCCCCGTGCTGCAGATGATCCTGCGCCAACCGTTTCAGGTGGCCGGTGTTGTCGATCAGTTCGACGTGATGGCAACGGTTGCTGGTGGTGGCCTGTCTGGTCAGGCCGGTGCGGTCAAGCACGGTGTCTCGAAGGCGCTTCAGCTTTATGATCCGACCCTGCGTGCGGCCCTGAAGGCCGCTGGCTTCCTGACCCGCGACAGCCGCGTCGTTGAGCGGAAGAAGTACGGTAAGGCCAAGGCCCGTAAGAGCTTCCAGTTCTCCAAGCGTTAAGGTTTGGACGAAATTGCGATTGGGAATGGCCGCCATTGTGCGGCCATTTCTTATGGTGCATTACGTGCGCAAGGTGATCGAGGATTTGGCCGCAGGGGGCATGCATGAAGCAGTTGATCAAGGGTATGATCAAATCCACCGGGTTTGAGCTGCGCAGGATCCCCAAGGTCAAGCCGGGCTATTCCCGGGATGTGGATTTCGTCAAGCCGGGCACGTTTCAGATCGCCTACACAGAGGCCAATCTGGAAGGAGCGACCTATTTCGCACCGGGATATGCGCTGCATCGTCCGGCGGTGAAGGGCGTTCTGGACGGGATGCTTTACGAGCCTGACACCCACAAATTTGTCACCGCATTTTGCGCGCGTCATGCCGGGTCAATGGTGCATGCGGGCACATTTTTCGGGGATATGCTGCCGACGTTTTCCAACGCGGTGCAGGGGCGGGTCTATGCGTTTGAACCGGTGCTGGAAAGCTATGTGCTGGCCAAGATGTGCATTGCAAAGAATGATCTGGCCAACGTGGTGATCTTCAACGCAGGTCTTGGCGACGCGCTGGTGCCGATGAAGATCAACACGGTGCAGACCGACGGGCGACATGCGGGCGGTGCCTCGACCGTGGGGGACAAGGGCCAACCCTGCGTGGTGATGGATATCGACCGGCTGGGCGCGGATGATCTGGTGCTGATCCAGCTGGATGTCGAAGGGTTTGAATTGCAGGCGTTGCAGGGTGCGGCAGAGACCATCTCAAAGTGTCGCCCGGTGATCGCGATCGAAGACAACGAAAAGGCCTGCGCGTCGTTTCTGACCGGATTGTCCTATGCGCAGGTTGCACAGATCCCGGGGTTGGAAATCTGGTGCCCGACGGAAAACGCAGATCTAACGCGCTCTGTCAAAGAGCTGGCGACGGTTTAGGCGGCGCGGGTGGTGGCCGTGGGGCAGGGCATCAGACGGCTGGGCCAGAGGTTGGGCTTTCAGCCGTTGCGCGTGCGCAATCCACGCGCCAAGGCGGGTCAGCGGGTCGTGCATTTTCTGCATATCGGCAAGAACGCGGGGACGCAGGTGTCGCTGACGGCCAAGGCGCTTGGATCAAGTCATCCGAAGGTGCGGATCGTGCCCCATGGGCATGACGTACAATTGCGGCACTTGCCTGCGGAGGCCGCGTACTTCTTTTCCATTCGCAACCCGGTGACGCGGTTCAAATCGGGCTTTTACAACCGCAAGAACAAGGGGTTGCCGGTACGGCTGGTCGCGTGGTCGGCGCATGAGGCGCGGGCGTTTGCAGCTTTTGAACATGCCAACGATCTGGCCGAGGCATTATTCAGCGATGGGGCGCAGGGGCGAGAGGCCTGGGCGGCGATGGCAAGCCTGCGTCATGCAGGCCAGCATCAGTCGGACTGGTTCCTGCAAAGCGGTGCATTTTTGGATATACGCCCGCCGGTGCATATCCTTCGGCTTGAGGCATTTGACAGTGATTTCAAAGCGTTCAGCGCCAAAGTTGATCTACCTGCAACGGTCATGGAACCCGCCGATAAGTCAGCTGCGCGGATCACGGACTATGGGGATATCCCGCCATTGTCGGATAAGGCCATTGCGAATCTGGAGCAATGGTACGCCCGCGATATGGCGTTCTATGCCATGTGCGAAGACTGGATTGAGGCGCATCCCGCGCCAGAGGTCTGATTTCCCATTGAACTTTTTGCGTGGACGTTGAACGCTGCTTCAAACGGGATGGGTAAGACGGAATGGCGGCACGCCTTTCAGCAGAGCAAAAGCGCGGCATTGGGCTGGTGGCGGCACCTTTTAGCTATGCCATTATGCTGCTTGCAGTGCCCTTGCTTGCGATTGTCCTGTTCAGTTTCTGGACCCAGGATTTCATGGATGTGGACACCACATTCACCCTGAATAATTACCGCGAAATTGTTGAAAAACCGATTTATTTCAGTCTTTTGCAACGCTCTCTTTATGTGTCGCTTTGTGTGACGCTTGTGACGGTTGTGCTGGCCTATCCGGTGGCCTATTTCGTCAGCTTCAAAGTCCACCCAAGCCGCAAGTCGCTCTGGCTTTTCCTTATCACCATCCCGTTCTGGACCAGCTATCTGATCCGGGTTTTTCTGTGGAAGGTGATCCTTGGGTACAATGGCGTGATCAATTCGGGACTGATCAACCTTGGTATCATCGAAGAGCCGCTGACATTCATCCTTTATAATGTGAACGCGGTGATCATCACGCTGGCCCATGCCTTTGCACCCTTTGCAATTCTGCCGATCTTCGTGGCGCTGGAAAAGATTGACCGGTCGTTGCTGGAGGCGGCACAGGATTTGGGTGAAAGCAAGCTGATGACATTCCTGCGTGTCACGCTGCCGCTGTCGATGCCCGGTCTGGTGGCGGCGGTGCTGATCGTCTTTATCCCGACGATTGGCGATTATGTGACGCCTGAACTGATGGGCGGGGCCGGGGGCAAGCTGATTGCCAATATGATTCAGGTGCAGTTCCTGCAGTTGAACAATGCGCCATTGGGTGCGGCGATTGCGATTGTCGCGATGTTGAGTGTGACCGCGATTTCGCTGCTCTTTGTGTTCCTGAACCGGCGCTGGCTGCGGGGGCGGTCATGAAGTTGCGGATTTATGCCCTTGCGTATCTGTTGTTCCTTTACGCGCCAATCATTCTACTGCCGCTTTTTGCCTTCAATGACGGCACGATCATCGCCTTTCCGCTATCGGGGTTCACGACGAACTGGTTTGCGGAGCTGACAGAGAACAAGGCGCTGCACGCAGCGGTGCGCAATTCGTTGTTCATCGCGCTGATGACCGCAATCTTTTCGACGCTTTTGGGGATGTGTGCCGCACGCGCGGGGGCGATGGCAAATTTTCCCGGCAAGCGTGGAATCATCGGCTTTGTGATGCTGCCGCTTGTCCTGCCAGAGATCATCGTCGCGGTGTCATTGTTAGTGATCCTGCGGCAGGTGTTGGGGGTCAACCTTTCAAACTGGACCATCATTGCCGCCCATGTGCTGATCTGCACGCCGTTTTGCATCGCGATCCTGAATGGGGCGTTCCAGAACCTTGACCCCTCGATGGAAGAAGCAGCGCTTGATCTGGGCGAAAGCCGTTGGTCCGCCTTTCGATTGGTGACGTTGCCGTTGGTGATGCCGGGGATCATTTCGTCGATGCTGATTGCCTTCACCATCTCCTTGGATGAATTCATCATCGCATTCTTTCTGACCGGGACGAACCCGACGATGCCGGTCTATATCTGGGGGCTGTTGCGTTTCCCGGCAAGCCTGCCGGTGGTGATGGCGCTGGGGACGTTGCTGGTGGCACTGTCCATCATCCTGTTGACGATTGCAGAACTTCTGCGCCGCCGCGGCATCAAGCGGGCAGGTGGCACGGACAAAGGGGGCTTTTTGTGAGCGAGCTGATCAAACTGACCGGTGTGCAGAAGTACTATGGTGACTATCACGCGCTGCGCGACATCAACCTGACCATAGATCAGGGAGAGTTCTTTTCGCTTCTGGGGCCGTCGGGCTGTGGCAAGACCACGCTTTTGCGGACAATCGCGGGGTTTGAGGGTGTATCATCGGGCACGGTGATGATCGCGGGGCGGGATATGGCAGACGTACCGCCGAACCTGCGGCCCACCAATATGGTCTTTCAGTCCTACGCCATTTTCCCGCATCTGAGCGTGGCCGAAAACGTGGCATTTGGCCTGCGCAAATCGGGGATGAGCAAAGCGGACAAAGCCACGGCCGTGGATGAGGCGCTGACCATGGTGGGGCTGGCGGGCTATGGCGCGCGCGCCGCCCACGCGCTGTCCGGCGGGCAAAGGCAGCGCGTTGCTTTGGCGCGCGCCCTGATCCTGAAGCCCAAGGTGCTGTTGCTGGATGAACCGCTCTCGGCGCTGGACAAGAAGATGCGCGAACATATGCAGGTGGAACTGATCCGGCTGCAACGGGCGGTGGGCATCACCTTTATTCTGGTCACCCACGATCAGGAAGAAGCGCTTGTGATGTCGGACCGGATCGCGGTGATGTTCGAGGGAGAGATCGGGCAGCTAGCCGACCCAGAGACGCTGTATCGGCGGCCCAATTCACGGCGGGTGGCTGAATTCATCGGCAAGATGAATTTTATCAACGGCACCGCCTCGGCCACAGATGAGGGCGCCAAGGTGTTGGTGCCGGGGCTGGGCAAATGCACCATCCCGGCAGAGCAATTCCCCCAAGGTGTTACCACGGGAGAGGTCGCCATCGGCATCCGGCCCGAGACGCTTGCCATCCTCTTTGAGGGCGACAAAGCCCCGCGACATGAGGCAGAGGCGGTGGTGGATGAGGTCGTCTATTACGGTGATATGACCTATTACGATGTGCGTGTGTCGGAGGTTGAAAAACCGCTGACCATTGCGATGAAAAACCTCATCGGGCGGCCTGTGCTGGATGTGGGGGCCAAGACCCGGATTGCCTGGGACGAACGGTCACTGGTGGTGTTCTAGTCGATGACCCAGCTGAACTTCAGCGATATCGTCTCAAGCCCCGGGTTAAGCGCGCGTCGTTCGGCGTTGGACCGGTGGTCATAGGTCAGCGCCAAGGTGGCACCATTGTCGAAGGCATAGCCCACGCCAAGCGAAGACCGGAACTGCAGCTTGCCGCCGATGTCAGGGCCAGAGCCGCCGGTGTCATAGCCGGGCATGAACGTGGCCTCTGCAAAAAGCGGCCCCGCAATGGCCTTGTCCCAGCGGGCGCCTGCGCCAAACCATGCGCGGTCCTTGTCCGTCAGGGTCGCCATCACCATGGGCTGAAACGGGCCGTAGCTGCGCCCAAGCGCATAACCCAGCCCGATCTCTTCACCGATGATTTCACGGTCAAACTCAACCGCGCTGGCCTGCAGGATGAAGCGGGCATCGGCATCTTGCGCAGTCAGGCAACCGGTGGGGCAATCGTTCACGGTCATGTCTGTCAGACTGGCGATAAAGAAAATCGCCGCGAGCGTGCCGTCCATGCTGGTGCCTCAATTGCCTTAATCGTCCGGGGCAATCAGCCCAAGCCCGCGCAAATAAACACCGATCCCGGATTCAAGCAAGTCCTCGGGCGGGTAGGGGCTCTTGGTGCCGGGAGAGCCGCGGGCAAAAAGCTCGACCACGCCGTGGCTCATTGCCCAGATATGGGCCGAGAACATCGCTGGCGGCGGGCGTTTTTCGGCCGGAATGTGTTGGCTAAGTTCGACGGCGGCCTTTTCCAGCACGCCCAGCGCCTTGGTTGCTGCGGCGTTGAGGTCGGGGTTGCGGTTGATCGAGATGCCGCTTTCGAACATCGCCACGTAGTGGCCGGGATACTTGCGGGCAAAGGCCAGATAGGCGCGGCCAGTGGATTCAAAGGCGGACAGGGCAGAGGGTTGGCCCTTGTCATAGGCGTATTCCATCAACTCGCCAAAGATGCCGTAGCCCTGCAAGGCCGCCTCTGCGATCAGGTCTTCGCGGCCTTCGAAGTGGCGGTAGACTGCCGCGGGGGTCACACCCGCCTCGCGCGCGGCCTCGGACAGGGTGAAACCTGTGGGGCCCTTGACCTCGATCAGCTTCAGACAGCCGTCAACAAGCGCCTGACGCAGATTGCCGTGATGATAGCCGCGCTTAGACATTCCAGATGTCGATGCCTCCGGCGACGTTTCCATCGACCGCGCCGATGGCGGCGGCATCTTTGCGCGCATAATCAAGCCCGTTCAGAACCGCGCGGATCGTATTGACCCGCGCCCTGCGTTTGTCATCAGAGCGGACAACAAGCCACGGCGCATGATCCGTGTTGGTGCGTGTCAGTGTTTCCTCGATCGCTTGCGAATAGGCGTCCCACTTTTCGAGGCCTTTGACGTCAATCCAGCTGAGCTTCCACTGCTTGAGCGGGTCATCCTCGCGGTCCAGAAAGCGTTTGAGTTGCGTGGCACGCCCGACATTGAGCCAGACTTTGAAAAGCTGGATACCCTCATCGACGAGGAGCTTTTCGAAATCCGCGACCTGATCGAACCAGGCGGCGCGTTGTTCCGGGGTGCAGAAGCCAAAGACATGTTCCACCACGCCGCGATTGTACCACGACCGGTCAAAGAACACGATTTCGCCTGCGTGGGGCATGTGCTTGATGTAGCGCTGAAAGTACCACTGGGTGCTTTCGTCCTCGGTCGGTTTTGACAGGGCGACGACGCGGGCGTGCCGGGGATTCATGTGTTGGCGGAACCGCGCGATGGTGCCGCCCTTGCCAGCGGCATCACGACCTTCAAAGACCACGACAATGCGCTGTCCGTCCTCTTGTGCGGCGGCTTGCAGTTTGACCAGTTCGATCTGAAGGGCGGCAAGCGCTGTTTCATAATCTTCCCGGTCCCAGCGCTTGTCATAGGGATAGTCGGGGTTCAGGATCCGGCCCTTTTTGGCACTTTCTATCTGGGCGCGGACTTCTTTCGGTGCGGCCTCGGCGTAGTAGCGGCTGATGCCCCCGTCAAATGGCTTGGTCATGCGTGTTTCCTTGGCGTTCCCTTATACTATGGGGATGCCGGACCCTTAGCGCAATCCAGCGCGGCTGGCGGCGCGATCAATCGCGGCGACTGCGGCCTCTGGGTCATTCTGGTGGGGCATATGGCCCATACCGTCAAGCATGGTCAGCTTGGCCGAGGGCACGAGCTTGATGATCTCGCGACTGTGGACATCTGCGGGAACGATGGTATCGGCGCTGCCATGCAGGATTTCGATAGGCAGTGAAAGCTCAGGATAGCGCTTCGCCATTTCGACCACATGGGGCCGCAGGGTGTTCACCTGTCGCGCATTGGCGCGGAAACTGTCGGTGCGGATCGTCAGGGGCGCGCCGATGTATGCGGCATACCCGGTTGGCGGGGCTTGCGGCGTGAAGGTTTCGGCAATCGCAGAATCGACCATGCTTTGCGGCACAAAGCCGGACAGCACCGGGGTCAGAAACGCGCCGCCCAGCGCTGAGCCATTGTAGGTGTAGTACCACCCCAGATCACCGGGCCACGGCATTGCGACACCGGCGAGAGAGACGACAGCGGACGCGTCCAGTGGGCTGTCCTGATCCAGCCCCTGCAAGGCCCAGGCCAGTGCCACGATCCCACCAAAGCTGTGGCCCACGACCACAGGGTTCTCGATACCAATCTGTGCGGCCGCTTCGCGCAGCATTGCGGCCTGCGGCAAAGGTGCATCGCCTTCGGTCGCAAAGGGGCCAGTGTCCACGCCGGGCACGCGGTCGGTATAACCAAGTCCCGGACGATCAAAGGCGGTGACGGTATAGCGGTCGGTCAGCCGGTCCATCAGGTCGAACGTGAACTCGCGCAGATTGCCACCGGCACCATGCAACAGAATGACGTGGGGCCCCGAACCTTCCTGCACGTAATGCACCCGGCCGCCGGTCACATCGACAAAGTTGCCGATCGGGGGATATGCCGCCTCTGCCGCGTTCACCTGCCGCGAGGTGGCATATCCGGTTGCCAATGCACCGACGCCCGCCATCAGGGCGGTGAGGGTCAGAATACTACGTGCCAATTTTGTCCAGCTCATAAGGTGTCGTCTGATATATCTCGTTTATCCAGTTGCCATATAGAAGGTGCGCGTGACTTCTCCACCGGTTTTGCGGGACCCGGGTCGGGTCATCATCGGGGTAGTAGTTCATCGGCACGTTTATTGGCGTCCCATTAGACACGTCACGATCGTATTCTTGTTTCAAAGTTCCGCTATCATATTCAAAATGATTGAAAATATAGAGCGCGCGACGCTGCGGATCCTCGACCAGACAGGGGCCTGCATCCTCTGACGTGATCAGCGTCTGCAAGCCAGCGGCGTCGATTTCATCCTGCCGCATCTCGGTCCAGCGGCTGACCGGGATCACGCAATCATCCGAAAACCCACGCAAGTAGGGTGAGGCAAGCGCGTTATTGGTGTGCCGGAAGCAACCAAAAAGCTTGTGATCCAGAAGGTGCTTTTTGACCCCATGGAAATAATTGATCATGGCCATGCCGCCCCAGCACACCCCGAAGGTGGAATGCACATGGGTCTGGGTCCAGTCAAAGACGTCGCGCAGTTCTTCCCAATAGCTGACCTCTTCAAAGGGCAGATGTTCAATCGGCGCGCCTGTGATGATCAACCCATCGAACTTCTCGCCCTTCACCTCGCTGAACGGGCGGTAGAATTCTTCCATATGTTCAGCGGCGGTATTGCGGGTCTGATGCTCGGACATGCGGATCAGCGAAAGCTCGATCTGCAGGGGCGTGGCCCCGATCAGACGCGCGAACTGGTTCTCGGTCTGGATCTTCTTGGGCATCAGGTTCAGAAGTGCGATCCGCAAGGGGCGGATGTCCTGGCGGCCAGCGGTGTCTTCATCAAGCACCATGACGCCTTCGCGATTTAACACGTCATAGGCGGGCAGGGCGGCGGGCAGTTTGATCGGCATGAGATTGGTCCTGATAGGGGAAAAGAGATAGGCGGCTTAGCCGCGCATCTCAAGGGCGTCAGCGATCATGCCGACAAAGCCCTCCGTATCATTCACGCCCTCAACAACCTGCTGTGGAATAGTCAGGCCCCACTTCTCGGCCATTGCGCGATAGCGCGGTTGGCGGTGGGCCAGCGCCTTGGCAAAGGCCCAGCGGATAAAGTCATCGGGGTCAACCTTGTCCGGCGCGACGCCGAACTCTGCCAGATAGGCCTGCCATGTCGCCAAGAGGAACGCCGGGTCATAAGACATCGGCTTGGGTTCCTTGTCGAAGCGGCGGACCAGTTCAGCGGTATGGGCGTCGGTGCCTTCAATCCAGACCATCAGGGTTTTGGAAGACAGTTCGGTGAGGATCGGGTCATTGGGGTTATCTGCGTCGACCCATTCACAGATCGACCCGCCTGTGTCGCAGACAAAATGCGGGTATTGGTAAAGGTCATGGCTGCGGTCGATGAAGTGGCTTGTGTCCATCAAGGCGGCCACTTCGGCGGCCTGAAACTGGTCCTGACGCCGCGTATATTCATCCCACGGCAGGCCACCTTTGTCGGGATCGCCGGGCTTGCCCAGATAAGACGACATCGGGCGCAGATCGTTGAACGAGATGTTAGAGCCGATGTAGATGCTGTCAGAGCGCAGAAGGTCGCGCAGGAAAGGCACCTTCATCGCCTCACGCTTGGCGTTGTCAGCAATATGCTCGCCCATGTAGCGGGTGCCGATGCGGTAATCGATGGAATAGTGAAACCAGTCACCCGTGGCGCGCAGCATGTTGGACAGATGCGTTTTGCCAAGCCCCGACATCGCGAACAAAAGCACGCGTTTTTGCGGGGCGTTGCGCCAGTCGGATGCGGTTTCGTAAATCATGGCTGCGTGGGTAATGTGACGGATGTGCAAGGTCCAGAGGGCAAAGGACTTTTGCCGGGTTTCTGTGGCATTGAGTGCAACGCTTGTGCGACGTCTGGTGCGAGACGAGGTCTGACGAGTCTTGAACGCGCCGCCCGAAACAAGCGCCGGGCCGGGGAAATATGGGTGGGCAGCAATGTTCGGTCTGAGCCCAAAGTGTATGGAGCTGCAAGCATTGCCAATGTCTTCTAGTTGCTGCGCTTTTAGAGGTAGGTGGACGCCTTGTCGGCAACTACTGCTTCAGAACCAATGCCTCGCGCCAGAGAACATTTCTCGGGAATTCCTCACCGAGATAAAACGCTTCAAATACCGCTATGACATCATCAATAAACAGGATTTCATCAGGCATCATTTGAATGTGTCCTGCTCCACAAATCAGTGTTTGGATGCCGTCAAAAGGTGCCCGTTTTTCGGCTAAGTATGCTCTAGATAGAGTCTTTGAATTTGAAGGTCGGTGCTCAACAATACAAGTTACTCGCCCGCCAGCGACCTGAACGTAGCTGCCGTCTTTGGCGGCGAGAGACGCGAATGAAATTGGCCCGTAACTCTTCAATTTACGAAGGGCTCTTTCAACTTTCGAAAAACTATCCACCAATAGTGGTGCTTGTTTTTCAACCTCCAAAATCATGACTAACCTCAACAATTTTTGCCGCTGAACGGAAGCGGCATCTACGTTGTTTCCTACACTTACTGTTTTTCCACCCTTTCCAGAAGCGGTCATTGGCGCAGTCGCGGCGAACGGCAAGAAAGTCCCGCCAACCGTCCAATCCAGCCACCCAAACCCGCCCCGGATCGGTCAGCAATCCGTCGCGACGTCCCGAATTCTGCCACTTACCCCCGTAACTTGATCGCTACGTTTTTCGTCTGCACATAGTTCCACAGCGCTTCACGGCCCTTTTCGCGGCCATAGCCGGATTTGCCGTAACCGCCAAAGGGCGTCTCAACCCCGCCTGCAAACCATTCGTTGACGAAGACCTGACCGGCGCGGATTTCGCGTGCGGCACGGGTGGCGCGGTCGATGTCGCGGGTAAAGACGCCGCCGACCAGCCCATAAGGCGTGCCGTTGGCGATCTGGAGCGCCTGCGCGTCTTCCTTGAATTTCAGGACCGACAGGACCGGGCCAAAGACCTCTTCATTGGCGATTGTCATCTCGGGTGTCACATCGGCCAGCACGGTGGGTTCCAGAAAGGCTCCGGGGATGTTCATCTTGCGTCCGCCCGTCACCACGGTCGCGCCTGCCGCCTGCGCATCTAAGATCATGCCCGCCGCGCGGTCGCGCTGCCCCTCGGACACCATAGCACCCATGTTGGCGCCAAATTCCGTACGCTCAATTCCGGGCCCGACAGAGAGCGATTTGGCCACGCCTGCCACGCGCTCTACCAGTTCATCATGGCGGCTTTCGTGCACAATCACGCGGGACATGGCCGAACAGACCTGCCCGGCATTGAAATAGATGCCCCAGCGCACGTCGTTCTCAAACGCGTCAAGATCGGCGTCATCGTGTACGATGGCCGCTGACTTACCGCCCAGTTCCAACACGCAGGGCACCACATTGGCCGCTGCGGCGGTAGAGATCGCGATGCCGGTCGCAACAGAGCCGGTAAAGACGATCTGGTTCACATGCAGGTGCGATGACAGGGCCGCACCGGCTTCATGGCCCAAACCACACAGAATATTAACCGCCCCCTTGGGGAGGCCCACTGCCTCTGCCGCATGGGCAAACCAGGCGTTGGTCAGCGGCGTCATCTCGGGCGTTTTGATCACCACCGTGTTGCCGGTGGCCAAGGCGGCGGACAATGACCGGGCCGTCATCTCAAGCGGATAGTTCCACGGGATGATCTGGGCCGAGACGCCAAAGGGTTCATGGGTGGTAAAGTCGAAATACCCCGCACCCAATGGGATCGAACGGCCTTCGACCGTTTCGGCCTGATTGCCGTAGTATTCGAAGTAGCGCGCCGCACCCTTGACCTCGATCTCGGCCTCCCAGAGCGGTTTGCCCTGTTCGAGGGTCAGCACCGGGGCGATTTCGTCGATATGGTCCAGCAGGTAGCGCCCCATGGCCTGCACCATGCGGCCCCGTTCCACCGGGCGCAGATCAGACAGGGCACCAGACAGATGGACCCGGCGCGCGACCATGACTGCGCGGTCCACGTCAATGGCATCTGCAAGCGCATGCGTTGTCAGTGTCGCCCCCGTACCGGGGTTGATCACGTCGATACGCCCCGCACCACCATCGACCCATGCGCCATCAATGTAATTCTGCCAATAATCTTTCATCGGACCCTCAAAGCTGTCGTTTCCCCATGAGTAGCCGATCTGGCCGCTGCGCGCTGTCATTAAGCGGCATCAATCACCTCAATGCGACCTGAACGTGTCGGCGACGGGCCAGCACGGGCAGGGGGCATTCATGACCCTGATTGCAGCAAAGAGGAGGGGCGTGATGCAAGCGCTTTTGAATGCCGCCATGGATTTGCACCGCACCCATGCGGAACTGGCAGCGTTTTGCCCGGCGCCAACGGATGTCGTGTCTGGGCCCGTGAAACCTCACATGGTCCCAGCAGCAAAGCTGATGCAGGCAGACCGCTCGCTGCACACTGACGACTATATCGCGTTGCGCGATGCCCTTGTGGCCGCCACGCCGCATGTGATGTGGCGCGAAACCTATAAAGACACGGCTATTGGCGCGGACTTCATGGCGCGCTTCGGCTGTTACGAAGTCATTGGCCGCGACGCGCCATTTTTAAGCGCACAGATTCGCAGCTTTGTTGTCTATCAGCCGCCGGGCCTGCACTACCCGTGGCATCATCACCCAGCGGATGAGATTTATGTGGTTTTGGCAGGCGAGGCCGAATTTCATTTGGAAGGACAAGAGAGCCGGACGCTGCAGCCGGGCGATGCATCGTTTCATCCGGGCCATCGTCCGCATGCTCTGACGACGCACGCCAATCCTGTCATGGCTTACGTCGTGTGGCGCGATGAATTCGATACGCCGCCGGTCTGGACCAATCCGCCCTAGTAGCCGCGCCAGATCCAGCCGCCACCCAGAACGCGGGTGCTGTCGGGGTCATAGAACACACAGGCCTGACCGGGGCTTACGCCTTCTTCGGCGACCAGCAACTCCACCTCGGCCTCGGTATCCGAGATCGGGCGCAAGATTGCATCGGTCGGTGGCCGGGTGGAGCGGACCTTCACGGCAATTTGCCGTGCGCCGCCCGCCAAGAAGCCACCATCCCCGATCCAGTTGATCTCGCGCAGCGGCACGCGTCGGGTGGCCAGCATGGATTTGGGGCCAACAATGACCTGCTTTGCATCGACGTCGAGCTTTACCACATAAAGCGGGTCGGACAGCCCGCCGATGCCAAGCCCCCGCCGCTGGCCGATGGTGTAATGGATCACCCCGTGGTGGTTGCCCAAGACGTTGCCGTCCACGTCCACAATGTCACCCGGTTCGGCGGCACCGGGGCGCAACTTTTCGATGACCGCGGCGTAGTTGCCGTTGGGCACAAAGCAGATGTCCTGACTGTCAGGTTTGTCGGCAACGCTAAGCCCGTATTTCGCGGCCAGCTTGCGGGTTTCTTCTTTGGATGGGTGATGGCCCAACGGAAACCGCAGGTAGTCCAATTGTTCCTGTGTGGTCGAGAACAGGAAATAGCTTTGGTCCTTGGTGGGGTCGGCCGCGCAGTGCAGTTCCGCACCCGCATCACCCATCATGCGCTGAATGTAATGTCCCGTCGCCATGCAGTCTGCGTCAAGATCACGGGCTGTTTCCAGGAGGTCCTTGAACTTCACCCTCTCGTTGCATCGGATGCAGGGCACCGGTGTGGCACCAGCAAGATAACTGTCGGCGAATTCGTCGATCACCGCCTCTTTAAAGGTGTTTTCGTAGTCCAGCACGTAGTGGGGGAACCCCATCTCTTCTGCCACGCGCCGCGCGTCATGGATGTCGCGACCAGCGCAACAAGCACCTTTCTTGGCCAGCGCCGCACCGTGGTCATAAAGCTGCAAGGTCACACCCACGACGTCATAGCCCTGCTCGGCCAGCATTGCCGCCACGACCGAGCTGTCGACGCCACCTGACATTGCCACGACGACTCGCGTTTCTGACGGTGGTTTGGCGAAACCAAGCGAATTGAGGGCAGGATCGAGCGGCATTGATGAACCTTCAGGAGGATTGATCAGCAAATATAGGAAAATGCGACATACTTCCAACCCGTGGCTTACACCAGTCATTAAGCGATTTGCGTCATGTAGGGCCAAAGTAGGTAGGAAAGGCGCGAAAAATGTATCTGCGCAAGATTGATGGGCCGCGTTCAGTGACGCTGCCCGATGGCAATATTCTGACCCGGGCGGATCTTCCTTCGCCCAAGACCCGCAGATGGGTGGCGTCCCGCAAAGAAGCGGTTGTGATGGCGGTGCTGTCGGGGTTGTTGACGCGCGAAGCCGCGCTCGAGATGTACGCCCTGTCTGAGGATGAATTTCATGAGTGGGAAAGTGCGGTGCAAAACCACGGGCGTGATGCTCTTAAGACGACAGCGATACAACGCTATAGACAACCTTAAGATGAGTCGCCATAATTTTCGCAGCCGGTAACGGGTGATTAACCATTCAAGGTTTAGGTTGATCTGACGATTTCATGCGGAGATAGCGAAATGCGCGTATTGCTGGTCGAAGACGATCCAACCACAGCCAAAAGCATCGAATTGATGCTAAGTCATGCCAATCTCAATGTTTATTCCACCGATCTGGGGGAAGAAGGCATCGACCTGGCGAAACTCTACGACTACGATCTTATCCTCCTCGATATCAATCTGCCCGATATGACCGGGCATGAGGTGTTGCGACAGCTTCGTCTGGCGCGGATTGATACACCGATCCTGATTCTCTCCGGTGCCGACGATACCGAAAGCAAGCTGAAGGGCTTTGGCTTCGGGGCTGATGATTACCTGACAAAGCCATTCCATCGTGAAGAACTTGTCGCCCGCATTCACGCCATCATCCGCCGGTCCAAAGGTCACGCGCAATCGATCATCAAGACCGGCTCTGTCGCAGTCAATCTGGACGCCAAGACGGTTGAGGTGGAAGGGCAGACCGTGCATCTGACCGGCAAGGAATATCAGATGCTCGAACTTCTCAGCCTGCGCAAGGGCACGACCCTGACCAAGGAAATGTTCCTTAACCATCTTTACGGTGGCATGGATGAACCGGAACTGAAAATCATCGACGTCTTTATCTGCAAGCTTCGCAAGAAGCTGAATGAAGCGACCGGCGGCGACAGCTTTATCGAAACGGTTTGGGGGCGTGGTTACGTACTGCGTGATCCTGATCCGGTTGTCGCAGACGAAAAGATTGCACTCGGCGCATAAGCCCGGCCCCTCCCTCACTCAAGTGCATCAAACGGCGGTCCCGTAAATGGGGTCGCCGTTCTTGCGACTGGACCCCCCATCTGACAGCGCCTAAAACCAAATGGGGCCGGGTGTTACCGGCAGAACCACACAAAGGGGTCACTGGTGGCGGACAGACACGTTGATATCGCGGGGCAAATCGCCGGGATTGATCCGGGCCTTCGGCCCGACGACTTGGCTCCAGATGAAGCCGCACACCTGTTGCTATCCTTGGCCCAAGTCCTGGGACAGGCCAATCTGGACTACCACACCGCGGATGCGCCAGCGCTTTCGGACGCGGACTACGATCGCCTCAAGCGCCTGAATGCCGCGATTGAGGCACAGTTTCCCGACCTCAAGCGCAGCGACAGCCCCAGCGATCAGGTTGGTGCGGCCGTCGCTGATGGTTTCGGCAAGATCACCCATGCTGTGCGGATGTTGTCGCTGGCCAATGCCTTTGATGATGACGACGTACAGGACTTTGATGACCAGATTCGCAAGTTTCTGGGACTGGGGGCCGATGCACCGCTCAACTACACCGCAGAACCCAAGATCGATGGGCTCTCACTGTCGCTGCGCTATGAAGACGGCCGGTTGAAACAGGCGGCAACGCGTGGCGATGGCGAAACCGGGGAAAATGTCACCCAGAACGCACTGACGATTGCGGACGTGCCGCAAACCCTGACCGATGCACCTGCCGTGCTCGAAGTGCGGGGGGAAGTCTATATGGCGCACGCAGATTTTGCAGCGCTGAACGAACGACAAAACGAAAGCGGCGGCAAGACCTTTGCAAATCCGCGCAACGCTGCTGCCGGTTCCTTGCGGCAGTTGGATGCCAGCATCACAGCCGCCCGACCCCTGAAGTTCTTTGCCTATGCATGGGGCGAGGTGTCATCCGCCATTGCCGAAACGCAATCGGGCGCGATTGCGCGGCTCGCGGATTGGGGGTTCAGCACCAACCCCCTGACGCAGGTGTGTGACGGCCCGGCAGAACTGATCGCGCACTACAAGCAGATCGAACAGCAGCGCGCGGGTCTTGGCTATGACATCGATGGGGTCGTGTACAAAGTCGATGATCTAGCTTTGCAAAGACGTCTTGGCTTTCGCTCGACCACGCCACGTTGGGCGATTGCGCATAAATTTCCTGCTGAACTCGCCTGGACCCGGCTGCGCGATATCGACATCCAGGTTGGGCGTACCGGCGCGATTTCACCCGTCGCGCGGCTTGATCCTGTCACTGTGGGCGGTGTCGTGGTCAGCAACGCAACCCTGCATAACGAAGATTACATCGCTGGCATCGGGGGGGATGGCACACCGATCCGCGAGGGGCGCGACCTGCGTATTGGTGATTGGGTCCAGGTTTATCGCGCGGGCGACGTGATCCCCAAGATCAAGGATGTGGACCTGTCCAAACGACCCGATGGCGCCGTGCCTTATGTCTTTCCCGATGTCTGTCCTGAATGTGGTTCCGCCGCAATCCGGGAAGAGGGTGACGCCGTCCGTCGTTGCACTGGTGGCCTGATCTGTCCGGCGCAAGCGGTTGAAAAACTGAAACATTTCGTTGGCCGTGCTGCATTTGACATCGAGGGGCTTGGTGCCAAACAAGTGGAGGCATTTTATCACGATGCCGATCTGTCAGTAAAACAACCCGCCGACATCTTCACACTGGCTGCGCGGGATGAGGCAAATCTGACCAAGCTAAAAAACCGCGATGGCTGGGGCGAGACGTCGGTCTCAAACCTTTTTTATGCGATTGATGAACGGCGCAAGATTGCGCTGAACCGCGTGCTCTTTTCACTTGGCATCCGGCATGTAGGCGAAAGTGGTGCCGCCGTGCTAGCCCGGCACTACGGGTCCTGGGCCCAATTTGCAGACGCGATGGATGCCGCACAGATCGGCGAAGGGGCCGCATGGGACGACCTCAACAGTATCGACGGCGTCGGTGCGGTGATGGCAACCAGCGTGATCACCACCATGCAACAGCCCGCCGAACGCGCCAGCATCGATGCGCTGATCGCCGAACTTGATGTGCAGGATGTGGCCGCCCCTGCCACCGATGGCAGCCCGGTGGCGGGCAAAACGGTCGTCTTTACCGGCACGCTGGAAAAGATGACCCGGGCCGAGGCCAAGGCTCGCGCCGAAAGTCTGGGCGCAAAGGTGTCGGGCTCTGTCAGCGCCAAGACCGACATTCTGGTGGCCGGGCCGGGGGCAGGGTCCAAGGCCAAGAAAGCCGCGGACCTTGGGATTGAAACAATCGACGAAGATGGCTGGCTGACGCTGATCGGTGATGCATGACCGGCAGGCCGGAGATCCTTTTTCCGCTTTTTGCGGATATCACCGCGTTGGATGGTGTCGGCCCCAAAACCGCACAGAACCTTGAACACATCGCGATTACCAAGCCACGCGATCTGTTGATGACCCTGCCCATGGGCGGGGTTGACCGGCATCGGCGCGGCAGCATCAAAGAGGTGGTCCCACCCGCGACGCTGACGGTCGAGGTGACGATCCACGATCACATTCCGCCCAAGCAGCGCGGGCGGCCCTACCGTGTCAACGTCTCGGACGATGACACCTCATTTCAATTGGTGTTTTTTCACGCGCGTGGCGATTACGTGCAGCGGCAATTGCCAACTGGGCAAAAGCGGATCGTGTCGGGGAAACTCGAACTTTTCGATGGCATCGCGCAGATGGTGCATCCTGACTACATGGTGCCCACCGCGCAGGCCGACGAAATCCCGCCCTATGAACCGATCTACCCGCTGACCGCAGGCGTGACGCAGCGCCTGATGTGGAAAGCCACGCGGGACGCGCTGAGCCGCGCGCCTGATTTGGCGGAATGGATTGATCCATCGCTCAAGACGAAAGAGGGCTGGCCAGATTGGCATGCGGCGCTTGAGGCGGCGCACACGCCGGCGGCGGCCACGGCACTTGCGCCGCATGATCCGGCCCGCGCGCGGCTGGCCTATGATGAGCTGTTTGCCCATCAAGTGACGCTGGCATTGGCGCGGGCGCAGGTCCGGCAAAAACCGGGACGCGCCTCGGCCGGTGACGGGGCATTGCGGGCCAAGGTGTTGGCCGCATTGGAGTTTGCGCCCACGGGCGCTCAGACACGCGCCGTTCAGGAAATCGCAGCCGATCTGGGGACAGACCTGCGCATGAACCGCCTGCTGCAGGGCGACGTGGGATCGGGTAAGACCTTTGTGGCGTTGATGGCGCTTTTGACCGTGGTCGAGGCGGGCGGGCAGGGCGTGATGATGGCCCCCACAGAAATCCTCGCGCGGCAACATTTGGAAGGATTGCGGCCACTGGCCGAAGCAGCCGGCGTTGTGCTGGAACTGTTGACGGGCCGCGACAAGGGCGGTGAGCGACAGGCGAAACTTGACGCGCTTGCACGCGGGGACATCCAGATCCTCGTGGGCACCCATGCCGTGTTTCAAAAGGATGTGGCGTTTGCGGATTTGCGGCTGGCCGTCATCGACGAACAGCACCGCTTTGGCGTGGCCCAACGCATGGAACTGGGGGCCAAGGGGCAGGCCGTGGATGTACTGGTGATGACCGCCACGCCGATCCCCCGTTCGCTGTCGCTGGCGCAATACGGCGATATGGATGTCAGTGTGTTGGATGAAAAACCGCCCGGACGGACACCGGTGCAGACCGCGCTTGTCTCAACCGAGCGCATGGATGAGGTGATTGCCAAGCTTCAAAGCGCGGTGGCAGAGGGGCGGCAGGCCTATTGGGTCTGCCCGTTGGTCGAAGAAAGCGAAGTCAGTGACATGACCGCGGCCGAGGAACGCTTCAAGCGGTTGCGCGCGGTCTTTGGCGAGGGGCAGGTGGGGCTCGTGCATGGCCAGATGCCGCCTGCAGAGAAAGACGCTGCGATGGCAAAGTTCGTGGCAGGGCAGACCAACGTGCTGGTGGCCACAACCGTGATTGAGGTGGGTGTGAACGTGCCCAATGCCTCAATCATGCTGATCGAACGGGCGGAGTCGTTTGGGCTGGCACAATTGCACCAGCTGCGGGGGCGTGTTGGACGGGGGGCGGCTGCCTCGACCTGTCTGCTGATGTATCAGGCCCCGCTGACCGAGAATGGCCGGAGGCGGTTGGAAATCCTGCGTGAAACCGAGGATGGGTTTCGCATATCTGAAGAAGACCTTGCCATGCGGGGTGCTGGCGATGTGATCGGCACCGCGCAATCGGGTCTGCCACGCTTTCGCATCGCCGATCTGGAACGGCAGACCGCGCTGATGCAATTGGCCCAGTCGGATGCGCGCAAGCTGTTGCATGATGATCCGGCGCTCAGCACCGCGCGCGGGCAGGCCGTGCGTGCCCTGCTTTGGTTGATGGAACAGGATCGCGCGATTCGTTTGTTATCAGTGGGTTAGATCCCGCCGGAACATTTTGTTCACAAATGTTCTCAAAAAGTTCTTTACAGTTCATTAACCATATGAGAACAAAGGGGCAACAAAACGAACCGAAGCAGGAGACACCCACATGGCCAAGGATATCAAGAACGTCATCGTCAATGCACATGACACACTGATCGCCGACGCTTTGGGTGCTGTTGCCTTGATCGTCATGTTGTTTGTCGGTCTGTCCTTGCCCGGGGCATTCTGACCTGCCTTGCATCCGGCCTCGGGTGTCGTCCTTGCACTGTCCCACAACGCATTGAACGAATGACCTGCCTGTCCACTTTCTGACCCTGGGTTTGCCTGCCCGACGTCAGAAGCCCGACCCACCGGATGCACTTCCTACCGCCGCCATCCCGTCCCGGATGTGCGGCGGTTTTTTCTTTGAGGGGAGGGGGTTAGCCTGCGACCTTTGCCTGATCCATGGCGCCAAGCGTCGCCTCGAACGCTAACATGATGGAGGCATGACGGTTCTTGTAGTCCCGCGCTGGCGCCAGCACTTCCAACCCGTCAAAGGGCGCGTCGGGCACCGGGCCATCGGCCTTGAGCATGGCCTGTAACTGGTCGCGGCCTTTGGCGATTACCGCGCGGTCAAGTCCAATCACCTGGGATCCGATGACAGAGGCTGCCGCTTGCCCCAAAGCACAGGCTTTTACATCCTGTCCGAACCCGGTCACCCGGTCGCCATCCAGCATCAGATCAACCGTCACCGTAGATCCGCAAAGCGGAGACCGCTTTTTGCAACTCGCATCCGGATCTTCGAGCCGCGCGGCATGGGGCAAATCCGCCGCCAGCGCCAGAATGCGCTGGGAATATAGCTTCATCAGATCAGCATCGTTCGACACGGGTTTGCCCTTTTGCTTTGCCCCCCCTAGATAGGGCCAACGCGATCCATTGCAAAGGGAATGCCATGTCATTTGATCCTGCGACACTGAAGTATGATGCAAACGGGTTGATCCCCGCGATTGCGCAGGATGCAAATTCCGGCGAAGTGCTGATGATGGCCTGGATGAACGCAGAGGCCGTCGCCCGCACGCTGGAAACGAAGCAGGTGACCTATTGGTCGCGATCCCGGCAGGAATTCTGGGTCAAAGGGGCGACCTCGGGGCACACTCAGGCGCTGGTTGATTTTCGCATTGACTGCGACAGGGACTGCATCCTGCTGGAGGTCGTGCAAGAAGGCGCGGCCTGCCACACGGGACGGCGGACTTGCTTTTTCACCGAGGTGAAAGACGGCTCAGAGGTCATTCTGCCGGAGGAAGCCCAACCAACCGCCTGATGTCAGCAGGGGTTGCGCCCTCGGCGCGGTATTTCGCGATTGCGCGCGCATCGTCACGCTTAGCAAGTCGCTTGCCGTTTTCGTCGCGGATGAGCCGGTGATGATGGTAGACCGGTGTGGGCAGGCCCATAACCTGCTGTAACCCCACATGAATTTGGGTGGCGTCGAACAAGTCCGCCCCCCTGATCACATGAGTGACCCCTTGTTCTGCGTCGTCGAGGACGACGGACAGGTGATAGGATGTGCCCATGTCGCGTCGAGACAGGACGACGTCCCCGACCTGTTTGCGGAGCTTGTCCAAGGACACAACATGGCGGCCTGCATGTTCTCCGGTCTCTTCAAAGAACGCCTGTCCGGCCTCAAAGGCTCCCACCGGTATTTTGGACCAATCCAAACGCAAGGCGGCCTCATTGGGCAAAGAGGTGTGGTCATTTGGCAAGTTGCGGCAGGTGCCGGGGTAGATGATGCCATCGGGGCCAAGGCTGACGCCCTCTTGCGGCGCGAAGGCCGCGGCCTTGATGTCGGCCCGGTTGCAGGAGCAGGCGTAAAGCACCCCATCGTTCCACATCCTGTCCAATGTGGCGCGATAAGCGTCCAACCGGTCACTTTGCCGCATCACAGGCTGTTCCCACGATACCCCAAGCCAGGTGAGATCCTGATAGATCTGATCCTCCCACGCGGGGCGGGATCGGCTTTGATCGATGTCTTCTATGCGCAAAAGAAAACGACCACCCGACGCCTTGGCCATGTCGTGGGCCAGCATGGCTGAATAGGCATGGCCCAGATGCAATGGCCCTGTGGGCGATGGCGCGAACCGGGTGATCACCGGGCGCGCAGGATGATCACATCGGACCCCATGCCAACGTCGTCCAAGTGGGCCCCGTGTTCACGAAATGCGACCTCAACCCTGCCACTGGCCACGGCATCATCAAGCGCGTTGATATAGCTTTGGTCCGCAAGCGTCGGATCGTTATAGGAAAAAACCAGAAGACCGCCGGTGTCTAGCTTGTCGACAAGGGGTGAAAGCAGGTCAGCCGGGGCCGCACCAAGGCTGATTACGCCAACGGCAAGGATAACTGGATAAGTGCCCTTGCCAAAGGTTAAGGCACCGGGTTCTGACAGCCAGGTCTTGGCATAGACGCCGCGTGCTTCGGCCTGCGCCAGCATTTCAGGCGAAATATCCGTGCCGTGCAGTCTGTCGTACCCCTTGGCGCGCAATGCCAGTCCCGAAAGGCCGGTGCCGCAGCCAAAGTCCAGCATCAGGGTCTTCGTTTCCGCAAAATCGGGCAGGGCGGCGGCGATCCTGTCAGGCGTATGATAGCCGCGCTTGCCAACGTCAGCGTCATAGGTTGCGGCCCAGTCGGCGTAGACTTGCATGGTTTCTTCAACCGGGCGCGGCGTCCAAAGCTGCGGTTTCATCACGTCTTTTTTGTCGCTCATGATGTCAGCGTAAACTGTGGGCTTAAGCCACGTCCAGCGCCATCTGCCCCAACCAGGCGGCCCAATCGGCCTTCGCCCGATCGGTGTAGCCCTTGTAGCGTTCCTTGCGGCCCCTGCGTCCGCCCTTCATGCCGTCAAGCGGCGGGAACAAGCCAAAGTTCACATTCATCGGCTGGAATGTTTTGGCGTCTGCACCGCCAGTGATATGGGTCACAAGCGCGCCCATGGCAGTTGTTTCGGGGACAGCGGGCAGACTTGCGCCGGTCAGCTCTGCCACGGCCATGCGTCCCGCAAGCAGTCCCATCGCGGCACTTTCGACATAGCCTTCAACCCCGGTGATTTGCCCGGCGAACCGAATATTGGGCCGAGAACGTAGCCGCATTTCATCATCCAGCAGCGTCGGTGAATTGATGAAGGTATTGCGGTGAATCCCGCCCAACCGTGCAAACTCTGCCTTCTCCAACCCGGGAATCATATTGAAAACAGCTTTTTGCGCGCCGTACTTCATCTTGGTCTGAAAGCCCACGATATTGTAAAGCGTCCCCAGTGCATTGTCGCGGCGCAATTGCACGACGGCGTAGGCCTTGTTGTCAGGATCGTGGGCGTTTGTCAGCCCGATGGGTTTCATCGGGCCAAAGCGCAGCGTTTCGCGCCCCCGTTCCGCCATCACCTCGATCGGGAGACAGCCATCAAAATACTTGGCGGTCTCGCCCTCTTTGAACTCGGTTTTGTCTGCGGCCAGTAGCGCGTCGATAAAGGCCTCATACTGATCCTTGGTCATCGGGCAATTCAGATAAGCGGTGCGCTCTGCCTCGGTCTCACCCTTGTCATAGCGTGACTGCATCCAGGCCACGTCCATGTTGACGCTGTCGAAATAGACGATGGGTGCGATTGCATCAAAGAATGCGAGTTGTTCGGCACCCGTTTCCGCCCGGATTGCTTCTGCCAGATTGCCCGAGGTGAGTGGCCCAGTGGCGACGATCCAGTGGCCGTTATCGGGCAGGGTTGTCACCTCTTCATAAGACACCGCGATATTCGGGTGAGACTTGAGCGCGGCGGTCACGCTTTCGGCAAATGGGTCGCGGTCAACCGCCAGCGCACCACCGGCGGGCAACCGGTGCTTGGTGGCCATCTCCATGATCAGCCCACCGGCCTGCCGCATTTCCCAATGCAAAAGCCCCACGGCGTTTTGCTCATGATCGTCAGAGCGAAAAGAGTTTGAACACACCATCTCGCCCAGATTGCCGGTGCGGTGGGCAAAGGTGCCGACCTTTGGGCGCATTTCGTGGATGATGACGTTGAGGCCCGCGTTCGCGGCCTGCCATGCGGCTTCTGACCCGGCCATGCCGCCGCCAATGATGTTCAGTGTTTTGCTCATGCCCGTGATCTAGCGGGCATGAGCGATCTTGCAAAGGGGTCAACGCCCCTCAAATGTTGTGCCACGGGTGGCGCCAAAGGTAATGCGCGCGCCGATGCCGATGTAGTCAGTGCTGGCAGACCCGCCACCGGTCGCAGCGGACAACCGACCATATTGGCCATAGAACTCTGGCCCGTTCTGCATTTGATAGCTGACGCCCAATTCACTTGTGGCGGCCGCAATATCGTTATTGCCGACAAGGTCAAAATCCGTGAACACCGCAAATTGGTTGAAAACCGGCGTCTTGGAATCGAGACCGAAGATCAGAACATCTTCGTCACCAACTTCTTGCGATCCGATGTAGCCGCCCACATCGCCGCCAAAAAGAGCGGTTCCGCCTTCGATACCGAAGGACGCATTGCTGATGTCAACGCCGGGCGATTCTGAATAGAACGCGCCGACCGAGGCCCGATCACTCAGGTGATAGATGCCGTGCAGTGTGACACGGGGGTCAGATCCGCCATCGCCAATGTCAAATTTGTCGATGTCGAGCCCAAAGCCGATATTGCGGTTAATCGCAAATTCAACCGCGCCGTTGTATGACACGCCATCAATGTCGAAATCATCAACGAAGGTATTGTATTCAATGCCCAATTCGCCCCCGGTAAATCCCTGGGCAAAAACGGGGGTGCTGACCACTGCGATCGCAGCGGCAGCGATTGCTGCTTTATAGAACATTTGCTCGCCTCAATTTTCCATGGGACTTTTGGCGTCCCTTGCGGCCAATTTAGGCGCTCACCAAGAATCTGACAAGCAAATCATCAGGATGCGCGCAGCATTATGCCTCTGGCGCATCCCCTGTGGCTTCTTCGTCACCCTGATCCGCGATCCATGCAACGCTGACGACCTCTTCGCCCTTTGCCGTGTCAAAGACCTTAACGCCGCCCGCACCCCGGCTGCGGAAACTGATCCCATCAATCGGGACCCGAATGGATTGCCCGGTAGAGGTGACAAGCATGATCTGGTCGGACATCTCGACCGGGAAAGACGTCACAAGTGGCCCGCCGCGCATCGCCTTGTCCATCGCCGCAACGCCCATGCCACCACGACCCCGAACGGGATAATCATGTGATGACGACAGCTTACCGGATCCTTTTGAAGTGATCGTCAGGATAAGGTTTTCCGCCGCCGACATTTCGGCATAGCGTTCCTGGCTGATCGCGCCGGCCACGACATCTTCGTCGTCGTCGGTTTCCGCATCATCAGCGAGCCCGGCCATTGCGCGGCGCATTTTGAGGTAGGCAGCACGTTCTTCAGCTTCGGCATCAAAGTGGCGGATGATCGACATCGAAACGACCTTGTCATCGCCATTCAGCTTGATGCCGCGCACACCGACCGAGGCGCGAGAGTTGAAGACCCGCACGTCCGTGGCCGGAAAGCGGATCGCACGGCCTGAATTGGTCACCAACATCACGTCATCATCGTTGGATGCGATGCGCGCGTTGATCAGGGTCGTGCCCTCATGTTCGCCTTCAAACTTCATCGCAATCTTGCCGTTCGATTTCACATTTGTGAAGTCGGACAAGGCATTACGGCGCACAGTTCCAGCAGATGTGGCAAAGACGACTTGCAGGTCGTCCCATTCATCTTCTGGCCGGTCGACCGGCATGATGGCCGCAATCGTCACGCCTGTCGGGATCGGCAGGATGTTGACGATGGCTTTGCCTTTTGCGGTCCGTGACCCCAACGGCAAGCGCCAGGTCTTAAGCTTGTAGACCATGCCTTCGGTGGTGAAGAACAACAGTTGGGTGTGGGTATTGGCCACGAACAGGGTCGTGACGACATCCTCTTCCTTCGTTTGCATCGAGGCGAGGCCTTTGCCACCGCGCCGCTGCGCCCGGAAGTCGGCCAGGGCGGTGCGCTTGATGTAACCGCCAGAGGTCACGGTGACGACCATGTCCTCTTTCTCGATCAGGTCTTCGTCTTCCATGTCGCCCGACCAGTCGACGATCTCTGTCCGGCGTGGCACGGCAAACAGCTCTTTGACCTCGTTCAGCTCATCACGGATGATCTGCATGATACGGTCACGCGAGCCAAGAATTTCAAGGTATTCCTTGATCTTAGCTGCCAATTCTTCAAGTTCGTCGGTGACTTCCTTGACGCCGATCTGGGTCAGGCGTTGCAGCCGCAACTCAAGGATCGCGCGGGCCTGCGTTTCAGACAGATTATAGGTGCCATCGTCATTGGCGGTGTGGGTCGGATCGTCGATCAACTTGATGTAATCAAGGATGCTTGCCGCAGGCCAGCGGCGCGTCATCAGCTTTTCGCGGGCCTCTGCGGCATCAGCGGATTGGCGGATGGTGTTGACGACCTCATCAATGTTGCTGACCGCGACGGCAAGACCACACAGGATGTGGGACCGTTCACGCGCCTTGCGCAGTTCAAAGGCCGTGCGGCGGGCAACCACGTCTTCGCGGAAGTCGATGAACGCGGTCAGGAACCCGCGCAGCGTCAGCGTCTCGGGCCGCCCCCCATTCAGCGCCAGCATGTTACAGGCAAAGTTCGTCTGCATCGGCGTGAAGCGAAACAGTTGATTTAGAACGACTTCTGCGGTGGCGTCGCGCTTGAGTTCGATGACAACCCGCACGCCGTTGCGGTCAGATTCGTCCTGCACATGGGCGATGCCTTCGATCCGCTTTTCGCGGGCGGCCTCTGCGATCTTGTCGATCATCGCGGCCTTGTTGACCTGATAGGGCACCTCGGTGATCACAATAGCCCAGCGATCCTTACGAAGTTCTTCCGTGTGCGTTTTGGCGCGCATGATGACGCTGCCGCGGCCTTCAAGATAGGCTTTGCGCGCGCCAGAGCGGCCCAGCATGATGCCACCGGTTGGGAAATCAGGGCCGGGCACATATTCGATCAATTGTTCAACGGAAAGGTCCGGTTCGTCGATCAGGGCGAGGGTTGCGTTGACTACTTCGCCCAGATTATGGGGCGGGATATTGGTGGCCATGCCGACCGCAATACCGCCGGCACCATTGACCAGCATGTTGGGAAAACGTGCAGGTAAAACAGTGGGTTCACGGTCTTTGCCGTCGTAGTTATCCTGAAAATCGACCGTGTCCTTGTCGATATCCGCCAGCAGGTAAGCCGCCGGTTTGTCCATGCGGACTTCGGTATAGCGCATGGCGGCGGCGTTATCGCCGTCCATCGAACCAAAGTTGCCCTGACCATCCAGAAGCGGCAGCGACATGGAGAAATCCTGCGCCATTCGGACCAGAGCCTCGTAAATCGCAGAGTCACCATGCGGGTGGTATTTCCCCATGACGTCGCCCACCGGCCGGGCCGACTTACGGTATGATTTATCATGAGAATTTCCGGTTTCGTGCATCGCGTAAAGGATGCGGCGGTGCACCGGCTTCAGGCCATCGCGCAGGTCCGGAATGGCGCGGGACACGATGACCGACATGGCGTAGTCCAGATAGGACGTGCGCATTTCGTCGATGATAGAAACCGTGGGCCCATCGTATGCAGGGCGCTCTGGCGGCATTTCTTCATCGTTTTCAGGGGTTTCCGGAGTGTCACTCACGCTGGTGGCCTGTTTGCTATATTTTGTTCGTCAAACCATATCAGACACCGGATATGGGGTGCAATGCCCGATGTCCCATGCCGTTGGCAGCCACAAGAGGAGAGCGATAACAAGCTGTTTTCATTGACAATTAATCTGTCTGTGTTTGAATTTTCTGCAAAGCCATCAAAAAGTATGGAGCAGGCACATGACCACAGAAACCGAACTGATGTTGAAGGGCTACGGGCTGACCACAGCAGAGATGTTCTATCATCTGCCGGATTTTCCGCATGTTATCAATACGTTCGTCTGGCAGGATTACGACCTTGCCCCCGATCACGCGAAGCTGTTGGGGTTCATCGCGTTCTGGCGCGATGAGATTGAGGGGCCGTTGCATTCGGTGCGTTTTTGCCATCGCAAGATGATCGGGCCGGGTGAATGGCGGCATGTGACAGGTGAGTTCACCTATCACTGATTAACTATGAGCGTGGGATCCACAATCCATCTGCATCCCATGCGCAAACAATACACAACCTGTGCATACCAGTTTCTTAACCGCCGTTAACCTGCGCGCTGGAGCATCCCAAAAAGGTCACGCGGATCATCCGGGTCTGCCACAAAATCAAGATCAAGATAGAAGTCTGTCCCTTTGATTTTGTTATGAATATAACGCAGAGCCGAAAAGTCCTCGATCGCGAAACCAACGCCGTCAAAAAGAGTAACCTCATTGGCCGAGGACCGTCCGGTGGCTGCGCCCGTTAACACTTGCCAAAGTTCGGTTACGGGGTGATCCGGGTCCATCTGCTGGATCTCACCCTCGATCCGGGTTTGTGGTGGATATTCCACAAAGACGGTTGAACGCGCGACGATGTCGCGATGCAGTTCTGTCTTCCCCGGACAGTCACCGCCGATGGCGTTGATATGGACGCCTGCGCCAACAAGGTTGTCGGTCAGGATGGTCTGCATGTCCTTGTCAGCGGTGGCGGTGGTGATGACGTCCGCACCCTCGATCACCTCTTCAATGGTCTTGCAGGGGACGAGTGTCAGGCCCGTTCCGGCGAGGTTCGTCATCGCCTTGGCCGTGGCGGCGGGGTCGATGTCATAAAGCCGGATGGTGTCGATGCCGCAGACAGCCTGCAGGGCAAGGGATTGAAATTCGGACTGCGCGCCATTGCCGATCATCGCCATGACGCGGCTGTCGGGCCGGGCGAGCGCCTTGGTGGCGACGGCGGACATTGCGGCTGTGCGCATGGCGGTTAGCATCGTCATCTCGGACAGCAGCACCGGATAGCCGGAATCGACATCCGCAAGCAGGCCAAACGCGGTGACGGTTTGCAGGCCTTCCTTCATATTCTTGGGATGGCCGTTGACGTATTTGAAACCGTAAAGCTCGCCGTCCGAGGTGGGCATCAGTTCGATCACGCCCACGTCCGAATGGCTGCCGATGCGTGGGGTTTTGTCGAAAAGCTCCCATCGGGCGAAGTCTTCGGTGATCGCGTCAGTGAGGTCCCGCAACATTGGGCCGATGCCGATGTGATGGATCAGCCGCATCATGTTGTCGACGGAGACGAAGGGGACATAGGCGAGTTTTGAAGGGGTGAGTGTGGTCATCTTGTTCATCCGATGCTCCGGTTTGGGCGGGGGGTCAGGTGGACGCCCGCAATCATGCAGCGGGCCGAGCCGCCCGCGTGTTCGATGGTGGGGACGGTGATGGGAACGAGTGCAGCGCTTGCGCTGATGATGTCGCGCTGCGCTGGTGTCAGGCTGTCGTATGCGGTTCGTGACAGGACGAGGACGCGGCCTGCGGTCCCGGTCAGTTCGATGGCATTTCCGGCGAAGGCACCGATCTGCGCCTCGGACAGGTCAATGACATCGCGGCCTGTGTCTTGCAGCCGCTGCACCACCACGTCGCGGCGGGTGGGGTCAGTGATCATCGACAGACCGACGAGCGCGAAATCGGTGGCGATGCACATCAGCACATTGGTGTGATAGACGGCGGTGCCTGCGGCATCAGCGGCAGCAAAGGCGATAGGTTCATAGCCGAAATAGGTGCAGAACCGTTCCAGCACGATGGGGTCCGCGCGGTTAGAGGTCACGGTAAAGGCCATGCGGCCAATGTGGTCGAGCACCATCGCACCGGTGCCTTCGAGCGCCAGCCCGTCCGCTTCCAGCCCGGAAAAGTCGTGGACGGTTTCCACGCGGTAGTGCGATTTGAGCATGTCGATCACATCGCTGCGCCGCTCGCGCCGACGGCTGGTGGCGTGCATCGGGTAGATCCCGACAAGACCCCCCGGATGCGTCGAAAACCAGTTGTTGGGAAAGACACTGTCGGGGGTGTCCCGGCTGCCGTCGTCGTCAAAGACATGGACGGTGACGCCGTGTTGCCGGATCAGGTCCACGCTGGCGTCAAACTCTGCCAACGCCTGCGCGGCGATGTCCTGCGCGGTGCCGGGTGCATCGGTCTGAAAGGCATTGTCCCGTGCGGTTTCGGCGTTGGGTCGAAAGGCGTGGGGCCGGATCATCACTACGCTGGTAGGGGCTTGCAGGACGTTGCGGATCATCCATGGCTCCGCGTTGGGCGGTCAAAGACGCGGCGACCCAAGAGCGAGGCGGTGAGGTCAACCATCAGGGATGCGGTCTTGCCGCGTTCATCCAGAAAGGGGTTGAGCTCAACAAGGTCGAGCGAGCCGACAACGCCGCTGTCCGAGAGCATTTCCATCACCAGATGGCCTTCACGCACGGTCGCGCCGCCCGGAACGGTTGTGCCGACGGCGGGGGCCACGGAGGGGTCAAGGAAATCCACATCGAGCGAGACGTGCAGCACGCCATTTGCCGCTTTGACGCGATCGAGGAAGGCCTGCAGCGGTTTGGCGATGCCGGTCTCATCAATCATGCGCATGTCGACAACGTCGATGGCCATTTCTTGCAGCATCTGGTGCTCAGGCGGATCAATTGAGCGCAGACCGATCATGCAAATGTTGGCGGGATCTACGGGGGCTTTGAGCGGAGGGAAAGCCTCAAACCCCGGGCGCTCTGTGACGTAGCCGATGGGCGTGCCGTGCAGGTTGCCGCTGTCGGTCGTTTCCGGCGTGTTGATATCGGAATGGGCATCAAGCCAGAGCACAAAGAACGGGCGGTCTGATTTGGCATGATGGGCGGCCATGCCCGCCACGGTGCCAAGGGCAAGCGCGTGGTCACCGCCCATGAAGATTGGCATGCCGTTGGGTGCGTGTTCTTCGGCGGCGGCCGCAAGGGCGATGGTCCAGCCCACGTTTTCGGCCAGCTTGTGCACCACCGGGTTTTTGGGCGGGTCAACGGTGACGTCAACGGGGGTGACGTTGCCGATATCGGTGACGGTGTGGCCAAGGGCGGTGATCGCATCGGCCAGGCCAGCGGTGCGATAGGCGTCGGGGCCCATGAGGCAACCGCGGCGCTTCTTTCCGGCGTCCATCGGGGCGCCAATGAGGATGCAATGATGTGTCATAAGGGGATGATTGCGCGAAATTGGGGGTGCGCGAAGCCATCAAATTGCGCATAATGTGCGCAGATTGCGCAAAGTGAGTATTAGATATGGACGAAATGGATGGTCGCCTGATCGCGATGTTACGTCGAGACGGCCGCGCGAGCCTTTCGGCGCTGGCCGAAGGGTTGGGGGTAACACGCGCCACTGTGAAGGCGCGGCTGGACCGGCTGCAGGCAGGCGGAGAGATTGCGGGCTTTACCGTGCTGACCCGCGCGGATGTGGCCCCACAGCCGGTGCGCGGGTTGATGATGCTGGAGATTGCAGGCCGGGGTGCGGGACGGGTGCAAAAGGCGTTGGGCGTGATGCCCGCGGTGCTGGCGGTGCATTCGACCAATGGCACATGGGATCTGATTGCAGAGATCGGGACCGAAACGCTAGAGGATTTCGACCGGGTGCTGTCCGGCATCCGCACGCTTGACGCAATTACGAGGTCCGAGACGAGCCTGCTATTGTCGACCCGGCGGTAAGATGCGGCGCGAAGTTTAGGACCGCCGGTAAGCCATGATCCAGAGAATGCAAATCACGGCTGAGAAAAGCGCGTTCCAGCTGGGCATGGAGAGCGACAGAAACGCCCATGACACCTGATCGCACATGATCAGTTGCGGGCCATCGAGCGACAAAAGATCGCCGCTGAGTGCATTGCCGCCGCCGGTGCAGGATGATGGGCCTTCCCACCAGTCCCGCTCGACCCCGGTGTGAAAGACACCCAAAGCGCTGGTGGTGGCCGCGGCCAATGCGCCCAAAGCGGGCAAGACGCGGCCCTCGATCTGAAGCGCGGCGAGGCCGATCACGATGGCGGCGTAATGTGGCCAGCGCTGCCAGTGGCACATCTGACAGGGCAGGTAGCCCAGAAACTGAAACACAAAGGCCCCCGCGATGAGCGCGACAGAGCCTGCGGTAGCGAGAAAAACAAGCGTGTTGCGTGTCATAGGAACCCAATCGCAAGAAAGCCGCCGATCAGCACAACGCAGAAGATCGTGAACATCAGGGTCAGGCGCTTTTCGATGAAGTCGCGGATCGGTTCGCCAAACTTCCACAAGAGTAATGCGACAAGATAGAACCGGATCGCCCGCGCGATGATGGACGAGACGATGAAGACCGGCAGCGACAGGCCGGTCACACCCGAGGCAATGGTGATGACCTTGAATGGCAGCATGGTCACGCCAGCCACGATCACAGCCCATGCGCCGTATTGATTGAAGGTGGCCGACATCTCGGCAAAGCTGTCGTCCTTGCCATAAAGCTCTAGGATCGGGCGGCCCACGGATTCAAACAGCCCATAGCCAATGTAATAGCCCAGAAGCGCGCCAAGGACCGAGGCCACAAGGCAGACGGTCGCGATCAGGAACGCGCGGCTGGGGCGGGCGATGATCATCGGGATCATCAGCACATCGGGCGGGATCGGAAAGAAGGATGATTCCACAAAGGAGACCAGCGCCAGAAACCACAGCGCATGGGGCGATGCAGCAAGCGAGAGCGTCCAGTCGTAAAGGCGGCGGATCATGGCACGAGCCCATTGATTTGCGGTTTTCCGCCTTAGGCCACGGGGACGGCGCGCGGTCAAGCTTGTGGGGCTGGTCAATTTGGCGCAACCTGTCACGAAAGTGTGGGGGGTATCAGTATGAAGTGGCAAGGACGCAGAGGCAGCCGCAACGTGCAACGACGTGGCGGCGGTGCAAGATCGGTCGGTGGCATTGGCGGGATCGCAGGTGTGCTGATCCTTCTGGCAGGCTGGTATTTCGGCTTTGACACGTCGAACTTTGTTGATCTGGGCGGGCAGGGCGGCAGCCAGAGCGCAGAGGTCACGGAGGCCGACCGCGAAGCCGAGCAATTCGTGTCCGTCGTGCTGGCCGATACCGAAGAGGTTTGGGGCGAGTTGCTGCCGCAGCAGGCGGGCGTACCCTATACAGAACCGACATTGGTGATTTTCAAGGGAGCGGTGCAGTCAGGCTGCGGCGGCGCCTCGGCCGCGTCGGGGCCGTTCTATTGCCCCGCGGATAACACCGCCTACCTCGACACAGCGTTCTTTACGACCATGGCGAACCGGCTGGGCGCGCGCGGCGATTTTGCCGCCGCCTATGTGGTGGCGCACGAGATCGCGCATCATGTTCAAAATGAACTCGGCATCCTGGGCCAGGTGAACCAGCTGCGCGCGCAGGTGAGCGAGGCGCAATCCAATGAGCTGTCTGTGCGCACCGAGCTTCAGGCTGACTGCTTCTCGGGCATCTGGGCCCGCAAGGCACAGGAAAAGTTCCGTTCACTAGAGCGCGGTGATCTGGAAGAGGCGGTGAATGCGGCCAAGCAGATCGGCGATGACACCTTGCAGCGCAACGCAGGCCGTACGGTGCAGCCGCATACCTTTACCCACGGCACCTCTGCCCAGCGGCAACGCTGGTTCGTGCGCGGGTACGAGAGCGGCGATATGAGCCAGTGCGACACGTTTTCAACGAACCAGCTATGAGGCGTTGACGCCGCGCGCGGCAGATCGTAGGACACGCGCACTGGCCGATGTGGCGGAATGGTAGACGCAGGGGATTCAAAATCCCCCGATGGCAACATCGTGAGAGTTCGAGTCTCTCCATCGGCACCAGTAGCTTCTGAAAACGCCTGCCTCATTCTTGTCCGAATCGCGGTCAGAGACGCCATCCGCAGCCCAAGATTGTCGCCTTTGCGCGGATCATCGCCCCATTGGTGTGTGATTGATCGGCGCTTGGAAACAAAATTGGGGTGCAGATGTGGAATCGTGGCACAAACTGGGCAGCAGGGTTAACGCCGCCCCATTGGGTCACTTTGGGGAACAAATGCAGGTCAGATTCGCGGGGATAAGCGTTTTTTGGCCTATTTTCTGCGAAAACTAGAAACAATTTGGTGTCGATTGTTTCCATTTTGGAAACTGTCTCAATCATCCCTGTGTTTCTGACGCTGCGTCAATTTCCGAAAATGAGCCTGATTGTCTCAGATGTGACGCTGAACGGCACATTTTTCCCTTTGAGGGTAAGACTTCATTAGGTATGCCGAACGTGCCCGACTGGGGGGCATTGCGGTCGATTGGGGAGACCGTGTGAAGCGCTTCGCTTCGCAAACGTGTGTCTGTGTGTGTGTGGCAATTGCCTAACAACAGATCGAAGAGCCGGTGCAACAGGTGTTGCATCGATACAGTGCGGCGCATCGCGTCGCATGACCGACTGAGGTGCGTCCTGCGCATCGGCCACTGGAGTAAAAAGTATGACGAACCTGATCTATCTGGGCAATTTCGCAGACGTAGACCCCTATGAAGACGACTATCAGGCTGAGCACAGCCACGCCCTGACAGGTGTCAGCGCAGATTCCGACACCTTGCAGATCGTGGCCGTCGATATCTACGACCATGAACATGATGGTGTCGTGTCCGACAACGAATATACCTGCGACTACATCGGCTATAACACCGGTGGCGGTACGGTTCATAACTACACAGATTCAACCCTTCTCGGCACTGTGGCCGTGACGCTGAAGGATGGTACGGTCAAGCACGTCGAAGTGGTCCTGATCCAGCAGGACAACGGCGACCTTTTTGTCACCGAGCTGTTGAATGACGGTTCGCTGGACGGGCTGGAGATTTCCAGCATCGAAATCACCGCGATCACCGGCGACAATTACTCTGGCTGGTATTCCAATCAATCTGTCGATGGCGCGAGCATTTGCCCGCCCGATGAAAAGGACGGAACCGTCGAGGGCACCGGTGGCGATGACCTGATTGATCTGAACTACGATCAGGATCCTGAAGGCGACAAGATCGACAATAATGATGCGATCGTTGCGGGCGAAGGCCCACAGGACGATATCGTCGTTGCAGGCGCCGGCAATGATACGGTTGTGGCTGGCGAAGGCGACGATGACGTGCGCGCAGGCACCGGCGACGACAAGGTCTATGGTGGCGAAGGTGATGACGTGCTGCGCGGTGGGTCCGGCAACGACATGGTCTTTGGCGGTGCCGACAGCGACGAAATCAAAGGCGGCGACGGCGACGACATGTTGATCGGCGGTGGCCCATCTTTTGACGGCAAGCTTGACTTCAACGACCTGAGCGCAGGCGATGTCGTGGGCGGGCAATATGCTGGCAACGGCGTGACCATTTCCAGCGGCAC
This sequence comes from uncultured Paracoccaceae bacterium, assembly GCA_947493335.1. GTDB lineage: Bacteria > Pseudomonadota > Alphaproteobacteria > Rhodobacterales > Rhodobacteraceae > CANMYO01. Next base: position 1,343,195 of record CANLQO010000001.1, on the reverse strand, counting down.
AGACGGCAAGCCGGTCATGATCTTTGACACGGCCAATCCCACAGGGGGCGACCACGACCTTGCCACAGGTAATCTGGGCAATGTTCTAATCATCTCGGAAGATGGTGACAGCAGCGATCCCGATGACAATGCTGGCGGCGGGACATTCATCTTTGACTTTGATGCGCCTGCAAGCGTCGAAAGCCTTGGCTTTCTGGACATCGAGCATGGGGCCTGGATCAAGCTTTATGATGCCGACGGCAACCTGATCGGTCAGATCGACACGGCGGCGACCGCAGACAATGGCCAGTTGACGCAGCACATCGGTGTTGATGGCGTGTCACGCATGGAGGTTATCATTGCGGGCTCTGGCGCGATTGATAACCTTTGCTACAAGCTCGACGGCACCGAGGGTGACGCGGCTGACCAAATCTTTGGCGGTGCTGGTGAGGATTATATCGAAGGCCAGCTGGGCGACGATTACATCGACGGCGGTGCGGACAACGACGAAATCTACGGCGGTGAAGGCAACGACCGCATCTTTGGCAATGATGGCGATGATCTGGCCTTTGGTGGCGCGGGCGACGACAACATGGGCGGCGCTGACCGCGGCAACGACGAATATTACGGCGGTGCCGGCAACGATATGATGGAGACATCATACGGCGACGACACGCTATACGGTGGCACCGGGAATGACAACCTGTGGGCCTCGGCTGACAACGACCTTGTCTTTGGCGGCAAGGGCGATGACAGCGCCTATGGTGGTCACGGTCAGGACACTGTTTCGGGCGAAATGGGTGATGACACCCTGTCCGGCGGCTCTGACAGCGACACCATTTTTGGCGGCAGCGGCAACGACATCATTGATGGCGACAAGCTTTACAAGGATGACAATGGTGCGGCTGGCGACGACACGATCTATGGCGGCGGCGGCGACGACAAGATCGACGGCGGTGGCGGCAACGACACGCTGATCGGTGACGGCGGTCCGGCGGAAGAGATCGACTTTACCATCGACTGGGATGTGCTGGGCTCTGACGGTTCTGCCACCTTTACCGAGTGCGAAAAGGACGTGACGGTTTCGATCAACACGCCACAGAATGCACAGGGCAAAGAGTGGTTTGTCGAAAACGGCATGCTGAAGAACTGGGACGTGACCGATCCGACAACGGCGGATCTGCATTTCGACCAGGAAGTCACAAATGTGCAGTTCACTCTGCTGGACGTTGATGCGCTCGATAAGATCACCATCATGGCGAAGGACGCGGACGGGAACCTTGTAGAGGTTCAGTTCGAGGACACCGGCGTGCATGCGGTTGACGGCAATATGGTCACCGGCACCCAGACCAACAACCCAGGCCCGGGTGAAGATAACCCCGGTCAGGATGTGGGTGTGACCATTGCAGGTCCGATCCAGCATCTGTGGATCGTTCTCGATGACGGCCCGGCGCGCGACTATTCCGGCACCGTGGCGGTGACCGACATCACCTTTACCCTGCCAATGGTGCAGGAAGACGGCGATGACATGATCGACGGCGGTGACGGCGACGATTACATCGAAGGCAACGGCGGCGACGATATGCTGACCGGTGGTGCCGGCAACGACCAGATCTTTGGCGGCGACGATGCCGACACGATCTTTGGCGGCGCAGGCGACACTGTGGACGGCGGCGCAGGTGGCAACGATTACGACGTGCTGGACCTGACAGGTCAGGGGCCATTCTATGTGACCGGGCCCGGCGGTGTTGGCGATCCGATCCCCGACAGCAATGGCAACGGTATTGACGGGCAGATCGTCTTTGTCGACGCGGACGGCAATCCGACGGGTGAAGTCCTTGATTTCGTTGAGATCGAAGAGATCATCGGTGATGAGGTCAACCGCGGCCCCGACGCCGAGGCCGACGGCTTTGACGCAGGCGAGGATGATCCCGCAGGCGTGATCGGCAACGTGCTGGACAACGACAGCGATCCCGATGGCGATCCGCTGCAGGTCTTCAAGGTGGGCGGCGATGAGGCCAACCTTGGTCAGCCGACGGCTGGCGACAATGGCGGCCTGATCACCATCGACGCTGACGGCACTGTGACCTTTGACCCCAATGGCGACTTTGAAGCCTTGGGTGAAGGTGAGACCGCAGAGACCACGATCACCTATATGGTGAGCGACGGGAACGGCGGCATGGACACCGAAACCGTCACGATCACTGTGACCGGCGTCAACGATGGTCCGAACGCCGAAGACAGCAGCTATATTGTCGATCAGGACGAAGCCGCAGGCGACGTCGATGGCAATGCGATCACCGACGACACCGGCGCAGGTGCGGACAGCGATCCCGAAAACGATCCGCTGAACGTCGTGGCCGTGAATGGTGCCGCGGGTAATGTTGGCAACGTGGTGGCAGGCAGCAATGGCGGTCTGTTCACGATCAATGCCGATGGCACCATCGACTTTGACGCCAATGGTGAGTTTGACGGATTGGGTGCGGGCGAGACCGCGCAAACCTCTGTCACCTACACAATCACCGACCCCGATGGGGAGACGGACACAGCGACCGTCAACTTCACTATCAACGGTACCAATGACGACCCGATTGCCTGCCCCGACCTCTACATCGTCACCGAGGACGAGACCAACGGCGACGTGGACGGCAATGTCATCACCAACCCAAGCGACAACAACGCCGGGCTGGACATCGACCCCGATGGCGACACGCTGACGGTGGTGGGTGTAAACACCCCTAACGGCAACGTGGGCGACCCTGTTGTGGGCGACAATGGCGGCGTCTTTGTGATCAACCCTGACGGCTCGTTCGATTTCTCGGCCAATGGCGAATTCGAAAGCCTGGCACCGGGTGAAAGCGCGGAAACTTCGGTCACCTACACGGTGGCAGACGGCAACGGCGGCACCGCCACGACCACGCTGACGATCCAGATCAACGGCGTGAACGATGGTCCGACCGCAGTCGATGACGATCTGGACGCGGGCGAGGATGATCCCGCGGGTGTGATCGGCAATGTGCTGGGCAACGACACTGATCCCGAAGGCGACACGCTTGAGGTGTTCAAGGTGGGCGGCGATGAAGCCAACCTGGGCCAGCCGACCGCAGGCGACAGTGGTGGCCTGATCACCATTGCGGCTGACGGCACGGTGACCTTTGATCCCAACGGCGACTTTGACGCATTGGGCGAGGGCGAGACAACCGAGACGACCATCACCTACATGGTACAGGATCCGTCGGGGGAGATGTCGACCGCGACCGTGACGATCACCGTCACCGGCACCAATGACGACCCGGTTGCCGAGATGGATGCGCTGGACGCGGGTGAAGACGACCCCGCAGGTGTGATCGGCAATGTGTTGGACAACGACAGCGACCCTGACGGCGATCCGCTGCAGGTCTTCAAAGTGGGTGGCGACGAAGGCAACCTTGGTCAGCCCACGGCTGGCGACAATGGCGGCCTGATCACCATCGACGCTGACGGCACTGTGACCTTTGACCCCAATGGCGACTTTGACGCACTGGGCGAAGGTGAGACCGCTGAGACCACGATCACCTATATGGTGAGCGACGGGAACGGCGGCATGGACACGGCCACAGTGACTGTCACAGTGACCGGCACCAACGACGCGCCTGTGGCCGTGATGGACGAGTACACCGCAGATGAGGACGTACCGTCCGATTTGGGCAACGTGCTGGGCAACGACAGCGATCCCGAAAACGATCCGCTGACCGTGTCCGAAGTAAACGGTGATCCGGCGGGCGTCGGCACTCCGGTTGCGGGCGACAACGGTGGTCTGGTCACGATCAACCCCGATGGCTCGGTCAGCTTTGACCCGAACGGCGAGTTTGACGGCTTGGCTGATGGCGAAGAAGCTACGACCACGGTCACCTACACCATCGACGACGGCAACGGCGGCACCGACACGGCAGAAGTTGTGATCACTGTGACCGGCACCAACGACGCGCCTGTGGCCGTGATGGACGAGTACACCGCAGATGAGGACGCACCGTCCGATTTGGGCAACGTGCTTGGCAACGACAGCGATCCCGAGAATGATCCGCTGACCGTGTCCGAAGTGAACGGTGATCCGGCGGGCGTCGGCACTCCGGTTGCGGGCGACAACGGCGGTCTGGTGACGATCAACCCCGATGGCTCGGTCAGCTTTGATCCCAACGGCGAGTTTGACGGCTTGGCCGAGGGCGAGGAAGCCACAACCACGGTTGTCTACACGATTGACGATGGGAACGGCGGCACGGACACCGCAGAAGTCATCATCACGGTGACCGGCACCAACGACGCACCAACGGCGATCCGCAACGACTATGTGGCCAACTTTGACGAGGCCGCAGGCGATGTGGACGGCAATGTGCTGACCGACAACACCGGCGACGGTGTGGACAGCGACCCCGAAGGCGACACGCTGACTGTTGTGGGTGTGGGTGCACCTGACAGCGGTGTGGGTGTGCCTGTTGCAGGCGACAATGGTGGCCTGTTCACCATCAACGCCGACGGCACGGTCGACTTTGACGCCAATGGCGAATTTGATGATCTGGGTCTGAACGACACCCGGACCACAAGCGTCGAGTACACGATCTCTGACGGGAACGGCGGGTTCGACACCGCTGTGGCGACCTTTACCGTGGGTGGCATCAATGACGGCACCGTGCAGGGCACCGATGGCGATGACATCATTAACCCCGACATCCCATACGTGGATGCCGACGGTGACGTGGTTGACAACAACGATGCGATCCTGGACGGCGACACCGGCAATGATGACCTGATCCTTGGCTTCGGTGGTAACGACAGCATTGATGCAGGCGACGGCGATGACCGGGTCTTTGGCGGCGACGGCAATGACACCATCGACGGCGGTGTCGGCAATGATGGTCTGGTTGGCGATGATGGCGACGACACCATCAGCGGCAACGACGGCGATGACATGATCTTTGGCAACGCTGGCAATGATGAGCTGTTCGGCGGCGAAGGGAATGACAAGCTGGAAGGTGGCATCGGCGACGATCTGCTGGAAGGTGGCGACGGTGACGACGATCTGTGGGCCGGTGCGGGCAATGACCGCGTGGTTGGCGGCGAGGGCGACGACGTCGCCAACGGCGGCAGCGGCAATGACGTGATCCTTGGCAATGCCGGCAACGACACGCTGGATGGTGCAAGCGGTGACGACACGATCCGCGGTGGCACCGGCGACGACAGCATCGACGGCAGCTTTGGCAACGACAGCATTGTTGGTGGCGAAGGCTCTGACGTGGTCGATGGTGGCAACGGCAACGACATCATCAACACCGGCAACCATGCTGATCCGGCCTTTGACAACCCATACCCGGGTCTGGGCGATCCCGATCAGTTCCCCGACAACGACAAGGACACAGTCTTTGGTGGTCTGGGTGACGACGTCATCACAACCGGCGACGATGCGGACAGCATCGACGGTGGCGGTGGTCGCGACGTGATCGACGCCGGTATCGACAACGATATCGTTGACGCAGGCACCGGCAATGACACCGTGATCGGTGGCGAGGGCGTGGACATCATCGAAGGCGGCGACGGCGACGATGTGCTTTACGGCGGTCTCGACAATGACACCTTTGACATTGTGGACACCGATCCTGACGGGAACCCGGTTGATCTGCTGCCCGGCAACAACATCGACACCGTCTTTGGCGGCGCGGGCAACGACACGATCTTTGGTCGCGACGATGCCGACGTGCTGTTTGGTGGCACCGGCAATGATGTGATCGACGGCGGTATCGACAACGACACCATCACCGGTGGCGAGGGCGAGGACCAGCTCTTTGGTGGTCAGGGCGCCGACACCTTCCTTGGCGGCAACGGCGGTGACGTCGTGGTCGGAGGCGAGGATGCCCCATCCGGCACGTTCCCTGATGGCGCGGATATCGACGTGCTTGATCTGACTGGCAGCAATGTCGAGCGGATCGAATATGTCCCCGGCGATCCCGAAGCGGGCACGGTGTTCTTCATGGACGGCACCACGATGACATTCTCGGAAATCGAGAACGTGATCCCCTGCTTCACGCCCGGCACAACGATTGCCACACCACGTGGTGAGCGTCTGGTCGAGGAACTGCAGGTTGGTGATAAGGTCATCACTCGTGACAACGGCATTCAGGAAATCGCCTGGGTCGGTCACAAGGCGATGAACGGCAAGCAGTTGGCGGCGAACCCGCACCTGAAGCCGATCCTGATCAAAGCTGGGTCACTGGGTGGCGGACTGCCAGAGCGTGACATGCTGGTATCCCCGAACCACCGGGTGCTGGTCGCGTCAGAGAAAACGCAGCTTTACTTTGAAGAGCGCGAAGTTCTGGCCGCTGCCAAGCACATGACCGGGGCCGAGGGTATCCACGCGGTCAACGTGATGCAGACGACCTATGTGCACTTCATGTTTGAGCGTCACGAAGTCGTCCTGTCGAACGGCGCCTGGACCGAAAGCTTCCAGCCCGGCGATTACAGCCTGAAGGGCATCGGCAATAGCCAGCGGAACGAGATCTTTGAACTCTTCCCAGAGCTGGCGACGACCACAGGGCTTGAAGGCTATCAGGCGGCACGCAAAGCGCTGAAAAAGCACGAAGCGCGTCTGCTGATGAAGTAACGAAATGCAGCTTGTTCGGGTGCAGTCACTTTGAACACAGGGCAGGGGTCGTCGTGGGGCGGCCCCTGTTTCTGTTTGGCGTGAAGTATTTTGGTGTCTGTCATCGGAGCGGACAGCGTCGTCCGGTGAGCGCAACCGAATATGCCATCGCCAGATCGCGGCGGTCTGGACCCCGCCAAAAGAAAAGGGCCCCCGGAAACCGGAGGCCCTGATATTCGCAAGTCGCGAAACTTATTCGTCGGCTGCGTCGTCTTCGTCGCCGGTGGTCGGCACTTCGTCAGCTGCGACTTCTTCGCCTTCGTCCGCATCATCAGCCACAACCGCGCGTGGTGCAGAGATGTTGGCGATGACGAAGTCGCGGTCGATCGTCGGCTTTGCACCTTCGGGCAGCGTGACATTGCTGATCGAAATGGTGTCGCCCATTTCGGATGCACCCAGATCAACCTGAATGCTGTCAGGGATGTCGCCTGCGAGCACTTCCAGCTCTACTTCGTTACGTACAACCGTCAGGACGCCGCCCTTTTTCAGGCCGGGGCAGGTGTCTTCGTTCAGGAATTCGACCGGAATGAAGATCTTAACCCGGCTGGTGCGCTTGAGGCGCATCAGGTCGATGTGCGTGGGCAGGTCTTTGACCACGTCGCGCTGGATGCCACGGCAGATCACGCGGACATCATCGTGACCGTCAACCTTGAGGTTGAACAGCGTCGACATGAACTGGCCACGACGCAGACGCGTCAGCAGCTTGTTAAAGTTGATCGAAATCGGAAGCGGGTCTGCCCCACCACCATAAACGATGCCCGGCACGTCGCCATCACGGCGAGCTTGGCGGGCGGCCCCCTTGCCTGTCCCCGCGCGTGCAGTGGCGTGCAGATCTGGGATCTTGTCAGCCATTGTATTTCTCCAAAACAAAAATGAGGGCCGCCCTCCAAGGGTGTGCGGCCCAGATGAACCGCCCCTATAGGGGCATAATCGCCTTTTGAAAAGGGGTTTTCGTGGGAATTGGGGGCAAGAGATCGAATGCCGTAGGACATTCGATTTTGAGGTGCTCGAAATGGCCGGTTTGGACGCTTTTGGACGCTTTAAAAGTCGCAGTTCGTTACTGCCCGTGGGCGCGCGCCGGAGGGCAAAATCAAAGGCGCCCGCCCCGCTACAGGTGCAACACAATCGCTGCCTGCGCCTGCATTCCGGCGCAAAAGCTGACCGCATTGGGTTGGCAAGGGCGGGTCGGGCGCATTGGCATCAACCGGCTGCAAACTCACATGACACCGCCCTGTTCATCCCGACAAACGGGCCGGCAGGGTTTTCGCGATGCGCCCACACGTGGAGTTCATAATACGGCTCCAATCCGTAGCGATTGGGCGAACCGCGAAAGTCCAGAAGATGCCCCTCAAGTGAGGCTGGCCCCTCAAACGTGATGTATTCGACGCCAAGCAGAACAAGGCTGCCGTCTGGCTGGGGTTCGTACATCACCGCCTCTGGCTTGGCGAGATCGAGCGTGTTGTCGTCCTCGGTCAGATACTTCAGATTGACATAATGGATGCCCATCGCACCACCGCCAGCGCCGCTGACACAAGGGATTGGTCCATAACCTTCGGCCTCGGCGGTCGCGACATCCGCGAACCGACTTGTCGCGTCGCGCACTTTTACAACAAGGGATTGCGCGCCGGATGCGACAAGCGTTTTATCTTCGGTCGTGGTGCCTTCTGCGTAGCGTACTGGCTCGATCCGAATTCCGTCGGCAATGGGTTGGGCAAAGACGGTGCTTGCAAGGCAAAGTCCGACTGCCGCTGCGACCAGCGCAGCGTTTCTTTTCGTCTTCATTGTGGTTTACTCCAAAATTGAGGTTTGGACAGACCGTCAGTCGTTCCCAGTGAGTGGATCGATAATCTGGTGGATCTCGGTGATCACATCCGCTGGAAAACCTGATTTCTCTGCGTGGTCGCGGATCGCTTGTTCGCTCTCGGCGAGGTAGACACAGAAGGTTTTGTTGTCAGCGACGTAAGAATGCTGCCACTGGACGAAGTCCTTCATGTCACCAATCACTGTGTTAGAGGCGCGAGCCGCTGCACAAAATTCTGTGTCGGTGAAGTCGCCGATACCGGCAATGCCCCGTTCGATGACAAATCTCTTCAACATATTCTGTCCCTTCAATCGCTGTAGCCCCAGTTTGCATAGCAGGTGGGAAATGCCCAAATTCAATTTTCTTTGACGTGTTAAACAAAATCTTTAGTAATTATTGGCGACGGGAGGGAAGATGGCGACAACACACCTTCGTTCATTGCAGGCGCTTGAACTGGCGCTTCGCAAGGGATCACTTAGCGAAGCGGCTGCGGAACTGTCTATCACCCCCGCCGCTTTGGGCCAGCGTATCCGGACGTTGGAAGACTTTCTTGACTTGGATCTTATTGTGCGGGGACGAAAGGGAACGCGCCCGACACAAGAGCTGGAAGATGTACTGGATGATCTTCAAACGGCCTTCTTGTGTCTTGAGCGTGTGACCGATGGTCTGAACTTTCAAAAAGCCTCTGCGATTCATATCGTGGCCGATCTGGACTTTGCCGAACTGTGGCTTGCACCACGTCTGAAGGCATTCCGCGCGGCGCAGCCCAACATCCAGTTTTGTATTAACGGGCAGGGTGATGTTCCGTCCCGCGTTGGCGCGCCCGATATTCGGATTGAACGCGACGCTCAAAGCGAGGGCGAAATGCTGTTTGAGGATGTCTTTGTGCCAGTCTGCAATCCGGCCAATTTGTGGAGAATTGGCCGTCATGACGCTGATTATGTGCTGGAAGGCGTGGGCCTTGTGCATGTGCATGGTCGCGCAGATTTGCCAACATGGGAAAGTTGGTGCCAGCAATTCGGAAAACGCCGGACAGGTTTGGACAGAGGTCAGAAATTTCGCAACACGCGGCTAGCCTTGGAGGCGACGCAGAACGCCGTCGGTTTCATGTTATGCGGATTGTCATTGTGTGAAGATGACTTGAGCCGGGGGTCTCTGGTCCGATTGTTCCCGGCCAAGATGGGGATAAAGGCAGCGGCACCCTATCGGGTCTGGACCAGAAAGACCGCCGCTGTACGGCCGCAGCTGCAACGGTTTGTCAATTGGCTGCACAATGAGGGCGAAAAGACGCAGGCCTATATCGCGCGGCAAAAGGACTAGATGGGACTTCTTCGGCTGGCCGCGAGATCGGCGCAAAATCCGCGGTTGTTGCGCGGTGTGTCAGTGGTCGGCAGACGCATGGGGGTGAAGAACCCGCCGGGCCGTCGCGTGCTGAAATCAGGCCCAACGTCCCTCAAAATCCTCGGGGACCAAAAGGATATCGCGCCCGATGTCCTTGATGTCGCGCTTGCCACAGAGCGCCATCGTCGTGTCCAACTCTGCATGGATCACTTCGAGCGCTTTGGTGACGCCAGCCTGACCCATAGCCCCCAGCCCATAAATGTAGGCGCGTCCGATATAGACGCCCTTGGCCCCAAGCGAGAGGGCTTTCAACACGTCCTGGCCAGAGCGAATGCCGCTGTCCATATGCACCTCAATCTGGTCGCCGACGGCGGCGACGATGCTGGGCAGCATCCGAATGGCCGACAGCGCGCCGTCAAGCTGCCGCCCGCCATGGTTGCTGACTACAATGGCATCCGCCCCGCATTTGACGGCCATCTTTGCGTCTTCCACGTCCAGAATGCCCTTGAGGATCAGCTTGCCGCCCCACTTCTCTTTCAGTCTTGCGACGGTGTCCCAGTTCAGTTTGGGGTCAAATTGCTGAGCGGTCCAACTGTGCAGGCTGGCCATATTCTCGACCGACTTGGCGTGGCCGACGATGTTGCGAAAAGTCCGGCGGTGGGTGCCCAGCATCTCAAGCCCCCAGCGCCACTTGGTCGAGAGATCAAGTAGGGTTTTGGGCGTCAGCTTGGGTGGCGCGGTCAGCCCGTTTTTGAGGTCTTTGTGCCGCTGGCCGAGAATTTGAAGATCAAGCGTCAGCACCAGTGCGGAACAGCCCGCGTTCTTGGCCCGTGCAATGATGTTGTCCACGAATTCCTCGTCCCGCATCACGTAAAGCTGGAACCAGAAGGGGGCCTTGGTATGCGCCGCGACATCTTCGATTGAACAGATCGACATTGTCGAAATCGTGAACGGTACGCCGAATTTTTCGGCGGCGCGGGCAGCCTTGATCTCTCCATCTGCGGATTGCATGCCGGTCAGCCCAACAGGGGCGAGCGCCACCGGCATTGAGACGTCTTCGCCGATCATCTGGCTTGCAGTTGTCCGGTTGGTCATATCGACGGCGACGCGCTGTCGCAGACGGATTTGATCAAAGTCAGAGGTGTTCTCGCGGAAGGTCTGCTCTGTCCAACTGCCGCTTTCGGCATAATCATAAAACATCTTGGGCGCGCGACGCTTATGCAGCCGTTTGAGGTCGTCGATGGTGGTGATGATCGGCATTGCAATATTCCCGTATTGGTTATGTTTCATTACCAATTTGGGAAATTCGGAGCAAGCGGTCTTTGCGCAGGACAGCCCTGCATCAGGTGCAATGCGGATCACGTCTTTTGCGTGACGGTTCAAACGTTGTCGGTCGCCGGTCCAAATTGTGCTGCATTTTTAGGCGTTTGCGACGCGCTGATGTGTCAAAATCATCTGGGCCATTGCCAATCGCCACGAACCCCTTACGCTAAGCCCATGACGACACGTGCAAAGCACTTCAGCGAAATGTCCACGCAAAGTGGCGTTCGCGCGCCTTACGCCTCTTATGACACATGGTTCGCCCAACAGGATCACACGCGCCTTGCCAAAAAGTCGGGCGAGGCCGAGGCGTTCTTTCGCCGAACCGGTATCACATTCAATGTTTATGGACAGTCCGATGCCGAAGAGCGGTTGATCCCTTTTGATCTGGTGCCGCGCATCATTTCCAACAAGGAATGGACCAAACTGTCGCGCGGGATTGATCAGCGGGTCCGGGCGATCAACGCGTTCTTACATGACATCTATAACCGGCAGGAAATTCTGAGGGCGGGCGTGGTGCCGACATCCTTGGTGGCCCAGAATGAGGCGTTTCTGCCGCAGATGATGGACTTTAGCCCACCGGGGGGAGTCTATACCCACATTGTGGGCACCGACATCGTGCGCACCGGAGAGGACGATTTCTTTGTTCTGGAAGACAATGCGCGCACGCCGTCGGGCGTCAGCTATATGCTCGAAAACCGCGAGACGATGCTGCAGATGTTCCCCGAACTTTTCAGTAAGATCAAAGTGCAGCGGGTCAGCGATTATCCCAAGAACCTGCGCCGCTCGCTTGAGGCATCGGCGCCTGCGGGATGCAAGGGACGGCCCTGCGTTGTGGTGCTGACGCCCGGCATCCATAATTCGGCCTATTACGAGCACAGCTTTCTGGCCGATCAGATGGGTGTGGAATTGGTGGAGGGGCATGACCTGCGGGTGGTCGATGGTCATATCGCGATGCGTACAACGCGCGGCTACAAAGTGATTGATGTGATCTATCGCAGGGTCGATGACGAATTCCTTGATCCGCTGACATTTAACCCAGCCTCGATGCTGGGTGTGCCGGGGATCATGGACGTCTATCGCGCGGGCAACATTGCCATTACCAACGCGCCGGGTACCGGGGTGGCGGATGACAAGGCGATTTATAGCTATATGCCGGAAATCGTCGAATTCTACACGGGCGAACGGGCCATCCTGAAGAACGTCGAAACCCACCGTTGCTCGGAACCGGACACGCTGCAATACGTGCTCGATAACCTCGCCGAACTGGTGGTGAAAGAGGTGCACGGCTCTGGTGGTTACGGGATGCTGGTCGGGCCCGCGGCGAGCAAGACGGAAATTGCCGAGTTCGCCGAGAAACTCAAAGCGCATCCGGCCAATTATATCGCGCAGCCGACGCTGTCGCTGTCAACGGTCCCGATCTTTACCGAGGCCGGCCTTGCACCGCGTCATGTCGATCTGCGGCCCTTTGCGCTGGTCTCGCCCTCGGGCGTCGACATCACGCCGGGCGGGCTAACGCGCGTGGCCCTGACCGAGGGCAGCCTTGTGGTCAACTCTTCGCAGGGCGGTGGCACCAAAGACACCTGGGTATTGGAAGACTGATATGTTGGGAAAAACCGCAGGTGGTCTTTATTGGATGTTCCGCTATCTGGAGCGGGCGGAAAATACCGCCCGCCTGATCGAGGCGGGGTTTCGCATTGCGCTGACCCGGTCGACGGACGCAGAGGCCGAATGGAAATCGGTGATCGTCACCTCTGCCTCGCAGATGGCCTATGACGCCAAGCACAACGGCTATGACAGTGCGCGGGTGACGGATTTCCTGCTGCGCGATCCTGACAACCCCAGTTCTGTTATGTCGGTGATTAAAGCCGCGCGTGACAACGCAAGGCTGGTGCGGACCGCATTGACGACCGAGGTTTGGTCGAGCGTCAATGAGACCTGGATGCTGTTGGGCGACATTCTGCGGGACCCGGTGCCGGAAACGGATCTGCCCGGTGTTCTGGCCTCGATCCGGCAGCAGTCGGCGTTGGTGCGCGGGGCGTTGCACGGCACGATGCTGCGCAATGACATTTATGATTTCTGTCGGCTTGGCACCTTCATTGAGCGGATCGACAGCACGGCCCGGATCATCGACGTCAAATACTATTCGCTGCTGCCTGCGCCGTCTTTTGTTGGTAGCCGGATGGACAATGTGCAGTGGGAAACGATCCTGCGGTCGGTTTCGGCCCATCGGTCGTTCCGCTGGGCGGTCGAAGATGATTTCAATGCGCCCAATATTGCGCAGTTCCTGATCCTTGACGGGCGCATGCCCCGGTCACTGGCGTTTTGTGCCGGGCAGTTGGTGGACAATCTGGAGTATCTGGCCGACGACGAAGAGAGCGAAAGTCTGACGCTGGCACGGGCGTTGCGGGCGCGGCTGAAGGACCGCGATATCGCGTCCATCTTCGAAGAGGGTCTGCACGAATTCCTGAGCGCTGTTATGGATGACACGGCCAAGCTGGGGATGCAGATCGAAAACGAATACAGGTTCACCCAATAGATGCAGCTGACGATCAATCATACGACCCGCTACACCTATGAAAACCCGGTGGATTATGCGCTGCAAAAAGTGCGGCTGCGGCCGCGCGACAACCCGATGCAAAAGGTTGGGATGTGGCAAGTGGCGGTGACCGGAGGCAAGCAGGAAGCGGATTATCGCGACCATTATGGCAACCACGTCGATCTGGTCAGCACCACACCGGGCGGCACCGAACTGACGATTTCGGCGCAAGGCACGGTCACAACGCATGACACCGCGGGGGTCTTGGGCCGCAGCTATGGCCGCGCACCGCTGTGGCACTTTGCGCAGGCGACACCGCTGACGTCAGCAGGCGAGGGGGTGACCGCACTGGCCGCTGTGCTGGAAGAACACGGGCAAACGCTTGATGGTCTGCACGCGCTGTCCGCCGCGATCTTGGATGCAGCCCCTTATGAGTTGGGCAAGACCAATGCGGCCACGAGTGCCGAAGAGGCGCTGCGCATCGGACACGGTGTCTGTCAGGACCACGCCAACATCATGGTCGCCGCGGCCCGTGTCGCGGGGCTGCCCGCACGTTATGTCAGCGGGTATCTGATGATGAATGACCGCGTCGATCAGGATGCCAGCCACGCATGGGCCGAGGTACATGTCGATGATCTTGGATGGGTTGGCTTTGACGTCTCAAACGGTGTGTCCCCCGACGAACGGTACGTCAGGCTCGCGATCGGTCGCGACGCGCCAGATGCGGCCCCCATATCTGGCCTTCGCCTTGGGTCAGGTGACGAGTCCTTGATTGTATCTTTACAGGTGCAGCAGTAGTCTTGCGCCGCAAAGACCGCTTGGGAAGACCATCATGACATATTGCGTTGGCTTGCGCCTCAATCAGGGCCTTGTCTTCATGTCCGACACCCGGACGAATGCGGGCGTTGACAACTTTTCATCCAGTCGCAAGATGTTCAATTGGACCGTCCCGGGTGAGTTGTCGGTCACCATCATGACGGCAGGCAATCTGGCCACAACGCAGGCGATGATCAGCCTGCTGGAAGAACGGTCAAAGGCGTCAGAGGACCGTGATCCGAGCATCTTGCGCCAAACCTCGATGTTTCAGGTGGCAAGGCTTGTCGGTTCGACGCTGAAAGAGGTTATCTCCTACAGCAGCCCCAACGGCCCCACCGCCGACGATCCGTTCAGCGCCTCGGCCATTGTTGGCGGCCAGATCAAGGGCGGCAAGCCGACGATCTTCCTGATCTACCCGCAGGGGAACTTCATCGAGATTTCCGAGGACACGCCGTTCTTTCAGATCGGCGAGGCAAAGTATGGCAAGCCGATCCTTGTGCGCGCCTATGATCCCGATATGTCGTTTCAGGATGCGGTCAAACTATTGCTCGTATCGTTCGATTCCACAGTCAAATCGAACCTCTCCGTCGGATTGCCGTTTGATTTGCAAGTCTATGAAAATGATACCTTCAGCGCGGATCGCAGCACCCGGATAGAGGATGATGACCCGGTCTATCAAACCATCTCTTCCGGCTGGGGCGACGCGTTGAAAGTGGCGTTCGAGCAATTGCCGAAATACGAGATTTGAACCCACACAGGATCAGGGCGCGGGTAAGGCTGTTTCACCGATCTGCGCCAGCGTGATGCTGGTTTCATCCCGCAGGACCTGCCAAAGAGCGTTCAGGCCATCCTCACCCCCCGCAGCTATGGCAAATTGCAGAATGCGGCCCAGAAACGTGAAGTTTGCACCTTGTTTGAAGGCCTTCACCACGTCCTCGCCCCCGCACAGACCTGTGTCATAGAAAAGGGGGAAGTCCGCTCCGACCGCCTGCCGGATGTCCGCCAAGGCATGGATCGGCGGTGGCGTGCTATCCAGCTGCCGGCTGCCGTGGCTGGAAACCTGGATTGCATCAACGCCTGCCTTTTTCAGGTCCAATGCATCTTGCGGATCAAGCACGCCCTTGACAACCAGATGCCCGGGCCATTGATCACGCAGCGCGCGCAACGTGTCCCAATCAGCCTTGGCCCGGCTTTCGGTGCGGTCAAAGGCATAGCCGGGCATCTGGAAATTCGCCATCTCGGGGCGGCCCTTGAACAACGTGTTCAACGACCAGCGCGGGTGCAGGGCGAAATCCAGAAATTGCCATGGGCCAATGCGAAACGGCATGGCGAACCCATGGCGAAGCTCGCGCGGGCGGCGGCCCACCTCTGGCACGTCAACGGTCAGGATCAGCGTTTGATATCCTGCGGACTTTGCCCGTTCCATCAGCTTGAAAGTCCCGCTGCCATCGCCGCTGAAATAAAGCTGAAACCATGCGTTGCCCTCTGCCACCTCGATCAGCCTTTCTAGTGGGGTCGAGGCAACGGTAGAGACACCCAAGGGCACAGCCTCGCGCGCGGCCAGCCGTGCCAGCATCAGATCGGCGCCGGGGGCGGAAAGGTTGCACATGCCCATCGGGCTGATCCCAAAAGGGGCCTGCGTGCGGGTCCCGAAAACCTGCGCGCCAATGTCGCGTTCGCTGACGTCACGCAGGATTCGGGGGCAGAGCGAAATCTCATCCAGCGCGGCGCGGTTGCGGGACGCGCCCACCTCGCGCCCGGCTGCGCCGTCGATGTAGTCAAAGACCATCCAGGGCAGACGGCGACGGGCGATCCGTCGGGCATCCTCGCTGGAATGAATGCCCGTCATGGCCTGGCCTGCAGGGTCACGATTGCGGCTCCAGTATGATCTTTGGGGCGGCCACTGTCCCGGCGCGGATGTCGGCAAAGGCCTGTTGTCCACCGGACAAGGGGCGTTGTTCTGTCCAGTCGAGTGGTCCGAGACGGCCGTCAAAGATCGCAGCGGCCGCGTCGCGGAAGTCCTGTGCCGTGTAGGTATAGGTCCCGATGAACGTGATTTCCTGTAGGGTCATGCGGCGGATGTCTAGGCCGCCTTCTGCTTGGCCAAGGCCGATGTGCATGATGACCCCGCCGGGCAATATGATGGCCGCAGCATCCGCACGGGTCGCAGCGTAGCCGACACCGTCGATGACCAGATCAGCCTCTGACACGGTGCCCGGTTGAACGGCATCAAAACCGTCGATCTGATCGAGCGCATTGCGGCGCAGGGCGTTGGGCTCTGCAACTGTGATCTGGGTCGCACCAAAGGCGCGCAGTGCCAGTGCTGCCCCCACGCCGATGGCCCCGCCACCGATCACATGGCAACGCGCCTGCGCCAAGGGCAAATCCAGCGCTGCCGCGCCCAAGCGTACCGCGTGCCAGCCACAGGCCAGCGGTTCGGCCAAGGCCGCTTTGGTCAGGGGGACTTCATCGGGAACAGTGACCAGATTGGCGTCCTGCATCACTACAAATTCGGCGAACGCGCCCTCTCGTGGGGGCATCGAGATGATCATGCGTTCCGGGCACAGGTTGTCGCGACCCGCCGCGCAGGCGCGGCACGATCCGCAGCTGACAAGCGGGTTGATTGTAACCCGCTCACCATCACGCGTGCCGCCCACAATAATGCCTGCGGCCTCATGGCCGAGGATCAGCGGCGCGGGTCGCCGCGCGTCATGTCCCAGAAAGGCATGCATGTCGGATCCGCAGATGCCAGAGGCCATGATACGGATCAGTTGCTGACCAAGTTGCGGCTGGGGGTCGGGTGCGTAGCGGTAATCAAGCTCTTCCGTGCCGGTGTAAACCAATGCCTTCATTTTGCTGTGTATCCTCCGTCCACCATGAGCACCTGACCGGTCACATAGGCCGAGGCGTCTGAACATAGAAAAAGTAGCGGGCCGTCGATGTCTGACAGGGTGCCATTGCGACCGATGCATGTCTGCGCAGCGTTCCGGGCGGCCCGGTCCGGGTCTGCAAAGACCGGACCCGTCAATTCGGTCGGGAAGAATCCCGGTCCGATGGCGTTCGCCGTGATCCCGTCTTTTGACCAGGCCTCCGCCATGGCGCGGGTTAACTGCGCGACACCGGCCTTGGATGCGCCGTAACTGACGCCACCGGGAAAGGCGCGGGTGGTTTGCAGAGAGGCAAAGTTGACGATCCGCCCCCAACCTTTGGCCTTCATTGCAGGCACCAGCGCCTGGCTGAGGAAGAAGGGGGCCGCAAGGTTGAGATTGAGTGTCACGTCCCAGCCTGCTGGGGTCACATCATCGGCAATTTCGCGCGTATTGATCCCGGCAGCATGGACGATGATGTCAGGCGGGCCAAAGGGCAGGGCGATTTGCTCCGCAATTTCGGGAAGCCTCTCGCGGTCCGCCAAATCGGCGGTAAGCGTCGCTGCGTTTGAACCAATGGCTGTGGCCCAATCTGTCAGCGCATCTGCCCGTCTTGCAATGCCCACCACCTGCGCACCCGCAGCAACCAAGGCGGTCGCAGCCTGCTGGCCAAGTCCGGCGCTGGCCCCTGTGACGCAGGCCACGCGCCCGCGCAGGTCAAACAACTGTCGTGGATCAGTCATGATGACCAATGTTCCAGCGAGCCATGTAAAAACAGGTGAACAATGCGCTTGCCCCTCAATGCGATCAGTTCATAACATTTATGTAAGCGCTTACATATGAAATTGCAATCCTTGGTTTTTTGGGATGAGCGCAGGGATGACGGTCCAGCGCAAATCTGCGCCCAAACAAAGTGTTGGCGCATCTGGCGCCACGCGGACCGTTTCCAGATATGCAACAATCGCTGAGGAATCAGGCAATTGTTTGCGAGTTCCATCTGGCAAACGTCGGTTTTCCGCCGAGCCGCATTGCACACGGCAAAGTTGATTTGCATCCGCAATTATTCCCCGCAATATCTGCCGGTAGCCGCTTATGTAGACCTTGCTGCGTGTTGCAGTGCCTTGGCGCGAGGACATCATGGCCACCACATTTGGAACATCCGGAAACGATACGCTGACGGGCGGTCAGAACGAAGATACGCTCGCCGGTCAGGATGGGGATGACACCCTTTTTGGCGGCAACGGTCAGGATCGACTTTATGGTGGTAACGGCAATGACAGTCTTGATGGCGGACAGGGTGATGACAGCCTTTATGGAGGCAGCGGAAACGACAGCCTGAATGGCGGGCTTGGTCAGGACAAGCTGTATGGCGGAGACGGCAATGATATCATCGACACCGGTGATACGGCCGGCAACAAAAGTGTCGACACGGTTTTTGGCGGGGATGGTGACGACACGATCCTGAGTTCCGGCAATCAGGATGTGCTGCGCGGACAGGATGACAGCGACCGATTTGTTGTGGTTTCAGATGGGTCGAATTTCAACAATCTGACGGTCGTGGGCGGTGAGGATGATGACAGCGGCGATATTGATGTCCTTGATCTGAGCCAGTTGAAGGCGCAATACCCCGACCTTGAGATCATCTATGAACAAGGCGCGCCGGGTGACGAGGACGCCCGGATATTGGTCAAAACAGCGCCCGGCGGGCAGGAGCTTGGGCGGATCAAGTATACCGGGATCGAACAGGTTGTGATCTGCTTTACGCCCGGCACTGCGATTGCGACACCAAAAGGGGAAATCGCGGTCGAAGACCTGCAACCCGGAGATCGCGTGCTGACACGCGACAATGGCATTCAGGAACTTGCCTGGGTCGGGCAGCGGGATTTGTCGGAACTGGAGCTTAGGCAACATCCCGAATGGCAGCCAGTGCTGATCCGCGCAGGCGCATTGGGGCATAATGTGCCCGAACGTGATTTGCTTGTCTCGCCCAACCACCGGGTGCTTGTCACAGAGCCGCGCGCGGCCCTTTATTTCGAGGAATCCGAAGTCCTGGCAGCCGCCAAGCATTTGACGGATCTGGATGGTGTGGATCGGGTGAAAAGCAGCTCACTGACCTATGTGCATCTGCTGTGTGAACAACACGAGGTGATCCTGTCCAATGGGGCCTGGACCGAAAGCTTCCAACCCGGGGACTACAGCCTGAAAGGGATGGGAGAGCATCAAAGGGCAGAGATCTACGATCTGTTTCCTGACCTTGTTGCAGGCGATGCCGAATATGCTGGCGCGCGGCGCGCGCTGCGGCGGCACGAAACGAAGCTACTGCTGAACTGATCGCCAGGCAGCCCAATCGCCGGGCGTATCCAAATCACGCCGGGCGCGATCCCCAAGGATCGTCACGTGGGTTTTGTCGCGCAACGGATTGACCAGCGTTTCGCCCCCGCCGTCGCCAGACAGCTTTGCGAACGCGGGGCGCAGGCTGGCATCAAAGACAATCGGATGGCCGGGTTTTCCGGCACGGGTGCCGCCGCGCCAGATCAGATAGTCCGGGTGGTTATCTCGGGCATCCATGATCCTTTGCATGTCCGCAGTGGTGATATCGGGCAGATCAGAGAGCAGCAACATGAAGGCTGGGCAGGGCGGCAGCTTGGCCACCACGCTGCGCATGGTGCCGGACATTCCCTCTGCCGCCTCAGGGGTGATCTGGGGCGTGATGGGCAGGCCATCCAAAACGGCAAGACGCGCATCGGCCTTTGTGGGCAAGGCGACGTAGACGTCGTCGCAGACGCCAAGAGCCTGCAGCGCCACGTGCCGCAAGAGCGGTTTTCCATGGGCCATTTGCAACAGCTTGTCGGTACCGTTCATACGGGATGATTGCCCCGCGGCGAGGATCAGGATTGGGATCATGGGGTGAAACTAGCGTCGCTTCTGTCGGGGGTCCATTTTCTTTCAAAGAAAATGGGGCGCGCGTGGCGCGCGGTGCGCTGCAGGGGGAACCAAGGCGAGGGCTGCTGGCTATGGAGCCTCCGGCGGGCATATTTTCATTCAAAAGAAAGGGTTAGCGCGGTGTGATGAGAGGATCTGTGATCAGCCTTGCGGTGCGCAGTTCGCCGAGGATTTCGATCTCAACTTGCAGTCCGGGTTCCGCCCGCTCCCGTGGGATCAGGGCGAAGGCGATGGATTTTCCGGCGTGGTGCGCATAGCCGCCCGAGGTGCAAAAGCCCTGCACTTTGCCGTCGATGAAGACGGGTTCGTAGGCGGTGACATCGGCGTCGGTGGCATCCACTTCGAAGGTGACAAGAGTGCGGGCGGGGGGTGTTGCACGCTCGGCCTCGGCAGCGGCCCGGCCGATGAAATCGCTGTTCTTGTACCATTGGATGAAGCGGTCCATCCCGGTTTCAGCGGCCGTGTAGTCGGGTGAGAATTCCCGTAGCCACGAGCCGAAGAAGCGGTCAAGCCGCAGCGACATCATCGCACGCATGCCAAAAGGTGTGATGTCAAAGGGCGCACCGGCGGTCATGAGCGTCGAACAGAGGCGGCGCTGATCGATCGGGTCGCAGTAGATTTCATAGCCCAGATCGCCGGTGTAGCTGACGCGCTGGATGATGCAGTCGATGCTGTTCAATGTGATCATCGCCACATCGCGGAAGTTGAGCTGCGGTGTCGTCGGATCAGCCGCCATCAGGACGTCGGTGGCGCGGGGGCCTGCGATCTGGAAGCCGGTCATCTGGTCGGAGACATTGAGGACCTGCACGCCATCCGTCGCATGCTGGTCGAACCAACGCTGGTGGATCGTCTGATAGCCGTAAGAGGCGGTGAGCTGGAACCAGTCATCGGTGAGGCAGGAGATGGTGAAATCACCCAGCAACTTGCCCTTGGGCGAGAGCATCGGCGTGAGCGTCATGCGACCGGGTTGCGGCACGCGGCCTGCCATGATCCGATCCAGCCAGGCGCGGGCGTGCGCGCCGGTGACTTCGAATTTGCCGAAATTCTGCACCTCATTGATGCCGACGCTGGTGCGGACGGCGGCGACCTCTCGCGCGGTTGCGGCGAAGGCGTCCGAGCGGCGGAACGACGGGGTCTCATAGCTGGGTTCGTCATCGCGGGCGAAGTAATTTGGCACCTCGAGCCCGAACTGGTGGCCCCACACGGCACCCAGTTCGGTGAAGATGTCGTACATCGGGGTGGTGCGGTGGGGGCGTGCGGCGGGGAGTTCTTCGTTCGGGTAGGAGACCGAGAACCGGCGCTGGTAGTTTTCGATCACTTTGGGGCGGGTATAGCCGGAGGTGATCCAGGGGCCGAAGCGGCCGACGTCCATCGCGGTCACGTCGCGTTCGCATTCGCCCTCGACCATCCATTGGGCGAGCATCAGGCCAACGCCACCGCCCTGGCTGAACCCGGCCATGACACCGCAGGCAGACCAGTAGTTGCGCAGCCCCGGCACCGGACCCACCAGCGGGTTGCCATCGGGGGCAAAGGTGAAGGGGCCGTGGATTACGGATTTGACTCCGGCGGTTTCGAGCACGGGAAAGCGTTTGTAGGCGAAGGCGATGCTGTCTTCGATCTTGTCGAAGTCATCGGGCAAAAGCTCATGCCCAAAGTCCCAAGGCGTGCCGTTGATGGCCCAGGGGCGGCATGGTTGTTCGTAGAACCCGATGCAGAGGCCGCGCCCTTCCTGCCGGAGGTAGCTTTCACCAGCCGGGTCCATGACATGAGGGTGTTCGCTGTCGCGTTCGAAGATTTCGGGCAGATCGTCGGTGACGAGGTATTGGTGCTCCATCGGGTGAAGCGGCGCATAGGTGCCCGCCATCGCCGCCACCTCGCGCGCCCAGAGGCCTGCGGCATTGACGACGTGTTCGGCGTGGATCGTGCCCTTGTCGGTGACGACATCCCATGTGCCATCGGGGCAGGGGTTGGTTTCAATGACCTTGCAGTGGGTTTCGATGGTGGCACCACCCATGCGCGCGGCCTTGGCATAGGCATGTGTGGTGCCGGAGGGGTCAAGGTGGCCGTCGAGCGGGTCATAAAGCGCGCCGATAATCCCGTCGAGGTTGGTGATGGGCGCGATCTTGGCGATCTCGGCAGGGCCGACGATCTCGGTCTCGAGCCCCATGTAGCGATGCTTGGCCCGCTCCGCGACGAGCATATCGAAGCGGTCCTGATTGTCGGCAAGGGTCACGCCGCCCACGTGATGCAACCCGCAGGACATGCCGGTGAGTTCTTCCAACTCGCGGTAAAGCTTGATCGTATAGCCCTGCAACGCGGCCATGTTGGTGTCACCGTTGAGCGTGTGAAAGCCACCGGCGGCGTGCCAGGTGGAGCCTGAAGTCAGCTCGGACCGTTCCAGCAGCATAACGTCCGACCAGCCAAGTTTGGTCAGGTGATAGAGGACGGAACAGCCGACGACGCCGCCACCGATGACGGCAACTCGGGTGGTGGTTTTCATGGCGGTGTCCCTTACGATTCTGCACTGAGTGACAGACTGACAAAGACCATGCGGAACGAACAGTCGACAGCGACAGGTTTGGTCGTAAATTGGAATTGGTGACCGGGTCGCGGCATGCCAGACTGGCTGGATGAGACGGATCTTGCTGATTGCGGGCCTTGTAGCGCTTTGGGCGGTGTCCTTGCAGGCCGCGCCAAAGCGGTATGTTCTGGACCCACAGGGATCGACCATCGCCTTTGTGTTCAGCCTTGAAGGGCGGCCCATTAGCGGACAGGTGCCCGTGGCAGCGGCGCATGTGGTCGTGGATTTTGACAACCTCGGCGCCAGTCAGGTCAGCGCGCAGTTTGATTTGACTCGGGCGGATGCGGGCAATGTGTTCATGACCGAGGCGATGCTGTCTGCCTCGGTCCTTGATGCCGCGCGCCATCCGCAGGCCCTGTTTCGATCGCGCAGGGTCACGGCCGCTGGCGCAGGCGCACGGCTGGAGGGTGATCTGACGCTACGCGGCGTGACACGGCCTGTGGTGCTTGAAGGGCAAATCTTTCGCAAGCGCGGCAGTGATGCAAACGACCTGAGCAATCTGGTGCTGATCTTCACCGGCGCTGTCAGCCGGGACGCCTTTGGCGCATCCGGATTTTCGCGTGTCGTCGCAGATCGGGTCGCGCTTGAGATTTCCGCGGCGATCCGGTTGGCAGAGTGACTTGTATCACTGCGACATTTCATGTCGCCTTGTGAACATCGCCTGCGCCCTTGACCGGCGCAAAGTCAAAGCAACGGAATCGCGTCACAGAGGATCTGATCCATGCGCACCCATGCCCAGGCCGTCGTCATCGGAGGCGGCGTTATTGGCTGTTCCATTCTTTATCATCTGGCCAAAGCGGGGTGGACCGACGTTGTCCTGCTGGAACGGGATGAGTTGACAAGCGGTTCGACCTGGCATGCGGCGGCGAACATCCACGGGCTGCACGACAGCACCAATATCAGCCGCATCCAGCATTATACGATGAACCTTTACAACGCGCTGGAGGAAGAGACCGGGCAAAGCTGCGGTGTGTTTCAGCCGGGCTCACTTTATCTGGCGCAGACAGAGGCGCGAGAACATCAGCTGCGACTGCAGGCGGCCAAAGCCAAGTTCTATGGCATGAACTTTCACGAGGTCAGCCGCGACGAGGCCGAGCGCCTGCACCCGATGGTCAATTATGACGGCATTCGCTGCATCATGTTTGAACCTGATGGCGGCAATGTGGACCCCAGCGGCGTCACCAACGCCTACGCTAGCGGCGCCCGGCAAATGGGGGCAGAAATCATCCGCTTTTGCCCCGTCACCGGAACAGAGCAACAGCCTGATGGATCATGGATCGTCCGGACCCCCAAGGGTGATATCTCGACCGGGTGGGTTGTGAATGCAGCCGGGCTATGGGGGCGTGAAGTGGCCGCGCTTGCCGGGATTGAGCTGCCGCTGCAACCGACAGAACATCAGTATTTCGTCACCGAGACCATTGCCGAGATTGCCGCAATGGACCGGCGCCTGCCTTCGGTCGCGGATCGCGACGGCGAATATTACCTGCGGCAAGAGGGCAATGGACTTCTGATCGGGGCCTATGAACGGGATTTGAAGTTTTGGGCCGAAGAGGGCACGCCGCTTGACTTCGCGCATGATCTGTTTCCCGACGACCTCGAGCGGATCGAAGACAACATGATGCGCGCCATCGACCGGGTGCCTGCCGTGGGTGAGGCCGGGGTCAAACGGGTGATCAACGGGCCGATGATCTGGTCGCCGGATTCCAATGTGCTGTTTGGTCCGCACCCTGATTTGCGCAATTACTTTTGCTGCAACGGGATCATTCCGGGGTTTAGCCAATCGGGCGGCATGGGGCTGATGGCGGCTGATTGGATCACAAGCGGAGAAAGCCGATTTGACATGTTCGCCTGGGATGTGGCGCGCTTCGGCATCTGGGCCGATGCGGCCTTTACCAAAGCGCGTGTCGGGGACCAATACGGTCACCGTTTTGCGATCCATTTTCCGGGCGAGGAACGCGCGGCTGGACGGCCTGTGCGGGTCCGCCCGATCTATCAGATGCAAAAGGATATGGGCGCTGTCTTTGGTCTGAACTATGGCTGGGAACACGCGGCTTATTTTGACGCAGACGTGCCAGACAGCGCAGGCTTTGACCGGCAGCCGTGGTTTGACAGTGTCGGCCGCGAGGCGCGGATGCTGCGCGACAGCGTGGGTGTGATCGACATTTCGAACTTTGCCAAATACGTCTGCAAGGGACCGGGCGCAGCAGATTGGTTGAACACCGTCTTTGCCAACAACATGCCCAAGGCCGTCGGTCGATCGTGCCTAACGCCATTGATCGGCGTCAATGGCGGCATCGCCGGCGATTTCACGGTTACCCGAATGGCAGAGGATGAGTTCTGGGTCATCGGCTCTGGCTTGGCGGAACGCTATCATCAGCGGTTTTGGGCCATGGTGCCGTTGCCAAAGGGGACCACGTTTGAAAGCCGGACCGAAGCGATGTGCGGCTTCAACATTGCCGGACCTTCATCGCGCAAGGCATTGCAAACACTGACGAATACCTCGCTGGAGACGACAGATTTTGCCTTTATGCGGTCGGCGTGGATCGACATCGCCGGGGCCACGTGTTTGGCGCTGCGCGTGTCATTCACCGGCGATCTGGGCTGGGAAATCCACTGTGCAGAGTCGGATCAGGTTGTCGTCTATCGGGCGCTGCTTGATGCCGCCCAAACGCAAGGCGGCGGTCCAGTCGGAAGTCGTGCTTTGATGGCGTTGCGGGTGGAAAAGGGCTATGGTTCTTGGGGTCGCGAGTATTCGCCGGAATACTGGCCGCAGGAGGTTGGGCTGGATCGACTGATCAAGCTCAAAAAGGAATTTCTGCACAAAAATAGCTACTTGAAGGTCAAAGATAATCCATCACGTGAAGTATTGTCATTGATCCATGTGCAAGATGTAACGACTGCTGACGCATCAGGCGGAGAACCGGTTTTTCTTCCCGATGGCACGCCGGTTGGGCGTGTCACCTCTGGTGCGTATGGCTATAGCGTGGGCATGTCGCTTGCACTGGGATACCTCAAAGATGTTCGACCCGGCGATGCGGTTGATGTGATGATCCTTGGTCAACCGCACCGAGGCGTAGTGCTTGCCGAGCCACCGTTTGACCCAAAGGGCGAAATCCTCAGGGGATGATCCGTGTGTACTTGGTGCCTTCAAGCGTGGCACCCAATTGCAGGCCGGTCTGGGCAAAAACGACGGCGATGACGGGTGACAACGAGGTTGTCGTGTCGGCGCGCAACATCTCGCCCTGGTCATTGATCGCGTAAGTGACGTCGGCGCCAAGGACCCAACCGGGGCTGGCGCGGAAATCAGCAAGACTTTCCTGCGTCATGAAGAACAGCACATGGCTGTACTGCTGCGCTCCGATCTGCAAACCCGCAGAGCCTGAGGCGGCGGAATAATAGTCGATGGTAGAGCCGCCGACCTGCAAGGCGCCGGTCCCAAACGACCCCCCAAAGCCAAGACCCACCTCTGTCACCAAGGGCATAGCGAGAATTCCCGCAGATTTGGCCGCGACATCGCGTGTCCCGGGAAATTTGTCGAACATGAAGTTCAGCGTGGAGTTCACGCGCGCATCAATTGTTGCGGCCCCGTTGGTGCCGATGCCATTGTTGCAAGCCGAAAGCGTCAATGCCGCTGCACCAAGCGCAAAGCTGCGCCGAGAGAAATCTGTCATGGGTCTGCCCTATGTACTGCCGATGATGGGGCTTATCGTGCCCCTTTGATGCATATTATAGGCAGTTCGGTGAATCCTGTCACGCGCGAAGATCAGGTGCGGCGGTTTGGTGCTTTTGGGTGTGCGCCGTCAGGCCAGCACAGCAGCGACCGGCGTGTGTGGGTCGGCAGGAGGATCGGTTGTCAACACGTATTGCGCCCGCCCTCTTGTCTTGGCCTGATAGACAGCCTGGTCCGCAAGCTTCATGGCATCATCGCGCGGCATAGCTTTGTCCAGCAGAACCACGCCAACAGATGTCGACACAACGTGCGGTGTGCCGCCGTCAGGGTTGAAGGAAAAGCCTGTGCTGATGGCTTGCGCAGTCGCTGCCAACTCATCAGTGCTGACACGCGGCATGAATACGGCAAACTCCTCTCCGCCAATGCGCGCGGCGTGCTGATCGTGGGCCAGAATATCTGACAGGTGAGTGCCCATCATTTGCAGGCAACGATCGCCAGCATCATGCCCAAACTGGTCGTTGACCTGCTTGAAGTGGTCGATGTCCACAATCATCAAGGCCTGGCCCGGTTTGATGACCAAAGGTGTCTTTTCCATAAACCAACGCCGGTTGGGCAACCCGGTAAGCGGGTCGCGGGTCGCCTGCAGATACATCCGCTTTTGCAGCGAATTGAGATGCCCGATCAGGAGCAGCGCAAAGGCGCACATCGGCAACGCCGTAAAGGCGGCTTCAGAAAAATTCATCCAATAGGATTTCTGTGCGGGAAGACCATGGGTCAGCACATGGCGGGCGTGATTCAGCCCACCGGAAATCAAGAGAAACACGCCAAGTTTGATAACAAAATCAATCTTGCCGACCGGAGCGGTGAGCCTGACGAACTTTTCCAAGGCAGCATCCTCCTGTGTCGTCAAAACCCAATGCTGGCGAAACTATTTACCCTCTGTTTTCTATTCGGCTTAGGCGTTTAGATTTCGTTAATGTCGTCTCAGATTGTCGTGCTCCTAACCGTTCAGCAGTCGCGCGGCGGCCGGGGCAAAATAGGTCAAAACACCGTCACAGCCCGCGCGTTTGAAGCACAAGAGGCTTTCCAACATCACCTTGTCATGGTCAAGCCAGCCGTTCTGCGCCGCGGCCTGCACCATCGCGTATTCGCCGCTGACCTGATAGGCATAGGTCGGAACGCCAAAGCTGTCTTTTACCCGGCGACAGATATCCAGATAGGGCATGCCGGGTTTGACCATCACCATATCCGCGCCTTCGCTCAGGTCTCGTTCGACAAGACGCAGCGCCTCGTCCGAATTGCCGGGGTCCATCTGATAGGTGTTCTTGTCGCCGGTCAGGGCCGAAGACGCCCCGACAGCATCGCGGAACGGGCCATAAAAGCTGGAGGCGTATTTGGCGGTGTAGCTGAGGATCGTCACATTCTGGTGGCCATCGCTTTCAAGTGCGGCGCGAATTGCACCGATACGGCCATCCATCATGTCGGACGGGCCAAGGATATCGGCCCCGGCTTCCGCCTGTGCGAGCGCCATCTTGACCAGTGCATCAACGGTCCGATCATTGACGATCTGACCATCCTCGACAAAGCCGTCGTGGCCATTGATGTTGTAGGGATCGAGCGCGATATCGGTCATCACGGCGATCTCTGGCACCGCGTTCTTGATCGCGCGGATCGCCTGATTAGAGATATTGTCAGGCGACCATGCCAGCGCGCAATCCTCTGTCCGTGCCTCCATCCCGGTGTAGGGAAAGATGCAGATGGCCGGAATGCCCAGATCATGCGCCTCTTTTGCCGCCTTCACGACCCGGTTGACGGTCTTGCGCGTCACCCCGGGCATGGATGCCACGGGCGTTTCATCATCCTTGCCGTCCATGACAAAAACCGGCCAGATCAGATCATCCACCGAAAGGGTGTTTTGTCGTGCAAGGCGGCGCAAAGCAGGCGATTGCCGCATGCGGCGCAGGCGGGTTGTGGGGAAGGGGGCAACGGTCGGTTTCATGATGCGGGCCTTTCTGGTCACACCTGATTGGTCGCATGCCGCGCGGGGCTTCACAAGTCTGGGCATTTGCAGGTGTGGCGTCTAGGTTCCGCGCAACTGCAAGCTGCCCTAAGAGATATCAGTGGACTGGAGCCAGGCCCTCTTTCAATTGATCGACATCGCGTCGTTCTCGTCGCTTTGGTATTGGATCATGATCGCCGTGGTCTGGTCCTCGGTCAGCCATTGGGTGCTGGGTGTGCCATACGATCTGATCATGCGCGCCAAGCGGCAGGGTGGGCAGGCAGAATCCGATCTGGCAGATCTTGTGCGGATCAATGTCAACCGCCTTCTGGGTATCGCGCAAACCGCCGGGCTGATCCTGATTGCTTTCGTGTCCTTTGCGCTGACCTCGCTGGCGGTGTTGGGATTCTGGTACCGGATTGAACTGGCGCAGGCGATCTTTCTGATTGGTTTCCCGCTGACGATCGTGGGCGCCGTAAGCTTGTCCACCAGCCGATTGATCCGCGCGAAAGAGCCGGAAGGTGACGCGCTATTTACGGTTCTGCATCGGCATCGCTTGTGGACCCAGATTATCGGCATGATCGCGATTTTCGTCACAGCAATGTACGGGATGTATCAGAACCTTGATGCGGTGCGCTCGCTCTGACTTGACACTGGACGGCGTGGCAGTAGGTGAGGTGCAATGGCTTCCCCCGATCATATCACCGTTGCAGGCGCGCCCGAAGGCTATGACGCCCAACTGATCCTGGCAGAGGTTGCCCGGCAGGACGCACCGGTGTGTCACGTCGCTCGCGATGACAAGCGGCTGGCAGCGATGCAAGCGGCATTGGCCTTTTTCGCGCCAGATATGCCTGTCATCGTCTTTCCCGGCTGGGACTGCCTGCCTTATGATCGCGTGTCCCCTAATGCCGATGTTTCTGCCGCGCGGATGGCGACGCTTGCGGGGCTGGTTCATGGCATGCCGGGGCGTTTTGTCCTGCTGACCACCTTGAATGCCGCCACGCAAAGGGTGCCACCGCGTGATTTGCTGCGCGAGGCGGCTTTTACCGCGCGGGTCGGCGACCGGATCGACGAAGAAGGGCTGCGGGTCTTTCTGGTGCGGATGGGATTCACCCAAAGCCCAACGGTTATGGAGGCTGGTGACTATGCCATTCGCGGCGGCATCATCGATATCTTTCCGCCCGGACAGACAGGGCCAATCCGGCTGGACCTTTTTGGCGATGTGCTTGATGGCGCGCGGCGGTTTGATCCCGCAACGCAGCGGACCACCGAAAAACTGACAGAGATTGAGTTGGCTCCGGTTTCAGAAGTGATCCTGGATGAGGCCGCAATCACCCGGTTCCGGCAGAATTACAGGATCGAATTTGGCGCAGCGGGCACCGATGATCCGCTTTATGAGGCGGTCAGCGCCGGTCGCAAACACGCGGGCGTGGAACATTGGTTGGGGTTCTTTGCTGAACGGCTTGAGACCCTGTTTGATTATCTGCCGGGGGTGACGATCACGCTGGATGATCAGGCAGGCCCCATGCGCGATGCCCGTTGGACCGGGATCGTGGATCAATACGAGACACGGATGCATGCGCTGGGACAAAAGGGCCGTATGGATACGGTCTATAAGCCCGCGCCGCCGGGACTGTTGTATCTTGATGATGCTGCATGGTCAGAGGCCGTGGCCGCTGCGCGGGTGCTGCAATTCAGCCCGAACCGTCAGGCCACCGGGCCGGGTGTGATTGACGCAGGCGGGCGGACGGGGCGGAATTTCTCGGTCGAGCGGCAGCGGGAGGAATTGAGCCTGTTTGGCGCGCTTGCCGATCACGTGCGCGCGCGAATGGCTGATGGCCCGGTGCTGATCGCATCCTATTCTGAGGGCGCGCGCGAACGCCTGACTGGTTTGATCGAGGATGAAGGCATCGCCGAGGTGATCCCGGTTTCTGACTGGTCTCGCGTTGGCAAAACTGGTGTGCATCTGGCTGTCTGGGCGCTTGATGCAGGCTTTGAAGCGCCGGGTGTGACCGTCATTTCCGAGCAGGACGTGCTGGGCGACCGTCTGATCCGGCAGACCAAGCGCAAACGCCGGGCCGAGAATTTCCTGACCGAAGCCGGCAGCCTGTCGCCCGGCGATCTTGTCGTGCACGTTGATCACGGCGTGGGTCGGTTCAAGGGGCTAGAGGTCGTGACCGCATTGGGGGCGGCGCATGAATGCCTGCTGCTGGAATATGCCGAACAGTCAAAACTCTATCTGCCCGTCTACAACATCGAGCTATTGTCGAAATACGGCCACGACGAAGGCTTGCTGGACAAGCTGGGCGGTGGTGCTTGGCAGGCGAAGAAGGCCAAGCTCAAGGAACGTATCCGGCAAATCGCAGAGCGTCTGATCCGGGTGGCGGCAGAGCGGGCCCTGCGCACCGCGCCCGTGCTGACGCCAACAGATGGGCTGTGGGATCAGTTCCTTGCCCGTTTCCCATATGCGGAAACCGATGATCAGTTGCAGGCGATTGAGGACGTGCTGGAGGATTTGGAATCCGGTCGCCCGATGGACCGGCTGGTCTGTGGCGATGTTGGTTTCGGCAAGACCGAAGTGGCCATCCGTGCAGCATTTGTTGCGGCGCTTTCGGGTGTGCAGGTCGCAGTGATTGCACCGACGACCCTTCTGGCGCGGCAGCACTATCAGTCTTTTGCGGAACGGTTCCGGGGTTTTCCGGTCAACGTGCGGCCGCTGTCACGCTTTGTCAGCGCGCGGGATGCAGCACTGACCCGTGACGGGTTGGCGAAGGGCACGGTGGATATCGTCGTCGGCACCCATGCGCTTTTGGCCAAGTCGGTGCGGTTCAAGAACCTTGGGCTTTTGGTGATCGACGAAGAGCAGAAGTTTGGTGTGCAGCACAAGGAACGGCTGAAGTCACTGCGCACGGATGTGCATGTGCTGACGCTGACCGCCACGCCGATCCCCCGCACCCTGCAATTGTCACTGTCTGGCGTGCGGGACCTGTCGATTATCGGCACGCCGCCTGTCGACCGTCTGGCGATCCGCACCTATGTCAGCGAATTCGATACCATCACCATCCGCGAGGCGCTGTTGCGCGAACATTATCGCGGTGGGCAATCGTTCTTTGTCGTCCCGCGCATCGCCGACATGCCCGAGATGGAGGATTGGCTGAAACGTGAGGTGCCAGAGGTGACATATGTCACCGCCACAGGTCAGATGGCAGCGGGCGAGCTGGATGACCGGATGAACGCCTTTTACGACGGCAAGTTTGATGTCCTGTTGGCGACGACCATTGTGGAAAGTGGGTTGGACATTCCGACCGCCAACACGATGATCGTGCACCGGTCGGACATGTTCGGCCTCAGCCAGCTGTATCAGATCAGGGGTCGCGTAGGCCGGTCCAAGACCCGCGCCTATGCTTATCTGACGACGAAGCCACGGCAAAAGCTGACGGACACGGCACAAAAACGGCTGCGGGTGCTGGGTTCGCTCGATTCACTGGGGGCGGGTTTCACGCTGGCCAGCCAGGATTTGGACATTCGCGGCGCAGGAAACCTGCTGGGAGAGGAACAGTCCGGGCAGATGCGCGAAGTGGGCTATGAGCTTTATCAGCAGATGCTGGAAGATCAGATCGCGGCGATCCGCTCTGGCGCGGCTGAAGGGATCGTCGACGACGGCCAATGGGCACCGCAGATCAATCTTGGCGTGCCGGTACTGATCCCCGACGACTATGTGCCCGATCTGGATGTGCGGCTGGGGCTTTACCGGCGCTTGTCTGATCTGACCACGAAGGTCGAGTTGGAAGGCTTTGCCGCGGAACTGATCGACCGCTTTGGTAAATTGCCCAAAGAGGTCAACACCTTGATGCTGGTGGTGCGGATCAAGGCGATGTGCAAACGCGCGGGCATCAGCCATCTGGATGCCGGTCCAAAGGGCGCCACGATCCGGTTCCACAACGACAAATTCGCGTCCCCGAAGGGGCTGGTTGATTTCATCAATGACCAGCGCGGGCTGGCGAAGGTCAAAGACAACAAGATCGTGGTACGCCGTGACTGGACGCGCGAACGCGACAAGATTCAAGGATCCTTCAATATCGCCCGCGATCTTGCGGCGAAGCTGAAAGAGGCGAAGGCTTAGTGGAAACGAACGTTTCGACTTCCCGTTGATTTCAATGAACCGCTAGTCGAACTGCTTTTTCATCAGAACGAACGGCCCCTCCGGGTACGATTGCGCCTCAATAAATTCGTAGCCGAGCGACGCATAAAACCCCTGCGCGGTAAGTGAGGAATGAATCATGATCTCTGACATCGCTTTGTTTCGCGCTTCCGCTTCCATTCTTGCGACTAGCAGCTTGCCAAAACCTTGCCCTTGATACGCAGGATCCACAAACAGCGAACGCAGAAAGTCGCCTTTCAGTCCCACGGTTCCAACCAGCGAGCCATCCAGAAAACTCAGGAGAATGAGTTCATTCTCAATTCTTTCGGTGACCGGCAACGGTTCAAAAAGGGCGCAGAGCAGATCGATTGAACTTTGCGTGTAGTCGTGGGCGTTGGATATTCGGATGGTCCGTCTGATCATCCCACTCAGCGGGACCGCATCGGCGATCGTTGCCTGTCGAATTTTGAGCGGCTTCATCGCGGCACACCTGTCTGAGATCACGTGACATCGACAGGCTGGCAGAAAATGCGAAATCAGGACAGTGGCATCTTCCTTGGGCCAAGTCTTCGACAGAAGGAGTCGCACGCTCCGGCATGTCAGATGGGAAAGTTGAAACTTACCTTCTGTTGGGCGTTACACGGATCGCAGCATTTGCACCCGATGGGAACAACGGAGTCCGTCTGCCCTGATCGGGGTCGGCGGTAACGCTCAATCCTCTCCAGGACGTTTGATCCGGGTCGTCAGCCAAAACGCGAGAATGGCGCAGATTAGGACCCCGACGCCAATCGGCAGAGGCGTCCCATCAAATGCCAATCCAATGGGGGCAGCAATTACCACCGCGCCGACGGTGGAAATGGCGGCGATCAGGGATGCGGCCATGCCAGCGATATGCGGCAGCGGCTCCATCCCCAAGGCATTGAGGTTTCCGATGGTCAGACCGGCCTGATAGAAACCTGTGGTCACCCAAAGCACATAGATCCCGAACGTCAGCCAATAGGGGCCACCTGAGAGTGTGATGGCGATCATCACAAGGCTGACGGTGATCTGGACCATGAACATTGCGCGGATGATCGCCCGCATGCCCAAACGCCCGACAAGCCGTGCATTCAAAAGACTGCCGGTGGCCGCAACAACGGCGATGCCGCCAAACCAGAAGTGAAAGACGTCGCCCTGACCGAAAGTGATATCAAAGACCTGTTGGGTCGATGAGAGCCCGGTAAAGAGCATGCCAAATGTCAGTGTCTGAATAATGATCGACAAACGGGTTGTGGGATGTGTCAGCACCTCTTTGGCGGCAGAAAAGAGCGCAGAGATGTTGAGGGGACGCAGGGTTTCCGGTGTCGACGTCTCGGGCTGTCGCAACATCAGCCACGTGCAAGAGACCAGTGAGAAGACGACAAAGCTAAGGAATATGGCGCGCCATCCGAAGCCTTCGATAATGAAATGTCCCATCGTGGGTGCCAGTGCCGGGACCAGCGAAAACACCACCATCACAAAGGACAAAATCCGCGCCATGTTTGGGCCGGAATATAGATCGCGGATCAGGGCCATAGTGGCCACGCGGGGGCCTGCCGCGCCAAGCCCTTGCAAGACCCGCGCCGCCAACATCACCTCGAGGCTTTGCGCCAACCATGCCAAAAGCGACGCGATGCAATAAAGGATCGCGCCGCCAAGGATAATGGGCTTGCGACCAAAAGCATCTGCAAGCGGTCCGGTGATAAACGTGCCTAGCCCCATGCCCAGCACAAAGCTGGTGATGATCAATTGCGCACGATTGACGTCCTGTGGTGAGAGTTCTGCCGCAATATCGGGCAGGGCGGGCAGCATCGCGTCGATCGAAAACGCCACCGTGGCGGCCAGCATGGCCATCAGGGCGATAAATTCAGACTGATGCAGTCGTCGGGTTGGTGGGCTCACTCTGCGGCGTCCAGCTGGGTCTGGATATCGGCAATGACCCGCGCCCACATCTCGGGCGGCTGTGCGCCGGGCACAGCATGCTGTTGGGCCACCACGAATGTCGGGACAGAATTCACCCCCATCTCGCGACTGTGGGCATCGCGCTTGCGGATGTCCTCCAGATCAGCGTCGGACGCCAAAAGCCGGGTCACAGTGGCCGCATCCATCTCGGCGGTGTCGGCGATATCGGCTAGCACTTCGTGATCGCCGATGTCGCGGCCTTCGACAAAATAAGCCTTAAACAACAGGTCAACCACCAGAATCTGCCGCTGTTCGATCCCGGCCCAATGGATCAGGCGGTGGGCGTCAACCGTGTTGGGTGTGCGCTGGATCGCTTCGAAGTTGATCAACGCACCGCTTTTTTCGGCATGTTCAACAACGGGCGCATAGGCTTTGACCGCACCTTCTTTTCCGCCAAACTTCGCCTCCAGGTAAGTGCGTCGGTCCATGCCTCCTGCCGGCATGTCGGGGTTCAACTGAAAGGGATGCCACTCGATAACAAAAGGATGGTCAGGCACCTCGGCCAAGGCCTTATCAAGGTTGGTCTTGCCGATATAGCACCAGGGGCAGATTGGATCAGAAATGATATCAAGTTTGACCATGTGCGGCCTCCCAGTTCTGGCGCAAGACGTGGCGCAGCAGCTTATTGTTTGTCCCGCGCGGCAGGTGATCGACCCGGACGAATAGTCGCGGGATTTTGTAGTCTGCAAGGCGCGATGCGGCATATGCGGTCAGTGACTTCTCATCTATCAGTTTGTCAGCGACATAAAAGGCCGCAATGAGCGAAAGATCTGTGCGCAGGCGCACTTCTGCTGCGGCAACTTCGATGATTTGATCGTGTTGGCTCAACGTTTCTTCAACCTCAATCGGGCTGACCCGCGTGCCTCCGGCGTTCATCATGTCGTCAGCGCGCCCGGCATAGGCAATCGCTCCATCCGGGGTCTGGGCGCCGATGTCACCGGTCAGGAACCAATCGCCATCGAATTTTGCGGCGGTTTCGGCTGGGTGACCCAGATAGCCCAGCATCAGCCCCGGGTCAGAGCGGTGCACAGCGATCACGCGGGTGTCGGGCATCAGTTGGACCCGCCGACCCGGTTGCGGGAAACCCAATGTATCGGGTGGTGCCGGTCGATCAGGACTGCCGGAGATGAAGGTGGAACATTCCGACATGCCGTAAGCTTCATGAACCGGTGTGCCGGTCTTGGACAGCCAGTCTTCGCGCAGATGCTGCGGCAGCTTTTCGCCGGCAGAAAGCCCGTGACGCAGATGTGGCATGGCGGGCAGGGGGCGGCGAAGAATGCGACGATAGACGCCGGGGGCGGCGGCAAAGATCGTGGCCCGATGCGTCGCCAAGAGCATCGGCAGGTCCACGGCATCGATGCCGGGTGCGGGGATCAATGCGGTGGCTCCGATAGACCAGGGGTCCATCAGTCCGGTCCCCAGCGTATAAGTCCAGTTGAAGGCACCGGCATGCAGCACCCGGTCTGTCTGGCGCAGACCGTACCAGCCGTCCCACATCATGCGACGTGCGAGAATGGCCCGGTGCGCATGGACCACAGCACGCGGCTGACCCGATGTTCCGGAAGTATAGATGATGTAGGCCGGGCGGTCCGGGTCGCCCATCTGCGGTGCTGCCAGTGGGGCTGTGGCAGTGACGTTGTGCAAGTCAGTGACCGGCCACAGCGGCACGTTCTGATCCGGCAGGCTGATCCCCGGTCCATGCGCGACAAGGGCAGGCATCGTTTGCGCTGCTATCTTTGTCACCTCGTGCGCGGTCAGCTGAGACGACGTGGGGACCGGGATCAGCCCGGCGTAGATGCAGGCCAAATAAAGGATTGGGAAGTCAGGTGTATTCCCCAGCCGCATCAGCACCCGGTCATGACCAGGTTTCAGGCCCCGATCCAATAGCATCAAGGCGGTTGCGCGGACCGCGCGGTCAAGTGCGGCATACGTCAGCGACAGCGGCGGATCACCCAGAACGCAAAGCGCGGGATGATCCGCGCGGGCTGCGGCCTGCGCCAGCACATAAGCCGCCATATTGAAAGGACCGGACATGCGCCATCGCTAGTCGCGTGGCTGGACGGTTGCAAGAGAGTGTGCCGGGCGGCTATGGATTGGCATGACCCAAACCGACCCCAAATCCCTGATCCGAGTGGCCCGCGAAAGCGGGGAAGACGCGACCGCAGCCCCTGTTGATCTGGGTGCCAGAGTACGGGTGCTGCGCAAGGACCGGGATTGGACACTGGAACAGGCAGCACAAAAAGCGGGGCTTGCGCGTTCGACTCTGTCAAAAATCGAAAACGGACAGATGTCGCCGACTTACGATGCGCTCAAGAAGCTGGCGGTGGGCCTCGGCATTTCCATCCCGCAGCTTTTCACGCCGCCCTCCAAGGGGCAGGTCAACGGGCGCATGGCCGTGACGCGGCGTGATGATCCTGTGCATCACGTGACAACGACCTACGAACATGACCTGCTGGCAGAAGGGCTGACCCAAAAGAAAATGCTGCCCTATCGCGCCCGGATCAGGGCGCGGAAGATGGAGGACTTTGACGGTTGGGTCCGCCATGACGGAGAAGAGTTTCTGTACGTGCTGACCGGTGCGATCACGTTATACACCGAGTTTTACGAGCCGGTTGAGATGCAACGTGGTGACAGCGCCTATTACGACGCCAGCATGGGGCATAACGTGATCTCGACCAGCCAGGACGATGCGACAATTCTTTGGGTCACGTCATTGGTCTAGTCGCGCGGGAAGAGCCGTGGCAGGATGAGTGCTGCGATGCCGAGGCCCAGCATCTGCATCGCAATGAACATTGGCGCATCGGCGGGATTGATGCCTGCAAAGGTATCCGAAAACATGCGCGAAATGGTAACGGCTGGATTGGCAAAGCTGGTCGATGAGGTAAACCAATAGGCGCCAGTAATGTAAAGTGCCACGAGGGTCGGCACCGCATCGGGCTTTGACTTGATCCCGCCAAAGATCACAAACAGCAGGCCTAACGTCGCAAAAATTTCGGACGTCCATTGCCCCGCACCTGTTCGGGCTGTGGTGCTGAACTGCAGGACGGACAGGTCAAACATCACATGGGTCAGCCAGACACCCAGAATGCCGCCGACGATCTGCACCGCGATGAAAGGGATCGCGGTCGCGGCATCAACGTCCTTGCGGATCAGAAAAGCCAGCGTCACGACCGGGTTGAAATGCGCCCCTGAAAGGGGGCCAAGGGTCGTGATGATGACGTAAAGGATGCAGCCTGTCGCGATGGCATTCGCCAGCAGAGCGATGGCGATATTGCCGCCTGCAAGCGTCTCACCCATGATGCCGGAGCCAACAACACCAATCAGCAGAAATGCAGTGCCGAGGCCTTCGGCCAGAAGTTTTTGCATCAGTCTTGTCCTGCGGTCGTCAATGCTGTTGCAAGTTCTGCGCCGCGCAAGGCCGCACTGTCCAGCGCGAAAAAGCGCTGTGCCTTAGCGTTGAGAAGGTCGTAGGCCGTCAAGAAGGCCAGCGGCTGGGCTGCGGGTTCGGCGGCGGCCGGATCTTCGATGCCCCAATGGACCCGCACTGGCGCGCCAGGCCAATAGGGGCACTCCTCTGCTGCGGCTGAACCGCAGACCGTGATAACGGCATCCATGACGGGCGCGTCGGCTGCGCCGAACTCATCCCAGCTTTTGGAACGGAAAGCAGAGGTATCAAAACCTTTCTGCGCCAAAAGCGAAAGGGACTGGGGGTGGACCTTCCCCGCGGGTTTGGAACCGGCAGAAAAAGCCGTGATCCGCCCGGACGAGCGTTGGGTCAAGATGGCTTCGAGCAGGATGGAGCGCGCTGAATTGCCGGTGCAGAGGACAAGAATGTTCATGGCCGCGGGCATATGTCGGTTTTGTAAGTGTTTTGTGACAGGCTGCAAAAAGGGGCGGCTGCGCCGCGCACGATGTTTTGCGCCGCTTGGCGGCGCGGATGAGGGACGCTGTCCCTCAAACTCCCTCAAGTATTTTTGACCAGAAGAAAATGGGAACTGGCCATGTTGGACGATTGCCGGAACATGGTTCCGCTGCATTGTTCGGGGCGCAACCGGGTAGGAGCGGTCGCCACATGCTGATGGCCGTCAATTCCTCTAGATGAGCGTGTCGGCGGCACCAAGTACGATCTGGCCGGTGTCTATTGCGGCATTGCCGATGACCCGTGCAGGGGTGCAGGCGCTGGCCGCAAGAAGTGCGGCCAGCAAAAGAATCCGGATCACTCTTCCCACCACC
Organism: uncultured Paracoccaceae bacterium; assembly: GCA_947493335.1. Classification (GTDB taxonomy): domain Bacteria; phylum Pseudomonadota; class Alphaproteobacteria; order Rhodobacterales; family Rhodobacteraceae; genus CANMYO01. Next base: position 1,304,315 of record CANLQO010000001.1, on the reverse strand, counting down.
AGACATCTGGCTGCCAGCCGGGCCAGTCGCCGAAGATCGGCAGTGGCTCGGGGAACTTCAGCTCTTTGACGTGGGCCAGACGGCTGATGTTCCACTGATAGATTGGGATGACATAGCGTCCTGCCGTCAGGGTCCGGTCAAGCGCCTGCACGGCTGCCACAAAGTCGTCCTGGCTTTCCGACGTGAGCAGTCGACCAATCATCGCATCGACGGCTTCGGACTGCACGCCCATCAGGTTGCGACTGCCTTCGGTATCAGCGGCATCCATGCCGTAATAGGCGTATTGTTCATTCCCCGGTGAGAGCGATACGCCACGACGATAGTACGTCATGTCGAAATCGAAAGCGTCGGTGCGTTCCTTGAACTGGGCGCTGTCGACGCTTTGCACATCAACGGTGACGCCAATGCGCTCAAGGCTTTGAGCGAACATGTCGATAATCGCAGCGTTTTCGGATGACCCTGATTTTAGCAGGATCTGGAAAGTGAAGGGTTCGCCTGCGGCGTTTTTCATCACACCGTCCTGAATGGTGTAACCAGCGGCATCCATCATTTCGAGCGCTTTGGCGGTGCCGGCGCGATTGCGTTCGGTGCCATCGGCGACCGGCAGGCTATAACCCTCGATCGTGCCCGGGGTCAGATCAGCGGCGAAGGGTTCGAGAAATTCCAGAACGCGGCCAGAGGCGGCGTCATGAGACATGCCCAAAGGCGAGTTTGACCAGTAGGAGGTGATACGCGGCTGTTGGCTGCCGGTCATCGCTTCATTGATGAACTCAAAGTTGAACGCTTGGATCATCGCGTCACGCACGCGCCAATCGGCAAACTGATCGCGGCGGGTGTTCATCACAAAACCGGTCATGCCCGACGGGCGTTGATGCGGCAGGACAAACTTGACCACATCGCCAGCTTCGGTTGCGGGGAAGTCATATTGGCTTTCCCACTTGGCGACGTTGAATTCGCGGTTGGAATTCACGATGCCGGTCTTGAAGGCCTCAAATGCTGCAGTTTCATCGCCGAAGAATTCAAGCCGGATTTCATCAAGGTTCGCGGTGCCCTTGCGGAACGGAATATCGGCGCCCCAGTAGTCCGGGTTGCGGGTGAGCGAGATGAAGCGCCCAGCCTCAAAATCGTCGATCACGTAGGGCGAAGAGGTGATCGGCACGATGTCCAATCCGCTTTCGGCGAAATCAATCCCGTCCCACTGCGCCTTTTTCAGGATCGGTCGCAGACCCGCCAAAAGCGCCAGTTCGCGGTCTTCGGTGTTGAATTCAAAGCGGACAACGCCGGGGCGCACTTCGGTCAGGCTCTCGACCTTTCCCCAAAAGCCGCGGTACCGTCCGTGGCCTTCTGTGCCGAGCGTCTCAAACGACCAGATCACGTCTTCGGCGGTCACCGGACTTCCATCAGAGAATCGGGCGGCGGGGTTCAGCGTGAACTCAACCCATTCGCGATTCGGCCCGGTTTCAATTCCAGAGGCCAGAACCCCGTAGAGGGAGAAGGGTTCATCCAGGGTCCGTCCCATCAGACTTTCGCCGATGAGGAACCGCAACTGCCAATGAACAGAGCCTTTTTGGATGTAGGGGTTCATGCTGTCAAAACTGCCGACGGCCGATGTGATGATGCGCCCGCCCTTGGGCGCCTCGGGGTTCACATAGGGCAGCGACACAAAATCAGGTGGCAAGGCCGGGTCGCCATACATAGCTATGCCATGCTGCGGTTCGGCGCTTGCGGCGGTGGCGGCGCATGCGATGGCGCATGTGGCGGTCAGCTGGCGAAAGCTACGGAAAATATTTGTCCACATTTTGGCGACAATCCCCTTGGTCCCTGTGTGCGTTGACGTTGAGCGTAAAGAGGGTTGCGCGCAGTTTCAAACTTTTAGCTTGGCGGCACGCAAGTCATTGCTTATAAAGGCGTCACTGCTCGATAGGTTTCTTGCCTGTATGAAACCTGCCTCAATAACTTAACGCCAGCTTCGTGCTGGCGTTTTTTTTGGCCAATCGGGTGGTTGCCAAGCGACGTTGGATAACCTGTTGATGCATTTGCACAACGGCCCCGTACCAGACGCAGTTAACCATGTCGCTGCGTTGACCTTGCGTTCGCGTTCTGAGCAGATGGCGTTAACAAAAATTGGGAGACTTTGAATGGCTTTGATGAGTATTGCGACGTTACCGACGTTCTTTCGTGTGGGTGAGTTTGATAGTGGGTTTACGGGGGCAAATATCTTTGGCACTGGCTTTACCTATGGCATTGACCCGGACACGGGCCTGATGGTGCCAATTACCGGCACAATCACCTCGATCCAGTTCAGCCTGAACGGTGTAACACTTGTCGCCATGCGCGATCTGCCAGTTGACAGCGTGCCTGCGCTGAGCGGCGCAATTGGCAGTATTCTGTGGACACTCGCTGCTACCGACCCATCGGATGCTTTTTACGCCGTATTGACCGACTTTGAGGGCGCGACCTTTGTGGACATCGGAATTGAGGATCTTGGCGGCAGTGACGTCAGCAATGATGTCCTGCAGGCGAGCGCTGACGGGGCGCTGTTTGGTTTGGGGGGAAACGACGCGCTTTATGGCGGGTCTGGCAGTAACGGCTTGATTGGCGGCTTTGGCGAAGATTCCATTTTTGGTGGTGCGGGTGAAGACTTTATCACCGGCGAACAGGGCAACGATTTTATCAATGCCGGTGCCGGAAACGATTTAATCTTTTTCCTGGAAGATGCAGACGTGGTCCGGGCAGGTGCTGGTGATGATTTTGTCTTTGCCAATGATCCGATGGTATCGTTTGGCGGCACATCAGGCGATGACGTCGTCTTTGGCGGCACGGGGAACGACACACTGATCCTGTCGAATGGTAATGACAAGATCTTTGGCGGTGCCAATGACGACCAAGTTTACACAGGCGATGGGCGAGATATCGCGCGCGGCGGCGCGGGCAACGACCTGATCGCCTTTGGCTCTGGCCAAAATCAGATTTTCGGAGGCGACGACGCCGACGTCTTCCTGTTCGAAGGCGCCGAGGTTTTCGAGGCATCGGGTGCATCGCGCAATCTGGGTGACATTTCGACAATCCGCGACTTTGATGCGTTCGAGGATGTGATCGTTCAAACGGCGATTGAGTACACCAGTGGGCTTGATCCGTCGGCAGCATTCGCCGCTTTCGTTTCTCAGTCGACAGAAGTTGGCGACGACGTCCTTTGGACAAGTTCGTCAACAGGGCAACGGGTTTTGATCAAAGATCTGACGCTGGCCGAATTGTCTTCTGATAATTTCGACTTCGGCGTCCCGCTGGTAGCATTCTGATCTTGGAAGGGGCGGCTGGCCCGCCCCTACTATTTTATGGCGACAGCGTCTTGCGGATGATGAAGCCGCGGGACTTTCGGCATTCTGGATCATGACGCCCGCGCATCGGTGCACGATCATGTGACAAGTCTCGCCCCGACGACGCTTTGCCATTCTCTTTCGCAGTTGCAGCATTATACTGCGTGCAAATGCGAAGGAGACTGCCATGTCACTAAAAGGCAAAACTGCCGTCATCACAGGTTCAAACTCTGGCATCGGGCTCGGGGTCGCGCGCGAGCTTGCCCGAGCGGGTGCGCATGTCGTGCTGAATTCCTACACCGACCGGGAAGAAGATCACGCGCTGGCCGCCGAAATCGCCAAGACATTCGGGGTGGAGGCAAAATATGTCGGTGCAGACATGTCCAAAGGCGACGATTGCCGCCGCCTGATCGTGGAGGCGGGTGGCTGTGATATTCTGGTCAATAACGCCGGCATTCAGCACGTCTCACCCGTCGAAAGCTTCGCGCCCGAAAAATGGGATGCGATTGTTGCGATCAACCTCAGTTCAGCCTTCCATACCACAGCAGCCGCAGTGACAGGCATGCGCGAAAAGGGGTGGGGTCGGATCATCAACATTGCCAGCGCCCATGGCCTGCGCGCGTCGCCCTATAAATCGGCCTATATCGCGGCCAAGCATGGGGTTGTGGGGCTGTCCAAGACGGTGGCGTTGGAGACCGCAGAAGACCCAATCACCTGCAATGCGATCTGTCCGGGTTATGTGCTGACACCGCTGGTTGAAGCGCAAATCCCCGATACGATGAAGGAATACGATATGAGCCGGGAGGATGTGATCAAGAACGTCATGCTCAAGCGGCAACCGTCGAAGGAATTTGCCACAGTGGAACAAATGGGCGGCACGGCGGTTTTCCTTTGCTCGGATGCGGCGGCTCAGATTACGGGCACGACCATCTCTGTCGATGGCGGCTGGACTGCGATGTGATGGCTTCAGAGGGGGCCAGCCCCCGTCAGCAAAGCTGACTCTCCCGAAGTATTTTTGACCAGAAGAAGCAGGGGACCTGCGCGATGGTGAAACGGATCAATCTGGCCCTGCAGGGCGGCGGCGCCCATGGGGCGTTCACCTGGGGCGTGCTGGATCGCATCCTGCAAGATGAAGAGATTGAGATTGCCGCGATCTCTGGCACTTCGGCGGGCGCGCTGAATGCCGCAGCGCTGAAAGCTGGGGTGATCGCAGGCGGGCGTGCGGGGGCCCGTGCCAACCTTGACTGGCTTTGGGGGCAGGTGGGTGCGATCACCGATGATGGATTATCGGAATGGATCAGTGCCTTGGGTGCAACCGCACCGTTCTGGGCCAAGGCGATGGAATATTCCTTGCCCTATCAGACCTTTGACCTGACCACCCGGATGATGTCGCCCTATGTCTACGGCCCGGCCATGCAGAACCCGCTGCGGCGGATGGTCGAGCAATTCAACTATGACAAGGTTTGCGCCGGAGACGGCCCGTTGATCCATATCTGCGCGACCAATGTCCGCTCTGGCAAGATCAGGGTCTTTAGCGGGGACGAGATCAGTCCCGAGGTGATCATGGCCTCTGCCTGTCTGCCGAGCCTTTTTCAGGCGGTCGAGTTCATCGACCCAGCGACCGGCAAGGAAGAAGCGTTCTGGGATGGCGGCTACACCGGAAATCCAGCGCTTTTTCCGCTGTTTGAAGCTGATCTGCCCGACGACATTGTTGTTGTGAACATCAACCCGATTCATCGCGAAGAATTGCCAAAGGATTCTCAATCCATTGCCAACCGGATCAACGAAATCAGCTTCAATTCGTCACTGCTGCGGGAACTGCGCGCGATCGACTTTGTGCGCCGTCTGATTGCTGACGGCAAGGTCCAGAAGGGCGCGATGAAAAACGTGCTGGTGCATATGATTAGCGATGACGCGCTGATGAATGACTTGAATGTGGCCACCAAGACGATTCCCAATGCGGTCATCCTCGCGCGATTGAAAGAGGCGGGGCAGGCCGCCGCGGACAGATTCCTGTCCGAGAACCGGGACAAGCTGAATAACGAAAGCAGCGTCGATCTTGCGGCGATGTTTTCCTAATCCGTCTGGCGACGTCAGGTGATCAGTTTGAGCGCGAGCGCCCACATGACCGCGCCAATGATGACATCAAGTACGCGCCAGGACCGGGCCGATTGCATAATCGGTGTCAAAAGCCGCGCGCCGTATCCCAGCCCAAAGAAAAAGACGAAGGAAGAGGTCACGGCGCCGATGCCAAATGCAACTTTGTCCGCGCCCAAATAGGCCGTCGAAATCGCACCGATTAACGCCAATGTATCCAGATAGACATGTGGGTTCAGCCAGGTAAAGGCAGCCCCCGTCGCCAGCGTGGCCCAAAGCCCCTTGGATTGGCCCGTAACCTGCATTTCGTAGTTTCCGCGGTAGGCCGCCCAGAACCGCAGGGCCCCGTAGACCAACAAGAAGGCGGCACCACCCCACGCCATGATCTGTGGCAACGCCGGGTATTGTGTCACCAGAATCCCGAATCCCAGCACCCCTGCCGTGATCAGCACAGCGTCAGACGCCGCGCACAAAAGGCACAGCCAGAAGACATGCTGTCGCGCCAGTCCCTGTCGCAGGACAAAGGCGTTCTGCGCACCGATCGCAAGAATAAGGGTAAATGCGGTCGCGAAACCGGTCGCGGCAGAGCTAAGCATCCGGTGGCGTCGTGGGGTCTTTGCTGTTGGGATAAACCAGACCAGCAGAGATCACCAGTTTTGCGGCATCCTCGACCGTCATATCGAGTTCCAGCACGTCACTGCGCGGCAGGAAAAGCAGAAACCCAGACGTCGGGTTCGGTGTCGTGGGCAAGAAGACGGTTGCGATTTCTTCCTCTCCGGGCAATTTCGCCTTGATCTCTCCCTTCGCGTTGGTCGAGATGAATGCGATGGCCCAGATACCCTTACGCGGGTATTCGATTAGGCAGGCCTTGTCGAAAGATGTATCGCGTTGGGAAAAGACCGTCTCGGCGATCTGTTTGACACCATTGTAGATCGAGCGGACGACTGGCATCCGGTCCACGATCCGTTCGGCCCACCGCAGGAACGACCGACCGATCAGACCCTTGCCAAGCCAACCCACGAAGACGGTGAAGATCAGGAAAATCACCACCCCAACGCCGCGCACGTTGACATTGATCGGGTCCGCGCCCTCTGGCACCAGATAGCGGTTCACTAGCGCCTCTGGCTGGTAATAGTCCGGCACGAAGGGCCAGACCCAACTGTCGATCCAACCGACAACAGTATAGATTAACCAGAAGGTCATCCCGATCGGAGCCACGATGATCAGGCCCGCCAGAAAGTTACCGCGCAGCCGCGAGAAAAGACCCGGCTTGCGCAGGCGGGACCCGTCAGAGTGGTGTGGATCGTCTTGCATCGTCTCTTTCGCGCGATTTCTTACCGCTGATGTAGGCGGCAGCGGGCGCGGCCACAAGCTTTGATACTTATTCGGGTGTTTTGGCAGGCATTTCGGCGGCAATCGCCGCAGCAAGCCGTGCATTGTTCAGGACAAGAGCGATATTTGCATCCAGCGACCGGCCACCGGTCAGATGAAAGATCCGGTCAAGCAGGAAAGGAGTGACCTCTTTTGCCGCGATGCCGTCTGCGTCGGCCTCGGCCAGCGCCTGCGTGATGATCGGGGCAAGGGTTTCTGCCGGGATCTCTGCCGCAGCCGGGATCGGATTGCAGATCAATTGCCCACCCCGCAACCCCATGGCGCTGCGTATGGTCTGGGCATGGGCGATGCTGACGGCATCATCCATCCGCAAGGGGGCGGGCATGTCGGACGCACGCGACCAGAAGGCGGGCAGCATATCCTGCCCAAAAGCAATTACAGGCACACCAAGTGTTTCGAGCACTTCGAACGTTTTTGGCAGGTCCAGAATGGCCTTGGCCCCGGCGGCCACGACTGTTACCGGCGTTTGCGCCAGTTCCTGCAGGTCAGCAGAGACATCAAAGCTGTGTTCAGCACCGCGATGCACGCCGCCAATGCCGCCCGTCGCAAAGACCGAGATGCCTGCCAAATGTGCGGCGATCATCGTCGCTGCAACAGTGGTGGCGCCCGTGCCGCCGCGTGCAATGCAAGCGGCGATATCCGCGCGGCTGAGCTTGGCGACATCTTGCGCCTTCGCCAGCGCGTCCAGTTGTGCGGCCTCAAGCCCAATGCAAAGGTCGCCGTTCAATACGGCAATGGTTGCAGGTATCGCATCATGAGCACGTACCTCTGCCTCGACCTTGCGCGCGGTCTCCACGTTCTGCGGATAGGGCATGCCGTGCGTGATAATGGTGCTTTCCAGCGCCACGATGGGGGCACCGCTTGCACGAGCCTGCGTAACTTCGGCGCTAAAGGTCAGTGGGATCAAAACGGGGTTTCTCCGGATACATAAGTTGCCGCCGCCGCGAGCGCACGCGCCAACGCGGCAGGTCGGTCCATGCCTTGCGCCTCTGATGCGATATGTGCGGCCATGAACGTGTCGCCCGCACCCGTCACACGGGTCACAAGGACGGCAGGCGGGGTTTGCGTGATGATGTCATCGCCTGTGGCCTCTGACGCGGATTTGCCGCCGTCGGTGACCAAGACACGGTGCGCACCCCGCTTGATCAGGGCGGCGGCCCCCTCAGCAGAGGTGTCAAAAGTTGTCTGGCACAGCAGTCCAGCCTCTTCGAGGTTTACGTAAAGAGTTGTTGCGGGGCGGCCCATCAGAGACAGCAACCGCTCTGCCTTGCCCGGAGAGGCCGGAGCCACACGCAGGTCACACCCCTTGAACAGCGGCGAGGCGGCAATGGTTTGCAACAGTTCAGTCGTCAGATTGCCGTCAAGCGCGATGGGTCCCGCGAAAGGTGCGCCTGCCTGCGAGATGCGGCCATCCTCAAGCGGGTGCAGGATCTTGCGGCCTGCCGCCTCAAGCGAGTGGGCGTCTGCAATAGCGGCAACAAGTCCATTCGCCCCTTCGATGGCCATGTAAACATCAGTGGGCAAATCATCGGACCGATAGACATGATCACAGATCAGCCCCATGCGCTGCGCTTCGGCCATCAATTCGTCGCCCTCGGCGTCACGGCCAATTGCGGTCAGAAGGGCAGGGGTCATGCCGAACCGGCGCAGGGTCATCGCGATATTCATCGCCACACCACCGGGAAGCCGGGTGATCCGGCCCGGCACGTCGGAACCGACGCGCATATGGCTGGCGCTGCGGCCAATCACGTCCCACAGGACCGAGCCAATGCACAGAATGTCAGGTGTGGCCGTCATGCCCCCGGTGTGCAGGAGCAGCGTCCGACCTGCAAGGGGGCAAAATCCCGTGAGGGATTTTCAAGACTTTTTCAAAAAGTCTTGGTCGCGCCCATCAGCCAGGTACCGCCCAGGTCAGATTGGCCCAAAGTGTTTCCCAAACCGCACCGGTGTCGGCAGCAACCGATGCCGTGGGTTCGCGCAACACCACCGCATCGGCCATATAACTGTGACCGGGTTTGACGGACACGGTTGCAATACCCTGCCCATCGGTGCGGACCGTGGTGATCGTCACAGCACCACCCGGGGCCTTTTCAAATATTTCGATCTGCTCATCTGCGCGCACGTTCTGTCGGTAGAAAAGCTGCAACCTCATCCCACCCGACAGATCATCGGTATAAGGGTTGGTCAGCGCGACAATCTCTGTCTCCAACCCGGTCCGCACATCCGACCCCGCACCATCGCCGACGGCGATCAGCGACTTGGAATAGCGCGAATAAACCTCGTCAAAGTCCGCATCTGGCAGGCCGCGCGCGGCGTGTTGTGCCTGCACATCGCCCAGATCCTTATGGGTCACAAATTTCTGGAATTTCTCCCACGTGGCATATCCGACAGTCGCATTGCGGGACTGATAGGCGATGACATGCAACCCGGTTCCCGGTGCGTCCATGCGCAGCGCCGGTGTGTCGCCCGTCCGCCCCGGTACAGGCGTGACCTTGCCGCCAGCAATGGCAACGAAATGGGCAAAACGCTGCGGCAGATAGGGCAGTTTCGGACCTGCAAATTCCTCGCCATTGACAACCTCGGCAATCATTCTACCGTCCGCCGGAACCTGATAGGCCAGTGGTTCAATCCACAATTCATGGGCCACAAGGGGTGACGAGAACAGTGCAAAAACAAGGGCAAACAGACGCATGAAATCTTCCTTTTCGACTATAGCAAGGGTGGCGCTGGCAAGGATTTTGTCAAGCGCGATACTGGTCTGGATCACGCTTGCGTCAGCAACCAGTGCGCATGAGGTTTTGCCAACGATTGCAGATATGCGCGCCGATGGCGACACGGTGGTTTTTGACATGCGCCTGTCGATGGAAAGCTTTATCGCCGGGATTGATCAAGACCGGGTGGCTGACACGGCCGATGCGCCCCAAGCGGCAACCTATGATGAACTGCGCGCGCTTGATCCCGCTGCTCTTGAGGCGGCTTTTGCGGACTATTGGCCCCAGATGGCAGAAGGAATCACCGTCTCGGCTGATGACACGCCGCTGGAGCTGACCTTGATTGAGGCGACAGCCTCCGAAACCGGCAATGTCGAAGATGGGCGCACGTCCTCTATTCGCTTTTCTGCCGAACTGCCTGCCGGGGCAGAGACTGTGTCCTTTGCGTGGGATCGCAGCTTTGGCACCATCGTGCTGCGCCAGATGGATGTGCCCGCACCCTATGATGGGTTCCTGCAGTCGGGTGAAGGATCGGGGCCAATTTCATTGGCTGGCGGCGATCAAGCCGGTGCCTTGAAGACCTTCGTCAACTATATCCCGGTTGGCTTTGATCACATCGTGCCTTTGGGACTGGATCACATCCTGTTCGTTTTGGGCCTGTTTTTCCTGTCGACCCGGATGGGGCCGCTGTTGTGGCAGGTGTCCGCTTTCACGCTGGCCCACACGATCACGCTTGCGCTTGCGGCCCTTGGCTATGTCACCGTGCCGGGCAGCATTGTGGAGCCACTGATCGCCCTGTCGATTGTCTATGTCGCGGTCGAAAACCTGTTTACTGACGGTCTGTCGCGTTGGCGTCCATTCATCATCTTCGGATTTGGCCTGCTCCATGGGCTTGGCTTTGCCTCTGTGCTGGCAGAGTTTGGCCTGCCGGAAGGTACGTTCGTGCCTGCGCTGATCGGCTTTAACATCGGTGTCGAGATTGGCCAGCTTGCAGTGATTGCCGTGGCCTATGTCTGCGTGATAAAGGCGGTAGAGTTCAGCAAGACGGGTGCCGAAAGTCGCACTGCCGCCGCGGCCTATCTGGTTGCGATGTTGGTCGTGATTGCGCTGATCGTGCCTGTGTCGGGCATGGCGCCGGACCTGACAGGCGATCTGATGCCGCTGATCGCGACAATCGCCATCCTGCTTGGCCTTTGTGCCGCCTCCGTCGTCGTCGGCCGCTTTGACAGCTACCGCGAAATGGTGGCCATGCCGGGTTCGATCCTGATTGCGGTCGTCGCTGCCTATTGGTGTGTGGAGCGGGTGTTTCTCTGACGTCAGACTGCCCCAAAATAGGAAATCCCGCTTTGGAAAGGCGGGTTTTCCATACCTTGTGACCACTCTTTTGGCCCCGATATCTTAACAGCAGGTATCGAGGGGACCCGAAATGACCATTTGTTTGCGCGCGGCAACGCGCGATGACGCTGGTGATATGGCCGCGCTTGTCAACATGGCGGGCGAGGGATTGCCGGTCGCGCTTTGGGCGCGGCAAGCCGATCATGGGCAGGACCCGCTCGATTTTGGTGCCGCACGTCTGGCCGCTGACAAAGGGGCCATGTCGTGGCGCAACGCCACCGTTGCCACTATCAACGGCCAGATAGCGGGTCTTTTGATCACCGATGAGCTCGCTGACACAGATGCCGAAGTCAGCAGCGACACCCATCCGATTGTCCGGCCCCTGATCCGGCTGGAAAATATGGCCCGCAGCACACGGACGCTCGCCGCTTTGGCCGTGTTCGAGCCGTTCCGCCGCAAAGGTATCGCCAGCAAGTTGCTGCAGCGGGCCGAGATGGGTGCGGGGCCCGCCGGAATGTCCGCGATTGTCACGGATCTGAATACCGATGCATCAGCTTTCCTGGCGAGACATGGTTTTGCACATGCTGCGGACCTGCCGCTTGTTCATGCCGATTGGAACACCCCAAGTGCTGCTTGGGTCTTGATGCGCAAGCAACTGCACTAATTCAGGGTCGGCGCTTGGGAGTGCCGAAATCCAAAGCCCCCTTGCCAGCCAAGCAAACCCGGTCTATATCGCGCGCACTTAATCCCACAGGCGGGGGCGGGTGAGCGGGAGAGACATCCCCAATCATCCACCGGTTGGGCCATCAGGTCTAATTCCCCGCTGAGGCTGAAACCGGAAAAGGAAAAGACATGGCTCTGCCTGAGTTCTCCATGCGCCAACTGCTTGAAGCAGGCGTACACTTTGGTCACCAGACCGCCCGCTGGAACCCTAAAATGGGCCAGTACATTTACGGATCCCGCAACGGCATTCACATCATGGACCTGACACAGACGGTTCCGATGCTGGATCAGGCTTTGCAGGTCATCCGTGATACCGTCGCCAAAGGCGGCCGCATTCTGTTCGTCGGCACCAAGCGTCAGGCAGCCAAGCCGATCGCTGAAGCCGCCGAGAAATCCGCGCAGTTCTACATGAACCACCGCTGGCTGGGTGGCACACTGACCAACTGGCAGACCGTGTCGCAGTCGATCAACCGTCTCAAGGCGATTGATGAAGCTTCTGCCACCGGGTTCTCTGGCCTGACCAAGAAAGAGCGTCTGGGCATGGAGCGTGAGCAGGGCAAACTGCAGGCCTCTCTGGGCGGGATCGCAGAAATGGGCGGCACGCCTGATCTGCTGTTCGTCATCGACGTGAACAAAGAAGATCTGGCGATCGCCGAAGCCAAAAAGCTGGGCATCCCGGTTGTTGCTATCGTTGACACCAACTGCTCGCCCGAGGGCGTGGATTACATCATCCCCGGCAACGACGACGCGGCCCGCGCCATTGCGCTGTATTGCGATCTGGCGGCCCGTGCTGCCCTTGACGGCATGCAGGCCCAGTTGGGTGCCGCAGGCGTTGACATGGGTGCGATGGAAGAGCTGGCAGAAGAAGTTGAGGCCGAAGAAGCCGCAGCCGAAGCACCTGCCGAAGCGCCCGCAGAATAAGCGTCACACGCTTGTCACATCGACCGGGCAGGGGCATTGCGTCCCCGCCCGGCATATATGATTTTTCTCAAGGAGAGATGACATGGCTATCACCGCAGCAATGGTGAAAGAACTGCGCGAAGCGACCGGCGCAGGCATGATGGACGCCAAGAAGGCGCTGACTGAAAATGACGGCGACATGGAAGCAGCAACCGACTGGTTGCGCACCAAGGGTCTGGCGAAAGCCGCCAAGAAATCTGGCCGCACCGCAGCCGAAGGTCTGGTGGCCGTCGCTGTTGATGGTGGCAAGGGTGTCGCTGTTGAAGTGAATTCTGAAACCGACTTTGTCGCCAAGAACGCTGACTTCCAGAAAATGGTTGGTGGCATCGCGCAAGTGGCTCTTAGCGTTGGTGATGTCGACGCGCTGAAAGCGGCGGACATGAACGGAAAGTCTGTCGAACAGACCGTGACCGACGCTGTCGCCGTGATTGGTGAGAACATGGGCGTTCGCCGGATGGCCACGCTGGAAGGCGAAACCGTGGTAACTTATGTCCACAACGCCGCTGCCACCGATATGGGCAACATCGGCGTGCTGGTCGCCATGACCGGCGACGACGCTGCATTTGGTCGTCAGGTCGCGATGCATATCGCCGCTACCAACCCTGCTGCCCTGAACGAGGCTGATCTGGACCCGGCAATCGTCGAGAAAGAAAAGCAAATTCAGATGGATATCGCACGCGAGTCCGGCAAGCCGGAACAGGTCATCGAAAAGATGATCGTCGGCCGGATGAAAAAGTACATGGCCGAGGTCACGCTGGTGAACCAGTCCTTCGTGGTGAACCCCGATCTGACAGTTGGTGCCGCAGCCGCCGAAGCCGGGGTTGAGATCACCGGCTTTGTCCGTCTTGAAAAAGGCGAAGGCATCGAAGTGGTCGCCGAAGACTTTGCCGCTGAAGTGGCCAAGCTGAACGGTTAATCGCCGCTTTCTAAAAGCAGTTAAAGCCCGTTGCTTCGTGCGGCGGGCTTTTCCATTTTCTACACCCCTTTGTGCCAAAGTTCTGTCGTCTTCGGCTTCTAGCCAAAGATCAGAATTACAAAGGATTTCAACACAATGCCTCAGATCGTCACCCAAACTGACACCGACAATCAATTCGATTGGTCCTCTATTACAACTTATCTTGATGATGATGGGCTGCGCATTCGCCGCGACTGGCAGTATGACGATGGATCATTCCGCGAAGATTATTATGACGCGGGCGTTCTGACCGAGGTTCGCAAATACGACGCGCCCAGCAACCCGAATGCCAACATTTGGTCCACCATCCGCAACTATTACAATCCTGATGGCAGCCTTGCCGCGGTAACGACCAACTACGATGATGGCCGCTACCGGGTTGAGGAATTCACAAATGGCATCCGAAGTGAGACCCGTGAATTCGACGACATCAACAATCCTGACCTGAACCCATGGTCGGATATTTTTTCCTATTATGACATGAACGGCGTCCTTGCCGCGCGGGTGACCAATTTTGACGATGGCACCTCCACCGTCGTTACTTATGACGGTGGTACAATCCAGGAAATCAACCAAACCGATGCGATGGATGCTGCCGGCTGGGACACGATCAACACCTATTTCGACGTCAACGGACAAATGGTCGCAAAAGTCACCGTCGCAGATGACGGCGTTCAGACCGAAGAAATCTTTGAAAACGGCCAGCGGCGGGAAACCCATGTGACCGATCCACTGGATGCAAAGTCTTATGACACGCTATCCAGCTATTTTGACCAGAACGGGCAAATCCTTGCCAAGGTCAGCACCTATGATGATGGCACGCGCACGGAACTGACGTTCAACAACGGCATCCGGGCCGAGTTGCGTCAAACTGACCAGTTCGATGTCACAGGTTATGACACGCGCAATACCTACTACGACCAGAACGGCGTGATACTCGCACGCGATACGCTGTTTGATACAGGTGTTCACAAGGTCGAAAATTACGATAACGGTGTCCTGCAGATGATTGAGCAGACCGATCAATTTGATGCAGTTGCCTATGACACAGTGGTGACGGCCTTCGATCAAAACGGCGACACGTTGCAGCGCGTCACCACCTATGACAACGGCGTTGTACGTGATGAGGCGTTTTCGGGCGGTCAGCGCACCCTCACCACCGAAACAGATCTGGCTGATGCCAAAAACTGGTCGGTCATCACCACGCAGCATGACGCGGGCAATGGAATGTCCATCGTCAACAAGGAAGGTGACAATGGCTTATTGACCCAGACCATTTTCCAGAACGGGCAAAAGACCATGGTCCATCAGGACGACCTGAGCGATGTTTTTGTGTGGCAGACCCGCACGCAGGAGTTCCATGCCGACGGCTCGCGCGTGGCGACCGAAACCGTCTATGATTCGGGCGATGGCCGTCTGGTTGTCTATGAAAACGGCAACAACGTGCAGGATTTCCGGATTGAGCAGGACGGCGATGGCTCTCATAGCTGGACCTACAAGGTTGTCGACTTTGACAGCGCAGGCGGCGATCCTGTGATCAGCTTCTATGACAACGCGTTTGACGTCCCGCAGCCTTACAGCGACTACCTCGGGTTGGTCAGCGTCTGATCAGGCATTCGATACAGACATGAAAAGGCGCTGCAATCGGGAGAATTGCAGCGCCATACTCGTTACCCCCACGCGCAGTCATTGGGATGGGACAGGCGCGCATGTGCAGGTCCAGAACGCAGGGGAAATTCCTGCCGCGTCTGGTTTAGATGCGGACCGGCTTGCCTTATAATCGTAAGGGTTCCGGCCCGCTGTTCCCTGGCCTAAGGCCACCACTCACGGAACACTTGTAGAGTGCCATTTGACGTGGGGTCACGAAAGTAAGGGAAACCTGACCTTATGGTTAAAAATCAGTTGTCGACGTCTTCCAGCACGAACATCTGATTATAAAACGCAGCCTTCAGAACCGCTTGCGCAGTTGTCTCGACGTCCAGGGCCTCACGCGCCAGACGCAGGTGTTTTTCCACTGTTGCCGGGGTCAGTTCCAGCAGAACGGCGATGTCTTGCGTGGTCTTGCCGTCACCCACCCATTGCAGCACTTCGCGCTGCCGTTTTGTCAGCGGGCGTGCACCGGAATAGGGCAGTGTCAAAAGCTTAAGGTGGAAGATGTTGTTGAGCGCAATGATCTCTTCGCCGCTTTTGTCCCAGACCTCTTCCACCTGCGCTTGATTCAGGCGTGGACTTCCGACAAGCCCGATCGCGCCCTTGCTGCGCTCGGACACCGAACGGAAGCTGATGGTATAGCCCGCCGTCACCTGATGCTTTTGGTTGATCTGCAGCACATTCATCTCACCCGGCGTTAGGTTGCCAGTGCGTGCCAGTTCTTCCATCCAGGTCCAGCTACAGGCCCCGTTGTTGTTCAGCGCCCACCGCAGCATCGGGGCGTGATCGTAATGCGTGTCAGTGAAAAAGCTGTCCATGAACTCGCGCTTGTGATTGGTCAGAATGACCCAATCCTGCGGATCGCCCAAACCATGGGTCGTCCGATAACGCGTATAGCCATAAAGTACCCGGTCAAAGCCGTAGGACTGCATCAGCGACACAAGGTAATCCCACAGCTCATTGTCGGTCTTGGCATTGGTCAGCGCTGTGACGTGTTCAAGAAACTTGCTCATCCGTCGGTGCCCACGTAGTCCAGCAGTGCCGACATCGCCAACGGATATCCCGCTGCGCCAAAGCCGCAGATGATGCCGATCGCCGCTTTGGCAATATAGCTTTCGTGCCGGAAATCTTCGCGCGCATGTACATTTGAAAGATGCAACTCGATCGTCGGCAATTCGGTGGAATAGATCGCATCCATCAGCGCGATTGAGGTGTGGGTGTAAGCCCCTGCATTCAAAACCACACCCGCATGCACACCTCGGGCCGCGTGCATCGCGTCGATCAAAGCACCCTCGTGGTTGCTTTGCTGGAACGCAACCTCGATCCCAAGCGCCTTGGCGTGATCAATGCAAAGCTTTTCGATCATCGGCAAGGTGGTCGTGCCATAAACCTCTGGCTGGCGCGTGCCAAGCAGGTTGAGGTTGGGACCATTGAGGATAAGCAGCGAGGTCGTCATGCCCGCATCATTGTCACAAACTGATTGAGCGTGAAACAAGATTTCAGTTAGCGCCCTGTTTCCCTGTTGTTTTGTGTGCCTTTTTCGTCTGCGGGATGCCTCATTTTTCAGCAATGCGTCGCGCTGTGGTTGCAAGCGCAGGGACGGCCGCACGCATCAAGTCCAGATTGCCGGGGTTAGAGGCGTTCCCATCGACTGCCCGCCGGATCACGCCCTGAATGATCGCAATGAAGCGAAAATAGCTGAATGTCAGATAAAACGACCAATTGTCCGGGCGCTCGATTCCACGTCGGTCGCAATAGGCCGCGATATAGGCCTCTTCTTCCGGGATGCCCAAGGCGGCACGATCCGCCGTCCCCAGCCCGCGCGCGACCCCCTCATTGGGCAATTGCATGCCCATGACCTGATAGGCCAGATCTGCCATTGGGTGGCCCAGTGTCGACAATTCCCAATCCAGCAGCGCAAGAACATCGGGGCGATCCGGCGTAAACATAAGATTATCAAGCCGAAAATCCCCATGCACAATACTGACGGCGCCATCGTCGTCCGGCATCCGCTCAGCCAACCACGCAATCAACCAATCGACATCCGCCTGCGAGCGCGATGCTGCGGCGCGATACTGTTTTGTCCAGCGCCCGACCTGCCGTTCAAAATAATTTCCCGGCGCGCCATAGTCGGACAGACCCACATCCGCCACATCCACATCGTGCAGATCGGCCATGACCCGCACCATTCCGGCGTAAACCGCACCGCGATCGGCGGGCGTCAGATCGGGCAGGGCAGGGTCCCAAAAGGTCCGCCCCTCCAGCGCCTCCATCACGAAAAACTGCGTGCCAAGCGGGCTGTCGTCCCCCGTCAGATGAAACATCTGCGGGACCGGCACGGGCGTCGCTTGCAGTGCCCGCATCACCCGAAACTCCCGCGCCACCTGATGAGCGGATTTCAGCAAATCCCCCGGTGGTTTGGCCCGCAACACAAACGCACGGTCGCCGCTGGTCACCCGGTAGGTCGGGTTCGACTGTCCACCCGTGAAACGGCTGATCCCATCCAGTGACGTGAAACCCGGAACATGGTCCGCCAGATACGCGGCAAGCGTTTCCGGCACAAAATCATGGCGCAGATCGGATTGAGACATCACAAGCCTTTCGCACAGTGCGGCGTTGACAATACAAGGGTGAGTTTGATCCAGTCAGCCACGAATGCAAAGCCTCGAAGGGACACTCAAAGATGGACATGAACCTTGGGCTTTCTCCGCGCGTCGCTGCGCTACGCGACCGTGTTGCGGCAATGATCCGCGACGACATCGCCCCGCTGGCCGAGGAATACCATGCCGAAGTCGCCGTCGGTGATCGTTGGGCCTTTACCCCGCGCCAGACCGAAATCCTCGAAGGGCTCAAGTCCAAGGCAAAGGACGCGGGTCTGTGGAACTTCTGGCTGACCGACAGCGACAAGGGTTCTGGCCTTTCGACCGTTGAATACGCCTATCTCGCGGAAGAGATGGGGAAGGTCACCATCGCCGCAGAGGTCTTTAACTGCAACGCCCCGGATACCGGCAACATGGAAGTGTTTGAGCGTTACGGCACGCCCGCGATGAAGGATCAATGGCTTAAACCTCTGCTCAATGGTGAAATTCGGTCTGCCTATTTGATGACGGAACCCGATGTCGCGTCGTCTGACGCCACCAATATTGCGCTCTCTTGTGTCCGTGATGGCGGCGATTATGTGCTCAATGGCGAAAAGTGGTGGGCGAGCGGCGCAGGTGATCCGCGCACCGCCGTCTACATCGTCATGGTCCGCACCGGCGACGACGCGGCGCCCAAACACCAACGCCATTCGATGATCGTGGTTGATGCGAAAACCCCCGGGATAGAGGTGCTGCGCCCAATGCAGGTCTATGGCCATGATGACGCACCGCACGGCCATATGCACATTCGTTTCACCAACGTCCGCGTTCCTGCAGACAACCTGCTTTTGGGTGAAGGGCGCGGGTTCGAAATCGCACAGGGCCGTCTAGGCCCGGGCCGCATTCACCACTGCATGCGGGCCATCGGACAGGCCGAGGCGGCCCTTGAGGCGATGTGCAAAAGGGCGCTGGCGCGAGAAGCATTCGGTATGCCAATCGCGACCCTTGGCGCGAATTTCGATATCATCGCAGAGGCGCGCATGAAGATCGAACAGGCCCGACTGCTGTGCCTCAAAGCCGCCTGGATGATGGATCAGGGTGATGCCCGCGCGGCCGCACCATGGATCAGCCAGATCAAGGTCGTGGCCCCCAAAGTGGCACTTGAGGTGATAGACGAGGCGATCCAGATGCACGGTGCTATGGGCATCTCTCAGGACACGCCACTTGCTGCGGCCTGGACCGCAACGCGCACCTTGCGCATGGCAGACGGCCCTGATGCCGTGCACCGCCGTCAGGTCGCCCGCGCAGAGCTTCGCAAGCACACCCAGCAAAAGATCTAAAAGGCGATCTGCACCTTCAGCGCTTGATTACGGTCAGAGGCCAGATCAAAGGCCGCCTGCATCTGGTCAAGCGGCAGGGTATGCGTAATCAACGGTTTCAGGTCCAGCCGCCCTGATTGCATCATCGCGACGCCAATGGCGAATTCCGGATGGAACCGGAATGATCCCTTCAGCACCAATTCCTTCGCTGTCATCGCCTGCACCGGCAAGGTCATGTCACCGCCGAGCCCAAGCTGTACCATCGTGGCGCGCGGCCGCAGCGCGGACACGGTCGAGGCCACAACAGGGGCAACACCGGTACACTCAAAAAGCACGTCAAAATGCCCCTTTTTGGCGCTGTAACCTGCCAGCGCATCCGGTGCATCGGCCACATTATGGGTGACGTCTGCCCCAACCTCGCGCGCCTTCGCTAGCGTGAATTCCGTGATGTCGGTGGCGACGATCTGCGCGGCACCCGCCGCCCGTGCCACCAGCACAGCCAACAGTCCAATCGGCCCGCAGCCTGTTACCAACACCCGCTTGCCCATCAGATCGCCCGCCTGCGATGCGGCATGCAGAACGACAGCCAAAGGTTCGCCCATCGCGGCTTCGCCCGCGCTCAGACCCGTGGCAACTACACATTGGGACGCATCTGCAATCAAAACCTCTCGAAACGCGCCCTGAATATGGGGGAACGGCATGGCAGAGCCATAAAATCGCATGTTCAGACAGTGATTTCTGGCACCTTCCGCACAATAGGCACAAGAACCGCAGGGCCGCGAGGGAGAGACCGCAACCAACTGACCCTTCGTCAGGCCGACGCCGTCCCCGACGCCCTCGATCACGCCCGCAACCTCGTGGCCCAGGATCATCGGCTCTTTCAGACGGACGGTGCCAAAGCCTCCGTTGTGGTAATAATGCAGGTCCGAACCGCATATCCCACCCGCTTGCATCCGCACGGCGACCTGACCGGGGCCGGGGGCAGGGGTGTCGCGTTCTTCCAGCCGCAGATCATGGGCGGCATGGGCCACGATGGCTTTCATGATCTTCTCCTTACATCACAGGTGTCAGCAGGGGCTGACCGGCAAAATGTGCCGTCAAATTGTCGCGCACCAGCTGACCCATTGCTTGCCGTGTCTCAACCGTGCCAGAGGCATGGTGCGGCTGCAAAAGCACGTTGTCGAGGTCAAGGAAACGTGGGTCAAGCGCGGGTTCGCCTTCGAAAACATCCAGCGCTGCGGATCCCAATGTTCCGTTTGACAGCGCTGTGATCAGCGCCTCTTCATCTATGTTCGTCGCCCTGCTTATGTTGATGACCATGCCTTCTGGCCCTAGCGCCTTGATCACCTCTGCCCCGACGATATGCCGCGTCTCGGCAGAGGCGGCGAGCGTCACAAAAAGGAAATCGACGTGATCCGCCAAGGCCACGGGGTCCGCGATAAATTTCCAGTCCGGCGCGTATTCCTTGGCGGCAATGTCGCTATAGGCAATGTCCATATCAAAGCCTGCCAACCGCTTGCCGACCTCAAACCCGATACGGCCCAGCCCCAGAATGCCCGCCTTGCGACCAAACACTCTGCGTTTGAGCGGATAAAGCCCGTCACGCGCCCAGGACCCGTCCCGGACCCAAGTTTCCGCCCCGATTATCCCGCGCGAAAGGCATAACATCATCGCCACGCCCAAATCGGCCACATCCTGTGTCAGCACGTCTGGCGTGTTGGTGACGGCAACGCCCGCAGCGCGCGCCGCATCCAGATCAACCGCGTCGTAGCCAACACCATAAACGCTGATCAGCTCTAACCTTGGACAGGCGGCAATCATTGCAGCATCCGCACCCATTTCACCGCGTGTGGCAATGGCGCGGACGTCCGGGCCGACAGACGCCAGAAAGGCCGCGCGATCCTCTGCCTCAAACAGGCGCTTGACGTCAAAGGCCTGATCTAAAGGCTCTTGATCCCATGCGGGATAAGGCCCGACTTGCAACACGACGGGTTTTGACATTTCGCGGAATCCTTGCTTGACAATGTGTGGTATCGGTAACATGTTATCGGTAACAATATGAGGCCTGTCAAGCGGCTTCCACCGGACAAAGGGAACGATATGTCAGACTTGTTTTCACTTCAGGGCAAACGCGCGCTGATCACAGGCTCATCTCAGGGGATTGGATTTGCGCTTGCGAAGGGCCTGCAAGACGCAGGTGCAACCGTTGTGCTGAACGGTCGTGATGCAGAAAAGCTTGCCGGTGCGGCGGCAGAACTTGGTGATGCAGATACGCTCGCCTTTGATGTCACCGACCATGATGCGGTGCGCGCTGCAGTGGACGGGTTTGAAGCGGCCAACGGTGCGATTGACATCCTGATTAACAACGCCGGCATGCAACACCGGACGGAACTTGAAAACTTCCCCGCGGATGCGTTTGAACGTTTGTTGCAAACCAATATCGCCAGCGTCTTTCACGTGGGTCAGGCGGTCGCGCGGCACATGATCGGACGCGGTGAAGGGAAAATCATCAATATCGCCAGTGTGCAAACCGCGCTCGCCCGGCCGGGTATCGCGCCCTATACCGCCACCAAGGGGGCGGTCGCGAACCTGACAAAGGGCATGGCGACCGATTGGGCCAAGCATGGGTTGCAATGCAACGCGATCGCGCCGGGTTACTTTGATACGCCGCTGAACGCGGCCCTTGTTGCGGATCCGGAATTTTCCGCTTGGCTCGAGAAACGGACCCCTGCGGGCCGCTGGGGCAACGTTGAAGAATTGGTTGGCGCAGCGGTCTTTTTGTCATCCAAGGGATCCAGCTTCGTGAACGGTCACACGCTCTATGTCGATGGCGGCATCACGGCGTCCCTTTGATGGCGCGGTTCGTGGTCATGGGGGTGTCGGGCTGCGGCAAGACCTCTGTCGGGCAGGCGCTCGCCGCGCGTTGCGGGCTGACCTTCATTGATGGGGACGACCTGCACCCACCCGCCAACATTGCGAAAATGTCTGCAGGTCAGCCGCTTGATGATGCCGACCGCGCGCCTTGGTTGGCCGACGTGGGCAAGGCGCTCTCTCGGCAGGACAAGGTGGTCATCGGCTGTTCTGCTCTCAAAGTTGCCTACCGCGACACGATCCGGCAATTCGCCGCCCACGCTGTACACTTCCTGCATCTGGCGGCGCCGCAATCAGTGCTGGCGGCCCGCGTGAACGTGCGCGCGGACCACTTCATGCCGCCCGCGCTTTTGGACAGCCAATATGCCGCGCTCGAACCGCTCGGCCATGCGGAGAACGGCCGGACCATTGATATTGATCAGCCTTTTGACGCCGTTGTCGCGGCGGCAGAGGCTTATGTGAAGGACCACAGGACATGAGCGAGAAGATTGCCCTTATCGGGGCCGGGGCAATGGGTGGTGCGATTGGCACGCGCTTGTTAGAGACCGGCAACAGCCTGAAAGTCTTTGACCTCAATCCCGATGCTGTCGCAGCCCTCGTCGCCAAAGGCGGCGTCGCGGCCAGCAGCGCAGCAGAGGCGGCGACAGACGTCGACTTTGTCATCACAAGCCTGAACGCCGCGCGCATCGTCGAGATTGCAGCATTCGGTCCCGGCGGCATCGTGGAAGGGGCGGCCAAAGGCACCGTCATTATCGACATGTCCTCCATTGACCCTTCGGCGACACGCGACCTCGCGGCCCGGGCGGCAGAGGCTGGGCTGGCATGGGTGGATAGCCCGCTGTCAGGCGGCGCGCCCAAGGCTTTGATTGGCGAACTGACCCTGATGGCTGGTGGCGAAGCGGCAGATGTAGAACGCGCCCATATCGCGCTAAAACATGTGGCCGCGAACTACACACATATGGGGCCAGCCGGGGCAGGGCAGACGACTAAGCTTATCAATCAGGTGCTGTGTGGTCTGGGCTTTCTCGCCGTGGCTGAAGCCGCGCAATTGGCGATGGATGCCGGTGTCGATGCCGCCAAAATTCCGCAAGCGCTCAAGGGCGGTCGCGCCGATTCCGCGCTTTTGCAGGAGTACCTGCCGCGCTTTGTGACCAAGGATTACCGCCGCACCGGCCGGATCGACAACATGGTCAAAGACCTCAACGCGGTGAACGATCTGGCCCGCCAAACTGGCACCTCTATGCCGATGACGGCGCTTTGCGCTGAAATCCACCGCATGCTGACCGCTGCCGGTCTGGGTGGTGAAGATCAGGCCGCGGTGATGGAATTTTTCAACGGCGCGAAAGAGGAGATCGCCCCATGATTACCCGTTTTGCTCTGTTCGAAGGTGCGGTGAAACCGGGCCAGACCGCTGCATTCCGCGCCGCGGTGCAGGACCGTCTGGTGCCGCTTTGGACACAGTTTCCCGGAAATTCCGATGTCCGCGTGATGTTTGGTGAAGATCGCGATGAAGGTGCGCCTGAATTTCCCCTGATCCTTGCGATCACATACCCCGATATTGCGACCATGACTGCTGCACTTGATTCCCCCGCACGCCACCAATCCAAAGACGTGACTGGCGAGATCGTTGCGACCTACTTTGACGGGCGTATCCACCACCATGTGACACAGATGCATGACTACGCCGCCTGATATGACCCGCCGCGTCACTATGCGCGATGTCGCCCGCGCGGTGGATATGTCGCCGATGACGGTCAGCCGCGCGCTGCGCGGTGACCAGACGGTCAATCCCGACACGCGCGAAAAGGTGCAGGCCGCAGCGACGCAACTTGGCTATGTCTATGACACCACTGCGCAGGCCTTTCGCACCCAGAAAAGCGGCTTTGTCGCGGTGATCCTGCCCTCGATTAATAACGCCAATTTCGCCGAAACCTATCGCGGCCTCACAGATGCGCTGGTCGAAAGCGGGTTGCAAATCCTTCTGGGCAGCACCGGCTACAGCGTTGAAAAAGAAGAGGCTTTGGTCCGGCAACTATTGGCGCGGAACCCCCAGGCCATCGTGTTGACCGGCGGACATCATACCGATGAAACCCGCGCGCTTTTGGCAGGGGCACGTGTTCCGGTCGTTGAGGTCTGGGACCTGCCTTCGGACCCTTTGGGCCATGTTGTCGGATTTTCCAACGCCGATGCCATGACCGACCTTGTGCGCCACCTCGCGGATGGCGGGCGCCGCCATCTTGCGTTTCTGGGGGCAGAGCCTGAAACCGACCGGCGCGGGGCTGCCCGCCTTGACGGCCTGCTCGCGGCGGCAGCGGATCTGAACCTGCCACCTCCCAAGGTCATTGCCGCCGGACCTGCACCTATCTCTATGCGGCACGGGGCATCGGTTGTCACCGACATGGGGCGGGATGTGACAGATTTTAACGCGCTCGTTTGTGTGTCCGACCCGGTGGCCTTTGGCGCGATGACGGCGTGCCAGCGGTTGGGGATCAAGGTACCGGAACAGATCGCGATCACCGGATTTGGTCACTTTGAAGTGGCCGCCGTATCAAATCCGCGCATCACAACAGTCGGGGTCTACGCCAGCCAGATTGGTTCCCGGACCGCGGCGGTTTTACAGGACATCTTTGCAGGACAAACTTCACCACAGTTCATTGATGTGGGGTCAGAACTGATCCTGGGTGAAACAAGTTAGGTCTTGCGAAACTTGTCCAGACTGACGACCTCGGCCTCTTTGCGGGCGTCCTCGGGTTCTGCCGGTTCAACCATCTCATCCATCGGAGCCTCTGCCGCGTTGTCCAATGCGGCGTCGATCTCTTCGTCATCTTCTTCATCGTCCTGCGTCTCAAACCGCAAGCCGAATTCAACCGATGGATCGACGAAGGTCTTGATCGCGTCATAGGGGATATAAAGCGGCTCTGGATTATTGCCGAAATTCAATGTGATAGCGAAGCCTTCGTCGCTGACATCAAGGTTTTCGAACCATTCCTGAATGACCACCGTCATCTCACCGGGGTAACGATCAGACAGCCAATCGGCGATTTCAACATCAGGGTGCATCGTATCGAAGGTGATGAAGAAGTGATGCGCGCCCGGCAGACCTTCTTTGGCGATCCGGTTCAGCACTTCCTGGATCAAACCGCGCATGGCACGGTGCATCAGGTTTCCGTAATCAATGCTGCGGGACAAGGGCAATCCTCCGGGGCGGTGCTAAGGTCAGCATAGAAGATTCTTGAGGGGATGAAAGGGGCCTAAAGCAGCCCTGCAAGATGCAGGATCAGTCCCAATCCGGCATTGATCGCCAACACCAGCAAAAGCGACCAGCCGCGTCCCCACATCAGGCCCGCAGCAATCAGCGCCAGCAGGACCGGCACGATTTGAAAGGTCCCGATGACGGGCCATGACAGCGAAACTGGGGGCAATGAGACAAGGCGCACCTCGGCAAAGAAGACGTGAAACGCGAACCACAGTGACAGGTTGGCAATAACCCCAACGACCGCGGCCGTGATCCCTGACAAGGCCGCCTGCAATCGGGGTTGAGATGCAAGCCAGTCAATCAGCGGCGCTCCGGCAAAAATCCAGATAAAACAGGGCACAAAGGTCACCCAAAGCGCCATGGTGCCTGCCAGTATTGCTTGCCCGGTGCCCTGAATGCCCAGCCCCGCCAGCATCGCGACCATTTGGGTGACAAGGATCAGCGGACCGGGGGTTGTCTCGGCCAGTCCAAGCCCGTCCATCATCTGTGTCGTGGTGATCCAGCCATAGTCCTGCACCACCGTCTGCGCCATATAGGCCAGCACCGCGTAGGCCCCGCCAAAGGTCACAACAGCGAGTTTGGAGAAGTAGAGACCAATGTCAAAAAGGAACGTGTTTCCCGCAAGATAGGCCGTGACAAGGGGGGTGGCCCAGACCGCCCCGCCGATCATGAGGATCGCACCGAGCCCTGCAAAACGCGGGCGCTGTGTCGCAGTCACCTGATCGGTTGAGAGGCTGATCGCCCCGATCAAAGCAGCACCTGCAATGACCAGCGGAAAGGGCAAGGCAAAGGCGAAAAGGGCCAAAAACGAGGCCAGCGCCAGTGCATATGCAACAGGGCCGTTCAGCGCCTTTGCGATCAGTTTGCGCATCGCGCCAAGCACAATGATGACCACCGTGGCCTGCACACCCACAAAGACCGCTTGCACGACAGGAAGCTGTCCATATGTGCCGTAAACCAAGGCCAGTACGCCAATGACGACGGCACCCGGCAGCACGAAAAGGCCGCCTGCAAGCAAGCCGCCGGGAATGCCCCGTTGCCGCCAGCCTGCATAGGTCGCAAGTTGCATTGCCTCTGGTCCCGGCAACAGCATGCAGAAGGACAGGGCGCGCAGAAACTGCGCCTCTGTCAGCCACGCCCGTTCTTCGACCAATTCGCGGTGCATCACGGCGATCTGGGCGGCGGGGCCGCCGAAAGACAGCAATCCGATGCGCCCAAAGACACGCAACATGTGGTGCCAGTCAGTGGTCACGACGTGCCTGCGCCGGTTGAATCGTGGCTTTCATCCTGACCGTCACGCGCCCAACGATAAAGCGCGTCATAAAACGGCAGGGCCGCTTCGAGTTGTGCGTTGTCATCCCTGTGCAAGCGCGACATCCCAACAGAGAAGGCAAGCAAACCAGCGGCTTGCGGGACACTGTTGATCTGGTCCGTATCCGCGGCCCGAACAACATTTGCCACAATATCAAGCGCCGGATGCGACAAACCAAAGGCCGCAATAAGCCGGTCAAAAGTGCATTCAGCACCATCATGGGTGTAAGTCGCGCCCGGTGCATCAAAGGGTGTCGCGTCAAACCGGGCCGCGACGTCCATCACCTCTGCCGGTGGAACATAGAGAAACCGCGCCTGCGCATCGATGAAGCGCCGGATCAGCCAGGGGCAGGCGATGCGATCGACCTTGGGGCGGTGCCGGGTGACCCAAAGTGTGGAGCCATCATCGCGAGATGGAAGGGCGGCCAGTGGCAAGGCGGGATGACCGGCGGCACGCCAAGCTTCCATCCCGCCCTGCAGCACCTCTGAGCGCAGTCCAGCCGCCCGAAGACGCGCCGCGATGCCGTGGCTGATCTTGCGACCGCCATGACAAATTGCCACACTCGCTTTGCCCTCTAATCGTTTGAGAAGTTGGTCAAATTCGCGATGGTCATGCACGATTGCACCGGGCACAATGGTAGGATTGGCAGCAATGTCCTCTGCGATGCGCAGGTCAATCATGACGGGCGCGTCAGCCGTGCCGACAAGGCGCATTAGTGCTGCGGGTGAGATGGTTTGAAAGCCGGACATGGGGCATCCTTTCTGATCAGAACAGCGGATGCGAACCTTGGGCCGGAGCCTCACGGGGTGGTCGCATATTGACCCCATGTCATAGGGGTAAGCGAGGATTTGCCCAAGGTCAACTGCCCGAAATTGTGTTGGAATTGAAGTTATCCCCAGCTTTTCGTGGTCTGGCACTGGTCAAAGCTTGCCCAAATTGTTCATGATATGGTAGCGAACTTGACAATGACCGCGATATATTGGCGCGGGATCTAGAACCGTCCTGCCAGACGGCGACCGAATTGGGGGATTGAGATGAATATCACGGAAACTGTTGGCATGATGTCGACCGGTGCGCTGCTGACCTTGGGCGTCGGGTATTTCGCCGGTGTCTTTGACCAGCCGCAGGGCCAATTGAACACCGCTGCGGCCCCGGCTGTGGCGGCCGCAACAGCAACCCCAGAGGTCACCCGCGCTACGACCGATCTGAACGAGGTCAGCTCTGTCAATCAGATCGAGGCGATTGTCGCGCTATCGGAAAACGGGTTGAACCAGGACAAGGAACTGACCGACGAACAGCGCGAGGTCATCGCCTTCTTTGAGGATACCGCCCGCGCCATGAACGAGGCCGACAGGGATCGTGACAGCGGTGCTGTTCAGTTCAGCAACATGGCCGTGTCTGATCTGAAGGTGCGGTATTTCTACACAGTTCCAGTACGTTACAACGCGTTGAACGTGGACGAGATCATGACAGCGCAGGCCGCTTTGGTGAACCAGACGCTGTGCGGTGGCGATGCAATCCGGACCCTGATGGAAGACTACGGGTTCGAATATGTCTACACCTACGTGAGCAGCGATTATCGCATGATTGGCGCGGTGCAGGCGAACGCAGAGACCTGCGCCGGCTAACCAACCATCCGGCTGAGCTCCCGAATGATCTTGCGCCGCAGCGTTTCGGCGTATTCCCGGTGCGTGCGGGCCGTCATGACAAAGCCGTCGCGGGTAATGACGGCACCCCGGAAAAAGTTGGTGATGGCCATGCCCATCGATTCAATCGCAATGCCGTTGATGGTGACGCCGCGTTCTTCGGCCGCACGGCGGGCATCGCGGACGGTCGAGCCGGCATTGGGCGTGCCATCACCAGAGACATCGATAATTTTTCGCCTGCAATCAGGAACTTGGCTGAACATCCTCAGGGAAAAATAGATTGCCTCAGCCGGCGCGGTATCGGATAGGATAAAGGCGCGCGGCAGCAATCGCGCCTGTTGCGACAGGATCGCGACATCGGCGGCGGTGCTGATCCGGGTCCAGGGGATCGACACCTGTTGGCGGTCAAAACCTGACCATTGCACCACGGCGACGGCGGCTTGATTCTGGACCATCGCCTCAATCACTTCGGGATCACGCAGCGCATCAGCGAGCCCTTCAGCCTGAATTTTATATTCGCCGGGATCAACGGAATTTGACACATCAATTGTCAGCACAAGGGCGGTGTCACAGGCAAGTGTGAGCGCAGGCCAACACGCGCAGAGCATAGAAAGAAAAGGTAAACGCCCCATAAGCAGATGGTGCGCAGGGCCTTGAAGAAACGCAAGAGGGCAATGGGACGTGACGGCGCATTTGGCGCGTTTGTGAATGCTTTGAGGGTGTTAAGTGCAGGTTTCTGTTGCCAGGTACCTGCGAACCCCGCCATAGGTCGCAAAACCTATGGAGTTAAGTTTTCGGTGTTAGGCACTGCTTAAGCAGCGACTGCGACCGGAGCATGGTTGTCATTTGCAACTAGCTTTTGTGTACCGATAACGGTGGTAACTCACCGAGACAAAGCAAACCCCTTTAGACGTTCGTCGATCCTATTTCGTCCCCCTCCGACCCCAAATGAAGGTTGATTGGTGGAGACGCCGGGTACCGCCCCCGGGTCCGATCCGCTTATTACGAGCGCGTTTATGTCCATAGTCCCGAAGGACAGACCATAGATAGGCGTCTCGCGGCACCGGGGCAAGGGGAAGTGCGCCCGTCATGGTTAACCACGGATTTTGCCGAAAAGTCGGATGCACACACCATGCACAGGCCATGCACAACCCGTGTGCATCAGGGTGTTAAGATGGGTTCATGACCGCAGCGCACGCTGTTGATCGGAAGTTGAGCGCCGGATTTCACGCGGAATTCCGCAGGAATGCGGTCAAGAGATGGTTAACACAACGCACGGATGAATATCCCATCAACGCGGGGTCGCGTTGCGGTGGCAAAAGGTCTTGTGAACCAAATCTCAACCCTGATGTGACAAAACCGATCGAAACCGCAAAGGGGCTTTGGTGCTGGCACGTATTCTGTTGTTGCTTTGTCTGATCTGGCCCACGGCCGGGGCGGCAGAGGTCGCGTCGCTTTTTGGGGCGGGGTTGGCGGGCAGCTCCGGCGCGCTGATTGATATGGGCGCGCGTTCGGGTGATGCCGATGGGTCCAGCCTGTTTATCGGGCGCGATGGCACCAGCTTTTTCCGGCCGTTTCCGGTGCGGGTGACGCCGGAGACGGGGCGCATCTACCTTGGCACCGGGCAAAGTGCTGCGGCGCAATTGCGCAATCTGATCGCGGCGGCAGAGGCGGGGCCAGCGGGTTATGACGCGGTGCAGTACGGCGCGCGGATCAAGCCACCGCGACGGCCCACCCAGATGACGGTTGCCGAGATTTACCGCTGGATCGACGCGACCCCCGGTCAGCCACATGCCATCGGGCGCTATCAGTTCATCCCCGCTACGCTGCGGCGACTGGTCGACAAGGTGGGTATCAATCCGCACGCGCGGTTCGATCACGAGGTGCAGGACAAGCTGGCCAATGCGCTGCTGGTTGAGGCGGGGTTGATCGCATTGCAGAGTGGCGAGATCTCGCGCCACAAGTTTATGGCGAACCTTGCCAAGATCTGGGCCGGGTTGCCCACGCCATCAGGCAGGTCGCATTACGAGGGGTATGCCGGCAACAAGGCCACGATGACATGGGCCCGATTTGATGCGGCGATGGTGCAGATCTTTCCGGGGTGACGGGGCGCGATGCGGGACCTTGGTTGCCGTTGTCTCGCAGATCGGTCGCCGGTCCGCGGGGAGGCGACAGACGGCGATGACCAGCATTTTATGGTCCAGCTTTTCGGGAGATCCGGCGGACGATCTCTCAACGCCACCAAATCGTCTGCTCGGAGGGGCGGACAGGCGATGGATCGGCGCCGCAAGCGGCTTGTTCCGATCCGGGACGGGATGGGGGGTGGGTTTGGACGGTTTGCGGGACAAAACGCCATTTCGCTGCGGTTGCGCCAATGGCGCCTTAGCTGCATAACGCTGACGGTCTCTTGCCGATGCTAAGATTTACGAAATCGAAATAATGAACGGAGTTTGTTGTCGGACGTTTGAAGCGATTTTTGCCCAATGTAATTGGCGGCAAGCTCAAGAAGCTCCTGATCTTCCCTCGACTTTTTGTATGACTTGTTCTCAATGAGCTTTTTGACAACCGGATCAACGAAATCGAAAATATCCTGTTCCACACCGAAGCGAAGAACCTTGTAGTAATTAGGAGTTACTCCCGGAATGGGTGAGCTGGCAGACTGAGCTTGCCCCCAAATTTTTTTGAATTTTCTAACGTTAGATTTTGTGGCCGCTATTCTAAGAAGTCCGACGTAACCCTGCTCGATCCAAAAATCGACAGATGTATTACCCTTTGCCATTCGCTGAAGTTGCGGTTCAGCTTCATCCCACCTCCTTAGGTCCAAGAGTGCGTGGGTCCTGCTGTTCAGATACCACTCGGCTTTCTCAGGGTCGGTCGCTTCAGTCTTTTGTGCCGCGAGCAAGAAATAATACGCTATTTCCTCAGGATCCTTCGATTTATAGGCTATGTCCGCAGCCTGTTTTGCATTGAGTTCGCTGTCGCTCTTGCCTTTAACCTTTCTTAGCCTTGCCTGCTCCGCTTGTTCGAATTTGTTGACGCGATCATGTACAAGACTCGTGCGCTTTTGTTGTCCAACAAAAGAGTCATTTCGCATCAGTTCTGGGTTAAGGGCTATGGCAGCGTCGAGTGCTTTCTGAGCCTCTTGAATATCGTTCCAAAGGTCGTCTACATGCACTCCACTTTCGACGATTTCGGTGAGCGTCCAAGCCAGTGCAACGAAGTAACTCGGGTTCGGCCCTGCTTTGACGTCATCGCGTATCTGATGGGCTAGGCTGTAACTTTGAGCAGAGCCGTTCTGAACCAATAGGGCTTGAGCGGCATCTGAAAGCTCCTCAGGATCAAACGGATACTCGTTCAAAATACGCCTTTCTAGAACATTGGAGGGTTGTTCTCGTCTGGTACACCATAGCAAGTATTTTTGATCCGAGAACAGCGCGTTTTTCGCAAAGCTGACACTCGAGCTGTGCGCAGCATCATGCAGATTGGGCTCACTCCGGACGTGCGGCGGTGCGGCAGGCCATTCCTTAAAGTAGATGACCGATCTGCGGACGAAGTTGACCTTTGGAGCTTCAAGTTGAATGTCGGCTTCCATAGCGGACGCCAAATTTGTAGGTCAGTGTTCATGGACGCGCTGTATCAGAACCCAAGACTCGTCGAGGTATACGATGCGATAAATCAGTGCCGCGAGGACTTTGATTTCTACATTGCCGAACTGCCCGAACCACCTGCTGCGCTCTTGGACATTGGATGCGGGACCGGAACCTTCGCGCTGGATCTCGCAGATCGCGGATACGAGGTTACGGCGGTTGACCTCTCCCCGCAGATGGTTGCTATGGCCGCGCAAAAAGACACGGGTCGATCCGTGAATTGGGTTATAGGTTCTGTTACCGATCTCGCCAATGATCTACGGTTCAATGCTGCGATCATGACAGGCCACGCGTTTCAGTGCCTCCTGGAAGACGACCAGATTTCAGCGCTTTTTAATGCAGTCGAACAGCGGCTGTATCGCGATGGATCATTTTGGTTCGAGACCCGCAATCGCGCCGCTAGACCTTGGCTGCGATGGAGGCCGGACTGTGCCGCGCCTCCGTTCGCCCTAGGCGGAGGCCGAACCGTTGCAGTCACCCATAACGTTCTAAGCGTCTGCGATGACCGCGTGACGTTCGATGAACGCTACGACTTCAACGACCATAGTGAAGTTTTGACGTCACGAAGCACGCTACGTTTTCTCGACTTGGAAGAGATAGAAGCATTCGCCGCTAGAAACGGCCTGATGGTGTCGGAGACCTTCGGAACCTGGAAGCGAGAACCCTTGATGAGTGACAGCCCCGAGATCATCGTCCGCTTGCAGAAAGCCACGTAGCGGACATTCCACTGCGGCGCAGCATCAGTGTCTATGGGCTCTGCGCCGACCTCGGAGGCGATGCAGCATCGGCCGAACAGGAGCCGCCGAGGTCGATCAAGGACGGCCCTTATCGGAGCAACTTGCCCTTGGTATTTCGTGACCGCGCCGCGTCCGAGGACTGTTCACAGCCCAAAAGTCCAATGCGGCAACAGACATAAAGGCCGGCTGCTTTGACTGCTTTGAAATATCGATCCAGAACGCGTTTATGCGATCGCCGTCCGATACTGTGTTTCGCCCGTCGTCTTTATTGCGCTACCAGCTGAACGCCCATGGGTGTGGGGCTGGAAGAACAACCGAGGTCGAAGACCAAGCGACAATTCGTCTTTCTTTCGTCCCAAATTCGTCTTTCCGTCGGGACGTTCGATGACGGGATAGCCCAATTTCAATCTGCTCGATTTGCACAAAGCAGGTCGCAAGCAACCAAAAATTGGAGGAGCCCAAGATGAAGACGATGGTCACAATAGCCTTATCTCTCATTGTGTTTGGAGGTGACGCGATCGCCGACGAGCAAATGCAAACGGTATACGAAGGCGAGTTCCCGCGTCTTGACTTCAACACTGTGATGCCGACAGGGCAAAGCGTCGCGGTCGACTGTCAGGACGACGCTGCAAATCACCCCTATCGCCCCTACGATTGGCCAGAGGCTTCTGCAAACCTGATAATCTGGCAAGGCGGCGGTGCGTCAAAAGTCGAGGTCGAGGTGACCGGAGCAAAACCGAACACGCTATACACCATGTGGGTGCGCCTTCGTGGCGAAGACAGCTCAGGCAATGCGTTTGGGGGCAATCCATTGATCGGCCTGCCTGGTAAGCCGGACATTGGAATCCCGGGCAATGCACTTGTCCCAACGTCCTATATGCCGCGTGCGCTGGACGCTGTGCACGAACCTGTCACTGACCCGATCCATGGATTCTGGTCCGATGCAGTCGGAAGTGGAAACGTTACCATTGAACTCGACTATCCGATCATCGGCGGCGCGCTACCTTTCCACAGGTTCGCCGGGTTCGATCCGGATGATCCAAAACTGACCAAGACAAATCCGCGCGCTATTCCCGTGGCAATTGTTGGTGAATCGAACGGGGCTCCGTTCACTCTCAGGCTCGCGTCACACTGCAAGGACGGGAAAAGTCACGGTCTGGCACCAGGCCCGCATGAAGGATGGTTCGACTGGAAGATGCCGTAAGACAATTAATTGCATCATTCAATTGAGGCGGCCTTCACGATCCCTTCAATGAGCCGTTCCCGACGCGCATCAAAGCGAAAGGGGGCGGCTTTTGCCGCGCGTTGCAAAGCCTGATCGCTCAAACCCGAACGTCGAAGAACTGCAGAGGCCGCTTCGGTGTCCTCCAGAAAACCGTATGCGGCGAATAGGGTGGCGAGGCAGGTGTCGGTGTCACTGCCTGACAACAGCGGTACGGCTGCCTCATACTGGCCCATCTGAAAGAGGATCGCACCTTCAATGTGGTCATATTCCGATGTGTGATGTGGGTGGAGCAGTTTGGCGCGACGGATGGCACGCAAGGCCTCATCCAGGTCCGCGCCAAAAAGCCCGACTTCTGCCAGCAAGGCATAGCCGTCTGCAAAATTGGCATCCTGTCGGATGGCGTGTCGCGCCGCTGCAAGCGCGTTATCGTACTCGCGGATTGCCAGATTGAGTGTGCCAAGCGCGAGGTAGGCGTGCGGCGAATTCGGGTCAAACTGAATGGCGGTCACCGCACGCTCAAGACCGCTTTCCACCAATGTCTGCACGGTCGCCCCGTCCGGAAGGGCTCTTGCGGCCTCTCGACCGGATATCAGTGCCAAACTGGCGTGGGCGCGCGCATATTGCGGATCAAGCACAACAGCGTTCTCGAACAGAACCCGCGCCTCTTGCAGTGCATCGGGCCCTGCCTCTCTGAGCACTTCAAGACCACGAAGCAGCATGAAGTAGGCGTCAGGTTCGATCCGGTCCGCAGGTGCATCTTGGCGATCCAGGGTAAGCGAAAGAGCATCGACCACATGCCGCGTCACTTCGTCCTGAAGTCCGAACACGCTCTCCATTTGCCGGTCAAATCTTTCGGACCACAGATTTGCCCCTTCTTCGGGGTCGATCAGCGACACGTTTATCCTGACCCGATCGCCTTCCTGGCGCACTGTGCCGCGAACAAGAAAACGCACGCCAAGGTCATCAGCGATCCTCTGAAACCCCGCCTCCGCATTGCGGAAATCGAAACTGGATGCGGGCGCAATCACTGTCAAACGGGGCACTTTCGACAAGTCGGTCGCGATGTCCTCGCTCAACCCGTTGCTCAAGAATGTCAGGTCTTCGTCGGGGCTCAGATTGACAAAGGGCAACACGGCGAGTGTATCTTCGGGCGATACATCCGGAGGCCTGATCGCTTCTGGCGAGCGTGGCGTGATATAGTTAAAGACGACGGCAAGTGCGACGATACAGGCGACGGCAAGCGCGACAATGGGTGCGAAAAGACGGCGCGCGCGTGGCTTCGGCGCAGCCACTGGCGTGATCTGGGTAAGCCGGTAGCCGCGCTTGGGGAATGTCTCGACGGCCTCTTGACCGAGGGTTCTTCGAATGTCGCTAATACATTGTACAAGAGAGTCGTCCGTGGTCGCGACGCCGCGCCAGACCTGCGCGAACAACGTGTCTTTCTCCACTACGGCGCCGTTCGCATCGACAAGCACTGCGAGCACGTGAGCCGATTGTTTGCGCATGCGAACAATCTGGCCGTCCGCATCAGTTAGCTCCCGTGTTTCGGGGTTGAAGCCAAAGGCTCCCAAGGTCACCCCATGTTCAGATTTCGCCTTTTTTTCGTGACTCATGCGAAACTACCAAAGGATACTCGGGTCGGATCTATGCTAACACATTGCATCCAAAAAGCCGACAACAGGAGCGATGATATGCACAATTCTCTCTATGCCTTGATAGTGTCGGCGGTGCTTGCGCTTTTCGGAAACAGCGCTTTTGCAGGGCAATTTGTCGTCGAACTTTATGCGCCGCTCGAACCGCCTTCACCCAGCCTCCTCCAAGCTCATGGTGTCGAAGTCGAAAATTCGCTGGCCGCCGGATCGAATTCCTATGCGATCTTTAGCGCCAGAGACGCAGAGAGTTTGTCTGCATTCCTCGATGTTTCGTCCATCCAGGTCGCAAAGATTTCGGAAGTCATCTTTGTAAACACTCCGATGCTCGGCGGCGGAACCGTTTCGGGACCAACCCCGAAGCCGGGTCACAATGTCTTTGTGGTAGAGCGTCCCATCCCCGGGGTCGGTTTCTTTGGTCTCGACAAGAAACAGCGCATCTCGGCAAACTCGGTCGCAGCGATGGACAAACTTGGTGACATCATCGAGTGGGACAGGTCCTACCTGACCAGTGAAGGCACCTATTGCCTCTATCGCGCGGACTCGTCCGCAACCCTGCGTGAACATGGGGCATTGGCAGGCGCGCCGATCGGGAAAATAACGCGGGTCGAGCAAATGTCGTTTGTCCAAGAGTAGACCGGAATAATCCTGTATATTGGCCCTTTGTGGCACATTTTTTGCATTACAGGACCTTTGCCTGGCGTGAACGCCGCGCCAAAGCAGCAAAGCACTAATCGGTGCATCTGCCCCAATCTGGTGTTTCGTCCTTCAAATGAGAAGTTGCTTCGCGTCCGGTCTCTCCTCAGTGCGGGTGTCACCAAAGAGGGGCGTATGAGGGGCAGGGCGGGGATGGTGGATCCCCGCACGCCTCAAAACGGACTTGGGAAATCGGGCTTTCGGCAGTCTACCCAAAAAGGTATTCCGTTGGCACTCGGGTCTCCGCCCCTCGTTTAGATACACACGCCTCGCAGACCAAGCCCGTAGCTCAAATCCCTAGAAGAGGTCACAACAACCAGAAATCTCAGAAAATTTGCCACAAAATCTAGGTTGCAAGATGAACGGTATCCTTCGCTCTGGCTGACTTCAGGAAAAAATTAGCCTAAATCGGGTGTCTCGTCTATCCAGATCGCATGAACACACATTTGCATTCGGCCGAGAGATCCAGTTCGTGAATGCATCGCGCCGCCGTCTTTGCTCAAAGTCACCCTCGAGCGAGCCGGGTACAGGCAATATGAGTCGTCGCCCTTCGGCATTAAGAGTTTTAAGTCGGACCATTGGCAATGCGGATTGCTGTTAACAAAGATCCCAATGCGGACATTGCTGCCATTCAAAAGCAAACATTAATGACCGCTTCTTAGTCATCAAATGGAATCGGTAGGCGACGGTGCGGACCGTTCAGCGCTTAGTGTCATCACTCTTGCCACTCGCCAATCGTGCTAGGAGTTTCGAAAGCCGGATCGTATTATGGGGCCCAAGAAAAATGACCATGAAGAGTAAGAACGAGCCAAGAATGCCTGCAAGAGTGATTATGAATCTCTGCAATGATAGTGTTACCAAAACCTTCTCAGAGGTGATTTCGACATCATCCAAAGCAAGTGCCGCGAGTCTGAAGCGGCTGTCGTTCACTCGACTTAGGTCATAGACTGGGAATGAGCCTAAAACGTTGTCCAGTAACTCCAAAGCATCTTCGCGTAATGCAGTCTCATAGTATTCGTTGGCTTCAGCCAAGCGCCCAATTCTATCGTTGTCACCGCTTGAATCAGCTTCCTCCGTTTCGCGTCGCAATATCCCCTCAAGGGTTGATCTAACGTCAGAAATAGTGCTTTCGCTATTCTCCGAGAACGCAAACACAACGTCGTCATGCTTGAGGTCTGACAGGTAAAATCTGCCGTTTTCGTACCTAAGCGAAGAGGCAACGTCGGCTGTCCCCATTCCCTCTAGTGTCAGGCCACGTGCGTCAAACTGTGCTTCCAGAACTATCTTATTCTCATCACTTAGTTGCACAACAGCCGACTGAACGGTCACGGAGAAGCCACTATCAACCGTGTAGGGTAGGTTCTTGTCCACTTCTTCAGCAATTTGTGCTTCAGTGATTTCCACGATGTAGGGCGGGACAAAAACGAATGCGAGCCCAAGAACCGCCAGCGTGAAGCTTAGAAAGTATATTAAAATTCGACGTAGCATTCGGCTTTTGCCCAGACCGTAATCAGCGAATGCGCTCAACCTACTTCATTGGCAAACGACCACAACCGGTCATTGGTGCACTGTGCAGCCATTGTTACTTTGGGCTCAAACCAGACATTGAAACAGCTTGAAAGTTAGCGTTCCGGCACCAGACCACGGGGGCTGAAGCGGAGCACCAAGAGCAGAATGATCCCCATCGTCAAAAGCCGCATGTGCGCCGCACTTTCGATCAGATGCGCCTTGAGGGCCGAGCCATCGGCCATGCCAGCGGTGATCCCGTTCATCAGCATCAACCCCAACGGTTCGACCTGAACCCAGAGCCACCAGATCAGCATACCCCCAAGCACTGCGCCAAAGTTGTTGCCTGACCCGCCGACGATCACCATGACCCAGATCAGGAAGGTGAAACGCAGCGGCTGATAGCTGGTCGGCGTCAGGGTGCTGTCGAGTGTCGTGATCATCGCACCGGCGATGCCGCAGATGGCAGAACCAAGGATGAAAATCTGCAAATGCCGGGCGGTGACGTCCTTGCCCATCGCTTCGGCGGCGACCTCGTTATCGCGGATCGCGCGCATCATCCGACCCCATGGCGAGTTGAGCGCGCGCTGCGCCATCCATAGAAGGATCACGAGGAAAATGGCGAAGAGGCCCGCATAAAGCAGCTTGGTATAAAGCGTCGAGGCGGTGACCGGATCAAGCCCGAAGCCCGCAGCACTTTCGACAAAACCGGGGTCCTGCTGCAGATCCGTTTCATAAGGCACGGGGCGGGGCAGGCCGACGACGTTCTTGACCCCGCGCGACAGCCAGTCTTCGTTCTTGAGGACGGCCAGAATGATCTCTGCAATGCCCAGCGTCGCGATGGCCAGATAGTCAGAGCGCAGACCAAGCGCGGTCTTGCCGATCAGCCAGGCCGCACCCGCCGCCAGCACACCACCAAAGAGCCAGCCCAGAAGAGAGAACCAGTTCGCGTCGAGAATGTTCAGCCCGCCCAGATAGCCGGTTGAGGCGGGGTTCACGGCCTCAACCGCCACAACGCCCGCGTCAAAAACCGCGCGGAAGGCGAAAAAGCCAACGATCAGAACGGCGAGCGTCGCCCAAAGTTTCACACGGCCCGAAAGGCGCGTTTGCGCCAGCACCGCGCCGATGATGGTGGCCGCACCGATCATCAGGCCGAAGATGATGTTGAGGCCGCCAGCGCTCCACGCTTCTTTGACTGGCGGCATGGACATCAGCACGGAGGCCAACCCACCAAGCGCCACAAAGCCCATGATGCCCACGTTAAAGAGCCCCGCAAAGCCCCATTGCAGGTTCACCCCAAGCGCCATGATCGCCGAAATCAGCCCGTAATTCAGGATCGTCAGGGCCGAGTTCCAGCCCTGCACAAAGCCGGTCCCGATGATCAGCACGGCGACAAGCACAAAGAGAAGCGGGGCACGCATGGATTGGGTCATACCGATTGTCCTTTGAAGAGGCCGGTGGGTTTGAACAGGAGCACGATGATCAGGATCACAAAGGAGACCGCGAATTTGTAGTCCGTCGAAATGAGTTGCACGAGCGCGTCAGGCTCCAGATTTTCGGGCAGAAGGTAGCGCAGGACCTTCTTGAGTGGATAGGTGATCGCAACCTCGGCAAAGGCCACTACGAAGCCGCCTGCGATGGCGCCCAATGGGCTGCCCAGACCGCCCACGATGGCAGCGGCAAAGATCGGCAGCAGGAGCTGGAAGTAGGTGAAGGCCTTGAAGCTTTTGTCGAGGCCGTAGAGTACGCCTGCGGTCGTGGCGAGGGCCGCGACGATCAGCCAAGTGACCATGACCACCCGTTCGGGGTTGATGCCGGACAACAGGGCAAGGTCTTCGTTGTCGGAAAAGGCCCGCATGGATTTGCCAGTTCGGGTTTTGTTGAGAAACCAGAAAAGCGCCACCATGACCACAAGGGCCGTGACCACGGTGATGCCTTGCGTGGTTTTGAGCGCCAGCCCTTCGCGCAGGCCAGTCGCCTCTTTGAATTGCCGCGCGGTGATGATGAAACGTTCGCCATCGGCAAAGTTGATATCACGGACGCCAATGATAAAGCGGGTCAGCCCGTTCATGATGAACATCACACCAAGCGAGACGATCACAAGGATCACCGGTTTCGCCTTTTGCTGGCGGTAGAACCGGTAGACTGTACGGTCCGTCAGCAACAGCAGGACCCCGGTGACAGCGATCCCGAAGGGCAGGGCCAGAAGTGCGGTTGGCAGGGGGCCAAAGCTGATGCCCATCGACTGAAAAAGCCAGGTAAAGAGGATTGTGGCCACGGTGCCAAAGGCCATGGTGTCGCCATGGGCAAAGTTGGAAAATCGCAGGATGCCGTAGATCATCGTGACCCCCAGCGCCCCGATGGCAAGCTGCGCACCGTAGGCAAGACCGGGCACGATCACAAAGTTGGTCAGCACCACGAGGGCGTTCAGAAAGTCCATTTAGCGGTCCTCACAAGTGCCGGTGAGCGTTTCACCGGTGCGGGTATTGGCGTAGGTGGCGGTGCCATCGGCGGCCACGGAAAACATCACCGAAGCCCCGCCGAGGCCATCGGCGTGAAAGCCACGCAGCGGCCCGATCAGGAAGGGTTCGGCGGGAAAGCCCATGTCTCCAAAGCGGACCTGCGTCAGCTTGCGGCGCGGCGGTTCGTCCGCGTCCCGCGGGTCCACGAATTGGGTGCGGTCAATGGCGAAAGACAAGGCGCGACCATCCTGCATTTGACAATGGATGTCGTCCGCATGGGCTGTGGTCGCCAGACAGGTGAGGGCGGCGCGGATCATCCGAAGTAATCCTCGCACTGACCCGGTGTTGAGGTGATTGTCAGCGCGCCAGCGTCTGTCAGCACGGTGCGGCTGAGCATCGCACGGCCCACCGCATCGGGCATGACCCGGTCACCGGTCCATCCCAGAAAGACGTCAATGCGTTCAGGGTCGGCGTTCGGCAAAAGAAAGGTCAGGATCGGGTCATCGCCGCTGCGTGGGCTTTCGGGCACGATTGGTGCGGCAAAGGCGCCTTCGCGCCATTCAAACCCGTCGCCTTGTTCGGCCAGCACAACGACGCGCCCGTCTTCAAAAGTGCAGCGCATAAAAGGGTCATTGCGCCCCTCGGCCACGGATCCGGACGCCAAACAGCATAAGACTGCCCCCAGTTTTTTCTGGTCCTGAAGACGCCCCGGATGTGCCGCCCGCGCCATCATCCGCCCAGAAAGCTCCGCCGGACGTCGTCATCGGCCAAAAGCTCTTTACCGGTGCCGGTGTGGGCGTTGCGCCCCTGCACGAGGACATAGCCCTTGTCGGCAATCTCAAGCGCCTGGCGGGCGTTCTGTTCGACCATCAGGATCGGGATGCCGGTGCGCGCGACCTCGATAATCCGGTCAAAGAGTTCGTCCATGACGATGGGGCTGACGCCTGCGGTGGGCTCGTCCAGCATCAGGACTTTGGGTTTGGTCATCAGGGCACGGCCCACGGCGACCTGCTGACGCTGGCCGCCCGACAGCTCGCCCGCAGCCTGATTGCGCTTTTCCTTGAGGATCGGAAAGAGGTCGTAGATCTGCGCCATGGTATCGGCGAAATCATCACGGCGTATGAACGCGCCCATCTCGAGATTTTCTTCGACCGTCATGGAGGTGAAGATGTTGGAGGTTTGCGGCACAAAGCCCATGCCCTTGACCACGCGGTCCTGCGGCGAGAGGGCGGTGATGTCTTCACCATCCAGCACGACGCGTCCGGTGTGGATGTTGAGCATCCCAAACACGGCCTTCATCGCGGTGGATTTGCCCGCGCCATTGGGGCCGACGATGACCGCAATCTCGCCGGGGTTCACGGCGATGGTGCAGTCATGCAGGATATCCGGGCCCTTGCCGTAGCCGCCAGTCATGGCGTCGCCAATCAAGAACGGCGCGTCCTCGGCCGCGCGGGTCGGGCCGGATTCGCGGACAGGATCAGCGGTGCTGGTGCTTTCGCGCCCAAGACTGCGGTCCTTGTTGCCGCGCCCATCCTGATAAGGGTTGTCGGTCATTCGGGCGCCTTCCCTGCAAGTGCGATCAGTGGGGTGTCGTCGATCCGGATGGCCGTTGCCAGACGTTCGCGATGCACGGCGGCTTCGGTCCGCAGCGCATCGAGGCTGTCGAAGCCTTGTGTCCCCGAACCGACGGAATCGACGTTGATTTCAAAGTAGAAGCTTTGATCCGGCTGAATGATTTCGACCGTGTGGTAGTAATACTGTGCGTCCTCGATCACATCGGAGACGATGATGACCATGTCGTCATGAACGAGCAGCTGTTCCTCGGGCATCGGGAGTTGTGCGGCGCGGTAGAGCAAACGCTCTAGCAGGCCACCGCCGCCGCCGACGGATTCGGTGTAATAGGCAATGTCGCCTTCGTGCCCGTATGTGTGATCCTGCGAGGCGGTCAGGGAAAAGCGCGGGTCGACGGAGGTCAGGAAGTGATCCTCGACCCCTTCGCTTGTCACAATTTGCCGGGCCGACCAGTGGGCCGCATCGGGGCAGAAGGACAGGCGACCATCTGCCGAGGTCATGCAGACATCGACGGCCGGGGCCGAGAGCAGGGCGGTGCCATCGGCGAAAGCCCATGTGCCGTCTTCAAACAAGATCGCTTCTTTGCTGAGGATATAGGCGCGCGCCACCTCTTGCGGGGCCGCCGGGGCTGCGCCCGGTGCCAATGCCAGAAGAAGGGCCGCGAGCCGGATCATACGGCGGCCACCTGATCTTTGTTCTTGAGGCCGGTGCCCAGATAGGCCTCAATCACCTGTTCGTTGGCCTTGATCTCGGCCAGCGTGCCTTCGGCAAGGACTTTGCCCTCGGCCATGCAGATCACGGGATCGCAAAGGCGACCGATGAAATCCATGTCGTGTTCGATGACGACAAAGGTGTAGCCGCGTTCCTTGTTCAGACGGATGATCGCATCACCGATCGTGTTCAAAAGCGTGCGGTTCACACCTGCGCCGACTTCGTCCAGAAAGACGATGCGGGCATCGACCATCATGGTGCGGCCTAATTCGAGCAGCTTTTTCTGCCCGCCAGAGACTTGCCCGGCCTTGTGATCGGCCAGATGGGTGATCGTCAGAAATTCGAGCACCTCGTCGGCTTTTGCGCGCAAGGCGCGTTCTTCATCGGCGATGCGCTTGCGGCCAAACCATGTGTTCCACAGCGTCTCACCCGATTGCGCGCCGGGGACCATCATCAGGTTCTCGCGGCAGGACATGGATGAAAATTCATGCGCAATCTGGAAGGTCCGCAAGAGGCCCTTGTGAAAAAGCTCGTGCGGCGGCAGGCCGGTGATGTCTTCGCCCGCCATCGTGACACGCCCGGACGTTGGTTGAAGAACCCCCGCGATCACATTGAAAAGTGTGGTTTTTCCTGCGCCGTTCGGCCCAATCAGCCCGGTGATAGAGCCCTCTTGGATTGACAGCGACGCGCCATCAACCGCGTGAAAGCCGCCAAAGGTTTTCACCAGATTCTCAACAACGATCATGTTGCCCCCGATCACATGAGATACGCGCTGTAAGGTGTGGAAACGGCGCGGGAAAATCCCGCGCCGTCGCCGATTGTCTTGACCGTTTAGCGGAAGTTGACAGTGT
The DNA here is from genome assembly GCA_947493335.1 of uncultured Paracoccaceae bacterium. GTDB lineage: Bacteria > Pseudomonadota > Alphaproteobacteria > Rhodobacterales > Rhodobacteraceae > CANMYO01. The sequence continues at coordinate 1,261,136 of CANLQO010000001.1, read as the reverse complement.
TGATGGCGCCGTCGCCAAACTCAACTTCTTTGTAGTTGCCAGCGGATTCACCGCCGCCGATCAACTCAACTGCTGTCGCGCCGACATAGTCGATTTCTTCGCCAGCCTTGATCAGCTCAAGCGCCTTGCCAAGCTCACCCGGGAAGATCTCGGTGCCGGGTCCATTGGCCACATGCATGATGTGATCCTTGAAGTCGCCGGACTGGTTTGACCCAGCAGCCTGCATCGCCAGCAGGATCAGGGCCGCGGCGTCATAGCTTTCACCAGCAAAGGGCGATGTGCCATCAAAACCGGCGGCGGTTGCCATTTCACCAAAGACTGTTGCGCCTTCGCTGTCAGTGCCGGGGAACTGGCCGAAGGATGTGGCCAGACCGTCGCCCAGATCGTCGACGATCTGCTGGCTGACCATGCCGTCGGGCAGCACGAAGGTGTCAAACGAACCCGTGTCGAGCGCGCCCTGGATGATGCCTTTGCCGCCCTGGTCGGAATAGCCGGCCACAACGAGGATTTCACCACCAGCAGCGTCAAGTTCGGCGACTTCCGATGCGTAGTCGGCTTTGCCGTCTTCATGCGCGGTCGAGATCGTGACGGTGCCGCCAGCGGCCTCAAACGCGGCCTGGAAGCTGTCAGCCAGACCCTTGCCGTAGTCGTTGTTGGTGTAGGTCAGCGCGACTTCCTTAAAGCCACGATCCATGATGACATCGGTCATCACGACGCCCTGACGCGCGTCAGATGGTGCGGTGCGGAAGAAAAGGCCATCATCTTCGGCATCCGACAGACCCGGAGAGGTCGCGGAGGGTGAGACCATGACGATCCCGTTGGGGCGAGCCACGTTCTGCAGGATTGCGCCGGTCACGCCAGAACAGTCAGCGCCCATGATGGCGTTGACGCCGTCAGAGGTGATCAGACGTTCAGCCGCGGTCTGGGCCGCACCGGCGTCGATACAGGTGGAATCGGCCCGGACGCTGGACACAGAGGCCCCGTCAAAGAGCGCGCCACTTTCGGTCACTTCGGCCATCGCCAGTTCGGCACCGTCCGCCATTGCAGGCGTCAACGATTCAATTGGACCGGTGAAGCCGAGGATCACCCCGATTGTCACGTCGCCGGTGTGACCATCCGCATACGCGCCGGACGTCATCAGTGCTGTGGCCGCAGTGGCCATCATCAGTTTTTTCATTTGTAGTCTCCCTATCGGATCTTTTTATCCTGACCGGGAGATTAGCAGGCAAATCACGGATGTGAAGCAACATCCCAAGGTAATCCGCCTGAATGGCGTGGTTTTTCAAGGCCAAAAAGCGGGGGAAAGCCTGTTAAGGGTTGATGGGTAGAAAATGGATTGCCGTGCGGGTTGCGACAAAGGTGGTGTTGGGGTCCCGGCCACGAGGTTCACCGGGGGCTGCGTAGTTGAGCTCATCGTTCATGATCCGGTTGCCATCGAAGAAATCAATGTGATCGCCGCCTGCCGTGGCCGAAGAGGCCCCGATATTGTCGAAAAAGACGAGGCCGGGCGTGTTCTGGACACGTGTGTAGACCGAGGCCCCGGTCTGTTCCCGGGTGATCCGGTAGGTGGTAAACCGCCAGAAAGAGCTGAGGTGATCAAAGAGGCGTTGGGCACGTGCGTCATGGGGCACCTCGATATGGCCACCACAGGCGCGATGATTGGCGCGGTGCACAATCAGGCGGACACCGGGGGCGGCATTCATGTGAAACCCGATCCCGGCACGGCCAAGCGCGATCGAAAGCCGGATGGCGCATTGGTTGGTGATCCCATCGCCGCTGGCGCCCGGAGACCGGCAGGGCGCGCCGCCGAATTCCACAAAGCGGCGGTACTCCCGCATCATTACCGCGGCACTGGGAATGCGCGGCGCCGTCACCGGCAGTGTCTCGGGCGTTTCGGTCGGGGGTGGGGCGACCGCGGCAGCAGCAGCCGTGCGCGGGGACAGGTTGCGCGCGGCAGCCAGATCATCCAGCATCCCAAGGGTTTCGCGTCCGGCGATGCCGTCACCGGGCCGGCCATCGGTATTGAGGCCGTTGTCCTCTTGAAACTTGCGCACGGCCTCAAACGTCTCTGACCCGTAGTCACCGTCCAACATGCCGTCGGCGGTCTGGCTGCGGCGCAGGCTGGCGACGTTAAGGTCCTGCAAGGCCTGCTGCAACAGTCGGACGGCATCGTGATCGTTTTCACCGCGGCGCAGAGGTGGGGCATTTTCGGCGGCGCGGGCAAGCCGGGTGTTTCCGGCGAAAAGACGGCTGGTCAGCATGATGTATCCCCCAAAATCTTCAAAATAGCGCAAAATATGCAGCATTTGACCATGTTGGGGGTCAATCTGTCTAGGTCAGGGCATCCTGACCAAGGGTGCGGATCAGATAGAAAGGCGCGAGGCCTGCGAGCCACGTTCGCGATAGGGCGTCGTCTTGTAGTGCGAGCGGTAGCATTTTGAGAAATGCGAGGGCGAGGCAAAGCCACAGGCGAGCGCCACGTTGATGACGGTCATATCGGTCTGCATCAGCAGATTGCGCGCCTTTTGCAGCCGCAGTTCCATGTAATAGCGCTTGGGCGAGCGCGACAGATAGCGGCGGAACAGGCGTTCAAGCTGCCGCGTTGACATCGAAACTTCTTGCGCCAGCAGCGCAGGGCTGATCGGTTCTTCGAGGTTTTGTTCCATCATCTGGATGACCCGGCTGAGCTTGGGGTGACGGACACCGATGCGGGTCGGGATCGACAGGCGCTGGGTGTCCTGATCGGTGCGGATGGCGGAATAGATCAGCTGATCGGCGACCGCGTTGGCGAGTTCTTCACCGTGATCGTCGGCGATGATCTTGAGCATCATGTCAATGGACGCAGTGCCGCCTGCGGTGGTGATCCGGTTGCCGTCGACGACAAAGACCGATTTGGTCAGTTCCACGTCTTCGAATTCTTCGACAAAGCTGTCCTGATTTTCCCAGTGGATCGTTGCCTTTTTTCCATCCAGCAAACCGGCCTTGGCCATGGTGAAACCAGCAGTACAAAGCCCCGCCATTGTGACGCCTCGCCGGGCCTCGCGCCTGATCCAGTTCAGCACTTTCTTGTTGGTGGCTGCCTGAATGTTCACCCCGCCGCAGAGCATCACGGTATCGTCACGCTCAAGCTCTATAAAGGTATCTTCAAGCTGGAATGTGCAGCCGTTGGAGCAGGTGGCGACATCGCCCGATTCACCGATGATTGTCCAGCCATAAAGCTCTTTGCCAGAGATCCGGTTCGCGATCCGCAGGCTTTCGATTGCGGCGGCAAAGCACAGCATCGTGAAATTGTCGAGCAGCACAAAGACAAAGCGGCGCGGCTTGCCTGAATGCGCAACGTCAACTGTTTGCGGTTCGATGATCATGAGGCAGGGACCGTCTTGAAATTTCGTTCGCCGAGGACAACACCTTTTTGAAGCCGCGATCAAGGGCAAAGCGTCCGATTTGCCATTGGCCCCGTCCGTTAGCATGGCTATAAGCGCAGTCTGACGACGCGGACATGCAACCCTTAGGAGCAAGACTATGACGGACTGGCAGAAAACGGACTGGCGTAAGAAGCCTCGGATCCAGATGCCCGAGTATACCGACGCGGCGAAACTCGCCGATGTTGAGGCCCGTCTTGCGAGCTATCCACCGCTGGTTTTTGCGGGCGAAGCACGTCGCCTGAAAGAACATCTGGGAAAGGTGAGCCGGGGTGAGGCGTTCCTGCTGCAGGGCGGTGATTGCGCCGAGAGCTTTGCAGAGTTCAGCGCGGACGGCATCCGCGACACCTTCAAGGTGATGCTGCAGATGGCGATGGTGCTGACCTATGGCGCCAAGGTGCCGGTGGTGAAAGTCGGCCGGATGGCGGGGCAGATGGCCAAGCCACGTTCTGCGCCGACCGAGACGGTAGGTGGTGTGGAACTGCCCAGCTATCGCGGCGACATCATCAACGGTTTCGAATTCAACGAGGCCAGCCGCGTGCCCGACCCGGAGCGGATGGAGCAGGCCTATTTGCAGGCGGCTGCGACGCTGAACCTGTTGCGCGCCTTTTCAACAGGTGGCTACGCCGACGTGCACCAGGTGCACGCCTGGACGCTGGGCTTTACCGCCGCCAACGAGGTGCTGAAATACGCCGATATCGCTGAGCGCATCAGCGACACGCTGGATTTCATGGAAGCGGCAGGGTTAACGGGAGAGAGCAATCACGAGCTGAAGACCGTTGAGTTCTTTACCTCTCATGAAGCTTTGTTGCTGGAATATGAAGAGGCGCTGTGCCGCGTGGATTCGACCACCGGCAAATGGTTGGCGGGTTCTGGTCACATGATCTGGATCGGCGACCGCACGCGGCAGCCGGACGGGGCGCACGTGGAGTTCTGCAAAGGCGTGCAAAACCCAATCGGCCTGAAGTGCGGGCCGAGCATGACCAGCGGGCATCTGAAAAGCCTGATGGCCAGCCTGAACCCCGACAACGAAGCGGGCCGCCTGACGCTGATTGCGCGCTTTGGCGCCGGGCAGGTGGGCGATCACCTGCCGCGTCTGATCAAGGCGGTCCAGGAAGAAGGCGCCAATGTCGTCTGGACCTGCGACGCGATGCACGGCAACACGATCAAGTCGTCGACCGGCTATAAGACCCGGCCGTTTGAAAGCGTGTTGCGCGAAGTGCGCGAGTTCTTTGGTGTGCACAAGGCAGAAGGCACGATCCCCGGCGGCGTGCATTTCGAGATGACCGGCAAGGATGTGACAGAATGCACCGGTGGCGTGCGCGCGGTGACGGACGAAGACCTGTCGAGCCGCTATCACACCGCCTGTGATCCGCGTCTGAACGCAAGCCAGTCACTGGAACTGGCGTTTCTGGTGGCTGAAGAGCTTTCAGACCGCCGCCAGACGCTGGATCAGGCCAAAGCGGGCTGATACCGGGGGCGCGGTGATCGGTTGGATCATCGCGCCGCCACAAGGACTTAGCCGTTGTTGACCACGAGGCGCAGGTTGGGTTTTTCAACCCGCTCTGATGGTGTGACTTTGCCCAGACGGGCCCGGCGGTCGGGGTAGGGCGTATCCATCACATCGCAGCGGACCGATTGGTCAGAGGCCAGATCAAACCGGATGCCGCGCGTACCGGTGTTGCCGGAGACGACAAGCGCGCCCATGACCCGGCTAAGCGCGCCTTTGGAATCGCGCAGCGGCAACAGCAGCGCCTCGGCCCGGAGTGGTCGGCGACCTAATGAGCGATGGACCGTCAGCGGAATCCCCACGACGGCGGGCCCGGTAAAGGCGGTTTCGGCCAGACGCAGGGCCGTGTCACGGGACGCGTCGGAAAAGAATGCGGTGAAGGGCATGCCCCGTGGGTCCATTTGCAGCATCTCGTGCAGGCGCTGGCCAGCAACACGGGTGCGCAGGGCCCCGGGCGCGGTCCGTTCCAGCATGAAGGCATGCGGCAAAGCGGCATCCAGCAATGCGGGATCAAAGCGGGTCACGGCAGAAGGCTGGGCCGTTATCGTGCGCCAGTCTTGCTCTAACGTGTGCAAAATCCGCGCCTCTGCTGGGGCGAGTTTGGTGGTGGCTGAATGGCTGGCTTCAAAAGCGCGAATGAATTTCATCTGTACGTCCTGTCGAGTGCGCCCGATCACCGGGACATCATGCTTAGGAAGACGTTAATTCAACTTTGCCTCAACTTCACTTAACAAAGTCTTAAAGGGTTAACGCGAAGCGACCGCGACCGCCCGGCACTTGCCCCGCCACGGCATTTGGCCTTAGGTGCAGCCACACCAAGACGAAGGACGCCACAATGATCCAATCCATGACCGCCTATGCAAGTCGCACTGCAAGCCATGGGGACGTCAGTTGGATGTGGGAAATGCGCGGCGTCAATGCGCGCGGGCTGGATGTGCGCCTGCGCCTGCCGGACGGGCAGGACGGGTTGGAAGCGGCGCTACGGGCAGCCATCAAAGCAGCATTGACGCGCGGCAATATCACTGTGTCTTTGCGCCTGACCCGGGATGAAGCGGCACAGCCACTGGCGCTGGATACTGCGCAACTGGACCGGGTTCTGTCAGCCCTCGATCAGGTGCAGGAACGCGCCTTTGCCATGGGTGTCACGCTGGGTCAGCCAACGGCGGCGGATGTGCTGGCCACACGCGGTGTGGTTCAAAGCGGGGCGGCGGTGCCGGATGACGGTGCGCTGACCAAGGCTCTGATCGCCGATTTCGCGCCGCTTTTGAACGACTTCACCACGATGCGCGCGTCGGAAGGTGCGGCCCTGGATCAGGTTTTGCGCGGCCAGTTGGACCAGATCGAGCAGTTGGTTGATGCCGCAGAAACCGTCGCAGAGGCACGCAGACCACAGGTACGGGCGGCCCTGACAGAGGCATTGCAAAAGGTGCTGGCCGATGTGGCCGAAGCGGACGAGCAGCGGATCGCACAGGAACTGGCGGTGATCGCGGCAAAGCAGGACGTCACGGAAGAGATTGACCGCCTGCGCGCGCACATTACGGCCGCGCGCGAGATGATGGGGGCCAAGGCACCCGCGGGGCGCAAGCTTGATTTTCTTGCACAGGAATTTAACCGAGAGGCAAATACCCTGTGTTCCAAGTCGCAAAATGCGGCGCTGACGAAGATCGGTCTGGACCTCAAGGCGGTGATCGATCAGATGCGTGAACAAGTCCAGAATGTGGAGTAAACCATGTCACGTCGCGGCCTTTTGATCATCCTGTCTTCGCCCTCTGGCGCGGGCAAATCGACGCTGGCGCGGCGGTTGATGGATTGGGACCCGACGTTGCAGTTTTCGGTCTCGGCCACCACGCGCGCCCCGCGCGAGGGTGAGGTGGACGGCCAGCATTACTATTTCACCAGCACTGATGATTTTCAGGAGCAGGTGAAAGATGGCGAGATGCTGGAACATGCGCGTGTGTTCGGGAACTACTACGGCTCGCCCCTGAAACCTGTGCAGGCCGCAATCGAAAGCGGACGCGATGTGCTGTTTGACATCGACTGGCAGGGCGCGCAGCAGATCGGGCGTTCGGCGCTGCAGGACAATGTGCTGTCGATTTTCATTTTGCCGCCCTCAATCACAGAGTTACGCCGCAGGCTGGAGGCGCGCGGGCAGGACAGTACGGAGGTGATCGAAGCGCGGATGCAGAAAAGCTGGGACGAGATCAGCCATTGGGACGGCTATGACTACGTGCTGGTGAATGATGACCTTGACCTGACAGAGGCCCGGCTGAAGACAATCATCGAGGCAGAGCGGATGAAGTCAGCGCAGCAGCCGATGCTGCTGGATGTGGTGCGCACGCTGCAGGACGAATTTGAGGAGCGGTCATGAGCCTTTACGCTTTGGGGGATGTGCGGCCTGTGGTGGCGGATGACGCCTGGGTTGCGCCGGGAAGCTACGTAATCGGCAAGGTGACACTGGCAGCAAAGTCCAGCGTCTGGTTTGGCTGCACTCTGCGCGGCGACAATGAAATGATCACTGTTGGGGCAGGGTCCAACGTGCAGGAGAACTGCGTGCTGCACACCGATATGGGCTACCCGTTGACCATCGGCGCGGGCTGCACGATTGGGCATAAGGCCATGCTGCACGGGTGCACGATCGGCGATAACAGCCTGATCGGCATGGGGGCCACGGTGTTGAATGGCGCGGTGATCGAGGAAAACTGCCTGATCGGGGCAGGCGCGCTGATCCCGGAAGGTAAGGTCATTCCGGCGGGCAGTCTGGTGATGGGCATGCCGGGCAAGGTGGTGCGCGAATTGGATGCCAAGGCGATTGAGGGGCTGCGTCTATCCGCGCTGGCCTATCAGGCCAATGCCGCGCGCTTTGCCAAAGAGCTAAAGGACGTTTGAGATGAAACCGCCCAAGTCGCTGGTCCGTCGGACGGGCTGGCCAGCCTCAACCTCGCGCCCGGTGGTGACGCCGCTGCAACCCTCTGTGGTCTATGCCTCGCCCGATCCCGATGGGCTGGATGCGCAATATGAGCAGGGGTCAGGCTATACCTATGCCCGCGAAGGGCACCCCAATGCCGAGGTCTTGGCGGCCAAGATCGATATGCTGGAAGGGGCCAGTGGCGGGATTATCACCGGGTCCGGCATGTCAGCGATTGGCGCGGTGTTTCTGGGGTGCTTGAAGGCCGGTGACCATGTGCTGGGGGGCGATCAGCTTTATGGGCGGAGCCTGCGGCTGATGACGCAGGACCTGCCGAAACTGGGCATTGAGACATCATTGGCGGATCCGACGGACGCGGGCGCGATAGCGAATGCGATCCGGCCGAACACGAAGATGATCTTGGTGGAGGTTGTCAGCAACCCCACCATCCGCGTCGCGGATATGGAGGGGATTGCCGCGCTGGCAAACGCGCGCGGTATTCTGCTGGCGGTGGACAACACCTTTACCACGCCGCGCAGCTATCGGCCGTTTGAACATGACGCGGACATCGTGATCCACTCGGTAACGAAACTGCTGGCGGGGCATTCGGATGCGACACTGGGCTATGTTGCGGCCAAGGACCCTGCATTGCGGACCCAGATCAACGACGCCAACGTCACATGGGGCCTGACGCCAAGCCCATTTGATTGCTGGCTGGCCGAGCGCGGATTGCATTCCTTTGACCTGCGTTTCGAGCGCGCACAGCAAAATGCCACAGCTTTGGCCGATGCGCTGGCGGGAATGCCCGGGGTCAAGCGGGTGCTGTATCCCACGCGGCCCGATCATCCTGACCATAACCGCGCGATGGCGCTGCTGGACGGGCAGGGCGGGCATATGCTGTCGTTTGAGCTGAATGGCGGTCGCGCTGCGGCCAATGCGCTGACCCGCGCGGCACCTGATATTGCCTTTGCACCAACGCTGGGTGACATCGGCACAACGCTGTCACATCCGGCATCATCCTCGCACCGCGGATTGACACCTGAAGGGCGCGCGGCCCTTGGTATCAGCGAGGGGTTCTTTCGCGTCTCGGTCGGCGTTGAAGATGTGGAGATGCTGATCTTTGAATTGGATGCAGCGGTGCGGGCGGCGACGGCCTAATCCTCGAACAGACCAACCGGCAATGAGATGATCGCAAAGTCGAGGTAGGGCGCGACGGCGCTGACCTCTCCTTGAATAACGTCGGAATTGGGAATGTCGTCTGCCACGACGCGGTAGCGGCCCGAAAACCCCAATTTTCCCAGCACGCGGGCGATTTCAACCGCGTCGGCGTCACGCACGACAAGCGGCGACATGACGATATCGGGGTTGTGGTGCGCGAGGAGTTCGGCTGTCAAATCAGACACGTCCACAAAGCTGAGACCCGGCAACACCGGCAGCTCGCGGTCGCGGGTCGACCACCTTTCCATATCACCAACAATTAAAGTGACAGGATCAGCGCCATTCCCATTTGCCGGGGAGGGTGCAAATGGCTTCACCGAAGATTCCTTACACAGGCCGTTACATTCACCGAGAGGTTATGATTGTTTGCGACCACGGCACAACATAAAGCTTTGTCCAATTTTGTGGAACTGAGGATCAGGTTCTGCACGCTTGGGTTGATTTATGCAGGAGTACATTTGTGACTGATGACGAAACCGTCGCGCTGCTGGAAGCGGTGCCTTTGCCGATGATGGCCATCAGTCGGGACGGGCGGGTGATCGGGACGAATCGGTCCTGCGATGCGCTGTTGGGGTCCGGACTGCGTGGGCGGCACTTTATCACGGCGCTGCGCCAGCCGACATTGCTGGAGGCGATTGAAGGCGCGATGCGCAGCGGGGTCGCGGGCAGGGGGCGCTATCTGAGCCGGGAGGGACAGCGTGACACCACATATCTGGTTCATATTGCACCGGTCGGCGGGCGGGTCATCCTGACCTTCGAAGACCGTACGGCGGCAGAGGATGTCAGCGCCCTGCGCCGGGATTTTGTTGCGAATGTCAGCCACGAATTGCGCACACCGCTGACCGCGCTGAACGGGTTTATCGAAACGTTGCGCGGTCCAGCCAAAGACGACCCCAAGGCACGCGACAGGTTTCTTGGCATCATGGAGCGCGAGACCGGTCGGATGACGCGACTGGTGGGGGATTTGCTATCGCTCAGCCGGGTGGAGGAAAACGAACGTATCCGCCCCGATACGCCGGTCGTCGTGGCCGATCTGGTGCGCACCGCATTGGCCGAGCTGGAGCCGGTGATCAGCGTCGCAGGCTGTCAGGTCGCATTGGTGGATCAAAGCAAAGATGCGGCCATCCCCGGTGATCCCGGACAGATGCGGCAGGTGCTGGGCAACCTGATCGAAAACGCAGCAAAATACGGGCCAGAGGGCGGTGAGATTGCCGTGACGCTGGGGCCGGTCATCTATCACAACGGGCTGCGTCAGGAAGGTTTACAAATCTCGGTCCACAATGGCGGCGACGGGATTGCAGCACATCACATCCCCCGCCTGACAGAGCGGTTTTACCGTGTTGATACGCACCGCAGTCGAGAGGTCGGGGGCACCGGGCTGGGGCTGGCCATCGTCAAACATATCGTCAACCGGCACCGCGGGCGCTTGCAGATTGAAAGCGGCAAAGCCGAAGGGACCACAGTTATTGTGACGCTACCTGCATTTCCGCCCGGCGATCCGGCCAGTGACGCCTGACCAGATCGGCGGCAAGCTGTCCCCATTCCGCATAGATCGCCGGACCGGGATGGAACCCGTCCGAGGCCATGTCGGCCGGATCGAGGCGCAAAGGCCCCTTGAGGTAACGACAGGCCGGACGCGTGGCGATCAGTTCGCGGTGGGCGGCATCAAAAAGTCGCGCGCGACTTTGCAGGGCCCATCGCAGCGGATCGGGTAGCAACGGGAAATCCTGAACCGGTGGCATGCCAGAGGCGCAGATCAACCGCACGCCGAAGTCATTGACCAAACGTTCATAAAGCAGGGCGGTTCGGCGCAAATAGCGCGACAGGCTGACGCCGTTTTTGACGTCATTGACCCCCAGTGCGACCAGCGCCACATCGTAACGCCTCGGCGGTATGTCCGAGAGCATCCGGATCATACTCGCTGTGGTTGCCCCGCATTTGGCGTGAAGTCGCCAATTGATGGAAAATTGCGGGCTGAGAGATGCGACAAACTGTCCTGCAAGCGCTTGCGTTTGTGTCGCCACGCCCACACCTGCCGCGGACGAATCGCCAATGATCAGCACGCGCAAAGCCTCTCCCTGACCGGCCTGACCGACCCGTGGCCCGGCCGCTTCCTGAAGTTGTGCCGCACGAAATTTGACCCAAAGGCCTTGCGGCACAATCAGTGGCATCAGGGCAAAAGCGGTCAGGCGTCGGACTGGTGTATCAGGCATAGTGTGCGTGATCTTAGCAGAAAACCACCACAAGGTTTATGGGGGGTGACGCGACGACAGGGTAAATCCGGGGCGCTGTCATAAAACTTTTACAAAAGCGTCACAAAAGGTTTGTGCGCGAAACCTAGGTCAGCGCCAACGGTCCTGCGGCTCGCAATGGATCGGATGTTTGACAAACAGGAGACACCCATGTCGATCATGAAGTTGACCGCCTCGACCCTGGCGATCACGGCCCTTACCGCAACCGCTGCCGCTGCGCGCGACAATGTGCAGGTGGCCGGTTCATCCACCGTGCTGCCTTATGCATCCATTGTGGCCGAAGCCTTTGGCGAAAACTTTGAATTCCCGACCCCGGTTGTTGAATCGGGCGGCTCTTCAGCGGGTCTGAAGCGGTTCTGCGAAGGTGTGGGTGAAAACACCATCGACATCGCCAACGCATCCCGCGCGATCCGCGAAAAGGAAATTGCCGCCTGCGCTGAAAACGGCGTGAACGATATCATCGAAGTGCGCATCGGCTATGACGGCATCGTCTTTGCCAGCCAGCTTGACGGCCCGGACTACACCGCCTTTGAGCCTGCCGATATCTTCAACGCGCTGGCCCCCAAAGTACTGGTGGATGGTGAGCTGGTCGACAACCCACACACCATGTGGAGCGATTTCAACGCCGATCTGCCGAGCGAAGAAATCCTGGCCTTCATCCCCGGCACCAAGCACGGCACCCGCGAAGTGTTCGAGGAAAAAGTTGTCGCTGCAGGCTGTGAAGCCACCGGCGCCCATGACGCGATGATTGCCGCAGGCATGTCCGAGGACGAAGCCGAAGACGCCTGTCTGGCGGTGCGCGGTGATGGTCGTGCAGTCGACATCGACGGCGACTATACCGAGACGCTGGCGCGGATCGACGCCAACGCAAACGGCATCGGTGTCTTTGGTCTGGCCTTTTATGAGAACAACACCGACAAGCTGAAAGTGGCCACGATGTCCGGCGTTGAGCCAACAACCGAGAGCATCGCCGAAGGCGAATACCCGGTGTCGCGCCCCTTGTATTTCTACATCAAGGCCGCGCACATCGGCGTGATCCCGGGCCTTAAGGAATTCGCAGAGTTCTTCGTGGCCGACGAAGTGGCTGGCCCCGATGGTCCGCTGGCGGCCTACGGTCTGGTGTCTGATCCGGCATTGGCTGACGTGCAATCGACGGTGATGGACGAAGTCACGATGGGCCAATAAGCCCATTCCGGGGTGATCCGGCCAGTCCGGGTCACCCTTTCTTTTTGATCATTTTCAACAACAGACTTTTGCTGCAAGACGCCCTATAAGGGCCAGGAAATCGGACGGGTGGGGACGCCGTATGTCAAATGTGATGCTCGTACTGATCGTGCTGGGGTTGGGTGTGATCGGCTTTGTGCTTGGGCGGGGCCGCGCAATGTCAGCCGCAGGTGGCGACCGGCGCAATCTTCATTCTTTGCCGATGTATTATGGTGCCAATGTTGGGCTGAATGCGGTGGTGCCTGCGATGCTGGTGCTGTTTGCTTGGCTGATCGTGCAGCCGATGGTGATCAATTCATCTGTCTCTGGCATGATCCCCGAGGCAGAGATCGCTGAAGGCAGCAACCTGAGCCTGATGATGTCGGATGTGCGCCGCGTCGCCGAAGGGCTGGACTTGGCCGTCGGGCAGGGCGCCATGACCGAGGCGGAGACCCGCAGCGCTGGCGAAGATCTGGACGGATTGCGCGACAATCTGGCGGGTGTTGGTGTGGCGCTGGGATCAGACATCACCGACAGCACCTTTGCCGCGGCGCAACGGTATCGCGTGTTGGCGGGCACGGGACATCTGTGGAAGACGATCGCGACGATCACAGCCTCTTTGATCGGGCTGGCCGTTGCGTATCGCATGACTTCGACCACCTTCCGGGCGCGCAATGTGGTCGAGCGCGGGATCCTGATGGTCCTGATTGCCGCCGCCTCTATCGCTATTCTGACGACATTGGGGATTGTGCTGTCGCTGATCTTCAACACGGTGGAATTCTTCCGCCTTTACGCCGCCTCTGATTTCTTTTTCTCGCTGAGTTGGAACCCGAGCTTTTCGGGGCGCGGCGGTGGGTCAGAGCTGGGCATTTTGCCGCTTCTGTGGGGTACGCTTTATATCTCTTTCATCGCGCTGCTTGTGGCTGTGCCGATTGGATTGTTCGCGGCGATCTATCTGAGTGAATATGCCTCCAAACCGGTGCGGGCCTTTGCCAAGCCGCTGTTGGAGTTGTTGGCCGGTATTCCGACCATCGTTTACGGCCTGTTCGCGCTGCTGACGGTCGGGCCATTGCTGGTCAGCGTCTTTGGCCGCGACGGCGCGCTTGGTGTGGACTGGATGCAGGGCGGCACGGCAGTGATGACGGCGGGGCTGGTGATGGGGATCATGCTGATCCCCTTTGTGTCGTCGCTGTCGGATGACATTATCAACGCGGTGCCACAGGCAATGCGCGATGGCTCACTAGGGCTGGGGGCGACGCATTCCGAAACCGTCCGGCAGGTGATCCTGCCCGCCGCATTGCCCGGGATCGTCGGTGCGATCCTGCTGGCAGCGTCGCGCGCGATTGGCGAGACCATGATCGTGGTGTTGGGGGCAGGGGCCGCGGCCCGGCTGTCCATGAACCCCTTTGACGCGATGACAACGGTCACGGCCAAGATCGTCAGCCAGTTAACCGGGGACAGTGACTTTGCCTCGCCCGAGGCGCTGGTGGCCTTTGCCCTTGGCATCACCCTTTTTGTCATCACCCTTGGTTTGAATGTCTTCGCGCTCTTCATTGTGCGGAAGTATCGGGAGCAGTACGAATGACCGACGCAACCCACGGCACCCCGCTGCGCAATAAAGGCAAGTCGATCCTTGAGGTGGATGCGCGCACCAAAAAGCGCAACGCCGCAGAGGCGCGTTTCAAGGGCTACGGTATCGCCGCCATTGGGATCAGCCTGTTCTTTCTGGTGTCCTTGCTGATCGCGATCATCAGCAACGGCATCCCGGCCTTTACCCAGACGTTTGTAAACGTCGAGGTGGAACTGCTGGAAGAGAAGCTGGACAAGAACGGCAACCGCGATATTGCCGACATCAAGAAGGTGTCGACATTTGGTTACAAGCCGCTGATCGAGAATGCGATGGTCAAGGCCGCCGAAGGGATCGAGACGGAGTTGAGCGACAAGGACCTGAGCAAGATCCTGTCTGCCTCTGCCGCCGCGATCCTGCGCGATTACGTGATCGCCAACCCCGACCAGATCGGTGAGACTGTTGAATTCCGGCTGCTGACCTCATCCCGCGTGGATGGTTACATGAAAGGCCGGGTCGTGCGCGAAGATCTGGCCCGCGACAAGAACCTCGATGCGGCACATCTGGACCTGATTGACGTCATGGTCGAACGGGGCGCCGTGGAACGTGTGTTCAACTGGGACTTTATCACTGGCTCTGACGCCTCTGAAAGCCGCCCGGAACAGGCGGGCATCGGCGTGTCCATGTTGGGGTCGTTCTTCATGATGCTGGTGGTGCTGGTACTGGCCTTGCCGATCGGGGTCGCGGCTTCGATTTATCTGGAGGAGTTCGCACCGCAGAACCGTTTCACTGACCTGATTGAGGTCAATATCAGCAATCTGGCCGCGGTGCCGTCGATCGTCTTTGGTATCCTTGGTCTGGCCGTGTTCATCCAGTTTGCACATCTGCCGCAATCGGCCCCGATTGTAGGTGGTCTGACGCTGACGCTGATGACGTTACCAACCATTGTGATTTCGACCCGCGCGTCGTTGAAAGCCGTGCCGCCGTCGATCCGCGATGCCGCCTTGGGCGTTGGTGCAAGCAAAATGCAGGCGATTTTCCACCATGTGCTGCCGCTGGCGATGCCCGGCATTCTGACCGGCACGATCATCGGGCTGGCGCAAGCGCTGGGGGAAACCGCGCCGCTTTTGTTGATTGGCATGGTGGGCTATATCGCGACCAATTACCCCGAGGGCGTGACCTCTGGTTTCCTTGATCCGAACTCTGCCATGCCCGCCCAGATCTACGAATGGGCCAAGCGCGCAGACCCCGCATTCTACGAAAGGGCCTGGGGCGGTATTATCGTACTCTTGGTGTTCCTTTTGACCATGAACCTGATTGCGATCATCCTGCGTCGCAGGTTCGAGCGCCGTTGGTAGGAGCCCGACAATGGAAGATATGTATCAGATGGACCGCACCATGAGCACCGAACAAGACATCAAGATCCGTGCCAATGGGGTGCAGGTTTATTACGCCGATAACCAGGCGATCAAGGACGTGGACGTCGAAATTCAGGACAAGATGGTCACCGCGTTTATCGGCCCGTCGGGCTGCGGCAAGTCGACGTTCCTGCGCTGCATCAACCGGATGAACGACACGATTGATATCTGCCGGGTCGAGGGTGATATCCGCATCGACGGCGAGGACATCTATGACCCCCGCGTCGATCCGGTGCAGTTGCGCGCCAAGGTGGGCATGGTGTTCCAAAAGCCCAACCCGTTTCCCAAGTCGATCTACGACAATGTCGCATACGGCCCCAAAATCCACGGGTTGGCCCGCAACAAGGCGGAACTGGACGAGATCGTGGAAAAGGCGCTGCGGCGCGGGGCGATCTGGGATGAGGTCAAGGACCGCTTGCATGCCCCCGGCACCGGTTTGTCGGGTGGCCAGCAGCAGCGGCTTTGCATCGCCCGCGCGGTGGCGACGGAACCAGAGGTGTTGCTGATGGATGAGCCCTGTTCGGCGCTTGATCCCATCGCAACCGCGCAAGTTGAGGAATTGATTGACGAGTTGCGGCAAAATTATTCGGTGGTGATCGTCACCCATTCCATGCAGCAGGCCGCGCGGGTCAGCCAAAGGACCGCGTTCTTCCATCTGGGCAACCTGGTGGAGTTTGGCGACACCGACAAGATTTTCACAAACCCCGAAGACCCCCGCACCGAGAGCTATATCTCGGGCCGGATCGGGTAGAAGAGAGCAGGCAGATGAACGAACATATTTCGAGCGCCTATGACCGCGACCTTGAAGGCATTACCACGCTGGTGATGCGCATGGGCGGGCTGGTCGAAGACGCAATCCTGAACGCCGCAAAGTCGCTGGTCGACCGGGATGTGGAACTGGCCGAAGCCGTGCGCACCGGCGACAAGGCGATTGACGCTCTTGAGATGCAGATCAACGAGGAAGCGGCGCGAACGATCGCATTGCGCGCGCCGGTGTCGAAAGACCTGCGGTCGATCCTGACGGTGCTGCGGCTTGCGGCCTCGCTTGAACGGATCGGGGATTATTCCAAGAACATCGCCAAACGGACCAGCGTGCTGGTCGAAATGAGCCCGGTGAGCGGCTCTGACGCGGCGGTGCGCCGGATGGCGCGGGAAGTGCAGGCGATGCTGAAAGACACGCTGGACGCCTATATCCGCGGCGACGCCGATCTGGCCGAAGATGTGCGCCAGCGCGATCAGGAAGTGGACCAGATGTATAACGCGCTGTTCCGCGAGTTCCTGACGTTCATGATGGAAGACCCGCGCAATATCACACCCTGCATGCATCTGCATTTCATGGCCAAGAACATCGAACGCATGGGCGATCTGACGACCAACATGGCCGAGCAGGTGATCTATCTTGTCACTGGCGAGATGCCGGAAGAGGCGCGACCGAAAAGGGACAAGACCTCTTACGTGAGCGAGGCGAGCTAACAGATGTCTGCCCAGCAACCGCATGTCCTGATCGTCGAAGACGAACCGGCGCAACGCGAGGTTCTGACCTATAACCTTGAGGCCGAGGGGTTCCGCGTGAGCCAGGCCGAAGACGGAGAGGAGGGGTTGTTGCTGCTGGCAGAAGATCCCCCTGACGTCATGGTGCTGGACTGGATGCTGCCATCGGTTTCTGGGATCGAGGTCTGCCGCCGCGTCAAGATGGACCCGGCCACGCGCAGTACCGCGGTGATCATGTTGTCGGCGAAGTCCGAAGAAATCGACAAGGTGCGCGGGCTGGAAACGGGGGCAGACGACTATGTGGCGAAGCCCTATTCGATGTCGGAACTGATGGCGCGGGTGCGGTCGCAGCTGCGCCGTGTCAGACCCGCAACCGTGGGGCAGGTTTTGACCTATGATGACATTGTGCTGGACGCCGAAACGCATCGGGTGACACGCGGAGATGATCCGCTGAAACTGGGTCCGACGGAGTTTCGATTGCTGAGCACGTTCATGGAAAAGCCCGGGCGCGTCTGGTCACGCGACCAGTTGCTGGATCGGGTCTGGGGGCGCGACATCTACGTTGATACCCGCACGGTGGACGTGCACGTGGGGCGCCTGCGCAAAGTGCTGACACAGGGCGGTGGCGCTGACCCTGTCCGCACGGTCCGTGGCGCAGGTTACGCGCTGGGGTAATTTCCGCTAGGTCGGTGCGGATTTCCGGTGTCAAATGCGGGCAGGGGGGCTGCCATGACACATCCGAATCCAGCGTTTGATCAATCCGAATATGATGACCGTCTGACCAAGGTGCGGGCAGCAATGGCCCGTGCCGGGATTGAGGTGCTTTTCGTCACCGACCCGTCCAACATGGCCTGGATCACCGGTTACGATGGCTGGTCGTTTTACGTGCATCAGGGCGTGTTGGTCGGCCCCGATGGCCCGCCGCGATGGTGGGGCCGGGCAATGGACGGCGCAGGCGCGCGGCGCACGGTCTGGATGCCCGATGACGACATCCATGGCTATGATGACACTTATGTCCAGAACCCCGACAAACACCCGATGGCGGACCTGTCAGAGCTGATCGCAGATTGCGGCTGGGGGGCTTTGAAGCTGGCCGTCGAAATGGACAATTATTATTTTAGCGCAGCGGCTTACATCGAATTCTTGAAGCATCACATGAAGATAGCCGATGCGACAGGGCTGGTGAATTGGCTGCGCGGCGTCAAATCGGCGCAAGAGATTGAATACATGAAGCGCGCGGGCGCGATTGTCACACGGATGCATCGCGTGATTGCCGAGATCGCGCATGTGGGAATGCCGAAGAACGAGTTGATTGCCGAGGTGTATCGCACCGGTATTCAAGGGGCAGACGGGCACTGGGGCGACTATCCGGCGATTGTACCAATGGCACCCTCAGGGGCCGACGCGACCGCACCGCATCTGACGTGGGACGACACGCCACTGAAAGCCGGAGAGGCAACTTTCTTTGAGATTGCAGGGGCTTACAGGCGGTATCAATGTCCTCAGAGCCGGACACTTTTTTTTGGTGATGTGCCTGACAGATACCGTCGGGCCGAGACGGCCGTGATGGCCGCGACGGAGGCTGTGCTGGACATTGCAGCACCCGGCGCGACGTGCGAGGCGCTTGCGGCGGCGTTCAACGACACGCTTGCGCAACATGGCTTTGAAAAGGACAGCCGCTGCGGCTACGCCATCGGGCTGTCATATCCGCCGGATTGGGGCGAACGCACAATGTCGTTGCGCGCGGGCGATACGACCGTGCTGGAGCCAGGCATGACATTCCACTTCATGCCAGCGCTTTGGCTGGAGGATGGCGGGATCGAAATGACAGAGCCGCTGCTGATCACGGATGAGGGATGCGAGAAGCTGTGCGACACCCCAGGTGGTTTGGTGGTGAAAACCGTTTAGTTTCAAACGTCTCGGGCGAAGTTGGGGGGTTGATCAACCATTCAGCTCACCGCAATCCGTATTACGTATAATCGGTATTATGTAAGATATGCGGGCGCGCTTAGGCCGTGGATACAGCCCCGATGGCCGCTAATGCGGCCCGTGCTACGGCGATGTCCTGATCAGGGCTGCCAGAACCGACGCCAATCCCCCCGACCAAGGTGCCATCAAGGTAGATCGCCAATCCTCCGCCAAGGCCAGTTACGGCGCCTCCGGTGGCGGCGGCGATGGCTGGACGGACCTGTTCAGGAATATTTGCGCTGTCGGTGCCAATCGAGGCTGCCGTGCGCGCCTTGGTTCGGGCGCTGTGGGCTGACAGGTACTTGGCACCTGTCATCCGCAGCGACGCCAGCACGTCGCCACTTTGATCGACGATAACAATACATTGCGGCTGGCCGATCTTCTCGGCCTCAGCCACGGCCGCTGTCAGCATGGCAAGCGTCGCGGCGTGCGTCAGTTCCAGCGTTGGTCGTGCAAAGGTCATACGGGCGAAACTCCGTTCACATTCAAGTAGACTGCGTAAAGCGAGGTGGTCCCGCAGATGAACAACCGGTTCAGCTTTGGCCCGCCAAAACAGACATTGGCGACGAGTTCGGGGATGTGGATCTTTCCGATCAGATCGCCCTGAGGCGAGAGGCAATGCACGCCGTCCGCGGCAGAGGTCCAGATGCGCCCTGCCCGGTCCACCCGGAAACCGTCAAAGACGCCAGCGGTACAATCGGCAAGCACATCGCCGCCGGAAATCGTGTCGCCGTTGACGGTGTGGTTGCGGATATGTGCCGGTCCATCCGCATCATGGGTGACACCGGTGTCGGCGATATAGAGCAAGCTTTCATCTGGTGAAAACGCCAGGCCATTGGGTTTCATATAGTCGTCAGCGACGATGGTCATGGCACCTGTGTCGCCATCGATGCGGTAGACATGGCAGGCCCCGATTTCGCTCTCGGCACGGTCGCCTTCGTAGTCCATCAGGATACCGTAACTGGGGTCGGTGAACCAAATCGAGCCATCGGATTTGACCACAACATCATTTGGGGAATTCAGGCGTTTGCCTTGATAGCTGTCGGCCAGCACAGTGATGGTGCCGTCATGTTCGGTGCGGGTGACGCGACGGGTCAGGTGCTCGCAAGAGACCAACCGCCCTGCCCGGTCCACGGTGTGTCCGTTGGAATTGTTGGACGGCTGACGGAAGGTCGAGACAGCGCCATCGGTATCGTCATAGCGCATGATGCGGTTGTTTGGGATGTCCGACCAAAGCAAATAGCGGCCAGCGGCGAACCAAACCGGGCCTTCGGACCAGCGCGCACCGGTCCAGAGCCTTTCCACCCGGGCATGGCCGATAAAACAGGCGTTGAAATCGTCATGAAGGGTTTCAAATCCGGTGCCGTCGATGACGCCAAACATGGCTTATCCTTTGCTTTGTGCATTGCCGGGGTGGCGCGGATCGTCGCCCCAGATGGCTTGGTAGGTGTCCACGGCCATGCCGCGACGTTGCAGAATGATGAACAGGATCACCAGCGCTGTCCACCATGCGAGCAGCGCCAGCCACATCCAGCGCGGGCCGTTAGATTCCCAAAGGCCTGCAAGAATGGTGGCCATGGCGGTGAAGAGCAGCGCGTAGCCCAGTGATTTGTGCAGGGTCTCAAAGCTGCGCCGCCATGGTGTCATGTCGTAGTGATGACCGCGCGGGCTGCCGTCTGGCGCGGGGTCCGTCGGACCACCCTTGGAGCCGCGCAAAAGGCCAAGCGCTGTCTGGATGGCAAGCCCGAACAGGACCAGATAGCCCAGCATGCGGTGCAGGCTGAGGTTGGCGAGGTCGAGCGGCAGAACCAGCAGAAGACCAAGGATTGAAAGCGCAAAGACCAGCGTTTGACCGATCCAGTGGCTCCGCCACCAGATCTGATTGTCCAACTCACGCGGCCAATCCTGCCCCGGCATGATCTTGAAGAACCGCGCCACGATCACCGCCAGTGGGGCGAGCATCCCCCAACCCAGCACCATCGCGCGCGCGTGCCATGAGACCGCCCAACCCACGTCATGGACGCGGGCCGGGTCAATGGGAGAGATCAGCCAATCCCACATCAGCCTTTGACAGCCCCGGCCGTCATGCCGGTAATGATCTGCCGCGAAGCAAAGAGCGTAAATATGATCGGCGGAATGGCGAGCAGCATGCCGGTGGCCATGATGACCCCCCATTCGACGTTGAATTCGGACATGTTGTTCACGATCAGGATCGGCACGGTCTTGGTGTTCCGGTCCGAGAGAGCGGAGGCCAGCAGGTATTCATTCCATGCGATGCGAAAGGTGAAGATGGCAGCGGCGGCAAGGCCCGGTTTGATCAGTGGCAGGACCACAAGAAAGAAAACCTGAAACGGGCCCGCGCCATCGACGCGGGCGGCCTCTTCCAGCGAGCGCGGGACCTGGACAATAAAGCTTTGCAGGATCCAGATCACGAAGGGCAAGTTCATCGCCACATAAATCAGGATGATGCCGGAATGGGTGCCTGCAAGGCAGACGTCCCCCCTGCCCCCGAATGTATCTCGGATCAGCCCGCCGATCAGACCGTCACGGTCGAGGCAGAATTCATTGTTCCAAAGCCCAAAGACCGGGACGAGCAGCACAGCAGGCGGGACCATGCGCACCATCAGGGTTGTGAGCGAGACGGTATCGCGCCCCATAAAGCGGAAGCGGACCAGCGCGTAGGCCGCCATGCAGCCGATCACGAGGGTCAGCACGGTTGAGATCAGGGCGATAATCAGCGAGTTGATGAAGGCGCCGCCGAATTTCAGTGAACAGAAATCGATGTGTTCCGGTTCGTACCAGAGCACATCGCAAAGCGCTGTTTCATAGTTCTGGATCGTCGGCAGGAAGATCAGCCCGGTGGCCCCCGAGATGATGTCCACGTCGAGCTTGAAGGAGTTGATGAACATCAAAAGGACGGGGCCGACGGACATGACCACGAGAAGTGTGATCAGGGCATAAAAGGCCGGGTGTTGGCGTTCGTAACGGGTGGCCATGCTATGCGTCCTCTTCAACGGCGGCGCGGATACGGGCAGCGCGCGCCTCTTGCCAGCGGGTGAAGCCGAACATCGTGACCGTCAGCAGCAAGAGCAGCATCAGCAGGTAGTTCGACATGGCTGCAGCGACGCCCAACTCCCGGAATTCGGTGGCGGTGCGGCTGATCCGCAAGGCAAGGATTTCGGTGGACAGACCCGGCCCGCCTTCGGTCATGACAAGAATGACTTCGAGCACTTTGAAAGCGTCGATCAGACGCAGAAGGCCGGTGACGATCAGGACGGGCATCATCAGCGGCAGTTTGATGTGGATGATCTGCTGCCAAGGGGTCGCGCCGTCAATGCGGGCGGCCTCCAGTGCGGAGCGCGGCAGGGATTGCAGGGCGGCCAATGAGAGGATGAAGATAAAGGGCGTCCACTGCCAGATATCGGCGATGATGACGGAACCCAGCGCGTGTTGGCCCAGCCAATCGATCTTGGGCAGGCCCCAGCCATCAAGGAAGCGGTTAAAGGTTCCGACCGTCGGGTGGTACATATAGCGCCACATCAGGCCCACCACGACCGGCGCAATCATCATCGGCAGGATGAACATGGTGCGCAGCACCGACATGCCGCGAATGTCGCGATCCAGCAGCAGCGCGAGGCCCACACCGATCACCATCTCGAATGTCACGACGAAGAAGGCAAAGCGCAGGGTGACACCGAGGCTTTCGCGGAAATTGGGATCGTTCCAGAGGGTGATGTAATTCTTGAGGCCGACAAACTCGGCCTCGCCAATGGTCTGGCTGGGGTTCCAGTCGCGGAAGCTGCCCCAGACCATGTAGCCCAGCGGATAAAGCAGGGCGATGGCCATAATCACGGCGGCAGGTGCCATGAACATGTAAGGCGTGAAGCGATTGGCCATGGAACGTGACATGACGGGCGTCCTTGCGGGGGTGAGCGTTGGGGCTGCGCGGCGCGTGACCGCGCAGCCCGCGTGGAACCAAAGGGGAGGTTAGTTCCAGGTGTAGTAGCCAGCTTCGTCCATCGTGGCGCGGGCGCGTGTCGCGACACCGTCAAGGGCTTCCTGAATATCAAGACCCTCGGTCAGGACTTTGGACAGCGTGGTGCCCAGATCGGCATTGATCTTGCCCCATGTGGGGATGATCGGGCGCCAGTCGGGGTCGGCGTATTGCAGCGCCTCACCAAAGGTTGCCATATGCGGGAACTTGGCGTTGACCTCTGCATCCGCATGGGTCGAGAAGCGCGAAGGGTTGCCGCCGGCCATGGCGACAAGCTTGTCCCCTTCTTTCGAGGTCAGCCATTGCATCAGCAGAAAGGCCGCCTCTTTATTCTCGGCGTTGGCAGGGATGCCGATGCCAAAGCCGCCCGTCTGGCTGGCGCGTTCGGTGCCCATCGGATGCAGAGCCCAGCCGACCTGACCAACCACCTGGCTTTTGTCGGGGTCATCAATCTGGCCCGCCACAATCGTGGTGTCGAGGAACATGGCGGTGTCACCGTTGAGGAAGGCCCCCAGTGCTTCGCCAAAGCCGAAGTTCACCGCACCCTCTGGTCCGCAGTCCACGATCTGCTTGAGCGCTTCTGCTGCGGCCACGCCTTCGGCGTTGTTCACCACAGGTTCCCAGTTTTCGTCAAAGATCGCACCACCCAATGGGTTGAGGTGCAACAGGAATGCGTGGGCTGCGTGGTGGCCAGAGGCCGCACGCGATGACAGACCGCCCATGCCCGGTTCCAGTTCCGGGATCTGGCAGGCGAGTGCCAGCATCTCTTCATAGGTTTCAGGCACGTCGAGCCCGTGCTTTTCAAAGATGTCCTTGCGGTAGCCCAGAACAGAGGTTTCAGAACCGTAAGGCAGACCAAAAAGCGAGCCTGTGGCACCAGACAGATAGCCACGGTCGCCACCGGCAAAGCCGATGTTGTAGACGTATCCGTCGATCAGATCGGCCGCGTCATAGCCGGGGTCGGCCAGCTTGGGGTTCATGAAGTATTTGGCGAGGTTTTCCAGCTGATCGGCATAGACATAATCAGCCTTGGAAAAGACCACGTAAGCGATCAGATCATATTCGCCTTCGTCCTGCGCAAGTTCGAGCGTCTGGCGTTCGCGCATCTTGAGGTAGGGCAATTGATCGACCTCAACCTCAATCCCGGTTTGCGCCGTAAATTCCGGCAAGATCTGCATCACCGCATCGTAGTGCGGGTGAGCGGGGAAGTTCACGATCAGCGTCGTGCCTTCGTAGTCGGCGTACGGATTGGCCAGCGCCGTTCCGGCCATAAGTGCCGCTGTGGTGATCCCCAGAGCGCCTGATTTCAGTGTAAGTTTCATGGTGTCCTCCCTTTGCATGGATGGGCCGCTAGAGCGCGGCCTCACTTTGGCGGTCGAACAGGTGCACCCCGTTCGGATTGACCGCGAATGTCAGTGTTTGTCCAAGGGCGACGGGGGTTTCAGAGTTCACCTCCACCATCACCTTGGCCGGTCCGCATCTGCACAGCAGGACCGATTGCGCACCGACATATTCAGAAACCATGACGTCGAGCGTGAGCGCGTCTGCGGGTGCGGCATCGGCGTCATAGGAAAGATCAGAGGGGCGAATGCCCAACGTGATCTGCTTGTTTGTGTGGGCCTTGGCGGTGGCGGCGCGTTCGCCCTGAAGTTTCAGCGCAAAACCATCCCCTTTGACAAAGACCCCTGCCCCGGTGTCTTCGATTTCGCCATCCAGAAAGTTCATCGGCGGCATGCCAAGAAATCCAGCAACGAATTTGTTGACCGGCTTTTGAAAGAGCTCCTTGGGTGTACCTTGTTGCTGAATGTAGCCGCCGTGCATCACGACGATCCGGTCGGCGAGCGTCATCGCCTCGATCTGGTCATGGGTCACGTAGATCATGTTCTTCTGCACGCGCTGGGACATCAGTGCGAGTTCGGCGCGCATCTGGCCGCGCAGTTTGGCGTCAAGGTTGGAGAGCGGTTCGTCAAAGAGGAACATCCCGCTGTCCTTGGCAAGCGCGCGGGCCATGGCGACGCGCTGGCGTTGGCCACCTGAAAGCGCGCCGGGCTTGCGGGCAAGAAAATCCGTCAGGCCCACGGTCTCGGCCACTTCGCGGACTTTTTTGTCGATCTCTGCCTTGGGGCGTTTGGCAAGCCGCAGCGCGAAAGAGATGTTTTGGGCCACGTTCATATGCGGGTAAAGCGCGTAGTCCTGAAACACCATCGCAAGGTCACGGTCTTTGGGTTCAAGGTGACTGACCGGTTTGCCATCGACGTAGATTTCGCCTTCGCTGACGTCTTCCAGCCCGGCGATCATCCGCAATGTCGTGGATTTGCCGCAGCCCGAGGGGCCGACCAAAACGGTGAATTCGTTATCCTCCATCCGGAGGTCGACCCCGTGCAGGACCTGCACATCGCCATAGCGCTTGATCAGGTTGTCGAGATGGATGGTTGGCATGGACGCACCGGAATAGAAATTGTTACCGGTCACATTAGTTCATGTGACCGGTAACACAAGCAAAAAGTGTTGCTGGCTAAGCTGCTGATATCAAGAGATTTAAGTGGGCTTTTCCGTGCTGCCGCGCAGCGTAACCTCTGCCTGCACGGTCACATGGCGGGTATCTCGCGGTTGCGATTCTTTGTTTGAAAGGAGTTCGGCAATCATCTGGCCGGTGGTCTCACCAATGGTTTTGGGGTCCACGGTCACGGTGGAAATGGCCGGGGTCGCAAAGCGCGACACTTCAAAATTGCCAAAGCCCGCCACGCCAATGTCACCGGGCACCTGCCGCCCTGCCCCCTTGAGCGCAGAGAGCGCCCCAAAGGCAGGCGCATCCGAGACGCAAAAGATGCAATCTGTGTCAGGAAACTGGTCCAGCAAGGCAGGCACGGCGGCGGCACCATCCTCGATCGACAGCGGCGGCTTACCGTAGCGCAGTAGACGATGCGCTGAAAGGCCCGCGGCCGCCATGGCGTCAGAAAACCCCCGGCGACGGGCCGCACCACGGGTCCAGGCGTCTTCGGCTTCGCCCAGAAAGGCGATGTTGCGATAGCCCTGCGCGATCAGCGCCTTGGTCATAAGGGCGGCCGCATCGCGATTGGAAAAGCCAATGGTGTGGGCGACGGGATCTTCGGGTCGTTCCCATAGCTCGATCACCGGCACATGGGCATCGGCCAATAGCTGCAGGGTCCGGTCGGAATGGCCGTCATAGGACAGCACAATTGCTTCGGGTCTGCGCCGCAACATGGTTTCGACCAGTTGTTCTTCGCGCGCCAATGAATAATCGGTATGCCCCAACAGGATTTGCATGCCGATCCCTTCAAGCTGCTGGGTCAATGCCTGTACCGTTTCAGCAAAGTGAAGGTTGTTGAGAGAGGGGACCAGGACCGCCACAAAGCCAGAGCGTTTGGTGGTCAGGCTGCCCGCCATCTGGTCGGGCACGTAGTTCATGTCGCGCACGACTTTCAAAATCCGGTCACGCGTTTCCTGCGAGACAGGGCTGTCCTTGCGCAAGGCGCGGCTGACGGTCATGCGGCTGACGCCTGCAGCACGCGCGACATCGCGCATGGTGACCGTACCGGTTGATTTGGGGGGGAGCTGCGACATGCCGCCAAGGGTGTTGCCGGTATCATCCGGCGTCAAGAACTTTGTCAGGTCACACGCAGGATGGGTGCAGGGCGCAACACTGTGCCGCGCCCTGCCCTTTGGCACTTAGCGTTCGAGTGCGCCGACGCCGGAGAAGCGGAATGCTTCCTGTTCAAGCGCGTCGATCTCATCGGCGCTCATCTCATCATGCGCGACGGTGATACGGCCAAGGAAGACCAAGGGAAGTTCGTCTGCACGCCCTTCCAGATCGGCCTTGATCGCCTCTGCTGTCGCCGCGCCTACGTCATCGCCCATGCGCATGGGGGTTGCGTCAAGCTCTCCACGCCGGATGGCATCAAGTTCGAGCCCGGTGCCACCCCAACCGGTAGAAAAGATGTCCTTTTCTTTGCCCATGGAGACCTGCGCCTCGACGCTGCCCATGGCCATAGCGGTGTTGGCGTTGTGGATGATCGTGGCCTCTGGATAGGCCTGCATGATCAGGGAGGTGCCTTCAAACCCGCCTTCGCGCTGATATTCGCCATAATGTTCGTAGGCGGTGGTCCAGTTGCCCTTTTCCTCGACACAGGCCTTGAAGTCGCCAGAACGCTGGTTGTCGGTGATCCCCGGAATCCCGCGATTCATCGCCATGGTCACATCATTACCCAGACGCGACAGCATGTAGTCACACATGGTGAGCGCACCGGCGGCGGACGAAAAGTCAAACCAGGCATCGGGTTGATTTTCCAGATCCTTCAGCGGCGTGTGGAAGGCCCAAACATAGGTGGCAAAGCCATCATTGCCTGACAGTTTGTCGATGTTGTCCGCCTGAATTGCCAGTTCTGACGGGCCAAAGATCACATAGTCATAAAGGTCGGCATCTTGTGCGACCTGATTGGCGTAAGTTGCCTGCAATGAATGTTCGATTTGACGTGATGCGAATTCAGTCGTCTCGAACGCGATGCCCAGTTGTTCCAGACGTTTGGTCAGCGCCAGATAATTGCGGGCCCAGAAGTCCGAGGTGTCGGCAGAGGGGTAGATCAGCGCGATCTGAATGGGTGCATCAAGCGTGCCGTCAAAGGCGATGGCTTCTGCGCCGACAACCTCTTGCAGCGCTTCGAGCTTACCGTCAGCGTTGACCTCATCAGGGACCCAATAGTCGCGCTCTGCGATGTCCGGCAATTCCTTGAGCGGCAGTGTCGCATGTGCATCGGCCCAAGCCATACCTGCACAAGCGGTGCTTGCCAGTAGAACAGTCGTTGTTAAAAGTCTCATTCAGGTTCCTCCCTTTGCAAATGAGTGCGGGACCTGCGACCGGTGCCGGGGCTGCACCCCCGGCCCGGTCATCCCGCAAGTCCGGTTATCCGCTTGGATTGGGATCACCGGCCAGAAGCCCGCCAACCGCCAGAAGGGCGATCAGCAGACCGATCAGCAGCGCGGAAAAGCGCAGCATCTTTTGACCATCGGGCGTGCGCAGGCCCGCAAGCCAGCCCCCCGTCCCGTCACGGTCCTTTTTCTGCATCCATGTATAAAGCGCGACAGAGCTGACGATGACGACGCCAGAGGCGACGGATTGCCAGAAAAACTCGATCCGCAGTGTCACCAACGCATTGATCATCATGGACAGCAGCAGCACACCGGCGAAAGAGCCCAGCATGGAGGCGCGGCCACCAAAAAGCGACGTGCCCCCGACAACAACAGCCGCGATCACATGCAGGTTGAAGTAGGGCGCGGATGTCGCCTGAATGGCGTTGAGTTTGCCGGTCAGCAGAATGCCACCAAGTGCCGCACAGGCCCCGCAGAGCACGTAGGCATAGACCTTGTGACGCTTGACGCTGATGCCGGTCAGCTCTGCCGCTTCGGGGTTCGAGCCGATGGCGATGGTGTAGCGACCAAAGTAGCTGCGCGTCAGCAGGAGATAGCCCGCGATCATGGTCGCAATGCCGATCAACACCGGGATGGGGACGAAGCCCGGGATTTGTCCGCGCCCGATATCCGTCAGGAAGTCGGGGAAGCGCGCCAGCACAAGCCCCTTGGCGATGACCAGCGCAAAGCCACGATAGACCAGATCCATGGCTAAAGTGCCAATCAGATCGGGCACGTTGAACCGCGTGATGATCAGCCCGTTGATCAGCCCCATCAGTGCGCCCAGCATCAGGGCGATGGGCACCGCGATATAGACCGAAAAGCCGTATTGCTTGATCAGGAAGGCCATCATGATCGATGACAGCGCCGCGATGGATCCAATGGAGAGATCGATGCCGCGCTGGGTGATGACGAAGGTCATTGCCATCGCCATTGGCATGTAAAGCGCTGCATCCAGCAGGATCAGGTTCAGGTTCGTGGTGCGGAAATAGCGGGCGGGTTCGGCAACGCCCATGAAAATCAGGATAGCAAGGATCATGACCATCGGGCCGATGATGGCGATATAGGGCTCTAACCGTTCGGTCAGCGGGCGGTTTGCGGTTGCAGTGGTCATGCGGCCTCCTCCGCCCCGACGATGAGGCCCAGAACCTCTTGCGTAGAGCTGTCACGGGTGTTGACGACACCGACACATTGGCCCCGGCGCTGAACGTGGATGCGGTCAGAGACCTCAAAGACGTCATCAAGCGAATGGCTGATCAGGATCACAGCAAGGCCTTGCGCCTTGAGCGTCTGGATCAGTTTGAGCGTACGGGCGGTCTCCTGCGGCCCAAGGGCGGCGGTGGGTTCATCCATCACCAGCACCCGCAGCCCTTCGCTGTAAACGGCGCGCGCAATGGCAACCGCCTGACGTTGCCCCCCTGACAGGCTTTCGGTGGGGGCGTCCAGAGACTTGAGCTTGACGCCCAAGCGTTCCATCAACACCCGTTCGGTTTCGGCGCGCATGCGCTTGTTGTCCAGCACGTCGATGCCCAGCACCTTCTTGGTCAGTTCATTGCCCAGAAACATATTTGCCGCCGGATCAAGGTGATCCGCCAAAGCGAGGGTTTGATAAACCGCGTCGATGCCATAGGTGATCGCCTCTGCATGGCTGGAAAAGTCGACTTTGGCCCCATCAATCAAGATATCGCCAGACGTGGGCTGATAGACGCCGGTCAGCACCTTGATCAGCGTCGATTTCCCGGCGCCGTTGTCGCCGACGATGGCCAAAACCTCGCCCGCGTTGGCGGTCAGGTCGACGTCTTGCAATGCCGTCACGCCACCAAAGCGTTTGGTGATTGCGCGCATTTCAACAAGCGGGTTGTCCGCCATCTGTCATCCTCCGATGTGGCACGGGGGCGCGGGTCTTGCGCCGAAACAGTGAATAGTCAGGGGCCCCATGCGGGAGTTCACGGGACCCCTGTTGGGGCGTTACTTGCCCCAGATCGCGGCGTAAGCGGCGCGGTACGGGCTGTCAGGATCAAACTGGTTGCTGTCGCCCAGCTTGGACAAGCCATCTTGGGTCACAAGCGCAGGCGAGGTGATGTAGCCTGAACAGGCCTCGCCCTGAACGGCGCGGTTAAGTTCATCGACCAACTGCCAGCCTTGCAGGTTCAGCGGCTCTGCCACGGTGATCGCCTGATACTGCGCGCTGCGGATACGCTGGAACGCGGCCTCTGACCCGTCCCCGGCGGAACCGGCCAAGGGTGCGCCATCGCCGCCAATTCCGGCAGAGGCAAGTGCCGGCCCCATGAAGTCAAAGTAAAGATCGTTGATCGCCAGCGCATGCGTCCAGCTTGCGCCGTACTTTTGCAAAAGCGAGGTGGTCAGCGGCCCCATCCGGCTTGAGGTATCGGCGATGGGTGTATCGACGTATTCGAGCACAGTGCCGCCGCCAGCCTCGATCGTTTCCTTGATCCGGTCGGCCTTATCAATCGCGATCTGGTAGGTGCTGTCGGTAAAGATCACCACGCCTACGTTGTCGCCACCATCTTCCAGCGCCCAGTCAGCGGCAACCTCGGACACGGTCATCGCATCAGTCGACACATTGGCAAAGATGCCGCCGGGCGCATCGCAGCCGATCTTTGGGCCAGAATGCCAGGAGACCATTGGGATGCCAGCCTCTGCCACGCCTTCTAGGGCGGCCTGCTGTTCCACGGCATCAAAGCCGTTGATGATGATGCCGTCGGGCTGCAGGGCAAGCGCCTGACCAATGGCCGCAGTCCGGCCCTGAATAGAGCCTGCACCGTCTAGCACGCGGACATCCCAACCGATGGTTTCGGCGGCCTCTTCAACCCCGGATGTGACACCCAGAATGCCGCCGTTCTTGAGATCACCGGCCAGAACGACGATGGATTTACCCTCTGCCGCAACAGGGCCCGTTGTGGGGCCGTCCCATGCGGTTTCGGCCAGCGCGGGAAGTCCAAGGCTGGCGACAATGCCGCCGACAAGGACCGTGTTCAGAAATGTTCGTTTATACATGAGGTTCCTCCCTTTGCATGTTGTTTCTCAACGCTTTTCTGCACCTTTTCGGCGTTGAGCGTAGCCTGCGATGCCAATGGCAATCAGCAGTGTTACCCCGTTGAACAGCGGCTCGACCCAGAAGGAGCCGCCGAATTGTTGAATGCCGGAAATGCCGACCGCAAGAATGGCCACACCCACAATGGTGCCCCAGACGTTGACCCGGCCCGGTTTGATCGTGGTGGAGCCCAGAAAGGCGCCTACAAGTGCTGGCAGCAGGAACTCCAACCCGACAGAGGCCTGCCCGATCCGCAGTTTGGAGGCGAGGATGACGCCTGCAAGCGCCGTAATCGTGCCTGAGGTCAGGAAGGCCCCGATGACGTATTTCCGGGTGGGAATGCCGTTTAACTGTGCAGCACGCTGGTTCGCGCCGATGGCATAAAGATAGCGGCCGATGGGCGTGTATTCGAGTATCACCCACATCGCGATGGTGATCGTCAGCACATAGAACCCGGTGATTGGCAGCCCAAAGACGAAAGTGCCGTTGATCGCCAGAAACCCGTCAGGCAGGACGCCGACCATCTGGCGACCGCCCGTGTGCCACAGGGCCAGCGCGTACAGCACAGTGCCGGTCCCAAGGGTTGCGATAAAGCTGTCAATCTTGGCAACTTCGACCAGTAAGCCATTGAGAAAGCCGGATAATGCACCCAAAGCCAAGACGATGGCCACGGTGATCGGCCAAGGCAATCCGTAGATCGTTTGCAGACTGATGGCGAGGATGTGCCAAAGCACAATACCATAGCCCACTGTCAGATCGATGCGACCCGCCGCCATGGGGATCATCGCGCCTAGCGACAAAAGCGCGATGATCGCCTTGTCCGACACGATGGCCCGAAGGTTCAGCATCGTCGGGAACGTATTGGGCAGCAGGATCGAAAAGAGGCCGATCAGCAACACGGTCAGAATGACAAGCCCATAGACCGGCAGGAAGCGCGCGATCTTATTGCCCGCGCTGAGGCCCTTGAGGTCTGCTTTGGTCGGCTCAAGCGCGCCGGATTCAAGCGATTGCATGGGGCTGTCCTTCGTGTTTGGCGATATTCCCGGCAGAGGCCGATTGGATCAGGTTTTCGGTGGTCAGGCGGGTGCCGCTGAGTTCGTCAACGATGGCCCCCTGACTGAAGACAATCGCGCGGTGGCAGATGGTGGCGATTTCTTCAAAATCGGTCGAGACGACGATGATCCCTACTCCATCGGCCAGCGCGCGGTTCAAAAGTGCGTAGATTTCGGCCTTGGCGCCGACGTCGACACCTGCGGTCGGGTCTTCGCACAGCAAAAGCTTGCGCTTTGTGGCCAGCCAGCGACCAATGACGACCTTTTGCTGGTTGCCGCCTGAAAGCGCCTCAATCGCGAGGGTTGGATCATTGGGTGACAGGCCCAATTCTGCGCCGATGATGCTGGCCTGCTCGCCCTCGACTTTTGGCGACAGGATGTTGAGGAGTTTGCGACCGATGCCGTCAGGGTTGAGGAATGTGTTCTCGCGGATCGTCAGGTTCATCGCCACCGATTCCTCTGTCCGATCCTTCGCAACGAGGCCAACGCCTGAATCGAGCGCCCGCTGGGGCGTAGTCAGATCCGGGGTCTCCCCCTTGAGGGTGACTGTGCCGTCAAATGGCGTCAGGCCAAACAGCGCACGGCTAATCGCCTCGTGCCCTGCACCGCGCAGCCCGACAAGACCGACGATTTCGTTTTCTACGAGATCAAAATTGAGTGGCCCGACCCCGCCAACACGGAAAGCATCAAGCGTCAGGATCGTGGCACCGGGCGCATCGGTGGATTTGACCGTCTCACGGGTCTTGCGACCGACGATTTTCTGTACAAGTTCCTCGGGCGTGGTGTGGGCGATGTCGCGCATCCCGACCATCACACCATCGCGCAGCACGGCGACCCGGTCGGCCACCTGAAAAATCTCATCCAGCCGGTGGCTGACGTAGATCATGCCGACACCCCGATCACGCAAGGGACGCAGGGCTGCGAAAAGGCGTTCAACCTCGTCAGCGGGCAATGACGCCGTGGGCTCGTCGAGCACCAAAAACTCGCTATCCACGGCCAAAGCGCGGGCAATGGCGACAAGCGACTTTTCGGTGCGAGACAAATCCTCGACCCGCGTCGTGGGGTCAAAATCGCAGTCGACCTTTTCCAGAGCGGCAGCGGCAAAAGCCTCGACCTCGGCCCATCGGATCATGCCGCCTTTGCGGGCAAAACCAAGTGCGAGCGCGATGTTCTCGGCCACGGTCATCCACTCGATCAAACCAAGGTCCTGGTGAATGAATGCGACCTTTTGACGTTCACCAAATCCGGCAGGCCGATGTTGATAGGGTTCGCCGTCGATCAATACGCGGCCCGCGTCGGGTTGGTGAATTCCGCCCAGCACCTTGATCAGGGTCGATTTACCGGCACCGTTTTCCCCCAAAAGGGCCACAACCTCACCCCGTCCCACGGACAACGACACATCTTTGAGCGCGTAAGTCCCGCCGAAATGTTTGTCGATCCCGTCAAAGAACAGACCTGATTGCAGGTTCTGCATGTGCCCCTCCCAGTTGTTACGGACCAAACCTCCCAGTTGAGTTACCCGTAACGTTAGGCTATTGTTTTGCGAAGGGCAGTGTGAAGTCAAGGATTAAGTTACCGGTAACGTAACGCGTCGCAAATGGCAGAAAAAACAAACAAAACCAACAAGGTAAGCCTATCACAGGTGGCAAAGGCCGCTGGTGTGTCAAAGATGACCGCCAGCCGGGTTTTGCGTGCAGAGGGCGGTTATTCGGACAAGACCCGCGATCTGGTGATGCAAAAGGTGGACCAGCTTGGCTATCTGCCGAATCGATTGGCAACGGTCTTTGCAGGCGATCAGACGTCGACCTTTGTTGGCGTCTCAATCCCTGATCTGGGCAATGAGGTTTTTGCGCAGGTGCTGGAGGGCATTGACCGCAAGCTGGGGTCATTTGGTCACCAGACGGTGCTGGGTCTGACCCAACACACCCAGAAGGAAGAAGAGGATTGGATCCGCACAGTGCTGTCATGGCAACCAGCGGGGCTGATCCTGACCGGACGATTTCATTCCGCGCGCGCGACCGAGATGCTGCGCAATGCGGGGATACCGATTGTGGAGATTTGGGACCTGAATTCCAGCCCGCTCGATATGTCGGTGGGGATCAACCACTTTGACGCGGGCTTTGATATGGGGCGCTATCTGGTTGGCTGTGGCTATCGCCAGATCGGCTATGTCGGGACGTCACACGATACGGCGAATGCCGCGACGACGCGGCTTGCCGGTTTCTGCAAGGCGGTTGAGGGCGGCGGCGGAGGTGTCACCAAGCAGCTTTGTCTGCACGATACCGCAGCTTACTACCCCGGCTTTTACGGCACAGAGCAATTGCTGGCCGCCCATCCCGATGTGGACTGCATCTTTTATCAGAATGACGCGATGGCCTTTGGCGGGCTGCAATTTGCCGCCACCAAGGGGTTAAAGGTGCCAAGCGACATCGGCGTCGCCGGTTGGGGTGATCTGCCGATTGCAGCGGTGATGCCGCAGCGTCTGACGTCCATGCATGTGCCGCACCTGAAACTGGGTCAGGCCGCGGCTGAGATGATGATCGGGCGGTTGTCGGGCGAACCTGTGCCGACCTGTCGCGATATCGGCTTCAAACTGATCCCCGGCAGCACGGTCCGTCACCCCGACCTGCGCTAAGCACCCATCACGCGGGTATTAAAGAACCGCCCCTTGACCAGCCAGGCCAGACCAAAGGCCATCAGGCCAATCGCCTCGCACCAGAATGTCAGGTTCAACCGGTTCCAGAACGGCACATCTGCGACAAGACCCGCGAGAAAGTAGAGAAAGAGCCCCGTGGATGTCACGCCGATGACGACCGCACACAGACGGTAGATTGCATTGCGCAAGGCCTTGATCATCGTGATCTGGCCGGTGGCAGGGTTGATATCTGCCGCTGAGACCAGCGGAAAGATGAACCAGCAAAAGTAGATCATCATTCCAAACAGCAAACTGGCCGAGGCGTAGTGGATGTAATCCACAAAAGGAAACGACTGAAAACCGGGTGCTGTGCCCTCGATCAAAGGCAGGTCGGTGGTGACAGTAGTAAAGGCGCGCGCGGTGAAACTGCCGACCTCGCATCCCGGCGCAGTGGTCGGAAAGAAGGCCACGCAAAAGGCCGCGATCCCGGCGATACTGGCCAGCCGGTTGATGCGTGGCGTCTCCCCCCGGTAGGCCACCAGCATGGCCCCCGCAAAGGCCAGTGCCATGATGAACAAGTCCCCCGAAAGGCGCGCATAGTAATAGTGGCTCAGGCTGTCGCGAAAGCAGGCGTCATTGAATGTGCTGTCTATCAGCCATGCCAACGCCGGGAGTGTGACCCCGATCAGACCAACGATCGAGATGCGCCGCCGCTGCGTGTGCAGGGCCTCTGCCTCGGATTGTTGCAGCCAAAGCGGGTCAACGGGTTTATTGATCTCGGCGGCCATAAACTCCTCCTTCAAATGGGGTAACCTATGCACAGAATTGGCGGCATGTCATGAATTGCCTTCGTTCATGGGCCGGGCTATCCCTGCCCCAACCGTTCAGCAAAAGGGCCATGCGACATGACCGAAACCCGCACAGAAACCGACAGCTTTGGCCCACTTGAGGTTCAGGCAGACCGCTATTGGGGCGCGCAAACGCAGCGCAGTCTGATGAACTTTCCCATTGGCTGGGAAAAGCAGCCCGTGGCCATTGTGCGCGCGCTTGGCGTGATCAAGCAGGCCTGTGCCATGGCCAACAAGGACCGCGGAAAACTGGACGCAGAGCGCGCTGATGCCATCATTGCGGCGGCGAAAGAGGTGGTTGCAGGCCAGTTGGACGATCACTTTCCGCTGGTGGTCTGGCAGACGGGGTCAGGTACACAATCCAACATGAACGCCAACGAAGTGATATCGAACCGCGCGATTGAATTGCTGGGCGGCACGATCGGGTCCAAGGACCCGGTGCATCCCAACGATCACTGCAATATGGGGCAATCCTCCAACGACACGTTCCCCACCGCCATGCACATCGCTACCGCCCGCACCGCGCATGATGTGCTGATCCCCGGCTTGGAAAAGCTGCACGCGGCACTTGAGGCCAAGCAGGAGGCATTCAAGGACATCATCAAGATCGGCCGGACCCATACCATGGATGCCACCCCGCTGACGCTGGGGCAGGAGTTTTCGGGCTATGTGCATCAGGTGGGTCAGGGCCTGCGCCGGATCAAAGCCGCCCTGCCCGCCATCTATGAGCTGGCACAGGGTGGTACGGCGGTTGGCACCGGACTGAACAGCCCCAAAGGTTGGGGTGAGACGGTCGCAGGTCACATGGCCGATATCACCGGCTTGCCCTTTGTCACCGCGCCCAACAAGTTCGAGGCGCTCGCCACCCATGACGCGATGGTCGAAATGTCGGGCGCGGTAAGAACGGTCGCGGCCTCGATCTACAAGATTGCCTGCGACATCCGGTTCCTTGGCTCCGGTCCGCGCTGTGGGCTGGGTGAATTGATGTTGCCCGAGAATGAGCCCGGATCCTCGATCATGCCGGGCAAGGTGAACCCCACACAAGTTGAGGCGATCACGCAGGTCTGTGCCCATGTGATGGGCAATGATGCGGCTGTCGGCTTTGCCGGATCGCAGGGGCATTTTGAGCTGAACGTGATGAAGCCGATGATGGCCTATAACGTGCTGCAGTCGATGCAATTGCTGGGCGATGCGGCAGTGGCCTTTACCGATAACTGCGTGGTCGGCATTCAGGCCGATGAAGTGCGGATTGAAAAGCTGATGCGCGAAAGCCTGATGCTGGTGACAGCGCTTGCCCCGACCATCGGCTACGACAATGCCACGACGGTCGCCAAGACCGCGCACAAGAATGGCACCACACTGAAGGAAGAGGCGATCAAGCTGGGGTTTGTGGATGAAGCGACCTTTGAAAAGGTTGTGCGCCCCGAAGACATGATTGGCCCCAAATAATGCATCTGCAGATGCAGAGCATGTTTCAGGGACAGATGGGTGCCGGGCCGAAGCATTGGCGCGGCGCCTTTCCTGACTCGCTGGTTACGGCTGAGCCGATGCAAGCTGATGACGCGCAGATCACGGAAGCCAAGAACGTGGGGCAGTCGCAAACCGGCAGTGACAGCGAAGTGCTTCACGCGCCCCACACTGCGTGGGTCATGGACACGTCAAAGGCCAATCGGTCGTTGGTACAGGTGACCGCATGACCCAACCGATCAACCTGAATAAAGCGCGCAAGACCCGCGACCGGGCGGCGGAGAAAAAGCGCGCAGATGCGAACGCAGTCAAACACGGGCGCACCAAGGCGCAACGGGTGCTGGATGCTGCCCAGGCCGAACAGGCGGCCAAACGTCTGGATCAGTTGAAGTTCGAAGATGAATAGCGGGCGACCGGTCAAACGGTCCCTGACATTGCGGGGACACCGCACAAGTGTGTCACTGGAAGATGAGTTCTGGCAGGCGTTTCGTGCCCTTGCCGCCCGTCAAGGCGAGACGATCAACGGATTGGCAGCGCAGATTGATGCCGCGCGCGGCGATGTCGGGCTCGCCTCTGCTATTCG
Source organism: uncultured Paracoccaceae bacterium (assembly GCA_947493335.1). Classification (GTDB taxonomy): domain Bacteria; phylum Pseudomonadota; class Alphaproteobacteria; order Rhodobacterales; family Rhodobacteraceae; genus CANMYO01. Next base: position 1,223,622 of record CANLQO010000001.1, on the reverse strand, counting down.
GGTCGCGGTGTTGCGGGATTTGCAGCGTCAGTCCGACGCATAAAGCGCTGAGCGGATCAACATCATCGATTCATGTTCAAGCCGCTCTGAACTTTGCAGCCGCTCTTTTTCGGTCATGGGCTTGCCCGGCGGCAACTCGAAAAGCGCAGACAGCTCTTCACGTTGCATCGGCACCGGTTCATAGGGATCAAAGTTGTCGTCGGGGCGCGAGGCAGCGCCAAAATTTCGCATAGTTCGCCCCAGCGCACCCGCGACGGTCGAAAATGTATTGCCATAATTCGGCATCAGCTAAATCCCAGATCGCCAATGCCCCCACACCAAAAACGTTAACACAATTCGGCATAATCACGCCTAAAACTTGCCTCAATTGGGTCAATTGATGAGGGGAAAGACCCTATATAATTGATTTCAAACGAATTTATTGAGGCAAAAGCAAGTCAGCCATATTGCGCCGACGTTTACGAATACAAAACAGAATTCTCAAAATATGGCTGCTGTTTCCCGTTTTGAAACAATCACGCCGCGCGCGGGACGAATCGCAGCCACATGCCATGGGCGGTGCGCACAGTCAGATGGGCCACCGGCTGCGGGACGCGATCGGGCATCGCCTCAAACCGGTAGGCGCGCAAAAGCTGTGCCAGCAGAACCACGCCTTCGATCATGGCAAAACCCGCTCCGGTGCAAACGCGTGGCCCGGCCGAGAACGGGATAAACGCATCGCGCTGGCAGCTTTTGCCGTTCTCAGTGCCCCAACGGGTCGGATCAAAACCATCGGGATTGTCCCAGAGCCTGTTCTGGCGATGCAGATGCCAGGGCGACAGTACAACCTGCGCGCCGGGTTTGACCGGACGGTCGCGAAACTCTTCGGGACAGGTGGTTTCACGCACCATCATCGGCACGGGAGGATAAAGGCGCAGCGCCTCGCGGAAAACATCCCGCGTGATCTTAAGGCGGCTGACACTGCTGAAATCCGCTGTTAGCTGCGTCGCCTCGGTGGCGACGCTGTCCTGCCAGTCGGGGTGCGTCGCCAGAAGATAAAGCGCCCATGACAACGCCGCGGCAGAGGTTTCATGCCCTGCCAGAAAGAAGATAGCGACTTGATCCACCATCTCGTCAGCGTCGAACCCCTGCCCCGTTTGTGGGTCTTTCGTGGTCAAGATCTTGGTTGCCAGATCATCAGGGGCCGTGCCTGCCGCGATCTCTACCTGGCGCGCCTCAACCAGTTTGGCGATAAGGTTGCGGATCTTACGGGCCGAGTCGCGTGTGTCCTTGCCAAAGAACCGTGGCATCCAGCGCGGGCCACGCACAAAGGCCGCGAGGTTCAGGATCGGCTGGCTGCGTTGATAACGCCGGAATTCTTCAAAGACCTCTGTCGCCACGGCGTTTTCAATGGGGATCGAAAAGAGCGTGCGAAAGATCACATCAGCGGCGGCGTGGCTTGTCTCTGGCTCGATGTCGATGGGCGCGTCGTTTGCTTGTGTTGCGATGCGCGTGACGGCCGCAGCACCTGCGGCGTGGATCGCCGGGAAGACTTCGCGCAGGCGTCCGCCTTCAAACGCAGGATCGATGATGCGGCGTTGACGCTTCCATGTCTCACCGTTGGTCAGAAAGACCGAATTGCCCAACAAGGGGCGCAAACCAGCGCCGATCCTGTCGGACTTTGGAAAATCATCGGGGCGTTCGTGCAAGACCCGTTTCACAAGGCTGGGGTCATTGACCAGATAGCTGCGAAAGAACGGGGTGCGAAACTCTGCCATCCAGGCGCGATAAAGCCGCGCCGGCTGTGCCGAGAGGATGTCGGCACGGAAAAGCTTCATATATCGCCAGAGCGAAACCTTGTCAGGCCGCGCCGCAGGTTTCGGCGGCAGGGTCATGGATGCAGGGACGTATGTTTGGAGGCCGGTACATCAATGCGCGACTTCGACGATTGCCTGTTGCGGTAGCGGTCTGCCAGCGTCAGCGGGCCCGCGCTGATCTTGAAGTAATCATAGTCTTTGGGTCGGTCGAAGGCACAGAGGTATTGGAAATGGAGCCGGAAGAAGCGCCAACGCAATTCTTTCCATTTCTCGGGCGAAAGCGTCTGGGTGAAAGCGGCAGAAATGATCAGCGGCCAATGCGCGCCCGGGGGCGCGACGCCTGTAACCGCAACAGGGTCACACAGCGCAAATGAACAGCCGTCACCGGGGGCCGTGACATCGACCCACGCCACCTGCTCCTGCACTGCCAGAAAGGCCAGATCATTCCGCAGGCGGTAAGCCTCTGGCAGGAACGACACCATCGGTACAACCTGCCCCAGCGACAGGAATGACAGGGTCGGCCCTGTTGCCGGCACACGATCATTGCGCAATAGATCGGCGATGATCGAGACCGCCAGATGCGCGCCAGAGGAATGGCCGACAACCAGAACCTCGTCCACATTCTCCAAAAGCGCTGCCGCGATCTGGTCGCCGAACTGCGCCATCCGTTCTTCCAACGGTTTTGGATTTGCCCCGTTGTAGCGCGCCGAATAGGCATAATCGTGCATCAGGTAATAGGCGTAAAGCTTGTTATCCTTGGATTTGAACCACCGCAGAATCCAGATGACGCCGTAGATCCACACGAACCACGACACAAAGCCAAGCAATAGCCCAACAGCCCATGCCACATTGATGATCCCATCAGGGCCAAGCCCCAGCATGCCCGCAAGCCGCACAAATGGCAGCGTGATCAGCGGGATGACCATGTCGATCAGCTTTGCGGGGATCCATGCGACAAGAATGGCGACAAGCAATTGCAGCAACAACATACCAACCGGATAGAGGGCGGCGATCACCGGGCCTTTGCGCATCCACATCAGGCGACGCAACGTGCCGCTGGCGATATAGGTCCAAGCGGTACGGGCCAATTGCCAGTAAGTTGCGGGGATCGAGTTGGACATGCTGTCGCGCACAATGTCGGACCAGATCAGAACATCCACATCGGTCAGTGTTGCCCCGCCGTCGATCTTGGCGGCGACTTTCCAGCCATAGGTCTCGGCGTCCTGTCGCGGGGCGATCCCGATCTCATAGCCAGAGATTTCGGCCTGCGCGGCGGATTCGGTCCGGTAAAGCTCGCGGTAGCGACGCGGATGAATCGGATCGTAGCCGGGGATGTAGAAGACCCGACGGCGGCGCACAGGGGCTGGCGGCATATCTTCGGTCATGAGGGTGCCTGTTTGCGGTTTTGCCGCAGCCTAGCGCAGGATTGGGACGAAAATAAGCCTTTATCCCAATGCAGCGAGCGCAGGGAACCGTTCCAGCAACCACCAACTAAAGGCGGTGAACTGGCCGGTCAGCATCATCAGGCCAACGGTCCACAAAAGCAGGCCAGATGTCCGCTCGATCCGGGTCATATGGCGCTTCATCCAGGCCATTGCCCCTTTCAGGCGCGGAAAGAAGGCCGCGACCAGCAGAAATGGAATGCCAAGGCCCATGGCATATACCGCCAGAAGGGTCGTGCCGCGCCAAACGTCCGCCTCAGATGCTGCAAGACCCAGAATCGCGCCCAGAATGGGACCCAGACAGGGTGTCCAGCCAAAGGCAAACGCCAGTCCCAATACATAGGCCCCAAGGGCCGACCCGCCCCTGTCGCCTGTGTCCATGCGCGCTTCGCGGTCCAGGAACGGGATGCGAAAGACGCCAACAAAATGCGCGCCAAAAATCATCACCACGACACCGGCGACAACCACAAACCAGTCCTGAAAGGACAAAAGCATGCGTCCCATGGCCGAAAAGGCAAAGCCGAGCAGCAGAAAGACGGTTGAAAGTCCCAGCACAAAGAAGGCAGAGGCCAGCAAGACGCGCCTGCGTCCGGCACCGGTTTCTTCCATCTCGGTCATGGAGACGCCGCCCATAAAGGCCAGATATGGCGGCACAATCGGCAGCACGCAGGGTGACAAAAACGACAAAAGCCCCGCCAGTAATGCGATGAACATCGCGGGCAGCAGTGTCGCGTCAAGAATCTGGGCGGCTTCCAACATGTTCCCCACCTAACCTGTCACACGGGCGACGTCACCTGCCCGTCACGCAGTTGTTTACAAGCTGAAACATCGCGCCTAATCGGGAAGTTATGGAACATGATGCCGAACTTGATGCCATCGGGCTGCTTTGCCCCCTGCCCGTTCTGAAAGCGCGCAAACGTCTGGCGTCCCTTGAAAGCGGTCAGATATTGCAAGTTCTGGCCGATGATCCCGCAGCGGTCGTGGACGTACCGCATTTTTGCGCAGAGGCCGGGCATCACCTGATCGCACAGGATGATGCGGGTGGCGTCCAGCGCTATCTGATCCAAAAAGCCTGAAACCCTGAATGCGAAACGCCGCCCCAGATGGTGGAGCGGCGTTTCGGTGTTCAGGGCGTTGATCTAGCGGCCGAGCGACCACCAGCCCTTGCGCTTGGGCTTGTCTGCCTGCGGTGCTTCTTCCGCCGCAACGGGTTCAGGCTCCGGCGCTGGCGCTGGTTCCGGCGCTGGTGCTGGTGCTTCGGCCACAACGTCCACAGCCTTGGTCTCGGGCGCGGCCTCTGGCGTGGCGTCAACCTCTGCCGCTACCGGCTCGGCCTTTTTGCGGGCACGGGGTTTGCGCTTTGGCTTTGGCTTGTCCTCTGCGTCGGGTGCGGCGGCCTCTTCGCTTGCTGGCGCGGCCTCATTGGCGGCGGCATCCTCTGCCGCGGGTTCGGCCTTTTTGCGCCGCGTACGTGTGCGCTTTGGCTTCTCTGCGGGTGCCTCTTCGGTAGGCTCCGCCGTTGCGACATCAGCCTCTGCCGCAGCTTCGGCCGCGACCTCGGGCTCTGCCTTTTTGCGGCGCGTCCGGGTGCGTTTGGGCTTTTCTGCGGGTGCCTCTTCGGATCCAGCATCAGGCGCTTCCGCCTCTGCAGGGCCGTCGCTGTCAGCCTGCGCGGGCGCATCTTCTTGCCCCTCGGTCTGCGGCTGGTCGGATTGGTTTTCACCACCGCCGCCACGCCGACGCCGGCGCCGCCGACGACGCTTTTTCGGGCGATCTTCGCCATCCGGCTGGGCGTTTGCCGTCTCTTCTTCGTCCTCTTCGGGGGCCTCGACCACGACATCATCGTCGTCATCCATCACCACCGCCGAAGTCACGACAGGCGTGGCATCGGGCACGACGCGTGTTGCTGTCTTGAACTTTTCAAGCGCGAAATCGGGTGACACCATCGTGGGATCACATTCGATCCGCACCGACATGCCATAGCGCGCTTCGATTTCGGCGATATGTTCGCGCTTGCCGTTCATCAGGAAGTTGGCAATCGACACCGGCGCTTTGATCAGCACCTCTTTGGAGCGGCCGCGCACGCCTTCTTCTTCCAACTGACGCAGGATGTTCAGTGCCACGTTGTCATCTGAACGCAAAAGCCCTGTGCCGTGGCAATGGCTGCACATCTGTGTCGTCGCCTCGAGCATGCCGGGACGCAGACGCTGCCGCGACATTTCCATCAGGCCAAAGCCCGAGATACGGCCCACCTGAATCCGCGCGCGGTCAGTCTTGAGCTTGTCCTTAAAACGCTTTTCCACGGCGGTGTTGTTACGCCGTTCGTCCATGTCGATGTAGTCGATCACGATCAAACCGGCGAGGTCGCGCAGGCGCAATTGCCGGGCCACTTCGTCCGCCGCTTCAAGGTTGGTCTTGAGTGCAGTCTGTTCGATCGAGCCTTCTTTTGTGGCCCGGCCAGAGTTCACGTCGATGGCCACCAGCGCTTCTGTGACGCCGATCACGATGTAGCCGCCTGATGGCAATTGCACGGTCGGGTTGAACATGCCCGCCAGATATCCCTCAACCTGATAACGGGCATAAAGCGGCAGTTGCTCGGCGTAGTGCTTCACGTTCTTGGCGTGGGACGGCATGATCATTTTCATGAAGTCCTTGGCCTCGCGGTAACCGGTATCACCGGCCACGATCACCTCGTCGATCTCTTTCGAATAAAGATCACGGATTGAGCGTTTGATCAGGTTGCCCTCTTCATAGATCCGCGCAGGCGCTGTGGATTTCAGCGTCAGTTCGCGGATCTGTTCCCACATGCGTTGCAGGTACTCATAGTCGCGCTTGATCTCGGTCTTGGTGCGTTGCGATCCCGCAGTGCGGATGATCAGCCCCGCCCCTTCCGGCACGGACATCCCACCCGCAATTTCCTTGAGCTTCTTGCGGTCGGCGGCATTGGTGATCTTGCGGCTGATGCCACCGCCACGGGCGGTATTGGGCATGAGCACGCAATAGCGACCAGCCAGCGACAGATAGGTGGTCAGGGCTGCACCCTTGTTGCCGCGCTCTTCCTTGACGACCTGCACCAGCAGAATCTGGCGAACCTTGATCACTTCCTGGATCTTGTAGCGCTTGGGGCGCGGCTTGCGGACTGGACGCACCTCGTCAGTGTCGTCTTCCTTGGCGACGCTTTCGATGGTTTCGTCCTTGGCGGTGGCATCGGCCGCCTTTTCGCCGTCGTCGTCATCATCGTTATCAGCGTCATCACCGTCGACATCTTCATCAGCGGCAGGCGTTTCGACCGGCGTATCCGCCACAAGCTCCATCGGGCTGGAGCCTTCTTCGCTGTCATCAAGGTCGATGGTTTCCATGCCGTTGATGTCGCCAGAGGTTTCATCCTCTTCGGTCTCGACCTCTTGTGTCGCGACGGCGTCATCACTGTTGGCCTCAACCGCTTTTGACCGACTGCGCCGGCGGCGTTTTGGCTTTGGTTTCTCTTCCTCTTCGTCGGCGGCTTTGAGGCTTTCGGCATAGGCCTTTTCTTCGGCCAGCAGTGCCTCGCGGTCAGCGACGGGAATTTGGTAGTAGTCGGGATGAATTTCCGAGAACGCAAGGAACCCGTGGCGATTGCCGCCATAGTCCACAAACGCCGCCTGCAACGAGGGTTCGACCCGCGTGACCTTGGCTAGATAAATATTACCAGCAAGCTGACGCTTGAACTGGCTTTCGAAATCAAATTCCTCGACTTTGTTTCCGTCTACAACGACGACGCGGGTTTCCTCCGCGTGCGTCGCATCGATAAGCATTTTCTTTGGCATTTTGTCCATTCGCACACAAAACCAGCCTGCCCCCGGGGGGGGCTTCGGTCCGTTTGGCGTGTCTGATTTGGGCGACCATAGCGCGGGCAGCGACCCGGCCCCTTGGGGCGTGGTGCTGGCTGCCTGTATGTAGCGCGCTTTGCATCGCGTTTCTTCTCCGACCGCGTGGGTTGCGGCCCGTTCATGGCCCGGCTCTGCACAAAAACACGTGCGACCAGGGCGTTCTTCTGACCCCTTTGGGATCAAATCAGCTGCCAGATGCGGGAAATCCATTCATCTGGCAGAGAATCTCACCGGATGGCACCGTGCATCGTCGCAAGGACATCCGTGACTCCTACATAAGTCACAGTACCGTCATAAAACAAGATGCGATCTGACCGAACGGTCAAAGAGGTTTGGTCTTGCGCACGATTTGCGAGGGGGGGGCAGGCGCTACGGTGCAGAGGCACAGCCATCAAGCCAGACGTCCCGGTGACCTGCGGGCGCACAATCTTCTGCCAAGCGGCGCAAAATGCGAGCGGTGCGCGATGCAAGTTCGTCGTTCGGGTCCGCCAAGGCCAATCGACCCGGCGCAATCATGACAGCGATCAGGCGGGCAAAGTCTTCGTCAGAGACGTTCTGTGGCTGATCGCCAAAATGCGTCTGGCTGGCAGCGAAAAGCCCGTCAATCCAGATGCCGTCGGGGCCACGACCCATCGGGACACTGTCCAGAAACAACGCAAGGATCTGCGCTTTGCTGAGCCCCCGTTCCAGACCGATGGCATAACCGGTCTGGCGCAGCTTGCGCAGACCCGACGTGAAATCGGCAAAGCCTTCGCGTTTGGCAAGGGATTGGGTGATCGTCGTGGCCCCTGCCCCCGGCGTCGTCAGGTCAAATCCGACATGGTTTTGAAACGCGGGGTCTTCGATCAGCAAAAGCTGCGCCACACGATCCGGGCCAAGGGCCGCGCCGCCGCGCCCCTGCGCAATCAGCGTGTTGGCGCGTTCGGCCAAGGCCGGCGCATCGGCACGGGCATCACGATAGCCCTGATACGCATAAGCCATCGCCGCACATAGCAAGAGCACCCCGCACCAGACGAGGGTTTTCAGCAACCGGATCATTGCAATCGCCTAGTTCAGATAGTCAGACCGTGTCAGCCCGTATTTGGCCATTTTCTCATTCAGGGTGCGGCGCGGCAGGCAAAGCTCTTCCATCACCGCGACGATGCTGCCTTTGTGGCGGCGCATGGTGTTGTCGATCAACATGCGTTCAAACGCTTCCACAAACTCCTTCAGCGGTTTGCCCTCTGTTGTCATGGCAGGCCGCGTGTCTTCGGTATCAGCCATCAGCAGCGACGCGATCGACCCGGTGCCGCGCCGGTTTTGCAGCACGGCGCGCTCTGCCACGTTGATCAGTTGCCGCACGTTGCCGGGCCACGGCGCCTGCAACAATTGCGCGGCTTCCTGTGCGGACACCTCTGGCGCATCACAGCCATATTCATCTGCGAATTGTTCAGACAAACGAGTGAAAAGTGACAAGATATCCTCGCCCCGCTGACGCAGTGGCGGCACCACGATCTTGAGCGCGGCAAGCCGGTAGAAAAGATCAGGGCGCAGCACGCTTTCACAGGTCTTGTCCTGTTCCTGCAGGTTGCAAATTGCGACGATACGGGTTTCAGCCGGGTTGCCCTGTTCGTTGATCGCTGTCAGCAGCCGGGCCTGCAACGCATGGCTGAGCGCCTCGATATCTTCCAGAACCAAGGTCCCGCCACGGGCCTGTTCCATCGCCGGGATCGGCTCATCTTCTTGCGCGGGCCCGAACAGCCTGCGCGACAAAGCCTCTTCCTCGTAGGCCGAGCAGGAGATCAGGGTAAAGTTTTTGGACGCGCGGGCCCCCACGGCATGCAGCGCATGGGCGACGAGGGTTTTGCCTGTTCCTGTTTCTCCTTCGATCAGGACGTGACCGTCGGCCTGTCCAAGATCAAGAATATCCTCTTTCAGGCGCTCCATCGGCGGCGATTGACCGATCAGTTTTTGAATGATCGCTGTGCCGTCCGAAAGCTCCTTGCGCAGCGCGCGGTTGTCCAATGTCAGACGCCGGGCCGAGGTGGCGCGCTTGGCCAATTCGGTCATCCGGTCGGGGTTGAACGGCTTTTCAAGAAAATCAAACGCGCCAATGCGCATTGCCTCGACCGCCATCGGCACATCGCCGTGGCCGGTGATCATGATGACCGGCAGGGCGCTGTCGACGCCTTTGATCTTTTTGAGGAACTGCATCCCGTCCATACCGGGCATTTTGATATCGCTGACGATGATCCCCGGGAAATCGTTGCCGACACCGCGCAGCGCGTCTTCGGCGCTGGCGTAGGTTTCGGTGTCAAATCCGGACAGCGCCAGCCATTGGCTGATTGACTGCCGCATGTCTTTTTCGTCGTCCACGATGGCGATCTTCATGGCCTTGCTCATGTGTTCGCTCCTTTACTCTGCCGCCGCGATGTCTTCGCGGTAAATCGGCAACCTGACCTCAAACACCGCACCGCCGTTCGCGCCATTGCGCGCCGTCAGTCGGCCTCCCAAGTCGTTGACAATCCCCGACGAAATGGCAAGGCCTAGCCCCACCCCGTCGCCGGGCTGTTTGGTGGTATAAAACGGCTCAAAAAGGCTATCGAGGTCTTCGATCCCCTTGCCGTTGTCGCGCACTGTCAGCGTCATTTCGTCCCCTGCCGCAAGGATCACATCGATCCGCGGATCCCGCACTGATTTGGTGGCATCCAGTGCGTTGCGCAACAGGTTGATGATCACTTGTTCGAGACGTAGCCGATCCCCGAAAATCAGAGGCGCATCCGATGGAAGCGTGCGGCTGATTTCGACGTGCCGCGTCTTGAGCTGCGGTTCCATCATGGCGAGTGCCGCACTCACCGAAGCCCGTGTATCAACGGGTTCAAAGGCATCTGACCCCTTCCGGGCATAGGATTTGAGCTGCCGCGTGATTGCGCCCATCCGCTCGATCAGATCGTCGATCCGCTGGAACGATGACAGCGCCTCATCGGGGCGTTTGCGCTGGAGCAAAAGCCGCGCACCAGCGAGGTAGGTTTTCATCGCCGCGAGTGGTTGGTTCAGCTCGTGGCTGACGGCCGCAGACATCTCACCCAGGGCTGCGAGTTTTGAGGTCTGGGCGACCGTTTGTTCGGCCACTTCGAGGTTCTTTTCGACCTTCTGACGCTCGGCGATTTCCCGCTGGAGTGCCACGTTCAATGCGCGCAACTCTGCCGATTCCCGCTGAAAGAACACCAGACGCGAGGCGGTCTTGCGGGAAGCAGCCCAAAAGAGAAGCGCGAGCAGGATCGCGAATCCCATCACTTCGATCGCCAGAACGGCGTTCACGCGTTCCCGGACAGAGGAATAAGCGGTGAAGCTGACCATGCGCCAGCCTTGAAACGGCACGCGCGCCTCACGGCGCAGCACCGCCTCACCTGCCAAATAGGCATCAACTGGCAGCGCCGCCCAATCGGTGGTCGCCCGGATCGCACGCTGGATCGCAGAGGGTGCTGACGCGCGTTCAAGCGCCGAGACCTCATCCAACCCGCGCCAGCGCGGCTCTGTCGCCAGAATGATTGTGCCTTCGCTGTCCGTCACAAAAACCGCGTCGGTGACCCCTGCCCACCCGCGTTCCAGCTTGCGCAGATCAACCTCAACCGCGATGACGCCCAAGGTCGAAGAGCCGCTGGTCATCTTGCGCGAATAGACCGAGACATAACCGGATTCTTCATTAGTTTCATTGGTAAAGACGGTGTCGTTGCTGCGCAGCGCGTCCAGAAAATAGGGCCGTGCCCTGTGGCTTTCACCCAGACGATTACGGTCCGTGGCGGCCACAATCCGCCCGTCCTTGTCAAACAGCATCAAGGACGCCGCACCGATCTCATCGACAAAGGACAGCAGCCGCGCTGTTGAAAGCGAAAAGTCCGAACTGTCCAGCGCGCGCAAGAGCTCGGGGTCACGGGCCAAAAGCTGTGGAACGATGGAATTGCGCTGGAGCTCGCTCATCAGGTTGGCGACATAGAGTGTCAGCCGCACCTCTGCCCGGTTACGGGTGTTTTCGGTAAAGCGTTCTGTCAGCAGCTGATTGGTGACCGAGATGACCAACACGCCAAAGGCCGCAAGCAGGATGACGGCGACGCGCAAACGCCAGCCGCCACGGCGCAAGCCCAGTCGCGATGTGGTTGGTTGGTTCATATGTCCAAACTACGCCGCCCCAGTGGGACCGGCAAGCAATCGCGGATCAGGCCTGCACGAATTGGCCGATCAACCCACGAAAGAGCGCCTGACCATCGATGCCGCCGTGTCCTGCGTCCACGGCCCGTTCGGGGTGTGGCATCATGCCGAGCACCCGACGGTTTTCCGAAAGGACCCCGGCGATGTCATCAACAGACCCATTGGGGTTATCGCCATAGCGGAACGCAATCCGGTCTTCGGACGTCAGCGCCGCCAGCGTCGCGGCATCGGCGGTGTAATTGCCATCGTGATGCGCAATCGGGAAATGCACGGTATCCCCGGCGTTATAGCCTTCAGTGAACGCGCTTTGTGAGGTTTCGACCGTCAGCGGCGCGGACTTGCACACAAACTTCAGCCCTGCGTTGCGCATCAGCGCGCCGGGCAGCAGGCCGGTTTCCGTCAGCACCTGAAAGCCGTTACAGACACCCAGGGCATATCCGCCCCGTTCAACGTGTGAAATCAGGCCCTTGCAGATTGGACTTTGGGCCGCAATGGCGCCACAGCGCAGATAGTCGCCAAAGGAAAAGCCGCCCGGCACTGCCACAAGATCAACCTTTGGCAGCTCGCTGTCCTTGTGCCAGACCATGCTGACATCGGCACCGGCCGCTTTCAGTGCGACAGCCATGTCCCGGTCACAGTTGGAGCCGGGAAAGACGATGACAGCGGCCTTCACAGCAGTTCCACCCGGTAGCTTTCGATCACCGTATTGGCGAGCAGCTTATCGCACATTTGGTTGATCGTCGCCTCGTCCGTGCCGTCGGCCAGATCAAGCTCGATCACTTTGCCCTGGCGCACGCCTTGGACGCCATCAAAGCCAAGGCTTCCCAGTGCATGACGGATCGCCTCGCCTTGCGGATCAAGCACGCCAGTCTTGAGCATCACGTGAACTTTGGCTTTCATGACTTAACTTTCTCCATCTTTCACGACGGCGCATTCCCACCCGTCGTAGTCCCATCCATCCAGCGCGAGCGCGTCTGAGAGGCTTTGTGTAATTTGGTCAAAGGCGGCGCTTGCGACTTCCCGCGTTTCTTCAAAGCGCAAACCGCCGTTGGCGGCGTCAGCCACCGTAAAGGGCAACAAGTGCGTATCGGTGACCTTCGCAGCGGTCGCGGCGCTGTCTTTCACCGGGTAGGCAAAATGGATCACGTGCCGCTCTGCCTGGCCGCTGTCGCCCATTTGATGCAGTTGTGCGCGCACCATGTCATTCCTGCCCGCCTGATCCAGTTTGGAGCCGTCAAAAGTTTCGACCACGTCAAGTCGCGGAGCCGGATCAGCCTTGCCGCCCAACAATGTTCGCAGCCAGCCCAGCATCAGTTAATGAGCGTCGGCTTTGTTGGCGCGTGGGTGACGTTGCTGGGCAAAACACCCAAGCGGCGGGCGACTTCGGTATAAGCATCCGCGAGAGAGCCGAGGTCCTTGCGGAACACATCCTTATCCAGCTTCTGGCCGGTTTCGATATCCCACAGGCGGCAGCTATCGGGGCTGATTTCATCCGCCACAACAAGGCGCTGAAAATCATTGTCCCAAACGCGCCCAATCTCGATCTTGAAATCGATCAGCTTGATGCCGACGCCGTGCATCACGCCGGACATGAAATCATTCACCCGCAGTGCGATGCTGACGATGTCATCAAGGTCCTGCTGAGAGGCCCAGCCAAAGGCGATGATATATTCTTCCGGCACCAGCGGATCGCCAAGGCTGTCGTCCTTGTAGGAGAATTCGACAATTGGACGCGGCAGCGGTGTGCCTTCATCCATGCCCAGCCGTTTGGCCATCGACCCGGCGGCCACGTTGCGCACAATCACCTCGAGCGGGATGATCTCGACCTGACGGATCAACTGCTCGCGCATGTTGAGGCGTTTGATGAAATGCGTCGGAATGCCGATGTTTGTCAGGCCCTTCATAAAGAACTCTGACAGGCGGTTGTTCAGCACGCCCTTGCCCTCGATCACCGCCTTTTTTTCGGCGTTGAAGGCGGTCGCATCGTCCTTGAAATATTGCACGAAAGTGCCCGGTTCGGGACCTTCATACAGGATTTTTGCTTTACCTTCATAGATCAGTTTGCGGCGTGCCATCAGATGCCTCGCGTCAGGGGCCGCCCGGCGTGGGCCGCCATTTGCCAGCCTCTTACGCCAAGCCCCCCTTGCGGGCAAGCGGTTGCGGGGGCATATCAGGTGTAACACCGGATTTCTGTCGAAAGGATGCCCCAATGAGCAGCATGAAAGACCGCGAAAACGCGTTCGAGAACAAATTTGCCCACGACGCCGAGATGCAATTCAAGGCCGAAGCCCGGCGCAACAAGCTGTTGGGCCTTTGGGCGGCCGATTTGATGGGCAAAACGGGTGAAGACGCCAATGACTACGCCCGCGAGGTGATCAAATCGGACTTTGAAGAAGCTGGCGACGAAGACGTTTACCGCAAAGTCAGTGGTGATCTGGGCGACAAGGCGGATGAGGCGACGATCCGCGCCAAGATGAAAGAGCTTTTGGCCGAAGCCAAAGCCCAGTTGATCGACGAAGTCTAGGCAACTTGAGCTAAATCAGAAGAACTAAAAAGGTGCCAGTGCCGGTTCTGCGGCGCTGGCATCTTTCATTTTAAGGTTTCGTTCAGCCCCCCTGCGTACCCAAAAAAGAAGGGAATACGAGGGATGCGGATGATGCGGTCAGTCACGGGTGTTGGTCAGGGAAAAGGTTTGGGGACCAAGGGGTCGGCCCTTTTATCGGTGCTGGTCATCCTTGTTTGCCTGCCTTTTGCCTGGCGCACGCTGGCCGCGCTGGATATGACGCGCCTGACCGAAAGTTTCGCGACACTGCACCCCTGGCAATGGGCTGCCGCGCTGGCCGCGACGGCATGTAGCTTCATGGCGTTGGGGCGGTATGACGCGATCTGGCACAGGATCCTGCAATCCGGCGTCGCGGCACGACGCGCAAGCCATGTCGGCACCGCCGCCATTGCGGTAAGCCAATCGCTGGGCCTGACTGCGGTGACCGCGGGATTAGTTCGCTGGCGCTGCCTGCCAGAACTGCCCGTCGCGCGGGTTGCCGCGATCAGCGGCGCGGTCGGCCTGTCATTCCTGTTGGGTTGGGGCATCTGTGCGATTGCGGCGGCCCTCTTGTTGGGCTTGCTGCCAGTTCCGCCGATTTTGGGCCTTTGGATTTGCGCCGCTGCGCTCGTCCTCTTGTGGGCATTGGGACGCATGCCACTGGCCGTTCGCGCGGCGGCTGGGGTTTTGCTAGGCTGGGTTGTGCTTGATCTGGCATTTGCCGGGACCGCACTTTGGTTGCTGCTGCCACCAGACGTGGCCTTGCCATGGCTGCCACTTGTCGCGGCCTATGTGCTGGCGCTGGGCGCTGGGCTGATCGGCAATTCACCCGGCGGCGTCGGGCCATTTGAGCTGACGCTGTTGGCGCTTTTGCCGATGTTGCCGGCCGAAGAGGTCCTGGCCAGCCTGCTTGCGTTTCGCATCGTCTACTATCTGATCCCCTTTGTGTTGGGCGCAATCTATCTGATCCATGCCCCGCGACAGGCGACCCTGCCCCGCCCGGACGGGCCTGCGGATTGGGCGCTTGCCACCCAGTCCGGTGCCATCGAGCGGGTCGGACAGGGCTGGGCCCATGTGGTGCGGCCCTTTGGCCTTCGGGTCACGCTGGGCGATACAACCGGCCCCGCGCCAACCCTGCACCTGCCCGGCTACAAGGTCGGACCCCGGACAGCTTCGCGCTCGCGGCGCATCGGATGGCAAACGGCCCGCATCGCAGATGAGGCCATCATCTGCTTGCGGGACTGGTCGCTTGATGGCCCGGAAAAGAAAAGGCTGCGTCAGGCTCTGCGCCGCGCTGAAAAACGCGGGGTCACGGTAGACCGTGCCACCGGAGATTTACCGACATCCACTTTGCGTCAAATCGCCGACGTTTGGAGCACAGATCACGGCGGTGAGTTGGGCCTGACGGTGGGGCGCTTCTGCACCCGGACGCTGGCACAGCAACGGGTCTATCTTATCCGCGTGGACGGCATCCTGCGCGGCTTTGTGACGTTCAATCGGTCCCGCGAAGATTGGTCACTTGACTTGATCCGCTACGCAGGCGCCCTGCCCGATGGCGCAGTGCATTGTGCCCTGACGCGCGCGCTTGACGATGCCGGAAACACCGGCGCGCGTCACGTCAGCCTTGGTGCGGTACCGTCCATGAATGGCCCGATGTCCCGTTTTGCCGGACAAAAGGCGGGGCTGCGACATTTCAAATCGATCTACGCGCCAAGCTGGCAGCCACGATACTACATCGCCCCCGATCCCGCCCGCTTTGCCATTGCAGGGCTTGCACTGGTCTGGTGTATCCAGCGGCCCGGGATGCGTTTGTTGAGCCGGGTTCATCATCTTCTTGCATCCTTTGGAGTTGCGCCGCGCGCGCGCACGCGCCACATACGCACAACTCCCAAGGACACTTCATCACATGGCACAGACCGACAACGCGTTGACGCGCCTTCTCAAATCCCGCGATTGGCTGCTGGCTGACGGCGCAACAGGGACAAACCTGTTCAACATGGGGCTGTCGTCAGGTGACGCGCCCGAGATGTGGAATGTCGATGAACCCGCCAAGATCACGGCGCTTTACAAAGGTTCTGTTGACGCGGGCAGTGACCTTTTCCTGACCAACACGTTTGGCGGCAATGCCTCGCGGCTGAAACTGCATGACGCCCAGGCCCGCGTCCACGAATTGAACAAGGCCGGAGCAGAGATTGCCCGCGAGGTCGCAGATTCTGCTGGCCGCGATGTTGTTGTGGCTGGCTCTGTCGGGCCGACCGGCGACATCATGGCCCCAATGGGAAGCCTTACCCATGAAATCGCGGTTGAGATGTTCCACGAACAGGCCGAAGGCCTGAAAGCTGGCGGTGCTGACGTCCTATGGGTCGAAACCATTTCGGCCTTTGAAGAGTTTGCAGCAGCGGCAGAGGCTTTCCGACTTGCCGATATGCCATGGTGCGGCACGATGAGCTTTGACACTGCGGGCCGCACGATGATGGGTGTCACTTCCAAGGACATGGTGCGCAAGGTCGGCAAATTGGCCTATCCGCCTTTGGGGTTCGGGGCCAATTGCGGCACCGGTGCTTCTGATCTTTTGCGGACAATTCTGGGCATGACAGAAGCGGGCCCTGCCCTGCCGCTGATCTCGAAAGGGAATGCTGGCATCCCGAAGTACCACGATGGCCATATCCACTATGACGGCACACCGGAACTGATGGCCGATTACGCGCAACTGGCGCGCGATTGCGGCGCTGTCATCATCGGCGGGTGTTGCGGCACCACGCCGGACCATCTGCGTCAGATGCGGGCGGCACTTGAGACAAGGCCGAAGGGCGATGCCCCTTCACATGCCGCAATTGTCGCCGCCCTAGGCGCCTTCAGCTCTGAATCCGATGGCACTGATGGCGCTGGACCCAAGCGCGCCGCGCGTCGCGGACGCAGACGGGCCTAAAGCAACTGCATCTGATCGCCTGCCCGCAATGGTGGCTGAAAAAGGTCGTTGCGCAGGGATGGCAGGCGATGGCTCAACCCCAGCCGCGCGGCACAAATCGCAAAGCGCTTTTGCATCAAAGCGGCCCATTGGCCCTGTCCTGTCATGCGTTTACCAAAGGCCGGGTCGTAATCCTTGCCGCCATGCAATTCCTGAACCCGGGCCATGATCCGTGCAGCGCGGTCCGGATATGTTTTTGCCACCCAATCGCGAAACAGCACTGACACCTCTCTTGGCAGGCGCAAGACGATGGAAGAGGCCGCAATCGCCCCCGCCTCTTTGCCCGCGACCAATATCGCCTCAAGCTCGTGATCGGTCAGCGCCGGTACAACGGGAGAGACCATGATCCGCACAGGAATCCCTGCCGCCGACAACCTGCGAATGGTACGCAAGCGCGCGGCAGGCCCGGGCACCCGCGGTTCCATTGCGCGGGATGTGTCCGGATCAAGCGTCGTGACGGATATGCCAACATGCACCAGCCCCTTGGCGGCCATTGGGGCCAGAATGTCGATGTCGCGTTCGATCAACGTCCCCTTGGTCACAATCCCGACGGGATGGTTGAAGTCCTGCAACACGCGCAGAACCTCCCGCATGATTTCGCGCGATTTTTCAACTGGTTGATAGGCGTCCGTATTGGTGCCGATGGCAATGGTGCGGGGGACATAGGACGCGGCCCTCAGTTCCTTTTCCAGCTTCTGGGCAGCATTCGGACGCGCGATCAGTTTGGTTTCAAAATCCAGCCCCGGAGACAGGCCAAGATAGGCGTGGCTTGGACGTGCAAAACAGTAGATGCAGCCATGTTCACAGCCCCTGTAGGGATTGATCGACCGATCAAACGACAGGTCTGGCGAGGTATTTCGGGTGATGACCGTTCGCGCGACCTCATCCGTGACCTCTGTGCGCAGCACAGGCAGGTCATTGTCCTGGGGTTGCCAGCCATCATCAATGCGTTCGCTTTGCAAACGATCAAAGCGATTTTCGGGATTTGAAAGGGCAGCGCGCCCGGGTGTGGCGTGGGTCGGACGGATCACGGGTTTGGACATGAAGCGATTGTAGAACATTACGTGAACATTAACAAGGTCAGGTCGGTGAGCGTCCGGCGAGTGTCGCAAATTGTCGCGTGACCCCTGCGACAAAATCGCATTAAATTGGCGAGTAGGATCAGCGCCTTGCGCCTTGGAGGACAAACATGTCGGACGAAGACGAAATCATCCTGTCGGAACTGAATGACGAGGATCTCGTCGCGCAGATGTTCGACGACCTATACGACGGCATGAAAGAAGAGATTGAGGAGGGTGTGAACATCCTTCTTGAACGTAAGTGGGAACCTTACCGCATCCTGACAGAGGCCCTTGTGGGCGGCATGACAATTGTCGGACAGGACTTCCGCGACGGGATTTTGTTCGTGCCAGAAGTGCTTTTGGCTGCCAACGCAATGAAGGGCGGTATGGCGATCCTCAAGCCGCTTCTGGCCGAGACCGGCGCACCGCGCGTCGGCAAAATGGTGATCGGAACGGTCAAGGGCGACATCCATGATATCGGCAAGAACCTTGTGTCGATGATGATGGAAGGCGCAGGCTTTGAGGTGGTTGATCTGGGGATCAACAATGCCGTTGAAAGCTATCTTGAGGCGTTGGAAACCGAGGGCCCGGAAATCCTTGGCATGTCTGCGCTGCTGACGACCACAATGCCCTACATGAAAGTCGTGATCGACACGATGGTCGAAAAGGGCATTCGCGATGACTATATCGTGCTGGTCGGCGGCGCGCCGCTGAACGAAGAGTTTGGCAAAGCCATTGGTGCCGACGCATATTGCCGCGACGCGGCTGTTGCCGTTGAAACCGCCAAAACACTGGTGGCCCGCAAACATAACCAGGGCGCATCTGCGTAATCCCGCCGCCGGGCTGGTTTGCACCTGCCCGGCCTCCTATCTTGATAGGGGAAGGAGGGATCATGTCCCAAAATCTTTTCATCGTGATTATTCTTGCTGTCATGGCGGCGGCAGGGCTGACGATATGGGCGCTCACGGCCATGGGTGTGCCACCACTTTACATCCTGATCGGCGTCATGATCGCCTCTGTCGCGGTGCGGCTCTGGTCCCGGCGATCATGAGCGATCTGGATGACCGCCTGACAGAAACCGGACTGGCCGCCAAGGGCGACAAACCGGTGCTATTGCTGGCCTGCGGCGCACTGGCGCATGAGATTCTGGCCCTGCGTACATTGAATGGCTGGACCCATCTGGATCTGCAGTGTCTGCCAGCCATCTACCACAATCACCCCGAAAGGATTGTCCCCGGCATCCGCGCAGCCGTTGCCGCCCACCGGGGCCATTACGATCAGATCTTTGTGGTCTACGCCGATTGCGGCACGGGCGGACAGCTACAGGCAGCCTGCGCCGAGTTGGGCGTCAGCATGATCGCGGGTCCACATTGCTACAGCTTTTTCGAAGGCAACGCCGCGTTTGAAGCCCGTGACGAGATGACAGCTTTTTACCTGACCGATTTTCTGGTGCGGCAGTTTGATGCCTTTGTCTGGCGGCCGCTTGGCCTCGACCGGCATCCGGACCTGCGCGACATGTACTTTGGCAACTACGAAAAACTGGTCTATCAGGCCCAGACAGAGAACGCGGAACTGACTGAAAAAGCAGAAGAAATCGCTGATCGGATGGGTCTGGCGTTTGAAAGACGCTATACCGGCTATGGCGACCTTGCAGAGGCGCTGCGGCAACTTTAGGCCGCCGCTGCCGTTTCCCTGATCCGTTCGACCATCGCGCGCAATCCGTTGGACCGTTGGGCCGACAGGTGATCGTTCAGCCCCAAACGGCCCAACTCTGCCGCCGCATCCACAGCGCCCACCTCTTTGACCGGCACTTCGTTGTAAAGCGCGCCCAGCACCGCAATCAATCCGCGCACGATCATCGCATCGCTGTCACCGCGAAAGCGAAATGTACCGCCGTCCATAGTTGGCACAAGCCAGACCTGAGAGGCACAACCGTCGACTTTGGTCGCGGGCACCTTGAAGGCATCCTCGAGCGGGTCCATCGCCTTACCCAGATCAATGACGTGGCGGTAGCGATCTTCCCAATCGTCGAGAAACTCGAAATCTTCCACGATTTCTTCAAAGGCTGGGGTGGCCATCGGCATGCTCCGGTTGCTTGTGTCCGATCTAGGACGCTTCAGCGCAAAGGTCCAGTGGGGTGCTTTTCAAGGGCGGCCATCTGGGCTAGCTATCTGACCAGACGACCAAAAAGGTGACCCATGCGCCCTGCCCTGCCCCTTGCCCTGATTGCCGTGATCGCTGTGACCGGATGTGCCCGTGTTGCGGAATCGCGCTTGAACCCGTTCAATTGGTTCGGCGGGTCAGAGCCTGTGGCGAATGTCGACGCAGCTGGCAACCTGCGTCCGCTGGTGACGGCATCCATGGTTCGGCGCGAGGTTGATGGCCGAGTGCTGATCGACAGCCTTGAGACGCTTGAGGTTTCGCGCAATGCGGGCGGTGCGATCGTGCGGGCCACCGGTGTCGCCGCGACCCAAGGCAGTTTTAATGCGCAACTTGTCCCGGTCGCCTTTGAAGGCGGCACGCTGACATTCGCATTTCGGGTTGAAGTGCCACAAGGCTTTCAGCCGCAGGGCCCCGTCGCCACGCGGCGCGTGACAGTGGCGCGTGTGCTGGATGCCGGAGAATTGGCAGGCGTGCGCAGCATCCGCGTTCAAGCAGCACGCAATGCCCGCGTCAGTAGCCGCTAACGATCAACACAGATCACTTTTGCGCCTTTGACAGCCAGCGCGACTTCACCGTCACACAGCCGGATCGCGTCCTTGCCAAACACCTCTGCCCGCCAGCCCTTAAGCGCGGGGATGTCGCGTTTGCCGGCGGCGAGAAGATCGAGGTCTTGCGCATTGGCGATCAGCTTTTGCGCAACACCTTCCTGATCCGCTTTCGCCTTCAACAGGACGCGTAGCATATCGGCAATCGCCGGATTCACCTGCAGCTTTTCGCGGCTGTTATCAGGCTTTGGAAGTTCATCGTTGGGCAGCGCCAACCCGGCTTTGACGGCGGCAATGATTCCCGCTGCGATATCGCCCTTTCGCGCCTCGCGTAGCAGTAGACGAGAGCGGCCAAGGTCTTGTTCCGATTGCGGTTTTGTCGACGCGATCTCGACCAGCGCATCGTCCTTGAATACTCGGTTGCGGGGCACGTTGCGATCCTGAGCGTAAGCCTCGCGGAACCGCGCCAGCTCTCTCACGATCCCCAGAAACCGGCCGGAGTTCGTGCGGGTCTTGACTCGGGTCCAGGCCGTGTCAGGGTCGGCGCGATAGGTCTCTGGGGCGTTCAACACCGCCATTTCTTCGGTCACCCACTTCTTACGACCGGACTTGTCCAGACGGGCAGACAGATATTCGTAAATGTCGCGCAGATGGGTCACATCGGCCAGCGCATAGGTCTTTTGCGCATCCGTCAGCGGGCGGCGCGACCAATCCGTAAAGCGGCTGGACTTATCAAGGCTGGATTGTGCGATCTTGCGCACCAAGGTTTCATAACCCACCTGATCGCCAAAGCCACAGACCATTGCCGCGACCTGCGTGTCAAACAAGGGTGCGGGGATCAGGCCCGCATCCACAAAGAAGATTTCAAGGTCTTGGCGTGCGGCGTGAAAGACCTTGACGACACCCGCATCGCGAAAGAGGTCATAGAGCGGCTCAAGCGACAGATCGTCAGCCAGCGGGTCCACCAGCACCGCGTCTGATCCGGCCTCGTCCTGATAAGCGAGCTGCACCAGACAGAGTTTGGAATAATAGGTCCGTTCCCTTAAAAACTCAGTGTCGACAGTGACATAGGGGCGCTTTGCGGCCTCGGCGCAAAAGGCGGCAAGGGCGTCGGTCGTGGTAATGGTCTGCATCGGGGCCTGTCATTTCTGGGCACGTGTTCGTCACGCGTCTCTTTTGATAGGCGATTGCGTCAGGGTTGGGAACCCTATGCCCCAAGCATCACAGGTCGGGTGTCGCCCAAAGCAAAGCGGCGGAGCACGGCAGGGTAAAGCGCGTGTTCGAGCGGCAAGACCTTGGCGGCAAGGGTATCGGGCGTGTCGTCAGGCGCGATGGCGACCTGCGCCTGCCCGAGGATCGGTCCGTCGTCGAGATCTGCCGTCACAGCGTGAACAGTGCAGCCATGCAGCGTATCGCCCGCTTCAAGCGCTCGGGCATGGGTGTTCAGCCCCTTGTGTTTCGGCAAAAGTGAGGGATGGATATTCAGCATCTGGCCCTGCCATTGGGTCGTGAATTCGGGCGTGAAAATCCGCATGAAACCGGCCAGACAGATGATGTCGGGCGCGACCGACAACAACAGATCCGTCATCGCCCGATCAAAACTGGCCCGGTCATCAAAATCCTTGTGACTGATCACGGCAGTGGGAATCCCCATTTCGGCGGCTTTCTGCAGCCCCCCCGTATCAGCCTTGTTCGACACAACCAGCACGGGTCGCGCGGGATGATCCCCGGTCATCGATTCCGCAAGGGCCACCATATTTGACCCGCCGCCTGAAATCAGAATGGCGACCCGCTTGGTCACACCAATTGCCCGCTGTAGCGAACACCCTCGCCCCAGGTTACGGTTCCAAGGGGGACGACGCTTTCTCCTGCTTCAAGCAAAAGTGCCGCGACCGCCTCTGCCCGATCGGGGGCCACCACAAGCACCATGCCGATGCCGGCATTGAAGGTCTTGAGCATTTCGGCCTCTGCCATGCCGCCCTGATCTGCCAGCCAGCGGAAGACCGGCGGCAAGGTCCAGGCGTTCAAGTCGATGTCTGCGCCCAAACCCTCTGGCAGGACGCGCGGCAAGTTTTCGGTCAGTCCGCCGCCGGTGATATGGGCCAGCCCATGCACGCCGCCTGCCCGCACTGCAGCCAGCGCTTGTTTGACGTATAGCCGTGTCGGCGCCAGAAGGGCCGCGCCCAAGGTGCTGTCGGCAAAGGGGGCATCATCGCCCCAACCCAGCCCGGACAAATCCACGATCCGACGAACCAGCGAATAACCGTTGGAATGCACCCCGTCCGAGGCCAGCCCCAGCAGCACATCGCCCGCAGCCACATCGCGCGGCAGGTCAACGCCGCGTTCCATGGCGCCCACCGCAAAACCTGCAAGGTCGAAATCACCATCATGATACATGCCCGGCATCTCTGCCGTCTCCCCGCCGATCAGGGCGCAACCTGACGCCTCACACCCGGCAGCGATGCCGTTGATGATACGGGTGGCGGCGTCCAGTTCCAACTTTCCGGTCGCGAAATAATCAAGGAAAAACAAAGGCTCCGCGCCCTGACACACCAGATCATTCACACACATGGCAACCAGATCGATGCCGATTGTATCCACGTTTCCGGTGTCAATCGCGATCCGCAACTTGGTGCCAACGCCGTCTGTTGCCGCGACAAGAACGGGGTCTTCGTACCCAGCGCCCTTCAGATCAAAAAGCGCCCCAAATCCGCCTAGACCCGCCATCACCCCGGGCCGGGCCGTGCGTTTGGCCGCCGGTTTGATCCGCTCGACCAAGGTGTTGCCAGCGTCGATATCAACGCCTGCCTCTGCGTATGTCAGCCCGTTCTTGATGGTCATATCGCCCCCCGATCCGCGTTTGGGGTGGCCTTACCGCAAGCAAGCCAGCCTGACCAGAGGGCAATGCCTGCAACATTGCATCACTCAAGTGTTAGCGTGGCGTGATTGACAGCTAAGCCCTGCGCGGTCCCTTCTGCCCGGACAAACGAGGGAGTTTTTGAAATGACACGGAAATTGGTTTTGACAGCATGCGTCCTGGTCGGTCTCGCCGCCTGCGAGCAGCACGATGCGATGATGAAAGACGACGCCATGATGAAAGATGGTGATGCCGCCATGATGAAGGACGGCGATGCGATGACGAAAGATGGCGACGCGATGATGTCAGACGGCGCCGCCATGATGAAAGACGGCTAAAGCGGCCTTGGATGCGGGTCCACCGGGTGCGGCCCGCATCTTGACTTGAAAGCGGATGCCTTTCTGATAGCAATGGCCCAATCGGGGGCCTGTAGCTCAATTGGTTAGAGCAGAGCGCTCATAACGCTTTGGTTGCGGGTTCAAGTCCTGCCGGGCCTACCACCTGATTTGCGGGGAAATCCCGCCAAAATCTCCCCCGCAATTGCAGCAGTTAAGACAAAATTAACATAGTTCCGTCCAATTTTTGACAGGTCCGCGCGCGAAAAAACGTCATGTTTCGCAAGGGTCTGCTCTTTCTGGGTTTTGTGACGGCTGCGCCAATGGCGCAGGCGAACCCCTTGTCGATTGCGGATATCACCAAGATTGAACCCACTTCGATCGCAGATATCACGACGGTCGATGGTCTTGGATATGACTGCATTGATGCCAAGTATCTTGA
Source organism: uncultured Paracoccaceae bacterium (assembly GCA_947493335.1). Taxonomy (GTDB): domain Bacteria; phylum Pseudomonadota; class Alphaproteobacteria; order Rhodobacterales; family Rhodobacteraceae; genus CANMYO01. The sequence continues at coordinate 1,199,414 of CANLQO010000001.1, read as the reverse complement.
CGAAGATATCGATGGCCCTGCCGCGATCGCCTTTACCCTTGCGGGCAAGGTTCGGATGCCGCGGACCTGTCTGCCCGAGCCTTGCGCGCGGGCGCTCAGCCAGCGGGAGCTGTCCAACCTGACCGGGACAGAGATGTCGCTGCCGCGCTTTGCAAAGGAATGGGACGAATATTATGCCCGCTATGCTGAAATGTGTCGCAAGGAAACCGTGCCTTTCTATGGCCCCGCGCCAGAGGTCTATCCGACGCCCTATATCTTCTGGACGCCGCTTCTGACACCACCTCTGGTGACAGATGACCTGATCACAAACCTTGCCCCGCCATTTGGCTTTGATGCCCCACCGTTCAGCGGGCCCACACCGGGCAATACACCGACGCACTTTTCCAATCCGCCCATCGGCCCTGCGTATGATCATGGCAGGAACAATTGTAACGCCAATCTTGGCGGCGCATCTTTTTGGGTGATCGAAGTCGATCCCACCGGGCGCACCTGTCGCGCCGGGGGCGGTACGGCCGCAGGCAGCACTTCTGGCGGGCCCAGCACCGGGGGTGGCACGACAACACCAACCGGCGGGAACCCGCCGCCACCGGTGACCCCGGTGCCCGGTCCAGCCGCGCTGGGCCTGTTGGGCAGCGGCATCGCGATGTTTGGCTGGCTCACCCGGCGGCGGCGCGCAGCATAGCGGTTTCGGAATTGACCCGTCGCGCCTGAACTTTTTTCGGCATACAACAGTATACCATCTTTTCCCCCGCCAGATAATCCGCTATGGCACGGCCAAATCATTGCAGCCGCAAAGGGAAGATCATGTCGAAAATCAAGGTAGAAAACCCCATCGTCGAAATGGACGGCGATGAAATGACCCGGATCATCTGGGACTTTATCAAACAAAAACTGATCCTGCCCTATCTGGACCTTGATCTGCTTTACTATGACCTTGGCATTCAGGCTCGTGATGACACAAATGACCAGATCACCATCGACGCTGCTGAGAAGACCAAAGAAATCGGCGTCGCCGTCAAATGTGCGACCATCACGCCCGACGAAGCCCGGGTCGAGGAATTCGGCCTCAAGAAGATGTGGCGCAGCCCCAATGGCACGATCCGCAACATTCTGGGCGGTGTTGTCTTCCGCGCGCCGATCATCTGCAAAAACGTGCCGCGCCTCGTGCCCGGCTGGACCCAGCCCATCGTCATTGGCCGTCACGCTTTTGGCGACCAGTATCGCGCCACGGACATGAAGTTCCCCGGACCGGGCAAGCTGTCGATGAAATTTGTCGGCGAAGACGGGACCGTGATGGAAGAAGAGGTTTTTGATGCCCCCTCTTCCGGCGTATACATGGGGATGTACAACCTTGATAAATCGATCGAGGATTTTGCACGCGCTTCTCTCAACTACGGTCTGAACCTTGGCTGGCCGGTTTATCTGTCCACAAAGAACACGATCCTCAAGCAATACGACGGTCAGTTCATGCTGATCTTTGAGCGGATCTATCAGGAAGAGTTCAAGGACAAGTTCGAGGCCGCTGGCATCACTTATGAGCACCGCCTGATCGACGACATGGTCGCCGCTGCGATGAAGTGGTCGGGTGGCTTTGTCTGGGCCTGTAAGAACTACGACGGCGACGTGCAGTCCGACACCGTGGCACAGGGCTTTGGCTCGCTTGGTCTGATGACCTCGCAGTTGATGACCCCCGATGGCAAAATTGTTGAGGCAGAGGCCGCCCACGGCACCGTGACCCGCCACTACCGCCAGCACCAGAAGGGCAATGCGACTTCGACCAATTCGATTGCGTCCATTTTTGCATGGACCGGCGGTCTGAAGCACCGTGCCAAGCTGGATGATAACGCGCAGCTGATGAAATTCGCCGAGACGCTGGAAAAGGTGATCGTGGACACCGTGGAAAGCGGCCACATGACCAAGGACCTCGCCCTGCTTGTTGGCCCGGATCAGAAATGGCTGACCACCGAAGGCTTCCTTGAAAAGATCGACGAAAACCTCAACGCCGCGATGTAATTTGAATCGATGCCAGATCAGGGCCGTCCCAGACCGGGGCGGCTCTTTTTGGTTTGAGCGGTCTAAAAACCGGAATTGTTGTAAAACCCGTTCTCGTACTTCAGCTTGGCCATGGCGCGGCGAACGGCATTAATCTCTGAACCCGAGGCGTTGACGGGGCTGTTACCCTGGCGGCGCGCGTACATGTCCTTGGTCACGGCAACCACCTCATCCGGCAAAAGCGATACCTCTGGGTCGATGCCGAGGTTCAACAGATACCACGCCTCGCACATGAAGGCGGCCCCTTCTTCCTGTCGGATCGCGGTGTTCCGGTTACGAAAGTCAGCGCAGGCATGGCTGGCCTCATGCACCGCGGTTGACCGGCCTGACAGCTTTTCCAGAATGGTATCGCTGCGAAAGAAAAACGTATTCTCACCAGAATGATATTCGGCGTCGGAATCCTCTTTGGCCAGCCGTTCGGCCGCAAAGGCTACCGACAAAGTGCCATCGCGCAATCCATCGGCCACAGCGCGAAAGTGGCTTGGGAAGACATGCACATGACCCAGACGAAAGTTGATATTCTGAACCTCGGGGGCCAACAGCAGGTTGGCATAATTCCGGGCCAGGACGACACGTGCAAAAATGATCGGCGTAAAGAAAGTGTGTTTCATATACATCTGAGATGCCTTTCCGTCGGGATAAAACTGTCGAAGCGTTCAAATTAGACCTATCGGAGAATGCGGCATCATCGCATGGTTTCGTATCCAAAACGGAGTCTGGTTTCCCAGACCCCTGCGCCAGAATGGAAGGCACGCATGCACTATCTTTATCTGATCATCGCCGTCGCGGCTGAGACGATTGGCACCTCGGCCTTGCAGGCCAGCCAGCAATTCACCCGTCCGATCCCCTCGGTTGTGGTCGTGGTGTCCTATGCGCTGGCATTCTATCTGCTGTCATTGACCTTGCGGACGATGCCGGTCGGGATCATGTATGCGATGTGGTCGGGCCTTGGCATCGTGTTGATTGCGTTGATCGGCTATGCCGTCTTTGGCCAGAAACTGGACCTGCCCGCCGTGATCGGCATCGCAATGATCCTTGCCGGGATTGTGGTCATCAATCTCTTTTCCGCGACCACGCGGCATTAAGCAAAACAGGGCTGGCCTTTGGGCGGCGCGCGCGTTATCCGCGCGGCAACTCCGTACAAGGACAGATCACATGGATATTCGCAATATCGCGATCATCGCACACGTTGACCACGGCAAGACCACGCTAGTGGACGAACTGCTCAAGCAATCGGGCGTCTACCGCGAGAACGAAGCCATCACCGAACGCGCAATGGACAGCAATGACATCGAACGCGAGCGCGGGATCACCATCCTTGCCAAATGTACAAGCGTCGAATGGAAGGGCACACGGATCAACATCGTGGACACCCCCGGCCACGCCGACTTCGGCGGTGAGGTTGAGCGTATCCTGTCGATGGTTGACGGTGTGGTCCTGCTGGTGGACGCCGCTGAGGGCCCGATGCCCCAGACCAAATTCGTGACGTCCAAGGCGCTTGCACTGGGCCTGCGCCCCATCGTGGTGGTCAACAAGGTCGACAAGCCTGACGGCGAACCCGATCAGGCCGTCGACAATGTCTTTGACCTCTTTGCAGCGCTCGAAGCGGACGATGAGCAGCTCGATTTCCCGGTCATGTATGCCTCTGGCCGTGCGGGTTGGTGTGATGCCGAACTTGATGGCCCGCGCGAAAACCTTGATGCGCTCTTTGACCTGATCGTCGATCACGTGCCCACGCCCAAGCAGATCGACCGCAAGGGCGAGCCGTTCCAGATGCTTGCCACCACCCTGTCAGCCGACCCCTTCATTGGCCGCATCCTGACGGGTCGGGTCGAATCCGGCACATTGAAAGCCGGTGACACGGTCAAGGCACTCAGCCGCACCGGCGACAAGATCGAACAATTCCGCGTCTCCAAGATCCTCGCCTTCCGCGGGCTGGGTCAGCAGCCGATTGATCTGGCCGAAGCAGGCGACATCGTGACCGTCGCTGGCATGACCAAGGCCACCGTGGCCGATACGCTTTGCGATCCGGCCATCGACATCCCGATCCCGGCGCAGCCGATTGATCCGCCGACCATCACCGTGACCTTTGGCATCAACGACAGCCCGCTCGCAGGCAAGGACGGCAAAAAGGTCCAGTCCCGGGTGATCCGTGACCGTCTGATGAAAGAGGCAGAGGTCAACGTCGCCATCAAGATCGCCGACACACCGGGCGGCGACGCGTTTGAGGTGTCGGGCCGTGGCGAACTCCAGATGGGCGTTCTGATCGAAAACATGCGCCGCGAAGGGTTCGAGCTGTCAATCTCTCGCCCACAGGTGATCTTTCGCGAAGAGAACGGCCAGCGCATGGAACCGGTGGAAGAAGTCACGATTGACGTTGATGACGAATACACTGGCACCGTCGTCGAAAAGCTCACCGGACCTCGCAAAGGTGAGCTGACGGAAATGAAGCCCGCAGGCGCTGGCAAGACCCGCATCATCGCGCATGTGCCGTCGCGGGGCCTGATCGGTTACCACGGCGAATTTCTGACCGACACGCGCGGATCAGGCGTGTTGAACCGCATCTTCCACGGCTGGACGCCTTACAAGGGCAGCATTCAGGGCCGACGCCAGGGTGTGCTGATCTCGATGGAAAATGGCACCTCGGTCGCCTTTGCCCTGTGGAACCTCGAAGATCGTGGGCGCATGTTCATTGGCGCGCAAGAGGCGGTCTATACCGGCATGATCATCGGTGAACACAGCCGGGACAACGACCTTGAGGTGAACCCGCTCAAGGGCAAAAAGCTGACCAACGTCCGCGCCTCTGGCACGGATGAGGCCGTGCGCCTGACGCCGCCGACAATCATGTCGCTGGAACAAGCCATCGCCTATATCGACGACGATGAATTGGTAGAGGTGACACCAAACGCCATTCGTCTGCGCAAGCGGTACTTGGACCCGCATGAGCGCAAGCGCCAGGCCCGCGCCGCAAGCTAACTTCTTCTGGTCAGAAATACTTTCGGGGGAATCGCCCCGTCAGGGGCGATGGGGGCAGACAGCCCCCTACTCCGGCTCCGCGCGCGTAACCGGGTCTTGTAAGCGCACATCGCCAGGCTTCACCACGCTGGCGTACCATCCTCCATGTCCGCGCACCGCATTGTAGCCGCCCGGCCCGATGATCTCTTCCATCCGGCTGCATGGCGGGCAAGGTCCCTCGATCTGCACAATCGCATCGCCAATGCGCACAACGTCCTTGCGCAGGCCCGCCAGATTGATCCCGGCCACCCCGATGTTCCGGCGTAACATATCGGCTGTGACTTCAGACCCGGCAAGCGCCGTCATCACCGGGAGGTGCTCGGCCTGTATCAAGGTCACTGCGCGTTTGCCGGCTCGCGCATGATCGCCCGCCAATCCATCCAGATCGAGAAACGCCGTGTCACACGTCAAATACGGTGCCCGCCGCGCAGGCCGCAGGCCGATCCAGACGACCCGCCCGGGATGGGCGTGCCGGGCCATCATGTCGCCAAGTTGACCCTTCACTCCGCCTCTTCGACGATGCTCAACTCGCGCTCTGCCGCGCCTTTCGCGTGGGTCAGCGCTTCTTGATAGGCCTCAGAGTAGTAGCAATCATGCGCAGCCTGCAAAGACGGGAAACGGGCCACGACGTTACGGGGCCGATCCGGCCCCTCCAGCTGCTCATACGGTCCGCCACGCGCCAAGAACACGCCGCCGTGCGCGCCGATGGCCACCGTCGCCAGCGCAGCGTAGCGGCCATAGGCCTCTGCGTCCGTGACCTTTACATGTGCAATCCACAAGGCTGTTGGCATTACGCACTCCCCACTTTTGTCTGGATGAAAGATTTGGCCGCTTCAACGGCGCCTTCCCAGTTTTCAAGGCTTGGCGCGCCGCCTTGGGCAAGTGTTGGTCGTCCACCACCCCCTTTGCCGCCAAGGGCTGCGACCACGGCCTTCAAAAGGTCCACGGCGCTGATTTCTTTTGCAACGTCATCAGATACACCGGCAACCACACCAACCTTGCCATCATTTTCCGAGGCAAGTACCACAACGCCTGACCATCCATCGGCGCGCATATCATCGACAATCGGCGGCAGTTCTTTGCCCGAAACGCCCTGAAGTTTGCGGGCCTGAAATGTCATCCCGGCCACCTCTTCGGTATCCGGTGCAGCATCAGTGCCACCGCCCATCGCAACCTGTCTGCGCAGCTGCGCCACCTCATTGGACAATGCTTTGCGTTCGTCCATCAGCGCCTTGACCCTGTCGGCAACTTCCGATGCCGGGGCCTTGAGGGCTGCCGCCGCATCAGACAACCGCTGGTCCTGACCGCGCAGATAATCCAATGCCGCCTGCCCGGTCAGCGCTTCAACCCGGCGCACACCGGCGCTGGACGCACCATCGCTCAATGCCACAAAGGCACCGATTTCACCAAGACGTTTCACATGTGTGCCGCCGCAAAGTTCCACCGAATAGGTTTGCCCATCGGTGCCCTTGCCCGATCCTTCGGCAACGCCCATCGAAACCACGCGCACTTCATCGCCGTATTTCTCACCAAACAGCGCTTGCGCTCCCAGCGCGCGCGCATCGTCGGGTGCCATGATCCGCGTCTCAACCGGGCCGTTCTGCCGGATCAACGCGTTCACTTCACGCTCGACCTGATCCAGCTCAGCAGCACTCAGGGCTTTCTGGTGACTGAAATCAAACCGTAGCCGATCCGGTGCATTCAGCGAGCCGCGCTGCACGACGTGATCGCCCAACGTGCCGCGTAGCGCTTCGTTCAACAAATGCGTGGCAGAGTGGTTTGCTTGAATATGCCCGCGCCGGGTGACGTCAACGCGCAACTCGGCACCCTGCCCCTGCCTGATTTCGCCCTCAGTGACGTTGCCAATATGGACAAAGACCCCGGCCACCTTGCGTGTCTCCGTCACGGTGGCACGGCCGGTTTCTGTCACGATCTCGCCTGCGTCACCCACCTGACCGCCGCTTTCGGCATAAAATGGCGACTGGTTTAGCGCGATCTGCACCTCTGCCGTTGCAACGTCGGCCAAGGCGCCATCCACCAACAGCGCTGTGATCTGCCCTTCGGCAGACGTCGTTTCATAGCCCAGAAAATCGGTCAGACCCTTGCTGTCGGCCACTTCAAACCAAACGGCGGCATCCGCCTCACCGCCTGCGCCGGACCATGCCGCGCGCGCCTTGGCCTTCTGTTCTTCCATCGCGGCGTCAAAGCCGGCTGTGTCCACACCTCGCCCCTTTTCGCGCAGCGCATCCTGCGTCAGGTCAAGCGGAAAACCATAAGTGTCGTAAAGCTTGAACGCCGTCTGACCGGGCAAATCGGCGCCTTCCGGCACATCGGTCAGCGCGTCGTCCAAAAGCTTCAGACCCCGATCCAGCGTCTGCTTGAACCGGACCTCTTCGTTCAGCAACGTCTCTTCGATCAGGCGCTGGCCCTGCCCCAGTTCCGGATATGCCGCACCCATCTGCTGGACCAGCGCCGGTACCAGCTTGTGCATCACCGGGTCCTTGGCCCCCAGCAAATGCGCGTGCCGCATGGCGCGGCGCATGATCCGGCGCAACACATAACCACGCCCCTCGTTGGATGGCAGCACGCCTTCCGCAATCAAGAACGAGGTTGAGCGCAGATGATCAGAGATCACACGGTGGTGCACATTCTGATCGCCAAATGGATCGGTGTTGGTCGCATGGCCCGAGGCCTCTATCAGCGCCTTGAACAGATCAGTGTCGTAATTGTCATGGCTGCCCTGCAACAGGGCCGCGATCCGCTCAAGCCCCATGCCGGTGTCGATGGACTGCATGTCCAGCGCCTTCATCGAGCCGTCTTCGAACTGCTCATTCTGCATGAAGACGACGTTCCAGATTTCGATGAACCGGTCGCCATCTTCTTCCGGGCTGCCCGGAGGCCCGCCCCAAATGTGATCGCCGTGGTCATAGAAAATCTCGGTGCAGGGGCCGCACGGCCCCGTCGGCCCCATCTGCCAGAAGTTGTCCGATGTGGCGATGCGGATGATCCGATCCTCGGGCACACCCATCTTCTTCCAAATCTCAAACGCCTCATCATCCGTGTGATAGACGGTCGTCAACAGGCGCGAGGCGTCAACGCCAAGTTCCTTGGTGACCAGTTCCCAAGCAAAAGGGATCGCCTCTTCCTTGAAATAATCGCCGAAGGAAAAGTTGCCCAGCATCTCAAAGAATGTGTGGTGCCGCGCGGTATAGCCGACGTTGTCAAGATCGTTGTGCTTGCCACCGGCGCGCACGCATTTTTGCGAAGATGTCGCGCGGTCGTATGTGCCCTGCTCAACGCCGGTGAACCGGTTCTTGAACTGGACCATACCGGAGTTGGTGAACATCAATGTCGGGTCATTGCGCGGTACGAGCGGACTGGAGGCGACAACCTCGTGCCCCTGACGTTTGAAGTAATCCAGAAAGGTCGCGCGGATATCAGCAAGGCTTGTCATCGGGGGTCCAGAACAAAAGAAAAGCGGTCCGTTCCAGATAGCCCCCTGTCTTCACGCTGTCCACAGCACCACGAAAAAAGGGCGCGGACTTTGCCGCACCCTTTTTCCTAGTCTTGTTCCTACGCGTTCGGCACAGGAGAGGCGTTTGAGGTGTCGCCCCGCACCATCCGATTAGCTTTCGACCAGATCGTCATCCATGTCGCCGGGTCCATCATCGTCCAGCAGATCAAAATCAAGCCCGTGCGCGGCCCGGATCTTGTCTTCAATTTCCAGCGCGACACTGGGATTTTCCCGTAGGAAAAGCTTGGAATTTTCGCGCCCCTGACCGATCCGCTCATCACCATAGCTGAACCAGGCGCCCGACTTTTCAACAACGCCGGCCTTTACACCAAGATCAAGCAACTCGCCGTTCTTGGAAATCCCTTCGCCATACATGATGTCGAATTCGACCTGCTTGAAGGGCGGCGCGACCTTGTTCTTGACCACCTTCACACGGGTTGCGTTGCCAACGACCTCATCACGGTCCTTGATCGCACCAATGCGGCGAATATCAAGACGGACGGACGCATAGAACTTCAGCGCATTGCCACCTGTCGTTGTCTCAGGCGACCCGAACATCACGCCGATCTTCATCCTGATCTGGTTGATGAAAATCACCATACAACCGGATCGATTGATTGAGCCGGTCAGCTTACGCATGGCCTGGCTCATCAAACGTGCGTGGACGCCGACGCTGCTGTCACCCATGTCGCCTTCCAGTTCGGACCTCGGCGTCAGGGCGGCCACCGAATCGACGATGACCATGCTGACCGCGCCCGACCGCACCAGCGTATCGACAATCTCAAGTGCCTGTTCGCCGGTGTCAGGTTGTGAAATCAGCAACTCGTCCAGATTGACACCCAGCTTTTTGGCGTAGGTCGGGTCGAGCGCGTGTTCGGCATCCACAAAGGCGCAAACGCCGCCTTTCTTCTGTTCTTCTGCAATCGCATGCAGGGTCAGCGTGGTTTTGCCCGACGATTCCGGGCCGTAAATCTCAATAATCCGGCCCTTTGGCAGGCCGCCGATTCCCAAGGCAATGTCCAAACCCAGTGAGCCGGTGCTTGTCGCCTCGATATCAGGCATCTTGTTTTCGCCGCCCAGGGTCATGATCGACCCCTTGCCGAACTGCCGTTCGATCTGCTGCAGCGCTGAATCCAGCGCCTTTTGCTTATCAGCGGTTTTCTTGTCAGTCATTTTGAGGAGTTCTGCCGTTGCCATTCTGGTCCTGTCCTTATGTCACGCCCCTGTCAGGGCGGCAATGATGCTCGATGTTCTTCTTGTGTTCTCATTTCTCTATGAGACCAAAAGAAGAACATTTCAACTAAAATCGACAGGGTTGAGCCTAGAGAGAAGATGGTTAAAAAAGGATTGATGGCTTAGGGTGCGCCGAGGCTTAATGACACAGGACCAGCGAAGTGCTTGTTTTCCGGAAAGAAAAACTGGTGTTTCTGGCGATCCCAAAGACCGGGACGACGGCACTGGAAGGCGCATTGGCGCCGCGGGCCTCCATCGTGATCCGTGAGCCGGCGGTTTTGAAACATACGTCCTACCGGCGATTCCAGCGGTTCATCCTGCCCTTCATGGACGCGACAGAACTTGAGGCCATGGATGTTATGGCCGTTGTGCGCCATCCGGTGGATTGGCTCAGCTCTTGGTTCCGGTATCGCTGCCGTGACAAGCTGATTGGGCATCCCAACTCTACCCGCGAAGTCAGCTTTGATGAATTTGTGTTGGAATATTGCAAGCCCAAGCCTGCACCCTTTGCGGATGTAGGTTCGCAGGCCGGGCTATTGCTGGACATTGACGGCAAAATGGCTGCGAACCGTCTGTTTCGATACGAGGCGCAAGAGACGATCACGGAATTCCTGCAGGACCGCTTTGGCACTTACCCAGAGCCAAAACGGTTGAACATTTCACCAACATTCAAGACAAACATCTCCCCGGACGTCCTTGATAAGTTGAAGGAAATTCGGAAATCGGAATTCGATGCCTGGCATAGTGCAACCGATTAAGACTGCGACAGCGTCCGCCCGATTGCATCTTTCCAACCATCATAGCGCCGCGCGCGCGTCGTCTCATCCATTTTGGCGGTAAAGCGTTGGTCCAAGACCCACTCGGTCGCAAATCCTGCCTGATCGGGGTAAATCCCCACACGCATTCCTGCAAGCCAGGCCACACCAAGCGCGGTCGTCTCAAGCACGGTCGGTCTGTCCACCGGCGCGCCAAGGATGTCCGACAGAAATTGCATCGCCCAATCGCTGGCGCTCATCCCGCCATCAACGCGCAAAACCGGTGCATTATCAGCGCCTTGCCAGTCACTCTTCATCGCTTCAAGCAGGTCGCGGGTCTGGAACCCCACGCTTTCGAGGGCCGCACGCGCAAACTCGGCAGGCCCCGAGCCTCTCGTCAAACCATAAATCGCGCCACGCGCATTCGCGTCCCAATAAGGCGCGCCCAGACCGGTGAATGCAGGAACAAGGTATAATTCCTGCTCTGGATCGGCCTTTTCCGCCAGAGGATGTGTATCCGCCGCCTTTGCAATGATCCCAAGGCCATCGCGCAGCCATTGCACCACGGCGCCCGCAATAAAGATTGACCCTTCCAGCGCGTAAGTGGGTTTGCCATCAAACTGATAGGCAATCGTGCCCAACAGGCGATTCTGGCTTTCAACCAGCGTGTCGCCCGTGTTCAACAAGGCAAAACAGCCTGTCCCATAGGTTGATTTCAACATACCCGGTTCAAAGCAGGCCTGACCCAGCGTCGCGGCCTGCTGGTCACCCGCGACACCCAGAATGGGCAGTTCGGCACCAAAATGCTCTTTCGCCGTCACGCCAAAATCTGCAGCGCAATCAAGAACTTCCGGCAACATCTTCATCGGAATGCCGTACTTGGCGCAGATCTCGGCATCCCAGGCACCTTCACGGATATTGTAAAGCATGGTGCGCGCCGCATTGGTGGCATCTGTCACATGACGCGCACCATTTGTCAGCTTCCAGATCAGATAGCTGTCAACGGTTCCGAACAGCAGATCGCCCGCTTCTGCGCCCTCTTTCACGCCCTCCACATTTTCAAGCAGCCATTTCAGCTTTGTGCCGGAAAAATAGGGATCAAGAAGCAGCCCGGTCTTATGCGTGATTGTCGCCTCGAACCCATCCGCCTTCAACGCCTCGCACATGTCCGCCGTGCGCCGATCTTGCCAGACGATGGCGTTGTGCACAGCTTTGCCGGTGTGCCTGTCCCAGACCACGGTGGTTTCGCGTTGATTGGTGATCCCGATGGCACTGATATCCGTCGCCTTCAGTCCGGCCTTGTCGATTGCCCCGCGCGAGGTTGCCACGGTGGTCCGCCACAAATCCTCGACCACATGTTCCACCCACCCGGATCGTGGAAAATGTTGATCGAACTCTTCCTGCGCCGTCGCCACAATCTTCATTTCGGGATCAAAGATGATGCCCCGGCTGGATGTGGTGCCTTGATCAATGGCAAGAATATGGGTCATTGCAGTCGTTCCTTTTAACCGTAACGATTGGGTCCAGGCGTGCCGCGCGTGCAGAAAAACACAAGCATGACAATGGAATAGATGATGAATCCCAAACCAAATATCCCGAAGATGAGCACGCCCGAACCATCCGCCATGGTGTCGATGTCGAGGCCTGCAAAGGCAAATGACGCCACGCCAACCAACACAATCATCGCGAGGTAGAACCCGCCAATCCACCAGCCCGACCGGTCGATATCATGCAGCCGCCGCCAAGATACGGCGAGGGTTGGCAAAAGCAGCACGAGCGACGCAATGCTGTTGAGCGGAGAGAACCCGCCGGTCGCACCAACGACAAAGCCGTCGATAAAGCCGGTCACAAATCCAATCAGGATCTGCCACAGAACAAAGAACCAGTATTCTGACCGGCTCGCCCGACCTGAAAAGGTGACATATTTTCTGAAACACACCTGCAGCGCTTCGAGAAAGCCGCGGGACGGTGCACCAACGTAAAGCCCGTCGTGCCCCAGTTGCCCACCACCGCCGCCACTGCCGCCACTGCCGCCGCCGGGCACATTGGGCATGCTGAAATCGGCCATCTCAAAATGACGTGCCGCAGGTTCCCAGACCGGCAACGTCTCATTCCAAACGAGTGTCTGGGCACCGATCTCACCGCGGCTGATCAGGCCCTCCATCTCAAGCGTCGTAAAGGGCCCCAGGCTTGATCCGCCCTGCACGTAATGCCAATTGTCTGCGTTCATGCCGTTATGTCCTGCTGTGTCTTTGACATGATGCTGTCAAAGCGCATCGGGCGCGGCAACCGCAAAGCGGACCTCAGACACAAAGTGTTACGCCCGCGCATCGTCGTGGGTCATGAAATGGTCAAGCGCGGCGATCTGCGCTTTGGTCAGCCGCAAGCCCAGTTTGCTGCGTCGCCACACAACATCCGCCGCCGACACGGCATATTCGCGCGTCATCAGCCAGCGCACCTCGGCCGCTGTCAAATTGGCCCCAAAATCCTGTCCCAAGTCATCTGCGGATGACGCGCCGCCCAGAATGTCGCGCGCCTCTGTGCCGTAGGCGCGCACCATTCGCCGCGCCCAGCGATCATTCAGGAACGGATAATCGACCTTCAGACCATCAATCAGCTTTTCCACATCACCAACCGGGAAATCCCCGCCGGGCAAGGCAACGCCTGCGGTCCACGGCCCACTGCCGCCAACCAATGGCGTCAGTTTCGCCATCACATTCTCGGCCAGCTTGCGATAGGTGGTGATCTTGCCGCCAAAAATGCTCAGAAGTGGCGCGCCGTTTTGATCAAGCGACAGGACATAGTCGCGTGTGGCCGCTGTTGCCGACTTTGCACCGTCATCATAAAGCGGACGAACGCCGGAATAGGTCCAGACCACATCGTCGCGGGTCACCGGTTTTTCAAAATATTGCGATGCAAATCTGCACAGATAGTCCTGCTCTGCCTCCGTCGCGATTGGGGTGCGGTGCAGATCGTCATGCTCTGCGTCCGTGGTCCCGATCAGCGTGAAATCCGTCTCATAGGGAATGGCAAAGATGATCCGCCCATCCTCGCCCTGAAAGAAATAACACTTGTCATGATCGTAAAGCTTTTTGGTGACGATATGGCTGCCGCGCACCAGACGGATCCCTTCGGATGTGTTCATCCGCACGGTGTTGCGCACGATGTTTTCGACCCATGGACCACCGGCATTGACCAACGCCCGCGCGGTAAAAGTCTGCACACCTTCCGGCCCGTCCACCGTGATCACCCAGTGTCCATCTGCGCGCCGCGCCTCTGTCACCTTGGTGCGCACCATGATTTTGGCACCACGCTGTTCCGCGTCCCGCGCGTTCAGGACGACCAGCCGCGAATCCTCGATCCAGCAATCGGAGTATTCATAGGCCTGCGCGAACTTTTCTTTCAGCGGTTTGCCCAGCGGGTCCTTGGTCAAGTTGACCGTGCGCGTGCCGGGCAGGATTTTTCGACCACCCAGATTGTCATACATGAACAGCCCCAGACGGATCAGCCAGGCGGGCCTGCGCCCCTTCATCCAGGGCATCACCAGCAACAAAAGCTTGGATGTCGGCGTTTCATTCTCGAACCGCATGTCCTTGTGGTAAGGCAGCACAAAGCGCATCGGCCAAGAAATGTGTGGCATCGCCGACAGCAACACCTCGCGTTCGATCAGCGCCTTGCGGACCAGCCCGAACTCAAAAAACTCAAGATAGCGCAGGCCGCCATGAAATAGCTTGGTGGAGGCCGAAGACGTGGCCGAAGCCAGATCATTCATCTCAGCCAGGCCCACCCGCAGGCCCCGCCCTTGCGCATCGCGTGCGACCCCAACACCGTTGATGCCGCCGCCAATCACAAACAGATCAAAATCCGTGGACATCTTATCCTCTCTCGTTTGGCGCTGCTCTATCGACTGTGGTGGGGGCTGCAAGTACCGCTGGGTTCGTTGTTCGCCTCTCTTCGACCGAACATGCAGAGATCTCATAAAATTGGGGCTTCGACTCGCAAAGTGTTCGCTTTTGCAATAAACCGAACACATGGACACACAGACCCGCCACACAGCCATCTTAAACGCCGCACGCCGCAGCGGCAAAGTGCGGGCGACCCCACTGGCGCGCAACCTGAACGTTGCCGTGCAAACGCTGCGACGAGATCTGCGGACGCTTTGCGATGCTGGCTTTCTTGAACGGGTACATGGCGGTGCTGTGCTGCCCTCTGGCGTGCGCAATATCGGTTACGATGATCGCCGCTCGGTCAACCGCGATGCCAAGGCGCGGATTGCTGCCGCGACTGCAGCGCTGATCCCAGATAACGCCTCACTCTTCCTCAACATCGGCACCACGACAGAGGCTGTGGCCCGCGCGCTGCGTCGCCATCAGAACCTGATGGTGGTGACCAACAACCTCAACGTTGCAAACATCCTTGCCGATGCGCCCAGCTGTGATGTCATCGTCGCCGGGGGCCGATTGCGCCGTGCAGACGGCGGCCTTGTGGGCGACCTTGCCGCACTTGCCATCGCGCGTTTTCAGGTCGATTTCGCAGTGATCGGGGCATCAGCCATCGACCTGTCGGGCAACCTTTTGGACTTCGACCCCGAAGAGGTCCGGGTCAGCCAGCAGATCCTTGCCGCCGCGCGCGCCTCTATTGTAGTCGCTGATGCCGGGAAATTCACCCGCAAGGCCCCAGTCCGGATTGGCACGTTGTCAGGTGTCGATCACTTCGTCACTGACCGGCTGCCGTCCGAGCGGCTGGCACAGGATCTGCAAGACACAAACACGCGGCTGCACCTTGCCTAGCCCTTGAAGCCTCGTGCGACGACGAATTTCTCAGAACTATCCGACCGCGACGCAGGCGGTTTGACGTTCGCGACAGAGGTGAAGCGTGTCTTCAAGAGCTTTTGCAATTCACCCTCGGCCCCGCCTGCCAGCACCTTGGCCACAAAGGTTCCGCCTTCGACCAGCACGTCAAAGGCGAAATAGGCCGCCGCCTCACACAGCGCGATGATCCGCAAATGGTCGGTCTGCTTGTGCCCCGAAGCGCTGGCCGCCATGTCCGACATCACCACATCCGCCTGCCCATCCAGCCAGGCCATCACCTGCTTGTCGGCGTCATCCTCCATGAAATCCAGCTGATGCGTCTCGGCCCCGGCAATCGGCTCCACCTCCTGCAGATCAACCCCCAGCACGCGACCCACGGCCTTGCCCGGTTTTTCACCCAGCGCATTCACCCGCTTGACGGCCACCTGACACCATCCGCCGGGCGCACAGCCCAGATCGACCACACGCGCGCCGGGCACCAGGAACCGATACTTGTCGTCCAACTCCAGAATCTTGAATGCCGCGCGGCCGCGAAACCCTTCGGCCTTGGCGCGTTTCACATAGGGATCATTCAATTGCCGCTGCAACCAGCGGGTCGATGACGTAGTCCGCCCCCGCGCTGACTTCACCTTGACGGTCAAATCCCGCTGCCCGCGTCCTGATGTGTTCTTTCCAGATTTCTTCATGGTCTTTCTTTTGAATACAAATATGCCCGCCGGAGGCTTGGTTTTCGCCCTGCGAAAATCAATTCAATAGGGCGCGTCTTCCAATACCCCATCTGCCGACATCTGGGCATAAAGCAACCCCTCGCGCAGCCCTCTGTCCGCAACCGATAACCTGTCCGTCGGCCACAGCCGCATCAATGCCTGCAAAATCGCGGCCCCCGACATGATCAGGGCCTGTCGGTCCTTGCCAATGCGCGGATCACTGCGCCGCCCCTGCGGCCCCAGCGTCAGATAGTTCCGAATGACCGCGTCAATCTGGTCGCTGGTCATGCGCAGCCCGTCCACCTTGGTCCTGTCATAGCGCTTCAGCCCCAGATGGCTGGCCGCCACGGTTGTCACGGTCCCGCTGGTCCCGACAATCTGGAACCCCTCACGGCCCTGTTGTTCGGCGGAGGGGGCAAATTCACTCAGGTTTTCCTCAAAGAACCACGACATCAGCGCAAATCGCGCTGCATCATCTTCAACATCCGAGAATTGATCCCGCAGCGTGGCCACTCCCAGCGGCACAGAGATCCAGTCCACCACCTTGGCGGCGGCAAATGGGCCCGGATCAGCTCCGAACCCGGCGTGCAACCGCATAATGGCCCGTGGCCGCTCGCGCGCAGGCACATGGGCCAGATCGATCCAGACCAGTTCAGTCGATCCGCCACCGATATCCACCACCAAAAGCTGCTCTGTCATGGTGCTGACAAGCGGCGCGCAAGAAATCACAGCCAGTCGCGCCTCTTCTTCCGGCTTGATAATCTCCAGCTTCATGCCGGTCTCACGCCGGACCTGCGCCACAAAGGCGTCGCCGTTTTTGGCCCGCCGACAGGCTTCTGTCGCCACAAGCCGCATCCGCGTCACACCATGCCGATCCAGCTTCTGGCGGCAAATCCGCATCGCCGAAATCGTCCGGTTCATCGAAGACCGTGACAATTTCCCCGTGCTTTCAAGGCCTTGGCCAAGCTGCACCGACTTTGAAAAGGAATCGAGCACATGAAACTGACTGCCCTTGGGTTGGGCAATCAACATCCGACAACTATTTGTCCCCAGATCAAGCGCCGCATAAAGCGTAGCCGGGTCCGGGGGCTGTGGCGCGGGGGTATCGACCGCTTTGGGGAACGCGCCCGCACCAAAGGGACGCTTGGGCGCCATCTTCACGCCCTCCATTTTCGAGTTACCTTCAACGTAGGCGCTTGGCTCTGCCCGCGCAAGCGCCGTGACGCGACGGCGATGAATGAACCTCAGATTCTCTATGAATTTTCTGACCCGGCCTGCCACTGGCTCTGCATCGGGCAACACGGCATAACACCGACGTCGCCCACGTTCTACGTGATGTCGAAAAACGACCTGTGCGGCGCAGGTGCGGTGCTACACCAATCCAAACACCAGGTTCGGAGGGAATCGATGGCGGAGGTCACAATTGTTTACTGGCGCGACATGCCCGCGCAGGTGATCGTCGGTAAGGGTCGGCGTGGCACCAAAATGCCCCTGCCCGAACGATTTGAGCAGGCCATTGACCGTGCGGCCATGAAATCTGGCGCGGCGGAATCTGATGCCTATCTGGAAGGTTTCCGCAAAGCGGACCCTTACCCGGTCGACGGCGCGGATGCTGATGTTGCGGCGGCAGAGGTCGCGCGCATCGATGCCGAATACGATGTCGAGAAGATCAAAACACTGATTGCAAACGATGGCTGGGCCTAGACCCTTCCCCCAACGCCTGAAGGAGAGTGTCGTGTCACTTATGCCGTTCCTGAAGAAAAAAGACGTGGCCCCAACCGATGCGGTGAACCCGCAAATCGTGGATTTTCTGAAAGACTACTCAATTGAGGTGATGCCCCGCACCGCCGAAAAGATTGAGGACTTTCAGTCGCTTCTGCCGGCAGGCACGCGGGTCTACATCGCCCATATCGAGGGCACCCCGATCGAGGATATGGTCGCCACCGCCAAGCGTCTGAACGCGGACGGCTATCCGGTCATGCCGCATTTCCCCGCCCGCATCATCAAGGACAAGACCAGGCTGGCCGATTGGATCGCCCGCTATCAAGGCGAAGCGGACGTGAAACAGGCGCTCTTGCTCGCGGGTGGCGTGGCGCAGCCGCATGGTGACTTTGAAAGCTCCATGCAACTGCTTGAGACCGGGCTTTTTGGCGAGGCGGGGTTCACCAATCTGCACGTGGCAGGCCACCCCGAGGGCAACAAGGACATTGATCCCGACGGGTCCATGACGAACGTCGATGCCGCGCTGCGCTGGAAACAGGCGTTCAGCGAAACCTCTGACGCGCAGATGGCACTTGCCACGCAATTCGCCTTTGAGGCGGACCCGATCATCACATGGGCGAACGGGTTGAAAGCCGCAGGGATCGATCTGCCTATCCACATCGGCATCGCTGGACCCGCGAAATTGCAAACACTGATCAAATTCGCCATCGCTTGTGGCGTCGGCCCCTCGCTGAAGGTGCTGCAAAAGCGGGCGATGGATGTCACCAAACTCCTGTTGCCCTATGAGCCGACCGAGGTTGTCGCCGCACTGGCCGCACACAAGGCCGCCAACCCCGATTTCAATATCACCAACGTCCACTTCTTCCCGCTGGGCGGCATTAAGACCAATGCAAAATGGGCCATCGCCCAGGGCGGTGACAACACCGCGCCCGCCAACCCCAACAAGGAACCCGCATGACCCGCACGATCGTCGAATCCAAAACCAAAACCGCCATCATCGGCTTTGATCAGCCGTTCTGCGTGATCGGCGAGCGGATCAACCCCACGGGCCGCAAGATCCTCGCAGAAGAGCTGGAGCGTGGCGATTACAGCCGGGTTGAAGCGGACGCACTGGCGCAGGCCGCGGCGGGGGCCACGATCCTCGACATCAACTCGGGCGCCGTTTTCTCCAACAAAATGGCCGAAGACCCGCGCTATGCCGACAACAACTTTGTCGAACCGCCCCTGATGATGGAAATGGTCAAGCGCGTACAGGCGATTGTCGACACCCCGCTTTGCATCGACAGTTCTGTCCCCGGCGCATTGGAAAACGGCCTTGCCGCCGCCGAAGGGCGTCCGCTTCTCAACTCCGTCACCGGTGAGGAAGAGCGGCTCGAGATGGTTTTGCCATTGGTGAAGAAATACAACGTGCCGGTCGTGGCCATTTCCAACGACGACACTGGCATTTCCGAAGACCCTGACGTCCGCTTTGCCGTGGCCAAGAAGATCGTGGAACGTGCAGCCGATTTTGGCATTCCGGCGCATGACATCGTGGTTGACCCGCTGGTCATGCCGATTGGCGCGATGGCCACCGCCGGATTGCAGGTGTTCACGCTCGTACGGCGTTTGCGCGAGGAACTGGGCGTCAACACAACCTGCGGTGCCTCCAACATTTCCTTTGGCCTGCCGAACCGCCACGGGATCAACAATGCGTTCCTGCCGATGGCCATGGCTGCGGGCATGACCAGTGCAATCATGAACCCCGTCGCCCTGCCTGTCGGGCCCAAGAAGATCGCTGAAAAGAAGGCGGAAGTTGCCGCCGCGGGAATCATCCTGCCCGAAGGCATGGAAGATGAAGCTTTTGTTCAGATGTTCGGTCTGGGGTCGACCAAGCCGCGCGCTGGCAAAGAGATGGAGGCTATTCGCGCCGCCAATTTCCTGACCGACAATGACCCCTCCGGCGGTGATTGGATCAAGTTCAACCGCGCCCCCGTGAAAGAGGGCGAGGGCCGCGCCCGGACCGGACGCCGCCGCCGCGCCTGATGTGTTACGCCGGGTGGGTTTGCCCCTGCCCGGCCCCACGCACCGCCCAGAACATCAGCGCCAGAAATGTCAGGTTCAGGACCGCATTAAAAGGCGCGCCCGTCATGACAGACCCAAGGCTATCGGTGCAGAACCACGTCAGCGCCATGATGCGCGTGACGCGCACCGCAGCAGCCGGGGCGACCGGGGCCACATGGGTGCCAAGCGCCCACATTGCCGCGCCGATCCCAGCCGTCAACCCGCCACTGATCGCAAGCAACAGACCGACCGGGGCGGCGGACGCTTCGGGAATGTTTGAGAACGGCCAATAGGCCAGCTGCAGGAACAGGCGCGCAACGGCATGCAACGGTGGCAAGACTGTGAGCATGAAAAGAACGCCGATCACAGCGATGATCAGACCGTTCTTGCGCAGGCTTTGGGACAATGGTGACATCACATTTCTCCTTTGTTGAGGGGTGATGCCCCATCTGCCCCGGCCCGGTGCAGCAAAACAATTACCTTACAGGTAAGTGTCATACCTGTCCGCGTGGGCTAATATGCCTCATGACCCAATTTCCCGACCTTCTGCGCACTTGGCGCAAACATCGCCGACTTAGTCAGCTGGATCTCGCGCTAGAGGCGGACGTCTCGGCCCGCCACATCTCATTTCTGGAAACCGGCCGGGCGCGGCCCAGCCGCGACATGATCGCCCATCTGGGTGAGGTGCTGACGCTGCCCCTGGATGCGATCAATCAGATGATGGTTGCGATGGGCTTTACCCCCCGGTTTCCTGCGACGCCGCTGGATGATGCGGCCATGGCCCCGGTCCGGCAGGCGGTGCGCTATATGCTTGACCGTCACGCCCCCTATCCGGGTCTTGCTCTGGATCGGCTTTGGACGATCCGGATGCTGAACGCCCCTGCGCGAAAACTATTTGCACCCTTCGGACTGGCCGAAGGCTCCAGCCTGCTGGACATGACGACCAGTGACCTGATGCCCCAGATCATTGAAAACTGGGCGGAGGTCGCGCATCACAGCGCGATCCGCCTGCGCGCCGAAAGCCTTGCCGCAGGGGGATTGCCCGCGTTGGATGCAGCTGCGGCAAAACTGTCGCAGGACGCAGGGCCGGTTTCACCAACCCCTGCCCCGACGATCCCGACAATCTACCGGTTTGGTGACCAGCGGCTTTCGCTATTTGGAACCATCGCGCAATTCAGCACCATTGCCGACGAAACGCTGGATGATTTCAAGATCGAGCTTTTCTTTCCCGCCGACCAAGCCACCGAGGCAGCCCTGCACCTTCTGGCGTCGTAACAGGTTATTAACCAGCATGCGGGAGGCTACAGAGATGGCTCACTTGTCCGATACCGCAGATCCTCTGGGGCGCGACTGGCTTGACCAGATTTTTCGTGCCAAATCAGCATCAAACGGTGGTGTCATCCGTCGGCGCATTGCTGATGTGGACCGTGAAGTTGGCCGTGATTTGTTTGAACTTGAAGTCCGCCGCCGCGGTTTTCACCTGCTTGTCAGCGACGGCCATTTCATCAACATCTGCAACAACGGGCCTATTGGCTTTCTGTTCTGAGATTTTTCTAGAAAAATCTCCCGCCACCCAAATCTTCTAGAAGATTTGGCCTACCGATAATAAAGCGATTTGCCGTTGTGGAAGACCTGAACCTTTTCCGGGGCGGCTGACATGCGCACCGACTTGCCGCGCAGATCGGCGTGAATGCCGGGCAGCTTGCCAATCACGGCGTCATTGTCGCCGACTTTGTCGAAATACAGCAACGTCACTTCGCCCAAGGCTTCGGTGATGTTCACCTTGCCCTCAAAAGCATAATCATCACCGCTGCTTTCGATCATATCTTCGGGACGGATACCAACATTGACCCGCATGCCCTTGTCGGCCTCTTGCGTCGGAACAGCCGATTTGACCAGCCCGCCACCATCAAGCTTGACGGTGGTTTGCGCGCCACCTTCCACGATCTCACCTGACAAAAGGTTCATTGCGGGTGACCCAATGAATTGCGCCACAAACTCGTTCTCGGGCCGCTCATACAGCTCCAGCGGTGATCCCACCTGCGCGATGCCTTTGTTTGCCAGCACCACAATCCGGGTCGCCAGCGTCATCGCCTCCACCTGATCGTGCGTCACATAGATCATCGTGCTGTCGGGCATGGATTCCTTAAGCTGTGCAATCTCGATCCGGGTCGCCACGCGCAGGGCCGCGTCAAGGTTCGATAGCGGTTCGTCGAACAGATACACCTTGGGGTCGCGCACAATCGACCGGCCAATCGCAACCCGCTGCCGCTGCCCGCCTGACAGCGCCTTTGGCAGTCGGTCAAGGTATTCATCCAGTTGCAGGATCTTGGCTGCCCGGTTCACCGCCTCATCAATCTCGGCGGGCGATTTCTTGGCCAACTTCAAAGCAAAGCTCATGTTATCGCGCACGGTCATGTGTGGGTAAAGCGCGTAGGACTGGAACACCATCGCGATGCCGCGCTGAGCGGGCGGCATGTCGTTGACCACCGTGCCGTCGATCTGCAACTCACCACCGGTGATCTTTTCAAGACCCGCAATCATGCGCAGCAACGTCGACTTGCCACAGCCGGATGGGCCCACAAACACGATCAACTCGCCCTGTTTGATATCCAGATTGATGTTCTTGAGCACATCAACCGTGCCGCCGTAGGTCTTGGCAACATCTGTCAGTTTAAGATCGGCCATGGGTGGTCCCTCCCTCTAATGCTGTGCCGCGCTCAGGCGCGTTTGACCGCAAGGCATACCTGCCAGGGGCCTAAATGTAGTTTGCCGTCCGCCGAGACATGGGCGCTGCCCAGCTCCTCGCCAACGGGGTGCCAACTGCCCTTGGGCATGTCGAAATCACTCGGGCTGTCGCTGATGTTGAAGACGCAGAACAGTGTTTCATCCTTGCTGCTGCGGGTGAAATAGACAACGTCGCCCTTGGCCTTGATCCCGTCCTGTTCGCCCACGCGCAACGCGGCATGTTCCCTGCGGAACGCGATGGCCTTGCGGTAGTGATGGATCAGCGCGCCGGGGTCATCCTCTTGCGTTGCCGCAGCAAGCCGCAGGTGTTCCGACGAAACCGGCAACCACGTCCGCCCGGCGTTCGAAAACCCACCATGCAAATTGCTTTTTTCCCAGACCATCGGTGTGCGACAGCCGTCGCGGCCCTTGAACTCTGGCCAGAATTCGATGCCGTAGGGATCTTGCAGATCCTCATAAGCGACGTCGGCCTCTGTCAGGCCCAGTTCTTCGCCCTGATAGATACAGGCCGACCCGCGCCAGCACATCATCAGCGTCGTCATCAACCGCAGGCCAGCGGCCTCGTAGCCCCAGCGTGTCGCGTGTCGTTTCACATCGTGATTGGAATAGGCCCAGCAGGGCCAGCCTTCGCCCGCCACGCGGTCGACCCGTTCCATCACTTCGACAATCTGCGCGGCGGTCGGCGCATCATTGGCGAGAAACTCAAAGGCGTAACACATCTGCATCAGATCATCGCCGGCGGTGTATTCGCCCATGATCTCCAGCCCCTTCTGGGCGTCGCCCACCTCGCCCACGGCAGCCGCGCCAAAGGGTTCCATCACGGCGCGCAGGCGACGCAGGAAATCAAGGTTTTCAGGCTGGTTCTTATCGTAAAGGTGTTCTTGATGGTTATACGGGTTCACCTGCGGCGCGATCGTGGCGTTACGCAATTCCGGCGCCAGCGGCGGATTATCCCGCAACTGCGCGTCGTGCATGTAGAAGTTAATCGTATCCAGCCGGAACCCGTCCACGCCCCGGTTCAGCCAGAACCGGGCGACGTCCAGCAAAGCATCCTGCACCGCCGCACAATGAAAATTGAGGTCCGGCTGGCTGGCCAGAAAGTTATGCAGAAAATATTGCTGCCGCTCACCATTCCATTGCCAGGCTGAGCCGCCAAAGATCGACAGCCAATTGTTGGGCGCCGTGCCATCAGGCTTGGGATCGGCCCAGACGTACCAATCGGCCTTCGCGTTGGTCTTGTCCTTGCGGCTTTCGGTGAACCAGGGGTGCGCCTCTGACGTGTGGCTGAGCACCAGATCAATCATCACCCGCACGCCAAGCGCATGCGCCGTTTCAACCACCGCATCAAAATCCGCCAGATTGCCGAACATCGGGTCGACGTCGCAATAATCGCTGACGTCATAGCCGAAGTCCTTCATGGGCGAGGTGAAGAACGGGCTGATCCAGATCGCATCGACACCAAGGCTCGCGATGTAAGGCAATCGCTGCACGATCCCGGCCAGATCGCCGATGCCGTCACCGTTGCTGTCCTGAAAGCTGCGCGGGTAAATCTGATAGATCACCGCGCCACGCCACCAGTCGCGGTCGGCCGTATTGTCGATCTTCATGGCTGCGCCCTTTTGCACGTTCATGATAGGCCCTTACTTCACAGATCCGGCCAGCAGGCCGCGAACGAGGTAGCGTTGCATCGAAAAGAAGACCACCAGCGGCACCGCAATCGACACGAATGCAGAGGTCGCAAGAATCTCCCAGTCGCCGCCGCGTGTGCCCAGCAATTCCACCAACTGCTTGGTCATCACCGTGGTCTGGCCCGAACTGTCGATCAGGAACACCAACGCCACCAGAAGGTCATTCCATGTCCACAGGAACTGGAAGATGGCAAAGGACGCCAAGGCCGGGAACGACAGCGGGAGGATGATCTTGGTGAAGATCTGGAAATCCGTCGCCCCATCGACCTTGGCGTTTTCAATGATGTCCTTGGGCAAGCCCACCATGTAATTTCGCAACAGATAGATCGCGAGCGGCAGGCCAAATCCGGTATGCGCAAGCCAGACCCCCAGATAGCCCTTACCGATGCCGATGTAGTTGTGGAACGACAAGAGTGGTATCAGCGCCAGTTGCAGCGGCACCACCAGCAATCCAACAACAGCCGCAATCAACAGCGCGCGACCCGGGAAATCCATCCATGCCAGCGCATAGGCCGCAAAAGCCGCGATCAGGATCGGGATGATTGTCGCGGGGATCACCACCGTGAGCGTGTTGAAGAACGCCTTGGCCATGCCCTCTGCGTTTTCGGGATTGAACAGCACGAACTTGTAATTATCGAGCGTGAAATCCGGTGGCACCGTCGCATTGATAAACATCCGCTGGGCGCGGCCGGAAATCTGGTCATCATCACCTTGCCAGATGTAGGACCCGTCTTCAGCAAGGGTCATGGTCTCGCCATCACCCAAATCGGCGGTCTCTCCGACCTGATAGGCGTCGATCGCGCGCGAAGATGTGCCCCAACTGTCGATCGGCAAAGGATCACCCAACCCTTCGACA
The DNA here is from genome assembly GCA_947493335.1 of uncultured Paracoccaceae bacterium. Classification (GTDB taxonomy): domain Bacteria; phylum Pseudomonadota; class Alphaproteobacteria; order Rhodobacterales; family Rhodobacteraceae; genus CANMYO01. The sequence continues at coordinate 1,174,273 of CANLQO010000001.1, read as the reverse complement.
AAGACATTGCCCTCGACCACAAAGACGCCATTGCCCGCATCCACACGGAAATCATCGGGGTCCTGCGCGCGGACCTGCAACGTCTGCTCTGCCGGGAACAAAGCTGCCCACCAGCCCGACGTTGTGATCTGATCGCCCGTCCGAAAGGACGACACAAACAGACCTAGCGTCGGGAAAATCCACAGCAGCACCAGCAGCACGACCGACAGGTTCAGGGCAATGACGACAGCGGGTTTTTGTCCGGCCATATTTTCCATCAGCGCATCTCCTTACGGGCGTTTTGCACGTTCCACCACAGAATAGGGGTCACCATCAGCATGATGATCATCGCGGCGGCTGACCCCACACCCCAATCATTGGCACGGAACAGCTTGTCGTACATGTAATTGGCCAAAACCTGGGTTTCCCATTGTCCGTTGGTCATCGCAAAGACGATGTCAAAGACCTTGAGCGTGGCAATCGTGATCGTGGTCCAGACCACCACGATGGTCGACATGATCTGCGGGATCTTGATCTTGAAGAAAATCTGCAACGGGTTGGCACCATCGATAATCGCCGCCTCGACCGTCTCTTCGGGAATGCCGCGGAGCGCTGCCGAAAGGATCACCATCGCGAAACCGGTTTGAATCCAAACCAGCACAATCATCAGGAAAAAATTGTTCCAGAACGGATTGGTCAGCCACTGCTGCGGCTCCAACCCGCCAAAATAGTTCAGGTACAAATGGTTCAGCACACCGATCTGCGCCACATCCTCGGGCCGGGCCTCGTAGACCAGCTTAAAGATCACCGCGGCACCCACCAGCGAGATTGCCATCGGCATAAAGATGATCGACTTGGCGATGCTGCCCCAGCGCAGCCGGTCGGTCAACTGAGCCGCCAAAAGACCAAACCCGGTCGAGGCCGCCGGCACCACGATCAGCCACATGACGTTGTTCTTCATCGCCTCCCAGAACTTCGGCTCAGCGAACATCTGGGTGTAATTGTCCAAACCGACAAATGCATATTGATTGCCCGGCAACCGTTCCAGCAGGCTCAACCGCAGGGTCGCGAACACCGGATAGGCCAGATAAAGGCCAAGGGCGAGCAGTGCGGGAAAAAGGAACAGCCAGGGCCGTATCTGATTGGCGCGATTGATGTTGCGCCCGGCGTTGGGGCCTTTGGCAGGCAGCAGAACCTTATCAAGAAACAGGTTTGCGCCGTAAAAGTATCCGATACATCCACCGACGCCGATGGCAACGGTCACCAGTCCTAGCAATGCAGGATGCATAGTCAGTCCCCCCAATTCTGAAAGTGGTCCCAACCGGCGTTGGGGCGGACGGCGCAGGACATGCTGCGCCACCCGTTGTTTTCACTCACACGCTTACTTCAGCGCGTCCCAGCTGTCCTGGATCGCGTTGGTGACGTCTTCGGCGGATGCACCACCGACATAGTCAACCATACCGGTCCAGAAGGTGCCTGCGCCAATCGCGCCGGGCATCAGGTCAGAGCCGTCGAAGCGGAACGTGGTTGCGTTCAGCAGGATTTCGCCCTGCCCGCGCAATGCCGCATCCTTGTAGGCGTCCAGATTCACACCAGAGTGCGGTGTCAGGAAGCCGGTCTGCGCCATCATCACTTCGTGTGCCAGCGGCTCTTGCAGGAACTTCATCAATTCCATCGTTGCGTCGCTTGCATCGGTCACGGCCATCAGCGTGCCGCCACCCAGAACCGGGTTGCCCAGATCCTTGCCAGCGAAAGACGGGAAGTAGAAGAAGTCCGCATCTTCACCGATCACAACATCCTCTGGCATGAAGGCCGGGATAAAGGACGCCTGACGGTGCATGTAGCACTGTGGCGGCGAAGAGAAGAGACCGGCAGGGCTGTCGCGGAAGTCGGTCGACCCAACGGCCCCTGCACCACCTGCAACCATGTCGTCATTTTTGGCGAACATGCCAAAGGTGTCGATTGCCTCGATGACTTTGGGGTCGTTAAACGGCAGTTCGTTGCTGACCCACTTGTCATAGTCCTCTGGCGACTGCGTGCGCAGCATGATGTCCTCAACCCAGTCGGTTGCAGGCCAACCCGTTGCCGGACCCGAACCCAGACCGATGCACCACGGCGTGTCACCGTTGGCGATCATCTCTTCGGAAAGCGCGATCAGCCCTTCCATGGTGTCAGGGATCTCATAGCCCGCGTCTTCAAAGTTCTCTGGCACATACCAAACCAGCGACTTCACGTTGACGTTGTAGAAGAAGCCATAGAACTCATCATTGCCTTCGGCGTTGGCGTATGTGCCAAGATCAACCCAGGACGAACCAGCCGCATAGTTGTCCTTGACCCAGTTCGCGGCCTCATCACCCAAAGGCGACAACAGACCCTGCGAAGCAAGGTTTGCGGCCAGACCGGGCTGCGGGAAGACGGCGATGTTGGGCGGGGAACCCGCCTGCGCGTCGATCACGATCTGCTGCTCAAACCCGTCAGAGCCGGTGTAGGTCACGTCTGCACCGGTCGCCTCTTCAAAGTAGGCCAGAACGCTGGAAAAAATCTCGTCTTCCGGGCTCAGCCATGGGCCGAATACCGTCACGGACTGACCGCTTAGGTCAGGGGCGTTGGCCGCATAGGCATTGTAGCTGTCCCAGTTGAACGGACCTTCGCCCGGCGCGAACACCAGATGGCCGTCTGCCACAGCCGGTCCTGCCAGCAAGGCAGCCGCAGCAACGCCGGCATAAAGTTTCGTTTTCATAAGTATCCTCCCATTTGCGCGTCTGCCGCGCACATCACGATCTTCCGCGCCATGGAATCAATCCAAAGCGCTTTGAAGTGCCCCCAAGTTCCGGCATCTGCTGCCACAAGTCAACAAAATAAAACCGTTTCCAACTGATCTAGACAGAACATGAAAAGCGCGAATTTTTGGCCGCTGCAGCAAATTCGCAGTTCTAAATCGATTTTGGCCCTTGAGATTCATAGCGCTTTGGGTGACTTTGGCCAAATGAACCTGAAAGAATTGTCTTCGCAACTGGGCCTCAGCCAAACCACCGTCAGCCGTGCGTTGAATGGTTATCCCGAAGTGTCCGAAAGCACGCGCCAGCGTGTCATGGCTGCGGCAGAGCAGTTCAACTATGCCCCAAGTACCCGCGCCAAGGGGCTGGCGACCGGCAAGGCGCTTGCGATTGGTCACGTCATCCCCACCACCAAAAGCCACGAGATGGTGAACCCGATCTTCGCCGACTTTATCGCGGGCGCGGGTGAGGAATATGCCCGCCAGGGTTATGAGATGATCCTGTCGGTCCTGAATGACGACGAAGACGAACATCGGGTCTACCAAAGCCTCAAATCCCGCCGCGCCGTTGATGGCGTCGTCGTGCATGCCCCGCGCATGGACGACCCGCGTATCCCGCTACTGCACGAACTTGACCTGCCCTTTGTGGTCCATGGCCGCGCCAGCGGTGTTGCCATGCCCTACTCTTGGCTGGACGTGAACAACCGCTCGGCCTTCCGTCGGGCCACCGATTTCCTCTTTGATCTGGGGCACCGGCGGATTGCATTGCTTAACGGAAACGAGCAGATGGATTTCGCCATGCGTCGCCGTCGCGGATTTGAAGATGCCTTGAACGATCACGGCATCGCACCCGATCCTGCGCTGATGCACGCCGATGAAATGACAGAGGATTTCGGCTACACCACCACTCGCACCATGCTCGAGATGCCGGCGCCACCGACTGCGATCCTGACCTCGTCGATGATCATCGCGCTGGGCGTTCGGCGGGCGATAGAAGAAAAGGGTCTGCGCATGGGGCGGGATGTCTCGATCATCACGCATGATGACCGGTTGTCCTACCTGCCCAATGGCGGGGATGTGCCAATCTTCACGGCCACCCGGTCATCCGTCCGGGACGCTGGCCGTCAAGTTGCCGCAATGCTCTTGCAGAAAATCGCGCAACCCGACAAAAGCCCTGTGCATACCCTGCTCGAGGCAGAGTTGACGGTGGGCCAGTCCACCGGGCCCGCCCCAACCTAAGGAAGCCACATGCGCAACAGGTCCGACTTTCCCGAAGCGTTCCTCTTTGGGGCCGCGACGGCGGCATACCAGATCGAAGGTCACAGTTTCGGCGGTGCGGGTTCGACCCATTGGGATACCTTTGCCGCAGGTCCCGGCAATGTGGAGCGGGCCGAGGATGGCGCAATTGCTTGCGACCATTACCACCGGTTTGAAAGCGATCTTGATCTCTTGGTTGATGCGGGCATGGACGCTTATCGCTTTTCCACCAGCTGGGCGCGGGTCATGCCCGATGGTGTAGCCGTGAACCCCGAGGGCCTCGACTTTTACGACCGCCTCACAGACGCCATTCTGGACCGCGGGTTGAAACCCTTTCAGACCCTCTATCACTGGGAAATGCCCTCTGCCCTAGCCGATCTGGGCGGTTGGACCCACCCGGACATCGCCCACCGGTTTGGCGATTTCGTTGATGTCATCACGGATCGCATCGGCGACCGGATGCAGTCGATCGCGACGCTCAACGAACCCTGGTGCGTTGCCTACCTCTCTCACTATCTGGGCCATCATGCGCCGGGTCTGCGGGACATTCGCGCGGCGTCTCGCGCGATGCATCACGTCATGAAGGCCCATGGTGTCGGCATGTCGCGCCTGCGGGCCAAGGGCATGAAAAATTGCGGTATCGTGCTAAATTTCGAATATGCGCAACCCGCCGATGACAAGCCCGAAACCCGCGCCGCCGCCGCGCGGCAGGACGCGATTTACAACCGTTGGTTCATTCAGGCCGCGACCAAAGGCAGCTATCCCGATGCAGCACTTGAAGGCTTCGCGCCCCATATGCCGGATGGCTGGCAAGACGATATGGCCGAAATCAGCCAGCCGATGGATTTTCTGGGCGTCAATTACTACACGCGCTCCAATATCGTTGCGGCACCCGATACGCCTTGGCCGCATGTTGGCTCAGTCGCTGGTCCGCTCGACAAAACCCAAATGGGTTGGGAGGTCTATCCTGACGGCCTGCGCGATATGCTCTTGATGCTGAAACAGGATTACGTCGGCGACATGCCGGTATTTGTGACCGAAAATGGCATGGCGTGGGATGATGTCGTTGAAAACGGGGCCGTATTTGACCCGCAGCGCAGCAGCTATATCAGCGCCCATCTTGACGCGATGCACGCGGCCATTGCAGCAGGCGTCAATCTGCAAGGCTTCTTCTACTGGTCGCTCCTGGATAACTACGAATGGGCGTTTGGTTACGAAAAGCGGTTCGGACTGGTTCATGTTGACTTCGACACCCAGACCCGGACGCCCAAAGCCTCTTACCATGACCTCAAAGCCGCCATCGCCCGCTAAGGACAGCCACATGCCAAAACACGCCGCCAATACCTATAGTCTTGTTGCCGACATCGGCGGGACAAACACCCGTGTTGCATTGGCCGAAGGTCGTGCGATCCGGACCGAGACGATCCGCCGCTATCGCAACACTGATTTTCCGGGTCTGGAGAGTGTCATCCGTCAATATGTCAAAGACGAAGACGGCGTGGATGCACGTGCCGCCTGTGTGGCGGTTGCGGGCCCGGTGCGGGACGGGCGCGCGTCGATGACCAACCTCGACTGGACCATCGACAAGGAAACGCTTGCGCGCGCCACCGGATCAGAAACGGTGGCAATCCTGAATGATTTGCAAGCCCAAGGACATGCCCTTGGGTATTTGGCGGCTGAAAATGTGCGGACGATCCTGACCGGTGTCGATGCCGGGGCCAATGCTGCAAAACTCGTCATTGGCGTTGGCACGGGGTTTAACGCGGCACCGGTTTTTGACACCGACCACGGACGGTTGGTGACACCATCCGAAAGCGGGCACGCCAACTTGCCGATCCGGACGGAGCAGGAGTTGCGGCTTTGCCAATTTGTGTCCAGCGCGCATGGGTTTCCCGCGATCGAGGACGTGTTGTCCGGCCGCGGTCTGGAACGGGTCTATGCCTTTCTGGGACAGGAAGAACGCGACCCGCGCGAGGCATCGGCCGCCGATATCATGGCCGCCTGCGCCAACGGGAGTGATCCGCGCAGCGCAGAGGCCGCGCGGATTTTCACCCGTATTCTTGGGACGGTCGCGGGCAATCTCTCGTTGGTGCAACTGCCGTTTGGCGGGGTTTATCTGGCAGGCGGCGTGGCCCGCGCATTTGCGCCCCACCTTCAGGCCTTCGGCTTTGGCGAAGCCTTCCGCGACAAGGGCCGTTTCGCCGGTTTCATGGGGAACTTTTCGGTTAGTGTGATCGAGGATGACTATGCAGCACTGACAGGTTCTGCCGCACATCTGACCGCGATCCTGGGAGAGAGCTGACGGCGTTGCCAGTTTTGGTGGCGCGACCATTGATGCCAACGCGTCGTGTTCCAATTGAATTGGATTGGTTCATGAAACTGAATGCAGCCAAAGCACAGTGGCTGATCCGACTATAGACCCTCAGCAGCCGTCGCCTCTCAGCCTCTCAGCCTCTCAGCCTCTCAGCCTCTCAGCCTCTCAGCCTCTCAGCCTCTCAGCCTCTCAGCCTCAGTGAAGTTGTCCTTGAACGGTTGATGTCAACTCCGTCAGTGAAAAAGGCTTTGGCAAAAACACCGAATTCGGAATTCGGTCATCCGTGTCCGAGAATGCATCCTCTGCGTAACCCGACACAAATACCACTTTCGTGTCTGGCCGGTCGACCAGTGCCTCACGCACCCAGGTCGGGCCATCCATGCCGGGCATGATGACATCAGTCACGAATATATCGACGTTCAGGTCCTTGTCCTCCAACAACTCAAGCGCGGCTTCAGCGCTATCCGCCTCCAGCACCGTATATCCGCGCAGTTGCAGCGCACGGCTGGCAAAGGCGCGCACTGGTGCCTCGTCTTCTACCAACAGCACGACGCCATCACCGGCATCCGATTTCGGGCGGGGCTGTTCAACAACCACCGGCAGGCTTTCGGCAACCGGCAAGGTATGTGCGGGGAACATCAACTGAAATTCTGTCCCGGTGGCCATGTCACTGGTGGCAAAAATGAAACCGCCGGTTTGCTTGACGATCCCGTAAACCGTTGAAAGACCAAGCCCCGTCCCCTCGCCCGTGCGCTTGGTTGTGTAGAAAGGTTCAAAGATTTTGGGCAGGCGTTCTGGGGGAATCCCATGGCCTTCATCGATGACCTTGACCACGACATATTCGCCCGGCGGAATCGTCGCGCGGTCACGCTCCATCACCCGTTCGACGACGACGTTCTCAGTCTTGACCTTGATTTCACCGCCCTTGGGCATCGCGTCGCGGGCGTTGACCACAAGGTTCATCATTACCTGTTCAAGCTGCCGTTTGTCGGCTTTGATACAAGCGAGATCGGGATCGTGATCCAATGTCAGGCTGACCTTTTCGCCGACAAGCCGGTTCAGCAAATGGGTCAGATCGGCCAGTGTATCGCGCAGGTCAATCCGCTCCGGCTGCAAGTTTTGCTTTCGCGAAAACGCCAGCAACTGGCCAACAAGGCTCGCCGCGCGGTTTGCGTTTTGATGGATCTGGATCAGGTCACCGTAGTCCTGGTCACCCTGATCATGTCGCAGCAACAACAGGTCGCAATGCCCCGAGATGGCCGTCAGCAAATTGTTGAAATCATGCGCTACACCACCCGCCAACTGGCCGATCGCCTGCATTTTCTGACTTTGGACAAATTGCGCTTCGAGCGTCTTGAGCTCGGTGACATCGTTCAGCACCGCGATCAGTTGCGGCCCGTCCCTGCCCGTGGCCCTGTTCAGCGTGACCTGCACGAAGGTTTCGTGGTGCGCCCCGCGCCCGCGCAGGAACTGAGAAACGTTCCCACCCTGCCCGTTCACCGCTTCACGCAGCCAATCCTGGATCGGTCGGCCAAGGCCATCAAGAATATCCTGCACCGATTGATCGCGGGTTTCGTCAATCCCCAAGAGAGCCCGCGCTTCGCGGTTTGACGCAAGGATTTGCCCGGTATCGGCGATCTTCAACAGCGGGACCGGCAGATCCTCGATTGCATCCCATCCTCCGGCCAACGGTCGCGCAATTTGGGTTACCCCGTCTTGCGTCGGAAGCGCATAAAACTCGCGCCGGCCTGCGGCACCATTCACGATCGCAACCAGAACATCCTCTGACCCGGTTTCGGTTTGTACCGAAAGAACCTGACCGCTTGTGACATCCGTCGCGCCAAAGACGTCCTTGACTGACTTTGGCCGCCGTCCAAGCAACTTTCGAAAGGCATCGTTGATGTAAAGGATCGCATTGGACGGGCCCACGGTCATCATCGGCAAGGTCAGCGTGTCCGCCGCCCGACCGGCTGCACGTGCCCCTTTCCCCGTATCATCCAGCCGCCACAGTTGCGCGTCATCAGAGACCTGCACGACGGACAGGCGGAACTGACCATTCCGGGTTGAAAGGTCTTCTTTGGCAGAGCCAACCGTAAAGGCACGGTTCTGCAACCGATAAAGCGCCACCTCGGGATTGGCGAGGATTTGGCTGAACGGCACCGTCAGATGATCCATGCTCGATTCGCCAAATCGTTCTTCTGCAGCCGCGTTGGCAAAGCGGATTTCGCCCTCTGCATCGGTCAGGAACGCAGGATCGGAATCGTGACTGATCAGCGCGCGGACGGCGTCATCCATCGCCGCTTTTTCGCGATGTTCCTTTTTGCGCGTAGGGTTCAGCGCATCAGGCCAGCGGGTCGAAATGATCGCGATGCCCGCCAAAGCCACCGCAAATACGCCCAAACCTACCTGCAGAAAAGGTTGCGAGATCACCAACGCCACGACCACAGCAAATACGCTGACGGCCACGAATACCCACACCGGTGGTCCGCGCCGCCTGTCTGTCTTCACCAGATTGCGAAGCTGCCTTTGATCTGCGTCCAAATCGATGCCCCTTAACTTTGGGCCTTGCTAGCGCAAAGAGCTTAATCAATTCTTAAGCGCGTTCTGCGCCTGCGTTTCAGGCAATCAGACCCGCCTCAGAACCGCAAGAAAAAACCCATCGTTTAAGGGGCTCAATTGTTGGGGTTCCATCGTTTCGCATGAAAAACCGGTGTTTTCGGCCAGAAAATCGTCGACAACCGCCTCGTTCTCTGCGCGCAAGACTGAACAGGTCGCATAGGCCAAATATCCGTTTGGCGCGACCCGCTCTGCGCCACTGCGAATGACATCCCTTTGCATCTGCGTCAGGTCGTGCAACCGCGCGGCCGTCAGCGCCCACTTTGCATCCGGTGTCCTGCGCCAGGTGCCGCTGCCAGAACATGGTGCGTCGCAAAGCACCAGATCAAATTTCTCTTTTGTAACAGGCGCCTGCAAAGCAATCTTCACACCGGCCCGTGCGGCGCGCAAGGGGATATCGGCCATCCGTTTGGCGGCAATGTCATGGGCGGTGATCTGCGCCTCGCACAAATCCGCAAGAGCAAGCGCTTTGCCACCGCCACCGGCGCAATAATCCAGGACACTTTGCGGCGCGAGGTCGGCAAGTGTCAGCATCGCCCTTTGCGATGCAGCATCCTGCAGTTCCACATACCCCACTTTCAGCGCGCGGCTGACACCAATTCGCCTTGGGTTTTCAAGGACTTCCAATGCAGTTCTGATCCCATCAATGGGGCGGGTCGTGATCGCATCCTCCGCCAATATCGCTTGTGCCTGCGCCAGAGAACTGCGCCGCAGGTTGACCCGCAAATGCACGCCGGCACGGTGTCGCAAGAGGTCGGCCACCCGGACCGCATCCGCACCAAGATCATCGCACCACATCGGCCACAGCCAATCGGGCAAATCGGCGGCTTCGTCCCCTGCCGATGGTTCTCGACCACCGGATTTTTCGGCCGGGGAAAGAGCCGTCGGTCCGTACCCCCCGGCGCCAAAAACCTCATCAACTTCCGAGCCTTGCGCGCGCAGCAGCCCGAGGATCAGGGCGCGGCCATCGGTCCCGCCGCCGCGTGCTGCAACGCTGCGCTTTTGACGCAGGACATCATAAACATGGTCTCTGATCGCGGCGCGATCCTTGGACCCGGCAAAGCGGTTCTGGCGTGCCCAAGTCGTCAGGACCTGTTCGGCAGGTCGCCCAGATTGGATCAGATCCAACACCTCAATCGCGGCGGCATATCGCGCAGCGGGCGTCATCGCGCTACATGAGGTACAGCATCCAACATGCTGATAAACCTACCCAATACGATAGTTCGGGCTTTCGCGCGTGATCTGAACGTCATGCACATGACTTTCCTTCAGCCCGGCACCGGTGATCTTGACGAAAGATGAATTGGTCCGCATGTCGGCCACTGTCGCATTGCCGGTATAGCCCATTGCGGCGCGCAAACCGCCGACCAGCTGATGCACGACCGCATGCGCGGACCCTTTGTAGGGCACCTGACCCTCAATCCCTTCGGGCACCAACTTGTCGCTGGCGGCCTCTTTCTGGAAATACCGGTCCGCCGATCCGCTTGCCATCGCGCCAAGTGATCCCATGCCCCGGTAGCTTTTGAAGCTACGGCCCTGATACAAAATGACTTCTCCGGGGCTTTCATCGGTACCGGCAATCATCGATCCGACCATGGCGCAGGACGCGCCCGCTGCAATCGCCTTGGCGAAATCACCAGAAAACTTGATGCCACCGTCTGCAATCACCGGCACATCGCCCGCTGCCGCCGCGCAATCCATAATCGCTGTCAACTGCGGCACGCCAACACCAGCCACCATGCGCGTGGTACAAATCGACCCGGGGCCGATCCCGACCTTGACCGCATCAGCACCTGCACCAATCAGCGCCTCGGTCGCGGCACCTGTGGCCACGTTTCCGGCGACAATTTGCACGTCATTCGACAGGGTTTTGATCCGCTCCACCGCCTTGGCCACCCCTTCGGAATGACCATGCGCGGTATCCACAACGATCATATCAACGCCGGCTTCGACCAGCGCTTGCGACCGCTCATAGCCGCTATCGCCGACACCGGTCGCGGCACCCACGCGCAACCGGCCAAGCTCATCCTTGCAGGCCATCGGGTTCAGCACAGCCTGCTCGCTGTCCTTCAACGTCAAAAGCCCGGTCAGCTTGCCCTGACCATCCGTGATTAGAAGCTTTTCGATCCGGCGTGCTTGCATCAGGCTGCGCGCCTCATCCAGATCAGCAGGCTCTTTCAGCATCGCCAGATTGTCCGAGGTCATCATCACGCTGACCGGCGTCTTGTCATCGGTCGCGAACCGCATATCGCGGTTGGTGACGATCCCCACCACGCGCCCCTCTGGCCCTACCACCGGGAAACCGGTCACGCGATACCGCTCCATCAGGGCCTTGGCATCCGCCAGTGTCTGATCCGGCGTCAGGGTGACGGGGTTATAAACGGTGCCAGAGACAAAACGTTTAACCCGCCTGATTTCCTTGGCCTGCTCTTCGACGTTCAGGTTCTTGTGCACAACCCCCATGCCACCCGCCTGCGCCATGGCGATCGCCATCCGGCCTTCGGTCACCGTGTCCATAGCACTCGACAAAAGTGGGATGTTCATGGTGATGCCGCGCGTGGCCCGCGTCGTGGTGTCGGCGGTCGACGGCAGGACCGCAGAGGCCCCCGGCACCAGCAAAACATCATCAAAGGTGAGTGCCTCACGAATCTGCATGGACCTGTCTCCTGGCTCAATCCCGTTGGCACGTCCCTATTGCACGGATGCCGCACCTGCGAAAGGACAAATTGACGTTTGCGCGCTTGTGTCCACCACATCTTGGGCGCAACATCACGGGATGCGCGAGCCACCGCCGACCCTTCCGCCACCTTGGCGCCAAAGCCTGCCACGACTGGCGATCCGGGTCGGCATTGCCGTGGCCTTCGCCTGGGTTGGTCTGCAATTCTATGAATGGATCACATTGCAGGCCATGACGATGACCGGGATTGGCGGCAGCCAAATGATGCTTGGTCTATTGGCGCTTGTGCTTCTTGGGTACGCCATCCTGATTGCCATCCCCTTCATGCCGGGTGTTGAGATTGGCGCAGCACTATTGTTGATGGAAGGTGCGCGCGTCGCCCCCTTCGTCTTTTTGGCCACTGTTGCCGGGCTGTTCATGGCATTCATCTTCGGGCGGCTCGTCTCGCTCGACTGGCTGCACCGGGTCCTGCGCGATCTTCGCCTCTTGCGGCTCTGCGCCATGATCGACCGGATCAAAACACAGGCCCCGCGGGATCGGCTGGACGGTCTTACCACGACATTGCCAAAGCCACTTGCGCGGATGCTGGTTGACTGGCGCTACCTGATGATTGCCGCTCTGATCAACTTGCCCGGATCTGTCGTGATCGGCGGTGGCGGCGGCATTTTGATGGTTGCCGGAATCAGCCGCCTTTTCCACCCCGGCTGGATGCTTTTGACGCTCGCACTTGGTGTCGCGCCCATTCCGCTTGGCGTCTGGCTTTGGGGCACGGACCTGCTGCGCTAGGGCAACCATGCCGCTGCGCATAATCATTATGCCGGGAATTGGCCTTCTTTTGCGGTTGGAACCCGCTAAGTTCCTCGCAACGCGACAAAAAGGCCAGGCATGAGCAACGATCCCCTCGTCATCTTTACCCCCTCCGGCAAGCGAGGGCACTTCCCCGTCGGCACACCGATCCTGACTGCAGCGCGGCAGTTGGGCGTAGACCTTGATAGTGTCTGCGGCGGGCGTGGGATTTGCTCCAAATGCCAGATCACGCCGGGCGTGGGAGAGTTTCCCAAACACGGGCTGACGGTCGCACCTGACGCGCTTTCGGAATGGAACAGCACCGAACAGCGTTATGACGACATTCGCGGCCTGAGAAAGGGCCGCCGCCTCGGCTGTCAGGCCACGGTGCAAAAGGACGTCGTGATTGATGTGCCCGCCGAAAGCCAGGTCCACAAGCAGGTCGTGCGCAAACGGGCCGAGGCACGCGACATCACGCTCAACCCCTCCACTCGGCTTTACTATGTCGAGGTCGCTGAACCCGACATGCACGACCCCTCTGGCGATCTGGAGCGGTTGATCACCGCGCTGCGCCGTGACTGGGACCTGCCCGCGCTTGAGGCTGACCTTGGCGTGCTCAAATCCCTGCAACCGGCGCTGCGCAAAGGCGAATGGAAGGTCACTTGCGCGGTCCACCTTGGGGATGCGACCTTCTCGCCGCGCATCATGCAGGTCTGGCCCGGCTTCTACGATGGCTCTATCTATGGCCTTGCGGTGGACCTTGGTTCGACCACCATCGCCGCGCATCTGTGCGATCTGCACACGGGCGATGTTGTGGCCTCATCCGGGGTCATGAACCCGCAAATCCGCTTTGGCGAAGACCTGATGTCGCGCGTCAGCTACGGCATGATGAACGCCTCTGGTGCCGAAGAGATGACGCGCGCCGTCCGCGAGGGCATGAACAGCCTCTTTGTGAATATCGCGGCCGAAGCGGGCATTGACCGCAACCTCATCGTTGACGCGGTCTTTGTCTGTAACCCCGTCATGCACCACCTCTTTCTGGGTATCGACCCGTTTGAGCTGGGACAGGCCCCATTTGCCCTCGCGACCTCTGAATCGCTGTCGTTGCGCGCGCTGGAGCTGGACCTCAACCTGCACCCTGCCGCGCGGGTCTACATGCTGCCCTGCATCGCGGGTCACGTCGGCGCGGATGCGGCGGCTGTCGCCCTGTCAGAGGCACCCGACAAATCCGAGGACCTCGTGCTTGTCGTGGACGTCGGCACCAATGCAGAGATCATTCTGGGCAACAAGCACAAGGTGCTTGCCTGCTCGTCCCCGACCGGCCCCGCCTTTGAGGGCGCGCAGATCAGCAGCGGCCAACGCGCAGCACCGGGCGCGATTGAGCGGGTTGAAATTGACCCCGCCACCAAAACGCCCCGCTTCAAGGTCATCGGGTGTGACCTCTGGTCCGATGACCCCAAGTTCGCGGCAGAGACCGCAACGACAGGTGTCACCGGCATCTGCGGATCCGGCATTATCGAGATCGTGGCAGAGATGCGCATGGCCGGGATCGTTGACGGACCGGGCCTGATCGGATCCGCCGAACAAACCGGCAGCGCCAATTGCTTTCCTGATGGCCGCACCAACAGCTATCTCATCCATGACGGCACGGCTGATGGTGGCCCACGCATCACCGTTACCAACCGCGACATCCGCGAAATCCAGATGGCCAAGGCAGCGCTCTACTCCGGTGCGCGCCTGTTGATGGACAAGTTCGACATCGACAAAGTCGACCGCGTTGTCCTCGCCGGGGCTTTTGGCGCGAATATCTCACCCAAACACGCCATGGTGCTGGGCATGATCCCCGATGCGCCGCTGGACAAGGTGACATCTGCGGGCAACGCCGCAGGCACCGGCGCGCGCATTGCGCTGCTGAATACCACCGCTCGAACCGAAATCGAAGAAACCGTCCACAAGATCCACAAGATCGAAACCGCGATCGAGCCGCGCTTTCAGGAACATTTTGTCAACGCGTCCAACATTCCAAACGCGGTTGAACCTTTCCCGATCCTGAATTCCATCGTCGACCTTCCGGCGGCAAACCACAACACGGGCGGCGAGGATGGTGGCGGACGGCGACGCAGGCGGCGTGGCTAAGTCCAGACCGACAGGATGATGGCGTGCAGCAGGATCACCAGAACCTGCGCGCCAATGGCCAGTTTGAAGGCCCCATAACGCAGCAAGAATGCATAGCCCGGCAGCGCCGTCGCAACGCAGAACATCACCGCGACAAACAGACCCACCATCAGCCCCGCGCCAAGGCTGCTTACCCCCACAGAGGCATGCAGAACAGCCTGCCCAAGGCTTAGCAGGATCATGCAGACCAGCCCGATGCCGTAGGTGTACATCGGCACCTCAGCGGTATGTTGTGCCTTGTCTGCCGCGCCATAGGCCTTGGCCCAGGGATCAGCGAAGATCACCGCAAACCAGACCGTCAACACAATCTGTCCGACAATCACACAGGCCAGAATGGCCAGCCAGTTCAATCCCGCAAATTCAAGCATCTTCTTCCCTTTCGATAAATGTGCTGAGTGCGGCCAGCACTTTGGTCCAGCCGTTGTTGAACAGCGCTGCACGGCTGCTCCAATGCGCGCCCAATGCGGCCGCACCTTCGGTATGTTCGACGCGCACAACCGCCTCATGCGGGCCCTGTGCGGTAAAGGTGATCACCGTCTGCGTAGGGGCCGTGATCTTGCCCGGATGCCATGCCAGCCGCAGCTCATGCGGCGGATCACAGACCAGCACATCGGCCAGTACGAACTCTTCACCATTGGGCGCGCGTTCGAACAATCTGCCACCTTCATGGGCCTCGTGCCGCAGAACCGACCCGTCCAGCTTGCGATGCCCACGAGGCCACCAAAGATCGACCTTTGCGGTGAAAACGGCAAACGCATGCTCGACCGAGCAGCGCAGCGCCACCTCATGCACAAGCACCTCAGTCATTGCCGCCCCTTTCATAGGTGTTTTCGGCCACCATCCGGAACCGCTGCAATGCCTCGGGCCAGAATTGATCCAGCCAGGCCCGCGCCGTATCAAAGCCATGGTTATCCAGCCGATAAACCTGCCGCGTGCCATGTCGGTCAACGGCGATCAGTCTTGCGGCCTTCAATTGTCGCAAATGTTTGGAAATCGCCGGACGACTGATCGCAAAATGCGCCGCAATTGCGCCTGCTGGCTGTGGTCCCTGCGCCAGAATCGCGATGATCTCTCGCCGGACATCATTGCCAAGCGCATCCATGACATCGTCATTTTCAGAAGCTGCCAGAACCGGCTCCATTGGTAATCCTCAAGTTACGTAACTTGAAAGTTACGCAATTCGAGCCCGGCTGCAACCCCCTTTCAGGCGGCAGCCAAAACGGACTTTTCTGCGGGAACAGGAACTGGCAGTTTTGGCGGCATCACATAGCCCTGTTGGGCGCGACGTGAATACCAGACAAAATCATCGACAAACGGCGCCTGCCCCGTGACGCGCCCAAATGTCATGGCCGCGACGATCCCAGTATAAAGCGCCAGCAGATACAGCGGATAGGCCAACATGAACCAATCCAACGCGCCCACCGACAGCACCGCAAACCATGCCGCCGCCAACGACACCAACCATGTGGTCATGGTTTCACTGCCCGGATCGCGATAGGCTTTCCAGATCGTTACGCCACCTGCCATCAAACTGATGCTGATCGTGATGACCAACGCAAAGGCCGGGACATCTGTCAGATACCACAACACAAGTCCCGCCCCGGCCACTGGCAGGATCAAACGGTTGCGACGACACAGATAATCACCATGTCCTTTCGTGATCGACAACAAAAACACGATGACAGTGCCGCTGACCTGCACCACAGCAAACCAAAGCGATGTGCTGGCCCCTTCGGCTATCTGGCTGGCCAGCGCGATCGACCCAAGCACCGACCAGATCAGCCAGGACGCGCGCTCTGGTTTGGTGCGTCCAGCAATCGTATCACGAATATAGGGGAAGTACGCATAAACGCTCAGCACGCCAGAGATGACACCAAACAGCAACAATGGGTCCGCCAAAAGGCGGTTCAAAAACGCAAACACCATGACGCACGAGCCCAATCAAAAACGGGGGAACGTATCCCAATAATTCCCTGCGACCCTAGGTCAGCTTGTGTTCTCCCCATAGTCAGGAAAACCCGACCTCTGGGTCAAAAGGTGGTAAATGCCCGTTAAGGCATCGGTCCGCATAGTTTGTGTATGGTTTGTGTACGGAAAGCGAACGGGTTCTGTACTTGCCTGATTGACAGTACGATGCCTTGGGCATACCTCAACAACAGGCGGCGGGTATGGTGAAAAGGTATCACGAAAGCTTCCCAAGCTTCAGTTACGGGTTCGATTCCCGTTACCCGCTCCAAGCCTTTGTTACAGCACGAAAAGTCCCAAAATCCCGGACGCCCCAATGGGGACGGCCATGGGGATGACGCGGGCGCGCAGGACTTTCCAACTGCTGTCCTCCGACCCAAATAGGCTACGCAAAAAGCCGAATAAAAACAAAGAGATGATGATCCCCGCTAGCAGCGACAACCCCAGAATGCCCAGACGATCCAAAGGCATGAAAAGCGCTGTGACCGCCATCAGCTTTACCGCGCCTGCCCCAAAGCCGCCCGTTGCGAACAGCCCGAAACCGCCAATCAGAACGCAAACCGCAAAGACCAATTGCCACAAGATATCAACGGCTTGCGGGAAGAATATTACCTTGGCGACGAAAAGCGCGACCATCACCCCAATAAGCCAATTTGGGATGCGCGCGGTTTTGCAATCCATCAGGGCAGCCACTGCCAAGAGCGCCGCAACCGCATAGGAAATAAGTTCAACTGACATCTGCTCTGCCCTCTTTTTTGCAGGCAGACTAACGGCTTAACCTGCGTTCAGACACCATGTTTCTGCAAAAATCCGACCAGTGCGGCAGTTGAGCCATCCTTGCCCTCCGCACTCTCTTTGCCCTCAACAACGGGTTGCAGTGCGGTGGCAAGTTCCTTGCCCAGTTCAACCCCCCATTGGTCATAGGAGTTGATCCCCAAGACCACCCCTTCAACGAAAACCCGGTGTTCATAAAGTGCGATGATCTGGCCCAAAACATGGGGGGTCAGCTGCGGATAGGATATTGTAATGCTTGGACGATTCCCCGGAAAGACCCGATGGGCTGCTTGCCGTTCCAGCTCCGCCCCCTCAAATTTTCCGGCCACCTTGCTGCGTGCTTCATCCAGATCGCGACCCTTCATGAGCGCTTCTGATTGCGCCAGACAATTGGCAACCAGAAGCTGGTGTTGGTGATGCAAATCATCCTCATGACCCCGGGCCGCGACGAGAAACTCGCAAGGTACAACTCGGGTGCCCTGGTGGATGAGCTGATAAAATGCGTGCTGCCCGTTGGTGCCCGGCTCACCCCAAACAACAGGGCCGGAGTTGATGGTCAGGCTCTCACCCTCCATCGTCACACCTTTGCCGTTACTTTCCATCTCAAGCTGTTGAAGATAGGCCGGTAACCGCATGAGAAGATTGTCATAAGGCAGAACAGCGCGGGTCGCGTGGCCACAGATCTGGTTGTGCCAAATACCCACCAAAGCGAGCATCGCAGGCAGATTTTCCTGCCATCGCGCGGCTTGAAAATGACGGTCCATATCCTGTCCGCCACGTAGAAACGCAGTGAAAGCATCGGCCCCAACTGCCAATAGGACCGACAGGCCGATGGGCCCCCACATCGAATAACGCCCGCCAACCCAG
The DNA here is from genome assembly GCA_947493335.1 of uncultured Paracoccaceae bacterium. Taxonomy (GTDB): domain Bacteria; phylum Pseudomonadota; class Alphaproteobacteria; order Rhodobacterales; family Rhodobacteraceae; genus CANMYO01. Next base: position 1,156,087 of record CANLQO010000001.1, on the reverse strand, counting down.
TCCTCAAACCCGAAAACCCTGTTGGGTGCGATGCCAAATTCTGCGGTCTTTTCATCCGCAGTAGACAGCGCGACGAACTGGCTGGCGGGGTCGCTGACCTTCTCGCTCATCCAGGCCTTCGCCGTGCGGGCATTGGTCATGGTCTCGATCGTGGTAAAAGTCTTGGATGCGACAATGACCAGCGTGCGTTCAGGGTCGCAGGTGCGTAAAACCTCAGCAATATCAGCGGGATCAACGTTTGAGACGAAGTGACACCGTGGCCCATTGTGATAGGGTGCCAATGCCTTCACGGCCATGGCTGGGCCAAGGTCCGAGCCACCGATGCCGATGTTCACGACATCCGTATAAGGGCCGCCCTGCCCCTCAATCGTCCCATTTCGGACGGCTTTGGAAAAGGTGATCATCCGCGACAGGGTGTCCCGGACGCCGGGGATCACGTCCTCTCCATCGACCATGACGGGACCGCCGTCCAGATTGCGCAAGGCCGTATGCAACACGGCGCGACCTTCGGTGTCGTTGATCGCCTGCCCGCTAAACATTGCGTCGCGCTTTGCCGCAACACCTGCCTGATCCAGCAGGTCAATCAAAAGCTTGCGCCCCTCAGCGTCGATGTTCGTTTTGGCGTAGTCCAGCCGCATATCGCCCGTCTCTGCAACGAAATCGGCCGCACGGCCTGCATCAACCATGGTTTCAAACCGACGATCCTTGACCGCGTCATGATGCGCTTGCAGCTTGTTCCACATGGTCTATTTCTCCGCCCAATGTACGGTCGAACCGGCGAGAACGGCCGCAACCGGCGCCTCTTCCGGCGACAAATGACGCGCCTTTTCAAGCGCTTCGCGTTTTTCTGCGCCGATGATCACGATGTGACGGCTCATCGCACCGCGTAGCACTTTGGCGGATAATGTGATGCGTGGTTCCGGTGCACCCGGCGCACGCATCGCCACCAATGATGCGTCGCCGTGCAAGGCCGCGTCCAACTGATCCGCACCGGGAAAGATGCTCGCTGTGTGCATATCCGCACCCATGCCCAGCAACATCACCGAGATCGGCAGTTCATCGGCAAGGGCGGCCTGCAAGTCGGGCAATTTTTCTTCCGGCGTTTCGGCCTGCGCATAAAGCGGGACATAGACAGCATCTGCGGCCCGTCCCACCAAAAGTCGCTGCCGCAACAACCGTGTGTTAGAGCGGTCTGACGTTTCCGGCACCCAGCGTTCGTCGGTAAGCATCACATGCACGCGTCCCCAGTCGAGCCGCGCATCACACAAATTGTCAAAGATTGGGCCCGGCGTGGTGCCCCCGGGTACGGCAAAAGACACTTTATCATGTGTCAGCAGCGCGTTTTCCAGCTCACCGGCCAAAGTGTCGGCCAGATCAATCATCATCATTTCGCTGTCAGGATATTGCTTGAATTCCATCCGCTTATCCTTTGATTTCGCGCCACTTTCGGCCATCACGATGCATCAGCATCATGGCATCTTCCGGTCCGGCGCTGCCCTGTTCATAGGTCTTTGGTACATCGTTGCGCGCCTCCCAACCGTTGATCAAGGGATCAGTCCAGGCCCATGCGGCCTCAACCTCGTCCCCGCGCATGAAAAGCGTCTGATTGCCGCGGATCACATCCATGATCAGGCGTTCATAGGCGTCTGCTGAATCCTCGGCATCGTCGCCCAAGGCATCAGCAAAGGTCATATCAAGTGGGACATCAATCAGGCGCATCCCACCCGGCCCCGGCTCCTTGATGGTGACCTGCAGATCCATTCCTTCATTCGGCTGAAGCCGAATAGAAAGGATATTGCGGTGCCGTGCGTGATCGCCTTCAAAGATCGTGTGCCCGAGGTCTTTGAAAACGACGTCGATGGAACTGACCCGTGCCTTCATCTTCTTGCCGGTGCGCAAATAGAACGGCACCCCGGCCCAACGCCAGTTGGAAATGCCGCATTTCAGCGCAATGAAGCTTTCGGTAAAGCTTTTGGGGTTTTCGGCATCGTCACGATAGCTTTTCTCGTCGCCATCGGCTTCGTATTGGCCGCGCACGATGTGGTGCGGCTCTACCGGGTCGAGCGCGCGGATCACCTTGAGTTTTTCGTCGCGAACCTCATCGGCCCCAAAGCGGCTGGGCGGCTCCATCGCGATCAGGCACAGAAGCTGCATCAGGTGGTTCTGCACCATATCGCGCATCGCGCCGGACTTGTCATAATAAGCGCCGCGCCCACCCACGCCCACCGTTTCGGCCACCGTGACTTCGATGTGGTCGACATAGTGGTTGTTCCAAAGCGGCTCGAACAGGACATTGCCAAACCGCACCGCCATCAGGTTCTGAACGGTTTCCTTGCCCAGGTAATGATCGATCCGGTAAATCTGCGCCTCTTTGAAGTGTGCGGCGAGCGTGGCGTTGAGGTCTTGTGCTGATTCAAGATCACGGCCAAAGGGCTTTTCCACAACGATCCGGCTTTTGCGATCCGCAATCTTGTGCTTGTGAAGTCGTTCCGCCAGCGCGCCGAAAAGGCTTGGCCCGACCGAGAAATAGAAGGCGCGAACCACATCTTTCCGCATCAATTTTGAAAGGTCGTCCCAGCCACCCTCACCCATGGCGTCGATGGTGACATAGTCAAGTTGAGCCAAAAACGCAGACAGTTTCGCTGCGTTGTTTTTTTCGGCGCCGCCGAACTCGGCGATCGCATCCCTGACCATCGCGCGATACCCATCGGCATCAATGTCGGAGCGCGCCGCACCGATAATTCGGCTGTCGGCCGGCATCTGGCCAGCCAGAAAACGCCGAAACAAGCCTGGCAGGATCTTGCGGCGGGCCAGATCGCCTGTGCCGCCAAAGATCACAAGATCAAAATTTTCAACCGGAATGACGCGCGAGACCATCAGGAACCTCTTCGTTTTGCGTTAGCGCTAACGACCTCTTAGCAGACCACATCAGTGAGTCTAGCGTTTCGCGCGCAGTTAGGCGGGTTCTACCATGCTTTCGCGACTTGCGGTCATTTCAGGTCTCACACGATCTGCGCGGTGAAACTTTCTGTCGCGACAAACGTGAGTTCGGTCAAATCCAAAGTTTTGGATTTACAGACGCCGTTGGCCCCAAACTGCGGCGGATGGCCGGGTCGTCCCATCGGGCGGCCCGGTTCAGGCCTCAAGCTCTGCGTCCCAATACAGAAAGTCCATCCAACTGTCGTGCATATAGTTCGGAGGGAACTTGCGGCCCATATTGCGCAATTCTTCCGCCTCAGGCTGGCGCGGAATGCGATTGAGGCTGAGGCCGGAGTGTTTCAGCAGCCGCGAACCTTTGCGCAAGTTACATGGGCTACAGGCGGCCACGACGTTCTGCCAACTGGTGATCCCGCCGCGCGCACGTGGCACAACATGGTCAAACGTCAGATCGCCCCGCGCCCCACAGTACTGACAGCTGAATTCGTCCCGCAGAAATAAATTAAAGCGCGTGAAGGCCACGCGCTTTTGAGGTTTCACATAGTCTTTCAGCACCACCACCGAGGGTATCCTGATCTCGGTCGAGGGGGACCGGACCACCTCTTCGTATTCGCTGACGATGTCGACCCTGTCGAGCCAGGCGGCCTTGACCGCTTCTTGCCAGGGCCAAAGGCTGAGCGGATAATACGACAAGGGCCTGTAGTCGGCATTCAGCACCAAGGCCGGGAAGTGTTTGAGCGCGCCCGGTTCACGTACAAAATCTGATCTGAAATCGCCGTCCATCGACAAAAGGTCCTCTGCTCTGTCACCTGCGATGGGCATCAGAGCGGGAGCCCCGCTCCAGCCGCTTGCATTGACTATATCTTGCGTCAATCAAAGGGCAATCGCTAAATCTGCCCAACATGTCGCAGGGGTAACGGCAGGAGGTCACAACTTTGCGACATGCGGCATCAACTGGCCAACTGGATCATCAAAGGTGGGGTGCTCACGTCAGCTTCGGCCATGACCATACGCGCGCGCCCCTCATCCTTTGCGCGATAAAGTGCGGTATCTGCAACCGACATAAGCGCAGACAGGCTGTCGCCGGCATCCGCAACGCAGGCACCTACGGAACAGGTGACATGAATCGATTCTCGCTGACCCGGTGGGCGGACGCGAATACCGGTCGTAATGACCTGACCCAGGTCTTCGATCTTTTGCTGGTTGGTATCAAACAGCATGACAGCAAACTCTTCTCCGCCCAACCGGGCGTGATAGAAGCTGGAAGGAATAACGGGTTTGATATTGTCAGCCATACGGCGCAACACCTCGTCCCCGAAACTGTGGCCATAGGTGTCGTTGACACCTTTGAAGCGATCAACATCGATCATCAGCAAGGCCCCACCGCAGGTTTCCAACCGTTTGCTGACGACATCGATAAAGGCGCGCCGATTGGGCATATTGGTCAGCAGGTCTGTGCGAGAAGCGTTGTAGAGCTTGTTTTGCAACCGCAGATGCAAACGCAACATTGCAAGCGCTGTTGTCAGAAAGGGCGCACAAACCAGCGCGCCGATTATCGACCAAAGCCAGATCGGCGCGGCCTCGATCGGGCCGATCGTCCACAGGACACCCAGAAAGACGCCATCAAATGCCAACAGCCATAGCCCAAATGACGCAAACCATTGTCCGCGCGTTTGGGGTGTGATGATACGGATGAGCGTTTTCAAGCCCGAACCCTCTCGCGATCTGCGGATGTGATAACCGCAAAACCTTGCAAGAGTGTTAGGAGGCGTCGTTACCCCAGCCCAAGCCTGTCGCGCATAAACGCAAGTGCCACCGACAGCCCATCGGGCGCGATGCCGTGACCGGTGCCTTTCATGACGTGGCCGAACACTTCTTTCCACCCTGCATCTTGCAGGGCCTCGGCCGCCTGCGGCATGGATTGAGGCGGCACCACGTCATCCTGATCGCCATGGATCAGCAGGACCGGCGGGCGACAAACGACCTCATCCGACAACACTTCTGGCTGCAACAACCGGCCCGAAAACGCGACGATCCCGGCCACCGGGTCCTCGCGGCGGGGCAACACGTGAAGGGCCATCATCGTGCCCTGGCTGAAGCCCAGAACCATCACCTGTTCAGGCAGCAAATCCTCGTCAACCATGACGCCATCCAGAAAGGCATTGAGGTCTTCGGCGGCACGCAAAAGACCTGCATTCGCCTCTTCTTCGGAAGAGCCATCAATCCAGGGGATCGGGAACCATTGGAAACCCATCGGCGACCCGGCGCAATCCTCTGGTGCGTCCGGAGACAGGAACAGCGTATCAGGCATATGTTCGCCCAATGGATCGGCCAGCCCCAGCAGGTCTGCGCCATTTGCGCCATAGCCATGCAGGAATACCACCGCTGATCGTGTTTCCTCCGAAAGCGGTTCCTTGCGGCCGGCCTGCAATGCGCGTGTCATCTGATCCCCTCTCGTGTTTTCTGTTGTGCGTAGTAGGCCCACAAGAGCCGCGCTGCAACCGAACGCCAAGGCGACCAGGCCTTTGCCATTTCGCGCAGGGCCTTGTCTTTGGGGCGCTCGGGCAGGTCAAACAGCATCCGCGCGCCTTCCTGCAGCGCCAGATCGCCGGGCGCAAAGACGTCCGCCCGGCCCAGACTGAACATCGCATACACCTCTGCCGTCCAGACCCCGATGCCTGTGACAGCGGTAAGGGTTCTGATCACCTCATCATTCGGTTGATCGCGCAACGCTTCAAAGTCGATCCCGGCAGCGGCCAATGCTTTGGCATAGCGCGCTTTTTGCTGGCTCAATCCCAATGCGCGCAACTCTTCGGCAGACGTACGGACAACGCGGTCGGGATCGTTCATGCCCGCCGCGCACAATCGCCCCCAGATCGCATTGGCCGAGGCGACACTGACCTGTTGCCCGACGATGGCGTTCAACAGTTGGGCAAAACCGTCTGCCTTGCGCCGCAGCGGGAGCGGGCCAAGCCCCGCAAGAGCCTTCGCCATACGCGGATCCTGCTCCGCCAGCCAGGCCGCGCCTTCGGCCACGCAGGCATCAGAATGGATGATCCGCCCTATGCCGTCGCCCATGCCAAAGCCTCTGCTATGGTGGAAACGCGCGGCGCGTCGAGTGGTTTGGGGCGTTTAATCATCAGGACCGGGATGCCCAGTTCCTGCGCCGCGTCCAGCTTGGACCGGCTGGCCTGTCCGCCTGCATTCTTGACGATCAAGACGTCGACATCCAAGCGTCGGAATAACGCCACCTCATCCGCGACCGAGAATGGCGGGCGGCCAATCAGGAACTCGCCACCGTCAAATGGAAATGGCCCATCGGGCGGGTCGATCTGACGGCAGATGACGCGCCGCCCGATGAGGTTGGCAAAGCGATCCAACGTTTGCCGCCCCGTTGCCAGAAACACCGTGGCACCAGTTGGAATGAAAGCTATGGCATCTTCTTCGCGTGCAATCTCGGTCCAATTGTCATTTGGGCCGGCTTCCCAACCCGGGCGCATGAATTGCAGGTATGGCAAGCCGGTGGTCCGGCAAATGTCGCAGGTCCGGGCTGAAATCCGGGCGGCAAAGGGGTGGGTGGCATCCAGGACCCGGGTAATGCCAGCGTGTCCAAGGTAGTCCGTGAAACCATCCGCCCCGCCAAAGCCACCAATGCGTGTTGGCAGATCAAGCGGCTCTGGCAGCCGTGTTGCCCCGGCGAGCGAGGCCACCGCATCCACCCCTGCCTCTTTCAGCGCGGTCGCAATCTCCTTGGCGTCACCTGTACCGGCCAGCAACAGCAGCGTCATGTTGCATGCTCCGCCTGAGCGATGATCTTGCCCGCGCGGTCGATCATGACGATATCAAGCCGTCTTGGGGCGTTGCCGCCCGCAAACATCTCGACCGCTTTGGCAGCGGCGACCTGCGCCACGCGATCTGCCATTGTCGCACCGGCCAGTTCGAAAGCCTCCAATGCGGTATTTGCATCCCTGACGCGCGTATCACCGGCCCAGTCGGCCAGCAGGTCAAAATTGACCTGGGATCGGCCCGAATGCAGGTCCGTGGCCCCCTGCGCCAGCTTTGTCAGCTTGCCAATGCCACCGCCAATTGTCAGCCGGGCCACCGGGTGGCGGCGCAGGTATTTGATCATTCCGCCTGCAAAATCACCCATATCCAGCATGGCGTGATCCGGTAGCCCATGCAGCTTTTGTACCACGCGTTCGCTTGTCGCCCCGGTGCATCCCGCGACATGGCCCAGCCCGTCCGCGCGGGCCACATCAATCCCGCGATGGATCGAGGCGATCCAAGCCGCGCAGGAAAACGGGCGCACCACGCCCGTGGTGCCCAGAATGGATAACCCGCCGCTGATTCCAAGGCGCGGGTTCCACGTCTTCTTTGCGATGGCTTCGCCGTCGGGGATCGACACGGTGATTTCAATGTCCGGGCGCTGACCAAGCTCTGCTGCAACCTCTGCCACGACCTCATCCATCATCGCGCGCGGCACCGGGTTGATTGCCGGTTCCCCCACTGGAATTGGCAGGCCTGCTTTGGTCACAGTGCCGACGCCTTCGCCTGCTCTGAACACCACGCCACCGGCAGAGGCAGCAACGCGGACCTTTATCAGCGCGCCATGCGTGACGTCCGGATCATCGCCTGCGTCCTTGATAATGCCTGCCTCGGCCCAGCCTGCGCCAGCGTCGCGGTGGGTCAGCGCAAAATGCGGTGTCTCGCCCTTTGGCAAGGTGATTGTGACCTCATCGGGAAACCCGTCGCCCCACAAACGCAGCAACGCCGCCTTGGTGGCGGCGGTGGCACAAGCGCCTGTGGTCCAGCCCCGGCGCAGCTCTCCTGTCGGTTTGCGGCTCATGTGGCGAACTATAGCGACGCGGGCCATGCCGCCAAGCGCCAATAGCGCGTCGTTTGACGGCTTTTCGCGCCCTGCGAACCGGTGCATACTGCGGCTATGACGGATCACCTCTCTCTTCCCGGGCACGCATGGCCCGAACTTGAACCCGGATGGGTCTGGCTTTGTGGTGCAGGCCCCGGTGATCCGGGCCTTCTGACATTGCATGCGCTCAACGCGTTGCGGCAGGCGGATGTCGTGATCTATGACGCCTTGGTGCAGGAAGATATCCTGTCTTGGGCACCGCAGGCGGAACATATCTATGCAGGCAAGCGCGGCGGCAAACCCTCTGCCAAGCAGCGCGACATTTCCCTGCGATTGGTCGATCTCGCACGCGCTGGCAAACGGGTCCTGCGCCTGAAAGGGGGCGACCCCTTCGTCTTTGGTCGTGGTGGCGAAGAGGCACAGACCTTGGTGCAGCACGGCGTGCCGATCCGCATCATTCCGGGCATCTCGGCAGGTATCGGCGGGCTAGCTTATGCGGGCATCCCCGTCACCCATCGCGACGTGAACCAATCGGTGACATTTGTGACCGGCCATGACCAATCCGGCAACACACCGGGGTCGTTGGATTGGGCAGCAATTTCAAAAGGTTCTCAGGTGATCGTGATCTACATGGGGATGAAACATATCGCCCAGATCGCAGCATCCCTGATGGACGCCGGGCGCAACCAGTCAGAGCCGGTGGCCGTCGTCACGACCGCGACCACCGCCGACCAACAGGTGCTTGAAACCACTTTGGGGACCATCGTGGACGATATCGCCGCATCAGGGATGGAACCGCCGGCGATCATCTGCGTCGGGCAATCCGTGCTGATGCGGCAGGTGCTGGACTGGCAGGCCATGGCCGCTGGCGCCGCCCCGCGCAACCTTGATCCCTTGGGTCGCGGCCGCCCAGCCGAATCCGCCTGAGCGTTATGATCCCCCCGTCTTCTGAACAAAGAATCCTCGGTCGGGGGCGAACCACGAGATGGCAAAGACCGTATTTGCATGCCATGATCTTGAATGGGCAGTCATCATGGGACTGATCCTTTCGGCCCCCTCCTCTGGCTCTGGCAAAACCACCATTACGCTGGGCATTCTGCGGGCGCTCACGCGGCGCGGCATCAAGGTTCGCGCGGCAAAATCCGGCCCCGACTACATTGATCCGCAATTCCATGCCGCAGCCTGTGGTCAGCCCTGTTTCAACCTTGACGCCTGGGCGATGACGCCTGCGCGGATCAAAGAGGTTGCTGCCGGACCCGGACCGCTTTTGATTGAAGGCGCGATGGGGCTTTTCGACGGCGCGCCGCCCGACGGCAAAGGTGCAACCGCCGACCTTGCCGATATACTGGATGTGCCGGTCGTGCTGATTGTCGATGCGGCGTCCATGGCGCAATCCATCGCGCCCATTGTCAACGGCTTTGCCAATCAAGACCCAAAAGTCAGGATTGCAGGCGTCATCCTCAACAGGGTCGGGTCACTACGCCACGAACGCATGTTGCGCGCAGCACTGGCACCGATTGACATACCGGTCCTTGGCAGCGTGATGCGAGACGCAAATCTTGCACGCCCATCCAGGCACCTTGGTCTTGTTCAGGCTGGCGAAATGCCTGATCTGGAGATGTTCTTGGAGCAAGCCGCCGACATCATGGCCGCATCCATTGATCTTGACGCTCTGTTGGCGCTGGCCAACCCGATCACGGCCAGCAGCCCCTTGCAAAACTCCGCGTTACAGGACTGTCGGCACGGCCAATCGATTGCGATTGCGCGTGATGCGGCCTTTTCCTTTACCTATGCCTACGACCTGGCGCTGCAGGCGCATATGGGCATCGACATTCGCACCTTTTCGCCGCTTGCCAATGAACCTGTGCCCAAGGCCGACAAGATCATTCTGCCTGGCGGCTACCCAGAGCTTTATGCAGCGCAACTCGCTGGTGCGGATATCTTTCTCAATAGCTTGAGAAATGCCGCACAAACGACTGATATTTATGGAGAATGCGGTGGATACATGACATTGGGCGAAACCCTGACCGATGCCGATGGGATCACCTACAAGATGGCCGGTCTGCTACCGCTCGAGACCAGTTTTGCCACCCGGAAACTTCACCTCGGCTATCGCACCCTGCTTCCGTTCGGCACGAAAGCCCCGGCAATCAAGGCGCATGAATTTCACTATGCCACTACGCTGCGGGCCGAAGGCACGCCGCTTTTTGATGCCTTTGATGCGGAGGGCCACGCCCTTGGACCGATAGGGCTGCGACAAGGCCGCGTCAGCGGGTCATTCGCGCATATTATTTCAAACGATTGATCGCCATTGCGCCCGCCTCACGACAGGCATACCGATGGCGCCATGACAGAGGTGAACGACAGTCTTGCCCGCCGTAATGTCGCCGTGCTGGTCGCAGCACAGGCGCTTCTGGGCAGCCAGATCACGATGATCTTCGTGGTCGGTGGCCTTGCTGGTCAGCAACTTTCACCAATTGCCTGTTTTGCAACGCTGCCGATTTCACTGATTGTTTTCGGTTCAATGACGACGGCACCGTGGCTTAGCCCTTTCATGCAACGCTATGGCCGTCAGGCCGGTTTCTATGTCGGGGCTATTGGTGGTCTGGTCGGGGCGGCCATCTCGGCCTATGCCATCACACTTGGCAGTTTTGTCCTGTTTCTCGTCGGGTCCTATCTGACAGGCATTTACATGTCGGCGCAGGGATTCTTCCGGTTTGCGGCTGCAGATACAGCATCGGAATCGTTCCGGCCCAAGGCGATCTCCTATGTTCTGGCTGGTGGGTTGATCTCGGCCATCATCGGTCCGCAGTTGGTCAGTTGGCTGACCTACAACAACCCAGATGCCACTGTGATGCGGTTCCTGCCGGTCTATTATGCCGCCATTGCACTGAATGTGATTGGCATGGCGCTCTTCGTTTTTCTGCGTATCCCCAAACCGCCCGTGTCTGCGCCGGGTGACGCCGCGGGACGCACCACCGCCGAGATGTTGCGCACGCCGCGGATACTTGTCGCCGTGATCTGCGCGATGGTCAGCTATGCCCTGATGAACCTTGTGATGACCTCCACCCCATTGGCGGTGGTGGGCTGTGGATACAGTGTTTCCGACGCCTCAAACGTGGTGACGGGCCATGTGCTGGCGATGTTTGCGCCTTCTTTCTTCACCGGTCATCTGATTGCACGATTCGGGGTCGAGCGGATCATGGGCATTGGTCTTGCCATTCTCGCGGTTGCCGGGCTCGTGGCGCTGCAGGGCGTTGAACTGACGAATTTTTACGTCGCATTGATCCTCTTGGGGCTTGGCTGGAACTTTGGCTTTATCGGGGCCACGACAATGCTCGCTGGGGCCCATGCGCCCGAAGAACGCGGCCGCATCCAAGGCGTCAATGACATGATCGTCTTTGGTATGGTGACAATTGCTAGTCTTGCGTCAGGCGGCTTGATGAATTGCTCAGGCGGTTCTGCGGTTGAGGGTTGGACGGCCGTCAACCTTGCCATGGTGCCATTTCTGGTGCTGGCGGGCGGATCATTGATCTGGCTGATCATGCGCCCGCGTTCGGCAGCTTAGCGCCACCAGCCCACCAAAGCGACCCAAGAAAGCCGTAGCGCGTTGGGCCCCAATGCTTCGTCAACGACCCGCTGCGGGGACGCGATGGCCTGATCCAATACCGGCCGCGCGGCCCATCCGGTCAACAAGGCAGGTGCGGCCCCCCGCGAGACGCCCGCGCGTTCAGTCGCAGCACGTCGCAGCGCATCGCGTCCCGCCTGCGCAAGATCACGCACACCTTGTGGCGTGCCGTCCACCAGTGGGATGCGGCCGCGCGCCTCAAGCTCTGGCACCGCGCGCAGCAAGTTCGCCACACCGACGCCAAAGCCAAAGTCGCGGATGACGCGCTCTTCGACAGGTCCCAAAAGACGCGCTGCAGTCCAAAGCAGACCGCCAGTTGTGGCATCAAGGTATTCTCGAAGGTGGTCCGCGTCTTCGAACGCGTCTTTATAGATGTCCCAGCGCCGTGCCGCGACCAATGCATCAAGGCAGCGCGCGCCTGCGTCATCAAGCACCTCGGCCAGCGCATCAACGATCTCGTGTTTGCGCACAGGGCCACCAGCCGCAATCTCTTCCAGCGCGTCGCGCCACCATTGCAGGCGCATCTCTGCGATCATCGGTTCCTGCGTGACCCAAGGGGCGCGGCTGACTTCAACGTTAAATGCAAAAATCGGGAAGAGAACGCGCCGCGCGACAACAGGCCCTGCCATGATGGCACGAAAACGGTCAGGGTCGGCGCGCTCGACCAATGCAGCACATGCATCGAAACTCATGCCCGGCGCACCACGCAAAGGTCATATCCAGTCTCGGACTTTGCGGCCTGCCACGCGTTCCGTTCCCGGGCGCCTTCGTCCAGCACTTTGGCCAAAGCAGGGTCCGCGTTGGGGCGCAGTTGCGCGATCCGCGCCTGCATCGGATCGTAGTAGTCATGCCATGCCGCGTCACTCAGAGGGCGGCTGGCAATCAAGTGAAACCTGGCGGTCGCGATCTGTTCCGCGATCTGAGAGCGTGTCGGGATGTTCCCTTCGCCCTCCCACATGGCGTGGGCCGTGGCAGTAGGGTTTTCGGTAAAATAGGCCGGTGTCGTGAAAGCAATGGCCCCACCGGTCGCGAGGGCTGCATCCCAATTTTTCAATGATTGCGTGATCCCGGCAAAATATATCGCACCGGCGCACCAGATCAGGTCAAAGGGACCGGATTGGTCGAACATGTCGCCCTGCATGATGGTCACGCGAGTGTCATCTGCATATCGTGCCGCCCCGGCGACGGCAAAGTGTTCGATCCAATCGACGCCGATCACCGCGTTGGGATCAAACACATCCAGCAAGGCCGCAATATCCGCACCGGGGCCGCAGGCCGCGTCCAGAATTCGTCCCTTTGCGGGAACCGCGACTTGCGCGGCGACCCATGCCACATCCTCTGGCAGGCCCGGCCCTTCGCGCGGCAGGTCAGCGTGCAGGATGAAAAAGGCGTCAGGTTCAGCCACCCGCACCGTCCCGGATAAGCTTCCAGTTGATTGCATCCACAAGTGCATCGAAAGAGGCGTCAACAATATTGGCCGAGACACCGACCGTGGACCAGCGGCGTCCCTTGCCGTCCTCACTGTCGATGATGACCCGCGTGACGGCCTCTGTCCCGCCATCGGTGATCCGCACCTTGAAGTCCACCAGCTTCATATCCTCGATCATGCCCTGATAGCGACCTAAGTCCTTTGCAAGCGCGCGGCTCAAGGCGTTCACCGGCCCCTGATCGGACCCATCGGGGCCAAGGCTTTCGCTGACATTCAGGTACTTCTTGCCATCAACCTTGGTGACGACAACAGCCTCTGAGATGCTGACCATCTGGTTGTGTTTGTTGCGGCGACGCTCCACCGTCACGCGGTAGCGCTTGATCTCAAAGAAGGTGGGCAAGGTCCCCAACTCCGCCCGCGCCAAAAGCTCAAATGACGCCTGCGCCGTGTCATAGGAATACCCCCGCGCCTCTTGCTCTTTGATCCGCTCAAGGATGCGCGGCAAAGCGGGGTTATCTTTGTCGACGTCCAGCCCGGCCTCTGCCAGACGCTGGCGCAGGTTCGACTGCCCGGCCTGATTGGACATCGGCACGATGCGACTGTTGCCAACTTCGCCGGGGTCGATGTGTTCGTATGTCGTGGGATCCTTGGCAATGGCGCTCGCGTGCAGCCCCGCCTTGTGCGCAAATGCACTGGCACCCACGTAGGGCGCCTGCTTTGCCGGCACCCGGTTCAGAATATCATCCAGCATGCGGCTGGCCTTGCGCAGACCCTTCAGGCCTTCGAGGGTCACACCGGTCTCAAATCGGCTCGCAAAAGGTTCCTTGAGCAGAAGCGTCGGGATGATGCTGGTCAGATTGGCATTGCCACAGCGCTCGCCCAATCCGTTCAGCGTGCCCTGAATCTGCCGCGCCCCCGCAAGGACCGCAGCCAGCGAATTGGCCACTGCGTTTTCGGTATCGTTGTGGGTGTGAATGCCCAGATGGTCGCCGGGGATGCCGCTGTCGATGACATCGGACACGATGGAAGAGACCTCTTCAGGCAATGTCCCGCCATTGGTATCACACAGCACGATCCAGCGCGCACCGGCGTCATAGGCTGCATGTACCGCCTCAAGCGCATAGTCCCGGTTTGCCTTGTAACCGTCAAAGAAATGCTCTGCGTCAAACAACGCCTCGCGGCCATTCTTGACCAGATGCGCAAATGACATCGCAAGATTTTCAGTGTTCTCGGGCAGCGTGATCCCAAGGGCGGTTTCCACGTGGAACTGGTGGCTCTTGCCCACCAGACACACCGCAGGCGTGCTTGCATTCATCACCGCCGCCAACACGTCATCATTTTCGGCAGACCGTCCTGTGCGCTTTGTCATGCCAAAGGCGGTCATCGTGGCGCGGGTCTTGACGCCAGCCTCAAAGAACTCGCTATCGGTGGGATTGGCACCGGGCCAGCCACCTTCGATGTAGTCGACACCCAAGGCATCAAGCGTTTCTGCGATCCGTACTTTTTCCGAGGTCGAAAACTGCACGCCTTGGGTCTGCTGCCCATCCCGCAGCGTGGTATCAAAAAGGTAGAGCCGTTCCCTGCCCATCACAGCTCTCCCAATTTGGCGGCGTCAAAATCCGGACCCGGGGACCATGTCGCCTGCCCGCCCACGTCAGTGACCTGTACGCCCGCTGCATTCAGGACATCGCGTACCTGATCGGCGGTCGCCCAGTCCTTGTCGCTGCGCGCTTTGGCCCGTGCGGCCAGCAGCGCATCCACCTTTGCCGCCACGGCAGGGGCGACGTCAGGCCCGGCCTCGCCACCATCGAACATCGGAATGGCATCCCAGTCATTGACCAACCCCAGCATCCCCAATCCATGGGCAAAACCGGCCAGAGCCTCGGGCGTGCGCCCCTTGGACAACACATGCAGTCGGGCCATCGCGCCGGGGGTGTTCACGTCATTGGCCAACACCCCGATGAACTCTGCATCAGGCTGCCATTTGCCTTCCGCCTCCAGCGCGGAAATCAATTTGGTGCCAAATCCATGGCCATGCAGGATTCCATACCACTTGCGCAACGTGGCTTCGGCCTCGTTGCGTTTGACCTCGGTCCAGTCCATCGGCTTGCTGTAATGCGTCGTCAGGAACACCATGCGGATCACCTCACCGGGCACGCCCTTGTCCAGCAAATCGCGCACGGTAAAGAAGTTGCCCAGCGACTTGGACATCTTCTTGCCCTCGACCTGCAACATCTCGTTGTGCAGCCAGACGCGCGCAAACTCGCCGGTCGGATGCGCGCAGGCCGATTGCGCGATCTCATTCTCATGGTGTGGGAATTGCAGATCGTTGCCGCCGCCGTGAATGTCAAATGTCTCACCCAAAAGCGCCTTGGACATGGCCGAGCATTCTATATGCCAACCGGGCCGTCCATAGCCCCAGGGACTGTCCCACCCCGGCACCCCGTCAGGCGACGGTTTCCACAGGACAAAGTCCATCGGGTTGCGCTTGTAGGGTGCGACCTCGACCCGTGCACCGGCGATCATGTCATCAATCGAACGGCCAGACAGTTTGCCGTAGTCGGCATAGCTTTCCACAGCAAACAGCACATGACCTTCTGCTTCATATGCATGTCCGTTTTCGATCAGGACTTCTGACATCTCGATCATCTGCTGGATATATTCGGTTGCACGCGGTTCATGGGTTGGCCGCGTCGCCCCCAGCGCATCCATATCGTCATGATACCATTGCGTGGTTTCTGCCGTGATGTCGCCAATCGCCCGCCCGCTTTCTGCAGCGCGCGCGTTGATCTTGTCATCGACGTCCGTGAAATTACGCACGTAGGTCACGTTCTCTGAGCCAAATTCATGACGCATCAGCCGAAACAGCACATCAAACAGCAGCACATTGCGGGCATTGCCCAGATGTGCGCGGTCATAGACCGTCGGGCCGCAGAGATACATGCTGACCTTGCCCGGAATGGCCGGCACAAAATCCTCTTTGCGGCGGGTCTTGGTGTTGTGGAAACGGATCGGTGTCATGGCGCCTCACGCACGGGTTTTGCCGGCGGGCTTAGCGAAATCAGGATCAGAGTGAAACGTGAAAAAGCGGCCCGCTGGTGTTCAGCAGGGAATAATGCAGCAAATGATGATGCAGGTCTTTTTCATAGCTGCGGCCTAGCACGCCCAAAGCTATCCGTCCAGCATTTCCACAAGTTTGCGAATTGTATTGAGGTTGCGGGCGGTGAATTCAGTACCTGTGATGACCTTGTCGATCTTGGCGGCCAGCTTTGACCGGCCAAACCCGTCAGGCGCATACATCCACACCACGTGGTCCCGGACCTCCAGCCTTTCCGACGCGACCGCAAGGGCATCGCGCCGGGTTGCGTCGATAACCGGCGGCGCCGCGCAAAAGAACCCATGCACCGCCTTGCCTGCGTCCGGCGGATACGGGCATGACGCAAGCGCGAGCCGCAGCGCCTCCCCGGACAGAACCAGATTGGGCACATCCACCCCCATCTGCTGCCGCATCGCATCGCCCAGATCCTCGGCCAATCTCCCGTCAGGGGCGGAAAACACCAGATTGCCAGAGGCGATGTAGCTTCTCACATCGCGCCACCCCAGGCCCGTTGCAAGTTCGCGCAAAGCGGCCATCGGCACCTTGTTGCCGCCACCCACGTTGACCCCGCGCAAAAGCGCAACCCATCTTGTCAAATCATCCGCCATAGCCCAGCCTATCCTCATGAGCCGCGACACCGTCAACACAATCTGCGCGTCACACAAGGGGGCGACGCTTGATCATAACCTGGGCGAGGGCCACGACAGCTGGAAGGTCGGCGGCAAGCTCTTTGCCATCGTCGGCGCACTTGGCGATGTGGTCTCGGTCAAGACGGACAGCGTCGAAACAGCCCAGATGCTGATCGACGCAGGCGCTGGAACAAAGGCGCGCTACTTGCATCGGTCGTGGATATCCATTCCCCTCACCGCCGATCCAGAAGAACTCACCCATCGGATCACCGTCTCTTACGACATCATCCTGTCGAGCCTTACCAAACGAGCGCAGGCGCAGATCAAAGACCTTTGATCTTCTTCTGGTCAAAAATACTTTCGGGGGTGCTTGAGGGGGCAGACAGCCCACTCATCCGCGCCAGCCCCTGGGCTGGCGCAAAATATCAGGTGCGGCGCAGCCGCTCGATTTGATCAATCGTACTGAACAACCTCAATTTCCACACCGTTGTCCTCGTGGAAATAGAACCTGCGACCAGGCTCGTAGTCGGCGTGGGAATGCGTCTGATAACCCTTTGCCTCGATCCGGGCCTGCGTTGCGTCCAGATCATCCACCACCACCGCGATGTGATTCATCGCGCCGCGCGTGGCATAGCTGGCGTCGGCCTTAGGCACCGTTTGTTCCGGCGCATGGCCTGAATAGACCGCGACATAGCTCGTCTCTGTGCCCACATGCACCGTATAGCCGCCGCCATTCATGGATTCGCCTTCCCAGCGGGTGTGCCAGTCGAACAGGTCCGACAACAGCGCCGCTGTGGCGCGCGGATCTGCAACAGTAATGTTCACATGTTCCAGATAGGCCATCATTGAATTCCCTTCTTCATCCAGTTCCGAAACCGCGAGATTGGCCCTTTCGGCAAGCGCGATTGTTCCACATGAAAACAGCCGCAATCAAGATCGTGGCCCCAGCCAACGCCATCGCGCTGCAGCGCGCTGATCACGCCGGGGTCGACGCAAACCCGCATTGTCTTGTCCTGTGCCATTGTAACTCTCCTCTATTCAAGTCTCTGCGAATCTGTTTTTAATTTCTCAAGTTAACTTGAGATCAAGATGTTTCTTTCATGCCCCAGGGCCTGACCATTGGCGACCTTGCCGCGCGCACCGGGCTCGCGGTCTCGGCAATCCGGTTTTACGAAACCCACGGTATCGTGCACCCGGTGCGCAATGCGGGCGGTCATCGCCGCTATGGCCGTGCTGACATCCGGCGGCTGTCCTTTGTCATGGCGGCACAAAAGCTGGGCTTTGCCTTGGCGGACATTGCCGACCACATGGCCCACCTGCCCGCCCACAAGGCCCCGACCAAAGCAGACTGGAGCCGGATCAGCCGGTTGATGCGGGCCGAGATCGACACAAAGATCGCAGCGCTCGAAACGCTGCGCGATACGCTGGATGGCTGCATCGGCTGCGGTTGCCTCAGCCTCAAGTCCTGCGCGCTTTACAACCCCGCCGATGTGCAGGGGCGCGACGGCCCCGGCCCGCGCAAGTTGATGGGTTGACCGCGCCGAAATGGCGTGTTGCAGATGGCGGCATGAAACTCTCGCATCGCATCTCACACATCACCGGCGGCGGCTCTGACGGCTGGGACGTCTTTTACCGCGCCAAGGCGATGATCGCCGCTGGCACCCCGGTTCTGGAACTCACCCAGGGTGAGCATGATATCCGCACCGACCCGGTGATCCTTGAGGCAATGCATGCCGCCACATTGGCGGGCAAGACGGGCTATTCCCCCGTGCAGGGTGACCCGGCTCTGCGCGCAGCCGTCGCAGCACGGATCGAAGCGGCAACCGGCGTGCCGACCACGCCCGCGAACATCCAGATCACGCCGGGTGGTCAGGCGGGGCTTTTCGCGGCCCATCATGCGGTCTGCGACGAAGGCGACACAGCCCTTTACGTTGATCCCTACTACGCCACCTACCCCGGCACGTTGCGCTCAGTCGGGGCGATCCCAAAGCCGATCGTCACCCGCGCCGCCGACAGTTTTCGCCCGCAAGCCGCGGACCTGAACGCCGCCGCACCCGGTGCCGCGTCGCTTTTGATCAACACGCCAAACAACCCCACCGGCGTCGTCTATGACGCCGCGACCCTGAACAACATTGCGCAGGCTTGCATTGATCATGACCTCTGGCTGATCTCGGACGAGGTTTATGACACGCAAGTCTGGCAAGGCACCCACATCAGCCCGCGCAGCCTGCCCGGCATGGCCGAGCGCACGCTGGTCGTCGGCTCCATGTCCAAAAGCCACGCCATGACCGGCAGCCGCATCGGCTGGATCTGCGGCCCGGAACCGGCGATTGCCGCCATCTTCAACCTTGCCAACAACACCACCTACGGTGTGGCAAGTTTCGTGCAAGAGGCAGCTCTCTTTGCCCTCACTCAGGGCGACGCACTGGAAGAAAAGATCGCCGCGCCCTTCCGCCGCCGCCGTGATCTGACACTTGCATTGCTCGCGCATCAGAACGTGCTGCGCCCGGTACCCGCACAGGGGGCGATGTATGTGATGCTGGACATCCGCGCGACCGGCCTGACGGGCGAGGAGTTTGCAAATGCACTTCTGGATGCGCACCACATCGCGGTCATGCCCGGTGAAAGCTTCGGTGCCGCCGCCGCCGGTCACATCCGCGTGGCAATGACCGTCGATGATGACGCCTATGCAGCGGCTTTGGAAACACTGGTCGAATTCGCCCAAACCCTTGTTGTAAGCTGACGTCGAATAGACGCCTTTTTTCCGGCAGCAGAGGCAGGGGGAATCGCATAGCCTGCGGTCATGTTGTTTACGCCGCCCGATCCCGACACGCTTTATGATGCCCTCTTGAACCGGGACGCGGCCTATGACGGGCACTATTGGGTCGCCGTCTCCTCGACCGGTATTTTTTGCCGCCTGACCTGCCCCGCACGCAAACCCAGACGCGTCCATTGCAGCTTTCATGACAGCATTGCCGCCTGCCTCGATGCGGGCTTTCGCCCCTGTAAACGCTGCAACCCATTGGGCACAGGGGATGCCACTGTGACCGCCCTTTTGGCGGCGTTGGATGCCCAGCCCGATCACCGTTGGTCAGCTGCGGACGTTTCGGCCATGGGATATGACCCATCAACCGTGCGCCGCGCCTTTCAACGTCATTTTGGCATGAGCTTTCTGGACATGGCGCGCCAGCGACGCCTCGCCGCCGGGTTCACCACGCTGGCAGAGGGTGGCCGAGTGATTGAGGCGCAGATCGACGCCGGCTTTGACAGCAGCCAGGCCTTTCGCGATGCCTTTGTGCGGCAGATTGGTCTTAACCCCAGCGCGTTTCGGACCTCTGCCCGCATCCGCATTGATCAGATCGCCACACCATTGGGCACGATGGTGGCCGCTGCTGATGAAAGCCATCTGCACCTGCTGGAATTCTTTGACCGCAAAGCGCTGCCGACCGAAATCAAGCGGCTGCGCGACCTCGTCAAGGGCGACCTTGGCTTTGGTCGCACAGCGATCATGGACCAGACCGCAACCCAGCTTTCAGCCTATTTCGATGGTCGAAGCGCACGCTTTACCGTGCCGCTTGCGCTGCACGGGACGCCCTTCACCCGCAGCGTATGGCGGGCCCTGCAGGACATTCCTGCAGGCGAGACACGCAGCTATGCTGCCCTCGCCGCCCAGATGAACCGCCCCACAGCGACCCGCGCGGTGGCCCGCGCCAACGGTGCAAACCAGATCGCGATCCTGATCCCCTGCCACCGCATTCTTGGCGCGGATGGCAGCCTGACCGGCTATGGTGGCGGACTGTGGCGCAAGGACCGCCTGATCGCAACAGAACAGCAATATCAAAGGAAAGACCCATGACATTTCGCGCCCTGCACCAACCCGGCAATCCGCTGGTCATGATCAACGTCTGGGACGCGGGCAGCGCAAAGGTCATGCACCGCGCGGGCGCACAAGCGCTTGCGACCTCTTCTGCCGCCTTGGCCTATACGCTCGGCCGTCCCGATGGAGGCACGGTAAGCCGCGATGAAAGCCTCGCCCACGCGGTCGAAATAGCCGCCGCCACGCCTTTGCCCGTTCAGGGTGACTTTGAAAACGGATTTGGCGACGCGCCAGAGACCTGTGCCGAGACTGTGCGACTGGCCTTTGAGGCAGGACTGGCTGGTATCTGCATCGAGGATACGATGTTCCCCTCGGGCGACGCCTACGCTTTTGATCTGGCAGTTGACCGGGTTCGCGCGGCATCTTCTGCCGCCCGTGCGCTTCCGGGTGATTTTGTCTTCACAGCGCGCGCCGATGGCATCCTGACCGGGGCCTATGACACAACAGAGGCGATCCGGCGTATTGTTGCATTTGATGAGGCCGGGGCCGATTGTCTTTACGCGCCGCTGCCGCCCGATATGGACGCCCTCGCCCGGATTGTTGCGTCAACCTCAAAGCCTGTGAACGCGCTGGTCGCGGGGGCCTTTGCCAGTCAAGGCCGGGCTGATTTCGCCGCCATCGGCGTGGCACGGCTTTCGATCGGCTCTTCGCTGGCGCGGGTTACACATCGCGCTATCCACGACATTGGGACCGCGATGATTGCCGGAAACTTTGTTGGACTGCAGAACGGCATCAGCAGCGCGACCATTGACGCGCTGCTGAGCCCTCCTGACTAGAAAGTGAACCCAACCCGAAGTGACGCGGTTGTCGCCTCAATGTCGGTGCCGCCACCGTTGAAATCATCAAACTGGTGGCGCAGAACCTCGGCACCCACACGGATGCCGGGTGTTACCTGATAATCAACACCGAGACCGGCAAAGTACCCGGTGTCATCTGCCTCGAGTCCGCCGGAAGTATAGGCTTGCGCGGCACCAGCCGTCACATAGGGCAGCCATTGGCCTGCGTCATAACCAGCGCGGACCTTCGCGCGGGCGACACCGTCAAGATTGATGCCAGTGGCCGCATCCGTGATCTCGGTTGCGTCGTACTCAAGCTCCCCGCCCAGCACAAAGGCACCAAGGTCATAAAGGTAACCGGCGTGTAATCCGTAGGTGTAATCCTCGGTGTCATCCGAAAAACCTTCGGCCTCCAGCTGGCCATAGCCAAGGCTGGCACCGGCATAGAACCCGGTCCAGTCGCCGCCGGTATGGACCGGTGCTGGCGCAACCGCGACCGGTACAGGTGCCGGTGCCGTGACCGGTTCCGATATGCCACCGGCGACCGCGGGCGCTGCGGCCAGTGTCAGCACAGCACTTGTCATCAAAAGACGCTGTTTCATCCGTTTCTCCAATTTGGATTGTTGCGTTGCCCTGACATCGGTCGCCAATTCGTAGGCCGCAACCGCCTCACGCATGCGTGAAAACGGACCGGCGGAAATTGGAAAATTCGGCCATTCCAGCGGGCGGAAAAAGGCGCAAACCGAAGGCCATGCGCCATGTTTCGCCGGTGTGATCGCAGGCTGGCAGTTTGCCGCCAAAGAACAACGACGGGGTCTTGAAACGCGCATGTCGCAAACGGGGAGCGATGTCGCGAACAGAACAGCAAGGCGGCATCAACACGGCACACTCAATCCAAGCAAAAAGGAGCTGCAATGCGCGTCGACCATGTGCAATTCGTTGCCATCACCCGCACCATCGGGGCGCGGCGGGGTCGCGCAGCGCGTGGTCGTCCGGTGGCGTAAGCCTGCCCACCCTACCCCGTTCCTTTTGCGAAAGTTTCCAAACACATGACCGATACAAAACCCGCAGGCCGCCCGACACGTTCCGGCGGACGCGCCGCCCGCACCGCCGCCCGTGCGGCACCATTGGCCGAGGCATTGCGCCCGATCCGCGCCGGACTGACCGGTGGCCGCTACAACCCACTGACCGAGGCCGATGTCGCCGCCATTCATGAAGCTGCGCTGACCGCACTTGAAGAGATCGGCCTGATTGACGCACCACAATCCGGCATCGACACCATGACCGCCGCTGGCGCAATTTTGGGCGATGACGGCCGCCTCCGGTTTCCCCGCGCTTTGGTCGAGGACATGCTGGCCGTCGCCTGCACGGACCTGACCCTGCACGGCCGCGACCCGCGTCATGACCTGCACCTTGCCGGCACCCGTGTGCATTACGGCACCGCCGGTGCGGCTGTGCATATGGTCGATGTAGACGGGCGTAACTATCGCGAAAGCACGGTGCAGGACCTGCATGACGCCGCCCGGATCGTCGATCAGCTCGATAACCTGCACTTCCTGCAGCGACCGATGGTGGCCCGCGATATCACCGACAACCTTGAGATGGATCTCAACACCATCTACGCCACGACATCCGGAACAACCAAGCACGTCGGCACGTCGTTCACCGAACCCGATTTCGTGCCCCACGCGCTTGAGTTACTGCACATGATCGCCGGGGATGAGGCGACATGGCGGGCGCGGCCATTCGTGTCGAATTCAAACTGCTTTGTGGTGCCGCCGATGAAATTCGCCACCGAGAGCTGTCAGGTGATGGAGGCCTGTATTGCTGGCGGCATGCCGGTGTTATTGCTCTCGGCGGGTCAGGCCGGGGCTACGGCACCCGCGCCGATTGCGGGTGCCATCGTGCAAGCTGTTGCCGAATGCCTTGCGGGCGTTGTCTATGTAAATTCTATCAAGCCGGGACATCCCGCGATCTTTGGCACATGGCCCTTCGTGTCCGATCTGCGCACCGGCGCGATGTCCGGTGGCTCGGGTGAGCAGGCACTGCTGACAGCAGGCTGTGCCCAGATGCACCGCTATTACGGGTTGCCCGGCGGAGCCGCCGCAGGCATCGCAGATGCCAAACTGCCTGACATGCAGGCCGGGTGGGAACAGATGTGTTCCAACGTCATGGCCGGTCTTTCCGGACTGAACATGGTCTATGAGGCAGCGGGTATGCACGCTTCCTTGCTGGGGTTCTGTCACGAATCGCTGATCCTCGGTGATGACCTGATCGGTCAGGCCCTGCGCTGCGTCCGCGGGATCGAGGTGAACGAGGAGACGCTGGGGCTTGAGACGATGCGCGAGGTCTGTTTGACGGGGCCAGGGCACTATCTTGGCTCTGATCAGACGCTGGCACTCATGCAGACAGAATATGTCTATCCCGCCACCGCGGATCGGTCGTCGCCCAAGGAATGGGAAGAGCGCAACAAGCCTGACCTGATCCGCAATGCGATCGCGCGGAAAGAAGGTATCCTTGCAGAACCGTCTGCCGCGCGGTTTGATCCGGTCAAGGATCAGGCGATCCGGGCGCGGTTCAATATCCATTTGCCGGGCTAAAAGCGTTTGAGGGCGGGGGGCCAGCCCCCGTCCGCCAGGGCGGACTCCCCCCGAAGTATTTTCGACCAGAAGAAGATCGGTACCGGGAACGTGCGGGCGTTGAGTATGTCGCCGTCAGCGAACCGGATGACTCAGCGTGCCACCTGAGACGGCGGCGCGGACACCGGTAGTGCCGGGGCACGACGTGGGTAATCCACGCGCCACGCGCACCGCAAGATAGGCAAAGGCCTGCGCTTCAAGCATATCGCCATCCAGCCCCGCATCCTCCACCGGGTGAACCGGGCAATCAAGCGCGGCGCCGAGCATCTGCATCATCACCGGGTTGTGTCGCCCGCCACCTGTAACCCAAAGCCTGTCCGGCGGGCGCGGGCAATGGGTCATGCCCTCACTGACGGCCAAGGCAGCCGCGGCAGTCAGCGTGGCGGCAGCATCTGCATCGCCAAGCCGGTCACAGGCATCTGCCAGGTCTGTAAAGGCATCCCGGTCCAGCGATTTTGGTGGCATCTTGTAGAAATACGACTGTTTCATAAAAGCGGTGATGATCGCTTCGTCGACCTGCCCCTTCGCTGCCAAAGCCCCGGCGGTGTCATAGGGTCGACCCAAACGGCGCTGCATCAGATCGTTGATCGGGGCATTGGCGGGCCCTGTGTCAAAGGCCAAAAGCGCACCCGGCATATCCGGCGCGGTCGACGCGGGATCGACCCAGGTGAGATTGCCCACACCGCCCAGATTGAGAAAGGCACATGGGGCCGTCGCACCGATAAACCGTGCCAAGGCCCAGTGATAGAACGGCGCCAGCGGCGCACCCTGCCCCCCTAATTCCACATCTGCGCTGCGAAAGTCCCAGACAACCGGCAGGCCAAGCAACTTGGCCAGTGCCGCCCCATCGCCCAATTGGTGTGTCCCGCGTCCTGCGGGATCATGTGCCAGTGTCTGGCCATGAAATCCCACCAGCGCGATATCCTCAAAGTCCGCCAATACCATTGCATGGGCATCGGCAACCACCTTTGCCGCCGCGTTCAGATCATCGCCCGGCCAGCGCCCCAAAGCAGCGCGCAGGATAGCCTGTTCACCCGCGCTATAGGGACGGTAGGCCGTTTCCCCAAAACCGCTGATGGTGATGCCATCGGTCACGATTGCGGCCGCATCCACCCCATCCAGCGAGGTCCCTGACATCGCCCCCAGCGCCTTGACCGGCCCCTTGATCTTCATGCTCTTTCCCTTGCCCCCTTCGGCGCTTATAGAGTGCGCCAAGCAACAAAGCGGTACAAGCATGACCTACCACCCCAAGTCCGATTTCATGGCTGTCATGATGCAGCGTGGCTTTCTGGCCGATTGCACGGATTATCAAGGCCTTGATGAGGCGTTGTCCCGGGGTGTGACCCCTGCCTACATCGGCTATGACGCCACCGCGCAATCGCTGCATGTCGGGCACTTGATGAACATCATGGTGCTGCGGTGGCTGCAAAAGACCGGGCACAAGCCCATCACACTGATGGGCGGCGGTACGACGAAAGTTGGCGATCCCTCATTCCGCTCTGACGAACGCCCGCTTCTGGGGCCAGAACAGATCGACGCCAATATCGCGGCCATGCAGCAGGTCTTTGGCAAATATCTGACCTATGGTGACGGCCCGGGCGACGCGATCATGCTGAACAACGCGGAGTGGCTGGACAGCCTGAACTATCTCGATTTCCTGCGCGACATCGGGCGTCATTTTTCGGTCAACCGCATGTTGTCGTTTGAAAGCGTCAAGTCCCGGCTGGATCGGGAACAATCCTTGTCGTTCCTCGAATTCAACTACATGATTCTGCAGGCCTATGACTTTCTGGAACTGAACCGCCGCTATGGCTGCATGTTGCAGATGGGTGGCTCTGACCAATGGGGCAATATCATCAACGGCATCGACCTGACCCGCCGGGTGCTGGACCAGGAAATCTATGGCCTGACGACACCGCTTTTGACCACGTCAGACGGGCGCAAAATGGGCAAATCGGCAGGTGGGGCAGTCTGGCTGAATGGCGACATGTTGTCGCCCTATGAGTTCTGGCAGTTCTGGCGCAACACCACCGATGCTGACACCGGGAAGTTCCTGAAGATCTTCACCGAACTTCCCGTGGAAGAATGCGACCGCCTTGGTGTGCTGGAAGGGTCAGAGATCAACGCCGCGAAGATTATCCTCGCCAATGAGGTCACGACGCTACTGCACGGGGCCGATGCAGCTAAGGCCGCAGAGACGACCGCCCGCGAGGTCTTTGAAAAAGGCGGTGTCGGAGAGGATTTGCCGACACTTACGCTGTCAGCGGATGAGCTTCGCGACGGGCTGTCCATCGTGCAGGCGTTGGTGAAATCAGGGCTGGCCGGATCAGGCAAGGAAGCCAAGCGTCTGATTGCGGAAAACGGCGCAAGACTGAACGATGAGCCGTTGACCAATGCGGGCCTGATGCTGGATGCCGCGGCCCTGACGCAACCGATCAAGCTGTCTGCAGGCAAAAAGCGCCATGCCTTGGTGCAACTGGGCTAGAATAACAGCGTCAGGATCAGCCAGACCGGCACCGACAGAAGTGACGCAATTACGCCGAGTGCCGCAATTGTCAGTTGAGGTGCTGGCAAATCCAGATCAGAGAGATGGCGAAAGCGGTGTTTCATGCCGCGATTAACCACGATTTAGGTTTCCGCTGTCTTAATAGCCTTATGCTGAATGCGCCGTTGCCCAGTTATGCCTACGCTTTGCCATTGCAGCAAAGCCCGGCCTATGCACGCACGATCCGTGCGCTTGGACAGGACGCACAGTTGATCCATGCGGATGGGGTTGGTCAGGTCACCGTGATCAGCAGGCAAACCGCCTTGGGCAGGCTGCGGGCGGCGCTGCGCGGCCCCTTGTGGGACACCGACGATCCGGAGCGACAGGCGCAATTTCTACGTCAGACCGGTGCGCATGTCCTCGGGCCCGAAATCACCGCCGCAAGAGTGATGCGCGCAGCCGGTTATTGGCAAGTCATGACGGCCGCGCACGTCGGGATGCTTGACCTGACCCAAGACCTTGCCCCAGCCATGCATCCCAAGTGGCGTCACAGCTGGCGCAGGGCCCAACGTGCTGACATCAAGATCACAGCACAACCCTTTGATCAGGCTCGCGATATGTGGCTGATGTCGCTGGAGCGTGCGCAACAAAGGGTGATTGGTTACCGTGGATACCCGCGCCCGTTCACCTTTGCCTTTGCGCGGGAAAACCCAGATGCGGCGATGACTTATGTCGCATACCAAGGGCGCGCGAAGATCGCCGCGATGATTTTTCTGTTGCACCACCCAACCGCGACCTATCACATCGGCTGGTCTGGCGAAGAAGGGCGACGGGCCTGTGCGCATCACCTCTTGCTGACTCAAGCGGCCCAAGATTTTGCGGCCCTCGGCATCACTGCGCTGGATCTGGGGCAGATTGACACCCGGCGCACGCCGGGTCTGGCCCGGTTCAAGCTGGGATCAGGCGCGCGCGCCGTTGAACTTGGGGGGACTTGGATGCGATTGCCATGGTCGCGACGTCGTGGGTTACAAAGGTAAGGAGCACTTTTCCGACATGCGATTGCAACGTCTTGACCAACTCTCAACGGGTTGCGGCACGGACCCGATTGCCAGCCCTCAACATCATCTGCTTCAATCGGCTGCAGCCGGTATCGATCACGCCGGTAATATCATCGCCTCAAAGTGGAGAACGCTATGACAAAATATTGCGTCTATGACGTCTTCACCGAACACCCCTTTGGTGGCAACCAATTGGCGATTTTTCCGGATGCACGCGCTTTGCCCGACAATTTGCTGCAAGCGATCACGGCGGAATTCAACTTTTCCGAAACCACCTTTGTCTACCCCCCGGATGATCCCGCCCATACGGCCCGCGTCCGCATCTTCACCCCCACACATGAGGTGCCATTTGCAGGGCACCCGACAATCGGGACTGCCGTTGCACTTTTTGATCTGGGCCGTGGCAAGGATCAGGTATTGGAGCTTGGCGTCGGTCCGATCCCGTGCACCGTCACGCCCAATGGCGCGCAATTTACCACATCTGCCGCGCTGGAAAGGCTGGCGCAACCGGACCCCGGCCTTGTTGCTCGCGCTCTCGGCCTGTCAATTGATGCCATCAATATGGCCGTTCATGCACCGGTTCAGGCCTCTCTTGGCCTGCCATTCGTCCTTGTTGAATTGACCGACCGCGCGACGCTGGCACGCTGCGTTTCTGACATGGCCGCCTGCCGCGACGGGGCACAGCGGTATCCGGCTGGCATGGATTTTTCGATCTTCGCCTATGTGCGCGACGGCGCGCAGGTCGACGCACGCATGTTCGCACCGCTCGACAATATCCCCGAAGACCCCGCAACTGGCAGTGCCTCGGCCACGCTGGCCGCACTACTGCACGAAGACCTGCGCCAACCCCAAAGCCTACGCATCACACAAGGTGAGGATATGGGCCGCACGTCTCGCATCACTGCAGAAACCTTCGGTGACCCGGTACAGGTCCGGATCAGCGGTCAGGCCGTAATGGTGATGGAGGGCGAATTGCGAATCTAGCGGTAGATTCGCGGCACGCCCAGCTTGTCATGGACCGCGTTGACGGCTTGTGGCTGAATGCCCAATGCAGAGGCCAGATCGTGCAGATATTTCGCCTCTTCCTGGCTATCCAGATCAATGCCCAGCACCGACATCATGTAAACCTGACGTTCCATCCCCTGCGGCACCGCATTGGCAAGCCCTGCGACATCCACGGGCTTTTGCAGTTCCCGGTTGACGAAATCACGCTCCGCCTGACTGACATCACCCAGCTTATCCATCAGTTTGGCCTGCTCGCCCTGATCAAAGGTACCGTCGGATTTCGCGGCTTGTAGCATCGCGGCCAGCATCAGGCCTGCCGCTGCTTCCTGATCCTGACTGGGGGTTTTAGCCTTTTGCGGCGTGCTGTCGAACTGCGATCCCAGCACATCGCCCAGACCGCCACCGCCGCCGCCCAATGCTCCTGCCAGTCCACCCAGAAGACCGCCCAAGCCGCCACCAGCCGCGCCACCGGTCAACCCGCCAAGCAAATCTTCCAATCCCTGCGGCGATTGCGGACGCGCTGCCGTATCCACGCCGTCGCTGCCCGCAAATTGATCCAGCAAGCCGCCCAAACCGCCCTGTGCGGCACCTCCGCCTAGGATATTGTCCATCATGCCTTCAAGAGGATTGCCAGCCTGTGCATCGGCCGTTTGCGGCGAATGATTACCGCGAAAAAGCCCGTCTGCGGCCACCTGCCCGCTGCTGCGGGCACCCCCGCCCTGCATCATCTTCTGCGCGCCTTTCGCGACTGCCACACCGATTGCAACTTTCGCCAATGTCTTCATCAAGCTCATGGTAATCCCCCTTGGTTCAATCCCATGCAGCCTGACAGGCCCACCAACGCTTCCAAAGGGGAATTTCCGCAGCAAAGCGCCCTTCCGCCACCCGGCCCGTCTGGAAACCGCGCGGATTGCGCGTTATGGCATGACCAGAACACAGACCGGGGCCCACATGCCGAACACCATCCTGTCACGTTGCGAAGCCGCAGGCCTGCGCATGACCGAACAGCGCCGAACGATTGCCGCCGTGCTGGAAGCTGCCACCGATCACCCTGATGTGGAAGAGCTTTACAAGCGCGCCGCCGCTGCCGATCCACGCATTTCACTGGCGACCGTCTACCGGACAGTAAAACTGCTGGAAGAGACCGGCATTCTGGAAAAGCATGAATTTGGCGATGGTCGCGCACGTTATGAAAACGCAGATCAGGACCATCATGACCACCTGATTGATATGCAATCAGGCGAAGTCATTGAATTTCTGGACCCGGAAATCGAGGCCCTTCAGGAAAAAATTGCAGCCAAACTTGGCTACAAACTGATTGGGCACCGTCTGGAATTATACGGCACCAAAACCAAGGATTAACCGGCGATCAGGGTTGCGAACCCGGTTGCCGTCGCCCAACCACACATCAACACTACAAATTTCATTTTCGACATCCCCATGTCTGTTCAATGAAATGATGCTCGCAAGGCGTTACGATTCTCTCAATGGTGGAAAACCTGACTTCTTTTCATTTTGCACAACTTTCTGTATCGCGGCGGCGGGCCACTACAAGATAGGACAAGGATTGGACAATATTCGCGGCAGCGTCCTGATGGTTGTCGCCATGCTCGCCTTTGCGATCGTGGACGCGATCATCAAACAATCCTCGACTCAGATGCCTGTTGGGCAAATCCTCATCATCCTTGGGACCGGCGCGTCCATCATCCTGTCAGCCGTGGCCCTTTGGCACGATGCAGCGGGGTTTTGGGCCGATGCCCGGCGGCCCGTCGTCGTGCTGCGCAACCTTTGTGAGGTTTTTGGCTCTCTCTTTTTCGTCACAGCACTGTCGCTGATACCACTTTCCACCGCTTCAGCCGTGCTGCAAGCCGCCCCTCTTTTGGTGACCATTGGGGCGGCACTTTTTCTGGGCGAAGCTGTGGGCTGGCGGCGCTGGACGGCCATTGCAATTGGCCTCTTTGGTGTGCTCTTGATTTTGCGTCCAGGGTTTGACGGCTTTGACGCCAATGTCATCTTCGCGATCCTTGGGGTCATTGGCCTGGCCGCGCGTGATCTGGTCACACGCACGATCCCAAAAACCGTGTCATCACATAGCCTTGCCGCTTATGCCTTCATCTATCTGGTGCCCACCGGTTTTGCGATGATGGCCATCTCGGGCGACAGCTTTGCGCGCGCTGGTGCCGGGAACCAAGGGCAGCTCTTCATCGCGATCTTCATCGTCATCGCGGCCTATTATGCCATTATCGGGGCGACCCGGTTCGGCAATCTTTCTGCGGTCTCGCCATTCCGATATTCTCGGATTGTTTTCGCCCTGATACTCGGGGCCATTGTCTTTGGCGAACGCCCCGACGCATTGACCCTGACCGGGGCTCTGATCGTGGTGGCCACAGGCCTCTATACCCTTTGGCGCGAATCCCGTTTAAACCGTCACAAAGCCGCGCTATAGAGGCGCCGATACCGCTAACACCTCCCAAAGGAGCCTCCCCATGAGCACCATTATCGACATCCACGCCCGCGAAATCCTCGACAGCCGGGGCAACCCGACAGTTGAGGTCGACGTGACCCTGGAAGACGGCACCATGGGCCGCGCTGCTGTGCCTTCTGGCGCCTCGACCGGCGCACATGAGGCCGTTGAAAAGCGGGATGGTGACAAAGGCCGTTACATGGGCAAAGGCGTGCTAGAGGCCGTCGCCGCCGTGAATGGCGAAATCGCCGAGGCCATCCTTGGCTATGAGGCAACCGAACAGGTCAGCATCGACATGGCGATGATTGAACTTGACGGCACCCCCAACAAGGGCCGTCTTGGCGCGAATGCGATCCTCGGCGTGTCGATGGCGGTGGCAAAGGCGGCAGCTGAATATACCGCACAGCCGCTTTATCGCTACATCGGCGGCACCTCTGCCCGCACCCTGCCCGTGCCGATGATGAACATCATCAACGGCGGCGAACATGCTGATAACCCTATCGATATTCAGGAATTCATGATCATGCCGGTGGCCGCGGAAAACATCCGTGAAGCCGTGCGCATGGGCTCCGAAGTCTTCCATACGCTAAAGAAAGAACTGTCCGCCGCTGGCCACAACACCGGCATCGGCGACGAAGGTGGCTTTGCCCCCAACCTCGCTTCGACCCGCGACGCGCTCGACTTCATCATGACCTCGATCAAGAAGGCCGGATATGAGCCGGGAAATGACATCTATCTCGCGCTCGACTGCGCCTCGACCGAATATTACCGCGATGGCAAATACGACATGAAAGGCGAAGGCAAGGTGCTGACGTCCGCAGAAAACGCCGACTATCTGGCAGCCCTTTGCGCCGACTACCCGATCATCAGCATCGAGGACGGCATGGCCGAAGATGACTGGGACGGCTGGAAGCTTTTGACCGACAAGATCGGCGACAAGATCCAGCTTGTGGGCGATGATCTTTTTGTCACCAACCCCGCCCGTCTTGCTGACGGCATCGCCAAAGGCTCCGCAAACTCAATGCTGGTAAAAGTCAATCAAATCGGTAGCTTGACGGAAACACTTCAAGCGGTTGACATGGCCCACCGGGCACAATTCACCAACGTGATGTCGCACCGCTCCGGTGAGACAGAGGATGCCACCATCGCCGACCTCGCCGTGGCCACTAATTGCGGCCAGATCAAAACCGGCTCTCTGTCGCGCTCCGACCGTCTGGCTAAATATAACCAGCTTATCCGGATCGAAGAACTCTTGGGCGAAACCGCCGTTTATGCCGGTCGTTCCATCCTCAAATAATTCGTTTCACCGGGGGGCACTGCCGCAACACATGCGACGTCGTCCCCCGACTGCCTTTGCAACAGGCCCCTGTGTCACCGGCAATATACTTGCGTCTGGTGCAAGCCTAGCAAAACCGATGCGGGCGATAGGGTTCCAGTTCCTGCACCAATGCGCCGCACAACAGCTCTTGCGCGGCAAATTCCGCAGTGATCGCGGCGAGCGTTACACCTGAATGCATCACCGTTACATATAAGCCTGCTTCCATGGCCCCGACGACGGGCAGCCCATCTTGCGGAACCGGACGGTACGCAAGCGCGACCTGATCCCAACGCAACACCAGATCCGGAAACACGTTCTGCAGCCGGGCCAAAGCGGCATCCGCCAGCACATCCGGCGCCTGATTCAACTGCGGCGTCGCGTCCCCTTGATGCCCAATCGCCGTTGGCATCACCAACCGCCCGGCGCTGTCCTGCTTGATCTCGCCCTCGGGCGTCACAAGCACATGCGCCAACACGGGAGGTAACACATTGGTCTTCATCAACAATCCGGGGCGGCTTAGCATTGGCAGCCCAACCAAAGACGCCGCACCGGTCCCCGCCGCAATAACGACTTGATCAGCCGCAAGCTCCCCCTGATCCGTCAAGACGCCGCAAACCCGTCCGTCCTTGCGCATCAGACCGCTCACAGTGACGCCCATCACAGCCCGTGCGCCCAGTCCAAGGGCCGCATCAAACAAGTTTCGGTTCAGCGCTGTCGCGTCGGCAACGCCTTCACTGGCAAAACACAAGGCCGCGTCGGGTGCCGCCACGTGCGGTTCAAGCTCAGAAAAATGCGCTTTATCAAGACGTTCCACTGGGTAGTTCAATTCCATCAAGGCCTTGGCCATCCGGTCCAGCGCGTCCCTCTGCTCTTCAAACCAAAGGCACTGCTGCCATGTGATCCCGCAATCAGGCATCTCTGCATGCAACCGCCTGTGCGCGGCAATCCCGGCAAAGCGCAAGCGGTGATGATCTGCATCTGCATAAAAACTCGCATTGATCCAGCCAAAGGATGTGCCAGAGGCCCCTGCCGCGGGTCCGGCCCGGTCCACGATCGTCACAACTGCGCCGCCCTGCGCCAAACGGTAGGCCAAGGTCGCCCCGATCAACCCGGCGCCCACAATCAAGATACGCTGTGTCATGCGGGTACCCTCACCCCATTGCGCGCGGCGTGCAATCCCGTAACCTGCCTGCCATGACCGCAGACGACATCATCGCCCACCTCGACCTCGCCCCACATCCCGAAGGCGGTTTCTACCGTCAAACCTGGGTCGCGGAAAACGCAGGACGTCCGTCCGGCACCTGTATCTACTTTTTGCTGAAAGACGGCGGCGCGAGCCATTGGCACAAGGTCGATGCGACCGAAATCTGGCTTTATCACGCCGGGGCACCGCTGATCCTGTCGCGCGCGGCCACCGATGCTGGCCCTGCGACCGACACCACCCTTGGCCCCGACCTCGCGGCCGGACAAGAGCCGCAGTTAATCGTGCCGGAAAACCATTGGCAGGCCGCACGAACGACTGGCGCATTCACATTGGTCAGCTGCACTGTTTCGCCCGGGTTCCAGTTTGAAGGCTTCACGCTTGCCCCGCCGGACTTCGACATCCCGCGCTGATCCAACCCTTCTTCTGGTCAAAAATACTTCGGGGTCCGGGGATGGCCCCGGTCCGACGGGCTTAATTATCCCCGAACATATCGCCCAAGCCACCCAGCACCGATCCTTCACCCTTGCCGCCGCCAACACCCTGAATGACCCGGTTAGCCAGACGCGAGAATGGCAGACTTTGGATGAACACCGTTCCCGGTCCGTGCAGCGTCGCGATAAACAACCCCTCGCCACCAAAAACCATCGATTTGAGGTTGCCAGCCCGCTCAATATTGTAGTCGACAGTGCTGGTGCAGGCCGCAAAACAGCCGGTGTCGACACGCAATGTCTCGCCGGCGGCTAGTTCGCGCTTGATCACGGTGCCGCCGACATGAATGAAAGCCATCCCGTCACCGCGCAACCGCTGCATGATAAAGCCTTCACCACCAAAAAATCCCGCACCCAGCTTGCGCTGAAACGCGATGTCCGTGGTGGTGCCAAAGGCCGCGCACAAAAAGGCGTCTTTCTGACAGATCAGCTCTTCACCCATCTGCGCCATATCAATCGGGATGATCTTG
This sequence comes from uncultured Paracoccaceae bacterium, assembly GCA_947493335.1. GTDB lineage: Bacteria > Pseudomonadota > Alphaproteobacteria > Rhodobacterales > Rhodobacteraceae > CANMYO01. The sequence goes on along the minus strand of CANLQO010000001.1, from coordinate 1,121,716 downwards.
CCCGGGTAAGGTGCGGCAAAAGCGACCCGGCGCTTGCCGTGGCCCTGATTGCTGAAATGGGTCAGGAAAATCGATTCCCCCGTCAGCACCCGCTTGCCCACATTCATCAGCGCGCCCATCACACCGGATGAGGGCGTGGTACCATCGCCCATTTTCGCCTCAAACGCGATGCCCTCTTCCATGTAATTCATCGCCCCCGCTTCCGCGATCAGCTTCTCTCCGGGGTCAAGCTCTACCTCGACGATCTGCATATCATCGCCGAAAATCTCATAATCTACTTCGTGGCACCGCATGAATTTTTCCTTTTAGAACAAGATGAAAATTACCTATGGACGTGGCTTCCAAATTCAAGCCAGCGCCGCGCCTTTGCATCGGGCACAAAGTTCGCCAGCGCGTCCTGATAAGATGCGATTTGCGCAGGCGACAGCCTGTCTTTCCACTTGCCGCTTTGTCCGGAATCAAAAAATGCCGTCTCATCGTTCCAGATCTCGGCGTTGACTTCGGGCGCATACCGCGCCGCATCGGCCTTCATTGCAGCAAATTCCGTGGCCTGCGTGACCGCATCAATCAATGCCTCTTCCGCCGCAATCCCCAGCACCTCGGCCAGTTTTGCGACCGTGCCACGATGGTCTGCCAGCATGTCGGAATAATGCAACTGCAGCATGCCGGGCCAGCGATCAGATTGGCAGGTCTGCGCATAATGGTGACAGACATGCGCCAAGGAATCGTTGTCCCAATCCGTCAGGTTCAATGCTGTGTGCAGGTAGTGTTCCAGTGATGCGCCAACAGGTTGTTTCATGGCATGATCTTCGATGAACGACACATTGGCGATGTGCTTGCGCAGCGAAAAGAACAGATCAAGCGGATGCCGGTAGACGGCAATGAACGTCACCCCTTCCCACACTGGAAATCCGTCAGCAGGGGTGTGGGTCTTGACCACCCGCCGTCCGTATTGCGCCGAAAGTGCGGCCTTTTCAGCGTCGGCCACTCCAAAGTCACTGTCGATCCACGGAGACAGGGTTGAAAGATTGGCGGGCAGTCTGGTGGATCCGTGCAGCAGCATAGCCACCATGGTCTGTGTCCATGTGGTGCCACACTTGGGCGGCGTACAAACCAAGACGTCACCTTCACGCGGGACCCAGTTTTGCCAAAGTTCCGGCGTCGTCAGGTCTCCGCGATAAGAACGCGCAGCTTTTTTGCGCAGTGTCGTGGCTGTCATGTCAAATCCCCCAAATCAATACGCAACCCTCGCCCATCCCCGTCCACGGCTCAAGCCCCGTGAGTGTACCGCCTGCGGTCCAATGCCCTTGTGATTTGCACCGCAGAAGGCGGCGACCATTGCTCAACAACAGTCGACAAAAAAAGGGGCGACCCGAAGGCCGCCCTTTAGTTTCGCTGATCAGGCTCGTGTTTATGTACCGCCCGGTTTATTGCCTGCGGCCCGATCCGCGCCGGGGGCGAGCGCACCCGCCCCGGGTCCAAATGGCGTCGAATTTTCTAGAAAATTCGCAGCGCCAAAAGTCTTCGAGAAGACTTTTTGTTCCTAACTACACCCGCTTGTCCCGCCACATGTGTTGCACTTCATGCAAGTCCCGTTGCGGACCAGCGTGTAGTTGCCGCATTCGCCGCAAGGGTCGCCCTCGTAGCCTTGCATCTTGGCCTTATCGCGGGCTGACATCTGGGTCGTGGCACCGACCGCCTCGGCCACGGCGGCCTCTGCCACCTCGGGCACCAGCGTGTTCAGCGCCGCCACCGGGTTCATGCCGCCGTCCAGCACCATCAATTCCTGTGGCGCGCGATTGCGCAAATAGCCGGTGGACACGACCTTTTTCAGCACATCCACCTGAGACGACGCGCGTGTCCCCTCCAGCTCGGTGAAGTTGCTCACACCTTCCTCTTCGCCGCGACCCAGCTCGTCAAAGCTGACGCCTTCGGGCTTCACATGGGCCAGATCGGTGCGGTCCAGATAAGACACGGCCAGCTCGCGGAAGATGTAGTCCAGGATCGACGTCGCCGTCTTGATGCTGTCGTTGCCCTGCACCATGCCCGCAGGTTCGAACTTGGTGAAGGTAAAGGCATCGACAAACTCTTCAAGCGGCACGCCATATTGCAGGCCCACGGAGACCGCGATGGCAAAGTTGTTCATCATCGCCCGGAAACCAGCACCTTCCTTGTGCATGTCGATGAAGATCTCGCCCAGCTTGCCGGTCTCGTATTCGCCTGTGCGCAGGTAAACCTTGTGCCCGCCGACGATGGCTTTCTGGGTGTAACCGCGACGCCGCTGAGGCATCTTGGTCCGCTCATGTTCTTTCAGCACTTCCTTGACGATGATCTTTTCGACGATCTTTTCGGCCAGCACCGCAGACTTCTCGTGCGGAGTGCCGCTTTCAAGGATCTCTTGCGCTTCTTCATCGTCCTCAACCAGCGCCGCTGCCAATGGCTGGCTCAGTTTGGAGCCATCGCGATAAAGCGCGTTGGCCTTGATGCCAAGCGACCAGCTCAGTTCATAAGCCTTCTGGCAATCCTCGATCGTGGCATCGTTGGGCATGTTGATGGTCTTGGAGATCGCGCCAGAGATAAAGCTCTGCGCTGCCGCCATCATATGGATATGGCTGTCAACAGACAGGAACCGCTTGCCCTTCTTGCCGCAGGGATTGGCGCAGTCAAAGACGTTCAAATGCTCGTCCTTCAGGAACGGCGCGCCTTCCAGCGTCATGGTCCCGCAAACGTGGTCGTTGGCCGCATCAATGTCCTTTTTCGAGAACCCAAGGTGCCGCAGCAGATCAAAGGTCGGATCGTTCAGCTTGGCGGCCGGAATGCCCAGCGTCTGGGTGCAGAACTCTTCGCCCAACGTCCACTGGTTGAAGACAAAGCGGATGTCGAACGCCGACTTCAGCGCGCCTTCGATCTTTTCCAGCTCGGCCTGCCCAAACCCATGCCCGATCAGGCTGGTGTGGTTGATCGCAGGCGCCTGCCCCAGTGACCCGTGGCCGACCGCATAGGCGATGATCTCTTCGATCTGCGCGCTGCCATAGCCCAACTTTTCAAGTGCGGCCGGCACCGACTGGTTGATGATCTTGAAGTAGCCGCCACCGGCCAGCTTCTTGAACTTCACCAGCGCAAAGTCCGGCTCAATCCCCGTGGTGTCGCAATCCATCACCAGACCGATAGTGCCGGTGGGCGCGATCACGCTGACCTGTGCGTTGCGGTAACCGTGCTTTTTGCCCAGTTTCAGCGCCTCGTCCCAGCTTTCCACCGCGATTTTGCACAGACGCTCGTCGGGGCAGTTAGCGTGATCAAGGGCAACCGGCTTGATTTCAAGGTTGTCATAGCCATCCGTTTTGCCAAGTGCTGCCTGACGGTGGTTCTTGATGACCCGCAACATGTGCTTTGCGTTCTTCTTGTAGCCGGGGAAAGCGCCCAGTTCTCCGGCCATTTCGGCGGAGGTGGCATAAGACACGCCCGACAGGATCGCGGTCAGGGCGGCACCCATGCTGCGGCCTTCGGCGCTGTCGTACCCGTAGCCCATATTCATCAGCAGACCGCCGATGTTGGCGTAACCCAAGCCCAATGTGCGGAAGTCATAGGACCGCTGCGCAATTTCTTTGGATGGGAACTGCGCCATCATCACAGAAATTTCCAGCGTCACCGTCCACAGCCGTGTGGCGTGGATGTAGTCCTCGACCTGAAACGCCCCGTCTTTGTAGAACGTAAGCAGGTTCATCGACGCCAGATTGCAGGCTGTGTCGTCAAGGAACATGTATTCAGAACAAGGGTTTGAGCCACGGATCTCACCATCTGCGGGGCACGTGTGCCAAGCGTTCACGGTATCGTGGTACTGGATACCCGGATCAGCACATGCCCAGGCCGCGTGGCCCACTTTTTCCCACAACTCACGGGCATCAATGATCTTGGCCACTTCACCGTTCTTGCGGTTGCGCAGCTTCCACTGCTCGCCATTCTCAACCGCCTTGAGGAAGGCGTCCGTGACCCGGATGGAGTTGTTGGAGTTCTGGCCAGACACGCTCGAATAAGCTTCCGAGTCCCAGTCAGTATCATAGGTCGGGAATTCGATGCTGGTGTGGCCCTGCTTGGCATAATCCAGCACGCGCTTGATGTATGTCTCCGGGATCATCACCTTTTTCGCATCGCGAACAGCAGCTTGCAGGGTGTTGTTCACCTTGGGGTCATAGGCATCCGCCTCAGCACCATCCCATGCCTTGATCGCCGCGAAGATCGCATTGAGCTTCTGTTCATGCATCTTGGAACCGGCCACGATGGACGCGACCTTCTGCTCTTCGATGACCTTCCAGTTGATGAATTCCTCGATATCGGGGTGGTCGGCATCGACGATCACCATCTTCGCGGCGCGGCGTGTCGTGCCGCCCGACTTGATGGCACCCGCTGCACGGTCGCCGATTTTCAGGAAACCCATCAACCCGCTGGACTTGCCGCCACCGGACAAAGGCTCACCCTCACCACGCAACGACGAGAAGTTCGTGCCGGTGCCAGAGCCATACTTGAACAGGCGTGCTTCACGCACCCACAAATCCATGATCCCGCCGTCGTTCACCAGATCGTCGGACACCGATTGGATAAAGCAGGCGTGCGGCTGCGGATGCTCATAGGAAGAGGCCGACTTGGTCAGCTCTTTGGACTGATAATCAACGTAGTAATGACCCTGCGCCGGGCCATCGATGCCGTAGGCCCAATGCAGGCCGGTGTTGAACCACTGCGGGCTGTTGGGGGCGGCCCGCTGGGTCGCCAGCATATGCCGCATCTCGTCGAAATAGGCGCGCGCATCCTCTTCGGTGGTGAAATAGCCACCCTTCCAGCCCCAATAGGTCCAGGCACCCGCCAGACGGTCAAACACCTGCTTGGCACTGGTCTCTCCGCCCATCGTGGCGCCTTTGGCAGGCTCGCCGCGCCACAGAAACGCGGGCACGCCCTTTTCCTTCACGCGCTTGATCTCGCTCGGCACACCGGCCTTACGGAAATACTTCTGCGCGATGACGTCGCTGGCGACCTGGCTCCATGCCTCGGGGATTTCGCAATTTTCCAGTTTGAACACGATCGTGCCGTCCGGGTTTCGAATCTCTGATGTCGCACTCCGAAATCCGATGCCTGCATAAGCGTCATCGCCAGCGGTGGTGAAATTGCGTTCGATTTTCATCGCGTCTTGCCCCGTGTCCTTCGCCGTCGTTGCGGCTGCTTCACTAACCTGCCCCGGATTTTCCGGTGCGTTCCTCTTGTCGGGGCGATGGGCCGCAAGTCTCTGTGCGCCGACTCCAGCGGTCGGCACCGATTTCTGACTTTGCTGTGCGGAACACTCCCCGTCCCTGCCAACCCCACATCTTGTGTTATCCCGGTCGGCTTACACAATCTGACGCAACTACACCTAGTGGGTCAACGGGATTATTCACTAAATCTTGGGATTTTCCTGTTGACCGGGGGCCTCGCTTTTGGGGCATGGAACCGGTCGCGATTCCCCCACAGTTTTCTCCACACCGAAAACCGAATGAACCCGCACCCTTAGCCCATAAGATTAACTTTTTGGGTGAAGCACGCCGAAGATCTTCTTGGGCCTCGATCGCTTAAAATTATTGTTGCGCCACGGGCACGGCACCCACCTTCTATTGTGTGTGGCGAGCCAGTCACCCCCCATATATAGCGGGTTAGGCCATCTCGTGGCCGAAAACACCTGCGCCACAGGCCGCGCCGAAGACCCCTCAAACCACGACCTCAGAATCGGGCGCCCGGGCGCAAAGGAACAGCAGGACCGACAAGCCCCCCAATCCTCGATCATGTTGTGAAGTGGTCGGGGCGGAGAGATTCGAACTCCCGACCCTCTGTTCCCAAAACAGATGCGCTACCAGGCTGCGCTACGCCCCGACTGCGCGTTCTCTAAACCGCAATTATTCGCAGGGCAAGACCGCATTCGCGCCAAATGCAGGATGTTGCAGCGCATCCCCCACATCAATGCCTAGCCGGGCTGCCAGACCGCCATTGATCTCTAGCACCGCCAGCACCTCATCACCGCCATCAATCGTGGTTTCGTCCAAAGGAATGGCATCCCGGTGCACGTGGGTTATGCGCCCCGCGGCATTCGTGAAGATCATATCAAGCGGGATAAGCGTATTGCGCATCCAGAAGGTCGCATTGCGAGGGGCTTCATAGATGAACAGCATACCTTCAAGTGTCGCCATCTCTTCGACGAACATCAGGCCTTGGGCGCGTTCTTCGGGATCGTCGGCAAGCTTAATGCTGAAATGGGCCTGCCCCCAATCGCCGCGCACCGTCACCTTGTCTTCGGCACAGGCCGCAAAGGCCGCCTGCCCCGTCATACAGAACGCCAGCGCCCAGCGGATCATGCGTCAGAGGCTTCCCAACCGCTGACTTCAATCGCCATCAATCCACGATTGCCTTCCATCACCCGCAGGCCAACAGCCTCGCCCGTGGCCAGATCGGCCAGCCCGGACCGGCGCACCACTTCGATGTGCACAAAAACGTCGCGTTTGTCGCCAAAGACATTGGCAAAGCCAAAGCCCTTGCCTTTGTCAAACCACTTCACCCGTGCCGGCTGAACCGTATAGCTGGCAATTTCCTCGGCCGAGACGGTCTCCATATCGGCCAGATGCACGTTCTCGTCCGGCGGCGGCGGTGTGATTCCCAACACCTCAGAGGCCTGCAAGCCGCGTGCCGTCTTTTGCACCACAATCCTGACCTCGGACCCGTCAGCGACAGACCCCTGCCCGAAATTGCGCAAGACATTGGCGTGCAACAGCACATCCGGCCCCTGTGGTTCTGTCGTTACAAAACCAAAGCCCTTGACCGGATCGAACCATTTGATTCGTCCCGTGACCGTTTCGCCCTCTTGTGCATCGCTTTCTTGCATCGTCGTCCATGTCCGGATCTGGCCGGTTTCCGTATTGCTGCGTCGTGTTAATTGCGCATTTGCGCGGATGACACCATTTTGACCTTTAAATCTCAACACCCTAATGCAGATCAGGGTGAGAGCCGATTAACAACCCATTTTTCGCCCACCGTGCCCCGCGTCCACCGAAACCTGTCGTGCAGGCGAAACGCGCCGTCGGCCCAGAATTCAATTTCCAAGGGGGTTATCCTGTATCCGCCCCAAAATGGCGGTCGCGCCGGATCAGTGCCGTGTTTGGCCGTTACTTTTGCCACATCCGCCATCAAGGCGGCTCGGCTGGCCAGCGGTTGCGACTGACGCGAGGCCCAGGCCCCCAGTCTGCTTTTCAAAGACCGCGAGGCATAATACGCATCCGCTTGCGGACCGTCTTCCTTGTGGACGAGGCCCCGCACACGGATCTGCCGCGCGATTGACTTCCAGTGTAGCACAAAAGCGCACTTGCCCGCGCCCTCTAATTCGCGCGCCTTCTGACTTTCATAATTCGTATAAAAGACAAAGGCTTGCGGCTCAATTTCCTTCAAAAGGACCATGCGCACGTTGGGCAAGCCGTCTGCGTCCACGGTCGAAAGGGCGATTGCGTTGGGGTCGTTGACTTCCACGGCTTCCGCCTCGCGCAGCCATGCCTGTGCGATTGCAAAGGGATCTTCCCCCGCAAAAATGCCGTCCCGTCCGTCCATCCTGATGTGATCGTCCCATTCCCTTGAGTGAACTGCTTAGTTCAGCCGACACAGTGCCGCAACCCTGCTGCCCTTTCCGCAGTGCCGCATCACCCCAATGGGCGGAATTCAGCTTATTGCGTGTTTTCGCCCAGTTGACACGTCTGCTTGCCGCTCCGTCAGTCTTGGCCTAAACCCAAGGCGACGGCCAAATCGGCGCAGGAGAAGAAGAATGTCCAACCAACTGATGGCAGGAAAACGCGGGCTCATCATGGGGCTCGCCAACGACAAATCAATCGCCTGGGGTATTGCCAAGGCCTGTGCGGATGCGGGCGCGGAACTGGCCTTTTCCTATCAGGGCGAGGCTTTGATGAAGCGTGTTGGGCCCTTGGCCGCCTCGGTCGGCTCTGACATCGTGTTGCCTTGTGACGTGGCAGACATGGACAGCGTGGACGCAATGTTTGCCGCACTCGAAGCGAAGTGGGGCAAGCTTGACTTCGTCGTGCATGCCATTGGTTTTTCTGATAAATCTGAACTGCGCGGCCGCTACGTCGACACCAGTCGCGAAAACTTTCTGACCTCGATGGACATCTCGGTCTATTCCTTCACCGCCGTGGTGAACCGCGCCGAAAAGATGATGAACCCCGGCGGCTCTTGCCTGACGCTGTCGTATTACGGCGCCGAACGTGTCATGCCGCACTATAATGTCATGGGCCTGTGCAAGGCCGCGCTCGAGGCATCGGTGCGCTACCTTGCCGAGGATCTGGGCAAAGACGGCATCCGCGTCAATGCAATCTCTGCCGGGCCGATCAAGACCCTCGCCGCATCAGGTATCGGCGACTTCCGCTATATTCTGAAATGGAACGAGTATAACTCACCGCTGCGCCGCACCGTCACGATTGAGGACGTGGGTAAATCGGCGCTCTACCTGCTGTCTGATCTCGGGTCCGGCACCACCGGTGAGGTTCTGCACGTGGATGCGGGGTATCACGTGGTCGGCATGAAAGCGGTCGACGCCCCCGATATTACCAAAGAATGATCCGCAGCAACGCCCTTGCCTTTGCCTTCACTGCTGCGGCCCCACTCCCGGCTGTCGCACAGGCATTCCGTGTTGGGGACAATGCGCATGAAGGACTCATGCAAACCCGCTGCGCAGATGGGGATGGGATCGGTCTGGGCATCATCAATCGGTTTCCCGCTGCGCGAGGCGATGTCTGATGACGCTCACGGCCTTCCTTTCCGTTGTGCTTATCCATCTTGCCGCCGCGATCTCACCCGGTCCTTCATTCGTGGTGTGCCTGCGCGTTGCCGCCAACGACGGGTTCAAGGTGGCCGCCGCCCTCTCGCTGGGCTTTGGCCTTGGCGCTGTCCTTTGGGCTGCGGCAGCGATGGCCGGGATCGCACTGCTCTTTGAACTGGTTCCGGCACTCTTTACCGCACTAAAGCTGATCGGCGGTGCCTTCCTGCTCTGGATCGCTTTTCTGATGTGGCGTCATGCGGCCGAGCCCATGGACCAGCCAGCAACCAAGACCGCGCCGCAGTCCATCAAAGGCGCGATCCGGTTCGGATTTCTGACATTCGCCACCAATCCCAAACCCGCCATCTTCTTTGGAGCGGTTTTTGTTGGCCTTGTCCCGGCTGAGACCCCCATGATCTGGAAGGCTGCCATCATTCTCGTTGTTTTCCTCAATGAAACCCTCTGGTATCTCGCCGTTGCCCGCATCTTTTCGATGTCTCATGCCCGCGCGGCCTATGTGCGTGCAAAGGCGTGGATCGACCGCAGTTTCGGCACTCTCATCGCCCTGTTCGGGCTCAAAATCGCGTCTACCTGAAAGGCCCCGCCATGACCGACCGCTTGCCCCATGAAAAAGGCTTCCATATCAGTTGGGATCAAATTCACCGCGACAGCCGTGCGCTGGCGTGGCGTCTTGATGGCCACGGTCCTGATGAGGGTGCGTGGAAAGCCGTTGTCGCCATCACCCGCGGCGGCATGGCGCCCGCAATGATCGTTGCACGCGAATTGGACATCCGCACCGTCGATACCATTTCGGTGATGTCCTATCACTCCGGCGGCGGCAAAGCCGACCAGCGGCGCGAGGCCAAAGTGCTCAAATCCCCCGACGCAGAGATCATGGGCGATGGGACGGGTGTCCTGATCGTTGATGACCTCGTCGACAGCGGCAAGACGCTCGAACTCGTCCGCCAACTCTACCCCAAGGCGCATTTTGCGACGGTTTACGCCAAACCAGAAGGCGAGCCGCAGGTTGATACCTTCATCACCGGCGTCAGTCAGGACACCTGGATCTTTTTCCCGTGGGATATGGCGCTGCAGTACGTTGAACCCTACCGTGGCAAAGACTGAAACCGTGGGACCCTCCGGGGGGCATATTTTCATTCAAAAGAAAGCCCTTCTTCTGAATAACAGTATGCTCGGGGGAGTTTGAGGGGGCAGACAGCCCCCTCATGGATGGATGGGGAGTTTGAGGGGGCCGTGCCCCCTCATCCGCAAAATCAGATCGCGTGCGGCGCAAGCCGCCCCTTTTGGAAAGACGCTCATGACGACACGCACCGCCGCCACCTTCGCCCCACCCGTGATGGAGGCCCGCCGCTGGCTGGATGGCGTCACCCATCCGGCCAACCGCCCGCTACTGAACGTCAGTCAGGCCGCGCCGGTCGATCCGCCACCAGCGCCGCTCTTGCAGGCAATGTCCGAAATTGTGCTTAATGATCCAGACGCCCATCTTTATGGCCCCGTCCTGGGCCTGCCCGCCCTGCGGTCAGAGATCGCGACCCGCTTCAGCGCCGCATACGGTGGCGACATTACGGCAGAAAACGTCGCCATCACCTCTGGCTGCAATCAGGCCTTTGCCGCAGCGATCGCCGCACTTTGTGGCGAAGGCGACGCCGTCATCTTGCCCACCCCCTACTATTTCAACCACGCCATGTGGCTTGATATGGCCGGCGTCGACGTCACCCCCCTGCCCGCTGGTCCCGGCCTGATCCCGATCGTGCAGGACGCAGCCGCACTCATCACGGATCGAACACGGGCCATCGCTCTTGTCAGCCCCAACAACCCCGGTGGCGTCGAATATCCAGCCGAAACACTTGCCGCATTCCGCGACCTTTGCCGCGCCCACGACATCGCACTGATCGTTGATGAGACCTATCGCGATTTCGACAGTCGCACCGGCGCGCCACATGACCTTTTTGCCGATCCCGGCTGGGACGACACGCTGATCCAGCTTTATTCCTTTTCCAAGGCCTACCGCCTGACCGGTCACCGCGTCGGGGCCATCACTGCCAGCGCTGCGCGTCTGGCAGAAGTGGAAAAATTCCTCGACACCGTCACGATCTGCCCCAATCAGCTGGGCCAGCGTGCCGCACTTTGGGGCATGCAAAACCTTGACGAATGGCTTGCGGGCGAACGGCTGGAAATCCTGGATCGGCGCGCAGCCATCACCGCCAATTTTCCAAAACTTGCCGCCACCGGTTGGGCGCTCTTAGGCGTTGGCGCTTACTTTGCTTACTTGCGCCACCCGTTTGATCTGCCCTCGGATCAACTCGCACAGCAACTGGTGCAGGACGCGTCTGTTCTGACACTGCCGGGCACCATGTTCCGTCCCGGCACCGACCCGTCTGGCCAACAGGAATTACGCATCGCCTTTGCCAATATCGACGCTGCCGGTATCGCGGAATTGTTCGACCGGCTGGCGGCTTTTCAGCCCTAAGGCTTGCACCTCTCCCGGCGCTTCCATACACATCTGCGAAACCCCGCTGGGGCCGCGCAAAAGGATCGACCCATGGCTGCGAAAAAAGGCAGAAACCCCTTTGTCTGGATCATCATGATCCTGCTCTTTGTTGGCCTTCTGGGCTTTGGCACAGGCGGCCTGGGTGGCAATATCCGCAGCCTTGGCACCGTGGGTACAAAAGACGTCAGCATCGCGGCCTACCAAAACGGGCTGAACCAGCAATTGCGCGCCTTTGAAGCCCAGACGGGCCAGCGCGTCACCTTTTCTGAGGCGCGGACGCTGGGCATCGATCAGGCGGTCCTGCAACAGCTGATCGCCGAACGCACCCTCGACAATGAAGCTGCAGAGCTTGGTATCTCTGTCGGTGACGAACGTGTCCGGGAAGAGGTGCTGCGCGTGCCCGCTTTTCAGGATTTGTCCGGCAATTTCGATCGCGAAGGGTACAGGCTGACCCTCGAACGCTCTGGCCTGTCCGAAGCACAGTTTGAGGCTTCGATCCGCGATGAAGTTGCCCGCACATTGCTGCAGGGTGCTGTCGTCGGCGGCATCCCCGCACCTGACGCATTTGCAGACGCGGTGATCCAGTTTGCCAGTGAAACCCGGAATGTCACCTTTGCACCTTTCACCGTTGACATGTTGAAGGACCCGCTGCCGGGACCCACGGATGCTGACTTGCAAGCTTTTTACGATGCGAACCCGGATCTCTTTACCGCGCCAGAGGCGCGCGCGATCACCTACGCGTGGATCACACCCGAAATGATCCAGGACGACATCACCGTGGATGAGACGGACTTGCGCGCGCTTTATGACAGCCGCCTTGCCGAATTTGTCCGCCCCGAACGGCGGCTGGTGGAACGTCTTGTCTTTGCTGGCGAAACACCCGCCGCAGAGGCGCAAGAACGGATCACCAACGGCGAAGCTGATTTCGACACGCTCGTCGCGGAACGCGGCCTTGAATTATCCGATGTTGACATGGGCGATGTCGCGCAGGATGACCTTGGCGCAGCGGGTGGCGCCGTCTTTGCCGCCACGCCGGGTGACGTCGTGGGGCCCTTCAACACCTCGCTTGGTCCTGCACTCTTTCGTGTGAACGCCGTGCTGGCAGCGGAAGAAATCTCTTTCGAAGAAGCGCGCGATGATCTGAATGTCGAACTTTCGGCGCAACGGGCGATCCGCCAAATCGACGCGGCATCCGAAGGCATCAACGACCTGATGGCCGGCGGTGCGACGCTTGAAAATCTAGCCGAACAGACCGAACTGGTCCTTGGCAGCATCGATTGGACACCCGAAACACGCGACGGCATCGCCGCCTATGACAGCTTCCGTGCAGCGGCGGCCGCAGCCGTCGAAGGTGCTTTTCCCAACCTCGAACAACTGGCAGACGGCGGTATCTTTGCGCTGCGCCTTGATGGCATCACGCCACCCGCCGTGCGGCCATTTGCAGAGGTGCGCGATGACGTCGTGACCGCGTGGACGGCGCAATCCACACAAGCGGCTGTGCTGGCACAGGCCGAAACGACCGCCGCCCTGATCAGCCCGCTGACCGGATTTGAGACGCTGGAACTGACCCCAACGGCGGCCAACACCCTGACCCGCACCACATTTGTCGAGGGCACACCGCCCGCCTTCCTCGAAGCCGTCTTCGAGATGAACGTGGGAGAGGTCCGGGTCATCGACAACGAATCCGGGGCCCTGATCGTCCGTCTTGATGGCACCGCCCCGCCAGATCCTGCAAACCCACAGGTCGCCGCGCAACTTGAACAGGCAGGTGCGCAAGCGGCCCAAGGCATTGCCCAAGACATCTTTGAAGCCTTCAACGCCGCGGTCCAGACCCGCACTGATGTCTCAATCAATCAGGCCGCAGTCGATGCGGTGAACGCCCAGCTGCAATAATGGCACTGCTTCCCGATATCGCAGCGTTTTCCAAAGGCTACGACGCCGGGAAAAATCAGGTCGTCTACACCCGTGTCGCCGCAGACCTTGATACGCCTGTTTCACTGATGCTGAAGCTTGGCGACGCGGGCCTGAACACCTTCATGCTCGAATCCGTGACCGGCGGAGAAGTGCGCGGGCGCTATTCCATCATTGGGCTCAACCCCGATCTGATCTGGGAATGTCGCGGTACCAGCAGCCGGACCAACCGCAAAGCGCGCTTTGACCCCGATGCATGGACCGAAAATGCGGAGGATCCGTTAAGCGCGCTGCGCGGGTTGATCGCCGAATCGCGCATCGACCTGCCCGCTGATTTGCCCGGTGCTGCTGCAGGCCTGTATGGCTTTTTGGGCTATGACATGATCCGGCTTGTCGAACGGCTTCCGGATGTGAACCCCGACCCCCTCGGTCTGCCCGATGCGATGATGCTGCGGCCCTCTGTGGTTGCGGTTCTGGACGGCGTCAAAGGCGACGTGATCCTTGTGGCCCCGGCATGGACGGGCGGCGATCTTTCGGCCAAGGCCGCTTATGCGCAGGCGGCAGAGCGTGTGATGGATGCCGAACGCGCCTTGACCCGCCCGGTGTCGGAACCGCGCACCCTGTCAGACCCGGCCCCCGTGGCACCGCCGCAATCGAACTTCACCCATCAAGGTTATCTTGACGCGGTGGAAACCGCCAAAGACTACATCAAGGCAGGCGACATCTTTCAGGTCGTGCCCAGCCAACGCTGGACACAGGACTTTCGCGAACCGCCCTTCGCGCTCTACCGCTCACTACGGCGCACCAACCCGTCGCCGTTCATGTTCTACTTCAACTTTGGCGGCTTTCAGGTCATCGGCGCCTCGCCCGAAATCCTCGTGCGTGTCTTCGGCAAGGAAGTCACCATTCGCCCGATCGCAGGCACCCGCCCGCGCGGTGCCACGCCAGCCGAAGACAAAGCCAATGAAGAGGATTTGCTGGCCGACAAGAAAGAACTGGCCGAGCACCTGATGCTGCTTGATCTGGGCCGCAACGACACCGCCAAGGTCACCAAAGTTGGCACCATGCGCCCGACCGAGGAATTCATCATCGAACGCTACAGCCACGTGATGCATATCGTCTCAAACGTCGTGGGCGAATTGGCCGACGATCAGGACGCGCTGTCGGCCTTCTTTGCAGGCATGCCCGCGGGCACCGTGTCGGGCGCCCCCAAAGTCCGCGCGATGGAAATCATCGACGAGTTGGAACCCGAAAAGCGCGGCGTGTATGGCGGCGGCTGTGGCTATTTCTCGGCCAATGGCGACATGGACATGTGCATCGCCTTGCGCACTGCAGTGGTGCAGGATCAAAAGCTTTATATTCAGGCCGGTGGCGGCGTCGTCTACGACAGCGACCCCAAGGCCGAGTATCAAGAGACGGTGCACAAATCCAACGCGATCCGTAAGGCGGCCGCTGATGCGGCGATGTTCACCGGCTCCGGCAACGGTTAATCGATCCATCGTCGGGCCGCGGGCTGGCGAACAAACGACGCGGCGCTGGCACTTCATTCATCCGTTTTGATGGAACCTCTCACGCTGCTCCAAATCGCGCCAAATCGCCAGTCCGTCGGGGCGGACCGGCGATGGATCGGCGCCTGCGGCTTGTCCCGATCCCCTCCAAACAAAACGGGCGCGGCTTTCGCCACGCCCGCCTCAATCTCATCGCCCTCGCTTAGTGCACAAACGGCTTGATCTCGCCCGACTTCAACCGCCCGGCATAAGACGCCAGCTCTGCCCGCACGACCTTCATCAGGAAGTAGAGGCAGAAGATGTTGACCACCGCCATCGCAAAGATCGCTGCATCAGAGAAGTCGATGACCGGCCCAAGATTAGCCGCCGCACCGATCACGATGAAGACGCAAAAGATGATCTTGAAAATCAGCTCGGTCGTCTTGCCCTCGCCAAACAGGTAGGTCCAGGCCTTCAACCCATAGTAGGACCACGAAATCATCGTCGAGAAGGCAAACAGGATCACCGCAATCGCCAGCACAAACGGGAACCAGCTGATCGCCGACCCAAAGGCGGCAGAGGTCAGCGCCACACCGCTATTGCCATCAACCGTCGCAATGGCAGAGCCTGCTTCGTTCAGCATGTAGTTCCCGGTCGCCTGATCAATCAGCAATTGCTGGCTGATGATAATCACCAATGCCGTCATCGTGCAGATGACCACAGTATCGATCAGCGGCTCCAACAGCGATACAAACCCTTCGGTGATCGGCTCTTTGGTTTTCACCGCAGAGTGTGCAATCGCCGCAGATCCAACGCCCGCCTCGTTCGAGAACGCGGCCCGCTTGAACCCCTGAATCAGCGCCCCAACCATGCCGCCCGCAACGCCAAGCCCGGTAAAGGCCCCAGCGAAGATTTGGCCAATGGCCCATCCGATCATGTTGTAGTTCACCAAAAGAACGATCAGTGCGGCACCGACATACATCACACCCATGAACGGCACGACTTTTTCGGTCACACGCGCGATGGACTTGATCCCGCCGACGATGACGGCAAAGACCACGGCAGCGAAGACAAGACCGGTGATCCAGCCGGGATATGCGCCGGTGATCTGGGTGATCTGGACATGCGCCTGATTGGCCTGGAACATGTTCCCGCCGCCCAATGCGCCCAAGATGCAAAAGATCGAAAAAAGCACGGCAAGGATTTTGCCACCCGGCAGGCCAAGCTCATTGAACCCCTTCGAGATATAGTACATCGGACCACCCGAAACGGTGCCGTCAGGGTATTCATTCCGGTACTTCACGCCCAGCGTACATTCGGTGAACTTCGATGCCATGCCCAACAGGCCTGCAAGGATCATCCAGAATGTCGCCCCCGGCCCACCGATGCCTACGGCCACCGCAACACCTGCGATGTTGCCCAGACCCACGGTCCCCGACAGCGCCGTTGCCAGCGCTTGAAAGTGACTGACCTCGCCCGCGTCATTGGGGTCAGAATAATCGCCTTTGACCAGCTTGATCGCATGACCAAAGAACCGGAACTGCACCAGCCCAAAGTAGATGGTGAAGATAGAGGCACCAATCACCAGCCACATCACGATCCATGGGAACGATGTGCCGGGAATGGGTGCGAAGATAAAGCTGACAAAGGGGCCTGTGGCATTCGCAAAAGCCTCGTTCACGCGGGCATCAAGGCTTTGTGCCTCTTGTGCCCACGCCGGGTTTGCCATGGCCAGAAGGCCAGCAATCAATCCAAATTTTTTCATACCATCCACTCCTAGTTGACGACCGTGACGGGCACAGAAGCGCTCATCACAAGGTTGGAGGTCGCGCTGCCAAAAATCCGGCTGGCAAAACCACCGTCAGAGGCGCGAGCAACAATAATCTGGTCGCCTTTTTCCTCCTTGGTGATCGCATCCAGCGTATCGGCCACGTCGCCATGACGCACCTTACCATTGGCATTTAGCCCTGCGGCTTCCACGGCTTTGATTGCGGGCGCGATGATCCGGTCCTGCGCAAGCGTGATCTCTTCCTCGCGACGCTTGTGGCGCATCGCGTTCTCTTCAGCGGTGTGGAAGGAATAGGGTGACCATTCGATGATATGCACCACCAGAATTTCAGCCCCTCCGGCCATCTTGGCGAGGGCAATTGCATGATCAAGCGCCCTTTCACCGGTTGCGTGGCCATCAAGACCAACGACAAGTTTCATAGACATTCTGTCCCTCCAATTGGCTGCGACATGAAACTTTTTATTGGGTCATTCGGCTTTGCCGCTGCCCTTCATGTGTCGCGATACGTGAAAACACCTGTGCTGGTTACAATACCTTCGACCGCAGGTTCGGTTCTCCCTAAGTCAATAAACTTTGCAGTCGAAATCGCTAAAAATAGACGCCGAAACAGACGATTATACTGGGTAAGCCTAATTACCGCGTTCATTTGACACTGAGCGGTGTGAGATGAACACAGAAACCGTGACATGACACGGAACAGTTGTCGATGTGAAAACGGATCGGCCCGCCACCAGTGCCGAAACACGCCGCCCACAGATCAGGGTTTGCGCCGTTAACCTTTTGCAGCGTGCGCAGAGATTAAGCGCGTTAAGAAAGGCGTGCATACGGATTGTGCATGATTTGCACACGCATTTCATATGCATTGTGACCAGTCAGTTGAGGCCTTTTTGACGTTGCCAGCGTTTGGTTAACGCGGTCTCTATTCGCGCGTCATCAGCGCCGAGACCGGCGCCATTGCCACCTGCCCGGCGCGGTTTGCCGTACCCCACAGGATCAGCGCGGATAGGGTATCGGCCCGCATCCGACCAACGACAACAACGCCGCTGTTCTGTCGGGCGCGAAAGGCCGCCTGATCCAGAAAACGGCGGATCACTCGGGCGTTTTGATCTTCTGCATCCAGATCGCGAAAAATCTCGACAGCAGGCACGCCCGCAGCATTTGCGGCGCGAAGACCACTGTTCAAACCACTGGAAAAGCTGACAAAACCGCGCCCTTCTTGCGAAAGTGCCGCAAGCATCTGATCCTTTGCCGCACGATCACTGTCTCCCAGATCCGCCAACACAACGGTTTCCGGCAGGCTTGCAAAACTCGCCTCGAGCGCGACTTCGACGTCAGATGGCCGCGCGCCCTCTGGCAAGCGAAGTGCGACGCCAAGCTCGATCCCCTGAGCGCGATATTCTGCCATCCGCGCCGACGCACCTTCGGCGGTCGGATCTATCAGAACCGTGACCGAAAACGGCACATCGGCAAGCGCCCGTGGCGCTTCTGCAAAGCTCGGATCATCAAGCAAAATCAACGCCATAAGCGGCTTGCCCTCGGGATTCTCAAAGGCTGCGGCATGAACTTGCAGGGCCGGACCGTCAGTGGGAACAACTTCTGTTTCGGGGGCAGGTTCGGGCTCTGCTACGGGCTGCGAACCCACGACGCGATTGACCTTCACACCGCCACTGCCCTGCGGCAAGGATGACGTTGGCGCATCATCAATAATGCTGACCACAACGGGGGCTTGCGGGGCGTCGTCGGGCTCTTCCAGCGGCTCGGGTGTTTCTTCGGGCAGCGCCTCCAGCACCTCCGGTGATGGTTCTTCGGCGATTTCGGCTGGCGCTGTATCAGGCACATCCGCTGGCACGTCCCCCGCCGGTTCAACAGGCGGCTGCGTGGCCGTTTCGGACACATCGGCCATGGCGATTTCCTCAACGCTATCAGCCTCTTGCGTCACGTCGCCGGCGACCTCTGTTGGTGTCTCGGCCTCTGCATCATTCGGCGCGATCACCTCTGTGTCGGTGACCTGGTTGGCGCGATCGGGCGAGGTGTCGATGATCTCTGCGGGGGGACTTTCCTCAACCGCTGCGACTTCCGCTTCAACGGCCGGTGGGGTTTCGACGACCAGCACTTCCTCTGGCTCCGGCTCCACCGCGACGGGAACGGCAGGTGCGGTTTCGATCACCAAATCACCCTCGTTTGCGGGGACTTGCGGGGCGAGCGATTGCGGGTTCGGCAAGACAGGCTCTTCGTCTGCCAAGGCAATGTCCGGCACCTCTGGCGCATCTGGCAGATCAAGTGTGACGCCGATATCAGGCGTTTCGGGCACCTCAAGCGGCGTGCTGTCAGCCAGTGGGGCCGTCACAGTTTCGACAGGCGTCGCCACCTGCGGAGTTGCGGTTGCTGTGGTCTCTTCCGTGCTGACGGTCGCCTCTGGCGCGGTCACTTCCGGCGTGGCGACCTCTGCGGTCACCGGCACCTCGACCAAGGGACGCGCTGGCGGTGTGTTGCCGGCAGGTTGTGGTGCCACAAGCGAGGCCGACACAACACCGGCGCTGCCCAACACCAAACCCCAAACCGTCCCGCGAATGACGCCCTTTGCCACGATCACTGCCCTCTGACCAAAAACACTGCCTGCCTCGGCCTTGACGCTTAACCGCCCCTTGGCCATGAATAGCGCGACTATACCGTTTTCTGTTGTGGAAACGGTAGCCCCCAATTTACCAACCGGCGGTGCCCCGCATGTTACTTCTGATCGATAACTACGACAGCTTCACCTATAACCTTGTCCACTATCTGGGCGAGCTTGGCGCGGATGTTGTCGTGCGTCGCAATGATGCGCTGAACGTGCAGGAAGCGATGGGTTTGAACCCCTCTGCCATCCTGCTGTCACCCGGACCATGCGATCCCGCACAAGCGGGGATTTGTCTGGCGCTGACCGAAGCAGCGGCAGAGACGAAAACACCGCTGATGGGCGTTTGTCTTGGGCATCAGACAATTGGCGAAGCATTTGGCGGCAAGGTCGTGCGTTGCCATGAAATCGTGCATGGCAAAATGGGTTCGATGAAGCATACGGGCAAAGGACTTTTTGCCGGGCTGCCCAGCCCGTTTGAGGCGACACGCTATCATTCGCTGATCGTGGAACGGGAAAGCCTTCCCAAGAGCCTTGAGATCACCGCAGAGCTTGAGGACGGCACGATCATGGGCTTGCAGCACAAGGAACTGCCGATCCACGGCGTGCAGTTCCATCCTGAAAGCATCGCGTCCGAACATGGCCATAAGCTTTTGCAAAACTTCCTGGACATCGTGCCGGTGCCAGCATGAGTGACGCGATGAAACCCCTGATTTTCGCAGCGAGCGAGGGTCCCCTGTCCCGCACTCAAGCCGAAGAGGCATTCGGGATCCTGTTTCGGGGTGAGGCCACCCCTGCTCAGATCGGTGGGTTATTGATGGCGATGCGCGCACGCGGCGAATCCGTCGCGGAATATGCCGCTGCCGCGCAGGTGATGCGGGAACATTGCGTGCCGGTCAAAGCGCCAGAGGGCGCGATGGATATCGTGGGCACCGGCGGCGACGGCAAACATACGTTGAACATCTCGACAGCGACCGCGTTTGTCGTGGCTGGTGCGGGCGTGCCCGTGGCCAAACATGGCAACAAGAATCTGTCATCGAAATCCGGCACGGCGGACGTACAGGGTGCGATGGGCATCAACGTCATGGTCGGGCCAGAGGTTGTGGAACAGGCGATCAGCGAGGCTGGCATCGGCTTCATGATGGCGCCGATGCATCATCCAGCGATGCGCCACGTGGGTCCTGTGCGGGCCGAACTTGGGTCAAAAACGATCTTTAACATATTGGGGCCGCTCACGAATCCTGCTGGCGTTAGGCGGCAATTGACCGGCGCGTTTGCCCCTGATCTGATTTTCCCAATGGCCGAAACGTTGCGCGATCTGGGGTCAGAGGCCGCGTGGCTGGTCCATGGCTCTGATGGCACGGATGAGCTGACGATTTGCGGTCCTTCTGCGGTCGCAGTCCTCAAGGACGAAAAGATTACGTCCCTTGAAGTTCATCCCGAAGATGCGGGCCTGCCGGTGCATCCGTTCAAAGACATTATTGGCGGCACGCCAGAGGAAAATGCCGTGGCATTCGGCGCGCTGCTGGATGGCGCCGAGGGTGCGTACCGCGATGCCGTCTTGTTGAATGCAGCCGCCGCTTTGGTTGTCGCCGAAAAGGCCGAAAACCTGAAGGCGGGCGTTGAAATCGCAAGGGACAGCATTGACTCTGGTGCGGCCAAAGCCGCGCTTGGAACGCTGGCCCGCGTCACATCCGCCGCCTGATGTTCGACCTTTCCCGGCTGGGTGCTTGGGGCGATCTGCCGTTCTTTCGCGATAATTTGCCACAGATTGCATCCGCGATTGCAACTGAAACTGAGCCTGTATTCCCGCCCCCTGACCTGACGTTTCGCGCGCTTGAAATGTGCCAACCTGCCGACTGCCGCGTCGTCATTCTTGGGCAAGACCCTTATCACACGCCGGGCAAGGCGGACGGTCTGGCCTTTTCGATCCCCGCAGATTTTAGCGGGCGACTTGATAGTTTGGGGAATATATTCAAGGAAATTCAAAGCGATACGGCGCAAACCCGAAGTCAGACTGACTTGTCCGATTGGGCCAGGCAGGGTGTTTTGCTGCTGAACACCGCGCTGAGTGTCCCGCAGGGTCGTGCAAAGGCCCATGCAAAGCTTGGCTGGGATCAGTTGACCCGTCAGGTGATCGCTCGACTGAAAGATCGCCCGAGAGCTTACGTTTTGTGGGGCGGACCAGCGCAAGGCTTTGCACCGCCGGCTGAGGACAATCTGATCCTCAGCACCGCGCATCCATCGCCGCTTTCGGCCTATCGCGGGTTTTTCGGGTCGCGCCCGTTTTCAACCGTCAATCAATGGCTTATTGAACGGGGCGAAGAACCAATTCACTGGGCAGACCCATGACCGCGACGATCCTTGAGAAAATCAAAGCCTATAAGTTGGAAGAGGTCGCCGCCGCCAAGACCAAAGCACCGCTGGCCGATGTTGAAGCGATGGCGAAAGAGGCCAGCCCAGTGCGCGGCTTTGCCAATGCCTTGTTGGCCGCCTCTCGTGAAGGTTATGCGCTGATCGCCGAAATCAAAAAGGCCAGCCCGTCCAAAGGGTTGATCCGGTCCGACTTTGACCCACCCGCGCTGGCACAGGCCTATGCTGCGGGTGGCGCGACATGCCTTTCGGTGCTGACCGATGGGCCATCCTTTCAGGGCGACAACAGCTTTCTGGCCGCTGCACGCAATGCTTGTGAGCTTCCGGCACTTCGCAAGGATTTCATGTATGACCCCTACCAAATTGCAGAAGCGCGCGCCCTTCAGGCCGATTGCATTCTGATCATCATGGCAAGCGTGTCGGATGCGCAAGCCGCCGAGCTTGAAGATGCGGCGATGGGTTGGGGCATGGATGTTCTGCTTGAGGTGCATGATGCCGCCGAATTGGAGCGCGCGAGCCACCTCGAGAGCCCGTTGATGGGGATCAACAACCGCAATTTGCACACGTTTGAGACGACGTTGGACACCACGCGGACACTGTCAAAGCAGGTGCCACACGACCGGCTGATCGTTTGCGAAAGCGGACTGAATTCTCCGGCAGAGTTGGCCGATATGGCCCGATATGGGGCGCGGACTTTCCTGATCGGCGAAAGCCTGATGCGGCAGGATGATGTGGCCGCCGCCACGCGCACGCTGCTGGCGAACCCGTTAAAAGGCGGGGGCGTATAAATGCCGTTGAGCCACTTTGACGCCGCCGGTCAGGCCCATATGGTCGATGTCTCTGACAAAGAGATTACCGCGCGGGTCGCTGTGGCCGAGGGGCATATCACCATGACGGCGAAGACGCTGGCGTTGGTCAAAGATGGCACCGCACGTAAAGGCGACGTGCTTGGCACGGCAAGGCTGGCGGGGATCATGGCGGCCAAAAAGACCGCCGATTTGATCCCCTTGTGCCATCCGCTGCCAATCAGCAAAGTCAGCCTTGATCTGACGCCCGATGACGCCCTGCCCGGTGTTCGCATCACGGCCACCGTCAAGACAACGGGTCAGACCGGGGTCGAGATGGAGGCCCTGACCGCCGTTTCAGTTGCCGCACTTACGGTGCACGACATGGTCAAGGCCGTCCAAAAGGACATGGTCATCGGCGGTATTCGTGTGACGCTGAAAGACGGCGGTAAGTCAGGGCGGTTTGAGGCATGATCTCTGTCGCAGAGGCGCTTGAAGCGCTCTTTGCGCTGGCCGATCCATTACCGTCCGAAACGGTGCCTTTGACCGTGGCAGCGGGGTGCTATTTGTGCCGGACCGTGCGCGCCAGCCGCACCCAGCCGCCTTTCGCCGCCTCTGCCATGGACGGATATGCGGTACCAGATGCAGAGGTGTCTGAGGGTCAAACCTATGAAGTAATTGGCGAATCTGCCGCAGGACATGGGTTTTCGGGTCGGGTGGCGGACGGACAGGCAACGCGCATTTTCACAGGTGCGCCGATGCCGGACGGAACGCAGCGGGTCGTGATTCAGGAAGATGTGCACCGGGACGGCGACACGATCACCATTGGGCCGAACCACGACGCCAAGACTTATGTCCGCCCTGCCGGAGCAGATTTTAAGGCAGGCGACCCTCTGACACCGCGCATTCTTTCACCTTCGGACATTGCACTGCTTGCAGCGATGAACATCGCGCAGGTCCCGGTGACTCGCAAACCGCAGGTTGCGATCATCGCGACGGGCGACGAACTGGTGCAACCGGGCGAGACACCGGGACCCGACCAGATCATCGCTTCCAACAGCTACGGGCTGGCCGCGCTGATCGCACAGAACGGTGGTCAACCGCGTTTGCTGCCGATTGCGCGGGACAACGCGGCGTCGCTGAACCTCGCTTTCGATCTTGCGCAGGGTGCTGACTTGATTGTCACAATCGGCGGAGCGTCAGTCGGCGACCACGACCTTGTCGGCAATATTACTGCGGATCGCGGGATGGCACGGAGTTTTTACAATATCGCCATGCGACCCGGTAAGCCACTCATGGCCGGACGATTGGGCAAGGCAATGATGATTGGCTTGCCGGGCAATCCGGTGTCCGCGATGGTCTGCGGCCATGTCTTTGTCTTGCCGGTCTTGCGCAAGATGCTGGGTCTTGCTGCGACCCCTACCCTACGGCGGCAGATGCCGCTTGCCAAAAAGCTGGGGCCAAACGGCCCACGCGAGCACTATATGCGTGCCCGGATCGAAAAAGATGCCGTGACGGTCTTTGACCGGCAGGACAGCGCGCTTCTGACCGTGCTCGCTGCCGCCAATGCACTTGTTGTCCGCCCACCAAATGACGGTCAGCGCAAAGCGGGTGACATGGTGGACGTTATCGCCCTTTGAAGCAATTTGTTGACACAAAACGGGAACATGCGTAGAACATACGCAAAACGTGCCGCCACACGTGACCTGAATTGTGAGGCTTCGATGCTGACGAAAAAACAACTCGACCTGTTGGAATTCATCCATAAGCGCGTGCAACGCGACGGTGTTCCCCCAAGCTTTGACGAGATGAAGGAGGCGCTCGACTTGCGATCCAAATCGGGCATTCATCGCCTGATCACAGCGCTGGAGGAACGCGGATTTATTCGGCGGCTGGCACATCGCGCACGCGCGCTTGAGATTGTGAAGTTGCCAGATGCAATGGCTGACAAACCCGGCTTTGCGCCGCGGGTCATCGATGGGGACCGTCCCGACAGCATTCCGGCAAAGTCAAAACAGGTTGAGGTGGCCGCGGTCGAACTCAACGTTATGGGTCGCATCGCGGCAGGTGTCCCGATTGCAGCCATTTCCGAAGTGTCACATTCGGTCGCCGTGCCGCAAACGATGCTGGGCAAAGGCGAACACTATGCCCTCGAGGTCAAAGGCGATTCAATGATCGACGCGGGGATCAATGACGGCGATGTTGTTGTGATCCGCGAGACGGCGACCGCCGACAACGGCGATATTGTTGTAGCACTGGTCGAGGATCAGGAGGCGACGCTGAAGCGCTTCCGCCAGAACGGCAGCACAATTGCGCTGGAGGCGGCGAACCCGGCCTATGAGACGCGGATTTTCCGGGATGATCAGGTCAAGGTGCAGGGCCGTCTGGTCGGGTTAATCCGGACCTACTGACCAAGTGCGACCAATGGATCGGGGACTGCATTTTGCGGCCCCTTTTTCATGACATCAATCAATCCGCGCCCATCCTGGGGTGCGGCATGCGCATTCCAGGGACGGGTTCCGGTGACGTCCCGCGCTGATGTCAGCTTCAGTTGCCCTGACTCATCAACCGAAAGGGCAACTGCGCCATGTTGGCGCAAGGCGGCGACGTCAAGCACCAGACATGGCCGCTGACCCTCAACCGTTTGATTGCTGACAAGAATGTCAGCTGCGCCACATCCACGCATTTCTGCCAGCGCAGTTTTGCCCGATACCTGAACCACCTCCCAACCGGCAAGAGTGGCCCGCGCAACACGGCCTTCAATACGCAGACCGGGACGCGCGGCGGCGACATCTTGCGCGACCGGCGCGCCATCGTTTTCCAGCCAGATGCCAGCGACAAATCCACTGCCCTTTGGCTTTGAAAGGGCGCGCCCTGCGTCCGTCATCAAGCCAATGAGACTGCCATTATCGGCGATCAGAAGCGTCGGCCGGACAGTCTGAGACCACAACACAAAAGCGACGGCGGCGACAGCAGCGCCACCCCAACGGGCCGTCCCTCGCCACAAGACGAGCCAAAGCAGTCCCAAGCAAAGTATCCCCAGCACGATACCGTCGGGTGATGGCACATGGCTGAGCGCGCCGTCTTGCGCAGAGACGGACTTGGCGACCCAAAGAATCCAGCGCAGCCCCTTTTCCATGATCCACAAGCCAACGCCCCAAAGACCGAACGGCGCAAGACAAACCGCCAGAACGGCTGCGGGCATCACCAAAGCGCCCATCAATGGCACGCTAAGAAGGTTCGCGATCAGCCCGTAATGCGCGATCTGGTTAAAGTGGGCCGCCGCAATCGGCGCGGTCGCCAACCCGGCAACAAAGGACGAAACACAGACGGACAGAACCGGCCGAGTCCAGCGTGGAAGGCGTGACAGATCAAGATGCCTGATCTGGCCAAAGACAACCACCAGCGCCGTGGTGGCGGCAAAAGACATCTGAAATCCGGGACCCAAAAGCGCCTCTGGGTGCAGCACAAGGACAACGATGGCCGCCATGGCAACCGCGCGCAGGGTCAGCGCACGGCGGTCCAGCAAGATCGCCACGAACATGACACTGACCATGATATAGGCCCGTTCCGTTGCGACATTACCGCCCGACAGGGCAAGGTAGAACGCGCCGATGATAATCGCACAGATTGCCGCGATTTTCTTGATCGGCCATCGCAATGCGATGGTTGGGACCAAAGCCAGCCCATAACGGACACACGCAAAGATAAAGCCGGTCAAAAGCCCCATGTGCAGGCCAGAGATGGCAAGAAGATGCGCAAGATTTGAAGCGCGAAGATCCGCCAGCGTGGCTTGCCCCATTCCGGAACGGTCACCGGTCATGATGGCGGCGGCAAATGCCCCGGTTTCCCCCGGCATGGCCGCCTGCACAGCCCGGGACAACGCCATACGCTGCTTAAAAACCCAGCCCTTCCAATGCATGCGGCTAGGCTCTGCTGCGCGCAGGACCGGCGTGCGCGTGTATCCCACGGCGCCCAAACGGTCAAAGAATGCATGCCGTTGAAAATCGAAGCCGCCCGGCTCAGCTGGTCCGGACGGCGGAGAAAGATGCCCCGTCGTGATCAGCACCTCACCGGGCCGATAGATCGTCAGCGGCTGGTCGCCATGGACAGAGATACGGATGCGTTCGGGCATCCGATCCGGCGAGATTCGCGACAGCTGCACCTGATCGAGGGTGAGCCGTGGCGCATCGCTGGCTGATCGATCAATATTGACGACGCGCCCTTCGATGGGGCCGTAATAGCGAAACGACAGGACCGGGGCGCTGACTGCCTCGGCCTGCCATTTTGCAAGCATTGCACCGCAAAGGATCAGTGCGATCCCAATAACGAGAGGTTGTGCTGCAAGGGATACAATGCGTGCAGCAACGAATAGAACGATGGCCAGGAGCAGCACAGAGCCCCAGACCATCATGTCCGGTTCAAACCGAAGCTGAAAATACCCTGCAATGCCCAGCCCCAAACAGACCGGAACCCAGCCGATCAGACTGCCGCGCTGGGCCAAAGCCGCCTCTTGCAGATGCGTCAGGACCTGCACTTGTCACCGACCTTTCAAATGCTTATCCCGCCCTTAACACTGCCCTCATTTCGGTAAACCAAAGGTTAACGCCCATGTCCGTCGTCACACGTTTCGCGCCCTCGCCCACCGGTGCCCTGCATATTGGCGGCGCCCGGACGGCGCTGTTCAACTGGCTTTATGCGCGGGGTCGCAACGGAAAGTTCCTGTTGCGGATCGAGGACACGGACAAAGCAAGGTCCACCGACGAAAACCGGAAAGCCATTCTGGACGGGCTGACCTGGCTGGGACTGGATTGGGATGATGAGCCGATCTCTCAGGCGGCGCGCGCGGACCGTCATGTTAAGGTCGCGCAGGCCATGCTGGCCAATGGCACGGCGTTCAAGTGCTTTTCTTCGCAGGAGGAAATTGAGGCGTTTCGCGAAAAGGCGCGGGCCGAGAAGACCTCCACCCTGTTCAGGTCCCCTTGGCGGGATGTGCCAGAAGCCGAGCATCCCGCTGCCCCATTTGTCATCCGCGTAAAGGCCCCGCGAGACGGCAGCACGACGCTGCATGATGAGGTTCAGGGCGATGTGACCTGGTCGAATGAACAGTTGGACGACATGATCCTGCTGCGGTCCGATGGGTCACCGGTCTATATGCTTGCTGTGGTGGTAGATGACCATGATATGGGCGTCACACATGTGATCCGGGGTGACGACCATCTGGCCAATGCCTTCCGCCAGAATATGATCTATGAAGCGATGGGATGGGCCAAGCCCACGCTTGCCCATGTGCCGCTGATCTTTGGTCCCGATGGCAAGAAACTGTCAAAGCGTCATGGCGCCACGGGCGCCGCGGAATATCAGGCGCTTGGCTATCCGGCGGCGGGCATGCGCAATTATCTGACCCGTTTAGGATGGAGCCATGGGGACGATGAATTCTTTACCGATGAACAGGCGCGCCAGTGGTTCGATCTGGGCGGCATCGGCAAATCACCGGCGCGGTTCGACTTCAAAAAGTTAGAGAATATCTGTGGCCAGCATATTGCTGCATCAGATGATGCTGCACTGCTGCATGAGATTGCGGATTTTCTGGCAGCAACCGGCGCGGATGCATTGACTGAAGAGCAGGCTGACGGATTGTTGAAGGCGATGTACTGCCTCAAAGATCGCGCTAAGACGTTGCCGGAACTGATTGAAAAAGCACACTTTGTGCTCGCCTCCCGGCCAATCGAACCAGATGAAAAAGCCGCAAAACAACTTGATACGGTATCCCGTGGTATACTCTCTGAATTGACGCCGCACCTGCAAAGTGATAGCTGGTCACGCAGCACGCTAGAGGAAGCCGTTTCCGCAGTGGCCACGCGCCACGAAAAGAAATTGGGACAGCTTGCCGGGCCCCTTCGGGCGGCATTGGCAGGTCGCGCGGTTTCCCCCAGTGTTTTCGACATGATGCTGGTCCTCGGGCGGGACGAAACCCTCGCCCGGCTTCAGGATGCATCGGCCTGAAACCATTTCGTTACCTTTTCA
This sequence comes from uncultured Paracoccaceae bacterium, assembly GCA_947493335.1. Classification (GTDB taxonomy): domain Bacteria; phylum Pseudomonadota; class Alphaproteobacteria; order Rhodobacterales; family Rhodobacteraceae; genus CANMYO01. The sequence goes on along the minus strand of CANLQO010000001.1, from coordinate 1,093,391 downwards.
GGGTTAACGGGAGGTGGAATGCGTAACTATCCGCAGGGCAAAGCCCCGCGCTGACATGGGGAATGAACATGGCCGACACCACCAAAACCGCGACGCTGACCATTGATGGACAAAGCTACGAGTTGCCGGTTCACACCCCAACTGCGGGCCCCGACGTAATCGACATCCGCAAGCTTTATGCGCAGACCGGTGCGTTCACCTACGACCCCGGCTTTACCTCGACTGCTTCAACCGACAGCACCATAACGTTCATCGATGGCGGCAAAGGTGAATTGTTGCACCGCGGCTATCCGATCGATCAGCTGGCGGCAAAGTCGCATTACCTCGAAGTGTGCTATCTGCTGCTGTATGGCGAGTTGCCAACGGCCGCGCAGCTGGAAGACTTTGAAGGCCGCGTCACCATGCACACGATGCTGCATGAGCAGATGATGAACTTCTTCCGCGGGTTCCGCCGCGATGCGCATCCCATGGCCATTATGGTTGGTGTCGTGGGCGCGATGTCGGCATTCTATCACGACAGTACCGACATTTCAGACCCTTGGCAGCGCGAGGTCGCCTCGATCCGGTTGATCGCGAAGATGCCAACGATTGCGGCGATGGCCTACAAATACCACATCGGCCAGCCGTTTGTGTATCCGCGCAATAACCTCGACTATGCGTCGAACTTCCTGAATATGTGTTTCAGCGTCCCGGCAGAGGATTATAACGTCAGCCCGGTTTTGGCCCGTGCGATGGACCGAATTTTCACGCTGCACGCGGATCATGAACAGAACGCTTCAACCTCGACCGTGCGTCTGGCGTCATCTTCGGGCGCGAACCCCTTTGCCTGTATCGCCGCCGGTATTGCCTGCCTTTGGGGTCCGGCACATGGTGGCGCAAACCAGGCCTGTCTTGAGATGCTGCGCGAGATCGGCACGGTGGATCGCATCCCCGAATTCATTGCCCGCGCCAAAGACAAGGATGATCCGTTCCGCCTGATGGGCTTTGGCCACCGGGTCTATAAGAACTTCGACCCACGCGCGACCGTGATGAAAGAAAGCGCCGACGAAGTGCTGGAGCTTCTGGGGGTTGAGAACAATCCGACCCTGCAAGTCGCCAAGGAGTTGGAGAAGGCGGCCCTCGCCGATCCTTATTTTGCCGAAAAGAAGCTGTTCCCGAACGTGGACTTCTATTCTGGCATCATCCTTGAAGCGATGGGGTTCCCCACCTCTATGTTCACGCCGATCTTCGCGCTCAGCCGCACAGTTGGCTGGATTTCGCAGTGGAAAGAGCAGTTGAGCGATCCTCAGCTGAAGATCGGCCGCCCCCGGCAGCTGTATCTGGGGGAGACGGCACGTGACTATATCGACATTGAAAATCGCTAAGACAGAGGGCCGCGAACATGCGGCCCTTTTGCTATGCTGAGTACTGAGCGGTTGATCCTGCGGGCTGCAAAGCCCGATGATCTGGACGATCTGCACGCCATTTACAGCGACCCGCAAGCGATGCGCTATTGGTCGACCCCGCCACATCCGGACCGCGCGACCACGCAGGGCAATCTGGACCGAATGATCGCCAGCGCCGCGAAGCGTCTGGTCTATTTCGTGTTTGAACACGATGGCCGTGCGATTGGCGTGGGCGGCATGCACATTGATTACGAGGTCGGGTTTCTGTTGCATCCCGACTTTTGGCGGCAAGGCCTTGTGCGCGAGGCGATGCAGAGGATCATCCCGTATCTGTTCGACGTGACCGATGCCCCCGCACTTACGGCAGATGTTGATCCGCGTAATGACGCATCCGTTGGATTGCTGCGCGCGCTTGGTTTTACAGAGACCCACCGCGCGAAGAATACCTTTTGTATTAACGGCGAATGGTCCGACAGCGTGTATTTCCAACTGAAACGTGGTTAATCCGCGCAATTTCCGCACATTCTCTCATTTTTAGAAACAAGTCGCGATGAGGTGCCGATTAGACCTGTTTTCGGCCTCATTTCCGCCGCGTCAGCCATTCAACCCTCCATCAGCAAACCTGGAGATACACACATGGCAACCGATTCATTCATCATTTATGGCGACGTCAACGTTGAGGTGACGATCACCGAAAACGCAGACGGGACACTTACCTTCACCACGTCGGTGATCACCGAAGGCGAAAACGCAACCGGCTTGATCGGCGACATCAATGCGATTTTCTTTGACGTAGCGGACAACATCGACGTCAGCCTGCTTGAGACCAGCGAAGGCACCGACCTTGATACCTCTGAAGTTGTGGCACTTGAGGATGTATTCAAGGAAGAAAGCGTGACCAAGGTCGACAGCTACACCAACATGAATGGTGAAGTGGTCAAGGAATCTGGCAAGTTCGACGGCGGCGTGCAGTTCGGCACCCAAGGGATTGGCGAAGATGACTATCAGTCAGTGTCCTTTACGCTGTCCACTTTGGACGGATCACCGCTGAGCCTTGCTGACTTTAGCTTGCAGGACTTTGGTGTGCGCCTCACATCCGTTGGCGTTGAAGGCGGCAGCCGCGAAGGATCTTTGAAGCTGGGCGGCACTTCGCCAGAATTTCCGGAAAATCCAGAGCCACCGGTCGAGCCCGAGTGTGATGACATCTATGTCACGACCGAAGCTGACATTTCTGCACCGATCATCCCGGGCGCACCACCCTTCCCCGGCGACCAGATTGTTGATCCGGCGACGCAAGAAGCGTTCTTCAGCCTGCTCTACAATAACGATGCTGGCGGCACTGTGACGTCTGTTGGCGGCGATGCCGGTAACGTCGGTCAGGTCATCACGGGCAGCAACGGCGGCACCATTGTGATCTACGCCGATGGCACATTCGATTTCTCGGCTGTAAACACCAACTACGAAAACGACTTTGCGCACCTCCTTGAAGGCCAGATGGATACGACGAGTTTCGTCTATGAGGTTGACGGGCTGGAGCAGACACTTTGTGTCGAAGTCTACGGCATCGGTGATGGTGGCGGCACAGGCGGCCCGACCATCTGATCCGACGATCTGTGAACACCAAACCAGTGAAACGCCTTGCCTCGGCAAGGCGTTTTGCGTTATGCGGCGACAGGGCTGACAGGAGGCCCAGTCGCCGCCAGCCCGATTGGGCCATGCTAAACCTGTCAATTTGACCATTTGGACCGTACAGCCAGTGACGCTGCGGTTGACAAGGGCGGCTCTCGACCAATTCACGCGTCTGAACTGGAGGTACCCCATGTCACGGTCCCCACTTCCCCTCGTTATCGAGGATGTCTCTGCCTTTGCGACTGCATTGCGCAAAAGCTGGCCAGACGACCCACCGGGTCAATCGCAGGCCCTGACCTTGATTGCGCGCGCCGCTGGATATCGCAACCATCAGCATCTTAAGGCTGATGTGGGCCAAGATGATCCACCGGACAAAGCATCCCAAAAGCGCATACAGGATGCGCTGCGGGTGTTTGATGAAAGGGGCGTCATGCAGCGCTGGCCCAAGAAGACCAGCGTGCAACGGCTCTGCCTGCTCTGGTTCTGGTCACGCTTGCCGGCGCGGCAAGACCTGACAGAAGCTGAGGTCAACGCGATCTTACAAGCCGGTGAGGCCTTTGGCGATCACGTGCTTCTGCGACGCTCGCTGATTGACGGGCGATTGGTCCAGCGCACCAATGATGGGCGTGTCTATCGCCGGTTGGAAGCGGCACCAACGCCGGAAGAACGACAAGTCATTCGTGCCTTGTCAGAACGTCAGGTTATGACGCAAAGCTGAAGATCAGCGCCCCTCAAACTTTGCGGGGCGCTTTTCAAGGAAGGCAACGACGCCTTCCTGAAAGTCGCGGGTCTGACCGCACTTGCCCTGCAACTTCGCCTCTAGCGCCAGTTGCTGCTGCAGATCATTATCGAATGAGGCGCGCATGACTTCCTTGACATAGGCGTAGGTTTGGGTCGGGCCAACGGCAAGCTGCGCTGCGCGCGATTGCCAGTGCGCGGTGAATTCCGCCGCCGGTGCCGCCTCATAAATCATGCCCCAATCTGCGGCTTGAATGGCCGTCACCTTGTCGGCAAACAGCGCCGCCCCCATGGCGCGGGCCAGTCCGACCTGACGCGGCAAAAGCCATGTCCCGCCCGCATCGGGGATCAGGCCGATGCGGGTAAAGGCCTGCAAAAAATAGGCGTCGTAAGAGGCCATGACCACATCCGCAGCCAGCGCAAGGTTCGCCCCTGCCCCGGCAGCGGGCCCGTTCACCGCGCTGATGGTCGGAATTTTGCAATCGGTGATCGCGCGTAGCATTGGCACATATTCGTCACGCAAGGTGCGTTCCAGATCAAGGTTGGCGGCCGAACCGCCATCGCCCAGGTCCTGACCAGAGCAGAACGCCTTGCCCGCGCCGGTCAGGACCAGCACCCGCGCGTCCGCTTCCGCCGCCTTCACTGCATGCGTGATTTCAGCCCGCATCTGGGTGTTGAGCGCGTTCATGACATCGGGCCGGTTCAGCGTCAGCACCGCGACGTCATTACGGATTACGAGGGTAACGGTGGAATATTCCATGGGCGGCGTCCTTTGTCCTGATGCCCACAACTTAGTGAACTGAACGGTTCAGGAAAGGGCGCCATAACGTCACGAGCCGATTATTTTATCCAGAGCGGCCTTTTCTTCCGGGCTTAGGGGGGCCTCTGTCGTCGGACCGCGACGGCAAATGGTGGTCCAACCAATTCCCAGCCCCAAAAGCAACAGGACCGGTGCAGCAAGCCAAAGTACGATATTCGCCCCTTCGGCGCGGGGGCGCATCAATACAAATTCACCGAAACGGGCCACCATGTAGTCCATGACCTCTGCATCACTGTCCCCTGCCATCAACCGTTCGCGCAACACGATCCGCAGCTCTTGCGCCACAGCGGCGTTCGATTCGTCGATGCTTTCGTTTTGGCAAACCGGGCAGCGCAAAAGGCTGGAAATCTCGCGGGCTCGTGCCTCAAGTGCGGGATCATCCAGCATTTCACCGGGCTCGACCGCCCACAAAGGCGCGGCGATCAATATCAGGACGAATGCAAATCGTTTCATTCCGCTGGCACCGCCTTTGCAGCACCCGCACCGACCCGTAAGCGCCGGTCGGTCAGAGACAGTATTCCGCCAAGGGCCATCAGAATTGCGCCGCCCCAGATCCAATTGGCAAGCGGCTTGATATAGACACGTACTGCATGACCACCCTGCACCTGCGGATCACCGATGACGACGTAGATATCGCGCAAGAAACCATTGCGAATACCCGCCTCTGTCGTGGGCATTTGCGCGACCGGGTAGAAACGCTTTTCTGGTTGCAGCACCGCCAATTCGCGCCCATTCCGCGAAACAGCGATGTCCGCAATCGTCGTTTGAAAATTCGGACCCGCGTCGCGCCGCACATCCTTCAAAGTGAATTGATAAGCGCCAACGTCGTAGCTTTCGCCGATTTCAGCCACACGGATATCCTCAACCTGCCAGGCCAATATACCGGCAACGCCAAGGATCGTGACGCCCATACCGGCATGCGCAACCGCCTTGCCCCAATCCGCGCGCGGCAGACGCGATATGCGGCGCAGACGATCACCGACCGGCCCGCGCCCGCTGCGCAACCAGAGGTCCAGCGCGGCCCCACCCACGACCCATATGCCCAATGCAAGTCCAACGGGCCCCAAGGCCGACCGCCCGCTCTGAATTGCAAAGGCCAGCGCCGCAATCGCCGAGGCAAGCACAAGAAGAGCGATCAGCGGACCCTTAGCCTTGGTCAGCCGCCCACGCTTCCACGCAAGAAGCGACCCCAAGGGCATCACCATGGCGAGCGCCACCATAAATGGCGTGAATGCCGCATCAAAGAAAGGCGGGCCGACCGAGAGTGTTCGGTCAAAGACCAGCTCTGCCACCAAAGGCCAGATCGTGCCGATGAAGACAACAAAGCAACTGACGGCCAACAGGATGTTGTTAAGCACCAGCGCGCTTTCGCGGCTGATGGTCCCAAAGACGCCCTGCGACTGCATCGCACTGGCGCGCACGGCAAATAATGTCAAAGAGCCGCCAAGAAACACCCCAAGGATCAGCAAGATAAAGACGCCACGCTCTGGATCATTTGCGAAAGCGTGCACGCTGGTCAGCACGCCAGATCTTACAATGAAAGTACCCAAAAGGGAGAAGCCAAATGCAAGGATCGCCAGCAGGATTGTCCAGCTTTTCAGCGTTTCACGTTTCTCGACAACGATGGCTGAATGCAAAAGCGCAGCGGCGATCAGCCATGGCATGAAACTGGCGTTTTCGACCGGGTCCCAAAACCAAAAACCGCCCCAGCCCAATTCGTAGTAGGCCCACCAGGATCCCAGTGCGATACCAACCGTCAGAAACATCCAGGCCGCGAGTGTCCAGGGCCGAACCCATCGGCCCCATGCCGCGTCAACGCGGCCCTCGATCAGGGCGGCCACGGCAAAACTGAACGTCATGCTGAGACCCACGTAGCCGAGGTAAAGAAACGGGGGATGAAAGGCGAGTCCGGGATCTTGCAAGAGTGGGTTCAGATCACGGCCATTGAGCGGAACAAAATCCAACCGGTTGAACGGGTTCGACGTGAACAGGATGAAGGCATAGAAGGCGACGGACACCGATCCTTGTACCGCCAGAACGCGCGCCCTTAACGCCTGCGGCAAGTTCTCACCGAACCACGCCGCACAAGCCCCAAACAGCGCCAGGATCAGGACCCAAAGCAGCAAAGAGCCTTCGTGATTGCCCCAAACGCCGCTGACCTTATAAAGCATCGGCTTGTCAGTGTGCGAATTGAGGTAAACAAGCTCGACCGAAAAATCAGAGACCACAAAGGCCCATGTCAGGACCGCAAAGCTGAAGCCGACAAGGATGACCTGCAACGTGGCCGCAGGCTCGGCAATATCCATCCAGGACCGCCACCCTTTTTGGGCGCCGACAAGCGGGATAACCGCCTGCGCGATCGCGACGGCAAAGGCCAGAATCACGGTGAAATGTCCAAGCTCGATCAACATGAAGCAAGTCTATCGCAGCCGGACAGGCGACAACACCACCCCGCACCAAAATGTGCATGCGGCAAATGCGACCGACGCTAGAACAGACGGGTTTGCGTCAGCCAGAACCTGTGACACCGGTGAAAGATCACCGCATGGGATCGATTTCGCAGCTGGGTGTCATTCATCGGTAACACGAATGGCCCAAATATGTCTTCGGCTGCAATACCCGAGCCATCTACAAAGATCACATCAACCAGCGCGCGCGCCCGCGGCGCACCCAGATACCATTCGATCCGATCGACGGCACAGGACCGCAACCGTCTGCTGCGCCCTTGCACTTGGACATGGGTCTCATCAATTTCGACAATTTCGGAGAGTTCCATGCGCGCAAGGACCGGGAGAATGGCACCTTCCAGCACGCCAGCTATCGAGTGCAGAAAGAGGACGAACCATGCCAACGCCGTGACGGACAAAAGCCGTGTCATGGCATCAGCCCTCCTTGCAAAATGTAAGTGATCATCCCCAGAATCAGACCGCCGACGACCAGCCGGACCAGCCATTTGAGCGTGTCCTCGATGTTGCCCAGTCGGCTGGCAACGTTGGCCTGATGAACCGCTGTGACCGCGTTATGCGTTTCAAGCGCGGTGATCCGGGTCTCGATTGATTGTGCCCAATCATCTGCCATGACGGGCCCACCACTCTTTCAGTGCGGCATTGTCGTGATCTTCCACCGGTTCTGACGCGGGCGCAGTGATCGCCTGTGTCAACGCCACCGACTGCACGACAGAGCGTTGGAATTCCTGCCCTTTTGCTTGATGGCGCGCACCAAAATAAAAGCTGACAATCGCCCCCATCAACCACCAAAGCGGTTCCGGAATCAGGGCGACACCAACCATGCGATCTGCAAACCATGTGGGCGCCGTCATCGCCGACACGAACAAGGCAATGGTTCCCAATGCCAAGGCTGGACGCGGCAACCGGTTCAGGGCATCGACCAAACGATCAAAAAGGCCGCGTCTTTGGTGCGTGAATTCAGACGCGAATTGCGCCAGCGCGGCGGCCTTTCCTTCGGCAGCGCGCGTGGCGGATTTTTCTGTATTTTCGCGAAAGGCCTCAACCGTCTGTGTGACAGCATTTCGCCCATCGCCAAAAAGCACGGTCATCAATCCGGTCATTAACCCCATGACGCAATCCTTTCTTGGTGCTGTGCGGCGCTGAAATGAAAGCGTGGTGAGATGAACTCCTCGGCGCGCGTTATCCAGCCACCCTTGCCGCCATCGCGTCTGCGCGCGTATTTGCGGCTTGCAGGGCGACGGTCTGCCAAAGCGTAATAGTAATTGCGCCGCGCAATCCCGTATGCATCAACAAAATGATCTGGCGCGGCAGCAAAGGCCTGGGCGGCTGCAGCCGCCGTTTGCGGTCCGATGACGCCATCGACACTGACATCGATCCGCATCTGATTAAGTAACCGTTGCAGGATTTTCACGGCATGACTGCCTGCATTCACATACATATCAAAGACGCTTGCCTGCACCGGTTCCGGCAACAGGTGAATGCGCGGCCCCTCAAAGTAGTGTTTGACGAAAATATCTTCGGCCTGATCGCGCGTCAGCCGCCGCACATCCGCGGTACTGATCTGGCCATCGCCATCCAGATCAAGGCCAAGCCTGCGCATGGTATGAATGGTGACGCCAAAATTTGTGGCCCCGCCCGGGTCCGACGGGTCATTCACATACCCGCCTTCGCGGGCCACGATCTGGGACGCGATCTGTCTGACTGTTTGCATGATGATCCCCTTGTTTGTGGGGATCAAGATCGGCGGTTTTGGTTAATTGGTGGCTGCAGCACCGTCCGGTGCGACATAGGTTCCCTGTTCCTTCAGCGCGTCAATGACCTCTTTCGGCATGTAGGTTTCATCATGTTTCGCAAGAATTTCAACGGCTTCAAACGTGCCGTTAACGTAGCGACCCTGACCAACCATACCTTCGCCCTCATTGAAAAGGTCTGGCAGAATGCCGTCATACGTCACAGGAATTGTTGCACCACCGTCCGTCACGGCAAAGGACACTTGTGTGCCTTCGCCGCGCACGATGGAGCCCTCGGCGACAAGGCCGCCGATGCGAAAAAGCTCTGTTTCACGTGGCGGGTTTTCGGCAACCTCTGTCGGTGATCGGAAGAACTGGAAAGATTCATCCGGCAGCAGGGCAAGGATCACCAACACAGCAGCAATGCAAACGCCCGACAAGGCGAGGATTTGAATTCGGCGCTTTTTCTTCAGGCTTTTCATGGGAACATCGCCGGTTGCATCAGGCCGGTTGCCTCGTCCAATCCCAACATCAGATTGGCATTTTGCAGCGCCTGCCCACTTGAACCTTTGCACAGGTTGTCCAGCGTGGCGGTGACAAGCGTGCGGCCTGAAATCCGGTCGCCGGTGACGCCGATATGACAGAAGCTGGAGCCTGCGACATGCCCCGTTCCCGGCGTCTGTCCAAATGGGAGCACGATGATAAACGGCTCATCGGCATATTGCGCCGAGAGCGCGGCGTGCACGGCCTGTGCATCGCCCTTGAGATAGCAAGAGGCAAGAATGCCCCGGCTCATCGGAACCAGATGCGGTGTGAATTGAATTTCCACCTTACGACCAGCTAAGGCACTGAATTCCTGATCGAATTCGCCAAGATGCCGGTGCTTTCCACCTTCGCTATAACCCTTGGCATCGGTTGCGCGCTCGGTAAACAACATCGGCTCTTTCAGTGCCCGCCCGGCACCAGAAACCCCGTTCTTGAGGTCGCAAATGATGTCATCAAGATCAATAATGTCGCCCGACATCAAAGGCCGCAGCGCATATTGCACCGTCGCAGCATTGCAGCCAGTGCCAGCTACTAAACGGGCCGAACGGATATCTTCACGATAATATTCGGTCAGACCGTATACCGCCTCTTTCTGCAAATCCTGCGCCACATGCGGCGCCCCATACCACTTTTCGTATTCGGCGGGATCGCGTAGCCGGAAATCCGCACCGAGATCGACGACTTTGACGGTCTTCGGCAAATCGCGCACCAGGGCCTGGCTCAAGCCATGTGGCAAGGCGGCAAAGACCAGATCAACCGCACCAAAATCAATATCATCAACTTTGACGAGCGTCGGCAGATCAAGATGGCGAAGCTGCGGAAAGACCTCCGCCATTTCCAACCCCGCCTTACGCTCTGCAGCAAGGGCTGTGATGCGCAGCGACGGATGGGTTGCGATCAACCGAACAAGTTCAGCGCCGGTGTAACCGGACGCACCAAGAATAGCGACATTATGGGTCATCAGATGAACCCCTTTCAACTCAGGTATATAGGCAAGCCCCCGTGGGGCATCAATCACGCGGCGTCGAAGGCGATTTTTCGTCGCAGGAATTGCGTGGCCCGGTCCGAAACCCTGCGCGGGTCGCCCGTTGTCAGAAATGCGCTTTGCTTGCCGGGGCCGATCATCTCGGGTCGGCGGTCGAGGTAGTCCGACAGGCTGTCAGCGACCAGATTTGCCTGGCTAAAGACCTTCACATCAGGGCCAAGTGCGTCCTGAAAAACATCCGCCATCAAAGGATAGTGGGTACAGCCGAGCACAGCCGCATCAGGTGTCGGCATTTTTCGTTTCAGCGCGTCAACATGGCTGCGGACCAACGCCTCTGCAAGGATCATGTCACCGTCTTCAATGGCATCGACGACACCGCCGCAGGCCTGCGCTTCGACGTCGACACCAATGGCCCGAAATGCCAGCTCACGTTGAAACGCACGGCTGGACACGGTTGCTGGTGTGGCAAAAAGCGCCACATGTTTCACCGCGACTTCACGGGGTGGCGAATTGTCACCCCACTGGCGTTCTGTCAGCGCCTCGATAAGAGGTACGAACACCCCCAAAACCCGTTTGCCTTCAGGCACCCAGCCTTCTTGCATGCGACGCAGGGCCGCCGCTGACGCTGTGTTGCAAGCAAGGATCACAAGATCACATCCGGCGTCAAAAAGGCGCTGTGTGGCCGCCGTCGTCAGATCATAGATGTTGTCAGCATCCCGAACGCCGTAAGGTGTATGAGCGCTGTCACCAAGATAGACCAAGGGCACATCGGGCAGACGCTTTTGCACAGCGTCCAACACTGTCAATCCACCCAATCCACTATCAAATATGCCGACTGCCATCTGCTTTGCCTTTAGAACTGGCCTCTAATGCAGGTCCGACAACTGCAAAAAGCTGGGACCCTATCAGTCACATACGTGGCTTTCGAAAGGAAATCCATGCAGCTTTTTGATAATGGGCGGGTCTTTGGGAAAGCCGCAATAAAAGCAGATACAGCAATCGAATTTTAGGCTCACCAAGGCCCCGATCGCACAGGCGGGTTTCCAGTTCAAGACTGCACAGATACTCAGGTCGGTGCGGCGCAATTGCCTTTACTGAAATCACAGCAGTGTATGAATTCTGGCCGGCGGACAATCCTGCCACAGCCAGAACCGTCAATTGCTACTCCGCTGCGCTTTTTAGCCCCGTTGGGTTGCGCAAATGTGCCAAAAGCTCTTCGCGACGTTTCTCGGCCTTGGCGGCGTTAGCCTCTTTCACGGGGCCAAAACCGCGGATGTCGAGTGGCAGTCGAGCCAAAGCAATCGCAGCATCCATGGTCTCAGGCGTCGCGATACGGGCCACTTCCTCCATATCCTGTTCGAATTGCTTGATCAGCGCCCGCTCCATTTGCCGTTCTGCGGTGCGGCCAAAGGGGTCAAACGGTGTGCCACGCAGAAATTTCATCCGGGCCAACCAAGGCAACACCTTCGCCATCCCTGACCCATATTCCTTTTTGACAGGCCGCCCATCAGCCCCGACTTTGGACAGCAACGGTGGGGCGAGATGATAGGTGAGTTTCAGATCACCCTCAAAGGTTTCGCGCGCCTTGGCCTCACTGTCGCGCAGAAGCCGTGCGACCTCGTATTCATCCTTATATGTCAAAAGCTTATGGTAGCCTTCGGCGACGGCGATTTGCAGTGGACCGTCAAAACCGGCAACACGTGCCTTGTAACGTTTTGCGAGGCGCTTGCCCTGATAAGCCTCCAGATGCTTGACGCGAAACGCGATTTTGTCCGTTGGCGATTTCGGAAGCGCGGTGACATTCGGTGTCACGATGGCCTCTGCGTCTTTGGGGTTCAAGACGGCCCAGCGGCCCAATTCAAAAGCGCGCTTGTTCCGGTCTACGGCCGTTCCGTTAAGCGTAATGGCGCGCAGAATGGCATCAAGGGAAAGCGGCAGTGCACCACTTTGCCAAGCGGCACCGAAGACCATCATGTTGGAATAGATGCTGTCGCCCATCAGCGCCTTGGCAAGCGCGCTGGCATCAAACATCGTCAGCCCGTCACGTAGGCGCGCCTGAAGCGAAAGCGCCAGTTGTTCCGATGGCAATTTGAACTCGGTATCACGGGTGAAATCACCAGTGATGATTTCATGACTATTGACGATGCCAAGTGTCCGACCTGTCCGGGTCAGGCCCAAGGTCTTTGCCCCCGCGCTCACTACCAGATCACCGCCGATCAATGCGTCACACTCGCCGGTACTGACACGAATGGCGGCAATATCTTCGGGCGCATTGGCGAGCCGACAATGGATGTGGACAGCACCGCCCTTTTGCGCCAGGCCCGCCATTTCCATCATGCCTGCACCTTTGCCATCCAAATGCGCGGCCATCGCCATGACTGCGCCAATAGTGACGACGCCGGTACCACCGACCCCTGTGATCACCACATTATGGGTTCCGTTGATCTGGGGCAGCTTCGGCTCTGGCTGGTTACCTACCTCGACCGTCGCAGTGGCTTGTTTCCTGATCTGCGCGCCTTCAATGGTAACGAACGATGGACAAAACCCGTTGACGCAGGAAAAATCCTTGTTGCAACTGGACTGATCAATCGCGCGCTTGCGGCCCAGTTCCGTTTCAACCGGAACGATTGAGACGCAATTGGACTGAACGCCGCAATCACCGCAGCCTTCGCAGACATCTGTATTGATAAAGACCCGCTTGTCGGGATCTGGGAAGAGGCCGCGCTTGCGACGACGACGTTTTTCCGCCGCACAGGTCTGAATATAGACCAACGCACTGACACCTTTAACCTTGCTCAGTTCGTCCTGCACCGTCGGAAGTTCCGCACGCTCGGACAGGCGAACACCCGTTGGAAATGCGGTGGCCTGCACATCTTCCTTTTCGTCGTAAACGACCTCTACCCGCTTGACCCCCATGGCAAGGAGTTCGCGGCAAATCTGATCGGCGGTGAGATCACCATCATTCCCCTGCCCGCCCGTCATCGCTACCGCGTCGTTGTAGAGGATTTTATAGGTGATCGTGGTGCCAGCCATGAGGGCAAACCGAATGGCTTGCACACCAGAATGATTATAGGTGCCGTCGCCCAGGTTCTGAAAGACATGTTCGGTTTGACTGAACGGCGCCTCACCCACCCAGTTAGCCCCTTCGCCGCCCATTTGGGTAAAGCCAACCGTCTCGCGGTCCATCCATTGCACCATGTAGTGACAGCCGATCCCCGCATAGGCGCGGCTGCCTGCAGGCACTTTGGTTGACGAATTATGCGGGCACCCTGAGCAGAAATATGGAAGTCTTGCCGCCAATTCAGGTGCGTTATCGGCCTTCTTGGCTGCGGCTATTGCCTCAAGTCCCGCAGTGATCCCACCTGTGCCGCAGCCTTCCTCCTGCAGAATTCCACCAATCTTTTCAGCGATCCAAATTGGGTTGAGGTCGCCCTTTGTTGGAAAGACCTCTTCCCTGCGGCCTTCGGAATGTTCGTCACCTTTGTGCCATCCATAAACGCGACGTCCGTTGCGATCATCAAAAAGCGCCTCTTTGACCTGCACTTCGATCAGCTTGCGCTTTTCTTCCACCACGATGATCAGATCGAGCCCTTCGGCCCATTCATGAAAACTCGCCATATCCAATGGCCACACCTGACCAACCTTATAGGTTGTGAGGCCCAATTTCTCTGCCTCATCGGCGTCGATCCCGAGAAGCGACATGGCATGCACAAGATCAAGGTAGTTTTTACCGGCGGCAACAAAGCCGATCCGCGCGCCGGACTTCCCCCATTTGCGCTGATCCATCTTGTTGGCACGGCTAAAGGCTTCGGCGGCAAACCGTTTGTGGTCGATCATCCGCGCTTCTTGCAATTGCGGGGTATCCACCAGTCGGATGTTCAGACCACCCTCGGGCAAGGTCATGTCTGGCGTTTCAAAAGACAGTCGGTGCGGATCGCCATCCACGACCGATGTCACCTCGACCGTGTCCTTCATGGTTTTCAGGCCAACCCAAACACCCGCATAGCGGCTTAGCGCCCAAGCATAGAGGCCATAGTCCAGAATTTCTTGCACGCCTGCCGGACTGACGATCGGCATATAAGCATCAAGCATCGCCCAATCGGACTGGTGCAATGTGGTCGAGCTTTCGCCGGTGTGGTCGTCCCCCATGGCCATGATGACCCCACCATTGGGGCTGCTCCCTGCCATGTTGGCGTGTCGCATCACATCACCAGAGCGATCGACACCCGGGCCCTTTCCGTACCAGAGGCCGAATACACCGTCGTATTTGCCCTCTCCGCGCAATTCAGCCTGCTGGCTTCCCCAAAGTGCGGTTGCGGCAAGATCTTCGTTCAGGCCGGGTTGAAAGGTGATCTGGTTTTTGACCAAGGTCTCCGACGCGCGGCTCATCTGCATATCCACAGCGCCCAAAGGCGAGCCGCGATAGCCAGTCACATAGCCCGCCGTGTTCAGGTTCGCGCGTTCGTCCCGCGCCCGCTGCATCAGAATCAACCGAACAAGCGCCTGCGTGCCGTTCAGCAACACATGCTGTTTGCTCAGGTCATAGCGATCATTCAGCGAAACCTCTTCCCGGCCCATCACGCACCTCCCAGCGTTGAAGCGATACCTGATGATAGGTCAGAAAGTTTGACCTATAAAGGCCTATTTGCTGGATTGCTTCATTTGCATTGTGCCACCCATTCAGCGTAATGAACCTTCAGTGAGAGCGTTAACATTATTGCGGCGGGCATGTGATGGACTGGGACAAGCTAAGAATATTTCACGCCGTCGCGGACGCCGGATCTCTGACACACGCGGGTGATACCCTTCATTTGTCGCAATCCGCCGTCAGCCGACAGGTTCGCGCACTGGAAGAATCGCTCAACACCACGCTGTTCCATCGCCACGCCCGGGGTTTGATTCTAACCGAACAGGGCGAATTGCTGTTTGACGCGACCAAATCAATGAACAAGCGCCTTGAAGCCGCGAGCGCTCGGATCAGAGACAGCGAAGAGGAAGTGTTTGGCGATCTGCGGGTCACGACGACAACTGGCTTTGGCACGCTTTGGCTCGCCCCGCGCCTGCCAAAGCTTTACGAACTCTACCCCGATCTAAAGATCGATCTGATGCTCGAGGAACGGGTTTTGGATTTGCCCATGCGCGAGGCCGACGTGGCCATCCGGATGAAAGAACCCAGCCAGGCCGATTTGATCCGCAAACGACTGATGTCGGTGCGCATGCGCCTTTACGCGTCGCGCACCTATCTTGAAGAGGTGGGCGAGATCACGTCGATTGAAGATGTCGCCAATCACCGCCTGATCTGCCAAAGCCCAACGTCGACGCAGGTCGCCGCCGGTGCGGCCATGGTGCAGCATTTGCTAAGCTATGACGTCCAGTCCCTTTTCACCGTCAACAATTACTTTGGCGTGCTTCAGGGCGTGCTCAACAAGTTGGGGATCGGCGTGTTGCCCGATTACGTAACAGAAGATTTTCCGGATTTGGTGCGGATCTTACCGGACGTTGAATCGGGCGAAGTCCCGGTCTTTCTTGCCTACCCCGAGGAACTTCGCCAATCCAAGCGGATCAGCGCATTCCGCGACTTTGTTCAAGATGAAATCATCTCTCATCGCCGAAAAATACGCGAAGCTTCAGAGAGTTAGCACAAATCCCTAGGGAGCCATGCAGGATTCGCATACCGGGTTTGCGCTCTGATTCAGCCATTATTTCTTGAATGGTCAAAAAACGATCCCTATGTGCATTCTCGAAGCGGTTGATGCTTTCGCGCTCATCGCTTCACCTCCCTGTTGGACTTTGCCGGGCCTCGTGCCCGGCATTTTTTTTGCCTGCACGTCAGATCGCCGCAAATAGCGCTCGCAAAGACTGCCCGCTTTTCAATTGATGTGCCTGCCAGCCAAATGCACGTGCCGCTTCAACATTTTGCAATTGGTCATCAACAAAGACATAGGACTCTGTTGGATGCCCAACTTTTGCGGTCGCAGCCGCAAAAAATGCAGCATCAGGCTTTTTTGCGCCGACCTTTGCCGACCAGACTGCCCCGTCAACATGTGCAGCCAATCCAAGATCGTTCAGCAAAAATGACGCGCGATGGTGTTCCTGATTGGTGGCCAGCCAGACCGGAACGCCGGACGCCCTGATCTCTTCGATTTCCCGCAGCATCACCCTGTTGATTGTCGCATCATGGCGAAACCAATAGTCACGTAACTCCGCAGCGTCGACGCGGCTGCCTATTTCGTCCAGTGCCGCTTGAAGAAGTGGCATCATGTCAGTTTGGCCGACAATGATCTTCGCCCAATGTTTACGAAAGAACACATCCTGCAATGCCACTTTCGAAATACCCAATTCGGCCTCCAGTCGATCTGACCACGCGCCGCCATCCAGTCGGCCCGTAACGAGCACACCATCAACATCCAGCATAAGCACGGTATCAGCCATCAAACCTGCCTTCCCCTTCCTGCCACCCTGCCCTAAAAGCATGCCGAGTCGAGGGGAAAGCCATGTCCGATCCAGAAATCACTGCCGAAGTCATTGCCGCACACGGGTTCACACCTGATGAATATGCCGAAGTGAAGAAGATCCTGAATCGTGATCCGAACTTCACGGAAATGGGCATTTTTTCCGCAATGTGGAACGAACATTGTTCCTACAAGTCTTCCAAGAAGTGGCTGCGCACGCTGCCAACAACCGGCCCACAGGTAATCTGCGGCCCTGGTGAGAACGCGGGGGTCGTCGACATCGGCGACGGTCAGGCCGTGATCTTCAAAATGGAAAGCCATAATCACCCAAGCTATATCGAACCCTACCAGGGTGCGGCGACAGGCGTCGGCGGCATTCTGCGCGATGTCTTTACGATGGGCGCACGGCCAATCGCCGCAATGAACTCGTTGTCATTTGGTGAGCCTGACCACCCCAAGACCCGCCAGCTTGTCAACGGTGTCGTGGCCGGGGTTGGTGGCTATGGCAATTGTTTCGGCGTGCCAACCGTCGGCGGTGAAGTCCGTTTTGACCCGGCCTACAACGGGAACTGTCTTGTTAATGCGTTCGCCGCAGGGCTCGCTGATACGGACAAAATCTTTTATTCTGCCGCGTCTGGTGTCGGCATGCCGGTGGTTTATCTGGGCGCCAAGACCGGCCGCGACGGCGTCGGCGGCGCGACGATGGCCTCTGCTGAATTTGACGACACGATTGAGGAAAAGCGCCCCACCGTTCAGGTCGGCGACCCCTTCACCGAAAAGCGCCTGATGGAGGCCACGCTCGAACTGATGGCAACCGGCGCGGTGATCTCCATTCAGGACATGGGGGCTGCCGGGCTCACCTGCTCGGCGGTTGAGATGGGCGACAAGGGCGGTCTCGGCGTGCGACTTGATCTGGAAAAGGTGCCCCAGCGCGAAGAGAACATGACAGCCTATGAGATGATGCTGTCGGAAAGCCAGGAACGCATGCTGATGGTCCTCAAGCCAGAACTTGAGGCCCAGGCCCGCGCAGTTTTTGAAAAGTGGGATCTCGACTTTGCGATCGTTGGCGAAACCCTGCCAGAGGATCGTTTCCTCATTATGCACAACGGAGAGGTCAAGGCTGACCTGCCGCTATCTAAACTGTCCTCGACCGCGCCGGAATACGATCGCCCGTGGGAACCAACCCCGACCGCCAAGCCGCTTGGTGACGTCGTCGGCGTCGATCCTATTGATGGGCTACGGGCCCTGATTGGCAGCCCAAACTATGCCGCCAAGCAATGGGTTTACGAACAATACGACAGTCAGGTCATGGGCGACACGGCGCGCATCCCCGGCCTTGGCGCGGGTATCGTCCGCGTGCATGGCACCCCAAAGGCGTTAGCCTTCACCTCTGACGTGACACCTCGCTACGTCAAAGCCAACCCGGTCGAAGGCGGCAAACAGGCTGTGGCAGAGGCTTACCGCAACCTGACATCTGTCGGGGCCACCCCGCTTGCGACGACCGACAACATGAATTTCGGCAACCCTGAAAAACCTGCCATCATGGGGCAGTTTGTCGGCGCGATTCAGGGCATCGGGGAAGCCGTCAGCGCGCTGGATATGCCCATCGTCTCGGGCAATGTCTCTCTTTATAACGAAACCGATGGCAAAGGCATTCTGCCGACACCAACCATCGGTGCCGTTGGGCTGATTTCCGATCCCGAACACATGATCACCGGACAGCTTCGCGAGGGACACGTGCTTTTGCTTGTGGGTGAGACAGCCGGGCACCTTGGCCAATCGGCCTTGTTGGCAGAGGTCTATGGCCGCGCTGAAGGCGACGCGCCACAGGTCGATCTTGCCGCCGAAAAGCGTCATGGCGACTTCGTTCGGGCGCACCATCATCTGATCCGGGCCTGTAGCGATCTATCTGACGGTGGTCTTGCGCTTGCGGCATTTGAAATGGCCGAGGCAGCAGGCGTCGGGATCACGCTAGATGTCGCGGACACACCAACGCTGTTTGGTGAAGATCAGGCACGCTATCTGATTGCCTGTAACTTTGATCAGGCAGAGGCGTTGATGATCGCCGCAGGAAAGCAAGGTGTACCACTCAGCACCGTCGGAAAGGCGGGCGGCGCGGATATCACGATTGGTTCGGTTTCTGCCCCTCTTGCAGAGTTGTCCGAGCTATTCCGCACGTCCTTTGCCAAAGCCGTCGCTTAGGGTGCCAGTGTAGTGCGACTTCAAGGGATCGTTGGCGGCAGCCACTTGCCGCTGCGCGCAACGGTGCCTAAATTGAATGCAACCGAACGAGAGCCCAAATGATCACAGCCCACGACATTGAGACCCTTTTGCGCGAAAGCTTTCCCGACGCGAAAATCGCTGTGCAAGGCGACGATGGCGCGCATTTTGCTGCCGAAGTGATCGATGAAAGCTTTCGCGGCAAGAACCGCGTGCAACAGCAACGCGCCGTTTATGCTGCCCTTAAGGGCAAGATGGATGGATCAAACGGGGAATTGCACGCGCTGGCGCTGACCACCAAGGCGCCCGACTAGATGGTGTTGCGCACGTTGAAATGGCTTGTAACGCCGCAACGACGTCCGCTTTCCGCTCTTTGGGAGGACGCCCAACCAAAGGCAACCGATGCCGAAGACCATTTGGGGCTGGAGGCAATTGACATGGCGCATGTTGCCGGTGTTGAACGTCGCAACCAATCGCTTGACCGCACCAATGACATCATGTCAGAGCGTCGCAACCGCGGCTCTTTCATGGCGATGGCAACTAATTCCGCCCCGACAAAATTCAAGGACGACGCGGATTACGCGCGTCACTATCATGAGACGTTCCAACGCAGTAAGGACACAGACCAATGACCGCCGAAGCCCAGATTAAGGAAACCGTCACCGCCAACGATGTTGTGCTGTTTATGAAAGGAACCAAATCAATGCCGCAATGCGGGTTTTCGTCCCGTGTGGCAGGTGTGTTGAATTTCATGGGCGTCGAATTTGCCGACGTGAACGTATTGGCAGATGAAGGTATCCGCCAAGGCATCAAGGATTATTCCGACTGGCCAACGATCCCACAGCTTTATGTGAAGGGTGAATTCATCGGCGGCTGTGACATCGTCACCGAGATGACTTTATCAGGTGAGCTCGACACACTGTTTGCTGACAATGGCGTGGGCTTTGACAAGGAAGCTGCGGACAAAATCCGCGAAGCCAACGCCTAGTCGAAATCACCATCACACAACAAGAAAGGCGGCGCTCATTTGCGCCGCCTCGTCTTTTATTTCAATGGCTTAACTGGCTTTCTGTTCGATTTGATCGGCCAGAGCCTCGGCGCGGGCGGCGATCTCTGCCAGCGTATCAGTCACTTCAGACGGCACCACCGGCACCTCGACTTTTTCGGGCTGACGCGACTGCAACTGATCTATCTGTGCCTGCAGCCCAGCCATCCGGGTTTCGGCGTCCTTCAGCTTTTCTTCAAGTCCGGCGGTTTTATCGGCCAACATCAGGCCTGACATCAGCAGCATTCGCGCCTCGGGCATACGACCAATCTGGCCTGAAAGATGCGCCGCTTCGCTGTCCAGCATTTGTGCAGCAGAGTAGAGAAAATGCTCTTCACCTTCCTGGCAAGCGACTTCGAAGGTGCGACCACCAATAGCGACTTCAACTTGGGGCATCAGGAGGCCTCCTCGATCAGCGGTTTCAGTTCAGACAAGATTGCGTCCACTTCGGCGGCATCCGCGCTGCGCTGGGCATTGAGCGCGTCAATTTCCGCGATCAGCGCACGGTTAATCATTTCGGGGTCCGCTGCCCCGTCCGCCGCAGCACTGCGCAATTGCGCATTTAATTCTCGAAGGTCGGCATGGGACGCGCGCATGCGCTGCAATTCGCCGTCAAGCTGCGCCAGTTGATCGGACTGCGCGGAAACCCGCGCCTCAAGCTCGGCGATGTGGCTGTCCTGACGTTCTTTCAGAACTTTGACCCGTTCGACCAATTGCGCATTCGCAGTCCGTTCTTCGTCCAGTTGGGCCTGTAGACCTGTGGCATCACCCGTCGGCGCCGATTGACTGATCTGCGTCATACCTGCGCTGATCCGTTCAAGTGCTGCCGTAATGCGGCCCTCTAATGCATTGATTTCGCTCATTTGCCTGTCCTTTCCTGCGGGCCTCTCCGTTGCCCGCCGAACCCTTCCGGGCACCCCCGTCGGGTTCAACTCCTTCTCGACCGGCCAGGGTCTGTCCCGAAGCCCTGTTTCCAGCCGAATCGTGCCTCTTGCCAGAAAGACTATGCCATCAGCATTGCTGTCGCAAACCAGATGATTTGCTTTATTCTAAACCGCTTACCGGGCGCGCTTCATGCATGTGTCCTGAATGCTTGAACTATGTCACTGCCCTGATATGACGTCCCCCAACATACGCTTTAACAACAGGATCAGACCCTTGGACATTGCGACCCTCCGCGCCCAGCACCCCGATCATTGGATGAAAGCCGCAGCAATCCGCACGCTGACGCTGGACGCCGTTGCCGCCGCAAATTCTGGACACTCTGGCATGCCGATGGGCATGGCTGATGTTGCAACCGTGCTCTACGAAAAGCATCTGAACTTTGATCCAGCGGCACCCAACTGGCCTGACCGCGACAGATTCATCCTGTCCGCGGGCCACGGCTCAATGCTGCTATATTCCCTGCTGCATCTTACCGGCTATGCAGACATGACGCTGCAGCAACTCAAAGATTTCCGCCAATGGGGGGCCAAGACCGCCGGTCACCCCGAATATGGACATGCCACCGGGATCGAGACGACAACCGGTCCCCTGGGCCAGGGCATCGCCAATTCTGTCGGCTTCGCCATCGCCGAAGAGATCCAGCGCGCGCGTTATGGCAAAAGCATCGTGGATCACTATACCTATGTGATCGCGGGTGATGGCTGCCTGATGGAAGGTGTCAGCCAGGAAGCCATTGGCCTTGCCGGCATGCAAAAGCTGTCGCATCTGGTTGTGTTTTTCGATGACAATAACATCACCATCGATGGCACCGTTGATCTGGCGGATGTCACCGATCAGCCTGCCCGATTTGCGGCATCAGGCTGGCATGTGCAGTCCATTGACGGCCACGACCCCGATGCGATTGACGCGGCTATTGTCGCCGCAAAAAAGGACCCGCGCCCCTCAATGATCGCGTGCAAAACGCATATCGCGCTAGGGCATGCCGCGCAGGACACGTCCAAAGGTCACGGCGCTCTGACGAATGCCGAACAGCTGCTCGACGCCAAAAAGGCCTATGGCTGGAACTATGGCCCATTTGAAATCCCTGCAGACGTCAAATCCCAATGGGAGGCGACCGCGACACGTGGCAAAGAAGCACGCGCAGCATGGGAGGCGCGCTTTGCCAAACTCTCTGCCTCCAAGCAGGCCGAGTTCAACCGCGCTTTTGCAGGTGACGCACCAAAGAAGCTTGCCGCCACCATCCGCGCGTTCAAAAAACAGATGACCGACAGCGCGCCAAAGCTCGCCACACGGGCGTCCTCAGAAAAAACGCTCGAAGTGATCAACCCCATCATGCAGGAAACAATCGGTGGCTCTGCTGACCTGACCGGGTCCAACAACACAAAGACATCCGATATGGGCGTCTTTGATCCAAGTAACCGCAAAGGTCGCTACATTCACTACGGCGTGCGCGAACACGGCATGGCGGCAGCGATGAACGGGATGGCCTTGCACGGCGGGGCCCGCGCTTATGGCGGCACATTCATGTGCTTCACAGATTATGCCCGTGGCTCCATGCGGCTTTCTGCACTGATGGGGGTGCCCGTCACATATGTGATGACCCACGACAGCATCGGCCTTGGCGAAGATGGTCCAACGCATCAGCCGGTGGAACATCTTGCCATGCTCCGCGCGACGCCGAACATGAATGTTGTACGTCCGGCCGACGCGGTCGAAGTCGCCGAAGCCTGGGAACTGGCACTGACCTCTGAAAAGACGCCGCACGTTCTGTGCCTGTCCCGCCAGGGTCTGCCCACTGTCCGCACCGAACACAAAACCAAAAACCTTTCTGCCCAAGGCGCATATGTGCTGGCAGAGGCAACCGGAAAGCGTCAGGCGATCCTGATGGCCACCGGTTCAGAGGTATCAGTGGCGCTGGCGGCCCGTGACATTCTTGAGGCCGAAGGCATTGGCACCCGCGTGGTTTCCATGCCGTGCTGGGAACTTTTCGACCAACAGGACGAGAAAACTCGCAAGCGCGTCTTGCCCGCGGGGCCCGTCCGCGTCGCCATTGAGGCAGGCGTGCAACTGGGCTGGGATCGTTATCTGCTGGGCGAACGTGGCAACGCCAAGAAGGCCGGGTTTGTGGGCATGATGGGCTTTGGCGCATCTGCGCCTGCCGGAACACTTTTTGAAAAGTTCGGCATCACGCCCGAGGCCACGGCACAAAAGGTCCGCGATCTGCTAAGCTAAGCCTGCAAAGCAAACAATTTTCAGGCCGGGCCAGTTGCCCGGCCTTTTCTGTCTCATTCCCAGCACCGCATGTTGCCGGTCGCGATGGCACGATTCGCCATCTCGCAATTGTCGTCAATTGCAGACCTGATCTGAGCGACTGCTACCGCAAACGGTTAGCGTTAACGCAGAAGCCCAGCCACCCGTTATCGTTAACATGCTGATCCAAAACACGTTTTTCCTTTGCGCAGAGCCTTGGCCCGCTTAAACATGCCTCAAATTTGGGCAGGACGTGAGGATCAGTATGACTGTTACTTTGGGGATCAACGGCTTTGGCCGTATTGGACGCTGCACCCTGGCCCATATCGCAGAGGCGGCCCGCAATGACGTTCAGGTTGTCAAAATCAACGCCACCGGACCGATTGAGACGAATGCCCACTTGCTGAAGTATGACAGCGTCCATGGACGCTTTGGGCGCGAAATCAAGGTCAGCGGCAACACGCTGGACCTTGGGAATGGCCCCATCCACGTCCAATCCACTTATGACCCGCAAGAGCTCGACTGGTCCGGTTGTGACGTCGTTCTCGAATGCACAGGCAAATTCAATGATGGAACAAAATCAGCTGTGCATCTGGAAAGAGGCGCCAAAAAGGTTTTGATCTCAGCACCTGCCAAAAACGTGGACCGCACGGTCGTCTACGGCGTCAATCACCGCGACCTGCTGACGACAGAACGGATGGTCTCGAACGGGTCTTGCACCACGAACTGCCTCGCCCCCCTCGCCAAGGTGCTGAATGAAGCCATCGGCATTGAGCGCGGGATCATGACAACGATCCACAGCTATACCGGCGATCAGCCAACGCTTGATCGGCGCCATGCCGACCTATACCGCGCCCGTGCCGCAGCCATGGCGATGATCCCAACCTCAACCGGCGCTGCAAAGGCGCTGGGAGAAGTCCTGCCCGAGCTTGCTGGTAAGTTGGATGGCACCGCGATGCGTGTGCCGACCCCTAACGTCTCTGCTGTGGATTTGACATTTGAAGCACGGAAATCCGTGACAGTCGCGGACGTGAACGCTGCCGTCGCAGAGGCAGCGCAAGGCTATATGGGTATGGTGATGGCCTATGATGCAGAGGCGAAAGTCAGCATCGATTTCAACCACACGACACAGTCATCCATCTTTGCGCCAGATCAGACAAAGGTCGTTGGTGGCAAGACGGTGCGAGTTCTGGCCTGGTACGATAATGAATGGGGTTTCTCGGCCCGGATGGCAGACGTCGCCGGCGCCATGGGACGACTGAATTAGGATTGCACCCGCCCCCATTGCACCTTTGACCAAATCAGTTCGTGTACAAAAAAGAAGACAAATCCAGATACCATCCCGCCTGCCGCGATGCTCAGACTTGCAACAAATGATCCGCTGACCACAAAGCTGATCAACCCCATGGCAAAAAAACCTAAGGCTTGCCAGGTCAACGATTTGACGAAGATGCGGCGTTTGGTTTCCATCTGATGCTCCTTGATGTTCTCTCGAACGTCATACGCTCCTCTCCAAACTGCAGAAATTCAGTGTTTTTGCTGCGAAGAGTGTACTTTGCAGAATATTATCACCATAGTGTCGCGTTATGGACAGACGAGACCGCGCATCGCTTTTTCGCGACAGGCTGCTGACAGCCATGACGCACAAGGACATCACCCGCAGCGCGCTTGCGCGCCTGACTGGCGCAGACCGGTCAACAATCGGGCAATTGCTCAACACCGATATGCCTCGTCTGCCAAACGCGCAGCTTGCCGCAGACATTGCCGCCGGTCTTGGCACGAGCACAGATTGGCTATTGGGGCTGACAGACAGGCCTGAACGCCCCGGTGACATTGTGGCTTCTGCCCTGTCGCTTAGCCCCGCCAATCGCACCTCGGCGGATGACCAGTTGATGGGGTGGCATCTTGAGGCGCGCGGCCACAAGATCCGACATGTACCCGCTGCTCTGCCCGACATGCTGAAGAACGAAGATTTTATTGAATGGGAGTATGTCACCCATCGCCCCAATGGTTCAGACACCGCGCTGCAAGCGCTCCACGACCAGCGAGAGTGGCTCCTGAAAGGTGACTCAGACATGGAGATCGCCCTGCCCCTGCATGAATTGGAAAGCTGTGCTGCTGGAACAGGCTACTATGATGGTGCGTCGCGTGATGTCCGCGCAGCCCAATTGGAGACCATCGCGGCATATGCTGACACGCTTTACCCACGCTTGCGCATGTTCCTGTTTGACGCGCGTAATGTCTTTAGTGCGCCAATCACAGTCTTCGGCACCACGCTCGCGGTCATTTACGTCGGCAAGTTCTATCTGACCTTTCGCGAAACCGCGCGTATCCGTGACATCGCGACCCAATTTGACTGGCTGGTCCGTGAAGCGGTGATCGACGGGCGGGACATTCCAGGACATATCCGTGCGCTGCGCATCAAATGACCTCGCCTTCCTGCGGTGCGCAGGATAGATAAACCGATATGACCAACACCATCGCAATCTGGCTTTTTCTTTTCATCATTGCGGGACTGGCCGTCGATTATGCGCTTTTTGGCTGGGATGGACTTTATGTGGTCATGCGTGCGCTCACAGACTTGATCCGCTGGCTAGCATTCTGGCGTTAATTCGCCCCCAGCGCTTGACCTTTGGCCACAAATCGCAATGTTAGCGCCAACATCATCCTTCACTCCCAAAGGAGACCTGACATGGCAGTCAAAGTAGCAATCAACGGGTTCGGACGCATCGGACGTAACGTCTTGCGCGCCATCATTGAATCCGGTCGCACCGATATCGAAGTTGTGGCCATCAACGATCTTGGCCCGGTTGAAACGAACGCCCATCTGCTGCGGTTTGATTCCGTGCATGGACGTTTTCCCGCGACGGTCACGACGACAGAAGACAGTATTGACGTCGGCCGTGGGCCAATGAAGGTCACCGCCATCCGCAACCCTGCCGATCTGCCTTGGTCGGACGTGGATGTTGTGCTCGAATGTACGGGGATCTTCACCAGCAAAGAGGCCTGTCAGGCACACCTTGATAACGGATCCTCTCGTGTTCTGATCTCGGCCCCCGGCAAGGATGCGGACAAGACGATCGTCTTTGGCGTAAATGATGACATGCTGACCAAAGACGACATTGTCGTCTCAAACGCATCCTGCACCACCAACTGCCTTTCTCCGGTGGCAAAGGTGCTGAATGACGCGGTTGGCATCACCAAAGGCTTTATGACGACGATCCACAGCTACACCGGCGACCAACCAACGCTGGACACGATGCACAAGGACCTTTACCGCGCACGCGCCGCAGCCTTGTCCATGATCCCAACATCAACAGGCGCAGCAAAGGCGGTGGGCCTCGTCCTACCCGAACTGAACGGCAAATTGGACGGTGTGGCGATCCGGGTGCCCACACCGAATGTTTCGGTCGTCGACTTAACCTTTGAAGCCAGCCGCGCAACAACGGTGGAAGAGGTCAATGATGCCATCATTGCCGCTGCCGATGGCCCGCTCAAAGGCATCCTGGGCTATACCGATCTGCCCATGGTCAGCTCTGACTTCAATCACGACCCGCATTCATCCATCTTCCATCTCGATCAGACGAAGGTTCTGGATGGCAACATGGTGCGGATTTTGTCCTGGTACGACAATGAGTGGGGTTTTTCGAACCGGATGTCAGATACCGCCGTCGCGATGGGCAAACTGATCTGATCCACCGCAACAACTTACAAAATCAAAGCCGCGCCCTATGGCGCGGCTTTTTTGTGCCGTTGCGTAACGTGCTGAAAAAATGAACATTTTATGAAGCGCGGCATGCAATTCTTGCAGGTCTGCCTTTCATTTTGCATGGCTTGCGCTGCGCTGCGGCGTGGCTAAATGTGCAAGCAAGAGGAGCAGAAACCAACAGTGAACCTAGAAAGGAGCACACAATGAACGTACTGAAATCAGTTCGAACAGCCATGCAGAAGCGTGCGCTCTACCTGCGCACAAAGCGCGAAATTGAGAAGATGCCTCTCGACGTTGCGCTCGACCTAGAGATTTATCGCGGTGATGCCGGCAAAATCGCATCCCACGCTGTCTACGGATAAAATCAACCCGACCGACAAAAGAACAAAGCCGCCCCTCGGGGCGGCTTTTGCGTCTCAATTCGCTTTCGATAGCGTGCGCCGTACCTTGTCTACCACCCGACGCCCGCTGCGATACAAGATCGGAGGGACGACCTCTCTTACGACCCGTATGACCGCTTCATTGCTGCGGGCATCATTCTGACCCGGCCGCTGTTTGAAGACCGTTGATTGGTCGATCCGCCCATCCTCCCAAGTCGCCGTGTAGTAATACAGCGCAATCGAAAGTCGTGGCTGCCCGTCGGGATGGTTCACCGGTTCGGGGTTACCATGCATTGTATTGTCGCCGGTCGAGAAGCAGCACATCCGATTCATGACAGGCGTAAAGCTTGCCACTTTGTCAGACATATTGTCCGTCCAAACTTCAAACGAACCGCCGTATTCCTCTTTCCAATCCGGGTTAAGGTAGATCAGAACGTTCAGCCGTCGTTGCAGGTTCATCGGCTTGTGGTGATTAAAGTCCGCATGGATACTCAGAAACCCTGTGTTTTCCGTCCGGTGGATACCCCCGCCCATAAAGTAGGGATCGGGGATCAGCCCGGAAATGCCAGACATCTCTTCCAGGAACTGAATGAACGACCTTGAGTTAAGCGCGGTAAAGACGGCCTTTGAATAAGGCGCCATGCGATCCGGGTTGATTGAGGATTTGAGCCGCTCATTGGCGCTTTGGTTCTGCGCCTCCTGCTCACCCATGGCAAGCGCCTCTTCCCGCACTTTTTCCAGGATTTCGATGGGCAGAAAATTGTCAAAACACCCGTAATCGTAAGGGGATTTACCCTGATACTGTGGCGCGAGTTGCTGGCCAATCTCTTTGGCCCGGCTGAACTCAATATGCAAGTTCTCGGGATCCAAGGGATAAACACAATCGGTCATTAGAATGTTCCACTATCGCGTCGATGTTGGGGCGACCCTAGCGCCCCTTTCACCCAAGAACAATTCCGGGTCTTCAGCCTAAGCCACAAAAATGGTCAGGATATCCGTTCAAGCAACGCGGTTTGCACGGCCGGGCTCACGAACTTGCTGACGTCTCCGCCCAAACGTGCGATTTCCTTGACCAATTTGCTGGCAATCGCCTGATGCTGCGCCTCCGCCATCAGAAACACTGTCTCCACGCTGTCATCAAGGACGCGGTTCATGCCAACCATCTGATATTCGTATTCGAAATCAGCGACGGCCCTTAGGCCGCGAATGATGACAGTCGCCCCAACGTCACGTGCGCAATCGATGAGAAGATTTTCGAAAGGGTGCACGACGATTTCGCAACCGACTTTTTGTCCCAGCGGCTCTGCTTCCGCCTTGACCATGTCCACGCGTTCTTCCAGTGAAAACATCGGCCCTTTGTCGCGATTGATCGCGACACCGATGACAAGCCGATCGACCAGAGAACAGGCGCGCCGGATGATGTCACTGTGGCCAAAGGTCAGCGGATCAAACGTGCCAGGGTAAAGTCCGGTGCGCATCTGCCACCCCTCCTTTGTCACTCAGGTGGCACGCAACAATATTGCGCCGCCATGGGCAAGCCCTGATTGGCCTAATGACCCATGATCATCCCTTGCAGAGCGTCCTTTTCCATCGAAAGTTCTGCCAATCGCGCCTTTACGACGTCCCCAATAGAAATAAGCCCGATCAATTTGCCCTCATCGACAACGGGCAGATGTCGAAACCGTCCATCCGTCATCATCTTGAGCACAGCATCCGCCGAATCCTGAGACGTGCACGTCACCAGCTTCGCAGTCATCATGCCCGCGACTGTTTCATTTAGACAACCAGCCCCTCGCTTCCCCAATTCGCGCACGATGTCGCGCTCTGACAGGATGCCGTCCAGACTGTTGCCATCCTTGGAGACCACAACCGTGCCGATCCGCTTGGACGACAGTAGTTGTGCAGCATCCGCAACTAGGGCATCGGGTGTGACAGATATGACCCCGCCCTCGCCCCCTTTGGATGTCAGAATCTGTTGAACCAGCATGGCGACCTCCTTGTTGTGGTCATTTAAGCGTCCACCACCGTCACCCCTTCTGTCAAGGCAACGGCTTGTTCTAAACGCAAAACTTCCTCTTTCAGTCCTGACAAGAGCGCGTCGGCGATCCGTGCCAGCCGCTCTGACGGGCGATCTGCAGCATGTCGGACCAAATAAAAGGACCGCCGCAAGGATATCTCTTCCGTCATCACACGCTGCAGCTCTGGCGCGGATGGAAGCGCAAAATCATGCACGATCCCGATGCCTGCGCCGGCGCGCAGCATTTGCAGTTGCACCGCAACGGAATTGCTGGCCAGCTGCACGCCGTCAGCGGCCAAAGGACCCAGGTAGTCCAACTCCCGGTCAAAAATCATGTCGGGGATGTAACCGACCACCTGGCGGCCCTTAAGATCGGCAAGCGTCTTGGGCGGCGCGCTATCGCGCCGCATGGCAAGGTGCAGCTTGTAGTCGGTGATCTTCTGAACCGTGAGCCGCCCGGCTTCGGGCGGACTGACGGTGATCGCCATGTCCGCCTCACGTTGAGACAGGTTCACGACCCGCGGCAAGGCAAGAACTTGCAACTCCAATTCAGGATGCGCGCGTTGCACTGCCGCACAGACTTGCGGCAACAGGTAGTTCGCGCAGCCATCTGGTGCGCCAATGCGGACCTGCCCCGACAACCCCGGCCCCGCCTCTGCCCCCTGTTCAAACGCACGCGCCATCGGACCCTCAGCACCCTCCGCTTCGTTCAGGACACGTTGGCCTGTATCCGTCAGCGCATAGCCCTGCGGCGACTTCACGAACAAGGCAACGCCAAGCTCCGCCTCAAGCCGCGCAATGCGGCGACTGACGGTGGCAGGGTCCATCCGCAGAACCGGCGCTGCACCGCTTAATCCGTGGGCCCGCGCCACGGCCAGAAAAACACGCAAGTCATCCCAGTTCGGCATCCGTCATCCCTATTGAGCGCACGCACAAACAACGCACTCATTTCAATCTTGCAATATCGCAAAGCATATTTGCCATCTTGCCGCTTTCTCAGACAAATTCGCAAGGCTATCTTGTTCGCAACGAATAGGAGAACGCCATGCAAGAGCTTACCCATTACATCAACGGCACCCATGTCAAAGGTGCGTCAGGACGCTTTGCCGACGTCTACAATCCAGCAACCGGTGAGGTGCAGGCGCGGGTGCCGCTCGCTTCCCCGGCAGAGATGGATCAGGCGGTGCAAGTCGCTTCTGCTGCACAACCCGGTTGGGCCGCCGTGAACCCGCAACGCCGCGCGCGGGTGATGATGAAGTTTGTCGACCTACTGAACCGCGACATGGACAAATTGGCCGAAGCGCTCAGCCGCGAGCATGGCAAAACGCTGCCCGACGCCGCAGGTGATGTTCAACGTGGACTTGAAGTTGTGGAATACTGCATCGCTGCACCACAAATGCTGAAGGGTGAGTATACCGACAGCGCTGGGCCCGGTATCGACATGTATTCCATGAAGCAGCCGCTGGGTGTGACGGCGGGCATTACCCCTTTCAACTTTCCAGCAATGATCCCGATGTGGATGTTTGCGCCTGCCATCGCCTGCGGAAACGCCTTTATCCTTAAACCGTCAGAGCGTGATCCGTCGGTGCCGCTGATGCTGGCCGAACTGATGGAAGAGGCTGGTTTACCGCCAGGTATCTTGCAGGTCGTCAACGGCGATAAGGAAGCGGTGGATGCAATCCTTGATCACGACGTCATCCAGTCCATCGGATTTGTGGGGTCCACCCCTATTGCCGAATATATTTACGGTCGGGGCTGTTCAAACGGCAAGCGCGTCCAGTGCTTTGGCGGTGCAAAGAACCACATGATCATCATGCCGGACGCCGACATGGATCAGGCCGCCGATGCGCTTGTGGGGGCAGGTTACGGCGCTGCGGGCGAACGTTGCATGGCCATCTCGGTCGCAGTCCCTGTCGGCGATGAGACAGCCGACAGGTTGATTGAAAAGCTGATCCCGCGTGTTGAAGCGCTCAAGGTCGGCCCATATACGTCAGGCAAGGATGTCGACTACGGGCCGGTTGTCACAGCTGCTGCAAAGGCCAACATCGAACGTCTTGTCCAGACCGGGATCGATCAAGGGGCCAAACTCGTTGTCGATGGCCGCGATTTCAGCCTGCAGGGATATGAGGACGGCTTTTTTGTCGGCGCACACCTTTTCGATCACGCCACCAAGGACATGGACATCTATAAGACCGAAATCTTTGGACCAGTCCTGACGACCGTCCGCGCCCAATCCTATGAAGAAGCAATCGAGCTGGCGATGGATCATGAATACGGGAACGGCACGGCGATCTTTACACGTGATGGCGATACCGCGCGCGACTTTGCCAACCGGATCAACATCGGCATGGTCGGGATCAACGTGCCGATCCCTGTTCCGCTGGCCTACCACACCTTCGGTGGTTGGAAAAAATCCGCCTTTGGCGATCTGAACCAGCACGGTCCCGATGCGTTCAAATTCTACACGCGCACCAAAACCGTGACGTCACGTTGGCCCTCTGGCATCAAAGAAGGTGGCGAATTTTCTATTCCTGTGATGGAATGACTCTCGCACCGGTCGGGCCAACGCGTCCGATCGGCTCTATTGGGGACATCAATGCCAGCGACTTTTCAGATCCTGCCTGATCGCGGGATCGTCTACATCCATTATTCCGGTTACACCACGACCGAAGAAAGCCTTGCCATGATGCGCGCATATGGTGCGCATCCTGACTTTCGACCCGCGCAACGCACCCTTTGCGACTTTCGCGATGTGACTGACTACGATCAGGATTACGTCAAGATCATTGAGCATCAGTCCGATATCGCGGACATCGTCGTGCCCGAAACGGTTGAGATGATGCTGGTCCTTCTGGCGGACAAACCCAAGGGCCGCGAAATCGCCAACCTGATCTACAAATCATGGGAAGGCGTGACGTCAATTGTCCCCGTCATTGTGGATACCGAAGGGCGCGCACTTGAAATTCTGGGGCAGCCAGAGCGGCGGATTGCAGATTTTCTCGCCGCCCACGAAAAAAATTAGCGCCGCCTGAAACTCTTTTTTCGCCAGCCCCGTGACTGCGTCATAACTGGTTCAACAAAGGAAGTTTCAATGACCCATATGACCCGCCGTGCCGCCCTGCGCCTTGCCATGTCCGCAGCCGCCCTGCCCCTTCTGGCCACGACAGCCCGGGCGGCGAGCCACGCAGCACACGAGACCCATACCGTCACGATCCAGAACATGGCTTTTTCACCCGCCAACCTGGCGATCAAAGCCGGGGACAGCGTGACCTTCGTGAACATGGACAATGTGCGTCACTCCGCAACTGACCTGAACAAAGCTTGGGACACCGGTCTGCTGGCCAAAGGTCAATCTGCAACAATCACCTTCAACGGCGCCGGAAGCTTCAACTACCGCTGCACTCCGCACGGCAATATGCGCGGATCGATCACAATTAGCTAAGATCGGTAAGGCAAACAAAAAGGGCGGCCGCAATGGCCGCCCTTTTTGTATTCGTTGTCTTGTTATCAGGACTTTTTGCGGCGACGCAGCGCGCCCATGCCACCGAGACCCGCGATCAACATCCAACCTGCCGCTGGCAGCGGGATGTCAGGAACGACGGTCGGGTCAACAGAGTCATAGAACGTGATGTGGGACAGGCTCTGGCCGCCCGGGGTTGTCCAAGAACCCGAGTCGACAACCAAAGCAGCCGACAGACACGCCACCGTGTAAAGATCGGTCACGTCACAGACGCCACCACTTGCGACGGCAGAGTCATCAACTTCCCAGAACAACGTGAACGACTGGTTTTTTGCGACCCAGAAACGCACACCGGGATCCAAGAGCCCACGATTGTACGACCAATCCCCCGTGAGATTTGTATCCGTCCCACTCGAGGTCGTGTTCGAAAACGAAAACTCGGTCCCATCGATGCTTGGGTAAACCGTGTTGTTGACTTCCGAGACGTTCAGGGATTCATTGTACTGCGCAATGACAGGTGACAGCAAAATGTTCTGACCACCTTCATTTGCGAAAATGGTACAGGAGTCGAACCCGTTCCCGGGGCCGACAGCAAAGTAGCCTTTGCAGTCGTTGCCATCAAATTCGTAGGTAAGTACGGCGGCAGATGCGCCAGATGCGAAACCAACAAAACTTGCTGCTGCAATCGCCAGAGCCGAAAGGGACTTCAAAATCATAACACCACTCCAAACATGGTACCGAAAAAGCATTAATACTCGTTAACGTCTTTACGCCTCATTCCTGCCAGAATCAAGCCGACCATCTTAATGTACCGCAGGATATGGCGTAAAAACGCGCCGAAATGGCCCCATTTGCGCCAAAATCGAGCAATTGTTTCCAAAAATTAAGGCAAGTACCTGACGGTTTGAATTCCGTGATTCCAAGCGCGCGTTCGACGGTGTCAAACTGTTGCGACGATTCGGAGATATTCCCCCCACATCGTGCCGCCCCTCCGAAATCTAGCGGAATCGTCGGCGGAAATCCGCATATATGGCGATATTTTGACCACAATTTGCGGTAAACGCCGTAATCGCGCCTTTCTTAGGCCTTTTTTCACCCCTAGCAGCAAGGTTAACGCACGGAACAAAAAATCGGAGCACACGGATGCCAAAGCCGTCACTGAATATCGGGCCGCAAAACAAGTTTGCTGGAAACCCGACCCTTCCAGAAGAATTCGATGCTGATGAAGTCGCCGCGTTCTTTGGGAACACGCCGCACGAGGATGATCATCCAGCGATTGCAGTGCTAACAGATCTCGCTGCGCGACGCGCCGGAACAGACGATCTTGACGAATTTGACGGCGATGCGGCTGCGAAACCTGACCACGCCGGCGGCGGCGGTGGCGGGAAAGGTGGCGGCAAAGGTCGCGACAAACCCAAGGACACAACAGACGAAGAGCCGACTCCGGAACCAACGCCAGATCCGGAGCCCACTCCAGATCCGGAACCTACTCCAGAGCCGGATCCAACGCCGGAACCAGAGCCCGATCCCACCCCTGTTTACAACGCGGACTATGTCAGCGGTCTGGACACGCCCGATGGGTTCAACATCGAAGTCATCTACGACGGCAACTGGACCGACTCGCAAAAGGCGACGCTCGAATCCGCGCTTGAGATTATCAGCGACATCATCATTGGCGACCTGCCGGCGAGCGGTGATATCGACGATTTCCGCCTGACCGCATCCATGACGACAATCGATGGCAGTGGCGGCGCATGGGCAACCGGCGGCATTCGGAGCATTCGCCCCGAAGACTACACCGCCACAACCGGTCAAATCCGCGTCGACACAGCAGATGTCACAACTGCCGAAAACTACGGCATGCTGGAAGACGTGATGCTTCATGAAGTGCTGCATGCACTTGGTTTCGGCACGGCCTGGACCTATCAGGGCCTCGTGGCAACCATCGACGGCACGAACCGCTTCACGGGTGAGGCTGCAACTGCAGTCTATCAAGATCTCTACGGTCACATCGATCCCAATGCAGCTGACGGTGTCCCCCTTGATGCTTACGGCGCACACTGGGACGAAGGCATTCTTGACCTTGAGGTTATGACGCCCCGTCTGGATCGTTCTGCGAATCTGTCCGACATCACTGTCGCAGCCCTGCAGGACATGGGCTATGAAACGACTTTTGTGGATGAATTCACGTTCGCCTAGGTGCAAACATAACGAACAGGAACAGCGGCTCCTTCGGGGGCCGCTTTTTCTTTGCCCGATCAGACTTGCATTCAAACAGGCTGTGCCGCAACATGAACTAAACACTTGTTCAATTAATGGCCGCCCCTATGGACTTTGCCCTCTCCGAAGAACAATCCGCTATCTTTGATATGGCACAGGCGTTTGGCGCTGAACATATCGCGCCGTTCGCCCGCACGTGGGAAGCCGACGGCACAATCCCCAAAGATCTGTGGCCGCGGCTTGCTGAATTGGGCTTTGGCGGCTTGTATGTCAGTGAGGACAATGGCGGCACGGGCCTTTCGCGCCTGGATGCGACGCTGGTGTTTGAGGCGCTCAGCCAGTCATGTGCCTCCGTCGCCGCGTTCCTGTCGATCCACAACATGTGTGCCAAGATGATCGACACCTACGGCACCGATGCCCTGCGCGCGCGGATCATGCCACAAGTCCTATCGATGGAAACCGTGCTCAGCTACTGCCTGACAGAACCGGGGTCCGGGTCTGATGCTGCGGCACTCAAGACTCAGGCAAAGCGGACGAACGACGGCTTCCAACTCACCGGAACCAAAGCCTTTATTTCTGGTGGTGGATACTCCGATGCTTATGTCGTTATGGCTCGCACCGGCGAAGATGGCCCCAAAGGCATCTCTGCCATGCTCGTCGAAGAAGGCACACCGGGCCTGAGTTTTGGCGGTCTTGAAGACAAAATGGGCTGGCGCAGCCAACCCACGCGGCAAGTACAGTTCGACGACTGCCCGACCCCTTTTGAGAATTTGCTGGGTGACGAAGGATCTGGCTTTCGCTACGCGATGGAGGGACTTGATGGCGGGCGCTTAAATATCTCTGCCTGCTCACTTGGCGCGGCCCAGTCTGCACTGGATCAGACACTGACCTACATGTCCGAACGCAAAGCCTTCGGACGATCTATCGATCAGTTTCAAGGCCTCCAGTTTCGCCTCGCAGATATGGAAATTGCACTGCAGTCGGCGCGGACATTCCTGCGCCAAGCGGCGTGGAAACTTGATCATCAAAGCCCGGACGCCTCGAAATTTTGCGCCATGGCCAAAAAGCTCTGTACCGAAACCGGCAGCAACGTCGCGGACCAATGCCTGCAACTGCACGGCGGATACGGCTACCTGGCCGACTACGGCATCGAAAAGATTGTCCGGGATCTGCGTGTGCATCAAATCCTCGAAGGCACAAACGAAATCATGCGCCTGATTACGGCACGACACCTGACCGCCAAATGAACCGTGACATCCTGATCCGACGCGAAGGCTGCGCGGGGCGCATCACACTCAATCGGCCCCACGCCTTAAACGCACTGACATGGGAGATGGCAAAGGCGATCGAGGCGGCGCTTGACGATTGGCGAAACGACATTCAAGTCGAACTGTTAATCATTGATGCAAAAGGAGAAAAGGCCTTCTGCTCGGGTGGTGATATTGCGGACATGTATGCGTCAGGCCAACGCGGCGACCTTAGTTATGGTCGTCAATTCTGGGCTGACGAATATCGCCTCAATGCAAAGCTTTTTCAGTTTCCCAAACCTGTCGTGACCTTTTTGCAGGGCTTCACCATGGGTGGTGGCGTTGGCGTCGGTTGCCATGGGTCCCATCGGATCGTCGATGCAAGCAGCCGCATCGCGATGCCGGAATGCACAATCGGACTTGTTCCAGACGTCGGAGGGTCCCTGCTTCTGGCGCAGGCGCCCGGGCGTTTAGGGGAATACCTAGGTCTCACCGGTGACCGAATGGACGCCGCCGATGCAATCCATTGTGGGTTCGCCGACTACTACGTACCGTCAAGTTGGGAAACGCTGAAGAAACGACTGACGCAAACCGGTAATCTGGGCGAAGTTGACAATGCCGCACAGCAGCCGCCGGCAAGCCGGCTTGCCGCTTCCCAGCCCGACATTGATATGTATTTCGCTGGCGAAACCCATGCTGACATCATGCGCGGCCTGCCGCCCGACCCTCCTGCCGTCATTGCACGGGCACAGGAAAAAATGGCCCGAAATGCCCCTTTGGCCATGGCCGTCGCGACAGAGATCATACACCGCGTGCGCATGCGCCCGACCATCGCAAACGCGCTTGACCAGGAATTTCGCTATACTTACCGGGCCGTCGCGCAGGGTGACTTCATTGAAGGGATCCGTGCGGCCATCATCGACAAAGATCGAAACCCGCGGTGGGCCCACTACGACTGGACTAAGGTGACCGGCGCTGATGTCTTGCAAATGACATTGCCCCTGGGCGACGCGGCATTGAAATTGGAGGAAACACCATGAAGATTGGCTTTGTCGGATTGGGAAACATGGGCGCACCAATGGCGCGCAATCTGATGGCTGCCGGACACCAGGTCGCCGGCTTCGACACAGCCGCCGCACCCGATGACATCCCGCTTGCGACAACTGCGGCCGAAGCCGCCTCTGGCGCTGACGTCGTCATCACCATGCTTCCAAATGGCGAAATCCTGCGGGCAGTCGCATCACAAATCCATCCCGCCATGCCCAAAGGTGCGGTGCATCTTGATTGCTCGACAGTAGATGTGGAAAGCGCGCGCAACGTCGCCCAAGCCGCTGAGGCGTCAGGGCTTTCTTGCGTCGACGCCCCCGTGTCGGGCGGGATAGGTGGGGCCACAAACGGTACGCTGACATTCATGGCAGGCGGTCCGCCAGAGGCTTTCGACACCGTCAGCCCACTGTTTGAGGTCATGGGGCAAAAGGCTGTGCATTGTGGCGACGCGGGCAATGGGCAGGCCGCGAAAATCTGCAACAACATGGTCCTTGGAGCAACGATGATTGCCACGTGCGAGGCCTTCGTGCTCGCCGACAAACTCGGACTTGACCGGCAAGCGATGTACGACGTGGTCAGCACATCCTCCGGTTACAGTTGGTCGATGAACGCTTATTGCCCCGCCCCCGGCGTTGGACCGCAATCGCCCGCCGATAACGATTACCGACCAGGCTTTGCCGCGGCGCTGATGCTGAAGGATCTCAATCTCTCTCAAATGGCGGCGAAGGCCGCAGATGCCGATACACCGATGGGACAACGCGCACGTGAAATCTACGCGCAATTTGTCGAAGATGAAGGCAAGGGCGCATTGGATTTTTCTGCAATGCTACCGCGATTCTCAAACCGTGGGCGCGGTCCCGCCGACACATGACAATTGCCGCAACTCTGACATAATTTGCCGCTACATTATCCGCGACAGTCGGCAAGGCCGCAAATGAGGATGAATGAATGAGACCCATCATAAGCGCAATCTCAGTACTTTGCATTGCTATCCTTCCTGCAACCGCGATCGCAGAAAAAGGCAGCAATGGAAAGAATAACGGAAACCGTGGGCAATCTGCGCAAGACAATCGCGGCAATGGCAACAGTTCGGGCTCAGAATTGCATCGTGCCAATGGCAACAGCGCCAATGCCCGCGCCAATCCGTCAAACGGCTTCTGCGCGCCGGGATTGCGCAAGCAGGCCGACGGGTGCGTGCCACCCGGACAGGCCGCAAATGGTGTGACCGCTGCCGAGTGGACTGAACAGCGCGGATATCGTTATGTGGCTGGCGCTGAACTTGACCCGTCTGAATACACACTGCTTCCGAACTATGCCGACTATGATCTTCCGACACTCCCGTTTGGCGAGACTTACGCGGTAATTGATCGGACGGCTGTAGTGATCGACCCCGTAACGCATACTTTGCTGCGTGTCGCCACCCGGTAGCACCGTAAGCGGAACCATAGGTTCTTGCCCAATCGCTTAGTTCACAACGATCATGCCGCCGCTTGACCGCTGACGGTCCATGACTGTCGCGTCTCCGCGGACCTGCACAAACCCGCCAGAGCTGGCATGAACATCAACTGCTACGGCAACGTGCGCCCGCAGTGCGGACCCGCTCGAGCTGTGGAGCCGGGCAGATGCGCAGTTCAGACCCTCGGCCAAGATTTGCGCACCAGAACTGGAATGAGCATCCAGTTGCCGACAGGTCCCGCTCACCTGCAGGGTCGCGCCACTGCTCGCGTCCAACTTCAAGTCTCCTAGACTTCCGTCGATCTTCAAGGTCGCACCGGACGTGGATTGGGCGTAGGCAAGCCCTTCAGTTGCCTCAGAGATCAGAACAGTCGCACCCGACGTGCTTTGCGCCTGATCCAGGGCAGGCATCCGGATCGTCACATGGAAACGATCCTGAGGGCCGCTGCCAAGAAAGCGCCATCCATGCGCCCGGCCGATATTCAGCGTGTCACCTTTGACGGTCACCTCCAGCCGATCAATGTCGCCGCGCAGAACCTCAGCCTCGACCGCAAAGGCACCGCCAACGTTCACCTCGACCTCCACACCGCTGGCGACCTCGATCTTATCAAAGCCGCTCACATCGTAGGTACGGTCTGCGGCATAGGCCTTCAGCGCCGCCCCCATGACGATCAATCCCGATAATGCGATTACCTTCAAAGTCATCTGATCCTCCACTCCAATAAGACTGACGTAATGTTACGACCATTAACTTTCAAGAAGGTGCTCTCAAAATTGATCCGCATCAAAGCGGCTGCCGACCCCCGAAGTTAGAATTAGCCATCGAAGCAATTTGAATGGAGGTTCAGATGTTGACAAAAAATGAAGGCACAATCGACCGCGTCCTAAGGGTCGTCATCGGATTGGCCCTGCTTATCTGGTTTTACCTGGATCAGTCCGGCGGGTTCTGGCATTACTCCAAACTGATTGGGATCATCCCGCTGGTCACAGGACTGGTTGGGACCTGCCCGTTGTATCAGGTCCTTGGCGTATCTACCTGCCGCGTGAAAACCTAAGGAACGCTTGGCGGCGGCTATTCCGCCGCCACACGCGCACCTTTCAGCAACGGTTTGAGGTAGTACCCGGTGTGGCTTCCTGACACTTCGGCCACTTCCTCTGGCGTGCCCTGCGCCACGATCTGGCCCCCGCCATCGCCGCCCTCAGGCCCAATATCAATGATGTGGTCTGCCGTCTTCACCACATCCAGATTATGTTCGATCACAATTACCGAATTGCCCTGATCCACCAGTTCGTGCAGCACTTCCAACAACTTGCGCACATCTTCAAAATGCAAGCCGGTCGTCGGTTCATCCAGAATATAAAGCGTTCGCCCGGTCGACCGCTTGGCCAATTCCTTTGAAAGCTTGACCCGCTGCGCCTCACCCCCTGACAGGGTCGTCGCCTGTTGACCGACTTTGATATAGCCAAGGCCAACGCGCACCAGTGCATCCATCTTTTCGCGGATGCTTGGCACCGCCTTAAAGAATTCCTGCGCATCCTCAACGGTCATATCCAGGACATCGGCGATGGATTTGCCTTTGAACTTGATCTCCAAAGTCTCGCGATTGTAACGCGCGCCCTTGCAGGTCTCACAGGTCACATAGACGTCCGGCAAGAAATGCATCTCGATCTTGATGACCCCATCGCCTTGGCAGGCCTCGCACCGGCCACCCTTGACGTTAAAGGAAAACCGCCCCGGTTTGTATCCGCGTGTCTTTGCCTCTGGCAGGCCTGCAAACCAATCGCGGATCGGAGTAAAGGCACCAGTATAAGTTGCCGGGTTCGACCGTGGCGTGCGCCCAATGGGACGTTGGTCGATGTCGATCACCTTATCCAGATGTTCCAGTCCCTTGATCGTTTCACATGGCGCAGGTGTTTGCCGCGCGCCATTCAGCTTCATACTGGCGGTCTTGAACAAAGTTTCAATCGTAAGCGTCGATTTCCCGCCGCCTGACACCCCCGTCACACAAACGAATTTCGCCAGCGGAAAATCAGCCGTCACATCTTGCAGATTGTTGCCCGTGGCCTTCACCACGGTCAGCTTCTTCTTGTTGCCTGAACGCCGCTCGACCGGAACACTGATCTCGCGACTGCCAACAAGATACTGACCCGTAATGGATTTCTTGTTCTTCATGATCTGCGCGGGTGACCCTTTGGCGACCACCTCACCGCCATGCACGCCAGCCCCCGGACCAATGTCAAAGACATAATCGGCCTCGCGGATCGCCTCTTCATCGTGTTCGACAACAATCACGGTATTGCCCTGATCGCGCAGGTTCTTCAGCGTGGTCAGCAAACGGTCGTTGTCGCGCTGGTGCAAACCAATCGAGGGCTCATCCAGCACATAAAGCACCCCCTGAAGACCTGATCCGATTTGGCTGGCCAACCGGATCCGCTGGCTTTCCCCGCCCGACAATGTGCCCGCATTCCGACTAAGCGTCAGATATTCAAGTCCAACATTGTTCAAAAACCCAAGCCGCTCGCGGATTTCCTTCAAGATCGCCTGCGCAATCTCGTTCTTTTGGTTGGTCAAATGACCGGGCACGCGTTCCGTCCATTCATGTGCCTCGCGGATCGACATCTGAACAATCTCGCCCACATGTTTCTTACCGATCTTTACGGCCAACGCCTCTGGCCGCAGCCGGTATCCGCCGCAAGACCCACAGGGGCGATTGTTCTGGTACTGCTCAAATTCTTCGCGGATCCAATTGCTGTCGGTCTCGCGATAGCGCCGCTCCATGTTTGGAATGACACCTTCAAACGGGCGCTTCACCTGATAAACGCGGCCGCCTTCGTCATATCGGAATTGAATTTCCTCTTTGCCCGATCCGCGTAGGAAAACCTCCTGTATTTTTGGATCAAGGTCCTTCCACCGGGCATTCTTGTTGAAACCATAGTGCTTGGCGATGCTCTCAATCGTTTGCAGAAAGTATGGACTTTTGCCTTTCCGCCACGGCGCAAGCGCGCCATCTGCGATTTTCAGCGTGACATCCGGAACAACCAAACGCTCGTCAAAGAACAACTCCACCCCGAGGCCATCGCACGACGGGCACGCCCCAAATGGCGCGTTGAATGAAAAAAGCCGTGGTTCAATTTCGGGGATGGTGAAGCCAGAGACGGGACATGCGAAGTTTTCAGAGAAGGTAATCCGCTCTGGGTCGCCCTCGGTCGGTGCGGTTTCCAGAACGGTAATGCCGTCGGCCAGATCAAGAGCCGTGCGGAAACTGTCTGCCAGCCGCGTCTCCAACCCTTCGCGCACCACAATCCGATCCACGACCACATCAATGTCGTGCCGGAATTTCTTGTCCAGCGTCGGCGGTTCGTCCAATTCGTAGAACGCGCCATCCACTTTCACGCGCTGAAATCCCTGCTTTCGAAGTTCCAGAAACTCCTTGCGGTATTCGCCCTTTCGGTCGCGTACGATGGGGGCCAGCAGATAGCCGCGCGTCCCCTCCTCCATGGCCATCACGCGGTCAACCATGTCCTGCACTTGCTGTGCTTCAATCGGCAAACCGGTGGCCGGACTATAGGGCGTCCCAGCGCGGGCAAAAAGCAGGCGCATATAGTCGTAAATTTCGGTCACGGTCCCCACGGTCGAACGTGGGTTCTTCGATGTTGTCTTTTGCTCAATCGAGATTGCCGGGCTCAGCCCGCTGATGTGATCCACATCAGGCTTTTCCATCATGTCAAGGAACTGACGCGCATAGGCCGAGAGCGATTCCACATAACGACGCTGCCCCTCGGCATAGATCGTATCAAAGGCGAGACTGGATTTGCCTGACCCGGACAGACCTGTGATCACGACAAGCTGGTCGCGCGGAATATCAACATCGATATTCTTGAGATTATGCTCGCGCGCACCGCGCACTTCGATGTTCTTCAGCTCGGCCATGTGGCACCCCCAGATGCGTCACGACTCCAAATAGAGGGTCTGACAGTGATCGCCAGCCCCAATATAGAACATTAAGGGAACATTAGGAAGAAAAACTCTCGCTCCTGACAGAAATTGTCAGCCGGCTGCTTCCAATATCTGAACTCGCGTGACGGAACCGCCAGAACCATAGACACGCACAAGAACAAAGCCGATGATTTGGCTTCGAATGCGATCCACCGTGTGATGGTTCCGATCATAGTCACATTTGCCAGCAATCATCCCGCGCCGCGTCGTCGTGTTGAAGAACGAGTCGGGTCGTTCACCATCGGGATTGCCAAACCGATGCACATTGGCGCGATCCTGCTGCACAATGGCGCAGACGTCATTCAACGGCTGGCCTTTGGAATTGAACGTGTCCTTCGGGCTCAGCGTCGCATAATACTCAAACATCAGATTGTCGGCGCTGGCAGCGCCCGCAATAAGGCTGAATGACATGGCCGCTGCAAGAAGACGTCTCATCAATATCTCCAACAAAAAAGGTCAGGTGCAATGCCTGCAACCTGACCACTTTTGTCGCGTTGGTTCAACCGTACGCTACATGTGAATGACGCGCCCATAAGCGTCC
This sequence comes from uncultured Paracoccaceae bacterium, assembly GCA_947493335.1. Lineage (GTDB taxonomy): Bacteria > Pseudomonadota > Alphaproteobacteria > Rhodobacterales > Rhodobacteraceae > CANMYO01. The sequence goes on along the minus strand of CANLQO010000001.1, from coordinate 1,050,105 downwards.
AACACGCTTTCGTGCATCATCTCTGACAGCGTGGGGTGCGGGAAGACCGTGTTCATCAAGTCTTCTTCCGTCGTCTCCAACTGGCGGCCCACCACATACCCTTGGATCAATTCGGTCACTTCGGCGCCGACCATATGCGCGCCGAGCAGTTCACCGGTCTTTTCGTCAAAGACGGTTTTGATCATCCCTTCGGGCTCTCCCAAAGCAATGGCCTTGCCGTTTCCGATGAAGGGGAACCGCCCAACTTTGACCTTATAGCCCAGCTCTTTTGCCTTGGCTTCGGTATAGCCGACCGACGCCACTTGCGGATGACAATATGTGCAGCCTGCGATGCTCTCTGGCTTGACCGGATGCGCGTGTTGACCGGCGATCAGATCAGCAACCATCACGCCCTCGTGGCTCGCCTTATGTGCAAGCCATGGCGCACCTGCGATATCGCCAATGGCATAAAGACCCTCAACGCCGGTACGGCAATATTCATCAGTGACGACGTGGGTGCGGTCTATTTTCACACCAAGTTCTTCCAGTCCCAGATTTTCGACGTTGCCGACGATCCCAACAGCCGAGATCACAGTGTCGAATTCCTGCTTCTCGACCTTGCCGCCGATTTCGATGTGGGCCGTGACCTTACCCTTGCCGCGATCCAGTTGCTTGACCATGGCCTTTTCCATGATCTTCATACCCTGCTTCACAAACTGCTTCTTGGCGAAGGCACTGATCTCGGCGTCTTCAACCGGCAAAACGCGATCCATCACCTCGACAACGGTCGTGTCAGCACCCATCGTGTTGTAAAAGCTCGCGAATTCGATGCCAATCGCGCCAGAGCCGATCACCAAGAGCTTTTTCGGCATCCGGACCGGGTCAAGCGCATGCTTGTAGGTCCAGACCAGATCGCCATCCGCTTCTAGTCCTGGCAATTCGCGCGCACGGGCACCGGTGGCCAGGACAATATTCTTGGCGGTCAGTTCTTCTGTGCCTTTGTCCGTCTTGACGCTGACCTTGCCTTTGCCGGTCAGTTTTGCCTCACCCATGACGGTTGTGACTTTGTTCTTTTTCATCAGGTGACTGATGCCACCTGACAATTGGCCCGCAACCTGACGAGACCGCTTAACAACAGCGCCCAGATCAAAATCCGCCTTTTCGACCGACAGGCCAAATTCTTTGGCGCGGTGCATCAGGTGGAAGACCTCGGACGACCGCAACAATGCCTTGGTCGGGATACATCCCCAATTGAGGCAGATGCCACCCATGTGCTCGCGTTCGACGATGGCAACGTTCATCCCAAGCTGTGCGCCCCGGATCGCGGCGACATACCCGCCGGGCCCCGCGCCAATTACAACCAAATCAAAGGATTTCGCAGCCATGTCTCTCTCCCATAGAAATAAGATAGTTTGACGTTAAACTATTTATCGCAGGACCTCCAGAGACCCTACGTCAAAGCCGATACCACCTCAGTGCAAGGGTCAGGCGGCGGTGGCTTGCAACTCCTGCAGGATGGCACCATAGCCGCCATTGTCCAGAAAGTCCTGTTCCGCAGCCGTTGTTTTGCGGCCCAAGGCGTCGTTGCGAAACGGGAATCTTCCGAACTTACGGATGATTTCGCGGTGCGCCTTGGCGTGAACCAGATTGCCCTCTCCGCCATCCGGCATCCGCGAACAGATCAATCTGACCGCACGGTCCTGATCGAACAGGTTTTCCGAATGCATCAATGGCATGTAGAAGAACTGCCGCGCCATGCCATCAATTTTCAGATCCCAGTCCTTTGCAATCGCGACCTTGGCCGCGATACAAGCCGCAGGATCGGTGGCAAAAGCCTGTGCCGTGCCACGATACATATTGCGCGAAAACTGATCGGTCAGAATGATATAGGCCAAGGTTTCAGACGCACAGGTGAGCCAAAGTCCTAACGCTCCTTCGGAGGCCAATTCCAATGTCGGGCCAAATCGCTCTTTGATCTCGGCGTCCAGGGCTTCACCACCGGCGTACCACCCCTTGGGCCCTACCTCGTCAAGCCAATAGGCCAACACGTCCTGTGGAGTTTTCACCGCTCAACCCTCCGCACACTTTTCCTCACTCAAACAGACGGATAGCACCAAAACAAGGCTTTATTGTGCCGGATCCTGATCCTCGCTTTCGATGTACCACTCCTGCGCCATCTCGGCGACAATCGGCGTTGTCGCAGGACCAACCTGCGCATAGGGGACAGAGTCGATGTCGAGCTCGCTGCGACTACGACGCGCCATTCGCCAGACAGCATAAATCGCGACGACACCCAGCAAGAACGTCAGGAAGGCCCAATAGCCCGGCGGCCCAAAGGCATCCAACATGGCCCCAACGATAAGCGGCCCGGCGATGGCGCCAATCCCGTTGATGAATAGCAAACCGCCAGAGGCGGCCGCCATATCCTCTCGCTCAAGGTAATCGTTGGCATAGGCAATAAGCAGCGCATAAAGCGGGTTGGACGTCCCGCCGACAAGTGCGCCTGCCACAAGCGCCACCCAAAGCGAACCGGGAAGCACCGTCCCCATCAGCGCCCCAAGCCCGCCTATCACGCAGACAGCCACGATCAGAACCCGGCGGTCCATCCGGTCGGATGCCCAACCGATGGGATACTGCGCGATCAGGGCGGCCACGTAGATCGACGAGACAAAAAGTGAAATTTCCCCCACACTGAAACCAGCCCGCGCACCGTAAACTGCCGACATTCCGAACTGTGCGGAAAAAACGCCACCCAACATAAACATGCCAAAACAGGCCAAAGGTGAGGCCGCGATAAGCCGCCGGATCGTCATCGGCTTGGTCTGATCAAAAGCAGGCGTCGGTTTGACCGACAACAGGATGGGCGCAAAGGCCAGCGACACCAGCACGGACGGGATGATGAACAACACATACCCTCCCACGTCTCCACGGCTGACGATGTATTGCGCACAAACGATGCCTGCCATCTGGACGATCATGTAGACAGACAGCGATTGACCGCGTGTCTCATTGCTGCTGGCGTCGTTCAGCCAGCTTTCTGCGGTGACGTAAACCCCACAAAAACAAAAACCGATTGCGACGCGCCCAATGGTCCATGCCCACGGCTCTGCCAATGTGGGATAAAGGATCAGCACTGCAGAAATCGTTGAACCAAGGGCGGCAAAGACACGCACGTGCCCGACCCTCTGAATCAGGCGCGGCACCATCTTGGACGCAAACAGGAAGCCTGCGAAATAGGCGGACATCACGATGGACAGCTCCAGCGTGCTAAAGCCCTCCATCTCGCCCCGCAGGCCCAGCAAGGTGCCCTGCAGTCCGTTACCAATCATCAGCAAGAACATGCCCAGAAACAACGCCCAGGATGCGCCAAAAACCTGTATCATCACGTGTCCTCTTGGGATCTGTCTCTTACCGTTAGCAACGGCGGAAGAATGCGTTCTGTTCCATCAGCGGCAGTATTGGTCAATTCCGACGCTTAACGCCCCTCTGGCAGCAAAATCGAAGCATCGCCATAGGAAAAGAACCGATACCCAGAATTGATCGCATGCCGGTAAATTTCGCGAATACGTTCTGGCCCCATCAGGGCCGAAACCAGCATCATCAATGTGGATTTGGGCAAATGGAAATTTGTCATCAGCCCATCCGCAATCCGGAAATTGAAGCCCGGCGTGATAAAGATATCGGTCGGTCCCTCCCACGGCGCAAGACCGCCCTCTGTGGCCGCACTTTCGATCAGGCGCAGGGCGGTCGTGCCAACCGGGATCACCCGCCCACCTGCGGCACGGGTTGCATTGATTTCATCCGCAGCTGCCGCTGACACATGCCCCCATTCGCTGTGCATCTTGTGTTGGGTTACGTCCTCTACCTTGACCGGCAGAAACGTGCCCGCGCCAACGTGCAGGGTGACATAGGTAAAACTGACGCCCATGTCTGCCAGCCGATCCAAGAGGTTGCCATCAAAGTGCAGGGATGCCGTCGGGGCAGCGACAGCGCCCTGATGTTTTGCCCACCACGTCTGATAATCGGTCTTGTCGGCCTCATCCGCGGGACGTTTGGCCGCAATATAAGGCGGCAGTGGCATCGCCCCGACCGCCTGCAATGCCGCATCAAAATCATCACCCGTCAAATTGAACCGCAGTGCCGCCTGCCCCTCTGCCCGGCCCTCAACCGTCGCTGACAGCTCATCAGAGAACACAATCTCTTCGCCGTCGCGCACCTTGCGCAACGGTTTGACCAAAGCCGCCCAATCGCCGTCTGCCCTTGGTTCCAGCAGCGTCACCTCGATCTTAGATGATGTCGGTCCGGCCTCGCCATCGCGGTGGCGTTGACCGGTAAGCCGTGCCGGGATCACTTTGGTATCGTTCAGAACCAGGCGATCACCGGGGCGCAGCACGTCGGTCAGATCGGCAACCGTCAGATCATCAATCTGGCGGGGTCCTGCCACCAACAATTTGGCCGCCGTGCGAGGTCGTGCAGGACGCGTCGCAATCCGATCTTCGGGCAGATCGAAGTCGAAATCTGACAACTTCATTGTTCGACCTCAGGTGGCGGCCGACGAAAGATTTCGCGGAACATGCCCGGCGTAAACACCGACAACGGATTGACAGCAACATCCGGCGCATCGCCGCTGCCGGTGATCGTAAAGTTGAATCCAATCAGCCCCTCACCCCTGCGGGTCAGAACACTGCCGATGCCGTTCAAGAGGTAAAATGGTGACACGACGCCCTGAAAGTCGAATGTTTTGCTGGCGAGCGTGTAAATCCCGTCCAGCGAAATGCCAAGCCCCGGCCCGACTGCGCTTGCCTCAGTTACAACAACCCGATCCGGGGTCAGCCGAAAACGTGCATCGACCTCGTCAAAAGCCAGCCCCTGCCCGTCCAATTGCTGCAACAATCCCACAACACTAATGGCATCCAAAAGTGCGGCAATCGCGGGCGCGTCGCGAACACGCAGGTTACGAATGGCCAAATAGCCGTCAAAGCTCCCCGCCGTGCCTGCGGGCAACAGGCGCAAATCCAGATCGCCGCCAAACCCGTTTTTCAGAAAACCGGCAGCCCGCACCGCGCCGCCCGCGTCGTCACTCTGGATGCGCAGTGCCGTTCGTCCGTTTTGTGGGGCAACCGTGCCCCGGATGCCCGGCCCATCGTTCACGCGCGCGGTAAATTGCCCGGCCAAACCGCCGGTACTGCCGAACTCGCCGCGAAATCCACGTAGCGCGATGCCTTCTGTCACCTGCAAGCGGTCGAGCGACACGGCGATTGGGCCGCCTTCGCCGCCGGACGGTGGACCGAACCGCGCACGGCGCAAGTCCAGCACACCCCCCGCCACCTCGACGCCAACGGGTCGGCCATTCCCGCGTCCACGCAATGTCACCGGTGCATCCAGCCAATTGCCAACCTGCACCCTCTCGAACCGCGCTGCCGCCAAGCGACCGTCGGCCCCCAGCTCAATCTTGCCGCGGGCCGAAAGGCCGCCACCCGCGACGGCAAGTTCATCAATGCGGGGCCGATCACCCAACGCACCAACAACCGTCAGGGCCCCTTGCGCGCCAGCTGGCTTTGCCACACCAATTTGCGGCACCGCCAAGGCGATCCCACGCAGGTCCGACGTCAAACGAAAGGCGGGCGCCGCACCGCGCCGGATATCAAGCCGTAGGTCACCCTGCCCTTCGCCCCGAACCGTGCCGGGCGGCAATGAAACTTTGAAGGCATCCAACGTTCCTTGTGACAACCCGATGCGCGCCGCGACCTGGCTGCCCGGTTGGCCCAGGACTTGCGTCCAGGTGCCAATGATTGGAATACCATCGACCCGCACTGGCCCGGAAATTGACAGCTGCGCGTTGTTGGCCTCAAGCGTCAGGCCTGTGCCCTCAAGTTGGCGCCCCCGAATGAGCGTATCACTCCGAAAGCTGCGCAGCCCCGCGGTGACATCAAAATCCAGCAACTCAGGTGGCACCGGGTTCATCATCGGAAACCTGAGTTGCGCAACCGTTTCAGCCCGGCCATCAGCAAGTGTCACCGGAAGTTTGGCACGGGTCATAAAGCCAAAGGGCGGCTGATCCAGAACCGACAAGGCCCCCGTGATACTGCTCGCAATCCGCAGGTCCAGCTGCATCGGTGCATTGGGGATCCGCACGTCAGGGATCGTCATGACAGAGCCCGCGAAATCAAGTGCCCCCCCCTGTGGTGCGCGGGTCTGCCCGGTGTGCAGCATCAGGACAAAACGGTTGTCGATCAGGCTGGCGCGCCCGGCACCGCCCGCCACCGGATTGATCCGCTTGAAAATCCGCATGTCAGTCTGATCAAAGGCATATTGCAGTGCCAGTCGTCCCGGCACTTCAGGCGTCTTGCGCCAACCCAAATGGAGGTCTGTGATCCGCGCCGCCTCCAAATTCGTTTCGAACCACCCGCGCACGCCGGGCTGAGCACTCTTTGGCCAAAGCGTGAAAATGCGGTCGCGGCTGATGACGTCACCGCGTAGATCAATGGCCGCCGACCAGCCATCAGGGCCTGCATCCGCTTGTCCGCTTGCGACCAACGTCCCTTCTGGCCCAATCAGGACGGCCTGCCCGACCTCAATGGAAAATGGCTGCAACCGCAGGCGCAAATCAACAGCAACATCACCAAACGAAACCGGCGCTTCATAAACACCGGCCGGATTTAGCGCAACGGCAGGGAAGACAAACTGCCCGATCAGGGCTTCTGGGAATCCGCCCAGAACCTTCTCTGCAAACGCCTGTCCCTGTCCTGTGATCGCGCCCCACTCACTTTGCAAAGACAGCCGGTCAAAGACCAGACGAAGGTCATTTGGATCGAACTGCAGCGCAACGTCGCCGCTGTCAAATGCCAATGGTGCGGTCCCGCCACCTGGGGCGAGTTGACCGGCGCCTATGGCCAGATCCGCAGTTAGGTTTCCCAGCTCCCCCTCAGCATCAATCGTTGTGTGAACCTCTGCGGTGATCGGCGCATCCAGCGCTGCCAGCCACGCCAGTGCAGGCGATTGCGTTGCGATATCGCGGGCCGGCATGTCAGAGATCGAAAGTGACAAGGCCGCGTCAAGGCTGTCGCGCGGGCTTTCAAACGTAAGTGCCACCTGCCCAACCTGCCCGCCCGCCAGAACCGCGACGGCCGCGTCAAGGCGGGTCCGTTCGCCACGGACGTCCAGTGTCAACGCGCCTCCGTCAACAGTCCAGGCGCGTCCCGCCCGCGCATCCGCATAGTTGATGATCAATCCATCAACCGCGACCTCCTCGAACGCAGCCAGCTCCGGACGGTCAAATACAGCTTCGATTTGTGACAACAACGCCTGCAGGCTCTCGGCTTCGCCCGCATCCGTGGCACCGCGCCCAAAGGCCACCGCAACAGATCCATCCGCTTCCCGCCGTAAGTCGACCTGCACGCCCGTCAAACGCACCTCTTGCACCAGCGCCGTGCGATCAAACAAAAGACCGCGCGGCGATACCACGCCGCTAATCTGCGCGACGCGCGCCAAAGTCTTTCCTGCGGCATCGGTCAGTACCGTGTCGGTCAAGCGCATGCGCGGATGCAGGTCCTTCCCGACATTCAACGTGATGTCGCCAAATGCAAGCGCGCCACCGCCCAAAACTTCGGCCGCGCTGGCCTCGACCCGATTGATGATCCAACTTGGCGCAGTAATGTCGCGGTCGATCATCATGGCCGCCGCCACAATGGCAAACAGGACCGGCGCGCTGGCCAGCAGCCAGACCACGCGCAATCCGTGCCATGCAGCTTTTGCCGCTTTGCGCCGCTTTGGCGGTATTGGGTTGGTGTCTTCTTCGCTCATCGCCCGTCCATCCGGCCTTTATCTTTGCCGCTCGCGCACTAAAACGAAACCGTCAAAGCATCACAGCCTGCGAAAAAGGAAGCCATATGTCCGATCTCACCCCCGGCGACACAGCGCCCGCCGTTTCTTTGCCACGCGATGGCGGCGATATCGTCAACCTGACTGACTTTGCGGGCCAAAACGTCGTGCTTTATTTCTATCCGCGCGACGATACCTCGGGCTGCACAAAAGAAGCGATCGGTTTCACCCAAAGTGCTGCGGATTTCGCGGCTGCAAATGCGATCATCCTTGGCGTGTCAAAAGACAGCGTGAAGAAACACGACAAATTCGTAGCCAAGCATGATTTAGGCGTTGCGCTTTTGTCTGATGAAGACGGCGATGTCTGCGAACGCTACGGCGTGTGGAAAGAGAAAAGCATGTATGGCAAGACTTACATGGGCATCGAACGCGCAACATTTCTCATCGGGGCAGACGGCAAGATCGCACGGATCTGGCGCAAGGTGAAAGTGCCGGGTCATGTAGAGGACGTGTTGGACGCGGCGCGGGGCCTTTGAACGGGGTGAGCGATTTTCTGCAAAAATCGCGCCTCCGGCGGGCATATTTTCATTCAAAAGAAAGTTCAGGGTAGCGCGATGATCCCACTGGCCGAAATGGCGGTCAATGTGTTGACCACTGCAGACGGACGAGCCAAGACGGCCCTGTCGCGCAACTATGCTGCGCAATGGCAAGCCGCCCGCGCGCAGGGCGAGACCCCGCAAGTCGGGCACGCCGTCCCACCCGATTTTCCTGCCCGTCCTGACCAGCCGGAGCTGCTGAACCCCCGCGATGTGCCGCATCGCAAACCCGGGACCGAGGCGGGGCGCATCGCCCTTTTGCACGCGGTCGCGCATATCGAACTCAATGCGGTCGACTTGCATTGGGACATCATCGCACGGTTTTCCGACACGCCTTTGCCCGTTGGTTTCTTTGATGACTGGGTCAAGGCGGCTGACGAGGAATCCAAACATTTCAATCTGATGTGCGATTGCCTTGAGGCACTGGGATCCCATTATGGCGCTCTTCCGGCGCATGCGGGCATGTGGCGCGCGGCCTCTGACACAGCGCAGGATCTTCTCGGGCGGCTCGCGGTCGTGCCCATGGTCCTCGAGGCACGGGGTCTCGATGTGACCCCCGGCATGATCCAGATTTTCCGCTCAGCCAAACTTCCTGATGCGGTCGCAGCGCTCGAGGTGATTTACGCCGAAGAAGTCCACCACGTTGCCTATGGGTCCAAGTGGTTTCACTTTCTGTGCGGTCGGGACAACCTTGACCCGACCCCGGTTTTTCATGATCTCGTGCGCCGGTATTTTCATGGCAACCTCAAGCCACCCTTCAATGAAGAGAAGCGAGCCGAGGCCGGTATCCCCCCGGATTTCTACTGGCCGCTGGCCGGGACAAAATAACGTCCCCGGATTTTCTCGGCAGAAAGCCGCCCAAGCCTCAGAAAAACGACACAAAAACCGATAATTGGTTGCGCGACGCGCTGTGGCTGGATAGACACTTTTCAGCGGCGCGAGAGGGTGTGGGAACCCGCCGGTGGGAAATGGGACGGGACAGGGACGAAGCCGTGAAATCACGACTGACGCAAGCAATTCATCACAAACTCGAAAAGTGGTTTCCTGAAAAGCGGCTGTTTCTGCGCTCTGATACCGAAACGCGGTTCATCCGATTAATGCCCGAAACCCAGCTTGTCGGCTGGGCCGGTGCTGTCGTGATCGTTGGCTGGACAATTATCTCAACTGCAATCCTGCTTATGGACAGCATCGGTGCTGGGAACTTCCGCGCACAGGCCCAGCGGGACCAGATGATATACGAGCAGCGGTTGAACGTTCTGTCGGCGCAGCGCGATGCCCGCGCGGAAGAGGCCGTTGCCGCGCAGGAACGCTTCTCCTCCGCCCTTGCCCAGATCAGCACGATGCAATCCGAGCTCCTTGCCGTCGAAGATCGCCGCCGTGAGTTGGAAACCGGGCTTGAAGTTGTGCAGGCTACCTTGCGCAACACCATGCAGCAGCGTGAAGAAGCCCGCGCACAGGTCGCCGCCCTCACCGACGATGGAAACGGCGGACCCTCCACCGCCACCATCAGCGAAGAGGCGGAAAGCACCGTTGACCTTCTGGCATCTGCGCTGGCCGAGACGACCGCGGAACGGGATATGATTGCCTCTGACGCTGCCTTCGCGCTTGATCACGCCGCCGAAATGGAGCTTGAGCTGCGTCTGCTGCAAGAACGCAATGATGAGATTTTCCGCCAGTTGGAAGAGGCGATGACAATCTCGGTTGAACCCCTCGACAAGATGTTTCGCAACGCAGGGCTTTCGCCCGACAGCCTGATCTCGGCGGTGCGTCGTGGCTATTCCGGAACCGGTGGCCCGCTGACACCTTTGCAGTTTTCGACCAAGGGCGGTGCGCCTGACCCCGACGCGGCGCGGGCCAACAATATCCTTGATGCCATGGACCGCATCAACATGTACCGGATCGCTGCCGAAAAAGCGCCATTCGATATCCCCGTCAAATCCAACTTCCGCTTTACATCCGGTTTCGGTCAGCGCTGGGGTCGTTTGCACGCTGGCACCGACTTTGCCGGCCCCATCGGCACGCCAATCTATTCAACCGCTGACGGTGTCGTGACACACGCAAGTTGGTCCTCTGGCTATGGCCGCCTGATCAAAATTCAACATGAATTTGGCATTGAAACCCGCTACGCCCATTTGAACGCCATGCGTGTTTCAGTTGGTCAAAGGGTCTCGCGCGGACAGCGAATTGGTGATATGGGCAACTCCGGACGGTCCACTGGACCACACCTCCACTACGAAGTGCGCGTAGGCGGTTCCCCCGTCAATCCCATGACCTACATAAGAGCTGGACAAGATGTTTTCTAAATCCAAAATCAACGAACCCGGACCCAAAGCCGATGGCGCGCCTGCGCCTGCGGCAGAGCCTGCCAAAGCAGCACCTGCGTCTGACTTCAAATCTTCCGCACCCAAGGCCAAGCCACCGGCATCGACCCTTTCGGCTGACCTGCATGTCACCGGCAACCTCAAGACCACTGGCGACATCCAGATCGAAGGTCAGGTTGATGGCGACATCCGCGCCCATCTGCTGACTGTGGGTGAAGGTGCCACCGTCAAAGGCGAAGTGATGGCAGATGATGTGGTCGTGAACGGCCGTGTCGTTGGCCGCGTGCGCGGCCTCAAGGTGCGCCTGACGTCGACCGCACGTGTCGAGGGCGACATCATACACAAAACGATTGCCATCGAAAGCGGCGCCCACTTCGAAGGCTCTGTGCAGCGTCAGGATGATCCGCTGTCAACCAGTGGCTCTGGCAAGGCAAAGATGCCTGCAGATTCCGCCAAGGGCTAAACTTGGCATCAAACCAATCACCCGAACGGGCCGCACCTGCAAAGGCGCGGCCCGTTTTTGATGCCAGCTTCTGTCACGAACACCATCGGCGCCTGATCCTGACGGCGGCTGTCCTCGCCTCATCCATGGGCTTCATCGATGGCACCGTGGTCAGCATCGCCATGCCCGCAATCCGGCAATCCCTTGGGGCGACGCTGGATCAGGCCACATGGATCAACAACGCCTACATGGTGACGCTTGCGGCGCTTATCTTGGTGGGCGGTGCCTTTGGCGATCGCTTCGGTCTGGCGCGGGTGTTTTCCTTGGGCATTGGCCTGTTTGTCGTGACCTCGCTGATCTGCGCCATGGCACCCAACCCCGATATCCTGATCCTTGCACGTCTTGCCCAAGGGGCCGGTGCGGCAATGATGATCCCCGGCAGCCTTGCCATGATCAGTCGCGCCTATCCGCGCGAAGTGCGGGGTCGCGCCATAGGCCTCTGGGCCGCCGCCTCTGCCGTTACTACGGCATCAGGCCCGATCATAGGTGGGCTGGCCCTGTCCTTTGGCGGACCAGAGATGTGGCGCTGGATCTTCGCCATTAACCTGCCGCTGGGTGTCATCGCCTTTGCAATGACCCGGCTTGGCGTCGCTTCGGATACGCGGCGACCCGGTCAGCCCGTCGATATTCCGGGTGCGGCATTGGCGATTATCGGCCTTGGCGCGCTGGCCTGGACGCTGACCCATCTGGAAGGGTCCGGCACCACACCGCTCACGTGGATTATTGGCACCTTCGGGGTCGCGGTCCTGATGGCCTTTCTTTGGCAAGAACACCGGAGCCACCACCCGATGATGCCACTTGTCCTGTTCCGTGATCGCACTTTCGCAGCCGCCAACGCTGCAACCTTCGCGCTTTACTTTGGGCTATCCGCAATCCTGTTCTTTCTTCCTATGCTGACGGTTGCTGGCTGGCGCATCACCGAGATTGAGGCCGCTGTCGCCTTCGCACCGCTTTCGATTTTCATTTCTCTTTTCTCGACGAAGTTTGGCCGCCTCTCGGATCGCATTGGCCCCGGCCCGGTAATTGCAACGGGCGCCGCGGTCGTCGCACTGGGGTATGCATCGCTTGCGCTTGTGATCCCTTGGCAGAACTACTGGTTCACTGTGGTCCCGGCCATGACCGTCACTGGTTTTGGCATGGCTATGGTCGTGGCCCCCCTCTCTACGGCTGTCATGGGGGCCGTGGCCGACCAGCAATCCGGTACGGCATCTGGCGTCAACAACGCCATCAGTCGGATCGCAGGCCTTGTGGCCGTCGCGGCCATGGGCTCTCTCGTCGGCTTTGCCTATGCGCGGGCGGGCGGATCTTTCAGCTACGGAGAAACGCTTTCTGATCCAGATCACGTGATCGCTATGGGCGTTGCGTTTTCAACCATCGCCTGGGTCTCTGCGGCGCTCGCAGCCCTCTCAGCAATTTTTGCGGCAATCGGCATTCCACCTCAGCGCGGGTCGTAAAGCACACGGCGGTAGACGTGCCACGTGGCATGGCCCAGGATTGGCAAGGCGATCACCAGCCCCAGAAACCACGGCAAGAGCGCAATGAACGTCAGCCCGGCAATGACCGCCGCCCAGACCAACATCACGCCCAGGTTCTGCCGAACTGTCTGAACCGACAAGATCATCGCGCTGACAAAATCCACCTCTTTTTCCAGCAACAATGGCAAGCTGACAACCGTCAACGAAAACAGCAGAAATGCCAGAACCGCCCCAACGATGACTTCTGCTGCCACCATGCGGAGCCCCGGTGCGGTCCACAGGATCGACAAATCGGTTGAGACATTGGTGATTGCCGAAACGCCCATGAACAGGGCGAAAATCATATGGGCCAAAAATGTCCAAAACAGAAAATAGATGACGATGATCGCGCCCATCCATGGAATCTGCCGCCCCCGCTCTGCCCAGATCACGCCAAGGACGTCGGACCATTTGAGCGGTAGATCAGCCTCCAGCCGACGCGACACTTCGTAAAGCCCCACCGCCGCAAAGGGTGCGGCCAGCGGAAACCCAAGTGCCGTTGCCAATGTCCACGTGACATGACCCGCACCAATCGCCAAAAGCGCAAAACCTCCGACCACATAGACCGCGCTGAAGAACAGCCCAAAGGCGGGCGCCCGCTTGAAGTCGGCAAGCCCCATCTGCAGGCAGGTCCAGACCTCTTGCAGCGTCAACCGTCCAATCTGCGGCAGCGGCGCGGGTCCGTTGTCTTCGGTGGTTTTCATGGGCTCAGATTAAGCACCGCAGGCCGCGGCACTTTGATCTGCATCAATCTTCAGCGGTGGCCTCTGCCCGGCTTTTGCCGCTGACGTCCATCGCAAGTGTTGCAGCCATCAGCCCGTCCAGATCACCATCCAGCACGCCTGACGTATCAGACGTCTCATACCGCGTGCGCAGGTCCTTCACCATCTGATAGGGTTGCAACACATAAGACCGGATCTGGTTGCCCCAACCCGCATCGCCTGCGTTCTCATGCGCCTCATTCACCAAGGCAGACCGCTTATCCAATTCCATCTGATAAAGACGCGACTTGAGTGCCTTCATCGCGATATCGCGGTTCTGGTGTTGCGACTTTTCCGATGACGTCACCACGATCCCCGTCGGGTGGTGGGTGATCCGCACTGCGGAATCCGTGGTGTTCACGTGCTGCCCGCCTGCCCCGCTTGACCGATAGGTATCAATGCGAATGTCAGCCGGATTAACCTCAATCTCGATGTTGTCATCGACCACCGGATAAACCTTCACAGAGGTGAAGGACGTGTGCCGCTTGGCCGCGGAATCGAACGGTGAAATCCGCACAAGCCTGTGCACACCGCTTTCGGACTTCAGCCAGCCATAAGCATTCTGACCGCTGATCTTGTAAGACGCCGACTTGATCCCGGCTTCTTCGCCGGGGCTTTCGGACTGCAACTCAACCTTGTAGCCCTTCTTCTCGGCCCAGCGGACGTACATCCGCGCCAGCATGCTGGCCCAATCGCAGGACTCGGTGCCGCCGGCACCTGAATTGATCTCAAGAAAGGTGTCGTTGCCGTCAGCCTCTCCGTTTAGCAGCGCCTCAAGCTCTTTCTTGGCGGCCTTCGCCTTGAGCGTCTCAAGGGCGGCTTCGGCCTCGGACACCACTTCGGTGTCTTCTTCCATTTCACCCAATTCGATCAGGTCGATGTTGTCCTGCAAATCGGTCTTGATCCCGTCATAGCTTTCCATCGCGTCGACCAGCATTTGCCGTTCGCGCATCAGCTTTTGCGCCGCTGTCGGATCATCCCAGAGGTTGGGGTCCTCGACGCGCGCGTTGAATTCTTCCAGCCTGTGCGCGGCGGTATCATGATCCATGCGCTGCGCCAAAAGGTGCAGCGATTTACGGATCGCTTCGATGGTGTTCTCGGTCTCGGCACGCATTGTATTTGTCCTGCGGTTAGAGGCACGTGATACCCTTGGCGATCCGGGGCGGCAAGATGGACTTGCCAAGATCACAGAAATCTACCAGCGTCATCATCCCATGACAGATTACGACTCACTATATGCGCAGGAACCCAATGCGCTTGGCGCGCCGACCCCGGCCATCGTCGAGGCGTTGGCCCTTTATGATAACACCCCTTGCCGCATCCTTGATGTCGGTTGCGGTCAGGGCCGTGATGCCCTGCCTCTGGCGCGCAAAGGGCATGCCGTCACAGGCTTTGATCCCGCGCCCAGTGGCATTTCGCAGATGCAGGCCGATGCGCAGGCCGAAGGCCTTGATGTGACTGGCGTTGTCTCGGACATCATGGGCTGGAAAACCTCGCAGCATTTCGATCTGATCCTGATCGACCGGGTCTTGCATATGATCCTCGACGACAGTGAACGCCAAGCCGCGCTGGACCATCTGCTTGGAGATCTCGCCCCACAGGGGGCGGTTCTCATCGCAGATGAGCCGTCCAACATGCAGGGCCTGCGCGACACCCTTCTCGCGGCGCCCCATGAATGGATCCGCAAGATTGACACCAAGTCGATGCTGTTATGGACTTCGGCTTAGCTCGAACGGCCTTGCCGCAGCACTTAGTACAGCCCGCCTGACGACAGCGACCCAAAGGTCGCCCTTGGGCCAACCTGCGCCGTGCCACCGGTTGAGGTGGTAACCTGACGCGCCGCACGCGGCACTTCGTCAAACAGTGGCAGATCGGCCGCCATGGCAAAGCCACCGTCGAAAGTGATGCCAAAGACAGGCTCTTCGCCCGGGCGGAAACATTCCGCGATCACGTTCTCGCCGCCTGCGCTATCGGGCAGGCGCGCGCCGGTGAACCGGTCAATTTTGATGAACTGACAATCGGCGGGCACAAAGAATTCTCCACCACCGTATTTCTGAATTGCCTTGCTCATGAAGTTGGTGAAGACCGGCCCGCAGATGCCGCCGCCGCCCGCACCCTTGCCCATCGGGCGCGGCGTGTCATAGCCAATGTAGCAGCCCGCCACGATGGTCGATGAAAAGCCGACGAACCACGCGTCCTTTTCATCATTTGTCGTCCCGGTCTTGCCCGCGATCGCCACCGGCAGGTTCACCGTGCCGCTGGCCGTCCCGCGATCCACCACGCCTTCCATCATGCTGGTCAGCTGATAGGCGGTGATCTCATTCATCACCCGCTCACGGTCGGACGTGATCTGCGGGCGCTGGCCTGCGGGCAGGGTCTGGTCGTTGCAATCCACGCAGATACGCTGGTCATGGCGGAACACCGTGTGTCCGTAACGGTCCTGCACCCGGTCTACCAATGTCGGTTCAACCCGCTCACCGCCGTTGGCGAACATCGCATAGGCGGCCACCATCTTGAACAGCGTCGTCTCTTCGGACCCCAGCGAGGCCGCAAGCACTTGGTTCATGTTGTCATAAACACCGAACTTCTCGGCATAGCGCGCAACCGTATCCATGCCGACTTCTTGTGCCAGACGGATGGTCATCAGGTTCCGCGATTTCTCGATGCCCGTGCGCAGCGGCGTTGGTCCGTAGAACTGGTTGGAGTAGTTCTTGGGCCGCCAGACACCCTGCGGCGTGTTAATCTCAATCGGCGCATCCACAACGATCGTTGCAGGCGAATAGCCTGAATCCAGCGCGGCGGCATAAACAAATGGCTTGAACGACGACCCCGGCTGCCGCTGTGCCTGCGTGGCGCGGTTAAAGACCGAGTGCTGATAGCTGAACCCGCCCTGCATCGCCAAAACGCGGCCCGTATTGACGTCCATCGCCATGAAACCGCCCTGCACTTCGGGCACCTGCCGGAGGCTCCACCGGATCAGTGAACCGTCACTGTCATTGGTCATCTGGCGCACATGCACCACGTCGCCGGGTTCAAAATTGTCGAAAAAGTCGCCCTGCATCCACTGGATGTCCTCGCGCGGCACCTCGACCGTGCCGTTCACGCCATCCGCACCCAGCGTCAATGCCTGATCAGCCACTTCGAGCACAACGGCAGGATACCAGCGACTGTTGAGCGTGATGTCGCGGGCGACGTTGACGTTCGCAAGTGCCTCGCGCCACTTTGGTGCGCTCGCCAGTGCCTCAACCGGGATCGTCTCTCCGGTCCCGCGCCAACGGCCCAGCCCCCGGTCGTATTGCTCCAGCGCGCGCTGCAGCGCGTGCGCGGCCTGCACTTGCATCTCTGGGTCAATCGTCGCGCGGATCGACAATCCGCCAGAGAAAAACTCCTCTTCGCCAAAATTCTGGCTGAGCTGACGGCGGATTTCATCGGTGAAGTAATCACGCGGCGGCAGGTCGGATTTGAAGCTTTCGTAGTCCCCGTTCTGCACAGTCCGCAGCGGCTCGGCAGCGGCCGTTTCATAGGCGGCCATCGTGATGTAGCCGTTCTCGTACATCTCTTCGAGGATGAAGTTCCGCCGCGCGATCGACCGTTCCTGTTGGCGTACCGGGTCATAGCGCGATGGCGCTTTGGGAAGCACGGCCAGATACGCCGCTTCTTCCACGGTCAACTCTGACAGGCTCTTGTTGAAATAAGTCAGCGCGGCGGCTGTCACGCCAAAGCTGTTCTTGCCCAGAAAAATCTCGTTCAGATAAAGCTCAAGGATCTTTTCCTTGGGCATCGCGCCCTCAATCCGGGTGGCCAGAATGATTTCCTTGATCTTGCGCTCGGCACTGCGTGACCCATCCAGCAGGAAGTTCTTCATTACCTGCTGCGTGATGGTGGAGGCGCCGCGCAAATCCTCGCCCCGGCTTTTGACCGCATCCACAAGTGCTGCCGCCATACCGCGTGGGTCGTAACCGGCGTGGGTGTAAAAGTTCTTATCCTCGGCGCTGATGAACGCCTGCTTCACCAGATCAGGAATTTCCTCGGCTGGTGTAAACAGCCGCCGCTCAACCGCGAATTCATCAATGATATTGCCCTCGCCGGAATAAATCCGGCTGATCGTCTTGGGCGTATAGGTCGCCAGCACCTCATAAGATGGCAGGTCACGGCCATACATGTAGAAGATCCCGCCCAGCGTGATCCCGGCCATCACAAGGCCAAGCGTCAGCATCGAAAAGATGCTGCCAAAGAAGGACATGACAAAACGCAACAAGGGGGCTCGCCTCACGATACCGATGACTGCCCCGCTTATATGGTGTGCCGCAGGCAGGGTCAAAAGATGAAAGCGGCGCAATTGGCCGAATTGCGCCGCGTCATTGCTCACTTCTTGATGAGGTTCTGATCAGGCGGGCATGATCTCATCACCGTACCACGGCGCGAACTTCACTTCGGTGCCATCTGCGACCAACGCGGCAAAGGCCATTGGGTCCTGCGTACCGCCATCGCGGCCCCGGTAGTGATAGGGGTAGACGTAGGTGGGCGCGAATGCGTTGACCGCACTGGCCGCCGCTTCAAGGTCCATGGTGAACGGCAGGTTCATGCAGACAAACGCCAGGTCGATATTCTCCAACGCGCGCATCTCTGGCACGTCCTCGGTATCGCCCGAGACATAAATGCGGAAACCATCAAAATGCAGCACATAGCCGTTGTCGCGTCCCACGGGGTGAAATCTCTCGCGCCCCTCTGTCAGGTTGTGGGCCGGGATCGCATCAATGGTCAGCCCGTTCCATGTGGCCGTTTCGCCGTTGCCCATCGGCTCGGCCCTCGATTTCAACCCGTCGGGCAGCATGTCGAACACCGCCGGGTTGGTAATCAGGCGGGTTCCATCAGCCGCCAAAGCCGCCAAAATCTCGGCGTTATAGTGATCCCCATGCTCATGGGTCACGAGGATCAGATCAGGCTTTGGCAGCCCCTCATAGGCTGCAATATCACCCACCGGGTCGACGGCAATGGTGCCTAGAGGTGTCTCAAACACGATCGAGGCGTGATCGACCGGATGCACCGTAATTGCCCCACCCGGCGTCTCAAAGCTGTCGGCGGCATCTCCATCTGCGCGCAGTTGGAATGGCAGGATCATCACAGATCCAGCAGCAGCACTATTGGTCAGAAATTTGCGTCGTGAATACGTCATGCGAACCCCCAAATGTTGCAATGAGGAAAGACCTAGCGTCACCCCACATCACTTCAACGCAGTTGCACAAGCGTTTCGGCGCTAGCCGCGCAACTCGGCAACAATCTGCTGCATCTGGTCCAACGGCACATAACCGCGCAGCATCTCATCCTGAACGACGAAGGTCGGTGTCCCGTTGATCTGCAACTGCTGACCCAGCACACGATTGGCAGTCAGGATCGCCGCCACTTCATCGCTCTGCATCACGTTCAGAATGGGGGCGGCATCCAGTCCCAACTCTTCGGCCATCCGGCCCAAAGCGGCCTCTGAAAATTCGCCGCGATAGGCCATCAACGTGTTGTGAACGTCGTAATAGGCCTCATCGCCAGCGACCAGTTTGGTGGCCACTGCAAACTGCGATGCAAGGGTGGATTGCTCTCCCAGAATGGGGAATTCCTTGACGATATATCTGATGTTGCCATCGCGACTGATCAACTCTGCCACTTCCGGATGCGCCTTTTTGCAATAGCCGCACCGGTAATCAAGGAATTCAACCACCGTGATGTCACCATCCGGATTGCCGCCTTCAAACGAAAACCCGTCGTTCAGCAACTGATCCTGCGCAGACGCAAGCATCTGTGCCTCGGCCTCTGCCTGCACTGACGCCTGGCGGGCCTCAAGAACGCCAATCGCCTCCATCAGCACCTCGGGATGTTCCAGCAGATAGGCGCGCACCTCTGCCCGAAACGCCGCGCGTTCTGCGTCCGTCATCGCCTCCTGCGCAATTGCAGGTGTTGCAAGTGTTGCCGCTAGGGCCAAAATTCGCAGCATCATCTCATCGCCTTCAACTTGGGGTCGCCCGGTTTCATCACATCCACGCGTGCCTGCCAAGGCGGCATTGACGCGCACGCGCCCGACCGGCATCTACAGTGCAAAGCAGTAGAGGCCAAACATGCGCAACTCAACCCGTGGTGAGGTCGATCCCTTCATTGTGATGGACGTGATGGAAGCCGCCCGCGCTGCCGAGGCGTCGGGCCGTCACATCATCCACATGGAGGTTGGCCAGCCCGGCACCGGCGCCCCTGCCTCGGCGCGTGCAAAGCTGGCCGCAGAATTGGATGCCCCCTTGGGTTATACCGTTGGCCTTGGCTTGCCAGACCTGCGCGCGCGGATCGCGCGGCTTTACGCGGATTGGTACGGTGTTGATCTTGATCCGGCCCGCGTCGTTGTCACCTCGGGGGCTTCAGGAGCCTTTCTGCTGGCCTTTTCCGCCTTGTTTGACAATGGCGAACGTGTGGGTCTGGGCCTGCCCGGCTACCCATCCTACCGCCAAATCCTGCGTGCTGTCGGCCTGACACCTGTGGGTATCCCCACCGACGCAACAACACGGTTCCAACCCCAGCCCGCGGACGTTGCGGCCCATGACCTCGCCGGTCTGATCGTCGCCTCCCCCGCCAATCCCACCGGCACGATGCTTGATCTGCCCGAGATGAGCGCCCTCGCCTCTGCCTGTGCCGACAGTGACGCGGCCCTCATATCGGATGAGATCTATCACGGCATCACCTACGACCGCCCGCAAGTCACGGCGCTTCAGGCCACGGATGACGTCTATGTCGTGAATTCCTTCTCCAAATATTTTGCCATGACGGGCTGGCGCGTGGGCTGGATGGTAGTGCCATCCGATCATATCCGCCGGGTCGAACGGCTGGCCCAAAACATGTTCATCTGCGCGCCACACGCCGCCCAGCGGTTGGCGCTACATGCCTTGGATGCGCAAACCGAATGCGCCACAAACCTTGCCACTTATGCCGCCAACCGTGACATTGTGATCGCAGGTCTCAAAGCCGCCGGGTTCACAACGCTCGCCCCGCCCGATGGCGCATTCTACGTCTACGCTGATGTCTCTCGCTTTACGAATGACAGCTTGGCGTTTGCCGCTGATATCCTTGAACACGCGCGCATCGCCGTAACCCCAGGGCTCGACTTTGACCCAGAGCGGGGCCAGCATTGGCTGCGCTTTTCTTACGCTGGCACGACCGCCGACATGACCGAAGCCATGACCCGCCTTGCCACCTATATGGCCGCCCGATGATCCGTCTGCTTGCCCTTTTGCTCACCCTCGCATTGCCCGCCTCGGCGCAGGATTTCTCGGGGCTTGCGCGGATCGATATGGCACAAAGCCAGGTTTATGACGATGGCCCTGAACTGGTTATCGAACTCGCACTTAGCCAGACGGTCCCTTACCGGGCCTTCACACTGGATGATCCGCGCCGCCTTGTGCTCGATTTCCGCGAAGTTGATTGGCAGGGCGTCACGCGTGCGGCGCTCTTGAATTCCGATGTCGTTCCGAACTTGCGCTTTGGCACGCTTAGTCCCGGTTGGTCCCGCATGGTCATCGACCTCTCGGACCCGATGTTGATCGAAACCGCAGGGCTCGCCACCGATGCAGAGGATGGATCAGCCCAACTAACCGTGCGGCTCAATCCCACCGACGCCACAACCTATGCTGCCCGCTCGGGGCCGCCGCCCTCCGCCACATGGGACGATCAAGTCCAGACCCCCAGCCTGCCTGCGCCCGCACCGGATGACGGCCTGCTGACCGTGATGATTGATCCCGGCCACGGCGGCATCGACCCCGGCGCGGTTCGGGGTGGCGTAATCGAGGCTGACCTGATGCTGCAACTGGCTATCGAAACGGCGGATGCCCTGAACCGAACCGGTCAGGTCCGCGCGCTTCTGACCCGCGAGCAGGACGTTTTTGTGCCGCTCGAAGACCGGATGACCATCGCCCGCGCAGCCAAGGCTGATCTCTTCATTTCGCTCCACGCCGATGCGCTGGAAGAGGACGAAGCCGCCGGGGCCTCCGTCTATACGCTCGACCCAGAGGGCACGGACCGCGCGGCGCAGCGCATGGCCGAGCGTCACGAGCGTGGCGACCTTCTGGCCGGGGTGGATTTGACCGGACAGGATGACCGGGTTGCGACCGTCCTGATGGACATGGCGCGCGCTGAAACCGCACCCGCCGGCGACCGCTTTGCAGATGCGCTTGTGGCTGCACTGCGCGAAACCGGTGCCCGCACCAACAGCCGCCCGCGGCGCGAAGGGCGGCTTGCAGTCCTCAATGCGGCCGACTTTCCGTCAGTTCTGGTCGAGGCCGGTTTTCTGTCAAATGCGGACGACCGCGCCGCTCTTGCGTCGCCCGACGGGCGGGCGCGGATCGTCGCCGCCTTGGTGCAAGCCATCCAAAACTGGGCTGCGGATGAGGCTGCCCGCAAACCATTGATCCGGCAGTAAAGCCCAACGCAGGATTAGTCGTCGCGTCCGGGCTCATCGGGATTGCTTGAGAATAGCGCAATCTTGTTGCCCTGCGGGTCTCGCAGATAACCCACATAAAATCTGGGCCCGTAGTTCGGACGAAATCCCGGCGACCCCTCGTCGGTCCCACCCGCCGCAAGGGCCGCTGCATGCAACGCCCGCACCTGCTCTTGCCGCTGCGCTTCAAACGCAATCATGGTCCCATTGCCCGCAGTCGCAGGTTGGCCATCAAAAGTTGGTTTCACATAGAACTCTGGCAGGATCGCGGGCTCACCCGCCACAGCAGGAAGCGCAAAGCTCAGCCCCTCGGGCCCCTCTTCCAGTTCATATCCCAACGCAGGCAAAAAAGAGGTGTAGAACTGTTTTGCGCGGGCGATATCATCAACCCCGACAGTGACATAGGCAATCATGCTAGGCCCCTCATGCTTCGGTGTGCAGCATCACTTGAGCCACCGCGCCGCTGCCACTCAAACGGCTATTCCGCCGCCTGAGCGGCCTTCTCAAGCTCGGCGGCTTTCGCCTCGACCTGTTCGACGATGTGATCGACCATCCGGTCGTTGTCCATCTTGTGGCTCTGCTTGCCAGCGAGATAGACCATACCGTTCCCGGCCCCACCTCCGGTGAAACCCACGTCCGTCATCAGGGCCTCTCCGGGGCCATTCACCACACAGCCAATGATGCTCAGACTCATCGGCGTCTTGATGTGTTCCAATCGCTTTTCCAGTGTCTCGACCGTCTTGATCACATCAAACCCCTGCCGCGCGCAGGACGGGCAAGAGATGATGTTGACGCCGCGATGCCGCAGCCCAAGGCTTTTGAGGATCTCATAGCCAACCTTCACCTCTTCCACCGGGTCCGCACTCAGGCTCACCCGGATCGTGTCGCCGATCCCCATCCACAGCAGGTTGCCCAGCCCGATTGCGGACTTGATTGTGCCGCTGGTCAAACCTCCGGCCTCGGTGATGCCCAGATGAATTGGCGCATCGGTTTGCTCTGCCAGCATCTGGTAGGCCGCCGCAGCCATGAAGACATCAGAGGCCTTGCAGCTGATCTTGAAGTCGTGAAAATCATTGTCCTGCAACAGCTTGATGTGATCCAGACCCGATTCAACCATCGCGTCCGGACACGGCTCTCCGTATTTATCAAGCAGATGCTTTTCCAACGATCCAGCGTTGACGCCGATCCGCATTGAACATTGATTGTCGACCGCAGCCTTGATCACCTCGCGCACGCGGGTCTCATCCCCGATGTTGCCAGGGTTGATCCGCAGGCAAGCCGCACCGGCTTCTGCTGCCTCGATCCCGCGCTTATAGTGGAAATGGATGTCGGCCACGATGGGCACGCTCACTTCTGGTACGATGTCTTTGAGTGCACGGCTCGATGCTTCGTCCGGGACAGATACCCTCACAATGTCCGCACCAGCGTCCGCGGCTGCCTGCACCTGCGCAATCGTGGCTTTGACATCTGTCGTCAGCGTATTGGTCATCGTCTGAACGGTGATCGGTGCATCGCCCCCGACCGGCACATTCCCGACCATGATCTGGCGGCTCTTGCGGCGTTCGATATGACGCCAGGGGCGGATAGCATGCAGGGACATCGGATGGCCTATGGAGTTGCGTTCGTCCACAACCTAAGCGCCTGTCAACGCAGGGGCAACGGGCCAGACCGTCACATCTTGATTATTCGGAAACCGAAACCTCGGCCACGTTCACAATTGCCGCCAGATCGTCATCCTGGGTCAGATCGGCAACGGCATAGTTCTCGGTCAGGTTTTCGACCGACAGCGCAAGGTTCGACGTCACCTGCCCCCGCTCGCCTGCCGGACCATAGGCCGTGCCATTAACCGCGAAATAAAGCGCGCCGCTTTCGCCTACGCGCAACGTTGCAGGTTCTTCCGTCGCAGGCAGATCAAAGGTGTCACCCTTATCAAGAATGCCTTCGAAAATAACCGAGCCATCTGCGGCCCGCACGCGCACCCATGCCGGGCGCACGGCTACGATCTGCACTTCGGGCACGGGACCTTCGTTCACTTGCGGAATAATCGGCCCGGCCACGTTGTCCTCTGCCACGGCCTCTGCCAAGGCAAGATCAACGGTCATCGGGGCAATTGTGCCGACATCGTCAGGCCGCAACGTCGAAATCGGTGCATCCCGCGCGACCAGCACAGGCACTTCCAAGGCCTGCGGACGATACAAGCGGTCCAGCGCCTCGGGCGATGGCGCGGTAAAGTCCGACCCAATATCAGCGGTCTCAGTCAGTGCTGCAGCCCCGGCCAACGGATCAATGTCCGACAGAACCACTGGCGTTTGCTCCACCGGCGCGAATTGCACCCGCTGAAGTTCTTGCAAAACGGACCAACCGCCATAGCCCAGCCCTCCGATCAGCGCGACGAGCACCAGCAACGACCCCACAGCACCGGGCTCAACCCGGGCAAACATCGCTTCACCCGCCGGGACAAAAGGTGTGGCGGACGATGCAAAGATATCCTTGCCCTGAAACGGACTTGCCTGTTCCCTTGGCTGCTTGACGGAACTGGCAGCGGCAGACATCCCATGCGCCGTCGCAAAGCCACTTTCCAGACAAAACGTCTCAAACGCCCAATCGGGGTCCATATGAAGATAGCGCGCGTAGGACCTCACATAGCCAGCGATAAAGCCGGGGGTATCAAAGGCCGATGGATCCGCGTTCTCAATTGCTGCGATATACGCCGCCTTGATCTTCAATTCACGCTGCACGTCCAACAGGCTCTTGCCCATGGTGGCCCGCTCGCCGCGCATCAAATCGCCAAGACGCAACTCGAAGGCGTCAAAACCTTTGGTTTCAACGTCCTCAGCAGCCTTCGCGCGTCTGAAGCTCTTAACGATCATCGCCGTCCCGTGCCTGTCTCTGTCCCCAGTGTTTTCCCCTGACGAATCGTGTCGGGCAAAACCGTTAAGACGACATTAACACACACCATACCGGAGTGCACATGCTCAAAGGTCAGCCAGCCATGTCGGCGCGATTTAGCGCACAATGGCTCCAAAGCGCATCCATGGCGGAAATCAGCGCATCCATCTCACCCGGACCATGCACTGGCGACGGGGTGAAACGTAGCCGTTCAGTCCCCCTTGGCACGGTCGGGAAGTTGATCGGCTGTGCGTAGATACCATGCTCTTCAAGCAGCATATCCGACATCATTTTGGTGTGCACCGGATTGCCCACGATCACCGGCACGATGTGGCTACCATGGTCAACAATTGGCAGGCCAAGCCCCTTCAGACGCAGCTTGAGGATGCTGGCCTGAGTCTGGTGTTTGGCGCGTAAGTCCTGATCTTCCTTCAGGAAAGCGACACTCGCTGCCGCCCCCGCCGCCACAGCTGGTGGCAACGACGTGGTAAAGATAAACCCCGGCGCATAAGACCTGATCGCGTCACACATTTTCGCGCTCGCCGCGATGTAGCCGCCCATCACGCCATAAGCTTTGGCCAGCGTGCCGTTGATGATGTCGATACGTCCCATCAACCCGTCACGTTCTGCCACGCCACCGCCGCGGGGGCCGTACATCCCCACCGCATGAACCTCGTCGATATATGTCAAGGCCCCGAATTCATCAGCCAGATCGCAGATCTCTTTGATCGGGCCAAAGTCGCCATCCATCGAATAAATCGACTCAAAAGCGATCAACTTTGGTGCGTCCGGATCGTCCGCCTCCAACAGTGCGCGCAAGTGGTCAAGGTCGTTGTGCCGAAAGATTCGCTTGGCCCCACCATTCCGGCGAACACCTTCAATCATGCTCGCGTGATTCAATGCGTCGGAATAGATAATCAGCCCAGGAAAGAGCTTCGGCAGCGTCGACAACGTTGCGTCATTTGCAATGTAGGCGCTAGTGAACAAAAGTGCTGCTTCTTTGCCATGCAGATCGGCAAGTTCGGCCTCCAGCCGTTTATGATAAACCGTCGTGCCGCTGATGTTGCGCGTCCCGCCAGACCCTGCACCTGTTGCCGTTAGCGCCTCTTGCATCGCGCTCAACACGACGGGGTGCTGGCCCATGCCCAGATAGTCATTGCCGCACCAGACCGTCACCGGCACCTTGGTGCCATCCGGCTTGTTCCATGTCGCATGGGGAAACTGGCCGCGTGTCCGCTCAATGTCGATGAACGTCCGATAGCGCCCCTCTTCGTGCAGGCGGTTCAGGGCGCTGTCGAGTTTTGCCGAATAATCCACGCGTCTTCCTTCGTCTTGGCAGCAATCGGGGCAGGCCCCGACCGGTCTTGATGTGTCATATAGGGCGTCTCCCTTTTGGGCAACACGCTACAACTTGTCGCTCTTTGATACGCAACAATTCTTGCGCCGGATTTGATCTGGCTCAAGTCGGGAAAATCCGACCCGCTCAGGCTTTGCCACCTCGGGTGAAATCGCTAAGATTGGGCCATTGTCAGGATTTTTCATGTTTAAAACAGCCTTTGCCGAAACCCCGCCCGACCGCGCAGCAATGACCAGTCTCTTGGTTGATTACTATAAGGTCGTGATACCACGCACGCCCCCGGAAATGCGCGCGAAACTTGATCCGCACATCAACGCTCAGGACTTCTGGGACGAGGTCACCGATTATTTTCCGCCCAATGGTCGCCTTTTGCTCGTTTCGGATGCCCAGGGCGCACTGCACGGTTGCGCCATGATGCGAAAGATCCGCCCCGACGCGGCAGAGCTCAAACGGATGTTCTTGCGCAAACCCGCGCAGGGCCAAGGCCTCGGCAAGGTCATGGTGCAGATGCGGATGGATGCGGCCCGCGACATGGGACTTGGCGCCGTCTACGCCGACACACTGCGCAAAAACACCTCGATGCAGGCGATCTATGCTGACCTTGGGTTTCAGCAAATCCCGCAATATCCTGAAAGCCACACGGCCGCGATCTACCCTTTTTTACAGCCCGAGATGCTCTACTACCGCCGTGACCTCTGATCGCCCATTGACCTCGCCGCTGATCCTGCCACCCTGCCCTGAAAGCACAAATTAGGTGGCCCCATGACCCTCGATCCCGTCCTCTCCCGTATCGACGCTGACATTGACGCTGCAACTGACCGTCTGCTCGATCTGTTGCGCATCCCCTCGATTTCCACGGACCCCGCCTACAAGTCCGACTGCGATCGCGCCGCAGATTGGCTGGTGGCAGATTTGGAAACCATCGGATTTTCCGCATCAAAACGCCCAACGCCAGGCCACCCCATGGTCGTGGCGCACTACGATGGCCCCGGCCCCCACCTCTTGTTCTACGGTCACTACGACGTGCAACCCGTTGATCCGCTTGACCTTTGGTACAATGACCCCTTTGACCCTGCAATCGAAGACACAGCAAAAGGCAAAGTCATCCGTGGACGCGGTTCATCCGACGACAAGGGCCAGTTGATGACATTTGTCGAAGCCTGCCGCGCCTGGAAGGCCGAACATGGCACCCTGCCTTGCAAAATCACGATCTTCTTTGAGGGCGAAGAGGAATCTGGCTCGCCCTCTCTTGTCCCCTTCATGCAGGACAACACCGCTGAACTGACAGCCGACATCGCACTGATTTGCGACACTGGCCTTTATGGCGACAGCACACCGGCCATCATCACCCAATTACGGGGCCTGCTGGGCGAAGAGCTGACCATAACCGGCCCATCGCTCGACCTGCATTCCGGCATGTATGGTGGCCTCGCGATGAACCCGGCCCGCGTTCTGGCCAAGGTCATTGCGTCCTTGCATGACGAAACAGGCCGCATCACGGTGCCCAACTTCTATGACGGCGTACCAGAGCTTTCCAATGAACTCGCCGCCGCCTGGGACGATCTCAAATTTGACCACGCGCAATTCCTCGGCGATGTGGGTCTTTCCATTCCCGCAGGCGAACAAGGACGCCGCCCGCTTGAGATGATCTGGTCCCGCCCCACATGTGAGGTCAACGGCATGACCTCCGGCTACACCGGTGACGGCTTCAAAACCGTGCTGCCCTCCAAGGCCTCTGCGAAGATCAGCTTCCGCCTCGTCGGCACGCAAGACCCGACTGCCATCCGCAAGGACTTCCGCACCATGGTCGAGGCCATGATCCCGGCCGACTGCTCTGTGGAGTGGGCCGATCATGGCGCCTCTGCTGCGGGGCAAATGTCCACCGACAACCCGGCCTTCGCCAAATCGGCTGCGGCCCTGACGGACGAGTGGCCCAATGCTGCGGCCTATGTGGGATGTGGCGGCTCAATCCCCATCGCAGGCCACTTCAAAACCGTCCTCGACATGGACGCCATGCTGATCGGCTTTGGCAAAGATGACGACGCAATCCACTCGCCCAACGAAAAGTATGACCTGTCGTCCTTCCACAAAGGTACACGTTCCTGGGCCCGCATCCTCGCCGCCCTGACGGCATAACGACCCTGACAAAAACAACGCAGGCTCTCACCAACCAACCGGACCAGAAATCCTGTGTCAGGCCGCCATGCCTTCTTCTGGTCAAAAATACTTCGGGGGGGTCAGCTTTGCTGACGGGGGCTGGCCCCCGCACGCGCGTGGGCACCACGCGCCAAACATCATACGCGCGTCAGCGCACAATACTTGGAAAACGACAGAAGAAATAAAATGGCGCGGTTGACGGGGCTCGAACCCGCGACCCCCGGCGTGACAGGCCGGTACTCTAACCAACTGAGCTACAACCGCGCATCTTAACCTGGCGGACCTTTTGGAAACGTAGTGGCGCGGTTGACGGGGCTCGAACCCGCGACCCCCGGCGTGACAGGCCGGTACTCTAACCAACTGAGCTACAACCGCGCATCTACATCTCCAGCATATCCTGCCGGATGCCGCGCTTGATATGCGCGCGCCTTGCCCCCGTCAAGCAAGCTTTCGCGCTTTGGCAAAGGTTTTTCAAACCCCTGTCACGCGCGCCGCTTCGACCTCAAAAAACCTGTTGATCTCTGCCCCAAAACGGTCGGGATGGAATCGCGCTTGATAGACCTCAACACAAGCTGGCCCCATGCCGCGCAAGCGCGCGGCATCCAGCCCCTCAAGGCAGGCCAGTATTGCGTCTTCGCTCGCTGCAAATACGTCACCCGTCTCACCAGTTTGGACCAAATCCGGCATCGCACCGACCGCACTGACCAAAGCCGGGGTGCCTTGGGCAAAGCTTTCGGCGATCACCAGTCCGAATCCCTCCCAGCGAGATGGCACGATCAATGCATCTGCTGCCCTCATCCGCCCGGCCACCTGCGGTTTGGTCATCCAGTCCAGACAGGTCACACCGTCTGGCAGCACCCCGCCGGCCTGTGCTTGCGCTTCGGCTTCGGTACCGCCCACAATTTCCAGAGTTACATCGCGCCGTGACAACCGCTGAAACGCCCCAAGCAACAGATCAAGACCCTTCTGCCGTTCAAACCGACCTACAAAGAGTAGTCTCAGGGCATCCCCCTGCTCTGCGGCCACACCTTCCGGTTCCACCGGCAGGGCCGCATTCTCGATCATCACCGACCGTTCGGCCAGTCCCCGCATTCTCGCCAAACCATGCTCATAGTAAGAGATATTGACGATCCGGTCCGCAAGGCGCGGCAGCATGCGTTCGACCGATGCCACAACCCGCCGTTTCCACCCTCCGGCATAACGGTCGCATGGCCACCCATGCGCGCAAAACACCACCCTTGCACGGCCAAATCGCAAAAGCGGCAAGAGCGCCATCGCATAAGAGCTGTGCAAAAACACGATATCCGGGTCCTGCCGCTTCACTTCGGCCCGCGTGGCCCGGATCATCCGCCAAATACACCCCAGCCCGCGACCGCTGTCGTCAAACATCACACGCGGCATCTCGCTGGCGACACCACCCGGCTGAGATCGGGGCAACACAGCGGCATGGTCATGCTCCGGATCGCGCACCGCCCAGATCAGATCAAGATAGGTCCCGACACCGGCCTTCGCGACCTGACTGACATGAAGAATGCGTGGCATCTGATAACCTGCGTGATCTTTTCCATCCGATAGTCGGCGGCCCACAGGTTGTCAAAAGACACATGATCCGTTGATTGCAGATGCGGCCGGTTGGGATGGTGGGTCGTGAGAGGCTCGAACTCCCGACATCTTCGGTGTAAACGAAGCGCTCTACCAACTGAGCTAACGACCCGCTGGATCGGGATTTAGGCGATCCTTGCGCTCATTGCAACAGGGTCTGGGTGCCATTTTTTACGTGCCAGACAACGCCCTGCCCACCCTGCGCTGTCCCGACGGTCAATGCCGCATCCCCAACCAGCAGCGACCGCATCATCCGGCTGGTGATGCCATGCGTAAAAATCACCGTGGGACGTTCAAGTTCAGCAAGAAAAGCAAGCACCCGCTGCCGCAATCCATCAAACCCTTCGCCGCCCGGTGCCATCTCATATTGCTGTATATAGGGGTCCGCCCCCTCAGGCAGCGGCAAATCCTTCCGGTAAAGCCCCGACCAGTCCCCCACGCCAATTTCGCGCAGGCGAACATCCGTCCTTATCTCCGTCACCAAGGCACCACCAGCGATCGCCGCGGTCTGAAAGGCCCGGCCCGAAGGGCTCGATAACCAGTCAAATCCGACCAGGTCCCGTCCGCGCAGGATTTCACCCTGCCGCGCCGCCTGCATCTCGCCTTTGGGTGTCAGTGGCGAATTCAGCCACCCCTGCATCCGGTCGGCTGCATTCCACTCGGTTTCACCGTGACGACAAATATAAAGCTCGGGATGTTCCATATCCCGCCCCTATCGCAGGTTTCCCCGCGGCCCAACCCCTGATCTTTCTTTGGAAAGAAATATGCCGGGGGAGTCAGCTTGCTGACGGGGGCTGCCCCCAATCGCGCGGGGGGACCCCGCGCCAAACATCATGCGCGCGTCAGCGCTCAATTTAACAAATCCACAAAATCGACATCGCATCATCATGAAACAAATGCGCGTTGCCGCGTCTGCAACCCAAAATGTCATACCGACCTGACCTGATCGCGGCGTTACCTCATATGCGGCCAGCAGACACAAAAAACGCCGGCCCTTGATGGGACCGGCGCTTGGAATTCTGGTGGGTGATAAGAGATTTGAACTCCTGACATCTTCGATGTGAACGAAGCGCTCTACCACTGAGCTAATCACCCGGTGCGCGCGGATTTACCCCTCATCTCCATCCTCCGCAACCCCGCTTTTGCGCAATCCCGCGCCATCTTTCATCGTCCGCACTTTCAAGGTCAGCGCCTGCGCGCCCTCATTCAAGGCCTTTGTCTTGACCACTTTGATCTTGCCCAGCGGTGGCAGGTTCAACTCATCTCCGCGCAACAGCGCTTCTCCGAGTTCAAGGAGCGCGGCCTCAATCGCCGGTTTCGCGTCCCGCCTCTTGACCCCGCTGCGGGCCACGGCGTTGTCAAGGAAGTCCGGTTTCTTGACGACATTTGCGGCCACCACCGGCTCTGCGGCAGTCACGATCTTGGACTTTGGTGCTTTCGGCTGAGCGGCGCGTTTTCCGGGGGCCTTGGCCACCTTGGGCGTCAGCTTGACCGTCCCGTCTGCTTTCTTGTCTGCCATGGGCCTGCCTTTCTTCATTGCTTTGGCGCAGGCTACTGTGCTGGCCGCACTATCACAACTCTTGCTGACCGCAGGGCGCTTTTGAACACTGAAACTCTTTGTCCCCGGCCTGCGTGGTTCAGGCATTGCAACGTTCAACAGGACAAGACTGATGGCTTTCTACGATAACCTTTACAGCTTTGAAAACATTGTCGGCTATACCGGCCAATTGCACAATTTCCCCACCGTCTATTTCCAATCCCAGCAGCACAATCTTGTCGGTCACATTACCCAGGCTCACCCCTTTCCGCAGAACGTCGGGCGGACCGACCCGCTGCCCCTCACCGGTTACCGGTGGGAGAACAAGCCAACACCGCAAGGTGAGGTGCTGATGGAGTACTTCAACAACATCAAATTCCACACCAGCCGCAACAAATTCATCGAACTGGGCACGTCAGTGCGCGGCAACGGCGCCGACCGCTTTGACATGGCCGCCTTTGCGATCCTCGCGCAATCAATCCGCAATTGTCCGCACCAAAAGCAAATGGACGTCTTCTCAAAGCGGGATATCCGCAAGATCGCCGCCGCTCGTGATGCCAAGGATGCGGTCATGGCGCAGCTGCAGCAGATCAGTTCCATCGGCAATCTGGCCCGCGCCCGTCGCGGCCTCTGACCAGCAAAAAGGGGCGCCCGATTGGACGCCCCTCTTTCAGTCTTATCAAATCCGGCTTAATGCACGCCCGCGCTCGGCGCATCACCACCTTTGGACAGGGCGGCAGCCGCCGCAGCTTCCTCGGCCGCTTCATCCCATTCAATCGCCTCTGGCTTTGACACAAGCGCGCGGTCCAGCACTTCGGACACATGCTTGACGGGAATGATCTCCAGCCCGTCTTTGACGTTGTCCGGAATATCGGCCAGATCCTTGGCGTTCTCCTGCGGGATCAGCACGGTCTTGATGCCGCCACGCAGCGCCGCCAAAAGCTTCTCTTTCAGCCCGCCGATTGGCATCGCGTTGCCGCGCAGGCTGACCTCGCCTGTCATGGCAATATCCTTGCGCACAGCGATTCCGGTCAGGACTGACACGATCGACGTGACCATGGCCAAACCGGCACTTGGCCCATCCTTTGGTGTCGCCCCGTCGGGAACATGGACGTGGATGTCGATACTGTCGAACTTCGGCGGCTTCACCCCGATCTCGGGCGCAATGGACCGCACATAAGACGACGCGGCATCAATCGATTCCTTCATCACGTCGCCCAGCTTACCGGTGGTCTTCATCCGGCCCTTGCCCGGCAGGCGCAGCGCTTCGATGTTCAACAACTCTCCGCCGACGGACGTCCAGGCCAAACCGGTTACAACACCGACCTGATCCTCATCTTCAGCCAGACCAAAACGATGCTTCTCGACGCCCAGATAGTCAGACAGATTTTCTGCCGTGACATCAATGACTTCCGCATCCTTCTTAACCAGCTTGGTAACGGCCTTGCGGGCGATTTTCGCCAGCTCGCGCTCCATATTCCGCACGCCTGCCTCGCGGGTATACACCCGCACCATGGCCGTCAGCGCATCGTCCGAGATGGAAAACTCCTTCTCTTTCAGCCCATGGTTTTTCATCACCTTGGGCAGCAGATGCTGCCGCGCAATCTCGCGCTTTTCGTCCTCGGTGTATCCGGCCAGCGAAATGATCTCCATCCGGTCCAGCAATGGCCCTGGCATGTTGTAGCTGTTCGCCGTAGTCAGGAACATCACGTTCGAGAGGTCATATTCGACCTCCAGATAGTGATCCACGAAGGTCGAGTTCTGTTCAGGATCAAGCACTTCCAGCATCGCAGATGCCGGATCACCGCGGAAGTCCTGCCCCATCTTGTCGATCTCATCAAGCAGGATCAGCGGGTTGGTCGTCTTGGCCTTCTTCAGCGCCTGAATGATCTTGCCGGGCATCGACCCGATATAGGTCCGCCGGTGACCGCGAATTTCGCTTTCATCCCGGACACCGCCCAAAGAGATACGGATAAACTCGCGCCCCGTGGCCTTGGCAACCGACTTCCCAAGCGAGGTTTTCCCCACACCCGGCGGGCCGACAAGACACATAATCGGGCCTTTCAGCTTCTTTGACCGTTGCTGCACGGCAAGATACTCAACAATCCGCTCTTTGACCTTCTCCAGGCCATAGTGGTCGTTATCCAGCACCTTTTGGGCATGGTTCAGGTCTTTCTTGGTGCGAGACTTCACACCCCATGGCAGCGCCAGCATCCAGTCCAGATAATTGCGCACAACGGTGGCCTCGGCGCTCATCGGCGACATGTTCTTGAGCTTCTTCAGCTCCGCATCTGCCTTTTCCTTGGCCTCTTTGCTCAGCTTGGTCTCGGCGATTTTCGCCTCAAGCTCATCGACCTCGTTCTGGCCGTCTTCGCCATCGCCAAGTTCCTTCTGAATGGCCTTCATCTGCTCATTCAGATAGTACTCGCGCTGGGTCCGCTCCATCTGCGATTTGACGCGCGTCTTGATCTTCTTTTCGACCTGCAGAACAGACATTTCGCCCTGCATCAGGCCAAAGACTTTCTCCAGCCGCTCGGTCACACTCAGCGTCTCAAGCAACTCCTGCTTTTGAGCAACTTCAATACCCAGGTGCCCTGCGACCAGATCGGCCAGCTTGGCAGGTTCTGTTGCCTCGCCAACGGCGGCCATCGCCTCTTCAGGGATGTTCTTTTTGACCTTCGCGTAGCGCTCGAACTCGTTGCTGACGGACCGCACCATGGCTTCCATTTCGGTCTCGTCGCCGGGCATCTCGGTCAGATACTCGCAGCTTGCCTCGAAAAAGTTCTCATTGGCGATAAATCCGGTGATCCGCACCCGCGCGCGACCTTCGACCAGTACCTTGACGGTCCCGTCGGGCAGCTTCAGCAGTTGCAGCACATTGGCCAGCACTCCCGCCTTGTAGATGCCCTTTTCGTCGGGATCATCGGCGCTGGCGTCGATCTGGCTCGAGAGGAGAATTTGTTTGTCATCGCGCATCACCTCTTCAAGGGCGCGCACAGACTTTTCCCGCCCCACAAACAGCGGCACGATCATATGTGGAAAGACCACAATGTCGCGCAACGGCAATACGGGGTAGGATGAACTCAATGGTTCTTGCATGCTCTTTTCCTTCTTTCGGCAAAACCGCCCAGCCCCGCGTTCGCAGCAACCCTTGGCAGTTTCCTTGGCCTTCTTATCTGGGGTTCCGGCCCTGATAATCAACCTTCGTTATTGTTGTCTTACCCCGCAACATGCCCCAAAGGCGCACCGGGCTGCAACGGGCGTTTCGCGGCCTCGGCAACAAAACAACAGGCAATCGTCGCAACTTCGGATCGGTCGCACAGCGCCAAAAGCCGCAGCATCGCCAGAGACCTGACCCAGTTTGGCCTTAATCCTTCATTAACTCTTTCTGCAAACCCGCGAACTGACTGCCAATTCCCGTTCGCGATTGTCTGCATGTTGGAGTTCGCATGAACAAGCTGATCAAAACCATGTGCGCCGCTGCACTCGCGGTTGTCATCGGAACCCCATCCGCCCACGCAGCCAGCCTTTTGGCTGGTGACTTCGTGACGCTCGGCTTTGTGGACGACGGCGCCCCCGTGTCGACGTGGAATGGCACGATTGGTGCTGGCGCAGATATCATCCCCTACGGCGCGCTCAACATTGACCTGAATGCCGGACCCGCCGGCGATCAGTTCACGATCAGCTCCAATGGCACCTATTGCGGTCTCGCCTGTGACGGCAGCATCGTGTCGATGGTGTTTACCGGCCTTGATTTCGGCACACCGTTCTCGGTTGACAACTTTGTCGACACCACCGGGCTCAACGCATTTGTGACCGTCTTGTCGGATACGTCGTTCTCGATCACATGGACGGGTGCATCGGGTGCACATTTCTTCCCGGCCACCACAGCGTTTTCCGGCAGCTTCGGCACAATCGCGCCCGTGCCTCTTCCTGCACCTCTCGCACTTCTGGCCTTTGGCGTTGGCGGGCTGGCCCTGAAGGGTCGTCGCCGTCGCACAGGCTAACCAGCCTGTTGATCCAACCAATCGACCACCGCCTTAATCGGTCTGGGGTCGTTGGGGGCCTTCAATTGACGCAGGTAATCGGCAAAATCATCTGACTGCGTAAACCGCAAAAGATGCGACAGATCGTCAATCTCGACCAGTTCTGCATGTGGGTTCATGGCGGCAATCCGCGCCCCATCAATTGGCGGACATTGCAGATCACGCATCGCCGCAACCACAAGCGTCGGCAATCGGGTCCGCTGATGCAACGCCTCAGTATCCATATTGATAAAATCCCGCAGCCATCGCGCGGGCACTTTTCGCAATAAGACGCGCACCGTATTTGTGTCAGTGCGATCAAGCTTTGCAATCATCCGCGCCTGAATCCGGGTCGGGGACCCGATGATCCGCGTTGCCAACCGCGCCAGAACGCCTTTGACTCCAGCCAAATTCGCGACGGTTTCTTCGGCCCGCGTGGCCTGTTGCATGAGGATCTCCCGGCCCGGCGTGGCATACGGACACAACAGCACCAGCCCCGCGATCTTTTGCCCCTCGGCCGCTGCCGCGACCAGCGCCGTCCCCTCTGAATGCCCCAAAAGCCAGATCGGCCCCAGTTCCCTTGCGGCGGCCTGCGCGATCCAGGCCCGGACATCCGCAATCAGATCATCCTGCCCGATCCGGGCAAAATCCCCATCCGAAGCCGCGATCCCGCGCTTGTCATAACGCAGGACGGCAAAACCGACAGACCCAAGCGCCTCTGCAAATACGCGGAAGGTTTCCAGCCTTCCGCCCTTGCCGTTCTGATTGCGGTCCATCGGACCAGAGCCGTGCACACAGATCACCACCCCCCGTGGTGCATCCGGCAGTGTCCAGGTCCCGCGCAGCGTTGCACCCGCGCGGGTGACCTCTGCGGGTTCCTCTCTCATCGCGGCGGAATATCGCCTTCCGCACGGCCTGCGTGAAAATCAGCCTCCCAGGCGGCAAAGCGCTCCTCAGCAATCGCCGCGCGCATGCCCGCCATGATCTCCTGAAAATAGTGCAGGTTGTGCCAGGTCAGCAGCATGCCGCTGATCATCTCCTGACTGCGAAAGACGTGATGCAGATAGGCGCGACTGTAGTTCCGACAGGCCGGACAGGCACAAGCTTCGTCCAGCGGCCTTGGATCATCCTGATGCCTTGCGTTCTTGATGTTGACCACGCCATGGCGGGTAAAGACCTGACCCGTCCGTCCTGACCGACTAGGCAGGACGCAATCCATCATATCAATGCCGCGCTTGACGGCACCGACAATGTCGTCAGGCTTGCCGACGCCCATCAAATAACGTGGTTTGTCTTTTGGCAGCTGCCCCGGCGCATAGTCCAATACGCCAAACATCGCCTCCTGCCCCTCGCCCACGGCCAGACCACCAACCGCATAGCCATCAAACTCAATCGCGCGCAGCGCCTCTGCACTCTCGGCCCGCAAGGCCTCCGTTACCCCGCCTTGCTGAATACCAAACAGCGCATGCCCCGGCCTGTCGCCAAAGGCGTCGCGCGACCTCTGCGCCCACCGCATCGACATGCGCATTGACTTTGCAACCTCGTCCTCGGTCGCAGGCAGGGCGGGACATTCGTCAAAACACATCACGATGTCAGAGCCCAGAAGCTTCTGGATTTCCATCGACCGCTCAGGCGACAATTCGTGGCGCGAGCCATCGATGTGGCTCTTGAAGGTCACGCCCTCCTCGGTCAGTTTGCGTAGCCCGGCAAGGCTCATCACCTGAAACCCGCCCGAATCCGTCAGGATCGGCTTGTCCCAGTTCATGAACGTGTGCAGCCCGCCCAGCCGGTCGATCCGCTCCGCCGTTGGGCGCAACATCAGATGATAGGTATTGCCCAGCAAGATATCGGCGCCCGTGGCAGCCACACTCTCGGGCATCATCGCCTTGACCGTGGCAGAAGTGCCCACCGGCATAAAGGCCGGTGTGCGAATGTCACCTCGCGGCGTATGGATAACCCCTGTGCGGGCCTGCCCATCGGTAGCTTTCAGATCAAAAGAAAAACGCGTCATGGCCGCGATATGCCGCAAGCGAGGGCCGATGAAAAGCCAAAGACGATGCCCTGCTTCTTCTGGTCAAAAATACTTTGGGGTTTGGGGCAAAGCCCCAACGCGCAGCCCCGCTGCGCAAAACAATCGCGTGCGGCGCAGCCGCCCCTTTTCATAGGCTGCAATTCCCCGTACCCCCGGGCCTATGCGTTACGGCCCCGATTTTTCAGTTGCTCTTTGCGTCATCGCGGCCATTGCGCTGGCGCAAACCGTGCTCGGCTTCACCCTGCCTTTGCTGGCGTTTGAAATCTCCGCCTCGGGCACCGGGTTGGCACTGATCAAGGGTGCGGGCTTTGTGCCCAATATACTGTTTGCGATCTTCATCGGCGTCATCAATGACCGCATCCACAAAGCACTGGCCTTCCGGCGCTATACGCTTGGCTTGGCAACGGTCACGCTGGTTTTGGCACTGGCCGCGCTCAGCGGGCGGATATCCTTGCCCGGACTGATGCTCTTCATGGTGGTCTTCAACGCGCTGGCCTATGCAACGAACAATGCGCAGATGACGCTGGTGCGGCTGACCGTGCCACATGGCCAGCTCTCCGATGCCACCGCGCTGACCTCCACGGTTTTTTCGGTGATTTCAACCGTTGGCCCCGCAGCAGCGGGCCTTGCACTGCTCTGGCTTGGCCATACCGGTGTCATCGTCGCTTGCGCCCTTCTGCTGCTCGCAACTGCGCTGCTGTCCCGTCGCCTAAACCCGCCCGAAGATCTGCCCCCGCCGCAGCCCTTCTGGCCCGCGCTCGCCGATGGCTGGCGTGTGTTGCGCGCCAATCGCGAACTGATGATGATGACCATTGTCATCGTCTTGACCAACGCGGCTGCCGGGGCCTTTGACACCGCCCTGATCCTTAAACTCAAAACCGCTGTCGACGTGAACGATTTTCAGATCGGCGTAGTTCTGGCTTTTGCAGGCTTTGGCGCCATCATCGGGTCACGCTTTGCCGCCCCTCTGCGCCGGGCCATGGGACATCGTGCCGCCTTTTTCTGGCCGATTTGGGCGCTGGCCGCCCTCTACCTGACGATTATCGCCGATCTGCCATTCTGGGCTTTTTGCCTTGTGGGGTTCGCCGAAGGCTGGTTGTCGCTTTTCTTTGCCATTGGCGTCTGGTCTTACCGACAGGAAAGCACCGCCGC
Source organism: uncultured Paracoccaceae bacterium (assembly GCA_947493335.1). GTDB lineage: Bacteria > Pseudomonadota > Alphaproteobacteria > Rhodobacterales > Rhodobacteraceae > CANMYO01. The sequence goes on along the minus strand of CANLQO010000001.1, from coordinate 1,011,393 downwards.
CGAGCACATGGGCCGGGTCGCCGGCTTGACGGGTGCAATTTTCAAGATCGGCATGCCGCCCATCATTATCCTTTCGGGCTGGCTGACGGACGCTGACGCCTTGTCTTCGGTGCTGGTCATGGCGGCGGCGATCATGGTGATCTCGGCGCTCTTTCTGACCTGTGTGGCCCGCTGGGGCTGGCCACGCCCCCACCGTACAGCTTAACGCGGTTTAACACTTGCGTATGCATGGTTTGTGTATGGTTTGAGGATCGGTTGTGCACAGGGTGTGCCCCCTTCTTTGGCTGCGACCTTGCCGAACCTTTACGCCCCCGCTCCCAAACCCTATATGAATGCTCAGGAATAGCAGGATCACCCGATGAACGAAGCCAGCACACCAATGGAAGGCGCGCCGCTGATCGCCCCCTCCAGCACCGATCATCCTTTGTACGAGGATATCGTGAACGCCTGCCGGTCTGTTTATGACCCTGAAATTCCAGTGAATATCTACGATCTTGGCCTGATCTACACGATTGCGGTCGCCGAAGATAACGCCGTCAACATCATCATGACCCTGACCGCGCCGGGCTGTCCGGTTGCCGGTGAAATGCCCGGCTGGGTTGCCGATGCGGTCGAACCCCTGCCCGGTGTGAAGCAAGTTGACGTCGAAATGACCTTCGAGCCGCAATGGGGCATGGATATGATGTCCGATGAAGCCCGCCTTGAACTGGGGTTCATGTAAAGCAATTGGGCCGTCCTGCCCTTTGCGATCCCCTTGTAAATAAGGCCTTCTACGGCTGCCAACACCCATCTCTTACCTCGTGCGAAGCGCGATCCGCGTCGGCGTTGGCCTGTGCTTTGGCACCCTTGAAGTGACATGGTCCCGGCGGCTTTGGTGACGCTGCGGGCGTGTTGTTCACCAATTGCCAATGCTGATCGGTCAAATTGCAGGCCACCGCACTTCCTTCGCGCAATTGACCGCCTCTCGATTCAGGACTGCGAAGAAATTTGAAGGGCAGCGATCTGCCGCATTGGGCCGTCAAAAAGGCTGCACAACATGAGAAATAACTTCTAACAGCCTGAATTTAATCATTTATCATTTGAGTTGAACTAACTCTCTTTGCCATGAGCGTAACACCCCTCTTTCGACCACTCTCATTTAGCAAGCTTTTTTACTTGCTATTAAAATTGCAAGCCCTATAACTTGCATATGGATAAAGCAAGGCTCTCCGCTGTCATCACAGGTGACCTGATCGCGTCACGCAAGGCCGATCCGGCCCAGATCAAACGCAGCATGGATGCCCTGCAAGGGGCCGCCGCGGCTCTGAAACTCCTTTGTGGCCATGACCTGCGCTTTACCCGGTACCGCGGCGATGGATGGCAGGTCTATCTCAATTCACCCAGCCAGGCGCTGACCGCAGCGCTTTTGATGCACGCCACGCTCCGGGCGAATGAGACGGCTATCGACAGCCGGTTCGCCATTGGCATCGGCCCTGTCACGGCGCTGGGCAGCACATCGCTTTCCGATGCAAGCGGTCCCGCGTTCGAAGCGTCCGGCACCGCACTTGATACAATCGGCAAAAGCCGCCTGCGCATCGCGGGCCAAGGCGTCACCCCCGCCCTGACCGCCATCACCGCCCTGTGCGAACATATCGCTTATGGCTGGACAGCGCCGCAGGCGCAGGCAATCAAGCTTTGGCTCATGGCCCCTTCCGCCACACAGGATGACATCGCGGCGCAATTGGGCATCAGCCGTCAGGCCGTGCAACTGCGGCTCGCGGGTGCCGGAAAATCAGCTATGGTATCGGCAATCGCGGCACTGAAAGCCCATCCATTTGACGCAGGACCCACGCCATGATCGCTACCTTCACCGCCCTACTTCTTGCCCATGCGCTGGCGGATTTCGTGCTTCAAACCGGCTGGATGGTCGAACGCAAACGCGAACCACAAATCTTCCTGCTGCACGGCGTCATCGTCTTGATCACAGCACAGGCCGCACTTGGCACCGTCACCGCGTGGGAGTTGGTCGCACTGGCTACCGCACACCTCATCATTGACGCCATCAAGACCTATGCCCTCCCCGGCGGCCTTTGGCCGTTTCTCACCGATCAGGCAGCACATATCGCAACACTCATTACGCTGACGCTCATGGCCCCCAACCTTTGGAGTATGGGAATATGGTCTGATATCAGCTGGTTACCCGGCCTTTTTGCCCTGCTTGCCGGGGTGATCATCACAACCCGCGCGGGCGGGTTTGCCATCGGGTTCCTGATGTCGCCTTGGTCCACCCACGAATTGCCCGCCGGATTGCCCAACGGGGGCGCCCTTATCGGTACATTGGAACGGAGCTTGATTTTCCTGCTGGTCATGGTCGGCCAACCCGCAGGCATTGGCTTTCTTATCGCGGCAAAATCCGTACTGCGGTTTGACACCACATCACAGAACCAATCTGCTGGCGAATATGTGATCATCGGCACACTCGCCTCTTTCGGCTGGGCGCTGACAGCGTCCTACGCCACACTTGCGCTGATGCGTCACTTGCCCCCGCTTGGAATTTTGCCCATCAGCCCCTAAGTTGAGGGCAGACCACAAAGGATCACCACGATGTTCGGCATTCCCGGCAAACAGGCCGTTACCATCACCGACAAGGCCGCCGCCCAAATCGCCCGGCTCATGGCCAAGGACGGCCATCAAGGGCTGCGCATTGGCGTCAAGAAAGGCGGTTGCGCGGGCATGGAATACACCATGGACTATGTGACCGAGGTGGATCCGCTGGACGAGGTCGTTGAACAGGACGGTGCCCGGGTGATGATTGCACCGATGGCGCAGATGTTCCTTTTCGGGACCGAAATCGACTATGAAACCACGCTGCTGGAATCGGGCTTCAAGTTCCGCAATCCCAACGTGGTGGATGCTTGCGGTTGCGGTGAATCGATCAAATTCAATGAAGATATCCCCGCTTCATGAGCGTCTCTGACGGCGACATCGCTTTTGCCGTCGACCTCTTTTCCGATCTTGGCGCGCTGAGCACCCGAAAAATGTTTGGGGGCATGTGCCTTTATCACGATGGCACTGTGTTCGCGCTAATGTCATCCGAAGGACGGCTTTATCTCAAGACGCGCTCGCCCGTTGACGTCATCGGGGTCGAGACGGATCAATTCCACAATATGCCCTACTACGCCCTGCCAGAAGATGTTCTGGATGACCCCGAAACGGCCTGTCGCATGGCGAAGGATACTTTGATGAAGCTTAAGGTCTGATATCCCAGTGCTGCCTGAACCGAACCACCGTCATTTGGCGATGACTTCAAGTACGTGAAAGACGGAAACGCCCCGCTTCGGTTTCTCTGGTAGAACCACCGCGGAGAAGGTAAATGCCGGAATCACAGGTCATCTTCACAGATTTCACACGGAGGTTTCATGGCAGACCGCAGCTATATCCGGCACGTTGTCTTCTTCAGCGCCAAGGACCAGAAAGATGTGCCCCGGATCGTCGATGGCCTGTCGCGACTGGCCGATATCCCGCACTCCAAGGTCTTTGAGGTGCGCCAAAACACCCGGGACGATGCGCTTTCAACCGAGGTCGATGTCGTCGTCTATGCCGAATTTGAAGACCAAGATGCGTTGTCCGCCTACAAGGCTCATCCGCTTTATCAAGACGCCATCGCGATTGTGCGCCCACTACGTGATCTACGAATTGCGGCGGATTTCTGATCTTGGAAAATACGACTGGCGGTCGAAAGGTCATCTTTGACAATGGCCCCTTGTCAGGGCCGACGCTTTTCGCGGATCCAATTCAGATCATCCGGGCCACTTCTCCGCATGAAGTCGATGCAGCCTTTGCCGCGATTGAACGTGCAAAAGCGCAAGGCTACTGGCTCGCCGGCTATGCGAGTTACGAGTTGGGATACATGTTCTCGCACAAGCTTGATCCCTTGATGCCAGATGACAGACCTGTGCCGTTACTGTGCTTTGGCGTTTTTGACACACCGCGCCCGACCAAAGCGGGAAGAGACGCACTCGAGGCAAAACTGACCGGTCTGACCCCCCTTTGGGATGAAGCGCAATATGCGGTCGCCTTTGCTAAGGTCCAAAAGCTGATCGCACAGGGCGACATCTATCAAGCCAACCTGACGTTCCCCCTGAAGGCGCGATATTCGGGAACGCCACTCGCGCTTTACCAATCGTTACAAGCCAAGCAACCGGTACCCTATGGAACATTCGTTGATCTTGGTGGCCCGGCGATCTTGTCCCGTTCACCGGAACTCTTCTTTTCGGTCGATGAAACGGGCCATTTCCAAACCAGACCCATGAAAGGGACGGTCGCGCGCGGTGACACACCGCAAAATGATGCCGCGCAAAAAGCATGGCTGCACGGTTCAGAAAAGAACCGCGCCGAGAACCTGATGATTGTTGATCTGTTGCGGAATGACGTCAGCAAATTGGCTCAGATCGGATCTGTCAAAGTTCCCAAGCTTTTTGACATCGAAACCTATGTGACCTTGCATCAGATGACGTCGCTTGTCGTGGCGCAGCTTTTGCCTGACCTGACGGTGCGCGACATCTTTGACGCGCTGTTTCCCTGCGGCTCTATCACCGGCGCACCAAAGATCAGGGCGATGCAGATCATTCAATCGTTAGAGCGTGAAGCCCGCGGCGCCTATTGCGGCGCAATCGGATGGATCGATCCCAACGGCGCGATGCAGTTCAACGTCGCAATCAGGACCGTCGTTTGCCGCGATGACGGAAGTGCCACGCTGAATGTCGGCGGCGGCGTTGTCTATGACAGCAACGCAAAAGAGGAATACGCCGAGGCGCTCCTCAAATCCAGCTATGCGTATTGACGCCAGCGGTGCGCTGTCCCGGCGGCAGAATCGTCAGGAATAAGGATTGCAGACACCTGACCGGCCCCCGCGTCATGCCTTTTGCAGATGCAAGTAAGTCTCTTGATAGCGCCGCTCCAAATGCGCGACGGCGGTCATTGGTGCAGCACCGGCGGGCGCCACATTGACATCATGCGACGGATTGAAAAACAGGGGCACCGATATCCGCTCTGCCGACGTGCCCACCACCCGATGAGGTGTGGCCACGATTTTGCGGGCAGTCCACATCTCCAGCATCTCACCGAAATTCACCACAAATTCTCCGGGAGGCGCGCTTACCGGTATCCAGCCGCCGCCACGTTTGCGGACCTCAAGCCCCGGTGACCCATCGGTGGCCAAAAGGGTCAGACACCCATAGTCGGTATGCGTTGCGATCCCGAAATCCTTCTCTCCGGCATCCGCTGGCCGTTCGGGGTAAAAATTCCCCCGCAAAAGCGCCATGGGCCGGGCAAATTTGTCCCGAAAATAGCTGGCATCTTCGCCCACGGCTCCGGCGATTGCGCAAAGAAGCTCAAGTGCAAAGGCGGTGCTGGCGTCGTAATAGCCCCGCAGGGTGTCCGCGAACCCCGTGGGCTGATCTGGCCAGACGTTGGGCGCATAGGTCAAGAGCCCCAAGGCGGCGACAGGGTCATCGGCTTCAAGTGTCGTGCCACAGTCAAAAACCTGCTTGTAGTCAGGATTGGCATCCGGGTTGACCTGTTCTGACCCCGGCGCCCCCCAACCACGGTTTGATCCGGTCCGCGCCATGTCAAAGGCCGCCTTTTGCGCCGCAGGCAGGTGAAAAAATGCGGCATAGGTCGCGATGACCTTCTCAACATGTGCAGCAGATATGGGGGTGTTGTGGACGGTCAGAAACCCGATGTCCGTGGCGCCGACAACCACATCAGCCAAGGTGCGGGCATCGCCTGCCAAAAGCGCCTTGGCATCAATTCTGGGGATCATGACGGGTACTCCTGCCTTTCGGTTCGTTGCGCGGCTTGCTACCAAAGCCGCAACTGAAGTGAAAGGACCTGTCTCATGCCACGCAAGATCGCCGCCGGAAACTGGAAAATGAATGGCACAACCGCCAGCCTTGCAGAGCTTTTTGCGATAGCCGCAGCGCATCAGGATCCAAAGGTCGACATTCTGATCTGCCCGCCCGCCACTTTGCTGGCGCGGATTACCGATGCCGGGGCAATCGCGCTTGGCGGCCAGGATTGTCATGTAAATACCACCGGGGCGCATACCGGCGATATTTCCGCTGTTATGCTGGCAGATGCCGGTGCCACCTTTTGTCTGACCGGACATTCAGAGCGTCGCACCGACCACGGCGAAGATAACGCGACCGTCGCTGCCAAATCGCTCGCGGCTCATGCGGCCGGGCTGACGGCGGTGATTTGCATTGGTGAAACCCTGGCAGAGCGCGAGGCGGGTGAGACGCTTGCCGTTCTCAGCGCTCAGATTGCTGGTTCGGTTCCAGCAGAGGCGACCGCCCAAAACACGGTCATTGCCTATGAACCGGTTTGGGCCATCGGCACCGGACTTGTCCCTTCAACCGATCAGATTGCAGAGGCCCACGCCCATATCCGCGCCGAACTCTCGGACAAGGATATCCCGCTCCTTTATGGCGGATCAGTCAAAGCCTCCAACGCGGCAGAAATTTTCGCCGTTCCAAACGTGGATGGGGCGCTGGTGGGTGGCGCAAGTCTGAGGGCCGCTGACTTTTCTCCGATCATCACGGCGCTCGAAAACGCATAACCCCCGGATGGGTTAATGCCGCCTGAATTGCCTTTCAGCAGGAAACATGTGCCCACAATGCAAGCGACGCCCAATCAAGGGCGTCGCATTCCATAAGTCTCAGCATATCTTGCGCGGTGCGCACATATTCCCCACCGCTAGTTCACAATGATCTCCGGCCCCATCAGGCTTGTCGGCAACCAAGTGCTGAGGAAGGGGATATAGGTGATCATGATCAGGAACACGAACAGCACGGCCAGAAACGGCAGCGCCGCCCGGACCACAGCCATCATCGGCATACCTGCCACACCGGAGGTGACAAAAAGGTTCAGCCCCACAGGTGGCGTGATCATCCCGATTTCCATGTTCACCACCATGATGATGCCAAGGTGAATGGGATCAATCCCAAGCTCAATCGCAATCGGGAACACCAATGGGGCCACAATCACGATCAGGCCCGAAGGTTCCATGAACTGCCCGCCAATCAGCAGAATGACGTTCACGACGATCAGGAAAGTGATCGGCCCCAGACCGGCATCCAGCATTGCGCCCGCAATATGCTGTGGGATTTGTTCGTCGGTCAGCACGTGTTTGAGGATCAGCGCATTGGCGATGATGAACATCAAGGTGATTGTCAGCTTGCCCGCTTCAAAAAGCGTGTGCCGCGTATCCGGATGAAAGAAGGCCGTAACAAGCGCCCAAGGCTTGCGCAGCAAAGACACCGGCGCACCGCCATCACGTGCGGCCAAGGGCCCCATGTCGCGATAGATAAACGTCGCCACAAAGAAAGCGTAGACTGCGGCAACTGCGGCCGCCTCGGTCGGGGTAAAGGCACCGGATTGCCAGATCAGGCTAACCCCACCCTCAAGGCTGATCCAGGGATGGCCATAGATGCCGCCCATGATGATCACAATCAGCAAAAGGCCCCAGACCGCATCACGAAAACTGCCCGCAACCTCGCCCCAGCCTTGCCATTCGCCTTTGGGCATGTTGCGGATGCGTGCAATCACATAGATCGCGATCATCAGCATCGTGCCGGCCAGAATGCCCGGAATCACACCGGCCAGAAACATCCGCCCGACCGAGACATCCGTGGCACTGGCATAAACCACCATCACGATGCTGGGTGGGATCAGAATGCCCAACGTACCTGCGTTGCAGATGACGCCTGCGGCGAACTCTTTGGTATAACCGACCTGCCGCATGGCCGCGATCACGATGGACCCGATTGCCACCACGGTTGCAGGCGACGACCCCGAGAGTGCCGCGAACATCATGCAGGCCAGCACACCGGCAATGGCAAGACCACCCTGCAGATGCCCAACACAGGCGATAGAAAAGCGGATAATCCGCTTGGCCACACCGCCGGTCGACATGAAGGTCGAGGCCAGAATGAAGAACGGAATGGCCAGAAGCGTGTAGTGCCCCGCCATCGCCTGATAGATCGACTGCGCCACAGAGGCGAGCGAAGTGTCCGAGAACGCCAAAAGAAAGATGATCGATGACATGCCAAGGCTGACGGCGATCGGAATGCCCACCAGCAACATGCCGATGATCATGACAAAAAGGATGACGACTTCCATGATTAGTTATCCCGGTTCATGGCGGCGACTTCCTCGACCGCATCTTCGGCTTCATGACTGACGATCAGGCTTTCCGCGTCGCCGCGCCAGACCCGCAGGGTGGCTTGAATGACACGAAACAACAGCAGAGCGGCAGAGATCGGCAAGATCACGTAAGGTACCAACACCGGCAATTTTGCGTAGCTGTCGAATTTGCGCTCTCCGCCCTCTTCATAAGAATTGAAGGTTTGTTCCAGCCAGGATTTGAGCCAGTCAAACGGGATCGGGATCTGACCCGTCTCAGTATACCCATAGGTGCGTGCGTCCCAATCAAGACCGGTCGGGAACCAGCGTCCCGTGGTCTTGGGCAGATCGGCGAAGGGCGCCCAATAGTCCCAAGCACCTTTCAGGAACAGTGCCGCGTAAGCGATGCACATCGCCCCGGCAAACAGCGCCAGCATCCGCCTTGGCCCCTTAGGCAGCAAGTTTGTCACCGCATCCACACCCAGATGCGCAGTGACCTTGAACCCGTAGGAAATACCAAAAAGCACGAGCCAGGCGAACATCACCAGCACGACCTCAAGGCTCCAGATGATAGAACTGTTGAAGCCATAGCGCAGTATGACGTTGATGAAGGTCAAAAGCGTCATACCGCCCAAAAGTACGGCAATTGCCGTTTCTTCAATCGTGTCCATGGCACGCTTGTTGCCGTCAGACCTGGCCTGTGCCATCGGTCGCCCCTCCCGCATTTCAGTGTGGTCGTGTCATCGGGCCGTAAACCACGCGGTCAAAACCCGGCCCGGATGTCAGGGATGGTGGGTGGGGTGTCGTGGCCCGGCACGTCAGGTGCCGGGACACGCACGTCACCCAATCCCTTAGTAGTTTGCGTTGATCGCCTGTGCGGCGTCGATGTTGTCCTGACCGACTTCATCGGCGAACTTGGCCCAAACCGGCTTCATCGCATCAACCCACGCGGCCCGCTGTTCAGCCGTCAGCTGACGCACTTCGCCGCCTGCATCAATAATGGCTTGTTTGGCCTCGGCGTTCACACGGCTGGATTCACCGTTACGCGTTTGTGTGACCTCATCCAGGATCGTCAGAAACTGATCGCGTGTACCGGCATCAAGGCTGTCGAGCCAATCAACGGAAGCCACGACCAGATAGTCGATAATGCCGTGGTTCGTTTCAGTGATGCCATCCTGCACCTCAAAGAACTTCTGGCCGTAGATGTTTGACCAGGTGTTTTCCTGACCGTCGACAACGCCAGTCTGAAGCGCGCCATAAACCTCGGCAAAGGCCATTGGTTGCGGGCTAGCACCCAAGGCTTCCATTTGCGCCACCAGCACGTCAGACGGCTGCACGCGGAATTTCAGGCCGTTGGCATCGCCCGGCTCGACCAGCGGCACATTGGCGCTGATGTTCTTCATGCCGTTGTGCCAGAACTGCAGACCCTGCAGGCCACGACGCTGCATCGCATCTTTCATCGCCTGCCCGGTTTCAGAGGCCTGAAATGCGTCGACGGCTTCGATGTTCTTGAACATGAAGGGCAGGTCAAAAAGGCGGTAAGCCTTGGTGATGCTTTCAAACAGCGACAGCGAAGGTGCAGCCAGTTGCACGTCACCGCGCAGCATCGCCTCGATCACCTGCTCGTCGGTATAAAGCGTGGAGTTCGGAAAAACCTCCATGCACATCGTGCCGTCCATTTCGGCATTGATCCGTTCCATCAGCAGATTGGCCGCGATGCCCTTTGGGTGGCGGTCGGTATTGGTCACATGGCTGAACTTGACGACGATCTCGCCCTCATCACAGCCCTCGGCCTGTGCGGTCGTGGCTGTCGCCGCCACAGCAAGCGCCGCAGCTGCGGCCACAGATTTCAAAAAGGTCATTTGGTGTCTCCTCCCATAAAAGACGTGGCAGCAGAGTTGCCGCCGATGCAGCGATCAGACGTGACCGCCAAAACTGGAACAAGAAAATTGTGAACTCGACCATGAAAACGGATGTTTTTCTCCTGTTTTCATCGCGTTACAGGGTAAACTGAAGGCGCTGCTTATGTCCAGTATCGCGCGGTATGTGTGGGATCCCACACAGTGTTAGCGTTCACGCCTGCAAAATCACTGTGACACTACCCCTCTGTCAGGCGGTAATCCTCTGCCCGCAGATCGTGCTTGGCCAGCTTGTCATAAAACGTCTTGCGCGCCACCTGAAGCGCCTTTGCGGTTTCTGTCGCGTTGCCGCCCGTGCGACGCAACGCTTCGATCAAAAGGCTGCGTTCAACCTTTGCCATCTGTTCGGACAGACCAAGGCCCGTCATCGGCGCATCCTCTTGGACACCCAACGCAAACCGCATTGCCGCATTCATCAGCGCACGCGCATTGCCCGGCCATTCCTTGGCCATTTGGCGCGCAATGTCTTCTGAAGTAATTGGGGGCATCGGTAGATTGGCCTGCTCGCAAGCCTGCGCCACGTAATGGCCAAATAGCACTGGGACGTCTTCCATCCGTTCGCGCAAGGCCGGAACCCGGACTTGCATCAGGTCAAGTCGCACCGCCAGATCGCGTGAAAACGCGCCGGACCGGGCCAGTTTGCGCAAATCCTGCGTGCTACCGGCGACGACACGGGCCGACTGACCGGCCTCGAATGCATCAAGCAACGCGAACTGTGCTTCATCCGACAGGCCCCAAACCTCATCAAGGTAAAGCGTTCCAGCCCCGGCCTGCTGCAAGGCAGCGCGCAGTGCTGCGCCATCAATGGCCGCCGCACTGCGTTTGATGAATGGATGACGCGCCGACGCGGAAAGAAGATGAATGACCTCCGCGACTTTCGGCGTTCCCGAGCCTGGCTCACCCGTCACAAGCACATCCGCGCCTGCGCGGGCCACCTGCCGGACCCTGTCGCGCAGCTCCTGCGCAAGAATGGATGTGCCAAAAAGCATGCGGGCTGCCGCATCACCGCTTTCAAGTTCCAATTTGAGGCGGCGATTTTCCAGCACCACACTGCGTTGTTCCATTGCACGTTCAACGCCCGCAATCAGGGTCGCAGGCGCGCAGGGCTTTTCAAGAAATGAAAATGCCCCGGCTTCCATTGCCTGAACCGCCATCGGAATATCGCCCTGACCGGTCAAAAGGATCACCGGTAATTCGGGATCAACCGAACCGGCATAGTCCAAAAGGTGAAACCCATCGCGTCCCGGCATTCGGATATCGCTGACGATGATACCGTCAAAGGCGCGCGTAATGTGATCCTTGGCGGCGACAAAGGATCCGGCCAGAACCGGCTGGCAGTCAGCAAGCTCAAGCGTTTGGCCTAACGCTTCGCGCACAGCCATATCGTCATCAACCAAAAGTACCCGCCGCGTCATGCCGCCACCTGCGCAGGTGACGCGCCAAGCGAGACGGTGAACACAGCCCCGCCATCAGGATGGTTGCGGCCGCGAATTTCACCACCAAAGCTTTGCACCAACCCATAAGAAATCGATAACCCCAGCCCCAGACCTTCTTTGCTGGGCATCTGTTTGGTCGAATAGAATGGCTCAAAAACCTTTTCGGGGTCTTTCAGACCGGGGCCAGTATCCCGCACCGTCAGCATCACGCGTCCTTCATTTTGCGCAAGCGACAGATAAAGCGCGCGGTCATCGGTCCCATCCATGGCGTCGATGCCGTTGACGACCAGATTGGCAACAACTTGTTGCAGGCGCACATCACCGCCTTTGACAATCATGGCCTCTAAAGGCCGCTGCCAATGCAAAGCAATCTCTTCGCTTTGCAAACGCGGCCCAACCATTTCCAGCACACCATCGACCACGCCCACCATATCGACATCACGCACGCCTTCGCTTTCCTGTCGCGCGAAGGCCCGCAGATTCTTGATGATCCGTCCCATGCGCCGCGCCAAATCATTGATGCGGCTGAGGTTCTTTGCCGCCACCTCTGGCCTGCCTTTGTCCAGAAAGGTTTCGGCGTTTTCGGCAAAAGACCTGATCGCCATTAGCGGCTGGTTCAATTCGTGGCTGATCCCAGCAGACATTTGGCCCAAAGCAGAAAGCTTGCCCGCCTCAACCAGATCCGCCTGAGCCTGCTGCAAACGGGCCTGCGCGTCCCGCCGCTCGCTTACTTCGCGCCGCAAGTTTGCATTGGCATCCTGCAGCTCTGCGGTCCGCGCCGCGACTCGCGCCTCGAGCCTTGTGTTGGCTTCGGCCAGTGTGCGTCGGCGTTCAGTCGCCCAAAAAACGAAAGCACCAAATGCCAACGCAAGGGCACCAGCTACCGCAGCCTGCAAAAGCGCAAGTTGCCGCACCGGGGCAAGGTCAAACAGCCCCTCGCCCGTCAGACCGATCACAGGCATCTCGCGCGTCAGATGCAGACCACGATCCGGCAAATATCGTCCCCCGTTCATTTGCCATATCTCGTGCCCCCCGCGTACCATGCGCGTTTCGATTTCCGGCAATGCGCTGACCACGCCTGAAGGATATTCAGCGCTTTGGGCCGCGCCACGGACATCCCCGGTGCGCGAGCGTAAAAGCAATTCGGTCCGGCTGCTGACAAACACCACGCCCAACTCGTCCGTAAAAAACACCGTCGGGCGGCTGCCGCGCCAGTTGGCCTCAACCGCCTCGACATCAGCCGCGACGATGACCGCCCCCAATACCGGGCCGTTTTCGGCAAAAACCGGCGCCGCAAACAGATAGACCCGGCGATCATAGCGTTCGCTCAACAGATGATAGACCCCAAGAGCGCCATGCGTGGCCCGCGTGAAATAGGGCCGGTCGGCATGAGTCTCGTTTGCACCGACAGAGGCCGTGGCAAGTTCGCGGCCTGTCCGACCGACGACAAGGATATCAAGCGCCCCGGCCTTGCCAGCCAGTTCCAACAGAAAATCGACCTGACCGACTTCAGTGCCGTCGGTCAGGACACGCTCGACATCCGGGCTGGCTGCCACCACCACCGCAAGGCTACGAAATGTATCAAGCTCGTTCTTAAGGCTGTCGCCCGCAAGCGTCAGGTCCGCCTGCCCGGCCTGCTTGAGCTGCTCAAGCGCGCGGCCCTCGGCGGTCCACCACACAAATCCGGACAGTCCAACCACACCGATCAAATAGATCAGCACCATCACCAAACGTCGGGGAAAACGGGTCAACATGTCCGATCTTTAGGCAATGCCCGTTGCAAAGACCAGATGCTCAGGTCTTTGGTGTGTCCTCTGCCATAACCGCCCGCAGCGACTCGATTGCAGTTTCGATCTGTGTAATCGCGGCATCGGCACCGGTGAGGGCATCAACACCCGGCACCTGCGAAACGATGTTGCCGGCAACGACAATTTTGGCCATCGGTTGGGTGATACGCAGCGCAAGGACAAGGCGCACCAGCTGTGTCACCATGCCTTCGCTATTGGCGACAAGAACGATGGCCTGAAAGCGATTGACCTCAGAGCGGGACACGATTGTTTCGTGGTCCTCGCCCACTGACATTTCCACGTCCCATCCTTCGCGCCGGAAAAGGTCCGTCGCGATCTCGATCCCGAGCGTGTGGGTTTCGTCCGGCGCCAGTGCGAAAAGCGTGGGCTTGCCTTTCAGCGCGGCCCAGCCTGTGTCGATCACGTGCCGTAGCCCGCGAATGATCCGATAGAGCCGTCCGGTGGCAAGCGTCACCTCAAGAAATGACACCCGATCCTCTTCCCACATCTCACCCAGACGGCGGGCGGCACCGGCCACATAGCCAAGGTAGATGACCTCGGGCGAGGCCCCGTCACGCCTGGCATTCAGAATGAACCGATCACCGGCTGTCTCATCGCGCGACAATAAGTCAGCGCAGAGCATGTCGATCTCTTCCTGCGTGGGACTATGATCCGGCGGCGTGGATCGCGGCATGCGGAATGCAAGGCGCCGGACCACTTCGCGCGCCAAAGTCGCGACGGCCTCTTCCGGCAATGCTTTGTGAACGCGCCTGAAATGCGCGTCGGCTGCTTCGTAAGCCGAGCGGTCTAGCTGATCGCTGTCGATGGGCTTTCGCGCCATCTTTGTCTCTCCCCCTTGGCCGTCGTTGGGCCAGCAGTGTGGCATAAAACCATTCACTGTGCGCATCGCGCGACTTTAGAATGCATGCGCCGGAATACGTTAACACGACACTTTGCTTTTCCATTGCGGCAGAAGGTCGCGCATCGGTTGTAGGCAAGCAGCCGCTTGCCAAACCAAATAAGCTTTGGCACTTCGGTGTGATGCAGACCCTTTCCCAATCCCCGACCGACGCGGACTTTGTCCAGAACCCGTATCCGTTTTACGACGAGGCCCGCGCAAGCGGGGACGTGTTTTACTGGGCCGACTACAAGATGCCCTGCGCGGTTTCGCATCGCGCGGTTTCTGCCGCTTTGCGCGATCGTCGCATGGGTCGCGCAGCCCTGGTTGACGCCGCGATCGAAATCCCGCCGCATCTGGCCCCGTTCTATGCACTCGAAGCTCATTCCATGCTGGAAATTGAACCCCCCGCCCACACCCGTCTGCGAGGGCTGGTTCTACGCGCCTTTACCTCTCGCCGGATCACTGGGCTTGCACCCGATATTACGCGTCTCTGCCACGATTTGATCGACCGCTTCCCGGCGGAGCCGTTTGATCTGCTGGGTGCCTATGCGCAGCCGCTTCCGGTTATCATCATCGCACGACTTCTGGGTGTGCCTGAAACGGATGCAGACAAGCTCCTCAGCTGGTCCAATGCGATGGTCGCCATGTATCAGGCCCGCCGCACACCGGAAATCGAAGCCAGGGCGGTCTCAGCAACCCAGGATTTCACCGCCTATATGACCGAGCAGATCACCAAAAAGCGCAAGGCGCCGGGTGATGATCTGCTGTCGACACTGATTGCCGCGCGGGACGCGGTTGACAAGCTGTCGGATGCCGAACTGATCTCTACCACGATTTTGCTGCTGAATGCGGGACATGAGGCAACAGTGCACACACTTGGAAATGGTGTGAAAACTCAACTGGAACAGGGCAATAGAAGTTCTGACCCCATCGCGGTTGAGGAAATTTTGCGATTTGACCCGCCGCTGCACATGTTTACCCGCTGGGTTTATGAGGATCTGGATCTTTTTGGTGCGCCGCTCAAACGCGGTGACCAAATTGCTTGTTTGCTTGGGGCTGCAAACCGTGATCCGGCCGCATATGCCGACCCCAACAGTTTTGATCCGACGCGAAAGGGCCCGGCGAACACGGCCTTCGGTGGTGGCATTCACTTCTGCGTCGGCGCACCATTGGCCCGGTTAGAGCTTCAGATTGCCTTGGACGTGTTGCACAGCCGTTGCCCGAACCTGACGCTATCTGCCAAGCCGACATATGCAGATGTTTATCATTTCCATGGGCTTGAAAGCTTGATGGTCACCCGGTGACTCAACAAAATGCGAAGGGCTTGCCGCCGCACGCATTGCACGGCACCCTGCTTTCGCCTCGCATTAAAGCGGCAGCGCCACGGTTGATTTGATCTCTTCCATCGACAAAAGCGCCGTAACATTGAACACGCGCACTTCGGAAATCAGAGCCTGATAGAAGGCATCGTAGGCGCGCGCGTTCTGCACGCGCACCTTCAGGATATAGTCGATGTCCCCGGCCAATCTGTGCGCTTCCTGCACTTCAGGCCGTGCCCGCAAAGCACCCAGAAACTTTTCCTGCCATTCTGCCTCATGCTCTGACGTCCGGATCAGGACAAAGAAGCAGGCCTCGAATCCCAGCGCTTCGGCGTCCAGCATCACCGTTTGCTGACCGATCACGCCGGCCTCTTTCAACTTGCGGATGCGATTCCAAACCGGCGTCTTGGAAGACCCCACTTCGCGCGCAATTTCATCCAGAGACCGGCTTGCATCCGCTTGCAACGCCGCGAGGATCTTCCGATCCACATCATCAATCCGCACTGACATTCTGTTTTTGGCCCTTTTGCAGGAAAGCTGGCCTTTTGCAGCGCAGCATTGGAACAATCATCCTTATCTAGCCAGCCATGGGGGCAATTTCCAGAACAATGTTCTATATTGTGGGAAGCGAAACGCGTTGAGAGAACAGATATGGATCACTTCCCCGTCTTTATGGCCGTCGCAGGTCGACGCATTGTCCTTTCGGGCGGTGGCGATGCGGCATTGGCCAAGCTTCGCCTGATCCTCAAAACCAGCGCCAAGATCACTGTCATCGCTGCAGAAGCCGCACCCGAAATTCACGGCTGGGCGGCCGAGGGGAAATTGACCCTGATCAACCGTGCGATGGAAGCAGGCGACGCGATGTGCGCCGTTTTGTTCTACGCCGCCAATGAAGATGATGACGAAGACGCCCGTGTTGCAGCTTTGGCGCGTGCTGATGGTGCAAAGGTCAACATCGTCGACAACCTCGCTGACAGCCAGTTTATCACCCCTGCCATCGTTGACCGTGACCCTGTTGTTGTGGCGATCGGAACAGAAGGCGCGGCCCCGGTCCTCGCCCGCAAAATCAAGGCCGATCTGGAAGAACAACTTCCCGCCTCTTTGGGGACGCTTGCCCGCATCGGAAAGACCTTCCGGCATGCGGTTGACGTCTTGCCTATGGGTCGCAAACGCCGCGATTTCTGGTCCCGGTTCTACTTTTCGCGCGGCGCGGAGGCGCTTACTCAGGGCGAGGACAAAGTCCTCCCGGCGCTTGAAGAGCTTCTTGACGATGCGATCATGTCCACCAACCGCGCAGGTCACGTCCACCTTGTGGGCGCAGGTCCCGGTGACCCGGACCTGCTGACGCTCAAGGCGCGCAAGGCGCTGGATACCGCTGATGTGGTGATCCATGACCGACTTGTTACGCCTGAAATCCTCGAACTCGCGCGACGCGAAGCGACGATCATTGACGCCGGCAAAGACGGCTTTGGCGCATCAACACCACAGGCCGATATCGACGCGATGATCGTTGATCATGCCCGCAAAGGCGCGCAGGTTGTGCGCCTCAAGGCCGGTGACCCTACGGTCTTTGGTCGTCTGGACGAAGAGATTGACGCCCTCACCGCTGCCAACATCCCTTACACCATTGTCCCCGGCATCACGGCTGCATCGGCGGCGGTTGCGAATATTGGCCAAAGCCTGACCAAACGCGGCCGCAACTCTGCCGTTCGCTTTATCACCGGTCACGACACCAAAGGCTTTACCGATCACGATTGGCGGACATTGGCAGGAACCGGTCAGGTTGCCGCAATCTATATGGGCAAACGTGCTGCACGTTTCATTCAGGGCCGCTTGCTGATGCATGGCGGAAATCCTGCGACGCCCGTGACGATCATCGAAAACGTCAGCCGCACCAATCAGCGGATCATCGCGACGACCTTGGGCGAGCTTGAGCCGACCATGACGAACGCGCGCCTCACGGGTCCCGCCATCACGTTTCTTGGCCTCGCACCGCGCGATGCCCTTGCTGTGCAACTTCCCCAACAGGAGGCGATCTGATGCCCCGCACTTTTACGCCCAAAGTCGTCACTGCCAATGCGTTGCTTGAAGGCGACGCCGTCTGGTTGACGGAAGACAACACATGGACCCGCGATATGGCCAAGGCAGAATTATTGACCGATGAGGCCCACGCCGATCTGCGCCTGCTGGAAGCGTCCGCGCGTCAGGATGAGATCGCAGGCCCATATCTGGCAGACGCCAAACCCACCGAAAATGGTCCAGCACCTACTCATTTCCGAGAGGATTTTCGCACGCGCGGCCCCTCGAACTATCCCCACGGCAAACAGGCAGAGGTCTGATCCATGTACAGCTATAACGACTTTGATGCCGCATTTGTGGCCGAACGGAACAAGCAGTTCCGCGCTCAGGTCCAACGCCGCATTGACGGATCCCTGACGGAAGACGAATTCAAACCGCTTCGCCTGATGAATGGGCTTTATCTGCAACTTCACGCCTACATGCTGCGTGTGGCGATCCCTTATGGCACGCTGAACGCCGCGCAGATGGATCAACTCGCCTTTATCGCGGACAAGTTTGACAAGGGCTATGGTCATTTCACCACCCGTCAAAACATCCAGTACAACTGGCCAAAACTGACTGAAGTGCCTGACATCCTTGATGCGCTGGCAGAAGTTGAAATGCATGCGCTGCAAACCTCTGGAAATACAATCCGCAACGTGACTGCGGACCATTTTGCGGGGGCCGCCGCCGATGAGATCGCCGACCCGCGCCCCATCGCGGAATTGCTGCGTCAGTGGTCAACAGATCATCCCGAATTCCAGTTCCTGCCGCGCAAGTTCAAGATCGCCGTGACCGGCTCTCCCAATGATCGCGCTGTGACGCGCGCGCATGACATTGGGCTTCGCATGGTGCGCAACGATGCCGGCGAAAACGGCTTTGAAGTTATCGTGGGCGGCGGGCTTGGCCGTACCCCGATGGTAGGCAAGGTGATCCGCGATTTTCTTCCGGTTGCGGATCTTCTTGCCTACGTCGAGGCCATCGTCAGCGTCTACAACCTGCTCGGCCGCCGCGACAACAAGTACAAGGCACGCATCAAGATCACCGTGCATGAAAACGGACTTGAGACTATTCGCGACATGGTTGAGTCACGTTTCGAACAAATCAAACCAGGCTTCACCGGGTTTGATCAGGATCTCCTTGCACAAATCGAACATGCCTTCGCTCCACCGGCGTTCAAGACCGCCGGCACAGAAGGCTATGAAGCTGCCCGTTTGGCCAACCCCGCCTTCCGGTCCTGGACCGATACCAACCTGACCGCGCATAAAAACGATGACTACGCCATCGTTTCCGTGTCGATCAAAAAGCACGGCAACACCCCAGGCGATGCGACCTCTGACCAGATGCGCGCGCTGGCACAGATCGCGCGTGACTACGGCCATGATGAGCTGCGCATCAGCCACGAGCAGAACGTGATCCTGCCCCATGTGCACAAATCGGACCTCCCCGCGATCTACGCCGCGCTGCGCGCGGCTGATCTGGCCACGGCAAACATCGGGCTTGTCTCGGACATCATCGCCTGCCCCGGCATGGATTACTGCGCGCTAGCCACCGCACGTTCGATTCCGGTCGCGCAACAGATCGCCACGCGATTTGACGAGTTGAAGGTCGAACACGATGTCGGCCCGCTCAAGATTAAGATATCGGGTTGCATCAACGCCTGTGGACACCACCACGTGGGTCACATCGGCATTCTCGGCCTCGACCGCGCCGGCGTTGAGAACTACCAGATCACCCTTGGCGGTGACGGAACCGAGGACACACATATCGGCGAGCGCGCTGGCCCCGGCTTTGCCTATGATGAAATTGTCCCCGCCATCGAACGGCTTGTTCTGGGCTACCTCGACCTGCGCACAGATCCTGAAGAGACGTTCATCCAGACGTTCCGCCGTTTGGGAGCTGAGCCGTTCAAAGCCATCCTTTACCCTGAAAAAGAGGCCCAAAATGCCGCTTAAGGAACTCGCAGAACGGCGCAACCTGTTGCACCGCAAATCAGATGCCCAAACTGTGCTCAAGCACGCATTGGACGATATGGAGATCGGCAAGATCGCTGTTGTATCCAGCTTTGGTGCCGAAAGTGTCGTGTTGCTTCACATGGTGGCCCAGATCAACAAAGACGTGCCCGTCATTTTTCTGGATACGCAGATGCTGTTCGACGAAACGCTGCAATATCAAAAGGATGTAGCAGAGGCGCTCGGCCTGACAGACATTCGCGTGATCCGCCCTGACCGCACCACGGTGTTTGAGCGTGACAACGAAAATCTGTTACACCTGCACGACCCGGATGCTTGCTGCCATCTACGCAAGACCGAGCCACTCGAAAAAGCGCTGGCCGACTTCGGCGGCTGGATCACCGGGCGCAAACGGTATCAGGCGGGCAGCCGCTCGACGCTTCCGCTGTTCGAAAAGGAGGGGCGCAAGATCAAGGTGAACCCGCTGGCGTCTTGGACACCAGAGCAACTGAGCGCTTACATGGACGCACACAACCTGCCGCGTCACCCGCTTGTCGCGCAGGGTTATCCGTCCATCGGCTGCCAGCCATGCACGACCCGTGTGTCCCTGCACGAAGACCCGCGCGCCGGACGCTGGCGTGACAGCGCAAAGGAAGAGTGCGGCATCCACTTTGAAAACGGAAAAATGGTGCGCACCCCAGCCAACACCGCTCAAACGCCCCACGCACGGGCCGAAGGATAAGACATGACTGTTATCGTGACCGATACCGGCTTTGCCCGGGATGACTGGACAGGCGGATTTGTGGCACTGGATGATTGTCCGGCAAATGACACGCCTTTGGGTATCGACCTTGCCTCTGACACCGATCCAGCCAAGCTGGCGTGTATGACGGGTGCCGCGATGATCCGCATCGACTTCCCGAGCTTCACCGATGGCCGCGGATTCACGTTGGCCGCGATCTTGCGGCGCGCAGGCTTCACCGGACGTTTGCGCGCACGCGGTCACGTGATTGCCGATCAATACGCCATGGCGCGCCGCAGCGGTTTTGATGAGGTTGAGATTGACGACTCCCTTGCCCAACGCCAGCCCGAACCACAGTGGCTGGCGCGTGCAAATTGGCAAGATAACAACTATCAGGCGCGGATGCGCGGCTGACCCCCTTCCCCTGACACAGATCAAAGACTAGACCGGAGGGCGGCCCTAAACGGCCGCCATGAGACATATGACAGAGCAGACACCCGTGAACGAACTTGCCGCGAAACCCGTCCCTACCCTGCCTGACGCCCAGACCGTCACAGCGGTGCAGCACTACACTGATCGTCTGTTTCGCTTTCGCGTGACACGGCCTGCGTCGTTGCGGTTCCGTTCTGGCGAGTTTGTGATGATCGGCCTGATGGGCGATCCACATCCTGAAACCGGCAAGCAAAAGCCGCTTCTGCGTGCCTATTCCATCGCCTCACCGTCCTGGGACGAAGAACTGGAGTTTTACTCGATCAAGGTGCCGGACGGTCCGTTGACCAGCAAACTGCAGCACATTCAGCCGGGGGATGAGATTATCCTGCGCCCCAAGCCTGTTGGCACGCTGGTGCATGATGCTCTGCTGCCCGGCAAGCGGATCTATTTCTTTGCCACCGGCACCGGCTTTGCGCCCTTCGCCAGCCTGCTGCGCGAGCCGGAGACCTATGAAAACTACGATGAAGTCATCGTCACCCATACCGTGCGCGATGTGGCAGAGCTGACCTATGGCCGCGAGTTGATCGAGAACCTTAAGACCGATGAAATGATGATTGAGCTTCTCGGCGAAGAGAACCTGAACAAGATCCGCTATTACCCGACTACAACGCGCGAAGAGGGCCCCAAGATGGGTCGTATCACGACGCTGATCGAGAACGGCGAACTTTTTTCGGATCTTGGTGTGCCGCCGCTTGACCCGGCGACTGACCGGGCCATGGTTTGCGGGTCTCTCGCGTTCAACCTTGATATCAAGGCGATCCTTGAAAAGGCCGGTTTGAACGAAGGCGCCAATTCGGAACCCGGCGAATTCGTGATCGAAAAGGCATTTGTTGGATAATCTTGTTAGGTGGGCATGTTGTCCACCTGACGCCGTTCGAAATCACGCAATAACTTCGCCATGTTGGACATATCATCAGCACTGATGATTGTTTGTGATTGGTCGCCCTCCAGCTCTTTCAGGATGTAATAGTCATCGTGACCCGAGACGACACCACGCTGGAGGACCGCTTTAGCCAGTTTGTACACCATTCCCGCTTCAGCGAAGAACGCAAACCCAAACTCTGCAGCAAATGCCGCCAGGAATTGCCGGACGTTTGTCGAAGTTGACGCGTTGCCGACCTGCAGAATGTGGTGCAACTCACTTCCCGTCATCGCGTACCATTGCTGCACATCTTTCAGCACCGAAATGCACCGACTGTCTTTGGTGGCGTCAAAAATCTCGAGAAAATACGACGCCGGGTCAACGATCTGGTTGAGGTCCGCCTGAGTCACCGAGCCTTTTGCGCGCTTCAAAGCGGTTATGCGCCAAGACCGATAGAACTCAAGCCCATCCAGTAGCCGCACAAGCTCTTGCCGCAACAATTCCCTGTCATGTGCTTTTCCCATATGGGCAGCCTAAGCAATAACCCTTGCTCCGCAAACCGGATGTGGCCAGACGAACAATTACTTTTGCCACAATGCGAAAGGGCCGCGTCATCTCTGACGCGGCCCTTCATTCGATTTCCGGCGGTTGGTCTTACTGACCGAGCGCCTCTTTCAGGCGCGTTAGCGTCGCGTCGAGCAGATCTGGGTTGTCCTTGGCTGCGTTCACGGCCGCACCCAAAGCGGTTTTTTGCACCGCAGACAGATCAGAGCCGTCGATCATCTCAAGGACTTTGTCGGCGTCAAAACCGTCCATGGTCAGAAGCGTTTCTGCCATGCTGGCCTCGCCCTCTGCGGCGGCTTCGTCGGTGGCTTCGGCTGCGTCACCTGTTTCCGCTGCAGCATCGTCGGTTGCACCTTCAACAGCCTCTTCGGTGGCGGCAGCGGCGTCATCGGTTGCGCCTTCCACAGCTTCGGCTGCTTCTTCAGTCGTGGCCGCTGCATCGTCAGCCATTTCTTCGGTAGCAGCGGCAGCGTCATCTGCCATCTCTTCGGTGGCAGCGGCGGCATCATCAGTTGCACCTTCCACAGCTTCGGTCGCGCCCTCGACAGCATCGGCAGCTGCATCAGTTCCGGCCTCGGCGGCACCTTCAACGGCTTCTGTCGCGTCTTCGACAACATCTGCAGCCGCATCCGCTGCACCTTCGACGGCCTCGGTCGCGCCCTCAACAGCACCTTCTACGGCCTCTGTGGCGGCGTCGGCGGCTTCGCTTGCAGCCTCGGTCGTTGCCTCGACGGCACCTTCCGCAGCCTCGGCAGCACCCTCAACCACATCCGTGGCGACGTCTGCGGCGCCTTCGGCGGCGTCAGTCACGGCTTCGACAGCACCTTCAGCAGCATCGGCGGCTGCGTCTGCGGCACCTTCCGCGGCTTCGACGGCACCTTCAACAGCGCCTTCGACAGCTTCTGTTGCACCTTCGACGGCACCTTCGACGGCTTCAACCGCACCCTCGGCTGCATCGCTGGCAGCATCTGCGGCACCTTCGACGGCCTCGGTCGCACCTTCAACGGCACCTTCGACCGCTTCAGTTGCGCCTTCAACAGCACCTTCGGCCGTGTCAGCGACAGCATCGGCGGCGTCACCGGCAGCCTCGGCAGCGCTATCGGCCATGTCAGCCGCACCGCCTGTCAGGGCCGAAATGGCCTCTGCCGGGCCACGCCCGTTCGCCGCATACTGGTAGCCAAAGAAGCCCAGAACGGCGACGACAATAATAATCAAAAGCGCTCTCATGGGATGTTCCCTCCAAGTCTGAAAACGTGATGGCCCGCAAATGGGCCTCGCCCGCCATATGTCAGAGCCGTATGCCAATGAAAAGGGGCTCAAATGGCCTTGCGTTCCCCCTAATCGGCAATTTATTGCGGGTTGAAGCTGGCGTAGGCCAAGGATACCTTACAAGCCACGATACATAAACAATCAAAGGACAAGTACCATAGGACGCAGACCTCATAACGCACCACCGGTGCGTGATACCGGACCTCGTGTAAATGATCGGATTCGGGGCTCTGAAATCCGCCTGATCGGGGCGGACGGCGAAAATGTAGGCGTTGTGACGCCCGAGCGTGCATTGATGATGGCCGAAGACGCCGGCCTTGATCTGGTGGAGATTTCACCCAATGCCAACCCGCCGGTCTGCAAGATCATGGACTATGGCAAGTTCAAATACGAGACTCAGAAGAAAGAGGCCGAGGCCCGCAAAAAGCAGAAGATCATCGAGATCAAGGAAGTGAAGTTCCGTCCCAACACGGACAATCACGACTACGATGTGAAAATGCGCAACGTTTATAAGTTCCTGGAAAACGGCGACAAGGTGAAGATCACATTGCGCTTCCGTGGCCGCGAAATGGCGCACCAGGAATTGGGGCGGCAGTTGCTCGAACGGGTCGCCGAAGACACCAAAGACAGCGGCAAGGTCGAAAACTTTCCCAAGATGGAAGGTCGCCAGATGGTCATGCTGATTGGACCGCTGCCGAAATAATCGGTTTGGTCACGCTGGTGTGGACATCCATTGCTGTGGGTGTCCGCCCCCCCACCACCTCCTAAATTGTGATTGATACGTCTGCCAATGGGCACGCGAACGGCCAATCCACTGGCACAACTCGGGGTTGAGGTATACGCTATCGTCAACTGAATTGAGGCAGCGTTAATCTTGATGAGTATCTTGTTCTTCAAACATACCATCGTCACATGAAGCGGACGGCGTGGGACAATCTAAGGCTTCTGCGCGCTTCTGACACCGGTTCATTGGTTGAACTGATCGGACGTTTTGTTCTGATGGCAGCCGGAACACTGACGGTCGCCTGGTGGACCACTGACCCTAACCTGTTGATCTGGATCACCTGCTATTCCGTCACGCAAGCAATCTATATCCGTTTCCTGCACAGCGCCCGGCAAGACTTGGCCTCTTGGCAATACCCGCTGGCGCTGGCCTTAAACATTGTCTCTTCGGGCACATTTGCGGTCTTGCCGATTTACCTGTGGCTGATGGGGAACGTGACACTTCAGGCCAGCGCGATCTGTGTGATCTGGACCCATGCCATCTACAACAGCGCGCGCTACCCGGTGCCGCGCGGAATTGCGATCTGGGACGCATTGAGCATTTCAGCGCTTGTTCTTTATATCGCCTACGATCTAAGTCATGGTCGGCCAGACGGCATCGAAAAATGGATACCCTTCTTTGTCGCAAGTATCGTCACTGCCTATTTCAACGTCTCAATCTTCGAAAACTACCGGCGCGCGAACCGGCTGGAACAGGCCGAAACCAACTTGATTGAGCGCGAGCGTCTTGACGCAGTGGGACGGATCACAGGCGGTGTCGCGCATGATTTCAACAACATCCTGACGGTCATTCTTGGTCAGATTGATCTGTTTCGTCAGGCCGACTCGCCGCATGAAAAGTCCGCCGCCATCGCTGCCGTCGAAGATGCGGCATCACGCGCTGCCCGCCTGACGCGTAAGCTGCAGGCCTATGCGCAACTGTCGGTGCTTCAGCCAACCGAACATCGCATCGATCATTTGATCGAAGATGTCTTGACCAACCTCGCTTTGCCCGAGGATCAGTTCACGCTCAATATCTCTGACGCGGTTGCAGCCAGTCCGACCGTCATGATCGACGTCGCACAAACCCGGGCGGTTTTGCTTGATCTGATCCTGAACGCAATTGAAGCCAGCGACGAGGCGCAAACCGTCAGCGTGTTTGCGGATTTTGAGGTGCTGATCAGAAACAGCCTGCCAATGCACGGGGTTGTGCTTTCACCCGGTCGATACCTTGTAGTTGAAGTGTCGGACACAGGACGTGGCATATCGGTTCAAGAGATGCGGCATGTGTTTGAGCCTTTCTACTCTACAAAGCGCGCTCCACACTCTTCTGGACTTGGTCTTGCCATGGCATCAGGTTTTGCACGGCAGGCTGGGGGCGCTTTGCATGTGGTCAGCAAGATTGGCAAAGGCACTATCGTGACGCTCTATTTGCCGCTTTGAGGGCGAAAGCGCGCTGGCAGGTTTTCGGCCATGACAATCTGCACGTCCGACAATTCGGACGACGGGAATGGCGCAATCAATTTGTGAAACTGCAAAATCTGGCGGAAAGCGTTTTGCATGTCCGCCTCCAGATCGTGATGCAGAACGAATGTGATTTTGCCTTGTTCCAGCAACACGAGGTTATCCGCATCAAGGTCATGCGCGACGTAGATGCGCGGGTCGATCCCAGCCAGACGCAATGCCGTTGTGATCGCACGGTTTCCGCCCCCAGCCGAATAAATACCCGCAACCCGACCCGCTGCATGCAATGCATTCGAAATCGCGCGTTCGGTCGGTTGGTTCAGCCCCCCGCCCTCAGTTGTCGCAAACACCTGCACATTTGGCGCGCGACGGGCCAAGGCGGCACGGAATGCACTGATGCGCTCTGCCTCGCCAGCAAAATCCTCCCGGCTTTGGCTTGTCAAGACGACGCCATGTTGCACGTCGCGCGCGACAAGTGCTGCGGCCACGCGCCCCGCCTGCTCGTTGTCCAATCCGGCGTACCCCAACGCACCGTCAATATCTGTCACCAAAGTCACGACCGGGATGCCCTTCTCCATCAGGCCTGCGACAGCCTTTTGCACACCGGGAAGATTGCGCGCCTTAAGGCAGATGCCTTGGCTCCCACGCTTACCAATGCGTTGCAGGGTGGCAATCATCTGCGTCTCTGTCATCACCTCGTGCAACGTGAACCGGGGGCGAAGCACGACCGGTGTCGATTGGGCACAGACGGATTCGGCCGCAGATTTCACTTCGCGACTGAACCGCAATGGGGCTTCCACAACGACATCAACCCAAACAGCGCGCCCTTTGGCGGCAAGGTTTTGTTCCTGCCGCTCAAGCTCTGCGATAGCCGCGACGACACGTGCTTTGGTACGCGCGCTGACATTGGCCCGCGCATTCAGAACGCGATCGACCGTAGCGGTTCCAAGACCGGCTTGGGTGGCAATCTCTTTGATCGGAAATCGATGGGTCATTTGATGTGTTATTGATGTCTTTTGCACTGCACGCCAGCCCAAATCCGCGCGATGCTGGCATTGATCAATGGGAGGTGATTCATGACCGGCTATTTCCACGCATCCGATTGCAAACTTTCGGACCTTGATGCGATTTGCACCCAGACTGCCACAGCAGCGAGCACACCGCATGCGGCCAGTATTCAGCATAACGTGCCGATCTATCGGGTCGCTGACCTGGATCTTGGCGACGTGTCCCTTTTGGCAGAATGGGCCGACGTCATGCGCAATGGTGCGGGCGTGATTGTCTTGCAAGGGGCCTACGCCGATACACAACCCATCGATGCTGCCTCTGCGATATTTGATCGTTTGATCGCCGAAGAAAAAGAGGCCGGTGCCAACCGCGCGGATCATTTCGCAGCCGGTGCCAACGACCGGCTTTGGAATTCCCTGCAAAAGCTGTGTCTTGCTGACCCGGCGGTCTTTGCGGCTTATTTCGGAAACCAAGCCATCGCCGCTGCATCCGCATCCTGGCTTGGTCCAAATTATCAAATGACAGCGCAGGTTAATCTTGTGCATCCCGGCGGCGCCGCGCAGCAAGCCCATCGTGACTATCATTTGGGCTTCCAAACGGCAAAGATCTCAGCGCTTTACCCAGCACATGTGCACGACTTATCACCCGTTTTGACGCTGCAGGGCGCGATTGCCCATTGCGATATGCCGGTGGAAAGCGGCCCGACAAAGCTGTTGCCATATTCTCAATCCTACCGCCCTGGTTATGCGGCGTGGCGCTTGCCAGAGTTTCGCGCATATTTTGAGGATCACTATATCCAACTGCCGCTGGCCAAAGGGGACGCGGTCTTTTTTAACCCGGCGCTTTTCCACGCGGCTGGCGCGAACACCACGTCCGATGTCCACCGCATGGCGAACCTGTTGCAGGTGTCATCCGCCTTTGGGCGCGCTTTGGAAAACATTGATCGCGCTGCCATGTGCCGTGCACTTTATCCGGTTCTGCTTAACCAGCAGGGCGACCATTCCGCAGCCATCGCCGCCTGCGCGGAAGGCTATAGCTTTCCCACCAATCTGGATCGCGACCCGCCCGTTGGCGGGCTTGCCCCCGAAACGCAGGCCGAACTGATGCACCGCGCGTTGACAGAAAAGATGCCGCAAGACGCCTTTGACGCCGCACTGGGTGCCTTGATCGACCGTCAACGGGCCTAGGCGATGGCGCGATCCCCCCGCCACCAAGCGACAGCGTCAATGATATCAAACCACAAGGAAATGCCGTCAATCAGCAACAAGAGTAGCGCGAATGTCGCCAGCTCTCCGTGAAGTGTGCCGTTGCTCAACCAAATGACCAAAAGCACGACAAGTGGGATCCAAAGCACGAGGTGCGGCAAGGTCATGGCATTGGACAATCCGCGCTCGCGCATCATGATGAATATATTCGGAACCATGCCGCCGACTGCGAGGGCCGCAATGACGGCCCCCTGCCAACTCCCCAGAAAAGCAAGAGAGGCCAGATTGACAGGCACAAGAACGACCACCATCCAAAGCTGGACCCAGGTGGGCAAACGGCGAAAGCTTTGAAAAATTTCCAGAATCATGCTCAAGAGCCTCTGTCTGATTGCAAAATCATGTTGAGACTCAGGCGATGACCAGGTCAATCCTTTGATGAACAATCGGGCTGGCGGATGCCCGCCAACCCGTTTTGAGCCTTTGCCAGACCGCTAGGCCGCAGCCTTGACTGCGCGTCCCGTCATGACCTTCACCAGATGCGCACGGTATGCGGGTGAACCGTGCAGATCACCGATCATACCGTCAGCATCAAGACTAAGGCCATCAAGGGCACTCGCGTCGAAATTCGCACTCAGGGCTGCCTCCGCCTCGGACCAGCGGAACACCCCGCCTTCTGATGCGCCGGTAACGGCGACCCGCACGCCTTCAGCAGTCTGCGCAACAAAGACGCCAACCATTGCAAATCGTGAGGCCGGTTGAACGAACTTTTGGTAATTGGCCTTTTGCGCCACGGGGAACTTCACTTCTGTAATGATCTCGCCCTCATTCAGCGCGGTAGTGAACATCCCGTCAAAAAAGTCGTCCGCCGCGATTTCACGGGTGTTGGTGACGATCGTTGCGCCGGCGCCAAGAACGGCAGCCGGATAACAGGCGGCCGGGTCGTTGTTGGCGAGTGATCCGCCAATCGTGCCACGGTTGCGGACCGCCGGGTCGCCGATATGGCTTGCCAGTTCTGCCAGCGCGGGGAAACTCCCCGCCTCTGCGGCGACTGTCGCATGGGTGGTGGCCCCACCGACGCAAAGCCGTCCGTCATCACCGGTGCAAACCCCCTTCATTTCGGCGATGCCTGCCAGACTTACCAGCTTTTCAGGGCTTGCCAGGCGCTGTTTCAACGTTGGAATGAGTGTTTGCCCACCGCCTAACGCCTGTGCCTCGCCTGTCAGCGCTGCGGCGGCGTCGGCAACCGTTTCGGGGCGCTCAATCTCAAATGCGTACATCGTTTTGTCCTTTCGTCTGCCAGATGTGCAGGACACCCTGCATCATCTGGTCAAGAATGCTGCGGACGTCCGGGAAGCTTCCCCACGTCCGCCCGTTTCAGTTATTGCATCGCAGCCCAGACCCGTCCCGGCGTCAGCGGCATGTCGATATGGGTTACATCCTTGCCTCCGGACTGCAGCGCATCCACAACCGCGTTGACCACCGTCGCGGGTGAACCGATGGCACCGGCCTCGCCGCAGCCCTTCACGCCCAAGGGGTTATGCGTACAAGGCGTGACGCAGGAGTTGTCGATTTCCACAAATGGCAAATCGGCAGCGCGCGGCATGGTGTAGTCCATGTAGGACCCGGTCAAAAGCTGACCCTCGCTGTCGTAAACAGCGCCTTCAAGCAGCGCTTGCCCGACACCCTGTCCGACGCCGCCATGAATCTGGCCCTGCACAATGATCGGGTTCATCACATTGCCCACGTCATCAACGGCGATAAAGCGTTCGATGCTGACCTGCCCGGTGTCCGGATCTACCTCAACTTCGCAGGCATATGCGCCTGCGGGATAGGTGAAGTTTGCCGGGTCATAAAACGCCGTCTCTTCAAGTCCCGGCTCGATGTCCTCAATCGGAAATTCATGCGGGATATAGGCTTTCAACGCGACCTCACCAAAGCCGACGGACTTGTCAGTACCTTTCACCGTGAACGCGCCATCAGCGAACTCAACGTCCTCGGCCGACGCCTCCAGCATATGGGCAGCAATCTTGCTGGCCTTGGCGATGATCTTTTCCGTGGCACGGACCATGGCCGAACCACAAACCGCGAGCGAGCGCGAGCCATAGGTACCCATCCCAAATGGAATTTTGGAGGTATCGCCATGAACAATCTCGATACTGGCAGGATCAATCCCAAGCATCTCACCAACAATCTGCGGGAACACCGTCTCGTGCCCCTGCCCGTGGCTGTGGGCACCAACCATGATCGCCAGATTGCCAGTGGCATTCACCCGCACCGTGGCCGCATCATAAAGACCGACACGAGAACCCAGAACGCCGACAAGGTTTGAAGGCGCGATGCCGCAAGCTTCAACATATGTGTTGATGCCCAGGCCGCGCAATTTGCCCTTGGCCTCGCTGGCAGCACGGCGCGCCGCAAAGCCAGCGCGGTCGACCTTCTGCTCTAGCTTGTCCATCAAGGCATGATAGTCGCCGCTGTCGTATTCCAGACCCGCCGCCCCTGCGTAGGGGAATTGGTCCGCCTTGATAAAGTTGCGGCGTCTGATTTCCATCGGATCGATACCCAATTCGCGTGCGGCCTTGTCGATCACACGCTCAATGGAAAACGTAGCCTCTGGCCGCCCGGCCCCGCGATAGGCATCGACTGGCGCGGTGTTGGTAAAGACCGCTTTCACATTGGTGTAGATCACGGGCACCGTGTAATTGCCCGCCATCAAGGTGCCATGCAGGAAAGTCGGCGTTGCGGTCGAAAAGTTTGACAGATAGGCACCAACGTTCGCCATGGTCTCAGTTCGGAACGCCAGAAACTTGCCGTCTTTGTCACAGGCCAGCTCGATCTTGGTGACGTGGTCACGACCATGGGCGTCGGTCAGGAAACTTTCTGTGCGGTCGGCGGTCCAACGGACCGGGCGCCCCACCTTCTTGGCCGCAGCCAATACGAGCGCTTCTTCACCGTAGTGATAGATTTTTGAGCCAAAGCCGCCGCCGACGTCAGGCGCAATGACAGTCAGCTTGTTCTCAGGAATGCCAAGGACAAATGCGCTGATCAGCAACCGCGTCAGATGTGGGTTCTGACTGGTGGTGTGCAACACATAGCTGTCGTCTGAGGCATTATACTCGGCCATTGACGACCGGGGTTCCACCGCGTTCGGGACCAGCCGGTTGTTGACCAGTTCCAGTGTGGTGACATGCGGCGCGTTCTTGATCGCCTCATCCACCGCTGCGCGGTTGTCCTCGATCCAACCCCAGTCAAAACACTGGTTCGTCTCAATTTCGTCGTGCACGTAATTGTCGCCTGCAAGGGCCGCAGCCATGTCGACGATGGCAGGCAACTCTTCAATGTCCGCCTCAATCGCTTCGACCGCATCGCGTGCTTGTTCTGCCGTCTCTGCAATGACAGCGGCATAGGCGTCGCCCACATGGCGGACCTTGCCATGAGCAAGCACCGGGCGCTTGGGTTCCTTCATCGGCTCGCCATCACGGCTGTTGATCAGCCAACCCGCAGGATTGCCGCCAACGTCGACAAAGTCATCCCCCGTGAAAATCGCGAGCACGCCAGGCATTGCCGCAGCAGCCGATGTGTCGATGGACTTGATCAATCCATTGGCGACCTGAGACCGCGCAAAGACCGCTGCGGCCTGTCCAAATCGCTGGATATCGTCCGTGTAAGTACCCTTGCCGGTCAAAAACCGGACATCTTCGCGGCGCGTCGTTGCGGCACCAATTCCACCATCTTTTGGCATGTTGTATCCTCCCTGACGGAGCAAAACGTTTTCACCAAAACGCTTCTGACCCCGAAATTTCTAGAAATTTGGTTACTCCGCAGCAATCGCTCCGACGTCCTGTCCGGATGCGGCCATGATCGCCTTAACGATGTTATGGTACCCGGTGCAGCGACAGATGTTGCCTTCCAGATAGTCGCGGATTTCCGCCTCTGTCGGCTTGGGGTTGTCTTTAAGGAGCGCTGCGGCAGACATCACCATGCCCGGCGTGCAGAAACCACATTGCAAACCATGATGATCCTGAAACGCCTGCTGAATGACGTTGAGTGATCCATCCGCATTGGCCTGCCCTTCAATAGTCGCGACCTCTGCCCCGTCTGCCTCGGCGGCAAACATGGTGCAGGCCTTCACCGCCAACCCGTCAACATGCACCACACAAGCCCCGCATTGGCTGGTGTCACAGCCTACATGGGTCCCTGTGAGACGCAGGTCGTTTCGCAAAAAATCCACCAAAAGCGTGCGGCCTTCGACGGAACCGCTGACAGCCTTACCATTCACCGTCATTGAGATGTCGGTCATTCGGTCCTCCCAGACATTAGGTAATATTACCTAAGTAAAGCACGGCACCCCTCGCTTGAGAACCTCTCTTGTCTGCCGCACCGCAATATCATTCACCCAAAGGGTTGACTGATGTTAACGACTCGTTTAATTCCACCATATGGTTGAACGAAAGAAAAATCAGAACGACGGTGCCCTGCTTTCAGAGGTTCTCAAGGCTGCGTCCGACCCGACGCGCCGGGCCATCCTGACATTGCTTGCCCAGTACGGGCCGCTGCGTGTTGGTGAAATTCACGCCCGCTTCGAACTGTCGCTGAATGCCGTCTCCAAGCACATCAAAGTGCTTGAAGGCGCCGGACTTGTTGCCCGGCGCACCGAGTGGCGCGAACACCTGATCGAAGTCCAGATGGGCCCCCTGCGTGTGGTGGACGATTGGTTCGCCAGCCTGCGCTCTATCTGGGATTTGCGCCTTGAAGCGCTTGACCGACTGATCACCCAAGGAGAAGCGAAAGATGAATGAACTTTCACTGACCTGCACTCGCCACATCAAAGCCGCGCCGCAGGACGTGTTTGAAGCATGGTTGGACCCGGCAAAAATGGCGCAGTTCATGTCGCCCCGCCCCGAAATGCATGTCCGCGAAGCGACATCAGACGCACGTGTCGGTGGACGGTTTTTTGTCATGATGGTCGCCGACCGTGATCTGCCACATGCCGGCAAATATCTTGAGATCACGCCGCATACCCGCCTGATTTTCACATGGGAGGCACCATGGTCGGCCCCCGGAACGCAAGTCACAATCGACTTTGCGCCTCATGAAGGGGGCACTTTCGTCACCCTTTCCCAAGTCCGTTTTGCGGACGAACTCGCCCGCGACAGCCACCTCGAAGGCTGGACCGGCATTCTCTCCAAACTTGCTGCCCTAACTGAAAGGAACCTTAACGATGTCTGATCTTTCACTCACCACGTCACGCACAATTGCCGCGTCACAAAAAGCTGTCTTTGACGCCTGGCTCGATCCAGCGATGCTGCGGCAATTCATGCGCCCTGGCCCCGGAATGACGACACCGTCTGCCAAGAACGACCCGCGCGAAGGCGGGCGGTTTGACCTCGTGATGCGGGCGGGCGACGACGACTTGCCGCATGCTGGCACCTATCTGGAGATCGATCCGCACAACCGCATCGTCTTTACTTGGGAAAGCCCCTACTCTGCCGAAGACAGCACCGTCACTTTGAACTTTGAACCCGATGGTGAAGGCACAAAGGTCACATTGAACCATGTGCGTTTCATGAACGAGGAGAGCCGCGATAACCATATGGGTGGTTGGACTGCGATCCTCGAAGCCTTGGGCGAAACACTGCTAGAGGCCGCCTGATGATCGAAGTTACCGCACTCAACTGGCCTGCCGTCATTGCAGGCACGATCGCTGCATTCCTGCTGGGCATGATTTGGTTCTCATCGATGCTGTTCGGTAAGGCGTGGTCGACTGGCAGCCACAACATCGAACCGCCTGCCAGTCCGCCGGTCGCGGCAATGGTTGTGCAATTCGCGGGCACCTTTGCGCTGGCATTGGTCATTGGCCTGACCGAAACCTATCAGGCCATCGGCGCAGCGCTCGCTGCCATTATCGCCACTGCGCTGCTTGTCGCTGGGATGGATCTGTTCAGCCAAAAGACGGGCAAGGCGACGCTTGTTGACGCAGGCTATATCGTTGCTGCAGGCGTGCTGATGATTGCGGCCCAGGCGCTGCTATAGCGTCAACGATCAACCCGGCGCGGCCTGCCCCGCGCCGGGATTTCTTTGAGCAAACCACCAACCCCCATTGCCGCAATATCATCGCTGGTGACAGGCACGCCACAAAGCACCCGTTCAAGCACCCAGTCGGCACCGTTCAGGGCCGGGGAACGCGCGCATCCCGGCAGGCCGATTACGGGGCGACCGTCAATTTCTCCCAAGAACAGCAGATTGCCGGGATCCACGGGCATCCCAAAATGATGCACGACACCGCCGGCCGCACGAACCGCCGCTGGCCCAACGTCAGCGATGTCCGAGGTGGCAGAAGCGGTCAGGATACAGATGACCTCTGCTGTGCTATTGCGCAACGCTAGTGCCAGCGCGTCAGCCCGGTGTCCAACAACGGTGCGGCCCGTATAGCCAACGCCCAGTCGTTCAAGCCGGGTCTGTAGCGCCGCCTCACCCTTGTCGCCGACTTCGGATCCAACTGTCGTTTCGACAAGTTCCACCTGACCAACGGCCGGAACCGCAAGGCCCAGTGCGCCTTTGCCGATCATCTGCGCCAGCGTCACCAATTCGCGTGCGACACCGTAGGAAATGATCTTGATCGTGGCGACCAACCCATCGGCATCCATGCGCTGATAGGGCGGCACGGTTGCAACTGTGATCATCGGCGAGACGCGATTGACCTTATGAACGGCCTCCGCATCCACAACCGCGATCCCCGGCGCTGTTGCAATCAAATTGACCCGCCCGGTTGCCGGTTCTGTCATCCTTAAACCAACAGTATCCGCGTTCAGGGCCTTGGCGATGAAATGCGCGGACTTGTCTTCGCCCATGTCCATTGGATCCAGCCGCGCGACAGTCACTTCTTGAATGCCTGCCGCCTGCAAGGCCGCGACATCGTCTGGCCCAAGAACAATCCCCTTGCGCATCCGCCCATCAGCCAGCGCCACAGAATGGGCGAGCACTGCACCGACGGCATCCGCGACTGGGACCGTGCCAAATTTCATGTTGCTTTGCGCAGTGTTTCGATGACCTCTGCCATCACGCTCACCGCAATCTCCGCTGGTTGCCGCCCACCCAGATCAAGACCCACGGGCGCTGATATCCGAGCGATTTGATCTGCGCTGAAACCGGCTGCCTCCAGCCGGGCCACCCGCTTGGCATGGGTCCGCTTTGAGCCGAGACAGCCAAGATAAAAGGCCTTTGTCGCTAGCGTGGCCATGATCGCGGGGTCGTCCAGCTTTGGGTCGTGGGTCAATGTCACGACCGCAGTCCTGGCGTCGGGTTTGAGTGCTGTCAGCGCCTCATTGGGCCAATCTTCCACGATCGTTTCGCCGGGAAAACGGGCCAAAGATCCAAAGGCACCGCGTGGGTCGATGACGAAGGGCGAAAAGCCACAACTGCGCGCCATGCCGACAAGCGATTGCGCAATATGCACGGCGCCCACGATAATCATCCGCAAGGGCGGATTGTGCACCGCGACAAAGGTACGTCCGTCCTCCTCTACACCAGAGCGGTCAAGTCTGAAACGTTCGGGATAGGCATCCTGACCTACGATGGACCGCCTGTCGCCCAAAAGGTCAACGACATAGGCCACAGGCTGCTTTTTCGATCTTGCGTCCCGCAAAGTTGCGAGATCATCAACAGCCATCGCGCCACCGACAGGCTCTACCAAAACGCGGATTTGCCCGCCACAGGCCAGCCCGACCGCAAACGCGTCGTCATCGCTGACCCCATAATCCAGAAGTCGCGGCTTGCCGTCCTCCAAGGCTTCCGCCGCCTCGACCATCACTGCGCCTTCGACGCACCCGCCCGAGACAGAGCCTTCCATGGCGCCTTCGCTGTCGACGATTAACAAAGATCCGGCAGCGCGCGGCGCCGATCCCCACGTCTCGATCACCGTTGCAACGGCAACTTTGCGCCCGGCACAGTGCCATTCATGGGCAAGTGTCAGAAGGTCAGCGTCAGGGATGCTCATGGCTTCATCTCCGGTTCCGAATGCGGTCGCTGCGGTTCACGTATCAGCCTAGGCCACATCAAGCAGCCGCATCAACCGCGCCTTCTCTCCACCATCGTCGGGACGGGTCAGTGCAGCGGCAAGACCTTCAAGAGAGGCGATATTATGCCCGGCCCGAAAGCTGGTCACATGCGGCAGCATCGCAGCGATTCCGCGCGCCTTGGGCGCAAATCCGTCCCAGCGCAGCAAAGGATTCAGCCAGATGACCTGCCGCGCTGTCAGGGAAAGCCGCTTCATTTCTTGTGAAAGGTGCGCATCAGGGTCGCGGTCAAGGCCGTCAGTGATAAGCAAAACCACCGCACCCTGCCCCATGACCCGGCGGGACCAGTCATGATTGAATGCATGCAAACAGGCCCCGATCCGCGTCCCGCCTTCCCAATCCTGTGCTTCAGCGCCGGCTGCGGCCAAAGCGGCATCTACATCGCGTGTTCGCAAATGGCGCGTGATGTTTGTCAGTTGCGTCCCAAAGGTAAACGCATGGACCTGCGCCCAACCCTGTCCCTGCCGGTTGGCGACGCTGTGAACAAAGTGCAGCACGGCGCGGGAATACTGCGACATCGACCCCGAGATATCGCATAGCACGACAAGGTTAGGATAGTGCTCCCTGCGGCGTCTTGTTGCAAAATCAGTGACTTCACCGCCGTTCTTCATTGCATTTCGCATCGTGCGGCGCCAATCGGGCAACCCACCGTGCAATGCCTGCGTTCGGCGACTCTTGAGCGGCCGGACCGGCAAACGCAATTCAGCAAGCACGCGTTTTGCCGCTTGCATCTCTGCAACCGACATCTGTTCGAAATCGAGAGTTTTCAAACGTTCCTGCGCAGAAACGGTTTGCCGAGCGTCAATCTCGATCTCTGTGCCGGATTCATCGGCGTTGGATGCGGGTGGTTCTTGCAATTGCCCATCCAACAGGGCTTGCGCGGCGCGTTTTTCAGCGGCCTGAGCTTGCCTTTCTTCGGCCACGCCACGCACTGCGGGCGTCAGAAAAGACATCATATGCTCCATGAATTGCGGGTCACGCCAATACAGGCGGAAAAGCTGTGAAAAAACGGCCTGCTCTTCGCGTTTTGACACCAGACAGGCGTGCAACGTCCAATAAAAGTCGTCGCGGTTTGTGAACCCTGTCGCAGCGACGGCCCGCACCGCCTCAAGCGCGCGACCCGGCCCAACCGGCAATCCAGCGCGGCGCAGCGCGCGGACAAAGTGCAGGATATTTTGTGCCAGCTTGGGATCTTCCGGCAAGGCCATATCTGGAAGATTCTTCAGCATTCGACCGCTGACGGCTTCATACCCCCAACCCCGCGCGCTGTGATTCTGACCGGTCTCAGCATCAGGCCGGGATCGCCGCACGCGCTTCGTCCAGAATTCGCTTTGCCTCAGAACCCTGTAGTTTCGCGATATCGTCCTGATACTTCAGCAATGCGCCCAAGGTGTCGGCAATAACCTCTGGCGACAGTTGCACTACATCAAGCGCCAACAGGCATTTTGCCCAATCAATCGTTTCTGCAACGCCCGGCGCCTTGAACATGTCTTCACCGCGCAATTTCTGCACAAAAGCAACGACTTCACGGGCGAGGCTCAAGCTGGCATTGGGCGCTCGTGCGGTCAGAATCTCGACTTCACGTCCGAAGTCCGGATAGTCGACCCAATGATAAAGGCAGCGCCGTTTAAGCGCATCGTGCACCTCGCGCGTCCGATTGCTTGTGAGGATGACGATAGGAGGTTCCGGCGCAGAGATCGTGCCAAGTTCCGGAATTGTCACCGCGAAATCGCTGAGCGCTTCAAGCAAGAACGCCTCGAACGGCGCATCAGTGCGGTCAATTTCGTCTATCAGTAGAACAGGCGCGCCACCCGGTTGCGTCCGCATCGCTTGCAAGAGCGGTCGTTCAATCAAGTACTCTTCGGTAAAAAGTTCAGATCTCAGTGCGTTACGATCCGTTCCTCCAGTGGCTTCCGCGGTACGGATAGCGATCATTTGCTCCGCAAAATTCCATTCGTAGACAGCCGAAGCCGCATCCAGTCCTTCATAACACTGCAATCGGATCAAGCGCCGCCCAAGTGATGCAGCGAGCGCTTTTGAGATCTCGGTTTTTCCCGTCCCTGCTTCGCCTTCCAGAAAGATCGGACGACCAAGTTTCAGCCCAAGAAACACCACTGTCGCAAGGGCCCGGCCACAGACATAATCCGTGGTCGCCAGACCCTCTTGCACCGCATCAATTGTGCCAAATGCCATGTCGCCTCCTGCATGTTCCATCACATCTGCATTCCACGTCCTCTGCGTCAAGCGTGCCGTTGCCCCTGCCCGCGCAAAGGCGTAGCCTGACGCCAACCAAGAAAGGGCCCGCCATGAACCATTCCAGTCCAATTGCAGCTGCCGGTTTCGGCCCTGATCTGGGGCCATTTGATTGGGCCGATCCGTTCCGGCTTGAAGATCAATTGTCAGAAGATGAGCGGATGCTGCGTGACGCAGCACGCACCTTTGCGCAGGATCGTTTGCAGCCGGGTATCACTGCGGCCTATCGCGATGCTGTCACAGCGCCAGAGATTTTTGCGGATATGGGTGCGGCTGGCCTGCTGGGCAGCACCATCCCAGAGCAATTTGGCGGTCTTGGCGCAAATTATGTGACTTACGGACTGATCGCGCGCGAGATCGAGCGTGTCGATAGCGGGTATCGGTCAATGATGTCCGTGCAATCCAGCCTCGTGATGTATCCTATTCATGCCTACGGCTCTGATGCTCAGCGGGCAAAATATCTGCCCGGTCTTGCCGCCGGCACACTGATTGGCTGCTTTGGTTTGACTGAGCCCGATGCAGGCTCTGATCCCGCCGGGATGAAGACGACGGCCAAGAAAACGGCGGACGGTTATGTTCTGAATGGCTCAAAGATGTGGATCTCAAACGCGCCGATTGCGGATGTGTTCGTGGTTTGGGCCAAGTCCGAGGGGCACGATGGCAAAATTCGTGGATTCGTTCTCGACAAGGGGACATCGGGCCTCAGCGCACCAAAGATTGACGGCAAGCTGAGCTTACGCGCCTCGATCACGGGCGAAATCGTGATGAAAGACGTGGCGGTCGCGGAAGACGCGCTTCTGCCCGATGTCCAGGGCCTGAAAGGTCCATTTGGTTGTCTGAACAGGGCGCGGTATGGCATCTCTTGGGGCGTGATGGGCGCAGCAGAGGCCTGCTGGCATGCCGCCCGGCAATACGGACTTGATCGCAAGCAGTTCGGACGCCCCCTTGCCCAAACCCAACTTTTCCAGAAAAAGCTCGCCGACATGCAGACGGAAATCGCATTGGGCCTGCAGGGCGCGTTGCAGGTCGGCCGTCTGATGGATCAAGGCCGGGCCGCACCCGAAATGATCAGCCTGATGAAGCGCAACAACTGTGGCAAGGCACTGGACATCGCCCGCGCAAGCCGGGACATGCACGGCGGCAACGGGATCGCCGAAGATTTCCAAATCATGCGTCACATGGTCAATCTTGAAACAGTGAACACCTATGAAGGCACCCATGATGTGCATGCTCTGATACTGGGGCGGGCGCAAACCGGGTTACAGGCGTTCTTTTAGTGACAAAATGACCCAAGTTTGGGCCACCACCTTGCGCAATTTTGCCCCATTGCGCCAATATCAACGCCTCAACTGGCCCCGGAAAGTGGCCACACGGAGAGCAGCATGACGGACACGACCCTGATCCTTGATCCTGACCTTGCCGGACGGACCGGCGAAGACTGGCTGGACACGCTTGAAGACGTCGCCGAAGAACATGGCTACTTCGAACCGCTTGGCCCGGATCATCAGGCTGTTTTTCTGGCCGCAGGCCCAAAGCTGTTGGTCAGTTTTGAAGATGCGGAAACCATTTGCCGCAGTCCCAGCGGTGAGCCGCGCAGCTTTGCGTTTGCCCGCGATCACGGCTGGTCTGTGTTGTCGATCATCTCCAACACAGAAAGCTGGTTCCGTCACCCGGCGATTTATCAATTCTTTGACAAGCTGACCGACGACGGCACCTTCGATGGCTTCGACGACATCCTGTTCTTCGGCGCAGGCGGCGCGGGCTATGCAGCCGCGGCTTTCAGCGTGGCAGCGCCGGGGGCCAGAGTGCTGGCACTACGTCCCCAAGCCACCCTTTCTGCGTCCGTCACCGGTTGGGACACCCGCTATGTTGCGCACCGACGGCATGACTTTGAGACACGCTATGGATTTGCGCCCGACATGATCGATGCCGCAGATGCCGCTTTTGTCGTCTATAGCCCCATGCAAAAGGCAGATGCCATTCACGCGGCTCTTTACACACGCAAGAATGTCACCCCGTTGCGCGTGCCCGGCATGGGAGGACGCATCGAAGGCGGTCTTGAGACGATGGGCGTCCTTGATGACATCATTCTCGCTGCCATGCAGGGCTCACTAAACACCGCCAGCTTCCGCCGCATCATTTCTGGGCCGCTCAAGACCTACGGCAATTATCAGCGCACGCTGTACCGGCGTGCGTTAGAGGCCGGACACCCGCAACTTGCCGCAAATCTGGCTGCCGCCATCCTGCGCGACGGACCAGATGCGTTCCTTGAAGGAAAGCTGTCTGAACTTGCGGCCCAAGGCGTCACACCACGCCGAACCGATGCGGTCTCCGCGGCGGAATAGGCCGCGCACGCACTCCGCTCTGGCCTTGCACCGCGCCGCGGTGTAATCGGAATTCATGAGCGACAAGCAGATCACAACTCTGACCATCCGCCGCCCCGATGACTGGCATTTGCATCTGCGGGACGGTGCGATGTTGCGCGCTGTCCTGCCGGAAACGACGCGGCATTTCGGACGGGCCATCATCATGCCCAACCTTGTCCCACCAGTTGTGACCGGCGATCAGGCGTCTGCTTACCGTGACCGGATCATGGCCGCTTTGCCAGAGGGTGATGACTTTCGACCGCTGATGACGCTTTATCTCACCGAAGACACCGACCCTGACGATGTCGCGGCTGCCCACGCAGCGGGCATCGCAACGGCGGTTAAGCTTTACCCTGCCGGTGCCACCACGAATTCTGCCTCGGGTGTGCGCGACTTTGATCGGGTCCGCCCCGTGCTTGACCGCATGGCAGAGATTGGGATGCCACTTTGCGTGCACGGCGAAGTCACAAACCACGATATCGATATCTTTGATCGCGAAGCCGTTTTCATCGACAAAGTCCTCAAGCCGATACGGAAGAAAAACCCCGATTTGCGTATCGTGATGGAACATGTCACGACGCAGGACGCGGTGGATTATGTGCGGGACGCGCGCAAGAACACAGCTGCCACGATCACCACTCATCACCTGATTATCAACCGCAACAACATCCTAGCGGGTGGTATTCGGCCGCATTTCTACTGCCTGCCCGTAGCAAAGCGCGAACAGCACCGTGTCGCGTTGGTTCAGGCCGCGATTTCAGGTGACAAGCGGTTCTTTCTGGGCACGGACAGCGCACCGCACACAGACCCGCTAAAGCTGCAGGCCTGTGGTTGCGCCGGTATCTTTACGGCCCCCAACACGATGTCCTGCTTGGCCGAGGTGTTTGACGCCGCAGGAGCGTTGAAAAAGCTGGAAGCCTTTGCCTCACTCAACGGCCCGGCCTTTTACAATCTGCCGCTCAATGAGGCGACAATCACCCTGACAAAGGGTGAACCTGTCAGCTACCCAGAAATGATCCACACCGATGACGGCCCGGTGACGGTTTTTGACCCTGGCTTCCCCTTGCATTGGCGGGTCAGCAGCTGACCTGTTTCATCACCAATTAGGGTTT
This sequence comes from uncultured Paracoccaceae bacterium, assembly GCA_947493335.1. GTDB lineage: Bacteria > Pseudomonadota > Alphaproteobacteria > Rhodobacterales > Rhodobacteraceae > CANMYO01. Next base: position 969,684 of record CANLQO010000001.1, on the reverse strand, counting down.
TTCAGGCGGCGACCTTTGCCCGCCCGGACAAAACTGCGCCACCGTTTCAAAAAGCGGGCCGCAGGCTGACCTCAATCCACCCCTCGAATTTCGATCCATGGTCATTGATCCGTCTTGCAGGCTCAGTGGCGCCCGCCCTCTTAACAATCCGCCCGAAACTGACTACACCGCGCCGAAATCAGCATAAGGACGCGCCATGATCCCCTCCAGCTTTCCCGCCAAAGACGAAATCGCACGCCTTACGGCCTCCATGCTGTTGGAAATCGACGCGATCAGCTTTAACGCGGACGAGCCTTTTACCCACGCCTCTGGCAAGCAAGCCCCGACCTATGTTGATTGCCGCAAACTGATCTCATACCCGCGCATCCGCAGTACGCTGATGGACTTTCTGACCGTCACCATCATGCGCGACGCAGGGTTTGAGGCATTCGACAACATCGCAGGCGGCGAAACCGCAGGCATCCCCTTTGCAGCCCTTGTCGCCGAACGCATGGCCCTGCCCATGACCTACGTCCGCAAGAAGCCCAAAGGCTATGGCAAGAACGCCCGGATCGAGGGCACGATGACCGAAGGGCAGAATGTCCTGCTGGTCGAGGATCTGACCACTGACGGTGGCTCAAAGCTGTCTTTCGTCGACGCTATCCGCACCACCGGAGCCACCTGCTCCGCGACCGCCGTGATCTTCTACTATGGCATCTTCGAAGGGGTCGAAAAGAACCTTGCCGACCACGGCGTCCAGCTTTTGCACTTGTGCACATGGTGGGACGTGCTGGCCGTAGCCAAGGACACAAACGCCTATGATGCAAAAACCCTAAGCGCAGTCGAGGCTTACCTGCGCGCGCCTGCGACCTGGAAGCCCGGCGACACGATCTAACGCAAAAACTTCCCCACAGACCTGGGGATATTTGACCCACAGAATCGCAGCAGCCCGACAGATGTTGTGACATGCCCAGATATTCATGCTACATCTTGATAGGAATGGCGTCCGCATCGCCGTCCCCAGATTTGTACCGCCACTTATCCACGGACATATCCAGATAGCGAATCCCGCACAGTGGATGCTATGACACCGGGACCGCCCGGGGGGGCAGTTAAAGGGACAGACCGGGCAAGAGACTCGGCAACAGGGTTGAGCAGATGAACGAGATTTCGACATTTAACGCCACTGGCGTGGAAGAAGCCGACGCTGATTTGATGCCGCATTCGATCGAGGCGGAGCAGCAGCTGTTAGGCGCGATCCTTACCAACAACGATATCTTCGACCGCATTGCCAATATCATCGGGCCAGAGCACTTTTATGACCCGGTGCACGCCCGCATCTTCGACGTCGCCGCCAGCCGGATCGCAAAAAACGCGCTGGCCTCACCTGTGACGCTCAAGACCTTCCTTGAGGACGACGAGGGCCTCAAGGAACTTGGTGGCCCCGCCTATCTGGTCCGTCTCGCAGGCGCCGCGATCTCTGCGTTTGCCGCCAAAGATTACGCCCAAATGATCTATGATCTGGCGATCCGCCGGAAATTGATCGAGGTGGGCGAAACGATCGCCGACAAGGCCAAGAAGGTCGACATTGCGTCCGAACCCTCGGCCCAGATCGTAGAGGCGGAACAAGAGCTTTACGCCTTGGCAGAACAAGGCACGACCGAAAGTGGATTCCAGTCCTTTCTGCGCGCGGTCACGGATGCGGTCAACGTCGCCAACGCCGCTTATCAGCGTGACGGTGGCCTGGCCGGTGTCTCGACGGGTCTTACGGATATGGACAAAAAACTGGGCGGCCTGCACAAGTCCGACCTTTTGATCCTCGCGGGCCGCCCGTCGATGGGCAAAACGTCTTTGGCTACCAACATCGCTTTCAACATCGCCAAAGCCTACAAAAAAGGCGTGCTACCTGACGGCTCCGAAGGGGCCGTTAATGGTGGCGTCGTCGGCTTTTATTCACTTGAGATGAGCGCCGAGCAGCTCGCCGCCCGGATCCTGTCAGAGGCATCAGAAGTGCCCAGCGAACAGATCCGGCGCGGCGATATGACAGAGGCCGAATTCCGCCGCTTTGTCGAAGCCGCCAAGTCGCTTGAGGCCTGCCCGCTATTCATTGATGACACCCCTGCCCTCCCCATCAGCCAGTTGGCCGCCCGCGCCCGCCGCCTGAAGCGGACGCATGGTCTGGACGTCCTGATGGTCGACTACCTGCAACTTGTGCGCGGCACTGGAAGATCCGAAAACCGGGTCAACGAAATCTCTGAAATCACGATGGGCCTGAAAGCCATCGCGAAGGAACTGGACATTCCGGTGATCGCCCTGTCCCAGCTTTCGCGTCAGGTCGAAAGCCGCGAAGACAAGCGCCCGCAATTGTCTGACTTGCGTGAATCGGGCTCAATCGAGCAAGACGCCGACGTGGTCATGTTCGTTTTCCGCGAAGAATATTACGTCGAACGCGAAAAGCCCGGCGACCATGAGATGGAAAAGATGGCCGAATGGCAGGAACGCATGGAACGCCTGCACGGCAAGGCCGAAGTCGTGATCGGCAAACAACGCCACGGCCCGATTGGCACCGTCGAACTCAGCTTTGAGGGTCAGTTTACGCGCTTTGGCAATCTGGTGAAGCCTTGGCAGCAGGGCGACAACGAATTCTAAAACTTTGCCCTGCCCGCAAAATAGCCGATCAAAAACCATTTGACTTGGAGCCACTCCAATAGGCTACCCCGGTCACATGTTGATCAAAGATGCCGCCCTCGCCTCCGGCCTTTCGGCCGATACCATCCGATTCTATGCCAAATCCGGGATGCTCCCTCCGATTGCCCGCGACGGACGCGGCTGGCGGGTCTTTTCCCCGGCCGACGTGGAATGGCTTAAGACGCTGAAGCACTTGCGCTCTACCGGCATGCCGTTGCCCGAAATCACGCGCTTTGCCCGCTCGGCCCATGCCCCGGATGCCGACGCCCCGGAAAACCGCAGCATGCGGCTGGGGATCATGCAACGCCACGCCCATACGCTTGCAAAGCGCCAGACAGAGCTTGACGCCTGCGCCAAATACCTTGCCCACAAGATTGCCATCTATTCCGCTCTTTCGGAGGACTGATATGACCACATTGACCCCACCCACCGCTCCGACCCTTGGCCTTGGCTGCTGGGCCATTGGCGGCCCATTCTCTGCCGGGGGCAACCCTGTTGGCTGGGGAGAGGTCGATGATGCCACCTCAACCCGCGCCATTCACACAGCGCTTGATCACGGTATCCGGCTCTTTGACACTGCGCAGGCCTATGGCACCGGCCATTCGGAAAGTGTTTTGGGGGCGGCTTTGAAATCCCACCCGGATGTGGCGGTTGTCACCAAGGTTGGCCTCGCCATTGATCCCGATGCAAAGACCATCACCAGTGAAATGACGGACCCCGCCGCCATCCTCAACAGCCTTGAAGGATCATTTGCCCGGCTCGGTCGCGACCATATTGACGTCGTGCTGTTACATCTCAACGCGCTGCCCGTGATCGAGGCGACGCCGATCTTCGATATGTTGGACACATTATTTCTCAGCGGCCGGATTGGCGGCTACGGATGGTCGACTGACTTTCCCGACCGTGCGGGCGTCTTTGCTGATCGCCCGGGATTTGTGGCTGTCGAACACGCGATGAATGTCTTCTTCGCGGCCCAACACATGGTGCCAGCGGTTGAGGCTGCGGATCTGATCGGCTTTGTCCGCTCCCCTCTCGCGATGGGCATCCTCGGTGGCCGCTACGACGCCTCCGCAGAATTCGCCAGCAATGATGTGCGATCCTCCAATCAAAGCTGGAATGGACATTTTGCTGACGGTCGGGTCGCTCCAGACCGGCTTGCAGCACTCGATGCCGTGCGCGAAATCCTCACCTCTGGCGGCCGAACCCTCGCACAGGGCGCATTGGCATGGCTATGGGCACGCAGCCCAAATGCATTGCCAATACCCGGCTTTCGCACCCCGCAACAGGTGACCGACCTTGCGGGAGCGCTTGCTGTCGGTCCACTGACCTCCGCTCAAATGAGCGAGATTGAGACGCTCCTGGCGCGCCCGCCAGAGGGTCCGCCGCAAGAACGCTAGAGCACCATTCTCGCGAGTGGACACGGGGGCAGATTATTCAGCCGGTGTCCCCGCTTGGGACGTCGGGTCCTCTTTCTTGGCCCTTTGGAACGGATATATGAACTGCCGAAAATAGCCCTTCGGCACCGTATTTCCGATCACACCATAGTTCTCTGGCCAGCGCTCCTCTGGCAGATGATGCGTTCCAAAAAGCCAGTCATAAATCGGAAAGTGCGAAGAATAGTTGATGTCAATCGCCTCCCGATCCGACCCGTGATGCCAATGATGAAACCTAGGCGTCACAAAAAACCGCTCAATGAAGCCAAACTTCCAGCCGATGTTGGAGTGGATGAACGAGGACGAGAAATAAACGATCAGCAGATAGGCCTGAATGGCCGCCGGATCAAAGCCCATCGTGAACATCGGCACAGCCGTCAAGCCACGCAGAATTGCGATTTCGATAAAATGCATCCGCGCACCTGCAAGCCAGTCCATCGACTTGGTCGAATGATGGATCGCATGAAACCGCCACAGCACCGGGAACGTGTGAAACGCGCGATGGGTCCAATATTGCACGAAATCCGTCGCGGCCATGATAACGACAACCTGCAGCCAGAAAGGTTGCGAACCAATATAGGCGCGCACGCCCTCTAACTGCATGGTTTCATTCACAAAGTTCGTTGGTGCCAGTGTGATGAATCCAAGAATCTGGACCAGCATGGAACTGACCAGATAATAAAACATGTCCTCTCGCCACTCGCCACGGAACACCGTCTGCTCTGCCCGAGCCGGAAAAAACCGCTCGAGCGGAACAAAAAGAAAGCCGACGACCAGCACATTGATGATAAAATAATCCAGGCCAAAGTAGAACGCTTGGGGCCCTGCCCCACTGGTGTCAGGCTGGGTCGTCGCCATCAGCGAAACAACCACCGTCAGGCCCAGCGCGGTCCATCCCAAAATTCGTTTGTCCGACAGGATCAATGAGATCAGCGAAAGCGCGTAACCCGCCAATAGGATCAGGCGCAAAACAACCGTCATCACGCCGCTTTCATGGATGAACGCGATTTCGGGATAGGAAAACGTCTCTGGATACCAACGCAAAAGCACCATCAAAAGACCCGCGATGCCGGCCAGCAACGCCAGTGACCCGGACAACCATCCGGACCCAAACGGCCGGTCCGCTCTGGGTTTCTCCAATTCTTTGACCAGATCTCGCAAGACGCTCATATTGCCCTCAACACTTTGTCTTTTTTGGAAACAATACACATTAAATCGGCGAGAGTGTGGCAAAACCAGCGACTCTGGTCAATTTCTGACCCTCGCAGCGATGAAGACATATCAGATACAGCCATTCGACAAAATTTCGGGGCCGTTTTGTCCGCAACGTTCGGACCGCGAAAAATGACAGACCAGTTTGCGCTTGCGTTGGTTCGTCACCCGGTCCGAGGCAGAATAAGGGTCGCCTGCGCCACTCAACCCGGCATAAGTCGTTGAGGTGGCCCAAACATCTCGCATGACGCAACTATCCAAACCTGACTTCATCTCGGTATCGCCGCGCATGTAACTGCCCTCACGCGTTGCATCGCCTTCCACATCGCTTATCTTCAATTGAAACTTGGGGGGCCCGGATGACCGATGACGTTTCACTTAGCCGCAATGAAGCGCGCGGTGTGCAAAATGCCCGCGACCTTGAGGGGCAGCTGGGCTGGCTTGATACGATCACCGGAACCGCCCTTGGTGTGCTCGCTGTCGCTTCCGGTATCTACACGTACCTTGGGGTTTCATCGCTGCTTGATGACAATGGCGCGCTTTCGGTCTTTGCGGCCTTGGCGTATTCCGTTGCGGTTTCTGTGGGTATCTTTGTCTTTTGGTCCTACATGATGCGGTTGATGCCCGCCGTGCGCACCGCTGCCGCACGCATGGGGCTTTTTCTTGCGATGTGCCTCGGTTTTGGTGCCATCATCGCAATGTCGTCTTGGCTCAACGCCGCCGCTCTTGCAGGTGCAGCCGCGGTCGAACAACATCTGGCTGAAACCGTTCAGGATTACCAAACCGCGTTAGAGCGGGCGGATGAGATCACGCAGTCCGCGCAATCGCTGTCCCGCGACATTGCCCGCGTGCGGCAATCCTTTGATGACCTTTCAGAACAGGAGGCGACCGGCCAACTCTCAGGATTTGCTGGCCAAGGCGCCGTCTTCCGACTTCTGCGTCAAAAATCGGACGAACTTTCAAGCCTCGAAGCGCAAATCAACGCGCAACAATCCCTCGTGGAGGCCGCCTTTGCCGAAGGCAATGCGATTCTGTCCCGCATGCGGGCACTGACGGTCGAACAGGGCCCGGTCGAACAACGGTCCGTCCTCTTTTCCGAAGAAGCCGTGCGTCTTGCCAACGTGATCACGCAACTTCGGCAACTTTCGGTGGCTCCACTGGTGCAGCGGGCAGCGCGTGACCTGTCTGACAGCGTCGTACTGCCGCAACTTGACGGCTCGGACGCCTCGACCCGCCAAGGTCAGCAGGCCACCATCGACAGCGTCCTTACGGTGCTGTCTCAGCGTGCCGCCGTGCTCGAAGGTGCCGCGCAATCCGTCATCGATATGACACCTCCGGCAGATACCACATACACGCCCATCTCGGCCGCGGATGCGGTCATCCTTTATGCGCGTAACTTTGTTCCCTCTTGGGCCGGGGCCATCGCGATTGACCTTCTGCCCGCCGTGCTGGTCCTGATCGTCACCATCACCCAAAGCGCGATCCGTGTCGCCCGCGATGGCACGGCAACCGAAGACAGCCTGACATTGTCGGAACTTCGTGCCGCGATGATCGCGCTGAAGGACATTGATCGCACAATGTCAGCGCCTGTTGCCCCGCCGATTCCGCGCAGTAAACCTGATGCGCCACCTGCCAAACCTCACGTTGTCGAATGACCGTGCTCACCCCCAATACCGGACGCACCCTGCGCTGGATCTTTGCAGCGCAAATCGCCTTTGCCGCCGTGCTCATTGGGGCCGACCTCACGCGTGTCCTGCCAAGCCTGCTCTCTCCATCTGACGCACCGAACCTCACCCAACCTATTGGCCCCGGGGACCAAACCCGCCGCTACGCCCCCGCAGATCTTGGACCTCGCACCGCGACACCGGGGACCCGGCCCATTCCGTCAACGACGGATATGCCAAGTCGTCTCGATTTTGCGGCTGCGGAATGGAACGGCGAACCGGTCATCACCTTGACTGGCAACATCGCAACCGGTGACGCGCAGCGCTTTGCCGACTTTCTCGCGGCCCAAAACCCGTCACCCGAAACCGCCTTCCTAAACAGCCCCGGCGGATCGGTTAGCGACGCCCTCGCAATTGGCCGTGCCATCCGGGCCGCTGGCATCAACACCGAAATGACGGCCACCGACATCTGCCTTTCGGCCTGTCCCTATCTTCTGGCCGGGGGTCTAACGCGCACAACCGATGCAGGCTCCCTGATTGGCGTCCACCAGCACTACTTTGGGGAAAACACGGCGCTGCCCGCATTTCTTGCCGTCTCCGACATCCAGCGCGGACAGGGCGACGTCATGCGCTATCTCGCGGAAATGGGTGTTGACCCCCTGATCATGCAGCATGCGCTCGTGACGCCGCCGGACGAGATCTACATTCTCACACCGTCCGAGCAACGCGACTACGCCCTCATCACCACTGAGTGATCTTTCTTTCGAACGAAAATATGCCGGGGGTCCGGGGGCTGGCCCCCGGTCTGACCGGGACGGTGGGCGGGGCGCCTTGTCCGCCCTGGCGGACAACAGCGGCGACCAACCGTCCCGGATTGCACAAACTCCTATCTGATGCCACAAGGCGGCATGAGCACCGGACACCTGACGATCGACCTTTCCGCTATCGCCGCCAACTGGCAAGCGCTTGACGCCAAGACCAGCGTCGAGACGGCCGCCGTTGTCAAGGCTGATGGCTATGGTTTGGGTGCAGGTCGTGTCGCAAAGGCACTGGCCAATGCAGGCGCCCGCAAATTCTTCGTGGCCGTCGCAGAAGAAGGCTCAGCTGTCCGCACCGCCCTTGGCCCCGGCCCTGAAATTTCAGTTTTCTCGGGTCACATGGACGGCGACACCGAAGCGCTGCGTGATCTCGCCCTGACACCAATGTTGAATTCCGCCCAACAGGTCAAACGCCACTTTGACACGTTGCCCGATCACCCTTTTGGGGTGCAGCTCGATACCGGCATGAACCGTCTTGGCATGGAATGGGATGATTGGGCCGAAACGGCTGAACCGATCATGCGTGCAAAACCCACGTTGGTCATGTCGCATCTGGCCTGTGCCGACGAACCCGATCACCCGATGAACCCCTACCAGCTTGACGTCTTCCATCAGATGACCGACGGGATTTCGACCCCACGCAGCCTGGCGGCTACCGGCGGCGTATTACTCGGTACCAAATATCATTTTGATCTGACGCGACCCGGTATCGGACTTTACGGTGGCGCCCCCTTTGCGAATGCCCAGCCTGTCGCCCGCATCGACCTCCCCGTGATCCAGATCCGCAACTTGGCAGAAGGTGAAGTCGTGGGCTACGGCAACTCCTGGCAGACAGAGCGCCCTGCGCGCATCGCAACCGTGGCTGCGGGCTACGCCGATGGTCTGATCCGCCAGATGTCAGGCAAAGCGACGCTTTGGCATGACGGCCAGCCCTGCCCGCTCGTTGGCCGCGTCTCCATGGACCTGATCACTGTTGATGTCACCGATTGCGACGATGATCCGGCCTTCCTTACAATCATCGGCCCGCACCAATCCATCGACGATCTGTCTCGCGCGGCTGGGACCATTGGCTACGAAATCCTGACATCGCTGGGTCGTCGCTACTCACGCCGCTACACCACGCGCTAGGCGACGATTCGGCACGATTTGCAAAACAGCTGACCAAAGCACGACATGACAGACGCTTTATCCGCTTTGGGTTGTTCTTGATCACGGCTTTGTGCCTGCCCTCCCAGCACATCAACATGCTGTGCCCTGCGGCCGCACCAATACTCCCTATTGCGCGCGCTTCATCGGCAAGATCGGCTGACTGTTGCCAGACCAGAAACAACGCGCTCCACTGGTCTCTATTCTTTCAACAGCGGGCAGGTTGCCATCAACGCCGCATTTTTCCCCGTAGACGCAAATGGTTAATAGCTTATCCTCAACCTCAGAGTGAATTTTCTGCATTTGGGGGAATGCGGCCGTGCGTATTAAGTATCTTTTTCTCGGGCTATCCCGACTTTTGCATCTGATATCCCTGATGGCTGTCTCGGTCGCTGGCGTTGCCGCCTTGATCTACACCGCCCTTTGCGCCTTTGGCGTCGCACCTTGGCTGACGATGTCGGCCACGCTTGGTGATGTCACATACGCCAATGCCGGTCAGGTCCTGCAGATCACCTTCACCGCGCTTTTGGTTGCTATGGCGTTCTTTTTGCCAACCAGCGCCCGGATCGCCGCGCTGGAACATAGCCATCGCCGGTTCGAAATGACGATGGAGGATGTCGCCCGCGCCTACCACACCGCCCATACCGCTGACCGCGCCGGCCTTTTCAGCCTCAGCTCCGAATTCGATTCCGTGCGCGAACGCCTCGCGTATCTTCGGGATCATCCCGATCTGGAGCAACTTGAACCAGACGTGTTGGAGGTGGCAGCGCAGATGTCGCAGCAAGCCCGCCATCTTTCCGATGTCTACTCTGACGAAAAGGTCGCACGTGCCAAGACATTCCTGCAACAGCGCCAGGAAGAGGCCGAAGCGCAACAGGAACGCATCGTCGAGGCACTGCACGTTTGCACACAGATCCGAAAATGGGCGCAACAGGTTGACGTCGAAGAATCCATCGTCGCAAGCCAACTTGCGCAACTCGACGAGAAACTACAGGCCGCCCTGCCACTTTTGGGTTACGCGATGGAACACGAAGATTCCGATGAAATCGGCAATGTCGTCAACCTCCCCGCGAAGCCTGCCGCGGAATAAGTCGTCACCTTGAAACTTACGTGTGGTCTTTCCTGCCGGTCAGTGACCCAGTAAGCATGCCGAAATCAGCCAAGGCCAAGCATGCAAAACACCCTCAAATTCGCAAACCTCGCACTGCTCCTTTTGTTCCCGGTGGCGTGGTTCGCGCCTTTGATGCGCGCTGGCCTCTTACCGCTCTTTGGTCTGTCGGAAATCTCTGTCATCTCGGGTCTGCAATCGCTCTGGGGCAGTGACATCTTTCTTGCGCTGCTTGTAACCGCCTTTGCGCTATTCGCGCCTTATCTCAAGACGATTGGCCTCGCGCTGACCCACTTCGATTTGCTCAGCCCGAAACTGTTGCCCGTGCTCGCGTGGATGGGAAAACTGGCAATGGCAGATATCTTTCTGATCGCGCTTTATATCGTTGTCGCCAAGGGTGTCGGCATCGGTAAGGTCGAGACCGCTTGGGGCCTTTACCTTTTTACCGCCTGCATTATTGCCTCTATCGTGATCTCTGCGCTGACCAAACCACGTTCTTCCGAATGAAAGTATGCCCGCCGGAGGCCAAGCTTTTCTCGAAAAGCTTGCTTGCGACGATTTTTCTCGAAAAATCGTCCCTCTTGTCACCGTCGGCCGAAGGGTCCAAAAGGTGAACATGGCCAAAGATCTGACCTTCTCCTGCTCTGCTTGCGGCGCCGTCACCACCAAATGGTCGGGGCGATGTGAAGGATGCGGTGAGTGGAATACCATCCACGAAGACAAGGCGCTTGCTTCTGGCCCGAAGAAGAAGTCGCTGGGCGGCATGCGTGGCACGAAAATTCCGCTCACCGATCTTGCCACGGCAGAGGCTGAACCGCCGCGCACGATCTCTGGCGTGGCAGAGCTGGACCGCGTCTTGGGCGGCGGCCTGACCAAGGCCTCTGCCCTTTTGGTGGGCGGTGATCCCGGGATTGGCAAATCAACTTTGCTTTTGCAGGCCGCAGCGCGGTTCGCCCGGAACGGCCTGAAGGTCATCTATATCTCGGGCGAGGAATCGAACGCGCAGGTGCAAATGCGCGCGCGCAGACTAGGACTGACAGAAAGCCCTGTGCAACTGGCATCAGAAACGAACCTTCGCGACATCCTCACAACGCTGGACGCCGAAAAGCCCGACCTCGCGATCATCGATTCAATTCAGACGATGTGGGCCGACAACGTCGAAAGCGCGCCGGGATCGGTTTCTCAGGTGCGATCTTCTGCACATGAACTGACCACATTTGCGAAACGCAACGGCATGGCCGTTGTCATGGTGGGTCACGTGACAAAAGAAGGCGCCATTGCTGGACCCCGCGTCGTTGAACATATGGTCGACACGGTGCTCTACTTCGAAGGCGAGCGTGGCCACCAGTTCCGCATCCTGCGATCGGTCAAGAACCGCTTTGGGCCCGCAGACGAAATCGGCGTGTTTGAGATGACGGGCAAGGGACTTGCCGAGGTGAAAAACCCCTCTGCCCTCTTTTTGTCAGAGCGGGGCGAACCTGCACCCGGTTCAGTAGTCTTTGCAGGCATCGAAGGCACCCGCCCCGTACTTTGCGAGATCCAGGCCCTTGTGTCTCCTTCGCCACACAGCCAGCCCCGCCGATCCGTGGTTGGATGGGACGGGTCGCGGCTTGCGATGATCCTCGCCGTATTGGAAGCCCGCGCAGGCGTGCCCTTCACCGGATTGGACGTCTACCTCAATGTAGCAGGGGGTTTGCGCATTACTGAACCTGCCGCGGATCTTGCCGTGGCCGCCGCCCTTGTGTCAGCCCGCGAGGACGCGGCCTTGCCAAAAGACGCCGTTCTTTTTGGTGAAATTTCGCTCTCTGGTGCGCTTCGTCCCTGTGTGCAGACCGAAAATAGATTGAAAGAAGCCTCAAAACTTGGTTTTACCTCCGCAATCATGCCGCAGCAGGCCAAATCGCCCGCGGCTTCCGGTCTGGATTTGCGCTCAATGCCGACCCTGACCGAATTTGTGACAACGGTGTTCGGCGAACGCGGACCCGAATGAAGGAGCGGACCGTTGGAAGGTTTCACCATTATTGATGGCGTCGTCGCCGCAATTATCGTGGTCTCGGCACTTTTGGCCTATAGCCGGGGGTTCGTGCGCGAAGCCATGGCGATTGCCGGTTGGATCGGAGCCACGATCCTTGCGTTTATCTTCGCCGATCAGGCCGAGCCACTGGTGCGTCAGATCCCGGTACTGGGTGAATTTATCGGAGATTCCTGCGAACTCAGCATCATTGCAGCCTTTGCCGCCGTTTTCGCCGTGGCGCTCGTGGTGGTCTCAATCTTCACGCCCCTCTTTTCGTCATTGGTGCAGCGGTCTGCGCTCAACGGTCTTGATCAGGGGGCTGGGTTCCTCTTTGGGGTCCTGCGCGGCATTCTTTTGGTGGCCGTGGCGTTCTTTGTCTATCAAACGGTGCTGTCTGCTCAGGACATCCCGATGGTCGAAGACAGCCGGTCTGCAAAAGTCTTTGCGCGGATGACCGGCCAGATCGAAAATCGGGACCCCGAAGCCGCGCTGGGTTGGTTGACGGTGCAGTACGAACAGCTTGTTGGTGCATGCTCCACGCCCGAATAAGGCACCAATTCCGCCGCGTTTGGGTCACAATTCATCGTTAAGAAACTCTTAACGCGCGCGTTTTTGCGCGCAAAGAGGTATTGAGATGAAGTTTCTGACAGCCCTTATTGCAGCCGTCGTCTTGTCCGCCAGCGCCGCTTCTGCGGCCACTGTGACCTACAATTTTCAGGCCAGCGGCACGAACGGCGCGACAATCAACTACTCTTCTGGCGGGGTCGACATGACGGTCACCGGCGCGGTTGGCAATGTCGCCGTCACAAACAATGGTCTCGGCGTGACAGGCAATCCTGAAGGTGGCCGGTTGGGTCTGGGCGAGTCGCTGACGTTTGACTTCGGCACGACGCTGGTTGACCAGATCAGCGGCCTGATCTTCGAGTCTGGTGGCCAAACCGAGCAATTCGGTATCACCATCGGTGGTGTGTCGACGGTCTTTACCTTGCCCGCCGCTGCAGGCAGCAGCTTTGTGAATATTGACTTCACCAGCCTGATCCCGACGGGCGGCGTGTCCAGCTTCACCATTTTTGGTCTAGAGCCGGACGCAGCTGGCAATCGTGGCGTCAAAGTCGGTGAAATCACCGTCAACGCGCTGACGGCAATCCCTCTTCCCGCCGGTGGCCTTTTGCTTCTCAGCGGACTTGGCGCGTTGACACTGCGCGGCCGCCGCACCCGCAGCTAACCGATATTCGAACCCCCACGGGAACGGGCGTGCCGTCAGGTGCGCCTTTTCTCGTTTTTGGGCCTTGTCCGGCAAACAAATCGCCCCATCTGTTGCGGCTCAGAACCACCCCACGAAGGCCGTCGCAAATCTGTCACATCTCCCCCGTGACACGACCGCGCCAAAGCGCTAAAGCTGCGCCAGATGTTCCCGGATTGAAGGCTGCCACCTTGACCGATTCCATGCCCCCCGCCCATCCCTTTGACGATGATAAGTTGCGAGAGGAATGTGGCGTCTTCGGCGTTGTCGGTGTCACAGATGCAGCAAACTTTGTGGCCCTTGGTCTGCACGCCCTGCAACACCGCGGGCAAGAGGCCGGCGGCATAGTGACCCATCATCCCGAAAGCGGCTTTCATCAAGCCCGCCGCATGGGACTGGTCCGCGACAACTTTACCTCGCCCGCCATGATGGAACGCTTGCCCGGTGATGTGGGCATAGGCCATGTGCGGTATTCCACCGCCGGCTCAAAGGGTCAGACGGCCATCCGCGACGTGCAACCTTTCTTCGGCGAATTTGCCATGGGCGGCGCCGCAATCGCTCACAACGGCAATATCACCAACGCCTTGTCCCTGCGCCGCGAGTTGATTGAGCGCGGCTCAATCTTCCAAAGCTCCTCTGACAGTGAATGCATCATCCATCTGATGGCCCGTTCCATGGGCCGCACGATCCCCGATCGCATGGAAGAGGCTTTGCGCAAGGTCGAAGGGGCGTTTTCCGTCGTTGCCATGACCCGCACCAAGTTGATTGGCTGTCGTGACCCTCTTGGCGTCCGTCCGCTTGTCTTGGGCAAGATCGGCGATGGCTGGGCGCTGGCATCAGAAACCTGTGCACTCGATATCATTGGGGCGGATTTTGTGCGCGAGATTGAACCGGGCGAAATGGTGGTAATCTCGGCCTCCAAAGGCGTCGAAAGTCATCATCCATTCCGCCCCGCTAAACCGCGCTTTTGCATCTTCGAACACGTCTACTTCAGCCGCCCGGACTCATCTCTTGGTGGTCGATCTGTCTATGAGACCCGCGAAAACATCGGCCGCGAGCTTGCGAAAGAGGCCCCGGTCGAGGCTGATCTGGTCTGTCCGGTCCCCGACAGCGGCACACCGGCCGCCATTGGCTACTCACTGGAAAGTGGCATCCCCTACGCGATGGGAATCATCCGTAATCAATACATGGGGCGAACCTTCATTGAGCCGACGGAAAGCATCCGGAACATGGGTGTTAGGTTGAAACTCAATGTCAATCGGGCGCTCATCAAGGGCAAACGTGTCATCCTTGTCGACGACAGTGTCGTGCGCGGCACCACCAGTCGCAAAATCAAGGAAATGATTCTGGATGCCGGGGCCGCAGAGGTGCATTTTCGCATCGCCTCCCCCCCAACCGCATGGCCCTGTTTCTATGGCGTCGATACGCCACAGCGCGAAAAACTGCTTGCCGCGACCATGACCGAAGAGGAAATGCGCGACCATCTGGGCGTCGACAGCCTTAAATTCATCACGTTGAACGGCCTCTACCGCGCTGTGGGCGAGGCCAAGGGCCGCGATCCATCCGCGCCCGCCTATTGTGATGCCTGTTTCTCCGGCGAATACCCTGTTGCCCCGTCAGACATGATCGAACAGGGCTTTCAGGGAAAAGAAGCCGCCGAATAAGCGCCGTCGACGTGCCTCAACTTGCCGCGTGTTCCGCCGCGAAGATCACGACCTCAAGGGTCCGAAACACACACCGCTCTTCAGACGTCACCCCATCTTTTGCGCGCAATTTCGCCGGACATAAGCCGGCCCGTCTCGTTCACTGCGCTCACGTTGTCATCAGGTGGTTCTGCTGAAATATCAAAGCAACCGCCCGTTGGCGCAAATGCGTGCAACAACCGGTCATCGACATATTCGACACGCCGACCACGTCAAATTGCGCGCACCATATTCGCCGGCGCATCAAAGCCCACTCCTGCGACTAGAAACCCACGCCAAGAACAAGCGCGGTGAAATCTCCGGCGACTAACAACCGGAAGCACGAACCCAATGACAAGCAGACGTGCCCTTACGCACCAAGGCCAATCTTTCGCCCGATGCCCTGCCCGTTGGCGGCGAAACCAAATGACCCGGTCAGC
Organism: uncultured Paracoccaceae bacterium; assembly: GCA_947493335.1. Lineage (GTDB taxonomy): Bacteria > Pseudomonadota > Alphaproteobacteria > Rhodobacterales > Rhodobacteraceae > CANMYO01. Next base: position 954,257 of record CANLQO010000001.1, on the reverse strand, counting down.
GCACCGGCCGTTCCCCGAACGTCCGGGCCCCGTTGGGCGTCTGCACTGTCCACACACCTGCCACCAATTGTCGCCGTCGGGTTTCCCATCCAGAAGGATCAGGCGCAAAGGTCGTCCGCCAGGCCCCTTCCACACGGACCGGCACCCGGACATGTTCTGCCTCTTTTCCTTTGGCCCGCAAGTCGGCAAGGTATTTCAATAGCCATGACGCTGCTGCCTTCCGCCGTCCCGCGAAAAGCACATCAAAGGCCAATCCGTTCGCCGTGTAACCCGTGACAACCATGTCCTGTCTGACATTCATATGAACCTGCGGAGAAAGCGTGATGTTTACCTGCACGATCTCCGACTTGAACAATCCCGAATCTTCAAATTGCGGGGTTACCACCGCGGCGTTCTGCCTTTCAGAATGCTGCTGCATGCGTCCACCTTTCGCTTGGGTCATCTTGGGCTACCAAATCATCCTTAACGATTGGTTGTCGTCGGCTCTGGCACGCGGCATGGCATGCTTTATGCTGCGCCATGAACCAACAAGAGGCTTCCATGACGACCGTCATCCACCACAACCCTGCCTGCGGCACATCCCGCAATGTGCTGGCAGCGATCCGTGCAACCGGCACCGAACCGGTGATCATCGAATATTTGCAAACCGGCTGGACCCGCCCGCAGCTTATAGCACTCTTTGCCGCCGCGGGCCTTTCACCGCGCGATGCGTTGCGCACCCACAAAACCGATGCAGCGGCCCGTGGCCTTCCAGACGCGAGCGACGAAGAGATCCTCGATGCCATGGTAGCCGATCCGGTTTTGGTGAACCGCCCCATCGTCTGCACCCCACGCGGCGTTGCCCTTTGCCGGCCTTCGGAAACCGTGTTGCCGCTGCTTGAAAATCCGCCTGACGGGCCATTGTTGAAAGAGGACGGCAGCCCGCTCTTCGGCTAAGGTTCGCCACAGCACGAGACGTTTCGCCGCAACGCAGCGTATCCCTCTTGCGCACCCGTGAATTCAGGTCCATATCGCCGACGCCGTCGTACTTTCGACGGTCTAACTGGTCCGGAAATTCATGGCGACAGAGCCTCAAACACCGCCGCAAGTGGCAGCCGCGGCTGCCATCCCCGATGCACTGCCGCTGAATGGCGTGGCACTGATTGGGCTCATCTCCGACGCCGAAGGCGGTGCGGCCCTGTTGCGTGATGCCGGTGGCACGATTGTTCGGGTCAAAATCGGAGAGACCGCCTTCGGCCTCACGGTGACAACCCTGGATGACAATAGCATCGTCATGGCCGATACGCGGGGCCAGACCCATCGCTTGCATATCCCGGGGTGATGGCCCAAAGCCTTGATTGCCAAACGCCCTGCTACAGCCTAAAGCGAGCGCATGACCAAAACAGCCCTTATCACCGGTGCCTCGCGCGGTCTGGGCGCGGCCATCGCCGCAGCCCTTGCCCCGTCGCATCACGTCATCGCGGTCGCCAAGACAACCGGCGCACTGGAAGAACTGGATGACCAGATCCAGGCCTCCGGCGGCGCTGCCACGCTTGCGCCAATGGACATTACCGTCGACGCCGCCATGCAACAGTTGTGTCGCGGAATCTTTGACCGCTGGGGCAAACTGGACCTTTGGGTACATGCCGCAATCCATGCCGCTCCGCTTGCCCCGGCCGATCACATTGGCGCAAGGGACTTGGCCAAATCCGTTGACGTCAACATTACTGCCACCCAAAGGTTGATCGCCTATGTTGCGCCGCTACTGGGGCAGTCCGGGCGCGCAGTCTTCCTGGATGACCCCCGCGCGGGCGCGCAATTCTTCGGTGCCTATGGCGCGACCAAAGCTGCGCAAACGGCGCTGGCACGAAGCTGGCAGGCCGAGGCGGCCAAAAATGGTCCATCGGTGCAAATCCTGACGCCCGCGCCCATGGCCACGGCGACCCGTGCCCGGTTCTATCCTGGTGAGCCACGCGATGCCCTTGCCGCGCCTGCGTCCGAAGCCACGCGCCTCTTGTCCGACATCCTCGGGTAATCCCAATTGGACACGCGGCTGTCGGGACCGGCTGGCCGGGGTCACAGGGGTTTCGGGACGGTGGGTGGGGCGCATTGCCCTTCAGGGCAACAGCGGCACCCCCGTCCTGACGCAACAACGTCACAGCCACCCGCTTCTGCCACGCCGCCGCTTCACATCCCCTACATTGCGTCCTACACCCAAGCCATCGCACTGCCCGGGGGCCTTCATGCGCATTCTCATCACCAATGACGACGGGATCAACGCCCCGGGGCTCGCCACGCTAGAGGCCATTGCGACAACCCTCGCAGGACCCTCTGGTGAAGTTTGGACAGTCGCACCCGCGTTCGAGCAATCCGGCGTCGGCCATTGCATCAGCTACACCAAGCCGATGATGATTTCTGAATTGGCGCCGCGCCGTTTCGCAGCCGAAGGCTCTCCTGCCGACTGCGTTCTCGCCGCCCTTTATCACGTGATGCCAGACGCCCAGCCCGATCTCGTTCTCTCGGGCGTCAACCGGGGCAATAACGCAGCTGACAATACGCTCTATTCCGGCACCATCGGTGCCGCGATGGAGGCCGCACTTCAGGGCCTGCCCGCCGTCGCCATCAGTCAGTTCTTCGGGCCAGCCAACGCCAATCTTGCCGACCCGTTCGAGGCCTCGGCGATCCATGGCGCGGCCTGTGTTCAAACCCTTCTCGATCGTGCCGAATGGGGCGGTGCGGACTACCAGATGTTCTACAACGTCAACATCCCCCCCGTCGCCGCCGCTAACGTCAAAGGCTCGCGCATGGTCGCCCAAGGTCTGCGCCCCGGCCCAGCCTTCGGGATGGAGGCGAGCATGGCACCCAACGGCCGCACCTTCTTGTGGATCAAGGGCGGCCCGCAACACATCCCCACTGCGCCTGGCACCGATGTGCATGCAAATCTCGAAGGATATATCTCGGTCACGCCAATGCGGGCAGATCTGACCGACCACACAGCACTTGCCGCGATGCAGGACGTCTTTGCATGACCGACGCGCAAACCAAAATGCAATTTCTCTATGCGCTGCGGTCCAAAGGTGTCACCGATGCACGGGTCCTCACCGCAATGGAGAAAGTCGACCGTGCCGCCTTCGTCAAAGGCCTCTTTGCCGATCGCGCCTACGAAGACATGCCGCTGCCCATCTCCTGTGGCCAAACGATCAGCCAGCCATCCGTCGTGGGGATCATGACGCAAGCGTTGAATGTGCAGCCGCGCCATAAGGTGCTCGAGGTCGGCACAGGTTCCGGCTATCAGGCCGCAATCCTCAGCGAGCTTGCCCGCCGCGTCTATACCGTCGACCGGCACAAACGGTTGGTGAATGAGGCTCAGGCCATCTTTGACGCTCAGGATATTACCAATATCACGGCTTTTACGGCGGATGGCAGTCACGGGCTCGCAGAACAAGCGCCGTTTGACCGTATCCTGCTAACCGCGGCCGCAGAGGACCCGCCAAGCCCCCTCTTGGCGCAATTGCGCGTCGGCGGTATCATGGTCTTGCCGGTGGGCCAATCGGACGCCGTACAATCATTGATCCGTGTGACACGGACCGAAACAGGATTTGACTACGACGAGCTGCGCCAGGTGCGCTTTGTGCCCCTTCTTGAAGGGCTGGGACAAGACTAATCCGCCGACGACCCCGGTCAACAAGGGGCGCGGCATGATAGGAGAGCAGAGATGACACGCCACCCCCTCCGGCTGATGATGACCACGGGTGCCATTGCCGTTTTGGCAGCCTGCGAAGGCGGCCTGCCCGATTTTGACTTGCGCGACCTCGGCGACGGTTTTGATACGTCAGAGGCGGTTGCAAACCTGCCCGACCGTCCCGCCCCCGATGACCGGGGCGTGATATCTTATCCCAATTACCAGGTTGCCGTTGCGCGGTCCGGCGATACTGTGAACGCTGTCGCAAATCGCCTTGGACAGAACGCCGGGGAACTTGCCCGCTTTAACGGTCTGGCTCCCGATACGGCACTGCGCGCGGGCGAGCTCTTGGCTCTTCCGGGGCGCGTCGCCGAACCGTCGCCCGCGACTGGTGCTCCCTCAACCGGTCCAATCCAGCCGCTGGATGTGACCGCAATCGCCACAACCGCGCTTGACCGCGTCGGCGAACAACCCGCAACTCCTGCCGCGACGCCTGCGCCGGTTGCTGTGACAACGGGTGTTGAACCGATCCGCCATAAGGTCCAACGCGGCGAAACTGTCTTTTCCGTTGCCCGCCTTTATGGCGTGCCGGTGTCCAACATCGCCGAATGGAACAGCCTTGGATCGGACCTGACGATCCGCGAAGGTGCTTTCCTGCTGATCCCACAAGCCGGGGCCCGGCGGCCCGTGACGCCTCAGCCCGTGCCCGAACCGGGCACCGGCTCTCCGACACCAACGCCGCCCAGTGCGACGACCCCGCTGCCGGCTGAAACGCCAGCGCCGGCAACCGCCACACTTCCTGCACCGGCCACGCCGGACACCGGCGCGTCCACACCTGCGCCCGCCCCGGCGGCCAGCAACCCCAGCGCGACGCTGGTGCGACCCGTCAATGGCACCGTGATCCGTGAATATGCTCCGGGGCGGAACGAAGGCATCGACATCGGCGTGGCCGCAGGGACAGCCGTTAAAGCCGCTGACGGCGGTTCTGTTGCGGCTGTCACGACCGACACCAATGGCGTGGCCATTGTCGTGATCAAACACGCAAACAACCTGCTGACCGTCTATACCAACCTTGATAATCTGACCGTGGCCAAAGGCGACAGCGTGGGTCGGGGCCAGACCATCGGCAAGGTCCGCGCCGGAGACCCCAGCTTTTTGCATTTCGAGACGCGGCGCGGCCTGCAATCGGTCGATCCAGCCGAACTTTTGCCTTAGCGAGTAGCCAGAGACGCATATTCAACGTGTCAGCCGGTACGACTGGCACAGTCATCTACCCAGCAGGTGGCTGATTGCCCTCGTCGGCATCCGGGGGACGGAACGAAAGCACGCGCACGTCAGGTGCGGGTTTGACATCCCCATCCCGACTAACCAACCGAATTTCGCCTTTGGCCGATATCCGCGCGACCAGACGTGCCTCAGGTCGCTCCGCACGCCAATCCTCGAACGAGAACTCCTCGGTCAGGCGCGTAGTGCGAAACGTCCATCCCTGTCGAAACATCGTCTCCATCTCTGCAAACGTCGCGTCGACCCCCAATGCCTTGCCCCCCAGCGTGGCGGGAAGCTGATGTCTTGCATTGTCGGATTTTGCGCGCGCGACCTGAAAGACGTTTTCGCGACCATATTCGGGCGCGAGATCGGTCGCCACCAACGTGTTGTAGGCATCATTGTCAGTCGCCGCAATCAACGTGGCATAGCTGACAAGTTCCAACCGCTGTTCGGCGCCCTCTGACAGGATATCGCCGCTAAAGGTCGGGATGCCTGCCGCCCGTGCGGCCCGCAAATGGCCAAAGTTGGGGTCGGTCATCAAAACCGGCACCTCTGCGCGCGCCAGGGCTTCTGCAAGGGCTGTGGTCCAATCTGATCCACCTATGATGATAACCCCTGGTGTGTCCGCTCCTGTCAGCCCGAGGGCGCGTGCAAACGGTGCAAGGGTGAAGCCGTGCACGACAACCGTGAAGGCGACCAGCACAAACGCCAAAGGTGCGATCAGACCCGCATCTTCCAGCCCAAGCGACAAGAGCCGCTCACCGAACAGCCCCGCCACAGCCACCAGAACCACGCCACGTGGCCCGGTAAAGGCAACAAGAACCTGTTCCCGCCAAGGTAGACCCGAACCGGCCAGCGACGCAAAAACCGTCAACGGCCGCGCCACAAGTACAACTGCCGCCACAAAAACCGCCGCCCGCCAATCCAGCGCGCCAAGTGCCGCGAAATCAAGGCTTGCAGCCAAGAGGATAAACACGCCAGAGACGAGAAGGACCGTCGCGTGCTCTTTGAAACGGCGCAATTCGACGTAGCTTGGCAGGTTCGCATTCGCGATCACGATCCCCATGATTGTGACAGCCAGCAGACCGCTTTCGTGCAGAACGGCGTCCGAAACGCCAAAGACCGCCAGCAACAGCGCAAAAAGGACCGGAACCTTCATGTATTCCGGCACCCAACCCTGCTTGAACGCATGCGCCAAACCATAGCCACCGGCGGCACCCAGTACGGTCGCAATACCGATCCCGATGATGAGATCGCTGACTGCGGCACCGACTGTCGCCGCAGTGTTCAGAACAACCACAACCTCGAACGCCAGCACCGCCGCCAGCGCACCGATTGGATCATTCACAATGGCTTCCCACTGCAAAAGCGCCGCTGGCCTGCGTGAAAGCCTTGCAGTCCGCAACAAGGGGGCAATCACGGTGGGGCCCGTGACAATCATAATCCCGCCAAACACAGCCGAGGTTTGCCACGACAGCCCGGCGCCATAGTGCAGCGCCAATGCACTTGTGATCCAACCCAGTGGAGCACCCACAAAGACCAGCCGTTTGACCCCCACCGCCGCATCACGCAACTGGTGGAAATTCAGCGTCATGCCGCCTTCGAACAGGATAATCGCCACCGCGATGCTGATCATTGGCCCCATCAGCGGCCCAATATCCCGCGCCGGGTTGAAGATGCCAAGCACGGGACCGACCAAGATCCCCGCCGCCAACATCAACACAATCGCGGGCATGCGTAACCGCCAGGCAAGCCATTGGCTGCCCACACCCAATACGCCGACCAATGCAAAGGCCACGACCGGCGCCATCGCGCCTGCTTCAGTTTCAATCGCCATCGGTTACTCCTGCGGGGACCGGTGTACCACCGATCAACCTTTGATGCTCTTGGATCGCAAAGCGGTCGGTCATACCGGCAATGTAATCTGCCACGATCCGCGCCAGTGCCTGTTCACCCCGTGCCTCGGCCACATCCTTGCGCCACTGCTTGGGCAACTCATTGGAATTATGCATGAAAAACGGGAACATCTCATCAATCATATGTGTCACCGCAACCCGCATCTTGACCACTGCCGGGGCGCGATACATGCGCTCGAATAGGAACAAGCGGATCACCTTAAGGTCATCCCACAAGGCAGGCGTAAACTGCACCATCATCCGGCCCGCGTGGCGGATATCCGCGACGCTTGCAGGGTCAAACTCTGCCAGATTGCGGCGGCTGACGATGATCACATCCTCAACCAGAATGCCAAAGAACCGACGCAAAGCCTCGTGCCTGCGGCGGTAGTAGTTAAGCTTGGGATACTTCCGATCCACATCGGCAAAGCAATCCTGCAACACCGGCAATTCGGCCAATTCGTCTGTGCTGAACAACTCTGCCCGCAATCCATCATGCAGGTCATGGTTGTTATAGGCGATATCATCTGCCAGCGCCGCCACCTGCGCCTCTGCACTGGCGTGGGTGTGCAGTTCCAGATCATGCCGCGCGTTGTAGTCGGTCAGCGCCCAAGGCACCTCTCCGGTGACCGGGCCATTATGCTTTGCGATCCCCTCTAACGTCTCCCAGGTCAGGTTCAATCCGTCCCACTCGGCATAATGCCGTTCCAGATCGGTGACGATCCGCAGCGCCTGCGCATTGTGATCAAACCCACCGTAGGGCTGCATCAGCCGATCCAGCGCCTCTTCCCCGGTATGGCCAAACGGCGTGTGGCCCAGATCATGCGCAAGCGCTATGGCCTCGGTCAGTTCCACATTCAAATCAAGCGCCGCGGCGACGGTGCGCGCCACCTGCGCCACCTCTATCGAATGGGTCAGACGCGTACGGAAATAATCACCCTCATGTTCGATGAAAACCTGGGTCTTGTGCTTCAGCCGCCGAAAGGCGCTCGCATGAATAATCCGGTCCCGGTCGCGCTGAAACGGAGAGCGAAAGTTGCTCTCTTCCTCTGCATATAGCCGCCCCCGCGCATTCGCCGGATCGGTCGCATAAGGGGCTGCCATGTCCCTGCCCTGCCTTGTCGTCTTTGCCTGCCGTCTCTATATCTGAACCAACGCAAGACTGATAGGTTCCTTCATGCTGACCCTTCCCCCCAAAGTCACCACCCGTGCCTTTGAACGGCTGGCCGAGATCGGTGCGTCTGATCAGGGCAAAGCGCTGCGCATCGCGGTCGAAGGCGGCGGATGTTCCGGTTTCCAGTATGAAATCGACCTTGATGACGTCAAAGACGATGATCTTGTGCTGGAAGGCGGGGGCGAGAAAGTCGTGATCGACAGCGTGTCATTACCGTTCCTGACCGATGCCGAGATTGACTTCACAGAAGAGCTTATCGGCGCGCGGTTCGTGATCAATAACCCCAACGCCACCTCTTCGTGTGGCTGCGGCACGTCCTTTTCGATGTAGCGCGCGTTCATCGCTTAATCTCATTTTGACATGCCGTACGCTGGCGCGGGTCACTTTAATGTCCGATGAAATCCGCGCGCCGCTCCAATAGCGCCGCACTCAGGTAGTCGACCAGAAGCCGCGCGCGCCGGACACGCCGCAACCCGCCATGCTGCAATATCCATGTTGACCGGCGCTGATCCAGCGGGCTTCCGGGCACGCGCTGTAATTCCGGGAATGCTCGGGTGACCCAACTGGCCAGAAATGTCATCCCTGCGCCAGCACGAGCCATATGAAGGTGCATCTGCGGATCGGCGATCGTGTGTCGGATACGTGCCTCTGAAAACGGGGTTTCGGCCACCATCCGTTGGATCTCGTCAATCTCGCCATACCCGATCCAGGTCAGCCCCCTGCCCCTCGGACCTGCGTTGGGCATCTCGGTGTCGATGTAATTGCGCGATGCAAACACCCCCAACGACAAAGGAAATAGCTTGCGCCCCACAGCATCCTCTTCGACGTTCACGACATGCCGGATGGAAATATCCGTTTCGTCTTTTTCAATCGAATCAAGAAAGTAGGACAGCTTCAACTCGATCTCGATATCGGGATACAGCGCTGCAAAATCTGCCAAAACCGGGGCAAGCAGATAATGGGCCGTCAGCGGATCAACTGACAATCGAATGCGGCCCGATGCCTCGCGATCAAGTCCCTGAACCGCGTTAAAACCTTTCAGCAGCGCGGCCTCTGCTTCGATGGCTTGCGGCAAAAGACGGCGACCGGCTGCCGTTAATGTCAGGCCACCTGCGGACCTGCGGAACAACGAAGTCCCAAGTTGCGCTTCCAGACCTTCGATTTGACGACGCACCGTTGCGTGGGTGCCGTCAATTTGCTCTGCGCCAGCGCGCAACGATCCAGAGCGGGCCACCGCAAGAAATGCAGGAAGAGACTTCCAGTCCATATGACACCGTAACGTTTTTGAACCAATCCGGTTTACTTTAGTCAGTTATTGGAACAATTTAAATCCGCTATCTCCGATCTTGTTTAAGAAAGGAGACAACTATGGAAACGACTTTAAGGGCTTGGAGCGTCAGCCGCTACGGTGGTCCAGACGTGCTCGTACCCGTAACTCGGCCTGCCCCGACGCCCAAGGATGATCAGGTTTTGATCCGCATCCGGGCCTCTGCGGTTTCACGTGCAGATGGTTTGATGCGGGCCGGACAACCGAAATTCGCCCGCCTCTTTCTGGGCCTCAAAAGGCCTCGCGCCGGTTTGTCGGGAACCTGTTTTGCCGGTGATATCGTGTCGGTAGGAAAGACTGTCACCCGGTTTCAGGTCGGGGATGCAGTCTTTGGCGAAGCTGGCATGCAATTTGGCGCGAACGGCTCGCACATTTGTTTGGACCAGGGCGGCAGCCTTCTGAAAAAGCCCGACACCGTCCCATATGAAGAAGCTGCAACGCTTTGTGACGGTGCAATGACCTCATGGCACTTTCTGACCCGCGTGGCAGACGTGCGCGCGGGCGACAGGGTTCTTATCCTTGGTGGATCAGGCAGCCTTGGCACCGCAGCAATCCAATTCGCCAAAACCTTGGGGGCAGAGGTGACCGCAACGGCAAGCGCGCGAAACGCAGATCTGTTGCGCACGCTCGGGGCAGATCGTGTCGTAGACTACAAGACCACAGACCCACTGAAACCGCATGCCGCCTATGATGTCATCTTCGACACACTTGGGATCGCATCATTTGGCGCCGCCAAATCCGCGCTGGCCAAGACCGGAAGCTATATCTGCCCGGTGCTAAGCCTGAGATTGCTGCGCGATTTGGCCTTGTCCCGCCTGTTCGGCAAGAAGACAGCCAAATTTGCAGCGGCAGGCCTTTCAAAGCCAGCCGTGCATCACGCCGAATTGTCAGAGATCCTTGCCCTCATGGCCAAGAACCAGTTCTCGCCGGTGATGGATCGCACTTACCCGTTCTCCGATTTGGTCGAGGCGCATCGCTACGTCGAAACCGGTCGGAAGCGCGGAAATGTTGTTGTGGTTTAGGGGGCTGACATGCACACATTCTCATTTCCCCCCCGACAGGCCCGTTTCGCCGGTGTCTGCTACCTTGTCATCATCCTCTGCGGCGTCGGATCAGAGGTGGCGCTGCGCGGCCCTCTCATCAACTTTGCCTCCGCCGCAGACACAATGCAGGCCATCAACGACAACTTGCTGCGCTTCCGAATGTCTATTCTGACCGATATCGTTATGGCATTGGCTGACGCCACGCTGGCATTACTGCTCTTTTGGATGCTGCGCCCCATCTCTGCCGGTCTTGCGCTGGCTGCGCTTGTCTTTCGCCTGCTACAATCAGGGCTCATCGCTGCATCGCTACTGAACCTGCAGGGCGCGGTCTTGCTGGCACAGACTGAGGGCGCGGCAGGTTCAGCGCAAATGGTCCTGCACAACGTCACGCTGCACGCCTACGGCTACGACCTTGGACTGATCTTCTTCGGGGTGAACTGTTTTCTGATGGCCGCACTGATGGTCCGGTCAGAAGTGATCCCCAAAAGTCTTGGGGTTGCCATCGGGTTGTCCGGGCTCGTCTACCTTTTGGGCAGCATTGCGCGCTTTGTTGCACCAGATGCGCACCACTTCTTCACCCCGGCCTACGCCTTACCCCTCGTTGCAGAAACCGCATTTTGCCTGTGGCTCCTTGTGCTGCCGCAAACAAGGCGACCAGCGGTGCCCGCATGAAAATCCCAATCATCTCCCAACATTCCACAAACCATTTCGCAAAATAGGAGAAACAACATGTCCGACCACGACGTCCTGAAACTGATCAAACGCGCCGACAAAGCCATCACGGCCGAAGACTTCGACACGCTTATGGACTTCTACGCCGATGACGCGGTGTTGGTCGTCCAGCCCGGCCAGATCGCAAAAGGAAAACCCCACATTCGACAAGCCTTTGAGGCCATTGCGAAACACTTCCAAAACACCCTGACCGTAACCCAAGGAGCGGCCCAGGTGATTGAAGGCGGCGGCACCGCATTGGTCATCATGGAAACGCTACTGCACATTGGCGACGCATCGCAGCCGATCAAGCGCCGTGCAACTTACGTCTTTCGCAATGATGAAACGCGCGGCTGGCTCTGCGCCGTCGATAACTCATATGGCACTGATTTGTTGGGCAACGCCTAGTCCGGGACCGCGGGGCAGCATCGCTGTCTCGCAAGACGCCGCGGTGACCGGCCACAAAAGACGGACCTCCCCCGTCAACCGGCTTTCCCCCCAACCTTCAGGATTTTCACATACGGAGATTGAAACATGACGACCCCGATCATCGTCCTTTGCCTGCTCTTGCTACCGCTTCTTGGTGCATTTTTCTTGGGCGGCGCGCAAAAAGCGCGTCTAGGCGGCATCCTTGGCCTTGCTTTTGCCTTTGCGTTTTTTGGTGTCGGGCATTTTGTCCTGACAGAAGAAATGACGCAAATGCTGCCGCCCATTTTTCCGTTTGCCACGGCCCTTATTCTCGCAACTGGCGTCCTGGAACTGACAATCGCCATCGGCGTCCTGCACCCCAAAAGCCGCGACTTTGCGGGGCTTATGGCGATCGCCGTGTTAATTGCCTTCTTTCCGGTCAACATTTACGCGGCATTTCAAAAGGTTGGCTCTGGCGGGCATGTTTGGGGGCCATCCTACCTATTGGTCCGCGCGCCCCTTCAGGCACTCCTCATTTGGTGGACATGGTTCTTTGTCGTTCGCCCGGAACAGCGGACGTCACCCCCGGCGCTAAAGCGACCAAATTTCACCGCGCGATTCATTTCACTCAAGTGACACGCGGAGACGCATCCACAAATCGCACATCTTGTGGGCGTTGCCGGTTCAGCCACAATTACATCTGAGTCTTTCGCGCAACGCCCAGGCAATTTCCCGGACTCCTCTCAAATTATCAGTCGCTTAAGACCTCTCACCCATTGTTAATCGGGTGGCCCACAGGTGCGTTCTTGGCATTGCCCAAATCGCGTCAAGAAGGGGCCGCAGTTCTAAGGCAGATGGGACTGACGATATTGAGGAGAGCAGAGTGACCAAGGCAAATATGCCGGTCGATCTATGCCAGTTCAGTCCCGCCATTATGGCGGTCGTGACTGGTGTGCGGACCGTTTTGACACCGACTGCCCCAAAACGGGGGCAATTCATTGAATAGACTCGCTGCCTTTGCGCTTGGCGTTCTCGCCTCGTGCGCACCTGTGCCGGATGCCCCGCCCTCGCGCGCCGTCACACTGATGAATACGCTGCCGCCGATGAAGGCGTTCACCACCAACGCTGTGACGCCCGCCACGCGCCCGAATGCAGAAATGGCGCAGGATTTTCTTGACCTCAGCTTCCGCATGGAAAGCGGTCGCACGATCCCGGTGATGTCGCGGTTTGAAGGCCCGATCACCGTGCGCACCTCTGGCACCGTCACCGCCAGCTTGGAACGCGACTTGCAGGCGCTTCTTGGCCGGTTACGCGACGAAGCCCGGATCGATATTTCCCGAACCGATGCGTCACAAGCCTCCATCACGGTCGAGGCCGTGCCACAGGCAGAATTGCAGCGCGCCGTTCCGCGTGCCGCCTGCTTCGTGGTGCCACGGATCACCAGTTGGGATGAATTCCTGCTGACCCGTCATACCAGTCAGGTGGATTGGACAACGCTCCGCACCCGCGAACGCGCTGTTATCTTTGTGCCCGCCGACGCCGCCCCGCAGGAAATCCGCGATTGCCTCCATGAAGAGCTGGCGCAGGCTTTGGGGCCACTCAACGACCTCTATCGCTTGCCGGATTCTGTCTTCAATGACGATAACATTCACACCGTCCTGACCGGCTTTGACATGCTGGTTTTGCGGGCCTTCTATGCCCCCGAACTCTCAAGCGGTATGACGCGGGCTGAGGTGGCGAACCGCCTTCCCGCCCTGCTCGCCCGGCTGAACCCCGGTGGTCAGCGCGCCGGTGCGCCGGTGCTGGCCGATACATCCCGAGACTGGATCACTGCGATGGAAACCGCGCTGACAGCTGGCAGCACGCCGGGCCGTCGCCGGCAGGCTGCAGCCCGCGCAATCCAGTTGGGCGAGGCGTTTGGCTGGCAGGACACGCGTGCAGGCTTTGCCCTATACGCCAATGGCCGGTTGCAGGTGGGGCACAACTCTGCCGCAGCCCTCGCGTCCTTCAACGCGGCCGAAGCAGTCTATCGCGCCAGCCCGATCACCGCCGTGCATACGGCCCACATCGCTGTGCAAAAGGCGGCTTTCGCACTTGCCGCTGGTGACGCTCAATCCACCATCGAAATCGTGGAAGAGGCGATCCCGGTCGCCAAACGCCACCAGAACGCCGCCCTTTTGGCGACGCTGATGATGTTCAAGGCCGAGGCCCTGACGATGACCGGCGATACTGTCGCAGCAGAGGCGCTGCGACTGGACAGTCTGGGTTGGGCGCGATACGGCTTTGGCTCTGATTTGAACGTGCAGGCCCGTCTGGCTGAGATTGCGGCGCTGCGCCCCTTCTAAGGGACCACGCCAATGATCTTTCCACTTGCGGGCCTTCTGTTTGGCGCAGCTTTTGGTGCATTCCGCGCCAAAGCGCGCGGCGGAAACACGCGCGACATGCTGCAATGGGCCGCCGTCTTTGCCATGATTTTTGGGTTGATCGGGCTCTTCACACTGGTCTTCATTGAACGCAGCTACGTCTGATGTTTCTGCCCTTCTTCGACAATCTGCGCCGGGCCAATGTCCCGGTCAGCTTGCGCGAATTTCTGGCCTTCCTTGAAGGCATGAAGGCAGGGCTGGCCACTTACGACATCGAAGCCTTCTATTTTCTGGCCCGTACCATCATGGTCAAGGATGAACGCCACCTTGACAGATTTGACCAGGCCTTTGCTGCGACATTCGAGGGGTTGGAAAATATCCCTGACAACGCGGTCATGAATGCCGTCGACATCCCTGCTGACTGGCTCACCAAGATGGCTGAAAAGCACCTCAGCGAAGCGGAAAAAGCCGAGATTGAAGCTTTAGGAGGCATCGATAAGCTGATGGAAACGCTCAAAAAACGGCTGGAAGAACAAAAGGGGCGCCATCAAGGCGGGTCCAAGTGGGTTGGCACCGCTGGCACCTCTCCTTTTGGGGCATATGGCTACAACCCAGAAGGCGTGCGGATCGGCCAGAACGAAAGCCGCCACCAGCGCGCAGTCAAGGTTTGGGACAAACGCGAGTTTCGCAATCTTGACGACAGCGTTGAACTCGGCACGCGCAACATCAAGGTGGCCCTGAAACGCCTGCGCCGCTGGGCCCGTGATGGGGCCGAAGAAGAACTCGATCTGCACGGCACCATCCGCAAAACGGCGGAAAACGGATACCTCGACGTTCAAACAAGACCAGAGCGGCGCAACGCCGTGAAAGTCTTGTTGTTTCTGGATGTCGGGGGGTCGATGGATCCGCATATCAAAGTGGTGGAAGAGCTATTCAGCGCGGCCAAGGTCGAGTTCAAGCACCTTGAGCACTTCTACTTTCACAACTGCCTTTACGAAGGCGTCTGGCGCGACAACCGCCGCCGCTGGAACGCGCAGACCCCCACGTGGGAGGTGCTGCGGACCTATGGCTCTGACTACAAATGCATCTTTGTCGGCGATGCGTCGATGTCGCCTTATGAAATCGCCTATCCCGGTGGGGCCAATGAGCACATGAACCCAGAGGCGGGCAGCACCTGGCTTGCCCGTGCGCGGGCTCAATGGCCCAATCATCTTTGGATCAACCCCCTGCCGCAGAAATACTGGCCCTACACCCAGTCGATCGAGATGATCCAGGACATCTTTGGTGCTGATCGCATGGTGCCGATGACCCTTGAAGGGATCGAGCGTGGCATGAAGGTGTTGACCTGATGCGCGCGCGTCTCGCGCATCTTTGGGCGCATCACCGGATCCTGCTGATGGCCTTTGTCATCGCGCTGTCATCACTTGGCTATTTCGGCATCAAATCCCTGTCTGCCACGATCTATTGGATGGACCCCGCGCATCAGGACCAGCCGTTGGCCGGCTGGATGACGCCGCGCTATGTCGCCCGGTCCTACAAGTTGCCGCCAGACGTGCTGGGAGAGGCGCTGTTCCTTGTGAAAGGCGAAACCCCGCGTCGCATCTCACTTGATGCGCTTGCGTCAGAAAACAACCTGACGCTGGATGATCTTCAGGCCCGCATTGATGCGGCCGCCGCTGCATGGCGCGCGGAAAAAGAAGAATGAGTGATCTGGCCCTCGCACTCGTCGCTGACTACGGCGTGCCAATCGTCTTTTGCGTGACCTTTATGTCTTGCCTCGCCTTGCCGGTGCCTTCTTCACTTCTGATGCTGGCCTCGGGCGGTTTTGCCGCAACCGGGGACCTTTCCCTGACGGCGGTGCTATTGGCCGCCTTTGGCGGCGCGGTGCTGGGTGACAACTCCGGCTATTGGATCGCACGCCGATCTGCCCGGTTTGGTGATTGGCTGGACCGCAACCCCAAACGCGCCGCTCTGCGCGCGCGGGGCAAGGCTTACATGGACAAATGGGGTGGAAGCTCGGTCTTCTTTTCGTGCTGGCTTGTCGCGCCGCTTGGCCCCTATATCAACTACGTCAGCGGGCTGACCCATTTTGCCTGGCCGCGTTTCGCCCTGTGGGGCATCGCGGGCGAAATCGTCTGGGTCGGGCTTTACGTCGGGCTGGGCTATCTGTTTGCCGATAGCATCGCGGCGCTGGCCGATCTTTTGGGCAATGTCAGCGGACTGTTGACCGCCGCCTTTTTGACGCTGGCCCTTGGCGTCTGGCTCTGGCGGGCCAGCATGCGCGACAAGGGGGACGTGGTGTGAAGCTTTTGGCCGTTTGCACCGGAACAGCGCAGCCGATCGCTGCGAAATCCGGACGAACCGGACATTTCAAGACGCCACAGCTGGGCGCTGTGCACATCGGACCTACAGGCCTTGCAGGGGACCAGATTGTTGATGTCGCCCATCACGGTGGACCGGAACAGGCCGTCTATCTGTTTGGAGAGGCGGATCGCCTCTGGTGGCAAACGACCCTCAGCACCCCCCTGCCCGCCGGATACTTTGGCGAGAACCTGACACTTGATGGCGTCGCAAGCGATGACCTTGCCTTGGGCGATATCCTTGAGGTCGGCGCCGTGCGGATGCAAATCACCGCGCCGCGCATCCCTTGCGTGACGTTTAACGCCCGCACCGGGCGCAAGGACGGGATTGACCTCTTCTATCAGTCCCGCCGTCCGGGGGCCTACGCACGCGTTCTGCGCACGGGCGATGTCACCGCATGGGACCCGGTTGCGCATCACCCCTTTGACGGCCCGCGGATCAGCGTCGCAGAGCACCTTGATGCGTTCCGCAACAGGCGCAATGACCCGACCTATTGGGCCCCGCTGCGCGACGTGCCCGCCCATGCACAGATTGTCGATATGGCGCATCAAATCGTCGCCGACCACGCTTGACGGGTTCGCCGTCGCTCCTTCAGGGTGCGGCATGACCCAGCATTTTGATCCCACCGAATACGCCGCGCGCCAATCCCGCGCCACCGCCGCGCTTGCGACGCATGACCTTGACGCCGTGCTGCTTTTTGCCCCTGAAAGTCACTTTTGGCTCTGCGGTTATGACACCTTCGGCTTTGCGATGTTTCAATGTCTGGTGCTGACGGCAGATGGTGGGCTGCACCTATTGACCCGCCTGCCCGACCTGCGGCAGGCGCAGCTGACCAGCACGCTGCCTGACGATCACATTCACATCTGGACCGAAACCCATGACAGCAACCCCGCGACCGATCTTGCGCGGCTCTTGTCTGATCTGGGAGTGACCGGACGCATTGGGTTTGAGAACGCCACCGCCGGTCTGACAGACCACAACGGCCAGCTTTTGCGCGCCGCCCTGCCCGGCCTGATCCCGGTGCCTGACCTGATCCGCGACCTCCGCCGCGACAAATCCCCCGCCGAGGTGGCCATGCACCGCCGCGCCGCAGCCCTGACCGATGACGCGCTGGATGCGGCCCTTGCCGCGACCCAGGCCGGCGCATACGAAGGGGATATTCTGGCCGCAATGCAGGGGGCCGTATTCAAAGGCGGCGGTGACTATGCGGGCAATGAATTCATCATCGGCTCGGGCCCGGGTGCCTTGTTATGCAGGTATTTTTCGGGGCGTCGGCATCTGGATGCTCAGGATCAGCTGACGCTCGAATGGTCGGGGGCGTTCGCGCGGTATCACGCGGCGATGATGCGCACGATTGTCGTGGGCACGCCCAATGACGCGCAACGCAGGATGCATGCAACTGCGCAAGAGGCGCTTGCCGCATGTGAGGCCGCGATCAAGCCGGGCGCACCCATGGGCGACGTCCACGCCGCCCATTGCGCGGTCTTTGACAAGGCCGGTTTTGGGCATGCGCGGCTTCAGGCCTGCGGCTATGGCATGGGTGCGATCTACAATCCGATCTGGGTAGATTTTCCGATGTTCACCGCTGGAAACCCGCTTTTGATGCGCGAAAATCAGGTCTACTTTCTGCATATGATCCTGATGGACAGCGACGCGGGACTGGCGATGACACTCGGCCATTCCGTGCTGGTCTCAGCGACCGGCTGCGAACGTCTGTCGCGGCACGACACCGCACTCTTGACCCGGTGAAATCCGCCGCCGGCGTCCTATATGTAAATCATGTTAAAGCTTACCCCCATCCTGCTGGCAGTCCTCTACGGTCTGGCCATGTATCGCTTCTCTGTCTGGCGGCTGGGGCGAGAACTTGATGCCAAGTCAACCGAGCTGACCGACCCAGTGCTGCGGGTGATGTGCAATCAAATGGCAGAAGCGCTCGATCTGCCCCGCATCAAGGTCCATATCTACGAGATCGAGCCGATCAATGGCCTTGCCGCCCCGGACGGCCGCATCTTCATCACCCGCGGTTTTATGGATCGCTACAAACAGGGCAAAGTGACGGCTGAAGAACTGGCGAGCGTCATCGCACATGAGTTGGGTCATGTGGCCCTTGGCCATTCGCGCCGCCGGATGATCGACTTTTCCGGGCAAAATGCCGCGCGAACCGCGATTGCCATGGTGCTGAACCGCTTTTTGCCCGGCATCGGGGTGCTGATCGCCAACGGTTTGATGACCCTTCTGGCCGCCGGTCTGTCACGCAAAGACGAAATTGAGGCTGACGCCTATGCCTCTGCCCTGTTGGTCAAGGCTGGCATCGGCACGGATCCGCAGGTGTCGCTGTTCTACAAGCTCGAGGTCCTGACCGGCGCGCGTGGTGCGGCAACCCCCGCGTGGCTTCTGAGCCATCCCAAGACCACAGACCGCATCGCCGCGATCGAGGCGAATGCCGCAAAGTGGGTGGGTAACAGCTAAGACTGGATCGTGTCGATCATCGGCATCTCACGCTTTTGCAACCTGACCGGCATAGAGTTTGGCATGCCCGAGGCCAATTCTGAGGTGGGCGCATCCCAAGGATCACCTGCCATGTTGACGCCCTGCTCTGCCACGGCGTCAAGGCGTTCAAAACGTCTCTTGGCAGGGTCAAAACACATCAGTCTGGCACCGGGTGATGTCTCATCAGACACACTGACAAACCGCACAACAACATCGGTCGAGAATGAGGGTGCGACGTTGAACTTCAAAAGCCCCGGCGCGTCGCAATCCAGCAGATAAATCGCGCAGGACACAAGCCTTGACCTACCGCAAATCGCCACAAAGCGGCTGTTGGTCGAGACGCCAAACTTCCCACCCCACAAAAACATTTGGGATACGTCCTTTCGTTTCGGCGGTGCCCAGATCAGGACGGTTTGGCTGGCAAAATCCCACATTTCCAGCCCATCACTGTCAGCCATCACAAATCGGTTGTGCCCCACATTGACCGCGCCGTGCACATGCTCCCATTCCTGATAGTTGCGTGCGAGGAAGAGTTCACCATCCTTACCACAAGGAAAAATGCAGTCCCGTCCCGGCCGCTAACCTGTTGTCCTGATATGATTGGTTTGCAGTGTCATGCACCCGCCAACCGTTTGCCCAAGCGCGGTAGCCGCGCTTTTTTCATCAGCGACCGCATCGTCCAGTCTTCACCTGACATTCTGCGCGCCTGCGACAGAACGCCAGCTCCGACGTCGCTGACAACCTCTGGTGCTTCGTCAAAGAGCCGGATCAGAAAACCGTCCGGATCCGCGCGAAATAACCCCTCTTCGGCCAGCAGATTGCCGGGAAAGTCTTTGGCATTGGCTGTCACGATCCCATCGCAGGACCCAACAACAGCTGCTGCCAAGACGTGGACATCGTTGGGGTCCGGCAACCAGAACTGCTGCAATTTCGCCTCCGGCACCTGCATCTCTGCGTCAGGAAAATTGGCCCGCAGCGCCGCAATTTCACCGCGTGCGATGACCTCTCCCTCTGGCCCCAGCTTGATCGCCGCCCGCGCCCATTCCTCAAGAATGCGGGGCGACCAGCGCGGCTCAAATAGCCCTGCCTTGGCGCATCCCACCAGCACCTCGCGCATGACGGTGGGATACAGCACACAGGCGTCCAGCATCATCCTCATAGCCGGAAAAACACCGCCTTCAGGTACCCGCTTTCGGCCAAATGCGGCATCAAAGGGTGGTCAGGCCCGGCAAACCCGGTGTGCACGATCTGGCCCCGTCGCCCGCCGCGCCCAATCCCGCGCGCACTGGCATTGCGAAACTTGGTCAAATCCGCCGCATGGCTGCACGAACACAGGCCCAGATAGCCACCTTGGGCGACCAAAGGTGTCGCCAACCGCGCAACCCGTTCATAGGCCCGCAACCCCGAATCAAGCGCCTGCCGGTTCGGCGCAAAAGCAGGCGGGTCACAGATCACCAGATCAAAGGTCTCACCCTCATCCGCGAGCGCTGCCAGCACATCAAATGCGTCACCCTTGCGCGTGGCAAAGCGATCAGCATATCCACTGACGTCCGCCCCGGTCTCGGCCAGTTCCAGCGCCGCCGTCGATCCATCCACGGCAAGCGCAGAAGTCGCACCACCCGCCAGACACGCCAGCCCAAAACCGCCAACGTGCGAAAAGACATCCAGCACCCGCGCGCCTTTGGCCAGCGTCGCCGCAAAGGCATGATTGGGTCTTTGGTCGTAGAAAAGCCCGGTCTTCTGCCCGCCCATGACGTCGGCCATATAAGTCGCGCCATTCATTGGCACATGGATCGGCGCCACAGGTGGTGTCCCTGCGGCAACCGTCATCACATCTTCCAACCCCTCAAGGCTGCGTGCCCGTCCGGTGCCATTCAGGATCACCGAACTGACCCCCGTCACCGCCTGCAAGGCCGCAACAAGCGGCGAAATCAGCGCATCCGCCCAGGCCGCATTGGGTTGCACAACGGCGACGTCACCAAATCGATCGATGATAACACCGGGCAAACCGTCACTTTCGGCATGCACAAGGCGATAAAACGGCTGATCATATAGCCGTTCGCGATGCGCCAACGCCCGCGCAATCCGCGCGCCAAACCAAGCCTCATCAATCACCGCATCAGCGTCGCGGTCCAGCATCCGGCAGATGATTTTGCTGGCCGGGTTGACTGCGACCACCCCCATCGCCACCCGATTGCTGTCCTCCAGCACCGCCAGCGTACCGCCCGGCAACTTGCGGGTCCGTCGGTCCGTCACCAGTTCATTGGCATAAACCCAGGGAAACCCATGCCGCACAGCGCGTGCATCTGCCTTGGGTGTCAAACGGACGGTGGGATAATCGCTTTGTGTCATACCGCCCCATACCGCGCCCCGCTGCGCGACGAAAGGCCCAACCGCCTGCGCGACACGATCACCGATTGTTAGCGCTAACCGATCGTGTTATGCGGGCGCGACTCTTAGCCCGCCCGAGGATATCATGCCCCTGCATCCGAAAATCGCCGAAGTCACCGATCGCATCCGTGCCCGGTCCGAAGGGCCGCGCCGCAAATATCTTGATACGATGGCCGCTGCCGCCGCTGCGGGCCCGCGTCGCGCGCATCTGACCTGCGGCAACCAAGCCCATGCCTATGCCGCGATGGGCGATCAAAAGGATGCGCTGGTCGCGGAAACCGCCCCCAACATCGGCATCATCACCGCCTACAACGATATGTTGTCCGCGCATCAACCGTTTGAGACCTATCCCGCGTTGATCCGCAAGGCGGCACAGAACGTCGGCGCCACAGCTCAGGTCGCAGGCGGCGTGCCTGCCATGTGCGATGGCGTCACCCAAGGCCAGACGGGGATGGAGCTTTCCTTGTTTTCGCGCGACGTGATCGCACTCGCCGCGGGCGTGGGTCTGTCGCACAACACCTTTGATGCCGCGCTTTATCTGGGCGTTTGCGACAAGATCGTGCCGGGTCTGATCATTGCCGCTGCGACGTTCGGCTATATCCCGTCAGTGTTCTTGCCCGCCGGACCCATGGTTTCGGGCCTGCCCAACGACGAAAAACAGGCGGTGCGTCAGGAATTCGCCAAGGGCAACATCGACCGGGCCGAATTGATGAAGGCCGAAATGGCCAGCTACCACGGCCCCGGCACCTGTACGTTCTATGGCACCGCCAATACCAACCAGATGTTGATGGAATTCATGGGGATGCACCTGCCCGGCGCCTCCTTCGTCAATCCTGGCACGCCATTGCGCGAGGCACTGACCGTGGCCGGCGTTGAGCGTGCGGCCCAGATCACGGCTCTTGGCAATCAATACACCCCTGCCTCCGACGTCCTCGATGAACGCGCCTTTGTGAACGGGCTTGTCGGCCTGATGGCCACGGGCGGCTCTACCAATCTGGTGATCCATCTTCCGGCCATGGCCCGTGCCGCTGGCGTCATTCTGGACCTTCAGGACTTCTCAGATATCTCAGAGGTCGTCCCGCTGATGGCCAAGGTCTATCCCAACGGTCTGGCCGACGTGAACCACTTCCACGCCGCAGGCGGGCTCGGTTATATGATTGGCGAACTGCTGAACGCCGGGCTGCTGCATGACGACACCAAGACCGTCGCGGGCGATGGTCTGGAACGCTACACCCAGGAACCCAAGCTAGAGGGCGACCGCGTGGCCTATGGCCCCGGCACAGACAAGACCCTGAACGACAAGATCCTGCGGCCCGTTTCCGATCCCTTCAGCCATCATGGCGGCCTGACCCAGCTTGCGGGCAACCTCGGGCGCGGCGTGATGAAATCCTCGGCCGTGGCCGAAGATCGCCATATCATCGAGGCTCCTGCGCGCGTGTTCCACACCCAGGACGCGGTTAAAGAGGCCTTCAAGGCAGGCGAATTGAACGACAACGTTGTTGTCGTGGTCCGCTTTCAGGGCCCCAAGTCCAACGGGATGCCGGAATTGCACAGCCTGACACCGACGCTTTCGGTGATGCAGGGCCGTGGCCAGCGCGTGGCCTTGGTGACTGACGGACGGATGTCTGGTGCATCCGGCAAAGTGCCCTCTGCGATCCATCTTTGTCCCGAAGCCGCCGATGGCGGGCCGATTGGCAAAATTCAGGACGGCGACGTCATTCGCCTTGATGCGACCAAAGGCACCATCGACGTCCTCGGGGTGGACCTCTCCACCCGGTCCCTTGCCACTGCTGACCTTGCAGGCAACGGCACCGGCGTTGGCCGTGAACTCTTTGATGTCTTCCGCCAAACCGTAGGCCAGGCCGCTGATGGCGCGGGCGTCTGCGTCTGACTTTCTTTTGAACTCAAATATGCCCGCCGGAGGCGCGATTATTCCCCGAATAATCGCCTCCCACCGTCAAAAAGGACACCATCATGACCCCGCAAATCGCATCCGAGAAAAACCGCGCCCTCTGCCTGATGGCGCCCGTGGTCCCTGTGCTTGTCCTTGATGACGCCGCGCAAGCCGCCGGTCTGGCCCGTGCACTTGTTGCCGGTGGCTTGCCCGCATTAGAGGTGACATTGCGCACCCCAGCGGCCCTTGATGCGATCCGTGAAATGGCTGCCGTGCCCGGTGGCGTTGTCGGGGCCGGAACATTGCTGACCCCAGCGGACGTGGAAAACGCCAAGGCCGCAGGTGCACAATTTGGTGTTTCACCGGGGGCGACAGACGCCCTTCTGGACGCCTGCGAGGCCAACGACCTGCCGCTCCTGCCCGGTGCTGCCACCGCCTCCGAGGCGATGCGCCTGCTGGAGCGGGGCTATACGGTGCAGAAATTCTTCCCGGCAGAGGCGAACGGCGGCGCACCAGCACTCAAAGCTATCGGCGCGCCGATCCCGCAGGTCAGCTTTTGCCCGACCGGTGGCGTCAGCCTCAAGAATGCGAACGACTACCTGTCACTCTCTAACACGCTTTGCGTCGGTGGCTCCTGGGTTGCACCAAAAGACGCGATCGCGTCGGGTGATTGGGACCGGATCACGGCACTCGCGACCGAGGCAGCAGCACTGCCGCGCTAGCGCCCCCGCCCGGCGCGCCCCCCGCGCCGCCGGGCCGGACCCACGTCTTTCAGGGCCGCCACCAGCGTCAGCGTCATTGGGTGATCGGCGGGTTGATCTGCATATTGCAGCAGCAGCGCCTGCACCTCGGACTTGGCATCAACGCCCGCAGGCACGCCCAAAGCCCAATCCAGAAAAATGGTCCGGCACTCCGACGCGGTAATCCCGTCGATTTTGTAGGATTCGCGGATCAGACCCTTGGGGTCGCGCGCGTCGCCTTTCATCGCCCGGCCCTCAGCCGATCCGCGATCATCGCAGCAGCGCGCGCTGCGTGATCCTGCAAGGCTTGTTGCAATGCCGTCATGGTCTCATACCCCGTTTCGCGCAATACGAACCGCCTGCCGCCTTCGCCCACTGTGTCAGGGTCAAAGACCCCGCCCGCCAGCAAACGCCCAGCGGCCTGCACACGCCAGAATAGGCCCGCAGCCTCGGTCAGCGCCGCACCGGTGGCGGCATCAAACCAGCCGTTCGCGACACCAACCGCAAGCTGCTGACCTGTTTCACGCACCGGCGCGCCCGCGCGCAATGCCGCCGTCTGCGCAAAAAGCGCGATGTCCTGCAACCGCCCGGCCCCATCCTTGGCATCCCACGGGCTGCTGGCAGGCTTGGCCTCTGCCAAACGTGCGCGCATCTCGGCGACATCGCCCAAGACAGAACCTCCCTGCCCTTTCGCTGAAAGCAGCGCGCGTCTGAATGCCTCGACCCGCGCCGCCAACTCCCCTGACCCTGCCACCGGTCGGGCTCGGGTCAACGCCAGATGCTCCCATGTCCAGGCCTCGTCTTGCTGATAGCTTTCAAACGACTGGATTGACGTGGCGACCGGCCCCTGCCGTCCGGATGGACGTAGGCGCATATCCACCTCATAAAGCCGCCCCTCTCCCATGGGTGCAGTCAATGCCGTGACCAGCGCCTGCGTCAGGCGCGCATAATAGGGCCGCGTTGCCAGCGGTCTTTTCCCGTCAGAGGCCTCAACCCCGTCAGGATCATAAATCATAATCAGGTCAAGGTCCGACAAAGCGTGCAACTGCCCCGCCCCCAGCGACCCCATGCCCAACACCACCGCCCCATGCCCCGGCGGGGCACCGTGCTTGCGTGCAAATTCCGTGACAACCGTTGGCCAAAGCGCGGCAATGACCGCTTCGGCCAAATCAGCATATCGCTGGCCGCTGACATCGGCATCAATCAGCCCGCGCAGATGATGCACACCAACGCCAAAGTGCCACTCTTTGGCCCAGCGCCGCGCTGTATTCAACTGCGCCTCGTAATCGGGGGCCAATGCCAACTGCCGTGCCAGCCCCTCTGTCAACGCCTCCACCCCCGGCCATTCAGCAAAAAAGCTGCCGCCGATCACGGCGTCAAAAACGCCCGCATTCCGAGACAGATAGCTTGCCAGTGCTGGCGCCGTCGCCGCGATATCAACAATCAACTGGCTCAACTGCGGGTTCGCCTCAAAAAGCGAGAAGAGCTGCACACCTGCTGGCAACCCTGCCAGAAACGTATCGAACTGCGTCAACGCCTCCTCAGGACGCGCCGCTTCTTGCAGGTGCTGTTGCAGATCCGGCCACAGCCGCTTGAAAATTTCTGTGGCCCGGTCTGACCGCAAAGCGGGATATGTCGGCCAACGCGCTGTCACCTCCTGACCCCAACTCGCATCCTGTGGTCCTGCGGCATCGGGGGCAAAGAACCCTTCGGTCAAGTCATGAACTGCCTCAAGCCTGTCCCGAAGGTCCCGTCGCAGATCATCCACGTCACGATCCATCATCGCGGCCAGACGTGCAAAACCTTCTGCATCGCTGGGCAAATCATGGGTCTGCTGATCGGCCACCATCTGTACCCGGTGTTCCACCTGCCGATGAGACCTGTAATGATCGAAAAGGCTTTGCGCCACATCCGCCCCAATCCACCCCGCCGTTGCCAATGCATCAAGCCCAGCGCCTGTGCCCCTGACCCGCAGGCTCGGATCGCGTCCGCCCGCGATCAACTGCCGGGTCTGGGTAAAGAACTCGATCTCCCGGATGCCGCCGCGCCCCAATTTCATGTTGTGACCTTCAAGGACCAGATCGCCACCCAGCCCCTTGTGGTCGCGGATGCGCAAGCGCATGTCATGCGCGTCCTGAATGGCAGCAAAGTCCAGATGTTTGCGCCAGACAAATGGCCTTAGCGTGTCCAGAAACCGCTGCGCCGCAGCCATGTCGCCGCCCGAAGGTGCGGCCTTGATATAAGCGGCCCGCTCCCACGTGCGCCCGACGCTTTCGTAATAACGCTCAGCCGCCTCCATCGACAGACAGACCGGTGTCACACTGGCGTCAGGCCGCAACCGCAGATCGGTGCGAAACACGTAACCCTCCGCAGTCGTCTCTGACAGGATCGCGGTCATCCTTCGCGTTACCCGCACAAAAGCTGCACGCGCATCGTGATAATCGTCCGGATCAAACCGGGTCTCATCAAAAAGCACGATCAGGTCGATGTCAGAGGAATAATTCAGCTCGCCAGCCCCCATCTTCCCCATCGCAAGTGCGAACAATCCTCCGGCCGTTGCTGCATCTTGCGCCGATAGCCCCGGTAGCTTGCCGCGTCCGATCTCAGCCTCCACCAGCGCCTTCAGACAGCGGTCCACCGCGGCATTGCCAAAATCTGTCAGGGTCTGCGTGACGGTCTCCAGCGGCCAAACCCCGCCCAGATCAGCAAGCGCCGTCATCAACGCAATACGCCGCTTGGCAACGCGCAAACGCACCGGCAAATCAGACAATGCGGTGTCTGCAACACCAGCGATGACCTCTGCCACGGCACCTTCGGGATCATTCAACGCATCACCCAGCCAATCAGCCTCGCGTTGCATCAACCCGTTCAGATAGGGGCTGCACCCTGCAACACCGCGCAGCAACGGCGCGGGCTGCGCACCCAGATCAGGGGCATCATCCGCGCGGTCAGCATCAAAAATGCGCGGCACCTGTGTCAGTCGGTCGATCAGCATGCGGGCGTGTCCTGACTGAATATGTTGATCCAACCCGCATCCCGTCGTTCCCAAATCGAACTGACAAACATGGCCTCATCCCCCCGTCCGGGCCGCGCAAAGACGGCGCGATAGCTGATCAACGCATGCGCTTGCCCAAGCGGCCGCACCTGCACATCGGACAATTCAAATCGCGCAACCACTGGCCCCTGCTGCAATTGTCCGGTGTGATCCGCTTTGCCCGCAAAACCGTCGGGATAGACGCCCAGAAAACTGTCCGCCAGATGCGCCGCATCCGCGTTGGCATCACCTGCAACAAGCGCTTGCCAGACTTGTGTTTCCAGTGCGCATATGGCGTCCTGCAGGTCATCGGGGGAATGCGTCGTCATCCCCCAAGCTAGGCAGAAGGACCCGCCATGAGCAAGAGCCTCAAACGCGTCACGCGCACGCTGGCCGATGCCGGGCTGCAGATCACACCGCTTGAAATGTCCGCGCAGACCCGCACCGCGCAACAGGCCGCTGATGCAATCGGCTGCGCGCTCGACCAGATCGCCAAATCCATCATCTTCCGCGGAGAGACCTCGAACGAGGCGATCCTCTTTATCACCGCGGGTGGCAATCAGGTGGACGCAGGCGCGGCAACCGCACTGGCGGGTGAGACGCTGGGCAAAGCCGACGCGGCCCTTGTCCGCGCCCAGACCGGCTTTGCCATCGGCGGCGTGGCCCCTGTTGGCCACCTCCATCCGATCCGGGCCTTCTTTGATCCACGCCTGTCTGAATTTGACCTTGTCTATGCCGCCGCGGGCACCCCGCGACATGTCTTCCCGATCGCACCCGCAGATCTCCTGCGCATTTCAGCGGCAACTTCGGCAGTGTTCACGGCCAGATAAACGCGGAAATTTGCCCAGAGCGCCCCAGAAAATCCAACGTTTTCAGTGCCGATCTCACAAAATGTAAAAAACATTCACATTGACCCTTGCGGGGTGCGCCTCTCTCTCCCATATCGGTAATGTGAAAAGCATTTACATACCCCCGCCGCTTCACCGGCCACCTTACAGGAGAGACATGAAAATGACCGCCGCTGATATCAACACTGCCACGAACCATAGCGAATACCATCGCCCCAACTGGTTTGCCCGGACCGAGGGCTGGCTGGATGAGCGCGGCAAACCCGCATGGATCGGTGCCACTGTCCTGGGTTTCATCTTCTTCTGGCCTGTGGGTCTCGCCCTTTTGTTCTACATGCTGTTCTTCAAAAAGCATGGAGGCATGACCGGCCGCCGCGCCAAGCGGATGCGCCACGGCATGCGCCGGATGGCCGGCAGCTCTGGCAACATGGCCTTTGACGCCTACAAGACCGAAACCCTGCGCCGCCTTGAGGAAGAGCAGGACAATTTTGAAGCCTTCCTTGAGCGTCTGCGCGAAGCAAAGGACAAAGCCGAGTTTGACCAGTTCATGGATGAGCGCGCCAAAAAGACCTCTGGCGACAACCATGACGACAACGGCTCGAACGGCGACAATGGCGGCAACGACACCCGCGACGCCGCCTAAATCCCTCCCCCCCGGGGTGGCCCACCCACCGGGCCGCCCCACCCTTCTTTTCAATCGGAAACCGCATTATGACTGCCGCCATGACACTCCCAAACCCTGAAACTGCACCCGCATTCTATAGCGGCGTTCCGGCGAAGCGCCTTCTGGCCTGGGTTGTTGATGTCACCCTCATTGCCATTTTGTGCCTTTTGGTACTGCCATTCACGGCCTTCACCGGCATCTTCTTTTTTCCCTTCCTGATGCTGGTGGTGGGATTTCTCTACCGCTGGTTCACCATCGCCAATCACTCTTCCACCTGGGGCATGCGCCTGATGGCGATTGAGCTGCGCGATATGGAGGGCCTGCGCCTGACCTCGGGCACCGCATTTTTGCACACGGCAGGCTATACCTTCTCTGTCGTCACCGCACCGCTGCAACTGATTTCGATGGGCGCGATGGTTTTGACACCGCGCGGTCAGGGTCTGACCGATCTGGTGCTCGGCACCACGGCGATCAACAAACCGGCCTGATTTACCAAAAGTTAAGAAACTGGCGCCCCCCCAGATTGGCGGGGTTGCCAGTCGTTTCAATTCCCCGCAATCTGTGCACATGCGTCATACGCTCCCCATTGCGCCGCAGTTTTATGTGACGGCACCACAGCCCTGCCCCTATCTGGACGGCAGGATGGAGCGTAAGCTGTTCACCGCC
Organism: uncultured Paracoccaceae bacterium; assembly: GCA_947493335.1. Classification (GTDB taxonomy): domain Bacteria; phylum Pseudomonadota; class Alphaproteobacteria; order Rhodobacterales; family Rhodobacteraceae; genus CANMYO01. Next base: position 925,321 of record CANLQO010000001.1, on the reverse strand, counting down.
CTGCAAGGCGATTCCGCCAGCCCGTTGAACGACACCCTTTCCAAACAGGGCTTCCGCCGCAGTCAGAACGTCCTCTATCGCCCGTCCTGCGCGGAATGCTCTGCCTGCATGTCGGCCCGCATTCGGGTGGCGGATTTTGAACCGTCACGCAGCCAGCGCCGGGTGATGCGCCGCAACGCCTATCTCAAACGCCGCGCCACATCTCCCTGGGCGACAGAGGAACAATACCAGCTATTCCGCGACTACCTCGACAACCGCCATGCTCAGGGCGGCATGGCCGATATGGACATGTTCGAATTTGCCGCGATGATCGAGGAAACGCCGATCCGCAGCCGCGTGATCGAATACACTGACAGAAATGATCCAGACAACGGCCCCTTGGCGGCCTGTCTGACAGACATCCTCGATGACGGGCTGTCGATGGTCTATTCCTTCTTTGATCCCAGCCTCGATCGTGCCTCGCCCGGCACCTACCTGATCCTTGATCACATCGATATCGCACGCGAGCTAAAGCTGCCTTACGTCTACCTCGGCTACTGGGTGCCCGGCTCGCGCAAGATGGGCTACAAGGCGCGGTTCAAAGGGGTCGAGGTGTTCCGCAACGGCAAATGGCAAGACCTTGGCGACCCCGAGGATTACGACAGCGCACTGCACCCACTTTCGACCGATCCCATCGCAGAACAGGTCGCCAAGATCAGCCTGCCGGGCAGCCATCCGGCCGGGGGCTGAACCAAACCACCATCGCATTGCCAGAAATAAAGTTGCGAAAAATCCCGCTCTCGCGACATTTTCTCCACTCACCCTGTTGACCCCCGCTGCACCGCCGCATAGGGTCCGCCCCATGACACAGATTGTAGTAGTCCTAGGAAAGACGCGCATGGGCCGGTAACGGTTGACCCATTCAGGTTCCCATGCGCCCCCGAAACTTCGGGGGCTTTTTTATGACTGACGCTCAAAAGGACAAAGATGATGAGCAAGCAAATGACCGGCGCGAAAATGGTGGTGCAGGCCCTGATCGACCAAGGCGTCGACACGGTCTTTGGATACCCCGGCGGTGCCGTCCTGCCGATCTATGATGAGATCTTTCAGCAAAATCACATCCAGCACATCCTTGTCCGTCATGAACAGGGCGCGGTCCACGCCGCCGAAGGATATGCGCGATCCACTGGCAAGCCCGGTGTCGCCCTTGTGACGTCCGGCCCCGGGGCCACAAACGCCGTCACCGGCCTCACGGATGCGCTGATGGACAGCATCCCGATCATCGTGCTGACAGGTCAGGTGCCCACCTTCATGATCGGCTCTGATGCCTTTCAAGAGGCCGACACCGTTGGCATCACCCGCCCCTGCACCAAACATAACTGGCTGGTGAAAGAGACTGACACGCTGTCCGGTGTGATGCACGAGGCCTTCCATGTCGCGACCTCTGGCCGCCCCGGCCCGGTGCTGATCGACATCCCCAAGGATGTGCAATTCGCATCCGGCACCTACACTGAAAAGGCCAAGCGCAAATCGCACTATCAGCCGCAAGTCAAAGGTGATCTGGACATGATCACCGAACTGGCCAAGGCGATGGAAAAGGCCAAGCGTCCAGTGTTCTACACTGGCGGCGGTGTCATCAACTCCGGCCCTGCCGCGACGCAGCTTTTGCGTGAACTGGTGGCGGCCACGAACTTTCCCATCACATCGACCCTGATGGGGCTGGGTTGCTATCCGGCCTCTGGCGACAACTGGATCGGGATGCTCGGGATGCATGGCCTTTATGAGGCCAACATGGCGATGCATGACTGCGATCTGATGATCAACATCGGTGCCCGCTTTGACGACCGGATCACGGGCCGCATTGATGCGTTTAGCCCGAAATCGAAAAAGGCGCATATCGACATCGACGCCAGCAGCATCAACAAGGTGATCCACGTCGACATGCCAATCCTCGGTGATTGCGCCCATGTGTTGGAAGACCTGCTGAACGTCTGGAAATCCCGTGGCCGCAAGACCGACAAGGAAAACCTCGCCAAATGGTGGGGCCAGATCAACGAATGGCGCAAAGTGGACTGCCTTGCCTTCAAACAGGAAGGCAAGACCATCAAGCCGCAGCACGCTCTGGCCCGGCTTGAGGCGCTGACCAAAAGCCATGACCGCTATATCTGTACCGAAGTGGGCCAGCATCAGATGTGGGCCGCGCAATACCTTGGGTTTGAAGACCCTAACCGCTGGATGACATCCGGCGGCTTGGGCACGATGGGCTATGGCTTCCCCGCCTCCATCGGGGTGCAACTGGCGCACCGCGACAGCCTCGTGATCAATGTCGCGGGTGAGGCGTCCTGGCTGATGAACATGCAGGAAATGGGAACGGCAGTGCAGTACAACCTGCCGGTCAAGCAATTCATCCTCAACAACGAACGCCTCGGAATGGTCCGCCAGTGGCAGGAACTGCTGCACGGCGAACGTTATAGCCAGTCCTGGTCAGAGGCCCTGCCCGACTTTGTGAAACTCGCCGATGCTTTCGGCGCCAAAGGCATCCTGTGCTCTGACCCCGCCGACCTTGATGATGCGATCATGGAAATGATCAACCACGACGGCCCGGTTGTCTTCGACTGTCTGGTGGAAAAGCACGAAAACTGCTTCCCGATGATCCCATCGGGCAAACCGCACAACGAAATGCTTCTGGGCGAAAACGCCGACACCGCAAATGCGATACAAGGTGCCGGTGGGGCGTTGGTATAAATGAAGGCTGCGTTAATCCGGGCGCGCACCGCACGGTTAACGCGGGTTAGGACTTCGATGCATACGGATTGTGCATGGGTTGTGCATCACTTGTGCATACCCGTTTGAGACAAAATAAAGGGACGAAATAAATGTCACCGCTCAAGATCAAAAAAGGCTCTACCAGCCACTCCGCCTATGACCTCCGCTCCACCTTCGGGGACGAGGTTGAGCGTCACACTCTCGCGGTCATCGTCGAAAACGAACCGGGGGTTCTAGCAAGGGTCATCGGGTTATTCTCGGGCCGTGGCTATAACATCGAAAGCCTGACCGTGGCCGAGATCGATCACACAGGTCATCTGTCCCGCATCACCATCGTCACCTCTGGCACGCCGCAAGTCATCACCCAGATCAAGGCGCAACTCGGCCGGATCGTGCCGGTACACGAAGTGCACGACCTCACGGTTGAGGGTGCCTCGGTTGAACGGGAACTGGCGCTTTTCAAAGTTGCCGGCAAAGGTGATCATCGCATCGAAGCCATTCGTCTCGCCGACATTTTCCGCGCGAATGTGGTGGATAGCACCTTGGAATCGTTCATCTTTGAGATCACAGGCACGCCCGAGAAGATCGACGCATTCGCTGATCTGATGCGCCCGCTTGGCTTGCAAGAAGTCGCACGCACCGGCGTCGCGGCTTTGTCCCGCGGCGCCAGCTAGTCAGGGATCCCGCCGGATCAATCCTTCAGATCGTCGCTGTCAATTGCGTCGAATTCTGCCTGTGACAGGGCAAAGTCGCCGTTGGTGTCAGCTTGTGCAAATTCAAAGGCGTCCAGATCGTTGTCCAGACGGTGCGCCTCGACAAACGACATCCCATCACCAGTGACATAACCCGGCCCATCACAGGCGGACAGTCCCAAGATTGCTACGGCGGAAATGATCGGGGTAATGGCTTGATAAGTCATAATTATTCCTTTTCCTTATTGTAGATGTGTTGGGAAACGGCTGCACGGTTTACGCTGGTGTACGAGACGTCAAACGCCCCGCAGACGGGCTTCCGTCGCGTGGCGCAATCCGGTCGGCGATACTGTGCCGAAAGTGCTGCACAACTGCCCGGTGGGAGGCCCCGGGCAGTTGGCTTGTTGACGGCCCCAAGCGTGCGATTGGGGCGACACGCAAAGGGCCTGGGCCGATCAGCTACATAGGCCCGATCAGCCGTCCATGGCAGGCAGAATGCCTGCTTCTGTTGCGGCGGCGATTTCATCCACGTCAAGCAGGCCATCGCCTGAGACATCAATCGCTGTGAAGTCTTCCTCGGTCATGTCGGGCATGGCCGCCTGAAGCTCTGGGAAACTGTACATACCGTCGGCATTCACATCGATCGCCGCATCCTGCGCCATGGCGCTTCCGGCCATGAAAACAAGGGCTACGGGGAGGGTCAGGATTGTCTTGGCAGTCATATTGGATTTCTCCTTTGGACATCGCACCGGACGTTATGTCGGTGCTGAGCGGAACATGTGCGTTGCCCCAAACCATCACCAGAACCGCTGCCGAAATCGCCAAAAACCGGCAGGCTGATGCCAGATCATGGCCCTGCGTTCGGCGTCTCGACGCCGGACGGTTAGACACATCTGTGGATCGGCAAATCATGACCGACGCGGAAGCGCCGCTTGGGCCAATCCCCGCGCAGAAGGTCGCTGTGATGAAAGTCCAAGTCGCCAACAAAACATCGCCGCACCTCGGCAATCTGCTAGTTTGATTCCAAACCAAGGCTCATCAAGGGACCCGTGAAATGGCCAAAGACCTGCCTCAGTCCGACCTCTCTGTTGTCCGTCGCGATGTCGAAAACGCCCAAGGCTTGCCGAACGCGCATTACGTTGATCCAGCTGTTTTTGAAGAAGAAAAGCACGCCGTGCTCTTTGCGAATTGGGCCGGGCTCGCCGTGACCTCTGATGTGCCCGAGAATGGCGATGCCAAACCCATTGAGTTTCTGGGCATTCCGCTTTTGCTGATCCGCGACAAATCTGGTCAGGTTCGCGTGTTTCAGAACATCTGCCGCCACCGCGGCATGATCCTTGTTTCAGAGCCGCGCAAGATCGAAGGGGCCATTCGCTGCCCCTATCATTCATGGTGCTATTCGACGGCAGGAAAACTTGTCAGCACCCCCCATGTCGGCGGCCCGGGCCACAACACGCATGACGCCATCGTCAAAGACGATCTGGGCCTGATCGAAGTGCGCAGCCACATCTGGTTCAACACCGTCTTTGTGAACATCGATGGTGACGCCGCACCATTCGAAGACATCCATGCCGATCTCATCTCGCGCTGGTCCGAATTTGATCAACCCATGTTTGCAGGTGGGCCCGAAAGCAGCTTTGACCTTGAGGTTGAGACGAATTGGAAGCTTGCGGTCGAGAACTATTGCGAAAGCTATCACTTGCCGTGGATCCATCCGGGGTTGAACAGCTATTCCCGTCTCGAGGATCACTACCACATTGATGAAAAGGGGCATTATTCCGGTCAGGGCACGCTTGTCTATCGCCAGCTAAAGGGGCCAGAGGGCGTTGTTTTTCCTGACTTCTCTGATCTTTCCGACAAATGGAATGAAGGGGCGGAATATATCACTGTCTACCCGAATGTCCTGTTGGGCGCGCAGCGTGATCATACCTTTGCGATCATCCTGCAACCCAACAGCCTGAGCAGCACGACCGAACATGTGCATCTGTTCTATGCGCAAGAACACGTGAGCGACGACATGCGTCACAAGAACGCGGCGCAATGGAAAACCGTGTTTGAGGAGGACATCTTTGTTGTTGAGGGCATGCAAAAAGGCCGACGTGCCCCGGGTTTTGACGGTGGGCGTTTCAGCCCCGCAATGGACGGACCAACCCACACTTTCCACGATTGGGTCGCCAGCCAGCTTGAGGCATATCGCGCCAAGGCCGGGTAATGTCGTCACTGGACGATAAACTGCTTGCCGCGCATGACGCCGGAGATGACTGGGCCCTTGTCGGACTTTATACAATGGCCGCCGATCAAGTGAATGATATTGATGCGGCCTGCTTTTTCCTGACCCAGGCCTATATCTTTGCGTTGGAACAGGACCATCCGGCGCAAGTACCGCTTCACGAAAGATTGCTGCAGCACGGCCGGGTCTGACCCCTTGCCCCCGACGCCCGCAGACGACACACTGCGCGGCGAAGGACAAGGAACATAGATGGCACCCCGCAAGATTATCATTGATACCGACCCCGGTCAGGACGACGCGGTGGCGATCCTTTTGGCCTTGGCGTCTCCGGAAGAGATTGAAGTGCTTGGCGTAACAGCGGTGGCGGGCAACGTCCCCCTGCCCCTGACAGAACGGAATGCACGGATCGTCTGTGAACTGGCAGGCAAAACAGGCACAAAGGTCTTTGCCGGGTGTGACGCGCCACTGACGCGCAAACTGGTCACAGCAGAGCATGTACATGGCAAGACCGGTCTGGACGGCCCGCAGATGGCCGACCCAACAATGCCGCTGCAGGATCAACACGCCGTAGAATTCATCATCGACACGCTGCGGGCAGAACAATCCGGCACGGTCACACTGTGCCCGCTCGGCCCCCTCACCAACATCGCATCCGCCTTTGAACGCGCCCCCGACATCGTTGAAAAGGTGCAGGAAATCGTGCTGATGGGTGGCGCCTATTTTGAGGTCGGCAACATCACGCCTGCCGCCGAATTCAACATCTATGTTGATCCCGAAGCCGCAAAGATCGTCTTTGCATCTGGCGTTCCAATCGTCGTCATGCCGCTGGACCTCACCCACAAGGCCCTGACGACACGCGCCCGGGTCGATGCCTTTCGCGCGATGGGAACACAAGTGGGCGACATGGTTGCGGCCTGGACAGACTTCTTCGAGCGGTTCGACAAGGAAAAATATGGCTCCGAAGGCGCGCCGCTGCATGATCCCTGCGTCATCGCCTATCTGATCCGTCCTGAATTGTTTTCCGGGCGTCACATCAATGTCGAGATTGAAACCGGTTCTGAACTGACCCTTGGCATGACAGTCGCCGACTGGTGGCGTGTGACGGATCGTCCGGCGAACGCGATGTTCATGGGGGATATGGATGCAGGCGGCTTTTTTGATTTGCTCGCGGAACGGCTGGCCCGGCTATGACCACCGCGCTGACCCTTGCTGATCCGCAGGACGCTCCGCGCGTGCTGGATCTTATGGCGCGCTATCACACCGAAGCGGGCTTGCCCTACGATGACGCGCACCGTGCGACTGTGGTCGATCCTCTGCTACAAGGGTCGCCCTTGGGCGCGGTGTGGCTGATCGGCCCACAGCGCGCGCCGCTGGGCTATGTCATGGTCACCTTCGGCTGGTCGGTGCCACTGGGCGGCATGGTCGGCTGGCTGACCGAAGTGTTTATCCGCCCGTCGGTGCGGCGGCGCGGCATTGGGACAGAAGTGGTGCATGCCATCACCGTATCCTTGCGAGAGGCTGGCATGAAAGCACTGCACGCCCACGCCTCGCAAGCCGATGATGTGGCCAGCCGCTTTGGTCGCCGGGTCGGCTTTGCCGGATCAGAGACGGTCATCCTGCTGACCGACTGCCTGTGACTGCGATCCCTTTCGACAACAGCTTTGCGCGACTGCCCGCGCAGATGTTCACGTCCCTCCCCCCGACGCCTGTCGCCCAGCCCGGTTGGATCGCGCGGAACACTGATCTGGCCATACTTCTGGGCATTGATCCGGAGTGGTTTGAAAGCGCAGAGGCGCTGGACGTGTTTGCGGGCAATGCATCTGCGGCGGGAAGCGCGCCCCTCGCCCAACTTTATGCCGCGCACCAATTCGGCCAATGGAACCCACAGTTGGGCGATGGACGTGCTATCCTTTTGGGTGAGGTCATCGCAACCGATGGCATCCGCCGCGACATCCAGTTGAAAGGATCAGGCCGCACCCCCTATTCGCGCAGCGGCGACGGAAGATCATGGCTGGGGCCGGTCCTGCGGGAATATGTCGTGTCAGAGGCGATGTATGCCATGGGTGTGCCAACAACGCGCGCACTGGCCGCCGTCACAACCGGAGAGGACGTCTACCGAGAGGCGCGACTACCCGGCGCGATCCTCACCCGTGTGGCCCAAAGCCATATCCGGGTCGGCACTTTTCAGGTCCATGCGTCGCGTGGTGACCTGATCGCCTTGCAAGCACTATTTGACCACACGGTTGCCCGACACGACCCCGGCGCGACCAGCCCAAATGCGTTCCTGCGCGCAGTGGTGGCCCGGCAGGCCGATCTGGTGGCGCGATGGATGGGCCTTGGGTTTATCCACGGCGTCATGAACACCGACAATTGCAGCGTCGCCGGTGAGACCATCGACTACGGCCCCTGTGCTTTCATGGATGCCTACCATCCGGGCAAGGTCTTCAGTTCCATCGACCAAATGGGCCGCTACGCCTTTGGCAATCAGCCGGGGATTGCGGCGTGGAATTGCGCCCAACTTGCAACCGCTCTGATCCCGCTGATGCCCGACCGAGACGCCGCGATCGAGATTTTCACCCAAAGCGTCAACACCTTCCCCGATCTTTACGCCGCCACTTGGCTTTCTGTCTTTGCTGCGAAACTCGGAATATCTGATCCTGTGCCTGATGACCGCGCGTTGATCGAGGACCTGCTGGATCTGATGGCGGCAGGTGGCTCCGATTTCACTAATACCTTCGCCAACCTCGCGAGCGACACCGCCCAGGAACAATTCGCTGACCGTGATCGTTTCGCCGCTTGGCACAGCAGATGGGTGGCACGCCGCGCGCCCGCCTTCGCCGCAGTCATGGCAAAGGCCAACCCGCAAATTATTCCGCGCAATCATCAGATCGAGGCGATAATCCAGGCCGGCATAAAAGGCGACTTCGCACCTTTCCACGCGATGCTGGCAGCTGTCACATCTCCCTACGATACACTGACACCGGACCGTGCACGTTTCGCCGCGGCACCAACAGACGAAGAAGTCGTCACGCGCACATTTTGTGGCACCTGACCTTCTTCTGGTCAAAAATACTTCCGCCGGAGGCTCCCGCCCTCAAACACCCACCAAGCGCCGATCAGGCGGGCTCAGGTCGCCGATCAGCGCCAAGCATGTCGTGCGGACCTAAGTCCGCTCAATTTGCCAACATCCAGGTGCCGTCCGGCCAGAAGGCATGAAAGGCAAAGGCAAACATGACGTCATGTGCCACATCCGCGCCATTGGCATCCCTAACGCGCACATTGCCAACTTCCTTCCCCGCCGCGATGCGCTCACTATCCAGAGCCGAGGCCTGTCCCTCGCGCCACGTGAACGTGAGTCCTGCTTCCCTGACCTCGCCTTCTTCAGACAAACGCGTCAAAGGCCATGCTTTATCGCCGACACGCACCACCCGCGCCAAGGCGGGTATGTCATGCGGTGGCATTTCGCCTGAATACAAAAACGGTTGGAAAGAGCTGTCGTAGCGCACGTAGGGGTTTGCACCGTAACGGCGACCAAAGGACGGCTGCTGCATGACCAACCCATCAGGATTGCGGGCCACAAAGGCATCCCAGCTTTCCATCCAGCTTGGTAGGGTCTCCAGTTCGACCCCTGTCATTTCGCCCACGATCCCCTCGCCGATGGCTTGTTGCCACCAGCTTTCGGTCTGACGGTCATACATGACCATATCGGAAAACCGCAGCTTGCCCGAGACGCCAAACTCCAACACTTGACCTCGCACCCGCCGGTCAAAGGTGATGCCGGAATTGCACAAAGGGCAAAAAGTGACGGCCACCGGCAGATCACCGACGGTGTCATTCACAATTTCGTGCCAGGTCAGATAGCGGATCGGATAGGCACGCGGCACCTCGCCCTCAATCTCAAGCGTGATTACCGGCTCGCGCGGTTGCAGACGGTTTTCGTCTATCACACTGATAAAGTCAGGCGCGGTTAACGCAGGAATGCCGTCTTTGGGCGGACCGCCAGACATGATTTCGACCCAGTTCTCAACGGAAGTCAGTTCAAAATTCGTCTTTGGCCATTCATGAACCCAAAAATCGGGGCTTGCATGAGCAGGCGTTACCCACATCAGGGCGGCTGTTATCAGGGGGATCATACGCATCGGGTCACTCCGGATTATTTCCGATACCGTGACGCCTGATATTGGGTTCGCATAGCCCCCTCGCGGAGAAGTGAGGGGGCTTGCGGTTTTTCTTTACTCGGTGACGCGGACGGCTGACATCATGTCTGGCGTGCCCAGAACGGCCCCGTTGCCGCCTTCGCCGCGCTTGATCTGGTCCACGATCTCCATCCCAGAGGTCACCTCGCCCACGATGGTGTACTGGCCATTCAGGAACAGGCCCGGTTCAAACATGATGAAGAACTGACTGTTGGCCGAGTTGGGGTTTTGCGACCGGGCCATGCCGACGATACCGCGTTCAAAGCTCAGGTCCGAAAACTCGGCCGGAATGTCTGGCAGGTCAGAGCCTCCGGTCCCGGCACGGCGCAAATCACCGTCCGATTTGCCATGCTGCACATCGCCGGTCTGGGCCATAAAGCCATCAATGACGCGGTGGAACACAACACCATCGTATGATCCATCCGCCGCAATCGCGGTGATCTGGGCCACGTGAAGCGGTGCAACATCTTCAAATAGGTCGATGACAATGGTGCCGTTGGCCTCGCCCGAGATGTCAACTTCAAGCCCCGACGCACTGGCGCCACCCGCCACCAGAGCGAAAGCTGCTGCCCACTTAAACATCTGCGGCCACCTTGACGCTGATCATGCGGTCGGGGTTGGCAGGCGGCTCGCCCTTGGCGATGGCGTCGACATGTTCCATGCCTGAAATCACCTGCCCATAGACGGTGTATTGGCCATTGAGGAAATCGTTGTCTTTGAAGTTGATGAAAAACTGGCTGTTGGCCGAGTTCGGGTTGGCAGAGCGCGCAGCGCCAAGCGACCCCCGCGCATGAGGCACCTTGGAGAACTCGGCAGGCAGATCAGGCAGATCAGAGCCGCCAGTACCGGCCCGGCCAGGGTTGTAGTTATTTTCCATGTTCGCGTTTTCCACGTCGCCCGTCTGCGCCATGAAGCCGTCGATCACCCGGTGAAAGGCCACGTTGTCGTATTTGCCTGCACGCGCCAGCACCTTCATCCGCTCCACATGCTGGGGGGCCACATCTGGCAGCAACTGAATGGTTACGTCGCCGTCTTTCAGGGTCATGATAATGGTGTTTTCGGGGTCTTTGATGTCGGCCATGCCGCTCTCCTGTTTCTTTGAGTTGGGGCAAGACATATGGCGCAGAGGCGCAATTGCCAAGCGCCTGCTGTTGACGTTGACGCATCCTTGCCGCATCTGGACGGCATTAACCCAAAAGGAGCATGATATGGCCTGGAAAACCCTTGATGACATGGACCTCAACAAAAAGCGGGTTCTGGTACGGGTCGATATCAACGTGCCAATGGAAAACGGCGTTGTGACGGATGCCACCCGCATTGAGCGGATCGTGCCAACAGTTGACCATATCCAACATGCAGGCGGCACTGTAATCTTGATGGCGCACTATGGCCGCCCCAAGGGCAATGTCGTGCCCGAGATGTCGCTAGAACACATCGCGGGCACCGTCGCAGAAGTACTCGGCTGGCCGGTCGTTTGGGCAAACGCCGACTATCGCGACGCGGTAAAAGAGTTGGAGGGCGACGAAATCCTTCTGCTAGAGAACCTGCGCTTTAACCCCGGCGAAGACGCCAATGACCCGGCATTCGCGAAACGGTTGGCATCATTGGCCGATATCTACGTCAATGACGCATTTTCTGCGGCCCATCGCGCCCACGCCAGCACAGAAGCGATCGCGCATCTGCTTCCCGCCTGCGCGGGCCGGTTGATGGAAGAAGAATTGCGCGCACTGGAAAACGCTCTTGAAACGCCCAAACGTCCGGTGATGGCCGTCGTTGGCGGCGCGAAAGTATCCACCAAACTGGAATTGCTGGGCAATCTGGTGTCAAAAGTCGACACGCTGGTGATCGGTGGGGGCATGGCCAACACGTTTCTGGCTGCGCAGGGCAAGGATGTGGGCAAGTCGCTCTGCGAACATGATTTGGCCGACACCGCCCGCGAAATCATGGCCAAGGCCGAAACAGCGGGATGCAAGATCCTGCTGCCCGCCGACGTTGTGGTTGCGCGCGAATTTGCGGCTGGCGCCGACAATGAAGTTGTGCGTGCCGACGCCTGCCCGGCGGACGCCATGATCCTTGACGCCGGTCCGGAAGCTGTAGCGGCAATCGCAGCGGCGCTTGAGACAAGCCAAACGCTTGTCTGGAACGGTCCTTTGGGTGCTTTTGAGATTGAGCCCTTTGATGCCGCCACGAATGCTGCCGCCGCCAAGGCGGCCGCCCTGTCCAAGGCAGGCAAGCTGACGTCCGTGGCCGGTGGCGGCGATACCGTGGCGGCGTTGAACAAGGCCGGAGCAGCCGAAGACTTCTCCTATATCTCGACCGCCGGAGGTGCGTTTCTGGAGTGGCTGGAAGGCAAGGACCTGCCCGGCGTCGCCGCGTTGAAAGGATAATCGCCCCTGATAGCGCCAGCGTTAGCGCCACCAGAATTGTCAGCCCATCCCCCCTGTCCTAAGGACATGGTCAGGGGAACGATCCCTTGGATTGATTGACGGAGATTGACAGTGCATCAGGATATGGCAGCGCAAGTACGGGGCGGAAACGGATTTATCGCGGCATTGGACCAAAGCGGTGGATCAACGCCCAAGGCGCTGCGGCTTTATGGCGTGTCCGAGGATGCATATTCCAACGATGCCGAGATGTTCGACATGATCCACGCGATGCGCGCACGGATCGTGGCGGCCCCGGCATTTACGGGCGCCAAGGTCGTCGGCGCGATCCTGTTCGAGATGACGATGGACCGTGATTTTGGCGGACAATCGGCGGCAGAGTACCTGTGGGCCGAACGCCGCGTGGTGCCATTCCTGAAAATCGACAAGGGCTTGGAAGCCGAGATCAACGGTGTGCAACTGCTCAAACCGATGCCGGGTCTGGACGCGCTTTTGGCACGCGCGAAAGACAAAGGCATTTTCGGAACCAAGGAACGGTCGGTCATCAATGCGGTGTCCGAGGCAGGAATTGAGGCGATCGTGACCCAGCAATTCGATGTGGGACTTCGGGTGCTGGAACACGGTCTGATGCCGATCCTGGAGCCTGAGATCAATATCAACATGACCGGTAAGGCCGCCGCGGAAAAGATGCTCTGCGATGCGATCCTGCGACATCTGGCCCGGATCCCCGAGGGTCAGGAAATCATGCTGAAGCTGACCCTGCCAGAGGACGCCAACATCTATCAGCCACTTGTGGATCACCCCAAGGTCATGCGGGTTGTGGCGCTTTCAGGTGGGTATTCGCGCGAAGAAGCGAATGCGCGGCTGGCTCAGAACAATGGTGTGATCGCCAGCTTTTCTCGCGCGCTGACAGAAGGGCTGACAGCCCAGCAAAGCGACGCCGAATTCAACGAAATGCTCAGCACCACAATCGAAGACATTTTCGCGGCATCGGTCGCCGGTTAAGTTTCTTCACGTCCGCGCAATTAGGGGATTCCCAAGGCGAATCGTTTGTGCGATTCTGTCGGAACGCAGCCCACAAGAGCTGCAGGAGAGGCAGATGAACCGGCGCGCTTTGCCCCCAATGGGGCCCTTGCTGTATTTTCTGGGTGCTTTGATGTTGTGCCTGTATTTTACCTTTGCCGCCGTGCAAGGTGACTACGGCGTGTTCAAACGTGCCGAAGTCAATGCGGAAGCCCGCGCGCTTCAGGCTGAACTGTCGATCCTGCAAGCAGAGGTGGCCCGGATGGAAAACCTGACGGCCCGGCTGTCTGACACCTACCTTGATCTTGATCTCTTGGATGAACAGGCCCGGGACGTACTTGGGCTGATCCGTGCCGACGAACTTGTTATCCGCTGAGTGCAACGCGGGTTTGACCTGAGAGGTTGACCTAGGGACGCATTGCGTCTCGCCTTGGTCGCGGCTATGCTATATGGATAGTTTAACGCTAAACTACTTTGTCGCCACGAGGGAGGAATACGATGCCACCGAAGAAAGCGGCCAAAAAGCCGAATGTCTCGGCCGAGGAATTGCTGGGCCATTACCGCGAAATGCTGCTGATCCGCCGGTTCGAAGAAAAGGCCGGTCAGCTATATGGAATGGGTCTGATCGGGGGCTTTTGCCACCTGTATATCGGGCAAGAGGCTGTGGTTGTCGGTCTCGAAGCGGCAGCCGAGGAAGGCGACAAGCGCATCACATCCTACCGCGATCACGGCCATATGCTGGCCTGCGGCATGGACCCCAAGGGTATCATGGCAGAGCTGACGGGCCGTGAGGGCGGCTTTTCCAAGGGCAAGGGCGGCTCTATGCACATGTTCTCGAAAGAGAAGCATTTTTACGGTGGCCATGGCATCGTCGCGGCACAAGTGCCGTTGGGCGCAGGGCTTGCATTCGCCGACAAGTATCTTGGCAATGACCGCGTGACATTTACCTACTTTGGTGACGGCGCTGCCAACCAAGGTCAGGTCTATGAAACATATAACATGGCAGAGCTATGGGATCTTCCGGTCGTCTTTGTGATTGAGAACAACCAATACGCCATGGGCACGAGCGTGAAGCGTTCAACCAAATCGCCAAGCCTTTGGGAACGTGGTGCCGCTTACGGCATTCCGGGCGAAGAGGTGGACGGAATGAACGTGCTGGCGGTGAAAGAAGCTGGCGAACGCGCCGTTGCGCACTGCCGCGCCGGTAAGGGCCCCTACATTCTTGAGGTCAAAACATATCGCTATCGTGGGCATTCAATGTCCGACCCGGCGAAATACCGGACCCGCGAAGAAGTGCAAAAAATGCGCGATGAACGGGACCCGATCGAACAGGTCCGCGACATGCTTCTGACGGGCAAACACGCGTCCGAGGATGACCTCAAGGCCATCGACAAGGAAATCAAGGCCATCGTCAACGAAGCCGCCGAGTTCTCCAAGGAAAGCCCTGAACCCGCGCTCGAAGAACTGTGGACAGACATCTACGCGAAAGAGGAGGCGTAAGTCATGGCAACTGAAATCCTGATGCCCGCCCTGTCGCCGACGATGGAAGAAGGCACGCTGGCGAAGTGGCTGGTCAAAGAAGGTGACACCGTATCAAGCGGCGACATTCTGGCCGAGATTGAAACCGACAAGGCCACAATGGAATTTGAGGCCGTCGACGAAGGCGTTGTCGGAAAAATTCTGATCGCTGAAGGCACCGAAGGTGTGAAGGTCAACGATGTGATCGCCATTCTGGTCGAAGAGGGTGAAGAGGTTCCAGCCGCTGGCGCCACTTCGGCCCCCGCAGCGGAAGCCGCGCCCGCTGCAGCACCTGTTGCCGCACCGGCCGCGGCCGCTGCGCCGGTGGTGACCTCTGCCGACCTGTCACCTGACTGGCCCGAAGGGACCGAGATGAAATCGACCACGGTGCGCGAAGCCCTTCGCGATGCAATGGCCGAGGAGATGCGCCGCGACGAACATGTCTTCCTGATGGGGGAAGAGGTCGCCGAATATCAGGGTGCCTATAAGATCTCGCAGGGTTTGCTGGATGAATTTGGAGCAAAGCGGGTCATAGACACGCCGATCACCGAACATGGCTTTGCCGGGATTGGTGTCGGCGCAGCCTTTGGCGGCCTGCGTCCGATTGTCGAATTCATGACGTTTAACTTCGCCATGCAAGCCATTGACCATATTATCAACTCTGCGGCGAAGACGCTCTATATGTCGGGCGGCCAGATGGGCGCGCCGATGGTGTTCCGCGGGCCGAACGGTGCCGCCGCCCGCGTAGGCGCGCAGCATTCGCAGGATTATGCCGCTTGGTATATGCAGGTGCCCGGTTTGAAGGTCGTGATGCCCTACTCGGCAGCCGATGCCAAAGGTCTGATGAAAACGGCGATCCGCGACGACAACCCGGTCATCTTCCTTGAGAACGAGATCCTATATGGTCGGTCATTTGATGTCCCGGTCATGGACGATTTCACCATTCCGTTCGGCAAGGCGAAGATTGAGCGCGCGGGCGACGATGTGACCATCGTGTCCTTCGGGATTGGTATGACCTACGCGCTTGAAGCTGCACAAAAGCTGGCTGACGAAGGGATCAACGCCGAGGTGATCAACCTGCGGACGCTGCGGCCGATGGATATGCCTGCAATCCTTGCGTCAGTGAGAAAGACCAATCGGCTTGTCACGGTTGAAGAAGGTTGGCCACAAGGCAGCGTTGGCGGCTACATTGCCAGCACGGTGATGCAAGAAGCATTCGACTACCTTGACGCACCGGTGATCACCTGCACCGGCAAGGACGTGCCAATGCCCTACGCCGCAAACCTTGAACGGCACGCTTTGCTGACCACCGATGAGGTCATCGAAGCCGTCAAAAAAGTCACCTACCGGTAAGGAGAACGCGCGATGCCGACAGAAATTCTGATGCCCGCCCTGTCCCCGACCATGGAGGAAGGGACGCTTGCAAAATGGCTCGTCAAAGAGGGTGACACAGTGTCATCCGGAGACGTGATGGCCGAGATTGAGACTGACAAGGCCACGATGGAGTTTGAAGCCGTCGATGAAGGCGTGATCGGCAAGATCATCGTGCCCGAAGGGACCGAAGGCGTGAAAGTCAACGATGTCATCGCCGTTCTGCTGGAAGATGGCGAAAGTGCCGACGACATTGGCGATGTCTCTGCCTCGACAGCAGCGGCGGCCCCCGAGGCCCCTGCAGAAAACACATCTGCGCCCGCGCCAACGGCGTCCCCTGCCCCCGCTGCACCATCAAAGGACGGCAACCGGGTCTTCGCATCGCCTTTGGCCCGGCGGATAGCAGCGGACAAGGGTCTTGATCTTGCAACTATCTCAGGGTCGGGCCCACACGGCCGGATCGTGAAGGCGGACGTCGAGAACGCTACGCCCGGTGCCATGCCTGCTTCCGCACCCGCCGCTAAGGCAGAAACCCCGCCAGCAGCCGTGGCGACCGGTCCAAGCACCGACGTCGTGATAAAGACCTACGAAGGTCGCCCCTTCGAAGAAGTCAAACTGGACGGCATGCGCAAGACCATTGCGGCTCGCCTGACCGAAGCCAAGCAATCGGTGCCGCACTTTTATCTGCGTCGCGACATCCAACTTGATGCGCTGATGAAGTTCCGCAGCCAGTTGAACAAGCAACTTGAACCGCGCGGGGTAAAACTCTCGGTCAACGATTTCATTATCAAGGCCTGTGCACTGGCGCTGCAACAGGTGCCGGAAGCCAACGCTGTTTGGGCCGGCGATCGGACGCTGAAGTTTGAAAAATCTGACGTCGCAGTGGCAGTCGCAATTGAGGGCGGCTTGTTCACACCGGTTCTGAAAGATGCAGAGATGAAGTCGCTTTCTGCCTTGTCTGCCGAAATGAAGGATTTGGCCAGCCGCGCGCGTGACCGCAAGCTTGCACCACATGAATACCAGGGCGGCAGCTTCGCGATTTCGAACCTCGGCATGTTTGGCATCGACAACTTTGATGCCATCATCAATCCGCCACATGCCGCCATTCTTGCTGTCGGCGCAGGCGTGAAAAAGCCGATCGTCGGCGCAGATGGTGAACTAACGGTAGGCATGGTCATGTCGGTGACCCTGTCAGTCGATCACCGTGTCATTGATGGTGCCCTTGGCGCAAACTTATTGCAGGCCATCAAGGACAATCTGGAAAGCCCCATGACAATGTTGGCCTAAACGGTCCCAAGAACGAGAAACGCCGGGCAAATTGCCCGGCGTTTTGATTTCTAGCGACGTTTTTGCGTTTTAATCAACCTGTCCCAGCATCTGGTGCATGGTCACTGATGGCTGCGAACATCCCGCTTCCCCAACAATCTTTGCGGGGACACCTGCCACAGTCTTCATGGGTGGAACATCCTGCAACACAACCGAACCCGCAGCGATGCGGCTGCAATGCCCAACGGTAATATTGCCCAGAACTTTGGCCCCGGCCCCGATCAGGACCCCGTTGCCGATGGTCGGATGCCGAATTTCCT
Source organism: uncultured Paracoccaceae bacterium (assembly GCA_947493335.1). Taxonomy (GTDB): domain Bacteria; phylum Pseudomonadota; class Alphaproteobacteria; order Rhodobacterales; family Rhodobacteraceae; genus CANMYO01. Next base: position 907,576 of record CANLQO010000001.1, on the reverse strand, counting down.
CTTCTTTGCCCGTACCACCCAGTGTGACTGAATGCAGCATCGAAACGTTATCGCCGACAACCGCCGTTTCACCGATGACGATGGAATGGGCATGATCAATCATAATGCCCTTACCAATGGTGGCGGCAGGATGGATATCAACGCCAAAAACCTCTGACACACGCATTTGCACAAAATAGGCCAAATCATGCTGCCCTGTCGTAAAGAGGTGATGACCGAGACGGTAGGCCTGCACGGCCTGAAATCCCTTGAAGAACATCAACGGCTGGATAAAGCGATGGCATGCTGGATCACGGTCGTAAGTTGCGACCAGATCCGCGCGGGCATCCTGGGTCAGGCTTGGCTCTGCCGTATAGGCCATCCGCGCAATTTCACTGACGGTTTGTGCCGACATTTCACTTGATGCCAGCTTCATCGCCAGCCGATAGCCAAGCGCATGGTCGAACCCGGCATGCTGCAGGACGCCATCATGCACCAGCGCACCGATCAACGGCTCCCGTTCCACACTCTCCTGCGCCTCTTCGCAGATGCGCAGCCAAACAGGATCGACTTCGTGCAGGTTTGGGCGGGCTTCGGCCATGTCGCATCTCCTTTGTTCGGGTCGTGCTTACCCCAGATAGGCACAAATCTCAAAGAACAAAGGTTTGATCGGCTGCATCACGACAGATGATGCTCGGGGGGATCAAGTTGGGCTTCGATCATGATCCTCAAACATCTGAGATATTCGGCATCGCAAGCGCGCGGCAAAGCACTGCGTTCGAAACTACGAGCTGCCGCACCAATTGTGCCGGAACCAAATTCAGGATGAGGCCGTTTGTGTCGTTTGCGAAAACGGTCGGCGATGTCTGCCCGGAGTAGGATAACGCGTGCCATTACGGGCCGATCCTGATGTTGCGCGCGCAAAAGTGCGCGTGCAGCGTCTTGCAAATCGCTTGGATAGACCGGACGCATCAGGACTGGCTCACTTTGATGGTCTGAAATGGCCCAGTACCGTAGCGGGCAGACACCTGTGCAACAGCGATCTCAAAGTCTGCACCGCCGGTGTCTGCGGTCTGTGCTGCGGCACTATATGTCCAACTTGGTTGCACCAGCGCTTCTTCACGCAAGATGCTTTGTCCTTGCTGGACACGAAGGATATAGGCCTCTGTTTCTTCACCTAATGGCACTTCACCATCCGACCAAATGTCGCCGTCGATCCGGGTGCGCCTGATCCAGTCAACATGGAGATCACCGCTCATCAGCTCCGCCCGTAGATGTGCCACTGAGTAGGGACGATAGCCGTTACCCTTAAATGTCAGCTCCTGATGGCGATAGCTACGATCAGAATACGCCCTGATAACCGGGCCATACCGATAGTGACGGGGAGTTCCGCGCGCTGCACTCGGGATCGAAACCTGCGATGGTCGGCCGTCGAGAAGAACAACCTTTGATCCAGCTGGCCATGCATCGGGCACAACACCATCGGAACCGGATTGGCCACGTAAGAGGCCGCTCAAATCGTAAGTGCGTTGATCGACCAACGTTGCGTGCAAAAACTGGAAGACCTCCCATTGGTCGGTTGATCCATCTCCGATTGCGATTGAGTTCGCGCCGGAAAGCACTGCTTCTTGCGTCGCCGAACTCAACCCGCCACTGACAAGCTTGACCCGTACCGTTCTGCGATCCCAAATACCGGTTGGCCCCTTTGCAAGCGCTGTTTGCGTGACCCCAATCGTGCTGCGGTCGCTGACCACATCCTGCAAAGCATAGTTGTTGTCCTGGGATGAAGCATAAACCGCGACTGACCCTTTCCAGGGGCTTGCGGTGATCGCCAGATGCGGCTCATGCGGGGTCTCATCACCTGTCAAAAGTGGCAGATCCATGAACACCGCTTCTACCGGGGTCGGCGCTTTGAACGGTCTAAGTCGCGCCGTTTCCTCCACCATCGATTGCGGCAGATAGATTTCCTGGTCGATCCGCGTTGCCTCAGCCATGACAAGACCTGCATTTTCGGTCCGGTCAATCCGGAACAATCCCTGCCTACCATTGTCGCGTAAATCGATGATGTCGCCCGCACCGATTGACGTTTGTGACGGCGGCAATGCAAACGTCACACTGTCTTTTGCAACCCGAGCCTCATGCGTCCAACGCGCGGCAATCTTTGCGCCTTCGGTTCGGGTCAGGGCAAGCGGAAATTCCGACCGCGAAATTGTCGTGGTCTGATCGTCGGGATGAATCGTTTCGCTCACCGCGGCTTCGTAATCGCCTTCAGCATCAAGGTATCCGACCTGCACGCGGCCGGCCACCTCTGCCGCAGGATGACGTGTGTGCACAGTGACGGTGTCCTTCTCCTCATCCAGGGCAAGATCGTCATGCGTCAGCATCGCCACTGAAGCGCCATCTCGGTTGAAAAAGACCAGCGTACCGTCCCGTTCAACTACCTCAAATCCATAGGCCAGCATGAGCGGCTGCAGTGCCGCGCGTGCGCTGCCGGCGTCTGTCACAACATATCCGCGCACCAGTCCGTAAAGCTTGCTGACATCGTACTGGGTGACACCCGCGCGTTCGCAGATTTCCGCGACCACACTTGCTAAGGTCCGGGATGACGTGCGCCCGTTCAGCCAATGCCCCCGGGCGTAATTATCCCCATCCGACCACAGACTTGCATTCGCAGGGAAGAACGGAAACGGACGCGCATCCCATGCCCAGACATGGGCCCGTGACATATCGATCATCCGACCGTTGTAGGCGCCGGTGCCAAGTGGATTGTTCGCGCTGACTGCGTAATGCCCGTAAAAGGCACGCAAATACTGCATCTGCATGAAGTCATCGCGCAGGCCGTTTGAATAGAACGGCATGAAGGATTCTGACGATTTTGGGTCAAGAAATTTATTGGGCTGATTGGTCCCTTTGTCGATGGCCGCACAACCGAATTCGGTGAACCAGATTGGCTTGGATTCGGGGACCCAACTTGTTGACGTCGCTTGCCGTTGTCCATTGATGCGGTTGTGGTGCGGGTTCGACCACCAGCCGGGCAAATCCTTGTAGCGCCAAACCCATGGCTCGCCATCACCGTCGGTGATTGGGGTACGGTTTTGCGCATCACGATCTGCTTGGGTTGCATAGTACCAATCATATCCTTCACCACCGGTGATGTTGGATTGCAGGTAGTCGAGGTTGTAGATGGAATTCCAAGATGCATCGACATGATCCGACCCGTCCCGCCAGTCCGAGAGCGGCATATAATTGTCGATGCCGATGAAATCGATATTTGGGTCGGCCCAAAGGGGGTCGAGGTGAAAGTGTTTGTCTGATGTCCCAACTGGCTGATAGCCGTGATATTCCGACCAATCGGCAGCATATGAAATCTTGCAAGACGGCCCCAAGATCGCCCGGCATTCGGCAGCAAGCTGGCACAGCGCATCGACGGCCGGAAAACTTCCGCCTGCTCCGCGGATCTGTGTCAGCGCCACCATTTCTGATCCAATGCAGAAGGCCGAAACGCCACCCGCTGCGGCACAAAGATGCGCATAATGGAGAATGAACCGCCGATATCGCCATTCGGATGGGCCAGTATAGTGGACCGCTTCGCCGTCAATCGTGAAGTCAGATGGTGACGCCGTTCCGAAGAACGCGTCAACCTGCGCCGTTGCCGTCGCCGTTTCATCCGGTGATCCCGGTTGACCCGGAGCCTTTGACGTCGTGATACGCCCGCGCCAAGGCAACACTGCTTGAGATGCCGAACTACTCCAAGGATCAGGCAAACCGTTTCCGCTCATCTGTTCCATCAATATGAATGGATAGAACATGGGGCGTTGCCCCTGTGCCCGTAGTTCTTTGATTGCTTCGACGACAGATTGGTCCCCGGGAGTCCCGCCATAAACAGGACGACCATCAAGTTGTGGCACGATACCAGCCTCTGCCCGCTCGATATCGGCAACGCGCCAGGCGATAGGGTCACCTTCGGCAGTTTTTTGCTCTACTTTCGGGGCAACTTCACAGGCGCCACAACGCAAGTCGGTCCCAAACCACGATACCACCAGTGACACCGACTTGCACGCTGGCATCTCTTCGGTCAGTGCGGCCGTGGCGGTGAGAAAGTCGCTTTGACCTGACGGAGTGTTTTCATTGATCGCAATCTGCTCGCCATACGCGCCGCTCAGGTAAACCGGCCCCGTCGAGAGCGAGAACTCACCGGTCCCGGGGATCATGGCAACCCCCCTGACCTGCCTGGCAATGTCAGCTCGGTCGCGTGGTTCATCAGGTTCTGATGGGCGCATCACCTCAAACGTCAATTGCGGCACACGGTTTCCGAATTGTCCCAGTTCGAGATCTTCAAGGACGACATAGGCGATGCCGCGGTAAGCTGGCGCATGATCTGCCCCTTCGACGGCAACGATTTTGGGATCAGGTTGCTGGACACTGGTACCTTTGTAAGTCCGCATGTTCAGCACTTGCGGTGCTATTTCGGTCCCGTCCGCCCAGACCCGACCCACCCTCGTGATTTCGCCCTCGCAAAGCGCGATCGCAAGGCTGACGGTATAGCCGAACTCAGTCGTGTTTGGTTGGGTTGCCGCACCTTTGCCACCACCAGACGTGGTCTGTGATTCAAGGAAATTTGTGGCCCAGATCACCTGACCTGGTACGCGCATGCGTCCAAACACCTGCTGAACGGCCATGCCCTCACTTGCACCGGTCAGCCGGAAACGATCAACGCGACCAACCTCGACCGGCTCGGACCCGGCCCCAAGAACCTGTTGATCAATGACCCGGCCCAGTGCCGCACCAGCGGCGCGACCCACCGTTGCCATGGAAAGGCCAAGCACCGATCCACCAATCGAGCCGCCAAAAGCCGCGCCTGCCGCAGACAATACTATCGTCGCCATGTCTGTTTATCCTTCTTGAAACGCGAAACGGGCAGCCAATCGACGCAGCCAAGGCCCACTCAGGGGACTTTCGACGACACCGTGACCGGAATAGGCGTGGATGAACTGGGGCGCATCTCCAGACCGGCTCAGGATGCCTAGGTGCTTGGCGATACCGTCGGCTCGCATCCGAAACAGCAACACATCACCGTCTTCCATGGCAGTTACTGGATGCTTTCGGTTCAGGTGACGAGACGCCGCATTCAGCAATAACTCTTCTTCCTGCGGCTCGCCCCAATCAGCGGTATAGTTCGGGATCACTTCCGGCTCTGTGACGTAAAGACTGCGCCAGACCCCTCGGATCAGACCCAAACAATCACACCCGGCCCCCCGCACAGAGGCCTGATGCGTATAAGGCGTCCCAATCCAGCGTCGCGCTTCCTCCACAATGGCGTTCACCTCACAAGGCTCCCACCATCACTGTCATCAAATGAACGCGGCACGGAAACCATCCAATCTTCGCCCGGCATGTCCGGAAACCCCTGAAAGTTAACCAGATTGCCAAATTTGACACGGCACGTTGCAGCACGCTTGTCGCACCCTGCGTCCAACTGGACAGCGTCCCCGCTGATGATCTCAGCCCGGATCGGATGCCAAAGCGTTACTCGACGATGCGATCCGGTTCTGACGTCGTGCTTTACAGCGCCCGTCAAGCCCGATGCCGAACCAGAATTCACCGTCAACTTTCCCTGTTCGAACCATTTGTCATCATAGCTTCCCGCACTGACCACAAATGTTCGGCTATCTGTCACACTGATGATGCTGGTCGAGTGACGGAATGTTGCGGAAGCAAGATTAACGGCGCATCGGTCGTCCCCAAGCACAGCCGAGCAACTGCGCAGATAGGACCGCCCCTGTGGCTGATTCAACGCATCCGTCTGACCGCGTAGCTCAGCCTCGAACTGGCCGGCGCGACGGGTGATCTCTCCAATCGTGCCCTTGAACCGTACCTGACGATTTGCAACTTCGTCCCATTGAACCAACCAGGTGGTCACTTGCGCATTGTCGAACCGTCCGGCGACAATGTCGGCCTCGTCCAATGCGTTTGACTGCAATAATCCAAGCGCTTCGGTGTTATTCACCGACAGGCCAGTGCTCGCAGCAAGAGCCTTTGCGCTCATCCCACTGTCTGCTTGAAAGGTGATCCCTTCAAATGTCAACGCGTTGTCATGGTCCGTAAAACCATACGTCATTCCGTCCTTACGCGTGATCGCCCAACACTGGCAAACGTGCGTTTGGCCGGTTTTCAGATGATCGTGAAGGGCTTGCGTGCTCATAGACGCACCTCCACCACGGGGACTGACGGTGCTTGACCCGCCTGAAAATTTGCAATGGCCGTGGCAATCCGGTCTGAATCGAAGCGTACAGGCACATCAAATTCAAAACCCGCACGAACAGTCAATCCTGGTCCCGGTGGCTGGGTCAGGGTGACAACTCCGCTTGCTGTATCGACCGTGAAATCCAACCCGTCTTGCAGATCGGCACCATCCACAGAAACAAGAACACTCCCGGCAACGGGCTTTTTGATGATCCGCTGATATGACTGCGGTCCGGAAGCATACGTTTTGGAGAGTTGTGCAGTCAGCGTCACGCCGTCACCGGTCATGATGATCTGATCGGCGGACGATACGTTCTGAGAGGGGCGCGAGGACTTGTAATCGCCCCAGTCTTTCCAACGGAACCCGAACAACTGGCCTTGCCGGGCCTCAAAAAAGGTCACCAGATCCTCAACATCATCCAGCGAACGCAAAGCCATACCTGCATCATAGCGGCGACGCGAATGGGCCCAGGGCGTGTTCCGCTCCTCAAATCCATTGGCGAGCGTGACAACCTCGGTCCGTCTTTCCGGCCCTCCAATCGCACCAAGGCTCAGGTTCGCGGGAAAGCGCACTTCATGAAATGACATATCTGATCCTCTTAGCGGTTCCGTTGACCGCGCCCCAATGCGCGAGCCATCTGTGCGGCAATCTGCCCTTGCGAACGTTGAAAGGACGCCGCATCGGGGGTCGAAATATTCATTGTGACGTTCACAGAGCCACCGGCCCCGCCACGCACGCCCAACTTGCCATCCGCACCCCGGGCCAGCGGCATAATCGCTTCCGGTCCCGCTTCACCCATCAAACCGGTGCCTCCACGCATCGGAAATGTCGTCGCTGAAGAAACAACACCCCCCCGTGCAAACGGCATGACTCGGCCCTGGCTGAATGGCGCGCCATCGGCGAAAGGCATCATTCCAGAAACGGCCGCGTTGACCCCATCGGACAACAACCCGCCGAAGTGATCCGTGACCGGCGATAATGCCGCCGAATAGGCGGTGTTGATCATCGACTGCGCAACGGAATTCAAAGCATCCGACAGCTTCACTCCATCGAAGATCAGACCGTCAAATGCCTTGCGCAATCCGCTGGCAAAGCCGCGTTCCAGATTGCCGAGGTCGCGGGTTGTGTCACCCAACGTCGCCTGCATACCGCGCAACTCACTATCAAAACTGGCTGTCAGCGAAGATGCTTCGCCCAGCGTCTGCTCAAGCGCGCTGATATTCGCTTCCAGATCGTCAAGGCGGTCAATATCATCCATGCTGTTCTTCCCTTTTGTGCGGCGCATCCGGATAAATCCGCAGCAAATCATTCAGTCGGTCCCGATCGAGGGGGCGGTTTCCTGCCCCAAGACCCAGCATCAAAGCCAGTTCTGCGGGCGACAAACGCCAGAAAGTTTCGGGCGTCAGTCGAAGATGATGCAATCCAGCGTGCATCAAAGCGGGCCAATCCATGATCGGTCTAAGCAGGCGGTGTGAAGGCACGAGCCAACAACGTTGCAGCAAGTTTCGCAGCCTCAACCGGACCACCGCCAATGTCCGCCGTCATCAAATCGGTGGCGGTGCCTGTCCATCCGCCGCCACGCAATCCTGCGACGATCAGGGCAACGACATCCCGGCTGGCAAAGCGGCCCGTTTCAAACCGCTGAACAAGGTTCAGCAGATTGTCTTCGTCAAGGGCATCTTCCAGCTCTGCCAAGGCACCCAGTGTCAACTTGGCGCAATGCGGGACACCGTCTATTGTGATGGTGACTTCGCCTGCCAGCGGGTTTGCCATCAGCTCAGCGCCGTGAATGTCAATTCGCCAGCAGACGACAGTGCCATCTCGAACGTGGCTTCACCGTTGTGGGTGCCTGCATATTCAAGAGTCGTAATTTGAAACGCACCTTCCACAGTGCCAAAGTCCGGGATCACCACCTGATAACGTGGCGTGTCGCCATCAAAGAAAACCTGGCGGACACGTTCATCCGTGCTGGCGTCTTTGAAAATTCCAGACCCTGTGATCGCGGCGGTCTTAACCCCTGCCCCTGCCAGCAACTCACGCCAGCCACCGGTGCTTTCGAGGCTTGTCACATCAACCGTTTCTGCGTTGAAACTGATCCGCGTTGCCCGCAGCCCTGCCGCAGTTTCAAACAGGCCAGCGCCCGTCATATCAATCTTGATCAGAAGGTCTTTGCCGTTTTGCGCAGCCATGCTGTCACTCCTTGTCAGAAAATTTCTATTCGTCCGAAACGCGCGCGCTGAAGGTCAGATCAATCCGCCGCGTGTTGCCGGTCCCAACGCGCGCCGCCTTGGCGCGCCGAAAGAAAATGCCGATCAGCTGGCCGCGCCCCAAAACCAAATCAGCATCAACCAAGGCATCTGACACAGCACCCGCTGCATCCTTGGCCTGTGCAAATCCGGTGCGTTCACTGACCACCGTCACGGTGAAATCATGCCAAGCCCCATGGACACCGCCCGCGGAAGCATCCCGCACCGTCTCGGGGCCGAGCGCGACATAGAGCGGGGGCACGGCACCGCGCGGGATCGCGTCAAAAATGTCGGTTCCGACAATCGCGCCAAGGGCCGCGTCGCTTGTGAGGTGTTGAAAGACGGCCGATTGCAAGGCCGATGACAGCGCGTAGCTCATACCGCCACCTCCTCATAGGCCTGACACAGCAAATAGCGGCCGGCGTGATCCTGCTCTGCAACGGCCGTGATGCCATAAATGCGCGTGCCCTCGCGAAATCGCTGCCCGGCTTGTGGGCGCGATGGCGCCCCAACTGGTGCCGCGCGCACGGTAATGCGGCATGGAACGCGGGACAGCGGCATCGCATTGTCCGCCAACTCCCGCCCCGCCCCAGCACTTACCTCAGCCCAGATTTGACCTAGCGGCTGCCACTGTGTGGTATATCCACCGGCACCGTCAGGCTGACGATAGCTATCTTCGAGGATCATCAACCGATTCAAGAGTGGAGGCTTCATTTGCCGTTCCCCATGAACAGGCGCACGGTCCGGTATCGATCAATCAATGCCGATACGCCAAATGGCATCGTTCCACCGTGAAGGGCAGCCTCGTGCCGGTATTCATAAAAATGCGCAGCGAGCATCATGACCGCCTGGCGCAAATCAATCGGAAGATCCGTCCAATCGGGTCCATAACCAGCCACGACCTCGACTTTCAGACTCCCACCACTCGGAATGCTGGGCAGGCAACTTGCTGTCGCCACGACGGATGGGCGTTGATCGTCCTTCTCCAACGCATAGCGATGGTCAGGAACCAGAGTCTCCAACCCAGAATTTGAAGTCAGCACCATGCGCAAGATTGCGTGCACCGGCGCTAATGGCAGGGGCTGACGCTGTTCATCTCGCCAAGCTGTGATGCTCCAGGCGAAATCGCGTGTGATCAGGATCTTGCCCGTCCGCGCTTCAATCGCAGCGAGCGCGGCACGCAAAAACCCCTCGAGTGTTTCGTCTTGCAGCCCGTCGTCCGCAAAGCCCGAGCCCAAACGCAAATGGTTCTTGAATTGGGCCACTGGCAACACAGTGGGTGGCACAGTGGTCAGTTCGGTCAACATCATCGAAGCTTCTCCGCAAGGGCTGGTAGATCGGACTAGGATCCCGAAGGCGCGGCGTTCCCCCGACGTTGCTCGGACGGATCAGAGCAGTGGGACAACGCCAAGGGCGTACAGCGCCTTCGGGTAAAGGCCCCGACCCCACGGGGTCGCGACCTTAGGCGTTTGGCTTAGCTGGTGCCAAATTTCAGAAGTTTGATGGCGGCAAAGTCGCTTACCGCACCACCGACGCGCTTGGTGGCGTAGAAAAGAACATGAGGTTTAGCCGAGAACGGATCGCGCAACACACGCAAATCAGGGCGCTCTGCAACCGTGTAGCCAGCGGAAAAGTCTCCAAACGCAACAGGTGTCGTATCAGAACCAGCGTCCGGCATATCTTCGGCGATCAACACCGGATACCCCAGCAGACGTGCCGGCTCACCAGCGGCCAAACCGTCAGACCACAAAAACCGTCCATCTGCGTCCTTGAGCTTGCGCACAAGGCCCGCTGTGCGGCTGTTCATCACAAAGGCCGCACCCGCGCGATATTCCGCACCAAGCGCGTAGACCAGATCGATGATTGCATCCGCGGCACCCAAACCGCCATCAACACCAGTGGGCACATAGCCCAGGTTTCCCCATGTCCAGACATCATTGTCGACCGTCGGATAGGACATGATCCCGCGCGGCTTATCGACCCCGTCACCATTTACAAATGCGTCTGCTTCTGACCGCGCAAACTTGTCAGCGATCCGACCGGCCAGCCAGCCTTCAATGTCAAAGGCGCTGTCATCCAGCAGGCGCTGGCTGGCCTTTGGCAAGGCTGACAATTCATGCAGCGCAATTGAAATACGATCAATTTGCGGGCTGTCGGTTTCATCGACCGTGCCCACTTCGGTCGCCCAACCAGCGCCGAGTTCGGTGTGATCAACCAGTACATCGTATGATGTTGCGTCCACGTTCACGACTGTCGCAATTGCCCGGATCGATGCGGTGCTGCTCAGCGTACTTTGGATCGCCTCAGCTGTTTGCGGATCAACAAGATATCCGCCGTCTGCTGCGACTGTCGTGCTCATCGCTTTACCTTCCAGCGATAGCCCGCGCAGCCCATCATCATCGCCAGTTCGCAGATAAGCGCCAAAGGCCTTCTGGTGCGGCGCATCATCGGCAGCAGCCGAGGCCAGCGCGGGGCGGCCCGCCATCATTGTCTTACGGTCAAGCTTGTTCATGCGGTCTTCCTGTTTTTGAAGTTTGGCGTCAACGCCGGTTGAGAAGGTTTTGAATTCGCTCACGAAACCGCTGATCGCGGTCCGCAATTCCTCGGCCGGAGACACGTCCTCTCCGGTCCGAGACTTGGTCTCGGTCTTTGTCATGTTGGTCCTCTTGTCGTGGGTGGCGTTGATCAGCTGTCGGTGCCGGTCAACTCGGATCGGGCGGCATGAAAAACCGCCGCCAGTTCGCGCAATGTGGCATCAGCCGGATCACCGGCCTTGGCCGCCACCCGCGCATCGGGAAGCATGGGAAACGTCACAAGCGACACCTCCCACAGCTCTAGTTCTGACAGCACACGGCCGCCGTTGGAGTCCTTTGTGGCGCGCACCGTACGGTATCCGATGGACAAGCCATCTATCGCGCCCGCTTCGATCAAGGCCGCTGCCTCCCGGCCTTTGGCTACATCTTTCAGAATGCGTCCTTTGACCCAAAGGCCCTTGGCATCCTCTCGGATTTCGTCCCAAACCCCTATCGGTTGCGCAGGGTCATGCTGCCACAGCATTTTGACGGTGCGCCCCTTGTCCTGCAGTATCTTCAGTGCATTACCATATGCACCTTTGCTCACGATATCGCCGCCCTGATCGGTCTTTCCGAAAAGCGAGGCATAACCAGAAATCTCTGCCCCACCAGTGACCGTCAAACCAGAATCGATTTGGCAGAACTTGTGCTCAAGTGTCATGTTGTGTCCCTTCGGCATTCAGGTCAGAGAAGAAAATGTCTGGAAAACTTCAAACAGCAGCAGTGCCGCGGCACCGCACACCAACATCAGAATTTGCCACTCCAGCCGTCGAATGATCACCTCGATCCGGGTCAGGCGTGCATCCACCTGCGCAAACCAAAAATCGGTCACTGGAAGCTGTGCAACGGGCCGTGATTTTGTTGCGATGTCGACAATGTTATCCTTCATCGCCCACCTCCAGACTCGGGAGCCCCAACAAGTTCCGTTTTTCAGCAGAGGTCAGAAACGATGCGTCCGAGACCCTGCGCCATTGCGCGTCCCTCTCGATCGACAGCGCCGGGATCTGATCAAGATCGGGACGCAGTTCGACCTGCTCACCCGTGAAATCAGACAGCCAATCGGCAATCGCGCTTGTGACCCGCGTCGCGAGCGGCAAAACCGTCAGACGATAAAACGCGCGGTTCGCCTCTTGATAGTTGGCGTAGGTGGCGTCACCCGGAATTCCCAACAACATTGGCGGCACACCAAAAGCGATGGCAATTTCGCGTGCTGCAGCCTCCTTTGTCTTTTGGAATTCCATGTCAGATGGCGAAAAGCCCATGGGCTTCCAATCAAGCCCACCTTCCAGCAACATCGGGCGGCCTGCATTACGCGCACCTTGATGGTGCGTCTCCATCTCGTTCAGCAGGCGGTCATACTGATCCTGGCTCAACTGCGATTGTGCATCCGCCCCCTTGTAGACAATTGCGCCAGACGGTCGCGCCGCATTATCCAGCAATGCCTTGGACCAGCCCGACGCGGCGTTATGCACGTCAATGGCGCTGGCAGCCGCCTGAATGGGCGAAAAGCCGTAGTGGTCATCTTGTGGGTGAAAGCTCTTGATGTGACAGACGGGGCTCAGTCCGCCCTGCACATCAAACCGATGTTTGCGTCCGCTGACGCTGTATTCATAAGCAACAGGCCAACCATCGCTTCCAGGTACCAGCCGAACCCGATCAGACCGCAATACGTGTAATTCAACCGGCAAGCCTTCGTCGCCCACGGCTTCCAGATAGGCATTACCGGTCAACAAAAGCTGACCAAATAGCGCTTCCAATAGCTCTGCACGACCTTGCCCGCCGTTCGGACGTGACAACAGTGAGATGACCGGATGAGTATCATAGCGCCGTTCTGCATCCTGCAAGTTCAGCGGCACAGAAGCAGCAGCTTCGGCAATCAATTTGACTGCGCGAAACCCGATCGGATTTCCGGTAAAGCCCGCCTGCGTCAATGACACGGTGTCGCGCGACGTCCATGCGACACGCCCTTGCGACGACCACGCCATGACACGCCCCGCGGCCGAGGCTTTGGTCTCTGCAACAGCAGCCGCTGTCTTGTCGCCCTTGCCGAATAATTGGAACATCCACATCTCCTTGATCGCACCGCATCGGGGCGCACCGTCTTGATCGTTTCAGCAGTTTGCAGCGAGAGAATTACTATTTTGCCAGACCACCGCGCGGTGGTCGTGGGCGCCCAAAGACGCTTCCTAAAGGCCTCTCACCTGGGGCGTCCGCCACTTTTGGGCGGGCACGAGCATCAGCTCGGTCAGCGCCCAGACAAGCGCGTCTACCCGGTCTGGCGACCCCCTGCCCTCGAATCCCTGCACGGTCATCAAGGCCATTTCATCTTCCAGCGCACCCAGACCTCGCAAATGCGTCACCCGCCCCTGCGCGTAAAGGGCCGCGACGGGTTCGGCACGCGCCACCTTGCCGCGCGACGCGCGCACCGCCGTGACTGGCACCAGCGGATCGATGCTGCGAATAATCGTCTCCACCATGTCGCCGCCTTGATTGACTTCTGCGACCAGCTTGTCTGCGTCATGCCGCTGCATGGCGTCCACTGCGGCTTTGGCCCATTCCAGCGGGGTTGCCTTTTCAATGCTGGCGTCTTCCAGCACATAGGCCTGCCATTCGAATGGCGGCCCATCCATCACAACCCCCGCAACAATAATGCCGCAGGCATCAGAACCCGCATGCCCGGTGACAGGCGGATCGACGGCGACGATGACCCTATCAAGTTCCGGGGCTGCCAGGACGGCCGAGCCTGCGACCCGTGCCATGTCCCACAACCCACCTTTCGTGTCTGTCAAAAGGACACCTTCAAGCTCCTGTCGGCCCAACCGGGTCCCGCCATAACGCTGTTCAACCTCGCGCAGAAAACTCGGCGCGAGGTTGGCCGCGTTGTCAAAAGTCGTGGCTGATGTCGTCACCGTTCCATTTGTGTCAAGCAGCCGCCGCAACAACGGAACGTTACGCGGCGTTGTTGTGACCGCCGCGCGCGGCGTATCTCCCAGCCGCAACCCGAATTGCAGCATATCCCATGCCACTTCAGGCTGCGGCCACTTTGCAAGTTCATCCACCCAGGCCGCATCAAATTGAGGACCTCGTAGACTTTCAGGATCAAAAGCCGAAAAAAGCTGGGCTGTCGCGCCGTTCTCCCACTGCAACATCTTACGCCCCGAAACCCAGATCGGTCGCATCGCTGGCGGCGAAATGGCAAGGATCCCGCTTTCGCCAAAGATCATCACTTCGCGTGCCTGCTCAATGGTTTCGCCGACCAGCGCGATGCGTCTGGCAGAACCCTCTCCCGTGGATTCGGCCAGCCCCCGGACCCATTCCGCGCCCGCCCGTGTTTTGCCTGCGCCGCGGCCACCCAATATGACCCAAGTCCGCCAGTCCCCGCTGGGGGGGAACTGGTGCGGCATCGCCCAAAAGGCGAACAAATACGGGAGTGCGTCTAACTCACGCGGTGTCAGGTCCTTCAGAAACTGCTCCTGCATCCAGGACGGCGCGGATGCGATCAAGCTTGCGCCCGATCTCAACCCGTAGCCTTTCAACGTCAACGGCGACGCCATCTTCTTCTGCTTTGGGAGTGTCATAGAGGGCCTCTTCAGCTTTCAGCAGAAGGACCTGCAAACTCTGCAGTTCATCCAACTTTTGCGTAATGACCTGCGGCGTAACAAAGCCTTTCAAGCCAGGATTGACGGCATAGAAAACCATCATCCGCCGAATTTCAGAGAACATTCCTCGAAATTCCGCGCGACGGTCCTGCGCCTGCGCGGGAGTGCCGCGCGGCGGGTCAGTTGATGATGTCATTGATCGTGCCTGTACTGGTTCCCGTCCGATACAGTTTGTCAGGCGGCACCTTCCCCGTACCTTTCTGACAAGCGACAATCTACATCAGTTGGGCGGACAGCGCAAAAAAGCGGGCAGCACCACCGTGCGCCCACGTTTTTGTTTCGTTTACCCTCAGATCTGGCTAGCCGCCGTCGCTCGCTGCGCGTTCCGCCTCAATCTCGCGCCACCGGGCCACATTCCGATTGTGGTCGTCCAGATTAGTTGCAAATGCATGGCCGCCGGTGCCGTCAGCGACGAAAAAGATGAATTCTGTGCTATCAGGATCAAGCGCCGCAAGGATGCTTTCGCGACCCGGGTTTGCAATGGGTGTTGGGGGTAACGCAGGAATGACGTAAGTGTTCCACGGAGTTTCCCGCCGCAGCTCAGATTGCCGCAAGCCGCGTCCTAATACGCCCTCTCCCTTGGTGATGCCGTAGATCACCGTGGGGTCGGTCTGCAACTTCATGCCCTGATTAAGACGGTTCACAAAGACGCTTGCCACCTGGCGTCGTTCTTCGGCCACGCCAGTTTCCTTTTCGACGATGCTCGCAAGGATCAACGCTTCTTCCGGTGATTGCAGGGGCAGGCCTTCTGCACGGCCAGCCCAAGCCTCGGCCAAGAACGCGGCCTGCGCGTTGACCATACGTTCGATCAACGACGCGGGGCTGTCACCAGGTTGGAACTCATAGCTGTCCGGTGCCAGGGTCCCTTCGGCGGGTACCTCGTCAATCGAGCCCTCCAAAACGTCCAAGTTATTGAGCGCATTGGTGACTTGCCAACTCGTCACGCCCTCGGCCATGACAATGTTGTAGGTGGTGTCACTGTCCTCGCGCGCTTTGTCATAGGCCGCGGGTGCCGCTTCGCTGGGGTCAAATCTCGCCAAATCAACAAACCGGTTGCTGGCGGGGTCAAGCTCTCTCACCTGCACCTGCTGGCTATTCACGCCGACGCGGTAGATGATCTCGGTGCCACAAGTGTTTTGTCCGCCTTGCGTAATCGCCTGCGCGATGTCCGCCATCGACGCTCCTTCCGCAATGCGGAAACTTCCCGCCTTGAGGTCATCGGACAATTCCGCATAGTCCACGCCCATCCGGAAAATTGCAGGCGAGCTTACGGCGCCCTGTGCCTCAAGCTTTTCTGCCACGCGGCGCATATTGCTGCCGCTTTCCACCCGCAGACAAATCGCCTCTGCAAGCGGTCCGGGCGCGCTATATTGCTTACTGCCCCAAACCACCACTCCGCCCAACAAGAACAGGGCAACTATGAAAAACGTCAGTGCGTTCGACGCAATATGTCGCCACATCAGGTGACTTTCCCCAGTACAAGACTGGCATTGGTCCCGCCAAATCCAAAGGAGTTCGACAACGCCACGTCAATCTTGCGTTCCCGTTTCTCGTTCGCGCACAAATCAACCTCGGTCTCCGCGGCGATCTTGTCCAGATTGATTGTCGGCGGGGCGACCTGGTCGCGGATTGCGAGCATTGTGAAGATTGCCTCGATGGCACCCGCGGCACCCAAAAGGTGTCCGGTCATCGATTTTGTCGACGACATCGTCAGCTTGGCCGCAGCTTCTTCACCAACCAGTCGTTCGACTGCGCCCAATTCGATCGTATCCGCCATGGTGGATGTGCCATGCGCATTGACGTAATCAATCTTTTCAGGCGCAACATTTGCATTTCGACAGGCAGCACGCATCGCGCGTTCCGCCCCTTCGTGGTCAGGTGGCGGCGCGGTGATATGATGCGCGTCGCCGGACAACCCATAGCCAAGCACCTCTGCATAGATTTTTGCACCACGCGCCTTGGCGTGCTCATATTCCTCAAGCACCACAATGCCAGCGCCTTCACCCATGACAAATCCATCGCGGTCTTCGTCCCAAGGGCGGCTGGCTTTTGTCGGGTCTTCGGCGCGATCGGTGCTCAACGCCTTGCAGGCATTAAACCCTGCGATACCAAGACGGCAGATTGCGGCCTCCGCCCCACCCGCAATCATGACATCTGCATCACCATGCTGGATCAATCTGCTCGCGTCACCAATGGCATGCGCACCGGTTGAACAGGCCGTCACAACCGAATGGTTTGGCCCCTTGAAACCATAACGGATCGAAACCTGACCAGAAATCAGATTGATCAGTGCGCCGGGCACGAAGAAGGGCGACACGCGGCGTGGCCCCTTTTCTTCCATCATCACGGCAGTATTCGCGATCGAGTTAAGGCCACCAATTCCAGAACCGATCAGAACACCGGTCCGCTCAAGACTTTCCTGATCTTCCGGCGTCCAGCCTGCATCTTCAATTGCCTGTTGGGCTGCGGCCATTCCAAACAAGATGAAGGTATCTACCTTCCGTTGTTCTTTCGGTTCCATATAGGCGTCAGCGTTAAAAGTGCCGTCGCTACCGTCGCCAAAAGGCACCTCACAGGCATAGGTGGTGGCCAGCCCCGTGGTGTCAAAACGCGTGATCGGACCGGCACCAGACTGCCCGTCAAGAATCCGCGACCAGCTTGCCTCGACCCCATCCGCCAATGGCGTCACGAGTCCCAGACCTGTCACAACTACACGGCGCATGTTTTGCCCTCACCTCTGCTCATTTCGCCCCTGATACCGCAGGCCTTTGGGCCGGGGCAAGGGCAGACCCGGCATTTGCCCGCTGCATGGTTCATATCCGCTTAACCTTAACGATCTAACGTCGAGAAAACGAAGGATTTTGCTGATGAAAACTCGTTTGCTGTTTACCCTCTTGCTCTGCCTGAATGGTCAACAGGGTTTGGCAAATGTGAACTGCGATGCCGTCAATGCTTTATCCCGCATTCAGAACGCAGGTGCTGCCGGCAAACCTTTGGCATTAGGCGGCTTACCCGATCCGGCCTTGCGCAGCGATCTTGCGCGGTTTGATCAGCAAAACATTGATCATATCTTTTCCGGAATTCTGACACCTGAAGCGACCCAAACGCTCGCGAATTTTGCGCGTCTGACGTCACAGATTTCGGTTCTTGCCGAAAACAATCGGGCAAAGGACATCTCTGCGCTAATGAAGGCACCCAACGTTCGGCAAATATTTGATCAAGCGGGGCAGATCCTTGATCGCCTTGACTGCGCCGGACCTGCATTGCCGTCCTCCGGTGTCAGTGACCCGGCATCAACATCCACCGACGCTGAATCACAGCTATTTAGCGCGGACTCCATCTCACAACGCGACGGTATTGGCACCATTTCGCTTGGCCTTTGGGCCATTGTCCTGATCGTTTTGATTGCCGCCCTCGCCGGTGGCTTTGTTCTGATCCAGCGAGGTCGCGAAAAGAAACGGCGGCGTCAGCGAAGATATGCGACAAATCAAGCCCTTCCGTTTCGGATTGGTGACGCCGAATTCAAAGGCAGAATGCTTGATATCAGCTGCAATGGCCTGAAACTGAAACACGACGGACAAGGGCAACTGTCCGACAAACAGGAACTAAAGGTGAAACTCGCCGGGAAATGGCGCGACGGGCAATGTACATGGTGCAATGACCACTATGCCGGTATGACCTTCGCACCACGTCTGCGATTGGCCACCGTGCTTTATATTCTTGGCCGGACCGAAATCAATCCGGATGCATCTGTGAAACCAGCAAGAACACAAACGGCGCCCTAAGGGCGCCGCATGCAAATCAGTTTGAAGTGGTCTTAAGACGCGTCGCTGATGAACTTCACCGCATCGCCAAAGGACTGAATCGTCTCGGCGGCATCATCAGGAATTTCGATCCCGAACTCTTCTTCAAAGGCCATGACCAATTCGACAGTATCAAGGCTGTCAGCGCCCAGATCATCAATAAACGATGCACCTTCGACAACTTTGTCTTCTTCAACACCAAGATGCTCAACAACAATCTTGCGTACGCGGTCTGCGACGTCGCTCATGGCTATTCCTCACGTTCTGCTGGGCGTTTGCCCGGTTTTAGGGGGACCAGTCTGAGGCCCCCGTCTCAATCCTCGTGGCCTATAGCAGAGATTCCAGATAGCGCAAACGCTTTCGACCCCTCCCGACCACGGTGTCGTCA
This sequence comes from uncultured Paracoccaceae bacterium, assembly GCA_947493335.1. Classification (GTDB taxonomy): domain Bacteria; phylum Pseudomonadota; class Alphaproteobacteria; order Rhodobacterales; family Rhodobacteraceae; genus CANMYO01. The sequence continues at coordinate 888,684 of CANLQO010000001.1, read as the reverse complement.
GAACATGGCCATTCCGCCATTCACATGCAAGGTGGCGCCGGTGACATAGCCTGCCTCTGCGCTCGATAGGTAAAGCACGGCGCCGGCGATCTCTTCCGCGCTGCCCATCCGGCCTGCGGGAATTTGTCCAAGGATTCCAGACTTTTGATCATCATTCAGCTTATCCGTCATCGCCGTTTCAATGAACCCGGGCGCGACGCAGTTCACCGTGATCCCCCGGCTGGCCACCTCATAGGCGATCGATTTCGACATGCCGACCATACCGGCCTTTGAGGCCGCGTAATTCGCCTGTCCGGGATTTCCTGTGGCCCCTACTACACTGGAAATATTGATAATTCGGCCCCAACGGCTTTTCATCATGCCGCGAATTACGCCTTTGCACAGCCGCATGGTCGAGGTCAGGTTCACTTCAAGGACAGCCGACCATTCTTCGTCCGACATGCGCATGAAGATGTTGTCGCGCGTGATGCCCGCGTTATTAACCAGAACATCAACGCTTCCCATGGCCTCAACCGCTTGTTTTGGCAGGTTATTTACAGCCTCAGCATCGGAGAGGTTGCATGGAAGCACATGGACCCGGTCGCCCATATCTGCAGCCAGAGCGTTCAGTGGATCGACCCGTGTGCCGGAAATGCCAACCGTGGCTCCGGCGCTGTGCAGGGCTTTTGCGATCTCGCCGCCGATCCCACCTGACGCACCTGTCACGAGCGCATTTTTTCCTGTCAGATCAAACATCTGTGGTTCCTTCTTATACTTCTTTTGCGCCCAATGCGGCTGCTTTCACCTCATCCGGCGTGCCAATTGTCGTTGTACTGATGTCGCGATTGATGCGACGGATCATGCCTGACAAAGCCTTGCCAGAGCCGATCTCCCACATCTCTGTCACGCCTTCGGCTGCCATCCAGTCGACAGAGGTCCGCCAGCGGACCCGGCCAGTGACCTGATCCACAAGTAACGATCTGATAAGGCTGGGATTTGTCACCCCTGCGGCCAATACATTCGCCACCACCGGCACGGCTGGTTCGCCAATATCTACTTCGGCCAAGGCCTGCGCCATCCGTGCCGCGGCTGGGACCATGAGGGTGCAATGAAACGGGGCCGAAACCGGTAGCATTACAGCCCGTTTTGCGCCCGCCTCTTTGGCCAGTTCAACAGCACGCTCAACCGCATTTTTCCCACCAGAAACAACGCTTTGCGCGGGGTCATTCTCGTTCGCGACCTGGCAAACCTCACCCTGTGCGGCCTTTTGCGCAACCTGAGCCACGACATCAAATTCAAGGCCGAGTATGGCGGCCATTGCCCCCTCGCCGGCGGGAACCGCCTCTTGCATGGCATCGCCGCGAATGCGCAGAAGCCGCGCGGTGTCAGCGATAGACATCGCCCCTGCGGCGGCTAATGCGGAGTATTCGCCCAGGGAATGGCCTGCAACAAAGCTGGCGTCGGTGATGCTAACCCCTTCTGATTCAAGCGCTTTCATCGCAGCAAGTGAGGTCGCCATCAACGCGGGTTGCGCATTTCGGGTCAGTGTCAATGTTTCGATATCGCCGTCCCAGATCAGAGATGAAAGAGATTCTCCCAACGCCTCATCTACTTCGTCAAACACCGCCTTGGCAGCAGGATAATCGGCGGCCAATGCCTGCCCCATTCCAATGGTCTGCGCGCCTTGCCCGGGAAAAATGAATGCTCGCATAGTCTGTCCCCCCTGATTTGTTAACCTTGGAGTAGCGTTGAAATCCACCATGCACAAGGTATGCACAACCTGTACACAAAGCGTCCGCAAACCATCGGAACGCCGCACAGAATCTGAGCGCTGATGCAGAATTGCGGCACCGTACGGGCATGTTAGTTAGGTCACGCACAGAACAAGGAGAGCCCAATGTCCGCCGACGCGACACACTACGGGACCGTGACCAAGGCCTTTCACTGGGCGACGGCCCTGCTGATTTTCGCGATCATTTCGCTTGGCATGATCGCAAACAAGATGCCGTTTGAGACCAGTGCAGAACTCACCGCAAAAGCGCAGCTTTTTTCCTGGCACAAGACGCTGGGGGTGATGGTATTCTTTGTCGCACTGGCACGGATCCTTTGGGCGCTGTCACAGGCCAAACCCGGCCCCCTGCACCCCGAGCGCAAGGCAGAGACATTTCTGGCCGAAACCGTGCATTGGCTGCTTTATGGGTCATTGGTCATCGCGCCATTGACAGGCTGGATCCACCACGCTGCGACCTCTGGTTTTGCACCGATCTGGTGGCCCTTTGGCCAGAGCTTGCCACTGGTGCCAAAAGATGAAGTTGTGGCGCATCTTTTCGGCAGTCTTCATTGGGTGCTGACCAAGGTCATGGCAGCGGCAATCCTTCTACATGTCGCGGGAGCATTGAAGCATCAGTTCGTGGATCGCGATGCGACGCTGGCGAGGATGTGGTTTGGCAGAGGTGAGATGCCGCGGGTCGCGCCTCATCACACCGCCCTTGCAGCCCCCTTTGCCGCCGTTGTCGTCATATCTGCCGCCAGCGCAGGCGCTGTTGCAATGAACGCAGCGCGCCACTCTGGTACCGAAGCGCCCAACGCAGCGCTGGAAGAAGTTGCTTCCGAGTGGGAGGTGCTGGACGGCGGCACGCTGGCGATCACCGTCGTGCAGTTGGGAAGTGAAGTCACAGGTGCCTTTTCGGAATGGACGGCAGACATCAGCTTTGACCCCGACGCCGGGCCGGACTTTGGCGAGGTCACTGCAACCATTGCCATCGGATCGCTGACGCTGGGGTCGGTCACGGATCAGGCCATGGGCAGGGATTTCTTTGATGCCGCGGCCTTCCCCACCGCGACTTTCAGCGGTCCGATCACATCCGTTGACGGACAGACATTTGAGGTCGCAGGAGAGCTTGAACTGAAGGGCGTGATGGCACCGGTGACGTTAGCGTTCGATTTGACAGAGGAGGCCGATGGCATCTGGTCAGTGGTGGGTCGGACAACGATTGATCGTCTGACCTACGGCATTGGTGTCGCACAGAACGACGCGGGGACTTTGGGATTTGAAGTCATCGCCAATCTGGACTTTCAAGCGCGCCTGTCGCGCTGAACGTGCAAAGGGGCCGCATCCACAAGGCGCGGCCCCGATCATTGACTGGCCCACCGGGCTTAGAAGCTGAAGCCGCCTTCGCGTGCTTCGCTGTTGATCTCGATCGTGATCGCGTCCGAGCCAACCGGGATGAATGCGGCAACGCCCCATTCGGATCGAATGATCTCCGCTGATGCGGTGAAGCCAATCCAGTTGCCGCTGTAGGCTTCAAAGAACTGGCCGACAGGGTGTTCGCCGATATTGTGGACCGTCACTTCGAAGGTTGCGGGTTTGGTGACATCCTTGATCGTCAGATCACCCGTGACGCTGGCCGTCATCTCGCCCGTTTGTTCGACACTGGTCGAAACAAATCGAAGGTTCGGAAAGTTTTCAGCATCAAAGAAGTTCGGGCCCTTCAGGTCGGCATCAAACATCTCGACCCCGGTATGCAGTGACGCAACCGGAATTGTGAAATCGGCGCTGCTTGCGGCGATGTCTTCAAGGTCGATGTTCAGCGTGCCTTCAAATTGTTGAAAGGTCAGCGCTTGCCGCGAAAATCCTGCGTGGTTCCATGTGACGGTCACGTCTGTGTGGGTCGGATCAATGCCATAAGCGACAGGATCTGCCGAGGCAGCGCCAGCCATGAGTGCCAGTACCATTGCGGTTGTTGTAAGTTTCATCGGTGTCTCCGGGTTTTTGGGGTGATGGCCCAGATGTGATAGATCAAGCGGCGCGCGCAATTCGCTATTTCCGAACAGAATATGTTCAAACGCAAAAAAGCGCCCGTCGCGGGGCGCTTTCGGCGTTATTTTGCGTATCTGTGCGGCTTAGAGCGCGGTCGGTACGATGGTCTTTTCTGCGCGGCGCGGCACGGCATCAAGCATCATGTCCTTGCCAAGACGGTTGCGCAGCGGCTCTAGCGCCTCAACCGGGCCGCCGACGACGGGCAGGGTCTGGGCGGTATTGCGGTAACGCAGGACTAGCACGGCCTGATCGCGTGGTGCATTGGCACGGTCCAGAAAGACGCCACCGATGCTGTCAAAGCCATAGCGACCAATCAGGGTGGATTTCCCGGCGCGATTCCGGACGACCTCGCGCACTTCGCCAAGTGAGGTGTCGATTTGCAGTTCCGATTCCGTGCCCCGGCTGGCGAACCACAAAAGATATGCGGCGAGACCAAAGAAGATCACCGCAGCCATGGCCCGGATCGTCAGATCGACCGCACCGGCAAGAACTTCTGGCAGCAGGAGAAGTCCAAGACCAGCGGCAAGGAACGCCGCACCGAAGAACATCGAGGCCGCTTGCAGAATGACCATACCGACGTTGGGGCCACTGGTGTTGCGGATAATGTAGCCCCAGTAGGTTTCATCCAGGGCAAAGTGTTTCTTGCGGGGCGCCAACTCGGCATCAATCGTAATGGGGCGCACAACATTCGACACATCTGACATTGCTGCAGTCTCCAATCTAGTCGACCCTAATCTGCTTTTAGACTACGGCAAGAAATGGGCAGGCCCGTGGCGGTGTTAAGGTTTTGTTAATTAACCTTAAGGTAAGCAAATCCACGCCTTATGGACTTGCGCCAAAGGCCAATCGCTGTATAAGCCGCCTACCTTCCGCGACCCTGTGATGAACTGCGCAGTCTCTCGTGAGTGGGGTGCGGAAGTGAAACGCCCCATTCTATGAAATGCGCCGAGAAATGAATGGAGCCCACATGCCGCTTTATGAGCATGTCATGATTGCGCGTCAGGACCTGTCCAACACGCAAGCCGAAAGCCTGATCGAACACTTCAGCACCGTCCTCGCGGACAACGGCGGTAAAGTCGTTGATAACGAGTACTGGGGCGTGAAGACGATGGCCTACAAGATCAACAAGAACCGCAAGGGCCATTATGCCTATCTGCGTTCCGATGCACCGGCCCCGGCCGTGCAGGAGATGGAGCGTCTGATGCGTCTGCACGAGGACGTCATGCGCGTCCTGACCATCAAGGTTGATGCACACGACGAGGGCCCCAGTGTTCAGATGCAGAAACGTGACGAGCGTGACAGCCGTCGCGAGCGTCGCTAATCGTTGATCAGGAAAGGACCATAAACCATGGCAACTAAACCGTTTTTCCGCCGTCGTAAGTCTGATCCGTTTGAGGGCGAGAACGCTCCGACGATCGACTATAAGGACACACGTCTGCTGCAGCGCTACATCTCTGAGCGCGGCAAGATCGTCCCTGCCCGTATCACCGCTGTTGGTGCCAAGAACCAGCGCAAGCTTGCCCAGGCAATCAAGCGCGCACGTTTCCTGGCCCTGCTGCCCTACGCTGTAAAGTAAGGAGCCAAGCACATGGAAATCATCCTACTTGAGCGCGTCGCCAAGCTTGGCCAGATGGGCGAAGTTGTGTCCGTCAAAGAAGGCTACGCCCGCAACTTTCTGTTACCACAGGGCAAGGCCTTGCGCGTGAACGCCGCCAACATGGCCCGCTTTGAGGCCGAGAAGGCGCAGATGGAAGCACGCAACCTGGAGACCAAGAAAGAGGCCGAGAGCCTTGCTGAAAAGCTTGATGGTCAGCAGTTCATCGTGATTCGCTCTGCCTCTGATGCAGGGTCGCTTTACGGCTCTGTTACCCCACGCGACGCGGCAGATGCTGCAACCGCCGAAGGTTTCACCGTCGACAAAAAGCAGATCGTGCTGACCGGCCCGATCAAAGAGCTTGGCCTGCACGACCTGATCGTCAACCTGCACCCTGAAGTGACAGCCACCATTTCGCTGAACGTCGCACGTTCTGCTGAAGAGGCTGAACTGCAAGCTGCTGGCAAGTCGATCCAGGAATTGGCCGCTGAGGAAGAAGCTGCTGCTGAGTTCGAAATTCAGGAGCTTTTTGACGATATCGGCGCTGCCGCGTCCGAGGACGAAGAACTGGCCGAAAGCGCCGGTGTCGAGACCGAAGAGGCACCAGAAGAAGACAGCAAGGAAGACTAAGCGTCTTTTCCAAGCTAAAGTATCAGGGCCGCACCAGTATTGGTTGCGGCCCTTTTTCATGCCACATGGCGCAAAAATAGCCGATCCGGGCCGTATGGGCGCCTTGATTTGCGCCTATCCCCCACTTCATGGCTATGACGTCGGTAAATACGCCCCCGGTGACGGATCTTGAGCTGCTCTTTTCGGGCGAGCATATGGAATTGCTGTATATGCCGGGTGATGCACCCTTTGCGCTGGTGACTTTCGACATCATGCATGCCCGCGCCAATGGCCGGACGGGATTTGCGCTGAAACTGGCGCGCAAGCATGGCATTCCGCTTTTCGCTGTCGTGCCACGCCGTCCCCATTGGTATCCGCATGCCGAAGCGCAGCAGGTTGCAGGGATCATTGCGGCAGCAAAGGACCGCCCGACCATCGGCTATGGCGCATCAATGGGTGGTTACGGGGTGCTCAAGTACGGACAGGCGCTGCGGACGGATGCGACTTTGGCATTCTCACCACAGATGACGATTGATCCGGCTATCAATGGCGCAAATGATCGCCGTTACGCCCGGTTCTACGATCCGGATCTCAACGCGGACATGGCGATCTGTCCCGGTGATCTTGGTCCAAATGCAAATCTGATCTTCGACCCGCACTTTTTTCAGGACTGGTTCCAGCAAGACCTTTTGAAAGGCGACGAAGCGCACAGGATCGCCCTGCCCCACATGGGTCATCGCGCGATTGGCACAATGGCATCATCAAAGGTGTCCGCGACCGTCTTCCGCGCAGCGCTTGAAGGCGACAGAGCGACGATTGCGGCAACTTTGCGCGCGAACCGCAAAAATACCGCAGACTACTATCAAGGGTTGGCGACGGCGGCGATGAAAGCCGACCGCCCCGCGCTGGCGTTGGACATCATCACAACGGGCGAAAATCGGAAGGGTGCAACGGAAGACAGCACGCTTACACGTGCCCGTCTTTTGGGCTTTAACGGACGCGCCGATGAGGGCGTCGATGTGCTTGAGGCACTCGTTGCAGCGCATCCACATCAGGTCATGTACAAACGTTTTCTGGTGGATGCGTTGGAGCAGGCCGATCGGATGCCGGACGCGATCAATGTCTTGCAATCTGCGCTGGACCAATCCCAGAACGCTGTTCTCGCAATTCGCATGTCCAAACTCTTACAACGGCACAGCAAGCGGCGCGCAAAGACATTTAATGCGATGGCATGTCAGGCTTGGCCCACGCATGCTGCTCATTTTGGCGGCTAGACGGCGTTACACCAACCATACGCGCCGGAAGTGAATTGCCCTTTGAGGTGAATGCGCGCTAGCCTGAGACCGTCCGGCCTTTCGATTGCACCTCCCTGTTACATAGTCCTGCCAGACAAATTGCATTCAAACTTTCATTCCCTGGGGGATTCCACCATGACACTTCGCCTGAACCGCCGCCATTTCCTTGCAGGCTCTGCCAGCCTTGTCGCGATGCATCCGTTTTCGGTCAATGCGGCGGGCAATCAGGCACATCTGAGGCTGATGGAAACAACTGACCTGCACGTGCACGTCTTTCCCTACGACTACTACGCCGACCGGCCTGTCGACACGGTGGGTTTGGCCCGCACGGCCAGCCTGATTGAGGAAGTTCGGGCAGAAAGCACGAACGCGCTGCTTTTGGACAACGGCGACTTTCTGCAGGGCAACCCGATGGGTGACTACATCGCCTATGAGCGCGGTATGAAAGAGGGTGACATGCACCCGGTGATCACCGCGATGAATGCTTTGGGTTTTGATGCCTCAACCTTGGGCAACCACGAGTTCAACTATGGGATTTCGTTCCTGATGAAATCCGTCTCCGGCGCGGCCTTCCCTATCGTCAGCGCGAACGTGGTCAAGGAAATGGGTGCGGGTCCGCGCGAGGATGTGACGCTCTTGCCGCCTTACGTGATCCTTGATCGCGAGATTACCGACGGAAATGGCGATAGCCACCCGATCAAGATTGGCCTGATTGGCTTTGTGCCACCGCAGATCATGAACTGGGACCGCAAGCATTTGGAAGGCAACGTACAAGCGCGCGATATCATCGAAGCTGCACGCGCATACGTGCCGCAGATGAAGGAACAGGGCGCCGATATCATCGTTGCGCTGTCGCATTCCGGGATCGGGGCGGCAAATGCCGAAGACGGGATGGAAAACGCCTCTATCCCGCTGGCCGCGGTTGACGGGATCGACGCGATCCTGACAGGGCACAGCCACCTTGTCTTCCCATCGTCCACCTATGACGATTGGGCAGGCACAGACACAGCCGCCGGAACGATTGGCGGCAAACCGGGCGTCATGGGTGGCTTCTGGGGCAGCCATATGGGTCTGCTTGATCTGATGCTGGAACGTGATGGCAACAGTTGGCGGATTCTGAGCCACACGGCAGAGGCGCGCCCGATCTCGCGCCGGGAAGAAGACCGCAGCATCACGCCATTGGTCGAAAGCTTCCAGCCGGTGCTGGATTCGGTGCAGGCCGATCATGATGCGACGTTGGCCTACGTCCGCACGGCCGTGGGCAAGACCGACGCGCCGCTGCACAGCTATTTTGCACTGGTGGCCGATGATCCGTCAGTCCAGATCGTGTCGAATGCGCAGGTCTGGTACATCAAGGATCAGCTTGTCGGGACAGAACATGAGGGTCTGCCGATCCTGTCTGCCGCCGCCCCTTTCAAGGCAGGCGGCCGGGGCGGGCCGGAGTACTTCACCGACGTGCCCGCAGGCGATGTGGCGATCAAAAACGTGGCCGACCTTTATCTTTATCCCAACACGGTGCGCGCCGTGCGGGTGAATGGGGCCACGGTGAAGGAATGGCTGGAACGCTCGGCAGGCATGTTTAATCAGGTTGAAGCCGGTGCTGAAGATGCCGTGCTGCTGAACCCCGACTTTCCCAGCTACAACTTTGATGTGATCGACGGGGTGACCTATCAGATCGATCTGAGCCAGCCGATGAAGTTCAACCGCGACGGCGAGGTGATCAACCCGGACACCAATCGCGTGGTGAACCTGATGTTCAATGGCGAACCCATTGATCCCGATCAGGAATTCATCATTGCCACCAACAACTATCGCGCCTCTGGCGGCGGCAGCTTCCCCGGTGCGGATGGGTCGACGGTCATCTTTGAAGGTCCCGACACCAACCGCGACGTCATCGTGCGCTATATCGTGGAGCAAGGCACAGTCAGCCCGAAAGCTGACAGCAACTGGTCGTTCGTGCCGATGGAGGAGACAACGGTGCTGTTTGAGACGGGCCCTGCGGCAGAGGCCTATGCCAATGACGTGGCGGGTGTGAAGCTCGCACCGGCGGGCACCAATGCAGATGGCTTCGCCCAGTTCCGTATGGCGTGGTAATCAAGGCGGGGCCGCGATTGCGGCCCCTGCCCCTTCCGGCAGCCTATTGCGGGTCGATGGAGAAGAGTGGCGACCGCTCCCGCGGGCCCGGCCTGTTGGCGATTGGGCAGAGGTTTTGTGACGCGGATTCTCAGTAGGTCTGCAGCGTCAGCACGGCGTCACAGACGTCGCCATCATAGGTCCCAACCCAGACATCCAGATACCCATCTGCCGGGCGCGTCAGGGTGATTTTGGGGTCGTAGTTTCCGTTGTCGTCGTCATCGTAGTACCAGTTCGCCGATGCGGTATTGATCAGCAATGCTGCGTCGCACTGGCTGACGACGCTGACGGCAAGGCGGCTGCCACCCATGCCTGACAGCGAAAACGTAAAATCAGGGCGCGAAGTGAAATATCCCGCGCCACGGTCCGTTCCGGGCCGCACGTTCGGACAATCCCAAACCAGACTATCGCCACCGGCCTGCACCCGGTAGGACACCCCACCCCGCATTTCAGAAGCGGTCAGATTGGCCCCTGGCCCGCTTTGATTGAAATCCGGGCAAGCGGCCGCGGCCCCGGCAAAACCAATCATCGCGGCGGCAAAACTCATCAAGCTCTTCATTGTCTTCATCCCAATGTTCCAAGTGCCCCAAGATTAGGCTTGGCTGCGCTGCCTTGTTAAGTCGAAACATTTTGGGACCGACCCGCGACCGGGGCGCACTACAAGGAAGGGCTGAAACCCGCGCCGCACGTTTAGTTCAATTCGCGGCCCCAACCTGTCCCGCTCGCATCCGAGGGTCCTAGCGGACAACCCGGACCGGGGCAATCGAGCGTGCCGGACCGGACTGACCGCGGTATGATACCCGGCTCCGGTTCCCGCGTCGCGCCATGGCTGGCCGCTGGAGCCTGGGTTGTACGGGGCTTTTGTACACATCTCATCCCGCTATCACGTACAGCAATCATGTTTTGCCGTGTGGGAGCAAGGTCTGCCTCTGGCACGGTTTCGCCGCGCTGTGCTTCAAGGATCAGGGCCAGCGCCCCCTTCGATACTGGCCCCCAGATGCCGTCAACGCCCGCACGGTAGCAGCCCTTTTCGGCCAGGATAGCCTGTAATGCGATGATCTGATCGGTGCTTTGTGCCAGGGCGGGTGCGCCCGGCCCTATCGCCCAGAGGATTGCAGCACCCGCGAAATACGTGCGCGAAGTCGGTCTTCCCATTGTCGCCACTCCTTGATGTTGGGCAGCTCTTCCAGCCGCTTATTGGATTGGGATTCATCCCAAGTCATGAAGGTGTTGATTTCTGCACGATCAGTGCGCCCGCAATAGAGCATGAACCGCGACAGCGCGGCCATCAGGTCATCGCGCGCCTCGCTGCGTTTGGCGGCAAGCGCCTGCACACGATCATGCAGATCTTCCAACTCGTCGTCTGAAGCGTCATCTTTTGGGGTTTCAGCAAGAAAGGCCGCCGCCTCAATCAGGCGTCGCCAGGACACGACATAGCCGTTCATGAGTGCCACGATATCTTCGCCCAAGGCGGAGCGCCGTTCAGTCAGCGCCTTGCGTCGCAGATAGCTGTCCTGCCAGCGCGGATAGAGGATATGCGCCGTAATCCCGCCCACCAACAGAAGCACAAGCGGGAAGATCAGGTAGCGGACAAAGGCATAAACAAAGCCGGTGTCATCCGCAAAAGCGGCCAAAAACAAATCCATCAGGTGACGTTCCTCAGACAATACGCGAGGTGAACCGGGTCGTACTCAAATGCCGATATGATGCAGAATTTCATGCATCGTGTCGAGCGTCAGGACCAAGAGGTCGGAGAATCCTGACTTGGGCCATGCCGGTTGCGCTGGCAGTGTGGCGGCATTTGAAACGATGCATAGAAAGGATGAAGACATGCCACTGACCGCATATTTGAAGATCGGTGATATTGCAGGCGAATCCGTCGTGACGGGTCACGAAGACGAAATCGACGTGCATGGTCTGCGCTGGGGCGCGGAGCAAACTGCCGGTTCAGTTCGGGGGCGTGGACGGTCCCGTGCTCGGGCACGGGTGGATCATCTGGTGGTGCGCAAACTTTATGATGCCGCCTCGCCCTATTTGCTGCTGGCCTGCATGCGAGGACAATCCTTTGACGAAATGGTGCTGGCGGTGCGCAAGGATTCCGGAGATGCACATCTGGATTATCTTGTGATCACCATGACCAACGTTGTTGTCGCGGACGTCGAGATGTCGGATCAGGAAGAGGCCGAGTCAGAAGAGATTGAAGAGCGCGTCGCGCTGTCATTTGAAAGTGTGAACGTCAAATATACAGTGCAGGCCGACGACCATTCCGCTGGGGCGGAACACGAAATTGAATACGACATCGCCGCAGGTGTCTGAAAACAAAAGGGCGCCCCCGCGGGACGCCCTTTCGATCAACCAATTGTGTTGCGTTATTCGTCTTCGAGAGCTTCGACAGCCTTTTGCAGATCTTCCTTGCTGACCTCTTTTTCGGTCACGGAGGCCTGCTCAAAGATGTGGTCAACGACCTTGTCTTCAAACATCGGCGCCTGAAGCTGCTGGCGGAACTGAGCGCCCTGCGCGCCTTGCACGAACTCAAAGAACTCACGCTCCTGCCCCGGGTACTGGCGTGCCTGGTTCATGATGGCCTGAGTCATCTCCTGATCTGAGACCTTCACTTCGGCCTTTTCGCCGATGTCAGCCAGCAAGAGGCCAAGTTTGACGCGACGTTCCGCCAGTTTGGTGTGCTCTTTGGTGGGCTCGATCTCGGGGTGATCGTGGCCCTGAACATCGGGGTTCTCTTCATGCCACAGCTGATGGGCGATCTGGTTCGCCTCAGCGGTCACAAGGCTTTCGGGCAGGTCAAACTTCGCCTGCTTATCAAGCGCATCCAGCAGAGCGCGCTTGGCCACCGCGCGAGACGCACCGGTATATTCTGCTTCAAGCCGCTCGGTGATCTGTGCTTTGAGCGCGGCCAGATCTTCGGCGCCGAATTTTTTGGCCAGATCATCGTCGATCTTGGGGGCCTTGGGCGCGCGGACTTCTTTCACGGTCACGCTGAACACGGCCTCTTTGCCGGCCAGATGTTCAGCCTGATAGTCTGCGGGGAAGCTGACAGTGACGTCCTTTTCTTCACCCGCCTTGACCTTCATCAACCCGTCTTCAAATCCGGGGATGAAAGAGTTGGAGCCAAGCACAAGAGGATAGTCTTCGGCCGAACCACCCTCAAAAGCTTCGCCGTCGATTTTGCCGACAAAGTCGATCAGGACCTGATCGTCTTTCTTGGCTTGGGTCTTCTTGGCTTCGTAGTTCACGGCCTGCGGGCTTTCGGCAAGATTGCTGAGTGCCTCGTCCACGGCTGCATCGTCAGCTTTCACAACCATCCGCTCGAGCTTGATCTTCTTGAAATCTGTCTCGGGAACCGGCGGCAGGTTTTCGTAGTCCACATCGACGACGACATCGTCGCCTTCTTTCCAGTCTTCGTTGGTCATCTTCATGGCGGGCTGACCTGCGGGACGGTCACCTGTCGTTTCCAGATGCTCTTTCATCGCGTTGTCGATGCTTTCCTGCATCGCTTCGCCCATCAGGCGCTGGCCAAACTGCTTACGCAAAAGCGCCATGGGCACTTTGCCTTTGCGGAAACCCTTCATTTCGACTTCGGGCTGGGCTTCTTTCAGCTTACCTTCGACGGTCGCATCCAGTTCAGCCGCGGTGACGGTGATCTGATAGCCGCGCTTGAGGCCTTCGTTCAGGGTCTCTTTGACCTGCATGAGATGTCCTTCTTCTCAACTAATCTGGTGCGGGTGAAGGGACTTGAACCCCCACGCCTTGCGGCGCCAGAACCTAAATCTGGTGCGTCTACCAATTCCGCCACACCCGCATGTAAATAGGGGGCAGCGTGACTACCCCCCGACTTGGGCCGCTCCATAGCAAAGGTCATGGGCGGATGCGAGTAGAAAAAGCAGGGGAATGCACGGCAATCACAAGGCGTTCCGTGGCGTTTGGGCCGCAGTAGCCCGGAAATCCGCCAGAATCAGCAAAAGCCGCGACTTGGTCACACCAGTTTCTTTGAATGAGCACGACTTGGGCCACATTTCGCCACATTTCGCCATGACTAAGGTGCAATCAAACAAGCAAGAGCGGGACATACGCCATGCAACTGGGAATGAAAGAATTTGAAACCGCAGTCTCCGTCGCCGAGACGAACACTGCCGGTATCTGCGCGGGGACTTCCATTATGACGCTGGACGGCGAGATGCCGGTCGAGCATCTGAACCCCGGTGACCGGATCATCACACGCGACAGCGGCATGGCGATCCTTAAGGATATCAAGACCACAACCATCAAGGCACAGGCGATCCGCATCAAGGCCGGTTCTCTGGGTCACACGCGCCCCGACCGCGATATGGTTGTGATGCCCGGCACAAAGCTGCACATCCGCGACTGGCGCGCCGAAGCCCTTTTTGGTCAGCCCGCTGCTTTGGTCGAAGCCTCCCGTCTGGTAGACGGTGAATTTCTCGCCGAAACCAACCTGCGCGAAGTCACGGTTTACACGCTGACATTCGACCGCCAACACATTCTTTACGCTGACGGAATGGAGATTGCATCCGCGGCTGTCTAACGACCGGGCACACCCTCACACACACACTATGCCCCAAAGGGTGCGCGATCTGCTCGCGCACCCTTTTGCGTTGAGTGCGGTGGTGGGCGAACGCGCCAAGATGAAAGTCGATGCTAGAGGCCCAGCGCACGAAAAACTTTGGGCAATTCCCCTGGCAGGTCTTCGGCGATGAGGCCGGGACCAAAGCTGCGCGCAGCCTCGGCATGCAACCACACAGCGGTCTGTGCGGCGTCGGTAGGTTCAAAGCCGCGCGCCAGCAGCCCGGTGATGAACCCGGCAAGCACATCCCCGGAGCCGGCCGTAGCAAGCCACGGGGCGGCATCATCGCACGTGGCCGTATTGATGCTGACTTGCCCGTCCGGGCTGGCGATCACGGTGTCGGCACCCTTCAGGAGCACCGTGCAGCCCGCGCGGGCGGCAGCCCTCTGCACCGCCTCGATCCTCGATGCCGCACGGGTGGTGGGCAGATCGGGGAAAAGCCGCGCAAATTCGCCCGCGTGAGGTGTCAACACGCACCCGAGATGCAAAAAGCCGAAGAGGGTCGGATCACGACCGATGAGGGTCAGCGCATCGGCATCAAGAACCGTGGCACGGGCGCTCTTTAATCCGGCCTCGATAAGGCCATGTCTTTCATCGCTCATGCCTAGCCCCGGCCCGATGCAAAGGGCATTGATCCGGGTGTCCAGCAACAACTCCTCCAAAGCCGCGCTATCCGCCACTTTGCGGGTCATCACGGCATCAAGGGCTATGGCATTTTCAAGCAGAGCCGCCGGGGGGCAGCCCAGCGTCACCAGGCCAGCCCCGATCCGCAGCGCCCCACGTGCCGCCAGCCGCGCCGCACCGCCCTGCCCGACCCCACCTGAAAGAACAAGCGCGTGGCCATGGGCGTATTTATGCGCATGAGGCGATTTCGAAATCATCCCTGGCGAAACACTTTGCCCATCCAGATGTTTCACCCCGGCTTGCCCCACCTCCCCAAGCCCAATATCGGCCACCACGACCTTGCCGCACAGCTTGGGGCCTTGCCCCGTGACATGGCCGACTTTTTTGCGGTGAAACGTGACCGTCAGATCAGCGAACAATGAATTGCCAAAAGGCTCTCCGCTGTCAGCGGACAGGCCACTTGGAATGTCGATCGCGACAACGCGGGTTCCCCCGGCCAAACCCGGATCATCCAGCGTTGCGAAGTCGTCAAAGAACGTATCATTCATCGCCATCGAACGGTTAAGCCCGATCCCAAAGAGCGCATCAATCACAAGCGCGACGCCGGTACGGAAATGGAAGCCACCTCGTTGGTCTGCCGTTTCGACCTCGCCAAGCTGACACCATGCATCGTGATTTGTACGCGCATCTGGGGGAAGTTGCTGGACGTCACCGAACAGCACAACCTTGACGTCCCACCCGGCGTTCTTCAGGAGACGCGCCACCACAAATCCGTCACCGCCATTGTTGCCGGGGCCACACAGTATGATGGCGGAATGCCCGGCGCCCCTTAGCCCGAGCCACTGCGCCAGTATAGCCTCCACAACGCCCTCACCGGCGCGTTCCATCAGCTCAAGCCCTGTCACAGTGCCCGCCCGGATTGCGGCCTCTTCGATGGCGCGCATTTGGGCCGCTGTCAGCAATTCTGTCACGCGCTTCCCTCGTCAAGATTCAAAACGGTGCACTTTTTGGTCGTTTCGCCTAATTTTTAGGCAACTCGCTTTCAATGGGCGGTCGCACCTGTCCCTAATGTCGCCGTTGAATTGTCCCTCTGCAACAGAAATGGTCTGCGTCCAGATGCAACACCAAGGGGGGAGTCGGCCCGTGAAAAAGATTGAAGCGATTATCAAGCCATTCAAACTCGATGAAGTCAAAGAAGCGCTGCAAGATGTCGGCGTGCAAGGTCTGTCTGTGGTCGAGGTCAAGGGTTTTGGCCGTCAGAAGGGGCACACGGAGCTTTATCGCGGCGCCGAATACGTCGTCGATTTCCTGCCAAAGGTGAAGATTGAGGTCGTCTTGGCCGACGATCAAGTTGACGCAGCGGTCTCCGCAATCGTGGCCGCGGCCAAGACCGACAAGATCGGCGACGGCAAGATCTTTGTGTCATCCATCGAACAAGCCATACGCATCCGTACCGGTGAATCCGGCGAAGACGCGCTCTAATCATCAACCCAATTCCAAGTTACTGCTAAAAAAGGATCATCCTGATGAGCAACAAAGACGTCCTGAAACTGATCAAAGATGAGGAAGTCGAATACGTCGACATCCGCTTCACCGACCCGCGCGGCAAGCTGCAACACGTGACGGTTGTTGCTGATCTGGTCGACGAAGACTTCCTTGAAGAAGGCTTTATGTTTGACGGCTCGTCCATTGCCGGCTGGAAGTCCATCGACCAGTCCGACATGAAACTGATCCCGCAGGCCGACAGCGCCTATCTCGACCCTTTTTATGCGGAAAAGACGCTGTGCATTCACTGCAACATCGTTGAGCCCGACACCATGGAAGCCTATGACCGCGACCCGCGCGGCACGGCTGTGAAGGCCGAGGAATACCTCAAATCGTCCGGTATCGGTGATGCGGCCTACTTTGGCCCGGAAGCGGAATTCTTTGTCTTTGATGACGTGCGTTTCAGCGTCTCGATGAACAAGGTTTCCTATGAAGTCGACGCCATTGATGGCGCATGGAACACCGACACCGAATACGAAATGGGCAACACCGGCCACCGTCCGGGCGTCAAGGGCGGCTATTTCCCGGTGAACCCTGTGGATGACGCGCAGGATATGCGCGGTGAGATGCTGAGCACCATGAAGCGCATGGGCATGAAAGTGGACAAGCATCACCACGAAGTGGCGTCTTGTCAGCACGAGCTTGGCCTGATCTTCGGCTCACTCACCCATCAGGCCGACGAGATCCAGAAGTACAAGTACGTGATCCACAACGTCGCCCAGTCCTACGGCAAGTCAGCCACCTTCATGCCCAAGCCCATTGCAGGCGATAACGGCACAGGCATGCACGTTAACATGTCCGTTTGGAAAGACGGCAAGCCGCTCTTTGCGGGCGACAAATATGCTGATCTGTCGCAAGAAGCGCTGTATTTCATCGGTGGTATCCTTAAGCACGCCAAGGCGCTGAACGCGATCACCAACCCGTCGACCAACAGCTACAAGCGTCTGATCCCGGGCTTTGAAGCGCCCGTGCTGCGCGCCTATTCCGCCCGTAACCGGTCAGGTTGTGTGCGTATCCCATGGGCCGAAAGCCCCAAGGCGAAACGTGTCGAGGCCCGTTTCCCCGATCCCGCAGCCAACCCCTATCTGTGCTTTGCTGCGCTGCTGATGGCTGGCCTTGACGGTATCAAGAACAAGATTGATCCGGGCCCCTCGTCCGACAAGGACCTTTACGACCTGCCGCCAGAAGAGCTGGCCGCAATTCCAACGGTCTGTGGTTCGCTGCGCGAAGCGCTGGAAGCGCTGGAGGCCGATCACGACTTCCTGCTGGCGGGTGATGTGTTCACCAAGGATCAGTTGGAAGGTTATATGGAACTTAAGTGGGAAGAGGTCTACGCCTACGAGCACACGCCGCACCCCATGGAATACAAGCTGTACTACAGCTGTTAAGTATGATGGGCAGAATGCCCATACTGCGATCAGGGCGCTCCGGTTCGGAGCGCCCTTTTCTTATGCCGATCTCTTGCCCCGACCACGCCTTGACCCTGACAGATTGACCTGATCAAGCTACACCATGGTGAAGAAATATCATCCTCTTGACGTCCGCTATCAGGGCCCATCGACCGCTTACACCGGCAAGACCAAGGCCGTAAGAGTTGGGGCTGTCAATCGCGTACGCCACAAGGGTGCGTCCAAATCAGACGTCAGGCACGTGGCTGCCGGTCCTTGGGGACAGTCCCCTGCCACTTCACCAAGCGGCCCACCGCCACTGCCAAACAAGCACAACACCGCATCAAGAGCCTCAGCCACTGTCGGCCCACCTCCTTTGCCCAGTGACAGAGCACGGCCAAGGTCCAGCCGCAGCGTTATCCGCGTTTTGATTGGTCTTGCCATAATGGGCCTGATCGTTGGCGCGAATATCTGGGTCACGCGCGGACACAGCGCTTTGTTGTTGGACGTCCAGAGCGAGTTGAACGCCGTCGAACTTTGACACGTCGTGCCGTCTGACACCCTGAAAGCGGGATCAGTTCCACGATTGTGTCGCTTCTGACAGGCATAAAATGTCGGAAAACGGCAATTGTCGCCCCTTGCTCCGCGTCATGTTTGGGTAACGCAGGGCGGAGACCGAAATGAATACTCACTACCGCGACACCCGCAAGATTGACCCCACGCGTGGGGCAACACTTGGCGATGGCACCCCCAATGATCAGGACCGGGTAGAGATTGGGCCAACACAGCTTGCCTTTGCCGAATGGGCGGCAGCGGGACTGACGCTGCCCGACCTTCCGGCGATGCGCCAATATCGGTTGAACCGCCTGGTTGACGCCGTCAATACGCGTGGATGGGGTGGTATTTTGATGACCGACCCGCTCAACATCCGCTACGCTACTGACAGCACCAATATGCAGCTTTGGAATACCCACAATCCGTTTCGGGCGGTTCTGGTCTGTGCTGACGGCTATATGGTGATCTGGGACTACAAGAACGGCATGTTCCTGTCGAAATTCAATCCGCTCGTGCGCGAACAGCGCACCGGGGCAGACCTGTTCTATTTTGACCGCGGCGATCAGATCAAACCTGCCGCAGATGATCTGACTGCACAAATCCGGGATCTGCTGAATGAGCATTCCGGTGGCAACATGACGCTTGGTGTCGACAAGATCATGATACACGGATTGCGCAGCCTAGAAGCACGCGGGATCACCGTGATGCCGGGCGAGGAACTGACCGAACACGCACGTTCAATCAAGGGTCCGGACGAAATCCTCGCCATG
Organism: uncultured Paracoccaceae bacterium; assembly: GCA_947493335.1. Lineage (GTDB taxonomy): Bacteria > Pseudomonadota > Alphaproteobacteria > Rhodobacterales > Rhodobacteraceae > CANMYO01. The sequence continues at coordinate 869,775 of CANLQO010000001.1, read as the reverse complement.
CGCTGCGCCAGCCATGCCTGTGAGACAGCCTGCTACGCGATGGAAGAAGCTGCGCGCGCAGGGGTGCCACAGGGCAATATGTCAGAGGATGACATCTGGGCCGTGCTGCATGCCGAAAACATCCGCCGTGGTGGCGAATGGATCGAAACGCGGCTTTTGTCCTCTGGCCCGCGCACCAACCCCTGGTTTCAGGAATGCGGCGGACGGATCGTGCAGAACAATGAAATTGTGGCCTTTGATACCGACCTTGTCGGCGCTTATGGCATCTGTGTCGATATCAGCCGCACCTGGTGGATTGGCGATGAAAAGCCGCGCCCCGACATGATTGAGGCGATGCAGGTGGGGATCGAGCACATTCAGACCAATATGGAGATGCTGCGCCCCGGCGTGACCATCCCGGAGCTGACTGCGAACTGCCACCCCCTGCCTGACAAGTATTGGAAACAGAAATATGGCTGTCTGATGCACGGTGTCGGGCTTTGCGATGAGTGGCCGCTTGTCGCCTATCACGACAAGGCGGTTGACGGTGCATTCGATTACGCATTGCAGCCGGGCATGACGCTTTGTGTCGAAGCGTTGATTTCGCCCGAAGGTGGTGATTTCTCGATCAAGCTCGAAGATCAGGTCGTGATTACGGAAGACGGCTACGAGAACCTGACAAAATATCCCTTTGATCCGGTGTTGGCAGGTTACTGATCGTCACCTGCCCGTGAGGCACTGACAGAAACCTTGTGCAGCGCTGCAAGGCCAACCACCTTGGGCTGACCATCAAGGAGGATGCCATGCCGACGACCCGCTTCACTTTTCCCGGACACGCCGGAGACCAACTGGCCGCACGGCTGGACATGCCGGACGGGCCACATCTTGCGACCGCGCTTTTTGCGCATTGCTTTACCTGCTCAAAAGACATCACCGCTGCGCGACGGATTGCGACGCGCCTCTCAACCATGGGGATCGCGGTGCTGCGCTTTGATTTCACCGGGTTGGGCCATTCCGAAGGAGAATTCGCCAATACCTCCTTCACGTCGAACGTTCAGGACCTGCACGCCGCCTGCGCTGCGCTGACAGAACGCGGGCTTCCCCCGTCAATTTTGATCGGGCATTCACTGGGTGGGGCAGCCGTACTCAAAGCCGCCTCGGACATCGCTGGGGTCAAGGCCGTGGTCACCATTGGCGCCCCCGCCGACCCCGGCCATGTCACCCACAATTTTGCCGATGCTTTGCCAACGATCATGGCAGATGGCAAGGCAGAGGTGAGCTTGGGTGGGCGCCCCTTTGTGATCGGCAAGGACTTCGTCGAAGATGTGGCCATGGCCAACCTGACCCAATCGTTGGGAAAATTGAACGCCGCCCTGCTGGTCATGCATGCACCGCGTGATGCGACCGTCGGCATCGAAAACGCCGCCGAAATCTTCACCGCCGCGCGCCACCCCAAAAGCTTTGTCACCCTCGACAATGCCGATCACCTGATGAGCCAGGCCGCAGATGTTGACTATGCCGCAGACACAATCGCGACCTGGGCCGGGCGTTACGTTGACCTCTCGCCGCCCCCGGGCCCGGACGACTTGCCCGAAGGCATCTTGCGCGTGTCAGAGGCCGATGCGTCGGGCTTTCTGCAAGATATCCAGTCAGGGCCGCACCATATCGCCGCAGATGAACCGGCAAGCTTTGGCGGCACCAACAAGGGTCTGACACCTTACGGTCTTGTCTCTGCCGGGCTGGGCGCGTGTACCAGCATGACAATCCGCATGTATGCAAGGCGTAAGAAATGGCCGCTGACAGGGGTGAATGTCGACATCAGTCACAACAAATCCCATGCAACCGATGCTGGCAGCGATGCGCCCACAAAAATTGACACCTTCACCCGGACAATCACGTTGCAGGGTGATCTCGACGATGATCAACGCCAACGCCTGCTGGAGATTGCGGACAAATGCCCGGTGCATCGCACGTTGGAACAATCGAGCCACATCGAGACAGCACTCGCCTGATCTTTCTTTTGAGTAAAAATATGCCCGCCGGAGGCGCGTGCTTCCGCACAGCATTGGATGATCTGGCGGGTCAGCGCCACATGACATCAGAATGAAGTAAGGCGCAGCCATTGGCTGCGCCTTTCAATTTTACAGGTGTTCAACCGCTTAGGTGCGGGCGTTGCCGATCAGCTTCCAAAGCCCCGGCACCAGCAGGGCTGCCAGAACCAATTTCAGCCCATCACCGATCAGGAAAGGCCACAGACCCCACTGCAGGATTGGCTGGTCCCAGCCATAGAGCACGCCAAGCCACGCCACACCGGGAACGTAGATCAGCGCGTTGCCGATCAGCATGGCAGCGCCCATCATCAGGATCGAACGGTCCCAGCCTGCGCGTGCAGCAAAGCCCAGCGCCAGCGTCGCCAGCACATAGCCCATCAGATAACCGCCTGTGCCGCCCATCATGTATTCCAGGCCGAACTTCTCGGCCGATGACCCGGCAAAGACATCAAAGCCCAGCGCGCCAACGATCATGTAACCAAGGATCGTTGCCAAACCCAGACGTGGGCCATAGGCAGCCCCGATGGTCAAAACGGCGAAGGTGCCCATCGTCACCGGCACCGGCCACATTGGCACTTTAATCTTGGCAAATACCGCGAGCGCCACAATCCCCAGCACGACCATTGCGGCTTGTTTGATCCGCAGCGCGGTGCCTTCGGTCGGGCCAATCGCCTCGGTCAGGACTTTGTCATTCAGTGCGAGTGCCATGAGCGCTCCCCCTATTTCCATTGCTTTCCCCTTCATTACGCACCTGCGGCATAACCGCAAGACCGGTTGCGCAATCAGTCGCGGGAATAGCGGCTGACAAAGGTGTAGTCCTTGCGCGGACCCGACACCTCCCATGTCGCGGACCAGATCGGCCATGCGGTGAAATCGTATTCCACCCGATAAAGGTCATCTCCGCAGGGGTGTTCCGTTCCCGGCGACAGCCCAGCCGGGCGAAACCGGTGAAAGGCACGGCCGTCCTCAAACCGCATGGCGACCTCCTCACCATCGAAGTCCCACAGATATATTCTTTGCGCCTCCAGCATCGGGCCATCACCAAGCCGTAACTGGCCCTCTTCAAAATATCGCAAAGCATGGCCGATTGGCGTAAACGTCGCCTGCCCTTCCATATGCCCTGTTGCGCCTGCGCGCCGGTCATCGATTTGACGGGTCAATCGCCACTGGCCTACGAAATCGGCAGGACCGATCATCATTCCTGATATGTCCCAGTACTTTCAGAGCGGTCTGATCCGACAAAGCGCACCTGTTGACCTGACAGATAAACGTCGTAACAGGCCCAGGTATCAGAGGGTGGCCAAACCGAACAATATTGCCCGCCGCGTGCTGCCCACCGGCCATCGGCGGCACGTTCGGTGATATATTGCGTATCACCCGCCTTGCCGAAGTGCTGGATCGTGTAGGCATCATAGCGCAGCGTCTTGCCGCCAAGGGCGTCCATGATCCCGGCATCGTCCTGCCGAACCCACTCCTGCGCGGCAGCCACCCCCGGCAAACACATCAAAACCAGCGCAATCATCCGCATCTGGCCGCCTCCTGTCTTGTGACCTTTCGCCCTTCACCTTATGACGCCCGCGACGGCTCTGCCATTCACAAAAAGGCCAACGACATGATCCCACGCTATGCCCGCCCCGAGATGACCGCCATTTGGGACCCTGCTACAAAGTTCCGCATCTGGTACGAGATCGAGGCCCATGCCTGCGACGCAATGGCCGATCTGGGCGTTATCCCGAGGGAGAATGCCGAAGCTGTCTGGAAAGCCAAGGACGTGGAATTTGACGTCGCGCGGATTGATGAGATTGAGGCCGTCACCAAGCACGATGTCATCGCATTTCTAACTCATCTGGCCGAGCACGTTGGCAGTGAAGAGGCACGCTTTGTGCATCAGGGCATGACAAGCTCTGACGTGCTAGATACCTGCCTCAACGTGCAATTGGTGCGCGCCGCCGATATCCTGATCGCCGATCTCGATGCGCTGCTTGCAGCACTGAAAAAACGCGCGATGGAACACAAGATGACCGTGCGCGTCGGCCGGAGCCACGGGATACATGCCGAACCCACGACAATGGGGCTGACCTTTGCACGGTTCTATGCCGAAATGGATCGCAACCGCGCCCGGATGGTCGCCGCCCGCGAAGAAATCGCAACCGGTGCGATCTCGGGTGCCGTTGGAACATTCGCAAACATTGATCCTGCGGTGGAAGAACATGTCTGTGCCAAATTGGGCCTTAACCCCGAGCCAATCAGCACCCAGGTGATCCCCCGCGACCGCCACGCGATGTTCTTTGCGGTATTGGGCGTCATTGCGTCTTCCATTGAAAACGTCGCCACCGAAATCCGGCACATGCAGCGGACCGAAGTGCTTGAAGGTGCTGAGTTCTTTTCCATGGGACAAAAGGGTTCCTCGGCCATGCCGCACAAGAAAAACCCGGTTCTGACCGAAAACCTGACCGGCCTTGCCCGTCTGGTCCGCATGACGGTGATCCCCGCGATGGAGAATGTCACACTTTGGCACGAGCGTGATATCTCGCATTCGTCGGTCGAGCGCGGCATTGGCCCGGATGCAACCGTCACCCTCGATTTTGCGCTGAACCGGCTGACGGGTGTGATCGAGAAGATGCTGATCTTCCCAGACAACATGCTCGACAACATGAACAAATTCCCGGGGCTGGTCATGTCGCAGCGGGTGCTTCTGGCGCTCACACAGGCAGGCGTGAGCCGAGAGGACGCCTATTCCATGGTGCAGCGCAACGCGCTGAAGGTCTGGGAACACAGAACCGATTTTCGCGAGGAACTTCTGGCTGATAGCGATGTCGTTGCCGCTTTGGGTGAAGACGCGATCAACGAGAAATTCAATCTTGATTATCACACCAAACACGTCGACACGATTTTCAAACGTGTCTTTGGCTGACGCTGGATAGGTCATGACACAATCGTGACGCGTGACTTTTGACCCTGTCGTGTTAGGTTTTGCCTACCAATCAAACGGAGGCGAAGATGACGATCAAGACCACGTTTGCAGCAGTGTTGCTGACTGTCCTGCCCGGGCTTGCGTTTGCGCAGGATTGTCGGGGCGGTGCAATGCATGAAGACACCACAGCGATGTCCTGCGCCGAAGGGTCCATGATGGACCATGAAACCGGCACATGCGTGCCGCTTGTCACAGGCTAAGACACTGTAGGGTGGGCAATTTGCCCACCCCCCACATCCCTAGACCGAAGGTGCGTGTACCACAGCGGGCTGCGGCATATGTGTCGCGGCGGGCGGAATAGGCGTGCGCCGTTCAACAGGCATGCCAAGAACCGCATAGCGGCGTCCGTCGCCCTCATTCAAATAGGGATCACCAAGGCGCTCTGCCCCAAAGCCAAGTTGCCGCAATGCGCGCATCAGCGCCAGCGGCGACAATGACATCAGGCGGTTCGCGCCCGCATCGGCTGCCACGTCGATCAACCCCTGCACAATCAACGAAAGGCAGGTACTGCGGGCTGCGTGGGTCTTGACGTCATCCGAAATCACCAGCCGCGTGCATTCCCAGATATCAGGCGTGCAAACATCGGCGGGCATGACGCTGGCAGGGATATCAATCAGCTTTCCCTGAAGCGCATCGCGCAGCATGTAACTGTGGCTGCCCCACTGCGTGGTGGTCGCCATGGCACGTGCGCCGCCAACAACTTCACCGTCTTCAAGGACGAGCGAATACCACGCCTTAGGGTTGTCATACTGATCCATTTCAACGTCGTCATCATGCGGGATATCCCATCCCAACGTGTCGACAAAGAATCGCTTCCGTAGGGCGAGGAAGTCGAAAAAGGCCGGACCAAAGAGGTGTGATTGCGCGAGGTTAAACGTAATATTTTCCATTGAACTTGCTCCTTTTGAGTGCGTTCAATGCTATCATTGCAACGTAAGGTTGTTCTACTAACTTCGCAACAAACCCATCAAAAAAGGGGAATTGACGTTAATACGGAAACAATTGGTTAGGGATTAGATAATGCCGTATTGGGCGGCCATGGTGGCCGCCTGCGTCGAGGTTTTGGCACCAAGTTTGTCCTTGGCATTCTTCAGGCGCTGCTTGACAGCACCCTCTGTGACTTTCAGTTCAAACGCGATCTGTTTAAGCCGCATTCCATCTTTAACCATCCGCAGCGCAGAAAGTTCCGCCTCTGTCAAATTAGTTGGGGGTGCCATTTCTTGATGACGCCGATTAAGAAAAGCGCTTAAGAGTTTGATTTCCAAGTCAATAAACGGCTTGTCGCTCCGAACAAATGTCCCAAATGAACGCTGTCCTTCGGAATTTCCATCAAAGACAGATATCGTGATGGCGTGATGCAAACCATAGTCACGCGCCTTGCCCAGCACTCCCTTTGGATCGTCACTGACAAGGTCGTTCCAATCTACCACGCCGGTATTGGAATAGGCCCACCTGATGGCCGGATCAAACAGCATCAGGCGCTGCCGGGTGTAGTATTCGACCCACTGCGGCGGAAGCGCATTCACCTCTTCCACCGGAAACGCAAACCCAATTCGCAACGCGATGTAGTAACCCGCCGGAGCAAGCTGGCCAACGTCATCGAGGCTCAGCACAGTTGACATCACTGTCCTTTTCTTGGGTTGCCACGGCTATCGTCTGCCGCGAGATGCATATAGGCTTTGTGGAGAACCTATGCGGTTCAGAATATTTGCAGCCATGACACATTGGCAACCTCAAAGCGAGTAGCTGTCAAAAATGACGACCGAAAAAGACATCAGCGAAACCCTGACGCAGCTCAAGGATTCGGCGCCGGCGGGATATGCTTTGGCCTTTCATATCCGCTACACCACCCCGACTTTTCTGTTCCAGACCTATCCAAAAGCCTGGTCGGATTACTACTCCCAGAACGGTCTTGTCATGCAGGATCCAACGGTGGCCTGGGGCTTTGAACATCTTGGAACCAAGCGCTGGTCTGAATTGGCCGAGAACGATCCAGCCGGCGTCATGGCAAAAGCGGCCGAGTATGGTTTGAAGTTCGGCGTAACGGTCGCGATCGAGGTCGATGAAAGCCGGTCGATTTCGAGTTTTGCCCGCGCGGATCGCGAATTCAGCGATACCGAGGTCGCTGAACTGCGCGCGGCGATGGAAGAAATCCATGTCCTGACAGGGCAAATCAAGGCGATCTCACCCGAGATGACCCAGAATTTGCGGAAAATCGCAATCAATGTCGGAACGGGCGCCGGCTGATAACGCTTCTTTAGGGGTGCGGGCCTAAGACGGCTCTATGACGCCCAGTTCCGCAACTTCCCCCTCCTCGCCCGCGCCCTTGGCGCATTTGACCCGTCGTCGCAAGGCGGCGCTGGTCGTGCAACTGCTGATCAGTGATGGCAACAAGCTTGCCCTGTCGTCCCTGCCGGAAAACATTCAGGCCGATCTTGCACAGGAACTGGGCGAAATCCGCCTTGTCGACCGCGCCACCGTCAACGCCGTGGCAGAGGAATTTGCCACGATCCTCGCATCCATTGGTCTTTCCGCGCCCGGCGGTGCAAGCGCGGCACTGGCGGCCTTGTCCGAACACATCTCTCCAGCGCTGGCGCGAAAGTTGCAGGCACAACTTGACGCCCAAAAGGGTCAGGACCCTTGGCCAAGGATTGTCGGGCTGGACCTTGATGATCTGCTGCCCATTTTTCAGGCTGAAAGTGTGGAGGTCGGCGCAATCGTTTTGTCCAAGTTAACAGTAGAGCGTGCCGCAGAAGTGTTGGGTGGGTTGCCCGGCGATCAGGCGCGCCGCATCACATTTGCCGTCAGCCAGACCGAAACCGCCTCTCCCGCTGCAATCGCCCGCATAGGGGAGGCTTTGGTGCAGGAATATTGTCAGACCGTTGTAACCGCGTTTGAAAAGCCGCCGGTTGACCGGATCGGTGCGATCTTGAATTCCAGCCCAGCGTCCACTCGGGACGATCTGCTGGATGGACTGGAAGGGGCTGATGCGGCGCTTGCCAAATCCGTTCGCAAAGCGATCTTTACGTTCGCTGACATCCCGTCACGGATGCAACCTACAGATATCCCCGCCGCATTGCGCAGCATCGATCCCGAAGATCTGAACACAGCGATTGCCTATGCCCAATCTGAAGGTGGCGAATTGAACGACGCCGCCGAACATGTGCTAGCCAACATCTCTCAGCGTATGGCTGGGCAGATGCGCGAAGATGCAGCGGAGCTGGGCAAGGTAAGCGCCAAGGTGGGTGAAGCTGCCATGAACAAGGTCACGGGCGCCATTCGTGCGCTGGCCGACGCCGGAACGATCAAACTGCGTTCTCCGGATGAGGAAGAAGAAGCCGACGCAGCATAGGGCCTGGACCATAAATCCATCAGCCCGAATGACGCGCAAGGACTGGACCCGCCTGCGCCGCTGACCTAACCTGTCACCATGACAAATGCTTCTTTCGACGGGCGTCGCTGGCACGACATGGGCGGCGATATTGCCGGGCCCGTGCCCACCGACCAGCATGACTTCTCATTGTGGGAAAAACGCGTCGATGCATTGATGGTGCTTTGTTCTGGCAAAGGGCTCTTCACCGTTGATGGACTTCGTCGCGTGTTAGAAGACATGGGCGAAGACAGCTTTGAAACCATGACTTACTACGAACGCTGGATTGCATCCGTTAATCAGAATCTGATTGAGGCCGGCGCTTATACGACCGCGGAACTCGCTACCAAAATGGCGCAAGTTCAGGCGCGCGGCACCACCTATGGAGAGGCGTCGGATGCAGCGCGTTAAGGTCCGCGCCGATATGCCGCCGGGCCACGTCCGCACACCTGCCTATCTCCGTGGCAAAATCGGCGTCACTGAACGCCTGCTTGGCCCTTTCCCAAATCCCGAAGACCTCGCCTACGGCCATGTTGGTCAGTCGCTGATCTTGCACCGCGTCCGCTTTTCCATGGCAGAGCTTTGGGGTGACGCAGCCGAAGCGCCTGAAGATACGCTTGAGGCCGAAATCTATGCCCATTGGCTGGAGCCTGTAGATGCCCCATGACCACCATGATCACCTGTCACCCTCGGGGCACCCTTATCGACCTGACGATGACCAACCGCTCAGCTATTGGCAGACGCTGGAAATCGCCGTGCGCGAGCTGCTTGTCGAAAAAGGCATCACGACACCCGCCGACATCGCGGTGCAGATCGATGCAATGGATGCGCGCAACCCGGCGATGGGGGCGAAAGTTGTCGCGCGGTACTGGACAGATGCTGATTTTGCTGCCGCACTGATCGAAGACGCGGCACGGGCCACGCGAGAGATGGGGTTCGACATCGGGCCGCTCAAGCTGATTGCGTTGCCAAACACCGCGACGCTGCACAACATTGTCGTGTGTACGTTGTGTTCCTGTTATCCGCGCAACCTGTTGGGGCTGCCACCTGATTGGTACAAGTCCCGCGCATACCGGTCCCGCACGGTGCGCGAACCCCGCAAGGTGCTGGCAGAATTCGGCGTCACCCTGCCCGACAACACAGAGGTCCGTGTTCACGATAGCACTGCTGACATGCGCTACATTGTCATACCCAATCGTCCGGGCGGAACCGACGGATGGGACGCTGCGGCGCTGGCCGATCTTGTCACCCGCGACAGCATGATCGGCACCGGATTGCCCCGCACCCCATGAGCGACCGTCTGGACTGGGCGGCCGATCGCGTTTTGAGCGGCTTGATTGGCAGCGTCATGCGCCTGCCCTATCCAAGCCGCGTTCCGATGATGGGAAGCGCCCTGCGCCGCGCAATCGGCCCATTGGCCGGATACCGTCGCCGTGCGATGGCCAATCTGGCACTGATCTATCCCGACATGTCCGAGAGCGCCCGCCGTCGCATTGCGGAGGCTGTCTGCGACAATTTTGGCCGGACACTGATCGAGAACTATTCCCATAAGGATTTTGCCCTTCATCTGCATCAGACTGAGCCTCAAGGCGATGGGATGAACGCGCTGGTAGAGGCGGCTCATGACAACCGCCCGGTTATCTTTGTGACCGGACACTTCGGCAACCACGAAGCCCCACGCCACGTCCTGTCACGCTTGGGATACACGATTGGGGGTCTTTATCGCCCGATGGCCAATGCCTATTTCAACGCACATTATGCGCAGACCATGACGTCCTGGGGTGGCCCGGTCTTTGAACAAGGCGCGAAGGGAACGATTGGATTTGCCCGCCACCTCAAGAGCGGCGGAATGGGCACACTTTTGTTTGACGTGAACAGCGATGCGGGCGAGCCAATCGATTTTATGGGTCGGCCCGCAATGACCGCCACCTCAGCTGCCGAATTCGCGCTGAAATTTGACGCGCTCGTTCTGCCCTACTTTGCGACGCGCAAAAATGATGGGTTGAATTTTGACATTGCGGTCGAGGCACCAATCACCCCATCAGATCGCCTGACAATGACAACCGAGATGAACGCGAGGCTTGCTGCCCGGGTCGAAAAAACGCCAGAGCAATGGTTCTGGGTCCATCGTCGATGGAAAAACAAGCAAGGGCGAATTTAGCGCAGCCTTGCCGCGCCAAGGATCCGGCCTGACGTGCCCTGCTGGACGATAACCACCACGGGCTGCGACCCGCTGATTTGCGCCTGCATGGAAAGCGGCGCGGAGGGGTTCCAGCGACCTGCCGTTTGCCAAGAGGTCACGGTATTCACATACGTGATGGTCTTGCCCGCGTTTTCGCCCCGACGAATGTCGCGCGTAACCGCAGGCACATACCGCACGATCTGCACGACCGCCTCACCACGCAGATTGCCGCGCGCCGAAGCATTGATCTGCAAACGGTCGCCGGATCGTGTCAGCGTCACATCCACCGGATCAGGCGTCGCATTGTGTTTCTGGACCTGATCCATGACTTGCATCGGGCGCGAGCCGACGACGTGATCAACCCCACCGATTATCATCTGCGGCGTGTAAACCGTGGCCGAACCAGCGGCCTCGGCAAAGCCTTTCTGGCGGCGCGTGAAGGCCGGGCTGGCCAGATCGTCTTTCCAGCCCAAATAGTCCCAGTAATCCACATGGAGCGCCAGTGGGATCACATCAGACCGTTGTGCAAGCTGTGCCAGCATCGCATCCGCTGGCGGGCAGCTTGAACAGCCCTGAGAAGTGTAGAGTTCCACCACTGTTTCAGCAGATGCGGCCCCGCCAGAAAGTGCGGTAGTCAAAGCAAAAGCAGCAAGTAGTCGGCGCATATCGATTCTAGTCCCTTGAGATGTTATTTTGGTCTAACCGCCCCGGACTGTAATGACCAATCAACCAATTGCGACGTAATGGTGAGGGATGTTTCAGGGCCACAGCAGAAATGTATGCAATTGTATGCCGAAAATACTTGAACCCGAACGCACCTTGGGGCAAAAGCCCCCCAACAGCCAAATTTCCACAGATCAAAGGGGATAATCATGACCGTCACAGTCGGCATTGATACCGCAAAAACCCGCAAGACATTGACCGTTGGTGACCGCTCGGTCGCTTACTATTCCATTGCCGCGGCAGAGGCCGCTGGGCTTGGTGACTTTTCAAAGCTGCCCGCCGCGCTCAAGGTGGTTCTGGAAAACATGCTGCGGTTTGAAGACAACAAAACCGTGACGACTGACGATATCAAGGCATTCTCTGACTGGGCGACCAATGGCGGTCAAAGCCCGCGCGAGATTGCCTACCGCCCTGCCCGCGTGCTGATGCAGGACTTCACTGGTGTGCCCGCGGTTGTCGACCTTGCCGCGATGCGCGACGGGATCAAGGCGCTGGGTGGCGACGCGCAGCAGATCAACCCGCTGGCACCGGTGGATCTTGTCATCGACCACTCGGTCATGATCGACGAATTTGGCAATCCGCGTGCGTTCCAGATGAATGTCGACCGCGAGTATGAGCGGAACATGGAACGCTACCAGTTCCTCAAATGGGGCCAGAACGCGTTTAACAATTTCCGCGTGGTGCCTCCGGGCACCGGCATCTGCCATCAGGTGAACCTTGAATATCTCGCGCAGACCGTCTGGACCGATACTGACCAGAACGGCGAAGAAGTCGCATACCCCGACACGCTTGTCGGTACTGATAGCCACACCACGATGGTCAACGGCTTGGCGGTATTGGGCTGGGGCGTCGGCGGGATTGAGGCCGAAGCCGCGATGCTGGGCCAGCCGATTTCGATGCTGATCCCGGAAGTTGTCGGCTTTGAACTGACCGGCGAGATGGTCGAAGGCACCACTGGCACCGACCTTGTGCTGAAAGTCGTTGAGATGCTGCGCGCCCACGGCGTTGTCAGCAAGTTCGTGGAATTCTACGGTGACGGCCTTGACCGTCTGCCATTGGCTGATCGGGCTACGATTGCCAACATGGCACCTGAATATGGTGCGACCTGCGGCTTCTTCCCCATTGACAACGAAACCCTGCGTTACCTGCGCAACACGGGCCGGGACGAAGACCGGATCGCGCTGGTTGAAGCCTACGCCAAGGAAAATGGTTTCTGGCGCGATGCGGACTACGCACCGGTCTATACATCGACCCTTAGCCTTGACATGGGGACCATCGTCCCTGCCATTTCAGGCCCCAAGCGCCCGCAGGACTATGTTGCGCTCGACAACGCACAGTCCGCCTTCCGCAAGGAGATGGAAGAGACCTTCAAGCGCCCGATGGGTAAAGAGGTCGCAGTTGAAGGCGAAGACTACACCATGGAAAGCGGCAAGGTTGTGATCGCCTCGATCACATCTTGCACCAACACATCCAACCCCTACGTGATGATCGGCGCAGGACTCGTTGCGCGCAAAGCCGCAGCATTGGGCATGGACCGCAAGCCTTGGGTCAAGACGTCACTTGCCCCCGGCTCTCAGGTCGTCAGCGAGTATTTGGAGGCTGCAGGCCTGCAGGACGACCTTGATAAAATTGGCTTCAACCTTGTTGGGTATGGCTGCACGACATGCATCGGCAACTCTGGCCCGATCCAGAAAGAATTGTCTGCCGCCATTGCAGAAGGCGATCTTGTCGCCACTTCGGTCCTGTCGGGTAACCGCAACTTTGAAGGCCGGATTTCGCCTGATGTCCGCGCCAACTACCTCGCCTCGCCACCGCTTGTGGTGGCTTATGCGCTGGCCGGTACAATGGACATCGACCTGAGCAAGGATGCGATCGGCCAAGACAAGGACGGCAACGATGTCTTCCTGAAAGACATCTGGCCAACCTCTGCCGAAATCAACGCACTGGTTGAGCAGACTGTGACGCGCGAAGCCTTCATGAAGAAATACGCGGACGTCTTCAAAGGCGATGAAAAGTGGCAATCGGTCGAGGTGACGGATAGTGAGACCTACGATTGGCCCGCGACGTCGACCTATGTTCAGAACCCGCCCTATTTCCAGGGCATGGGCAAAGAGCCCGGCACGATCAGCAACCTCAAGGACGCCAAAGTGCTGGCCATCCTTGGCGATATGATCACCACGGACCACATCAGCCCGGCGGGTTCCTTCAAGGATACGACACCAGCCGGTCAGTATCTGATCGAGCGTCAGGTCCCGGTGCGGGAGTTCAACAGCTATGGCGCACGACGCGGCAATCACGAAGTGATGATGCGCGGCACATTCGCCAATATCCGCATTAAGAACGAGATGCTGTCAGGTGTCGAAGGCGGCTATACCAAAGGCCCCGATGGCAAGCAGACCTCGATCTTTGAGGCGGCGATGGCCCACAAGGCCGACGGCACACCGTTGGTGATCTTTGGTGGTGAGCAATACGGCGCGGGATCGTCCCGCGACTGGGCAGCCAAAGGCACGTCGCTGTTGGGCGTGAAAGCTGTGATCGCGGAAAGCTTTGAGCGCATTCACCGCTCAAACCTTGTTGGCATGGGCGTGGTTCCGTTCGAGTTCACAGGTGGCGACACTCGCAAATCGCTGGGTCTGACCGGGGATGAGACGGTCAGCATCGACGGCCTCGACACGATCAAGCCGCTTGAGATTGTAGATGCCCACATCACCATGGCCGATGGCACAACCAAGTCAATCAAGGTCAAGTGCCGCATCGATACCGCGATTGAGATCGAATACATCGAACACGGTGGCGTGCTGCATTACGTGCTCCGGAACCTGGCCGCAGCGGCCTAAGGCGACATCAACGTGCATAAGGGGCTCCCATTCCGATGGGGGCCCTTTTTTGTGTTGGGCCATGTTTGGATAACTGACCGAACTGCGGTAAGTTGGCGCATGGATATCCATAAAATCTATCATCTGCCCTGCGACGTCCGCACTGTCTTTGCGGCATGGGTATCGTCAGAGACGGTAATCGCTCCCGCAGCGAAGATGTATGTTGAGCCTCGCATTGGTGGGGCCTACCAGCTTTTCATGAACCCACAGGACGCGACACCCAGCAACGCGGGCCAGTTCTTGATTTTCGAGCCGGATCACCGCGTGGTGTATACTTGGGAATGGTATGGCGACGGCGAGGTGACGCAAATTGATGTGACTTTTTCGGCTGAAGGCGCAGGCACTCGTCTCGACCTGACCCATTCCGGTTTTCAACTCCAGAAAAGTCACGACATGCATGACACGGGTTGGGACAGCTATATCGACGGGTTGCGCGCGTTTCTGACCTAGGCGTCCTTCATATCACACCACGCCTTGATGACGCCCACCAGATCATTGCGCTTTGCCTCAAGGTCATCGGCATCAGCAATCTTCATCGAACGCGCTTCTGCCGCGTCCCCCTCGAGTGCTGCAAAGTCACCGGGGATCGACGCACCTTTGTGGAACATCAATGAGGCATGCTTTTTCGCCTTGGGAAAGAACGACGCGATGTTGCCCTTGTAGACAAAGGTCGGCGCTTGCCATTTGATGCACTCTGTGACCCGATCATCGGCGGCCAGAATGGCATCACGGATGGCCGCGACCAATTCCTTTTGCGGGTTGTCATACGCGGCAAGCCAATCGTCAACTTCTTGTGCCTTGTTCATGTCTTGGGTCCTTCCAATGTCGTGATTAGCTCCACAATTAATCCATCCTTCATCACATAGCGGTTGTGCCCCCGGCCCTGCCCGCCCGGAATGGCCGGGGAAAAGCATGTCCAATCAAGGTCGATCACATCGCCTGCCGTCTGTACCCGGTCCACTGCGATCCGCATATCGGGCATCGGGTTTTCCCATCCCAGCGCCATAGCCTTCATCACTGCATCGCGCCCTTGATGCCGTCGGGTTTCGCCTGTGAACGGTTCCTCATAGGTCGCGTCATCAGCGAAATGGGCGGCCAAAGCCTCTGCCCCGGCCTTCCCGGCTTGCATGGCCAGAAAGAAATTCGCAATCTCGGTGGGAAGCATCAAAAGGGTCCTCCATGTTGACGGAAATGGAAAAAGCACATCTGGGTCGCGCAATTGCTGCGCTTGGACAAGGTGATGCACCGTGGCAACCGGTGGCAGAATTGGCGCAACTGGCCGCGCAAGGCACGGACGTCGCGGTCGATTTCACCACAAACGATAGCCTTGGCGCACCGGTCATCATTGCCCAACGCCGACACCCCACCCTGCCTGCAGGTCTGACCCCGCGCCAGCAAGAGGTGTGCGCGTTGATTGCGCAAGGTGGATCGAACAAAGCTATTGCCGCGTCGCTTGGCATTACGCCTGCGACGGTGAAAGACCACGTGCACGCGATCCTTGCGCGTCTGGGCCTTAAGAGCCGGGCAGAGGTGGCGTCGTTCATTCATCAGCGCCAAGTCTAGTGCCTTGGCCCTGTGCTGCATATCCGCCAAAGGATGGATGTCAGTTGGCCAGCGCCTTTTCCAATTCCGGCAAAAAGCGCTGTTCATAATCTGACGCGACAAGCGGACCGATATATCGGAAAAGCACTGTGCCATTGCCATCGACGATAAAGGTTTCGGGTGGTGCCGTCACACCCCAGTCGATCGCGATCCGCCCGCGCGGGTCAAATCCCGTTGCAAAGAAGGGGTTGTCGTCCTCAATCAGATAGGTGCTGGCATCATCCGCCGCATCGCGAAAGTTGATCCCCGCCACACGCACGCCATCCGCTTGCAGCGCAAGCAGGTTCGGATGTTCGGCGCGACACGGTGGGCACCAAGAGGCCCAGAAGTTCACCACGGTCACGTCGCCTGTGCGCAAGTCTGCATCCGTCAACTGTTCTGTCCCTGCCACATGTTCGGTCGGGACCCCTGGCGCCTGCTGCCCCACAAGTGTTGACGGAATCTCACCTGCATTGTCGCGCATGAGGCCCGCAAAAAAGAGCCCGGCAAGTGCCGCGAAGACCGCGGGCGGGATGATCAGAAGCGGTGAGACCTTAGCCATTTTCCACCTTCTCCAATGCCGCCTTCACCGCACGGGACCGGCGCACAGACAACCAGACGATACCCGCCAACAGCGCCAGACTGATGCCGTAGGCGCTGAGCACTTCAACTGCATATTTTCCAAGATCAGGCACGCGCAGCCCTCGCCATCAGGGCCTTCATCCGGCGCGCGCGAATTTCGGTCCGGGTACGCAACAGGACGAGGGCAACAAACAACAAAACAAAGCCTGCGATGCAGATCACCAGTGGTTGCCAGAACACGTCAGAGACGTTTTCCTCTTTATCCAGCGACAATGATGCGCCCTGGTGCAGGCCCTGGTTCCAGAAATTCACCGCGTAGCGCGACAGGATCGCAAAGACCGACCCGACCAGGCACAGAACAGAGGTGAGGTCGGCGGCGGTATCAGCATCCTCAATCGCGGCCCAAAGCGCGACATAGCCCAGATAGAATAAAAACAGGATCAGGAACGACGTCAGCCGCGGATCCCAGGCCCAATAGGTCCCCCACATGGGCTGGCCCCAGATCGCGCCCGTAAAGAGCGCAATGAGCGTCATCACGATGCCAACCGGGGCTGCCGCCTTGGCTGCGAGGGCAGAGACATGGTGACGCCGCACCAACCAGATAAGGGACGCAACCAACATCATAAACCATGTGTTGATCGCCATCAGTGCCGAGGGGACGTGAAGATAGATGATCTTGACGGTCGATCCCTGCCGGAAATCATCAGGGGTAAGGAAGAAACCCCAAACAAGGCCGACAAACAGACAAAGCGCCGCGCCACCAAATGCCCACGGCAAAACCGGGGCGGTCCACCCCATAAAGCGTTTCGGATTTGCGAGTTCCCATAGCGACATGGCGCCTACCTAATCCTCTGATCCCACAGGCTCAATCCCTTCTCACCGCAGGTTGATGCGCAACACAGTCGCAGTGGCAAAGGGCAAAAGCGCCACGCAGGCCGCTGTGATCGCCGCAAGCAGCATAAGCGGGGCGACAGGGCTAAGCCCGTCAACGCCGCGCCGCACCGCCTCTGCCCCAAAAATCAGCGTCGGCACGTAGAGCGGTAAGACCAACAAGGACAGCAACAGGCCGCCACGGCGCAATCCCACGGTCAGCGCCGCCCCAAAGGTACCGATCATTGACAAGGCGGGTGTCCCCAACAGAAGCGTCAGCAGCATCAGGCCATAGGCTGGCGTCGGCAGGTGCAGCAAAAACCCCAGGAATGGTGCCGCCAGCGTTAGCGGCAGGCCGGTGGTGATCCAATGTGCAATGGCCTTGGCGAGCGCCACGCCTTCGGCGGGCAGCGGAGCCGTGGCCAGCAGCGCCAGCGATCCATCCTCAAAATCCAGTGCAAAGATGCGGTCAAGTGACAGAAGTGCGGCGAGCAGTGAAGCCACCCACAGGATGCCCGGCGCGATGCGCGCCAGCACCTCACGCTCTGGCCCGACACCAAAGGGCACCAGCACGACCACAATCAGAAAAAATGCCAGTCCCAGGCCGAAACCGCCACCAGCGCGCACGGCCAGCCGCAGATCCCGGGCAATCAGCGCCTTCACAAGAACGCCTCATCACTGCCGCCTGCGGCGTCCGGGGCCGCGACATAGGGTGACAGATCCAGCTCCGGCGCGTCCAGCCCTAGGTCGATATGGGTCGCGATGACGGCGCAGCCCCCGTTTGCGAGATGCACATCGCGCATCCAGTCGGCAAACATCTTCACGCTGAACCCATCGAGCGACACGGTTGGTTCATCAAGAAACAACACATCGCGCCCGATCACCCCCAGTCGAGCAAGCCCCAAGCGCCGCTTTTGTCCAGCACTCAGCGTGCCTGCCAAACGGTCACGCAAGTCGGTCAGATCGAAGGCCTGATAAACGGTCTCTGGCACATCGCGGTCATAGACCTGTGCCCAGAACGACAGGTTTTCTGCGACGGTAAGAGCGGTCTTAACCCCATCAGCGTGGCTGGCATAAGCGCCAGTCCCGTCGGCAAAAGTCGCGCTGCCGGACAGGGCCGGTTGCAAGCCAGCAAGGGTGCGCAGAAGCGTCGTTTTGCCCACGCCATTTGGACCACGCAGTACCAGAGCTTGGCCGCCCGCCAGATCAAAGCTTACATTTTCGAGAACCGGCACACCGCCTCGCGCGCAGGCCAAGGCGTTGACCTGCAACATCACGGTCAGACCGGCAACAGGGCCAACGCGACGCGACGCCCCTCGCTTAGCAAGACGTTGTATGTGCGGCAGGCCGCAGGTGAGGCCATCGCCTCAACACCCAGTCCGGCATCTTCCAATGCCCCGCGGAAGTCGGCGGGCACATGCGCAACGTCCGCCCCGGTGCCGACAAAAACAACATCGACGTCACTGGCTCGGGCAATCAGCGCGGCCGCGTCATCGTAACCGCCCCAGCCGCGCGCGCCGTCGGGGAAAACCATGACAGCGCCTTCGATGACCTGCCCACCGATACGAAAGAAGCCGGGGCCATAACCATCGACAGGCTTGGCATCGGTATATGTGACCTCATTCAGGCGCATCAGGCGTCGATATTCCCGTAGCGCGTGCCCTTGCTGAGGTCCTGCTTGGACCAGTCGCGTTTGACACCCAGCACCAGAAGGATCGCTGTGGCCACAAAGATCGAAGAATATGTCCCGATCACCACGCCCCACATCATCGCAAAGACAAAACCCCGGATCACATCACCACCCAAAACAAACAGCGCCAACAATGCCAGCAACGTGGTGCCAGAGGTCATCAGGGTCCGGCTGAGCGTTTCGTTAATGGACAGGTTCAGGACCTCTTTGAGGTCGCGTTTCTTGTATTTTCGCAAGTTCTCGCGCACGCGGTCAAAGACGATCACCGTGTCGTTGATCGAATAGCCCACAATCGTCAGCAAGGCCGCGACAATGGCCAGATCGAACCTGATCTGGAGTTCTGAGAAAATGCCAACGGTCAAGGCCACGTCATGCACAAGCGCGAGCACTGCCCCGACGGCGAACTGCCACTCAAATCGCAGCCAGATATAAAACAGGATCGCAACAACAGCGAGCGCCACAGCAATAAACGCCGTGCGGATCAATTCGCCCGAAACTTTGGGGCCCACGGATTCCACAGACGTGAAGGTGATGGAAGCGTCCACACCTTGCAGGGCAGTCTGAACAGCCGCGATCGTGTCGGTTGTGACCGCCTCGGCCCCCTCTTGCGCCTGAATGCGGACCATGGCCACATTCTGATCCGCTTCAAACGTCGGGTCGAACACTTCGGTGATTGACACGTCGCCCAGCTCAAGTGGCTCAAGTGCCGCACGATACGCGCCGACATCAACGGCCACTTCACCGTCTGTGCGGATTGAGGTGCCGCCTTGAAAGTCGATGCCAAAGTTCAGGCCCTGTATGGCAAAGGACCCCATCGCCATGATGATGGCGATGCCGCTGATCCCCAGCCAAAGCCGGGCGCGGCTGAAAAAGTCGAACTTCGGCTCGGCCGGTGCCAGTTTCAGACGCGGACCTGCCATGATCTGTTTTGGCCGCTTGCGGGCGAACCACATCGAAATGATCGCACGGGTGACAAAAAGCGCAGTGAACACCGACGTGATGATGCCAAGGCCTAGCGTGATGGCAAAACCCTTCACCGGTCCAGACCCCATGACGTAAAGGATCATCGCGGTGATGAATGTGGTGGTGTTGGCATCGATGATGGACGACAGGGCCTTTTCATAACCCAGTTCAATTGCGCGTGCAGGTCCCTTGGCGGTTTTTAGCTCTTCGCGAATGCGTTCAAAGACGATCACATTTGCATCCACTGCCATACCGATTGTCAATACGATACCTGCGATGCCTGGCAGCGTCAGCGTTGCCCCGATCAGCGACAAAAGGCCAAAGATCAGACCGACGTTAATCACAAGCGCAACGTTGGCAAATAGGCCAAAGCGGCCATAGCTGGCAAACATGTAGAGCAGCACCGCAATGCCCGCGACGATGCAGGCAATCTTACCTGCGTCGATACTGTCCTGCCCCAATTCCGGGCCAATGGTCCGTTCTTCAAGGAAGGTAAGTTCCGCGGGCAAGGCCCCTGCCCGCAGCAAAATCGCAAGTTCAGTCGATTCCTCAACCGTGAAGTTCCCGGTGATGATGCCGGAGCCACCGGGAATATGGCTTTGGATAACGGGTGCGCTAATCACCTCATCATCTAGCACAATCGCAAAAGGTGACCCGATGTTATCCAGCGTGTAGTCACCAAACTTGCGTGCGCCCGAGACGTTAAAGCGGAAGTTGACCGCTGGCCGACCGTTCTGGTCAAAAGCGGGCTGGGCATCAACAAGCTCTTCGCCGGTGACAACTGGCTGTTGCTCAAGGATGTAGAAAACACCCTCCTCATCCAGCGAAGGCAATGTCTCATTGCCAGGTCCTGCGGGTTGATCGGCGCTGCTGGCCCTGTTTACGACCGGCTGAAAGGTGAGCTGGGCCGTTTGACCGATCAGGTCCTTGACCTCTTGCGCAGAGCCGACACCCGGCACTTGCACAAGCACCCGGTCAGTGCCTTGTCGCTGGATCGTCGGCTCGCGCGTACCAGCCTCATCAATCCGGCGGCGTATGATTTCAAGCGACTGCTGCATCGTGCGCTCGTCAATCGCCTGTATTTCGGCCTCGGACAGTTGGATCGTGATCAGCGTACCGACATTGCTGACTTCAATGTCGGTCGTGCCGACACCCGTGAATGATTGAACCGGACGCGCTAGGCCGCGGACGATTTCCAACGCTCGGTCGATGCCCGTTGGCTCAGAGATCGTGACGCGCAAAATGTTCTCGGGCGCTGTTTCGTCCCGCTGCACAAAACCAACAATATCCCGTTCCGCAGCCAACGCATCGCGCACCTCTGGCCATGTCGCGAGCATGATGGCCGCATGCACGTCCTCGACATGCACCTCGGCCAGCAAATGCGCGCCCCCCCGCAGATCAAGACCAAGATTCACCAGGCCAGATGGCAGAAAGGCGGGCCAGGACGCATCCTCAAAGCCTGTCGCGATTGCGTCGTTGTGCGCCTCGACCCGGGTATAGAACCCATTGGGCAGCGCAAGCATCAGGCCCGCAACCACCGTCAGCCAAATCATGACCTGCCGGAACGGAGAGATATTCAGCATCAGGTGCGCCCTTCAGGCTTATTTTGCAGGTTCGGTCTTGTTCAAAACGGTGGCAATGGTCGAACGCACAACGCGCACGTTCACACCGCTGGCAATTTCGACTTCGATCTCATTGTCGTCGTCCTTGACTTTGGTCACTTTGCCGACGACGCCACCTTGTGTAATGACCCGGTCACCGCGGCGCAGGGCCGCCACCATGGCCTGATGTTCCTTCAGCTTTTTCTGCTGCGGCCGGATCAACAGGAAGTACATGATCGCAAAGATCAGAAGTAGCGGAATGATTTGGCCAATACCCTGCATGGTGGTCCCTTTTTACTGGCTGGCGCGGCGGCCCCTGCTGCACGCGTGAAAGTCGCGGCACATTATGTGCCGCACCCCTGATTGGCAACCGCACATACGCCCGAATTCGGGGCACATGGCGCCTGCTTTCCTTCGCCATATATGAATGGATCACTGCTGCACCAGTACCAAACCGTCGCGGCGCGACCTCAGAGCGCGATTTTCCCTCCCGACCGGGACGCGCCCCCTTTTCCCGACCGCACGGATCAGGCATATGAGCGGCACCCAATCAACCAAAGGACTGATCCGATGCACGACATCAAAACCATCCGTGAGAACCCCGGCGCATTTGACGCCGCCCTCTCTCGTCGCGGGATGGAAGCGATGTCGTCACGTGTGCTCGACATTGATGCAGCCCGCCGCGCAGCTATTCAAAAGGCCGAGGACGCCCAGGCCGAGGCGAACAAGGCCGCCAAAGAGGTGGGCGCAGCCAAAGGGCGTGGCGACGAAGCAGAGTTCGAACGCCTGCGCGCCCTTGTGGCCGAGAAGAAAGGCGAGATTGCAACACTGCAAGAGGCCGCCAAGTCCCACGACAGGGAATTGCACGATCTGTTGTTGGCCATTCCCAACTTGCCCTATGACGACGTGCCTGACGGCGACGACGAAGAAGACAACGTCGAAATCCATCGCGCGGGCAGCCCCCGCAATTTCAGCTTCACGCCCAAAGAGCATTATGAAATTCCGGCCGTTCAGGACGGCATGGACTTTGAGACCGCCGCGAAACTCTCTGGCAGCCGCTTTGTGTTGCTGTCTGGCTCAGTCGCACGCCTGCATCGCGCGCTCGCACAGTTCATGTTGGACGTGCATGTGGAAGAGCATGGTTTGACAGAAACCATGACCCCCGTGCTGGTGCGCGAAGAAATGATGATCGGCACCGGGCAATTGCCCAAATTTGGCGAGGACAGCTATCAAACCACCAATGGCTGGTGGCTGATCCCGACAGCCGAGGTGACGCTGACCAATATCGTGAATGGCATGACTGTGGACGAGGATTATCTGCCCCGCCGCTACGTCGCCCACACACAGTGTTTCCGGTCTGAGGCGGGCAGCGCGGGGCGTGACACTGCCGGCATGTTGCGGCAGCACCAATTCGAAAAGGTCGAAATGGTCTCGATCTGCCACCCCGATCATTCGGATGCGGAACACAAGCGGATGACCGGTTGCGCCGAGAAAATTCTGGAAAAACTTGGGCTTGCTTACCGCACGGTCGTACTGTGCACCGGCGATCTGGGTGCAGGTATGCGCAAAACCCACGATATCGAGGTCTGGTTGCCGGGTCAGAACACGTTTCGGGAAATCAGCTCTGTCTCTGTTGCCGGTGACTATCAGGCGCGGCGCATGAACGCGCGGTTCAAGCCATCTGATGGTGGCAAACCGCAGTTCGTGCACACGCTGAACGGGTCTGGTCTTGCCGTTGGACGGGCGCTGATCGCGGTGCTTGAAAACGGCCAGCAAGAAGACGGTTCCGTTGACCTGCCCGAGGTGTTGCACCCCTACTTGCGTGGAAAGACACGCATCACCGCAGAGGGCGCGCTGGTCTAGTTCAACAGACTTTGCAACCGGTCCAGAACCCACCGCAGCGCGCGGGGCTGATAGTCCCCCGCGCTCGCGGTAAAGCGGTCATGCGTCGCCTGTGACACACAAGTCATGTCGTGCGGCCCGTCGCGGTCTTTGCTGCTGAGCGCCAAAAGTTTGCCTGCCAGTTTCTTGCGTGTTGTGGCCTGCAACGGGGCCAGAATATTGCGCTGCTGGTCAATCCGCATGCGCACATCCGCACGCAAATCAAGGCCCGCGGCATGTGCCCCTTCCGCTACCCATTCAAAGCTGTATGCCGCCAGACCGCGCTGGTCGCCGCCGCCGCCAACGGAACCGTGATCACCGGGAAACCACTCCTCCCGATAGTCCCACTGCGCCAACGTCGCAGGATCCAGCGGCTGGTCCTCCGGCAGGCCCAGTTTCTTCGCGTTAAGCGCTTCAAGATTGCTCCACTGAGTGGGCGGGAACGTCTTGCGACGCTCATCAATGGCAACCGCGTGGCGCGCTGCCAGCACCGTATCCGATAGCTCGGTATCGTGGAACTGATGGCGTGAATTCAGCAAAGGTGCGGTCATCCAATAGCCCGGAACGCCCATTGCACCCACCGTATCCCAGACCCCCAAGTATTTGATTTGCAACAAAACAGGATTGCCGGGTCGAGATTTTCGCCGCCAGGTCAGCTCTTCGGGCGTGGTTGCTGTTTCGGGCGCATATTCGGCCCGCCAGATGTACTTTGACGGATCATTGGCGTCGCGGATGCCGTGTTTCGGGCGGCGGTATTCTTCGATCGCTTCGGGGATCCGGTGCGCATTTTCGCGCGGACAGATCCCCACCGCCCGGATCAGGCCGGCAAGCGATCGGGCAGTATAGGCCCCACGCGAAAAGCCAAAGATGTATATCTCGTCTCCCGGCTCATAGGAAAAGACCAAGCTGCGATACGCGTCCTCAATATTCTGGATCAGACCCCAGCCCAACGCGCCCCCCATGGCGCGGTCGGTGAACCGGGCAAAGGCGTTGGAACCCCGCCCTGACCCGACGCCCATGAAGTAGAATACCTGTTGAGAGATATCATCATCCGCCGTCAACTTGACCGCTCGCGCCATGCGGACAACATTGGTTTGCGATTTGGAATCGTGACGGTTCCACGTTCCATCGCAGAAAATTGCGATGCGTTTCATGAAAAAAGTCCCCTGTTCAATGTCGATATGCTCGACGAACAGGGGGGTATCAGGCAAGTCAGGAGTTCCTGACTTCGCTGGGCGGGCAACATTACCCGGCGTGCGGCAGCGGTTTTCCCGGCAATATTAAGGCCTTACCCGCCCTTCTTGAGGTGTTTGGACAAGCGAGAGGGTTGAGACGACTTCTTGCCCTTATAGGGGTTCTTGTCGCCCTGATCCCGCAGGACCAGCCTGATCGGTGTGCCCGGCATGTCAAAGTCTTCGCGCAGCCCGTTCACCAGATAGCGACTATAGGACGCAGGCACCTGATCGGGGAATGACGTCATGACCACAAAGCCTGGCGGGCGCGTTTTCACCTGCGTCATATAGCGCATTTTGATCCGTTTGCCGCCCGGCGCGGGAGGCGGATGCTGTTCCAGCATGCCCGTCAGCCAGCGGTTTAGTTGCGCTGTGCTGACCCGCCGGTTCCAGACGTCATGCGCCCGCATGATCGCCTGTTGCAGCCGGTCCAGCCCTTTGCCCGTTTTGGCCGACACTGTGATCAGCGGCGCGCCTTTCAACTGCGGCAGCATCCGCGCAAATTCCTGCTTCAGCTTCTTCAGCTTGTCCTGCTTTTCGTCCTCTGTGTCCCATTTGTTGACCGCAATGACGACCGCGCGGCCTTCGCGTTCAGCCAAATCAGCGATGCGCAGGTCTTGCTGCTCGAATGGGATTTCAACATCCAGAAGTACGACGACAACTTCGGCGAACTTTACCGCACGAAGCCCATCGCTGACCGACAGTTTTTCGAGCTTTTCCTGCACTTTGGCCTTTTTGCGCATGCCTGCGGTGTCAAAGATCCGCATCGGCACCCCACCCCAGTCCGACTGGACCGAGATCGCGTCGCGGGTAATCCCGGCCTCTGGCCCGGTCAGCAGACGCTCTTCACCGATGATTTTGTTGATCAGCGTCGACTTACCGGCATTGGGACGGCCGACAACCGCAATCTGCAACGGCTTCTCAGGCGTTGGAACGCGGGCGACGTCCTCGTCGTCTTCATCCACATCCACGTCTGTCTCTGGCGCGTCAGCGGCAGCACGTTCGGCAAACCCATCGGCCAACGGCATCAGCATATGGTAAAGCTCGTCCAGCCCCTCACCGTGTTCGGCAGACAAACGGATCGGCTCTGTCAGACCAAGCCCGTAGGCCTCAAGGAAACCAGCCTCCCCCGCTTTGCCTTCGGCCTTGTTGGCGGCGAGGATCACATGCGCATTTTTCTTGCGCAGGATATCGGCAAAGATTTCGTCTGCGGGCAGCACACCCGCACGCGCGTCAATCAAGAACAGGCACACGTCGGCCATTTCAACCGCACGCTCGGTCAGACGCCGCATACGTCCTTGCAAGCTGTCGTCGGTTGCATCCTCAAGACCCGCGCTGTCGATCACCGTAAAACGTAAATCACCCAAACGCGCAGGTCCCTCGCGCAGGTCGCGCGTCACCCCTGGCTGGTCATCGACCAGCGCGAGCTTTTTGCCAACCAGACGGTTGAACAGCGTGGATTTGCCCACATTCGGGCGGCCCACAATAGCAAGGGTAAAACTCATCTGTGCGACTCCGGCCTCTCAGAGCCGGGGCGATACACCATCCGCGCGCTAACGGAAAGCCACCAACTGACCCGCTTTGGTCACAACATAAAGTGTGCCACCGGCCACAGCCGGGTGCGAGGCAGCGCCACCCGGCAGGGCCGCATTGCCAATCAATGCGCCTGAACGCGGGTCAAACGCGCGAATCTGACCATCCGAAGATGCAACCAGAAGACGGCCACCGGCCAGAACCGGGCCATAATGCGCATAGACCGATTGCCGCTGCCGGAACAACCCACGTTCTTCGAAGGTGGGCAAGGCAACGCGCCAGATCGCATCACCCGTGGCGGCATCCAAGCGGACCAACTCGTTGCGATCATTCAACAAAAATAGCGAACCGCCCGCGGGCCAAACCGGGCTGATCGCGCCCTCGGTTGCCGTCCAGATCCGCTCGCCCGAGAAGGCATCAATTGCCGCTGTTCGCCCGGTGACATTGCCGACGTAAACGCGGTTTCCGTCGATTACAGGATCGCCGCCGATGTCCGTCAACAGCGCTGCCGCCGCGCCTGACCGCGCACCCGACACGGCCGTTGACCAACGGCGCAATCCACCTTGCGGGAATGTCGCGACAACCTCGCCGCTATCGAAAGGGAAAATCGCCAGATCGCCCGCGACAGCCGGACCCGCCCCGCCAGAAAAGCCTGAAACCGACGGTGTGCCACTTTGCTGCCACCGCACGCGGCCGTTGCTGACGTCGATCGCCCAAGCTGTGCTGTCGCGCCCGACCACATACAAAAGCTCGCCCTGAACCGTCGGGGCCGAGGTGCCCGGCGCGTCAAGGTCCTGCGTCCAAAGCCTGCCGCCGCTGGCCGCATCAAGGGCTGTGACTTCGCCGTAACCACTGGTGACGAACAGACGTCCCCCACCGTAGGCCAGCCCACCACCAGACGCGTCGGCGCGATTGTCGCTGCCGGGTTGCACGTCCGCGACCCA
The DNA here is from genome assembly GCA_947493335.1 of uncultured Paracoccaceae bacterium. Classification (GTDB taxonomy): domain Bacteria; phylum Pseudomonadota; class Alphaproteobacteria; order Rhodobacterales; family Rhodobacteraceae; genus CANMYO01. Next base: position 842,743 of record CANLQO010000001.1, on the reverse strand, counting down.
GACCGGCGCGCCTGACGTCGATGTGGCGGTCACACGTGCGCGCGAATCCATTGTGTAGATCACCCCGTTCGCGATAACGGGATCTGCGGTGATGCGGGCCTTCCGACTGTCGCCTTCTCCGATATTCACCGCGAAAATCTGGTCCAAGCCGCTCAATGCGGGATGCGTTATCGTATGGTCTGCCTCACCGTTACGGTGGGTCCAATTGGCATTCGAACGGGTCGCCGGCAACGAAATCGGCGCGCTTGTGTTGATACCGTCATCTGGGCGGATCGCCTCGCGTGCGCCGGGCAAGATCAAATCGGGTTCGCCACAAGCGACCAAAAAGGCAAGGCTGATACCGGCGGCAAACTTCATCTTGGCAGTCACGAAACGAGCCCCTTCGGCGTCTTATTGAACTATCGCGTCATTGGGCAGCTCTGCCCCCAGCGACACCATCAAGGTTTGCGCCCGCACAAGCAAGCCCCGCGTCACGGCGGCGTCCTGCATGATGGCGGTGAGCCGCGCAATCGCGCCGTCTGGGTTGCCCGCTGCAAGATCGGCATGCGCCAGTTGTTCCTGCGCCAGCAAAGCAAAAGGCAAACCGGGCTGCGCCATAGCTTCGAGGCTGACGCGACGATTTGCAGGATCGGGGTCAAGCATTGCCGCCTTGAAGGCTGCAAGTTCATTGTAGATGGCGGGCACATCACCATTCACGGCCAGGGCGCCCAAGGTATCCATTGCGGCCGGAATGTCGCCCGCCTCCTGTTGGCCTGCTGCGGTCAGCAAAGCCGTCACGGCAACCGCGGCACCTTCGGCCTCAACCTCGGCAAGTGCGGCCATCCGGAATTCCGGGTCATTTTGCGCCAACGCGCTAAGCAGCGCATCGCCTGCTGCTTGCGCCTTTGCTGTCGCCTGGGCCTTGTTGTATTCATTCCAAGCGGCCCCGCCGACAAGCACGATAATCAGCACCACAGCGATCCAGCCATAGCGCCGCAGATAGCCGTACAGCTGATCGCGGCGGACCTCTTCGGTCACTTCATTAATGAAACTGTCACTGTCGCTCACGGGCTCATCCTTGTGCTGCGCGGCTGCGCTGTCATGCGATTTCGCGTTACATATCGCGAAGCATATTGGAATGCCAAGCCCGGCCCGCAACGCCCTCTTGCAGAACCCACACAAGCGATCTAAACTGAACTGAACAGTTTAGCTTGGATTTCGGGTGATCTGAAACGATCTCTGGGCGTAGAAAAGATAACATACGTTCGGCGTGCATGAGGCATGCCGCAGGTCTGAAAAGGCGATATCATGCGATTGGTGTCCATAATCACCGCCCTTCTGGTTTCTGTCGGCTTATACTTTCTGGTGTTCGAGCGTGAACGCCTGATGCAATTCGCCAGTGAAACGCCTTTGGCGGACGACGCCCCCCAATCGCCGGTCGAGTCTGCGGCAACCAGCGAAGTGGCTGAAACAATGCCTGACAACGACATCGTCCGCGTCGTTGCCATCGCATCGCAGGCCCGGACAATCGAAAGCGCCGTGGTGCTGCGCGGGCGGACAGAGGCGGCGCGCCAAGTCACGGTCGCTGCGGAGACTTCTGGACAGGTTATTTCGGAGCCTCTGCGCAAAGGGGCCTACGTCAACACCGGCGACCGGTTATGCCAACTTGATCCCGGCACGCGTCAGGCATCACTCGCCGAAGCGAGGGCGCGCCTGACCGAAGCTCAGGGCCGCGTCCCAGAGGCGCAGGCGGCTCTGGCGGAGGCGAATGCCCGCGTCCGTGAGGCCGAAATCAATGTCAACGCCGCCCGTAAATTGAGTGAAGATGGCTTTGCCTCCGAAACCCGTCTTGTCAGCGCAGAAGCGGTGGCGGAAGCCGCAACAGCAGGTATTCAGCGTGCCAATTCCTCGCTTGCCTCGGCGCAGGCGGGCATTCAGGCAGCTGAGGCGGCCGTGGCCGTCGCCGAGCGAGAGATCGAGCGGCTGACAATCACCGCACCGTTCGCTGGCCTGCTTGAAACTGATACAGCAGAGCTTGGCGCGCTGATGCAACGTGGCACACCTTGCGCCACGATCATTCAGCTCGATCCCATTAAGCTTGTCGGCTTCGTACCCGAGGCGAATGTCAACAAGGTCGAAGTTGGTGCAACTGCGCAAGCCCGGATCAACAATGGTGCAACGGTCAACGGTCGCGTCACCTTCTTGTCACGCTCTGCGGATGACACGACCCGCACGTTCCGCGTTGAAATTGAAGTGCCCAACCCAGACCTGTCTGTCCGCGATGGACAAACGGTCGAAATCATTGTGGCCGCCGATGGACGGACCGCACATCTGATCCCGCAAAGCGCACTGACATTGAACGATGACGGGCTGCTGGGCGTGCGCACCTTTGCCGATGACAAGGCAACCCTTTTCATGCCGGTGACCATGATCCGTGACACCGCCGAAGGGGCCTGGGTCGCGGACCTGCCGGATCAGGTCAACATCATCACCGTCGGTCAGGAATTTGTCGTCGATGGCGTCGTTGTCGAACCTACCTTCAAAGAGGCAAGCGGATGACTGGACTTGTAGACTGGGCTGCATCCCGCGCCCGTATGGTGCTCGCCTTCATTACCCTCTCGCTGCTGGCGGGGGGTTATGCCTACGTTGGCCTACCGAAAGAGGGTGAACCCGACATTGAAATCCCGGCAATCTTCGTCTCTGTCCCCTTTCCCGGCATCTCTGCCGAGGACAGCGAGACGCTTTTGGTCAAGCCGATGGAGACGGAACTGGCCGACCTTGACGGCCTGAAAACCATGACCGCAACGGCGTCCGAGAACTATGCCGGTGTCGCGCTTGAATTCGAATTTGGTTGGGACAAGACGAAGGTACTGGCTGACATTCGCGATGCGATGAATGCCGCAGAATCAAAGTTTCCCAATGGCGCCGACCAATATTCCATCAACGAAATCAACTTCTCCGAATTCCCCATCGTTATCGTGAACCTCACCGGACAGGTGCCGGAACGCACGCTTTTGCGCGTGGCACGTGACCTGCAGGAACGGCTGGAAAGCCTTGATGCGGTGTTAGAGGCAGGCCTTGCCGGGGACCGCGAAGAGATGCTTGAGGTCGTGATCGACCCCCTCAAGCTGGAGGCTTACAACGTCACCGCAGGGGAGTTGATCGGCGTTGTGACCAACAACAACCTGCTGATCGCGGCAGGCGAAGTGGACAGCGCGCAGGGATCCTTTGCCGTCAAAATCCCGTCGTCATTTGACGAACCGGCGGACGTCTACGCACTGCCCGTCAAACGCAACGGCGATAGCGTTGTCACGCTTGGCGATCTGGCCACCATCCGCCTGACATTCGAAGATCGTGCAGGCACGGCGCGCTTTAACAATGTCAACACGGTCGCGCTGCAGGTGGTGAAACGCAAAGGCTTTAACCTGATCGACACCGCCGCGCTCGTGGCTCAAACGGTCGAGGATGAGCGCGCGTCATGGTCGCCAGAGTTGCAAGCAGCCATCGATGTTGGCACGTCAAACGATCAATCCCGCGGCGTGGCGTCCATGGTTAGCCAGCTTGAAGGCTCTGTTTTGACGGCCATCGCACTGGTGATGATCGTGGTGCTTGCCGCCCTTGGCACCCGCCCCGCCCTTTTGGTCGGATTTGCCATCCCGACATCGTTCCTGTTGTGCTTCGCGCTTCTTGCGATCATGGGCATCACGATTTCGAACATCGTGATGTTCGGCTTGATCCTTGCGGTTGGTATGTTGGTGGATGGTGCCATCGTTGTGGTCGAATACGCCGACAAACGCATCCGTGACGGCGTGGGCCCGATGCACGCCTATGTCGAGGCGGCAAAGCGCATGTTCTGGCCAATCATCTCGTCAACCGCCACCACGCTTTGCGCCTTCCTGCCGATGCTGTTCTGGCCCGGTGTGCCAGGGCAATTTATGGGCATGTTGCCGGTGACATTGATCTTTGTGCTGTCTGCTTCTTTGGTTGTCGCGCTGGTGTATCTGCCTGTGATGGGCGGTGTGACGGGGCGTCTTGGCCGCGTCTTTGGCAACGTCTCAGATGGGTTGCGCCGGATGTTCCCATGGGTCATCCGCGCCCTTCTGGTTCCATTGGCAATGATGGTTGTCTTTGTCGGCGCGATGTTGACGCTGAATCCCGGCTATCTTTCGGGTCAGGCTGTGCAAACCAGCGGGCTGTCCCAATCGCTACCCGGCATGGTGATGTTCTTTGCGGGTGCTGTGCTCACATCGATCACCGTCTCTGCCGCCAAGATCGAACGGCGTGCCCGCCAAATCCGCGCAGGTTACCGCCGGTCGCCCTTTGGCTGGGTCATCCATTTCCTGACCGGCAACCCCATCATGCCATTGGTGACCATCGGCACGGTTGGTTTTCTTGTCGTCACGATTTTCACCTACTTCGGCGAAAACAATAACGGCGTTGAATTCTTTGTGGAATCGGAACCCGAACAGGCCATCGTCTACGTCAAAGCGCGCGGCAACCTGTCGCTGCCGGAAAAGGATGCGCTTGTGCGGCAGGCCGAAGAGATCGTGCTGGCCCACCCCGGTGTCATCAACGCCTTTGCATTCGCGGGCGAAGGTGGGCTGAATTCCAATACCGGCGGCGCCACCGCCCCGCGCGACACTATTGGACAGGTCCAGTTTGAGACGATTCCATGGGAAGACCGCGCCGACCGTCCCGATTTGGACGGCGATCTGGTCATCGCTGAAATTCAGGAGCAATTGAACCTGATCCCCGGCGTTCGCGCCGAAATCCTCGCGCAGGCCCGTGGCCCTGCCTCAGGTAAGCCGGTGCATTTGCGCCTGAAAGGCGACAACAGCGCCGATCTGGTCGCAGCGACCGAAATGGCCCGCGCGCAGTTTGATCTGACCCCCGGCCTCAACCAGATCGAAGATACCCTGCCCTTGCCGGGGATCGACTGGCAGATCGACGTCGATGTCGAAAAGGCCGGTCGCTACGGTGCGGACGTTGCCACCGTGGGCGGCATGGTCCAGCTTGTGACACGCGGCATCCTGCTCGACACGATGCGCGTCGACAGCTCGGACGAAGAGATTGAGATCCGCGCCCGCTTTCCCGAACATGACCGCGTGCTTTCCACACTCGACAGCATCAAAGTGCGCACACCTGACGGGCTTGTGCCCATGTCGAATTTCATCACTCGCACACCCGTTAAAAAACTCGCTCAAATAGACCGCATCGACCAGAACCGCTATTTCGACGTCAAGGCGGGGGTCGATTCCGACCTTGTCACACTAACCGATCCCGAGACTGGTGAGGCTACCGTGATGTCAGACGCTGCGTATGAGGCTGACAGCGACCTGACCGCACAGGTGGCTGATGGAACGCTGGAAATGGCCGTTCTCAATCCAAATGAGCGTATTGCCGCGCTGACCGCTTGGCTTGAGACGGCGCAACTTCCCGCCTCTGTGTCCTGGGAATGGACCGGCGATCAAGAGGATCAGGCCGAATCCGGTGCCTTCCTCGCCACTGCCTTCATGGGCGCGCTGGGGCTGATGTTCATCATCCTGCTGGCGCAGTTCAACAGCATCTATAATTCCGTACTGGTTCTTCTGGCTGTGGTGCTGTCGACCGCTGGCGTATTGGTCGGCATGCTTGTGATGGATCAGGCATTTTCGATTATCATGACCGGCACCGGCATTGTTGCGTTGGCGGGTATCGTGGTGAACAACAACATCATCCTGATCGACACCTATCAGGAATACAGCCAATACATGCCGCGCACAGAAGCGATTACCCGCACGGCAGAGGATCGGATTCGCCCGGTCTTGCTGACCACCATAACAACCATGGCAGGCCTTGCACCGATGATGTTTGGCCTCTCGCTGGATTTCTTTGGCGGTGGCTATTCCATCGATAGCCCGACGGCTTTGTGGTGGAAACAACTGGCAACCGCCGTGGTCTTTGGCCTTGGTATTGCGACAATGCTGACACTGGTCTTCACCCCGGCCATGCTGTCACTTCGTGTCTGGGTCACAACATATCTGTTATGGATGGCGCGACTGCTGGCGCGGCTTTCGATGGGCCGTTCCAGCCGTGCCGCTCAAGACTGGGCGCTGCGGCGGCAGGCCAAGAAGGTCCGGGCGCCCGAATTCATCTGGACTGACGAGGTGTTTGAAGCGCCCGCACCCGCCGCCACGCCCTTGCGGGCAGCAGAATAGATACTGTTTCAGCGACGCGCGCGCGCCGCTGAACCAGTTTGAACCCCCTGCAAAAACGCCTGCACGATTGCCGCACCTTCTACATCTGCCGCGGCATGTGAAGAGTTGGTGTCTGGCCCGCGGCCATGTGACAGCAAAACCAATCCGGCGATGCAGAGCGCGCATCCAACGACGCTAAGCGTGACAATCCAGCCCGCAACGCCCGCCAATAGTATCAATGCGGATGCACCGAGCATGCTCGTTCCGATAGCGAACAAAAGTCCCGCCATGGCATTGTGGATCACGCGCGTTTTCACGCGCGCGACCTGACGGCTCACGTATGTGGTGATCATTTTCGGCTGCCCAAAAACCCGACCAGAAAGCCCAGACCGGCGGCGATGCCCAGCGCGGCACCTGGGCGCGCTGTAACAAATGCCTGTGCGTCGTTTCCCAGTTTTCTTGCCTGATCTGCGGCGAGTTCTGCCTGCTCTTGGGCAGTTGCTTTGACCTGCTCTTTTCTCTCAAGGCCCGCCTCTGCCAGCAATGACGTCAAACCGGCAATCTCCGCTTTGATCGTTGCAATCTGGTCTGACAAATCCTGCTGAGAGACGCTGTGGTCTTTACCATTTTTTGCGGTCGTCGAAGCCATGTTTCGATCTCCTTTCATGAATGGTGACAACGACCCCCAAGATAGTTCAGTTGAAAAAATTTCAAGGTTTTAACTGGAAAACTGCGATTTTTGCCCCATATCGTCTCGCACGAGGCAATAAAGCCAAGACAGAAAAGGAGAAACATAATGCTCTATTGGGCTGCAACGTTCCTTGTCATCGCGCTCGTCGCTGGCGTCGTCGGATTCGGCGGGATCGCATCTGCATCAGCAGGGATCGCGCAGATACTGTTCTTCGTATTCCTGGTGCTTTTCGTGCTGTCGATCATCGGACGCGCGATGCGCAAAATCTGACACAACACGGCACCTCAACCTGATGTCGGGCCGCCCTGTCGAAGTGGCGGCCCGATAGACCCAGAATTCAAATAGCTTCTTCTTCCGACTGTCGGTTCCACAGATGGGCGTAACGCCCGTCTTGCGCCAACAGCGCGTCATGTCTGCCCTGCTCGACGATCACGCCATCCTCAAGCACAACAATCCGGTCGGCGTCTGCGATCGTCGACAGCCGGTGTGCAATCGTGATCACCGTGCGCCCCTCGCCCATGGCTTTCAGCTCTGCCTGAATTTCCATCTCTGTCTCGGTGTCCAGCGCACTCGTCGCTTCATCCAAAAGCAGGATTGGTGGGTTCTTCAGCAAGGTCCGGGCAATTCCGACCCGCTGTTTTTCGCCGCCAGAAAGCTTCAGGCCCCGCTCGCCCACGGTCGTGTCATAGCCATCGGGCAATGACATGATGAAATCATGGATCTTCGCAGCACGGGCAGCCTCGCGGATCTCGCCTTCTGTTGCACCGGGACGCCCATAGGCGATGTTGTAGTGCACCGTGTCGTTAAACAGTACCGTGTCCTGCGGCACCACGCCGATCTGCGCGTGCAAGCTTTCCTGCGTCACCTCGCGCACGTCCTGCCCGTCAACCGTCAAGGAGCCAGCCCCAACATCATAGAAGCGGAAAAGCAGCCGCCCGATCGTTGATTTGCCAGAACCCGACGACCCGACAATGGCCACCGTTTCGCCGGGGGCGACTGAGATGTCGATGCCTTTCAGGATCGGGCGCTCGGGGTCATAGCCAAAGACGACATCGTTCAGCCGCACCGCACCGCCTTGTACTTTTAGAACCTTGGCGCCCTGTTTGTCTTGCACCTCGGGCGGTTGCTCTAACAAATCGAACATATCGCCCATATCAATTAACGCCTGCCTGATCTCGCGATAGACGGTGCCCAGAAAATTCAGCGGCATGGTGATCTGGATCATGTAGGCATTGACCATGACGAAATCGCCGACCGTCAAATCCCCCCGCTGCACACCCAGGGCCGCCATCACCATGACTGCGACCAGCCCGCCCGTAATCAACACAGATTGCCCGAAATTCAGGAACGCGAGCGAATAATTCGTGCGGATCGCCGCGCCCTCATAGGCCTCCATCGCGCGATCATAGCGGTCGGCTTCCCACTTTTCCGCACCGAAATACTTGACCGTCTCAAAGTTCAGCAGACTATCGATCGCCTTTTGATTGGCGTCGGTGTCCTGATCGTTCATCTCTTTGCGGATCTTCACCCGCCACTCGGTTACTTTGAAGGTAAACCAGACATAAAGCGCAATGGTGGCGACGACGACTGCCAGATACCAGACGTCAAACAGAAAGAAGAGGATGACCGAGATCATCAAAAGTTCCAGCACCAGCGGACCCATGCTGAAAAGCAGGAACCGCAGCAGGAAATCGACGCCTTTCACCCCCCGCTCGATCACGCGGCTCAGCCCGCCGGTTTTGCGGGTGATGTGATAGCGCATCGACAGGCGGTGAATATGCGTGAACGTTTCCCGCGCCAGTGTGCGCAGCGCCCGCTGACCGACCTTGGTAAAAATCACGTCGCGCAACTGTTGAAAGCCTACCGTCATCAGCCGCGCCATGCCGTAGGCCAGCGTCAGACCAACCGCGCCTAGGGCCAGAAACGTGGCCGCGTCTGCACCCTCTGGTGCCAGCGCATCAACCGCCTGTTTGTAGAGGATCGGCGTTGTCACTGCGATCACCTTTGACAACAGCAGAACAATCAGCGCCGCAACAACCCGCCGTTTCACCCAGGCCTGATCAGCAGGCCACAAATAGGGCGCCACCCGTCGCAAGACTGTCCAGCCCTGAATGCGAGCGGTGTTGTTGATATTGGCGTTGGTCTTGGTCAGGCGGCGCATGAATGTCTCCGGTCAGGAGGCATTAGGTAGTGTGCCCCGCACCCAAGAACCACCCCCAAGCTATTGGTCCGCCTGCGGAATGCGAAATACCTGTCCGGGAAAGATCAGATCGGGGTCTTTGATCAGGTCCTTGTTGGCCTCGTAAACGGCCACATACATGATCCCCTCGCCCATCTCCTCGCGGGCTATGGCCCAAAGGGTCGCACCGGGTTGCACCGTACGCACCGCCACGTCAAACCCTTCTTTTTGTGTGTCTTCCGCCATCACCGCAGCGACCGCATCAGGCTCTTCACGCTTAAACGGAGTCTCGATGCGTGACACCACCGTACCTTCCGCATCAACTTCGTCGATCCGCAGGGTGTAGACCCCGGTATCAACCTCTGGCAGGTCGGTCTGCCAACCGCCGTCAGTGATCCGAGATGTGGTGACCGGACGATTGTCGACATAGACCCGCACAAAACCTTCGCCCGCGGCACGGCCGGCCAAAATGACCTCACCAGTGGGATCATATGTAATTGTGTCAAGCGCGATGGCCGACATCACCTCGGGCGCGCGGTTGTCTTGCAAGACCCGCACACCGTCGTTGTCTGCAACAATAATAGTCGGGGTTTCAGGGGTCGCTACCGGTTCTGTCGTCACATCTTCAGCGGCTTCGGCGACCTCAACGGCACCATCCGACTGGACATCTGCGGAGGGCGCATCTGCCTCAACCAGGTCCAACGGCATCGGAACGGGAATATCCAGAACGGCGCTGCTTTCCGCCGCGACTTCTGATGTTTCCGCTTCGGCCGCAGCTGCGGACGCTTCGGCAATCTCAGAAATTTCAGCGGATGCCGTCGTGTCGCCCGCGTCAGTGACTTCAATTGGCCCTTCGCCGTCGTCAGGCGTCTCCTCGGGCGAGGGCGCGTCATCCACCGGGGTCACCGCGCCTACTACCAAAGGTGTGTCTTCCGCTTCAACCTCGGGCACTTCGGCCACCGCCGCCATAATCGGCTGCACAAAGAACTGCCCTTCCGACGGAATGCGGGCACCATCGGGATCAGCCAAAAGCGTCAGCCTGCGGGGCTGCGGCGAAGGATCCAGCGCCAAAACAGAAGCAAAGTTCCCGCTGTTGTCAGTCTCGACCCGGTCAACCGGCTCACCAGCCACAAGCACTTCAATCACTTGCGCGGGATCACCCTTGCCCGAAACGGTGCCAAAACCGTCCGGCGACATCACAAGATGCAGAATACTTGGCACCGTCGCTGATGGGGCCTCTTGCTCAGGTGTGACATCCCCAACCGTCTCGGTGGCTTCCACCTCAGCCGTTTCAATACCCTCTCCCTCAACCGTCTCGGCAGTGTTCACATCTGCCGTCTCTGTTGCGACGGTGGCTGGGGTTTCGACGATAGCTGTCGCGTCGGGCGTTCCGGTCACCGGGGGCTCTTCGGTTGCCCTCTCTGGCCCGGGGACAAGCAATATCACAGCCACCCCAACCGCTGCCGCAGCCAGTGCACCCAGCCCAAGCTGAACCGCATTCGACGCCATATTCATTGCCCCGTGATCAATCGTCCCCAGTACCGCACAAGACCTAGTGGCAGGGCGGTTGAGCGACCATAGCAACAGGGGTATCAGGGGTCAAAGGGTCCGCGCCAAATCAAGAGGTTATGATGTCACGTTACCACCACTCTGTCTGTGTCTATTGTGGGTCCCGCGATGGCAACGATCCCGCCTATGCGCAGGCGGCCGAGGATATCGGCACCATGCTTGCCGCGCAGAACATGCGTCTGGTCTATGGCGCCGGTGATGTGGGGCTGATGGGGCGTGTGGCCCGTGCCACCCAGGCGGCGGGTGGCGAGACCTTCGGCGTCATCCCCACGCACCTTTTGGATTGGGAAGTTGGCAAACGCGATCTGGACAGTTTTGTCATCACCGAAACGATGCATGAACGTAAAAAGGTCATGATCATGAATGCAGATGCCGTTGTGGTCTTGCCCGGCGGCGCCGGGTCGCTGGATGAATTCTTCGAGGCCGTGACATGGCGGCAACTCAAGCTGCACGCCAAACCGATTTATCTTTTGAATACCAATGGCTTCTGGGCGCCGCTCATCAACCTGATGGACCACATCGTCGCGCAAGGATTTGCGGGCGACGACATCATTTCATCGGTTAAGATCTGTGACGATGTGGCTTCACTCGCCGCCGCACTCAAAGCTGATCTAGGCCAATAGGTCCTGATAGCGCTTTATTCCGATGTTCGACCCACAGGCAATGATGCCAACCCGACGTCCGCGCAGATCATCCCGTAGTGGACCCTTGATCGCGGCGAGTGAAGCTGCGCAGGCCGGTTCCGCGATGATCCGCAGGACGTCCGCATAGTCCCGCATCCCGGCGCGCATGGCGTCATCAGAGATCAGGACCATGCGATCCACATGCGCTTGTGCCAGACCAAATGACATTGGCAGCGATTTCGGAGACCCGAGGCTATCCGCAATTGTTGCCACGCGGTCCAACACAACCGGACCGCCATTGGCCAGGCTTTGTGTCGTGCTGTCTGCCCCCACAGGCTCTACGCCGATCACCTGGCCCTCTGGCCGCAAAAGACTGAACGCCAATGCCATACCCGCGATCAATCCGCCGCCGCCGACCGGCACGACAAGCGTATCGAGGTCAGGCGACTGAGCGACAAACTCCGCCCCGCAGACCGCCGCGCCCAGAATCATATGTCGTGCTTCAAAGGGGTGCATCAAAGCCGCGCCCTCATCTGCGATCCGCTCCATCTCGGCGAAGGCAGCGGCCATGTCGTCGTGCAAGGTGATCTCGGCCCCCATCGCCCGACACAAGCGGATGCGTTCAGGGTCGGTTGCCTTGGGCATGGTGATCTGTGCCTTGATCCCTGCCGCTCTCGCGGCCCAACTGACAGCCAGCGCGTGGTTGCCGCCGCTGGCCGCGACAACGCCCGCGTTGCGCTGATCCTCCGACAAACCGCTGATCCCCAAATAGACCCCGCGCCCTTTGAATGACCCGGCCTGCTGAAAAAGCTCCAGCTTTGCGCACACATCCGCGTCTGGCAGGCCCTGCCACCGGTCAGAGTTAAGCGGCAGAACCGGCGTTTCTAGCGTGACGCCACGCAACCGCTCTGCGGCGACCGCGATCTCATCCAGATCAAACATCTCAATCCCCAATGCAAAAGGCCCGCGGATGACATTCCACGGGCCTTTCAAAATGTCTATCGCCAGTATCTTTACATACGGCCAGCGACGTTTTCCCAGTTGACCAGATTATCAAGGAAATTTGTCAGATAGGCGGGGCGCTTGTTGCGGTAATCGATGTAATAGGAATGCTCCCACACGTCGCAGCCAAGCAAAGCCGTTTGACCAAAGCACAGCGGGTTCACGCCGTTCTCGGTCTTGGTCACCGCCAGTGACCCGTCAGCGTTCTTGACCAGCCAGCACCAACCTGACCCGAATTGCCCGGCTCCTGCTGCGCTGAACTGCGTCTTGAATTCATCAACCGACCCAAAGCTGTCCGTCAGCGCTTTTTCAAGCTCACCGGGCATGCCGTTGTCGCCCGGTCCCATCATCTCCCAGAACTGGTTGTGGTTCCACAACTGGCTGATGTTGTTGAAAATACCGTTCTGTGCGACGGCCGATTTGTCGTAGGTGCCAACGATGATTTCTTCCATCGACTTGCCCTCCCACTCGGTCCCCGCAATCGCGGCGTTGCCGTTGGTGACATAGGCGTTGTGGTGCAGGTCGTAGTGGAATTCCAGCGTCTCGGCAGACATACCTTTGGACGCCAGCGCATCATGTGCATAGGGAAGATCGGGAAGTTCAAAAGCCATTTCAGGACCCCTCTTTGTGCGTATTACGTTGCCGCTTAACAAAGCGCGATTGGCCGTGGCGTCAACCCCGAAACGCAGCGCTTAGCCTTCGGGAAAGTGTCCAACACGCCCGCCTTTGGCCGCCGCCTCCAGCAGAGCAAAGGCATAATCGGCCACAGATCGAAAGCAAATGACCTCAATGCTTTGCGCATCCCGCATCCAGAACGCCGCCGCGACCTGCCCCAAGCGAGACCGCAAAAAAGTGCCCGGCGCAAAGGCATCTGGGTGCAGATCAACCGGGGCAAGCTTGGCAAAGACGTCCCGCACATACGGCCCTTCAACGATCATCACCGCCCGCGCGTCCGAGACGTTGACCGCCAGATGATGCTGCCCTTTCAGCGCCTTTGCGATCTTTTCCAGCGCATCGGCCACCTTGTCGTGATGTACCATCACCAGAACTTCATCGGGCGACATCCATGCAAGCCCTTGTTGGCCCACACAATTGGCGTGACCTTGGGCAGGGAAATCCACACCCGTAAGGCCCGTGCAGACCGCTTTCAGTTTCGTGTTCGCAAGATCACCGCGCAGGGTAATCATCCCGCGCAGACCATCTTCGCACACCGTGACATCACCAGCAGAGGTGCGACCATCCAAGGCACTGACAGCATTAGACATTCTGCTTCTCTCCCTCTTTGTCATAGAACACCGGGTCCACGATCCGTGCTTTGATCGGCTCACCTCCGATATTCGTGAAAGACAACACCTCGCCCATGCGATCCGGCCCTTTGTGGACGATACCCATCGCAATCCCCTTTTTCAGGGTCGGTGAATGATAGGTCGAGGTCACGCGCCCTTGCGTGTTACCCTGCCCGTTCGCGTTCACCCCATCGGCGATGGCATAGGCACCATCCGGCAGCACCGATCCATCCAGCGTCTCAAGTCCCACCAGCTTCCAGCGATCCGCGCTGGCCATATGGCTGCGGGAATGGGCGCGTTTGCCAAGATAATCCTCTTTCTTCTTTGACAGCGCCCACTGCAGGTTCAGATCCTGCGGGATGATCGTGCCATCCGTCTCATCCCCAATCATGATAAAGCCCTTCTCGGCCCGCATGATATGCAGCGCCTCCGTGCCGTAGGGCATGATCCCGAATTCTTCGCCAGCGTCCAGAAGCGCATCCCAAAACGCCCGGCCCTGGCTTGCGGGCACCGCTATTTCGTAACTCAACTCACCTGAGAAACTGATCCGGTAGACCCGTGTATCAAAGCCACCAATGGTCCCGTTAGCCCATTGCATAAACGGCAACGTCTCTTTGCTGACGTCCATACCGCCCATTTTTTCCAGCAATTTCCGCGCATGAGGACCAACTACCGCAACCTGCGCATATTGCTCGGTCACATTGGCTACGTAGACCTTCCAGTCCCACCATTCGCACTGCAGCCAGTCTTCCATCCAGCCGTGGATGCGCTCTGCCCCGCCGGTTGTGGTGTGACAAAGCCAGCTGTCCTCATCAATCCGCGCAACAACACCGTCGTCACTGAGAAAGCCGTTCTCTGTGCACATCAGCCCATAGCGACATTTGCCGACGGGCAACGTCGACATCATGTTGGTGTACATCATGTCCAGAAACTTGCCCGCATCGGGCCCGCTGACGATCAATTTGCCCAAGGTAGAGGCGTCAAGCAGCCCGATATTGGTGCGGGCATTGACCACTTCCCGGTTGACTGCTTCATGCACCGTCTCAGACCCGCGCAAATACGCATATGGTCTCCGCCACTGGCCAACCGGTTCGTAGAACGCGCCATTGGCGGTGTGCCAGTCCGACATGGGCGTCTTGCGCACCGGCTGGAACAATTCACGCTGCGCCGGGCCAGCAATCGAGGCCATGGAAATCGGCGTATAGGGCGGACGGAACGTCGTTGTACCCACATCCGGTATCTCGGCGCCAAGTTGATCCGCGAGAATTGCAAGCCCATTGATATTGCTGATCTTTCCCTGATCGGTTGCCATGCCCAGTGTCGTGTATCGCTTGGCGTGCTCCACACTTTCAAAGCCCTCTTGCGCCGCCAATTGTACGTCGCTGACTTTCACATCGTTCTGAAAATCCAGCCAAGCCTTGGACCGCAAAGCATATGAGGCGCCTTGCGGCATCAGCCAGACAGGTTCCAGCGGGTTTTCGGGCGTATCCTCTCCTGCCGGGGGCTGACCGGGCTTCTTGTCGTGCCCCGCAGCCTTGGCTGCTGCCCGCCCTGCCATGAAGCCGTCGGCAATGCCTTCTGCAGTAAACAGATGCCCGTTCGCCACCCCTGCCGCCATGACATAAGGCTGCCCGTCAGCCCCGGTAGGCGGGCGGTCCAGATCCGGGCGGAACATTGCCTGATCCGGGTCCCAGCTTAGCTTGCCGCCACAATGCGACCAAAGGTGCACGATCGGGGACCAACCGCCAGACATCGCCACACAGTCACAGGAAATCTCTTCCAAAACAGCGCCTTCGCCGGCTTGTGCACAGATCGCGACACCGGTCACGCGCTTGCTGCCCTTCACTTTTGCGATGCCTTTTCCGGTCTCGACTCGAATGCCCAAGGCGCGTGCCTGAGCAGGAAGATCGCCGTCGGCGTGGGCCCGCGCGTCAACGATCACCGGCACATCAAGTCCCGCCTCTTTCAGCGTGATTGCTGTGCGGTAAGCGTCGTCATTGTTGGTGACAACCACCGTGCGGTCACCAAGTGACACACCAAAATTGACCACATAATCACGCGCCGCACTTGCCAGAACAACACCCGGCAAGTCGTTGGCCGCAAAGGACAAAGGCCGCTCTATTGCGCCGGTCGCTGTCACGACCTGCTTGGCTCTCACACGCCAAAGACGATGCTTTGTGCCGTCCTTCTGTGTCAAATGATCGGTCAGCCGTTCATAGCCAAGGACATAGCCATGATCATAGACACCTGCCCCCATGCAACGGGTGCGCAACGTGACATTGGGCATCTCTTCCAGCGTCTTGACCGTGGCCTTCACCCACTCATCGGCCGATATATCGTCAACCGTCGCACCATCCACCGGCGCGCGGCCACCCCAATGGGCGGTTTGCTCCATCAACACGGTGCGTGCACCCGAACGCCCGGCCGCAAGTGCGGCAGCCAGCCCGGCAATTCCGCCCCCGATAACAAGGACATCCGCGTGAATGTTAAAGTGCTCGTATGTGTGTTCGTCGCGCTCTTTCGGCGCCTTTCCCAGGCCCGCCGATTTGCGAATGAACGGCTCATAGACATGTTTCCAGAAGGGGCGCGGGAACATGAACATCTTGTAGTAAAAGCCTGCAGGCAAGAACCGTGACAGATGCGTATTGATGGCCCCAACATCAAACTCAAGACTGGGGAAATGGTTCTGGCTCGTCGCACTCAGCCCGTCAAAAAGTTCTGTCGTGGTGACACGCGCATTGGGTTCAAACGACGCACCCTTGCCAAGGTTGACCAGCCCATTGGGTTCTTCCGCGCCGGACGCGATCACACCCCGCGGGCGGTGGTATTTGAACGAGCGTCCGACAATCATTTGATCATTCGCCAAAAGGGCCGAAGCCAGCGTATCGCCTTCCACACCCCGGAGGTTCTTTCCATTGAATGTAAAAGATACCGCTTTGCTTTTGTTGGTAAAACGCCCCTCGCGGGCCAATCGCGTGCTCATTTGAACGCCCCCCAGGACCAACCGGGACGCGCGCCCGAAATCTTGTCCATGATTTCTTTTGGCGGCTCCAAAGTCTGCGCAGGATAAGTGCCGAACACCTCCAACGTATTGGTGCAGCGCGCCGCAAGGAACCATTTGCCGCAGCCAAAACTGTGGTGCCACCGCTCAAAGTGAACGCCCTTGGGGTTTTCCCGCATGAAAAGGTAATCCTCAAACTCCTTGTCCGATGATCCCGGGCCAAAGCGTTTCAGATGTGCTTCACCGCCGCCGTGCAGATCGGTTTCATCGACATCACGGCCACAATTGGGACAATGCAGGGTCAGCATGACGGGACCTCAGTCTTTAGGGGCACAGACCGTTCACTCCCCATGCACAACGGGTACACAACCCATGCTGACACGGGCCGCAAACGCCCAAAGGCGGACGCATTGCTGCGCCCGCCTGGGGTGTGTGAGTGGTAACGGGGGTTATTCGGTGACGGCTGGTGCCGCCGCTTCAGGCTCGACCGCGATGGCCGCGCCGGGATCTTCGGTAAGCGTGGCAGGATCGATTGTGGTCGTGCCACCGCCGCCTGCGAACAGCGCATAAAGCAGCACAAGGACGACCACGCCTGCGGCCAGATAAAGGCCGATGCCACTGCCGCCGGTTTTTCCAGTCGTATAGTCAACCATGGGTCTCTCTCCTTATCAGGTGAGACCATCTTGCCGCCCTGCCCGGCCAGTGCCAGATCGGCGGAAATCCCCGGATGATTTGGGCGGGCGCTGGCCGGATCGGCCCCGTCGGAGTGGCAATTCGCCGCCATCTCGCCCAATTTGAGGGCATGGAAATCGTTTATCTCATCATTGGCGGCCTGCTTTTGGCTAGTGTGATCTTCGCCATTGTTGAGAAGCGTCGCGGTCGAGCCTTTGTCGTCGAAACGGACGGCGCCAGTCACGGCAACAGCCATGCCGACCGGGAAATGACCCGTATTGACGCCGAAATCAGCGACCGGACGATGGGGCATCGCGACCCGCATTAGTGCGCCACCCCGGCAGCGACGCTTTCGTCGATAAATTTGCCTTCGCGGAAGCGGAACATATTAAACTCTTCCGTCAGCGGCGAATGCCCCTTGGCCATCAGTTCAGCCATGGCCCAACCGGAACCCGGGATCGCCTTGAACCCGCCGGTGCCCCAACCGCAGTTTACAAAGATACCCTCAACCGGCGTTTTCGACAGGATCGGAGACCGGTCACCGGTCACATCGACGATCCCGCCCCACTGGCGCAGCATCTTGAGGTTGGCGATCATCGGGAATGTTTCGACCAATGCCCGCACGGTTTCCTCGATATGGTGGAACGATCCGCGCTGCGTATAGGCGTTGTGCCCGTCCGTGCCGCCGCCAATCACCATCTCGCCTTTGTCGGACTGCGACATGTAGCCATGCACCGTGTTGGCCATCACAACGATGTCCATGCAGGGCTTGATCGGCTCTGACACCAGCGCCTGAAGCGGCACGCTTTCGATTGGCAGTTGGAATCCGGCCATTGAGGCCAGCACAGAGGCGTGACCGGCCACCACCATCCCCAGCTTGTTGCAGGAAATGTCGCCGCGCGTTGTGTTCACGCCCGTCACCTTGCCGCCTTCGGTCATCACCCCGGTGACTTCACATTTCTGAATGATGTCCATGCCCATGTCAGAACAGGCGCGGGCGTAGCCCCAAGCCACAGCGTCATGGCGCGCGGTGCCGCCGCGGGCCTGCCAAAGGCCACCAAGAACCGGATAGCGCGGCCCTTCAATGTTCATGATCGGACAGATTTCCTTGACCCGCGCGGGCTCAATCCATTCGGTTGTGACCCCTTGCAGACTGTTGGCGTGGGCCGTGCGCTTGTAGCCGCGCACCTCATGTTCGGTCTGCGCCAGCATCAGCACACCGCGTGGGCTGAACATCACGTTGTAATTGAGGTCCTGAGACATCGTCTCATAAAGCGAGCGGGACTTTTCATAAATCGCTGCAGAGGGGTCCTGCAAATAATTTGAACGGATGATCGTGGTGTTCCGCCCGGTATTGCCGCCGCCCAACCAGCCCTTATCAATCACCGCCACATTGGTGATGCCAAAATTCTTGCCCAGAAAATATGCCGTCGCCAGACCGTGGCCACCGGCGCCGACAATGATCACATCGTACTTCGCCTTTGGCTCGGGCGACCGCCACGCGCGATCCCAGCCAGTGTGCTGGCGAAACGCCTCTCGGGCGATGGCAAACGCTGAATACCGCTTCATGTGTCGATTCCCCTCTGACCCGGCAGGCCGATACGACTTACTCGCCCGATGCGGCCATGAAAAGGATACTGCCAGCGGCAAGAGGCGATGGATTTGCGACATGGTGTCCCGTTCCCGTGCGATTGCACAGGCTCGTGTCTTTCCTCTGCCGTCCCGACCGCCTAGATAGAAGCGGAACAAAGGGGAATGCATGTTGTTTTGGGCGATCGCCGGGGTCCTAGCGGCCGTCGTTTTGATGACTTTGGTCAGGCCGCTTTTGCGCGATGCAGGCGGTGCGGATGCCGCCTCCTCTGACGTTGAAATCTATACCGCGCAGCTGGCCGAGATTGAGCGTGATTTGGCCCGCGACATCCTTGATCCATCCGAAGCAGAGCGCGCGCGCACCGAAGTGGCCCGCCGGCTTTTGGCAGCCAACGCCGCCCCCCGCACAAGCGGTGTCTTTGGCGCCAGCCCCCGGACCGCCGGATTGGTTGGCGTTTTGACGCTGTCCGCGACTGCTGCGACCTATTTGTGGTTGGGTTCACCCGGCGTGCCGGATCAACCGCTCGCGCAGCGTTTGGCGGCCTCTGAAGACCTGCGCGCAAATCGGCCCAGTCAGGCCGAACTTGAAGCCGCAGCGCCAGAGCTGCCGCCAGTGGAGCCACCTGCCGAATACCTTGCCAGCGTCGAAGAGCTGCGCGGGATCATGCCGTCGCGCCCAAACGACTTGCGCGGGTGGGAGTTGCTGGCTTTTCATGAGGCCGAACTGCGCAATTATGCGGCTGCTGCCATTGCACAGGGAAAGGTTGTGACGCTCAAGGGGGACGCGGCCGTCGCCGAAGACCTGCGCCGTCAGCTTGACCTCATGGCATTAGCCGCAGATGGATATATCTCGCCCGAGGCCGAAGCGGTGCTGCAGCAGCTTCTTGACCGCGAGCCGGGCAATATTGCGGCGCGCTATCACCTTGGCGCGCTCTATTTGCAGACCGACCGTGGCGACATCGCCTTTCGTCTCTGGCGGCCACTCGTCGAAGATGAACCGGATGGCTATCACACCTCGCTGGCCCGGCTTCAGATCGCAGAGGCCGCCGCACGGGCCGGCGTTGACTATGCGCCGCCTCAGGTCCGCGGCCCAACGGCAGAGGATATCGCCAACGCACAAGACATGACGGATGAGGACCGCGCGGCGATGATCAACAACATGGTGGCCAGCCTGTCAGACCGGTTGGCGACTGAAGGCGGTACCGCGAACGACTGGGCCCGTTTGATCGTGGCCCATGGCGTGCTGGGTGATCTGGAACAGGCCGGACGCATCTGGGCCGAGGCGCAGACGGTCTTTGCCGCTGACCCCGCTGCGATGTCCATCTTGGTCGAGGCAGCCACCGCCGCCGGGGTCGCGGAATGATCTGGCAAGACCCCGCAGAATTCGCAGCCACCCTGCCCGCCTTTGGCGCGATCGCCGGGCTGGACCTTGGGACCGTCACGCTGGGCGTGGCCGTGTCAGACCGCTTGCGCGGCGTTGCCACCCCGGTTGAGACCATCAAACGCAAGAAATTCGGTGTCGATGCGGCAGCCCTATTGGCGCTATGCGCAAAGCGCGAAGTGGCAGGTCTGGTGCTGGGCCTGCCGATGAACATGGATGGCAGCGAGGGCCCCCGCTGTCAGGCGACGCGCGCCTTTGCCCGCAATCTGGAACGGCTGACGGATCTGCCCATCACGTTCTGGGATGAGCGCCTGTCCACCGTCGCCGCCGAACGCGCGATGCTCGAGGCGGATATGTCGCGAAAACGTCGCGGAGAGCTGATCGATCACGTGGCCGCTGCCTATATCCTGCAAGGGTTGCTGGATCGGCTGGCACATTTGGGAAAAGCGCATGACGGATGACATTTGGAAACGGGCCGAGATTGAAAGCCCTTGTATCAAGATTTGCGTGATCCAGCCCGAAAGCCGCTTGTGCACGGGTTGCTTGCGTTCGATCGACGAAATCGGTGCGTGGTCGCGGATGACGCCGGAAGAACGGCGCAACGTGATGAAAGAGCTTGAGGGACGCCGGTCCAAGCTGACACGTCGCCGGGGCGGACGTGCGGCGCGACTGGCCTAGGCCGCGCGCGGGAAGACGAAACAACGGTCCCGCCGGATCATGATCCACAGCGCGGTTCCCGGTTGCGGCAGAAAGACAGAAGGCACCACTGCTCGTAGGACAGAGCCATCATAGTCCATCTCGAATTCCACCAGACTTTCGTTACCCATAAACCGCGCCCGGCGCACGATGCCACGCGCGGGCGATCCTTCGGCCGGGGTTGGGTTCGGGCCGCGCCCGGCGCGATCAAAGTCGATCTTCAGGTGCTGGGGCCGAATGCAGATGTCCACTTCCGTTCCGTCTGCAACGCCGGGGGCAAGGAATTGACCGAATGGCGTCTCAGTCAACGCACCTTCAACTTTACCCCGGATCACATTGATATCGCTAAAGAAAGACGCTGCTTTTAAATCGACTGGCGCATTATAGATGTTATAGGGTGCGCCGCGCTGCACGATCCGGCCATCGCGCATCAGCGCGATCTCATCAGCCATACGCATCGCTTCGGCGGGTTCGTGCGTGACCAGCAGAACCGCCGCTCCTTCTTCTTTCAATACATCCAGCGTCTCGTCGCGGATATCATCGCGCAAGCGGTCATCAAGACCAGAAAATGGTTCATCCATCAGCATGATACCCGGCTTGGGCGCAAGGGCCCGAGCCAATGCAACGCGCTGCTGTTCACCACCGGAAAGCTCGTGCGGATAGCGGTCGATATGGCGCAGCATACCGACCTTGCCCAATAGCGCCTTGATCCGCGCCTCGCTGCCACGCCGGGGCAGACCAAAGCCCACGTTTTGTGCTACGTTCAGGTGCGGGAACAGCGCAAAATCCTGAAACATCAGGCCGATCCCGCGCTCTTCTGGTGGCACGCGCTGCACGGTGTCGCAAACCAACCGCCCGTCGACGTGGATGGTGCCACTGTCCTGCATCTCGACCCCGGCGATCATGCGCAGCGTCGTGGATTTGCCGCAGCCCGACGGTCCGAGCAGGCAGGTCACCTGCCCCGGCATCACGGTCAGATCAATGCCGTCGACGATCCGGCGGCCGTCAAATGCCTTGGTGATCTGCGAGATTTGCAGCCGGGGGGTGGTCATCGCCTCAAAGTCCTGAGCAATTCAGTCAGGAATGCACCTAACAACGATCACCGCTTAGGACAAGATGAAGTCAGCGCTTGCGACCTTGCGCCCATTCACCTGCAGATGCGCGCGATGGGCACCCGGATAATGGGTAAACGTCGTCGCGCCTTTCTTGAAGAGATGCTTCTTTTCCAGTGTGACGGGCACGCCCGCTTTGGCCTCTAACACTTTCAATTTGAACACCTTTGGCGCGGTGGAGCCGTTGGATTTCACAAAGTCGATCACGTAATCCACAATCAACGGCGCATCTTTGACCGTGCACAGCGTGACCATGACCTGTGCCGTCTCTCCGATCTTGAGCGTGTCGGGGACCATCGCGATCTGCGCCTTTGCCAGCGGCTCGTCCGGGGCATAGCCCATCTGTGCCAATGCGCCGGGATGCCCGGCCTTGACCAAACCGCGCAGGGCGTGACGCGTCATCCAGCCCAATTCTTTTGTGTCCTGCTGCCCACCCGTTTTCCAAGCGGCAAGACGGCCCAGCGCCGCGTCAGGGTCGGACTTTGTGATATCATTCAGATGGTTGGCAACCGACCGCGTGACAAATCGCGTGCGATCGCCGTGCAGCGCATCAAGCAGCGGCAACGTCTGATCGGACCCAATGTTGATCGCCTTGCCCCATGGCAATTTGGGCCGCGTGCCTTCACTGACAAGGCGGCGGACATGATAACTGTCATGCCCGACCCAATCCTGCATGCGTGCAAGAACCTCTTGCGGCCAGCGATTGATGAATGCCCGGATTGAGAATTCCATCGAAAAGCGTTGGGTTACAGCCTCCAACAGATCAAGAGAGGTTGAAAGATGCCCCTCAAGCCCCTGATTTTCAGCAAAAACCCCCAAAGGCGCAAAGATGAAATGACCAAAGTCGTCATCCGTCTTTGTCGGGTCAAGCGGCGGCGGCAAAGCCGCGTGAATCGCCTGTGCCGCCTCCGCAAAATCCGACGGCAGATGGTTGCCGAGGACATCAGCGATCATGCTGATCCGTGCCATCAGCTCCAGCGGTGGCATCCGCGCCATCACCTCCGCCTCGAACGGGGCCGCCCGAAAGACGCCCGCGTTTTCAAAATACCCCGCCAGCCGCCCAACAGTATCGGCGTTGAACAGATCGTCTTTGAGGCTAAACCCTTGTGCCATTACATCGTCGTGTTCGTCGCGCCACCGTCCAGCAGAATGTTCTGCCCAACGATAAAACCCGCGTGCTGCGAACAGAGGAATGCGCAAGTCGCACCAAATTCCTCAATCGTGCCGTACCGACGCGCCGGGATTGTCGCTTCGCGCTGTGCGCGTGCTTCGTCCATGGAGATGCCCTGCGCCTTGGTCACACCAGTATCAAGGCTCACCGCACGGTCTGTGGCATGGATACCCGGCAAGATGTTGTTAATGGTCACGCCCTGTGGGGCCACCTGCCGCGCGGTACCGGCGACGTAGCCGGTCAGCCCGGCACGGGCCGAATTGGACAGGCCGAGTTGCGCGATCGGAGATTTCACCGAAACGGACGTGATATTCACGACCCGGCCCCAGCCCGTCTCCATCATTCCCGGCAGCAGCGCTTTCATAAGCGCAATGGGGGCCAGCATGTTGGCATCAAGGGCAGCAATAAAGTCATCCCGGTCCCAGTCGGTCCATAACCCCGGCGGTGGTCCACCAGCATTGTTGACCAGAATATCAACGCCCTGCGCGGCCTCCAGCAAAGCGGCGCGACCATCCTCGGTCGTCACATCAGCGGCTACCGTTGTGACATCGACGCCCAGCGCGCGGGCCTCTGCCGCTGTTGCTTCCAACGCCTCTGCCCCGCGGGCGTTCAACACCAAGTCAACGCCGGCCTCTGCCAGCGCCAGCGCGCAGCCCTTGCCCAGCCCTTTTGAGCTTGCGCAGACCAGTGCGCGTTTTCCCTTGATCCCCAAATCCATCACGCGATCCCCTTTGCTTGCTTTGCCGCTTTCTAGCACGGCACGGGGCCAAGAACAGCGGCTTCGTTGCGTTGACGCCCCGTCCCTTTGACCCTAGGTTGACTTCACCCTCACACCCGGTGGTTTTTCCGCTTATGTCGACCCCTTCTACATCGCGCAGTTTGCAGGCTGTCCCGGTTCTGTCGGCCGAAAATTTCGTTGTCACAGATGGCGTTGCACTGGGGGACGGAATGTCCTTTGCAGATGAACTGGTGCTGGATGACGTCTATCAGCTTCGCGGCGATGGGGCCCGGCTTCGTCTGACGCTCGCGATGACGGATGAGCAGATCTTTTTTGAAATTGACGACAGCACGGAAGTTGGCAAACCCGGCAATGCCGTGGTGCTTGATTGCTGCCTGACCCTGATGGCCCGCGACGGCAGCACGTTCGAGGCGCTGGTCATCGTTGAAATCGAACAGGACGGGGTTGAGGCGGTCTATCTTTTGCCACTCGCCCCGCTGACGGCCAAGACCGATTACCGCCTTGTTGGCATCGACCGAGAGGCCGCCGCAACCCGCTTTGCCGAAGTGGCCTGCGTTGCGTTTACCCGCGGCACCCATATCACCATGGCCTCGGGCCAGCAGGTCCCGATTGAGAACTTATCGGTGGGCGACAAAGTGTTGACCCGCGATGACGGCCCGCAGCAAATCCGCTGGATCGGTCAGACGACTTATCGCGCGGTTGGCGACTTTGCCCCGGTCGTCATCAAAGCCGATGCGCTGCACAACATGAATGATCTGGTGGTCAGTCCCGATCACCGGCTCTTTGTTTACCAACGACAGGATCGTCTCGGCGCGGGCCGGAGTGAGGTTCTGGTCAAGGTGCGCCATTTGATCAATGGCGACACCGTCTATCGTCAGGACGGCGGATTTGTGGACTACTTCCAACTGCTTTTTGACAATCACCAGATCATCTACGCCGAAGGGATCGCAGCGGAATCGCTGTTAGTTGATCCGCGCACCCGCGCCGCCCTGCCCGGCGATGTCACCGGCGACACGCATGGCCACCGCCATCACCTGGATTATGAGGTCCACGGCAGCCTGCTATCAACGCCGGATGCCGTGGCTCTTTTGCGCAAAGCGTCGCGCAGCTAGGTGCTAGCGTTCCAATTGCGTGCGCAAGTCCAGATCGCCGCGCACACCATCGACATAGATGTCGCCTTCGATGTCGCCGCCAACGAATGCGACGTTATTGCCCTTGAATCCACTGTTGCGCAGGCGTGCGTCAACGGACAGGTTTTCGCCTGCCGCGCTGCGGAGGTTGCCGTTCACGTCGGCAAAGATAGCAACCTGCTGGCTGTTGCTACGACGGTTGAGGACGCCGTTGCGCAGACTGAGCGTACCGTCAATGTCGTCGCCCGCGCGGGTGACGAAATTGCCAAGCAGGCCGCCCACTTCATCGCGACCAAAATCAACATCCATGGCCATCACGCCCGCCACATCGGTCACATTGCCCTGCACGGCAATCGTGCCGCCCACCGCGCCGCTGTAAGTGGCACCGCCCGCGGTCGGCACAAGCGCCTTGGGGGTGATGGCCA
This sequence comes from uncultured Paracoccaceae bacterium, assembly GCA_947493335.1. Classification (GTDB taxonomy): domain Bacteria; phylum Pseudomonadota; class Alphaproteobacteria; order Rhodobacterales; family Rhodobacteraceae; genus CANMYO01. Next base: position 817,321 of record CANLQO010000001.1, on the reverse strand, counting down.
CCGCGTTGAACCCGCCATTCACCTCATCCGCGATATCGGCAATTTCAGAAAAGCTGAGCCTTTCCGCCGGGACTGGGTTCGTTGTTGCAACCGGCACGCCGGTTCCGCCACAGGCCGCCAATCCAAGCGTCGCAAGCAACGCGAGTTTTGAAGTCATCGTGTTGATCATGGTGATCCCCTCAGGAAAATTTCTCTGAGGGAGATAAATGGCGTACCGCTCTGCTAAGCAATAATGCCGCCCCGCTATCCGATAGCAAAGCAGCCTTTGGCCCGTTTTGCCCTGATCCATGCGCCAGAATTGGCCGTCGATTTAGCTGCCGGCTTGCACACAATTGGCATCCACACGCGTAGCCCAATTGCCCTTTGTCCCGCCCCACGCTAGAGGGTCACCATGACAAATCGCCCTGACCTTCCTGCCGAAATTGCCCGCCGTCGTACCTTTGCGATTATCTCGCACCCGGACGCGGGCAAAACCACGTTGACCGAAAAATTCCTGCTTTATGGCGGTGCTATTCAAATGGCCGGTCAAGTCCGCGCCAAAGGGGAGGCGCGGCGCACGCGCTCGGATTTCATGCAGATGGAAAAGGACCGGGGCATCTCTGTTTCGGCCTCTGCAATGTCGTTCGATTTCGCCAATGCCAACAACAACTACCGCTTCAATCTGGTGGACACACCCGGCCACTCGGATTTCTCGGAAGACACCTATCGTACGCTGACCGCCGTGGATGCCGCCGTGATGGTGATCGACGGGGCCAAGGGCGTCGAAAGCCAGACCCAAAAACTGTTTGAGGTCTGCCGACTGCGCGACCTGCCGATCCTGACGTTTTGCAACAAAATGGACCGCGAAAGCCGCGATACGTTTGAGATCATTGACGAAATTCAGGAAAATCTGGCGATTGACGTTACCCCTGCCGCCTGGCCGATTGGCGTCGGACGGGATTTCATGGGCACCTACGACATTCTGCGTGATCGGCTTGAATTGATGGACCGCGCCGACCGCAACAAGGTAGCGGAAAGCATCGAGATCAACGGGCTGGATGACCCCAAGCTGGCGGAACATATCCCGGCGCATCTGCTCGAGAAGTTCCTTGAAGAGATCGAAATGGCGAAAGAGCTTTTGCCACCGCTCGATCAGGAAAGCGTGTTGAACGGCTCCATGACGCCGATCTGGTTCGGATCTGCGATTAATTCCTTTGGTGTCAAAGAGTTGATGGACGGCATCGGCACCTACGGACCAGAGCCGCAGGTGCAGAAGGCCGAACCACGCGAAATCGCGCCTGAAGAAAAGAATGTCGCCGGTTTCGTCTTTAAAGTGCAGGCCAATATGGACCCCAAGCACCGCGACCGCGTGGCCTTTGTCCGGCTTGCCTCTGGTCACTTTCAGCGCGGCATGAAGCTAACCCATGTGCGCAGTAAAAAGGTGATGGCCGTCGCCAATCCGGTGATGTTCCTTGCTGCCGACCGCGAGCTGGCCGAAGAAGGCTGGGCAGGTGACATCATCGGCATCCCCAATCACGGCCAGTTGCGCATTGGCGATACCCTGACCGAGGGCGAGGCGATCCGCGTCACGGGCATCCCCTCTTTCGCGCCGGAACTTCTTCAAAGCTGCCGCGCGGGCGACCCGATGAAGGCAAAGCATCTTGAAAAAGCGCTGATGCAATTCGCTGAAGAAGGTGCTGCCAAAGTGTTCAAGCCCACCTTCGGATCGGGCTTTATCGTCGGAGTCGTCGGGGCCTTGCAGTTTGAAGTACTCGCCAGCCGGATTGAGATGGAATACGGCTTGCCTGTCCGCTTTGAGGGTTCGCAATTCACCTCTGCCCGTTGGGTGCATGGCGAAAAGGCCGCGGTCGAGGCCTTTGCAGCCGCGAACAAACAGCACATCGCCTTGGACAACGATGGCGATACGGTGTTCCTGACACGCTTGCAGTGGGACATTGATCGGGTGGCACGCGACTACCCGGATGTGACCCTGTCAAACACCAAAGAAATGATGGTTTAGATCCCCACGTCACTTCGATGCAATTGTGTTGTAATCGTGTCCAAAATCCGTTAAAAATGCGTTAGTATTTTTTAGCGAGGATCTTGTTATGGGTATTAAAGCCCTCTTGGCAGCAGCAGCTGTCGTTGTTATGACCCCTCTTGCATCGCTGGCTGCACCACTGAACAACGCAGTGGGGACTTATGACTTGTCGAACATCAATTACGAATCTTTGGCGCCGCGCGGCATCTGGACCAACGGTTCCGGCTTCCTGCAACAGGTTGGCGGCGGCACTGACACCACCAATCTTTATGACATCGAAAACCAAGGTGGGACGTTCACGATCAATCCCGATCACACTGCCCGGCTTTTGGGTACGGCCGTTGCGATTGACACCTCTGGCAACGTGAACACATCGATTTCTTTTGTCTACGACCTGAGCTTTACCCTGCATGACGACGCCGTCAGCGGCACCCAGTCGGGCTATTGCCAGTTCCCCGGCAGCACGCAGGATTGTTCGACCAAACCGGCCAGCGTCGACCCAACATCCTGGGATTACTTCACGCTTGATGGATCGAAGGACAACACGATTTCCTTCAATTCTCCTTTTGCCAGCGTGATTTACGACATCACCGACCGTTCTGGCGGAACCCACAAAGGTCAGCTTGGTTTCAACGCCAACGCTCTGATCGAAGACGGGATGCTGGGGTACTCGATGTGGTTCAACGCCCAGGCACGTGGTCAGACGGGCACCGGCACGTTTGAAGTGGCCGGGTACAATTTCCGGAAATCGCTGCATGGTGACTTCAACGTCTATGCGACGCTTGATCCCAGCATCACTGGCGTCCCGCTTCCAGCGGCAGGCTGGCTGATGATTGCCGCATTCGGCGGGCTGGCTGCTTACAAGCGCCGCAGCGCCTAAAAGCGAAACCACATTTCCCAAAGGGCGCCGCAAATGGCGCCCTTTTTGATTCCAGTCACACCCAACGCATGTCACGTAACGCCGGTGTTCAGGGCAAAACGGCCATGCGTGTTGACGACGAATTTGTTGCTGTCCCCCACCGCCAACAACACCCCGACGCATCCGCGATTGATTGTGTTGAAATGATGGCCGCTTTGGGATAAACTGATGGCGAAGCTTGTATGTTTAGTGAGTTAGCATTATGAAAATTAGATCAATCTTGGTGGCGGCCGCCTTAGCCGTAACCCTCCCCTTCACAGCATCTGCGGCGACGACATTCGCGCCCGGAACCTATGACGCGACCGACTATGACGCCAATCGCGCGACGCCCGAATTTGTGCTGGGTTCACGCAGCCTTTGGACAAGCCCCAACGCCATGTTTGTCACCGGTGGCAGTGCGACGCATTATTGGACCGTTGGCCCAACATCGCAGTTCGTCTTTGATGGAACATCGGCAACGCTAAGCGGGCAGGTCTTTAACCGTGGTGAGCCGACGCTGGCTTTTGATTTTTTGCTGACCATGTCGCTTGGCAGTTCTGTTGGCGCATATTGCGGCGGCGGCACGTGCAACGGTCAGGAAGTTGACTGGGCGCTTTTCACCCTCGACAGCGGTATCATGACCGGTCTGACGGGCACCGAAACGGCAAACATTTCCTACAACCTGACACAGCGCAGCAGCCACGGCCCACAGGCCGGTTTCGGCGCGAACGACAAGGACGCAACAGAGCTTGGGTTCTCGATGTGGTATGATTTCACGCGGACCGACAGCACCGTGACGACCGGGCCGTTCACCTTTGCATCGTCAGGTTACGGTGACTTCAACATGGACCTCGCGCTTGATCCCAGCATCACGGGCGTACCGCTCCCTGCTGCGGGATGGCTGATGATTGCAGCTTTCGGTGGTCTTGCCGCTGCGAAGCGCCGCAAGTCCTAGACGCGCATTCCAGAATTGATTAGGGGCGTCCTTTGGGGCGCCCTTTTTCGTATGCCTTTGGGTTTTGTTAACCACGCCAGCGCATCCTATCGGAATGTGGCGCATGATCCCCCTCTTTTTAGTCCTGATTGGCTGCAGCGCGGATCGCGTGCTGGTGACAAGGGATGCCTGGACCGGGCATGAACTGATCACGGTCACGGAACAAGAAATCTTCCGCGATGCGGACGCCGTGATGACCGCCCGCCCCTCGGTCATCGTTAAGGATGGTCAGGCGGGGTATGCGGTTCTGACGCAGCTGCGTCGACAGGATGCCAACGGCCCCCGGATCGAAAAAGTGACCGCACTTGGCAATCCCCTGAAATATGTTCTCCATGACCGCTTATTCCGTCACTGTGCGACAGGCTGCCAACGGGCCGAAATCGGCGCAATCCATCTGTCCAAGGCCACATTTCACGCCGCCGCGCGTAGCGGGTTGCCACTACGCGTTTATGGGCTGCGCGGGCGGTATGAGGGCACGATACCGGCCCGGGCCTTTGCCGATGTACTGGCACAACTCGACAGCCTGCCCTAGTCTTGTGCCATGCCGCTCCAGAACCGTGTTCACCCTGATGGTCAGATCGTCGCCGACCCTGCGCGTGGAACCCTGACCGGGAACCGTGGCATTTTGCATGGGCCTGACAAGGTGCTGGGGACAGCCCGTTGGCGGCACAAGGCATGGATCTGCTGCGTCCTTGAATGGCAGGGCCGCAAGCGCCCTGTGATGACCGGTCGCAACTGGACAGAGCTGTTCTTTCTGGACGAAGCCGTAGCCTTTTCCGCAGGTCACCGCCCCTGCGCCTATTGCCGCCGTGCGGCCTACAATCGGTATCAATTGGCATGGGCCAGTGCCACAGGTGTCAAACCATCGGCCCCGCAAATGGATGCAGCCCTACACAGCGCTCGCGTGACCCCACGCAGCCGCGCCCAGATCACCCATCAGGCCGACTTCGCGACCCTTCCGCCGGGGGCTTTCGTGCTGCATGAAGGCAAGCCATGCCTCGTTTTACCAGACGTCTTGCGAGGTTTTGCCGGTGACGGATACGGACCATCGTATCCCCGCCCACCACAGGGCGAAGCAACCGTGATGACCCCGGCCCCCACAGTCGCCGTATTACGCGCCGGATATCGGCCACAACTGCACGTCACTGCCGATCCGAAACCCTGAAACAGTTCATTTCCTTGACCTTTTCGGCGGAACCCAGTAACGCGTGTCCTGTCGAACGCGCGGGCAATCCGGCCCGCCGGGCCGCGCAATCTTGCGGCCAGAGCAGCCGCCAGATTGAAAGGGCTACATGACTGTATTCACCGACCTGAACCTTGATAAGAAGGTTCTCAAGGCCATCGCCGAAACCGGCTATGACACCCCCACCCCGATCCAGGAAGGCGCGATACCACCCGCGCTTGAAGGCAAGGATGTCTTGGGCATTGCGCAGACCGGCACCGGCAAGACCGCCGCGTTCACGCTGCCAATGATCACGCTTTTGGGCCGGGGCCGCGCACGCGCACGGATGCCGCGCAGCCTTGTGCTTGCGCCGACGCGGGAATTGGCCGCACAGGTGGCCGAAAATTTTGACACCTATGCCAAATATACCAAGCTGACCAAAGCGCTGCTCATTGGTGGCACCTCGTTCAAGGAACAGGACCTGCTGATTGACAAAGGCGTTGACGTGCTGATCGCGACGCCCGGTCGCCTTCTCGACCATTTTGAGCGTGGCAAGCTGATCCTGTCTGACGTCAAGGTCATGGTTGTGGACGAAGCTGACCGAATGCTCGACATGGGTTTCATTCCTGACATCGAAGAGATCTTCAAAAAGACCCCCTTCACCCGTCAGACCCTGTTCTTCTCGGCCACCATGGCGCCCGAGATTGAACGGATCACCAACACCTTCCTGTCTGCCCCCGTCAAGATCGAGGTGGCCCGCGCGGCGACCACGAACGAGAACATCAAGCAAGGCGTTGTGATGTTCAAAGGCTCACGCCGTGACCGTGCCGACAGCGAAAAGCGCAAGCTTCTGCGCGCGCTGATCGATGCCGAGGGTGACGCCTGCACAAACGCGATCATCTTTTGCAATCGCAAGTCGGACGTGGATATCGTCTCCAAGTCGTTGAAAAAGTACGGTTATGATGCGGGCGCGATCCATGGTGATCTGGATCAGAGCGTGCGAACCCGGACACTTGATGGCTTCCGCGACAACAAGCTGCGGTTCCTTGTGGCCTCTGACGTGGCTGCGCGCGGCCTTGATATCCCTGCAGTCAGCCATGTGTTCAACTTTGACGTGCCCAGCCATGCCGAAGACTACGTTCACCGGATTGGCCGGACCGGTCGCGCCGGTCGCTCTGGCGTGGCGATCATGATCTGCAATCCGCGCGACGAAAAGAATCTCGCTGATGTCGAACGGTTGGTGAACCACGAAATCCCGCGCCTTGACGACCCGACCCCATCCCGGCCTGTTGCGGCCCCAACCGAGGCAGACGCCGAAGCAAAGCCCGCGCGCGAGGAGAAGCCGCGCCGCAGCCGGTCACGCAAGCCCCGCGAAGATGCGAAGACAGAGGCGGAGGAAGCCACCGCAGCCGCACCCGCAAATACGGAGGCTGACCAGCCCCAAGCAACCGACGACAAACCCAAGCGTGAGCCGCGCCAGCGCGGCGGTCGCAATCGCGGCGGCAAAGGCGACGGCAATGGTCGGCATGAAAAGATCGTTGGTATGGGTGACGATACGCCTGCCTTTATCGCGCTGAGTTTTGATGAACGGGCCAAGGCCTAGCATCGCGCTCGCGGTGCTGGCCATCATGGCCGGCACCCCGGCTGTGGCCGACAATTGCACGGTGCGGGTCAATGCGATGGATGTCGTAGTGAACACCGATCTTTTTGGTGAAGGCACGACAATCCGCGAAAACATGCTGTCCTGGCCACGTCGCAGCCTCAATGCTCTCACCGGTACCCTGCCCACCTGTCCCAGCGACGTCACGCTCGACTTCATGGCCGGGATAGAGGGGCTGCCGAACACCAACGGCTATTGCCTTGCCGAAGGCGACGCCACAACCGGCTGGCTTTTGGTGCCCGGTCCTCGAGACTATCGCGGGCGCTGCGCGGTCTCGGCCTGTCAGCGCATCAATGGTGCGGCTGATGACATCGTCGGGCTCACCAACCGCATGGCTCTGATGCTCTATGCGCCCCCAAACCCCGAGAGCGAGGTGATGGCCCATGCCTCTGGCGTGATGATCATGACCCTTGGGCAAAAGGTGATACAGGACAAGGCAGAAGAGTTGGGGTCCGCCGCGTTGACGGCCGCCATTGCCTCGCCCATGGGGCTATCGGCCACAGCACTCAGCGTGGTGGCCGTTGGCGGCACCATGTGGATGTGCAACAGCTAAAGCGCGCGCTTAGCTCAACCGGCTGACGATCACCGTCACCTCTGGCTTTTTGCCGATTTCGCCCTGTGCGCTGCGCCGTGTAATCGACTTCAGCTCTTTTTCCAGCTTTACATCATCGCGCAACGTCTTGGCATTGGCGCGATTGACGAACTGGCTCAGGTCTTCTTCGATCACTTCGACAAGGGCCGCGTTGGACGATCCCGTTTCAGCCAGACCGGCAAGTTCGACCCACGGGTCGCCCAGCGGTTCGTCATTCTCATCAATGATCAGCGTGACCACGACATGCCCATTCAGCGCCATCTTGATCCGCTCGCGCACGATCCCATCCATGGCACCAATCTGTACAGAGCCATCCAGATAGGTCCGCCCGGTATCGATGTATTCCGCCACGGTGGGCTGGTTGCCCGACAGATCAATCATCATGCCGTTAACCGCCACGATCCCCGACAATCCGTTGGCCTCGCCCACCTTCACGTGTTCGCGCAGGTGGCGATGCTCTCCATGCATCGGGATCAGGATCTGGGGTTTGACGATGCGGTGCATCTCTTCCAGATCGGGGCGGTTGGCGTGGCCAGAGACATGGTATTTGCCGCCATCATTGTCCACCACGTCGACGCCCAGCTCAGAAAACTGGTTCATGATGCGGATCACGCCGCGTTCGTTGCCCGGGATCGTCTTGGACGAAAACAGGAACGTATCGCCTTCCTTCATCTTCAGTCCAAGATAGGACCCATTCGCCAATTGGGCAGAGGCCGCACGGCGTTCACCCTGACTTCCCGTCACCAGCAACATCAGGTTTTCGCGCGGGATGCTTTGCGCATCCTCTGGCCCGACGGTTGGGGGGAACCCGGTCAACAGACCGGTTTCAACCGCGGCTTCCGTCATCCGACGCATGGCGCGGCCCAGCAGACATACGGTGCGCCCTGCCTCATGCGCGGCCATCGCCAGCGTCTTCAGGCGTGCGATGTTGGACGCAAAGGTTGTCGCCACGACCATACCGGGCGCGTCGCGCATCAGCCCCTCGACCTCGGCGTAGATCGAAGATTCCGACCGTCCCGGCAGGGGTGAAAAGATGTTGGTGCTATCGCAGACCAGTGCCTTGACGCCATCCTTTGACACCTCTTCCCAGAGCGCATGGTCAAAGGGGTCGCCAACCACTGGTGTCTTGTCGATCTTGAAATCGCCGGTGTGCAACACGCGGCCTTCTGGACTGTCTATCACCAGACCCGCACTTTCGGGGATGGAATGGCTGATCGGCAGATAACCCACCTTGAACGGCCCGCAATCGACCACCTGTGGCCAGGCATCAACGACGCTGACAACGCTGTCGGGGTGGCCGTGTTCAGACAACTTGCGTCGCGCGATATTGGCCGTGAACTTGCGTGCATAAACCGGCGCGCCCAGCTGGTCCCAGTAGTGACCGATGGCGCCCACATGGTCTTCATGCGCATGCGTGATAAAGATGCCTTCGATCTGGGCTTTGCGTTCTTTCAACCAGGCGATATCCGGCAGGATCAGGTCCACCCCCGGCGTGCCGTCCATGTCGGGAAACGTCACCCCCAGATCGACCACGATCAACCGTTCCTTGCCGGGGCGCCCGTAGCCATAGACATAGGCGTTCATGCCGATCTCTCCGGCCCCACCCAGGGGCAGGTAGATCAGGCGGTCGTTGGCTTTTGCAGCACTCATGCAAGGTCCTTGTTATAACGGTGGATGACGGTCAGCCCGTGCATCGTCAGATCGTCCTCAAAGGCATCAAAGAGGGCCTCTGACTGTTGAAAAAGCGGGGCCAGACCACCGGTCGAGATCACTTTCATCTCGCGCCCGCGTTCGGCTTTGATCCGTGCGCATATCTCGCGCACCAGTCCAATGTAACCCCAAAAGACACCCGATTGCATACAGGCCACGGTATTGGTGCCGATCACAGCCTGTGGTTTGCTGATATCCACATGCGGCAAGGCAGCGGCGGCGTTGTGCAATGCCTCAAGGCTCAGGTTGACGCCGGGCGCGATGACACCGCCGATATAGGCACCGTCATCATCGACAACATCGAAGGTCGTGGCCGTGCCGAAATCGACCACGATCAGGTTGCCTCCATGGCGATCATAGGCACCGGCCGCGTTGACCAGACGGTCCGGGCCCACGGCAGTGCCTGCATCAACACGCGGCTCTGCCGGCAATGCGCAGTCTGCCTTGCCCACCACCAGCGGGCGACAGTTAAAGTAACGATCCGACAGCACCCGCAGGTTAAAAACCACGCGCGGTACGGTGGAACTGACGATGACTTCATCAATATTCACGTCGAGGTTTTGAAACCGCATCAGCGAGGACAACCAGACGTAATACTGATCTGCGGTGCGCTGCCACTCGGTCGAGGTGCGCCACGTCGCAATCGTCTGTGTCCCGTCAAGGATCGAAAACACCGTGTTGGTGTTGCCGCAATCAATCGCCAGTAGCATTACCAGCCCTCCTAGAAATAGACATCCGCTGCCGCGATTGTGCGCGGTCCTTTGGCCGTGATCAGTACCAGATTGCCATCGGCATCAATGGTGTCGAAAATGCCCTGAATAACCTCTGCCCCTTGCAGGGCGGTGATCGTCTCACCCAGCTTGGCCGCGTTCTTCAGCCAATCGGTCCGGATCTTGTCAAAACCGAACCGTTCCAGCTTGCCTTCCTGCGTCGCCAGGTTGCCCGCCAGATAGACCAGAAACTCCGACGCAGATACCTCCGCGCCGCTTTCATCCAGCAGGCACACCGGTGGAAACTTGGCGTCCTGTACTGCCAGCGGTGTCTCGATCAGGTTGACGCCGACGCCAACCGACAGCCAATCCACAAAGGGCCCGTTGCCATTGCTTTCAAGCAGGATGCCCGCGATCTTGCCGCCGTTCAGCAGCACATCATTGGGCCATTTCGTCGCCAGTTTGCTGCGGTCGACATATAACGCCAGCGTCTCAAATAGGGCATTGGCCGCCACGAAAGAGCGCTGCGCTGCGACTTGAGGCGTGCAAAACGGATGAAACACCAAAGTAGCAAAAAGGTTGCCCTCACGACTTTGCCAGACCCGCCCCCGTCGGCCGCGTCCGTCCGTCTGTGCCCGCGCCATGATCCAGGTCGGGCCGTCGATACTCGGGCCAAGACGCGCGGCCTCAGCCATGGTGCTGTCCAGCTTTTCATAGGCCAGACAGCGATAGCCTTGCGGCCATTCGGGATGTTTGTCGGGTCTAGTTGACAAGAGTTTCCGCAGCCGCTGCCGCCACAGGCTCAATCCCGAAAAGGTTGATGCCGGGCAGCCAGGCCAGCGCCACAATCAGCGCGGTGACCACCGCCGCAGTCCACAGGATCGGCGTTGGGCGCGCGTCCGTTCCGTCTTTGTCTGCGCCAAAATAGACGTAGTAGACGATGCGCAGATAATAGAACGCACCGATCACCGACGCGATCACGCCTGCCACGGCCAGCCAGCCAAGACCCGCCTCATAGGCCGCGCGCAACACATAGAACTTGCCGAAGAAGCCCAGCATCGGCGGCACGCCCGCAAGGCTGAACATCATCACCAGCATCACCAGCGCCATCAGCGGGTCGCGCTTGGAATAGCTTTGCAGCGCCTGAATATCCGTAACCGGGCGACCATCCTTTTCCATGCTCAGGATCAGGGCAAAGGTGCCGATATTCATCGTCACATAGATCGCCATATAAATCAGCATCGCCTGCACACCCAGTGCCGTGCCCGCAGCCAGACCCATCAGGGCAAAGCCCATATGCGCGATCGAGGAATAGGCCATAAGCCGCTTGATGTCGCGCTGGCCAATGGCTGCAATCGCACCCAAGAACATAGAGACGACGGCAAGGAAGGCCACGATCTGCTGCCACTCGCCCACGATCCCGCCAAATGCGTCATGCACCACGCGGGCGAAAAGCGCCATCGCAGCAACCTTGGGGGCCGTGGCAAAGAAGGCCGTGACGGGCGTGGGTGACCCTTCGTAGACGTCCGGCGTCCACATGTGGAATGGCGCCGCACTGACCTTGAAGGCAAAGCCCGCCAGCAGGAACACCAGACCAAAAAGCAACCCGAGTGAGACGTCCTTTTGCAGCGCATCAATGATGCCGCTGAACAGCGTTGTGCCGGCAAAGCCGTAGGTCAGTGAGGCACCATAAAGCAGAAGGCCCGAGGAAAGCGCACCAAGCACAAAGTACTTCAGACCCGCCTCTGTCGATTTGGCACTGTCACGCCGCAGCGACGCCACGACGTACAGCGACAACGACTGAAGCTCCAATCCCATATATAGCGCCATCAGATCGCCCGCGCTGACCATGACCATCATGCCGACAACGGCTAGCGCCACCAGCAGCGGATACTCAAACCGCAACAGATCGCGGCGGGCCATGTAACCCTCTGACATCAACAGGACAATCGCGGCCGAGATCAGAATGATGATCTTGGAAAAGCGCGCAAAGGCGTCATCGACGAACATCCCGCCAAAGGCCTGTGTGGTGCCGCTTCCGTTAATCCCGATCCAGACCGCCAGCAGAACAAAGACCCCTGCCGTGACCCATGTCAGCAGTGCGGCGGCCCCATCCTTGATCGTGTAGACGGCTGCCATCAACGCCCCCATCGCGTAGAGCGACAGCAGGATTTCCGGCAGAACGGTTTGAATATCGGCAGAGATCATCAGTCCCGATCCTTAGTTCGATGCAACTTGCGTGGCAGACTCAAAGGCCGCCGTTGCGATATCATATTGTCCGATCAGCGCCTGCACACTTGGCCCGATAGTGTCGAGCACGGGTGCAGGGTAGACCCCCAAAAGCAAGGTCATGAACACCAGCGGCGCAAAGATCGCCCGCTCGCGCGTTGTCATGTCGGAAATCGTCTTGAGGCTTTCCTTGATCAGGTCCCCCATGACGACCCGCCGATAAAGCCAAAGCGCATAGGCCGCCGACAGGATCACTCCCGTGGTCGCGATCACCGCGATCCATGTGTTGACCTGGAAGATGCCCATCAGCGTCAGGAATTCCCCGATAAACCCGGACGTGCCCGGCAGGCCGACGTTCGCCATGGTGAAGAACATGAAGATCAGCGCATAGGCCGGCATCCGGTTCACCAGACCGCCGTAGGCGTCAATCTCGCGCGTGTGCATCCGGTCGTAGATCACGCCGACACACAAGAAGAGCGCGCCAGAGATAAAGCCGTGGCTGATCATCTGGAAAATCGCGCCATCGATCCCCTGCTGGTTCACGGCAAAGATCCCCATGGTCACGTAACCCATGTGCGCAACCGATGAATAGGCAATCAGCTTCTTCATATCCTGCTGCACCAGCGCGACAAGCGAGGTGTAGACGATAGCAATCGCCGACAACCACAGGACCAGCGGTCCCATCACCTCTGACCCCACGGGAAACATTGGCAAGCTAAAGCGCAGGAAGCCGTAGCCGCCCATCTTCAGCAGGATCGCCGCCAGCACGACCGACCCGGCAGTCGGCGCCTGCACGTGCGCATCCGGCAACCATGTGTGAACCGGCCACATCGGCATCTTGACGGCGAAACTCGCGAAGAACGCAATCCACATCAGCGTCTGTGCGCCACCGATGATCTGGATGCCCAGCAGGCTGAATGTCTCGGACCCAAAGTCGTGGTTCATCAACGCCGGGATGTCTGTGGTGCCCGCATCTGTGAACATCGCCACCATGGCCACCAGCATCAGGACAGAGCCAAGGAACGTATAAAGGAAGAACTTGAAGCTGGCATAGATGCGGTCCTTGCCGCCCCAGATGCCAATGATCAGGAACATCGGGATCAACCCGGCCTCAAAGAACAAATAGAACAGCACCAGATCCAGCGCCATGAACACGCCCAGCATCAGCGTCTCAAGGATCAAGAAGGCGATCATGTATTCCTTGACCCGCGTCTTCACATCCCAACAGGCGGCAATCACCAGCGGCATCAGGAAGGTTGTCAGCATCACAAAAAGAACGCTGATCCCGTCCACACCCATTTTGTATTGCAGACCCAAAAGCCACGGGCGCTCTTCTACGAACTGGAACCCGGTGTTGCTGGGATCAAATCCAAACCAGATGAAAAGCGACACAAGGAAAGTGGCCCCGGTGACGACCAAAGCCACCCACTTGGCATTGCGCTGTGCGGCCTCGTCATCGCCACGCAGGAAAATCGCCAGAATGGCCGCGCCCAGCAGCGGGATAAAGGTGGTGAGCGAAAGAAGATTGCCCATTACTTGTACCCTCCGGTGAGAGAGACCCAGGTGATCAGCACCGCGATCCCCAGAACCATCGCAAATGCATAAGTGAAGAGGTAACCGGACTGCGCACGCCCCGCGAGCTTGGTGAAGAAGGGGATGATCCCCATCGCGACACCGTTGATACCGCCATCAATCGTGCCCTGATCTCCGCGCTTCCACAGCAAATTGCCGATGGCGACCGCAGGTTTGACGAACACCACGTCGTAAAGCTCATCAAAGTACCATTTGTTCAGCAAGAAGTTATAAAGCGGGCGCTGGTTTTCGGCCAGTTTCGCGGGCCAATCGGGCCTGCGGATATACATCTGATAGGCCAATGCAAAGCCAGCGAGCATCGCGATGAACGGGCTGAGTTTCACCCACTTGGGCACCAGATGCGCCTCGTGCAGCACGTGGTTGTCAGGATGCTTGAAGATCGCGCCCTTGCCCGGTGTTTCGGGCCAAGCAGCCTTGCCATGATCATCGCCATCACTTTCTTCGCCTGCGGCAAAGGCGGGCGCCACAAAGGGGATACCGTAGCCTTGTGCATGCTCTTCTTTGACTTCAATGGCGCCAAAAAACTTACCGACGCTTTCATCCGAACCAAAGTAGGGCTTGTAGAACACCATGCCACTGAAGATCGCGCCAATCGCCAGCACGGCCAGCGGCACCAGCATTACATTGGGGCTCTCATGGGCGTGCTCATGTGTATGCGCATCGCCGCGCGGTGTGCCGTAGAACGTCAGGAACATCAGTCGCCAGCTGTAAAAACTCGTCATCGCAGCAGCCGCCACCAACATCCAGAAGGCATAGCCTGCGTGCGCGGCATAGGCGCTTTCGATGATCGCGTCCTTGCTGACGAATCCTGCAAAACCGACTGGAAAGCCAATATACAAAAGCGGAATACCAACCCCGGTAATGGCCAAGGTGCCGATCATCATCGCCCAGAACGTCTTGGGCAGCTTGTCCTTCAACCCGCCATAGTTCCGCATGTCCTGTTCGTGGTGCATGCCGTGGATCACCGACCCCGCGCCAAGGAACAGCATCGCCTTGAAGAACGCGTGTGTCAGCAGGTGGAACATCGCGACTGAGTAGACCCCGACGCCCGCCGCCACGAACATGTAGCCCAGTTGGCTACAGGTCGAATAGGCGATCACGCGTTTGATATCGTTCTGCACCAGACCAACGGTGGCCGCAAAGAACGCAGTCGTGGCCCCAAGGAACACAATAAACGCGGTCGCGGTCGGCGCATATTCCATCAGCGGCGACATCCGGCAAACAAGGAAAACACCCGCCGTCACCATCGTCGCGGCATGGATCAGTGCTGACACAGGTGTCGGGCCTTCCATCGCGTCGGGCAGCCAAGTGTGCAGGAAAAGCTGCGCCGATTTGCCCATCGCCCCCACAAATAGCAGGAACGCCAGCAGGTTGGCGGCATTCCAGTCCGTCCACATGAAGCTGATCGTTGTCTCAGCCAGTTCCGGTGCGGCCGCAAAGATATCGTCAAACTTGATGCTGTCGGTCAGATAGAAAAGGCCAAAGATACCCAGCGCAAAACCAAAGTCACCGACCCGGTTGACCACAAAGGCCTTGATTGCGGCAGCATTTGCGCTTGGCTTTTTGTAGTAGAACCCGATCAGCAGGTAAGACGCGACGCCCACCCCTTCCCAGCCAAAGAACATCTGCACAAGGTTGTCTGCCGTCACCAGCATCAGCATCGCAAAGGTGAAGAACGACAGGTATGCGAAAAAGCGGGCCTTGTATTGCACGCCGTCCGCAAAGTTGTCGTCATGAGCCATGTAACCAAACGAATAAAGGTGCACGAGCGCCGAGACGGTGGTGATCACGATCAGCATCGTCGCCGTCAAGCGGTCCATACGGATCGCCCAATCGGTGGAGAGCGTGCCGCTTTCGATCCAGCGCAGGATCTGAATGCTCTCGGTCACGCCGTCAAACGTCAGGAAGACGATCCAGCTTAGGAAAGCGGACAGGAACAACAGCGAGGTCGTGACCCACTGCGCCGCTGTCTCACCAATGATCTTCCAGCCAAAACCGGCAATCAGCGCACCCACCAGCGGGGCAAAGAGGATGATGGTTTCCATCAAACTAGCCTTTCATCACGTTGACGTCTTCAACGTCGATGGTCCCGCGGTTGCGGAAGAAACAGACAAGGATCGCAAGGCCAATCGCGGCCTCGGCGGCGGCAACGGTCAGCACGAAAAGCGTGAAGACCTGTCCGACCAGATCGTTCAGGAAGCTGGAGAACGCCACAAAGTTGATGTTCACCGCCAGCAGCATCAATTCGATGCTCATCAACAGGATGATGACATTCTTGCGGTTCAGGAACAGGCCGAAGATGCCAATGACGAACAACGCCGCCGCGACCGTGAGGTAGTGTTCAAGTCCGATCATCGCGCCTGTCCTTGCATCTTGGGAAACAAACTCTTTGAAAGAGTTTGGTTGCAAATCCTAGTTGAGGATTTTGGGACAAATTTTTCGAAAAAATTTGCCATCACAGCCCCTGCCCCGGTTTCACATCCTTCAACTCCATCGCGGTCGCGGGATCGCGGTGCATCTGGGCGATGACGTTCTGGCGCTTGATGTCCACACGGTGGCGCAGCGTCAGCACAATCGCCCCGATCATCGCGACCAGCAGGATCAGACCTGCCAGCTGGAAGAGGATGATGTATTTGTCATAGATCAGCAGCCCGAGTGCTGCGGTGTTTTCGATATCGCCCGTCGGCGCCGCGATCCGGCCCTCTGCCCCATCCGCAAAGCCCCAGGTGCCAAAGGCAATCGCCATCTGCATCAGGATGACCACGCCAATCAACAGGCCCAATGGCAGATACTTCGACATCTCCGCCTTCAACTCAGCGAAATCCACATCCAGCATCATCACGACAAACAGGAACAGCACCGCGACCGCGCCCACGTAGACGATGATAAGCAGCATCGCCACGAACTCGGCCCCCAGCGTCACGAACAACCCGGCGGACGACAGGAACGCGAGGATCAGCCACAGCACCGAATGCACCGGGTTCCGGCTGATCACGGTCATCAACCCGCCCAACACGGTCGAGATCGCAAAAAGGTAAAAGGTAAAGGCAAACACGGTCATGCGTCGCTATCCTTGTCTAGTACTTCGGTCGCCAACTCCATGGCCTTGGTCATGGCAGGCACCCCACCGAACATTGCGGCCTGCGCAATCGTTTCGGCGATTTCCTGTTTCGTCGCCCCCGCCTCAACCGCGTGGCGCACGGTCAGACGCACCTGCGCCTCGGCCTGCGCGCCCATGATCGTCAGCCCCATCAGCGTCAGCAGCAACCGGGTCTTGGCATCAAGCCCTTCGGGGTTCATGCCCTTGCCCATAAACGTCTCCATGACGTCCTTGGGCATGGTCGGGAACATGTTTTCAAAGCCTTTGGGCGTGAAGGATTCCATGGCAGGATTCACCTGCTTCAGCCACTCCTGGCTCATCTTCATCATCGCTTCAAAGGGGTTTTGATCGGTCATCGGTATGGCGCATCCATCTCAAGGTTGCGCGCGATCTCCGCTTCCCAACGTTCACCATTGGCGAGCAGCTTATCCTTGTCGTAGTACAACTCTTCCCGCGTCTCGGTTGAGAATTCGAAATTCGGCCCCTCGACAATCGCATCCACCGGGCAGGCTTCCTGGCAGAAACCGCAGTAGATGCATTTGGTCATGTCGATGTCATAGCGCGTGGTCCGGCGAGACCCGTCATCACGCGGCTCGGCATCAATGGTAATCGCCTGCGCCGGGCAGACCGCCTCGCACAGCTTGCACGCAATGCAACGCTCTTCCCCATTAGGATAACGGCGCAGCGCGTGTTCGCCACGGAACCGCGGAGAAAGCGGTCCCTTTTCATGCGGATAGTTGATCGTGACCTTGGGCCGAAAGAAGTGTTTGAACCCCAGACGGAACCCCTGCCAGAAGTCCATCAGCAGGAAATATTTTGCGGCGCGGTTGTAGTCCATCAGATCAGCCTCCGACCGTGTAGCGCGCCCAAAGGCCGCCCAGAACTTCGTATTTCGCGAGGAACGCGACGATCACCACCCAAGCCAGCGACATTGGCAGGAAGACTTTCCAGCCAATCCGCATCAACTGGTCATAGCGGTAGCGCGGCGTGATTGCCTTCACCATCGAGAAGGCAAAGAACACCAGCGCCATCTTCAACACCATCCACAGCACGCCGTCTGGCAGACCTGGGATCGGTGACAACCAGCCGCCGAAGAACAAGAGCGACACCAGCGCACACATCAGCACAACGGCCATCAATTCGCCG
Organism: uncultured Paracoccaceae bacterium; assembly: GCA_947493335.1. GTDB lineage: Bacteria > Pseudomonadota > Alphaproteobacteria > Rhodobacterales > Rhodobacteraceae > CANMYO01. The sequence goes on along the minus strand of CANLQO010000001.1, from coordinate 799,507 downwards.
ATCATAAAGAGCAGGAACGGGGTTGAAGAATATTCCACCTGATAACCCGCCACCAGTTCTGATTCCGCCTCTGGCAGGTCGAACGGCGGCCGGTTTGTCTCCGCCAAAGCACTGATAAAGAAGAGGAAAAGCATCGGGAAGTGGGCCACCCAATACCAGTTGAAGATGCCCGCGCTGCCGTCCTGAGCGGCGACAATCGCGCCGAAATTCATCGACCCGGTTGAGATAATCACGCCAATGATAATCAGGCCCAGCGACACCTCGTAAGAGATCATCTGCGCAGCAGACCGCAAGCTCCCCAGAAACGGGTATTTTGAGTTCGACGCCCAGCCACCCATGATCACGCCATAGACCTCCAAAGAAGAGACCGCGAAGACATACAGAATGGCGACGTTGATATCTGAGACGACCCAGCCGTCGTTAAACGGGATCACCGCCCAGGCAATCACCGCCAAAACAAAAGAAATCATCGGCGCAAGGAAGAACACCGCCTTGTCGGCACCCGCAGGCACCACGATTTCCTTGACGATGTATTTCAGAAAATCCGCAAAGGACTGCAACAGACCAAAGGCACCCACGACATTGGGGCCTTTGCGCATCATCACCGCCGCCCAGATCTTGCGGTCGGCGTACATCAGGAACGCCAGCGCCAGCAAAAGCGGGATCAGCACCAACAGGCATTGCCCCAAGATAACAAGGCCCATGCCCAACGTGGTTTCTGTAAAGAATGCCATCATCGTCTTCGTCCCCTACGCTGTTGGTATGCCTGATGCGCCGCAATTGGCGACGATCACTTCAGCGTCTATCGTTTTGGCCCCGGCTGGCAGGTCCGGCGAGATTGTGTAAACAGCATCGGCACGCCAAGTGCCACCCTGCTTGTCCAGATTGGTGCGCACGTGACGGGCGAACCCATAGCCCCGGATCAGGGCATATTGTGCCGCGGCACATTCAGCGTATTGCGTCACGGCATCGGGCCCGTCAGCACCACGCAGCGTGACATCAAAACCCACCAACTCACCATCCAGCAGCCGTGTCTGCACGCCTTCATAAGACGGACGCGCACCGCTTTGGCTGACCTGCGGGCCTGCGCAGCCCGCAAGGGCCAGACATATGAGGGGCCAGGCTTTCACTTATTCCGCCGCCACCGCTGTGGTGTTGCGCGCCTTGGCATTGGCGGAAAGCTCCGCCATCAATTCACTGGCGCGTGCAATCGGGTTGGTCAGATAGTGATCCTTGATCGCCGGGCGGAAGTCCGCATCGCCCATCTTCTTGGCGGGCAGCGGCTGCCACTCGTTCTCGGCCACCTCGTCGATACCGCCCAAATGCGGATGGGCCGCAACCAGAACATTGCGCAGCTGCGCCAGTGTATCGTAACCCAGCGTCGCGCCCATTTCTGCCGACAAGGCCCGCAGGATCGCCCAGTTTTCCTTGGCCTCACCGGGGGCAAAGCCCGCCCGCATCGCCAATTGAGGCCGGCCTTCTGTGTTCACAAACAGCGCGTTTTCTTCGGTGTAGGCCGCCGCAGGCAGGATGATATCCGCGCGATGTGCGCCCCGGTCGCCGTGGCTACCCTGATAAATCACAAAGGGTCCATCGGCGATCTCAACCTCGTCCGCGCCAAGGTTGAAAACGACTTCGGCGTCCTTCAGCGCGTCCATGCCGCCTTCGGTTGTGGCATCCACGTCCATCGCGCCGACGCGGCCCGCAGCTGTGTGCAACACCATGAACTTAGACGATCCGGCCTCTGCCATCTGCATGGCCGTGCCAAGCACCGCCGCGCCGTCAGCCTCGTTCAACGCGCCCTGCCCGATGATCATCACGCCTTTGACACCCGCCTTGTCGGAATGTTCCTGCTCGGCCACTTCGGCCAGCGCCTTGCGGCCCGTGCCCAGTTCAATCACCGGATAGGTCAGGTCAGCGACCTCACCAATTCGGGCGATCTTCGCACCCCGGCTCCAGGCCTTGCGCAGCCGCGCGTTCAACACCGGGGCCTCTTCGCGCGGGTTGGTGCCGATCAGGATGATCATCTCGGCCTCATCAATGTCCTCGATGCTGGCCGTGCCGACATAGCCGGACCGATTGCCCGCTGGCAGCTTCGCGCCATCGGTGCGGCATTCGACGTTGCCGCCCTGCCCTTCGATCAACTGCTTGAGCGCAAATGCCGCCTCTACCGGGGCCAGATCACCGACCAGACCGGCCAGCTTCTTGCCCTGCATGGCAGTCGCCGCCGCACTCAACGCTTCTGGCCAGCTTGCTTTGCGCAGCTTGCCGTTTTCGCGGATATAAGGCGTGTCCAAACGCTGACGGCGCAAGCCATCCCAGACAAAGCGCGTCTTGTCGGAAATCCATTCCTCATTCACGCCATCATGGTTGCGCGGCAAAAACCGCATCACTTCGCGGCCCTTGGTATCAACCCGAATATTCGACCCCAGCGCATCCATCACGTCGATGGATTCGGTCTTGGTCAATTCCCACGGACGGGCGGTAAAGGCATATGGCTTGCTGACCAGCGCGCCCACCGGGCACAGATCAATTATGTTGCCCTGCATGTTCGAATTCAGCGTCTCGCCCAGATAGCTGGTGATCTCAGCATCCTCACCCCGGCCGGTCTGGCCCATCTGGTGAATGCCTGCGACCTCAGTCGTAAACCGCACGCAGCGGGTGCAGGAAATGCAGCGCGTCATGTGGGTCTCGACCAATGGCCCCAGATCAAGGTCATCGGTTGCGCGCTTTGGTTCACGGAAGCGGGAAAAATCCACTCCGTAAGCCATCGCCTGATCCTGCAGGTCGCACTCGCCCCCCTGATCGCAGATCGGGCAATCCAGCGGGTGGTTGATCAGCAAAAACTCCATCACGCCCTCGCGGGCCTTCTTGACCATCGGAGAATTCGTCTTGACCACAGGCGGCTGGCCTTCGGGGCCGGGGCGCAGATCGCGCACCTGCATCGCGCAGGACGCGGCGGGCTTGGGCGGGCCGCCCACAACTTCAACCAGACACATCCGGCAGTTTCCGGCGATCGTCAGACGTTCGTGATAGCAAAAACGCGGGATCTCGATCCCGGCCTCTTCGCACGCCTGGATCAAGGTCATCGCCCCGTCCACCTCGACCTCGGTACCATCAATGACAAGCTTGCGCAGATCGGACATAAACGAGCCTTCCGTTCCCTGGTCCGCGTCACCCGGCTGGGGTGAGCGCGTTTGGAACGGGTTCTAACGCTATCGGATGCCCGATGCCAGCGCCAACGTCGATTTTTTGAGCCCTTTGACCGACTTAACGCAACAACTGTCCGATCGTGCTGCCCTTGGCGATCTCGCTGCGCCCGACAGTGCAATAGCTCTGCGCCTGCCCGTTCACTGCCCCCATGGCCGAAAGTCGGTCGCGCGCAATCGCTTCCAGCCGATTTTTCTCTTCTTTATCATTCACATAAGCGTCAATTTCGGCTTCTGTGTAACCCAATGACCGGGCATGACTTTTAAGCCCGTTCAGGAAACTGATGCCACGAAACAGCCGGGCGCTGACCGTGCCGCATTGCTCGCTGATTTCATAGGCGATACCAGCCGCGATTATGCCCTCGCGCACATAAGCCACATCTTTCAACGCGGGCTTTGCCGAAGACATTCCGCCAAGGGTCACCAAGACCAGCGTTGCGGCACCAAAAAGGGTTCGTTTTAACATGCTCTTCCTTCGTCCGGCTTGATGCCGGTTTCAGGTGTCATGTCGTGGATTTTGTCCTGCTATTCAATATCAGGTCAGTGTTGAGGGCGAATTCCCGCCCGCTAGGAAACCACGTTGTGATAATACCCAACCTGCACGGACAGCAGCAGGACAAAAAAGTAAAAAGACTTTCTCATGTCATTCTTTCGTTTGAATGACAGAACCATACCGTCAACCATTACACCCACCTACTCGCTATTCTGTCGGGATAAACCCTACCCCTGAGACCTTAACAAATCCCAACCAAATGCGTGATTGGTATCGCCGTTTTTGCGTCGCATGTCCAGACGCTCCAGCGCCTCTTGCAAGGTCGGTTGATGTCCCTCTTCGATCCACCACATCACGAAATGCTGCTCTCCCATCACTTCAAACCATTCGGCTCTGCGTTCGAAAAACTGCTTGTGAATGGTGCCGAAAACGAACTTCTCAAGGCTCGGTGCGTCCTCCCAGACGGTCAGGTTCGCGACGTATTGCGGATCGCCATCAATCTTGGCTTCGGTATTGCCCGTGCCCGGCGCCCCCGAGCCTTCCATCATCCAAACAAACCCCGGCATCCGTTTGCCCAACCCATTCACCCGGTCAAGGTTGTCCATAAAGTCTTTGACCCTTGGGTCATCCGTCGGCGCCAGCAATCGGCCCACATTCAATTCAGCCAAGTGCAATCAAAAGTCCCCCAATAAATACAACGAAGATGGCAAACAGCACGGCCATCCCCCAAAGTGCCCCGCGAAAAATCTGCCTGCGCGCGCGCTCAACCGAATCTTCAGCCTCGCCCACAAAGCCACAGCGCTGACAACTGAACCCGGCCGGATATGGCGGCTGGTTACACCCCGGACACATGTTCGGTGTGACCCCAAACCGGCTCATGCCCCTGCCCGATCCCGCAGCCCCTTACCGCCGAAAATGTCCGTGGTTTCTCCCATTTTCTGCAAGGTGCGCCAGTTTTCCATCGCTTCCTCCACCGTCGGCAAATGCCCCTCCTGCACCTCCCAGATCACCAGATGGCTGCGATCGTCGTCCTTAAACCATTCAGCACCGCGCCGCATGAATTGCCCATGCAAAGTCCGGTCAACAAAGTGCCAAAGGCTTTGCGCATCGCGCCAAACCGAAAGCGTGCTTGCCGTGTTGGGCCGGTCCTTCAGCGGCCCCTTTGGATCATTCTGCACCGCATCCATCGCGTCCTCATCCAGCATCCAGATGAACCCATCACTGCGCTGCGCAATCGCGTTCACCCGGTCCAGATTGTCCTGAAAGTCCTTCAGCCGCGGGTCATCCCATGGGTACCTCAACGTGCCAAAGTTGAACTCAGCCAACTGCATCACGCGCCGCCAAAAAGCCATTGGTAACTGACCACGCCCACAACAACGACGACGATCAATAGCCCCACAATGACCCAGAACGAGAAAACAGCCCCAAAAAATCCGCCAACCGCCGCGCCACCAAGCGCGTAAACAAGCGAAGGGGCTGCCGCCGAGGCGCTGACCGTGCTGTAGAAATACCCCAGTAGCCCGCCCAACAGCGCCCCAACTAGACCCGTCACGATCCGCATCCACTTGGTGCCTTCGGTGCCAACGCTCAGGTCGAAATCATCTAACATAGCAATCCTATTCTACAGGTATGAGCGGCATCGCAAGAAGATCCCCCTGCTCCCCCGCGCGCAATTCAGGCGGCTCTGCGTCTTGGATCGCAAGACCGCCCAACTGGTCGTCGGTCACCCGTTTCAGGAAAGACCCCGCAAGGGTCCCTTGCGCAATTTCCCGCTCCGCATCGGCGCAATCGTCTTCCAGCCCATGGCGGGCGACCATGCCGATAGCCCGCGTGCCGATATCAACCGTCAATCCGGCATTCCGAAGAAGAAACCCGGTATCAACGTCCGGCGCGGTCAGCCCCTCATAACCCTGCGCCGCCACCTGCTCTGCCGTGACCGTGACACCAAGGCGTCTGTGAATCGCGTTGAGTGTGTTTGGATCATCAACTGCCAGCCGTTCCATTTCGGTCTCGAAGAACCGCATCCGCTTGTCTCTCGCAACCTCATCAAACGCAAAAGTATTGCAACCTTCGGCAATGCCTCGCGCCGCGTTACTTGCAATGATCGTGTCGAGAAACACCTGATACCCCTCTTCCGGGGTCTCGATAGAACTCCGTTCCAGATCAATCGGACGCGGGGCTACATCGCAGGCCGCGAGCGCGACAAGCGGTATCGCCCAAAGCCGCATCACTCGGCCGCGACGCCAACCCGCTTATGCGCAATCCGATCCTCGATCTCGTCACGGAAGTTCTTGATCAGGCCCTGAATCGGCCAGGCCGCCGCGTCGCCAAGCGCGCAGATCGTGTGGCCTTCGACCTGTTTGGTCACGCTCAGCAACATATCGATTTCCTCGACACTCGCGTTACCTTCCACCAGTCGCGCCATCACCCGCATCATCCAGCCGGTGCCTTCGCGACAAGGCGTGCACTGGCCGCAGCTTTCGTGCTTGTAGAATTTTGACAACCGCCAGATCGCCTTGATCATGTCGACCGAATTATCCATGACGATGACCGCAGCGGTGCCAAGCGAAGACCCTTTTTCCTTCAGCGCATCGAAATCCATGATCGCGTCGCGCATGTTTTCACCGCGCACACATGGCACCGATGATCCGCCCGGGATCACAGCTTTCAGGTTGTCCCAGCCGCCACGGATCCCGCCGCAATGCTTCTCGATCAACTCTTCAAACGGGATCGACATTTCTTCTTCGACCACGCAGGGGTTATTTACGTGTCCGCTGATTGCAAACAGCTTTGTGCCCGCATTGTTCGGACGCCCCATGCCCGCAAACCATGACGCGCCGCGCCGCAGGATCGTGGGCACCACGGCAATCGATTCCACATTGTTCACCGTGGTCGGGCAACCATATAGCCCCGCACCCGCCGGGAACGGCGGCTTCATGCGCGGCATGCCCTTCTTGCCCTCAAGACTTTCCAGCAGCGCCGTCTCTTCACCGCAAATGTACGCCCCGGCCCCATGTGCCAGATAAATATCAAAGTCCCAGCCTGACTTGGCTGCGTTTTTGCCCACAAGCCCGGCGGCATAAGCCTCATCAATGGCGTTCTGCAGCGCTTCTTTCTCGCGGATGTATTCGCCGCGAATGTAGATGTAGCAGGCATGCGCATTCATAGCGAAACTGGCGATCAGACAGCCTTCGATCAGCGTATGCGGATCATGGCGCATGATCTCGCGGTCCTTGCAGGTGCCCGGCTCGGATTCATCGGCGTTGACGACAAGATAGGCAGGCCGCCCGTCGCTTTCTTTCGGCATGAACGACCACTTGAGGCCTGTTGGAAAACCTGCACCGCCGCGCCCGCGCAATCCGCTTGCCTTCATCTCATCGACAATCCAGTCCCGGCCCTTCTTGATGATGCCTGCGGTGCCATCCCAATGGCCCCTTGCCTGCGCGCCTTTCAGCGTGCGGTCGTGCATCCCGTAAAGGTTAGTGAAAATCCGGTCCTGATCTTTGAGCATCAGATACGTTCCCTTTGCTAGCTACGGGTCTTTTGCCACAGCTTCCACGTGACGACCAGTGACCAAATGAACGCAGCCAAGGATATCAGGTAGAACAGAATTTCGTATTTTGGGGCCAGCCCCAAAACCTCGCGCAACCAGGGAGCCGCAATCGCCAGAACACCCGCCACTGCAATGGTGATCGCAATGATCCGCCCCTGCTTTGCGGTGTCGTCGTTGTGGCCCTGCATCGCGCGCTCCCTTATGCCCGCGCAGATGTATCCGCCACCGATCACTCTGTCGAGCCGCCGGTCTTCTTCTGGTCAAAAATACTTTGGGGGAGTCAGCTTGCTGACGGGGGCAACGCCCCCTCTCCCTCACACTAATAAGCCCCGCCTGCACATCGCACGCGGGGCCCTGCCTCAATCAGGTGCAAGTCCTAGTAGACGTCGCCCTTCTTCACCTTCTTGGAGAACTCGGTGGTGCCACCCTTGGCCAGTACTTTGGCCTGTTTGACCCATTCGTCGCGGCTGACCCGGCCTTTGAAACCCTCAAGGTTATCATCGACCCACTGGACTTCTTTCTTGCGCCAACTGGCGACCTGATCGAAGTGCCAGACACCCATGGTGTTCAGCATCTTTTCCATCTTTGGGCCGACGCCCTTGATCTGCTTGAGGTCGTCACCAGCGCCACGGCGCGGCGCACTCAACATCTCGGGCTTGCCATCTGCGGCCACAGGCTTTGCTGCCGCCTTGGCTTTGGGGGCAGCCTTGGGCTTGGCCGCTGCCTTGGGCTTGGCTGCGGGTTTTGGTTTTGGGGCCGGCGCTTCTGCTACGGCTGCAGGTGCCGCCGCAGCTGCCGGCGCTGCCGCAGCAGGCGCTGCCGCAGCGGGGGCGGCCGCACTGGGCGCATCTGCATTAGGGGACGGGGCCGACACGTCGCGGGGACTTGGTGCATCTACCTTGCCCGCCGGTGCCGCAGGCTCTCGCCAACCCAGCATCAACAGGATCGCCACGATCACCGCGACAATCGCGCCAATGAACAGCGCTCCAATCGCTCCGAATTCATACATCACATAGGCGACACCCGCCGCCACAATGCCAAACAAAGCCGCGACCGCTGTGATCCCCTGGCTCTTTGGTGCGCTATCACTCATCGTTTTCGTTCTCCCTTAAGACGCCCTTCTCTGGGTCGTTCTCATTTCCGCCAATGGGGTGAAATCACGCGCATTTTGCGCGCAAAACCCCCTCGCCCGCAGTCTTAGCCGGTTTTGACTTGAAATAATAAGAGATTTTGCACGCCGCATTCCCCGCTAGCTTTGGGGCGATGCGCCGATGCTACTTTTTCGCCAGTTCCGTCGCCTGTGCGATCCAGTTGTCGCGGGCAATCCGGCCCTTGAACTTCAACCGGCTGTCGACCCATGCGACCTCGGCCTCGGTCCATTTGGCGATCTGATCAAAGTGCCAGAACCCAAGCTCATTCAGCACACCTTCCAGCTTTGGCCCCACACCGCTGATCAGCTTGAGGTCATCAGCCCCGCTCTCACGCGGCGCGGTCAAGGTCTCGGGTCGGGCTTCACCGGCTGCGACAGGCGCTGCCGCCACAGCAGGCTTTGCCGCCTTAGCCTTGGAGGGCGTTTTCTCCGCTGTCTTCGCCTTAGGTGGTGCTTTCGCGGCAGTCTTTGCAGGTGCCTTGGCTTTGGTCGCCGCTTTCTTCGCTGCGGGCTTGGCTTTCGTCGCCACGCCCCCGTCATTCCACGGTGTCAGGATTGGCACTTCGGTGCCGTCAATCCGCTTGACCGTATCGCCGATGTCAGTCGCAAGCTGCGCGCTGGCGTTATACTTGGTCTTGCCGCTGTCGTATTCTTTCAGGCTGGTCAGCCCCTTGAGCGGCTCAGCCGCAAAACGTCCATTCTGCGGACCCGGTACAGGCACTTTGCCTGCGGCCAGTTCATCAATGATCTCGCCAAGACGTGTCGTGGTCAGATCCTCGTAATAATCCTTGCCGATCTGGGCCATGGGCGCATTAGCGCAAGAGCCCAGACACTCAACCTCTTCCCACGAAAACTTGCCATCCGCGGACAGCTGGTGCGGCTTTTCCGCGATCTTCTCTTTGCAGACAGCAACAAGGTCTTCTGCGCCGCAGATCATGCAAGACAGGGTGCCGCAAATCTGGATATGCGCGACAGAACCCACGGGCTGCAACTGGAACATGAAATAGAACGTCGCGACTTCAAGCGCGCGGATATACTCCAGATCCAGCATCCGGGCGACGTATTCGATCGCCGGACGGCTCAGCCAGCCTTCTTGCTCCTGCGCCCGCCACAGCAGCGGAATGATCGCGCTGGCCTGACGGCCTTCGGGGAACTTGGTCATCTGCCCTTCGGCCCAACGCTGGTTCTCGGGCGTAAAGGCGAAACTGTCGGGTTGGTCGGGGTGCAATCGGCGCAGCATGTCAGTTCATTCCGGTCAATAGGACGCCAGCCGTCAGGCCCGCGAAAGTCAGCGTGGGAATGGCAGCGCTGCCAAACCCTGTCAACAGCAGGACCGCGCCTATGCCCGAACCTGCAAGGATCATCAGGCGCAGCGCGCCGTTGTGGCACGAATGACGCCCGGGCCAGCCGCCGTGATCCGCCCTTCGGATTCAAGCTGCGGCGTCAGGGTCTTCAACTCTTCGGTGCCAATCGTGGCCTCCGACAGGATCGCGCCGACGTTGCCTGCGTTCAATTCGCAATTGTTGTTTTCGATCGCGCCCAGCAACCGCTCTTTCGCGGTCAACATCACCGGCGCCGGTGCAGGTGCGACCGCAGGGGTTGGTGCGGGCGCGGGGTTGCTTGGGATGATGTCGCGAAAATCAATCGGGTTGGAACAGGCGGTCAGCGCCACAAACCCGGTCACAGCAAAAATGCGTTTCATCGGTCAATCTCCCCAAAAACAACGTCCATTGTGCCAATAATCGCGGCGACATCGGCCAGTTGGTGGCCGGTGGCCACGTGATCCATAGCCTGTAAGTGCAGGAAGCCCGGCGCGCGCAGCTTGGCGCGGTAGGGCTTGTTGCTGCCGTCGGCCACCAGATAGACGCCGAACTCGCCCTTGGGGGCTTCCACGGCGGCATAAACCTCGCCCGCGGGCACGTGGAACCCTTCGGTATAAAGCTTGAAGTGATGGATCAGGCTTTCCATGTCCGTTTTCATCGCCGCGCGTGTGGGCGGCGTCATCTTGCCGCGCGCCATCACGTCACCTTTCTCGTGGCGCAGCTTTTCGCAGGCCTGCCGGATGATGGATGTGGATTGGCGCATCTCCTCCATGCGGCACAGATAGCGATCATAACAATCGCCATTCTTGCCCACGGGGATCTGGAACTCGAACTCATCGTAGCATTCATAGGGCTGCGACCGGCGCAAATCCCACGCAAAGCCTGACCCGCGCACCATCACGCCCGAGAAACCAAAGTTCTTGATGTCGTCTTCGGTGACGATACCGATATCGGCATTCCGCTGCTTGAAAATTCGATTTTCCGTCAGCAATCCGTCAATGTCGTCAAGCAGATTGGGGAATTCCACCGCCCATTGATCAATGTCCTCGATCAACTGATCCGGCAGATCCTGATGCACCCCGCCGGGGCGGAAATAGGCGGCATGCAGACGTGCACCGCATGCACGTTCGTAAAAGATCATCAGCTTTTCGCGCTCTTCAAATCCCCACAGCGGCGGGGTCAGCGCGCCAACGTCCAGCGCCTGCGTGGTCACGTTCAGCAAATGGTTCAGCACCCGGCCGATCTCGGAATATAGCACCCGGATCAGGCTGGCGCGACGCGGCACCTCGGTCTTGGTCAGCTTTTCAATTGCCAGACACCAGGCGTGTTCCTGGTTCATTGGGGCCACGTAATCCAGCCGGTCAAAATACGGCAGATTCTGCAGATATGTCCGGCTTTCCATCAGCTTTTCGGTGCCCCGGTGCAGCAGGCCGATATGCGGGTCGCACCGTTCCACAATCTCACCGTCCAGCTCCAACACCAGCCGCAAAACGCCATGTGCCGCCGGGTGTTGCGGACCGAAGTTGATGTTGAAATTGCGAATCTTCTGCTCGCCCGTGCGCGCATCCGTCGATCCGTCATCATAGGTGTTGGTGCGAATATCGCCGTCCATCATGCGCTCACCCTTTCGAGGTTATTCTGCCACGCTTGCGGCAAAGGGCCAAACGTGTCGCGGGCCCAGTCGTATTGATCTTTCAGAAACGCCATCGCATCGGCGCGCAGCGTCGGTTCCATCACCGCCTTCGCGCCTGAATGAACGGGCGTTTCAGTATCCGCCGCCTGTTCCTTGATACCAAGAAATCGGCACACGGCAGAAAATCCTGCGCTGGTCAGCGTTTCTTCGCTGAACATCATCAGCAGGCGGTTTTCGGGGACAACATCCACCAGTTTTTCCACCGTGCCCTTATAGTCGCCACGGTTCACGATGTTCTGGTGCGACTTGCGGTCGATCACGCGGCGCAACAGCCGGTTGGCAGCGGCGGGCAGCTTTTCGGCCCCGGCCCCGTTGCGGCTGGCGACCATACGCACATGGCTCCACAACCGCGACAGCGGATCGCGCATCAGATAGATCACCTTGGTATGCGGCGTCAGGCGTGTCATCCGCTCCAGCGCGGGCTTGTTCAGCAGCGCATAGCTTGGTGAGAAATCCGCCACCACAGCCTGATCCGCGCGGTCCTTTTGCAGCCACTCCAGATAAGCCTGATTGCCGCGCCGATCCGCGCAAAGCATGTCAATCTGGTCTGAGACCGCAGCGATCTGGCGATCCAGATTGGCCGCTTTCCAGCCCTTCCGATCCGCCTCTGCCTGATGGCGCTGGACCCGTAACCGGTGAAGTGCATCTTCGCGCGCGGTCAAATACTCCAACCGATCACCCACATTCACCGTGTCCCAGTAGTGCGCTTCTTTGATGTCGCGAAACGCACAGGCTGGATGCGCCTTCAGCGCAGAATGCAGCCAGGTCGTGCCCGCCTTGGTGGCACCCACGCCAAAAAGGATCGTTGGCTCAGACATCTTGGAACGCCTTGCCGACTTGATGGCCCGTCATGTCCATCTGACCCCGCACTACTTCGCCTCTTCCTTGGCTTTGTCGTCGCCCGGCAGAATGTATTCGGCGCCCTCCCAGGGGCTCATGAAGTCGAACTGGCGGTATTCCTGAACCAGCGATACGGGCTCATAGACCACGCGCTTTTGCACCTCGTCATAGCGGACCTCGGTGTAACCTGTCGTCGGAAAGTCCTTGCGTAGCGGATAACCGCGAAAGCCGTAGTCCGTCAGGATACGGCGCAGGTCCGGGTGACCGCTGAACAGGATACCGAACATGTCGAAAATCTCGCGTTCGAACCAATTGGCGCTGGGATGCACAGAGATGATCGAAGGCAGCATGTCCTCTTCACGGATCTGCACCCGCAGGCGGATGCGGTGGTTCTGGTACATGCTCAGGAAGTGATAGACGACATCGAACCGCTTGCTGCGCGTGGGGTAATCCACAGCCGTAATATCCACCAATGTGCTGAACTGGCACACCTGATCGTCGCGCAGGAACTCGACAAAGCCGACAAGGTTTGACGGCGCAACATTCACCGTCAGCTCGTCATGGGCCACCTCCCATGAGACCACGCAGTCCTTGCGCTTCAGCTCCAGATGTGTGCCCAGCTCTTGCAAAGCTTCCGTCATAATCATGTCCTCTTAACGCTGATCTGCGCAGGTTGGTCTTAACGTCTGGTCACCACGTTAACGTTTGATCGTACCCGTCCGGCGAATTTTGCGCTGCAATTGCAGGATACCATACAGCAGCGCCTCTGCCGTCGGCGGGCAGCCGGGCACGTATACATCCACAGGCACGATCCGGTCACAGCCCCGCACAACGCTGTAGGAATAATGGTAATAGCCGCCGCCATTGGCGCAGGACCCCATCGAAATCACATAGCGCGGCTCCGGCATCTGGTCGTAGACCTTGCGCAGCGCGGGCGCCATCTTGTTGGTCAGCGTGCCCGCCACGATCATCAAATCCGACTGACGCGGCGACGCGCGCGGCGCAGTCCCGAAGCGTTCCAGATCGTAGCGCGGCATCGAGGTGTGCATCATCTCAACCGCGCAGCAGGCCAGGCCAAACGTCATCCAGTGCAGACTGCCTGTCCGGGCCCAGTTCACGATGTCGGCGGTTGAGGTCACAAGGAACCCCTTGTCCTGCAATTCACGGTTCAGAACCTGGGTGGCGACCTCTTTGTCGGCGCCCGCGTCGTTCAATCCGGTTGCAATCCCCATGGACGCCTCTCCCTGATCTCGTCGGGCGCGGAAACGCACCCTGTGATGGCTAGGGTTTGGTTATGCGGCACGCCCCCAAAGGTCAAGGCGACACGTCGGCCCAATACGCGCTTTCCATCAGTTGGTTGTGGTTGCCGATCTTGGGTTTGCATCACGTTTCTTTACGTTTGGTTAAGGAAACTGTTCTAAGGCTCTGGCTCTTGATTTGGTTAGGTGTTGGGCGATGTCTGCGCAATGATGACGATCCCCAAGCGAATATTCTGGACGACGTTCCTGACGGCCGTCCTTGCGTGTGTGGCGATTTTTGTCCTGTTGATATTTGTGACCGGCCAGACGAACGCGCTAACGCAGGCCGAAACGCGGCTGCGGGTGGACGCAATCGTGGAAAACCAGATCGCTGCCAATGATGTCATCCTGGCCGACTATGCCCATTGGGGCGCGGCCTTTGCGTGGTACCGGGCCGGTGATGAAGACGCGCTTTACGCCAATCTTGGATCGGGTGCCGCGGACGGCGAAACCTTTGATTTTTTCTATATGCTTTCGCCCGATGGCACGCCGACCCACGCCTATGTCTCGGAAATTTACGACTCCGACCTTTCCAATTTCATTCCCGAATTGGGCGCGCCGCAGCTTGCGGCCCTTCTGACACAGGATTTTTCTGACTACCCCGTTGTCGGCGGCCTGAACTTGATTGGTGGGGAATTGGCCGTTGTCTCGGCCGGGTACCTCACCCCTGATGAACTGGACGATCTGTCTCGCGCGGATATCCCGATCCTGATCGCCGGAAAATGGCTAACGCCCGCGGCACTCAATGGCATCCTGGGCCTTGCGGAACTGCAGATCATCCCTACTTCGCAAGAGGTGCAGCCCGCCTTTAACAGCCTGCCGCTGCGCGAAATTGCCGGGCAAACTCTGGCCGTTGTTACTTGGCGCGCTCAAAACCCCGGGCAGGCCATCCTGTGGCAAATCGCACCCGTCGCCAGCATGGTGGCACTGATCCTGCTGGTCGGAAGCTGGTGGGCAGGACAGGTTGCCGCGACACAGACCGCCGCGCATTTGCGCGAACGTGACAACGCGCGGCGCGACTTTGCGACCGGATTGATGAACCGGGGCGGCCTTTCGGCCCGTGTCATGGACGACGACATTTCTTCACTCATGCAAAGCGGCAAGCTCGCGGTCATCTATGTCGACCTCGACAGGCTCAAACACCTCAATGACCTCCATGGTCACGCGGTCGGTGATCTTGCGATCGCGCGCGCAGCCGAGGTTTTGAAACAGGCGGCCAGTCAGCCCGATCTGGTGGCGCGCATGGGAGGTGATGAATTCCTGTGCCTTGTGCCAGATGACGACCCGCTGGTCGCCGCCCATCGCATCGCGGATCACATCACGCGTCAGCTCGCCACACCGTTTTTCTATAAAGGTCGCCCGTTCCAGATCAGCGCGTCGATTGGCATCGCACTGGCGCAGGGGGATCTGGCCTGGGATGCACTGCTGACGCACGCCGATCAGGCGATGTATGTCGCAAAACGGAACGACACCTCAAAGGCGGTCGTGTTCCACGAAAATCTGTCAGTGGCGTCCTAGCGAACCGGCGCTGTGCAAAACATGCGACGCTGGCGGGTTATTCCCACTCAAGCGCGCCCTTTTTCCACTCATAGGCAAAACCGATGGTCAGCACGGCAAGGAACACCATCATCGACCAGAAGCCGACCATGGAAATGTCCTGAAATGCGACCGCCCAGGGGAACAGGAATGCGACTTCAAGGTCAAAGATGATGAACAGGATCGACACCAGATAAAACCGCACGTCGAATTTCATACGCGCATCATCAAAAGCGTTGAACCCGCACTCATAGGCGCTGACCTTTTCAGGGTCGGGGTTGCGCACGGCCACAATCGCGGCAGCAAGGATCAGAATGATGCCCAACCCGATGGCGAGGCCCAGAAAAATCAGGATTGGCAGGTATTGCGTGGCAAGCTCTTGCACCGGGGTATCCTTTCCCAAAGCGGTGCGCTGGCGAAGCTGCACCCTCTCTTCGCTGACACTTACCCGGCACGCCAAGGGGGGTCAACGGCTGGCAGGCGATCCGCGACGGTTTTCCGCGGCCCGCGGGGGCCCAAGCCCGGTCAGATCATCCAGCGGGCCTTGCGCTTGCCAAAAAAGGCAGCGATCCCTTCGGCTGCCTCTTCGCCTTCCCATTGGGCGATCAGCGCGTTGATCGAATGCTCAACCGCCGCATCATCAATCCCCGCCCCCAGATGCAGGGCCAGCGCCTTGGCCGCCGCCACAGCGCCCGGCGCGCAGTCAAGATAGGGCGCCACTTCGGCCTCAATCGCGGCATCCAGCGCATCCGCACCCACGACCCGCGCCACGATCCCAAGATCCAGCGCCTCTGTGGCCTCAAACCGGCGCGACGACATAAAGACCCGCCGCGCCCTCGCCTCGCCCATGCGCGCGATCACGTAGGGCCCGATGGTCGCCGGGATCAGCCCCAGCCGAGTTTCCGTCAGGCCAAACATCGCCGCGTCGCTGGCCACCGCTACATCGCACACACAGGCCATGCCGACACCGCCGCCAAAGGCATTGCCCTGCACCCGGCCAATCAGTGGTTTGGGCAATGTGTTAAGCGCACCCAGCATCGCCGCAATCGCCTCAGCCCCCTTGCGACGCGTCGCGGCGTCCGCCGCCATCTGTTCGCGCATCCAGCCTAAATCACCGCCTGCACAAAATGTGGGCCCCTCTGCCGCCAACACAACAACCCGCACCGCCTCATCCACCGCCAGGCGCTCTGCGGCCTGATGAAGGTCATCGATCAACTCCGCCGACAATGCATTGTGCTTTTCCGCCCGCGCCAGCGTCAGCGTCGCCACACCCCGCGCATCAGTCTCAACCCTGATCAACATGCCCACCTCCGCGCATCGCACGCGCCATTCCCGCTGCTTTGGCCAGTTTGGCCGCGTCCACGCCGGTTTCGAAGCCTTGAGCGTGAAGCAGTGCCACAACCGCCTCTGTTGCGACATTCCCCGGTGCGCCCGGCGCATAGGGACAACCGCCAAGCCCTCCGACGGCCGCATCAAAAACCCGCAAACCCTTTTCGAGTGCCACCTTGATGTTATCCAACGCCCGCCCGCCGGTATCGTGGAAATGTCCCGCCAACTGCGCCGCCGGGACCACGTTCAGCACCGCATCCAGCATGGTCCCGACCCGCTCCGGGTCGCCCTTGCCAATCGTCTCGCCCAAGGACACTTCGCGCACACCCAAATCTTTCAAGTCGCGGACCACCCGCGCCACCTGCCCCGGCGCAACCCGCCCCTCATAAGGGCAATCCGTCACGCAAGAGACATAGCCGCGCACCGGCACGCCTGCGGCCTCTGCCGCCGCAATCACCGGTGCGGCTCGTTCAAGGCTCTCGGCGACAGTGCAATTCAGATTGGCCCGGCTGAACCCTTCGGTCGCCGCCACAAATACCGCAATCGCGTAATCGCCGCGCCTTTCAGCCGCCGCAAACCCTTCCCAGCCGCGCATATTCGGCACCAGCACCTCATAGACTGGCCCCGCCTCAAGCTTGGCCATCACCTCATCCGTGCCCGCCATCTGCGGCACCCATTTTGGGCTGACGAAAGAGCCCACTTCGATATGCGGCAACCCCGCTTCTGCCAGCGCCCGGACAAATTCCACACGGTCCGCCGTTGAAATCACGCCGGGCTCGTTTTGCAACCCGTCGCGGGGGCCCACCTCGTGCAAGGTCACAAAATCCACGGCATCCCTCGCTTCTTCTGGTCACAAATACTTCGGGGGAGTCCGCTTGCGGACGGGGGCAGCGCCCCCAATCCCCCTCTCATTCCACCGGCCAGGGCGCGTAAAAATCCTGTCCATACAAACCGTCATCCCCGGGCAAAGCCGCCTGAAAAGCCTCGCGCGCGGCAATCACGTCGAACCATGCCGCAACCTTCGGCGTCGCATCGAGATGGACAAAATGCTTGGCCATATAGACCGCCTGCCCGACAGCCACATCCGCTGCCGAAAATCCTGATCCCAGCAAATATGCGCTCTCCAGCCGCGCCTCGATCGCCGCCAGCGTCTTGCCCAACCGTGCGGCCTCCAGCTTCATGATAATGGGCGAACGCATGTGATCTTCCCGCAGCATCAAATGCTGCTGGGTCAGGTTGGCGCAATGCGCGCTCACAGTCTCGGCAAAGTGAATCCAGTCCAGCCACGCCATGTGATCCTTGTGCCCAAGCGGTCGGCCCAGCCCGCGCGGATCGAACCTCTCGCACAGCACCTGTATCATCGCGCCGCTTTCGCGGATCACATGGCCATCAAGTTCCAATGCTGGCACCCGGCCTGCGGGGTTCAGCTTCAGATAGGCCTCTGACCGCAGCGTCTTATCAAAGGGATAGACCTCCAGATCAAAGTCCACGGCCAGTTCATAAAGCAACCACAGCACCCGCATCGACCGGGTGCCGGGGCAATGATGCAGCCGGATCATGCCTCTGCCTCCAGCGTCGCCAATGGCAATCCTGCCGTCACCTGATCGCCCGCCTTGACCGTCACCTCAGCCACCACGCCGTCACGCGGCGCGCGCAGGACATGTTCCATTTTCATCGCCTCCAAAACGACCATACGCTGGCCTTCCGTCACCGCGTCTCCGGGGGCCACCACGACGGTCTGAACCAGCCCCGGCATCGGCGCAAGCACAGCGTCGCCACCGGGTCCCTGACTGCCCCGCGCGAGCGGATCGGGGATATCAAAAGTCACAGGATCCGCGCCAAAAACCGTCACCTGCGCCCCATGTTTCTGGGCCTCCGGACAGCGCATACCATCGCACCACCAGACGCCACCACTTTGCGCAAAGTCATAAACCGCCTCGCCGACCCTCGCCGAAATCCGGCCCGGGTCCGCCACTTCCAGCACGACGATCTGGTCATCAAGCGCAACCTGCCGCGCCAAAGGTTGCCACAGCGCAAAGCCTTGCCCGGCGCGTGCCTCTTCCAGACCAGCGGCAACAATCGCCGCCCAGGCCAACCGCCACCCGCCCCGCACTGGCGCCGCTGTCAAATCGGGCTGCCGTGCAATCAACCCGGTATCGACCGCACCATTGCCAAAGCCCGGGTCCGCCGCCAACCGCTGCAAAAACCCGATGTTCGTGACCAGCCCTGCGACCTGCGTCTCGGCCAAAGCCATGCGTAATCCCGTCAGCGCAGTGGCCCGATCAGCCCCGGCCACAGTGATCTTTGCAATCATCGGGTCATACCAGGGCGAAATCTCATCGCCCTCCTGAACCCCGCTATCAATCCGCGAAGATGGCGGAAACGCCAGATGAGCGATCCGCCCCGTGGCTGGCAGGAACCCTGC
Organism: uncultured Paracoccaceae bacterium; assembly: GCA_947493335.1. Classification (GTDB taxonomy): domain Bacteria; phylum Pseudomonadota; class Alphaproteobacteria; order Rhodobacterales; family Rhodobacteraceae; genus CANMYO01. The sequence goes on along the minus strand of CANLQO010000001.1, from coordinate 780,659 downwards.
GGGCACATCTTCGGCATAAAGCCGCGCTTCAAAAGCGTGGCCATCGATCTGCAAGTCTTCCTGCCGCGCCGGAAGCCCCTCACCCGCCGCCACGCGCAACTGCCATTCCACCAGATCAACGCCGGTGATGGCCTCGGTCACCGGGTGTTCCACCTGTAACCGTGTGTTCATTTCCATGAACCAGAATCCGTCCTCACGCAGACCGCCTGCCCCATCCACGATGAATTCCACCGTCCCCGCACCAGCATAACCAATCGCCTTGGCTGCCGCGACAGCCGCCGCCCCCATCGCCGCGCGCACCTCTGACGTCATCCCCGGCGCAGGCGCTTCCTCAATCACTTTTTGATGCCGTCTTTGCAGCGAACAATCCCGCTCGAACAGATGCACGGCATCCTGACCATCACCAAAGACTTGCACTTCGATATGGCGCGGCTGGTTGATGTATTTTTCAATCAGCACCCGGTCATTGCCAAAGGCGGTGCGCGCCTCGGCCTTGGCGCTTTCCAAACTGGCGGCAAAGTCTTGTGCGACCTCCACCAAGCGCATGCCCTTGCCACCACCACCGGCAACAGCCTTGATCAACACCGGGTAGCCAATTTTTTCGGCCTCCGCAGCCAATCCATCGTCCGATTGGTCCTCTCCCTGATAGCCCGGCACCACCGGCACGCCAGCCTTGATCATCAACGCCTTTGCCGCGTCCTTCAGGCCCATCGCGCGGATCGCATCCGCACTTGGCCCGATAAAGACCAGCCCCGCCGCTTCGACCTGGGCCACGAAATCAGGGTTCTCGGATAAAAAGCCATAACCGGGATGGATCGCCTCGGCACCGGTCTCAAGCGCTGCCTGAATGACCAGATCACCGCGCAAATAGCTTTCCGCCACCGGTGCAGGCCCCAGCCGCACCGCCCGGTCTGCCATGCGCACGTGCCGTGCGTTGCGGTCGGCATCCGAATAGACAGCGACCGTCTCAATCCCCATCTTTTGAGCCGTTTCCATCACGCGGCAGGCAATTTCCCCGCGGTTGGCGATCAGAATGCGGTGAAACATCTCTAAATGCCCCCCACCGTTGCGCCGTGAACGCAACTTAAGACTTTGATGCGAACGGTTTGTGTAGGCTTTGTGTACGGGTTGTGCATCGCGTGTGACCCCGCCTTACATCCGAAACACGCCAAACTGCGTGTCCGAAATTTCGCGGTTCATCGCCGCCGTCAGCGACAGGCCCAGCACCGCGCGCGTCTGGCGCGGATCAATCACGCCATCATCCCAAAGCCGCGCGCTTGCATAAAGCGGGTGGGATTGTTCGGCAAACATATCAATGGTTGGCTGTTTGAAGGCCGCCTCTTCCTCTGCCGACCAGGTCTTTCCGGCCCGTTCCATCGCCTCGCGTTTCACGGTCGCAAGAACCCCGGCCGCCTGCTCACCGCCCATCACGGCGGTGCGTGATGTCGGCCAGGACCACATGAACTCCGGACTGTAAGCCCTTCCAGACATGCCGTAATTTCCCGCACCATAAGACCCGCCGACGACAACGGTGATTTTTGGCACCTGTGTTGTTGCCACCGCTGTCACCATCTTGGCCCCGTGCCGCGCGATACCTTCGTTCTCATATTTCTGCCCAACCATGAAGCCGGTGATATTCTGCAAGAAGATCAGCGGGATTTTCCTTTGCGAACAAAGCTCTACAAAGTGGGCGCCCTTCTGCGCGGCCTCTGAAAACAGCACCCCATTGTTGGCAATAATGCCGCACGGCCAGCCTTCGACATGGGCAAACCCGGTTACAAGTGTCTCACCAAATCGCGCCTTGAATTCATCAAATCTCGAACCGTCGACGACCCGCCTGATCACCTCTCGGATGTCGTATGGCGTGCGCAGGTCTGCAGGGATCACGTCGAACAACGTGTCGGGATCAAGCGCAGGAGCTTCGGCAGATAAACGCCTGCTTTCATTCGTATTTTTCAGGCTGCAAGAGGCGACAGCCTGCCGCGCCAGCGCTAGCGCGTGGGCGTCATCCTCGGCAAGGTAATCTGCAACTCCAGACAGCCGGGTGTGCACATCGCCACCACCCAAATCCTCTGCTGTCACGACCTCTCCGGTCGCGGCTTTGACAAGCGGTGGCCCCGCCAGAAAGATTGTGCCCTGCTCTTTGACGATGATTGAGACGTCGGCCATCGCCGGCACATAAGCCCCGCCCGCCGTACATGATCCCATGACCACCGCGATCTGCGGAATGCCCTTGGCGGACATCTGCGCCTGATTGTAGAAAATCCGGCCAAAGTGGTCGCGATCAGGAAAGACTTCATCCTGATTGGGCAGGTTAGCTCCACCTGAATCCACAAGGTAAACACATGGCAAACAACACTTTTCTGCGATTTCCTGCGCTCGCAGATGTTTCTTGACGGTCATCGGATAATAGGTGCCGCCTTTGACGGTCGCGTCATTGCAAACGACCATCACCTGACGCCCCTCAACTCGCCCGATCCCGGCAATCACCCCGGCACAGGGCGCGGCACCGTCATACATCCCGTGGGCTGCCGTTGCGCCCACCTCCAGAAAGGGAGAGCCCGGATCCAGCAGGTTCGCAACCCGATCCCGCGGCAGCATCTTGCCCCGGCTCACATGGCGCGCGCGGGATTTTTCACCGCCGCCAGCAGCTGCAACGGCGGCGGCTTTTCGAACGATTTCAAGGGCTTCCAGATGGGCGTTGCGGCTCATGCTTCGGGTCCTTCGGTCAATGGCAGCAACTCCCCCCGGTTTCCGGCTGGAAACACCGCGCGACGCCCATCAGCATGCGTGCATTGCACGATCAGGCGGACGGTGCCCTTGCCTGCGGTCGCGATGCAATCTGTCAGCATGGCTTCGCCGCCAAAAGTCTCAACATATTCAGCGGCATAGCGATTGATGATCTCGGTCTCTGTCATAGGCTGACCCATGCGGAACCCCAAAATGGCCGCAAGCCCCGCCAACCCCGCAACCGGCATCATGATGACCCATCGGTTCATCGCAGCGTCTCGGTGTAGGCAATCAGGTCAAGCGTCCGCTCTGCTGTCATCCGCATCACGCAATCTGCCCCGGCAATCTGACGAAACGAACCTGCCCCCCAAACACCATATTCCATGGCGCAATTGGCGTCACGAAAGGCAATCCAGGCGCGCTGAGCTGCCAGCACCTGTTCGTCGCGCACCGCGTACTCGGGGAAGAGGTCCATGTCGGATTGATCCATCGCCTTGGCAAAGGCGCGGGCCTCCTTGTAAACCTTGTTCAACCGCTCATCCCAGACATCCCGCTCTGCCAGAAGGCAGGACATCATGCCAAAGGTGGTCTGCCCACCCTCTTGATTTTCCATGCAAAAACTGGCGGCATCACCGATGCACGCCGTGGTGTCGCAAGCCTGAATGCTTTGATAAAGCTCGGCCAGATGCATCTCTGCTTGCGCAGGTGGCGCGAGCACAAGACCAAGGGCCGCAAGCCATCTCACGCCATCGTTCCCATCAACTCGCGCCCCACCAGCATCCGGCGGATTTCCGACGTACCGGCCCCAATTTCCATCAGCTTGGCGTCACGGAACAACCGTGCGACCGGCGCGTCATTGAGGAACCCCGCGCCCCCCATGGCCTGCACCGCCTGATGCGCCTGCTTCATCGCCTCCTCAGAGGCATAAAGGCAGCAGGCCGCCGCATCCTGACGGGTCACTGTGCCCGCATCACAGGCCTTTGCGACCTCATACACATAGGCACGGGCAGAGTTCATCGCGGTGTACATATCCGCAATCTTGCCCTGCATAAGTTGAAAATTTCCAATGGGTTGACCAAATTGTTTGCGGCTGGAGAGGTAGGGCATCACCTCATCCAGACAGGCCGCCATGATGCCAAGCCCGATCCCGGCAAGCACAACGCGCTCATAGTCCAGCCCGGACATCAGAACGCGCACGCCCTTGCCCTCTTCGCCCAGCACGTTTTCAAACGGGACCTCCACATCGTCAAAGATCAACTCTGCGGTGTTGGATCCACGCATCCCCAACTTGTCGAAATGAGGTGAGGTGCTGAAACCCGTCATCTCTTTTTCAATGAGGAACGCGGTGATCCCCTTTGATCCGGCCTGCGGATCAGTCTTGGCATAAACCACCAAGGTGTCAGCGTCCGGTCCGTTGGTGATCCAGTATTTATTGCCGCTTAACCGGTAGTGATCGTTGCGCTTTTCCGCGCGCAACGTCATTGACACAACGTCAGAACCGGCCCCCGCCTCTGACATCGCCAGCGCGCCGACGTGCTGGCCCGACACCAGACGCGGCAGGTATTTCTGCTTTTGCTCTTCTGACCCGTTCAGCTTGATCTGATTGACGCAAAGGTTGCTATGTGCACCATAAGACAAGCTGACAGAGGCGCTGGCGCGGGCGATTTCCTCGACCGCGACAGTATGGGCCAAATAGGTCATGCCGGCGCCGCCATAGACTTCGTCCACGGTGACCCCCAGAAGACCCAGCTCTCCCATCTCGGGCCAAAGCGCGGGTGGAAAAGCATTGTCGCTGTCAATCGTCGCCGCGATCGGCTTGACCCGGGTCTGCGCCCAGTCGTGCACCATGTCGCGCAGCGCGTTGACATCTTCGCCCAGGTCAAAGGTCATGGATGACAGAAACATGCGCGACTCTCTATTTATTGAACGCTCGTTCATTTTATGTCGGGAACGACAGGCGGGTCAAGCGTTGCGTTCCGAAAGCCGAAATGGCGACCCAAGGGGTGCGCGCCGAAAAACGTGCCTTAGCGCATGGAGTGAATCAGGCGGCAGCCTGCCAAACCGCGCCGACCTCGGCCCGGATGATACGGGCGATCTGCGCGCAGTCGTCGCGCGAAAAAGTCAATGGCAGGCGCAGGTCCATGATCCCCGCCAGCACCCTGTCGCTAGCAGGCATTTCAGCCGACGGCGCATACCGCCAACTGTCATAACGGCTGGTAAAACCCACCGGCTCTGCACCGCCAAACCATTTAAGCTCGACACCTCGCGCCGCACAGCGGCTTTGCACTTCTGCAACGGCAGGTGCGGACCAATCCAACAGCAGGAATTGAAAGGATGAGGCGACAAATGCTTCGGCCGCGGGTCGTTCGACCAGCGTCAACCCCGGCACATCGCGCAGCCCCTTTTCTATGACATCATATCGCGCGTTCCAGCGCTTGGCCTGGGTATCCAGGTCGCGCAATTGCGGGCGCAGAATTGCGGCGCGCAGATTGTCCATCCGGCCCGAGATGTTGGGGGTCTCATAGCGCAGGGTCGCAAAGGTCTCGGGCGCTGGCCCCGCAGCATGTGAACCATAAAGCATGTAGCTGCCAGACAGCATTGTCGCGCGCGCCATGTCCTCTGGATCATCTCCAATCAGCAGCCCGCCCTCACCGGAATTGATGTGCTTGTAAGTCTGGGTCGAAAAGCAGCCGAACCGGCCAAATGTGCCTGACGGTCGGCCGTTCCACTTGGCCCCCATGGTGTGGGCGCAATCTTCAATCACGGTCACATCGGCCGCGTCACACAGCGCCATGAGCGCCTCCATATCGCACAGATGGCCGCGCATGTGGCTCAACAGCAAGACTCGCGCCTGATCGAGCTTGCCAGCCAGATCATCCAGATCAATAACCAGCCCTTCGGTGACACCGACGTAAACGGGCACCGCCCCGACACCCGCGATGGCACCCGGAACCGGGGCCAGCGTAAAGGCATTGGTCAGCACCTTGTCGCCCGGCTTCACACCGCAGGCCCGCAGCGCCGTTCCGATGGCATATCCGCCCGAAGCGACAGCAAGGCAGTATTTCGCCCCGACGGCGGCCGCAAATTCCTGCTCCAGCAACACGGTCTCTGCCGTCTCACCGGGTGCCGTATTGTAGCGGTGCAAGCGCCCCGATTGCATGACGCGCAGCGCAGCCTCGATCCCTTCTTCCGGGATCGGCTCTTGCTGGGTGAAACTGCCTGTGAATCGCTCTGTCATGCGATCACCATGCGTCAATGTAAGCGCTTACGTCAATCGTCTGGCGGGACGGGTCATGTCGCTTTTGGACACTTTCGCATTGCTGGATCAGTCAAAGTGACGGCATGTCACCGCTTGATTTCATCCATGGCTTTGAACTCGCTGACTTGCCAACAAACGTGGCCGCACAGCTCCCGCTTGCTGTGGCAGACTTGATCGCGGTTGCCACCGGCGGCGCTGCAACGCGGGCCGCAAAGATTATGGCCGACTTTGCCAGCAATCAATTCGGAGGCGATTTACCGCTCTTGTTTGCGCCGGGCACGGCTTCGCCTGCGGGGCTGGCGCTTTCGGCTGGCATGACCATCGATGCTTTGGACGCCCATGACGGCTACAACCCGGCAAAAGGCCACATCGGCTGCCCACTCTTCGCTGCCATTCTGCCCGTCGCGATCCGCAACAACGTCTCGGGCCAAGATTTTCTGGCAGCACTCGCCATGGGTTACGAATTTGGCGCGCGCGCCTCGGTCGCACAACACGGCACCGTGGCGGATTATCACACCTCTGGTTCATGGGGGGCCGTCACGGCAGCAGCGGCCTGCGCGCGGATCATGCAACTCGACACAGCGCAAACACGCCACGCCCTTGGGATTGCAGAATACCACGGGCCGCGTAGCCAGATGATGCGCTGCATCGACCACCCCACAATGGTGAAAGACGGATCAAGCTGGGGCGCGATGGCTGGTGTCTCTGCCACAATGCTTGCCGCGCGCGGGTTTACTGGTGCCCCGGCAATCACGGTCGAGGATGCGCCGGCATTTTGGTCTGACCTCGGCCAGACCTGGACCCTTCATCAACAATATTACAAGAACTATCCGGTTTGCCGCTGGGCACAGCCACCGATTGAGGCTGCACTGTCACTCATGCTGGCCCACAAGATCAATCACGCTGACATCATCGCACTTGAGGTGACGACCTTTCACGAAAGCACACGCCTTGCGACAGCCACCCCGCGCACCACTGAAGAGGCGCAATATTCCACCTGCTTTCCCACCGCGGTCGCAATCGTCCGCGGGGATGTCACACCAAGGGATATCGCCGACAACGCGCTGGATGACAGTGATGTTTTGCGTCTGTCCCGGCTTACGACGTTTTGCGAAGATGACCATGCCAACGCCGTTTTTCCGCAACAACGGCTGGCGAAAGTCACGATGACCTTGCGGGACGGACGTGTGCTAACCAGCGATTGGAAAGAACCGCGATGGGATGCCACCGCGCCACCGACCCCTGCTGAGTTGCGGGCAAAATTTGACGCCCTGACCATACCGGCACTGGGCAAAGCATGGTCGAAAGACATCGCCGACACCATTGCTACCCTCCACGACCGGCCTTTTTCCGACCTTGCCACCTTGATCTGTCAGCCGATCAAACGTCCAACTTCCGCTGAAAGTTCGCTGTAATCACCGATCAGCCCCTCTGGCTCCAATGCCGCCATATCGCCGCCTCCGGGCCCAAACGTCACAAGGATTGATGGCACACCGGCATTGCGCGCCGTGTTGCGGTCGGTGTCAGTATCGCCCACCAGCACGACCTGTGCCGGATCAGCGCCTGCGCGGCGGGCCGTTTCGTGCAGATGTTCCGGATCCGGTTTGCGCACCGGCAGGCTGTCCGCCCCCAGCACAGCGCCAAAATCCTCCAGCACACCCAGCGATCCAAGCAGCTGCCGCGCGAGGCCCTCTGGCTTGTTGGTGCAAATCGCCACTTTATAGCCCGCGCCACGCAAATCACGCACCGCCGCCATCGCGCCGGGGTAAAGTACGGTGTGGGTGTCGATGGCCGCTTCATAGTGGCGCAGCAGCGGCTGATATTGCCGGTCAACTTCATCCTCACCATGGGTGCCGGTGCGGGCAAACCCCAGCCGCAACATGGCCCGCCCGCCTTTCAGGGCGGTGCCCGCGTCCGTTGCAGGATCAAGCACATCGCCCAGCCCCAGGCCCCGAAAGCAGGCATTGGCAGCGGCAATCAAATCGCCGCTTGTGTCCGCCAAAGTTCCGTCCAAATCAAAGATTACACCGCGCATCACACCCTCTTTCCCACCGGGGTTTGTAACGATGCGTAATCGGATGTGAAGCCCTTCGTCTTGTGCTATATGCGAAAGCGGATACAAGACCCAAAAACGGGCACGACAGGTATATGACGACAGCTTTTATCATTTTGGCCGCAGGCAAGGGCACCCGCATGCAATCGGATTTGCCCAAGGTGCTGCATCCGATCGGCGGCGCGCCCCTTTTGGTGCATGCGATGAAATCCGGCGCAGCGTTGGAGCCCGAGCGCATGGTCGTCGTGGCTGGCCACGGCGCAGAACAGGTCGAAGCGGCAGCCAAAGACTGGAACCCTGACGCGCAGATTGTTGTTCAGTCCGAACAGCTTGGCACAGCCCATGCCGTCGCACAGGCGGCACCGGCGTTGGCGGATTTCAACGGCGACGCCATCGTGCTATATGGCGACACGCCCTTTATCACTGACACGACATTGGCCGCGATCACCGCCGCGCGCCTGACCCATGACATCGTCATTTTGGGGTTCGAGGCCGCGGACCCCTTGCGCTATGGCCGTCTTGTGATGGACGGCACCACGCTCACCAAAATCGTGGAATTCAAGGACGCGGATGAAGCAACACGCGCGATCACGCTGTGCAATTCCGGTGTCGTCTGCGCCGATGCCGCGACTTTGTTTGAATTGGTCAGCGCAGTTGGCAACGATAATGCGGCAGGCGAATATTATTTGACCGACATCATCGAAATCGCGCGGCAACGCGGGTTGACCGCCACCGCCGTCACCTGTGACGAGGCCGAGACGCAGGGCATCGATTCCCGCGCTCAGCTGATCGCAGCAGAGGCGTTGTTTCAATCCAAAGCGCGCGGCGCTTTGATCGAGGATGGCGTCACACTTCTCGCGCCCGACACGCTTTACCTGTCCCATGACACCGTGATCGGCCGCGATGCGGTGATTGAACCCAATGTGGTCTGCGGCCCCGGCGTCACGATTGAAACGGGTGCCAGAATCCGCGCCTTTTCCCATCTGGAGGGCTGCCATGTCAGCCGGGGGGCAGTCATCGGTCCCTATGCGCGTCTGCGCCCCGGCGCGGAACTGTCTGAAAACGTTAAGGTCGGCAACTTTGTAGAGGTCAAAAACGCGCAGATAGCCGAGGGCGCCAAGGTCAATCACTTGTCCTATGTCGGCGATGCCACAATCGGGGCGGGCTCAAACGTCGGTGCAGGCGTGATCACCTGCAACTATGATGGCGTCTTCAAGCACCAGACGACCATTGGTGAAAATGTCTTTGTCGGCTCAAACACCATGTTGGTGGCCCCGGTGAAATTGGGCGACGATTCCATGACCGCCAGCGGCTCTGTCATCACCCGCGATGTGCCCGCAGGCGATTTGGGCGTGGCCCGCGCACGACAGGACAATAAACCAGGGTTCGCGCGTCGGATGTTCGAAAAGTTAAAGAAATTGAAAGCTGACAAGGCAAAAGGGTCCTAAAATGTGTGGAATTGTCGGTGTCCTTGGTGACCATGAAGCCGCCCCTATCCTGGTGGAGGCGCTGAAACGGCTGGAATATCGCGGCTATGACAGTGCTGGCATTGCCACCATTCACAACAACCGGCTGGCGCGTCGCCGGGCGGTTGGCAAGCTGGTGAACCTGTCGGACCTGCTTGTGCACGAGCCGCTCGCGGGCAAATCCGGCATCGGCCACACCCGCTGGGCCACCCATGGTGCGCCAACCGTCTCTAACGCCCACCCCCACGCCGCCTCCAGCGTCGCTGTCGTGCACAACGGCATCATTGAAAACTTCCGCGAACTGCGCGCGTTTCTAGACGAACAGGGGATCAGCTTTACCACGGAAACCGATACCGAAACCGTGGCCTTGCTGGCGCAATACTACCTCGATCAGGGCAATAGCCCCCGCGACGCCGCCGAACAAACAATCGCGCGCCTCGAAGGCGCCTATGCGCTATGCTTCCTGTTTGACGGCGAGGATGATCTGCTGATCGCAGCCCGCAAGGGCTCTCCGCTTGCCATCGGCCATGGTGAGGGCGAGATGTTCGTCGGCTCGGACGCCATTGCGCTGGCCCCGATGACTGACAAGATCACCTACCTTGATGAGGGCGACTGGGCGATTATCACCCGCAACTCCGTCGAAATCCGCGATGCCAATGGCGCGCTCGCGAACCGCGACATGCGGGTCATCCAGATCGACACCGCCCGCGTCGACAAGGCTGGATTCAAACACTTCATGGCCAAGGAAATCGCGGAACAACCGACCGTGTTGCAAGGCGCCCTGGCCCATTACATCGACGGCGCGCAGATCACCCTGCCTGACCCCGGCCTCGAATTTTCGCAGATTGACCGTCTGACGATGGTCGCCTGCGGCACCGCTCATTATGCCTGCATGGTCGCGAAGTACTGGTTTGAACAGATCGCCCGTCTGCCAGTGGAAATCGACGTGGCCTCCGAGTTCCGTTACCGCGAACCGCCGGTCACTCCGGGCACGGTCGCGCTTTTTGTCAGCCAATCTGGTGAAACCGCGGACACCCTCGCCGCCCTGCGCTACATGCAGGGCAAAGCCGCCAAAATCGTCTCGGTCGTGAATGTCGCCGAAAGTTCCATCGCGCGGGAGAGCGATCTGGCCTTGCCGATCCTGGCCGGCGCGGAAATCGGCGTCGCTTCAACCAAGGCCTTCACCTGTCAATTGGCCACTCTCGCAATGCTGGTTCTGAAGGCAGCGCAAGATCGGGGTCATATCACAGATGCATCTTCCGACATCAAGGATCTGCAATCGCTGCCTGGCATCCTCAACGCCGCACTCACGATCGAAGGTGCTGTGCAGGATGTGGCTCAGGACTTGGCCGAAGCGCGCGATATTCTGTTCCTTGGGCGCGGTCAGATGTATCCACTGGCACACGAAGGTGCATTGAAACTCAAAGAAATCAGTTACATACACGCCGAAGCTTATGCGTCCGGGGAACTCAAGCATGGCCCCATCGCGCTTGTTGATGCCCATGTGCCGGTGATCGTCATGGCCCCGCGCGATGCGCTTTTCGACAAGACGATTTCCAACATGCAAGAGGTTATGGCCCGCGGCGGCAAGGTCCTTTTGATCACGGACAGGCAAGGCGCGGCAGAAGCCGGGGATGGCGTCTGGCGCACATTGATTATGCCCGAAACGCCGAACTTACTGGCCCCCATCGTCTATGCGGTACCAGCACAGTTGCTTGCCTATCACACGGCTGTGGCCAAAGGCACGGACGTCGACCAGCCGCGCAATCTGGCAAAATCCGTGACCGTCGAATGACGCCAGACGAAGCGCTTGCAGCCCTTGGCGGAGCGCCACAAAAAGCCGCTGAAATGCGGGCTTATCACAAGGTCGAACGCCCTTATCTTGGTGTGGCCAACCCGGTCATAGATGCCCAAGTCAAAGACTGGCGCGCCGCGCTTTCGCTTGATGATCGTCTGGCGCTGGCCGACGGCCTCTGGGCTTCAAACGTGCACGAGGGCCGGATCGCGGCTGCAAAGCTTTTGACCCAGGCTCGCATCCGTCCTGATGACCGCGCAGCATGGGATTTGATCGTGTCTTGGGTGCCGGATTTTGATGCCTGGGCCGTGGCCGATCACGCCAGTATCGCGGGCCAGAAAAGGCTTGTGATGGACCCTCTTCGCCTTGATCTGGTTGAAAGCTGGACAACCTCCGATCACATGTGGACCCGACGCGCGGCTCTGGTCATGACCCTGCCCTGGACCAAGCAAAACCATCCCAAACCGGCAGAGCTGATGGCCCGGGACCGCATTCTCGGTTGGGCCGCCAGCTACGTGACGGATCACGACTGGTTCATCCAGAAAGCGATTGGTTGGTGGCTGCGCGAGCTCTCCAAACACGACGCGCCCCGTGTCGTTGCGTTTCTCGAACAACATGGCGAGGCACTCAAGCCATTTGCCCGCAAGGAAGCCGCCCGCAAACTGCCCTGATCTTCTTCTGGTCAAAAATACTTCGGGGTCTGGGGCAGCGCCCCAGCCTGGACCTCATAACAATAAAACAGAGGGAACAACGCCTTACGGGACGGCGGGCGGGGCGCCTTGCCCGCCCCTGCGGGCAACAGCGGCGCACGCCGTCCTACTCTGCAAAAACCGTGATCTCGTGCAGCCCGGCTAGCGGCGCTTCCAGCAACCGCATCGCTGCAAGCGAAATTTCCGCCCCCGAACCCGCGGCCCCGCCAGAGGGCCGCAGTTCCACATTGACAGAATTGCCCTGCCAACTGATGCGCCCGGGTTTCAGTTCTGACACAAGTGCCGTCTCAACCCAAATCCCCGGATCGGCCGGGTTGCCCAGCGTCCCAATCGCAGTACCCAAGGTCTGCTCGCCTGCGGGCTCTGGTGCAGCCAGGGCCGCCTCGCGGTCTTCCTGCGTGGTGGTATCAAACTGCTCCACCGTGCGGGCTGTTGGGGGCGGCGGTGGTGGCGGTGTGGGGTCAAGCGTCGGGGGCGGTGCTGTGACCTCTGGTGCAGTGGTCGGCGGCGCGAAGGCCGCCTGAAATTCGGTACAGGCCGTAACAGCCAAGGCGGGGATCAGAACAAGACGTTTCATGACAAGGACGTTATGTCGCCGCATCCGGGCTGACAAGCGCCGCATGTCATCTTGCGCAGGGCTTTGCCGGGGCATAGGTTGCGCTCATGAAAGCACCCCTCATCGACCCTTTTGCGCGCAAGATCAGCTACTTGCGACTGTCCGTGACGGATCGCTGCGATTTTCGCTGCGTGTATTGCATGTCTGAGGCGATGACCTTCCTGCCAAAAAAGGATCTTCTGAGCCTCGAAGAGCTTGATCGTATGTGCACGACCTTCATCGGCATGGGTGTCAAAAAGCTGCGGATCACCGGCGGTGAACCGCTTGTTCGCCGCGATATTCTGACGTTTTTCAATGGGATGACGCGGCACCTCGACAGCGGTGATCTGGAAGAATTGACGTTGACCACAAATGGCAGCCAGCTGGAAAAGCATGCGGCCAACCTTTTTGCCGCCGGGGTCCGTCGGATCAATGTTTCGCTGGATACCCTGGACGCCGACAAGTTCGCGCAAATCACCCGATGGGGCCGTCTGGCACAAGTGCTGCGCGGCATTGAGGCAGCGCAAGCCGTTGGTTTGAAAGTGAAAATCAATGCGGTCGCGCTCAAAGGCTTCAACGAGGATGAGCTGTTTACCCTCGCCGATTGGTGCGCAAAACATGACATGGACCTTACATTCATCGAGGTCATGCCGATGGGGGATATCGGCAATGAAGACCGGATCGGGCAATACTGGTCGCTCAAGGACCTGCGCGCAGAGCTTGAGACACAGTTCCGTCTGACCGATTTGCCCGACCGCACTGGCGGACCGGCCCGCTATGTCAGGGTCGAGGAGTCCGGCCAACGCATTGGTTTCATTACACCTTTGTCCCACAACTTCTGCGAAAGCTGCAACCGCGTGCGGATCACATGTACCGGCGAAATCTACACCTGCTTGGGTCAGGAAGGGCATGCCGATCTGCGCGGGCCGCTTCGGTCTTCGGAAAGCAACGCCCCGCTTGAAGATGCGATCCGGGCTGCAATCTCGGACAAGCCAAAGGGACATGATTTCGACTATTCACGTCAGAAAGTGGACGGTCAGGTCAGCCGTCACATGAGCCATACGGGCGGTTAAAAAGCACTATCTGCGATCGGTACACAACCGATGCACATTTCGTGCACAAACCATGATGGCGGATTCCTTAACAAATTTAACCTTTGAGCCGTGCCGCGAGATCGCGCGCCAAACTGTCTTCGACCATGTCCGTCTCAATCTCCGCGACAATCCGCATCACGCGGGCAAGATGCTTTTGCGCCTGCACCGTCTTGTTGGACCCACGATTGATCTTTGCCTGCAGCTCGGCGTTCGAGCGGGTGTAATAGTGGTTCAGCTGGATCGCCGCGCGGGAATAAAACGCGCGGTTGCTACGGTCTTTATGTCGGGCGGGCTGACCGATGTCATTCACGCCTGCCCCGACCCCGTCAATGTCAAACCCATGCACCCGCACGCCGGTCACGCGGGCGGGATCTACAATGCACTTCCAGTTCAGGCCATGCTGTGCCGCTGTTGGGTCAGACCGATGCAAATAGTTTTGCAGAATACCGCCATCCGGCGCGGCCTCATGCCCATTGCGTCCGAACATGTGCCACGGCAACGAGACCTGCGCATGATCAGACAAATCCGCCAATGCGGTCGGCAGATCGGGGGCGGTGACGGGCAGCAGGAATTCATCTACGTCGATGAAGGCCAGCCACCGGAAACCAGCGCCGAAGTTGCGCAGCGCATGGGCATAGGCCAGCACCTGATTGTGAATCTCGGCACCGCTGCGACCATCGGCGAGTTTCTGGTCCCACGGCAGGATTGTCAGCGCATCCGCCGGGAGCGTCGCGCGCAAGATGTCAGGCGTGCCATCGGTGCAGCCGTTATCGTAGACGATGAAATGGCGGACCCCGACCGCATGATGAAAGCGCGCCCATTCCGCAATATGCGTCGCTTCATTCCGGACAATCAGGACAATGCCAAGACCGTCACGGTCAGGCCGTTCAACCGGCGGTGTGATGGAAAGTTTGCTGATCGTGCGATTGCGCCAGAACATCACAGGTCCCCTTGCAGCCGGGACGCGATGCGCGATGTCATCGCATCGGGGTCGCCGGTCGGAATGTAGTAACATGTCGCGAGCCATGTCAGAAAACGGGCGCGCAGGTCCGCATCAAAGCGGAGGCTCATCGCGTCCTGCAGTGCTTTTTGCAAGGCACCCGCGTCGCCTGTGTGCTGCGCGACACCGGGCAGCGCATAGAAAGCCTGCCCCGTGGTGATTACTGGCTTGTCCCAGAACATCGCTTGTAGCCCCATTGAGGAATTGACCGTCAGCACCGCCTTGGCACCCGCAAGCTGTGCGAAACTGTCAGTTTGATTGTCCAGCACGATACGGGCACCGGCGGTCATGGCGGCATTGATCTGATCGGTAAATGACGCCTTGGCGCTGGGATGTTCCTTGATCCGCAGATGCCAGCCTTCTGGCAGCGCGGCAGAGGCGTCGGCAAGGGCCGCGATAAAGCCCGAAACGCTGCCGACCCAGCCGGAAAAAAGGATCATCTGGCTGTCATCGGGCACCTGCAAAGGTACAAAGATATAGGGCGCATCGGGGGCGGCCCCATCCGATTGGCCGACGTCGGCGCGGCGCGGCGCGCGGGCTTGAAATTGTGACTTCAGCTGTGCCAGCCTGTCGTGATCGGCGATCACCGCATCGTAAAATTCGGGATCTTGCGGCACAGATCCTTCGGCATTCACCCCCTTTGGATCAAGAGTCAAATGGCCCGGCAATGGGCTAAGTTCGGCAAAAAGTCGGGCAGCACCGGCATCTTGCGCCCCCAACATGACGGCACGCCGCGTGCCAGTCAGACCCTGCCAGCAAAGTGCGATGTGATCAGTGTGCGCGGAAAAGAAGCGCCGCGCATAGTTGTAACGCCCCTTGAGAAACGCAAGCTTCAGCGCGCGACCCCACGGGCTGCGCGACTGGCGCTTGGCCCGGATCAGGCAATCCTGCGCACGCGCGGATGTCTCGGGCCACGTCCGAAACGATATCGCCCACGGCGAAAGCGCCCGCCCGCCGCCCGCGACCTGTGTCACGGCGGCGAAAAGGCGGGCCTTTTCAACATGTTTCGGCGGCTCTGGCAGCCATGCGATCCGGGTCATATCCCTTGCTTACGCGATGATCGGCGCAGGCGGTAGACGTCAGGCGGCTTTCAGGCGCTGTTCGACAATCTCGGCCCACCACGAACATCCTGCGGGGATCGCCTCATCATTGAAGTTGTATTCGGGGTGATGGACCGCCGCGCTGTCGCCGTTGCCCACAAGGATATATGCACCGGGGCGTTCTTCGAGCATGAAGGCGAAATCCTCGCCCCCCATCACAAGAGGCGCGTCTTCGCACTGGCCCGACACGGTTTTGGCGACATCAGCGGCAAAGGCGGTTTGTTCATCCGAATTGATCATGACCGGGTAGCCGCGGGTGTAATTGACATCTGCCGTGCCGCCAAAGGTGGTCGCGATTCCGGTGGCGATTTCTGACAGGCGCTTTTCGGCAAGGTCGCGGACCTCGGGCGAAAGTGTGCGTACCGTGCCACGCAGCGTTACCGTTTGCGGAATGACGTTATGGGCCTTTGACGAGGTCTCGAAGCTGGTGACAGACACCACGACCTGTTCCACCGGATCGGCGTTGCGACTGGCGATGGTCTGGAAGGCCACGACCATGTGGCTGGCCAAAACGGTGGTATCCACGGTTTCCTGCGGCTTTGCGGCGTGGCCACCCTTGCCCTCGACCACGATCTCGAACTGGTCGGCGGCGGCAAAGAAGGCTCCGGGGCGGATGGCAAAATGACCCACGGGTTTCCCGGGCCAGTTATGCATGCCGTAGACTTCGTCAATCGACCAACGCTCCATCAACCCGTCTTCGCACATTTCACGGCCGCCGCCGCCGCCCTCTTCGGCGGGCTGGAAAATCACCACGACGGTGCCGTCGAAATTGCGGGTCTCCGCCAGATATTGCGCGGCGCCAAGCAGCATCGTGGTATGGCCATCGTGGCCGCAGGCATGCATCGCGCCGTCGGTTTTTGAGGCATATGCGAGCCCGGTCTGCTCATGAATCGGCAGCGCGTCCATATCCGCGCGCAGCCCGATGGTGCGGCCCGAAGTGTTGGTCTTGCCCTTGATCACGCCCACAACGCCGGTGCGCCCGATGCCGGTTGTCACCTCATCCACACCGTAGGCGGCGAGTTTTTCAGCGACGACCTGCGCCGTGCGGTGCGTGTCGAAAAGGATTTCAGGGTGTTCATGCAAATCCCGGCGGATCGCGGTCAGATCGGGCAGCAGTTCGGCAAAGCGGTTCTTGACGGGCATGGTGGTCTCCTTTGACGTCAATATAGGGTGCGCGTGGGGATGGAACAGGCCATTGCAGCCGTCAGATGGCCTTTTCCACCCAAGGTATTTTTGATCAGAGGTTCGGCCCGAGGATGAGCGGGCTTCCGTCAGAGAAGCGCGAAAAGCGGAACCGCGAAAGATCGTGGCCGGGGGATTGGCCGGTGGCGAGGCGCGCGGTCACGCGGCCCATGGCGGGGCCGATGCCAAAGCCGTGGCCACACATGCCGGTGCAGATCGTCAGGCCGGGCAGCGCGTCGCAGGTGTCGACAATGGGGACCACATCGGGCAGCGTATCGATCATTCCGGCCCAAGCCTTTTTGATCGTCGTGCGGCCCAGCGCGGGGAAGGTATCGGTGAAATCGCGGGCCAGTTTGGCGACCTTGGCGCGGTTGGGTGATGGGTCCAGAACGCGCATCGCCTCAAACGGGCTGGTTGTGTCGCCTGACCAGCGCCGGGGCGTGCGCCAGGCGTCGGGAAATCCACGCGGTGCGGCGGGCAAAATGCGGGTGCCAAGGGGGTCTTTGATCAGATGCCGCGCAAATCCGGTGAAGGCGCGAAAGGCATCGGGTCCCACGAAAAGTTCGTGAAATCCCTCTGGTGCAAGGGTGTAGCCGCCATCCTCGCGCCGACGCCACGCCAGCCGATTGTCAACGGCACCGCCTGCGTAATCCAGCGCATGCATGGGTTCGGTTTGCGCGACCGTGGCGCGGACCGACAACTGCGGGATCGAGACCCCATGCCGCCGCAAGAGCAACGAAGACCAGGCACCACCGGCCAGAACAATCGCATCCGCACCTATGCGGCCCTTTTCGGTGATCACACCGGTCACGCGCCCCGCGGTCATATCCAGCAGACGCACGGCACAGTTTTCAATGATCGTCACCCCGTCACGCACAGCCGCGCGGGCGAGTGACGGGACGGTCAACCAAGGTTCGGCCCGCATGTCGGTGGGTGTGTGCAGCGCCCCCGCCCAGGACCGCCCCGCCCCCGGCAGCATCGTGGCAACGTCATTGGCATCAAGCAGGCGGGAGGAGACCTGATAGGGTTCAGCCTGCGCCAGCCAATCGGCATAGCGGTCCATTTCGCCTGCATCCTTGGCAAGATAAAGCGTGCCTGTCTGACGCAGGCCAAAACCGCTGGTCGCGGCCTCAAGCGCGGGCCACATCGCCTGCGCCTCTAACGCCAAGGGTAATTCGGCGATGTCGCGGCCTTGCGCACGTATCCAACCCCAGTTGCGGCTGGATTGTTCGCCTGCAATGCGGCCCTTTTCCAAAAGCACAACCTTGTGCCCCATTTTGGCTGCTTCCCAAGCGGTCATCACACCAATGATGCCGCCGCCGATGACCACAACATCGGCCTGCCGGGGCAACGTCGCCCGGTGTTCAATCGCTGTGGCGGCCGTGATCATGAGGCGAGCGTGTTGATGAGGCGGGCGATGAACGCCTCTCCTTGCTGGAACTGGTCGAGCGTGATGTACTCATTAGGCTGATGCGCCTGCGCGATATCACCGGGACCGCAGACGACCGCCGAATAACCGCGTTCCTGAAACTGTCCCGCTTCGGTGCCATAGCTGACCACATTGCTGGAGTTGTCGCCGGTCAGGCGGCGGGCAAGTTCTTCGGCGCTGCCTTCAACTTCGGGGACAAGGCCGGGGATCGCGAAATACTTCTTTGCCGTGATGCCGGTCTCGGGCCGGACCGCTTGCATCTCGGCCTCAAGCTCTGCCAGTTTTTCTTTGAAACGAGCCTCCCATTCAGCGATGTCGTCACCGGGGACAACGCGGAAGTCAAACCCGAAGCGGCAATCTTTCGCGGTGATATTATGGGCCGTGCCGCCCGAGATTTGGCCGACATGCAACGACGTATAGGGCGGATCAAAATCAGCGGCGAGTTCGCCCGGTGTCTTTGCCGCATTCTCGGCGTTGATCTGATTGGCCCAATCAATCAACTTGGCGGCCATCATAATGGCGCTGACACCTTGATACGCGATCGAGGAATGCACCTCAAACCCTTGAAAATGCACGTCAAAGCCCATGCTGCCCTTGTGGCCGGTCACGACCTTCATCATCGAAGGCTCCCCCACCAGAACAGTATCTGCGCGGGGCATGCCGTGGGCCACCATGTGGTCGATCATTGGCGGCGCGCCGATGCAGCCGACCTCTTCATCGTAACTCAGCGCAATTTGCAATGGCCGCTTCAGCCCGCGTTCCAGCGCCAAGGGGACGGCGGACAGTGCCAGCGCGTCAAAACCCTTCATGTCGCAGGTGCCACGCCCATAAAGTCGCCCGTCTTTTTCGGTGACAGTAAAGGGGTCGGTGTCCCAGGGCTGCCCGTCCACCGGCACCACATCGGTGTGTCCGGACAGGACAACGCCGCCGTCCACCTCTGGCCCGATATGGGCGTAAAGCGCGGCCTTGGTGCCATCGGCATTCGGAACGCGAACCGAACTGACACCGAATCCGTCGAGGTAGTTTTCGACAAAATCGATCAGATCGAGGTTGCTGTCGCGGCTGATGGTGGGAAATCCCACAAGGCGGTCCAAAAGGTCGCGGGCAGTCAGGTCCATGAAGTTTTCCAGTATCCTAAGGGCTGAAATCGCTTGCAGCGTGGCGCAGATTTTGGCGCGTGACCAGTGTTGCCGCTAGGGCAAGCACACGCAATGTGGAAATGGCTTGCGGGTTCGGAATTCCATGTTAGCGTAATCCGCGTTGCAGGTCCGCGAGACGACGGGCGCAAAATACAAAGACGTAAGAACCACTTGGGAGGTGCGTTCATGCCCGACGGGGCGCTGCCTGTTCTGGATGTCCGGGACCTCAAGACAGTATTCAAGACGCGCGGCGGTGAAGTTCATGCGGTCAACGACGTGTCTTTTGACCTGCGCCCCGGCGAATTGCTGGGTGTGGTTGGCGAAAGCGGGTCCGGCAAATCGGTGACGATGATGTCGCTTCTGGGGCTGCTGCCCTCGCCCCCGGCGGATGTGCGCGGCGGCACCGTGACGTTTGACGGCAAAGACCTGTTGCAGCTTGATCCCGAGGGCCTGCGGTCGGTGCGCGGCGGTAAGATCGGGTTTGTGTTTCAGGATCCAATGACATCGCTGAACCCTGTGTTCACCGTGGGCATGCAGATCGCAGAGCCCCTGCGCAAGCACATGGGGCTTTCAAAGGCGCAGGCGGCTGTGCGCGCCAAAGAACTGCTGGAACTGGTGGGCATTCCGGATGCGGATCAGCGGCTGAAGGATTATCCACACCAGTTTTCAGGCGGCATGCGACAGAGGGTGATGATCGCCATCGCGTTGGCCTGCGACCCCAAGGTGCTGATCGCGGATGAGCCGACAACAGCGCTGGATGTGACCATTCAGGCGCAGATCCTCGAGCTGATGAAAGAGCTACGCGACAAGTTGGGCATGGCGGTGATCTGGATCACGCATGATCTGGGTGTGATCGCCGGCATCGCGGATCGGGTGATGGTAATGTATGGCGGGCAAGTGGTGGAACATGCCCCGGTGCGCGAGTTGTTCGGCAACCCGGGCCATCCCTATACCAAGGCGCTGTTGACGACGATCCCAAAGATCACTGGCGCACGCGAAAAGCGGCTGACGATTATTGAGGGGCAGCCGCCGATTTTGGCAGGCGCGCCAAAGAGTTGCCCGTTCCGCGACCGCTGCAATGTGGCGTTTGACCGCTGTGCCGTGGAAAACCCCCGCCGCTATGATGTTGGTGCGGGTCACGACGTGGCCTGTTTCCACGCAGAGGGGACGTGATGTTGGATCAGACCCCTGCCCCGCTTGTTCGTGTGCGTGATCTGAAGATGCACTTTCCGATCTACGCGGGCCTGTTCCGGCGCCGTGTCGGAGAGGTGAAAGCCGTGGACGGCGTGTCCTTTGACGTGATGGAAGGCGAAACGCTGGGGCTTGTCGGCGAAAGCGGCTGCGGCAAGTCCACCTGCGGGCGCGCGGTGCTGCGGCTTTATGACATCACCAGCGGCGAGATCGCGATTGACGGGCACGACATCGGAACCGTGCCGCAGCCCGATTTGCGCAGTATGCGGCCCACAATGCAAATGGTGTTTCAGGACCCGCAGGCCAGTCTGAACCCACGCATGACGGTCGAGGCCATTATCAAAGAACCGCTGGATGAGCACACGACGCTGTCCGAAGCGGAAAAGCGCGAGAAAGTCGCGGAATTGATGGATGCGGTCGGGTTGAACCGCAAGTTCGCCAAGCGCTATCCGCACGCCTTTTCCGGCGGGCAACGTCAGCGGATCGGGATTGCCCGCGCGCTGGCGCTCAATCCGAAGTTCATCGTCTGTGATGAGCCGATTGCAGCACTTGACGTGTCGATTCAGGCGCAGGTGGTGAACCTGCTGGAGGATTTGCAGGAACAATTCGGCCTGACCTATCTGTTCATCAGCCATGACCTGAGCATGGTGCGCCACATCGCAACGCGGGTGGCGGTGATGTATCTGGGCAAGGTCGTGGAATTATCCCCGCGCGAGGCGCTTTATGCCGACCCGCTGCATCCCTACACCAAGGCGCTGCTCTCGGCGGTGCCAGAGCCCGACCCGACGTTGGGCACCGCCAAGGAACGGATTATTCTGCAAGGCGATGTGCCAAGCCCGTCCAACCCGCCCAAAGGATGCAATTTCTGCACCCGTTGCCCGGTGGTGATGGACATCTGCAAACAACAGGAACCCGTCACCCACGAGGTTCAGCCCGGGCGCTTTGTCGCCTGCCATCTTTTCAACGACACTGCGGGGCCAACCGCAGGGCAAGAGGTTTAAGAGCGTCCAACAAGGAGAATGGATAATATGAAACTCAAGACAGCAATGCTCGGCGCTGCCGCGTCGTTTGCCTTTGCACCGATGGCTTATGCCGACGGTCACGAGGGTGAGCGGGGCCGCGATGGCGAGCTGAAAATCATTTACTGGCAGGCGCCATCCATCCTGAACCCCTACCTGTCGGGCGGGACAAAGGAGATTGAAGCCGCATCCTTGGTGATCGAACCGCTGGGCCGCTATGACGAAACCGGCGCGCTGATCCCATATCTGGCCGCAGAAATCCCCACCGTCGCCAATGGCGGCGTGAGCGAGGACCTGACCCAGATCACTTGGAAGCTGAAAGAAGGCCTTGTCTGGTCTGATGGCTCTGCTGTGACGTCCACCGACGTCAAGTTCACGGCCGATTACTGCATGAACCCTGAAGGTGGTTGTGCCCAGCTGTCCAAGTTCGACGGCGTGCAAAGCGTTGATATCGTTGACGATCTGACCGTCACGGTGACCTTCGACAAGCCGACACCAAACCCCTATGGCCCGTTCATGGGTGGCCAGTCGCCGATCATTCAGGCGGCTCAGTTTGCGGATTGTACCGGTGCCAAGGCACCTGAATGTACCGATGCAAACTTTATGCCGATTGGCACGGGTCCATTTGTCGTCACCGACTTCCGCACCAATGACGTCTGGACCGGCGTGGCCAACGAAAACTTCCGCGAAGCAGGCAAGCCTGCCTTTGCCAGCTTGACCTTCAAAGGCGGCGGTGACGCGACCGCGTCGGGACGTGCGGTTCTGGAAACCGGCGAATTCGACTATGCTTGGAACCTGCAGTTGGCACCCGATGTCATCTCTTCCATGGCCGCGGCAGGCGTTGGTACGCCAGTATCTGCATTCGGTACTTTGGTCGAGCGTCTGGAAATGAACCTGACCAACCCCTCGCCTGATCTGGCAGAAGGTGTCCGGTCCACCGTGGCAGAGCCGCATCCGTTCCTGAGTGACGTGGCAGTACGCACCGCATTGTCGATGGCAATTGACCGTGAACTGCTGGTGGAAGTGGGCTATGGCCAAGCCGGTCGCCCGACTTGCAATCTGGTGCCCGGACCGGCGATCTATGCGTCCGACAACACTGCATGTCTGACGCAGGACATCGCAGGCGCCAACGCCATGCTGGATGCCGCTGGTGTGGTTGACACCGACGGTGACGGCATCCGCGAAAAAGACGGTGTGCCGCTGCGCATCCTCTATCAGACCTCGACCAACGCTGTCCGTCAGGACTTCCAGGCGTTGATCAAGGAATGGTGGAGCGAGATCGGTGTTGAGACCGAGCTGCGCAACATCGATGCATCCGTGTTCTTTGGTGGTGACCCGGGTTCGCCCGACACCTTCCAGAAGTTCTATGCGGACGTCGAAATGTACGCCAACAACTTTGATGGCACCGACCCACAGGCCTATCTGGCGGCTTACCGCTGCGGCAACGAGCCAAAGCCTGACAGCCAGTGGCAGGGTGAAAACATCAACCGCTTCTGTGACCCCGCCTATGACGCCATGATTGACGAGTTGGCAACAACTGCTGATCTGGACCGTCGCGGCGAGATCGCGCGCGCCATGAACGACATGCTGACCAAGGACAGCATGACGATTGTGCCGCTGGTCGATCGTGGTCGTGTGTCGGCCCACGCCAACACCCTTGGTGGTGTGATCCTGAACACATGGGATTCTGAGCTGTGGAACGTCGCTGACTGGTATCGCACCGAGTGATCGGACAGCTTTGACAATGAGGTGGGCCCCTGCGGCCCACCTCAACCGATTTTTCCAGAAAAATCGGCACTCCAAAAAATCTTCTAGAAGATTTTATGAAACGCACTGAACCAAGGCGCCGCTGATGCTGACCTACACCATCCGACGATTGCTGCTGTCGATCCCGACGCTTTTGTTCATTGCCTTTGTCATCTTCATGCTGCTGGAACTCGCCCCCGGCGATCCGATGGCGCAGATGCCGCTGACGATCCCGCCCGAGGTGAAGGAAAAGATGCGCCTTGCCCTGGGCTTGGGGGAACCATGGTGGGTTCGCTTTCCGCTGTGGCTCAAGCAGTTTTTCATCGTGGAACCGCAATACTGGATCGACCAGACCTTTGGCACCAACTTTGCCGATGGCGCGCAACGGATCATCAGCTTCCAATCGCGCAGCCCGGTCTTTGACACGATCGCAGAGCGGATGCCCCAGACGCTCTGGGTGGTCGGCATGTCCTATGTGGTGGGCGTGCTGATCGCACTCCCCATCGGGATCATCAGTGCCTACCGTCAGTATTCGGTCTTCGACAATGTCGGCACCTTTGTCAGCATGATCGGCTTTTCCGTGCCGCCGTTCTTTTCCGGCGTCGTGCTGATCGTGATCTTTTCAGTGTCTTTAGGCTGGTTACCGTCGATCTATGACACCACCCATCAGGTTGTCGATTGGGATACATTTGTCTTTCAATTGCGCCAGATGATCATGCCGGTGATGGTGCTGGCGCTGCAGACCACCGCGCAGGTCAGCCGGTACATGCGCGCCTCTATGCTGGATAATCTGGGGCAGGATTATGTGCGCACGGCACGGGCCAAGGGCATGACCGAGAGCGTCGTGGTCATGAAACACGTCCTGCGCAATTCGATGATCCCCGTGATCACGGTCATCGCGCTTGGCATCCCTTCGATCTTTGGCGGCGCGATCATCACCGAGCAGATTTTCAAGGTGAACGGTCTGGGGCAATTGCTGATTATCGCGCTGCAGGGATCGGATATTCCGATGGTGATGACGATCACCTTCCTGCTGGCGGTGCTGATCGTGATGATGAACCTGATTGCCGATATCCTTTACGGCATCCTTGACCCGAGGATCCGCTATGACTGATCAAGCCGTCGATACCGCCGTTGAGGAACTGACAAAACCGCGCAACCAGTGGCTTGATGTCTGGGACCAGTTCAAGACCCATAAAGGGGCCGTGGTGGGCCTTGGTTTTCTGATCTTCATTACGCTGTTCTGCGCGATCGGGCCGCTAATCTGGGACGTGGACCCCGGCAAGCTGGATATCCGCAACAAGGACGTACGGCCGATCTACATGGCGATCTTCGACAGCGAGGCCAAGACAAGCTGGGCCAGACCGATGGGGACCGACCATTTGGGTCGCGACATCATGGCCAACACGATGCAGGGTGGGCGGATTTCGCTGGCCGTGGGGTGGACGGCGATGATCCTTGCGGTGCTGATCGGCACACTGGTGGGGGTCTTTGCAGGCTATTTCAAACGACTTGATGGGTTGCTCATGCGGTTCACCGATCTGGTGCTGTCATTGCCCATTCTACCGTTGCTGCTGGTGATGATGCTGCTGTTCCGCGACCCATTGCGCGCGGTCTTCGGACCGGAACAGGGGATCTTTATTCTGATCGTGACGGGCATCGGCATCACAAGCTGGATGCAGACCGCGCGGATCGTGCGCGGTGACGTGATGGCCATTAAAGAGCGCGAGTTCGTGCTGGCCGCGCGGTCCATCGGCACCCCTGCCCGGCGGATGATCACGCGGCACCTGCTGCCAAATGTGCTGTCACCGATCATGGTCAGCGCGACGCTGGGGTTGGCGACAGCGATCATCACCGAAAGTGCGCTGTCCTTCCTCGGGCTTGGGTTCCCGTCGGATTTCCCGACCTGGGGCAAGATCCTGTTTGACAGCGTCGACCGGATGACCGCCTTCCCGGAACGGGTGATCTGGCCCGGCCTTGCAATCTCGCTGACGGTGCTGTCGGTGAACTACATCGGTGACGGGTTGCGTGATGCACTGGACCCCCGCATCAGAGGGCAGTGATCATTCCATATGGCGGCGGATGCGCTGCACCATAAGCCAGACCAGCACCAGCACGATGGGCGTCACACCGGCGGCCATCAGCGTCTTTGAGATGCCGAATGCCGTTTCCACCGGCCCGGTCATGTAAAGCACCAGATTGACGGCGTAATAGCTGATTGCCACGACTGACAGACCCTCGACGGTGCGTTGCAAGCGCAGTTGCAGATCGGCACGCTTATCCATGCTTTCCAGCAGGCTTTGGTTCTGCGCAGAGCGTTCGACATCCACCCGCGTCCGCAAAAGATTGCCCGCCCGCAAGGCCCTGTCGGACATGGTTTGCAGGCGCGCCTCGGTCGCCTTCACCGTCCGCATGGCCGGGTCAAAGCGCCGCATCATGAACTCCGAAAACGTCTGCCGCCCTTCGAACCGGTCTTCGCGCAGCACGGCGATCCGTTGATTGACGATCTGTTCGTAAGCACCGGTCGCACCGAAGCGGAAACTGGATTGCGCCGCGATATTCTCAAGCTCTGACGACACCTCAAGCAACTCTTGCAAGACCTCTGCCGGGTCACTGGGGACACCGCTCATCTGGCTCAGCAGGGTCGTCAACCGCTGGTCCATCGTGGCCATCGTGCGCGACAGCCCGCGCGCGCGGCTTAGGCCAAGCATCGACATCGCCTTATAGGTCTCAATCTCGCATAGCCGTTGCACCACGCGGCCGATGCGCTGGCTGCCCGCCTCTGGCCGGGCGAAGACGGCAAAGCGCATGTGACCACCAACATCGATGCGAAAATCCGCTGCCACGACCAGTTCGTCATCCAACATCCGGCTGATCGCAAGGCTTTCAGGCACAAACCAGTCGCGGACCTTTTCGGCGATGCCCGCATCGCCTTTGGCCGTTTCAACGCGGATCAGG
Source organism: uncultured Paracoccaceae bacterium (assembly GCA_947493335.1). Classification (GTDB taxonomy): domain Bacteria; phylum Pseudomonadota; class Alphaproteobacteria; order Rhodobacterales; family Rhodobacteraceae; genus CANMYO01. The sequence goes on along the minus strand of CANLQO010000001.1, from coordinate 754,193 downwards.
GCAGAGGTCACGCGCGTGCCAGGTGCCGCGTCCAGCCAATCCTCTGGAAACACCGCAAAGGTACCGGCATCAAAAGGCCGCTCTGCCACGCCATCCCCAAAGACGGTGTAAGTCACAAATTCCGTGTGACTCTCCCATTTCAGCATGTGCTTGCCGATCTGGCCCGAATAATGCGTGGCCCCCGGTTGTGGGTGCGGCGCGCCAAAACGGTCGAGCAAGGCAATCAGATGCGCCCGGTCCACGTCCCGATCCCGACCAGCCGCATTTTCGGCCGGTTTGATTGCGAGATAGGCTGCGCGGCTGGGGGCGGCGACCCGCGGGAAGGGTCGCGCGTGAAGTTCATTTGCCATCGCATAGCGAAGCGGATGGTCGGCGATGGGAGGCATGGGAGGTGCGCCTTTGATGTCCTGTTTGTCGAGAACCTAGCGTCAATTTCCCGAGGCGCAACAAAAAATTGTTACATTATAAATGGTTAGCGGCGCACAATGGTATACCGTGCGCCGCCTTTCGTGACATGGGGGAATGCAATTACCCTTAGATCACAACCACATCCAACGGCGGGAAGCCGTTGAAGCAGACCGAGGAATAGGTCGAGGTATAGGCCCCGGTGTTGCGGATCAGCACCCGGTCGCCCGATTTCAACGTGAGCGGCAGTTGCATCGGCCGCTTTTCATAAAGCACATCCGCGCTGTCACACGACGGGCCAGCCATGATGCAAGGGCCCATCGGATCAGCGTCACGCAGTGTTTCAAACTGATAGCGGATCGCCTCGCCCTCGGTCTCGGCCAGGCCAGAGAAACGCCCAATGTCGAGGTAGACCCAGCGATGCATATCGCGATCAGACTTGCGGCTGACCAGCATGACCTCGGCCACGATCACGCCCGCCTCGGCCACCATGCCGCGACCCGGTTCTGCCATGATCTGGGCAACGCCCGCAAAGCGCGCCTCGATCAGGTCCATGACGGCGGCGGCGTAATCGGTGGGGGCCTGAATTTCCTCACCATAGAACGCCGGGAAGCCGCCGCCGATGTTTAGCAGTGTCAGGTCGTGGCCCGCATCCTTGGCGGCTTTCCAGATCGCCGACATCTGATCCAGCGTCGGTGCCCACATTTCGGCCCGGCGGGTCTGAGAGCCGACGTGGAAAGAAAAACCAACCGGGTTCAGGCCAAGCGCCTTGGCAACGTCCAGCAAGCGCATCGCAGTGTCACGATCACACCCGAATTTGCGCGACAAGGGCCAGTCGGCCTCTGACACCTCAACGATCAGGCGGATGTAGACGCGCGCGCCGGGGGCGTGAGCGGCGATTTTTTCGAGCTCTTCTTCGGCGTCAGCGGCAAAAAGCGTGATGCCCTGATCATGCGCCCAGGCGATGTCAGAGGCGCGCTTGATCGTGTTGCCAAATGACACCTCTGACGGCGCGGCACCTTCGCTGAGGCACAACCGGATCTCTTCACGCGATGCGGCATCAAAATGGCTGCCCAAATCCACGAGCCGCGCGATGATTTCGCGGGCGGGGTTGGCCTTGACAGCATAGTGGATGTCAGCGCGACCAAGGCCCGCCTTGAGCGCGTTGAACTGGGTCTCAACCCGGTCCACGTCGATCACAAGGGTCGGTTTGTCAAAGTCGCGATCAGCGACATAAGCATCCAGACGGGATTTGACAGCGAAAGAAGGCGCAAAGGCGCCGGGGGCATGCATCATGGGTCAATCTCCAAAAGACCCGGCCATTCCAGCATGTGCTGGCACAGACCGCTCAGTTCCAAGGGAGACGTTACCGTCGCTACATAAACTCATGCAGGTTGCAGGCCAGAGGCGCGTGCGTTGGCGTCTATGAGCGCCCATTTAGACCACTTGCGGATTCGTGCAAGATGCAAAATGCACCATGGTGAAGAATTCATAACGGCGTGGACGGGGGCGCATGGATCAGGCTAAGCATCGCGCCATGGCCCGTGTGATCCTGTTCAACAAACCCTATGGTGTGCTGTCGCAATTTACGGATGCACGCAGCCCCTCTCCGCGGCCCACTTTGTCAAATTTCATTGACATACCAGGGGTTTATCCAGCGGGACGTCTGGACCGGGACAGCGAAGGATTATTGGTGCTGACGGATGATGGGCGGATGCAGGCGCAGATTGCGGACCCGCGCCACAAGGCGGCCAAGACCTATCTGGTTCAGGTCGAAGGCGCGCCGACTGATGCGGATTTGCAACCCTTGCGTGATGGTGTGACGCTGAAAGACGGGCCGACGAAGCCCGCAGGCGTCCGGCTGATCGACCCGCCTGCCCTTTGGGACCGTGTCCCACCTGTGCGGTTTCGCAAATCGGTGCCGGATCGCTGGATTGAGGTCACGCTGCGCGAAGGTCGTAACAGGCAGGTGCGACGGATGACGGCGCATGTGGGCTTTCCGACGCTGCGGCTGGTCCGTTGGTCTGTGGGGGATTGGTCGGTTGCGGGTCTGTCCCCCGGCACCTGGGCAGAGGCCCCTGCCCGTCCCTTCAGTTCCGTCCGACGACGGTGACAGATCCGCTGCGTGCGACGCCATCCACGCGGATCACCGGTGCGGAATCCGACGCTTCAACCGCTTTGACATTGGATTGGTCGGCAGGCTGGTTCACGCGGGTCCCGCGCAAGATGCCAGTCAGGCCCCCGGATATCTGCATCGTACCCAGTTCTGATCGCAGGTTTCCGGCGTAGTCGGCATAAAACCGGTTCTGCGCCTCGCCCAGAGACGGGTCCGGGGCCACACCGATCTGGCTTTGGTTTTCGCCGATCAGGATCGCACCATCAACATTGACGATGCCCCCATCTGACGGGCTGCGCCCTTGATGGCCCTGCAGGTTGATGATTTGACCCGCAACCGTGTCTGCACCAAAATCGGTGACAAGTTCGGCGTACCCAAGCAGATTGATCTCTGGCAGATTGCGGGCGCCGTCAGCATTTATCCGCAGCCCCGACATCCCGGCAAAATACGCAGTTCCCGTGGACGGGACAGCCTTGAATTGCGTGCCGGACAACTCTGCCACCTCAGCCGTAATCGCAGCGAGCCGGTCCGCGCGGGTCTGGAACTGCTCAAATCGAGAGGGTCCAAAGCTTTCGTTTGCCAGCGTGACGGTTACGGGCGGCGGGTCGTTTGTCGTCACGGGACCAGTGCCGCCAGCACCGCCGCAACCCGCCAAAGTCAACAGACAGGCAAACAGAAAATATGCGCAAACGCGCGACAGTCGCATATGCCCTTCCTACCTTGTTCAGCGTGGCAGGAATGTCCTTAATCGCGATTCACCAACAATTCGCTAATGCGATCTGTTTCAAGGCACGGTTCAGTTTCGGGTCGCACCAATCTCAAGAAAAACCTCGGCATCATCACCATCGCTGTCGATGGAAAGGCCGCTGACGCTGTTGGCCGTCAGGCCCTTCATCGGCGCTTGCGGGCGGGACGGGTCGGTGCCAAGAAAGCGACCAACCACAAAGCCAGAGATGTCATATCGGTCATCAGGCGTTGTGATACGCCCGCGATAATCCGCAAGGAACTGGTTGGGGTCGAGGCCGTCTTCGGGCACGTTTCCGATTTGCGAGCGATTTGTCCCGATTGCGATACGTCCACCCACATCAAAGAAGGTGCTGTTTGCACGCGTCGTGCCCTGCGTGCCTTGCATGTTGGTGATCTCTCCGGTCACCGAACCATTCCCGGCAAACCGCGCGGTTAAGGCAACATCGCCAAGCACATAAACATCGTCAGCATCCGTTTCGAACACGGGATCGATGATCATGCCCGCCGCACCGCTGAACTGCGCGCTGCCGCTGTCAGGCATGGCGGCATGGGTCGTGCCGAACTTTGGCAGGTTTTCGATCAGCGTCACGCCCGCGTCGCGGCGTTCAAGAAAGGCATCAAAAGGGTCCGGTTCTGTCACCACGACCGGGACGGAACTGCCGCCACAAGCGGCCAGCCCGACCAGAACCACCATTGCCAATGCCCCGTTCTGAACTCTCATCTTCGATCTACTCTCAACGTTAACGATGTCGAGAATTGTACGGCGTGTCCTGCGTCCCTGCAAGGAAACGCAGTGTTGACGGGCATGGCAAGCTCTTGATATGGTTTGTCTTTTCACGAAAAACGCCCGGCCGTTGCGGGCCGGGCGTTGCGTGTTCGGGGGTGTTGCCAGATCAGTCGATCTTGGGCAGCAAGCTATCGAGCGAGGCCTTGGCATCGCCATAGAACATCCGCGTGTTGTCCTTGAAGAACAGCGGATTTTCGATGCCCGAATAGCCCGTTCCCTGCCCGCGCTTGGACACAAAGACCTGTTTGGCCTTCCAGCATTCCAGCACCGGCATGCCAGCGATGGGGCTGTTGGGATCGTCTTGCGCCGCAGGGTTCACGATATCATTGGAGCCGATGACAATGGCGACGTCCGTATCAGGGAAGTCGTCGTTGATCTCGTCCATCTCCATCACGATGTCATAAGGCACTTTGGCCTCGGCCAGCAGCACGTTCATATGCCCGGGCAGACGGCCCGCGACCGGGTGGATGGCAAAACGAACGTTCTTGCCCTTGGCGCGCAGCTTTTTGACCAGTTCGGCCACCGCTGTTTGCGCCTGAGCGACGGCCATGCCGTAGCCGGGGATGATGATGACGCTATCCGCCTCATTCAGGGCCACTGCCACGCCATCAGCATCAATCGCGACCTGCTCACCTTCTACGGCCATCTGCTCACCCGCGGGGCCGCCGAAGCCGCCCAGGATGACCGAGACAAAGCTGCGGTTCATCGCCTTACACATGATGTAGGAAAGGATCGCACCGGAGGAGCCCACAAGCGCACCAACAACGATCAAGAGGTCATTGCCAAGCGAGAAGCCGATGGCTGCGGCCGCCCAGCCAGAGTAGCTGTTGAGCATCGAGACCACGACAGGCATGTCCGCGCCGCCGATGCCCATGATCAGGTGGTAGCCGATGAACAGGCCCGCGAGCGTTAGTAGGAACAGCGGCAGCGTCGCACCAGAGGCCAGATACCAGATCAGGCAGATGACCGAGAGCGCAGCGGCTGCGATGTTCAGCAGATGCCCGCCCGGAAGTTTCTTGGCCGCCGTGTCCACGCTGAACGGCAAGAGGCTGGAATCGCCCGAAAGCTTTGCATAAGCGATAACAGAGCCGGTAAAGGTCACCGCGCCGATCCAGATGCCCAGCACCAATTCGACGCGCAGGATGTTAATCTCGACCCCTGTTTTCTTGGCAACGATGGCGGCAAAGCCACGGAATTCGCTGGCGACATCCTTTGCCGCGCCGGTCAGGCTGCCGTAGTCAAGCTGCGGGAAGGGCAACTCCGCACTGGCAAATGCGGCCGCGACGCGGCCGATCTCAATATGCGCGTTGAGGCCGACAAAGACTGCAGCCAAGCCCACGAGACTGTGCATAGCCGCGACAAGTTCCGGCATCTGCGTCATCTGTACGCGCTGCGAAAGCTGCATCCCGATAAAACCACCGGCCGCAATCAGCACCAGCGACAAGAGCCACAGGCCAGCACCCGGCCCCAGCAGCGTAGCGACCACCGCCAGAGCCATGCCGACGATGCCATACCAGACGGCCCGCTTTGCGCTTTCCTGCCCGGACAACCCGCCCAGAGAGAAGATGAAAAGAACGGCTGCGACCACGTAAGCCGCTGTTGTGAAACCGAAATCCATTACTCTTCTCCCTTAAGACTTCTGGAACATGGCGAGCATCCGCCGTGTCACCATGAAGCCGCCGAAAATGTTGATACCGGCCATAAAGACCGAAGCCGCCGCGAGGATCATCACAAGCCATGAGCCAGAGCCGATCTGCATCAGCGCACCCAGAATGATGATCGAGGAAATCGCGTTTGTGACCGCCATGAGCGGGGTGTGCAGCGAATGCGCCACGCCCCAAATCACCTGAAAGCCGACAAAGACCGACAGCACAAAGACGATAAAGTGCTGCATGAAGCTTGCCGGGGCGACGAGGCCGACCAGCAACAAGGCTGCCGCGCCGACGGTCAAAAGCGTGACCTGATTGCGCGTCTGTTGCTTGAACTCGGCAACCTCTTTTGCGCGCAACTCTTCTGGTGTCAGTTCCTTTGGCGCTTCCTTCTTGGGGGCCGCAGCGATGGCGGTCACCTTGGGGGGTGGCGGCGGGAAGGTAACCTCTTTGGCGTAGGCGATTGTAGCACCCCGGATGACGTCATCTTCCATGTCATGCACCACAACGCCGTCCTTTTCCGGCGTCAGATCCGTCATCAAGTGGCGGATATTGGTGGCATAAAGCGTCGAGGCCTGTGTGGCCATCCGGCTGGGGAAATCGGTGTAGCCGATAATCGTCACGCCGTTGTCGGTCACGATCTTTTCATCCGCGACGGTCAGTTTGCAGTTACCGCCTTTTTCGGCAGCAAGGTCGACAATCACCGAACCGGGCTTCATGGACTTGACCATATCCTCGGTCCAAAGCTCTGGCGCTTCGCGGTTGGGGATCAGGGCCGTCGTGATGACGATGTCAACTTCGGGCGCCAGTTCGCGGAACTTGGCAAGCTGGGCTTCGCGGAATTCCGGTGAGGAAACAGAGGCATAGCCACCGGTTGCCGCACCATCCTGCTGTTCTTCCTCAAAGTCGAGGTAGACGAATTCGGCGCCCATCGATTCAACCTGTTCCGCCACTTCCGGACGGACGTCAAACGCCAGCGTGATGGCACCAAGCGAGGTGGACGTGCCAATAGCGGCAAGGCCCGCAACACCAGCGCCGACAACCAGCACCTTGGCAGGCGGGACCTTACCAGCAGCGGTGATCTGACCGGTAAAGAAGCGGCCAAAGTTGTTCCCCGCTTCGATCACCGCGCGATAACCTGCGATATTGGCCATGGATGACAGCGCGTCCATCTTCTGGGCGCGGGAAATACGCGGGATCATCTCCATCGCGATGACGGTGGTGCCTTTCTTGGCCGCCGCCTGCATCTTGGCTTCATCAGCGACGGGCGAGAAGAAAGAGATCAGCGTCTGACCGTCGCGCAATTTCTTCATTTCGGCGTCAGAGGGTGCACGGACCTTGGCGACTGTATCGGCCTCTTTGAACAATGCAGCGGCGGTCTTGACCACCTTGACGCCCGCATCCTTGTAATCAGCGTCAGAGAACCCGGCCAAGGCACCTGCCCCGGTTTCGATCAGACATTCATGGCCTAACTTTTGCAGGTCCTTGGCCGATGCAGGCGTCATGGCGACGCGGGCTTCGCCCTCAAATGTTTCCTTTGGCGTACCGATTTTCACGAAGGATCCCCCTTTGGCGGTCAGCTTTGGCGGTTGATTATAGCGCGCAAGAATATTTCACAAGGGAACGTCCGGCGTTCTGAACAGTGTTTACGCTAAACCCAGCGTCGGGTCCGCTGGGTATAGGCCGTGAAAGCGGCACCAAATGCGGATTGTAGCCGCGCTTCCTCGGCGCGGATAAAGCGTGTCTGGATCACCCACATGAAGGCCGGGACCAGCAACAAGCCAATCGGCGCGTCCCAGCGCAGCGCAAGTCCGGCGAGGATCAGCGCATCGCCCAGATAGATCGGGTTGCGGCTATAGGCAAAGATACCGTCATCCACCAGTGCAGCGGGCTGCATGTGCGGGATCACAGTTGTGCGCTTGCGCCGCATTTGCAGGATCGCAAGCACCATCAGCGCAAGCCCGCCCAGCACCAGCAATGTGCCGAGCCATGTTGGCAGCACCAAAGTCCACAGCCCGCCGCTGAACCATGTCAGCACGGCAAAGGCCAAAAGCCATAAGGGCGGCAGATCAATCCATTTCATGACCCCACCATGCCCCCTTGCCCCCTCGCTGTCACGGGATAGTCTGTGGACAACAATCGGGGGTCGGATGGAACACACAGGCAAGCACGCATTGGTCACAGGTGGCGGCACCGGCATCGGACGCGGCATCGCAGAGGCATTGGCTGGCGCAGGCGCAGAGGTGACAATCACGGGCCGACGGATGGACGTCCTGGAAGAGGTCGCAGCCACATCTCCCCGGCTACACCCGGTGCAGATGGATGTGGCTCAAGAGGCTTCGGTGCGTGACGGCATCGCCGCGGCGGCGGCCGCGCGGGGTCCGGTGCAGATTTGTGTGGCCAATGCGGGCATTGCCGAGGGTGGCGCATTCGAACGCCTTAGCCTTGCGGACTGGCGGCGCACCATGACGATCAATCTTGATGGGGTTTTCCTGACGTTTCAAGCCGCGCTTGCCACGCTGAAAGCAGAGACGCCTGCGCGGATGATCGTTGTCAGTTCGATTGCCGGGGTGCGGGGTTTGAAAGGGGCCATCCCCTATACAGCAACCAAACACGGCGTCATCGGGCTGATCCGGGGCCTGTCCGAGGAATACATGCGCCGCCCCATCACCTTTAACGCCCTTTGCCCCGGTTATGTTGATACCGACATCGTGCAAAACCAGATTCCCGGCCTGATGCGCCGGTTCGACACCGACGAAGCGGGCGCCGTGGCAGCCATCGCAAAGGGCAACCGGCATCATCGCCTTTTGCAGGTGGATGAAACGACATCTGCCGCGATGTGGTTATGTTCAGAGGGCGCGCGTAGCATCAATGGACAGACCATCCAAATTTCAGGTGGTCAAGTTTGAACCGAAGATACCCAACAGCACTGCAGAGGAACCGCAGATGATCATGAGCATTCTGACCCTGCTGGTAGGTGCAATTCACCTTTATTTCATGGTGCTTGAAAGCTTTCGCTGGGAACATCCGCGCACCCGCAAGGTCTTTGGCATGAGCCCGGAACTGGCGTCCCAAACCAAGGCGATGGCCGCCAATCAAGGCCTTTACAACGCCTTTCTAGGCGTGGGCGTGATTTTTGCACTGGCGACCGGAAACACGGCGATGCAGGTCTTTTTACTGCTTTGCGTAGCTGTCGCAGGCATTGTGGGTGCATTGACGGCCGTGAAAGCCGCGCTTTACGCACAAACGGTTCCAGCGGCTCTGGCGCTTGCAGCACTGGCTTTGGGCATCTAGGGCGCCTGTCCCGGCCATTGGGCCATTGGCAAAGGCCGAGATCCCGGTGTTTGGTCGTGCGAAGAGCCCAATTGTTTGAACCCGATCAAGAAACGATGATCTGCCCATTCGATTTGGACTTGGGGACGCCTTCCGGACCGTTTGGTTTCAGCGACATCAGGCTGATCGTAACGACGCCATGGCGCGCCGTGACCATCCCTCAGACCTTGTCACCATAAAGATAGAGCTTTTCGCCGGACAGGATCGCGGCGTGCAGGTCCTCAAAGTCTTTCGGCGACATACTCCCCCAATTGGGGGTTTCAACGACCTGCATCTGACCGATGCGGCGACCGATCTGGCTAAGTGTCTTTGCTTGCCCACACCGCTGCGCGTCGTAGCTTTCCAGCAATTCCGGCAAATCACCCGCTGTGGCCGCAAGTGCTTCCAGCGCCAGCGCGTCCTCCAGCGCTTTTGTCGCGCCACTTGCAGTATGGGGGCGTGTCATCGTCCCCGCATCGCCAATCAGCAGCGTTCTATCGCTGACATAAGTGTCCACAACGCTGTCGTAGATCGGCTGTATCGATACGTTTGCGTGGCCGGTATGGGCGATAAGGTCGCGGATCGCGGGGGGAAAGTGATCTTCCAACAGCTTTTGAAACGCGGCAAAGGCCTCTTGCGTGACACCACCCGGGGGAACGGATTCCACACCGCTCAACGGTTGGCTCGCAGGGCAAGGCGCATACACTGCCCAGTTCACCCGGCGCTGCCCTGTCGCGGTGCTGCCGTCAAAGTTGGGGATCATGTAAAGTACGCCGTGCCCGCCCTGAAAGGGAACGGTCAGCCAAGCGGTTTCCTCGCCCATCGCCGCGATCAGATGGGTATCTGTGACGTCTGCCTCGGGATAGTTTCCGCGCCACAACACATAGCCTGCATATTCCGTTTCGACATGGGGATGCATCCTTTGACGTACGGCAGAGTTATAGCCATCCGCACCAATGAGAAGGTCAAAATCACGCGTCTCCCCGTCCCGAAAGGTCACCGTCACGGCATCGGAGGTCTCATGATAATCCGATAACATCTTGCCTTCGTGATAGATGTCATCCGACACCGTTTCCCGCAGTGCACGCCAAAGGTTGCCCCAGTTGTTGGCAAAAGCGGGGGTTGGCTGAGTCCACAAGCGGTTGCCAACAAGACTACCGTCAGGAAATTGCCACCAGCGCGTTTTCATCTCGCAACTCGGGAAGTCCTTGGGAAGGTATCCTTTCTCCAACAAGGTTGTGCGCAATGGGCCAGGGATACCGATGCCAGACCCCCGGTCCATCAGGCCTTTGGACGATCGTTCAAACACATCCACAACGCAACCTGCGCGCGTCAGCGCCGTTGCCGCAGCACAGCCCGCGATGCTGCCGCCGATCACGCCAACTTTCAATCCCTCGACACCCATGCGTATCTCCTTAACCGAATCTGCATAACTTTACATTGTAAAATTAAATATACGTTGTAAAGTATCTCCATGTCGAAGTCAGCCAAACGCCCCCAGAAAACCAGTCAGCGCCGTGACTTAACGGTCGAAAAAATTGTTGAAGCGTCGCTTGTTGTCCTAAGGTCCAGCGACCCGTCCGCCCTGACGATGCGGCGCGTGGCAGAAGAATGCGGCGTATCGGCCATGGCGATCTATCACCATGTCGACGACAAAAACCAACTTGCCACGCGTGCCGTAGACAGCCTGTTCTTTTCAGCGGCGCGGGTGCCCCGCACCGAAGAATTGTGGCGGGATCGTTTGATCGCATTTCTGGAAGACCTTCGCAGAAGGCTTTTGGACACACCGGGCGCAGGCATGATCTTTGTGCGTCAGGCCGTCATCGGCCCCGGGACCGCCACCACAACAGAGTTGATGTTCGGATGCCTGAGCGAAGGTGGGCTAAGCGGCGCAGCCATTGCAGAGGCGAGCGACGCAATTACCATGCTGCTTATCGGATCAATCGCAAATGATCTGACCCGTCCACCTCAGATACGCGAGGAGTTGGGCAAGCAGCTCGCGCATGAAGAAACGCCAATCTTGCGACAGAACATGCAAAGTTACGCGATCAGAGACGGCAGCGAACGGTTCAGACTGGCCATTGGCTGGATTCTCGATGGGGTCGTTCAGGCGGATACGTCAAGATCACGCAACACGCCCACCTGAAACACGCTTATGGCTCGCGCAGGGCTTCGCGGGACCGGTAAAGCGGCTTTGTCAGATAGTGCAACACGGTCTTCTCACCGGTGTGCAACTCAACCGCTGCCTGCATCCCCGGCCGGATCAGGATTTGTTGCTGCCGCGCGTCAAGATCGGTGGTGTCGACCTTCAGCGTCACCTTGTAATGCGCATCTGTGTCGGCGCGGCGTTCATCCTTGAAGGTGTCGGCAGATATGACAGTCACCTGCCCGGTCAAGCTGCCGTAGATCGTGTAATCATAGGCCGAAAATTTGATTGTCGCGGCCTGACCCGGAATGACATTGGCGATATCCTCGGGCTTTACGTGTGCTTCGACAAACAACTCATCATCCAGCGGGATGATCTGGAAAATCTCTTCCCCCGGACGGATGACACCGCCGATAGTCGTCACACCAAGGTTGTTGACGATCCCGCGCATCGGCGCGCGGATCGTCGTGCGCTGCAAGCGGTCAGAGGCGACGCGCAAATCCTGCGCCAGCGTGGCGAGTTGTTGCAGCGTTTCGGAATAGGCCCCGGCGCGTTCCAGCTCTGCCCCGGTGACAATTTCGTTGTATTTCACTTCGGCATCCGCGTGGGCCTTGCGCGCACGGGTGGTCTCGAGCAGGCTGACGATCTCGCGCGCATACATGTCTTCCATGCTGGCCAGTTCACGCTTGGTTTCGGTCATGACCCGCTGGGCGCCGTCCACCTTGGCGGCATAGTCGGACTGCCGCGCGGCCAAAAGCGCGCGTTCAGAGGCAAGGATATCAGGCGAGCGCGCGGCCACATCGGCGGGAACGGAGAAATCGAACAGCCCGGCAATCTCGGCCTCCAGCCGCAAGCGGCGGATTTCGGCGGCAATGACCTGATCCTCAAGGTCGGTCACAGAGGTTGAGAACTGCGTGCCACGCAACCGGGCGAGCACATCGCCCTCTTGCACAACATGCCCTTCACCCACCAGCAGCTCTGCCAGAATGCCGCCTTCCAGGTTCTGGATGATCTGCGGGCGCGAGGCGCTGACAACTTCGCCCGGCGCGCGGACGATTTCATCGATCCAGGCGAATTTCGCCCAAAGCAGGAACAGCATGACCGTCGCGCCCACCAGCCAGATCGTCAGGCTGGACCCGCGCATGCCGCTTTCGAATTCTGCGTCAACAGTCGCCATCAGCCCGCCTTCTTGTTCTTTTGCATATGGGCCAAAACCTCATCCCGCGGACCATCGACCGAGAGACGGCCGTTTTGCAGGATCGTCACCCGGTCGGTTAGTTGCAGGATCGGGACGCGGTGGGTTGCGATGATCGCGGTGCGCCCTTCAAGCCATGTGGACAGGCGGCTGACAAGGGTTTGTTCAAGCGTCTGGTCAAGGGCAGCTGTGGGTTCGTCAAGCAGGCAGACTTTCGGGTCTTGCAGCCACAGCCGCGCCCAGCCGATGGATTGGCGCTGCCCAATCGACAGCCCCTCGCCCCCGTCGCGGATTTCCAGATCAAGCCCCTTGGGGTGGTTGGCGACAAAGGGGCCGAGGCCCGCGAAATCAAGCGCCGCCATCAGGCGGTTGTCGTCGCGTTCCAGCAAAGTCAGGTTCAGGTTCTCGCGCAGGGTTCCGGCAAAAAGCCGCACCTCTTGCCCGAGATAGCCGATGGAGCGGCGCAGATCGCGGGCCATCACCTGCCCCATATCCACGCCATCGATCAGCACCCGCCCTTGTGTTGGGCGATGCAGGCCGGAAAGAATCTTGAGCAGGGTCGATTTACCGGAACCGTTGGCGCCAAGCACCGCCACATGCTGACCTGAGGGGATTTTCAGCGCGGGAATATCGAGGGTCCGTGCACCGTCAGGGTCGTAGGCATAGCCCATCTCGCGCACTTCATATTCGCCACGCAAGGCTTCGCGCCGCAGATAGGTGCGATCCTCTTCCATGTCTTGCGGGGCCTCTGCGATCTGGTCGAGCGCTTCAAGTGCCGCTTTCACATTCGCCCAGCGGGCCAGCGTCGCGGCAAGCCCGGTGAGCGGGCCAAGCGTGCGGCTGGTCAGGATGCCGACGGCAATAATCGTGCCGATGGTGAACGTGCCTTGAAACACCATGAAGGTGCCGACCACAACGGCAGCCACGTAGGTCGCCTGTTGCACACCCTGCGACCAGAAGGTCAGCGTGGTGGCCAGCTTGCGCTGCTCGGACGTGGCGATGGAGGACAGCGCGGTCAACTCACCCCAAATGCGGCGGAACCGTTCCTCACCGCGTTGGGCCTTGATCGTGTCGGCGTCATAAATCGCCTCGTGCAGCAGACGGCTGGATTTGGTGCTGGCCCCTTGGGTGGCGAGCGTCAATTCCATCATCTTCTTCTGCATGAAGAAGCTGGGCAGGACCATCAGGATGCCGCCGATAAACAGAACCCAGACGACGTTGCCGCCGATTGAAGCCACAAGCGCCAGAAACAGCACGATGAACGGAAGGTCAGTCAGCGTGCCGATGGTCGAGGCGGTAAAAAATTCGCGGATGGCCGAAAACTCGCGCACGGCGGCAAAGGTGCCAGAGGGCGTCTGCCCCGGTTGACCCGCCTGCATCCCCAAAAGGCGGTCCATCAAAAGCGATTGGATCCGCATCTCAATCCGCCGCCCTGCTCCGTCCATCAGGCGGGCGCGGGCGATGCGCAGGAAGGCTTCGAGCAGCATGGCCATGCCCGCACCAATGGCCAGCACCCAGAGGGTTTCGATGGATTGATGCGGGATCACGCGGTCATAGACCTGCAGGCTAAAGAGTGCGACGGCCACGGCCAGAAGATTAGCCACAAAAGACCCAACCGCGACCTCGCCCACGATCCGGCGGAATTTGTAGATCTCGCCCCAGAACCAATGGGCCTTAAGGCCCTTGTCCGCGTGCCGGCGGTTCAACTCGGTCAACGCGATATCGGCCCGAATAACCTTGCCCGCAAAGACAGGCAGAAAATCGGTCAGTTCCACCTCGGCCTGATGGTCGGGTTGCGTGGTGTCATAGACGGTCAGGACGTCATCGTCCTGCCGCAGCACAAGCACCACCTGCCCGCTCGTCATCTCTGCCAGTGCTGGCCACATCTGGGGCTTGGGCGGCAAGGCGCGGGTGACGTGTGCGATCAGGCCAACGTTCGAAAGTGCGGTGGCAATCGCGTCACTGCTGAGGTCTTCGCTGTCGGCGGTCAGACGTTCAAGGATGTCAGTCTTTTGCAGCTCCACCCCGAGGATACCGGCGTAAACAGCGGCGATATCGGCGCGGTTGACGGCCTTTTCGGTGTAACGCGACACAGGGGTTTCAACGTGGACGATCGGGGCCTCGGGTGCCGTATTGGCGGCGACCGCAACCTCAACCTGCTTGGGCTCGATCCGGCCCAGTTTCGCACCGCGCGTGGCATTCATATCAAAGGCCAGCACCGGTCCGGTCATATCTTGTCTCCGTCCACAAGCACACCTTTTTGCGCTGCGATTTGTAGTGCGATGCGCGCCACATCATATTGCAGGGCTGCGGCCTCGCGCTCTGCCCGGACCTTGGTTTCAAACAGACCGACCGTTTCGGGGACAGACCTTGTGCCTTCGCGCTGTTGCGCGGCGTAAACCTGATAGTTGGCGGCGGCTTGCGCGGCCAATGTCTGGGCCTGCACCTCTTGCCGCTGCAATGACGCAAGCTCTGCCTCGAGCGCACGCAATTTGCGATTTGTGTCTTCCTGCACCTGCCCGACACGGGCATTTGCGGCGGCCTGGGATTCTTCCAGCGCCTTCAGCGAGGCGCCGGTGCCAAAGCCGATCCCCGCACCGCCAAGGTTCAACCCTGTGTTGGTTTCCCCACCCGACCGGCTGGCAGAGGCGGTCAGGCTGGGCAAAAGGCCCGCACGAGCGGCGCGCGCCTCGGCCATGGCACGGCTGGCTTCGGCCTCTGCCTTGAGCACTGCAAGCGGCTTGGCGGTCAATTCGCTGCCGATGGTTGATGTACCGCGAATGCCGTCCACGGGGGCGGCAGACATCGCCGAAAGCTCGGCCAGCGCCGTCATCGTCGCCTCTTGGTCAGAGGCCATCTGCGCCTGCATCTGATTCAGCTTTTGCTGCACGATATTCAGGTCAACGCGGCTGGAAATGCCGCCCTTGACCCGTTCGGACATGATGTATGCGTAACGTTCCATCTGCGCCATGGCATCGGCATTGACCTGCGCCTGCGCGCGCGCCTTTTCGGCGGCGAGATAAAGTTCCAGCCCTTGCAGGACGCGCTGGTTGGTGTCCTGCGCCAGCGTCACGGCTGCGACCTCAACATCGGCAGCGGCATAGTCCCGCTCTGCCTTCTTGCCGCCGTTGTCAAAGAGCACGGCATCAACAACCAGCGACGTGACCACGTCACCCAGCGAGGTGAGCGAGACATTGGGGCCAATCGTGGGCAACCAGTTGGAATTGCGGGCCTCTGCCCGCAGTTTGGCGGCGCGCAAATCAGCCTCTGCCGCGCGGGAATTGGCGGCAAGCACCGCGCCGGAGACCTGCGCATAGGGGCCCGATGGCAAAAGTGACCGGCGGTCGATCAGGCTTTCGATGATTGCAGAGCTTTCGCCATTGGCCTGGACAGGTGACAGGGTTTCCGTACTGGGTTGGCTGGCCGCACCCATGCTGGGCAGCGACGGGATCTTGTCGGCCATGCCCTCCATGCAACCGCCAAGGGCCATGGCTGCGCAAAGCGCACTTGTTCTGTAGAAAACTGCCTGTCGTACCACCGCTTTGCCCCGGATATTTTTATTGTCGCTTGGGCGATACGGGGCCAGTCGTTGCTGGCCCCGGTCTTGTTCGTGCGTCAGACCACCGGGGTGATCAGATTTACATCCTCGCCGATGATCAGCTTTCCGCCGTCATCGCCCACAGTGTAGACATCATATGTCTTGCTATCGATGGTGGTGGTGCCTGCGGCTGTTGCCGCCGCTTCAAGCGTCACCGTATCATCAGAATTACCGTGGATAATCAGGGTGTTGTCGTTCTGGCTCATGCTTTCCAGATCGGCGAGTGACAGGGTCAGTTCGCTATCTTCTGCAAATTCCAGATCAATCGCACCGATGTTGAAGCTATCAAGGCCCGCGCCTGTCACATCCACAACAGAGCCGCTGATGTCATCCAGCACAAAGAGCGTGGAGTTGGAGTTGCCCGCCGCATCGCTGTCGGTGACGACGATGTGGCTGCCATCGGGAACCGATTGGCCATCGGGGAACTCGTACCAGGTCTGGCTGCTGGGCCCTGCAAAACCGGTCGCGTCCAGCTGGCTGGCATCAGCGCCGCCATTCTCGGTTGCGTGGAACTCACGCGGGTTCGCAGCGGTATCGCCCTCGGCCAGCACGCGGACGGTATCGACGCCATCGTGATCCTTGCCAAAGCCCTGAATATTGGGCGCGTCAGGCGCGACCGTATCCACGGTGAAGGTGTCGGTGATGCTGGCGGTGTTGCCTGCAGCGTCCGTCGCCTCAATCACCACGTTGGCGACATATTCGCCCGAGGGGATTTCGTCGGCTGCAAAGTCGACCGACCAGGTGCCATCGCTGTTGACGGTGGCGGCCCGGGTCACGCCCTCGAAGGTGACGTTGACGGTCGAGCCCTGCTCGACCACGCCTTGCAGCGTGATGCCGTCGGCGGCCTCTGCGTTGTTGACCACATCGTCGCCCTCGACCACGCCGACGTTGGCAAGGCGATTGACGTATGTATCAAGCTGAACCGTTCCATTCGTGGTGGCCACGTTGCCTGCGGCATCCGTAGCGGTGACCGTGACCGGCGCGCCGACCTCAACATCGCCGGTGCGGATTTCGCTGGTGGCAAAGTCTGCTGACCAGTTGCCGTCGCCATCAGCCGTCACGGTGCGCACGCCGTTTTCGAAGACGACCTGCACCGATGCGCCCGGATCAGATGTGCCGGTCAGCGTCACGCCGTCAGAACGCTCAACCATGTTGACCACGCCGTCGGTTTCGACGTTTGCGGTGTCCACAGTAACAGCCAGTTCGGTGTCGATGTTGAAGGTGCCTGATGTGCTGGCGGTGTTACCTGCGGCGTCTGTGGCCACAGCCGTCACGGTCTGCGTCAGCGTCCCGGTTGGCACCTGCGCGCTTGTGTAGGTCGTGGACCAGATGCCGTCACCATCTGCCTGCACCGTGTTGACGTGGCCGTTCATCGTGACCTCAACACTGGCGAAAGCCTGTGCAGTGCCCACCACGGTCGCGCCGCCATCATGTTCAAACATGTTGATCGTGCCATCACCGCCCACGGCACTTGTGTCCATGGTGATATGGGTGATCGTGTCGATGTTGAGCGTATCCGTGGTCGAGGCCGTGTTGCCATAGGCATCCGTCGCGGTGACCGTGATATCCACGTCATATTCGCCCTGCGCGAAGGTGCCTGCGGGCACATCCAGTGACCAGGTGCCGCCCGAAACGGTGGCATTGTAGTCATTGCCGCCAAAGCTGACGACAACGCTGGACCCGGCTTGCGTCGTGCCTGTCAGCACAACACCGTCGGATTCTTCGGCAAAGTTGACCGTACCCTCACCTTCAACGGTCGAGGCATCAAAGCCAACGGTGGTAAAGGTGTCGATGACGATCACGTCGGATGAGGTGGCTGTGCCGCCCTCGTTGGTCAGCGTGACGGTGACGTCGATTTCGTATTCGCCGCCTTCAATCTCTGTCGGGTCAAACGTCGCGGTCCAGTTGCCGTCAGCATCGACAGTGATGTCCTTGGTCACATCACCCACGGTGATTGTGCCGCTGGCACCCGGTGTGCCGGTGCCCGAAAGGTCAACGCCGTCGCTGTGATCCGCGTCATTGACGACATGACCCTGCGACTTGGTGCCATCTGTGATCGCCACCACTGGCGGATCGACAGGATCAACCGGGTCGACGGGCTCTTCAGGATCGACGGGGGGATCAACCTCTTCAGGGTTTGATGGGCCGGGCGCTTCAACGCCACCGCCGCCACCTTCGGTTTCGACGTCTTCCTCGGCATCGGGGCTTTCATTGCCACCCAAAAGCAGCGCACCGCCGGCCGCAGCCGCAGCAACAGGCAGGGCAGCGCCCAAACCACCCAGACCCGCCAAAAGTGGCACGCCCAGCATGCCTGCTTCCGATGCGGGCTCTACCCCGGCGATCGGCAGATCTGCGGCTTCCACAAAATAAAGGGCGTCATCAGGGGACCATTTGCCGAAACTGTCGGCGTCCGCATATTGCGCGTAAAACAGGTTGCCGTCGGATGCGGACAGTTGCACCTCTGCCAACTGACCGCTGGATGAGATGAACAGCTGGTTCTCGACCGACCCGTCGGGCGCAAAGAACCCCTCGATCGTGATGATCTGCCCATCGACCAATGTGATCTGAAGGGCCTGCCCCTGTCGGGTGTAAGAAAGGATGTGGCTCCGCTGAAGGTTCAGCGATATCTGCTGACCCGCCCCCGCAACAATGCTGTCCGATCCTGTGACTGCGCCGCGCTCCACTACGCCCGCATCACCACGGACAACGAAATCAATCGCTGACATTTTATTTGCTCCGCCTCGTTGCACGCCCTCTTTTGGGGTCGTGTCCATTTTGATTGCGACCACACTATCTTGATCGATTCGCTATTTCTAGGAAAAGTTAGGGGGAATCTGGCGGAATTTGCGCCTTATTTGTGACACATTCACCAAAATCGTGCGTGAAATCAGGTGCTTTCCCCGTCAACCCGTCCATGAACCTGCAGGTTCAGCGCCGCGCCAAGCAAGATCAGGTAGGACGTTATGTAGAGCCAAAGCAGCATGCCGATCACCGCGCCAAGCGAACCATAGACCTCATTATAGCTGGCGAAATTGGTCAGGTAATAGCTGAGCCCCGCTGACGCACCGATCCAAAGCGCGATGGCCGTGGCCGCGCCGATAGTAAACCAGCGCAGTCGCGCGCCGCGTTGGTTGGGGCCAAACCGATAAAGAAGTGCGAGCGCGGCATAAAGCACGAAAAACGCCACCAGCCAGCGCACGCCTTCAAGGATTAACGCAGACCCCTCTCCGATTGGCGCAAAGGCGATCGCAATCGGGGCCACAATCACGGCCATCATGGCAGTGATTGCCAGTGCCACAAGGCAAAGGGTCAGTGTCAGCGCCACAATGATCTGCTTGAACCCATTGCGCGGGGGCCTGTCCGCAATCGCATTCAACCCGCCCATCAGCGCCGCAACTCCGGCGCGCGAGGCCCATAGCGCCAGCGCAATGGATACGAACGTCGCCCATCCAAGCGTGCCAGTTCCCGCCGCCAGCAATCGCTGCATCTGCCCGACCAGCATATCGTAGGCCTCTTTGGGGATGATATCCCGCATCAAGGCAATCTGTTCGAGCACAATGACCGGGTCAGCCACCAAACCGAAGATGGCAATCACCGCCGAAATCGCGGGAAAAATTGCAAAAATGCCAAAAAAGGCAACGCCCGCCGAAATCAGGCCCACGTGCCGTTCTGACGCGACATTCCATGTGCCGTAAAGCAACGCCCAAAGGCGCCAGTACCAGGCCAGACGTTTGGGGGAAGGGGTCGTTTTCGTCATGCGCCATAGCTAGGGCAGAAGGCGCAAAACGCCAAGTCCTGCTGTTTTTTGCCATTGCAGCATTTTGCACTCGCCCCCGGCGTGTGCTTTGCCTAATCTGGCCCAAAGCCAACAAAATCAGAGCAGGTAATCCGGTGCAGGACATTACAATGCACGTCAATACGCTGGCCGAGCGCGTCCACGCGCTTTGCGCCGAACAACCGCGCGTGCTGGTGGGGATCGTGGGCGCACCCGCAAGCGGCAAATCAACCCTTGCCAGCGAATTGGCGCGCCGCCTTGTGGTGCAGAAGGTCAAGACCGTTGTGGTGCCAATGGACGGCTTCCATTTGCACAACGACATCCTTGACGCCCGCGATATGCGGCCACGCAAGGGCGCACCAGAGACGTTTGATGCGGACGGTTTCATAAATCTTATCAATCGCTTGAAAGAGAATGTTGAAGTCTTTGCGCCGATGTTCGACCGGACGCAGGATCAGGCCATTGCCGGCGCCATCGAAGTGCCCGCCGACACGCAGGTCGTCTTGGTCGAAGGCAACTACCTGATGTTTGAAGAGGCCCCGTGGGAGTTTTTGGCCCCCTTGTGGGACCTGACCGCGCGGCTGGATGTTCCAATGGATCAATTGCGGGCGCGATTGATTCAGCGCTGGCTCTCGCTCAATTACTCGCGCGCTGTTGCAACCCGCCGGGCAGAAGGCAATGACATCCCAAATGCCGAAAGGGTGCTGAAACATGCACTTCCCTGCGATATCACGCTAAACTGATACATGAGGTGTTCCGCGTATAGTCTTGATGTGAAAACGAAAAACCAATTCGAGGCATGCCGCATGGCGTTCACTAAGCGGCATCACTATATTTGACCAAAGGGCGACTCAGCGCCCGTGAACCGGACCCCGCACGCCATGTCTTTGCCGCCATTGAAAGACCTCGTCGCCTGCCATCATTGCGATACATTGCATACCGCTGCGACGCTGCCTGATGGGGCGTCCGCGGCATGCCAGCGCTGTCATGCTGTCCTTCAGACCTCGCGCCCCGGTGCACTGGCCAGCGTGGTCAGTCTGGCGGTTTCGGCCTTTGTCCTGATGATTGCGGCAATCAGCTTTCCGTTCATGGATCTGGATGTCTCGGGCAACCACAACGCGACATCGGTGTTCAATGCGATTACGGCCTTTAACGCCGGTCTTGCCTTGCCGCTGGCGGTGGCTGTGGCGATGTTCATCATCATCCTGCCGCTGACCCGACTGGCCGCCATCATCTATGCCATCGGCCCCTTGGTGCGCGGGACAACCCCCCGCCCCCTTGCCCGGCAGGCCTATGCCTTGGCGGAGACGCTGCGCCCCTGGGCCATGGCCGAGATCTTTATGGTCGGCGTGACCGTCGCACTGATCAAGGTCGCGGGCCTTGCAACCGTTACTCTTGGCCCGGCATTCTGGGCCTTCGCCGCGCTGGTGATTATCACCGTCGTCAAAGATCAGATCATGAACAGGTATGCGATTTGGGAAGCCTTGGACAAAGCCACGCAACAGGCGGCCTGATCACCGCCCGCGAGGCGGGTCTGGTGGCCTGCCGACGCTGCGGACAGGTCCATCAAATGGGCACACCGCACTGCGACCGCTGTCATGGCCGGTTGCAAAGCCGTGATGCGCAAAGCCTGCAGAAAGTTTGGGCGTGGCTGATCGCCGGGATCATCCTGTTCTTTCCCGCCAACATCTATCCGATGCTGATCACCCGCACGCTTGTCGAACATACCGAAAGCACCATTCTGGGCGGTGTCGTCGATCTGGTGCATCACCACGCCTATGGCATTGCGGCGGTGGTGTTCGTGGCCTCCATCCTGATCCCCATCGGCAAGTTTATCGCCATCGCCTACCTTGCCCTTTCGGTGCAGAGACGGTCCATTCTGAACATGCATCAGCGGCACAAGCTTTATGACTTCGTTGAATTCATTGGGCGCTGGTCGATGATCGACGTCTTCGTCGTTGCAATTCTTTCGGCGCTCGTGCAGTTGAATACAATTGCCTCGATCAACCCCGGGATTGCGGCGCTCAGCTTTGCGCTTTCGGTCATTTTCACGATGTTCTCGGCCCAGAGTTTTGATCCCCGGTTGATCTGGGACGCTGACAGGAAAGATCCATGACCGACACGCCCGCCCCGATGGAGATCAAGCAAGGCAAGCCCAGCCCGCTGCGGCGGTTGTCCTGGGTCTGGTTGGTGCCGGTCATCGCTTTGATCGTGTCGCTGTCCGTCGCCTATCAAAACTATGCCAATCAGGGCACGCTGATCGAAATCAGCTTTGAAAACGCCTCTGGTATCAAGGCAGAAGAAACCGAGATCCGGTATAAGGACGTCACCATCGGGCGGGTCGAGGACGTCGAATTTGCCGATGGCCTGCAAGAGGTGCTGGTCCACGCCCGGATCGACCAGACCATCGCCCCCTATCTGGATCAGGACGCCAGTTTCTGGGTCGTACGCCCTGACGTTTCGGTGCGCGGGATTTCGGGCCTCGATACGGTGCTTTCGGGCGTCTACATCGAAGGTAGTTGGAACGATAACCCCGATGTGCAGCAATTCGCGTTTATCGGCCTCGAAGAACCACCCATTTCGCGGGTGAATGACGAAGGCACCGCCATCACCCTGCGCACCAAAGACGGCAGTTCGCTGACCGCTGGCGCGCCCATTTTGCACAAGGGCATTCAGGTCGGTTTTCTGGATACCCCACGCCTTTCGGCTGATGGGCAAAGCGTCACCGTGGACGCCTTTATCGAGGCCCCTTTTGACCGCCGGATGACCACCAACACGCGGTTCTGGGACACCTCGGGATTCTCAATTTCGCTGGGGTCGGGCGGCATTGCTTTGAATGTCAGTTCGCTTGCATCGCTGATCGAAGGCGGCGTGGCCTTTGACACGCTGGTTTCAGGCGGAGAACCCGTCACAGACGGCGACACATTCGACCTGTTCGACAGCGAAGAAGTCGCGCGCAACAGCCTCTTTGACGACCCCGATCTGCCGGTCCTGAACCTCGCGATCCTCTTTGACGGTTCCGTCAGCGGCTTGACGGCCGGGGCCGAGGTCCGGTTTCGGGGTGTACGCGTGGGCAACGTCACCAACCTCAGCGCCGTGGCGGTCGAGGATCGGGTGAGCGGCCCGCTGGTGCAGTTACGCACCATCATCGCGGTAGAACCCGGTCGCATGGGGCTGGCGGAAGAGGCCACGCCGAACGACGCACTTATCCTGATCACCGACATGGTGCGCACATCCAATCTGCGCGCCCGCCTCGTCACCGGCAACATCCTGTCGGGTGCCCTGAATGTCGAACTTTACGAAGACCCCGATGCCGAACGCGCCTTTGTCGACTTGGGGGCAGAGCCGTTCCCCGTCTTGCCAACCACGGAAAACGCCATTGCCGACGTGGGCGATGAGGCACAGACCGTCCTTGACCGCGTCAATGATCTGCCGATTGAGGAATTGCTGACCTCTGCCATCGACCTGATGGACAGCCTGGATCAGGTGGTTCGCAGCGAGGGCGTCAGCCAGGCCCCGGATGAGATCGTGGCCCTGTTGCAGGACACCCGCAACATTGTCGGATCAGAGGATATTCAGGCGATCCCGTCCGAGCTACGCGCCATCGTGACGGAATTGAACACCATTGTGGGCGATGCGGGCGAGGCTGATCTTGTGGGCCGGATCGGCAACGTGGTCGACAGCGCAGGCACAACCGTCGCTAATATCGAGGCTGCGACCCAGAACCTGCCTGCCCTGACGGCAGAGATCGAAGCGCTTGTTGCCAAAGCCAACGCGCTGGAGATCGAAGCACTGGTGACAGAAGCCACCGCGACGCTCAACCAGATCGACACCTTCATGGCCACCGAAGCGCTGCAAGCCGCGCCAGAGGCCTTGGTCGGACTGGTGGATGAGGCCCGCGGTTTGATCGCCTCTGATGATCTGCAGGCGATCCCCGGCGATCTGCGCGGCGTTGTGGCTCAAATCGACGCGATCCTTGCCACGCTGTCAGAGGCGGACGTGGCAACCCAGCTTACCTCTGCGATCAATGCGGCCAACGCGGCGGCGGCGAGTATCGAAACCGCGGCCACCGATCTGCCCGCGATCACCGCAGAGCTGAACGCGCTGGCAGCGAAGGCCAACGATCTTGACCTAGACGGGTTGGTGGCGGCGACGTCAGCGACGCTCGACAGTATCAACGCGCTCATCGGTGCGGATGCAACGCAGGACCTGCCCGGAGCGCTGACCGTGGCGCTTGACCAGATGTCGATGTTCTTGGCCGAGGTGCGTCAGGGCGGTGCGATCACCAATGTGAACGCAGCCCTTGCCTCTGCCGCTGACGCCGCCCGCGCCATAGAAACGGCGGCGGAATCCCTGCCTGCCCTTTCGGCACGCGCCACAGCACTTGTTGCCCAGACCGATAGCGTCCTGCAAAACTATGGTGAGCGGTCTCGGTTCAACGCCGAGACGCTGTCCACCCTGCGTGACATTCAGGAAGCCGCCGATGCGGTGTCCGCACTTGCCCGCGCGATCCAGCGCAATCCGAACTCTTTGCTGACGGGGCGTTGATATGATCAAGACCTTGCTTTCGACCTTTGCCGTTCTGGCGCTTGTGGCCTGCTCTGGCACCTTGACGCGGGTGGCCTACCCGACCGCGCAATCAACCTTGAACCTGCGGGCATTCGTCGGCTCTGCTCTGGTGCAAACCGTCTCTCTGCCCGCCTATGCGGCGGCAGAGGAACTGGCGATCGAAACGGCGCCGGGTGTCATCACATCAACCGGGGATCTGCTTTGGGCGGATGATCCGGCCCGCGCTGTGACGCTGGAAATTGCCCGCCATCTGGACGACATCCTGACAGCGACAGTTGGCCCTGATCCTTGGCCCTTCCCCGGTCTGCCGGACGTGGGGATTGATATCCGGGTATCAGACATGATCGCCAAATCGGACGGCCAGTTTCACCTGACCGGGACATATTTCATCGGGGGCGATGGCATCGATTTCCGCAACACCTCGTCTGCCTTCAATATCCGCATTCCCGTTACATCGCTTGAGGCCGGTCCGGTGGCCGCCGCCCAATCGCAAGCCATCCTGCAGTTAAGCGAGGATATCGCCCGCCAGTTGGGGCGCTGATCTTCGGCGATCAGAATCCCATCTGCGCCCGGCCCAGATCGGTCAGGTCGTCGACTGTGGCGCGGCCTTTGAAATCAACCTCGTAATCCTCTGCTGCGAAATCAGGGGCGGACCGTCCGGCCAAAAACGCCTCTCGCTGCTTGCCGACATAGGCGGTGTTCTTGGCACAGACCGGCGACGCGCCGATATAGATCACATTGGCAAAATCAGCGCCTTTATGTTCATTCGCAACGGCGTGAATGACGTCAGGATGCCACCAGACGGTATCGCCCGGCTCGACCACCGGGATGCTGATCAGCCCCTCCAGTATGTCGCCGTGCCACGCCGGATCCGCGCCAAGGGCCCTGCCCGGCGTCGCCCCACATAAATCGTCCATTGAAACGTCATCCTGCAAGGCGCGCAGCAGGAAATAGGCGATGGATTGCGACAGCGGCAGCAACGATAACGTGCCGTCCTCTGGCCCTTGCGTGGTCAGCCCGGTCCAGCCCTGAAAGGTGCGGAACATCGAACAGACCGCCGGCGAAGCATACTCCCGCGTCTGCGTCCGGTAGGTCGCCCGCCAGGGGTCATAGTCGCGCCAGTGGCCCGCGAAAATATTGCCATAGATTTTCTGATATGCCGGATCGAGCCAGCGCTCGTAGGAGCCTGAATCCATGTGCGGTGACAGCCCCAGCGTCGTATCCCCGGGCGAACGGCGGCGGGTCCTGTCGGCATAGGCATAGTCATTGTCGGGGTCAAATTCATCGCCCATGGGTCCGGCGACATCCCACAGCCGGTTCAGGAACCGTTTTGTTGCCGCCATCGCCGGGTCCTGACGCGCCATGACCTGAGGTTTGGACCAATAGACGCCGTAAATCTGTGGCGCGCCGTCTGCGAGGTCCGAGAAATACTTGTCGATCCCGGCCTTCTCTTTGGATTTGGCCAGATAATCATTGCGGGTCAGATAGTCACCGATTTCACCATTCCAGTCGGCCACGCGGGATTGGTCAAAGACGCCGCGCACGATGACACAGCCGCGATGTCTGATCTCGGCCCGTGTGGCGTCGGACACCTTGCCGTCCGCGACCTGACGATAGCCAATCTCGGGGATGACCGCCTGCCCTTTCGCCCGCAGATCGACGATCTTGCCAACTTCGGCCTGCATTGCGTCACTGACATCAGCAAAGGCCGCCTGAACATCCGTCAGCCCTCGCAGATGTGTTTTGGCCGCGCGAATGTAATCTGCCGTCTGCATCGTCATGCTCGCCCTCCCCGACGTCCTGTCCTTGATGTTAGGCGGGCGACCGGAAGCTGTCGAGCGTCAGATCATGCCATTGGCATGGGCGTACCACACGGCACCGATGAAGACCGCGATCAGCACGGCAGAGGCTTTGCCAAGCGTCCAAAGCACGCGGTCTTTCAGGGCCTCGGTTGGATCAATTGCCAGCAGATGCGTGATGACATTGTCTGCCGCCTTCTCCACGGCGGCATGATCGACCATCCGGGCCAGCTTGGGGTTCTGTGCAAGCACTTCTGCCTTGGCGATAAAGCTTGCATCGCGCTTGACCCGGCGTGGCAAACGGCGGCCCGACTTGTGTATCTGCGCCTCGAGCGAACGCGCTTTGATCCGCAACCGCTCTGTCATCAGCGCGCGGATTTTGTCTGCGTATTCTGTAACCTGGTCCCCCGACATGGGCGCTTCCTAATGGTGGATATTGCTGCTCTCAAGGGCTATCCAAACGTGGACAGGAGGATGGTGCATGTTGAACACGGTCGAAAATGGGCAAGCCACTGATAAACCTGATCTTTTGATCGCCCATGGCTTGTTCGGCTCTGCCCGCAACTGGGGGGTGCTGTCAAAACGGCTTAGCGACACCCGCCGGGTCGTCGCGGTTGATATGCGCAATCATGGGTCAAGTCCTTGGTATGACACGCAAAGTTATTCCGATATGGCAGCTGATCTGGCCGCGGTGATCGATACGCCGATGGATGTGCTGGGGCATTCGATGGGCGGCAAAAGCGCGATGGTTCTGGCCCTGCAGCACCCCGAAAAGGTCAACCGCCTGATCGTGGCCGATATCGCCCCCGTGGCCTATGCCCACACCCAGATGGGCCCGATTGAGGCGATGCGCCGGGTCGATCTGAGCACAATCAGCAACCGCGCGGAGGCGGCAAAGATGCTGACCGGGTTAGAACCGGGTGTCGACACATTTCTGCTGCAAAGCCTTGATCTGAAAGAGAAACGCTGGCGGCTAAACCTGGATGTTCTGGCAGCTGAGATGGACAAGATCATCGGATTTCCCGATGTCACCGGCAGCTTTGACGGCCCTGCATTATTTCTGTCAGGGGCAAACAGCGATTACGTCAAACGGGAACACCGGGACCGGATCAAAACGCTGTTCCCGCAGGCGAAATTCGCGAAAATCCCCGGCGCGGGGCATTGGCTGCACGCCGAAAATCCGCGCGCGTTCGAGGCCGCCGTACGGGCCTATCTGGACTGACACAACCCGTCCGCGACACGTGCACAAACCATACACAACCCATGCATACCAAAGCGTTAAGCTGCGTTAACCGCTTTCAGATGACGCTCGACGACAAAAAGGTGGCCAGCGACATGGCCCCCATGACCAGCAAAAACACGTGTGGCAAATAGTGCATCGAACCCTCCATCGGTGTGATGAGGGTTCAACGGCGCGGGCGCGCGATCCCGTCGCTATTTCTGCTGATCGTCCAGATTTTTGCGAACAAGGGTGCAAAGGATTTGGCGGCTGGTCATCGTATCTCTCCGTAAGTGTGCAAAAGACACGACAGGCCGCGCAGAAAAGTTTCACGCCATGCGCGGTTTATTCTCTGCATGTCCCTTGGGCAAAGCGCCTACCGAAGGTGGTGTTGCCCGGCAACGGGTGGTGGGAATAGGCGCGCGGCCACCAATATCTTGTTGATTGCTTAACCCTTGCCCGCTAGGAGGGTGGCACAGGTGCTTATAGACGCGGTAATTACCTTGACGACGGGGCTGGTGCGCAATTGCGGATCAGCCCCGTATTTTTGTGAGGGTGCGTGTGAATCAGAAAAGGCGCCAGGTGCTTAGACGCGGTCTATGCACGGGCCGAAGCCCACCCTGACACCTTCCTGATGGTTTCCCCGAAGGGTCCCCGATCAATGCATCTGGAGTTCCCCCCATCTGCTGCGACCTCGTCCCGTGGTTACCCATGGTCCTTAGCCACGATCATTTGGTTTTCCGAAGATCCCCCCATGACCCGCATCGCCCCTGCTGAGACCGCCCTGACCTTCCCGCTTAACAAGAAGAAGTCTGATCTGGCTTCTCTCCCCAAGGCGATCCGCTTTGCTGATCCGGTTGCCCGTCCTGCTGCGCTTTCACCCCAGAGGGTCTTTGCGTCTCGCTCCGTTACGTTGAAGTCGTCTGCGATGGGTTGACCGTGCGGCTTTGGGGTGAGTCGGGCAAGAGGATTTTGCGGGGTTAACGGAATGTTCTTGTGGAGGGAATTGGGGGTATCTTGGGGGTAAGGGTGTGGATGGGGGGCGCTTGACCGACGAATTTCTCCAAGCTTCAACCTAATTCTCAGGTTTGTCAGATACACAAGCGCCGAATACCAAGTAGCCCAATGCTACATCAGCAATCCAATATGAATCATAGGCTAGATAGAGAAAGCCAACGCACCAAGCGCTCCTTATGATAATTTCCACTTGACCCCGGCACCAAACGAGTTGTCAGTCCAGTATCGTAAGAAACAAAAATAAAATCCCTACTTCTCGCGTTGCTCCGCAAAGCCAGGATTCCATTCGAGTTGGTTGCGAAAATCTCAATCTCTTCCGAAAATAATTCACTTCCCCCAGCAGAATATTTTGCGTTGTAGTTCTCTCCATCAAGTATGTAAGCCGCTCTCCCCATCCCAAACAATGCCGCGGATACAATTACAAAAAGAACCGCATACTCCGAAGCAAAACGCCTACCTGAGGCAAAAATACCCGCCGTGATTTCGAGCTTCAAATGGCCAGCTGATGGAATAGCCCAATTCCCAACTTGCAACCGTTCGACCATCGACGAATCTATTGTTACCTCGACAGGGTTCATTGCTCTCCCGACAGCTTTCAAAAATTCAAAAACCGAGAAAAAGATAAATAAGAACAGAAAGATCACTGATAGGTATGTTCCAACGATTAAGGTCACCATCAGGCCATTATAGAGATAAGAAAAAATCAGAACCGAAAAAGAAACCATCATATAACCGCCAAAACGATTCCGCCAACGATCGGAGCTACTTTCGGCCAACTTGGTGATATAAGTCGCCCGTCTTCGCGCCGAGATTGGATGCCTTCCTACAAATTCATCAAAAACGAAGCCATTGGTAGCACGTCTTCCTTGCCTCAGCAAAACATGCCTCACCGCCAACTTGCCGATACTCAAGAGATGGAAAATACGAACTCCAAACTCGAAGAACGGAATGAACACAATGCGACTGAATAGACTAGACACCGCCGCAATGGCGCCAACAGGGATGATAAAATTTGAAAACGAAACCACATCAATCTGAGGTGGAATTGTAGAAATCGCAAAAAATAGGTAGCTAACAAAGTGAATTGTTGCAATTGTCACCACGCCCCCAATACCAAATAGGATTCTTCTCGCGTCAATTCTGGAGATGGCGTCGAGCGCGTCAGAAGCGCGGTCAATGAGTAGATCAATCTTGCTCTTTTTCATTCGCTTGACTCCCCTCCCAAAGCAAGGCACCCGCTAGAGCTGGATTGAAAATGAGTAAGAAGGCAATTTGTTAAGCGGCGCCGCTAATTCAGCGCAACTAACTCTACCCCGAACTTATTCAGCACTCAGAACCTTTTCGAGCTGGAATACTCAACCATCCATCTTCAGCGCCGAAATGAACGCTTCTTGTGGTATATCCACTTTCCCAAACTGCCGCATCTTCTTTTTACCCGCTTTCTGCTTGTCCAGCAGCTTGCGTTTCCGGGTGGCGTCGCCGCCGTAGCATTTGGCAGTCACGTCTTTGCGGAGGGCTGACAGCGTCTCCCGCGCGATGACTTTGCCGCCAATCGCCGCTTGGATTGGGATTTTGAACATGTGGCGGGGGATCAGGTCTTTAAGTTTCTCGACCATCGCGCGGCCCCGCATCTCGGCCCGGTCGCGGTGGACCATCATCGACAGCGCATCGACGGGTTCGTCATTCACCAACACCGACATCTTCACAAGGTTATCGGTTTGGTAACCGGTCATTTGGTAGTCAAAGGAGGCATAGCCCTTGGTCACCGATTTCAGGCGGTCGTAGAAGTCGAAGACAACCTCGTTCAGGGGCAGGTCATAGACCGTCATCGCGCGGGAACCGGCATAGGTCAGGTCAAGCTGCACGCCACGACGCTCCTGGCAGAGCTTGAGCACGTCACCAAGGTAGTCGTCGGGCACAAGGATGGTGGCCTTGATCCGCGGCTCCTCCAGATGGTCGACGTGGGTCAGGTCGGGCATGTCGGCGGGGTTGTGCAGTTCGATCATCTCACCGTCGCGCATGTAGACGTGGTAGACGACCGAAGGCGCTGTGGTGATGAGTTCGATGTCATATTCGCGTTCGATCCGGTCGCGGATGACTTCGAGGTGCAGAAGGCCAAGGAAACCGCAGCGGAAGCCAAAGCCGAGGGCGGCAGAGGTCTCCATCTCATGACTGAAGGAGGCGTCGTTGAGGGCGAGCTTTTCGATGGCGTCGCGCAGGTCTTCGAACTGACTGCTGTCGACGGGGAAGAGGCCGCAGAAGACCACGGGCTGGCTGGGTTTGAAGCCCGGCAGCGGGGAGGTGGCGCCCTTTTTCTCTGACGTGATGGTATCGCCCACGCGGGTGTCGCGGACCTGTTTGATCGAGGCGGTGATAAAGCCGATCTCACCGGGGCCGAGGGCGTCGACGTTCTGCATCTGCGGACGGAAGACGCCGATGCGGTCGATCTGGTGGACGGTGCCGTTGGACATGAAGGTGACACGGTCTTTCAGCTTCATGGAGCCGTCGATGACGCGGACAAGGATGACCACGCCAAGGTAGCTGTCGTACCAGCTATCAACCAGCATCGCCTTCAAGGGCGCATCGGCGTCGCCTGTGGGCGCGGGCAATTTGTGCACGATGGCTTCCAGCGTCTCGGCGATGCCGACGCCGGTTTTGGCGCTGACCTGGATTGCCTCGGAAGCGTCGATACCGATGACGTCCTCGATCTGTTCGGCAACGCGGTCACATTCAGAGGCCGGCAGGTCGATCTTGTTCAGGACGGGGACGATTTCATGATCGGCGTCAATGGCTTGGTAGACATTGGCGAGCGTCTGCGCCTCCACCCCTTGGGTGCTGTCCACCACCAGAAGCGAGCCTTCGACGGCGCGCATGGAGCGGCTGACTTCATAGGCAAAGTCCACGTGGCCGGGGGTGTCGATGAGGTTGAGGACATAGGTCTGCCCGTCCTGCGCCTGATAGTCGATGCGGACGGTGTTGGCCTTGATGGTGATGCCGCGCTCACGCTCGATATCCATGCTGTCCAGAAGCTGCGCCTTCATGTCGCGATCGGCCACGGTGTTGGTCGACTGGATGAGCCGGTCGGCCAGCGTGGACTTGCCGTGGTCGATGTGGGCCACGATGGAAAAGTTGCGGATATGAGAGAGGTCGGTCATGGCGCTCAATCTAGGTCATAGGGTTGAGCGTCAATGGCGTGGGCGGGCGGATTTTGCAAGGGGTCGAGGGGTCGTGGAGACGCGTTCTAGTTGGGCAACGCCGTAGGAAGCGGAAAGACGAACCGGAGCAGATCAACTTCTATCGGTGGAAGCCCCAAATCTGGGACATCGGCATTGGTGACAAAATTGCAGTTCATCGATTGACGGGCCGCTGTGAGCATGGGCGCGAGGTCTTCCGCGTATTGATCTTTGAATCCGCATTGGCCGGGCTGATCGAAGTGCTGGCACATATACTTGTGAATTCGCCACATCCGCATCACCGGGCAATAGTAGGCCCTGTCCAAGACATCGGGCCCGGGATGCGGCAATTGTCCTGACTCAATCCATGTTTCGACCCTTGAAAAGGCCATCCGCTTGCGGCCGAGATAATTGCCGATGAGGTGGCGATTATAGTTGCTGTAGATAATCGCATTGATCAGGTAATCATCATACTCCAGCCCAAGACCCGGCTCTATCCGTCCACCGCGCACGGGATGGCCAAGGGCGGACCACGCCGCGCTGTCATAGGGTGATGCAAGCAGCCTGCGTGCATTGATGTTGTTCTGGTAGCGCGCCACTTCGCGCACATCCAGTGTGCCGCTGATGCCGATGGCTGAGGATTCGATGAAACGAAGGCTGTCTGGATGGTACGGGTCGTGCGCCAAGAGCGCGAGTGAGGCATCAAGCCGCGCGTTGCGAACGCTCAAATACATATCTGCGCTTTTGGGATGTACCGGAAAGGCGGCCTTGAAAGCTTCGGCCAAGTAAATGTCGGTTGGAAATCTTGCTTCGATGTAGTCCAGAACGTCCTCGGCGCGGGCGTAGTCCTTGCTTGCGAGAAACTGAATTACGCGGGCACGATCTGTGAACGTGTGAGGCGGTATTCGATCAAGCATCTGACCAACATCGGGCACTGCCTGACCACTTAAGTCCAGCCAAGACGCGAGATCGACAAGGCAAATTTCGGCTGAATATTCTTCAACATCCGTCACAAGATCTGCGTTGTCGTCACACAGCGTCTTGACTTGCTCCCATCCCTTGCCGCCCCACTTTGGCTCTGCGATGCGTGCGGCAAGGAAGATGGAGTCGCGCGAGCCATGCGCAGCGACGATATCGCGAAGATGTTTGCGCAGTTCTCGCATCGACAGGTTTTTGGTTGTGAGGTTCAACTTCAGAAGCAAGTCAGAAGCCGGAAGGAAAGTTGGATTTTGGCGGAACACGCGCCAAGCAGTTTCATAGCTTTCTTGATGAAGGCGATGCATGGCCTCGAACGCATAAGGGCTTGTTACGCTCACGCTTTCGCCGCCGCGAAAGTCCCAACCTGCGCGATAAAACTGGATCGCCCGCGCGGTCTGAACGACGGGGCTGTCGGGCGCTATATCCCGCCAATCGTCCACATGTTGAATGACATCGGGGTGCGAGGTTCCATAAACGGCGATGGCAGCCCGAAGATCTGACGGAGAAAGATCGCCGCTGTCCCACGCGGCCATCACATCGTCCCAAGCGTTAATTGTCCCATCCACATCCCCCGCATAGGCCAGATCACGCAGGGCCTCTGGGGTGATGGCGGAACTGGCGAGGGTCGGAAAATGTGCAGTCAGCAGAAACAGAAAAGCGCGCAGCATGAAAAGCCTCCGATCAATGGGGGCAGTTTGCGCAGGGATAAAGGCGTCAGAATGACGTGATCGTGCAGGTCATATGGCTTTGCTGCCGGGGCGGGGCGTGGCTTGCGCGTCGGTCAGACGTTCGCCGTCAGACCGGGCGTGTGCGCCCCCTGACGTCATGGCCAAGGCGGGGCTGGGCGGGGTCCGCCCTGCCCGGCACCCCTGCGCCTATTTGCCCATCTTGTTGAGCTTGTCCTGCATCGCCTTGAGCTGCGCCTTGATATCATCAAGATCGCCCTCGTCGTCGGTTTCTTCCTTGGCGGGGCTGGTGTTGCCCGGCATCATGCCGCCGGTCATCGCCTTAAAGAACGCCTCTTGCTGGGCGCGCATGGCGTCAAAGCCGGGCATGCCGGACATCGGGTTGGCCTTGGTCATGTTTTCCATCGCCTTGCTCTGCCCTTCGCGCAGCATCTCGAAGCTGGCTTGCAGGAAGGACGGCACGACGCTTGCGGCCTGCGTGGTGTAGCTGCGCACTAGGTCGGTCAAAATGTCCGTCCCCAGCACGCTTTCGCCGCGGCTTTCATGCTCTGCGATGATCTGCAGCAGATACTGCCGGGTCAGGTCGTCGCCTGACTTCAGATCGACGATCTGCACCTCGCGGCCTTCGCGAATAAAGGCGGCGATATCTTCGAGCGTCACATAGTCGCTGGTCTCTGTATTATACAGCCTCCGGCTCGCATAGCGCTTGATCAGCAATGGTTTATCGGTCGAAGCCACGGGCGTCCCTCCCAAGACGTGTTGCAGTGCAGAGAAGCCTAAGCGGCGTTGCAGCAAAAAGAAAGCTTTTGTCGTCTCTGTCCGGTGTGACGTCACGGGCCGCATCGCACTGCGGCCCGTGCAAGCATCAGAGCGGCACGATGTTATGCGCGGGTCCGTAGGGAAAGCCGGTGATGTTTTCCGGCCCCGCATCGGTCAGAACGACGATATCATGTTCGCGGTAGCCCCCCGCCCCGGGCTGGCCGTCGGGGATGGTCAGCATCGGCTCCATCGAGATGACCATGCCGGGGGTCAGCACGGTGTCGATATCCTCGCGCAGTTCCAGCCCCGCCTCGCGCCCGTAGTAGTGCGACAGCACCCCAAAGGAATGGCCATAGCCAAAGCTGCGGTATTGCAGCAGGTCCTGATCTGCGAAGAAGGCGTTGATTTCGCGGCAAATCCCCGAACAGGTCGCCCCCGCCTTGATCAAAGACAGGCCCAGTTCATGGGCGGCCACGTTCGCCTCCCATATCTGCAGGGATGCCGGGTCCGGGTCGCCCAGAAAGAGCGTGCGTTCCAGCGCGGTGTAATAGCCCGAAATCATCGGAAAGGTATTGAGGCTGAGGATATCACCGGGCTCCAACGCCCGCGTTGTGACCGGATTATGGGCGCCATCGGTGTTCAACCCTGACTGAAACCAGACCCAAGTATCGCGCAATTCGCTGTCAGGGTGACTGCGCGCAATCTCAAGCTCCATCGCGTCGCGGCCTGCCATGGCCACGTTAATCTCGCGCGTGCCGGGGCGGATGGCATCGCGCACGGCGGCACCGCCGACATCCGCAATCCGCGCACCTTCGCGTATCAGGGCGATTTCCTCGGCCGATTTGACCATGCGCTGCTGCATCGCGGCGGGGGCGATGTCGTGCGTGACAGCACCCAGAAACTCATCCAGCTTTGCCGCCTGTGCCAGCGTCAGGTGATCGCCTTCGATCCCGATCCGCTTGCCCTGCCCCACCAGATCGCGGATCGCCCGCCAATAGTTGTCGCGGGTCCAATCGGTGTAGACGAGATTTTCGCCGACAGACCGGCGCCACGGCTGGCCACCATCGATATTGGCCGAGACGGTTACAACGCGGTCAGGCGTGACCACGCAAGCATAGGGCCGTCCAAAGGCGCAATAGAGAAACCCGGAGTAATAGGCCACGCCATGCATCGAGGTGATCACCGCGGCATCCAGATCCTGCGCGGCAAGGATGGCGCGCAGTCCGGTCA
Organism: uncultured Paracoccaceae bacterium; assembly: GCA_947493335.1. GTDB lineage: Bacteria > Pseudomonadota > Alphaproteobacteria > Rhodobacterales > Rhodobacteraceae > CANMYO01. Next base: position 719,033 of record CANLQO010000001.1, on the reverse strand, counting down.
GACGGCGCTCATATTCCGCAGGGCTGAACGGCAGCGTCGCCTTGTCCCCATTGGGAAAGGCAAAATGCGCCGGACGGTCGGCATGAAAGGATTGGTTTGCATAAGTCATCAAGACCTCCAAATGCTTGCAGGTCAGGGGCAGACCCCCAATCCTGCGATTGAAAGTCCCGGCGTTCAGGATGAAGGTTGAGCGGGCGAATGCCCCGGCGACGCCATCGCCTGATGCTCAGCTTTGGCTTAGCCGCTGGGCGCGCGATCTGGCAAGAAAAAAGGCGCACCCTTGCAGGTGCGCCTTAAGTCTTGTCGGAACCTCAGGGAGGTAAGGTCCAACAGGGAGTTTACTTTGCAGTTGCCTTCTTGGCAGCAGAAGTCAGCTCGTCAGTTGCTTTCTTGGCAGCAGCGGTCAGGTCCTCGGAGGCGTCCTTGCCAGCAGCCATCATCAGTTCCATGGTCTTGGTCTGAACCGATTTTGCGATCTCAGCGAAAGCAGCCATGTGCTCTGCGGTTGCTTCAGCAGAAGCAGATGCGAAGTCGGTCATCGACTTGGCGTAATCAGCAGGCTCTTTCTTTGCTTTGGACAGGTCCTGCAGCTTGGTCAGGGTGTCGGCAGCCCACTTTGCAGACAGCTCGGTGGATTTCTGAGCAGCGTCGATGGACACGCCGGACAGCTTTTCAGCCAGTGTGGTCTGCGACTTGAAAGCATCTTCCATTGCTTTGGTGTCAACAGGGAATGCGCCCATCATGTCTTTGAAAACAGCGCTGAAGTCTTGTGTCTTAGCCATTGGTATCACCTTTCGGGTTTGTCGGTGCGGCGGGAGGACCGCGTTAATCTCGTGAGCCAGAGATACGTGCTGCGCCGCAGCATTTCAAGTATTTTCTGCACTGCAGCATAAGAAATTTGCTGCATCTGCACAATCGCCTGAAAAGACAGGATATTTTCTTCATCGCCCACAAACAAAGGGGGATGAGGCGCCTGTGATCGCGTCACCTTTCGGCAACATTCAACCTATGGATGTCAGGATTTGGCGCCTTTTCGCTTCACGTAAGACCCCGGTGCAGCCTCCAGAACCGGGTGATTGGCACCACCTGGTTTTCGGGCCTCGATCTTCTTGCCGGACTTTTTGGACAGCCATTTTTCCCACAACGGCCACCATGATCCCTCGTGTTGATCTGCGTCTGCCTGCCAGTCTTCGGGCGTCAGGTTCAGGTCGGGGTTGGTCCAATGGCCGTATTTCTTTTTCGACGGCGGGTTCACGATCCCGGCGATGTGGCCAGAGCCTGCAAGGATGAAGGTCTTGTCCTTTGATCCCATTTTCTGAATGCCGCGATAGCTGCTTTTCCACGCGGCGATATGATCTGTTTCACAGGCGATGGCGCAGACAGGCACATCGACATCCGCGATATGCGCCCGATCACCGGCCACTTCGAACCCGGTGGTAGCGAATTCGTCGCGCTGACAGAGGCCGCGCAGATATTCCTTGGCCATGGTTGCGGGCAGATTGGTGCCGTCACCGTTCCAATATAGCAGGTCGAAAGCGGGCGGCGCCTGCCCCATCATGTAGCTCTTGATCGCGGGGCCATAGATCAGGTCGTTGGACCGCAGGTAACTGAAAGTGCGCGACATGTAGAAACTGTCAAGGATCCCGGCCTCGTCGACTTCATCCTCGATCCCCTGCACGAAGTCTTCGTCCAGAAAAACACCAACCTCACCCTGATCGGAAAAATCGGTCAGCGTGGTGAAAAACGTGGCCGAGTTGACCGAAGCATCGCCACGATGCTTGAGCAGCGAAAGCGTGAGCGACAGCGTGGTGCCCGCAATGCAGTAGCCGATCGTGTTGATCTTTTTAACGCCACAGATGTCTTTGACCTCTGAAATCGCCCGCATGTAGCCATCTTCGACATAGTCACCCATGCCAGTGTCCCGATATCCGGCGTCAGGGTTCACCCAGGATACGACAAACAGCGAATAGCCCTGATCGACGATCCATTTGATCAGCGAATTCTGCGGCTTGAGGTCGAGGATATAGAATTTGTTGATCCACGGCGGGAAGATCAGCAAGGGCGTTGTGTGCACCTTGTCAGTGGTCGGCGCATATTGGATCAGTTCAAACAGGTGGTTGCGGAAGACGACCGCACCTTCCGTGGTCGCCAAATTCTCACCAACGTTGAACGCGTCCTTGTCGGCCAGCGTCACCACCAGATCGCCATCGTTCGCTTCAAGATCGCGGACAAGGTTCTCAAGCCCTTTCACAAGGCTTTCGCCCTCGGTTTCAACCGCAAGCGATAGCGCCTCTGGGTTGGTGGCCAGAAAGTTGGTCGGACTGAACAGATCCACGATCTGCTGACTGAAATACTGCAACCGCTTCTTTTCGCCTGCATCCAGATCGGTCACATCCTCAACCGCCTGCTGCACGGCTGCCGCATTGATCAGGTATTGCTGCTTGATGAAGTTGAAATAGGGATTGGTATCCCAAAGCTCATTCTGGAACCGACGATCCTTTGGGCCCTTGTTTTCGGGCGCGGCAATCTTGCCCTGCGCCAAAACATGTTGCGCCTCGACGAAATGTTTCACTGAATCCGACCAATATCCCATCTGATGCTCGATCAGTTTGGCAGGGTTTTGCATCATTTCGGTCCAATAGGCACCGGCGGCCTTAAGATAAAGGTCCTGCGACGGTCCTTGCAGCGGCGGCGGCACGGCCCGGCCCTGTCCGATGGCCCCCAACAGACGTTGCGTCAACTCCTCCACACGCGCAAGATTTGCCTCGAGCTTGTCAAGATTTTTACCAGATGTTGCGTCTTCGGTGACATCTTTGGTTGTCATAATGTTTTTCCAAGCCTACTTTGCAGGTGCAGCATTGCAGGTGCAGTGCCACATCAGGAGCGTTTACGATGAAGTATATGATGACCTATGACCTGATGGAAGCCACGCGCAACACCAACCAGTGGTTGGGCGCGACCGCGCGCGCATTCGCGAGCTATCCAGCGATGTCCATGACCGCCAACCCTTTCATGGATTGGCTGGGCGCATGGGGCGAGGTGACCGAACGGACCTTTGCCCGCATGGTCGTCAAGCCGGACTGGAATATCCCAACGATTTCAATGGAAGACGGCCAGGACCATGTGGTCGAGGTTGAGACAGTCATCAGCCGCCCCTTTGGCGATCTGATCCATTTCAGCGTCATTGGACGCAAGCCCATGGCCCGTCGCGTCCTGCTGGTGGCCCCGATGTCGGGTCACTATGCCACACTGCTGCGCAAGACGGTGATGTCACTGCTGCCCGATTGCGAGGTCTATATCACCGATTGGCATAATGCCCGCGACATCCCGGTCAGTGCCGGTAAGTTCGATGTTGAGGATTACACGCTCTACCTTGTGGATTTCATGAAGGAGTTGGGCAGCGATCTTCATGTTCTTGCGGTTTGCCAGCCTGCCCCGCTGGCACTGGCCGCCACGGCCTATCTTGCGGAAGACGATCCAAAGGCCCAACCGCGCACCCTGACCCTGATCGGCGGCCCCATCGACCCCGAAGCGAACCACACCGAAGTCACCGATTTCGGCCGGTCCGTCACCATGGGACAACTGGAAGAAACCATGATCCAGCGCGTCGGCTTCAAATACGCGGGTGTGGGCCGGATGGTTTATCCCGGTCTTTTGCAACTGGCCTCTTTCATTTCGATGAACGGGGAGATGCACGCCTCTGCCTTCCGCAACCAGATCATGAATGTCGCCAAGGGCGAGGCATCGGATCACGACAAGCACAACGCATTCTATGATGAATATCTGGCGGTGATGGATATGACGGCAGAGTTCTACCTGTCCACCGTTGAGCGTATTTTCAAAAAGCGCGACATCGCCCGCAACGCCTTTGAGGTGGCAGGCCGCAAGGTCGACATCGGCAAAATCACCACGGTCGCGGTGAAGATCGTCGAGGGCGAAAACGACGATATTTCGGCCCCCGGCCAGTGTCTTGCCGCGCTTGATCTGTTGACCGGCCTGCCCGAAAGCAAGAAAGCCGCGCATCTGGAGCCGGGCGCGGGACACTACGGCATCTTCGCCGGTGGCAAGTGGCGGCGGAACATCCGCCCGCTCGTGCTTGACTTTATCGACGCCAATTCAGCAGCACCTGCTGCCAAAAAGCGGGCCAAGCCCAGCGCCAAGGTCGTCAACCTGAAGTGAGTCCCGCAGGGCACAGTTGACCTAACGGTCACTTGCACCGCCAAAAACGCTACGCCGCAGGGGTGCTGGCGTGCTATCCTTTTCCCGACGCGAAAAGTGGCAGAGGGGCGATGGCCAACAGCACGACATTTTCCTGCGACTGTGGACAGATTCACGGTGTGCTGACGGACGTCTCTGAGAAAACCGGAACGGGCGTCATCTGCCATTGCTCGCAATGTCGCGCGGCAGAGGTCTATCTGGATCAGCCCGACCCCGAAGATGACGGCGTCGCAATTTTTCAAACCACCGGCGATCACGTCACCTTTCACGCGGGCGCGGACAAAATGTACGCCTTCAGCTTTGAAGACGGCAAGCTGGTCCGCTGGTATGCAAGCTGTTGTAAAGTCCCGCTTTTCAACACGATGCCCGAGCCCAAAAGCGGCTTTGTCGGTGTGATCGTGGAACGCCTTGCCGACAAGACCCCGCTGGGCCGCATCCGGGCGATGCTGTTTGTGCGGGGCGAAAACGGCAAACAGGGCCACAGCGGGCTACGCCACGTGATCGCGGGCGGCACAAAACGCGCGGCCAAGATGCGTCTGTCAGGAAAGTGGAAGAAAAGCCCGTTCTTTGGCCGCTCTGGCAAGCCGATCAAGAAGGTGCATGTCCTCAGCGAGATTGAAAAGCATCAACTGCCGCTGACGGACTGACGCGGGGCCGTTTCCAGCCCCGCGCCGGGTGTTTTAGTTCAGATCGAAACGGTCGTTGTTCATGACCTTGGCCCAGGCGGCCGCAAAGTCATGCACGAACTTTTCGCCCGCGTCGTCACAGGCATAGACCTCTGCCAGCGCGCGCAACTGGCTGTTTGAGCCAAAGATGAGGTCAACCGCGGTGGCAGTCCATTTCGCCTCGCCCGTGGCGCGGTCCTTGCCCGCGTAAGACCACTGCGATGTCGGCTCCCACGCTGTGCTCATGTCCAGCACATTGGTGAAGAAGTCGGTCGACAGTACGCCGACACGGTCGGTAAAGACGCCTTCGGTTGCGCCATGGGCGTTTGCCCCCAGCACCCGCAGGCCGCCGACCAGCACGGTCATCTCTGGCGCGGTCAGCCCCAGCATCTGCGCCTTATCGACCAGCAGTTCCGCAGGCGCACGGGTCAGACCCTTGGCGCGGTAGTTGCGGAAGCCGTCGGACTTGGGCTCTAGCACGGCAAAGCTTTCCACGTCGGTCATCGCGTCGGTGGCATCGGTGCGGCCAGAGGTGAAGGGCACGCTGACGGTCACGCCCGCATCTGCCGCAGCCTTTTCGACCGCCACGGTGCCAGCCAGCACGATCACGTCAGCCAGTGACGCACCGCTTGTATTGGCCACGCCGCGCAGTTGCGCCAACACGCCCGGCAATGCCTCTGGCTCGTTCACGTCCCAATCCTTTTGCGGTGCCAAGGCGATGCGTGCACCATTGGCCCCGCCCCGCATATCCGTTCCACGGAATGTCGCGGCAGAGGCCCAGGCGGTGCGGACAAGCTCGCCCACTGAAAGACCTGTCGCCAGGATCTTTTCTTTCAGATCAGCAACTTGCGCATCACTTAGCGTATTCCCACCCGCAGGCACCGGATCCTGCCAGATCTCGGGCTCAGAAGGCACCAGTGGCCCCAGACCGCGCACATAGGGTCCCATGTCGCGATGGGTCAGCTTGTACCAGGCCTTTGCGAATGCCTTGGCAAACTCATCGGGGTTGGCGTGGAAGCGTTCCACGATCTTGCGATAGGCCGGGTCCTCTTTCAGCGCGATATCAGCGGTGAACATCGTCGGCTTGTGACGCAGATCGGGGTCATGCGCGTCCGGCACGGTCCCTTCGGCCTCTGGGTTCTTGGGGTACCACTGATGCGCCCCGCCAGAGCCTTTGCCAAGCTCCCACTCATAGCCCATCAGGTTATTCAGATAGCCCATGTCCCACTGGATCGGGTTATTGGTCCAGGCCCCTTCGAGGCCGGATGTGATCGTGTCCTTGCCCTTGCCAGTGCCGTAAGAGTTCTTCCAGCCGGTTGCCATTTCCTCGATCGGCGCGCCCTCAGGTTCCGGGCCAACGTAGTCATCCGGCACAGCCGCACCATGGCCCTTGCCAAAGGTGTGACCGCCCGCCGCCAGCGCCACGGTTTCTTCGTCGTTCATCGCCATACGGCGGAACGTCTCGCGGATGTCTTTGGCCGAGGCCAGCGGATCAGGATTGCCATTCGGCCCCTCAGGGTTGACGTAGATCAGGCCCATCTGCACGGCACCCAATTCGCCGATCAATTCGCGCGGGTCTTCATAGCGCTGATCATCCAGCCATTCGGTTTCTGGACCCCAATAGATATCCTCTTCCGGTTCCCAGACGTCCGCACGACCACCCGCAAAGCCATGGGTTTCAAAGCCCATGGATTCCAGTGCGACGTTGCCGGTCAGGATCATCAGGTCAGCCCATGACAACGCGGCGCCGTACTTTTGCTTGATCGGCCACAGCAGGCGGCGCGCCTTGTCGAGGTTGCCGTTATCGGGCCAGCTGTTGAGTGGCGCAAAGCGCAGCGTGCCAGCACCTGCGCCACCGCGGCCATCGCCAATCCGGTAGGTGCCCGCACTGTGCCATGCCATGCGGATAAAGAACGGGCCGTAGTGACCATAGTCCGCTGGCCACCAGTCCTGACTGTCGGTCATCAGCGCAGTCAGGTCCGCTTTCACAGCTTCCAGATCAAGTGACTTGAATGCCTCGGCATAGTTAAAGTCTTCCCCCATCGGATCGACCTTGGGCGAATTCTGGTTCAGCGGGCGCAGGTTCAGCGCATTCGGCCACCAGTGCTGGTTAGCGGTTGAACCCGTCGCCGTCTGGCGGTTCGGGCCACCCAGAACCGGACATTTTCCTGCGTCGTTGTGGTTTCCAGCGCCGTCCATCATCGTCTCCCTTATGTGATGTGATTTAGAAGGGTTCTAACAGAGCGATGTGATCGGATTAAGTTGAATCTCCTGATTGGCGCGATAAGTTCAACTTATGAAAAACCTGACGCTCAAGCAGTTTCGCTACTTTGAAGCGCTGGCCCGGACCGGGCATTTTGGCCGGGCTGCGGACATCTGCGGTATCTCTCAGCCAGCACTTTCCATGCAGATCAAAGAGTTAGAGTTGTCGCTGGGTGCTGTCCTGTTTGAACGCGGGCCACGGCAGGTGCAGCTGTCACCATTTGGGGAAAGCTTTGCCGGGCGGGTCCGCGACATTCTGCGCAGCGTGGATGAATTGGGCGATCTGGCCCGCGCCAGTCAGGACGGCATGGTTGGGCGGTTGCGGATCGGGGTGATTCCGACCATTGCGCCTTACCTGCTGCCGCGCCTGATCGCGCGGTTGCAGGACCAGCACGCGGGCCTTGATCTGCATGTCCGAGAAACCCTGACCCCGCGCCTGATTGCCGAATTGTCGGAGGGCCGGATCGACACCGCCATCGTTGCCCTGCCCGTCTCTGAGCCTGCGTTCACCGAGGTGGCGCTGTTTGACGAAAACTTCGTGTTGATCCGGCCAGAGGCCGAGGCAGGCCGCCCCGTCCCCAGCCCCGAAGCGCTGCGCGAAATGCGGTTGCTGCTGCTGGAAGAGGGTCATTGTTTTCGCGATCAGGCCCTGTCGTTTTGCAGCCTGCCAACCGTGCGCCCGCACGAGGGGCTGGACGGCAGTTCGCTCTCGACCTTGGTGCAAATGGTCGGTGCCGGGCTGGGTGTCACGCTTTTGCCCGACATGGCCGTGGGCGTTGAAACCCGCTCTGCCGACGTCACTGTCGCGCGTTTTCCAGCGCCAGAACCGGCGCGCACCATCGGTATGATCTGGCGCAAGACCAGCCCTTTGGCCGATCAGCTGCATATCATTGCGCAGGTCGTGAAAGAGGCGGCTAGCGCAGCACCAAGGGGGCCTTCATCCAGTCGCGCAGGATGATGTTCGTCGCGACGGGTTCTTCCAGCGTGGGCAAATGCCCGGCACCCGCGATCACCTCTAACTTGCCGTAGGGGATCAGTTCGGACATGAACTCGTGCCGCCGCACGGGCAGCAGCGTATCCTCTTGCCCACAAATCACCACGGCGGGCTGCTTGATCTTGCGCAGTGTCAATTGCTGGTCGCGGCGGCGCTGCATCGCGCGGGCCTGTTTGACGTAGGCCTCTGCCCCGTTGGAATGGGCCATATCGGTGACCATCTGGTTGATCGCCATGCGCAGGGGCCCGGGGGCCAGATAGTCTGGGTTCATTTCCTGCGCGATCACATCGGCAAAGCGCCCGGATCGCGCGGCGACGATCAACGGTTCGCGGGCCGATGCCGCCTCTGGCGTATCCGCTTGGGCAGAGGCGGAAATCAGGGCGATCCGGTTGACCCGTTCGGGCGCGCGGCGCAGCACTTCCAGCGCAATCGCACCGCCCATGCCCATGCCGGCCAGCGCAAATTTTGGCGGCGCCCAGTCAAGGATTTGCCCCGCGATCTCCTCTGTCCGTTCGCCAAAATGCGTCGGCGCATAAAGGATCGGATAATCGCGCGACAGCCCGTCGATCTGCGGGCTGAACACCCGTGCATCGCACAGCATCGGTGGCACCAGCACCAGTGGTTCGCGTGTCATGACTGCCCTATGTCCCGTTCTTTTGCCGCACTGTGCCGCGCAGGCGCGGGACGGGCAAGGGCAAAGGCTATCTGTGCGAGGCGACGTGCCGCGCAGCGGGCCGATAGATCACCAGAAGTCCGATGATCGACAACACAAAGATTGCCGCGGGCACCAGCGTCAGCGCCAGTTTCAGCGCGCCCAGTGCTGCGGGCGACTGGTCAATCACACCGGTCGAGGATGATACCCACCCCGCCGCCGACAGGATCAGCCCCAATACCAGCGGGGCCACCGCATTGGCGACCTTTTGCCCGAACAGCCAAACAGCCGAAAACGCGCCCTCAATCGCCTCACCCGTCTCAGACCGGGTGACGTCCATCAGGTCAGGATACATCGCCCATGGGATTTGCTGATAGGCGCCATTGGTGAACCCGGCACAAAGAAACAAAAGCGCCATGGTCGTCACGCCCGTGGCAGGCAGCGACATCCAGATAACCACCAGCACCACGATATAAAGCACGATCCCGATGATCAGAGCCGTGGTTTTGCCAAGACCTGCCGAGGTCTTGACCCAGATATATTGCGAAATCACGGAACCGACGATGAACATCGCAAAGAGCGTGGAAAAGATGCCCAGCGTGCCCGCCAGTCCAGAGAGGGGGCTGTTGCCGTCATCAGCCATCAGATAAAGCGCCGCCAGTTGCAGCCCGGCTGCAATCATCGCCACAGCGAGCGTCAGCAAACCATAAAGCAGCACCAGGATCACAAAGGCCCTGTTGCCCATGACCAGCCGCAGTACAGACATAAAGTTCCCCGCCGCGGCATCATCGATTGTCGGCGCTTTGCGGGTGAACCACAGCATGGCCCAGATCGTCAGCACGACGACCGGCGACACCATCAACACCGCGCCGAAATAGCCTGCGCGCGTGTCGCCCGCCAAGGCAGGCACCAGCGCCCCTGCCGTCAGCAAACCCAGCGAGGCAAAGGTCATCCGAAACGCCATCATCGCAGAGCGTTCGCGTGGATCCTGTGTCATCTCGCCCGCCATCGCGCCATAGGGGATCGCCACAAAGGTAAAGCCAATCGTGGCCATACCGAAAAACGCGATGACCCAAAGGGCGTTGGATTGCCACGCCATGCCTTCCGGCACCGCAAACATGCCGATGATGCCACCCGCCAGAACCAATGCGCCCATGAAGATCCACGGCGCCCGTCGGCCCCAGCGGCTATTGGTGCGGTCCGAAAAGAAGCCGACAATCGGGTCCGTGACCACGTCAAACGCAAGCACGGCAAAGGTCACAAGGCCCGCGACATTGGCAGGCACACCCAGAAAGGTTGTCAGGTAGCTGAAGACCAGCAGTTGCTTGACCACGACAAAGACGTTCACGCCCATGTCTGCCAGTCCCCAGCCCGCCTTTTGCCCCAGTGATAATGCCATGACGTCCCCTCCCAAGGATTTTGGGAACCCTAGGGCCGGGGTCTGGCTTGCGCTAGCAAGACGTGACGTCGAAGAGCCGGTCGCGATCTGCATCGGGCGCGCGTGGCGGACGTTGCAAACCCTTGCCTGCCCCGGCACAGTCAGACGACGCAAGCAATCCGGACCTGACCATGACGACGACCCACACCGCCGAAGACGATGCCCGTAACGCCAACATCCTGATCTATGTCAACGGTGAATTGGTGCCGCGCGATCAGGCCAAGGTCTCTGTCTATGACAGCGGCTTTATGCTGGGCGACGGCATGTGGGAAGGGATGCGGCTTTACGACGGCGTTTGGGCCTTTTTCGATGACCACATGGACCGCTTTTTTGAGGCCTGCAAAGCCGTCTCGCTTGACCCCGGCATGGATCGCGCCGGATTTGCAGCAGCACTTGCAAAAACTGCCGCCGCCAATGGCATGACGACGGATGTCCACTGCCGCATGATGGTGACACGCGGGGTCAAATCCAAACCGTTCCAGCATCCGTCCCTGTCCCAATCGGGTCCGACCACGGTGATCATCATGGAACATTCACGGCCTGCCGCGGCACTTGGTGACGGTATCACACTTGCCACCGTGCCGCAGGTGCGCGGGCTGCCGATGGCACAGGACGCGAAATACAACAGTCATTCCAAGCTCAACTGCGTGATTGCCTGCCTGCAAGCCGAACAAGCTGGCGCAGACGAAGGGTTGATGCTGGACCCGCATGGGTTTGTGAATACCACAAACGCCTGCAACTTTTTCATCGTCCGCAAGGGTGCTGTTTGGACCTCAACCGGGGATTATTGCATGAACGGCGTGACCCGGCAGAAGGTCATCGATCTGTGTCGCGCCAATGACATTCCTGTCTTTGAACGGAACTTTAGCCTTGTCGATGCCTATGGCGCGGATGAGGCGTTTCTGACTGGCACCTTTGGCGCCCAGACACCGGTGGCCAGCATTGATGGCAAACCCATCGGCACCGGCGACAGACCCGTCATGACGCAGATCCGAAAGCTTTATAAAGACCTGATCACGTCTCACGTTCAGCAGATGACGGCTTAAGCAACCTGCGGATCGTCGACAGCAATTCGGGCTGCGCAAAGGGCTTTTGCAGACCTGCGTTGGCCCCGATCCCAGCTGCATTGGCAAGCCCGAACTCTTTGCCCAAAAGCCCCCCGCGCCCGGTCATCGCGATGATCGGCACATCGCGATTGCGCGCCGCATTGCTATAGCGCGATGCGGCCCTAATCCCACCAATCAGCGTCACACCACCATCGGGGATAAGCGCGCCATCGGCTTCTACAAAGACATCTGTAATGACCAGATCAACGGTCTCATCCGCCAGATAGGTCAGCGCCTTGGAGGCGCGATCAAAAAGGACGACATCAAATCCTTCGCCTTCTAACCCCTCTTTGATCAGGGTGCCAAAATCGATGTCATCTTCAAGAACAAGTATGCGTGTCATGTCGGCTTCTTGTGTAAGGCTAGGTAAAGGGCGTGGCCCAGATCGTCAGGTGGGCAAGGTTTCTGGATCAATGGCGCGACGACCTCGCCCATCTCGGCCTCTGAAAAGCCGGTATAGCCGGACATGTAAAGGACTGGTGTGTCCGGTCTGATCTGACGCAGCGCGCGGGCCAGATCAAATCCGCCCATCTTGCCCGGCATCACAACGTCTGTAAGCAGGATATCATATTCCAGACCATCCTTCACAGCAGCAAGCGCCTCTGCGCCGTCCCCTGCCGATGTGACCTTGTAGCCCAGAGAGATCAGAAGTTCTGTCATGATCTCCAGCAGGCGTTGTTCGTTTTCGACCAGAAGAACCCGCGCGCCACCGCCATCGCGGGCCTGTTTGCGGGCCACGGGGGCCTCTCTGCCGCCTGCCTCTGTCCCGCGCGGCAACAGGATGCGCACCGTGGTGCCATGCCCAATCTCGGAATAGATCCGCAATTGCCCCTGCGATTGCGTGGCAAAGCCATAGACCATCGAAAGCCCCAGACCCGATCCCGCCGTGGCCCCTTTGGTTGTAAAGAACGGGTCGGTGGCGCGTGTCTTGACTTCATCTTCCATGCCCGGCCCATCATCGGTGACCGCAATTTCGATGAAGCGCGAGGATTCCCGGACATCCGGCTGAGGCACGCTGGCCGATTGCGCGTCGCGATCCAGCAAATGGTCAGGCTGATCGGTGACATTGCGGGCAAAAATCTGAATGCGGCCACCCTGCCCCGAGCGGACCATCGCATCACGGCAATTCAGCACCAGATTGAGCAGCGCATTTTCAAGCTGATTGCGGTCGCAAAAAACGAACATGCCCGCCTCTTCGATCGAAAAGTCGAGCGCGATGTGTTCTTCGATCGTCGGGCGCACCAGCGCCGCGAAATGTTCGAACACCTCTTCGATCTGCCAAGAGCGCGACAGGCCCGGCTGACTTTTCGCAAACGCAAGCAACCGCTTGGTCATATCGGCACCGCGCCGCACCGCGCCCAACGCGGTATCAAGGTAGTCGCCGGACTTTACCGGGTTTTTCTGGTCTCGTGCCAGTTGAACGGCATATTCAATTGTGGCCAGCATGTTGTTGAAATCATGCGCAATCCCACCCGTTAACTGCCCCAGCGCATCCAGCCTGCTGGACCGTTCCGCCTGCTGCCGCGTCCGTTCCTGTTCCGAGATGTCATCCATGATCAGCACGGTCACCACATCGGTTTCCACGTCGGTCTCAACATCAATTTCCACGGCCGCACTTGAAACCCGCAGATAGCGCGGCTCTGCGCCATAGCTGCGTTTGATCACGAAAGTCTCACGCTGGATCAACTCACCTGCAACGGCGCGGCCAACGGGGCTGTCCTTTCGCGGCAAGGGTTGCAGGTCCTGCGGGCTTAGGAACAGGTGTTCTTGTGGCCAGGGAAACGGTGGTTCTTGGACAACGCCCCCCAGCATGTGCCGGGCAGAGGGGTTCACAAAGGTGATCTGCCCGGCCGCATCAAGCCCGATAATGCCGCTTTGCGCGGCATTCAACACCGCGTTGAGACGGCTGTTGGTCACCTGAAACGCGTCTTCGCGGATTTGCGCGGTTTCAACCAGCTCCGTCAAATCGTTGTGCGCACCCAAGAGCCGCCGTGCCTTGCCGGTCTCATCGCGCAGGGCCAACCCGCGGCATCGCACCCAAGTGGTCCCGCCCGCCGCGTTCCGATAGCGCATCACCTGATCGTATTCGAAGGCGGGGTCGGCAATATGGCGGGCCAGATTTTCCGTGGCCTTGATCAGATCGTCGGGGTGGATGATGTCTTGCCAGGCCTGCGACATGTGCGGTTTGCCGACCGGATCATAGCCCAGCGTTTGCCAAAACTCAGGGCTCATCCATTCATGTTCGGGGCTTTCAAGGTCCCGAAACCACACGCCATCCAAAGATGTGCGGCGAATGAATGCCCAGATCGCAGGGTCGCGCGCAAGTCGCTCTTCCAGCTCTGCCTCTAGGTAATGCTTCGCCGTCATCACACCCCATCCGGATTTCCTGCTTTGGCGCACCGACGGACAAACTGCAAAAACGTCAGAAAAACTCGATCATAGGTCAGGGCCGCTGGCGAAACCTAATCGAACCGGCGGTTTAAGCAAGCCCTGCAAGTGATAGGATTTCATCCACAATTGGGCCGGAATCGTCTTTGCGCTGACTGACCATGACAAAGGGTTTGCCGGCTCGCATCCGCTTGGCATCACGGCGCATCACCTCCAGATCGGCCCCGACATAGGGCGCCAGATCGGTCTTGTTGATGATCAAGAGGTCCGATTTGGTGATCGCGGGTCCGCCCTTGCGCGGGATCTCCTCTCCCGCGGCGACGTCGATCACATAGATGGTGATATCGGCAAGTTCGGGACTGAATGTGGCCGACAGATTGTCGCCGCCGCTTTCAATGAGCACGATATCAAGGTCCGGGTGGCGGTCGCACATCTGTGCCACGGCCGCAAGATTGATCGAGGCGTCCTCTCTGATCGCGGTATGTGGGCAACCGCCGGTCTCCACTCCGATAATCCGGTCCGAGGGCAGGACCTGCATCCGCACCAACGCCTCTGCGTCTTCCTGCGTGTAGATGTCGTTGGTGATGACCCCGATCGACAGCTTGGGGTGCAGCGCCCGCGCCAATGACGCGGTGAGCGTCGTTTTCCCTGCACCAACGGGGCCACCGATGCCCACGCGCACGGGTCCGTGTTCGCTTTTCATGTCCTGAAAATCCGTGTTGAGAGTATTTCGTGGCGCATCGCGGCGATGTCGGACATCCACGCGCTGCTGTGCAAATCGTCAAGCCCTGCGCCTTCGGTCGCGGATGCAGCAGCGGCAATGACGCGGCGCAACTGGTTCAGCACGCCCTGCGCCTCTGTCTGGCCCAGTGGCATCAGGCGCTGCGCTACCGACACCAGATTGGCGACAAAGGCCTGCATGAACATCGACACCGTGACGTCGACCGGCAGACCCATGATCGACGCCGCCTGCCCCACGGCGACCGGATAGGTCAGCCCTTCCAGCGGCACGCCTTCGGACGAGCGCAGCGTGTCGCAAAAGGCGCGGCCCTGCAGGTCAAGCTCTGCCAGCCGCTCGGCACTTGCGGCAAAGGCGCGAGCGTGGGCATCCGCCACTGCCGGATCGTCAAAGGCCGCGCGCAAAAGGATTGCGTCGGTGCGGCCTGACCCCTCTTCCACCAGATCGGTGAGCCAGCAGGCCAGCGATCCTGCGTCACGCACCTGACCATCTGCCACCGCCGTTTCCAGCCCGTGAGAATAGGCAAAGGCCCCGATGGGAAACCCCGGCGATAACCATTGGGCAAGGACAAGGATGGGGTCAGTGTTCATGCGGATGCGCGTGACTGTGGCCGTGGTCATGAGCGCCATGCCCATGGTCATGCGGTAGGGTCCGACCATGACCATATGCGCCACCTTCGGGGCAGAAACGGCGCATCACCTCTGTGACGTCCGCGTTCAGATGTTCCAGCATATGCGCAATGACCGGGTCGCGCTGGATCAGCAGGTGATCGCCCGCCATCTGGCACGGCGTGTGCCGGTTGCCGATATGCCAAGCCAGACGTGGCAGATCACCCTTGATTTGCAAAAGAGGCTCAATCGCGGCGTGCACCATCACCGTGCGCCCGTCATCAAGCTCAAAATGGCTGCCGTTATCCATCGAAGTTGTCTGCGCCAGATCGACCACAAAGGGCCAGCCCTCGTCCGTCATCAGCCGCTTGCGGCGGACAAAGCGCCCTTCATAATCCAGCGTGCAGCCTGCCGAATGGGGACCGCCAAGGGTCAAAGGATGCGCTTTGATCGCGCGGGGCAGATCTGTCATTTCACCGCCTCAATGGCCACGATTTCATAGATGTCCGGCGGCTCGCCAGCATAGGCGTACGACGTCAGCACACTGATGCCGAGTGCGGGAAAGTAGCGCACGGTTTCCTCAATCGTATCCTGATCGGACAGATACAGGATCTCACCCTTGATGCTGTCATAGGTGCAATCGCCGATGGTGACGGGTTCCAGCTGACCCCAGACATGTTCCTGCGTTTCCTTGTAGCTGCCATCGCTGAGCGTCACCGTGGTGCGGAGACTGTCCACCAGCCCGGGTTTGGGCGGCGCCATCGCCGCAGGCGGGCGGTCATAGGAGGTCTCAAGCAGGCTGTCGAAATCGAGTACCCCATCAATCTCTGACATCAACCTCAGCACATAAACACCTCTGGCCAATGTGTTTTTGGCAACTTCACCATCACCCCAATCTATGGTCTGGGACACGATGCCATCGCCCGCTGTCTGATAGATCTCAACCGCGCCTTCGCCGTTGAGGACGCTGATGCCAGTGGCGAGATCATCCCCCGTTGGGCAGGCCAGAACCGGCGCGCCGCAAAGGGCAAGTGGCAGGACAAGCCGGATCAAAACAGGAAATACCGCTGCGCCATCGGCAGCACCTCCGCAGGTTGGCAGGTCAGAAGTTCGCCATCGGCGCGAACCTCGTAGGTTTCGGGATGCACGTCGATTTCGGGCAACGCATCGTTGAGGATCAGGTCAGATTTGCCGATATTGCGCGTGCCTTCAACCGCCACCGTCTGTTTGGCCAGCCCCAGCGCATCGCCAATCCCCGCCGCTTGGGCCGCAGCAGAGACAAAGGTGACGGCGGAATGTTCAACCGCGCGGCCATAGGCCCCGAACATAGGCCGCGAATAGACCGGCTGCGGCGTCGGGATAGAGGCGTTGGGGTCCCCCATCTGCGCACAGACAATCGTGCCCGCCATCAGTACCATTTCGGGCTTTACCCCAAAGAAGGCCGGGTTCCACAACACCAGATCAGCCCGCTTTCCTTCGGTGATGGAGCCGATTTCATGGCCGATCCCATGGGCAATCGCGGGATTGATCGTGTACTTGGCGATGTAGCGGCGCACGCGCATATTGTCGTTGTCGCCGGTTTCCTCTGGCAGGCTCCCGCGTTGCTTTTTCATCTTGTCGGCGGTTTGCCAGGTGCGGATCAACACCTCGCCCACACGACCCATGGCCTGACTGTCAGAGGCGATGATCGAAAAGGCACCCATGTCGTGCAGAATATCCTCTGCCGCGATAGTTTCGCGCCGGATGCGGCTCTCGGCAAAGGCCACGTCTTCGGGGATCGACTTGTCAAGATGGTGACAGACCATGAGCATGTCGAGGTGTTCCTCAATCGTGTTCACGGTGAAGGGTCGCGTTGGATTAGTTGAGGACGGCAAGACATTGGCATCGCCGCATATTTTGATGATGTCCGGCGCGTGCCCACCGCCTGCGCCTTCGGTATGGAAGGCGTGGATCGTCCGGCCTTTCATCGCGGCCACGGTGTTTTCCACAAAGCCGCTTTCGTTCAGCGTGTCGGTGTGGATCATCACCTGCACGTCCATCTGATCGGCCACATCCAGACAGCAATCAATCGCGGCAGGCGTGGTGCCCCAATCCTCGTGCAGCTTCAGCGCACAAGCCCCGGCGAGGACCTGTTCTTCGATGGCGGCAGGAAGCGATGCATTGCCCTTGCCCGCAAAGGCAAGGTTCATCGGGAAAGCATCTGCCGCCTGCAACATCCGCCCGATATGCCACGGCCCGGGCGTGCAGGTGGTGGCGAGCGTCCCATGGGCGGGGCCGGTGCCACCGCCCAGCATCGTGGTGACGCCCGAGTGCAGCGCGTCTTCAATCTGCTGCGGGCAGATGAAGTGGATGTGGCTGTCAAAACCACCGGCGGTCAGGATCCGCCCCTCGCCCGCAATCGCCTCTGTCCCCGGGCCCACGATGATATCGACGCCGGGTTGTGTATCGGGGTTGCCCGCTTTGCCGATCTTGTGGATGCGCCCGCCCTTCAGGCCTACGTCTGCCTTGTAGATGCCTGCGTGATCGACGATCAGCGCATTGGTGATGACGGTATCAACGGCCCCATCCGCACGGGTGACCTGCGATTGCCCCATGCCATCGCGGATGACCTTACCGCCGCCGAACTTGACCTCTTCCCCATAAATCGCGGCGTTCCCGCCGGTGCCGCCGCTGACAGCCGCGCCCACGGCTTCGGCCGTCAGATCGCGCTCGACCTCGATAATCAGGTCGGTATCGGCAAGCCGGACCTTGTCACCGGTGGTGGGGCCGAACATGGCGGCATAGCTGGCGCGTGAGAGTGTCGCTGACATTAAAGAGCCCCCATAACCTTTTGATTAAAGCCGTAAACCTGCCGCGAACCGCTCAGCGGGATCAGCGCGACTTCGCGCCGTTGACCGGGTTCAAAACGCACGGCAGTGCCTGCGGCAATGTTGAGCCGTCGCCCATGGGCGGCATCACGGTCAAAATCGAGCGCGGGGTTGGCTTCGGCAAAGTGGTAGTGGCTGCCGACCTGCACCGGCCGGTCGCCCGTATTGGCGACCATGACGGTCACGGCCTTTGCCCCTGCAT
This sequence comes from uncultured Paracoccaceae bacterium, assembly GCA_947493335.1. GTDB lineage: Bacteria > Pseudomonadota > Alphaproteobacteria > Rhodobacterales > Rhodobacteraceae > CANMYO01. The sequence continues at coordinate 700,894 of CANLQO010000001.1, read as the reverse complement.
TCAGGGTGATTTCGCCTGCGGCAGGTATGATTTCTCCGGGGATCATGGGCGGGTTCCTTTCAGCGGATCGGGTCATGCACGGTCACCAGTTTGGTGCCGTCGGGAAAGGTCGCTTCGACCTGAACCTCATGGATCATCTCGGCAATGCCTTCCATCACCTGCTCGCGGGTCAGCACGTGCCCACCCGCCTGCATCATGTCAGCCACGGACCGGCCGTCGCGCGCGCCCTCAACGACTGCATCGGTAATCAGCGCAATCGCTTCTGGGTGGTTCAGCTTTACGCCGCGGGCCAGCCGCTTGCGGGCGACTTCGGCGGCCATGGCTACCAAAAGCTTGTCTTTCTCGCGGGGGGTCAGTTGCATCTGGTCAAAGTCTCCATGATGTCGGCAGTTGGTTGTCGGTCAAAAGGTCAAGAATCGGCAAAAGCGACTGGCGCAGGGCAAAGCTGTCTTCGGCCAGAAGGCGCAGCACCAGCATGTCCGGCCGCAACAGGCTCGCCCCGCCGGTTGCGGGCAAATGCGCCCGCACCGCCGCAAGCATCATGTCTGCCTGAGGCGCGATCCACAGGATTTGGGCGGCGGCCCCTGCCCCCGCTGCCAATGCCGGGCGGGTCAGCTGATGACCGGATGACAGCCGTGTTCCGTCCAGATAGACCGGCACCCCGCCCCGACGCACCGCGATCCGGTCGTCAAAAAGCACGTTGTGCAGCGTTTCACCCATAGCCCGACGGCCAAACACCAACGGCTCTACCAGCAAAAGCTGCGCATCAGGTGCCATGGTGATATCCAATCGTCGGCGCAAATGTGCCCCGTCGAAAAGGATCGTTTCCTGCGGAAGCCAGCGCGCCACGGCGCCCGACGCCACGTTGATCCGGGTATTGACCTGCCCGACACCCTGCGCCGCGCGATAGGCCCGCTCGGCTGCTTGCGTGGTCAGGGTCAGGTCTGCGCCCTCGCCCACGTCAGCGGTCAAAAAAAAGCGGTCGCCGCCGGTGATCCCGCCTGCGGTGTTGACGCTGACGACCTCAACCCCGGGCGCGTCAAAGCGCCGTGGAAAAACCAGCTTCAGTGCCCCGGACTGGCGCAAATCGCGCAGACGCGAGCGTGCGCCGACACGGCCCACGACGACCTGCGCCTCGCCCAGCGCACGCGGCTGCGCGGCCAGCGTCGCACCCGCAAGAGGCCCCGTCTGTCTGCTGATCACTCCCATACGCGAAACTGGGGTGGTGCAGGTCAGAGCGTCAATGCCAGACCGTGTCCGGACCGGGGTCGCCGCGATGAGTTGTCCTTTTTTATAAACAATTGCTTAATTTTTGTGCGCTCCGTTGACGATTTTCATCCGCAACGGCAGGTGAAGCGTGTCACACTAACCGGCAATTAACATACGAACCCTATTGATTTCGGAAATAGAAATGACGTCGAGCATCATGCGGCACAATCAAATCAACCTGGGATTTTCGGTCGCGCCTGTGATCCGGTCGTTGCAGATACCTGCAATGGCACTTTCCATTGATGGCCAGATGGTTGACGTGAACCAACTGGCACGGGATGCACTTGGGCTTGATGACGCGACCCTGCAGGATGGGATCAACTTCGCGGCGCTGCTGAACCGTGATGACAAGGTGCAATTCGCGACACTGCTGAACACGGTTTCGCAGGACCTCGCAGATATCGACCAGACATACACCTTGCATTGGCAAGGCAAGGCCACCCAATTTGATGTATCGACCTTGCGCGATACGGATGGCACCCTGATCGGCTTTCTGGGGCAACAGTCCCCCGATGACATAACGCAAGAGCTTTTGGCCTGGCGCAATGCCCTGTCCAGCAGTGACCACGGCTTGTGGGAAATTGATGTGCCGACGGCCACATGCACCTTTTCGGATGATTGGTACCGGATGCGCGGGCGCAGTCGCGATGATACCAGCGTGACCGCGCTCGACAGTCTTTTTGATCGGGTCCATCCTGAAGACTGCGACAGGCTCCAGCTGGGGATCATGGCGATATTCGCCAATGAATCAGATACGTTTTCCATTGAGTTTCGCGAACGCCATGCCGATGGGCACGATATCTGGATACTCAGCCGTGGCCGTGTCGTGGCACGGGATGCCGACGGGCAACCTCTGCGCTTTGTAGGAACTGACACCGATATCACCCAGCCAAAAACCTCGGCCCATCTGATCGAGGATCTGACCCGGAGAGAGGTCCGTTGGAAAGTCGCGATCGAAGGGGCCGAACAGGGTGTCTGGGACAATGACATGGTCAACGACATGCCCTTTGTGTCAGAGACGTGGCGACGGCTGCGCGGGATACCGGATGATGCCGAAACGGACCACAGCCTTGAAAAATGGCTATCTGAAATTCATCCCGATGATGTGGCGCATGTCCGCGCTGAACTGGCCCGTCAGGCATCGGGTGAAACCGATACCATCAACTATCAATACCGGCAGCGACACTATGACGGCCACTGGATTTGGATCCTGAGCCGCGGCAGGGTTGTGCGCCGCACAGCTGATGGCAAACCCGCCCGGGTGATCGGAACCGACACCGACATCACCGACATCAAGAAGGTCGAAGAAGAACACCAGCAAATGTCAGAACGGCTGCGTGTCGCAATGGTCGCCGCCGATATGGGCCGCTGGGAATTCAACGTGCGCGAGACAGAGGCGTATTGGGATGACCGGCTGCTTGAGATGTTTGGCGTCACCCATATGGATAACAGATTGCCGGGTGATTTCTGGGCCACCCTGATCCATCCCGATGATCAGGAACGCGCCTTTCAGATATCCGAAGACAGTGTTGCCCGTGGTGTCGACCTTGCGCTGGATTATCGCATTTGCCGCCCTGATGGCGAGATCGTGCATGTGCGCAGTCGCGCCGTGTTTGTGGCCGACCCCAAAAACGGGGACCGTTTCGTGGGCGTCAACATCGACATCACCGAAGACATTCGCCGTCAGGAAGAGCTGGAAGCCGCACGCGCCCAACTTGAATACGAGGCGCACCACGACGCGCTGACCGGATTGATCAATCGCCGGGGTGTCGATGCGCTCCAGTCCGAGATGCTGCGGGATGTGGAAGGGCAGCGGCAGGCCATCCTGCATTTCGACCTCGATAAATTCAAACATATCAACGACACGCTTGGCCACGGCGCCGGTGACGCGGTGCTTGTCCATGCCGCGGACATCCTGCGAAACGTGACTGAAAAGGACTGGTGTGCCGCGCGCATCGGGGGTGACGAGTTTGTGATTCTGATCCCGGATGCGCCCTCGGACGCGGCGCTCAAATCGCTGGCGAACGCGGTGATCGAACAGGTGGCAAAACCCTTCATCTATGACGGTCAGCACTGCAATTTTGGCGTCAGTATCGGGATCGCCGTCGCCGACGTGGATCAGGCGCCCGACGCTTCGCTTTTTGTGTCTGCCGATCTGGCGCTTTATGCGGCCAAAAAGGACGGGCGCGGTCGGTCGCGGTTCTTCGATGCCCGCATGAAAAAGTCCGCAGCCGCCCGCAAGAACGCGTTTGATGCGTTGTTGAATGGTTTTGAGGCAGGCGAGATCATTTGCCATTATCAGCCGCAATTTGATGCGCAGACGCTGCAATTGACGGGGTTGGAGGCATTGGTCCGCTGGGATAGTCGGGAACACGGGCTGATGATGCCCGATGCCTTTCTCGACACCGTCGAAGAGATGGGGATGCTGGCCCAATTTGATGCGCTGGTGCTGCAAAATGCCCACCGCGATCTGATGTCGTGGCAGTCTGCGGACCTTGATGTGCCGCAGATTTCGGTCAATGTCTCATCGGCACGCCTGTCCGACCCAAACCTGGCCAGCACATTGCGCGACATGGATTTGCCGCGTGGAAAGTTCGCCTTTGAATTGCTGGAATCGGCCTTTCTTGATTCGTTTGATGACAGTTTGTCCAGCAATCTCGCCGCGCTGCGGAACATGGGCATTGATATTGAGATTGACGATTTCGGAACAGGCCATGCTTCAATCGTCAGCCTGCTGCGGGTTGAGCCGCACAGGCTCAAGATTGACCGGCAACTGATCGCGCCGATCATTGAATCCGCCCGCCAACGCAACCTGATCAAAACGATCATCAGCATCGGGCAGATGCAGGGCGTCGCGGTCGTGGCAGAGGGTGTGGAAACCGCACAACACGCAAAAATCCTTAAAACGCTTGGCTGTGATTACCTGCAAGGCTTCGCGCTGGGGCGGCCCGCCGATTTTGATCACACCACCAATCTGTTGCGCCTTCTCAGCACCAACGCCGGTCGGCTGATCCTGGCGGCTTGAGCGTCACGCTGCGTCGTTCGGGGGGGGTAAGTGGCGGAGGCTCAGGGATTCGAACCCTGGGAGGACTTTCACCCTCGTCGGTTTTCAAGACCGGTGCATTCGACCACTCTGCCAAGCCTCCGCTGCGGACGGGGTTTAGTGCCTTCGCGCGGCTTCGTAAACCCATCATCACGCTTTGTGGAATTCCGCCGAACTTCTGCGCTCTGGCCTTCCAAAACGGCACCCTCGCCGCTATTGTGCCGGTAACACTTGACGGGCCAAGGGGTGCTGACGTGACCCAAGGCTCGAACGGGGGTTAAGGGGTGGGCAAAAAAAGGGCTGATCAACAGCCGCTGATGCGCGCCTTTGGGAAAAATGCGAGGGGCGAGCGATGTCAGGCGAAATCAAACTCACACGGGCGGTCAACCGTCTTGGGGCAACGGCACTTGTCATCTTTGGGCTGGCGGCCTGTGATGAACAGGGTCAGTTCAAGATGCCGGAACTGCCGAATTTCGGCGGCGGTGAGGCCGCAGCAAGCGACGGGGCCGATAACGCCGCCGCACCCTTGAATGCCGGGCCGATGGTGGAACGCGACGTCGAAGCGCCCGAGGCGTTTTCAGTCAGCGAAAACGGACTTTGGGACGGACGGCCCAGCCTGGGTGGCGTCTGGGTGGCGCATCCCGATGCGACCGACCCAGAGCGGGTGATCATCCGGAACCCGTCGAACGACAAATTCGTCATCGGAGCGCTGTTCCGGCGCGAGCGTGAAAACCCCGGCCCTGCCCTACAGGTGTCATCGGATGCCGCAGAAGAGCTTGGCATGCTGGCCGGAGCACCGCAGATGCTCAGCGTTGTGGCCCTGCGCCGTGAAGAAGGTCCAGCAGAAGTCGCCGCCGCCGTGGCCGACTTTGACAACCCGGTTGAAATTACCGCCGAACCGCTTGATCCCGTGGCCGGTGCGGCCGCGGCTGCCATCGCGGCGGTTGAGGCCGCAGAAACAACACCCGCCGCTGCGGCCCCCGCCCCGGCACCAACACCGGCGTCCAGCCTTTCCAAACCCTTCATCCAGATTGGTATCTTCAGCATCGAAGCCAACGCCACCCGCACCGCCGAACGGCTGCGCGGTGATGGCCTGTCGGCCCGCGTGCTGGCCCAGCAAAGCCAGGGCAAGCCGTTCTGGCGCGTCATTGTGGGCCCAGCACCCACGTCCGAGGACCGCGCTGCTGTGCTGTCCAAGGTCAAGGCGCTTGGGTTCGAGGACGCCTATTTTGTGACAAACTGACACCGTCAGATCGGAGTTGCCTCATGACGACAGCCGTGCGGATCATCGCCACCGCCGTCCTGCTGATATGCGGGGCCAGCCTTGCCATCGCCCAGACGTTCGAGACAAAGGCCCGTGCGGCCTACGTTTTTGACCAGACCACCGGCACGGTTCTGATGGAAAAGAACGCCGACGAGCCGTTGCCGCCTGCGTCAATGTCCAAGCTGATGACGATCTATCTGGCGTTTGAGGCGATCGCGGACGGTCGCTTTAGCACCGACACGATGCTGCCGGTCTCGACCCACGCGGCAAGCTTTGGCGGCTCGACCATGTTTCTGGACACCACCGACCGCGTCTCGGTCGAGGATTTGCTGCGCGGCGTGATTGTCTTGTCAGGCAATGACGCCTCGGTTGTGCTGGCCGAAGGGTTGGCCGGCACCGAAGGCGCCTTTGCCCAGATGATGACCAACCGCGCCCGCGCATTGGGGATGAACAATTCGACCTTCATGAATGCCTCTGGCTGGCCAGCGCGTGGGCATGAGATGTCGATGCGCGATTTGGGTATTCTGGCCGACCGGCTGATCAGCGATTTCCCCACCTTCTATCCGCTCTTTGCCGAAGAAACTTATGCTTTTGATGGTCGCGCGCCGGCCAATACGCAGAACCGCAACCCGTTGCTGTCGCTGGGGATCGGTGCGGACGGGCTCAAGACGGGTCATACGCAAGAGGCAGGGTATGGCCTTGTTGGTTCTGCCAAGCAGGGCGACCGGCGCGTCATCTTTGTGATTACCGGCCTCGACAGTGCTGCCGCCCGTGCGGACGAGGCAGAGCGATTGGTGAATTGGGCCTTTCGGCAGTTTGCCCAAAAGGACGTCGCCAAAACCGGCACGCGGATCGCGGATGTTGACGTCTGGATGGGAGAAACTGACAGCGTCGGTCTGACCGTCGCCGAGGATGTCTCGATGCTGGTACCGGTCACGATTCAGGGCGGGATCAACGCCGAAGCCGTCTTTGACGGACCGATCGAGGCACCGGTGACTGCTGGCCAACAGCTTGGCGAACTGGTCATCGCACTTGACGGTCTGCCCGAAACCCGCGTGCCGCTGGTCGCCGAAAGTGATGTGATGCGCGGTGGCTTCAAGGTGCGGATGCGGACGGCAATGCAGGTGGTGCTGGACAAGATCAACGCCGCGACTGATGCCCCCGCATGACCGCGCGCTTTATTACGTTTGAAGGCATCGACGGCTCTGGCAAATCCACGCAAGCCCGCGCGCTGGCCGACCATCTGCGCAATACGGGGCAAGAGGTTGTACTGACGCGCGAGCCCGGCGGCAGTCCGGGGGCAGAAGAAATCCGCCAGCTCTTGCTGACCGGCGACCCGGACCGCTGGACTGCCGAAACAGAGATTTTGCTGTTTACCGCCGCCCGGCGCGATCATCTGGAAAAAACCATCCAGCCCGCGCTGGATGCCGGGAAGACCGTGATCTCTGACCGCTTTGCGGACAGCACCCGGGTCTATCAGGGTGCGACGCGCGGCGATCTGCGCAGCACGGTGGATCAACTGCATGCCCTGATGATCGGGCGGGAACCGGACCTGACGTTCATCATCGACATGGACCCGGCGACGGCACTGGAACGCGGCCTTGCGCGGCAGTCAGGCGAGGACCGGTTCGAAGATATGGGATTGGCGTTTCAGGAAACCCTGCGCCACGGTTTCCTGTCGCTTGCACATGCCCAACCCAACCGCTGCATCCTGATTGACGGGAACCGCGAGGCCGAGGCGATCACCTCTGAAATCGCAGCGCACTTATGAGCGATGACGCCCCCACCTCGGACCAGATCGCAGGCGCCCCGCATCCCCGCGACACGGCCCGACTGTTTGGGCAGGACGCGGCACAGGCCGCATTTCTTGAGGCGTTCACCGCCGGGCGCGTCCATTCCGGCTGGCTTATTACCGGGCCGCGCGGCGTGGGCAAGGCGACGCTGGCCTGGAAAATCGCGACCTTTCTGCTTGCCACCCCAGCGCAGCAGGACGACGGCCTTTTCGGCGCACCACCCCCACCCACGACTTTGGCAATTGACCCCGAACATCCCGACGCGCGGCTGGTCCTGTCGGGCAGTCACCCGGGGCTTTTGCTGATCCGGCGGCTGGTAAACGAAAAGACCGGGGCCCTGCAGTCGGATATCACGCGCGAGGCGCTCGACCCGCTCAAGAACTTCTTTCACATGTCCGCCACCGACGGCGGCCACCGCGTGGTGATCGTGGATGCCGCCGATGAGATGAACCGCAACGCCGCCAATGCGATCCTGAAAGAATTGGAAGAACCGCCCACCAACACCACGCTTTTGCTGATTGCGCATCAGCCCTCGCGCCTGTTGCCCACGATCCGGTCACGCTGCCGCGAATTGCGTTGCGCGCCGCTTGGCCCTGATGATCTTTCTGCAGCACTTGAACAGGCAGGATTGCAGACCGACCAGACAGAGGCTTTGACGACACTTTCAGGCGGTTCTGCGGGGGATGCGATCCGCCTGCTGACCCACGATGGCCTGCCGCTTTATGCGGAACTGGTGGATCTGTTGTCAGCCCTGCCCAACGTCAACAGGCCCGCCCTGCTTAAGCTCGCCGATAGCTGCGCAGGTCGAAATGCTGACACCCGGTTTGGCCTGACGCTGGATTTGTTGGATCATCTGTTGTCGCGCGCGGCGCGCACCGGGTTGATGGGCGAACCCTCGACGCAGGGCGCACCGGGAGAGGCACGCTTGCTCGCCCGTCTGGCCCCCGATGACCGCGCAGCACGGGTCTGGGCGCAATTGCAGCAAACCCTGTCTGCGCGGGCGCGCCACGGGCGGGCCGTCAACCTTGACCCTGCCGCGCTGATCCTTGATATGGTTTTTGCAATCGAACAGACGGCGCGAGACCACGCCGCCCCCTGAAAGCGCGCCGATGATCCCTGCCCTAGTCGACAGCCACTGCCACCTCGACTTTCCCGATTTCGAGGGCGAGCATGACGCGCTGATCGCGCGTGCGGCAGAGGCCGGCGTGACCCGCATGGTGACGATCTGCACGCGGCTGCGGTTGGAGCCTCAGGTGCGCGCTCTGGCGGAAAAATACGCGCCGGTCTTCTATGCAGCGGGCACGCATCCGATGTCGGCCGCAGACGAACCCCTTGCGACCTATAACGAGTTGGTTGCGCTGACAGATCATCCCAAGTTCGTCGGCATCGGCGAAACCGGGTTGGATTATCATTACACCGCCGACAGCGCGCAGGTGCAAAAGGACAGCCTGCGCATTCACATCGCCGCTGCGCGCGAAACCAAGCTGCCGCTGATTATTCATGCCCGCGCCGCCGACGACGATATGGCCCGTATCCTGACAGAGGAATACGCCAACGGTGCCTACACCTGCGTCATGCACTGCTTTTCGTCTTCGGCAGAACTGGCCAAGGCGAGCCTTGATCTGGGGTTTTACCTGTCGATGTCGGGCATCGCGGCCTTCCCCAAGTCGACCGCGCTGCGTGATATTTTCAAGGCCGCCCCACGCGACCGCATCCTTGTCGAAACCGACAGCCCCTATCTTGCCCCGCCACCCTATCGCGGCAAGCGGAACGAACCCGCCTTCACCGCGCATACGGCCCGCATCGCGGCAGAGGCCTTTGGCATGGACTACGCCGACTTCGCCGCGCAAACCTCCGCCAATTTCGACCGGCTGTTCTGGAAGGCCGCAGCATGACGCTGCGGTTCACCATACTGGGTTGTGGGTCCTCTGGCGGGGTACCACGTCTGGGCGGGCACTGGGGCGCTTGCGATCCCGAAAACCCCAAAAACACCCGCCGCCGCTGTTCGCTTCTGATTGAACGCGACGGGCCAGAGGGCACAACACGCGTCCTGATCGACACCTCGCCCGATCTGCGCAGCCAGCTTCTGGATGCAGGCGTCGGCATGCTGGATGCGGTGATCTATACCCATTCCCACGCCGATCATGTGCACGGCCTCGATGACATCCGGATGATCGTCTACAACATGCGCCAGCGCATCCCGGTCTGGGCCGACGGCGACACCGGCAACGCGCTGCTTGCGCGGTTTGGCTATGCCTTTGTGCAGCCCGCCGGGTCGGCCTATCCGCCGATCTGCGATCTGCACACCATCGACGGCGATGTTACGATTGACGGCGCAGGCGGGCCGATCACCCTCACCCCGTTTGAGGTTGAACACGGCACGATTGATGCCCTTGGTTTCCGTATCGGTGATCTGGCCTATTTGCCGGACGTCTCGGGCATCCCCGAGGATGTCTGGCCCGTGCTGGACAACCTCGCCGTCTGGATCGTCGATGCCCTGCGCCGTGACCCGCACCCGAGCCATAGCCATCTTGCGCAAACGCTGGACTGGATCGCCCGTGCCAAGCCGGAACAGGCGATCATCACCAACATGCATATCGACCTCGACTATGCGATGCTTGATGCCGAAACCCCCGATCACATCACGCCCGCCTTCGACGGACTGACGCTGACGCTGCCCACCCCATGACGCGCCACGCCCCGCTTCTTTTGATCAAAGAACCCCCTGCCACAGGCGCGCGTCGATGCAACAGGCACTGACCCCCCGATGACCGCGTTGCTGGATGTCATCCTGCCGGTCTTTCTGGTGCTGGGCTTTGGCTATCTGGCCGTCTGGCGCGGTCTTTTTCCCGCCGAAGGGGCCGATAACCTGATGCGATTTACCCAAGGGTTTGCGATCCCTTGCCTGTTGTTTCGCGCGATTTCATCCCTTGATCTTGGCCAGCATTTCGACCCTGCCTTGCTGTTTAGCTACTACGGCGTCGCGACGTTCTGCTTTGTGATTGGCGCGCTTGGTGCGGGTCTGATCTTCAAGCGGGATTGGGAAGACGCCATCGTCATCGGCTTTTGCTGCCTGTTCGCCAATTCCGTCCTTCTGGGACTGCCTATAACCGAGCGTGCCTATGGGACCGATGCGCTGGCGGCGAACTACGCGCTGGTCGCCATCAACGCCCCCTTTTGTTATGGGCTTGGCATCACCGCGATGGAAATCACCCGCAATCGTGGCAGCCGGTTTCGCGCCGCCCTGCCCAAAATTGCCAAGGCGATGTTCGGCAATAACCTGATCATCGGGATCGGCCTTGGCTTTGTTGTTAATCTGGGCGCGATCCCCCTGCCCGTGGTGCTGACCGATGGGATCGACATGATGGTGCGCGCGGCCCTGCCCGCCGCCTTGTTCGGGCTGGGCGGCGTGTTGGTCCGCTACCGGCCAGAGGGCGACATGCGCGTGATCCTGTTTGTCTGCGCAGTCATGCTGTTGGTGCAACCTGCGCTGTCCTTTGCCCTCGGCGCGGGTTTTGGCCTGTCCACCGACGCGCAACGCAGCCTTGTCATCACCGCCGCGATGGCGCCGGGGGTCAATGCCTATGTCTTTGCCAATATGTACGACCGGGCCAAGCGGGTCGCGGCCTCGTCTGTTCTGTTGGCCACGGGGCTATCGGTTCTGACCGCTTGGGGCTGGCTTGCCGTGCTCCCCTAAAGCCCGCTAGGCCGGGCTCATTCCGCGCAAACGCTCTGACCGTCGACGCAGCATTTCCACGACCGTCAGCAACACGATTGAGATCGCCACCAGTACCGTCGCCACGGCCAAAATGGTCGGGCTGATCTGCTCGCGCAGGCCGGTGAACATCTGCCAAGGCAATGTCTTTTGCGCCGCGGCCCCCACAAAGAGCACCACAACCACCTCATCAAATGAAGTGATAAAGGCAAACAACCCGCCCGAGATGACGCCCGGAAGGATCAGCGGCATCTGCACCTTGAAAAAGGTCGTGACCGGTGTCGCGCCCATGTTGGCCGCCGCGCGCGTCAGCGAATTGTCAAAGCCCACCAGCGTCGCCGTCACCGTGATGATCACAAATGGAATGCCAAGTGCGGCATGCGCCAGAATGACCTTGATGTAGCCCGACAGCGACTTTGATATGCCAAGCGTTTCTTCCATCCACAGACCCATCTGGCTGTAGAAAAAGAACATGCCCGTGGCCGAGATGATCAGCGGCACGATCATGGGCGAGATCAGGATCGCCATGATCCCCCGCCGAAACGGCACATGGCTTTGCGACAGGCCGATGGCCGCCAACGTGCCCAATGAAACCGAGATGATCGTCGCAAAAGGCGCGATGATCAGGCTGTTTTGCATCGGGCGCAGCCAGTCGGCATTGGTAAAGAAGTCCTCGTAATGCTTCAGGCTATAGCCTGCCGGGTCCAGCGCCAGCATCTCCGGTGTAAAGGTGAAAAAGTCCTGCGCGTTAAACGACAGTGGAATGATTGTGATGATCGGGGCGATCAGAAAGAAGAAGATCAATCCGCAGATCAGCTTGAACGAATTGTGCCACAACACTTGCCCGGTTGTCGCATAGGGTGGCACACCCGCGCGGTAGGCACCGGTCGAGAGCCAATACGCACACCAGCCCAGCAGCGCGCCCAGAATGGCACCTGCCAGCCCGCCAGCCACGCCACCCAGCACCAGCCCCAAAACGCCGCAGACGCCGATGGCGACCCAGCGGCCTGTGCGCTTGGGCAGATGCACCGCCAAAGCATAGGCCAAGGCGGCACCGATCACGGCCCCCGCCAAAAGGCCGGTCATCACGCCAAGACCGGCGGCCTGACCACCCAAGACACCCAGCACCGCGCCAAAGGCGGCGGTCAGGGGAACGGTGAACGTCCACGTATTGTCGGCAGCGGCGGCCTTGTCGGCAGCAGTCAGATGCGTCGTCATGTCCTAGCCCCCCAGCTTCACGTTATCGATGCCGACGATCTTGTCGTACATCCAATAGAAGATCAGCACGATCGCCAGCAGGATCGACCCCAACGCCGCCGCCAAACCCCAATTCAGGCTGGAAGAGATGTGATAGGCGATCCGGTTCGAGATAAAGACACCTTTGGTGCCGCCCACGATCTCGGGCGTGATGTAATACCCGATGGCCAGAATAAAGACGAGAATTGACCCGGCCCCGATGCCCGGCACGGACTGCGGGAAATAGACCCGCCAGAAGGCCGTCCAGTTTGTGGCCCCCAGCGATTTCGCGGCCCGCAAATAGCTGGGTGGGATCGTCTTCATGACCGAATAAAGCGGAAGGATCATGAAGGGCAACAGGATATGGGTCATCGCGATGATCGTGCCAGTGGCGTTGTTGATCAGCGCCAGCCGGTTCTCATCTCCGACAAGCCCGATCCAGACCAGCATCTCGTTAATGACCCCCTGCTGTTGCAGCAGCACCTTCCACGCCGAGGTGCGCACCAGCAGCGAGGTCCAGAATGGCAAAAGAACAAGGATCATCAAAAGGTTCGCCTTGGAGGTCGGCAAGTTCGCCAAAAGCCAGGCCACCGGATACCCCAACAGGATGCACGAACAGGTGATCACAAAGGACATCAGCATCGTGCGCCAGAACAGCGTCAGGTAAATCTGCTGATCCTCTGGCCGCCATTCCGCGCCGTCCGGGCTTTTCTGCATGTCGACTGAATTGAGGAAATAGCCGCTGGTATAGGCGGGGCTATAGGTCTGGATCGTCTGCCAGACCTCAACACTGGCCCAGTCTTCGTCGACATCGACAAACGCAGCCTTCAGGTCCTCGGTCTCAAACCCGCCCACAGCCGCCTGTGCATCTGCCAGTGCAAGGCCGGTGCCAGCGACTTGCGACAGATCAGCGCCGCCAAGTTCCTGTGCCAGCACATGAAACTGGATCGGCCAGATATCCTCTTTCAGGGGGCTGTCTTCCTCGCTGCGGACAAAATCCGCGTAATCGCGATAGAGCGCCACCGTCTGCGGAAGCGCCGCCGCCGCACCGGGGTCTGCTTCAAATCGCGGCGGCATCCCCTCTGCGCCCGCGTTGGCCCACTCGGTCAATGCGGCGTTCCAGCTTTCGCTACCCAGTTGCACCGCCCAATTCGCGGGCTCTTCGAAACCTTCATCAAGATCGACGAACTGGTCCATCGCAACTTCGCCCATCTCGTCGACCTTGCGGCCCGACTTGCGGAAAAGCGATGAGATACCTGTGGTTTCGTAGTTCAGACGCGACCCAAGCCGCGTGTGTTCCTTCTTTTCCACAGCGATCATCATGTCCTGGGCCAAGGCCTCAAACACCGGATCACCCGGTGGTTCGCCGGTGGCGGCGTCCCAATCGGCAACGGCAACCACCGTTCGGGGCAGCACATCGCCCACGATCTGGTTCTCGACCGACCTGAACAGCATCTGACCGATCGGGATGATGAAGGTGATCAGGATGAACAGCAGCAGCGGCGCGATCAGCAAAAGCGCGCGCATCTTCTGGCGGCGCAACGCCCGGCTCAGTGACGTTTTGAGCGGCGTGCCATCGGCGGCCAGAACGGGGCCTGCTGCATCGGTCATTTAGACACCTTCAACCAGAATGATCGTGCTTTCTGCACAGCGGCGGCGGATCTCGGCGACCGCCTGATAGTCCGGGTCGCTATAGGCCGCTTTCGCCGCCTCATAGCTTTCAAATTCGATCACCACGTGACGGCCCATCTCGACACCTTCCGGTGTCTCGGACTGCCCGCCGCGCACGACAAACCGTGCGCCGTGGCTTTCCAGGATCGGCGTGTCTTTCTGAACGTACTCGGGATACCCCTCGGGGTCGGTCACCTTGATATGTCCAATGATATAGCCTTTGGGCATGCGCTTGATCCTTCTTGGGGGTGAAGGTGGGCAGATTGCCCACCTTGCATGATGTGTCGGGTGGGCAATCCGCCCACCCTTACTGGCTTATTGCGCCAACCAGGCCTGGAACTTGGCGTCCAGATCGTCACGGTAATCCGCCCACCACTCGTAGTTATACAAGAAGGTGTTCTTTGCGTTGTTCGGATCGGTCGGCATGTGCTGCGCCATGTCGATGCCCAATTCGTGGTGCTTGCCCACCAGCGGTGCGGACGACGCACGTGCCGGACCGTAGCTGATGTATTTTGCCTGATCTGCCAGACGCTGCGTGTCGGTGGCAAAACGGACGTAGTCCAGCGCGCGGGCTTCGCGCTCTGGGCTCAGACCTGTTGGGATGATCCAACCGTCAAGGTCAAACACCTGCGCGTCCCAAAGCATGCCAACCGGCTGGTTCTGCTCTTCGATCAGGCTGAACAGACGACCGTTGTAGGTCGTGCCCATGACAACTTCGCCATCGGCCAGCAGTTGTGGCGTGTCCGCACCAGCAGACCACCAGACAACATCGTCCTTGATGGTGTCGAGCTTGGCGAATGCCTGTGCCTGACCTTCTTCGGTCTCCAGCACGTCATAGACGTCTTCCTTTGCTACGCCGTCACAAAGCAGCGCCCATTCCATGTTGTTGATGGGGCGCTTTTCCAGGCTGCGCTTGCCGGGATAGGTGTCTGTGTCGAACATTGCGCAAATGGATGTGGGCGGCGTGTCGCCAACCATATCGGTGCGGTAACCAGCCGTGGTCGAATAGACGATCTGCGGAATGAAGCAATCGCTGACCAGCAGGTCGCCAAAGTCTTCAGAGGCAGAAGACCCATCATCGCCAGGTGCCAACTGCTCATCCGCATCGATTTCCAGCGCAAGGCCTTCGTCGCACAGGCGGATCGCGTCAGAGGCCACAACGTCAACCACATCCCAGGTGATGTTGCCTGCTTCGTTCATCGCGCGCAGCTTGGCCACAGCTTCGGCCGAGCTTTCGTCGTTCACGATCGTCACGCCGGTCATTTCGGCATAGGGGTCGTGGTAGGCCGCTTGCTGTGATGCGGAATAGGCGCCGCCCCAGCTGACAATCGTCATTTCGCTGGCCATGTGCCCATCTGCCATCGCAGTCGAGCCAGCCAACGTGAGGGCGGTGGTCGCCATCAGTGTTTTGGTCAGTTTCATTTTTTTCTCCCGTTTCGAAACCCGGTTTGTTGTCGTCAGAAACCAACCGCCGGGCGCGGTGTGGCCCCTATTGCGGTCAGGCGTCCAGCGCCCGGCAATCCTGTGGCAACCAGCCAATTTCGATCATCTCACCGGGCTTCAGCCGGGTTTGATCGGGTGCGTTGCGCGATTTGATGATAAAGTCGTCCGTCCCCGCCACGCGCAGGCGCGTGCGGAAAATGTCGCCCATATAGATGAACTCCAGAACTTCGGCCTTCAGCGTGTGCGCACCGTCCTTCAACCGCGACTTGTCAAACTCCACCCGTTCGGGCCGGATGCTGACCTTGGTGCGGTCGCCTACATTGCTGACGTTCACCGGTATCGCATCAATGATGTCGCCACTGTCGAGTTTGACCACGCAGGTCTCTCCGGTGATTTCCTGAACAACGCCTTCCAAGGTGTTGTTTTCACCAATGAATTGCGCAACGAAACTGTTCTGTGGCTCTTCATATAACTTGTCGGGCGGGGCCAGCTGCTGAATGCGGCCATCGTCAAAGACCGCAACGCGATCCGACATCGTCAGCGCCTCGGTCTGGTCGTGGGTGACGTAGACCACGGTGATGCCCAGATCATGGGCCAGATTGGTGATCTCAAACTGCAGGGTCTCGCGCAATTGCTTGTCAAGCGCGCCAAGGGGCTCGTCCATCAGAACCAGCTCTGGCTCAAACACCAGCGCGCGCGCCAGCGCGATGCGCTGCTGTTGGCCGCCTGACAACTGGCTTGGCCTGCGCCCGGCAAAATCGTTCATCTGCACCATGCCCAGCGCGCGATGCACCTTTTCCTCTTGCACGGACTTGCCCAGCTTGCGGACCTGCAACGGAAAAGCGAGGTTTTCCGCCACCGTCATATGCGGGAAAAGCGCGTAGTTCTGAAAGACCATGCCGATGCCACGCTTGTGCGGCGGGATGTTGTTGATGCTGATACCGTCAAGTTTGATCTCGCCATGGGTGGCGGTCTCAAACCCGGCAAGCATCATCAGGCAGGTCGTCTTACCCGATCCCGACGGCCCCAGCATTGTCAGAAATTCGCCCTTGGGCATCGACAGGTTCAAGTCTTTGACGACAAGGTTTTCACCGTCATAGCTTTTTTGAACGCGTTCAAACGCAACGAAAGCGTTTTCATCAGTGGTTGTACCCAACCCAATTCTCCCCGTTGGCGGCAGATTCCCTGCGCTCGGGTCAGACTAAATCAATCACGCGAAGGTATTGCAACCGTTTCTGGAACCGCTTTCACAGACAGCAGGTATTGGCGTCTTGCCACATCGTTTGAGTCCATTATTTCCGCAGCTTGCAATTCAGACAGACGGCGCGGGAACACGGGGTCAGAATTGCATCAATTCTGCCTCATAAGCTTTCAGACAGCGGCGCGCGGTGTCGCCATAGCGCCCCAGATCGCTGCGCAACTGCGGAAAAACTTCAAACAGTTCGGCCCGCGCCGGATCATCGATCGCACCAATGGCCAGATCGCCGGGGTGGAAGCTTTCAGTCGGGGCACCCTCTGCAAAGATGATTTCGTGTTCGTCAAACATCATATGCAGATAGGTCACTTCCCCACCCTCTTCGCGGGTCACGCGCTTTTGGTCGATCAGATGCTTCGCCGCGACAAGCACCTCTGACTGACCAAACAACAGCTCCGCGCGATAGCCCTGAAACAGCATGCGGTGCTGTGGTGACACCAGCAGGTCCACCGCCTGTCCTGTCACAACGCCCGGGCGGATGCGGATCGGGGCCAGACGTCCGACGGCTGGCACGGTGCTGGACTGAATCCAGCGGATCGGCTGCAGCCCGTGGTCACGGGTCAGCACCAGATCGCCAACCGACAGCGTCTCAATCGGGCGGGCACCATGCGGGGTCAGGATGCGCGCACCGGGGGTAAAACAAACGATGTTTTCCATCCGGGCAAAGGTCAGCGTGGACCCGTCGTCCATCTGCACCGTGCCCGATTTTCCGTTCGCATCGTCGCTGGTGATGTTCAGCGTCGACATATCGGCAGACGACCCAAGCTGCAGCGAGTCGAACCCGTCACCGCCGTCAAGCGAGATGTCGCCGGTTTCGCCGGGCGCATAGTCGAAGAACAGGAATTCATCATCCCCGCTTCCGCCGTCAGCACTGTCGTTGTTGGAAAAGAAGATCTGGTCGTTGCCCGCGCCCGCATTGATCGTGTCGGCCCCGCGACCGCCATCGATCAGGTTATCGCCGCTGCCACCATAGATGGAATCGTTGCCGTCACCGCCAAAAAGCGTGTCGTTTCCGCTGCTGTCGTAAATCGTATCGTTGCCGGCACCGCCCTCAACGGTGTCATTGCCATGACCGGCGTAGATTTCGTCATTTCCAGAACCGCCATCAATGGATTCGTCGCCGCTGTCGGCCGCAATGACGTCATCGCCCGCGCCACCATAGATCGTGTCATTGGCCCCATAGGTGATAAGATTATCGTTCCCATCCCCGCCATAGAGGGTGGCGTCATCCGCACCGGCGGTGAAACCGCCGCGCACGTTGTCGTCGCCCGCTCCGCCGTAAAGCTCATCACCGCCAACGGCATAGTTAAGGGTGTCGTCACCGTCGCCACCGTAGACCGTGTCGCGGCCCGCCTCTCCATCTAGCTGGTCATTGCCGCTGCCACCGGTCAGCGTGTCATTTCCGGTGCCGCCATCAAGCGTATCGTCGCCACCGCCGCCGAAAATCTGGTCGTTGCCCGCACCACCCTGCACGGAATCGCCATCGCCCTGCGCCGCCGTGGCAAAGTGCATGTCCGTGACCCATAGCGCCTGCCCATCGGTCCCGTTATTGGCATAGATGATCTCGAACCGGTGGACTGGCCCCGGAATCGAAACAAGGATCGAACCGGCAGCAGACGTTTGCGTTTCAGAGGTGTTTCCGGCTGTCACCGTGTTTCCGCTGACCGTATCATTGGCCGGGTCTTCCGGTGTCAGGGTCACCGTGATCAGGTTGCCATCGACATCATAGGCATTCACCGTGACGACATCCTGCCAGCTGCCCTGGTCCACATCGTTCAGGCGGAAGGTCAGATCGCCGACCGTGTCCGGCAGGCCGGTCCCGCCTTCCGCGGTGAACACGAAGTCCGCCGTCATGTTGGGGCCCGCACCGCCAGTCAGGTAAAGGCCGGAATTGGTAGCATAGGGCTCGCCACCTTCGGTATACTGCGTGTCCTCGGTGACGGTGATCCCGGTGTTGCCACCGTCATTGGTAAAGCTGACCGCGACATTCATGTCGCCGGTATCCTGCACAAATCCAGCGGACAGATCGGTGCCTGCGGGACCCTGTGTCGTCCAATTCAGCGATTCAGGCGTCCCCGCCGAAAAGGAACCGCTTTCATCGTCGCCGTAAATGACGTCATCGCCATCGCCGCCGTCGATCGTGTCGCGCCCGGTTCCGCCAGCAATCGTATCATTGCCGCTCCCACCGGTGATGCTGTCGTTTCCAGCCCCGCCCTCGATCGTGTCATTACCGGTGCCGCCATCAATCTGATCGCTGCCCTCGCCTCCAAAAAGCGCGTCGTCTCCGGCCTCGCCGCTCAGGCTGTCATCGCCATCACCACCGTAAAGCGTGTCATTGCCGGTGCCCCCGGTCAGGGTGTCTGCCCCGGCACCACCATAGATCAGATCCGCGCCGCCGCCGCCGGTGACGCTGTCACTGCCGTCACCCGCATAGACAAGATCATCACCGCCACCGCCCGTGATACTGTCGTCACCTGCGCCGGAATAGACCGTCTGACTGCTGTTGGACGCGGCCATGTTGATCGTGTCATTGCCAGCGCCGGTTTCGATTTCTTCAATGTCTTCAAAGCTGCCCTGGGCCGTGCCGCCATTCTGGCTATAGGTGCCCTGCTCGTCACCGGTGAAGGTGACGGTGACATCATCGCTGCTGACAAAACGGATGCGGTCGCGGTCGTTTCCACCTGACCCGCCGTAGATCGTATCGTTGCCTGCGCCGCTTGACGTACCGAAGGTGTCAGCGCCGTCGCCGCCATAAAGGGTGTCATCGCCTTGCTCACCCTGCATATAGTCATCGCCGTCACCCCCGACGACGCTGTCATTCCCTGCACCGGCATACAGCATGTCATTGCCGCTGCCGCCGTCCATCGATTCTGATCCGGTACCGCCATAGATCGTGTCTTCGCCCGCGCCGCCGTAAAGCCAGTTGTCGTCGGCGTCGCCCGCATACATGACGTCATTGCCGTCGCCGCCATACATGTCGTCATAAGTGTCACTGTCACCATAGAAGGTGTCATTGCCTGCGCCGCCATACATGGAATCATAGCCCGCGCCGCCAAACAGCTCATCATCGCCGCCTTCGCCATTCAGCGTGTCGCTGCCACTGCCACCATAGACGGTGTCATTGCCGGACCCGGCGTTGACAGTATCGTTCCCGTTGCGCGCGTCGATGGTATCGTCGCCCGACGTCCCCGCCAGCGTGTCGTTGTTGTTGGAGCCACTGATATTGGCCATCGCAATTCACCCACAGAATTCCTCGTTCCGGGCTTCATGCGTGCGCGCCACCTAATGGGCCGTAAATGCCGTGCAGAAATCTTCATAAAATTGAAAACGTTTCGCCCAGCAGAACTGCGGCGACCGTGCGCAGGTCAGACGCAAAGCAAAGTACGATCATTCTGTCGGTGGGATGGTGCGGTCGGGGGGACTCGAACCCCCACGAGTGTTACCTCACAGCGACCTCAACGCTGCGCGTCTACCAATTCCGCCACGACCGCAAGTCTGGGCTGCCGGTCTTCTAGATCAGGGGTTTGCCATTGCCAAGTGGTTTTCCATCATTTCCCCTTGGACGGCAGATGTTGCGCTTGCGTTGGCAGAGCGCTACCTGATCCCTATGTTGGGAATTGCCTGCAATTGCTGTCTGGGGAACGGAACGGATCATGGTTGAATGGATCACAAACCCCGGTCTGACCCACTACCCGGAAGCGGTGGACTTCATGGAAACCCGCGCGGCCGAAATCGCGGCCGGAACGGCGGATGAATGCATTTGGCTTGTGGAGCACCCACCGCTTTATACCGCCGGGACATCGGCCAAGCCCGCTGATCTGGTTGATCCTGACCGCTTTGACGTCTTTGAAGCGCGCCGCGGAGGGCAATATACCTATCATGGTCCCGGTCAGCGCGTCGCATATGTGATGCTTGACGTCTCTCAACGCGGGCGGGATGTGCGTTGTTTCGTGCATGACCTTGAAAGCTGGATCATTGCCACGCTGGCCGAATTCAACGTGGTCGGGGAACGGCGTGCGGGCCGGGTTGGCGTCTGGGTCACGCGACCGGATAAGCCTCTTGCCGCAGACGGCAGCTTGCGCGAAGACAAGATCGCGGCCCTTGGCATTCGCTTGCGTAAATGGGTGTCCTTTCATGGGCTTTCGATCAACGTCGAACCGGACCTCAGCCACTTTGACGGGATCGTGCCGTGCGGCATCACCGAACATGGGGTGACATCGCTCGTTGATCTTGGCCTGCCTGTGACCTTTGACGACCTTGATGTGGCCCTGCGCAAGACCTTCGATACGGTGATGACAAAAAACGCACGGGAAACCTGCGATCTGTGACGCGAAATTAGCGCATACTTAAATCTTGCCCCCTATTCCGATGCCAAGAGGAAGAGGAGCAGGATGGTCGATCAACCCCAAATCAGCCAAAAAGACCACTCCGTCTTTTGGGCGGTGGTCGGATCGATTGTGCTCGCCGGTCTCTTGGTTGTCGGAACCTACTACGCCATGCAGACGGCGCGCATGCATGACATCAAGATCAAGGCGCAAAGCGATGCGGTCGGATGGGCTGAACATCTCGCGCGGCATACGCCGAACCTGCAAGACATCTTCGCGACCGGGCAAACCACGCCCGAGCAGATGGCTGCTTTGCGCATGGCCGAAACCCATGGGCGGGTCACGAGTATTGCGCTTTTTTCACCGGAGGGAGAGCTGATGCTGTCGCTGGGACCGGCACCGACGTTTCTGTCGCAGGACGAACGCCGGGCCAGCGTCCGCGCCACCACCGCCCGTCAGACACCACAGGTCACAATTCTGGAAGACGGTGGGGATGACCCCGTGGGCGGTGACGCTGGCCTCGCGTCGATTGCGCGCCTGCCGTTCTTTGACGGGGCCGGCGGCGTGATCGGAGTTGCAGAGATGAAGTCACATCACATCGACACCAGCGCTTCACTCTTCAACGTGACCGGTCTTGTGGTCGTCGGCGTGCCGCTGATTTCGGCCTTTGCCTTTCTGATCCCGATGCTGACAATGATCCGGCTGCGCCGCAAAACGATCCTGCGCGAGGCGGAGCTTGCCAGCCTTGCGCGTCAGGACGGGTTGACCGGGCTGATGAACCGCAGCGGGATCAGCGGCAAGATCAGACCTATTTTTGCTAATCGGCGCGACCCCGGCGAACAGATCGGCATCATCCTGATCGACCTTGATAACTTCAAATCGGTCAATGATGTCTTCAGCCCCGCCGTGGCCGATGCGTTTTTGTGTAAAACGGCAGAGCGGCTTTTGCAGATCGTTGGCAACTCTGGCTTTGTGGGGCGGATGAATGGCGACGAATTCATGGTAGCCCTGCCGACCATCACCCGCGAGGCGCTGCGCAAATTTGGGCGCGATATTCAGACGGCTATCGGCGAACCTGTGGTCATTGATGGTCACACCGTGCTTTGCACCGCAAGTATCGGCATGCACCTTTCACCCGTGGGTCAGCCCACGGACAGGGCCCTGCATGCAGCCGATGTGGCCCTGAACCGCGCGGTCTCGAATGGCTATGGCCAGATCGTGGAATATGTCGATGCGCTCGATCAGATATCGACCCGCCACAATCAGATCGAAAGTTACCTGCGTCGCGTCGGCTTTGACCGCGCGGTTGAAGTGCACTTTCAACCCTTCGTCGACGCCCGGACCGGACAGATCGTCGGGTTTGAGGCGCTGGCCCGCCTGCGCAGCGAAGATGGACAGATCATCGGCCCCGATGAATTCATCCCGGTGGCGGAAAGCACCGGCCTGATCCATGAACTTGGCATGGTTGTGCTGCGCAAGGCCATGCGAGAGGCCCGCAAATGGCCCGCTCCGATCTATGTTTCGGTCAATCTGTCTCCGGTGCAATTCCAGAATGATGCGCTCGCTCAGGACATCATCTTGCAAATGGATCGCATCGGGCTCGCGCCCGAACGCCTCGAACTGGAACTGACTGAAAGCCTTCTGCTCAGCGATGAGGAAGGCGTCAGCGCGGCCCTCAAGAAACTGCGCAACGCGGGCATTGGCATCGCGATGGATGATTTTGGCACCGGCTATTCCAGCCTTGGCTATCTTTGGAAATACAGCTTCGACAAGATCAAAATCGACAAGTCTTTTCTGCATGGTCACGACTTTGAGGAAAGCCGCTACATGGACATCATTGAAACGATCATCCTGCTGGGGCACAAGCTGGGCATGTCGGTGACCGTCGAAGGCGTCGAAACCCGCCGACAGGTCGAAATCCTGACCCAGATGGCCTGTGATCAGTTTCAGGGCTATTATTTCGCCCGCCCGCTGACGGACGCGCAGGCGCTGGCCGTGGTGGGCGAGGTCTGCGCGCCCCTCCAGAAAACCGCCTAGGCCGCCACCGCCCCTTTACCTGCGCCAATATATCCCAGTCTCACAGGCACTTCGCGTGTTGCCCCGCCGCGCGCAACCCACTAGAACCCGTTCCAAGGCGTGGGGCGCGTGTGACTCGCCCGACGCAAAGATAGCCAATCAAGGAGAGCCACATGGCAGACGCAGCCATCCACGGCCACGAGCACGAAGACAACCGCGGCTTCTTTACCCGCTGGTTCATGTCCACCAACCACAAAGACATTGGTATCCTGTACCTCTTCGTCGCAGGCGCCGTCGGGTTCATCTCGGTCGCCTTCACCGTCTACATGCGGCTGGAACTGATGCACCCCGGTGTGCAGTACATGTGTGCCGAAGGCGCGCGTTTCATCGCCAGCGGTGAGGTTTGCACACCCAACGGACACCTGTGGAACGTGATGATCACCTATCACGGCGTCCTGATGATGTTCTTCGTGGTCATTCCGGCGCTCTTTGGCGGATTTGGCAACTATTTCATGCCCTTGCAGATCGGCGCGCCCGATATGGCCTTCCCGCGCATGAACAACCTGTCGTTCTGGATGTACGTGGCAGGCACGGCGCTTGGCGTGGCTTCCATGCTGTCTCCGGGCGGCAACGGGCAGCTGGGATCGGGCGTTGGCTGGGTGCTCTATCCACCGCTCTCGACCACCGAGGGCGGGATGTCCATGGACCTCGCGATCTTTGCGGTCCACGTCTCGGGTGCCTCTTCGATCCTTGGTGCGATCAACATGATCACCACCTTCCTGAACATGCGCGCGCCGGGCATGACCCTGCACAAGGTGCCGCTGTTCTCATGGTCGATCTTTGTCACCGCTTGGCTGATCCTTCTGGCCCTGCCGGTGCTGGCCGGTGCCATCACCATGCTGCTGACCGACCGCAACTTTGGCACGACCTTCTTTGACCCGGCTGGCGGTGGGGACCCAATCCTTTACCAGCACATCCTGTGGTTCTTCGGCCACCCCGAGGTTTACATCATCATCATCCCCGGCTTTGGCATCATCAGCCACGTCATCGCCACCTTCAGCCGCAAGCCGATCTTTGGCTATCTGCCGATGGTCTATGCGATGGTCGCCATTGGTGTGCTGGGCTTCGTCGTCTGGGCGCACCACATGTACACGGTCGGCATGTCCCTGACCCAGCAGTCCTACTTCATGCTGGCCACCATGGTCATCGCGGTGCCCACGGGCGTGAAAATCTTCTCTTGGATCGCGACGATGTGGGGTGGCTCGGTGGAGTTCAAGACCCCGATGCTTTGGGCGATGGGCTTTCTCTTCCTCTTCACCGTGGGCGGTGTGACCGGCATCGTGCTGTCACAGGCCGGCGTCGACCGCGCCTATCACGACACCTATTACGTCGTGGCACACTTCCACTACGTGATGTCGCTGGGTGCTGTCTTCTCGATCTTCGCGGGGATCTACTTCTACTTCCCCAAGATGTCAGGCCGCATGTACCCCGAATGGGCAGGTAAGCTGCACTTCTGGACCATGTTCATCGGTGCCAACATCACCTTCTTCCCGCAGCACTTCCTGGGCCGTCAGGGCATGCCACGCCGCTACATCGACTACCCAGAGGCTTATGCCCTGTGGAACTATGTCTCTAGCTGGGGTGCCTTCCTGTCGTTCGCGAGCTTTGTGTTCTTCATCGGCGTGATCTTCTATTCGCTGTTCTATGGCCGCCGGGTGTCTGATCCGAACCCGTGGAACGAATATGCCGACACGCTGGAATGGACCCTGCCGTCCCCACCGCCAGAGCATACGTTCGAGACGCTGCCAAAGCAGTCCGACTGGGACAAGCCCCACGCGCACTAGCCTCTCGGCACCGTAATCAAAGAAGGCCCCGGTTGATTGACCGGGGCCTTTTCTTTTGCTCACCTCGGCACATGACGTTCCTGTTGTCCGCTGCATTGCTGATCGGCCTGCCTGCGCTTGCGTGTTGGCGAGGTCTGCCCGTCTGGGGCCTTTTTGCCGTGGCCGCCGCGACATATGCAGCTTTGGCTCTGCCCGTAACTTTGCAGCTTTGGGCGCTCTCTGCAGGGGCTGCTCAAGCGCTGCAGCCTGACCACGACACCTACTATGTGGTGGCCGGGTTTCACGGCTCCTGGACCATCGCTGGCGCGATGGGGCTGCTCGGCCTGCTCCATTTCGCGCAAGCGCGAGCCTTGGGCATTCCGGCCCCGCGCCTGCTCTTGGCACTATTCTGGCTGTTCCATCTGTCGTTGGTGCTGGGCCAGATGCTACCGCGCATGATCGTTTGGGCGACCCCACCGCGCCGCTACATCGACTTCCCCGATGCCATGGCGCTGGCCATCAGCGCATCCGCCTGGGTCACCTTTATCTGCTGGGTCGCACTGGTTGCACTATTGCTGTGCCTAGGGCACTCGGTCTGGCACAAGAGCAAAAGGACCAGCTAGCCCGCAAAAACAAAAAGCCCCGCACAATGGCGGGGCTTTCCGTATTCTATTGTGGTTGGACTTAGCCCTTGCGGCGCTTCATCGCACCCAAACCACCCAGACCGGCCAGCAACAACAGACCAGCGGCAGGCACTGGAACAGTCGTCGTCACTTTGAAGTCAAGGTTGTTGTTCGTCCCAGTCACACCGGACCAAGTTGCAACCAGCCACTGAACTTCGCCAGCAGCAGCAAAATAGGTCGACATTTTTACGCCGGATACAGGCTCTTCGATGAACGCGAGCTCGCCAATGCAACCTGACGCATCAGCGTCGGCGCACCAAGAAATACGAAGGTCCTCGTAGCTGTTGGCGTCATTTGTTGTGCTTGTATTCACAGCAAACAGACCAGCGACGGAAGACACAAACCGGAACCAGATCGTGCCGCCATCCAGATCGGTGCCATTGTTCATCTCACCACTTACGTTGGTGTTCAGGTCCAACGTCGTTGACAACGGGCCACCCGGGTTCAACACAGCCGCTACGCTGTCTGTCTCCAGAGCAGCAGCTTCAAGCGAAAACGGCGCACCATCCGGTGTGTAGGTGAAACCGCCAGCGGTAATTGGTGCGGCGCTCACGGATGTTGCAAGCGCACCCGCTGCAATCGTCGCGGCAATCGCAAATTTCTTAATCATATTCATTTCGCGCAAACTCCTATTTACACATCACTCGGCCATCTCCGCGACATAAAAGGCAGAGCTTTCCCATGGATCATTTGTAAAAGAGTGCTGCCTTCAAAACAAGGCATCTTTATCTTTTCTTAACACAATTTGGCCAAATCCGGGGCCAGACCGCCTGAATTCGCCCTCAAATCGCCATAAATCAGCGGCAAAAGCCCGGATTTTGACCAAATTGGAAACGATGAGATCGAGACCAGCGAATCGCGTGGCCCGATTCCCGCCGCAATTGCGCCGTGCTTTGTTGCGCGACTTTAGGGCACATCGCCTCTGCCACAGCCCGCGTTGTAACCTTGTTTCATGCCCTACGAATGGACCCCAGATCACCCCGAAAAAGCCGCGCATTGGCAGCTATCGCTCTGGCCCTACCGGTCATTGTTGCGCCGGGACTTTGTGCTTTTCATGGGGGCCACCTGCCTGCTGGTCGCCCTGCCACTGATCGTGGTGCTTGGATCGTTGATCCTGTGGGGCCTCTTGCCGTTCTTTGCCTTGATGATCGGCGGGCTTTGGACCGCGATCAACGTCAGCTACCGCCGGGGCGAGGTGCTGGAAGAGCTGACCGTGACCCCCGATCACGCGCAGCTTGTCCGCCACAACCCCAAAGCGCCCCCCCAGAACTGGGAGGCGAACCGCTATTGGGTCAGCGTGCATCTGCACCCCACCGGCGGACCGGTGAAGAACTACATCACCCTGCGCGGCGGCGACCGCGAGGTGGAAATCGGCAGTTTTCTGGATGAGGCAGAGCGTCTGGCGCTTTACGATGACCTCAAACGCGCGCTGCGCCCCTGACAGGCGCACGCATCGCGGCTGTCGCTCAGCTTAGCCAAGCTTGTCCTTGACCATCGGACCGACTTTGCCAAAGTCCATTTGCCCGGTGAACTTGGCCTTGAGCACACCCATGACCTTGCCCATGTCGCGGATCGAACTGGCGCCCACCTCATCAATCGCGGCGATCACAGCTTCCTCGGCCGCATCGTCATCGAGCTGAGTGGGCAGGAAGTCTTCAATCACTTTGATCTCAGAGCGTTCCTTGTCGGCCAGTTCCAACCGCCCGCCCTCTTCATAGGCGCGCGCGCTCTCCTGCCGCTGCTTGACCATGCGGCCCAGAATGGCCAGCACTTCTGCATCGCCGACCGCATCCTCGTCCGAGCCGCGCTGCGCGATCTCGCGGTCCTTGATGGCGGCGTTGATCAGTCGCAGCGTCGACAGGCGGTCAGCCTCTTTCGACTTCATTGCATCTTTCAGGGCCGTTGTGACCCGGGTGCGCATGTCCATGAAAGCTCCGTTTATGGCGTCAGGCGAGCGGGCACCATACTGGCGCGCCCCCAGACTGACAAGCACCCTGAACGCGGCGTCAAAATCGTGCAAAACAAGGGGCCGGATGGCCCTTGACCATGCTGCCCTGCCCCCTTAGTTACGGCCCAATTTTGCGCCATGTGGGGGATGCACGCGATGCCAGCGAAACCAACGGCCTGCCTTGTTCTTGCAGACGGCACCATCTTTTACGGACGCGGCTTTGGCGCGACGGGCGAAACCACGGCAGAGCTTTGCTTTAACACCGCCATGACCGGCTATCAGGAGATCATGACAGATCCCTCTTACGCCGGGCAGATCGTGACCTTCACCTTCCCCCATATCGGCAACACCGGTGTCACACCGGAAGATGACGAAACCGCCGATCCCGTCGCGTCTGGCATGGTGGTCAAATGGGACCCAACTGATGCCTCGAACTGGCGCGCGACAGAAGAACTGACCGCCTGGCTTTCCCGGCGCGGTCGGATTGGCATCGGTGGCGTTGACACACGGCGTCTGACACGCGCGATCCGGCAGCAAGGTGCGCCGCATGTGGCCATGGCGCATGACCCCGAAGGCAACTTTGACATCGACGCGCTGGTCGCAGCCGCGCGTGGCTTTTCCGGTCTAGAGGGCCTCGACCTCGCGAAAGAGGTCACATGTGCCCAATCCTATCAATGGAATGAGATGCGGTGGGCTTGGCCAGAGGGGTACAAACCCCAGACCGCCGCGCGGCACAAGGTCGTGGCAATCGACTACGGCGCCAAGCGGAACATCCTGCGCTGCCTCGCTTCGGCAGGCTGTGACGTCACCGTCCTGCCCGCGACGGCCACCGCGGAAGAGGTGCTGGCGCTCAACCCCGATGGCGTCTTTTTGTCGAACGGCCCGGGCGACCCGGCGGCCACCGGCGCCTACGCCGTGCCGATGATCAAAGGTGTGTTGGACACCGATCTGCCGGTTTTTGGCATTTGTCTGGGCCACCAGATGCTGGCACTGGCGCTTGGCGCGCAAACGATCAAGATGAATCACGGCCACCATGGCGCGAACCATCCGGTTAAGGATATTGAGACTGGAAAAGTTGAAATTACCTCTATGAATCATGGGTTTACCGTCGACAGCCAAACCCTGCCCGCAGGCGTGATCGAAAGCCACGTGTCACTATTTGACGGCTCAAACTGTGGCATCCGCGTTGATGGCCGCCCCGTCTTCAGCGTGCAATACCATCCAGAGGCATCGCCCGGCCCGCAGGACAGCTATTACCTGTTCGAACGTTTCGCCGCGGCCATGGACGCCCGCGCTGCCTAAATCTTTCAATGATTTCTTAACCTTCCGTTAATCAACCTTGCGCCATCCTGAACGCCGGAAAACCGGACGGGCCTGATGACGCGACAAATGCCGCACCTGATGCCAGACCCCGCTGCAGAGGTGCACCAGCCCCTGCGGCGCTCGCTGACCTGCGACCAGTTATCCGCCTCCGGCGCTTTGGCCGCAGACACAATCTTTCTGGCGCAACAATCAGCCGCACGGCTGGGCCTGCGGGTCGAGGATGTGCTTTACGCCCAGCACGGCCTGTCTCATCGCGCCCTGGTCGAGGCGCAAACAGACCGCACCGGCTCTCAACTGATTGACCCCCTGCGCGAACCGCCGGATCCCCGGCTTGTTCTGCAACTTGGCCCGGCGTCGGCGTTGCGCAAAGGCGTGTTGCCATGGCGGCGATTGGGCGGCTGCGTCGTTGTCCTCGCCCCGTCTGCCGAACAATTCGCCCGGCATCACGCAGCGCTGACGGCACTTTTTGGCGATGTGCGCGTGGCCTTCACGACCGAGGATCACATTTCTCGTTGCATCAGCACACAGTTCGCCAGCCACCTGATCCGCCGGGCCGAAAACCGTGTGCCGCGCGATGAAAGTTGCCGAACCTGGGCGGCACCCACGGCCATGCGCCTTGCGATCCTCTTGGTCAGCGCACTTTTGGCCGCCGCCATCTTTGCGCCCGTCACCACATTGACCGTGATGATTGGCCTGACCGTCCTGATCCTCGCGCTGTCGACCGGCATCAAAACCGCCGCGGCCATCGTGGGCCGCAAGGGTTTGCCCACCAGCCAGTCTGCGCAAGGTGCCACGCTGGCACGGCTGCCTGTGATCACGGTTCTGATCCCGCTTTACCACGAAAAAGCCATCGCGGAGCACTTGCTTAACCGGCTGGAAGCCATTGATTATCCGCGTGAATTGCTTGACGTCTGCCTCGTGATGGAGGCGTCAGATCACACTACCCGCAACGCCGTTGGCCGCGCACGTTTGCTGACGTGGATGCGGCTGATCACCGTGCCCGATGGCACGATCAAGACCAAGCCGCGCGCACTGAACTACGCGCTCGACTTTGCGCGCGGGTCGATCATCGGCGTCTATGATGCAGAGGACGCCCCCGCCCCCGACCAATTGCGCAAGGTCGCGCAACACTTTGCCAACGCGCCACCCAACGTGGTCTGCCTGCAAGGGACGCTCGACTACTACAACGCCCGCGCCAACTGGCTGACCCGCTGTTTCACCATCGAATATGCCGCGTGGTTTCGGGTGATCCTGCCCGGTTACGCCCGCATGGGCCTTGTGGTGCCGCTGGGTGGCACGACGCTCTTCTTTCGCCGCGACGCGCTTGAAAAGCTGGGCGCTTGGGATGCGCACAACGTCACCGAAGATGCCGATCTGGGCATTCGTCTGGCGCGTCACGGCTACCGCACGGAATTTGTGCACACCGTGACCGAGGAAGAGGCCAATGGCCGCTTCTGGCCGTGGGTCAAGCAACGGTCGCGCTGGCTCAAGGGCTACGCGATCACCTATGGCGTCCATATGCGCGATCCGGTCCGGCTTTGGCGTGATCTGGGGGCATGGCGGTTCTTTGGTCTGCAAATTCTCTTTGCAGGCACGCTTGCGCAGTTCCTGCTCTCACCGCTTCTCTGGTCGTTCTGGCTGATCCCCTTCGGCGTGCCGCACCCGATACAGACCTTGCTGCCACCTGCTGCCTTCTGGGGCTTTGCGGGGCTCTTTGTGGCGACAGAGGTCGCGGCCCTCGCCATTGCATGGGTCGCTTTGGGCCGTGCGGGCAAACGCGGGCTTTGGCCATGGGCGCTCAGCCTGCAGCTTTATTTTCCGCTGGCCACCATCGCCGCCTACAAGGGCCTGCTGGAACTGACGTGGAAGCCGTTTTATTGGGACAAGACCGCCCACGGCGTCCTTTTGCCCGGGGCTACTCGGCGGCCTCGACCTTCTGCGCGTCCAGCTTCAGACGGGTCACAAACGCCTTAGAGATGTGATCGCGCAGCGCCGCATAGGCGGCATCCCCATCGCCGCTTTCAATCGCTTCGACAATGACCTGATGTTCGGCCAGCGTATCCGCACCGCGCCCCTCGGCAGAGATTGACGTGGTCGCAAGCAGCGCCATCGAGCGGTGCACAAGATCAAGCTGCCGCACCAGAAACCGGTTGTGAGAGGCAAGATGGATCTGCTTGTGAAACCGCCGGTTCGCGCGGGCCAGCGCCTCTGGATCGTCGCGCAGGGCCTTATCTGCCTCAAGCATATCGCGCAAAACACCAACCTCTTCGGGCGTGGCGTGGCGCGCGGCCAGCTTCGCAGCCAGCCCCTCCAGCTCGCCCCGGACCACATAAAGCTCTGACATCTGCGTATGATCCAGCGAGGCCACGATCAGTGACCGCCCGTCGCGGGTCAGCAATCCTTGCGTTTCAAGCCGCTGCAGCGCTTCGCGCACGGGCGTGCGGCTGACACCGAAACGGTCAGCCAACTCGCTTTCGACCAGCCGGTCGCCGGGGGTGTAGATATGGCTGTCGATCGCTTCAAGGATCAGGTCATAGGCGTCCTTTTGCGGACGGGGCGGCACAGGCATCGGTCTTCCTTTCGCAGGGCTTGGCAAACACTAGCGAGCCATTGGCCCTGGCGCAATTCGCCACATCCCCCTTCCCCATATCGCAGCCACGGCCTATGTCTGCGGCATGACAGTGGATATCCTCATCTCGGGTGGCGGCGTTGCCGGACTGACGGCGGCCGCGGCCTTTGGATCGGCAGGCTTTTCGGTGGTGATCATCGACCCCGCGCCCCCCGTGACAGAGGCGCAGGCCCCCGGATCAGACCTGCGCACCACTGCCTTTCTGCAACCGGCGCGCGCCTTTCTGGATCGCGCCGGAATCTGGGAAAAGCTGAAAGCGCAGGCTGCGCCATTGCAGGTCATGCGCATTGTTGATGCGGCCGCGACCCCACCGGTTGTGCGGGATTTTGACGCCGCCGACATCTCTGATCTGCCCTTTGGCTGGAACCTGCCCAACTGGCTGCTGCGGCGGGAAATGGTGGCACGGCTGGCCGAACTGCCTAATGTGGATTTCCGACCGGGGCTAGGCTTTGCCGGCATGCTGACCCGCTCGACCGAGGCGATAGTGTCCCTGACCGATGGCAGCCGGGTGCGCGCAAAACTGGTGATCGGGGCCGACGGCCGCGCCTCTTCGGTACGCGCGGCCGTGGGGATCACGGCCAAAACCACGCGCTACGGTCAAAAGGCGCTGACCTTCGCGGTGACCCATGACGCGCCACACGACAACATCTCGACCGAGGTTCACCAGTCCGGCGGACCCTTCACCCTTGTCCCCCTGCCCGACCACGATGGGCGCCCCTGCTCTGCCGTGGTCTGGATGGCAGACGGGGCCGAAATCGCGCGTCTGGCGGCACTGCCCGAACCTGCTTTCAATGCCGCAGCGACCGCCCGCAGCGCCGCGACCAATGGCGCACTGACCCTTGTCAGCCGTCGCAGCGTCTGGCCGATCATCTCACAGATCGCGCGCCGACTGACCGCCCAGCGCACTGCCCTCGTGGCCGAGGCCGCCCATGTCATGCCACCCATCGGCGCGCAGGGGCTGAACATGTCGCTGTCCGATCTGGCCTGCCTGCTGGAATTGGCCGAGACGCATCGCGCCGACCTTGGCGGACCCGCGATGCTGGATGCCTATCAGGCCGCGCGGCACAGCGACATCAAGCTGCGCGTCACCGGGATCGACGCACTGAACCGCGCTTCTATCGCGGGCAACAGCCTGCTACGCGATCTGCGCCCATGGGGCATTCGCGCGCTGCATGACACCATACCCTTGCGTCGGCAGGTGATGAAAATGGGGCTGGGCGCGTCCTGACACGCGCCCTCTTTGGGCTAGATCACCTTATCGACGACCGGCAACAGACGCGCCAGCGTGCCATCAACATCGTACAGCTTGTCCAATCCAAAAAGCCCCAACCGGAAGGTGCTGAACCCGTCTGGTTCTCCCACCGCGAGCGGTACCCCCGCCGCGATCTGCATGCCCTCTGCGGCGAATTTCTTGCCGTTTTGCACATCGGGATCATCGGTGTAGCTGACCACCACGCCGGGCGCGCCGAACCCCTCTGCCGCGACAGACGTAACCCCCTTGGACGCCAAATGTGCCCGCACCGCGTTGCCCAAGGCCCACTGCGCATCCTTCAGCTTGTCAAAACCATAGTCACGGGTCTCAACCATCGTGTCCCGAAACGCCCGCAGTCCATCCGTGGGCATCGTGGCGTGATAAGCATGCCCGCCGCCTTCATAGGCTGCCATGATGCTGTGCCATTTCTTCAAATCGCTCGCAAAACTGTTTGACGTCGTCTCTGCCAACCGGGCCGCTGCGCGGTCCGACATCATCACCAGGCCCGCGCAGGGGGTTGATGACCAGCCCTTTTGCGGCGCCGAGATCAGCACATCAACGCCCGTGGCCTGCATGTCGACCCAAACACAGCCAGAGGCGATACAATCCAGCACCATCAGCGCGCCAACTTGATGTGCTGCCTCCGCCATCGCGGTCAGGTAGTCGTCAGGCAGGATGATCCCGGCGCTGGTTTCCACATGCGGGGCAAAGACCACATCGGGTTTGGCCTCTTTGATCGCCGCCGTCACCTCTTCGATTGGCGCCGGGGCAAAGGGCGCGCCTTTGGCATTGCCCGCCTGTCGCGCCATCATCACTGTGGTGTCTGCGGTGAACTGACCGGCCTCGAAAATCTGCGTCCAGCGATATGAAAACCAGCCATTGCGCACGATCAACGCATGGGCATTGCTGCCGAATTGCCGGGCAACCGCCTCCATCGCGAAGGTGCCGCCGCCGGGCACGATTGCGACGTGATGTGCGTTGTAGACCTCTTTGAGCAGGCCAGAGATATCATTCATGACACCCTGAAACGTCTGGCTCATGTGATTCAGGGACCGGTCGGTGAAGACAACCGAGAATTCCATCAATCCATCCGGGTCAACCGGGTGTCGTGTTGTGCCGTCCATCAGAACCTCCTGCGCTTGTTGTCCCTTGGCTAGCGGCAGGCGCCCTGATTGGCAAAGTCTATCTTGGTATGCAGAAAACTCCGGGGTCAGCCGGCCATGCGCACATCCGCCTGCGTTGTCGCGGCATCAGCGTAGAATACAACTCTGTTACGCCCCATCGACTTCGCCTGATAAAGCGCCTCATCCGCCTGATGGATCGCCGCGTCAATCTCAGCGCATTTCGCCTGCAGTGACCCCCCGATTGAAACGGTGACGGTCAGGGGCACGTCCAGATGAGACACGACCGTTTTTGCTACCCGGCGGCGCAAGCGTTCCGCCATGCCCTGCGCGGCGGTGATGTCAGCCCGATGCAGGAAGATCACAAACTCCTCTCCGCCAAAGCGACACACCAGATCATCGGCACCAACCATGTCCTGCAAAACCTTCGCGACCCGCCTGATCACGGCATCACCCGCGATATGTCCGTGGGTGTCATTGACCCTTTTGAAGTGATCAATATCGACCATGAGAGACACGCCAAAACTGTCTGGCGCCTCTGCCATACGGCTGTAAAAGTAGTCGCGCGTGGCCACATCTGTCAGCCGGTCGCGCGCGACAAGGCGTTGAAGTTCGCCGGACAAGATGCTGATTAACATCATTTTTCGGCCAATGAACGTGCACAGGCTCATCGTGATTGTGACCGTCAACGTCAGACTCAACGACAATTCCCAACGCCAGTCTTCGGGCGGGTAAAGCAGCACGATCACAGGTGTCACAACAGCGCAGGCCGCAATTGTGCTGCAACAGGCAAAGACAAGAACGTCCCTGTTCGATTCAATCTTCATGACACCGCATCCATGCGACGCGATCTAGCACACCGTCATCTTCAATAGATTAACCGTCAAAGGCGCTCACGCCGCTTTTTGCATCCATTGCATGACCGATCGGTTCCGCCCGCTTTCCTTGGCCTGATAAAGCGCCAGATCGGCACTGCCGATTGAGGCGTCGATGTCGTCGGACACCTCTTTCAACGATCCGCCGATCGACACCGTCACGGCCACCGTCGCCCCATGCGCGCGGACCGGTGCAGACGCCACCGACCGGCGCATACGCTCTGCGATATCAAGACCCTGTTCAGGGCTGACCTTGTGCAGGAAGATCACAAACTCCTCGCCCCCAAACCGGCAAACAATATCAACCTCGCGGCAATTGGCCCGCAACACCTGTGCGACAGATTTGATCACTTCATCTCCGACCATATGGCCATGGGTGTCATTCACCTTTTTGAAATAATCGATGTCCACCATCAAAGAGACGCCATAGGCATCCGGTTCCTCGGCCAGACGTTCATAAAAGAAGTCCCGCGTCGCCGCCTGCGTCAGCCGGTCCCGCTGCGTCAGTGACTTCAGCTCTTGTTTGCGCAGATAATTTTCATGCATCTGGCCACCCAGATACAAACAGACCGGCAAAGAGATCATCAAGGTCAACAATGGTTCGCGCGCCAGGATATAGGCCCGCATCTCAGGCGGATAAAACAGCACCTGCACAATCATCAAAAAAGCGACTTCAAGCGCGGTAAACAACACCGCAAAGGTCCACATGTCCCGTCGTTGCTTCACTTCAATCATGACGCATCAATCCCTTACGCCCCGGATCACCATGCACAGAACAGGGAAAACGACAGGTTAACGCGGCCCGGTTTTATGACCAAAAGATGAATCACACTTGAAGTAATTCCGGTCCACCTAAAGCGGACCGGGCCTGCGTTCTTCGCTGAGCAGCACGTTGGCCTCGACATCACCGACCCCCGGCATGGTCATGATCCGACGCCGCAGCACCCGCTCAAAATCGGCCAGATCACGGGCAACGACGCGCAGGCGATAATCATAAAGCCCCAGCACATGCTCGACCGTCTGCACCTCGGGTATCCCGCTGACCGCGCGTTCAAAATCCTCAAGGCTCACCCGTCCCTTGGTCGCCAGCTTCACCCCCAGAAACACCGTCACCCCGAACCCTAGTTTTTCGGAATCAAGCCGCAACCGACGCCCCGCAATCACGCCCGCATCCTGCAAGCGCTTGATCCTGCGCCATGTCGCGGGCTGGCTGAGCCCCAACCGCTCTCCGATCCGCTTTGTCGATTGGCTCGCATTCTCAACCAGCGCCCGCAGGATTGCGCGGTCTGTCTCATCCAGCATCATATCGGCAGCCCGGTATCGTTTTTGACCTGTGCCACAGTCATCAGCGCTTCGATATCGGCGATATGCGGAAGGGTCAGGATATGGCTGCGATACATCCGCTGATAATCCGGCAGGTCTTTGGCGATCACGGACAGTCGCACATCGACCCGCCCCAGAAAGGTCTGGATTTCAACCACTTCGGGCACCGCACGCGCGGCGGCCAGAAAATCGTCAAACGCGCGGGCTTGGGTCTTGTCCAATGTAATCCGCAAACTGACCTCAACTGCGTAACCCAGCGCCCGCCAGTCGATCACCGCCGCAACCCCCTGCACCACCCCGGTCTCGCGCAGCTTGTCCAGCCTGCGGGTCACCCGCGCCGCCGTCAGCCCCGTGGCATCAGCCAATTCCGGGACACCGGCCCCGGGGTCCGCCTGCAACCTGCGCAAAATTCGTCTGTCATCATCATCAAGCATAAAAACCCCCGTAACTCGAATTCAAACGCATAACAATCACAAATCAGATCCAAAAAACCCGACTTCAGCACTCACAACCCGGCAAGCCGCTCGCTATAACGCCTCCATCATTCCAACCCAAAGGGGAAAATCATGCGCGTATACTATGACCGCGACTGCGACGTTAACCTGATCAAAGACAAAAAAGTGGCGATCCTGGGCTACGGCTCTCAGGGACATGCCCACGCCCTGAACCTGCGCGACAGCGGTGCCAAGAACCTCGTTGTCGCCCTGCGCGAAGGCTCGCCCTCCGCCGCCAAAGCCGAAGGCGAGGGCCTCAAGGTCATGGGCATCGCCGAGGCCGCAGCCTGGTGCGACGTCATCATGTTCACCATGCCCGACGAACTGCAGGCCGAGACCTACAAGAAATACGTGCATGACAACATCCGCGAAGGCGCCGCGATTGCCTTTGCCCACGGCCTCAACGTCCACTTCGGTCTGATTGAGCCTAAGCCCGGCGTCGATGTCATCATGATGGCGCCCAAGGGCCCCGGTCACACCGTGCGCGGCGAATACACCAAAGGCGGCGGCGTGCCCTGCCTTGTGGCCGTCGACACCGATGCCTCTGGCAAAGCGCTGGAAATCGGCCTCTCTTACTGCTCTGCCATCGGCGGCGGCCGCTCCGGCATTATCGAGACCAACTTCCGTCAGGAATGCGAAACCGACCTCTTTGGTGAACAGGCCGTGCTTTGCGGCGGCATCGTTGAGCTGATCCGCATGGGCTTTGAAACCCTCGTTGAAGCAGGCTACGAGCCCGAAATGGCCTACTTCGAATGCCTGCACGAAACCAAGCTGATCGTGGACCTGATCTACGAAGGCGGCATCGCCAACATGAACTACTCGATCTCGAACACCGCCGAATACGGCGAGTACGTCAGCGGCCCCCGTGTCCTGCCCTACGACGAGACCAAGAAGCGCATGAAAGACGTGCTGACCGACATCCAGACCGGCAAATTCGTGCGTGACTTCATGCAGGAAAATGCCGTCGGCCAGCCCTTCTTCAAGGCGACACGCCGCATCAACGACGAACACCAGATCGAACAGGTCGGTGAAAAGCTGCGCGGCATGATGCCCTGGATCTCCGCTGGCAAGATGGTCGACAAATCCAAGAACTAAGCGGGCCTCGGCCCACGGTTCAAACCTCAAAAGGCCCGCAGGGAACTGCGGGCCTTTCCCTTGTCGCACCATCCAAACTGTCGGACCAGATCGCATCTGTCCAAGGCCCGTCAATCGCGGTACCCCTGCCCCATGATGCCCACGCCCACGCCCTTCAATTGGTTCTCGATCTTCGCCCTTGGGCTGATCTGGGGTGGCACCTTTATGGTCGTGGCCATCGCACTCGAAGGCTTTGGCCCGCTCACCGTCGCTTGCGCCCGCACAACGCTTGGGGCGCTAGCGCTGCTGACCCTGATGCGTGTGATGGGCCGCCCCATGCCCCGGTTTTCGGGCCCATTGACGGGTTACCTGCTGGTGATCGGCATTTTGAACACGGCCCTGCCCTTTGCCCTGCTCAGCTGGGGGCAACAATATGTCCCCTCTGCCTTTGCCGGGATCTCTATGGCGGCATTGCCGCTCTTTGTCCTGCCGTTGGCACATGCCTTCTCGGACGAAAAACTCTCGTCCCGGCAACTGACTGGCGTGCTGCTGGGCTTTACCGGCGCAATCGTCCTGATCGGCCCCGGCGTGCTGCGACTTGGCCAAGGGGCAGAGCCCTTGGGTCAGATCGCCTGCCTCCTTGCATCACTCTCCTACGCGGTCTCATCCGTGCTGACCCGGCGCTGCCCGCCGATTGACAGCATTGTCATGGCAGCGCTGACCCTGTGTGTGGGCTCTGTCTGCCTGATCCCGGCCATGCTGATATACGAAGGCCTGCCCACCCCCTCTGACACCCGCAGCACCGCTGCCATCATCTTCCTTGGCCTCGTCCCCACCGCCCTTGCTGCACTTTTGCGTGTATTCACAATCCGAACCGCCGGGTCGGTCTTCATGACACTGGTGAACTATCAGGTCCCGCTCTGGTCGGTCATCTTCGGTGCGCTGATCCTCAACGAGGTCCTGCCGCTGCGCTTTTTCGCCGCCCTCGCCCTGATCCTCTTTGGCCTCGCGATCAGCCAATGGCCCAGCCTGAAACGCATCGCCGCCTCTTTCTTTTGAAATCAAATATGCCGGGGGGGCAGGCTTGCCTGCCGGGGGCTGGCCCCCGACACCCGCGCCTCCTGCATCACTTTGATTGCGGACCGCGACGTTGCAGTCCCTGCCACCACATCATGTCGCGCGGCGCAGCCGCACCTTGCCCTCAGGCGGCGGCCTCAACTTCCGCGACGATCCCATCCACAACCGCCACCAGCAGATCCGGGTCCTCACATTCTGCCATGACCCGCACCAGTGGCTCGGTCCCGGACTTCCGGATCAACAACCGGCCTTTCCCGGCCAGCTTTGCTTCCGCATCAACAATCGCCGCCTTGACCGCTGCGGCCTCCAGCGGCGCCGCCTCTGCTCCGTACCGCACATTCTTCAAAAGCTGCGGCACGGTCTCGAAACTGCGGGTCAGATCGCTCGCCTTCTGCCCGGTCTGGATCATCGCCACCAGAAACTGCAGACCCGCCAGCAAGCCATCGCCCGTGGTCGCGTAATCGGTCATCACGATATGGCCCGATTGCTCCCCACCGAGGTTGAACCCGCCCGCGCGCATCCGTTCCACCACATAGCGGTCGCCAACGCCGGTCCGCTCCAGCCGTAGCCCGCGCCCATCCAGATAACGCTCCAGCCCCAGGTTCGACATGACCGTGGCCACCAGCGCGCCACCGCTCAGCCGACCCTCATCTGCCCAGCGTGCCGCCATCAGCGCCATGATCTGGTCGCCATCAGCAACCCGGCCGGTTTCATCCAGAATCATCACCCTGTCGGCGTCACCATCCAGGCAAATGCCCACATCCGCACCATGCGCAATGATCGTCTCTGCGGCGGTCTGCGGCGCGGTTGACCCGCAACCAGCATTGATATTCACACCGTTGGGCTCCACGCCGACCGGGATCACCGTCGCGCCCAATTCCCAAAGCACTTCGGGGGCCACCTTGTAAGCCGCACCATTGGCGCAATCGATCACCACCTTCAGACCGTCCAGCCGCATACCGCCTGGCACAGTAGATTTCACCCGCTCGGCATAGCGGAACCGGCCATCATCAATTCGTTTGGCACGGCCAATGTTCTCGGCCTGTGCCAGCGCGATCTCGCCCGCTACCAACGCCTCGATCTCCGCCTCCGCCGCATCCGAAAGCTTGAACCCGTCGGGCCCGAAAAACTTGATGCCGTTATCGTGGTGCGGGTTGTGGCTGGCCGAAATCATGATGCCCACATCGGCCCGCAAGCTGGTGGTCAGCATGCCCACCGCAGGTGTTGGAATCGGCCCCAGTAGAAAGACGTTCATGCCCGTGCTCGTCAGCCCCGCGGTCAGCGCGTTCTCAAACATATAGCCCGACAGCCGCGTGTCCTTGCCGATCACCACCCGGTGGCCATTGCTGCCGTCATTGCGAAAATACCGCCCCGCTGCAGCACCGATCTTCAGCGCCATATCAGCCGTCATCGGCAGGGCATTTGCCCGCCCTCTGACCCCATCAGTCCCGAAGAGTTTTTTGCCCATCTGCGCCCGTTCCTTGCATCGCCAATTGCAGATCAATCGCCTGCTTGGTCGGCAAAGTATCGTGAACCCGCAAGATTTGCACGCCCTGTCTGACCCCTTCGAGCGCCACGGCCAGCGACCCGCCCAACCTGTCCTTGGCCTCGGGCGCATGGCCGATTGTGCCAATGAACCGCTTGCGCGAGGCCCCCAGCAACACCGGGCAACCCAGCGCGTGGAACCGGTGCAGCCCGGCAATCAGATCAAGGTTGTGTTCCAGCGTCTTGCCAAAACCGATGCCGGGATCAATGACAATTTGTTCGCGTGCAATCCCCGCCGCCTCGGCCACGGTGATCCGGTCCTGCAGATGCGCCAGAACCTCTGCCACCACATCGCGGTAACTGGCCTGATCCTGCATCGTCTCGGGCGTGCCGATGGAATGCATCAGGCAGACCGGCACGCCTGCCTTCGCCACCACATCCGCCAGATCAGGATCAAAGCGAAACGCACTGACATCATTGACAAAATTTGCACCAGCCTGCAGCGCCGCCTCGGCCACGGCAGCTTTGCGCGTATCGACAGAGATCACCACATCGCTCTGCGCCCTGAGCCCGGCAATGACCGGCGCGATACGGGCGATTTCCTGGTCTATCGGAACTTCGGCAGCACCGGGCCGCGTGCTTTCGCCGCCAATGTCGATAAAGGCCG
The DNA here is from genome assembly GCA_947493335.1 of uncultured Paracoccaceae bacterium. GTDB lineage: Bacteria > Pseudomonadota > Alphaproteobacteria > Rhodobacterales > Rhodobacteraceae > CANMYO01. Next base: position 660,090 of record CANLQO010000001.1, on the reverse strand, counting down.
CCCCCTCGGCCTGCATCCGCAAACCCGCGGCCATGGCAGTTTCCACCGCCAGATGGTCACCGCCATCCGAAAAACTGTCAGGCGTCACATTCAGGATGCCCATGACCTGCGGCCGCGTCAGCGGCACGCCGGCAATCATACCGCAACCTTGCGCGCGGGCACCGCGCCGTCGGGCGCGTCCTCGCCGACGATCAGCAACTCAACCGCTTCCATCTCGGCGGCGAACCAGGCGGCCAGCGCCACCGCGTCGCGCGGGCTGGCGCTGGGTCCGTCGACCGCATCCAGCACAATCTTGCTGGGGGCCCAAATGCAGATCTGGCCATTCTTCATTGCCCAGTCGAGTTCTGTCCGCGTGCCGACCACCTTGCACTTTGGCACCCTTGCCGCCAGCACCCAGGCGTTTTGCTCGATCGCCAACAAATCAATCCGCCGCTGGGCCAAGGGATGCGCTGCTTTCGGCGCAGGCGCGTCATCCGCACCAAGGCACACAATCACCGGCGCACCCTGTGCGACCGTGGCATCAATCAGCGCCGCCACGCCGTCAGCGGCAATCGCGTCATTCGACAAATACAGCACGCGCGGATGTGGCGCTTCTTCGTGGGCTTGCCCGGCCTGCGCGACACCATCCCGACTGCGCACAATCTCCACCCCAAGCGAGAATGGCCCACGGTCCAGCTTTTCGATCCGCACAAATACCCGATCCGCCTGCGGTTCCAGCAATATCCGTTCCGCCACGCGGGCGGCCAATGTCTCAAGTAGATTGATCCGCTCCGCGCCCAACTCGACCCCGATGGCCTCTGTCACGCGGTCGTAGGACAGGATGCGATCCACATCGTCGTCAATCGGACCTGTCAGGGGAGACACTTCAACCACCACGTTGAACCGCACCCGCTGTAAATGGCCGCGCTCCTGCTGGAATGCGCCAATCTCCACCTCGACCACGTAATCGCGCAGCGAAATACGGTCGCAGGGCGCCGTGGCGCTCGCCTCGGCGCGTTCGGATGGATGGGCAAAGGCCTGCCGGATTTCGTCACTCATCGCGACCCCCTGATTGTGTTGATCCGGGGATACGTGGCACCTCGCGCCCAAGCAAGAGGCAGCGCGACAGCCTTGGCCGCATCTGCGACCTAGTTCGAGGCGCTGCGCGTCGGCTGACGGTAAAAGATGTGGACGCCGTACTTGGCCGTGCGTGGGAAACGGCGTGCCCAGGACGGGTTCACCGCCGTGGTGTGGTAATGCGTGGCCCCTGCGGTCAATTCGCGTGGCGCGCCGTCCATCAGCAACTTGGCCACCTTGCCAACGCGGTTGAACGCGTTGCGATTGTTGATCGCATCAGACCGGCCGTCACATGTCCATGTGAACTGACAGGCGTACTTGCGGCCCGTGCCCTGATGCACCACGCCGCAGATACTGTTGGGATAGGCCGCGCTATCCACACGGTTCAGGATCACCTCGCCCACCGCGAACAGCCCCTTGGTGCTTTCGCCGCGCGCTTCATGGTAAAGCGCCTCAGACAAACAGCGCCACTCCGGCCCGCCGCTGGGTGCCGACATCGACGACAGGAAGGCATTGTCATAGGTGATTGTCGCAGGCGAGGTCGTAATGCCACGATCCTCGGCAGAGGGAAGCGTCGTCAGTGCCGCAAGTCGCGCGTCAGGCACAACAGCAATCGATTCGCGTTCCTGACCCAGCAGCGCCCCAAGGCGACTGGCCAAAACGTCATCGGCTTGCGCCGTTCCACTATTTGCAAAAAACACGGCCGCCGCAAAGGCAGCCTTCATCCCAATGCCGAATACACGCATTATACACCCCAACCAGAACGCAGACAGCCCCACGCCAGCAGCGGCTCTTTACGCAATGTTTACCCATACGTCCACCCACCCCCCGGCGGGTGTTTCCCAAAGGGAAACAATCCGGTCACAGTTTAAAGATAATGAAGCAGGATCATGGGTTATCCCGCGATCTTCACCCTACATCTGGGATTGTGGTCGCGCAGAAATTGTCAGCTGCGCGGCGGAAAGTCGCGCAAGCGGAACCCGGAAAGGCGAGCAACTGACATAGTCAAATCCCTGCGCGCGGCAGAATGCGATGGCCGAACGGGACCCGCCATGCTCTCCACAGACTGACAAAACCACGTCCGGACGCCCGGCCCGGCCCCTTGCCGCGCCAATCGCCAGAAGCTCTCCAACGCCGTCCAGATCAAGCGAATGGAACGGGTCTTCCTCGTAAACACCCTGCTGGACATAGGCGCTCATGAAGCGGCCCGCGTCGTCACGCGACAGCCCATATGTCATTTGGGTCAGGTCATTTGTGCCAAACGACAGGAACTCAGCATGCTGCGCAATATCCTCGGCCCGCAATGCTGCGCGCGGCGTTTCGACCATGACGCCCAGCTTGTAGTCAAATGGCTGGTTCATCTCGGCGCGGACCGCGGCGGCAATCGCATCTGTGCGCCCTTTGACCAGTTCGACTTCACGCATGGCGCTGATCAGCGGGATCATGATCTCTGGCACGACCGTCACGCCTTCCTGCGCCATCTCGGCGGTGGCTTCAAAGATCGCGCGCGCCTGCATCTCGTAGATCTCCGGGACAGAGATCCCCTGCCGCACACCGCGCATGCCCAGCATCGGGTTATACTCGCTGAGCGCCTGCACCCGTTCGGTGACCTCGGGCACTGGCAGTGCAAGCTGCTCGGCCAGTTCGCGCTGGCCTGCCCTGTCGTAAGGCAGAAACTCATGCAGCGGCATATCAAACAGGCGGATGGTGACGGGCAGCCCTTCCATGATCCCGAAAAGAGCCTTGAAATCAGCGCGTTGCATCGGCAAAAGCCGGTCAAGCACGACGCGCCGATCCTCGGCCGTCTCGGCAAAGATCATCTCGCGCATCACGCCCAGCCGGTCGCCTTCAAAGAACATATGTTCCGTCCGGCACAGGCCCACGCCCTCGGCGCGGAAATTGCGCGCGGTCTGTGCGTCCGCAGGCGTGTCGGCATTGGCCCGCACGCCGATATCGCGATAGTCATCGGCCCATGACAGCAGCGTCTGAAAGGATTCGTCCAGTGCGGCTTCCAGCATATCCGGCGCACCGGCGAGCACGTCGCCCGTCGTGCCATCAACCGTGATCACGTCACCCTCGGCGAAAACCCGGCCATCAGGTGTCACAACCTGCGCCTTCTTGCGGTCGATCAGCAGGTCAGACGCCCCCACAACACAGGGCACGCCCAGCCCGCGCCCGATAACAGCGGCGTGGCTGGTGATCCCGCCGCGCATCGTCAGGACGGCATGTGCTGCATGCATCCCGCGAATATCCTCTGGCGTCGTTTCGCGCCGGACCAGCACGCAGGCCTCGCCCCGGGCGGCACTCGCCTGCGCCTCATTGGCCGACAAGACGATGCGCCCCGTTGCGGCACCGGGGCTTGCCGCGATGCCGGTGGCCAGCACATCGCGCGCCGCTGTGGGGTCAACCTGACGGTGCAGCATTTCCGACAACGCGCCCGCCTGCACCCGCATCACCGCTTCGTCTTTGGGGATCACGCCATCCTCGGCCAGCGCCACGGCGACCTTGACCGCCGCGCGACTTGACCGTTGCACGCGCACCGCGTCCAGAACCGATAAGACCCCGTTTTCAATCGTGAATTCCACCTGCATTTCTTCGCGCAGACGCATCCGGCAAACATCGCCATAGGCCAGAAGCTTGGCAAAAGCGTCCGGGCATGCCTCTTCCAGCGACGGGCCGCGCGGATCGGTGGTCAGGTACAATGTGCCGTCCAGCCCTGCCAACGCCAACCGCCCCTGCGACTGGCCCAGATAGCGGCCCGTGACCTGCGGCGCGCCGGTGTCACCGTTGACATATTGGATCACGCCAGAGCCGCATTCACCCCGTCCGACGCCCAACGCCATGGCCTGCACCACAAGGCCAAGCCCCGCATCCGCCGGTGCGCCCTTCGCCTCGCGCAGCAGCCGCGCCGTGGTGCCATCCCAGGCCCGCGCCATCGACCGCAGCACTTCTGCCAGCTGCGTCTCAATATCCTGCGGAAACGGCTCTTCCGCCTCATCCTCATAGGCTTCCAGCGCCGCCACCAGCGCGTGTTCACCGGTCAGATTGGGAAAATCAAAGGCCTCAGGGTCCAGCCGCGCCACATGGGTCGCATAGGATTGCACGAACCGCAGGTAAAGCGCATAGGCCGCGGCCTCACCCACTTCGCCCTTCATGCGAATAAGCCGCGCGTCGTTCATCCCGATATTCAGGATCGCACCCGGCCCGCCCCAGTCCGGATCCTGAGAGCTGGGCCTGACAGACAAAAGCGGTTCATTTCCAAAGGGTTGCAGCACGGCACGCATGTCCGGCAACTGCCCCCGCGCTATCCGCGCAACCGCATCAAACGATAGCGCCACCGTGGTCGGCACCGGCATGTCAAGCCGGATCAGCCGCTGCAAACACTTCGCCCGCCCGCCATGCACCGCCGGCGACATGGGCGCGGTGTTGGTGATCAGCGTCACATCGGTGAATGTCGTATGTTGCTGCACTGCGGCGATCCTTTTTCACGCGCAGCATAGGCGCATGGACACGCCCGTGTAAACCTAAAGTGACAATGCTTCGTTAACCAGAAATCCGCGTCAAATCGGCAACAGCCAGACAGGTGGTTCTGATCCGGCTCAGCAGGTTCAACCGGTTCCGCCGCACGATGTCGTTGTCGGCGTTGACCTGCACATCCTCAAAGAAAGCATCAATCGGCCCGCGCAGTTCTGCCATCGCGGCCATGGCGGTGCCAAAGTCCTCGGCCTCCATCGCCGGTTTGATCACCCGGTCCGCCTCATCAAGTGCGGTGAACAGCGCCCGCTCACTGTCATGTTCGGCAAACTTCGGATCGGCCCCGTATTCATAGGCGACCCCATCCTTTTCCTCGGCTTGGCTGAGAATGTTATTCGCCCGCTTGAACCCCTGAATGAGGTTCTCGCCATCATCGGTTTCAAGCGTCGCCTGCAGTGCCTTGGCCCGTTTCACCAGCAGCGTCAGGTCATCATTCCCCGGCATCGCAATGCAGGCATCGATGACGTCGTGGCGGACGCCTTGGTCGCGCAGATAGACTTTGAGGCGGTCGTGATGAAACCCACGCAGATCATTAATATCTGCGAACCCCTTTGTTTCTTCCGACCGCATCTTGGGCCCCAAAATTTCGGATGCTTTCGCGAATGCGTCGTTGAGTGGCAACGTCAGCCCATTCTCCAAAACCAACCGAATGACCCCCAACGCCGCTCGGCGCAGGGCGAACGGGTCCTTCGACCCCGTCGGCTTTTCATCAATCGCCCAGAACCCCGTCAGCGTGTCTAGCTTATCCGCCAGCGCCACGGCCACCGACACCGGCGCGGTCGGCACGACATCCGACGGCCCCAGCGGCGAGTAATGCTCTTGCGAGGAGCGCGCGACAGCAAGCGAGGAGCCCGCGGCCTCTGCATAATACCGCCCCATCAGCCCCTGCAATTCAGGGAATTCAAACACCATCTCGGACGACAGATCGGCCTTGGCGATCCGCGCGGCCTCTGCCGCTTCATCCGCATCCGCACCCACAACCGGGGCCAGTTCGCGGGCCAGCGACACGATCCGCTCAACCCGGTCCTTTTGTGACCCCAGCTTGTTATGGAACGTCACATTGGAAAGGCTCTCCAACCATGGCTCCATGCCCGCCTTGGCGACGCGTAAGTCATTCTCCCAAAAGAATTTTGCATCCGAAAGCCGCGCAAAAAGTACCTTCTGATTGCCTGCCAGAATGGTCGCGCCGCCATCCGCCGTTTCGGTATTGGCCACGGTCACAAACTGCACAATCCGGCCCGTCTTGTCCTTGACGGAAAAGAACTTCTGATGCTCGCGCATTGACGTCTGCAAGACCTCCGGCGGCAGGTCCAGAAAGTCGTCGGCAATTTTGCCCAGCAACACCACGGGCCATTCCACCAGCCCGGCCACTTCGGCCAAAAGTCCACGGTCCTCGACCACCTCCAGCCCTTGGGCAAAGGCCTGATTGGTCGCCTCGTGCCAGATCATCTGTGCCCGTTCGTCGGCGCGCAGATAAACATGCGCCTGCTTCAGCTTGGCCTCATAATCCTCAAACCCGGTGACCGTGATCTCACCTTGAAATAGGAACCGGTGGCCCTGCGTCGCGTTCCCCGCCTTGATCCCGTCGACCTCAAGCGGCACAATCTCGGCCCCCGCCTCATCGCTGAGCAGGCAGATGATGGAATGCAACGGCCGCACCCATTTCAGGCTGCCCGCCCCCCAGCGCATCGACTTGGGCCAGGGAAAGTTGCGCACAGCCCCTTCCAGCACCTCGGCCACGATCTCGGCCGCCGGGCGTCCGGGCTTTTCGATCACCGCGTAATAGACCTGGCCCTTCTTGTCGTCGCGGACCTCCAGCGCTGACACCTCAATGCCAGCGCCACGGGCAAAGCCCTGTACCGCCTGATCCGGCGCGCCGACCTTGGGACCCTTGCGTTCCTCACGCACCGCCTGTGACGCAGCCGTCAACCCCTCAACCGACAGCGCAAGGCGGCGCGGCGTGGCAAAGGCGGCAGCCCCGCCATAGGTCAACCCGGCCTCAACCAGCCCGTCCGTCACCAGCTTTTGCAGGTTAGACGCGGCCTTGCCCTGCATCCGCGCGGGGATTTCTTCGGAAAACAGTTCGATCAGAAGATCAGGCATTATCTCAACCCTTCGGGTGGTGTGGGGCAATCATCGGGCACCGGGTCGCCGTCAAAGACAACCTCGCCGCAGCGGTTAATCTCGTGCCAGGCAAAGGCCCGGCCATCGGGGTAGACGGCAACAATCCGGTCAATCCCATAGGTCACGTTTTCCTGCCCTAGAAAGGGCAGCGCCAGCCCGGCCTCAAGGTCGGCGCCGATCTGGTCGGCGTCAAAGCAGTCAAACCACCCCGGCGCGACCAAGGGGGTTGCTGCGTTCAGCACCACATATGTTTCGGTCATCATCGCCAGCGATCCGGCCACGTTGAAACAGGCGCGGTACCGCAGGGGGCTGCTGTCGCTGTCGATGCCCTTGAAGTTTTCGAACAAAATTGGTTCGGATTGTCCTGTGACCACATTGGTCAATTGTACATTCTCAACCTCGCCGCTGACCTCATCGTAGAAGGCATAGACCTGCAAGTAATACATCGCCACACCGGCAATCAGCGCACTCATCAGCAACAATCCTATGATAATCCGGCCCAACATCAGTGCCAGTCCCAGTTCACGGCGGGATGGCTTTGGCCTGCGGTCCGCGCCTTCAGCGCCGCTGTGCGTTCCGCCAATCGCGGGATCGCGCGTTCGTGGGTCTCGACAAAGATGTGCCCGACGCGGTCGGCGACGGGATGGTCCAAAAGCGCTTCCATCAGATCGACTTCGGCCCCTTCAATATCCACTTTCATCACGGCCACGTCGCGATCTTCTGCCTCCAGAAACGCCACGAAATCAATCACGTCTACCTCAACTCCGGCCGCAGCCGTCACATTGCGCTTGTCAGCAACAAGTGACGACGACGTCGAATGCCGGTCCGGGTCGCGGTCAAAATCCGCCGTCCGGTATAAGGTCATGGTGCCGGCCTTTGCCGCCGCCGCCGCGTTCAAGCAGCGTACGTTCTCCATGCCTGCCACCGCCTTTGACAGGGCGGCGAAGGCATGCGGGTCCGGCTCAAACGCCACAACATCCGCCCCCGTCTTGGCCAGCTTTGTGGTGAAAAGCCCCCGGTTCGCGCCCAGATCAATCGCCAGATCACCCGGCCCCATGGCGGCGCACACGGCGTCAAACGCCGCCTGTGCGCGGGCCTGTGCCGCGGCCTTCTGGCCGGTCACATTGCGCCAATGATGGGCAAGGGTCTGGGACAGGCTCACGCCGCGGCACCCCCTGCTGGCGTGGTGACAAAGGCATCCGCACAGGCCTTGGCCAGCGCCCGCACACGCCCGATATAGGCCTGCCGTTCCGTCACCGAAATCACGCCGCGCGCATCCAGCAGATTGAACAGATGGCTCGCCTTGATCGCCTGATCGTAGGCGGGATGCGCCATCACGATGGTCTTGCCGGTTTTCGGATCGACCGCAGGCTGCGCCAGAATACGGGCGCATTCGGCTTCGGCATCCTTGAAGTGCTGCAACAGCGTGTCGGTGTCAGCCGTGTCGAAGTTCCAGCGCGCGTATTCCTCTTCGGTCTGCTTGAAGACGTCGCCATAGGTCAGCGGGATCGGGCTTTGGGGATCATTAAACGGCATGTCCATCACGTGATCCACGTTCAGCACATACATCGCCAGCCGCTCCAACCCGTAGGTCAGCTCTCCGCTCACGGGATGACAATCGTGCCCGCCAACCTGCTGGAAATAGGTGAACTGGCTGACTTCCATGCCGTCGCACCAAACCTCCCAGCCCAGCCCCCATGCACCCAGCGTCGGGCTTTCCCAGTCGTCCTCAACAAAGCGGATGTCGTGCAGACTGGCGTCGATTCCGATCGCCTCAAGCGAGCCGAGATACAGCGCCTGCAAATCGGGGGGCGAAGGCTTAATAATGACCTGATACTGGTAGTAATGCTGCAACCGGTTGGGGTTTTCGCCATAGCGCCCGTCGGTGGGACGGCGCGAGGGCTGCACATAGGCCGCAGCCCAGGCCTTGCTGCCCAGCGCGCGCAACGTCGTGGCGGGGTGAAAGGTGCCCGCACCAACCTCCATGTCATAGGGCTGCAAGACCGCACAGCCCTTGGACGCCCAATAGGACTGCAACGCGAGGATAATCCCCTGAAAACTGCGTGGTGTCTCGGCCATTTCGCCCTCGTTCCTTGGTCTGGGGTTCAATAGGCGGCGCAGGATTGAGGGTCAATCACCACAGGCCCGGGAAAACGCCGCCGGTCGCGTCGATTTGTGCTGCATCGGCTTGCGATTTTGCTAATTTCCGCCGCAACCCGCGTGCTGCGCGCGGCAAAGGATTCTAAAGCTGCCATGTTAAAGTCATTCCGTTACGCGTTTTTTCTGATGTTTTGGGCCGTATCGGCCTGGGCACAAAGCCCGGTCTGGGTCCAGATCGAGGCGCAGCCGACCCTTGCCGCCGCTCAGGATCGCGTGCGTGCATATGCAGCAGCGCTCGACAATGTTGCGGGCTTCTATCTGGGCTCTGGCTGGTACGGGATCGTCTTGGGGCCCTATGCGCCCGATGATGCCGATGCGCTTTTGCGCAGCCTGCGGCGGCAACGGTTGATCCCCGGTGACAGTTTCATCGCTTTTGGGAACAACTTTCAGCAGCAATTCTGGCCTGTGGGCGTGGGGGCGGAGACGACAGCACAGCCGCTGCCCGGCACCGATGCGACTGCGACCGTGGCTGACCCCTTGCCAGAGCCCGCGCCGCTGATTGTCCCCGATGAAACACCCCGTCAGGCCCGCGCGTCAGAGGCGCTGCTGACCCGCGCCGAGAAAGAACTTTTGCAAGTAGCGCTGAAATGGGCGGGCACCTATCAGGGGGCGATCGACGGATCATACGGGCGCGGCACCCGCGGTGCCATGCAGGCCTGGCAGGTCGCCAATAATCATGATGCAACCGGCATCCTGACCTCGGCCCAGCGGGCTGAACTGCTGGGGGCCTATAACGCTGTGCTTGAGGGCATGAACCTGCAAACCGTGCGCGACGATGTCGCCGGGATCGAGATCGTTTTGCCCACGGGTGTTGTGGCCTTCGCCGAATATGAACCGCCCTTCGCCCGCTATGATGCCAAGGGCGATCTGGCCGCGCAGGTGCTGTTGATCAGCCAGCCGGGGGATCAAAACCGGCTTTTTGGTCTTTATGAGATCCTGCAAACGCTCGAGGTTGTGCCAACCGAAGGCGATCGCCAGCGCCGCAATTCCTCTTTTGAGATCAACGCGCAGGGGACCCGCCTGCAGTCCTATACCTATGCGGCGCAATCTGGCGGGCAGATCAAGGGGTTCATGCTGGTCTGGCCTGCCGGGGATGACGAACGCTTTCGCCGCATCCGCGACGAGATGAAGGCGAGCTTCACCCCGATCGCTGGCGTCCTTGACCCCAGCATCGCCCTGCCGGATGAGGATCAGGCGACCGACCTGATTGCCGGGTTGCAGGTGCGCAAGCCGCGCCTGTCCCGGTCCGGGTTCTTTATTGACGGCGTCGGCACAGTGCTGACCACGACCGAGGCGATTGACAGCTGCACCCGCCTGACCATTGACACCGACACAGAGGCCGAAGTCACCCACCGCGATGATGCGCTGGGGCTGGCTGTGCTGCGCCCCATGACCCGGTTGGCCCCGATTGCGGTGGCAGCTTTTCAGACCGGCGTGCCACGCCTGCAGTCAGAGGTCGCCGTGGCGGGCTATCCCTATGGTGGCGTGCTGGTGACACCCTCACTGACCTTTGGCCGGCTTGCGGATTTGCGCGGCCTCAATGGTGAGGAAGAGGTCAAGCGCCTGGCCCTGACAGCGCAACCCGGCGACGCGGGCGGCCCGGTCTTTGACAATGGCGGTGCTATTCTGGGCATGCTTTTGCCCAAGGTGTCAAAGGGTGGGCAGGTCCTGCCGCCCGAGGTCAGCTTTTCGGTGGATGCCGATCAGATCGTCGCATCGCTTGCAGGTGCCGGGATCGCCGTGGCCACGACCGACACGGTTGCATTCATGCCCCCCGAAACCTTGACGCTGCGCGCCGCCGACCAGACCGTTCTGGTCAGCTGCTGGTAACCCCGTCGCATTCGCCAGAATGCGACCTGAGCGGGTAAGCCCGTCGCATTCGCCAGAATGCGACGTGTGCGGGTAAGCCCGTCGCATTCGCCAGAATGCGACGTGTGCGGGTAAGCGGTTGGCGCAGCCAATTGCGGCCGCACCCGGTTGCTACTGGTCCGCTCTATTGGCAAAGTGTGACTTCTTAATGCCCGCTTCATTTCGACCCATGCTGTGCATGGGCCGACCGACTGGAGGGGCCAGCCCCTCCAGACCTCCCCGGCATATTTTCATTCAAAAGAAAGACCAATCCGGCCTAAAGGGCGATGTCGCTGAGGATGTGGATCAGGGTCGGGCCCGCGTGGGTCAGCGCGGTTTTGACCGCCGCCTGCATCTCTACCAGTGACGTCGGGCGGGCTGAGGCCGCACCATAGGCGTCCGCCAGTTTGATAAAGTCGGGGTTTTTCTGGATCACCGCATTCGGCGCGATTTGCGCCCGGATCATGCTGTCCTCGATCTCGCCCAGTTTGCCGTTGTCCCACAGGATGATCGGCAGCGGCAGCTCCAACTCCACGGCAACCATCAGTTCCTGCAAGGTATATTGGAACCCATAGTCGCCCGCGATGGCCACCACAGGTTTGTCACCCCGGCCGATCTTGCCGCCGATGGCCGCCGGCAGCGCGTAGCCCAGCGTGCCGAACCCCGAGGGGTGATGCCAGTGGCCGGGGCGATCCATCGGCCAGATTTCCTTGGCCGCATAGGCGAACTGGGTCATGTCCGAATAGATCATCGTGTCAGATGGCAGGGCCGCGCGCAGGGCGTCGGCGACCGGCAGGATGCCAGGGCGTTCGGCCTCGATCTCTGCCTGCCAGCGTTGCCGGGTCGCGGCCACCTCTGCGACCTCCCAATCCGAACCCGAGACCTCTAGCGCAGCCGCCACGCGGGTGACAAAGTCCTGCGCATCGGCGCGCACCGGGATTTGCAGGTCCTGCGTGACCGCCAAAACCTCTGGATCGATATCGACCCGGATCGTGGGCGCGTCATGCCCCGCACGGCTGCGCCACAGGTCAACTTCGGACAGTTGCGTGCCGATGGCGACCACCAGATCGGCCTTGGCAAAGACCTCGGCACTGCCCGGCCGCGCCAACATGGCCCCGAAGTGAAGCGGGGCGTCATCCAGCACGATTCCGCGCCCGGCGTAGGTCGTGAAACTGGCCGCCCCGCTGCGGCGCAGGAATTGCATCACCGCCTCTGGTCGGGCCTCTCCGGGCGCGGGAAAGCCTGCATCCCGCGCACCACCGCCAAAGATCACCAGCGGGCGCTTGGCCTCTTGCAGCCGCAGTGCGGCGTAGTCGACCCAATTCGCCTCTGTCGGGACGGGGCGCGGCCCAAGATCGGCGCGCGTGACCCAGCCTTTGGGCGCTGTCGCCTCGAGCAGGGCAATCGGCACCGTCAGATGCTTGGGGCGGGCCCTGTCGCGCCGCATTTCACCCAGGGCCCGGTCGATCAGCGCATACGCCGCCTCTGCCGACGTGGCCGTTTCGGACCAGTCACAGACCGTCCTCGCTGCCGCTTCCTGATCCTTCATCTGGTGCAACTGGCCGCGCGTCGCCGCCGTTTCATCCAAAGAGCTTGAGATCACCAGCATCGGCACGCTGTCGGAATAGGCCTGCCCCATCGGCGTCATGATATTGCACAAGCCCGGCCCGGTGATGACATAGGCCACGCCCGGGCGGCCCGTCGCACGGGCGTAACCATCCGCCATGAACCCCGCACCCTGTTCGTGTCGGGCCAGCACATGGGTGATCCCGGCCTCTTCGATGCCGCGATACATTTCCTGATTATGCACGCCCGGAATGCCAAAAATGACATCGACCCCCCGATCCTTCAGCATGTGGGAAATCTGCGCACCCAAGGGTCTTTTCATCCGTCTCTCCAGAATTTGCGGCTGAGCACCACCAACACCACCATGATCTCTAACCGGCCAACGAACATCGCAATCGCCAACAGCCACTTGGCGCTGTCAGGCAGCAGCGCGAAATTCCCCGCCGGGCCAATCAATGTGCCCAGCCCCGGTCCCACATTGGCAAGTGCTGTGGCCGCACCAGACACGCTGGTGATGAAATCAAGCCCGGTAAAACCCAGCAGCACCGACACGATCCCGATGGACAGAACAAAGGCCACAAAGAACGCCATGACCGAATTCAGCACGTCCTCTGTCACGGTCTTGCCCTCGTAGCGGGGGGAAAAGATGCCATGCGGGCTGTGGATCTGGCGGATCTGGCTTTTGATCGAGGCGAACAGCAGCTGATACCGGAAGACTTTGACCGAACAGGCCGTTGACCCCGCGCAGCCCCCGATCAGCCCGATGAAAAAGAACATCACCACCGGGAACGTTCCCCAGGTCATGTAATCCGCATTGGCATAGCCGGTGCCGGTGGTGATCGAGGTTACGTTGAACAGCGCCTCGCGAAAGGCCACCTCTGTCATCACCCCGTCGCGCCCCCAAAGCCAGGACGCTTGCAACAGGACGACCGTGAAGATCACATAGAAAAAGCCCCTGATTTGGCTGTCACGCAACATCGGGCGCGCGGTCCCCGCCAGCAATTGCACGTAGCGGACAAAGGGCAAGGCGGCGAGCAGCATGAAGATTACTGCCGTATAATGCACCCCGGCCCCGTAGAACCCGAAAGAGGCGTCGCTATTGGCCATCCCCCCTGTGGCCACCGTCGTCATCGCATGGACCAGCGCGTCAAAGGGCAGCATGCCAAAGGCGCTGTAGGCCAGCGCGCAGGCCAGCGTCAGCGCCACATAGATCACCGATATCCGCGTCGCGATCTCACCTGCGCGGGGCAGGATCTTGCCCATGGTGTCAAAGGCCTCTGACCGGAAAATCTGCATACCGCCCACGCGCAATTCCGGCAGGAACACCATGGCGACCACAATGATCCCCACGCCCCCCAGCCATTGCAGAATGCCGCGCCAAAGCTTCAGGCCCTCGGGCAAGGCCTGCAAACCGCTAAACACCGTCGATCCGGTGGTGGTCAGGCCCGACATCGCTTCAAAGAACGCGTCTGTAAAATTGGCGTTGGTCGCCCCCAGCACAAAAGGGATCGCCCCAAAGACCGGCAGGGTCAGCCATACCAGCGTCGTCAGCAGAAAGGTCTGGCGCAGGCTCAACCCCGCGCTCACGCCATTGGCACAGGCACCCGCCACCAGAATGCCGGTCAGGACGGTGATAATGGCCGATTCCGCAAAGACCGGCCAATGCCCGTTGCCCGCCAGCAGATCCGCCAGCAACGGGGCCAGCATGGTCACGCCCAGCGCCGCCACAAGCAGGCCAATCACATATCCGATGGGACGCACGTCAATCATGGGTCATCGGTGGCGAATGGCGCGTGGGGTGTCAAGCGGTGTCGAATTGACAGATCCGCCTGTCGCGGCCTGACCTCGCAGCGCGTGACAGCCCGAACGCAAAACGCCCGACATCATCGGATGCCGGGCGCTTTGCTGGTCTCTTGGATGTATCAGGGCGAGGTGATGCGCGCCTTGTGCAGCGCGCCGCCAATGGCCGCACCGATCAGCGGGGCCACAATGAACAGCCACAGCTGCGCCAGCGCCGTGCCGCCGACAAACAGTGCTGGCCCGATAGAGCGCGCAGGGTTCACCGAGGTCCCGGTGATCGAAATCCCGATCAGGTGGATCATCGTCAACGTCAGACCAATAGCCAGCCCGGCCATCAAGGGGCTGCCGGTCTCATCCTGAGTGACCCCAAGGATGACGATCAAAAAGACTGCCGTCGCCACAACCTCGAACAACAGGGCAGAGATCATGGTGAACTCTCCGCCATAACCCGCGCCCCAGCCGTTCTGGCCCAGACCGCTGGCTGCCACGTCATGACCGCCGATAGAGTTGGTCGCAATCACATAGATCAACGCAGCAGCGATGATCGCGCCCAGCGTCTGGAACAGGCTGTAGCCGATGAACGTGGGCATATCGATCCGGCCCGCCACCAGCGCGCCAAGCGATACCGCCGGGTTCAGATGTGCGCCTGAAACCTGCCCGATCGAATAGGCCATTGCGACGACCGAGATACCGAAGGCAAAGGAAATCCCGACGTATCCGATGTCCCCCCCCGCCAGCACCGCCGATCCGACGCCGAAAAACACCAACACGAATGTGCCGATGGCCTCTGCAATATAACTCTTCATATCCCTCGTTCCCTTTTTGGCTTTGATGCGGGCACCCTGCGGCAGGCTGTCGCAGAAAGATATGGGAAGGTTTCGGTGCCGTTCCCCGCTAAGTTTTGGTCAAAGATATGTCCAATTTCGCGCTTAGAGGGGTCATGCGCCCCGACAAGGGCGTCAGGCCATTGTGTCTGCTGCCTTAACACCTGCCGATCTGGAAGATCACCATGTATCACCGTCTCCGCAGCCTCGCCGTCTGCACTTGCTTTGCCGCCTTTGGCGCGTCCGCGCAGGCCGCGACCGTTGGCTATGTCGCCATGGACCACACCGGTTCTGATGCCTTCAACGCGGCAGCCGTGACCCTGACGGCCGATACGTTCCGCGGTGATAAGATCATGGATTGGTCCGCCAGCCTCAAAGCGATTGGCAGCATCAACACATTCGGCCTCAGCGTGCTTGATGACCTTGGAAGCAATCGCCTTCAAAGCGCCACGCAAGACGGCCAGACCGTCATTGCGGGTCTCAACATCTTTGCAACAACGTTGTGGTCGTCAGACGACAATTAAGGGGCGTTTCTTCGCAGATCGCCGCGCCTTACATGCCACCCGGCTCGTGGGTTCGCGGTCCGTCGCGCCGCATAGGCAGCGTCTTAGACCAATAAACGCCCTAACCGACGTGAAACAGGCTCGCAAACAAACGCGGATCAAGCGAGGCCGCCTCGAACGTCGGGCCTTCGGTCAATACGCTCACCGCGTCGTGGCTGTGCAGGCTTTCCTGATGGCTGGCAATCACCCGGAAATCGCTGATCCGCGGATCAATATGCAATTGCTCGGTGAATAGCCTTGCCGCGTCTTCCACAAAGATCGGATTGGCAGCGTTGAGTTCGGCAAAGGCCTGCTCATCCTCGCGCTTGACCATCACTTGCGTCTCGGTCGGCACTGCCGAGCGGGCCCGGTCGATCAGGTCCTCAAACCACAGCGTCTCGGCCCCCTCTTCCAGCAACACCGAAATCCGCGCGACTGACCGCTGCGAATGCGGCGTGGCCAACTGACCCCGGAATTGGCGGGCATGTTCAGACAGCTCCAGCGAACATGGGCAGGTGCTGGAATAGACGTAGTCCAGATGCACGATCTTCTTGCGCACTCCGGCCTGTTCGATCAGCTCCAGCGCGATATCATAATACTGATACCCCTCCAGCCCGGACCGCAGGCTTTCCACCTTCATCGGAAAAGAGAACCGCATCTGAATCCGCGCATCAAAGCTTTCGAGGTCGGTCTTGTAGGCATCCAGCGCCGCTTCGATCACCTCAAAGGAAAACGTCTTTTCCGCGTGCTTGTAGAAGGTCCGCATGATCCGGGACATGTTGATGCCCTTCTTCTCGGCCTCAAGGCTGACAGTGCCGGTGACGGATGTCTCCAGCGTCAGATCACCATTGTCGCGGGTGTGAAACCGGATCGGCAGGCGGAAATTGCTGATGCCCACATGCTGGATCTGTTGCTTGGCACCCCGGATCAGACTGCTGGGGCCGTTCTGCAGATCCGGCATACTTGCCTTGTAGGCGTCGTCGACCTCAAAGGCATCCGGATAGGCGCGGGCCAGCGCGGGGTAATTGCTGACCTCCTGCCCCGGGATCAACCGGCTGACCAATGGGTCAAGCGTGGCCACCTCTTCGGGGCTGACGTCCCCCGCCCACCGCCGCAGCAGGGCAAGCGCCGCTTCGGCCTCTTCCCGGCTGGGTTCGCGTTCAAAATCCTGGGAATGAATATTCATCGATGGGGCCCCCTCTGGCACATCCGCATCCCCGATATGGGGGCTGTTGGTCGTTTCTCCAACATTTTCCCAATAGATACGTGACAGCTCTGCGCGCGGATCAGTCATTCCCGTGCCTCCCTTAGACGGGCAGCATGCCCCGCCTGCCCCGCGCCCGCAACGTGGTTAAGAATTCCATGCAATGTTTCGCACGCGAAACATGTTTGCGCTGATTCTGGCGTGACATGGTTAACGAAACGCGCCGTGCGCTGCGTTAAACCCGGCATTTTGGGACTTTGTCCGCATGGGTTGTGTATCGAATGTGCATGGGTTTGACGGGCGTTAACCCCCGGTTTTGCAGGGGTTAACCATTGATTCGCCCGGATCAGCCCAGCGCCTGCATCAGGTCGTTTACCAAATCCGCCGGATCTTCGAGGCCGACAGACAACCGCACCAAGCCCGGTGTGATCCCAAGGCTGTCTTTCTGTGCGTCGGGCAGCCTTTGATGCGTGGTTGTCGCCGGATGCGTTGCAATCGATTTGGCATCACCCAGGTTGTTGGAAATCAACACAATTTCCAACTTGTTGAGCACCTCAAACGCCTGCGCCTGCGAGCCGCAATCAAACGCCAGAACCGTGCCGCCCGCGCCCATTTGCGCCATCGCCAGATCATGCTGCGGGTGATCGCTTAGTCCGGGATAAATCACGTTTTTCAACGCCTTATGCCCCTGCAACGCCTCCGCCAGCAGCTGTGCTGACATGGCCTGCGCCCGCACCCGCAGGTCCATCGTCTCCAGACCTTTGAGCATCATCCACGCCGTAAACGGCGACATCGACCCCCCGGTATGCTTCATATAGGGTTCCACCGTGCCGCGGATAAACTCCTGTTTGCCAAGGATAATTCCACCCAAAGCACGACCCTGCCCGTCGATATGCTTGGTGGCGGAATAGACGACGACATCCGCACCCTGCGCGATCGCGTCGGAAAACACCGGTGTCGCAAAAACATTGTCGACGATCACCACCGCACCAACGGCATGGGCAAGCGCGGAAACAGCTTTGATATCAATGACCTGCAAGGTGGGGTTCGACATGCTTTCAAAGAACACCGCCTTGGTGTCCGCACGGATCGCACTGGCCCATTGGTCAAGGTCCGTGCCGTCCACGAATGTCACCTCGACCCCGAAGCGCGTTAACACTTCTTCGAGGATATAAAGACAGGATCCAAATAGCGCCCGACTGCTTACAACGTGGTCGCCCGCCTGCAGCATCGACGTCAACGCCCCGTTCACCGCCGCCATGCCAGAGGCCGTGGCGAACCCGTCCTCGGCCCCCTCCAAAGCGGCGATCCGGTCCTCGAACATCGCCACCGTGGGGTTGCCATACCGGGCATAGATGAACTCATCCTCACCGGCCTTCAGAAACCGGGCCTCTGCCGCCTCAGCCGTGTCGTAAACAAAGCCCTGGGTTAGGAAAATCGCCTCAGAGACTTCGTTGTACTGACTGCGCCGGACGCCGCCGTGCACGGCCTTGGTGCGCTTTTTGTGATCTGTCATTTCTGGCCCCTTTCGCCAAAACAAAACCCCGACACCGGAAACAGGTATCGGGGTTACGCCCTGACCCTTTTAGCGGCATATTTAACGTGGCCCGCAATCCGGTAACAAATCGCCACACCCTTCGCATACGCCCCGCAAAAGGAGCCGTCAAGACGGCTTCTGCCGTTAACTTTTGGGACCGGCGGGCGCTAACCAATCCTTTACACGCCCTTGGTATCAAGGCGCAGAGTAAAAAGGATTTGGCCATGCAAAGGTTCAGAAACCATCGCTACCCCACTGCGTTCCCGGCACAGGTAAAAACCGCTTTTGGCATTCGACCGGCCAAGGTGATCGACGTCAACGAACAAGGCGCGCAGCTTGAAAACACCGCTGACCTTGCCCCCGGTGACAAGGTAGTGCTGAAAGCGGGCGCCGATCAGGTCAACGCCGTTGTAAGGTGGGCAGAAAACGACCGCGTTGGCATCATGTTCCGCCCGATGCTGACAATCCGTCAGGTGGATTCGC
Organism: uncultured Paracoccaceae bacterium; assembly: GCA_947493335.1. Classification (GTDB taxonomy): domain Bacteria; phylum Pseudomonadota; class Alphaproteobacteria; order Rhodobacterales; family Rhodobacteraceae; genus CANMYO01. Next base: position 641,412 of record CANLQO010000001.1, on the reverse strand, counting down.
TGCGCTACGCCAAACGCCCGTCAATGCAGACCCGGTTCAGCTCGGTCGGGCTGGCCGAAATGCGCTAGGTCTCTGGCGGGGTCTCTGGCTCAATCAGATAGCGTTGCAACACCACGATCTGCGCCCAGAGAAACACAAATAAAACCGCCGGAAAGGCAAAGGTTTCCAGCTTCACCCAAAGTTCGGTGCTTTGCGTGCGCCAAATAATCTCGTTCGCGACAGCAAGGGCCAGAAACATCAGGGCCACACGCTTGGTAAAGATCATCCAGCCTTCTGGTTTCATGGGCAAAAATTCGCCCATGATCCACTGAAGATAGCTTTTGCCTTGCAGCAATCCGACCCCAAGGATCGTGGCAAAGAAGCCATAGACGATGCTGGTCTTCATCTTGAAGAACCGCTCATCGTTGAACCAGGCGGTCAAGCCACCAAAGAAGATCACCATGAAGGCCGTGAAAATTTGCATCCGGCTCAATTTCCGTGTCAACGCCCACAAGACCGCCATCGCCACCAAAAGGATCGGCACAAAGATCAGCGTGGCGACGATGAATCCGGTGTATTCGGTGCCGCCCAAGGTAAAGGTATCATCCTTGATCCTTAAATAAATGAGGAAAAACAAAATCGTAGGGCCAAGCTCCAGGACTTGCCGCAGGATTGGATTGATCGTCTTTTCGCTCATCAAAATCTCCCTCAGCCCCCCGTTTCCACGATCACGGCGCCCAGTGCAACCAGTGCCATCAGAAACGTGCGGCGCGGGCCCACTTTTTCGCCCAGAAACAGCCAGCCGATCAGGGCCGCAAAGACGGTCGAGGTCTCGCGCAAAACCGCCGCTTCGCCGACCTTGTCCAACCGTGTCGCCAGCATCACGCCGCCAAAGCTGAACCACGCGATGACCGCCCCGATCATCCCGCGCCACATCAGGGGGGCCAGCGCAGGCGGTGCCGTCATCCGGCGATAACGCCACGCCGCCAAAAGCGGAAAATCAAGCGCGGTGATAAAGAAGAACCAGGCCAAAAACGTAAACGGATCAGTGGCTTGGCGGATTCCATAAGCGTCATAAGTCGTATAGATCGCCACCAGAACACCACCCGCCACCGCCCAGGCCAATCCGATCCGCAACGCGCGGATATCCAACGTTTCTTCTGCCAGATTGCGCACCGCCAACAACAGGATTCCCCCTGACAAACAGGCCACGCCGCCCCACTGGGTCAGGGTGAAATGTTCGTGAAAGATCACGCTTGCCGCCAGAACCGTCACAATCGGGCCGGTGCCGCGAACCACCGGGTAAACCACTGTATATGCTGCCTTTTCATAGGCCAGCGCCATCGTCAGCTTATAGCCGAAGTGGATCACCAATGCGCCTGCGAGGATCAACGCCACCTGTCCGGATGGCCACGGTACAAGAAACAGCGCCACCGGCGCCGAGATCACGACAAGCCAGCCGTCAATCGCGCCGCGCGTCAACCACGGATCGTGCCGCCCCTTTTGCAGCGCGCCAAAGGCCGCATGGGCCACCGCTGACATCAGCGCCAGCGCCGTTGCAAGCCGCGCCCCCTCCGGTGTCCCGGCGAGTGCAACGATCCAGTCGCTCACCCCGCGCGGCCGACAAGAGCGTTGGCGAAATCCTCTGGGTCAAAAGGGGCCAGATCGTCGATCTGTTCGCCGACCCCGATGGCATGGATGGGCAGGCCGAACTTGTCGGCAAGTGCGACCAGAACGCCGCCCTTGGCGGTCCCGTCCAACTTGGTCATGACCAAGCCGGAAACATCCGCAAGCTCTTGAAATACTTTAACTTGTTGCAGGGCATTCTGTCCGGTCGTGGCATCCAGAACCAGCAAGGTGTTATGCGGCGCATCGGGGTCCTTCTTGCGAATGACCCGCACGATCTTGGACAGTTCCTCCATCAAATCCGCGCGGTTCTGCAACCGCCCGGCTGTGTCGATCATCAAAAGATCCGCGCCATCAGCCTGTGCCTTGGCCATGGCGTCAAAGGCGAGCGATGCCGGGTCAGAACCTTCGGGCGCGGTCAACACCGGCACCCCGGCGCGATCGCCCCAGACCTGCAATTGCTCCACCGCCGCGGCGCGGAATGTGTCGCCTGCCGCGATCACCACGGACTTTCCGGCGGCTTTGAACTGACTGGCCAATTTGCCAATTGTCGTGGTCTTGCCCGATCCGTTGACACCCACGACCAGCACGACCTGCGGTGTGTGTGCATAAAGCGGCATGGGCCGTGCGACCGGTTCCATGATGCGGGTCACCTCATCGGCCAGCAGGCCTTTGATTTCATCAACCGAAAGCTTTTTGCCCAGCCGCCCTTCGGCCATATTGGCCGTGACACGCAGTGCCGTATCAACGCCCATATCGGCGGTGATCAGCAGCTCTTCGAGTTGTTCGAGCATGTCGTCATCAAGAGTTCGGCGCACCACAGTTTTTTGTTCGCGACCAAAAAGCCGCCCCAAAAGGCCTTTCTTTTCAGTCAGTTCGCCGGGTGCCTCATCAAGCGGTGACGGCTCCAACCGGGTCATCGGGGCGACGACGGCCTCGCGCACGGGAGGGGCTGCAGCGGCCTCGGCGGCGGCTTCGACCTGCGCTTCGATCTCCTCGGCCAGCTCGTCGATTTCGGCCTCCGTCATGCCGGGGTCGGCGTCCTGTGCCAGACGGGCTTCCTCTGCTTCCTGTGCCAGTCGCGCAGCTTCGGCTTGTTTCGCGGCTTCTTCTGCCAACCGCTCAGCTTCCGCCTTCCGCGCGGCTTCTGCCTCCTGCGCCAACCGCTCAGCTTCCGCCCGTCTGGCGGCTTCGGCTTCTTGAGCTACCTGTTCTGCTTCTGCAGCGGCGGCGCGACGAGCGGCTTCGGCAGCGGCGGCCTCTTCTGCCAGACGTTGTTGTTCAGCTTCACGCGCCAGACGTTCGGCCTCTGCCTTGGCTGCTGCGGCTTCTGCCTCTGCGGCGATGCGGGCAGCTTCCGCTGCATCAGCCGCCTGTTGCTGTTCGGCAGCAAGCCGGGCTGCTTCTGCGGCGGCTTTTGCCTCAGCCTCTGCGGCGGCACGAGCGGCCTCGGCCAATCGCGCCTCCTCGGCTTGGCGGGCCGCCTCGGCCAATCGCGCTTCTTCGGCTTGGCGGGCCTCCTCGGCCTGACGCGCCTCTTCCGCAAGACGGGCCACCTCTGCGCGCCGGGCTTCTTCGGCCAGTCGTGCCTCTTCGGCTTGTCGCGCCTCTTCCGCCTGACGTGCCTCTTCCGCGTGTCGCGCTGCTTCGGCCTCTGCCGCCGCAAGGCGGGCTTCTTCGGCTAGGCGGGCCTCCTCGGCCTCCTGTGCAGCAAGGGCTTCTGCCTCTTGCCGGGCATGCTCCGCTGCTGCGTCCTCGGCGGCGGTGTCGACCTCGACCACCTCCTCTTCGCCTCCATCTTTGACGATGGCATCAAGACCTTCGTCGATCTTGGAGGACGACCGGAACATCCGGTCCTTGAGCTTTTTGAAGAACGACATGAGCGGCCTTTGATACGTGAATGCAAATCACCTAATGCCGAACGCGGCGATTTGAAAGCCCGTCAGGCCGTGCGGCCATAAAACCCAAGCTGTTCGGCCGCTGTGAACCGCGCGCCGGGCCGTTCGTAATAGGTCAACACGGCGATCATCCGGGCGCGGTCACCGACAACCGGCGTGACCCGGTGCGGCGTGTTCACGCCACGAAACACATTCAAGGTGCCCGGCACCACATTCATGCGCTGCATCTGCGGGTCATCTCCGGCCAGCAGCCGCGCGACGCCGTCATAATTGGGGTCATCAATGCTGCGCAGCTCGGTGCGATATTCAAATTCTCCACCCTTTTCAGGGGCTTGCAGCAAAAGCGTCACCGTGAATTCGGACCGGTCAAAGTGCCAGTTCAGCGCTTGCCCCTCTTGATACCGCATGACGTTGAAAGCGGCCAAGGCATCATCCATCGGGTAAAGCGCAGGCTTGTCCATCACCTCTGCCAGAAAGTGCTGCAACGGTTTCCAGTTGTAAATCGCCTCCACCACAGAACCCAGAAGTTGGTCACTGCAAAGCGTGTTGTTGGAGGTTTCAAACTCGGCCAGCGCGGGATGCTCTGGCGACACCCCCTCAAGGTCCTTCTTGAAATAGATATTGTGCCGACGCTTGTGAAGATACGATGACCTGTCCATCAATGGGGTCAGCGCCTGAGCCTCGGCCTGCGCGACCTCTGGTTTTAGAAAGCCATCGAGGTTGAACAGCCCGCCACCAGCCATTTCGGACCGGCAGCGCGCCACAAGGGACTGATATGCCTCACTTTTTGGCGAATCCAACGGAAACGCCTCAAGGTCGAGGACATCACGCATCAGACCTCATCAGGGAAGTGCTGCATCACCAGCTTGATCGGGTTCGGGGCGGCCTGTCCCAGACCACAAATCGAGGCGTCCGACATGGCCGTGCAAAGCTCGCCCAGCAGATCCTGATCCCAGCTATCCTTTTCCATCAGCTTGACCGCCTTTTCACAGCCCACACGACAGGGCGTGCATTGGCCACAGCTTTCATCCTCAAAAAACCGCAACATGTTGAGCGCGGCGGCCTTGGCGCTGTCCTGATCCGACAGAACGACAACAGCGGCAGAACCGATGAAGGTGCCAAGCGGCTGCAGCGTGTCAAAGTCGAGCGGAACATCGTTGATCGACGCGGGCAAAAGACCAGAGGACGGACCGCCGGGCTGATAGGCCTTGAAGCTGTGCCCCTCTGCCATGCCACCGGCGGCGGCAATGATGTCCATGATCGTTGATCCGGCGGGCAAAAGGTGCACGCCGGGATTGGCGACCCGGCCCGAGACGGAGTAAGACCGCAACCCCTTGCGCCCGTTCTTTTCCGTGCCGGACAAGACCTCTGGCCCCTCGCGCAGGATGCGGGTGACCCAGTGCAGGGTCTCGACGTTGTGCACCAGTGTCGGCTGGCCAAAAATGCCGACTTGCGCCACGAAGGGCGGGCGATGACGCGGCAACCCGCGTTTGCCTTCGATGCTTTCGATCATCGCGGATTCTTCGCCGCAGATATAGGCTCCGGCACCGCGGCGCAGGTCGATATATCCGGGCGAGACGACGCCCGCGTCTTCCAAGGCTTTGATTTCAGTCGCCAAAATCGACAAAACAGCGGGGTATTCATCGCGCATGTAGATAAAGACCTTGTCGGCCTCAACCGCCCAGGCCGCGATCAACATGCCCTCTAGAAACAGATGCGGGACCCGTTCAAGGTAGTAGCGGTCCTTGAATGTGCCGGGTTCGCCCTCGTCACCGTTGACGGCCATGTAGCGTGGGCCGGGGTTGGCGCGGACAAAGCCCCACTTTTTGCCAGAGGGAAAACCGGCGCCGCCAAGGCCACGCAGGCCCGAGGACAGCACAATGTCCTGTACCGCTTCCCAGTCGCCTTCGTTGCGAAGTGCGGTCAGTTTGGTATAGCCGCCGTCGGCCTGATAAGCGCTAAACCCTTGATACTCTGGGATATGTGCATGTGTGTCACCTGCCGCGATGGCGGCTTTCACCTTTTCGGGCGTGGCGTGGTCGATATGGGCGTGGCCCAATTCCAGAACCGGCGCGGTGTCGCAACGCCCCATGCAGGGCGCCCGCAAAACGCGGACTTCGGAGGCGTCAAGGCCATCTTCAAGTGCGGCTTTCAATTGCTGCGCCCCGGCGAGTTCGCATGACAGGCTGTCGCAGACCCGGATGGTAAGCGCCGGTGGCTTTGGCTCGCCCTCTTTGACCACGTCAAAATGGGCGTAGAAGGATGCAACCTCATAAACCTCGGCCTGAGACAGGCGCATTTCTTCGGCCAGCGCACGCAGGTGCGCGGCAGACAGGCAACCGTAAGTGTCTTGAATCAAATGCAAAAATTCGATCAACTGATCACGGTCACGGGGCTTGTCGCCCAAGAGATCGCGGACCTCTTCCCATGCCGCGTCGTCCAACTGACGGCCCTTTGGCGTGTGCCGCCCCTTGCCTTTGCCTGATTTCCAGACACCTTTGCGTTCATCCAGCGCCATAACGTCCCTTTCGCGATTGGCCCGACCATAGCGCCCGAGTTGCACGGCTTAAATCGCAAAAACGACATGGCAGGGCTGACTTGCGCATGCCGCGATCAAGCGCCGCACCTTCTGAGTGGCTGACCCGGCAAACGCTTCATGATATAGCCACGTTCGCGTGTCATAGGGTGCTTATGCGTTTCTTTGCTTTTGCCACAGTTTTGCCGATCCCGGTGATCGCCGCCGCCGCCTTGCTGGGTGGGGCTTGGATTGTGCTGGCGCTGCTGCTGATGACAGCGCTTGTGGCAGGGCTGGACCACCTTGTGAGGCGCACCTCGCCCGCCCTGCCGGATCAGGAATTTCCGGTCGCCACCACGCTGTCGGTGACGCTGGCGCTGGCGCATTTTGCGCTGTTGGGCGCGGTGGTCTGGGGGTTGTCGCAACCGCATCTGACGCTGCCCGGAAAATTGGCCGTGTGGTATGCGGCTGGCCTGTATTTTGGACAGGTCAGCAATTCAAACGCGCATGAACTGATCCACAAAAGCAGCCGGATTCTGCATCGTTTGGGCATGTGGGTCTATATCTCATTGCTTTTTGGGCACCACACCTCGGCCCACGTGCTTGTCCATCACCGCCACGTGGCAACGCCGCAAGACCCGAATTCTGCCCGCCGCGGTGAAGGGTTCTACCGCTATGCCTGGCGCGCCTGGTCGGGGTCATTTGCAGCCGGTTACCGGGCAGAGGCTGCGCGACTTGCCCGCGTAAACCGCGGCCCGTTGCATCACCCCTATCTGATCTATCTGGGTGGTGGGGCGCTGATGATCGGGATCGCCGCAAGCCTTGGAGGCATTGGCGGCGTGCTGGCCTATCTGAGTGTGGCAGGGCTGGCGCAGGTCCAACTTCTGCTGTCCGATTACGTGCAGCATTATGGGCTGACCCGCGCGTCCCGTTCCGATGGCAAGCCAGAGCCGGTCGGCGACCGCCACAGCTGGAACAGTCCGCACTGGTACTCCTCTGCCATGATGCTGAATGCGCCACGCCATTCTGACCACCACGCGCATCCGGGCCGGGCTTTTCCGGCATTGACCTTGCCTCCAAAGGGCCCAACCCTGCCCCGCGCGCTGCCAGTTATGGCGACAGTGGCGCTGTTCCCGCCCTTTTGGCGGCGGGTGATGGACCCAAGGGTAGCAAAATGGTCCGATTGACGCTGGCGCTTTTCCTGTTGGCGACCCCTCTTGCTGCCCAATCCCCGATGAGCGGTGAGGCATTTGACAAATACGCCACCGGTCGCACTCTGACCTTCGGCCTGCCCGATGGCACGACCTTTGGGGTGGAACAATATCTGCCCGACCGCCGCGTGATCTGGTCGCCCCTTGATGGCACATGCACCGATGGCATCTGGTACGAGGACGACACAAACATTTGTTTTCTTTACGAAAACGATCCTGAACCCAAATGCTGGGAAGTGTTCCGCACCCCCAAAGGCATCCGCGCGGAATTCACCAACCGCCCAAGCACGACGGTTCTGTTTGAGGCGGTGGAGGACCCTGCACCGCTGATTTGCGATGATCTGTTTTCCTAGAACAAGCTGCCCTGCGCGTCAGGTTTGGCTTTGGGCGACTTGGCCTTGCCATTCAGCGCAAGGCGCCCATCGGCAAATTCGACCTCGAGCGTTTTGGCGGCCTTGGCCGACGCAACGCCGGTGACCACTTCACCATCGCCACGCACGACGGCGTAACCACGCCTGAGCGTTTCCTTATAGCCCAACGTTTCACGTAACCTGTCCAAAGCGATAAGCCTTGCGGCCCGCGCCTCTTGCTGGCGATTGGCGCGGTCAGAGAGGCGGTGAAGTAAACCATCCAGTCGTTCTTGTGCGCGACCTGTGTCCGGCGCGCGCAGGTTCTGTTGCCCCAACGCGCGTTTGGCTTCTGCAACGCGCCGGGTCAGCGCTGGGGCAAGCCGCGCATCCAGTTCGGCCAACCGTCTTTGGTTCTCTGCAATCGCGCGGCGCAACATGCCGGGCCGCAACCCCGTCTCTGACAATTGCACCCGCTTTTTTGACGCCGCTGCCCGCAAGGCGGCTGGCAGCCTTTCCGACATGAAATCAAGCTGTTGCCGGGGTCGCTCTACCAGACTGTCAAGGTTCGGCAAGGCGCGCCCCAGATCGCGCACACGCTGCTTGCGCCGGTCTACCGATGCCCCCAACGCACGATGCAGTCGCGCGCCCTGTTCTTCGACCCAGGCCAGCAATTCCATCCGCACAGGCACTGCGTGTTCTGCGGCCGCCGTCGGGGTCGGGGCTCGCAAATCGCTGACAAAATCGATCAGCGTCGTGTCCGTCTCATGCCCTACGGCAGAGATCAACGGGATGTCAGACGCCGCCGCCGCGCGGGCCACAACCTCTTCGTTGAACCCCCAGAGATCCTCGATTGAGCCGCCACCACGCGCGACGATCAACAGGTCAGGCCGTGGCAAAGCGCCGCCGGGCGTCAGCGCGTTGAACCCCTTGATGGCATTGGCCACCTCTGGCGCGCAGTTGTTGCCCTGCACCGCCACCGGCCAAACCAGGACCTTGCGCGGGAACCGGTCGCGCAGGCGGTGCAAAATGTCGCGGATCACCGCCCCGCTGGGCGAGGTGACCACACCGATCACCTCGGGCAGGTAGGGCAGCGGCTGCTTGCGTTCCGGCGCAAAAAGCCCCTCTGCGGCCAGTTGCGCCTTTCGCTTTTCCAGCATCGCCATCAGGGCGCCCGCGCCGGCGACCTCGATGCTGTCGACGTTGATGTTATAGCGCGACTGCGGTCCAAAAGTGGACAGCTTGCCGGTCACAATGACTTCCAGACCTTCTTCCGGTGTCACCCCCAGCCCCGGCACCTGCCCCTTCCAGGTGGTGCAGGAAATCACGTTCCGATCATCCTTGATGTCGTAATAGATATGGCCGGATCGTGCGATCATCACGCGCCCCACCTCGCCCCGCACCCGCACCCGACCAAAAGACCCTTCCAAAGTCTTTTTGATCGATCCGGTGAGTTCCGAGACGGTAAACTCTGGCGCGTTGCCCTTTGGGGCGTCGTCTTCGAAAAGGTCCATGGCCTGCCCTTGTGATCCGCTGGTGCTAACCCTAGAACGGCGGCCAACAAAGGCCAAGCGGGGGGCGCGCGTGAATATCCTGATCCTGGGCAGCGGCGGACGCGAACATGCGCTGGCATGGGCGGTCAAGCAGAACCCCAAGTGCGACCGGCTGATCGTCGCCCCCGGCAATGCGGGCATCGCGGCCTTGGCGGAATGTGCCGATATCAACATCCTTGACGGTCAGGCCGTCGCGACATTTGCCGAAGAAAACGCCGTTGATTTTGTCATCATCGGGCCAGAGGCCCCTTTGGCCGCCGGTGTTGCCGATGTCCTGCGCGATGCGGGACTTGCAGTTTTCGGACCTTCAGGGGCTGCAGCGCAACTGGAGGCGTCGAAATCTTTCACAAAAGCGATTTGCGACGCGGCGAATGCCCCCACCGCCGCTTACGCGCATTTCACCCACCCCGATGATGCTCGCGACTACATTCGCACCCAGGGCGCACCGATCGTCGTCAAGGCCGATGGTCTAGCCGCAGGGAAGGGCGTGGTGGTCGCCATGACCGAGGCCGAGGCCCTTGCCGCGATTGACGACATGTTCGACGGCAATTTTGGCGAGGCCGGCGCAGAAGTGGTGATCGAGGAATTCATGACCGGGGAAGAGGCGTCCTTTTTCGTGCTGTCTGACGGCAAAACGCTTTTGCCCATCGGCACAGCACAAGACCACAAGCGCGTCGGCGAAGGCGACACAGGCCCCAATACCGGCGGCATGGGGGCATATTCCCCTGCCCCGGTCATGAGCGATGCGGTGATTGCCAAAACCATGGACGAGATCGTGCGTCCCACGATGCAGGCCATGGCGGCGCGCGGCACGCCGTTTCAAGGCGTGCTTTTCGTTGGCCTGATGATCGAAGACGGCCAGCCGCGACTGGTCGAATACAACGTCCGCTTTGGCGATCCCGAATGCCAATGCCTGATGATGCGGCTGGGCGGCCAAGTGCTGGATCTGCTGCAAGCCTGCGCAGAGGGTCGCCTGTCAGAAGCACAAGTCAATTGGGCCGATGACCATGCGCTGACCGTGGTGATGGCAGCCAACGGCTACCCCGGCGCATATGAAAAGGGCAGCGCGATCAAGGGGCTGGATGCAACACCCGACGATAGCCACCATATGACGTTTCACGCAGGCACAAGCACCCGCGACGGGCAAATCGTTGCCACCGGGGGCCGCGTCCTTGCCGCGACCGGGCGTGGTGCTACATTGGCCGAGGCCCATGCCCGTGCCTATGCGCAGGTTAATCAGATCTCATGGCCCCAGGGCTTTTGTCGCCGGGATATCGGCTGGCGCGCACTTCCGCTTTCTTCTGAATGAAAATATGCCCGCCGGAGGCTCCGGCACCGGCCAAAAGAAATGGGGCCGCCCGAGAAGCGACCCCATCAGATCCTGTCCTACGATTTTTCCAGAAAATCGTCGCTGCGACTTAAGCCGCGCGTGACACCAGAACGCTGTCGATCTCTTCGGCGGCTGCGACCTCATCGTTGCCAGCCACGGCCGCAATTTCACGGGTCAGCCGCTCGAGCGCGGCTTCATAAAGCTGCCGCTCGGAATAGCTCTGCTCGCGCTGATCGTCCTGACGATGCAAGTCACGGACCACTTCCGCAATCGCAATCAGGTCACCAGAATTGATTTTTTGCTCGTATTCCTGTGCCCGGCGTGACCACATGGCTTTCTTGACCTTGGCCTTGCCGCGCAGGGTCTTCATCGCGTGGCTCACGACATCAGGGGTCGACAGCGCGCGCATGCCCACCTCGGTTGCCTTGTGGGTCGGCACCCGCAAGGTCATCTTGTCCTTTTCGAACGCGATCACGAACAGCTCAAGCTCAAAGCCCGCGACCTCTTGCGTCTCAACCGACACGATCTTGCCCACGCCATGCGCCGGGTAAACCACGAAGTCATTGGGCTGAAACTCTTTTTTCTTCGACTTGCTCATCGCAATCCTTTCTGTCTGACCCGTTCATTGCGCGACAAAAAAACCGGCGGCGACAAAAGTCCCCGTCAGTTTCCATACCTTGCAATCGCGTGTCAGGTCTTGGGCATCATTTCAGGCAGTATACCACAAAAAGCACCCACTCGCCAGCGCCCCGGCGCAAGCGGAAAAGTGCAATGTCATCAAAGCATTAGAAATCCAAAGGCGCGAATCAACCGCCCTCGCCCGCTGCTTCGGAGAAAAGCTCCATCTTGCCCTCTTTGCCGTCCATTTCCTCGGCGGTGGGCAGCGGGTCTTTCTTGGTGATGATGACGGGCCACATCTCGGAATACTTGCGATTGAATTCGACCCACTTTTCCATGTCCGGCTCTGTGTCCGGGCGGATCGCATCGGCGGGGCATTCAGGTTCGCACACGCCACAATCGATGCATTCGTCGGGGTGAATGACCAGCATGTTTTCGCCTTCGTAAAAGCAATCCACGGGGCACACTTCGACGCAGTCGGTGTATTTGCAGGCGATGCAGCTGTCGTTGACGATGTAGGTCATGTTCTAATTCCGAAATCTCACGCGCGCCTTGCTAGGCTGAACGCCCCGGTCATTCAAGCCCGAACGACCCGTCATCACGGGTTCGGGACGCCATGTCGCGCCGATCCTTCTTTGTCGGGCGACCTTTCCCGTCAAACCGGGGATTGGAGGGACGTTTGACCTTTTCCGGAGACATATCCTCGTAAAGGGTTTGCGCCTCTGGTGCCGGTCCGCGCCGGGTGCCACAGGCAAGGATTCGCACAACGCGCACATCCTGTTGCTGGGTGAAGGTCAACACCATACCGGGCGCAACGGCTCTGCTGGGTTTGCTGACCGGGGTGCCATCGACACGGACTTTCCCCGCGCTCACCACCCCCGCAGCAATGGAGCGCGATTTGAAGAACCGCGCCTGCCAAAGCCATTTATCAAGCCGGATGCTGGTGTCGCTGTCGCTCAATCGGTCTTGAAACCCGACAGGGCCGCAGCGAAGGGGTTATCGGGGTCGATCTTTTTCTCGGCCTTGGGTTTGGACGAGAATTTTTGCGGCTTGTCGCCGCGTGGTCCGCCTTTGCCCTTGGGCTTGCCTTTGCCGCGGGGCTTTTGCTGACCCTGCGGACGCCCGCCCTGACGCTGCGCGCGGCCACCCCAGGTGAAGGTATAGAACACTTCCATCTCAGGGCCGGTGTCGGGGGCCGCAAGCGTGGTGTCCGCCGGGGCCTCATCCGTTGGCACAACCACCTCTGCCGGGGCCTCCAAGGGGATTTCCGCAGGCGTTTCAGTCGCTTCGGGCGTGGCAGCCACGGCATCAACCGCCACAGCCTTGACCTTCTCCCGCTCACCTTTTTCGGCTTTGTAGCCCAAACCGCCCATCAGATCGGCGAATTGATCGAGCGTCATGCCAGTGATCGAAAGCATGTCTGCGTTCGCCTCGAATCCGCCGCGCGAATCCTTGTCGCGCAGCATGTCGGCAAGCCGTTCCAGCATGTCGATGCGGATCGCGCGTTCGCCCGCGGCGCGGTAGCCCGCCATCGCGTAATAGCCCGGCGGCACGTCGTTGGCGGCAGGCACGGTCACCAGACCGGGCGGTGGGCTTTCGGGGAACTCTGACAGGTTCTTGGCCAGTGACCACAACACCAGCCGCAACCGCGTCGGCGCAGGCTTCAGCAGCAACGGCATGAAAATCGTGAACTGTCCAAAACGCACGCCATGCTTGCGCAGGGTGCCGCGGGCATCCTGATCCAGCGCCTTGACCTCATCCGCGACCTCGCCGCGCGGAATGACACCAAAGCCCTCGGCCATGCGAAAGGCAAATCCCTTGGCGGTTCCTGTCAACGTTTCGTCATTCTTGAGCGCAAGCAGAGGTTCAAATCCCGCCGCGATCTTGCGTTCGATGAAGTGTTGCAGGCGCCGCTTGACCTTGGCGGCCACGTCCTCTCCGGCCTCGTCATCGACAAAGGCCACGACTTCGGGCTTCAGTGGATCGGCCCCGGCGGTCAATTTACCAACCGCAGCATCACCCCACATCAGGCCCCCTTGTTCGGTAAAGTCCATTTCGGGGTCGGGCGCATTGTAGAACCGGTCTGCCATCAGGTGCCAATGCGGCACCAATGCAGCGGCAGAGGCCTGCCGCAGCGTCTTGGCCTCATCGGGGCTGCCCGCCTTGTCCATGCGAAAGCGGAAGCCTTCCAATTTGCCGACGAATTCACCCTCTACGGTCACTTCGCCTTTGTCGTTCACCTCGGCCACAAGGCTCTCCTTCTGCTTGAGCCGGCGAAGCAGCACGCTGGTCCGCCGGTCCACAAATCTTTGTGTCAGCGCGCCATGCAGCGCGTCTGATAAACGGTCTTCTACAGCGCGCGTCGCATCGCGCCAATGCAATTCGTCACGTAACCAGCCCTTGCGCTGCGCCACATAGGTCCATGTGCGGATATATGCCAACCGCTTGGACAACGTATCGATATCGCCATCGGTCCTGTCGATGCGTGCCACCTGCAGCGCAAACCAGTTTTCGTCCACTTGCCCTGCTTGATGCAGGTCGGTGTAAATCCGGGTCAAAAGGTTTGCGTGTTCTCCCCGGCTGATACCGCGAAAGTCGGGCACGCGGCACACATCCCACAAAAGGCGCACCGATGGCCCGTCACTGGCCCGCGCAGCCACAAGTTCATCCGCTGCCAGAGCTTTCAACGCGGCCAGATCATCGCTTTCGCGCACGCGGGTCAGCCAGATATCATCTGTGCGGGCCTCAAGCGTTTGGATCAGCCGCTTGGGCGAGCCGAACTGCAGGTCACTGTTGCGCCATTGCAGTTTCTGCACCGGACGAAAGCGGTGATCGACAATCGCCTGCGCAACTTCGTCATCCAAGCTGGGTGCCTCGCCCGTGACACCAAAGGTACCGGGTTTCAGGTGCCGCCCGGCCCGGCCTGCAATTTGCGCCAATTCTTCGGGGAAAAGGTGCCGCATCCGCTGCCCGTCGAACTTGGCCAGCGCTGAAAAGGCCACATGTTCCACATCAAGGTTCAGCCCCATGCCGATGGCATCTGTGGCCACGAGGTAATCAACCTCTCCGTTCTGATACATCTCGACCTGCGCGTTGCGGGTGCGCGGCGACAGGGCCCCCATGACGACCGCCGCCCCACCCTTTTGGCGGCGCAACAGCTCTGCCATGGCATAGACGTTTTCGACCGAAAACCCGACGATGGCGGCCCGGCTTGGCATCCGGCTGAGTTTTTTCGACCCCGTGTAGGTCAGCGTGCTGAACCGTTCGCGATGCAGGAATGCGACGCCCGGCACCATCGCGGCAATCGCGCCGCGCATCGTATCGGCCCCCATAAAGAGCGTCTCATGCAGCCCACGCGCATGCAGCAGCCGGTCGGTAAAGACGTGACCGCGTTCGGCGTCTGCGCAAAGCTGGATTTCATCGACCGCGAGAAAATCGCACCCCAAGCCCTCTGGCATCGCCTCGACTGTGCAGACCCAATATGCGGCGCGGGGCGGGACGATGCGTTCTTCGCCTGTGATCAAAGCCACGACGCTGGGCCCCTTGACCGCGACGATGCGGTCATAGACCTCGCGCGCCAAAAGTCGCAGCGGCAGGCCGATGACCCCGTTGCGATAGCCCAACATCCGCTCTATCGCGTAATGCGTCTTGCCGGTGTTGGTCGGGCCAAGAACGGCCGTAATGCGCGAGGGTTGCATGGATGCGTCCGATCTTGCCGCAGGTTAAAGCGACTGGCCTTCAAGCTGTATATCAAGGCGTTTGACGGCCTCTGCCACACCTTCTGCGTGGGGATTCAGGGCCAGGACTTCTTGGTAGATTTCAAGCGCATCTGCCGGGCGCTCCAGTTCCTCAAGCACAATGGCCAACCCGCGCAGGGCACCAAAGTGGCGCGGGTTCAGCCGCAGCGCTTGCCGGATATCTTCCAGCGCCGGACCAACCATGCCCGACAGGTAATAGGCCGTGGCCCGTCCATTGTAGCCCTCGGCAAAATTCGGATCGTGATCGACAAGCGCGCTGAAGTGCTCAAGTGCGGCCTGCACATCGCCGTCTTCCAATGCGTCCTCGCCCCTGCGCAGCAACAAATCCATCGCGGCAGAGCCGCTTTTGCTCCAAAGCGTGTTGATCTGCCCCTCGATCCGGGATGCCTCCTCGGGCGTCGCCTCGGCCAAGTCAGCAAAAAGCTGATCCAGCTCTGCCGTCTGGGCACTTGCCGCTGACGTAAACGTCAAAAGTGCCGTGACGGAAAAATTGATGATGGCGCTACGTGTGATCATATGGTGAATGTAACGTATCACACCGCCGATGCCAGTGGGCGCCGGTCACAATCGAATGAAAAGGACATGCACATGAGCGACGTCATCACAAAGGCCGTAGCCACCCTGAACGAAAAAATCGACGGCGGCTTTGATGGGACTGCAAAGTTCAACATCGAGGGCGAAGGCTCGATCGTGATCGACAAAGACGGCGCGCGCGCGGGAGACGACGATGCAGAGGTCACGCTGACCGCCTCGGCCGAAACCTTTGAGGCGATCATGACCGGAGAGCAAAACCCGACAGCCGCCTATATGACCGGCAAGCTGACCATGGACGGTGACATGGGTGCCGCGATGCGTTTGGCGGGCGTTCTGGGCTAAACAGATGCAGGCAGCGCCGTTTCATGCCGACGTGGCCGAAGGCCCGGACGGCGGGGTCGCCCATTGGTGCAAAGCCGCCGATGGCTTGCAACTTCGCGCTGGTCATTGGCCGTTTACGGCGGCCCGGGGCACGGTGCTCCTGTTCACCGGGCGGACCGAATTCATCGAAAAGTACGGCCGCGTTGCGCGGGAAATGCAGCAGCGTGGCTTTGCCTTGGCCTCCATTGACTGGCGCGGACAGGGTCTGTCGGATCGGATGACAGATGATCGCGGGATGGGCCACGTCGAGGCCTTTGGCGACTACCAAAAGGATGTGGCCTGCCTGATCGATTATGCCCGTGCCGTTGGCATGCCGGAACCCTACTACCTGATTGCCCATTCGCTGGGTGGCGGGATCGGGTTGCGCGCACTGATGGAAGACCTGCCGGTGAATGCCGCAGTCTTCTCTGCCCCGATGTGGGGCATCCAGGGCAGCCTGAGCCTGCGCAGCTTTGTCTGGGGGTTGTCGTCTGTGGGTCGCCGGCTGGGCTTTGATGGCAAGCTCGTTCCGGGCCAGACCAGCGAGATCACGCTGGGCGAGACGCCGTTTGACGAAAATGAGCTGACCAATGACCCCGAGATGTACAATTACATGCAGGAACAGGTCCGCCAGCATCCTGAACTGGGACTTGGCGGCCCCTCATTGCGCTGGGTGAATGAGGCGCTATGGGAAACCCGACGCCTCTCTGCGCTGCCCTCGCCTGCGACCCCGACGCTGACCTTTCTGGGCACGGATGAGACCATCGTCGACCCTGAACGGATCAAGGCGCGCATGGAAAAGTGGCCGGGCGGCAACCTGACGATTGTCCCGGGCGGCAAGCACGAAATGATGATGGACGCTGCAGAAATGAGCACCCCCATTTTCGACGCCATGGCCGCGCATTTCGCCGCACACCCCTAGACCGTTCACCCCGAACCTGCCGCCCGATGCCGCTCTTCGGGCGACACGTGCCCTTGCCCGAAAAATTGCGTCACTCACCTTACTGACCGCATCACGCGATCCTGAGCCCTTCTTCTGGTCAAAAATACTTTCGGGGGTGTTTGAGGGGGCAGACAGCCCCCTCATCCGCGCCGCCCGGGGGGCGGCGCAAAATATCCTGTGCGGCGCAGCCGCTCCGCTCGACAGCGGCTCGCAAAACGCTACCCTCGCGATATGGCGGATGTGCTGACCTTTACCGATCGTGGGATCTATTGCCCGGCGGGTGACTTTTATATCGACCCATGGCTGCCGGTGGACCGTGCGCTGATTACCCATGGTCACGCCGATCATGCCCGCCCCGGCATGAGGTCATATCTTGCGACCCACGCCGCCGCCCCGGTCATGCAACACCGGCTGGGTGATGACGCGCGGATTGCGACGCTGGATTTTGGCGAGGTGCGGCGCATTGGTGATGCAGAGGTCAGCTATCACCCCGCCAGCCACGTCCCCGGCTCTGCCCAGATCAAAGTCACCGTCAAAGGCGAAAGCTGGGTTGTCTCCGGCGACTATAAAACCATCTCAGACGGGCTGTCTGAACCGTTTGAGCCTGTCGCTTGTCATGCCTTCATCACGGAATGCACCTTTGGCCTGCCAGTCTTTTCTTGGACACCACAGGCTGTCTTGACCAGTCAGATCAACGACTGGTGGGCCACCAACGCCGCGGCTGGCAGGTTTTCGATCCTTGGTGCGTATGCGCTTGGTAAGGCGCAGCGTCTCCTGCGAACCGTCAATCCTGACATCGGACCGATCCTGACCCATGGGGCGATTGAAAACACCAATGACGTTCTGCGGGCGCAAGGCATTGCGCTGCCCGATACGATCCGTGTGACGCCTGAGACGAACGTAAAGGATCATCCCGGCGCGCTGGTCCTTGCCACCCCAGGTGCCATGGCCCAGCCCTGGGCGCGGCAGTTTGGTCGCGCCTCAACCGCCTTCGCTACCGGCTGGATGGCCCTGCGCGGGGTCCGCCGTCGACGGGCCATGGACCGCGGCTTTGTTGTCTCGGATCACGCCGATTGGGACGGGCTGAACACGGCAATCCGCGCCACCGGGGCCGAAAAGGTCTTTGTCACCCACGGTTATACCGGACCCTTTCGGCGCTGGCTGACCGATCAGGGCTTTGATGCCCATGTGGTCAGCACCGAATACAGCGGCGAACCTGCGGAGACGGCAGAGGACACCATATGAAACGGCCCGTCGCCCTTTTTCTTCTGCTTTGTGGCAGCCCTGTTACGGCGCAGACCTGCCTGAAAGAAGGCCTGCAAGCGCTTCATCCGCGCATCGACAATTGGTATATCCCGCAGGGCGCAATGAAACCGACCTTTGAGCCGCTCGACTGCATCATCAGCATCAGGATTGACGCAGCCACAGATATCGCACCGGGTCGGATTGCGGTTTTTCGGGACGTCGTTACGCGCAGCGTCTTCGTGTTCCGCATCGTTGCCGTTGGAGGCCAGACCGTGCAGATGGTCAAGGGTGCGTTGTGGATCGATGGTGCCCCCGTGCCGCGCGAACCCCGCCCGCCATACGTCCAGATCATGGTGTTGGAAAACGGGCTTATGCCACGTTGTCCCGCCGCAACGCCAGTCGGGCAAAGCTGTGACTTTCCGCAGTATGCAGAGACTTTGGGCAGCATCACCTACAACATCCTCGATCAGACGAACACAGTGCTGGATGACACCGATCTGTTTCGAGTGCCGCCCAATCATGTGTTTGTGTTGGGTGACAATCGCGACAATGCATCCGACAGCAGGATCCCGCAATCCGCAGGGGGGCGTGGTTTCGTAGCTGTTGACCGGATCATCGGATTGGTCCCGCGGGAATGAGGGAGTTCGCCGCTCTTTTTGCCCGTATCGACGAAAGCACCAAGACAAGCGTCAAGGTGGCCGCGCTGGCGGCGTACTTTCAGACCGCCCCCGATGAGGACAAGTTATGGACCGTGGCGCTTTTTTCGGGACGTCGCCCCAAACGCAC
This sequence comes from uncultured Paracoccaceae bacterium, assembly GCA_947493335.1. Lineage (GTDB taxonomy): Bacteria > Pseudomonadota > Alphaproteobacteria > Rhodobacterales > Rhodobacteraceae > CANMYO01. The sequence continues at coordinate 622,709 of CANLQO010000001.1, read as the reverse complement.
GATCACCGCAACCAAGCTCCGGGTCTGGGCTGCAGAGGCCGCAGGCCTGCCCGATTGGTTGTTTGAGGAAAGCTACGGAATCGTCGGGGACCTTGCTGAAACCATTGCCCTGATCCTGCCCCCGCCAAGCGGCCAGAGCGACGAGGGCCTGACACATTGGATCAACAGGATCAAAACACTGTCAGCACAAGACGAAGACACGCGTCGCACTGGCATTCTGGCCGCATGGGACGTGATGCCGACGGCAGAAAGGTTCTTGTTTACCAAACTGTTGACAGGTGGCTTTCGTGTTGGTGTCAGCCAAAAGCTGATGACGCGGGCACTGGCGCAAGCCACAGGTCAGGAAGAGGCCGTACTGACCCACAAGCTCATGGGCAAATGGACCCCAGAGACGACCACCTGGACCAACCTGATCGAGACCGATGACCCAGACGCTGATCTTTCACGACCTTACCCGTTCTATCTGGCGTATGGCCTTGACGGCCTGGATGAGCTTGGCCCGCCAAGTGACTGGAATGCAGAGCGAAAATGGGATGGGATAAGGGGGCAGTTCATCTTGCGCGGGGGTGAACATCACCTCTGGTCACGTGGTGAGGATCTGATGACCGACCGCTTTCCTGAACTGGCCCAATTGCGCGACTTTCTGCCCGATGGCACGGTCATTGACGGTGAAATCCTCGCTTTTGCGGACGAAATGCCGCTGAGCTTCAATGCCCTGCAATCGCGGATCGGGCGCAAGACTGTCCCCAAAAAGCTGCTGAAAGAAGCGCCTGTCATCCTTATGGCCTATGATTTGCTGGAACACGATGGCCACGACATACGTAAACTTGCATTCAGAACACGACGTAATAGACTGAAAATGCTTGTGAAAGAGACCCCCGATACTGCGCCCATTCGATTGTCCGCCAGCGTACCCTTCGCTGACTGGGACGCACTCGCCACCGAACATGACCGCAGCCGGGAACTTCACGCCGAAGGGCTCATGCTCAAACGCAAAGACAGCCCCTATCTGGCTGGCCGCAAACGCGGCGATTGGTGGAAATGGAAGGTTGATCCGCTGACAGTCGACGCTGTGATGATCTATGCGCAAGCCGGTCACGGGCGGCGCGCGAACCTCTTTACGGACTACACGTTTGCAGTTTGGAACGGCAATGAATTGACCCCATTCACCAAGGCCTATTCCGGGCTGACGGACGCTGAATTTCGCGAAATCACCGCATGGGTCCGCAAGAATACCCTGCAGAAATTCGGCCCTGTCAGGCAGGTCACTCCGCATCACGTGTTCGAAATCGCGTTTGAAGGCATTCAGGCCTCCCCCCGTCACAAATCCGGCGTTGCCCTGCGCTTTCCCCGCATGTTGCGCTGGCGCAAGGACAAACCGGTGTCAGAGGCCAACACGCTGAATGACCTCAAGACGATGCTTGCCACCTACGGCTAAGACATTCGTTCTCCGTCATTGCTTTGGCAAAATCCGAACCATTCATCGTCCAAGGCTCTCACGGCCCCGACCGACCTGACACACCGGTTCACGCATCACCCCCTTCTTCTGGTCAAAAATACTTCGGGGGGTTTGGGGGGCTGGCCCCCCAACCGATCGCCGCGCCCTGCGCGGCGAAACACCTCCCTTCGCATTCCCAGCAGGCTCAAACTGCGCTAAAGACCGTCCATGTCCAAACCCATTGCCCCGCTCCCCCCCGCAGCTGTTCCCGCGACACCAGCCCCCAGCAGCGCCTGTGACACGCATGTCCACCTTTTGGCAGGCCCGGACGAACTGCCGCTTTTTGAGGGCCGCACCGAAGACCCTGCACAGCCCTACGCGGCCTATCTGGCGGGTTACAAGGCACATCTGGCTGCGCTGGGGATCACCCGGGGCGTCATTGTACATTCGATCTTCTATGGCCTTGATAACACGATCACAATCAACGCGGTGCGTGACATGGGCGCGGGTTTCAAAGGGATCGGATTGCTGCCAGACAACGCCTCTGACGCTGATCTTGATCGGTTTGTCGATTGCAATCTTGCAGGCGTCCGTCTGAACTATGTCCACGGCGGCGTGCTCAGCTGGGATGGTGCTCGCGCCATGGCTCCGCGGCTCGCGGACCGGGGGCTTCATATCCAGATGCTTTGCCATGCAGACCAACATATGGAAGAGCTTGCCGCCGATATTGCCGCCTGCCCCGTCCCGGTTGTTTTTGACCATATCGGCTGGCCCACCGACCTGTCTGCCGGGCCCGAAACAGCCGGATTTCAGGCACTTTGCCGCTTGCTGGCCGATGGCCACGCCTACGTGAAACTGTCAGGCCTCTATCGATTGGCCAATGCGCCCTACGCCGAAACCGATCGTTTCGTGCAGGCGCTTGTGGCCGCCAACCCCGAACGCTGCCTTTGGGGCTCTGACTGGCCACACATCATGCTCAACGGGGCGGAAATGCCGCCCTCCAACGCGTTGTGGCAGGCGTTTCACCGCGCCGTGCCTGACACCAACACGCGCAGGCAAATTCTCGTGCAAAACCCTGCCGAGCTCTATCGTTTCTGATCCGATACGCTTTCCCTTGCGCAGTTGCAGCCCTATGTAGGCGCAAAGACATTTGCAAAGGACGCCCCATGCAACATCCCTCACCTGTTTTCGACGCCAACGCATCCGGCGGCAACGCCTTTGGCGACCTGCCAGAATGGGATCTGAGCGATCTTTACCCGGGCGAAGACGCGCCGGAATTGACCCGCGATATGGACTGGTTAGAAACCGCCTGCGCGGATTTTGCCGGTGATTATGAAGGCAAGCTTGCTGATCTGGATGCCGCAGGCCTTTTGAAAGCTGTGCAGCGGTACGAGGAAATAGACGTGATCGCCGGTCGCATCATGTCGTTTGCGGGCCTGCGTTACTATCAGAACACCGTCGACAGTGACCGCGCCAAGTTCATGGCCGACGCGCAGGACAAAATCACCGCCTATACCACCCCGTTGGTGTTCTATGGCTTGGAGTTCAACCGTTTGGACGACGATCACTTGGCGTCACTGCTGGCCGAGAACGCTGATCTTGCCCGCTACAAACCAGTTTTCGACCGCATGCGCGCGATGAAACCGCATCAGTTGTCCGACGAGCTGGAAAAGTTCCTGCACGACCAATCAACCGTCGGGTCTGCCGCATGGAACCGTCTGTTTGACGAAACCATGGCGGGGCTGGAGTTCGACGTCGATGGCGAGGCGCTGAACCTTGAGGCGACGCTAAACCTGCTGACCGATCAGGACCGCGCAAAGCGCGAGGCCGCGACCCACGCGCTGGCCGCCGTGTTCCAGGAGAACATCAAGATCTTCGCCCGCGTCCACAATACGCTGGCGAAAGAGAAAGAGATCGAGGACCGTTGGCGCAAGATGCCGACGCCGCAGACGGGGCGGCATCTGTCAAACCATGTCGAGGCCGAAGTGGTCGAGGCCCTGCGCAATGCCGTTGTCGCGGCCTATCCGCGCCTCAGCCACCGCTATTACAAGCTCAAGGCCAAATGGCTGGGGCTTGAAACGATGCAAACATGGGACCGCAACGCGCCACTTCCGATGGAAGACGACCGCCTTGTGGACTGGGCCGAGGCGAAAGAGACGGTGATGACCGCCTATGCCGATTTTGACCCCAAGATGGCCGAACTGGCCGAACCCTTCTTCACCAAAGGCTGGATTGACGCGCCGGTGAAACCCGGCAAGGCACCCGGTGCCTTTGCCCACCCGACCGTCACAACCGTGCACCCCTATGTCATGCTCAACTATCTGGGAAAACCCCGTGATGTCATGACCTTGGCGCACGAATTGGGCCACGGCGTGCATCAGGTTCTGGCCGCGGGACAAGGCGAACTGCTGTCATCAACGCCACTGACGTTGGCAGAAACAGCATCTGTCTTTGGCGAAATGCTGACCTTCCGCAAGTTGCTGGACGGAGCCAAGACACAAGAAGAGCGCAAGGTGCTTCTGGCCGGAAAAGTCGAGGATATGATCAACACGGTCGTGCGTCAGATCGCGTTTTACGACTTTGAATGCAAACTGCATGCCGCCCGTGCCGAAGGTGAGTTGACGCCAGACGATATCAACGCGCTGTGGATGTCGGTTCAGGCCGAAAGCCTTGGCGAGGTTTTCGATTTCCAGGAAGGCTACGAAACCTTCTGGGCCTACATCCCGCACTTCGTGCATTCGCCCTTTTACGTCTACGCCTACGCCTTTGGCGATGGCCTCGTGAACGCGCTTTATGCGGTCTATCAGGAAGGCGACCCTGACTTCCGCGAGAAATATTTCGACATGCTCAAAGCGGGCGGATCAAAGCATCATAAGGAGCTGTTGGCCCCCTTTGGTCTTGATGCCTCTGACCCGGCATTCTGGGACAAAGGCCTGTCGATGATCGAGGGCTTCATCGATGAACTGGAAGCGATGGAAGACTAGTACATCGACTTTTTGTAACCCTCTTCCAGCCTGTCATCCAAGGCTTGCGCCTCTGCGTCGTCGCGCGGGGGTGCACCTGCCTGATCCATCATGATCGTCATGAGTGAGGGCATCTCACTCCGGTTCTGAAGTTCGGCAGGGTCCCACAAGCGGGACCGCCGAAACGCCTTGGCGCAATGCATGAAAATCTCGCTGATCTGCACAACAATCGCAATTTTTGGCGTGCGGTCCTGAACGGCCATGCGGGTCAGCAACTCCGGGTCGGTGCTGAGCACGGCCTGTCCATTGATCCGCAAGGTATCGTCAAACCCCGGCACCATGAACAACAAACCGACACATGGATTGCTGGCGATATTTGCCAATGTGTCCAAGCGGTTATTGCCGGGCCGGTCCGGAATGGCGATCGTTTGATCATCCAGCACCTGCACGAACCCCGCGGGATCGCCCCGGGGGCTGACATCTGCCGACCCATCGGCATTTTGCGTGCCAACACAGACAAAAGGCGCGCGCGCAATGAAATTGCGGGCATGCGTGTCAAGCTGGGTGATGCTTTTCCTGATGGCCATCTCATGGGTCGGCGGGAAAAGCCCGCGCAGCGCCTGTTCATCCGCGACGATATGGTCTGGACTGCATTGATAGCTGGACATTTGCTTCCCCTTGGCTGCTCTGCCGATCATGGGCAAAGCAAATCCATCATGCAATCGGGGTCGCGAAGGTCGCGGCGTCGGAATGGCAACGGTTGCCCGCGCTTAGGCCTTGAACGCCTCTGGCATGACCTCACGGGCCATGTGGTCCAGCACCGCATTCACAAAACGCGGCTCTTTGCCGTCGGGAAAAAATGCGCCGGCCACATCGACAAATTCGGTGATGATGACCTTGGGCGGTGTGTCACCGTTCAGCATTTCGGCCCCCGCCGCCCGGAACAACGCCCGCAATGTCGGGTCGATCCGGCCTAACGGCCATTTCGCGACCAGTGCGCGGTCCGTGGTTTGGTCAATCTTCGCCTGTTCATCGACAGCGCGTTCCATCAGGGCGCGGAATGTATCCACGTCGCCTTCTTGCATTTCATCACCGTCATAGACGGCGCCAAAGCGGTGGTCTTCAAACTCTGCCACCACCGCATCAACCGTCTGGCCAATGGCTTCCATTTGGAAAAGCGCCTGCACGGTGTAAAGCCGGGCCGCTGACTTCATCTTGCGGCGCTGATTGTTCGAGATCGTCATACCGTCTCACCACCTTTGGCGAGCAGCGTGCGGCCAAAGCCGATGCCCTTGTTTTTGGCGTCCTTCATGCCGCGCGCTAGAGCGATCAAATGCACCGCCGCCTCTGCCGCGGCACCTGCCGTGTCAAGGCGGTTGGCGTCGGCGCGTTCCTCGGCCTGTTCCTTATTCTCGACGGTGATGATGCCGTTGCCAATGCAAAGCCCCTGCAATCCCAGCAGCATAATCCCGTGCGCCGATTGTTCGACCACCACATCATAATGGCTGGTGCGACCACGGATCACGCAACCAAGGGCGACGAAGCCATCAAAGTTCCCCATCCGGTTGGCAATGCCAATAGCCGTTGGGATTTCCAGCGATCCGGGCACTTCGATCGTTTCGTGCGTGGCGCCTGTCGCCTCGATCTTGGCGCGGGCAGATGCCAGCTGCGCCTCTGAAATAGCCGTATAATAGGGCGCGATCACGATGCCGATTTTGCAAGGCTCTTCGAACTGCGGCAGCGGCATTGCGTTGTCAGAATGGCCAGCCATTATCCAATCTCCGAGATTTTGCGGGTGCCAACGATTTCCAGACCATAAGCATCAAGCCCCACGACCTTGGGCTGTGGCGAATTGGTCGCCAGAATGATTTCATGCAGGCCAAGCGAGGACAGGATCTGCGCGCCAAGTCCATATTGCCGAAGCGTCTGAGGAGAGGCATCCTCGGAGGCGTCCAGCTTCATGTGCACATCGCGCAGCAGAACCAGCGCGCCGCGGCCTTCATCGGCGATCAGCTTCATCGCGTCGCCAAATTCGTCGCGGCGGCCTCGGGGCCCAACACCCACGACATCCAGCATCGGATCCATCGCGTGCATCCGCACCAAAACCGGGTCATCGGTGGTAATATCGCCTTTGATCAAGGCAATATGCTCTGCCCCCTGAGTTTCGTCGGTGTAGATCCGCAACTCCCACTCACCACCGAATTCCGATGTGATCGTGCTGGTTTCGCGGACACGAACCAGATTGTCGTGGCGGCGGCGATAGGCGATCAGATCACTGATCGTGCCAATCTTCAGCCCATGCAATTGTGCAAAGGCGATCAGGTCAGGCAGACGCGCCATTTCGCCGTCGTCCTTCATGATCTCGCAAATCACACCGGATGCGTTCAGGCCAGCAAGGCGAGAGATATCTACCGCCGCTTCTGTGTGCCCCGCACGGACCAGCACACCACCGGCGCGCGCACGCAGCGGGAACACATGGCCCGGAGTTGCAATATCCGCCGCCCCTTTGGTCGCATCAATCGCGACAGAGACGGTGCGGGCACGATCATGGGCAGAGATACCGGTGCTGACACCTTCGCGGGCCTCAATACTGACGGTAAACGCGGTTTCATGCCGTGAGGAGTTATAGGTGCTCATCAGCGGCAGACCGAGCGCGTCGATACGCTCACCGGGCAGCGACAGGCAGATCAGTCCGCGCCCGTGCGTCGCCATGAAGTTGATCGCATCGGGTGTTGCCATCTGGGCCGGGATCACCAGATCGCCCTCATTCTCGCGGTCCTCGTGATCGACCAGAATGAACATGCGACCATTGCGGGCATCTTCGATGATGTCCTCAATTTTGCTGATCGCGTCCGACCAGTCACGCTCGACCGGTCCGGGGGTTTCAAATGGCTGGCTCATCACGGCATCCCTTGGCAGTTGGGGGCCAGATACCGCAGCGCGACAGGCTTGGAAAGGGCCGCCGCGTCGCGTTACGGATGGTTTGCGGCAAAGTACGCAGCGGCAGGCAAATAGCCCGCGGATTGCGCCGCTTCTGCCCAATCCCGTTCCAGCATCGTATCGCCGATCATCAGGAAGCGATCCGCCGGTTTGCCTTGGGCTGCTGCGATGGATTTAAGGTGGTCGCGCATCGCTGCCCAACCCAGCGTGGGTGCAGGTGCGGGGTGGCAAGCATCAAGCCCGGCAATCCGAGATATGCCTTCGTGCAAAAGACCGACACGCTGCGCGTCTGTCAGCGCCGCCAGCTTAAACCGGTGATCAGAAGGCATATCCTGCCCATCACGCAGGACACGCAAGGCATTGGACGAAAACAGAAATCCGACCAGATCATGCCCCGTGGATGCCCGCACGCCAGCGTAAGTCCTATAAGGCAGGCCAAGCTCTGCGGCGCGTTTGACCCTTATGCGCACCACCTCAATCGGCAGCTTCGGCAAAAGATCGGCGCGGGCCCGTGTCCAGACATGCCGCCGCCAGCTTTGTCCCGGCTCGGCCACACGGCCAGAGTTATGGCCGATGCCTGGTGTCATCCATATTCCCGCAGGCGCGCGACGTAGCGGGCCATGGTGTCAATCTCCAGATTGATCGCATCGCCCACCGCCACGTCACCCCATGTGGTGGCGACTTTGGTGTGGGGAATGAAATTGACGCCAAAATCGCTGCCGTCCACCTCATTGACGGTCAGGGATGTTCCGTTCAACGCGACAGACCCCTTGGGTGCGATGAACTTTGCCAGATCGTCCGGTGCGCGAAACGTCACGCGGGTGCTGTCGCCCTCATCGCGCATCGCAATAACCTTGGCGACGCCATCCACATGGCCCGAGACGATGTGCCCGCCAAGCTCATCCCCCACCTTCAAGGCCCGTTCGAGGTTCAACCGCCCACCGACTGCCCAGTTGCCAACATTGGTGGCACCGACCGTCTCGGCCGAGATTTCCACATCAAACCAGTTCTGTGGGTCAGTGCCGAGCGCAATAACGGTCAAACAGACGCCGTTGCAGGCAATCGAGGCACCGATGTCGAGGCCCGACACGTCATAGCCGGTGCTGATCCGCGCGCGCAGATCGCCGCGCTGTTCAAGCGCCAGTACTTGGCCGATATCGGTGACTATCCCGGTAAACATGACGTCTTCCCCATCTCTTTCCCCTGACCTAGCGGTTGGCATTGATGCAGACAAGGCACGCTAAAGCCCGAACTTGGCAAAGAGCCACATTTTTGCCCGACGCCCATGCTAGACGCTTCTTAACGTATTCGCGTAATGGTAATTATTGTGACCCAGAACCGCCGCTTTTTATTTCTGCAGGGCCCGCATGGGCCGTTTCTGTTCCGCCTCGCCAAGATGTTGCGCGCAGCGGGCGGTGAGGTGTGGCGCGTGGGCTTTAACGCGGGCGACCGGGCCTTCTGGTTTGGCGCGCCCGGCTATATCCCGTTTCGCGGCAAGGCAGAAAGCTGGCCCGAAACCTTCAGCGGTCTCGTGGCCGAACACCACATCACCGATATCGTCCTTTACGGCGACACCCGCCCGATCCATGCGCAGGCGATTGAACGGGCGCAGGCCATGGGTCTGCGGGTCCACGTCTTTGAAGAAGGCTATATGCGGCCTTATTGGGTGACTTATGAACGCGGCGGCACCAATGGCAATTCGCGCCTGATGCAACTGTCGATTGACGATATGCGCAAGGCGCTTGAACTGTCTGATCTTGAGGTGCCGACACCGCCCGCCCATTGGGGCGACATGCGCCACCACGTCTTTTACGGCGCGCTCTATCATTGGTTCGTGATGTTCCGGAACGGCGATTATCGCAACTTTGCCCGCCACCGCGAATTGCCCGTCGCGAAAGAGGCGTATCTTTACACCAAGCGGCTGATGCTGATGCCACTGATTGCCCTGGACCGTCGGATCGCCACATGGCGCATCCGCTTTGGCGGCTTTCCCTATCATCTGGTTTTGCTGCAGTTGGAACATGACAGCAGCTTTCAGATGCATTCCCCCTTCACCCGGATGGAAGAGTTCCTGACCGTGGTGATGGAGGGCTTTGCTAAAGGCGCGCCGCAGCACCATCACCTTGTGTTCAAGGCCCATCCGCTTGAAAACGGCCGCTCGCCCATCCGGCGGATCATCAAGCGGCTGTCCAAGGAATTGGGCGTGACGGGCCGGGTGCACTATGTGCGCGGCGGCAAGCTTGCGGGGCTTCTGGATCATGCCCGCACCGCCGTCACCGTGAACTCCACCGCCGCGCAACAGGTCTTGTGGCGGGGCATTCCGCTTAAGGTCTTTGGCAACGCGGTCTATGCCAAGCCAGAGTTTGTTTCGACCCAGCCTTTGGCGGATTTCTTCACCGTCTCAGACCGCCCAGATGGCCGCGCCTATAAGGATTATCGCCGCTTCCTGCTGGAAACATCGCAGGTCCCCGGTGGCTTCTATTCTGCCCGTGGCCGAAGACAGTTGATGCGGCAAGTCGTCGACATGATGCTGTCAGAGGAAGACCCCTATGACGCGCTGGCCGCTGGCCGAACCCCGCCGCGCCAGCCCTTGCGGATCGTGAATTAACGACCACAAGACCTTGCGGCTGACAGGCCCAAACGCGGCATTGGCGCAACACAAACTGTTGCTCAACCGGAAACGCACCTGCGCCCAACTATCTTTTGCGCCGGGATTCCGGTACCTTAAAAGAAAAACTTGAGGCAACAATAACAGGTCGAGGAGACCGAGCAGTGCTATCCTTAACATTGCGCCTATCCAAAGGCGTGGCCCTCGTGGTGACACTTGGCCTTGTGGCCAGTTGTGGTTTGCCCCGCTCCGGGCCGAACAAGGCAGAGATCTTTTCCGGCTCCGTTCTGCGCGAAGGCGATGCTTTTGTGCTGACCGTTGATGACCGGGTCAACGCCATCGCCGCGGTGGCCCCCGCGCTTGGCTTTTCGTCCGCCTTCCTGAACGCAGGCCAGCTTGGCTCTGACACGATCAGCGCGGGTGACACGCTTGGCCTGACGATCTGGGAAAACGTCGAAGACGGATTGCTGGTACCGACGGGACAGAACGCCACGATCCTCGAAGAGGTGCAGGTTGATGGTTCCGGCTTTATCTTTGTGCCCTACGCAGGTCGGGTGAAGGCCGCTGGTAACACGCCAGAGGCCGTGCGCCGTGTGATCAGCGAAAAGCTGGCCGATCAAACCCCAGACCCGCAGGTGCAGGTGCGCCGTTTGGCCGGCAATGGATCTACCGTGGCCGTCACCGGCGGCGTCAACGGCTCTGGCGTCTACCCCATCGAACAGCCGACCCGCACGCTGGGGGCGATGCTGTCCGCTGCAGGTGGCCTGTCCATCGCGCCGGAAACCGCCCGCGTGACAATTGTGCGTGGCAACCATCGCGGATCGATCTGGTATGAGGACCTGTTCAAGGACCCGCGCAACGACGTGGCCCTGCGCAATGGCGATCAGATCGTGATCGAGGAAGACACACGTTTCTTCACCGCATTGGGTGCGACCGGCACACAGAACCGCGTGCAGTTCTTTGACCAGACCATTTCCGCAATCGAGGCGATTGCCCAGGTTGGCGGGCTGTCGGCCAACGCGGCTGATCCCACCGGGGTCTTTGTCTTCCGCAATGAGCCCGAGGAAATTGCAGAGCAGTTGGTTGGCCAGGACCTGATCGGCACCCAGCGTGTCGTCTATGTCCTTGATCTGACACAGCCAAACGGCGTCTTCATGGCGCGCGATTTTGCCATCCGCGACAGTGATACGGTTTATGTGACCGAAGCGCCCTTCGTGCAGTTCAACAAGACGATCGCCGCTGCAACAGGCTCTCTGGCAGCCGTCAACACGCTGAACACAGCCGCTGGCAACTAAACGTGACGGACACGTCCGATAGCACCGCCGCGGGGGAAACCTCGCGGCGGTTATACGTCTACAACGGTGGATTTCTGACCCAGACGCGGGTGCGCCGCATCCTGTCGCAGGCAGGTTACGACATCAAGCTGGGCAAGCCAGGTGATGGCGATGCGGTGGGTGTCTGGGGTCAAAGCCCCACCGCCCCACGGGGTGAGGCGGTCGCCGCCCATACCGATGCGCCAATCGTCCGGGTTGAAGATGCTTTCTTGCGCTCGGTCCTGACGGGCCGCGATGGCGATCTGCCGCTGGGCCTGCATATCGACCGACACGGCGTGCATTTTGACCCCTCCGCCCGCTCTGACCTGGAGCGTCTGCTGGCCGAGGACCCGCTGGATGACAGCCACCTGTTAGCCCGCGCCAAGAACGCAATGGCCAACATCAGAAGGCTGCATCTGTCAAAATACAATGCCTTTGACCTTGATCTGCCGCAGCCCGATCCGGGCTATGTGCTGGTCATTGACCAGACGCGCGGCGACGCCAGCGTCAAGGCCTCTGGCTGTGATCTCAATACCTTTCGCGAGATGCTGTTCTACGCCCAGACCGACCACCCCGGCGCGCGCATCCTTATCAAGACACACCCGGAAACCACGGCGGGCCACAGGGGCGGCTATTTCACCGAAGAAGACTGCAACGACCGGATCAGCCTGATCGACACACCGCATTCGCCCTATGCGCTGTTCGAAGGGGCCGTCGCGGTCTACACCGTGTCATCCCAGATGGGGTTCGAGGCCATCCTGACGGGCCACAAACCTGTGGTCTTTGGCCAACCCTTTTATGCGGGCTGGGGCCTGTCGGACGACCGCAAACCGCTGGACCGGCGTCAGCGCCATCTGACCCGCGCCCAGCTTTTTGCCGCCGCGATGATCCTTTATCCAACGTGGTATGACCCCTATCGCGACCGTTTGTGTCCGTTGGAGGACGTGATCGCTACGCTGTCCGCCCAGGCGCGCGCATGGCGTGATGACCATTCCGGATGGGCCGCGCATGAGATGCGAATGTGGAAGCGCGGGCACCTGCAAAAGGTCTTTGGTGCAGTCAAACCGATGAGCTTTGACACCCCGCCCAAGGATGGCCAACGGCAAATGGTCTGGGCAGGAAAGTCCACGCCGTTTCTTGAAAAGTTCGGCGTGGTGCGGGTCGAAGACGGGTTCATCCGTTCCAAAGGGTTGGGTGCCGAATTGATCCCGCCTCTGTCGCTGGTGCTGGATGATCTGGGTATCTACTACGACCCGACCGGCGAAAGCCGTTTGGAACGGCTGATTGCCGCCTCTGTTGATTTGCCTGACGGGGCACGGTTGCGCGCCGAAAAACTGATCGCGCAGATCACCAAGGCGGGGCTGTCGAAATACAACATCGGCGATACGCCCGATTTGGCGGCGACACCAAAAGGGCGGCGCATTCTGGTGCCGGGTCAAGTCGAAGACGACGCCTCAATTAAGCTTGGCGCGGGTGAGATCAACACCAACGTGGGACTGCTGGAAGAGGTGCGGCGGATCAACCCTGCTGCCGTGATCCTTTACAAACCTCACCCCGATGTAGAGGCAGGACTGCGCCCCGGTGCCGTTGAAAACGCAAGTGAAATTGCGGATGTGGTGCTAAGCAAGGTCGATCCGATCGCAGTGCTCGACCACGTTGATGAGGTCTGGACCATGACCTCGCTTTTGGGGTTTGAGGCGTTGTTGCGCGGCAAGGCGGTGACCTGTCTGGGCACGCCCTTCTACGCCGGTTGGGGCCTGACCGACGACCGTACGATGCCCCTGCCCCGGCGGTCCGCATCGCCCGATCTGGTGGCGCTGGTTCATGCGGTGCTTATTGATTACCCGCGCTATTTCGACCCGGTGACCGGCAACGCCTGTCCACCCGAGGTCGTCATGGAACGCCTGTTGACCGGAGAGATGCCGCGCCCGGGTCGCCGCAATCGACTGCTGTCCAAGCTGCAAGGGCTCTTTGCCAGTTTCGCGCCGCTTTGGCGTTAGGCTAGGCGGGCCGCCAATGATGGCAGATGTCACCACCGACCTGCGTGATCTTCGTCAGGGCAAATCGCGGGGCATCGGCCAAGCGATCCAGCTCTAACGCGCCGACCGATGGGGTGCCATCGGCGCCGATCAATGCGCCGCCGCCAAAGACCACCAGTTCATCGACGAGGCCAGCGCGCAGCAATGCGGCCGCCCAAGCCCCGCCTCCTTCGCAGAAGACGCGTGTAAGCCCCTGGTCCGCCAGTGTTTTCAGCACGTTCCGGGGCGCGAGGCCATAATCGTCCGCGTCACAAAGGAGCAACCTTGCCCCGGTATCAGCCCAGCCGGTTTTGGCCGCATCAGACCCGTGACATAGCCAAAACGGCTGTGCCGCGGCACTTAGCGCAAGCTTGCCGCCCAGCGGCACATCCAGTCCCTGACTGACGACAATGCGCACAGGCTGCGGCACCTGCCCCATGTCCCGCACATCCAGCATAGGATCATCTGCCCGCGCCGTGCCGCCACCGATCATCACCGCGTCGTGTCGGGCGCGCATCGCGTGCACCAGACGTCGCGCCGCCGGCCCCGTGATCCATTTACTGTCACCTGAACGGGTTGCAATGCGTCCGTCCAGCGTCATCGCCAGTTTGAGCGTCAGCCACGGGCGACCCTTGGTAATCCGATTGAAAAATCCGGCGTGATCGTCATCAGCCTCAGCCTTGCAAACGCCAATTTCCACTGCGATTCCAGCGGCTTGCAACATGGCAATTCCCTTGCCAGAGACGCGTGGATCGCGGTCGGTTGTCGCAACAACGCAGCGCGCAATACCCGCCGCGATCAGTGTCTCTGCGCAGGGTGGGGTCTGGCCGTGATGGGCGCAGGGTTCCAGCGTGACATAAGCGGTCGCACCGCGCGCAGCCGCCCCGGCCTGCGCCAGCGCCTGTGGTTCGGCGTGGGGCCTGCCCCCGTCTGCCGTCACCCCGCGCCCAACGATCATGCCATCCTTGACGATCACACAGCCTACTGCGGGGTTGGGCCAGACACGACCCATTCCGCGCCGCCCCAATGACAGGGCGAGCGCCATGAACCGCGCGTCATCGCGGAGTGTCACGTGTCCGACTTGGTGTCCGGGCGCAGTTCGTCCATGAACTTTTCAAAGTCGTCAGCAGCCTGGAAGTTCATGTAAACACTGGCAAATCTGACGTAAGCCACGGTGTCGATCCGGGCGAGGCTTTCCATCACAATCTCACCAATTGTCTTGGAGGGGATGTCCGTCTCGCCCATGCTTTCCAAACGCCGCACAATGCCAGAGATCATCTGGTCGATCCGCTCCGGCTCCACCGGGCGTTTCTGCATCGAAATCCGGATCGAGCGTTCCAGCTTATCGCGGTCGAAATCCTCGCGCCGTCCGTTGGATTTGATCACCACCAGATCGCGCAACTGCACCCGTTCATAGGTGGTAAAGCGACCGCCACAGGCCGGGCAGAACCGCCGCCTGCGAATGGCAACATGATCTTCGGCGGGGCGTGAATCTTTGACTTGTGTGTCAACGTTTCCGCAAAAGGGGCAACGCATATCCTGACCTCTTGTTGTCTGCCTCTTGGGTGTGTCCCCAAGTTATCCACAGCCACTATAGGACCTCCGCTAGGGTTTGGGTAGCCCGGATTTTCAGCCGCCCTATCTGGACCGCACGGTGCGATTGCGCGGGGTCACATTGTATACGCAATCAATGCACAATCGGTACACAAACCGTCAGCACTCAAGTCTGAAGAAAATTAACTACGACGCGCCGGGTGTGCGGGGCGTTCCGATGTTCAAAAACATAGATGCCCTGCCACGTGCCCAGCATTAGCCGACCGTCCTGCACCGGGATCGACAGATGCGTCGGCATCATCGCCGCCTTGATATGCGCCGGCATATCGTCGGGGCCTTCGTAGGTATGGGTGAGGTAGGACATCGCGGGGTCGGTGGTGGGTGGCACCAGCCGCGCAAAGAAGTTTTGCAGATCGGTCTGCACCTCTGGGTCCGCGTTTTCCTGAATAAGCAGGCTGGCAGAGGTGTGCTGGATCATCAGGGTCAGCAGCCCGTCACCCTGCCCCGCCACGATCTGTGCAGCGGCGCGGGTGAATTCATAAAGGCCGGGGCCGCTGGTTGGGATGGTCAGCGTGGTCATGGGACAGAACCTGCCCCGGCCTTGGGGGGATTAGCAAGTGGCGTTGCCCGTGAGTGGCAGGTTAAGCAGTGTGGCGAGCTCTTCGGTCGGCGTGAGGGTGCAGGTTTCTGACGGCTGCGCGACGCTTGTTGAAACGGTGCTATCCGGGGCGGTCGGATAAGCCATCGCAGCGGGTGCCAGCGAGATGGTGAGGGCGGCCATTGCAGAGGTCATGGTGATGCGGGTCATCGGTCTCATCCTTTCGATGAGACTGAGATGGGAGCCCTGCCAGCGCACACAAGATCGCTGAAACACACCGCCGCTGTTCGTGAATGCACGGAAACAATTGGCGTCGAGGGTTTTCGGATCAGGCGGGCTGCGCTGTTAGTCGAAAAGCCAGCGGGCCTGTTGGTCGATCATTTGCTTGGCCTTTTCGAGCGAGGCCTCTTCCGCGTCCTTGAGATCATTCAAAGTATCTGCGCGGATCAGCTGGTGGACCTTGGTTTCACCATCCACATCTTTTTCGATCCGGGCCGCGATGCGCCAGGTCTTTCCCTCGACCATCGGGGCCACGTAGATACGGTGGTCCTTATATTCGACCGGGGGTGTTTCTTCCGGTGCCGCGTTACCCCGTCCGAACAGTTTTGACAAAATCGACATGCGCGTCCCTCAGTTGCAATGCTGCCAGGTTTGAGTGTCCCAATCCCAGCAGCGCCCCGCCTCTGCCATCGCGTGACTAACGGCGTCCGTCCAGAAAAACTCTGCTGAATCGGGATCACATGCAAGCTTAACAAGCGTTTCATCGCCACGCGTGACTGTCACCCCGCCGCCCATGGGGCGCGGAGGATCTTCGTCCGCCTCTTCTGCGGGGATGCGATCAAGCCATCCGTGGACCGTGTAGACATGGCCCAGATTTTCAAAACCGACTTCTTCCCAAATTGTCCGACCAACGCCAGGCCAAGGCGTGTAGTTCACCTCTGTCACGTCGCGAGAGAGGACAAGTTCCGGCGCACGGGACACCGGGCCAAAGGCATAATGCAAGGTTCGCCCGTCAATGCAGACCGATAGGGTCTTGGCCCCGCCCTGCACGGTGCAGGACAGGAAGGTTTCATCCATCGCTTGGCAATCGGCCGCCGCCAGTTGCGGTATGACCGCAAGCGCCAGGGCCGCAGCCCGGATCACTGATCGAGGAAGCTGCGCAGTTTGCGGGACCGGCTGGGGTGCTTGAGCTTGCGCAGCGCCTTCGCTTCGATCTGGCGGATCCGTTCGCGGGTCACGCTGAACTGCTGGCCGACCTCTTCGAGGGTGTGGTCGGTGTTCATGCCGATGCCAAAGCGCATGCGCAGCACGCGTTCTTCGCGCGGGGTCAGCGAGGCCAGAACGCGGGTCGTGGTTTCCTTCAGGTTCTCCTGAATAGCGGAATCCAGCGGCAGGATCGCGTTCTTATCTTCGATGAAGTCGCCCAGCTGGCTGTCTTCTTCGTCACCAATCGGCGTTTCCAGAGAGATCGGTTCCTTGGCGATCTTCATCACCTTGCGGACCTTCTCAAGCGGCATTTGCAGCTTTTCGGCCAATTCCTCTGGCGTGGGTTCGCGGCCGATTTCGTGCAGCATCTGGCGACCGGTGCGGACCAGTTTGTTGATCGTTTCGATCATATGCACAGGAATACGGATCGTGCGGGCCTGATCGGCAATCGAGCGAGTGATCGCCTGACGAATCCACCACGTCGCATAGGTCGAGAATTTATATCCGCGCCGGTATTCGAACTTATCGACGGCCTTCATCAGGCCAATGTTACCTTCCTGAATAAGATCAAGGAATTGTAGGCCGCGGTTCGTGTACTTTTTAGCGATCGAAATCACGAGGCGCAGGTTCGCCTCGACCATTTCCTTTTTCGCCTGCCGCGCCTCTTTCTCGCCCTTCTGGACCTGCTGGACAATGCGGCGGAATTCGGTGATGTCGACGCCGACGTATTGGCCGACTTGTGCCATATCGCCGCGCAACTCTTCGATCTTGTCGGTCGAACGTTCGATCAGCATCTGCCAGCCGCGCCCGGTCTTTTCGGAAATCTCTTCCAGCCAGTTGGGATCAAGCTCTCGCCCGCGATAGGCGTCGATGAATTCGCGGCGGTTGATGCGGGCTTGGTCGGCCAGTTTCACCATCGCAGAGTCGATCTGCATGATGCGGCGGTTGATGCCGTAAAGCTGGTCGATCAGCGCCTCAATGCGGTTGTTGTGCAGATGAAGCGAATTCACCAGTTCGACAATCTCGGACCGGAGTTTCTGATACTTGTCCTCGGCTTTGTCAGAGAAAGATGAATCTTCGTTCAGGGTCGCGGACATCCGCGCGTCTTGCATGTCTGACAGCAGCGCAAAGTCGCGGGCGATGATTTCCAGCGTTTCCAGAACGCGGGGTTTCAGCGCGGCCTCCATCGCGGCAAGCGACATGTTGGCCTGTTCTTCATCGTCGTCGTCATCATCCTTGGCAATCGGATTGCCGTCGGCGTCAAGCTCTTGTGCCTCTTCCTTTTTCTCACCGTCCGTGCTGGCGGCGGGGGCGACAACAGTTTCCTCGCTGTCGTCTTCACCAAGCTGATTGCCAAAGGTGGTTTCAAGGTCGATCACATCGCGCAGCAGGATGTCCTCGGACAGCAATTCGTCGCGCCAGATGGTGATCGCCTGAAAGGTCAGCGGGCTTTCGCAGAGCCCCAGGATCATCGTGTTGCGACCAGCCTCGATCCGCTTGGCGATAGCAATCTCGCCCTCGCGGGACAGCAGTTCGACGCTGCCCATCTCGCGCAGGTACATGCGCACCGGGTCATCGGTGCGGTCCAGCTTTTCAGTCTCACCTGTTGACAGCGCAACATCGCGGCTGCCAGCGACGGTGGCCACTTCGGTGGAGCCTTGCGGCTCTTCTGATTCTTCGGATTCTTCTTCCTCGGTGACCTGAATGCCCATTTCAGAGAGCATCGACATCACGTCCTCAATCTGGTCAGAGCTGACCTGATCGGGCGGTAGTACGGCGTTCAACTGGTCGTAGGTGATATAGCCCCGCTCGCGCGCGTCGGCGATCATCTTCTTGACCGCGGCCTGACTCATGTCGAGGGATACGTCGTCAGAGTCGCTGTCTTTGCGGTCGTCGTTATCTTTGGCGGCCATGATGGCTCCCTTTAAGATGAAACAGGTCCCGAAGTGATTCGGGTGATTCGGTTAAAATCGAATCAACGCGGGTTGCGGGTGATTCGCAAGCGCTTGCAGGCTGATTTTCCCGTGATGTGTCGAATGGTCCCGATGGCTGAACGCTTTAGATAGTGCGCTAGCGGGACTTTTCAATTTTGATGTTGGCCCAAATCGCGTCGCGATGCGCGCGGTCGTCCTTGGACAGTTTCGCGCCGTTGTCGGCCACCTCAAAATCGGCGTCCTCGGTTTTGCCCGTGGGCTTGATCGTGGGATCCACCGCCTGCGCCGCGCGGCGCAGCCGGAAGGTCAGATTTTCGTCCGTCTCACCGGTGATCTCCTCCTCGCCCTCGCGGATTTCGGCCGGATGGCCACGGCGGGCTGCGAGTTTGGCAAATTCCTCGGTCAGGCATTGGGCGGCAAGGTCAAGATCACCGGCCCGGCGAACCGATGGGATCACCGCCAGATGTTTTTGCGCCAGCAGGGTATCGATGGGAGCGTCGCCAAGATCGGCGCGCATATCCGTCACCATATCCGCGCTGTCGCCATGTCGCAGGATCGCGTCGCGCAGTGCGAGATGTCCGGCATTGCCGCTTTCAAGCCGTTCCAGATCGCCCTCAAACCGTGGCAGCACCGCAGGTGTTGCCAGTAAAGTGGCCAGAATGACGCTGATCCGCATGTCATCCTCTGCCGCGGCCCCGGTGCCAAGCGCAGAGGACTTGGAGGTCGCGGTGGGGCTTGTCGTGCGTTCCCAAGCCGGGCCCTTGCCCCAGCTCGTCTGCCGTTTTCCCGCAGGGGTCGCGGCCTTGCGCGGGCTGAAAAGCGCCCAGCGCATGTCTTTGATCGCCTGCCCATAATGGTTACGGATAGAGGGATCCGCGATCAGTTTGATTTTGTCACGCAGGGCCTTGTCCAGCGCGGCCTTGCGTTCGGGGCTGTCAAAGCTTTTGCCCTCGGTCTCGCGCCGCCACAGCAGTTCGACCATCGGGATGGCGCCATCCAGCAGCTTTTGCATCGCGCCCCGGCCCTTGGATTTCAGCACATCATCGGGGTCCATGCCGTCGGGCATCAGCGCAAACCGCAGGGATTTTCCCGCCTCCAGCAACGGCAGTGCAATATCGATGGTCCGCATCGCAGCCCGCAGGCCAGCCGTGTCGCCATCAAGTGCGATGATCGGTTCAGGCGCAATCCGCCAAAGCATCGCAAGGTGGTGTTCGGTCACGGCCGTGCCAAGGGGGGCGACGGTCGCGCCAAACCCCGCCTCTGACAAGGCGATCACGTCCATATAGCCCTCGGCCACCACAAGCGGCTGGCCCTTGCCCGCCGCCTCGCGCGCCTTTTGCACGTTGTAAAGCGTGCGGGATTTGTCAAAGAGAGGTGTCTCGGGCGAATTGAGGTATTTGGCGTTGTCAGCGGGATCCATCGCGCGACCACCAAAGGCAATTGCACGGCCACGCCCGTCCCGGATCGGGAACATGATCCGGTCGCGGAAGGTGTCATAAGGCGCACGGCCCTTGTCAGAGGGTTTGACCAGACCGACCTTCAAAAGCTCTTCCGGTTTGGCCCCCTTGTCGGTCAGCGCAGTGCGTAACCCTTCCCAGCCGGGCGGGGCAAACCCGATGTCCCAGCGCGCCTGTGCCTCTGCGTCCAGCCCGCGCCTCAGCAGATAATCACGGGCCTCGGCCGCTGCCGCCGTATTGAGGTTCAGGCGGAATTGTTGCACCGCCTGTTCCATCACCCCGACCAGTTGCGTGCGTTCGTCGGCCTTTTGCTGCGCTTGCGGGTCCCGTTCGGGCATCGGCAACCCCGCCTCGCCCGCAAGGATCTGAATCGCTTCCATAAAGCCAACATTTTCGGTTTCCCGCACAAAGGAAATCGCATCGCCCTTGGCGTGGCACCCAAAGCAGTAATAGAACCCCTTGCGGTCATCGACGTGAAAGCTGGCGGTCTTTTCCTGATGGAACGGACACGGCGCCCAAAGGTCGCCCTTACCTGGATTGGATTTGCGGTTGTCCCACATCACCTTGCGCCCCACCACCTGCCCTAGGGACAGACGGTCGCGCAGTTGATCAAGGAATCCGGGGGGCAAGCTCATGCCCTATTATCCGCCCTAGCCCGATCAGAGTCGAGAGAGACACGTGCTTCTTCTGGTCAAAAATACTTCCGCCGGAGGCTCCGATGATGCCGGCATCATCGGATCAGCGTCCAGCAAAGAGCCGCGTGGCCCGATCGAGTTCATGCACCAGCGTGCGCGCCATCGAGCGCATCACCATAATTTCAATGCTTTGCGGACCGGTCCGGGTCACACTTGCGGGCATATGCCCAACCAAGGTGCGCGCCGTATGCCCGGTCTTGAAGGTCTGCGCGCGCAGATCAATCGGCACCAGCCGCGCCAGCACATCCGTTACCGTCGAACCTGCGATGGTCAGCACCGCCCAAGCGTCTGACTGGTCCGTCACCGCCGCAAGACCTGACAGGTCCGGCAAGGCGGACGCCCTGACATAGGCCATGCCCGGCCCGGCCCACAGTGCCTGCGTTCCTGCGCCCGAGGTTGTCCGGTTTGGTCTTGGCAAGCTGATACCGAGCGCCTTTGAAACTGCCTTTTGTTGCCCCTTCAACGGGGCAACGGACCACATGCCGGGCATGCTGACTTCGGTCAGCGTCACACCGCCGACCGCGCGCGGCAGGCCGTCGCCAAAGGCTGTCTGCGCAATCAATTTAACCACGAAGCCGTCCCCCTTCCGGATCGAACATCACCGGGTCACAGACTTTGCAGCGCGTTGTCACGCCGCGCACATGATCGACCTGCGTGATCACCTCGCCATGCCGGGCGCGGCCATTCTTCAAAAAGCCCAACCCGATGTGGCTGGCCAGCCCCGGCGACCAGCAAACAGACGTGACATAGCCCTGATCGTTGGTGCGGACCGGCGCGTCGCCATCATTGAACAGATGCGCGCCGCCTGTCAGCTCTTGCGCTGGTTCCACCGCCATAAGCCCCACGAGTTGTTCGCGTGTCTCCTCCATCAGGCCGGGCCGGGCTGCAGCGGCCTGCCCGACGCAATCCTTTTTGCGGCTGATCATCCGGTCCATGCCGATGTCAAACGCGGTGGTGCGTCCGTGAATCTCGGCATGTGTGATAAACCCTTTCTCGATCCGCAAAACGTTCAGCGCCTCCATCCCATAAGCACCGCCGCCCATCGCCTCTGCCTGAGCGTTCAAGAGGTTGAAAAGTGAGGCACCGTAGCGGGCGGGGACGGCCACTTCATACGCGTGTTCGCCAGAGAATGAGATGCGGAAGATGCGGCCCGCAACATCGCCGATCTGCATCGGCGCGCAGCCCATATACGGCAATGCATCATCGTCGACAGGTGCGTCCAGCAGCGTGTTGAGCAGATCGCGGGATCGGGGACCGGCGACGGCGAACTGCGCCCATTGCTCGGTCACGCTGACAATCTGTACGTCCAGATCAGGACGCAGCGCTTGCCGCACAAATTCGAGATTTTTCATGACGTTACCAGCCGCAGCTGTTGTGGTCGTCATGACAAAATGCGTCTCGGCCAGCCGCGCGGTGGTACCATCGTCCATCACATGGCCGTCTTCACGCAACATCAGCCCATAGCGCACTTTGCCGACCTTCAGCGTCGAAAATGTATTGGCATAGACAAAGTCCAGAAAGGCAGCGGCATCAGGGCCTTGTACGTCGATCTTGCCAAGCGTTGAAACGTCGCAGATGCCGACCGCATGGCGCACCATCTCAACCTCACGGTTGCAGCTGTCCAGCCACGTCGCCTCATCCGGGCGGGGGAAATAACTGGGGCGATACCAAAGCCCCGCCTCGATCATGGGTGCGCCGCGCGCGACGCTGGCGGCGTGACTTGTGGTCAGGCGTTCGGGCGCGAAGCCATGGCCCTGACCACCCGCACCCATCGCGGCGATGCTGACCGGCACATAGGGTGGCCGAAAGGTCGTGGTGCCGGTTTCAGGAATGCCGCGCCCGGTGGCGTCGGCCAGAATGGCCAATGCCGCCACGTTCGAGGATTTGCCCTGATCGGTGGCCATGCCTTGAGTCGTGTAGCGTTTCATGTGTTCGACCGAGCGGAAGTTTTCCTGCGCGGCGAGTTTGATGTCCTTCACATGCACATCGTTTTGAAAGTCCAGCCACTTGCGGCCCTTGCCCTCGACCATCCAGAACGGCGTGATTTCGTAGGGCGTATCATCGGCGTCCGGCGTGGACGCTGGAGCCGCCCCGAGAAGGTTGGCGGTGACGGCGGCCCCTTCGGCCAAACAGGCCGAGGTTGAGAAATTGCCGTTGCAGCCCCCCGCTGTCAGCATGCCCGGCACCGCATCCGCAACAGGCACAAAAGATGCAATCTTTTCAGACCATTTCGGGCGTCCGTTCATGTGACACGTAAGATGGACTGAAGGGTTCCAGCCACCCGACATTGCCAGACAATCGGTACGAATGACGCGGCTGCCGCCTGCGTGTTCGACCGTGATGCTGTCCAGCGCGTGGCGGCCCGTGGTGGCCACGATGCGCCCTCCGGAAAAGCTGGGCGCGTTGCCGTCGTAGGTGACACCGGTGCGTGTGTCGATGACAGCCGCGACGTTAACGCCCGCCGCCTCAAGATCGCGGGCTGTGCGGTGGGCGTCGTCGTTATTGCCAAAGACGGTGACCGACTTGCCCGGCGCCACGCCGTATCGATGCAGATAGCTGCGCACGGCAGAGGCCAGCATGATACCCGGTCGGTCGTTGTTGGGGAACGCGATGGGGCGTTCCAGCGCACCGGCACACAGGATGCTGTGCTTTGCGACGATCCGCCAGAAGCATTCGCGCGGGGTTCCGGCGCGGGCAGGTGAATGCAGACTGACCCGTTCCAGCGCCCCAAATGTGCCCTGATCGTAGGCGCCGGTGACGGTCGTCCGGGTCATGATGCGCACATTCTTCATCGCCGCCAGCTGTGCTGTGACCTCTGCCGCCCATGTCGCGCCGGGCTGACCGCCAACGGTTTCGTCCTCGGACAGGAGCCGCCCGCCTGTCATGGGGTTTTCATCGGCAAGGATCACGTCGGCCCCCGCCTGTGCTGCCGTCAACGCGGCCATCAGACCGGCGGGCCCTGCCCCGATCACCAGCACGTCGCAAAAGGCAAAGGCCTTTTCATAGTCGTCGGCATTGTGTTTGCCCGTCAGCGCCCCAAGGCCTGCCGCACGGCGGATGATCGGCTCATAGACCGCTTCCCAAAACGCCTTGGGCCACATGAAGGTCTTGTAGTAAAACCCCGCGCCCAGAAAGGGCGAAATCAGGTCATTGACGGCCATGACGTCACGCTTGAGCGACGGCCAAGCGTTCTGGCTGCGTGCATCAAGGCCATTGTAAATCTCGACCGTTGTGGCGCGCAGGTTTGGATCGTCCGCCACGGTTACCAGTGCGTTCGGCTCCTCTGATCCGGCGGTCAGCACGCCGCGCGGGCGGTGATACTTGAAGGATCGGCCCATCAGCGTGACACCATTGGCGAGCAGAGCAGAGGCAAGCGTATCGCCCGCAAACCCTTGATAAGACACACCATCAAAGGTGAAATTGACCGGCTTGTTCCGGTCAATCCGGCCTTTGCCTGCAATCCTCATGACGTCACCTTGGCAACGGGCGTACTGCCCGTAATCGCGTGAGTGACGGTGTTGCGGTCCACCGCAATCCATGTGCCACAGGGGTCGTGATACCACAGGTCCCGGGTGTCACCGGCGGGGTTGTCGCGGTTGTGCAAATAGTCGTCCCATGCGGCCGTTCCCGCATCAACGGCAGGCCGGTTCAAGGCCAAGGCGTCGCCCTGATAGGTAAATTCCCGCCGGTCGCGTTCGCCACAATGGGGGCATGTAATCCGCATCGTTATCGTCCCCTAGTGCAGGTTATGTTGAGAGCCTGTGCCCTCTTCATCCATCAGACCGCGCCCGGTGCGAAAGCGATCCAGCCGGAATTGCGCGGCAGGTTCATGGTGGTTCCCGGTGGCCATCAGATGGGCAAAGCTGAAGCCGGACCCCGGCACCGCCTTGAAGCCGCCATAGCACCAGCCGCAATCAATAAAGAGGCCTTCGGTGTCGGTCTTGTCGATGATGGGTGAGCCATCGGGCGTCATGTCCATGATCCCGCCCCAGGACCGCAGTACACGGGCCTTGCCGATCATCGGCATGAGGGTCATCGCCGCCTCCATCACGTGTTCTTTCATCGGCAGGTTCCCACGGGCCGCGTAAGAGCTGTAGAAATCCAGATCGCCGCCAAAGACCAGCCCGCCCTTGTCGGATTGACTGATGTAGAAATGGCCCATGCCAAAGCTGATGACACCGGGCAGGATCGGCTTAAGGCCCTCGCTGACAAAGGCCTGCAGCACGTGGCTTTCAATCGGCAGGCGCAGGCCCGCCATGGCCGCGACCTGACCGGACCTCCCGGCGGTGACAATCGCCACCTTTTTGGCACGGATCGCGCCGCGCGTGGTTTGCACCCCGGTGACCTTGCCGCCTGCGATGTCGATGCCGGTGACCTCGCAGTTCTGGATCAGGTCGACCCCGCGTTGATCCGCACCGCGCGCATAGCCCCAAGCGACGGCATCGTGCCGCGCCGTGCCACCGCGCCGATGCATCAGCCCGCCATAGATCGGGAATCGCGTGTTGTTGAAATCAAGGAATGGGGCCTCACGGCGCACACCTTCAACATCCAAAAGTTCGGCGTCGTCGCCTTGGTTGATCATCGCGTTGCCGCGTCGGGCAAACAGGTCGCGCTGGCCGTCAGAATGACAAAGCATCATGATGCCACGCTGGGACATCATGGTATTGTAGTTCAGGTCCTGTTCCATCCCTTCCCACAATTTCAGCGAGTGAGAGTAAAACTCTGAATTGCCGGGCAGCATGTAGTTGGCCCGCACAATGGTGGTGTTGCGGCCTACGTTACCGCCGCCAAGATAGCCCTTTTCCAGCACCGCGACATTGGTGATGCCATGTTCCTTGGCAAGGTAATAGGCGGTCGAAAGGCCGTGGCCACCACCGCCGATGATGATCACGTCATATTCCGATTTCGGTTCAGGGTCGCGCCAGACAGGCTTCCAACCCTTTTGGCCGAACAGCCCCTCTTTGATGACTTTGAAGCCGGAATAACCCATGCCTGATCCCCTTGGTTCGGGGAAGAATAGCAATTCGGCGGCGGGTTAAAAGCGTGATTCCGGCACAAGATGTCGCGGATGCCGCATTGTATGATGCAGGTCAGAGCATCCGGCGCGGCAGCGGTTTCAGCTTGGCCTTGACCAGTTCGATCAACGCCGCCCGGGCCTGAGCATCCCTGCAGGCGGACAGCGGGATGATGGAGAACTGTTGCGCGTCGACGATCAGATAAAGAACGTCGGCCAATACGACGTGGTTTCTGAAATGGGACCAGCGTAGGTCGTTTTCGCCTGCGGCAGAGGTGACGCCGACACCCTCTTGCGACAGCCGCGCTGTGATCGGCGCGCTGAACTTGGGATTATCGCGAAAATGCGCCCGCCAGCGGTGATCGCGCAGAGCATTGAGTGCAATGACCGCCACCCCACCAAAGAGCAAAGCCCATGGGATTACGCCCGGCACCCCCTGCCAAAGCATGAAGGCCGCAAAGGCAATCAGCAGCGCGCCTGCGATCAGATTGCCCTTTGGACCTATGGCGCGATGCGCCCAAAGCGCATGGATCGCCTGCATGAACTGGCGCTCTGAGATTTCGTAGGTCAGGGTATGCACTTTCATGCGGACTGACTACCGCGCAAGCGTACTGCCGTCAGCAAGAAAGGCGCGAGCTGAGCGTCGCGCCTTTCAACATTTCTCCTCGAGCCCCCTCACATTCAAATTGTGCGTCGGTAAAGGGTTTGATCAGGCATCATCCGGGGCTCCGCCCGTTATAGGCGGAAAAGGTCCCCCGGACCTTTTCTTTTTCGCCTACAACCCCTTCGCGCGGTAGCTGTCGGCGACTTTGCGGATCGACACCAGATAGGCGGCTGTGCGCAGATCATGCACGTCGTCGCGGCTGTGCCAGACTTCGCGCATGGACTGGTAGGCCGCGCGCATTGTGTCATCAAGGCCAGAGCGCACAAGCTCCAGCTCGCCCGCGCCGCGCAGATACTTCTGCTTGAAATCAGGCGTCATCGACCAGCGATGTTCAAGCATATCATCCAGTCGCTCAAGCTCTGACACGATCAATTCGTGCCGCGCCTCTTCCGCGCGGCGTTGCATGCGGCCAAAGCGGATATGCGACAGGTTCTTGACCCACTCAAAGTAGCTGACGGTCACGCCGCCCGCGTTGGCGTACATGTCGGGGATGATCACGCAGCCTTTGTCGCGCAGGATCTCATCCGCACCGGCCGTCACCGGACCATTCGCAGCCTCGATGATCAACGGGGCCTTGACCCGTGCGGCGTTGGACATGTTGATCACGCCCTCCAGCGCCGCAGGGATCAGAATGTCGCATTCCGCCTCGAGCAATGCGGCACCATCCGCCTGATGGCTGGCATCGGGATAACCCGTGACCCCGCCATGTTTGACGATCCAGCTGCGCACAGCCTCAATATCAATGCCGCCTTCGTCGTGTAGCGCGCCGTCGCGTTCGATGATGCCGGTGATCTTGGCACCGTCCTCCTCGCTCAGGAACTTGGCGGCGTGATAGCCAACGTTGCCAAGGCCCTGCACGATCACGCGTTTACCCTCAAGCATGCCTGTCAGACCGGCCGCCTTGATGTCTTCGGGATGGCGGAAAAATTCCTGCAATGCATATTGCACGCCCCGGCCCGTCGCCTCTGTCCGGCCCTGAATGCCGCCTGCGTTCACCGGTTTGCCAGTCACACAGGCCGCGGAATTGATGTCTGTTGTGTTCATGCGGCGGTACTGGTCGGCAATCCAGGCCATTTCCCGCTCTCCCGTGCCCATGTCGGGGGCCGGTACGTTCTGGCTGGGGCTGATCAGGTCGCGCTTTGACAACTCATAGGCAAAGCGGCGGGTGATCTGTTCAAGCTCATGTTCTTCGTATTCGCGCGGATCAATGCAAAGCCCCCCTTTGGAGCCGCCAAACGGCGCCTCAACCAACGCGCATTTGTAGGTCATCAGCGCAGCCAGTGCTTCAACCTCGTCCTGATTGACACCCATGGCATAGCGTATGCCGCCCTTGACCGGTTCCATATGTTCCGAATGCACAGAGCGGTATCCGGTGAAGGTATGAATGTCCCCACGCAAGCGCACCCCGAAACGCACCGTATAGGTCGCGTTGCAAACCCTGATCTTGTTCTCAAGCCCGGGGCTGAGGTCCATCAGCGCAACAGCGCGATTGAACATAATATCGACGGATTCGCGGAAACTTGGTTCTGCGATTGCGGTGTCTTTTGCGGCCATGAGCAGCGTCCTTTTGAATGAAGACCGGCACGTCACGCGACGCACCTGTGCCAACGTAACAATGATTCGTCCGTTTCGCCCAATTTTTCATCAAATTGCGCACGATTGGTAAATTTTCGCGAATTCGGAAGTTCATGCAGATGGTTAGCGAAAGTGGGATTGTTTTCGGGTCAGGAACACTGCCTCGCCCCGCTGCCGGATTAGGGGCAAAAACAAGCGTAATGACTGCGAATTCGCCCCGGTTTCGCCCCATTTCCGTCACAGCCTGATGATCTAAGAGCAGGTGGCGAAAACCCGTTTCAGGCAACTGTTGTCTGAAATGGCGGACCGTCTTGTATATGGGAACTGAACGATGATGATGTCAAAAGCACTGCCTGCCAAGCGCCAGCTCAAGACGCTGCTCAAAGACTTCCGGGACGAAGAAGACGGTAGTGTCATTGTCCTGACGCTTTTCTTGTTGGTTCTCATGTTGATCCTCGGCGGTATGGCTGTGGATTTCATGCGGTTTGAATCCCGTCGCGCCAAACTGCAGGGCTGCATTGACAACGCCGTGCTGGCTGGCGCTGACCTTGATACCTCGGGCACCAATGCCGAAGTGCAGGCGCTGGTTGAAGACTGGACAGAGGCGAATGGTTGCCGGGACGACCTTGCCGGCGCCCCGGTCGTGACTGGTGATGGCGTCGACTATCGTGAGGTGACCGCCAATGGTGCCTTGACCCTGAACACCTATTTCCTGCGCCTGATCGGCACGGATGAGATGACGGCCCTTGCCGCCTCGACCGCGATCGAAGGTGTGGGCAACATCGAAGTGTCGCTCGTGCTCGACCTGTCGGGTTCGATGCGCTACGAAATTCCCGGCTCTGGCGGCGTGACGCGGATGGAACGCCTGCGCGAAGCGTCCACAGCCTTTGTTGACGCGCTGCTGATCCCGGAAAATGAAGACCGGGTTTCGATCAACCTGATCCCCTATTCCGAGCACGTGAACGTGGGTCCGGAACTGTTTGCGCAGTTCAATGTGGATCAAGTCCACGGGTTCTCGCACTGTATCGAATTTGAAGACACGGCGTTCAGCTCGACCGGGATCGATGATTCCACGCCCCTGGAACAGGCGCAGCACTATCAGTTCAACCCTGCTTATGACTTTGATGGGGATGGCGAGGCTGACAATACTTATACCATGGCAGAATATGATGCCCGCACGTCGGCCGATATTACCCACGGTCTGAACATGCCGGTTTGCCCAATGAACGATTATGAACAGATCGTTCCTCTGACGCAGGATGCTGCGCTGTTGCGGGCCAATATCGCACAGTTCGAACCCCGCGCCGGTACGTCCATCTTCCTTGGCATGAAGTGGGCCGTGGCCCTGTTGGATCCGTCGCTGAACGACGAACTGCAGGCCCTGCCCGCCAGCATGCGCGACCCGGCCTTTGCCGCGCGCCCGGCCGCATTCAACAGCAACAATGCCGCCGAGGGTGCGACCAAAAAGTACGTCATCCTGATGTCTGACGGTCAGAACGACAGCAGCTACCGTTTGAATGACGACCTGTACGACACGCCAAGCAAGCGCGCGCACTGGGCGTATGAAAACTACCAGTACTACTATCGCACCGACGCCCATTACACCGATTTCTGGGGATGGCTGGGTGGCTACGGCAACGCCAAATATGATCCGACCTCGGGCGACACAGCGCTGTCCGATATCTGCACCCTTGCGAAGGCACCTGCCAACAACATCACGGTCTACACGATCGCGATGGGCACCGACACGAGCAGTGCCGCTGAAGATGCACGCGGTAAAGCGGCGCTTCAGGCCTGTGCCTCTGGTCCGAGCTTTTACAAGGCCACAAGTGGCGACGAACTGGTGGCGATTTTCGAAGACATTGCCGACCAGATTACAGACCTGAGGCTGACCCAATGATGCGTATTATGACCAAACTGACCAAGCGTCTGCGCGCCTTTCGGGCAGAGGAAGACGGCTCTGGCACTCTGGAATTCATCCTGATCCTGCCGTTCTACCTGATCCTGTTCACATCCGCCTACGAAGGCGGGGTGCTGTCCACACGGCACGTGATGCTGGAGCGCGGGCTTGACGTCACAGTGCGCGAGGTGCGGATCGGCTGGATCGACGATCCAACCAACGAAAACCTGTCAGCCCGCATCTGCGAGGTGGCCAGCATCATTCCAAATTGTCTGGACAACATCCGGCTTGAGATGATGGTGCGCGAGCCGCGCAATTTTGCCAGCGTGGGTGACATCGACTGCGTCGACCGCAGCATCGTCAACCAGCCTGCCGTGGTCTTTAACAATACCGGTGACAACAACGAATTGATGATCCTGCGCGCCTGCGTGCTGTTTGATCCGATGTTGCCAACCTCTGGCCTTGGCAAGGCGATCCCGAAGAAAAGCGGTGGTGCCTACGCGCTTGTTGCCACCTCGTCGTATGTGATGGAGCCATTCCAATGATCCTGGGTAAAAAGGTTGCCGAGTTCTGGCGCACGTGGCGCAATGACGAAGAGGGAAGCGTCGCGGTGGAAACACTGCTGATGGTTCCGCTGCTGTCCTGGGCTTTCTTGTCGACGCTTGTCTATTTCGATGCCTATCGCACTGAAGCGATCAGCGAGAAAGCCGCGCTGACGATTGCCGACATGCTGAGCCGCGAAGATGGCCTTGTGAATGCGGCCTATCTGAATGGCACGCGTGACCTTTTGGAATTCCTGTCGCTTCACGATCCCAACCCGGAACTGCGGATCACCGTGGTCCGGTGGGAATCCGATGATCCCTCCGATCCGGCCGTCACCACCGGAGACCTGATGCGCGTCTGGTCGAAGCGTCGCAATACGCTCAAGCCTGTCCTGAAGGCGTCGGATATGGCAAACCTTGAAACGCGCCTGCCGCAGATGACCCACGACGAGCGGATCATCGTGGTTGAGACGTGGTCAGACTATGAACCGCCCTATGAGCCGATTTTGGCCTCGTCTCTGAACGCTTTTGAGATGGGAACCTTTACCGTGATCAGCCCGCGCTTTACCCAATCGCTGTGCTGGAACAACGATCCCGCGCAGGACCCGAGCAAAACCTTCTGCTAAGCGGGATCGTTCCGATCCGATAAACGGAATGCAATCTGCTCGGCCATGAACTTGGCCGCGCCTGCACCTGTGATACCGCCAATACCGACGCGGCGGCCCAGTCGCCACCACAAACCCGGTCGCCATGATCGGGCTTGCGGCGTCCTGAGGATCAATGTGAACCCGGTGGACGGTTTCGCCGCCAACGCACCGCGATTGACGGCTGCGATGTTGTCCATCGTTGCCAGCACAAGCCCGTCACTTGTGGTCACACCGTCATCAGTCAGCAAAATCTCGATGTCAGCTGAGCGGCGCATCTGTTCACCGGCCCAAAGACAACATCCCGCCAGGATAATCAGGACTGCGGCACCGCCGATCCCTGCAAGGCTGCCAAAGGCCAGATACAGCAGAAACGCCCCAAGCCCATAAAGGATGACAAGCGCCAGTATCCGCCGCGACGGTGCCACAGTCACGCGGGCATAGACCCCATCTTGATCCGGTTGGAACATCGCCACCTTCCCTTTCGTCCACCGCCTTTACGCCAGCCCGGTGGTGAAGGCCAGTCTCAGCGTGGCGGGACAACCTCATACCCCGGTTCTTCGGGTTCATCGTCGATCATTTCGGACGGGAAACCGGGGGCCGTGATATCAAGGCCTGTCGCCTCTTCCAGACGGCGGATAATTTCATCCGATTGGGCGCGTGGGCCATACCGTTTGATCCCATCTTCAAAGATCGAAACCATCAACGGGCTGATCTCAAGCGGTACATCATGCGCCTTTGCGATATCGTCAAACAGTCCGATGTCCTTTTTTACAAGGTCCATGGTAAAGTTGATGTCCCGGCACCCGTTGAGGATCATCTGACTTTCGGTTTCATGCACGAATGATGTGCCAGAGCTGATCTTGATCGCCTCATAGGTCGTCGCGAGGTCCAGACCAGCCGCTTTCATCGTGACCATCGCCTCGCAGACCGTCAGAAGGTTGGCGGTGGCCAGATAATTGGTCATGACTTTCAGTTTGCTGGCCGTGCCCATCTCGCCGGTATGCAGCACCCTGCGTCCAAGCGTGGTCAAAAGTGGCAGGACACGCTCAAACGTGGGCCGGTCACACCCTGCAAAGATGCTGATATTGCCGGTATCGGCGCGGTGGCATCCGCCAGAGACCGGACATTCGACAGCCGCCCCGCCCTTGGCCACGACCATGGCACCCAGACGCGCCACGTCTTCGGCGTCGGTGGTGGACATTTCCATCCAGATTTTGCCCGGTCCGACCTCTGGCATCATCTCGGTGACAACAGCCTCGCAGGCTGCAGGCGATGGCAAACAGGTTATGACCGCCTCACAATCGCGCATCATTTGGGCGGGTCCTGTGCCTGCCACAGCGCCCCGGTCGGTGAAACCCTGCACCAGTGCGGGATCAAGGTCATAGACCACAAGATCGTGCCCATTGCGCAGCAGACTGCCTGCCAGCTTCGCGCCGACATTCCCCAGACCTATAAACCCTACCTTCATCACCACGCCTCCCCTTGGTGTTTGGGGGCAAGGTGGACGGCGAAGCACAGGGCCGCAAGCCTGATTGCGACAGAATTCAAGGGCTTGCGGTCAGGCCGCGACGGCCTTGCGCACGAGTTCGGTATAGATCGCCTGCACTGTATCGATATCCAGCCGCCCATCAGGATCATACCAATTGGTGATGCCTGTCAGCAGCGCAATCAGCCCCAATGTCGTGACGCGTGTGTCGGCAACGGCAAAGACACCCGCCGCGACCCCAGCCTTGAGGATCGCCTCTAACCGGTCCTCGTAGGCGCGGCGCATGGCTTCGATCCGGGTGAAATTGTCCGGATCAAGGTTGCGCAGCTCCATATATGAGACAAAGACCTGATCCCGGCGCGGCAGATGAAACCGGATGTGAAACGCGGTAAAGCGTTCAAGAGCGGCAACCGGATCGCCGGTCAGATCTTCCCTTGCCGCTGCGGTCAGCACCTCATCCATGTGGCTTTGCATCAGATCAAACAGCAGCGATTGCTTGTCTGCGATATAGTTGTAAAGCGCGCCCGCCTGCACGCCGACCTCACCCGCGATCTGGCGCATCGACACAGCCGCATAGCCATGCTGGGCGATCAGCCGCAGCGCGGCCTCGCGCACTTTGGGGCCGGTGATGTCAGAGTGAGAGCCTTGTTTGCGTGCCATGCGCCCATCTAACTGAACGTGCGTTCATTTGAAAAGCCCCCAACGCGGCCTTTCCCCCGGTTTGGCGGACCGATAAGATCGCAGCCAACATGAAGAAAAGAGATCCCGTGCGCCCCATCCTGCCTTTGATCCTGCTATTGGCTACGGCCTGCACCCCTTTCCCGGCGTTGCAGGATCGGGTCAGTGCCGATGCCGCCCGGGCAGATTACCCTGCGTTGGTCCCCTTGGGGCCGGTTTTGGCCGCAGCAGAAGCACAGCGCCTGCAGCCTGCGCCGGATGCCGGACTTGATGGGCGCATCGCGGCTCTGCAGGCCCGGGCCGCAGCATTGCGCGGGGCCATTATCGACGGCCCCACCCGGAACCGCATGCGGGCGGGCATTGCAACCGGCCCGTTGCGGTAACCTCGCCTTTTCGCTAACGAGACCCCAACACAGAATTCAGACCCCGGAGCCACCCCATGACAGAACCATTGCGCCTTGGCATTGCCGGACTGGGCACCGTTGGTGTGGGGGTCGTCAAGATCGTGCAGCAGCAAGCCGATTTGCTGGCGCGCCGCGCAGGCCGCCCGGTCGAGATCGTGGCAGTCACAGCCCGCAGCAAGTCCAAAAACCGCGATGTGGACCTGAGCAAATATGCCTGGGAAGATGACGCCGTTGCGGTTGCAACCCGCGATGACGTGGATGTTTTTGTCGAACTTATCGGTGGCGATGAAGGCCCCGCCAAGGACGCAACCGAGGCCGCGTTGAAAGCGGGCAAGGACGTCGTGACCGCGAATAAGGCGATGCTGGCCGTCCACGGTCAGGCGCTTGCGGTGATGGCCGAAGATGCCGGGCGCGTTATCCGTTATGAGGCCGCTGTTGCGGGCGGCATTCCGGTCGTAAAGGCGCTTACCGAAGGTCTTGCCGGGAACGAGATCACCCGCATCATGGGCGTGATGAACGGTAGCTGTAACTACATCCTGACCCGGATGCAGGACGCAGGGCTGAGCTATGAAGAAGTGTTCGACGAGGCCAATCAGCTTGGCTATCTCGAAGCTGACCCCGAACTTGATGTGGGCGGCATCGACGCGGGTCACAAGCTGGCCATCCTGTCAGCAATCGCCTTTGGCACGCAGGTCGACTTTGACGCCGTTGCACTAGAGGGCATCGGCTCTGTCACCATCGAAGACATCAATCGGGCCGCCGACATGGGCTACAAGATCAAGCTTCTGGGCGTGGCGCAGATGACCGGTCGCGGGCTGGAACAGCGCATGTCGCCCTGTCTGGTGCCTGCGGCCTCTCCCTTGGGTCAATTGCAGGGCGGCACAAATATGGTGGTGCTCGAAGGTGATGCGGTCAGTCAGATTGTTCTGCGCGGCCCCGGCGCGGGCGAAGGCCCGACCGCCAGTGCCGTGATGGGCGACGTTATGGACATCGCGCGCGGCGTACGTGGCACGGTCTTTGGCGAACCGGCCAAAGGCTTGCGCAAGGCCCGCGCCGCGCAGGGATCGGTGGCCGCACCATACTACCTGCGCCTGCAACTGATCGATAAACCCGGGGCCCTGGCCAAGATCGCCACGGCCCTGGGCGATGCCGGTATCTCGATCGACCGCATGCGCCAGTATGACCATGCGGACGCTGCGGCACCGGTATTGATCGTGACGCATAAGACCACCCGCGCCGCCCTGAACGAGGCGATTGCGGACTTTGCCGCCACGGGCGTTGTGACTGGCGACCCGGTCGCCATTCGGATCGAAGCGGTCTGACGGGACACGACGACACCGCATTGATTGCAGGCGGGATTGCCTTGGTTTAGCGCAAACAGCCTTGAGGTCAGTGCCAATGAAGGGTTTAGGTCGGGCACGTCATTAGAGGAGCCGCACCATGGCCAAAGCCCCCGATTTCAACGACCGCAACCTATCGCTGGGCCTTGCCCGCGTGTCCGAAGCTGCCGCTATCGCCTGTGCCTCGCTGATCGGGCGCGGTGACGAAAAGGCCGCCGATCAGGCCGCGGTGGATGCCATGCGCACGCAGCTTAATCGGCTGGATATCGCAGGTGTTGTTGTGATCGGTGAAGGCGAACGCGACGAAGCCCCGATGCTTTATATTGGTGAAGAGGTTGGCACCGGCACAGGTCCGGGCGTGGATATCGCGCTTGACCCGTTGGAAGGCACGACGCTGACCGCAAAGGACATGCCCAATGCGCTGGCCGTGATTGCGATGGGACCGCGCGGGTCGATGCTGCATGCGCCGGATGTCTACATGGACAAACTGGCGATTGGCCCCGGTTTCAAGCCCGGCGTTGTCACGCTGACCATGTCGCCCGCAGAACGTGTCAGCGCGCTGGCCGCTGCCAAGGGGTGTTCGACAGAGGATATCACCGTTTGCGTGCTGGAACGCCCGCGCCACGAAGATATGATTGCCGAATTGCGCAGCACAGGCGCTGCAATCCGCTTGATCACCGATGGCGACGTGGCGGGCGTGATGCATTGCGCAGAGCCTGCCAAGACCGGCATCGACATGTACATGGGATCCGGCGGCGCGCCCGAAGGTGTGCTGGCCGCGGCCGCACTCAAATGCATGGGCGGACAGATTTACGGCAAGCTTTTGTTCCGCAATGACGACGAACGCGGCCGCGCCAGCAAGGCCGGGATCACCAATTTCGACCGGGTCTATACCCGTGATGACATGGTCACCGGCGATGTGATCTTTGCCGCCACGGGTGTCACTGATGGATCGCTTTTGCCGGGCATCAAGCGCGAGGTTGGATTTGTCACAGCCGAGACGATTCTGATGCGGTCCAAGACCGGATCGGTACGCCACATGATCTACCGCAACCCCGTGGCGTAAGGGTCGGTGCCTCCGGCGGGCATATTTGCATTCAAAAGAAAGAGCGGGTAGCGCCCCAAGCTCACACTGGATATAGTGGTGAGTGATGAAGGATATGCCAGATATGCCCGCATTTTTGCAAGTTGAGAGCTCTGCCACGGGGCGCCGCTGGGTTGGCCCCGGTGGTGAAGAGGACCGGCTATCAGAAGCGATGGCGCAGGTGACGGGCCTGCCTGCCCCGGTTTGTCGCACGCTGGTACGGCGCGGCATCGCACCTGAAGCCGCGCAGGACTTTCTGGCACCCACCCTGCGTGATCTGTTGCCTGATCCGCTGGATCTGCGCGACATGGGTGCGGCGGCGGCGCGGTTTTTGCGG
This sequence comes from uncultured Paracoccaceae bacterium, assembly GCA_947493335.1. Taxonomy (GTDB): domain Bacteria; phylum Pseudomonadota; class Alphaproteobacteria; order Rhodobacterales; family Rhodobacteraceae; genus CANMYO01. The sequence goes on along the minus strand of CANLQO010000001.1, from coordinate 586,314 downwards.
GCGGTTGAACAGTCAGAGCGGATCGCGATTTTTGCGGATTATGACGTGGATGGCGGGTCATCCGCGGCGCTGCTGATTTCATGGCTGCGCGACATGGGACGACAGGCGACCCTTTATATCCCCGACCGGATTGATGAGGGGTATGGCCCCAACGATGAAGCGATGGCGGCGCTTGCACGCGACCACGACCTGATCATTTGCGTGGATTGCGGCACGCTTAGCCACGGCCCGATTGCTGCGGCAGTTGGCGCGGATGTGATCGTTCTGGACCACCATTTGGGCGCTGAAACCCTGCCCGATGCACTGGCCGTGGTGAACCCGAACCGGCAGGATGAAAGCGGTGATCTGGCGCATCTTTGCGCCGCCGCCGTCGTGTTCCTGATGCTGGTTGAGGCGAACCGGCAATTGAAAGCCGCAGGCCAGAAGGGCCCGGACCTGATGGCGCTGCTTGATCTGGTGGCATTGGCAACAGTGGCAGACGTGGCCCCGTTGATCGGCGTGAATCGTGCGCTGGTGCGGCAGGGGCTGACGGTGATGGCGCGGCGCGACCGGATCGGGCTGCGCGCTCTGGCCGATGTGGCGGGGCTTGATACCGCGCCGACGTCTTATCATTTGGGGTTTCTGTTAGGGCCGCGCGTGAATGCCGGTGGCCGCATCGGCAAGGCTGATCTGGGTGCGCGCCTGCTGTCGACCGACAATGCGCAAGAGGCGGCTGATCTGGCCGACAAGCTGGATGAGTTGAACACCGAACGGCGCGCGGTCGAGGCAGACGTGCGCGCGCTCGCGCTTGAACAGGCCGAGACACGCGGCAGTGATGGCGCGCTTGTTTGGGCGGCGGCGGACGGCTGGCACCCCGGCGTGGTCGGCATTGTCGCCTCGCGCCTGAAAGAACAGACTAACCGCCCCGCAATCGTGATCGGATTTGACGGCGATATTGGCAAAGGATCGGGGCGGTCGGTCGCGGGGATCGATCTCGGCGCCGCCATCCAGCGGCTTGCCACCGAGGGGCTGCTGGAAAAGGGCGGCGGTCACAAGATGGCCGCAGGTCTGACGCTGCTGCGCGACAAACTGGAACCGGCGATGGCGCGGCTTGAGGAACTACTGGCACGACAGGGTGCCGATTCGCTGGGCCCTGCGGATCTAAGACTGGACGGCGTGCTGATGCCCGGTGCCGCCACGGTCGAGCTGATCGAAATGTTCGAGGCCGCTGGCCCCTTTGGCGCGGGTGCCCCTGCCCCGCGATTTGCCTTTCCCGATTGTCAGATCCTCTTTGCCAAAGAGGTCGGAACGGGACATTTGAAGGTCACCTTTGGCGACGGGCTGGGCGCGCGGATTGATGCCATCGCCTTTGGCGCGATGGACGGTCCGCTGGGGCCGATGCTGACCGGACACGGCGGTGCGCGGTTCCATTTGGCGGGCCGGCTTGAGGTCAACACGTGGCGTGGTCGGCAAAGCCCACAGCTGCGTCTTGAAGATGCCGCACCTGCCTGAAACGCGCCTGAAAATTTGTGGCAATCTCTTGCCAGAATCCTCTTGCCCTTACCTGCGGCTTTCCCTAAAACGCGCCTCACCAAGTGCGGTCCCTTCGTCTATCGGTTAGGACGCCAGGTTTTCAACCTGGAAAGAGGGGTTCGATTCCCCTAGGGACTGCCATGGTAACTCCCTGTGAAACCTCAGGACGTCAGACGCTTGAACCAACCCTTTTTGGGTGCATCTTCGTCGGCGGCGTCATCGTCTTCACCGGGACCCTCTACGGCGTCCTTGAAGTTGGAAAAGAACTCATCCGCCATCTTCTTGGCAAAGCCGTCGATAATTCGACTGCCCAGTTGCGCCAGTTTGCCGCCAACCTTTGCCTCAACATCGTAGTGCAGCACCGTCACATCCCCTTGCGGATCAAGCCGCACGTCGGCCCCGCCCTTGGCAAAGCCCGCAGGACCGCCCTTACCTTCGCCGGTGATGGTCAGGCTTTGCTGCTCCACCCGGTTTGATATCGTCACACCGCCTTTGAAGGTCGCTTTGACCGGACCAACCTTTTGCACGACCGTCGCGGTAAAGCCGTCATCGGCGTTGCCTGTCATCTCTGTGCAGCCCGGCACGCAGGCCTGCAGCACCGCTGGGTCCAGCAACGCGGCCCAAACGGTGGCCGCATCGGCATTGATGGTTTGGCTGTCTGCAAGTTTCATCGCGGTCTTCCTAAATCATGTTGGTCTTAGCTTACCGTGGTCGCCGAAAACCGCAATCGTTGCGGGGCCTTGCGCGATCATCGTCCGATGGCGGTGGCTTTGACAATCGCGTGGATCGCCTGCCCTGGTGACAGGTCCAGCCGCTGACAGGACCGCCGGGTGATCCGCGCCAAAAGCCGATCCGAACCGGCCTGAAGGGTCACGTCGACAAAGGCGCCATCCACTTCCGAAAGGTCTGCGATCGTGACCGGCAGAATGTTGAGCGCGCTGACATCCGCGGGCACAGTTTTCGACAGAATGATATCGCGGGCAGGAATACGCAGGCGCAGGGACTGACCAATCTCTCCCAATTGGCCCGGCACCAGGATCGCACCCGCATCGGCGGTCAGTGTGGTCATTTGATCGGTCGCGTCAAAGCCCGTGACCTGCACCGGTAAAAGTGCACCCGCGACCTCTGCCCCCAGCACGGGGATCTGCGCTGGATCGCTCAACAGATCAAGAAGCGGCCCGTCCCGCACAACGCGCCCATCGCGGAGAAGCACCAGCGTCGTGGCCAGTCGCGCGACCTCTGCCATATCATGGCTGACGTAAAGGATCGGCATCTCAGCAATATCGCGCAGGCGTTCCAGATAGGGCAAAACCTCGGCCTTGCGGGCAGCATCCAGGCCGGCAAGTGGTTCGTCCAGCAATAGAAGTTGCGGCGCGGACATCAGCGCCCGGCCAATGGCGACGCGCTGCGCCTCACCGCCTGACAGGCGGGCCGGATAACGACCCAGCAACTCTGACAGCCCCAGCATGTCGATAATGCGATCACGGTCGTGGGCGCCGCCATAGGTCAGGTTCTGCTCAACCGTCATATGCGGGAAAAGCCGTGCATCCTGAAAGACATAACCGATGCGCCGCGCCTGCGGTGCAAGAACGCCAATGTCTGTTCCGTCAAGCCGGACATGCCCCGATGCTGGCTGCGACAGCCCGGCCACGGCGCGCAGGATGCTGGTCTTGCCCGCACCCGAAGGCCCGAAGATCGCCGTCAGCCCAGCAGGCGCGGAAAAGGCCACATCGAGCGCCAACTGACCCAGTTGCTGTTTGATCACGACGTCAATCATTTGCTGCGCACCCGCCGCGCCAGCCATTCACTCGCGATCAGCGCCCCCATCGCCAAAATGATTGAGACAACCACCAGCGCCACGACCGCTGGTTCCTGCCCCGGCACCTGCAACAAGGCATAGATCGCGGACGGTATCGTTTGGGTCTGGCCGGGAATGGCCGCGACAAAGGTGATGGTCGCGCCAAACTCGCCAAGCGCCTTGGCAAAACCCAGCACCGCCCCGGCAAGCACTCCGGGCAGGATCAGCGGCAGCGTCACAGTGCGAAAGATGCGCCAGCGGGATGCGCCCAAGGTCGCGGCCGCTTCTTCAAGGCCTTGGTCGATGGCCTCAATCCCCAACCGGATTGCGCGGACCATGAGGGGAAAGGCCATGATCGCTGCGGCCAGCGCGGCCCCGGTCCAGCGAAACGCAAAGGTGAAACCAGTCAGGTCGCGCAGCCAACCGCCGATCACGCCATTGCCGCCAAAGACAACGAGCAAAAGGTAGCCCGTGACAACCGGTGGCAGGACCAGTGGAAGATGCACAAGTCCGTTGACGACCTGTTTGCCGGGAAAGTCGCGGCGGGCAAGCAGATGCGCCACCCAGATCGCAAGCGGCAGCGCGCACAGCGTCGCAACCACCGCGACCCGCAGGGACAGCAGCACCGCTGTCCAGGCGGCGGCATCCAGCCCCAGCGTCAAGGTGCGACAAGCGGGACAAAGCCCGCCTCTGCAAAGATGGTTTGCCCCTCGGTGCTGGCCAAAAGCACGAGGAATGCCGTCGCACGGGCATCATTGCTGATCCGGGCCGCAGGATAGGTGATTGGCGCGTGGCTGTCTGGCGGAAAAGTCGCGAGGATGTCGACCTGATCCTCGGCCTGCGCGTCGCTGGCATAGGTGATGCCCAACGGCGCTTCGCCCCGTGCAACCAGCGAAAGGGCCGCACGCACACTGTCCACCTCTGCCAGTTGGCCCTGCACCCCGTCCCACAGGCCCAGTGTCGTCAGCGCCTCTGCCGCGTATTGCCCAGCGGGCACCGCTTTGGTGAGGCCCAGCGCCAACCGCCCTTCGCCCAGTGCTACGCCAACCGCTTCGGGGGTCAGCGCGATGGTCGGACCGGCAGGCCCGATCAAAACCAGCTCATTGCCCAAAAGATCAACGCGGTCCTGTGCCAGATCGCCCAGCGCATCCATCCATTGAGGGTGGGCCAGCACCACCACATCCGCAGGCGCACCCTGCAGGATTTGACGCGCCAAAAGACCGCTGCCGCCATAGGACACGACCGTATCGCCGTGAACGGCGGCAAGCACGTCCATCGGCTCTTTCAGGCTGGCGGCGGCAAATACGACCAGCGGGTCGGCCTGTGCCGCAACCGCGCAGGTTATCGTTGCCGCACATATGAACGTCCTGATCGCCATGGCGCGACTATTTCGCCCCACCCATCGCTTGGCAAGACCGCGCGCACCCTGATAGGTCGTCGGGGAACCGAATGAACAATGTGTAATGCTGATCCTGCGCCTGATCTACGTGATATTGCTGCCAATTCTGGTCGCGGGCCGCCTTTGGGCGGTTCTACGGGGGCGCGAAAGCTGGGTTGATCTGCGGACCCGGCTGCGCGGGCCAAAGGGGCCGACCGGCGCGGTCTGGATACACGGCGCAAGCGTCGGGGAACTCGCCTCGGCCAAGCCGGTTATCGCCGCACTTGCGGACAGGCCACTGCTGGTGACGGCCAACACGACGACGGGTCGTGACCGGGTGCAAAGCTGGGGGATGGCGCATGTGACCTCGGCACTGGCCCCATTGGACTTTCGCGCCGTCGCGCGACGCATGGCCCGCCAGACCTCTGCACTGATTGTGCTGGAGAATGAGCTGTGGCCCGCGCGCCTGCTGGCGGCCCACAACGCGGATCGCCCCGTGATCCTGCTCGGCGCGCGAATGTCGGATGGGTCGGCACGCAATTGGCGACGGTTCAGACGCGTTGCGTCACGCATTTTGGCCCCGGTGGCCATGGCGGTGCCGCAGGATGCGCGGTCTGCCGAAAACCTGCGTCGGTTGGGGGTGCCAAAGGCCGCGCTGCGCCCACCGGTGACACTGAAAGCGGCTTATCTGGCTGACAACCGACCTTTGCCGGATGACGTTCAGGTGTTTGACCGCACGACGACCCTGCTTGCTGCGTCGACCCATGCGGGTGAGGAAGCGGTGGTGCTCAAGGCCTTCGCCGACCTTCGTCGCAAACGGACTGACCTGCGCCTGATCCTCGCGCCGCGCCACCCCGCGCGGGGATCAGAGATTGCTGATCTGGCGCGCGCTGCGGGACTTGGGGTTTCCCGGCGCAGTTTGGGCGAGGGTCCGGACAAACCCGTCTATCTGGCTGATACGCTTGGGGAAATGCCGCTCTGGTACCGGGTCTCGGGCGTGGCATTTCTGGGCGGATCGCTCGTCGACAAAGGGGGGCACACCCCGTTTGAACCGATCGCCTATGATTGCCCGATCCTGCACGGGCCCTCGGTGCGCAACTTTGCAGAGACTTACGCAGCACTTCATGCGGCGGGCGGCGCAGTACGCGTCAAAGACGCCGCAAGGCTGGCCGATGCCATGGCGCAGCACCTCGGCGACACCGGCATGGCTGAAAAGGCGCGCGCGGTGGCGGCACCCGTCGATCTTGCCCCGCTCATCGCAGAGATCAAAGCGATCTTACCCGCGCTGCCAAGGCCGTGACCCGCGCCCGCACGTCATCCGAAATAGGTCCATTGCGGGGTGCATCCTGCAGCGTCGTGATCCAATGGGCTGGCGGCACCTTCACCCGGCGCTGACCGTCCCAGCGCAGCGCGCGCAACACGTCCTGGGCGGGCGCGGGCAGAACATCTGGCACCACGTGGCCGTTCAGCATGGCCCAGACACCGGTCCAGCAGCGACCAACAGACCACGGGTTATAGCCGCCACCACCCAGCACCATCAGGCCTGGCGCCATACCCATCAGCGCTGCCACAACCGCCCAGTGGGCATTATTCGACAGCGACAGGCGCGACTGCGGGTCCTCTTCCACCGCGTCCGCCCCGCATTGCAGCACAATGGCATCAGGAGCGAAGGCCTGCACCGCTGGCAGGATCAGGGTGTCACGTGCCAAAGCCATGTCGTCGTCATGCGCACCTTTGGGAAGCGGCAGGTTAAAGATCTGCCCCACCCCCACATCCGTCAGCGCGCCTGTACGCGGCCAGCGGTTTTCTTCATGTGTTGAGATCAACAGCGTATCCGGATCATCGGCAAAGGCATGCTCTACCCCATCGGGGTGATGCGCGTCGATATCCACATAGGCCACCCGCCGGGCCCCGTTACGGCGCAGGGACTGGATCGCAAGCACCGGATCATTCAGGTAGCAAAAGCCACCCGCCCTGTCAGGAAAGCCGTGATGCGTGCCACCCGCTGGCGTGTAGATCACTCCCCCATCTTTCAACAATTCCCCCGCCAAAAGCGCCGCCCCGGCAGAGGTGGCAGGACGGCGATACATCTCTGGAAAGACCGGATTGTCGTGCGTACCAAGGCCATGGCGGGCGCGGACCGCATCGCTCACCTCTTGCGATGCCTCTGCCTGTTGCAGTGCCGTCACATAATCCGGGGTATGAAAGCTGTGCAGGGCCGCCGGTTTTGCGCGTGGGCTGGTGATGTATTGCGCATCCGGCAGCCACCCCATCGCGCGGGTAAGGTCCATCACGGTCGATACGCGTGGCACCCGCAGTGGATGACGCGGGCCATAACTGGAATGGCGGTAGATTTCTGACCCGATAAAACGGGGGATGGTCATGGGCGGGCCCTTGGGGATAATGACGCGACGACCCAAGGACGTAACGCATATGAAACCGCCTGCAAGCCTCAAACCCACCCGGACCAAGAACGGGCAACTGCCGCTGAAGCTGCGCGCAGGCGGCAAGACGGACGTGCGCACACAGTTTGCCGCACTTTGTTACCGCTATGACGATGGCAAGCTGCGGGTTTGTCTTGTCACTTCTCGCCGGTCCAAACGTTGGATTCTGCCCAAGGGTTGGCCCATGCACAAGGAAACCCCGGCAGATGCAGCGGCGACCGAGGCCTGGGAAGAGGCCGGGCTGACCGGCCGCGCGATCGACCGCTGTCTGGGCGTCTATGCATACGTCAAGACGATGTCCAAATCGCTCGCGCCGGTGATTGTGATGGTTTACCCGCTGGAAGTGCAGGGAGAACACGCCAAATGGCCCGAACGCAAACAGCGCAAACGCAAGTGGCTGTCACCCAAAAAGGCCGCCAAACGGTTGGCAGAGCCAGAGTTGCGCCGGATCGTGGCACAGTTTGACCCCGACACCTTGCCGTGAACCAGCTTGCAGGTGGCGCGATCTGCACTATTTTGCGCGGCAGGAGCCAAGGCCAGAGATGATCAAATACAGCCTCAAATGTGACAAGGATCACCAGTTTGAAAGCTGGTTCCAGAACGCCGCTGCCTTTGACAAGCTGGTGCAGGCGGGCATGGTGGCCTGCACAGACTGTGGATCAGCCAAGGTCAGCAAGACGCTGATGGCCCCGGCCCTGCCGACAAAGGGCAACATCACGGCACCAAAGGCACCGCTTGAGAAGATCAAGGAACAGGTCGAGGCGAATTCCGACTACGTCGGTCTGTCCTTCGCGCAAGAGGCGCGGGATATGCATGACGGGCTGATCCCGGAACGGTCAATCTACGGACAGGCCAATGCGCAAGACGCCAAAAAGCTGATCGAAGACGGCGTGCCTGTGCTGCCGCTGCCCTTTGTGCCCACCAAGAAAGCGAACTGATGACCGTTGTGATTACCGGCGCGAACCGAGGCATCGGGCGCGGACTTTATGACCTTTATGCCGCGCGCGGCACGGTTCTGGGCACCCATCGCGCGGCTCCTTTTCCCGGTTTTGCGCAACTGGATGTGACCGACCCGGCCAGTCAAAAGACCTTTGCCGCCGGGCTTGCGGATCAGCCAATTGATCTGCTGGTTTGCAATGCGGGCGTCTACCTCGACAAGGGCGCGTCACTTGACCGGGACTACCCCCCGCAGCAATGGGCGGATACTTTTGCCGCCAATGTCACGGGCGTATTTCTGACCATTCAAGGGCTCTTGCCCAACATCCGCGCGGCCCGTGGCAAGATCGCGATCATCTCAAGCCAGATGGCCTCTGACACCCACGCGCCGGGGGGCAGCTATATTTACCGCGCCTCCAAGGCCGCGGTGCTGAACTTGGGGCGCAATCTGGCTAGTGATCTGCGCCGCGATGGCGTGGCCGTGGGGATCTATCACCCCGGCTGGGTCCAGACCGATATGGGCACCAGCGCGGCGGCGATTACGGTCGATGAAGCTGCAAACGGGTTGATGGCGCGGTTTGACGCCCTCACGCTCGACACCACCGGTTGCTTTGAAACATGGGATGGCCGCGCGCACGATTTCTAGGCATCAAAACGCCCCTGTTCGGTGTTCTTGTTCAGATCAGCCGCCGCAAAAATCCGTCCGTTCATCACCCCGTAGACCCCTTCGGGCATCACCTGGGCCGCCAGCACCGCCCCGCCGAGGTTGAAGATCCCGTCCGACTGGCTTAGCGAATGGGGCCGCATCGCGCCGGTAAACACAATCGTCTTGCCGCTCACCCGCTCTGCCACCCAGCGGGCACTTTGGCCCATGGTGCCGGTGCCGTGGGTGACGACAAGCGCAGGCTCTGCTGCGGCATTGATTGCTGCGACAATGGCGTCGCGGTCGGCATCATCGAAATCAAGGCTGTCCTTCAACATGATCCGCTGTACGCTGGCAAAGTGGCAACGCCCGATGGCAAGGATTTCGGGCACATGGGTCGACTGATCCTTGGCAAAGGCCAGTGATTCCGTCATCGGGTCATGCACCTTGTCGATGGTGCCACCGGTCACGATGATTTTGACGTCCTTTTGCATGTCCCCACCCTTTTGACTGCGACCATTGCAGCACCCCTGCGGCTTTGTAAACCGATGCGCATTGCCCTTGTGCAGACAGGTCGCTAAAGGGGCGTGAACGAAAAAGACGCCAACAAGGGGCAGTCATGCCGACACTTGTGATGAAATTCGGCGGCACCTCTGTCGCCAACCTTGACCGGATCGCCCGCGCGGCCAAGCGCGTGGCCCTGGAGGTCGCCAAAGGCTATGACGTGATCGTCATCGTCTCGGCCATGTCGGGCAAGACCAACGAACTGGTTGGCTGGGTGAATGAGACCTCGCCGCTTTATGACGCGCGCGAATATGACGCTGTGGTATCGTCGGGCGAGAATGTGACCGCAGGGCTTATGGCGCTGCGCTTGCAGGAAATGGAAATTCCCGCGCGGTCGTGGCAGGGCTGGCAGGTGCCGGTCAAGACGACAAGCGCCCATTCCAGCGCCCGGATCGAAGACATCCCGCCCGAAAACATCCGCGCCAAGTTCGCCGAAGGCATGAAAGTCGCCGTTGTCGCGGGCTTTCAGGGCGTCAGCCCCGAGGGACGGATCACCACGCTGGGACGCGGTGGATCGGACACCACCGCCGTGGCCTTTGCTGCCGCTTTTGAGGCCGAGCGTTGCGATATCTACACCGATGTCGATGGCGTCTACACCACGGACCCGCGCATCACCGACAAGGCCCGCAAGCTGGACAAGATCGCGTTTGAAGAGATGCTGGAACTCGCGTCCCTTGGCGCCAAGGTCCTGCAAACCCGCTCGGTCGAGCTGGCGATGCGCTACAATGTACGCTTGCGGGTGCTCAGCAGTTTTGAAGAACCGTCAGAAGACGCAGGCACGCTTGTCTGCGCAGAGGAGGAAATCATGGAAAGCAATGTCGTGGCCGGTGTGGCCTATTCCCGTGATGAAGCGAAGATGACCCTGATTTCCGTGGCCGACCGTCCGGGCATTGCCGCCGCCATTTTTGGCCCGCTGGCCGATGCGGGCGTCAACGTGGACATGATCGTGCAGAACATCTCGGAAGATGGGCGCACGGATATGACCTTTTCCTGCCCCACCGATCAGGTGAAGCGTGCCGAGGCTGCGATGCAGGCCGCCAAGGACGCAGGCGACATCAATTTCCACGATCTGGTGGCCGACACGGATGTGGCCAAAGTCAGCATCGTTGGTATCGGGATGCGGTCTCACGCAGGTGTCGCTGCCAAGATGTTTGCCACGCTGCGCGACGAAGGTGTGAACATCAAGGTCATCACCACATCCGAGATCAAAGTCAGCGTCCTGATCGACCGCAAGTATATGGAACTGGCCGTGCAAGCGTTGCACGATGCGTTTGAGCTGGAAAAAGCGGCTTAAAGGTCGCCGCACACGACGCCGCCGCCTATCCATCTTTGTCAAAAAGCCCAGTTTGGAAGCCATCGATCGTCGTTGTGTTTTTCTTGCGCCAATACGCTTCGACTCCACTGGGCCCAAGGTCGTCGTAGTATGGGACCAACTCTTCTTGTGCCCGGTCTTTTTCGAACCTCATGACCGGCACGCCCGTTCCGCAAGAGGTTTGAACATTCTCGATTTCCACGTCATAGACCTGACGGCTGCCGGCGAGATCCGGGAAATCAGACGTCGCATTGGCCCACCCGGCGTCCCGAGGGTGGATTACCGTTGCTTTTCCATAGACACGCAAAATCAGGGCGTCGCCCTCAAATGCACAGAACATCAGCGTGATCCGGTTCGTCTGCAGCAAGTGGCCCGCGGTTTCATTCCCGCTACCTGACAAATTCAACCAACGAATATGGCGGTCGTCCAGAATTCGCAGCGTATCTGCGCCTTTCGGAGACAGATTGACCCGCCCATCCTTTGCCGCAGTCGCAACGAAAAAGACCTTCTGACGTTCGATGAACCGGCGCAATGTCCCGTTCAGTTTTGTCCCAAGTGGCATATATGACCTCCGCATCATCATGAGAACTTTATGTGAACATCCTCATGTGCACAATGGTGGTTTCGGGACCAAAACCGTGGTCCGGACCCACAACAATCGTTTCTTACCCCCTTTCTTTCCCACTCCCCTTCCGTACCGAACTCGCCTATAGGTAGCCTTAGTGATGGCGTGGGGAGCAGAATGCCCGAACGGATCGAGACAGAAAGCCGCAAGCTTTTGGGGCGCTTGCGCCGTGCGCTGGCAGAGGACAGCGCCGGGCAGGAACGGTTGGACAAGATTGTCACGCTGACCGCAAATTCGATGCAGACCGAAGTGTGTTCCATCTACCTGTTCCGCGACGAAGACACGCTGGAGCTATGCGCCACCGAAGGGTTGAAGGCCGAATCCGTACACCAGACCCGGATGCGGCTGGGTGAGGGCCTTGTCGGTCGCGTGGCCAAGACAAAACGGGTTGTGAACACCGCCGATGCGCCATCGGCGAAGGGCTTTCGCTACATGGCCGAGACAGGAGAGGAACGCTATTCCTCGTTCTGCGGCGTTCCCGTGCAGCGACTGGGCGAAACGATGGGCGTGCTCGTGGTGCAATCCAAAGAGGCGCGCGAATTCAGCGCCGATGAGGTTTACGCTCTGGAAGTTGTCGCCATGGTGCTGGCCGAAATGACAGAGTTGGGGGCATTTGTCGGTGAAGGTGCCGCGCTCTCGGCCCGCCATCAGAATCCGGTGATGTTCCGCGGCTCTATCGCGCAGGAAGGGGCCAGCGCGGGGCAGGTTTACCTGCACGAACCGCGCGTTGTCGTCACCAACCCCATCTCGGATGATCCAGAGGCGGAAATGATCCGCCTGCGCGAAGCTGTCGATCACCTGCGCATCAGCGTGGATGAGATGCTGTCGGATCAGACCACCGTCAGCACCGATCAGAAACAGGTCTTTGAAGCCTACCGGATGTTCGCCAATTCCAAATCCTGGATGCGGCGGATGGAGGCAGACGTTGAAAATGGCCTGTCGGCAGAGGCGGCGGTTGAGAAAGAGCAATCTCTTGCGCGGACACGGCTGGGGCAATCCTCTGACGCCTATATGCGCGAGCGGTTGCACGATCTTGATGACCTGTCGAACCGGTTGCTGCGCATCCTGACCGGTCAAGGCGGCGACACGGGCGCCGAGATGCCGGACAACCCCATTCTTGTGGCCCGCAACATCGGTCCGGGCGAATTGCTTGACTACGGCAAGACCCTCAAGGGGATCGTGCTGGAAGAAGGCTCTGTCGGGTCGCATGCCACCATCGTTGCCCGCGCCTGGGCGATTCCGCTGGTGATCAACGCCAAGGGCATCACGACAGAGGCGTTGAACGGCGACCAGATTTTGGTCGATGGCGAACAGGGCATCGTGCACCTGCGCCCCGATGACACGGTGCAGGCAGCCTTTGCCGACAAGATCGCGATGCAGACCCGCGCGCAGGAACGTTATGCCAGCATTCGGGATCTGCCCGCGACGGCCAAATGCGGGCGCACGATCAACCTGCATATGAACGCAGGGCTGATGGCCGATCTGCCCTCACTTGCCGGGTCCGGGGCCGAGGGCGTGGGCCTTTTTCGCACCGAACTGCAGTTCCTGATCCGAAGTCAGATGCCGCGCCGCGCAGAGCTGTCAGCCCTTTATGCCCGCGTGATCGAGGCCGCCGGCGGACGCCGCGTGGCCTTCCGCACACTTGATATCGGGTCCGACAAGGTGCTGCCCTACATGAAGCCCAATGATGAGCCGAACCCGGCCATGGGCTGGCGCGCGATCCGCGTCGGGCTCGACAAACCGGGCATCCTGCGGATGCAGTTGCAGGCGCTTGTGCGGGCGGCCAAGGGCGGGCCGCTGACGGTCATGTTCCCCTTCATTACCCTGCGCAGTGAATTCCGCGAGGCGAAGGCGGAACTCGAAAAGGTGCTGGAACGCGAAAGCCGCCTTGGCAACCCCCTGCCCTCCAAGCTTGAGGTTGGCGCGATGCTGGAAACCCCCTCGCTTGGCTTTGCGGCGGGTGGTTTTTTTGAAGAGGTCGATTTTCTGTCTGTCGGCGGCAACGACCTCAAGCAGTTCTTCTATGCGGCAGACCGCGAAAATGAACGGGTCCGGCGGCGCTATGATACGCTCAACGTCAGTTTCCTGTCCTTCCTTGAACAGGTGGCCGACAAGTGCAACGCCGCGGGCACGCCGCTGTCGTTTTGTGGTGAGGATGCGGGCCGCCCGGTGGAGGCGATCTGTTTTGCGGCCATCGGCTTTGGCACCCTTTCAATGCGCCCTGCTTCTGTCGGACCGGTCAAACACCTTTTGCGGCAGGTCGACCTGACCGAAGTCAAAGCGGTGATTGATGAGGCTCGCGACAACGGCGCACAATCCGTGCGACGCGCGGTGTCGGACTATCTGGTTGAAAACGCCCGCCTGACGGGCGCCATGGCAGGTGGCAAGATCACCTAGGCCGTGTTGACCGGAACCTTGGCTTTGGCAAGGGCCGCGTGAAAGGCATCAAGCACCTGATCTTCGCCATGCGTTCGCGCCATCTGGCGCAGGCCAAAGTGCACATGGGCCATTTCCACGTAGTAGTCGGTGAAGGCGTAATTTGTACCTGCCCCCGCCGCTGCGCCCAGCACTGGCACAGCCTGACTGGCGAGCTTTTGGCTCAGCACGGTGGCAAAGCGGGGCGCCACCTTGCTGACCAGCCCATGCACCGCAGCACCGGTCAGCCCCAGACGCGCGCCGATGAAAGAGGTGTCAACGCCGTCATCTTCGGCCCCCGGGCCGCCAGCGCCAAAAACGGCAAGGCATTCCAGCCGGGTTTCAGCCGTTGTCGGATCTTCACCATATTGCGCGGCCACGCCCTGTACGGCGCGAAAAATCATCGTTGTCGCAACCGGCAGTTCTGCCAGCGCCGTCGGCAGGCCACCCAGCCCGCCCAGCGCGCCTGAAATTGTGGCCATCACCTTGTGGCCCGCATCTGTCTGGACCGTTTGGGCAAACCGGCCCTTGCGCGACCCGGCCGCCAGATCATAGCTTTTCTGCAACGCGCTGCGGGCGGCGTCATCAATTTGGCTACGTGCGCCCTTTGGCAGCAATTTCAGCGTATCCTCAACCTGCCCGCCAACAAAGTTGATCGCTTTCATCAGCACCCCGTTGGCCCGTTTCTGCCGGTCGGCAAGGGCCGTCACCTGCGCCTTTGCCTCTGTGGACAGTGGCGGGAACGTCGTCTCGGGGTTGATGATCTTCATGGGGCGTCCTGTGATCCTACCCCTTAGAGATATGGTTGCCCGGATGGGTTTTCAATCAAGTGCCCGGGTCACATCGCCTGACACGCCGTCCCAAGCACCATCGTTGAGTGCAATTCCCAGCACCCGCGCAGGGTTGGTGGGCGGTGGCATAATGACGTCATTGAGACGCTCAAACCCGAACCGCCCATAATAGGGCGCATCACCCACCAGCATGACCCGGTCCCAGCCTGCATCCCGTGCGAGTTCAATCGTGCGCCACATCAAAAGGGCCGCGATCCCTTCGCCCTGCCGTGTGGGGTGCACGGCCACTGGCCCCAGCAGGATCGCCTTTGCTGTCCCGATCCGCACCGGCCAGTTCCTGATTGCGCCCGCCAGAATGCCACCCGGATCCCGCGCCGTCAGACAAAGTTCCGCAATCGGGTCCACATCATCGCGCAGCCGGTAAGACGACAAGGCCGTGCGCCCCGGCGCAAAGGTCAGGTCGTAAAGCGCCTCGACCTCCCAATGGTCTGCTGGTGTTTCCTGCGCCAGTGCGATCTGCTCTGCGGGCATGGTTCTTTCAACTGGCCTCTGCTTTGGTGGCACGCTACCTAAAGCGCACGCTTTGTCAAAGAAAGACCTTCCATGTTCTACCGCCCTGCCGACGGCCACGGCCTGCCGCACAACCCGTTCAACGCCATCGTGACACCCCGCCCGATTGCCTGGATTGGCACGCGCGGGGCGGATGGGGCCGACAATCTGGCCCCCTATTCGTTTTTTAACGCCGTGGCTTATGAACCGCCGCAGGTCATGTTTGCGTCAACCTCTGCCAAGCCCGACCGCGATGGCACCAAGGACAGCGTCGCCAACATCCGCGATACCGGGGTCTTTGCGATCAATGTGGTGGAATATGCCATGCGCGACGCGATGAACCAGACCTCTGGCCCGTGGGACAAGGACACCGATGAATTCGCGCTTGCGGGACTGGACAAGGTGCAATGCGACACCATCGATTGCCCCCGCGT
This sequence comes from uncultured Paracoccaceae bacterium, assembly GCA_947493335.1. GTDB lineage: Bacteria > Pseudomonadota > Alphaproteobacteria > Rhodobacterales > Rhodobacteraceae > CANMYO01. Next base: position 570,913 of record CANLQO010000001.1, on the reverse strand, counting down.
GGCAGGTGCGCCTGCGACGCTCGAATGCAAGCTGACGCAGATCGTGCAACTGCCCGGCACCGCGAATTTCACCGTTTTCGGAGAAGTTACCGGCGTGCATCTTCGCGATGATTGCATCAAGGACGGTCTTTTTGACGTGACCACCTTCAACCCGCTGACCCGCCTCGGCTACCGCGACTATTCGGTCGTGCGCGAGGTCTTCAGCCTCAACCGTCCCGACGAATAGCGCAAAAACGGCAGTGTTTTGGGCGCAAACTGACAAGTCCTGACATCACGAACCTGTTACCGCTGTGCGCAGGGACAACAGGGATAACGGAATGCGGGACTGGCCAACGCTGGTATTGATCGTTGCGTGCTATGCGGGCTGGGCGGCCACAACGCTCTGGCTCGCGGCTTGGTCCTTGCCGCTGGCCATCGTCCTCACCGCGCTTTTTGTGGCCCTGCAATCGTCCCTGCAGCATGAGGTTCTGCATGGCCACCCTTTTCGCAACCAACGGCTGAATGAGACACTGGTTTTTCTGACGCTCAACCTTGCCATCCCTTACAAGCGGTTTCGTGATACCCACCTGGAGCATCATCGCGACGCGATGCTGACCGATCCCTACGACGACCCCGAGACGAACTACATCGACCCGGTGATCTGGGAACGGATGCCGCAGGCGCTAAGAGCACTCATGCAGCTTAACAACACGCTCCTGGGGCGGATGCTTTTGGGCCCATTGATCGGGCAAATCCGCTTTATGTGGGAGGATTTTGAGTTGATCCGCGCGGGCGACCGCAAGGTACTGCGCGGATGGCTGCGCCACGGCATTGCGGTTGCAGTGGTACTGGTTTGGGTCTTGGCTATCAGCGCCATGCCGCTTTGGGCCTATGCGCTTGCCGCCTATGGTGGCCTGTCGCTTTTGCGGTTGCGCACATTTCTGGAACATCAGGCGCATGACAGCGCCCGTGGCCGCACCGTGGTGATTGAGGATCGCGGGCTTTTCGCGCTTCTCTTCCTCAACAACAACTACCACGTGGTGCACCACATGCACCCGCGCGTGGCGTGGTACAAGCTGCCCGCGCTGTTCCGATCAAACCGCGACAAATACCTGCGCCGCAATCACGGGTATTACTACCCGTCTTACCGCACCGTGCTGGCCCGCCATCTGCTGCGGGCCAAAGACCCGGTCGCACATCCGCTCTGGCGCGGGGATCAGCGGCAAAGCCCCTTCCCCGAACGCTTTGCGCGTAGCCGGGTCAATGCCCGCCAATGATGCCCGTGCGCACGTCGTAATCCACCGCCAGCGCATAATCGGGGTCATCGTCGCTATCCACAACAAGGTGACCGGCTTTGGTCAGAAGCTTGTGACAATCGCGGCTCAGGTGCCGCAACATGATCCGCTTGCCTGCCTCTTCGTATTTTCCGGCCACCGCCTCAATCGCCTGCAAGGCGGATTGGTCCGCCACGCGGCTGGCGGCAAAATCCACGATCACCGTGTCTGGGTCAGCCCCCACATCAAAGATTTCCATGAAGCCGTCAGCAGAGCCAAAGAACAACGGCCCCTGGATTTCATAGACCTGCGCCCCCTCTTCAGTCCGGCTTTCGCGCTTGATAGCATGAATGCGGGTGGCATTCTGCCAGGCATAGGCCAGCGCGCTGACGATCACGCCGACCACAACGGCGGTGGCAAGATCGGTCGCGACGGTCACGATCGTCACAAGGATCGTCACAAAGGCATCGGTGCGGGGCACTTTGCGTAGGATCGTCAGGCTGTTCCAGGCGAATGTACCGATCACCACCATGAACATCACACCCACCAGCGCGGCCAGCGGGATTTGTTCGATCAGGCCGCTGGCAAAAAGAATAAAGGCCAAAAGGAACAGCGCCGCCGCAATGCCTGCTACCCGCGTCCGGCCACCAGATTTGACGTTGATCATGGACTGACCAATCATCGCGCAGCCACCCATGCCGCCGAAAAAGCCCGTCACGGTGTTTGACACGCCCTGCGCGATGCACTCCTGCGATGCACCGCCGCGCTGGTTGGTCATCTCACCCACGAGGTTCAGGGTCAGCAAGCTTTCAATCAGGCCAATCGCGGCAAGGATCACCGCATAGGGCAGGATAATCTCGAACGTTTCCCAATTTAGCGGCACCATCGGGATATGAAAGGCGGGCAAGCCGCCCTCAATGCTGGCCAGATCGCCGACGCGCGGCACATCAAGGCCAAAGCCGATCACGATGGCCGCCACGATGGCGATGCCCGCAAGTGGTGCCGGGATCGCGGTTGTGACGCGCGGCATCACCCAGATGATCGCCATCGTCACCGCCGTCAATGACAGCATCAACATCAGCGGCAGACCCGATAGCCACTCTCCATTCGCCATGCCGTGACCCGCACTTTCAGCCGATCCGGGCACCTGAAACTGCCCCAGCTGCGCGAGGAAAATCACGATGGCAAGCCCGTTCACAAAACCCAGCATCACCGGATGCGGCACCAGCCGGATGAACTTGCCCCAGCGCATGATGCCTACGAAAATCTGGATAAGCCCCATCAGCACCACGGTCGCAAAAAGGTATTCGACACCGTGTTGCGCCACGAGGCTGACCATGACCACGGCCAGCGCGCCTGTGGCACCAGAGATCATGCCGGGCCGCCCGCCCATCACCGCCGTGATCAGACCCACGATAAAGGCCGCATAAAGCCCCACCAATGGATGCACCCCCGCCACAAAGGCAAAGGCCACCGCTTCGGGCACCAGCGCCAGCGCCACGGTCAGACCCGACAGCACGTCAGTGCGGATTTGTCCCGGCGTCAGCGGCGCATTTGGGTTGGTCAAAGAAAGATTGCTGGCGAAACTCGCCAAAAGCGTGCGGGCCATTTACGGCTCCTTCGAGGTGGGGGCAGGAATTTTGCGCACCCCTATAGAACACTGACCCTGATGTCACCCCTGCTGGCGCAAATCCTTGGGGCAGACTGTCAGCGCGTCACGCTGTCGATAACCAAAATGAAACGGTTGCGATGGCCGGTGATCGTGACAGGCACCGGTGTGGTGTAGAAAGAGCCGTAATCGATCGCGGTCAGACCCAGATTCTCTGCCATCGGCACCCGGTCAAACCGCCCGAAGGGGGCTGCAAGTTGCCCCTCGTAAGGCAGGTTCTGATACCCGAAAGCGTTCAGGATGAATTCTCGGCGCCCGTCTTCTGGCCGACCACCGCCGCGCAATGCCACCAGTTGCGCCGCAAACGTAACCGGCTCTTTGGCGGTGAAAGCCAGCGCATTCGGCACCACGACAAAACAAGACATCCAGAACATCGCCGCCGCCGGGATCATGCCAAAGATGAACATCATCTGTGGCCCCCAGAACTTGCCCCACATCGCAAAGCGCCATGTTTCCAGCCGGTGGGCCGCGCTGGCCGTCAAAAGCCCATAGAGGATCGATGCCACCGTCACCGGCCAGATCAACCGGGCCGAGACACCTTCGGCCCAGATCGCCGGCCCCGGCACCATGGCAAAAATCACGCCGACCACCAAAAGTGCCACAAAACCAAGCAACCAAAGCGCCGCCAGCCACCAAGGGACCCGCACGGTCCGCTCAGCCCTTGTCAGTATTTGCATGTTCTGGTTGTGTGTCTGCATGGGGCCGATTAGCACCGGTTGGGGGCGAAAGTATGACGAAGCTGGGAATCATCGGGGGATCGGGCCTGTACGACATACCGGGTTTGGAAGACCCCGCATGGATCACCGTACCCTCACCCTGGGGCGAGCCTTCGGATGACATTCTGACCGGCAGGCTTTCGGGATTGCCCATCGCCTTTCTGCCCCGTCACGGGCGCGGCCATGTCCACAGCCCGTCTGACCTGCCGTACCGCGCCAATATCGACGCGCTCAAGCGGATTGGCGTGACCGATGTCGTCAGCATCAGCGCCTGCGGGTCTTTCCGCGACGAAATGGCGCCGGGCGATTTCGTCGTGATCGATCAATTCATGGACCGGACCTTTGCCCGGCCAAAATCCTTCTTTGGCGCAGGCTGCGTCGCGCATGTCAGTCTGGCCCACCCGACTTGCGGCACATTGGCGGACCTTACTTATGCCGCCGCCACAACCTGCGGCATCACCACCCATAAGGGCGGCACCTATCTGGCGATGGAGGGGCCGCAGTTCTCGTCCCGCGCCGAAAGCCTGATCTACCGCGACTGGGGCTGCGACGTGATCGGCATGACCAATATGCCCGAAGCAAAACTCGCCCGCGAAGCAGAGCTTTGTTATGTCACCGTCGCCATGGTCACCGACTACGACAGCTGGCACCCCGATCATGACGCGGTCGATGTGGCAGAAGTGATTGCCACCTTGCAAGGCAACGGCACCAAGGCGCGTGATCTTGTGGTCGAACTCGCCAAATCGCTCACCCCACAAAAGACGCCCTGCCCGCATGGCTGTGACCGTGCGCTCGACATGGCGATCATGACCGCACCACAGAAGCGTGACCCGGCACTGATAGCGAAACTTGATGCGGTCGCAGGCCGCGTTCTTTAACGAAAGTCCAAGATGAAAACTGTTCAGGATTACATCCGCACCATTCCCGATTTCCCAAAGCCGGGGATTATGTTCCGGGATGTCACCACGCTATTTGCCGACCCGCGCGGCTTTCGTATCGCGATTGATCAATTGCTGCACCCCTATGCGGGTCAACCCATTGATCGCGTCGTCGGACTTGAAGCGCGCGGTTTTATCCTTGGCGGTGCTATCGCGCACCAACTGTCGGTTGGTTTTGTGCCGATCCGCAAGAAAGGCAAACTGCCGGGCAAGACCATCGAACAGGCCTATGTGCTAGAGTACGGCGAGGCCGTGATGGAGGTCCACGACGACGCCCTGCAAGCGGGCGAGCGTGTCCTGATGGTCGATGACCTGCTGGCCACCGGCGGCACCGCAGAAGCCGGGATCAAACTCATCGAAAAGATGGGCGCAGAGGTTGTCGGCTGCGCCTTCATCATCGATCTGCCCGACCTCGGCGGACGGCAAAAGCTGGAAGCGCTTGGGATGGATGTCCATGCGCTATGCGCCTTTGACGGTGACTGATCTTCCGGGATGGAAACCCAGCAATGATCGCTTGCCTGCTGCCCGCGATATTGCCCGATCAGCCGAAACGCGCGCCTCTCGGGTGGGGGCCAGCCCCCACACCCCCGGCATATTTTCATTCAAAAGAAAGATTGTCGTAAGGATTTGCTAACCATGTTTCCGCATGGTTGCGATGCGGTACAGGCAGGCATGCCGATAACCGCTGACGAAGAAAGACGCAGCCGCGCCCGGCGCACCAAGTGACAAAAGGCCGGCTGCGCACTTTCTTTTGAACAAAAATATGCCCGCCGGAGGCTCCTTCGCGCGCCACCAAAGCCGACATCAGGGCAAAAGGCGGGGATGGCGCCACCATATCCAGAATGTCGTGCGGCGTAGCCGCGCCTTTGGATCACCTCGGCAAAACCGCACCGGGGTTCATGATCCCGCGCGGATCAAGCGCGGTTTTGATCGCCTGCATCATCGCCAGCTTGGCGGGATCGCCATAGGTTTGCAGATCATCCACTTTCAGCCGTCCGATCCCGTGCTCGGCACTGACGGATCCACCCATCGTGTGCGCCAAATCGTGCACCGCACGTTTTACTGCTTCGCGATCCTGCAGATGATCCTCGCGCCGCCGCCCGGGCTGAGGAAAGACGTTGTAGTGCAAATTCCCGTCGCCCAGATGGCCAAAGCAATTGATCCGAAAATCACCAATCCCTGCTATCGCCGTCTGCCCCTTCTTGATGAAATCCGGCACTGCACCCAGCGGGACAGAGATGTCATGACTGCTGACCGACCCGATCCGACGGTTCGCTTCGGGAATGCTTTCGCGGATGTGCCAAAAGGCTTGCCGGTCGGCGAGCGATTGCGCGATCACACCATCCGTGACCAGCGCGGCCTCTGTCGCGGCAACAAAAAGACGCTCGAGCGCGCGATCTGGCGCAATGCCGTCCGGCAAGCCAAGATCAATCAACACCATCCAATCAGGACAGGGCGCAAAGGGCATTTTCACCTCCGGCCCGACCTCTGCCAGAAAATCCAGCCCCTGCCGGTGGATCAATTCAAATGCCGATACGAAATCACCCAACTGCGCCTGTGCCATCGCAAGAAGCTCCAACGCAGCAGCGGGCGACGGAACAGCCAGCATCGCGGCCCCCAATGCAGCAGGCTGCGGCACAAGGCGCAGTGCAGCGCCGGTGATGATACCCAACGTCCCTTCCGCACCGATCATCAGGTCGCGCAGATCATAGCCCGTGTTGTCCTTACGCAGCCGGGTCAGCCCATGCCAGATCGAGCCATCAGGACGCACAACTTCCAGTCCCAGACATTGCGCACGCGCATTGCCATAGCGCAGCACATTCACGCCGCCTGCATTGGTCGAAAGCAACCCGCCGATGCGCGCCGACCCTTCGGACGCCAACGACAGCGGGAACATCCGACCGATCTCCTCTGCCGCCTTTTGCACCTCTGCAAGGATCACGCCTGCATCCACAATCATCGTGTTTTCAAGCGGATAGCTCTCGCGGATACGGTTCATGCGTTCCAGCGACAACACCACAGGCACTTGCCCATCCGGCATGATCTGGCCTCCGACAAGACCGGTGCCGCCACTATATGGCACGATCCCAACGCGGGCCTCATGACAGGCCGCCACAAGCGTCGCGACCTCTTCGGTGCTACCCGGGGCCACAACTATCCCCCGCCCCTGCCAACGGCCGCGTGGCTCTGTCAGGTAGGGGGCGGCGTCGGTTTTGAAGGCTGCGGCGGGAAGCAGGTCACGCAATCTGGCGGCAAAGGCATCATCGGCGGAATTGAGCATCAGGCCCTCCTTTCCGCCTTAGATACAATGCCCCGCGCAAAGGGCAATGCGGCTTTAGGTGCGCGCCTTCTCGAACGCGGTCCAGGCGGCCTCAAAGGCTGCAAAATCAAAGCCCTCCGCGCGCGCCGGGCCCAGCACAAGTTGTTCTGTGTCCTGCATTTTCTGGATCGCACCCGCCAGTTGGTCCACCACATCAGGCGGCACGACAACGGCCCCATGCCGGTCCGCATGGACCAGATCACCAGGGCGCACCGTCAGGCCAAAGACCGTGACGGGGCAGTCCAGCGCGGTGACATGGACAAAGCCGTGGCTCGGCCCGATGGAGCCTGCAACGACCGGATAGTCGTCAGCCATATCACCCAGATCGCGCATCACACCGTTGGTGAGCGTCCCCCCCATGCCAAAGCCCTTGTGGATCGTTGTATTGACCTCTCCCCAAAAGGCCCCAATCGCGTTTGGCACATCCTCATCCTCGATCACGCAGACGCTGGGTTTGGGGGCTTCGGCCATCAATTTGTAGTAGTCCATGCGCCGGGTGCGGATCACATCAGGCGGCTCTGACGGCGGCGTGACAGCCGCGATTTTGGCGGTCGCCGCATAGCCCACAATGACGCCATTGGGGTCATTGATCAGCGGCGTGCCACGGGTGAAGGCATCAAAGCCGCGCTTGCCTTGTGCCACTTCAATGGCGTTGCAAACGGTGGGGGTGTCGACGCTTTTCATAAGCGTCAGAAGGGCGTCGTTCATAGGGCCTCCAACCAGCGTTCAAGCGCTGCGGTTGTTTCATCGGGTTGTTCAAGCGTCGGTAAATGCCCTGCGTTTTCAACGATATGCAGGGTGCTGTGCGGGATGAGGTCGTGCATAAGTTCGTGCCGATGCACCGGGCAAAGCGCATCATCCCGACCGCACAGGATCAGTGCCGGGACTTTGCACTGTCGCAAGGTCTCTTGCTGGTCGGGACGGGTTTGCAGGGCGCGGGATTGGCGGATGAAAACATCGGCCCCAAGATCGCCCGCCATCTCCATACAAAGATCAAGGATTGCGGCGCGGTTAGGTCCATCGGTCAGGTAATTCGGCTTCATCTCGTCGCGCATCACCGGGATCAGATCGCCCTTGGCGACCTTGGCGATTTGTGGTTCCCGCCCAGCGGCGGCGGCGGGATGTTCCGCCTTGGGGTTCGTATCCAGCAGCGCAATTCTGGCAACGCGATCAGGGGCTTGGCGCAAGACTTCCATCGTGACGATCCCCCCCATCGACAGGCCCATCAGCGCAAACCGATCTGGGGCCTGTGCCAGCACATCGCGCGCTAGCGCCGCAACAGTGTCATGTGCCGTGATCGGCAACACCTGCGCGCCCGGCAACGCCTTGATTTGCGGCGCAAAAAGCCGCGCATCGCACATCATGCCGGGCAACAGGATCAGCGGTGTCATACGCTTGCCAGTTTCGCCCCTTCGGACAACGCAGAGAGCTTGGCATAGGCGATTTCGGGGTCCACCGCACCAAAGCCCGCAAACGTGCCAAAGCCACAATCAGAACCCGCGATCACACGATCCGAACCGACAATTTCCTTAAATCTTTCAATACGTTGCGCGACAAGCTCGGGGTGTTCGACAAAGTTGGTCGTGGTATCCACAACCCCCGGCACCAGCACCTTATCGTCCGGAATATCGCCCTTGCGGTCGCGGAACACTGACCATTCATGGCCGTGGCGCGGGTTTGACGTCTCGAACAGCACATAGCGCGACTTGGTCGACATCAGCGTATCGAACATCTTGGACATCGGAATGTCACAGACGTGCGGGCCTTCGTAGTTGCCCCAGCAGATGTGAACCCGGACTTTTTCGGCGGGGACATCTTGCAGCGCGTGGTTCAACGCCTCGACGTGGCTTGCCGCGATTTTCAGGAACTCATCATCGGACAAATCGTTAAACAACATGTGACGCGACAGTGCGAGGTCCGGGCAATCCAGTTGCAGATCAAGGCCAGAGGCCACGATGGTTTCATATTCCGCCTTCATCGCGTCGGCCAAAGCGGCCAGATAAGCCTCGCGCGTTTTGTAGTAATCGTTTTGCAAAAACAAAGAGATAACACCGGGTGAGGCGGCATTCATAAAGCCGCGCTCAACACCGTGTTTCGCCATCGCGCCCTTGAGGTTGGCGATATCTTTTTCCAGCTCGCCCTGGCCTTTGGACGTCACCTCACCCACGCACATCGGGCGCGCGTATTGCGGAGTGCCGCCGTCATCGGCCAAGCGCTTGAGAAAGCTGGGAAATTGTTTCAGGTCCGCAGGCGCGTTGCGCGGGCTGTCGCCGTCAAACCCGGTGTAGCGGTCCTTGACATAGGTGGCATAGGAAATCTTGGACGTCTCGCCGTCCGAGACGATATCGACACCTGCAACCTTTTGTTTTCGCACGGTTTCACCCACCGCTGCGGTCATTGCCGCGTCAAAGGCAGCGGTGTCATAATCCTTGCCGTGTTCACGGGCAAAGATGAAATCTACCACCTCTTGTGTCCGGGGGAGTGAGCCGACGTGGCTGGTTAAAATCTGGGTCATCGAACGGTCCTTCTTTGCTATCTGCATTCAGTACACGACACGTACACAAACCGTACACATCCTGTGCTGACGCGAGTCTTAAGCGGCGTTAACCGCGCCATGTCGCCCCTGCTGGGTCACCGGTGGCAACGACATGGTAAAGTGAAGCCTCGCCGGTCATCGAGGGCACAGCGTTATGCATCAGCCCTTCGGGCACTGACATGGTGTCGCCAGGGGCAAGCGTGGCTGCACCGCCGTCCCATGTGACCCGCCAATGCCCACGCATCGGCATCAGGACTGACGGATAGTCATGTTGATGCATCGCTTCGGAGGCGGAACCGCGGGTAACAAACCCGACTTCAAACCCCGGCTTGTCGCGCAACAGGCCATGTTCGCCGATCACGGTCACCGGGTCCTTGTCAGCCATCGCCATCATGTCCCAATAGCGCGCCACGTGATTGGGCAGCACCTCGCGGGTCGAAGGCTCTGGCCGCTTGGCGAGTTCTTCGTCTGTCATCAGCGGCATGGGTTTGACGCCATTTGTCAGGGTCTCACCCTTTTTGGTGTCATAGAGCTTGCCGTTGTCACCGAGGATCAGCCCATGCCCGGCGGCATCTTCGATCACCTGCGGCGCCCACATGACGCCGCCGCCCGCGTCGTCCCCGCCCAGGATCGCCATAATCATCCCATAGTCGGTGCCGATGTTTTCAAAGCCCCGGAAAATGCCAGTGGGGATGTTGAAGATGTCACCCTCTTCCAGCACCACCTCACCCGCTGTACCCCAGCGGCCCCAGAAAAACCGCCAGCGGCCCTTGAGCACGAAAAACGCCTCGGCCGTGTGGTGATCGTGCAGAGAGTTGCGGCATTTGGGCGGCTGGCCCGCCGCCCCGATGTTGAACCCATGCGGGATGCCGATATGGACATGCTGATCGGGGCTTTCGGACACACCGCCACCGATGATGGTGAAGTTTTCCTTTTGGTCGCTGCCCGGCGTGTGGGCGTCGATAAAGGCGGTCTTGCACGGCATCAGATCGCCATAGCGGACAATGCGGGCTTCCATCTCGGCGGGGGTCATTGGTTGTCCTTTCCATCCACAAGTGTAGCGGGATCCTCGCCCAGTTCTTTCAGCCGGGCAGAGAGTGTTTCAATGGTGCGGTCGCGGGCCGCCAGATGCGGCGCAACCATCTGCGTCACCTCATCCTGCGTGTAGCGCGGGGTGATGAATTTGGGGCAGTTCCAGTCCATCGCGGTCAGGCGAATGGTGGTCAGACGTTCCGGCTCTGCCTGCCCGTCCTGGGCGAGTTGCGCCAGCAAGTCCGGGTCGTCGGCGGCATCCACGGTCGTGGCGTGGCCAATCATCTTGAGCCGGGCACGCTGCGGGTAGTCCATGAAGAAAAGCGAGACACGGTCATCGGTCTGAAGGTTGCCGGTGGTGATGAACTGCTTGTTGCCGGGGTAGTCGGCATAGCCGATGGTTTCCGCGTCCAGCACCTTGATGAACCCCGTAGGCCCGCCCCGATGTTGCACGTAAGGCCAGCCATTGGCCCCGACCGAGGCGATATAGAATGAGGTCCGCGCCGACAAAAAGGCGGTTTCATCCGGGCCAAGGCCGCCGCGCAGCCGGGTTTTGTAGACCGCCGCGTAACGGTCGCGCATCCCGGCCTTGTCCTGCAGGGCCTGCACCGCATCGGTAAAAAGATGATCGCCGTAGCTGTCCATTACCCTTGCGCCAAAAGGATCTGTTTCCAGATCGCGATTTCATCATACAGCGCGAATTCCCGGCGAAGCCCGATGCCATCGGGACCATAGGGGCCAAATTCGGCGTGGCTCATCCCCATGACATGCACCCGCGCGCCGGTGGGCCGCCCAAAGCTGCCCCAGCCATCATGTGTGCCATCCAGCGACCAGCGGATCGCGGCACGAGGAGAGAGCATGTCGGCATCCATGCCGATCTGATGGTGGATCTTGAACTCTGCCGAGGGGAATGAGGACCTCAGGCCGACCCAGAACTTCACGCATTCCTGCGCGCTCGTCAGCATCTGCGCGCCTGCGTATTCGCCGATCACCGCGCGGTCATAGCTTTCCAGCACATGGTTGAAATCATGGTTCATGATCCGGGTCAGCGTATCGGCATAGCGCTGGCCCCATGCGTTGTCATTGCCTGTGCCCTTGTAATCGCCCTCAATATCGTTTTCCGGCAGGAAGGGCATCGCGGCCGTCTCTGGCCCGCCTTCATCGGCAATCAACTGGGCCGTGAACTCACGCGGGTCCTTGCCGATCTGGCGGACGATGCCGCCGTAGTCGCGGATCAGCCATTCATCAAAGATCGTGTCTTCCTTGGCCGCGCAATCGGCGATGACGCGGATATTCCATTTCTTGCCCGTCGCCGGGCCAAAAGCGCCGTCATGGGCATGGGTCGCCACCGTGTTTAGCCGGTGCGAGGACAAAAGCCCGGTTTCATGTTCGGACCAGATCACGTCTTCGCCAAACAGTTGACGGTCGGGGAACTCGTTAATCGTGGCCATGGTCGCGGCCATCGTCGCCTTGTTGCCCACCGCGATCCCCATGGGCGAGCGGACCGGGATATCCTTGGCATAATAGTGGTTCAGCGTGCCAACGCCGCGATCTTCCCAGATCTCTTTGGTGATGCCGATGATGTAGTCGGGGAAGTCCTTCCACCGGTTCGAAAAGCCCTTCATGGGGTCGTCCTTTGGGTTTGAGGTGCAGAGCCGCGCACAATCAGCGGGCCGTCGATTTCGACCCGGCGCACCGGGGCATGGGGGTCAGCGATGTTGGCAATCAGCAGGTCCACGGTCGCTTCGACCATTTGGTTGACCGGCTGGCGCACGGTGGTCAGGTCATAGGCGGCCCAGGCGGCGGTCGGCACGTCATCATAGCCGACAATCGCCACGTCCTGCGGCACCCGCAGCCCCAATTCGCCGCGCAGCGTGTCCATCACCGCAAATGCCATATGGTCGTTACCAACAAAGATCGCATCGGGCGGCGTGTCTGATTGCATCAGGGTGACGGCGGCAGCGGACGCCGTGTCGCGGTCATATTTGCCGTCAATGATCTGCGGTGTGGGTTGACCCAGCTCTGCCAGGCGTTCGACAAAGCCACGCTGGCGGTCACGGCCCGTCGAGGACCCTTGCCAGCCAGAGATATGGGCGATGGTCCGGTACCCCGCGCCCGCCATGAAATCCGCCACCTTGCGCCCGCCTGCCAGATTGGCAGAGGTCACGGCAGAGAGGTCCACACCATCCTGACCACGGTTGAACATCACAACGGGGATGCCTGCGGCCGCGCACTTTGCCGTCAGATCACCCGACATGGAGACTGAGGCAGTGATGATCCCGTCGACCTGATAGTCCATCAGTTCTGAGACGATCTCATCCACGCGGTCCTGTGCATTGGACGCGGTGAAGACAAGGATGTGATAGCCCTGCGCCTGTAGCGCATTCGACAGCCGCTCAAGTGCCAGCGGATAAAACATGTTGTCCAGATAGGCCACGATCAGGCCGATGATGCGGCTCTTGCCGGTGATCATCGCGCTGGCCATGCGGTTGGGCCGATAGCCCAATTCAGCCGCCGCGCGCTTGACCTTTTCCACCGTTTTGGCGCTGGCCGAGGCACCGGGCGTAAAGACCCGGCTGACCGCCGATTGGCTGACGCCTGCGCGTTTGGCAACTTCGAGGGATGTGATCTTGTCGGATGCCATCAGTCCGCCGTCCAGCCGCCGTCGATGACCAGATGCGTGCCGGTCATCATCGCGCTTGCGTCAGAGGCGAGATAAACGACGGGCCCCATGATATCCGTGACCTCGCCAATCCGGTCGAGCTTGATCTTGTCCATGATCCAGGCGACCCGGTCGGGGTTGCTGAAGGTCTGTTCGGTCAGGGGCGTGCGAATGAATGTCGGGCAGATCGTATTGACCCGAATGCCCGCCTTGCCCCATTCGATCGCCATGGCTTTGGTAAAGCCCTCAACCGCATGTTTGGTGCCGCAATAGACCGCGCGGTCAATGCCACCGACAAAGGCCATCTGGCTGGTGATGTTGATCAGCGACCCCGGCTTACCTGCGTCCAACAGCCCCTTGGCCACGGCGGTGGTCAGGAAGTAGGCCCCTTTGAAATTGAGGTCACTCACCGCATCGAAATCATCGGGTTTGGTTTCAATCGCCGGGGAATGGATTGCCAACCCGGCAGAGTTCAAGAGCACATCAAACGGCCCTGCAGACGCGACCGCGGCCTGCATCGCCGGGACGTCGGCCACATCCAGCGTCATGGCAGAGGCCGAAAACCCAGCGGCGTTCAACGCGTCAACCGCCGCCTGCAGCTTGCCCGCCGACCGCGCGGCAAGCGTCACCTCGGCCCCGACCTGCGCCAATGCCGTGGCACAGGCTAACCCGATCCCCGAAGAGGCCCCCGCGACCAAAGCGCGCTTCCCATCAAGGCGAAACGAGGGGGTTTGCGGCAGATCAGTCATCGCGCTTTGCCCGCAGGATTTGCGCCGCTGTCAGACTGGGAACGTAATCGTGGTGGTCGTGCATCTGCCGCCTACTCTGCCGCGTCGCGGTAAGGGGCCGGGCCGCCGTATGGCACGTTGATCCCGCCGTAGCGCCGCACGCGAACGTTACATTGCTCGGCATGGCCGACAAAGCCTTCGAGCAGGCACAGACGAGAGCCATAAGCGCCAATCTCGGCCGCAGCCTCATCTGTGGTGATCTTTTGATAGCTGTGGGTTTTCAGATACTTACCAACCCAAAGTCCGCCTGTGTAGCGCCCGGCCTTTTTTGTGGGCAGCGTGTGGTTGGTGCCGATGACCTTGTCCCCGTTCGAGACATTGGTGCGGGCCCCAAGAAACAGCGCGCCATAGCAGGTCATGTTTTCAAGGAACCAGTCGTCGCGGTCGGTCATCACCTGCACATGCTCTGACGCGATATCGTCAGCGACCTGCAACATCTCGTCATAGGTGTCGCAGACGATCACCTCGCCATAGTCTTCCCACGACACACGGGCGGTGTCAGCGGTGGGCAGGATGCCAAGGATACGCTCAATCTCGGCCATGGTGTCTTTTGCCAGCTTTTCAGAGTTCGTCAGCAGCACAGCGGGTGAATTATAGCCATGTTCGGCCTGCCCTAAGAGGTCCGTGGCGCAAAGTTCGGCGTCGGCACCCGCCTCATCCGCGATCACCATCGTCTCTGTCGGGCCAGCGAACAGGTCGATGCCGACGCGGCCGAACAACTGGCGTTTGGCTTCGGCCACAAAGGCGTTGCCGGGACCGACAAGCATATGCACGGGGTCAATCGTTTCGGTCCCGATGGCCATGGCGCCCACGGCCTGAATGCCACCAAGCACGTAAATCTCATGCGCGCCGCCCAGATGCATCGCGGCAATCACCGCCGGGTTCGGTTCGCCCTTGAAGGGCGGCGTGCAGGCGATAATGCGCGGCACCTTGGCGACAGAGGCGGTGGCGACCGACATATGCGCCGATGCGACCATGGGAAATTTGCCGCCGGGCACATAGCAGCCCACCGATTGCACGGGGATGTTTTTGTGGCCAAGGATGACGCCGGGCATCGGCTCAACCTCGATATCCAACATGCTGTCCCTTTGCGCCTGCGCAAAGTTACGCACCTGTTCCTGTGCAAATTTGATATCGGCCATGTCGCGGTCAGAGACCTTGGCGATGATTGACTGAATCTCGTCGTCGGTCAGGCGATAGCTGGCGCGATCATAGCCATCAAACTTCACCGCCAGTTCGTGCACGGCGGCATCGCCGCGCGCCTCGATATCGGCCAGCGTCGCCTCGACCACGGCACGGGTCTTGGCATCATCCTCTGCGCGGGCTTCGGCAGAGCGTGCGGTTTTCAGATGACGGATGGTCATGGTGTTTCCCCCTCCGGGAAGGTTGGTGTCTTGGTCCCGTTGTCGTATGCCTCCCAGCCTTCGCCGCCAAAAACATCGACGCCAAGCTGGTGCATGACTTCTGCAAAATCGACCGAGACCGGATTGTCGGCGATGCGGCCATCTTCGACCCGCCAGAAATCCATGTAAGGAATGCGGATGCGTTTGCCGGTCGGTGCGATCCCCATGAAGGTGCCGGTATGGGTGGCTTCGATATGTCCGAAACAGGCGGCCCATTCACCGTCGGCCAGGAATTCTTCTGTCTTGTATGCGCGATCCGAAAACGCGGCGCGCAGCGGCAGCTGCCAATTCCGGCGGAACGCGTCGAGGCCGGTCTTGGTGCCGCATCCCCGGTTACCACGCCATAGAAAGTCAGGCGTGAAATAGGGAGTCATATCGGCTTCGGCATTGGCAAGGCCTGCCTCCATCCGCTTGACCGCAGCAAGGGTCGCCGCGCTTAGGGCCGCGTGGTCGTCTGTCGTCATCGTGTATCTTCCCGGATCATTTGCCCCGCACGATGACCAATCATCATCGACGGCGCGTTGGTATTGGCAGAGGTGATTGCAGGCATGACCGAGGCATCCGCGACCCAAAGCCCGTCCATGCCGCGAAACGCAAGACGAGGGTCAACGGGCGCGGCGGCATCTGCGCCCATGCGCAGCGTGCCAACAGGGTGATAGGCCGTGCCTGCGTTGTCCTGCACAAAAGCGCGCAACTCATCGGCCCCGGCCACATGCGGTCCGGGCTTAACCTCGGGTGCGCGGTGCGGCTCCAGCGGGGTAGCGGCCAGCAGGCGGCGCAATTCGGTGATGCCCGCGACCATCTGATCCAGATCGCGCGGGTCGGAGAAGAGCCCCAGGTCGATAGACAGGCCATCGGGCGTCATCCGCAGCGCGCCGCGGGATGTGGGCCGACACAGGCAGACGTCGGCAAAATACCCCTCTCCCGGAGTATAGCGCGACCCGGCAGGGTTCATGAAAAAGGGGATGAAATGGCTTTGGAACTGCGGCGCACCATCTGCATCCGCCCCAAAGAACATGCCACCTTCGACGGTCGGTGAATTGAAGATGCCGCGCCCGCCCAGCGCATAGCGCAGCGGCGCCGAGGCCCAGGCCAGCGCATGCCGCCATGACACACCATAGCCGGAATGCGGCCCGGCAAAGTGCAGGCCGACGCCGGGGTGATCGTGCAGGTTTGCACCAACGCCGGGCACATCGCGCACAAGCGGGATGCCCGCGCGGGCCAGATCAGCCGCAGGCCCGATGCCGGATTGCAAAAGGATCGCGGGGGACCCGATTGACCCGGCTGACAGCACCACGCCGCGCCGCGCCGCGATGGTCTGCCCATCCGACATTTCCACCCCGGTTGCGCGGGATTGTTCGGTCACCAAACGTTGCACCTGCCGTCCGGTCAGGACCGTGACGCCGCGCGCGGGACGCAGGAATGCATCCGCCGCCGACCAGCGCCGCCCGCGCCGCATATTATAGCGAAAGACGCCGCCGCTGGCGCGCTCGGGGGTTGGTGCTTCGGGCCGGTTGGCCCCAAAGGTCGCGCCCAGCTTGGCAACCATCGGGTGCGGATTGTCGAGCGTGTCGGGTGTTGTTTGCGCCTCGACCGCCTCAAACGCCGGGGCGACATCCGTCCACCCCCAACCCGGCACACCCCAGTCGTCAAAGTCAGCGGCCCTGCCCCGAAACCACACCATGGAATTGATCGAGCCAGATCCGCCCACCATGCGGCCACGCGGGATATTGATCTGGCGGCCCTTCAGCCCTGCCATGGGGGCGGATTTGAACTGCCAGTCGCGCGCTGACCCCATCAACCAGATCAGGCCGAACGGCATTTTGACCAACGGATGATTGTCGGACGGTCCCGCCTCGATCACGGCGACGCTGTCACCGTCTCGCGACAGCCCTGCCGCCACTGCACAGCCCGCCGAACCCGCGCCAATCACCAGAAAGTTATATGCCTGTGCGGCTGTCATGCTTCACAGACGCTCGCCCGTGTCGCGGTCAAACAAATGGCAGATCTCGGCCGGGATCGACGCGCTGACCGGGTCGCCAATCTCTGTGCGGAACTCCTTGCCGGACTTGACCGAGATGATCGTGCCGC
Source organism: uncultured Paracoccaceae bacterium (assembly GCA_947493335.1). Lineage (GTDB taxonomy): Bacteria > Pseudomonadota > Alphaproteobacteria > Rhodobacterales > Rhodobacteraceae > CANMYO01. The sequence continues at coordinate 553,505 of CANLQO010000001.1, read as the reverse complement.
CAGCGCGCATTGTGACCATCGTCGCCTCACCCAAAAGCTCAAGCGAGTAGACCTTGGAATTGGCATCGCTTTCACCGGTGGCCACGGTCGCATCCTCGGCCCGGAAACCCAGCGTGACAGGGCCGTTGTGGCTGCTATCCAGCCCCGTGATCTTGACCTTGTCCGTGGTAAAGGTGCCGTTTTCCAGCGTGCCGTCCATCAGGTTCATCGCCGGGCTGCCGATGAAACCCGCCACAAAGGTATTGGCGGGGTTGTCATAGATGTCCGTCGGGCTGCCCACCTGCTGAACCTTGCCCTTGTTCATGACCACAACCCGGTCCGCCAGCGTCATCGCTTCGATCTGGTCGTGGGTCACGTAGATTGTGGTGGTCTTCAACTCGTGGCTGAGGTTCTTGATCTGCGCCCGTGTCGACACCCGCAGCTTTGCATCAAGGTTCGACAGCGGCTCATCCATCAGGAACACATTGGGTTCGCGCACCACAGCGCGGGCCAGCGCCACGCGCTGCCGCTGACCGCCCGACAATTCCGCCGGTTTGCGGTGCAGGAATTCGTCCAGTTCGACCATCGCGCTGGCGCGTTTGACCATCGCGTCGTGATCGCCACCCACTTTGCGCACTTTGAGCGGAAAGCGGATGTTCTCATAGACATTCATGTTGGGGTAAAGCGCGTAGCTTTGAAACACCATCGCCACGTCCCGGTCCTTCGGGTCGAGGTCGTTGATGCGTTTGCCATCGACCAGAATGTCGCCGCCTGTCGCATCCTCCAACCCGGCAATCATCCGCATTGTCGTCGTCTTGCCGCAGCCCGACGGGCCCAACAAAACCAGAAACTCTTGATCCGCAATGGTCAGATTGAAATCATGGACGCCAATAAAGCTGCCCCATCGTTTCGTCACATTGCGCAGCTCAATTTGCGCCATCTCGGCCCCCAAATTTGCATACGTTTGCAAATCTTGACCCGAGTCGCAAATCCAATCAAGCCCTAAAGTAATATGAGAATATTTTTTTGCATCAGGCCGAATTTTTCTTGCGTGACCGGTGCACAAGGCGGTTAACTTGCAAGCGTATGCAATTGGTGCAGCGATTCGCGCGGCATCATCGTCTATGCACTGCGGCTATGGTGGCCGTGCGAAAATGAAGCCGCGTCAAAGGCGGCACCTGACAAACCGGGAGTTTATACATGAACATGATGAAGACAGCCCTCTTCGGTACGGCAATGGCCGTCCTGACTGGCACCACCGCCCTCGCTGGCGGCCACGGGTGCGCCGTCACCGAAGGCCGGATCAACATCGTCGGCAACGAGTTTCCTGCCATCCAATCCGTCGCAGCCGCGGCGCTGGCCTGTGCCGACGGCATCACCGCTGAAAGCAACCTGACGTCCGAGCATCAGACGATCAACGTGGCTGGCATGCAGGGCAACCCTGCGGAATACACCAGCGCGATCATCGCGAACTCTTCCATCGTGGCACTGATCAACGAAGACGTGATCCGCCCGCTGGATGATCTGGTCGCTGAATACGGTCAGGACATCCCGGCCCGCCAGTTGATCACCATCGACGGCAAAGTCATGGCGGTGGCCTTTATGGCGAACGCCCAGCACCTTGTGTATCGCAAGGACGTGCTTGAGCAGATCGGCATGGATGTGCCCACATCTTATGAGGAAGTGCTGGCGGCAGCCGAGAAAATTCGCGCCGAAGGTATCATGGAAAATCCGGTGGGCGGTGCCTATGCTGCGGGCTGGAACCTCGCCGAGGAATTCGTGAACATGTATCTGGGTGCGGGCGGCGCGTTCTTTGAACCCGGCACTCCGAACGTCAGCATCAACAATGCGCAGGGCGTAGCCGCGCTGGAGATGATGAAGGCGCTGACCGAATACATGAACCCCGACTTCCTGACCCATGACAGCAACGCCACAAGCGCGGAATGGGAAGCTGGCAACGTGGCTCTGATGAACATGTGGGGCAGCCGGACCGGTGTTTTGATGGACGACGAAGGCTCTGCCATGGAAGTCTATTCCAACACGGTTGCCGGTGGTCCGCTGACAGTGGGTGACAGCGGTGTGCCCGCATCAACCCTGTGGTGGGACGGCTGGACCGTGGCCAAGAACATCAGCGATGAAGAAGCTGCGGCAACCTTCCAGGCACTGGCGCATGCAACCTCGCCCGCACTGCTGAACGATGAGACGATGTCTCAGGCCGTGTGGCTGATGGATGGCTTTGAGCCCGAGCCCGTCAACGAAGGCGTGCTGGCCACTGTGGCCGCCGGTGCAAACCCCTACCCGATGCTGCCCTTCATGGGTCTGCTGCACTCGGCACTGGGTGACAACCTGGCTGACTACCTGCAGGGCAACGAAAGCGCAGAGCAGGCGCTGGCCGATGTCGAAGCGGCCTATACCGCTGCGGCAAAAGAGCAGGGTTACCTGCAGTAAGACGTCTGCAGGAGGGGCGGTTTTCGCCCCTCCTCCACTCACTTTGGGGCATTGTCATGAAGCACAGCACGTTCTTTTGGTTCGTTTTACCCTCAGCCATCCTGATGCTGCTTTTCATCGCACTGCCCATCGTGTCGGTGGTGACACAATCGGTCTATGCGGCCCATGAACAGGTGGTCGTGACGGTCGAAAACTGTGGCCCCTTCGGCTGCACCCAAACCACCGCGATTGACCAGGAAGCGACGCAGGCGCTGCGCGAAGCAGAGCCCTTGGGCAAATACGTCGGCACCGATATTTACACGGACCGCAATCATCTGGCCTTTGCCGAGGTTGGCGGCGCATGGCGCGAGGCCGAAGGCCTGCCCGATTTTGGCGCGGCACTTATGAACCTGCCATTCTACCGCGCGATGGCCTTCACCCTGACCTATACCTTCATCGTGACACCGCTAACGATCATCGCAGGATTTGCGATCGCTCTGGTGGTCAACACGGTGGCGCAATGGCTGAAGGGGCCGACGATCTTCCTGTCGCTCTTGCCCATGGTCGTCACGCCCATTGTCGGGGGCCTGGCCCTGTTCTGGATGGTGGATGCGCGCGGTATTCTGGGCGGCGCATTACAATGGCTGGCCGATGATCCGACGCTATCGGTCAAGGCGGACACCACGCTGATGTGGATCATGCTGATGGTCTATGGCGTCTGGCACTCTGCCCCCTTCGCCTTTGTGGTGTTCTACGCCGGCTTGCAGACCGTCAATCAGGACACAATCGAGGCCGCAATCATCGACGGCGCCAGCCGGTGGGAGCGTATCCGCTACGTGGTCATCCCGCATCTGGTGCCGCTGACAACCTTCGTGGCCCTGATCCAGTTGATGGACAACTTCCGGGTCTTTGAACCCTTGGTGAGTTTTCAGGCGCAGGCGCACGCGCAATCGCTGTCCTACTTTATCTTCAGCGATCTGGGCGGCGAAACGCGTCTGTTGTCTTCTGCCGCGGCCACATCCGTCTTGACGATCATTGGCGTCGCCATCCTGCTGTCACCGGTGCTGGTACGCACCTACCGCGACTTTACCCCGAGGACCTGAGATGAGTAGCATAGCCACCAAGCGACCCCTGCCCGTCATGGTCATCGCAACAGTCTTTCTGTTGCTGTGGCTGGTCATCGCGGCCTTCCCGTTCCTGTGGACAACTTGGGGCAGCTTCAAGGTCGAGGGCGATTTCTTTTCCAAGGCGAACTGGCTGAATGCCATCATCGGCCCGCTGACCACGGCAGAGACCGGTGCATCCTTTACCGGTCAGGGCTACTACGGTGCTTGGGTCCAGGAAGAGTTTTGGCGCGCCGCAATGAACACCGTGATCGTTTGTGTTTGCGTCGTCTCGATCTCGCTCACTTGTGGCACGCTGGGCGGCTACGCGCTGGCGCGCTCTGGCTTTCGCTATGCGTTCTGGTTTCTGTTCTTCGCGCTGATCTTCCGGGCGATGCCGCCGATTACGCTGGTCTCGGGTTACCTCTTGCCGTTCTTTGAATGGAACCTCTGGGGTCACCTTTACACCACGATCATCGTGCTGGTGGCGATCAACCAGCCCTTTACGTTGTGGATGCTGCATTCCTTCTTCAAGAACATCCCGGCCGATCTTGACGAAAGCGCGATGGTCGACGGGTGCAACAGGTTTCAGGCCTTCCGGCATGTGATCATCCCGATCATGTGGCCGGGGGTGATCACCACGGGCCTCTTCAGCTTTTTGCTGGCGTATAACGACTTTGCCGTGACCATCATGCTGCTGACCAAGGAAAACCAGACCATGGTGCCCAAGATCGTCAGCTTCCTTGGCACCACGCAGACCAAGGGTAACGTGATGTTCGCCGTGGCCGCCGCGGTGTCGATCACCGCGCCGCTCTTTGTGATGATCATGTTCTTCCAGCGCCAGATTGTCTCTGGCCTGACAGCGGGTGCGGTCAAAGGCTAACCAATGAGTTTTCAAGACGCGAAGGCCCTTGTGCTGGCGCATTACGATGCGCTGGCAGGTGCCACCCCTGCGACCGTCGCAGGCATTCTGGCCGAACGGACAAGCGCCGACTGGCACTGGCGCGGGATGCATCCCTTTTATGAACAATATGGTGCGGCGGATGTGGCTGCCAGCTTTTGGGCGCCCTTTCTGACGGCCATGCGCCGGGTGCAGCGGCGGCCCGATATCTTCTTTGCGGGCACCAATGTCGCCGCGGGCCGCCCCGGGACATGGGTCGTCTCCATGGGCCATCTGATGGGGCTCTTTGATGCGCCCTTTCTGGGCATCCCGCCAACGGGCAAGATCACCATGCTGCGCTATGCAGAGTTCAACTGCGTCAAGGACGGCAAGATCGTTGAAACCGCGCTGTTCATTGATCTGGTGCATCTGATGCATCAGGCGGGGCTGCGCCCATTGCCGCCCCAGACCGGCCAGCATCTGGTGCAGCCCGGGCCGCTGACCCATGACGGGCTGCTTTATGACGACACACCGGGCGGAGAGGCGACGCTGGCCCTGATCGACCGGATGATCGACGACATCGCCGCCAATTCCAACACCGGACCGGGGTCCACCCCGCGCGAAACGCCACAAAAAGAACTGTCGCGCTGCTGGCACGATGACATGCTGTGGTGGGGTCCTGACGGGATCGGCGCGACCTATACGATTGACCGCTATATCACCCAGCACCAGCAACCATTCCGCACACATCTGACCGACCGCGTCTTTCATGGCCATCAGGCCAAACTGGCCGAGGGAAACTATGGCGGCTTTTTTGGCTGGGCCAACCTGAGCGTCACGCCGACAGGCGGCTACATGGGTCTTCCCAAAGGGCCGACCGCGGATATGCGCGTAGTCGATATTTACCGCCGCGACGGTGACAAACTGGCCGAGAACTGGATTTTCATCGACATCCTGCACTTTCTCGACATGCAGGGGCTGAATGTGTTGAACCGCTTGAAAGACTTGCAAACTTAGGGCGCGATTTTTGTGCAATTCTGTGCTATGTCTTGGGCAGAGGCTTGTCTGCCAGACTTCACAGACTGGATGATATTTACATGCCGAGCCTGCGCATGAGATGCCTCAAAAGACCGTCCCGCCTTGTGCGTGGCGGTCTTTTCTCTATCGGGTCAGCGGGTCCTGACCTTCGACGAATTGCAGCATGTCGTCAAAGACGTCCGGACGGGTAAAGAACAACAGGTGCCCCTGCCCCGGATAGCCATAGACCGGCACGCCGCCGATCTGGGTCGCAAAAGTCGTGGTCTGACGCAGGGAAAAAACAGGATCGTTCATACCGACAAAGAACGCGGTTTCAACGCCGGTCAGGTCCAGATCATCCGGCAGCTCCCATCCCGGCAGCGCCAGCGCATGGGCAATGGCGATTTGCGGGTCAAGCTTGACGTAGATCTTTTCGCCCTCGGTGATCTTTTCGGCCAAGGGTTCGGCCAGTGCCGGATCATCCAGCGCGTCGGGCCCAAACAAAAGCCCCGACCAATAGCGTTTCCACAGATCGGCCTTGCGGATGGATTTAGTGGCGACAACCGCACGCAGGATATCCCGCGCGCCACGCGCCACGGTGCTGACCCCGCCACCATATTCCACGGCGGTCGACATTGCCGCCACATGCACGTCGCGGCCCTTGGTCATGTCTGCCGCGGCCTCGAGCGCGATCAGCCCGCCGGTGGAATAGCCGACCAGCGCGATGTCCTTGTCAGGATAGGCGTTGGCAAATTCCGTGATCCGTGCCGCAGCAGTGGGTGGGTCGACATAATGGTCAACGGCCATCCCATCGAGGCCGGGATAGCGATAAAACGCGCGGGCATAGCCTGCGTCTTCCCAATGGCGGCTGCCCTCGAACACATCGACAGAGGACAACGCACCGGGGATGAACACCGCAATCTTATCCGCCCGCGCAACCGCGGCGGGGTTGAACAACAGTGGATCATCCGCCCCGGTCTTGGCCGTCGGCACATAGCCGCAGGCCGCAAGGCACAGGCAGGACAACAGGGTCAGCAGACGCGTGAAACTCATGGCCGGAATTTGCCCAATGGTCAGACAAGGTCAAGCCGAATAGCGCAAGTGTTACTCGACTGGGCTATAGTCCACCGTATCACCCTGCGCCAAGGCGGCAGCAGCCGCCACATCGGCCCCCTGATATAGCGTGATCGTCTTCACATCCGCGACAGAGCCACCCATCATCACCTTCATCACGACAGCAAGGTGTTCCTGCATGGACGGCATGTCGGCGATCACCATGACATGGTGGCTTTGCCCCAGCATGCCGTACATGCCGTGAAAGGTTCCCCCCGCCGATTCAATAGCCCGTTTGGCGATGACCGACCGGTCCTCTTTCTTCTTGATGATGGCGACAAGTGCGTCATCGGTGTAGCGCATATGTGTGCAAAACAATGGCATGATCGAATTTCCCCCTCTTAAAACAATGGGGAACCATAGCACAAAACGGGGATTTTCTGGCCCTGTCCAAATCGACAGGTCAGCCAGCGTCGGTTTTGCCGCGCCGGTCGTGGCGCAGGTTGGCGTAAAGCACGTGGTTGCGCCAGCGCCCGTTAATCTGCAAATAGCTTTGCGCGACACCTTCGTATTTATAACCGCACAGCTCCAGCAACCGGCGGCTGGCGGTATTTTCGGGCAGGCAGCCTGCCTCGATCCGGCTGAGGTCCAGCACCTCAAAGGCGTAATGCACCACGGCCTGGATCGCCTCGCGCATGTAGCCTTGCCGCGCATGGGCCGACCCGACCCAATACCCCGTTGTGCCCGCCTGCGCGGGGCCCCGGCGAATATTGTCCAGCGTGATCGCACCCAACAGCACATCATCACTGCGCCGAATCAGAAAAAGCGGCACGGCAGAGCCGTTCGTGATCGACCGCTGCGCCCAATAGACCCGATTGGTAAAGGCCTTGCGGCTCAGGTGGTCGGCAGCCCAGGTCGGCTCCCATGGGGTCAGAAAGTCGCGGCTGTTGTCGCGCAGCGCGGCCCAGGCGCGAAAGTCACTGTGCTGCGGCGGGCGCAGTGTCATACGGTCGGTTTCGATCCGCAGCTTTCGCCCGCGCCCCAGCATCAGGCGGCAAGCCTTGCCTGCAATGCCTCCAGCGTGGGTGCGGTTTCTGCCGGTCCATAAAGCGCCATGGCGGCACCGGTCTGTGCCATCTGGGCGGCAAAGGCCTTGACGTCGCCGGTGGTGACTGCATCCACATGTTCAACCGTTTCGGCAATGGACGGGATGCGCCCCCAGATCGACAGAAGCCGCGCGAGACGTTCGGCGCGGTTCGATGGGCTTTCCAGCCCCATCAGCAGCCCCGCTTTCATCTGCGCCCGCGCGCGGGCCACTTCGGCCGCTGTCATATCATCAGCTGCGCGCTTCATCTCATCAATCGTGACCTCTGCCAGCTCGCCGATCTGTGCAGCACTGGTGCCCGCATAGATCGTGGCAAGGCCGGTATCCTCATAGGCACCGGCCTGCGCAAAGACGGTGTAGCAGAGCCCCCGCTTTTCGCGGATTTCCTGAAACAGGCGCGAGGATACACCGCCGCCCATGACAGAGGCATAGATCTGCGCCGTATAGATCATCGGATCGCGGTAGTCTGGCCCCTCAAGCGCAAGCGCAAAATGCACCTGTTCAAGGTCCTTGTTGCGCCGGATCTCTCCACCGCCAAAGGCCGCAGGTTGCAGCAAATTGGTCGGGCGTTGCAAGGCGGGCAAATGACCAAAAAGCGCCTCTGCCTGCTTCACAATCGCATCGTGATCGATGCCGCCAGCGGCGGCGAGGATCATCTGATCGGGTCCGTAATGCTCGCCCATGAAGCCGCGCAGGTTGTCACCGGTGAAACCTGCAACCCGTTCCTGTGGGCCAAGGATGCTGCGACCCAGCGGCTGATCAGGATAGGCCACCTCTTGCAGCCAGTCGAAGATGATGTCGTCCGGCGTATCCAGCGTCATCCCGATTTCCTGCAGGATCACGCCGCGCTCAATCTCCACATCCGCATCCGCCATGACCGGGTCCAGCAGGATATCGGCCAGCACATCCAGCGCCAGCGGCACATCGTTTTCCAACACGCGGGCGTAATAGGCTGTGGCTTCGCGGCTGGTGTAGGCGTTGATATAGCCACCCACATCCTCGATCGCCTCGGCGATCTGCAGCGCGCTGCGGGACCCCGTGCCCTTGAACGCCATATGTTCTAGGAAATGCGCGATGCCGTTCTGTTCGGGCCGCTCATGGCGTCCGCCTGCCTGCACCCAGATGCCAATACTGGCCGAATGCAGCCCGGGCATTTGTTCCGTTACGATCCGCAGACCATTCGACAGCGTGTGCAGTTCAATCGTCAAGTGGCAGTCCGTTCCGTGATGATGGCCTGAATGGCGGCAAGGTCATTGGCAACGCGGGTCACGCGTTCTGACCGCTCATACAGGTCCGCCATACGCGGCGGCAAGGGGGGATGCACACCTGTTGCCGCTTCCACGGCCGCCGGGAACTTGGCCGGGTGCGCGGTGGCCAGCGTGACCATCGGCGTGGTGCCCAGATGCGCCTCGGCAACGTGCACACCAACAGCAGAGTGCGGGCACAAAAGCTCGCCATGCGCGGCGCGATAACGCTGGATCGCGGCGCTTGTTTCATCCTCTGACGCGCGGCCCGAACGGTAGGTGGCGCGCAGGGCCTGATAGGCCCCCTGACTGATCTGGAAGCCACCCGATTTGAGGTCTTCCATCTGGCCCGCCACCGCCGCGCCATCGCGGTCATAAGCATCGAACAAAGCCCGTTCAAAGTTCGATGACACCTGAATATCCATCGAGGGGCTGATCGTCGGCGAAACACCTTCCTTGGTGTAGGCGCCGGTTTCCAGCGTGCGATGCAGGATGTCGTTGGTGTTGGTTGCGACCACCAGATCCGCAATCGGCAGGCCCATGCGCTTGGCGATGTAGCCCGCAAAGATGTCGCCGAAATTGCCCGTTGGCACCGTGAAAGAGACCTGACGATGCGGCGCACCAAGTGACACAGCAGAGGTGAAGTAGTAAACCACCTGCGCCAGCACCCGGCCCCAGTTGATCGAATTCACACCCGAAAGCGACACGGCCTCACGAAAGGCAAAGTCATTGAACATGTCTTTGACCGCGGCCTGACAATCGTCAAAGTCGCCATCCACCGCGAGCGCGTGCACGTTGTCCTCAACCGGCGTAGTCATCTGGCGGCGCTGCACCTCGCTGACGCGGCCATGCGGGTAAAGGATGAAGACATCGACGTTGGACAGGCCCCGGAACGCCTCAATCGCGGCAGAGCCGGTGTCGCCAGAGGTCGCGCCCACAATCGTGACACGCTTGCCGGACCGGCCCAAAGCGGCCTGAAACATCTGACCGATCAACTGCATCGCAAAGTCCTTGAAGGCCAAGGTCGGCCCATGGAACAGCTCCAGCAGGAAATGGTTCGGGGCCAATTGCACCAGCGGCGCGCGGGCAGCATGGCCGAAGCCAGCGTAAGCCTTGGCGATCAGGCCCTTGAATTCCGCGTCCGTGAACGTCTCGCCGATAAAGGGCCGCATGACGGTGAACGCCACATCCTCGTATGACTGCCCCGCCATCGCTGCGATCTGGTCTGCGGTCAGCGTTGGCACGGTCTCTGGCACGTAAAGACCGCCGTCGCGCGCAAGGCCGGTCAGCATTGCCTCTTCAAATGTCAGTGCGGGCGCTTGCCCACGGGTCGAGATATAACGCATCGCGTCAGTCCTTTTGCAGGGTGCGGCGGATCAGAAAGGCCCCCATCACCGCCCAGACGGCGGCAAGACCAAACCAGGTCACCGCGTATTCCAAGTGATCGTTTTTGATGCCGCTGGAGTCTATCGGCAAAAGCGTCGTGCGCGCGTCAGCGGGCGACATCTGTGCTGCGACGATCATCAGCGGCTCTGTCCCCAGCGCGTCCGCCATTGCGGCCACGTCACGACCAAACCAGATGTTTTTGGCCAGATCGGGATCGGGCGTGGAGGAATTGACGTCGTCAGGCCACAGCAGGTTGCCAGTGACGGTCACGGCGCCTTCTGGCGCGGGCGTCTCCTTGGCCTCAAGCGGCAAAAGCCCCTTGTCCAGCAGCACGACCCGCCCGCCCATATCAAGCGCGGTGATAACGCGGTAACCGGTGCCAGCGGCGGTGCCCGAGGTCAGCACATGTAGTTCCGTTGCCCCGACGATGCCAAGCGCGGTGACGGCGCGGTATTCGTCTGCCGCTTCTGTTGGGGCCTCTGGCAATGCCACCGGCGCGCCAGCCATGCGGGCGTCAATCTCGGCCAGAACACCCTCTTTCCAGGCAAGCCGCTGCACCTGCCAGACGCCCAGCGCAATCAGCACCGCGCAGCCCGCGAGTGTCAGCAGCAATGGAAAGATGATCTTGCCCAAGTTCCGCCCCTTCGTTCGCCCGGTCTATAGCCTTGATGCGTCGTGGGGTGAACCCCGCCTTGAGCCGCAGCGCGCGAGAAAACAATGCGTGTGGGACCCATCTGGATTTTGATCATCTCAGACACCTTCCGCTGAACCTTTACGATGCCCTCGCAACTGACAAGAGAGGCAGCGTTGACTGGCCCCCGACCGCCCCCGGGCGGTGGCTGGTCTTGCCGGTTCCATTCCCTCGACTAAACCAAAAGGGCGGCCCGCTTGGGCCGCCCTTTGTAAACCGTGCCGGATGGGCCTCTGCCCCGGCTGGCTCAGCCGCCCCAGATGTAGACAGCCAGGAACAGGAACAACCAGACCACGTCAACGAAGTGCCAGTACCAGGCCGCCGCCTCAAAACCGACGTGCTTTTCGGGGGTGAAATGCCCCTTGTAGACGCGGATCAGGCAGACCAGCAGGAAGATCGTGCCGATTACCACGTGGAAGCCGTGAAAGCCCGTCGCCATGAAGAAGTTGGCGCCATAGATGTTGCCCGAGAAACCGAACGCCGCGTGGCTATATTCATAGACCTGAAAGACGGTGAAGAGCACACCCAAAGCCACAGCAAGGATCAGGCCCCACTTCATGTCTTCGCGGTTGTTCTCATGCACCAGCGCGTGGTGGGCCCATGTGGCGGCCGCACCCGAACACAGCAGGATCAGTGTGTTGATCAGCGGCAGGTGCCAAGGGTCAAACGTCTCAATCCCTGCAGGTGGCCAGACACCATCAACGGCAGGTGACTGCGGACCCATCGGATACATGGCGTGCTTGAAAAAGCTCCAGAACCAGGCGGCAAAGAACATCACCTCGGACATGATGAAGAAGATAAAGCCATACCGCAGACCGATCCGCACGACGGGCGTGTGATCCCCCACCTGGCTTTCGGTCACCACCTCGGCCCACCATGCGTACATGGTGTAAAGCACACCCGCCAGACCGGCGAGGAACAGGTAAGGGCCAGAGCCATGCATCCACAGCACGGCGCCAAACAGCATCGCAAACCCGCCCAGCGCGCCCACAAGCGGCCAGATAGAGGGGTTCAGGATGTGATAATCGTGGTTCTTTTCGTGGGCCATGGTCGTTGTTCCCTGCGGCTTGGTCGTTGAAGTCAGTCTATGACGACTGGCGTGGATGTTGTCAAAGTGGCCTGCGCGATTTCATCCTCGGGCAGGTCGATTTCGTAGAATGTGTAAGACAGCGTGATGGTGTGGACGTATTGCCCTTCGCGGTCGTCCACGATGGCGGGGTCAACGAAGAAGCTGACCGGCATCATCACCGTTTCACCGGGCTGCAGCACCTGCTCTTCAAAGCAGAAACAGGCGATCTTGTCGAAGAAGGCACCGGCCTCATAGGGCGTCACATTGTAAGACGCCTGCCCGGCTACGGGCACATCTGTGGGGTTGTGCGCCTCATAAAAGGCCAGTCCCGTCTCACCGATCCGGATCTCCATCTCGCGCACTTCGGGGCTGAAGGTCCAGGGCATGCCGCGTTCCAATGACGCATCAAACCGGACCTTGATCGTCTGGTCCAGGATCACGTCCGACCCGGCCTCTGCCACATTGGTCGCACCGCCAAATCCTGTGACCCGGCAGAACCAGTCATAAAACGGCACCGACGCCCAGGCGAGCGCGCCCATCACGAAGACAACGCTGAGGGTTTGCACCAAGGTGCGCTTGGGGCCTTGCAGGTTTGGAAAGATCATTGATCGCCCTCCTGCGGGATGATCTGTGGCCGCGCCACGTGATCGAACTTTTCGAACTGCTTGGCCTCGCCCAGTTGCAGCACCTTCACCACCGTCAGGCCAAAGACAATCGCTACGAAACCCACCAGCAACAGGCCCACGCCCGAATTGCGGCCCCGGCGGCGTTCGTGCAGTTCATGTTCCACCTTGATTGCCATTACACCACCCCGCTGGTGCGCAGCACAGCGTCGATCAAAAGGGCCACGAAATGGGCGAATAGGTAATAAAGCGAGACCTTGAAGGTCTTGATTTCCACCTTGTGCTTGTCCGCCTCAGACGCGGCATCATCGCGACGCCAGATGTCATATGCCCCCTTCAAGAACCAGGCATTCATCACTACGGCTGTTGCCAGATAGACCGGCCCGCCGATGGACGTAAAGCCAAGCGCGAGCGCGACCGGCACCAGCAAAAGCGTATAGATCAGGATATGGTTGCGGGTGCTGCGACGGCCATGCGTCTCGGTCAGCATCGGCACGCCTGCATCGCCGTAGTCTGTTTTCACAAACAACGCCAAAGCCCAGAAATGCGGCGGCGTCCACATGAAGATCAGTGCGAACATCAGCACGCTTTCCACGGCAATCCCACCTGTGGCCACAGCCCAGCCCACCATCGGGGGAAAGGCCCCTGCCGCGCCGCCAATCACGATGTTTTGCGGCGTCGCCCGCTTCAGCCACATGGAATAAACGACGGCGTAAAAGAAGATCGTAAAGGCGAGGAGCGCCGCTGCGACAAAGTTCGTAGCCAAAGCGAGGAGCACCACCGAAAACCCCGACAGCGTCAGACCAATGCCCAGTGCTTCACCGGGTTGCACCCGGCCATCGGGGATCGGGCGCTTGGCGGTGCGCTTCATCTTGGCGTCGATATCCGCGTCCCACCACATGTTCAGCGCGCCAGAGGCACCTGCCCCCACCGCGATGCACAAGATGCCGACAAACCCGATGAACGGATGCACCGGCACAGGTGCCACCAGCAGACCCACAAGGGCCGTGAACACCACCAGCGACATCACGCGCGGCTTCAGCAGGGCGAAATAATCGCCCATGCCGGCCTCATAACTCGTGTCGTGCAGGGTTGCGTCGGTCATGGTCCCTCGGGCGGTGGGCGCGCGGCCCACCCTCAATTACGCTGGGTTCTCTTCCTTGGCCGCAATCAGCCATTCGTCATAGGCCTCTTGGCTGACGACCTTGACGGTGATCGGCATATAAGCGTGGTCCTTGCCGCACAGCTCGGAACACTGGCCAAAATAGATGCCCTCTTTTTCAGCCGCGAACCACAGTTGCGCCAGACGCCCCGGCACACCGTCCTGCTTCACGCCAAAGGCGGGAATGGTCCAGGAGTGGATCACGTCAGCCGCCGTCACCGTCATCACCACGGTCTTGCCCACGGGGATCACCACGGCGGTGTCGGTGGCCAGACGATAAAGCGACTCGTCATAGCCAAAGTCTTCCAACTCGCCTTCACCGATCATGAAGCTTTCAAAGGCCACGCCATCATCGACATATTCATAGCCCCAGTACCACTGGTAGCCGGTCACCTTGATGTGCAGATCGCCCTCGGGGATTTCCTGCTGCTTGAACAGCACGGGCAGTGAGAAGGCACCGATAAAGACCAGAATGACAATCGGCACGATGGTCCATGCCACCTCAAGCGGTGAGTTGTGGGTAAACGTGGCAGGCGTCGGGTTTGACTTGCGGTTAAATTTCAGCACCACCCAGGCCAGCAGGCCTGTGACGAACAGCGAAATTGCCGTGATGATCACCAAAAGCAGGTTATCCAGCCAGATGATATCGCGCATCAGCTCTGTCGCAGGGGCCTGAAACCCGGTCTGGCCGGGGATCGGCGCGCCCAGCACCTCAAGCTCCTGATTGATGTCCTGGGCAGCGGCTGCCCCCGCCATCATCATCCCGGCCGAGGCCCATATCGCCGTTGCAAAAGAGGTCAGTCGCATAGTCATTCCTGTCTGTCTTGGTACGCATCTCTGCGCCATCCCGGGACTCGCAAGGCGGAATCCCGTTGTATCCTGCCGCGTCTGTCCCATATCCTGATGAACAACTCAAGAACCGCAGTTGCGGCAAAGGGCCGCTTTTTGCGCTTTTGACCGTTTTAGCCGCAAGGAATCTTCATGTCAGACGCCCCCTTCCGCCCGTTCGAGGCCCATTTGGACCAGGACGCAGCCCTTGCCCTGCTGCAAGAGGCGACCGCCGGGGCTGATGACGGAGAGCTTTTTATCGAGCGAAAACGCTCGGAAGGACTGGTCTTTGACGATGGCCGGGTGAAAACCGCCAGCTTTGACGCCACCGAAGGGTTCGGGCTGCGCGCTGTGCGCGGTGAAACCGCTGGCTACGCCCATTCCACCACCATTGACGAACATGCCCTGCGCCGTGCTGTGGGCACGGCCCGTCTGGCCGTGGGCGATGGCGGCGGCACCATGGCCGATGCGCCCGCTGGCACCAACCGCAAGCTTTATTCCGACGAAGACCCCATCGCGCAGGCGACATTTCCGGCCAAGATCGACCTGCTGGGTGAGATCGACGCCTTCACCCGCGCGCTGGATAAGCGCGTCACCCAAGTCACCGCCTCGGTCGCCGCCAGCCATCAAGAGGTGGTGATCCTGCGCCCCGAAGGCACTTTGGTCAGCGACACCCGCCCGATGAGCCGGATCAACATCTCGGTCATTGTCGAGGATAACGGCCGCCGCGAAAGCGGGTCTTACGGCGGTGGCGGGCGTGCGGGTCTGATCGGTCTGATTGCGCGCGAGAACTGGGAAAGCGTCGCACGAGAGGCGTTGCGCATCGCACTGGTCAATCTGGATGCAGAACCCGCGCCCGCTGGCGTCATGGACGTTGTCCTTGGTAACGGATGGCCCGGCATCCTGCTGCATGAAGCTATCGGCCACGGGTTGGAAGGGGATTTCAACCGCAAGGGATCAAGCGCCTTTGCAGGCCTCATGGGCGAACAGATCGCGGCCAAGGGCGTGACCGTGCTGGATGACGGCACCATCCCCGACCGGCGTGGGTCGATCACCGTCGATGACGAAGGCACGCCAAGCGCCAAGAACGTGCTGATCGAGGATGGCAAGCTGGTCGGCTACATGCAGGACCGCCAGAACGCACGGCTGATGGGCGTGGCCCCCACCGGCAATGGCCGCCGCGAAAGCTTTGCCCATGCGCCGATGCCGCGCATGACGAATACTTATATGCTGGCGGGGGATGCGGCCCCCGAAAGCCTTGTGGCCGACCTCAAGGACGGGATCTATGCCGTGGGCTTTGGCGGCGGACAGGTCGATATCACCAATGGCAAATTCGTCTTTTCCTGCACCGAGGCCTATCGCGTCAAAGACGGCAAGGTCGGCGCGCCGGTCAAGGGCGCAACCCTGATCGGCGACGGGGCCACCGCACTCAAGCACATCCGTGGCATCGGCAATGACATGGCCCTTGATCCCGGCATCGGCAACTGCGGCAAGGCCGGGCAATGGGTGCCCGTGGGCGTGGGCCAGCCCAGCCTTATGATCGGTGGTCTGACCGTGGGCGGTGCCGCCGCTTGATCCGCACGGTGCCGGTCAGCAACGGGCGGCTTCGGATCAGGGCCGTTGTTCTTGCAAGCCTCGTCGCGATCTTATTGCCGTTTCTGGTCGGTTTGCCGGTCTGGATCATCGCCCCCAAGGGCGCGTCATCCACTGCTGGCTTCATTGGGCTCGTCCTCTTTTATTCACCGATCCTCAGCCTTCCGCTGGCCCCGATCGGGTCGCTCTTGGCACTTCGCGCGATGACCAAGGGCTTTGCGGGGCCCCTCATGGCGGCACTGGCGGGCTTTGGTCTGGGGGCCATTCTCTCTGCGCTTTTCCTGGCGCTGACATTCAACATGCTGATCGACAGACCTGGAATCATCCTTGAGGCCGTGCTGACCTTCGGCCTTTGCGGCGCACTATGGGGGCTGATCTATTGGGCTGGCATCTGGGCCTTTGTGCCGGACGCCCTGCACCCAAAGGAAAGCACATGACCCCCCGCCGCTTCGAACCCTCCGAAATCCCCACCCTCGCCCGGCTCTGGCACGATAGCTGGCACGAGGCGCACGCGGCCCATGTGCCTGCCGCACTCACGGCGGAGCGGACGTTGGAACGGTTCACCACGCGTCTGGGGGACATGGCAGAGCGGACCCGTGTGGTCGGACCGGTGGGCAGCCCAATCGGCCTCTGCGCAATTGAAGGCGAAGAGCTCGACCAATTGTTCGTGGCCCCCGCGGTACGTGGGACCGGCGCGGCTGGCGCGCTTTTGCGCGATGGAGAGGCGCGGTTGGCCGCTGCTGGCGTGGCCCGCGCGCATCTCTTTTGTCTGGTCGGCAACGATCCCGCCGCGCGATTCTATGCCCGCCAAGGGTGGGAGGACATGGGCCGCGAAGTGATGGGCCCGCCAGTCACCGACCGCCCGTTCGAATTGCTCTGCATCCGATTCGAAAAACCCCTGAACGGGCGCTAGCCCAAGGCCCAATCACCCACAGGTTGCAACTGGTCCTTCTGCCCCCCCCAAAATAGCGGGGTTGTGATTCACGCCTCATTAACCACTTCCGCTCTAACTTAATTTAAGCAACAGGACGAGGACGAGGTTAACGTGGCGCCAGAGACTTCCGCTCACCCCACCCTCACCCCCCCCCAGGAGGACGATGGCTTTGACCGTCTTCGCCTGTTGCGCTCACGCCGTGTTGGGCCCGCGACCTTTCGCAGGCTCATCGCCGAACATGGCACGGCCCGGGCCGCACTCGCTGCCCTGCCGGAGGTCGCAAAAGCGGCCGGCGTGACCGACTACCGGCCCTGCCCCGAAGGGGTTGTTGCCGCTGAACTGAAGGCTGGCCGCGCCGCAGGCGCGCGGCTGATACACGACACCGAAGCGACCTATCCGGCAGATCTGCGCCAGATTGACGATCGACCGCCGATGCTGTGGGTTCTGGGTGAATCCTCCCTCTTCACCCGGCCCATGGTGGCGCTGGTCGGCGCGCGCAATGCCTCTTCGCTTGGAACGCGCATGACTAAAAAACTCGCCGCCGAACTGGCAGAGGCGGGTTTTGTCGTGGTCTCGGGCCTGGCCCGCGGCGTTGATGCCGCCGCCCATGCCGCCGCGCTGGAAGGTGGCACCATTGCGGTGCAGGCGGGCGGGGTCGATGTGATTTACCCGGCCGAAAACACCGATCTGGCCCATGATATCGCCAAACAAGGCCTGCGCCTGTCGGAAATGCCCATGGGGCTGCAACCGCAGGCCCGCCACTTTCCGACCCGCAACCGGATCATTGCCGGGCTGTCCCGTGCCGTTGTTGTGGTCGAGGCGGCGGCGAAATCCGGCAGCCTGATCACCGCGCGCAATGCTTTGGACATGCACCGCGACGTCCTTGCCGTGCCGGGGCACCCTTTTGATGCCCGCGCCGCAGGCTGCAACATGCTGATCCGTGACGGCGCGCTGCTGGTGCGGTCTGCCGCCGACGTGATCGAGGCTTTGGGCGACCCGGCTGCCCCGGAACTCCCCCTCGCTCCGCCGCCGCCACCCGCGCGCCCCCTGCGCGAGGTCGCAGCGCTGCACGACCAGATCCTGTCGCGGCTTGGTCCCTCCCCCATGGCAGAGGATCAGTTGATCCGGGATCTTGGCGCCGGTTCTACTCAGGTGGCACCTGCGCTGGTCGATCTGGAACTGCAGGGAAAGATCGCACGACAGGCCGGTGGCCTTCTGGCGCGGATCAACTAGACCTGCGTCCGATGTGAGCGTAAAGCGCGAAAATTCCCCGCGCATTTGCGCACCAGATCAGCTTTCTGCGCAGTACACAAATGCCTCCATTGACAAGTCGCCAAGCGACCCCACATGTTGCGCGGCCTAAGACTACCCCGCAACTCACGAAAGATTCTCATGCCCGTCGTCGTCGTCGAATCCCCAGCTAAGGCTAAGACAATCAACAAATATCTGGGATCCGACTATACCGTTTTGGCGTCCTATGGCCACGTTCGGGACCTGCCACCCAAAGACGGATCGGTGCAACCTGACGACGATTTCGCGATGACATGGCAGGTCGCCAGCGACAGCAAAAAGCACATCAAGGCCATCGTTGATGCCCTCAAAGACGACCCCGAACTGATCCTCGCCACCGACCCCGACCGCGAGGGTGAGGCGATCTCTTGGCACCTGTGGGAAGAGCTTTCCAAGAAGAAGGGGCTCAAGATCACCAAGGCCGATCGCGTCGTCTTCAACGCGATCACCAAATCGGCTGTGACCGAGGCGATGAAAAACCCGCGCGAGGTCGATCAGCCGCTGGTGGACGCCTACCTTGCCCGCCGGGCGCTGGATTATCTGGTGGGCTTCAACCTGTCGCCGGTGCTCTGGCGCAAGCTGCCCGGCTCCCGCTCTGCGGGCCGCGTGCAATCTGTCACCCTGCGCCTGATCGTCGAACGCGAGATGGAGATTGAGGCGTTCCGCGCCCAGGAATACTGGTCCGTCAAGGCGCAGCTGACCTCCGCGCGCGGGCAAGAGTTTGAGGCGCGACTGACCGTTCTGGCGGGCGACAAGCTGGACAAGTTCAGCCTGCAAAACGCCACCCAGGCCGAAATGGCCGTGCAGGCCATTCAATCCCG
Organism: uncultured Paracoccaceae bacterium; assembly: GCA_947493335.1. Taxonomy (GTDB): domain Bacteria; phylum Pseudomonadota; class Alphaproteobacteria; order Rhodobacterales; family Rhodobacteraceae; genus CANMYO01. The sequence continues at coordinate 534,300 of CANLQO010000001.1, read as the reverse complement.
CGACTTGTCGATCCAGCGGGTCGAGGCGAAACCCGGCACCCGCAACCCTTCGCCCCCCTTCATGACCTCAACCCTGCAACAAGAGGCGAGCCGCAAGTTCGGCTTTGGTGCGCGCCAAACCATGTCCGTGGCCCAGCGGCTTTATGAGGCAGGGCTGATCACCTACATGCGAACCGATGGCATCGACATGGCGCCAGAGGCCGTGACCGCCGCGCGCGACGCGATCACCAAACGCTATGGCGATACTTACGTTCCGTCAGAGGCGCGGGTTTACAAAAATAAGGCCAAGAACGCGCAAGAGGCGCATGAATGCGTGCGCCCCACCGATATGGCCGTCAGCGCAGAAGAGGCCAAGATCGCGGATGCCGACCAGCGCAAGCTTTATGACCTGATCTGGAAACGCACGCTTGCCTCGCAAATGGCGGCGGCCCGGCTGGAACGCACCACGGCGGATATCGGCAGCGCCGATGGGCAAGTCATGCTGCGCGCCACCGGTCAGGTGATGATGTTTGACGGCTTCCTGCGCGTCTATGAGGAAGGCCGTGACGATGACGTGGTGGACGAGGACGACAAGCGCCTGCCGCAATTGGCCGAGGGCGAGGCCGCGACAAAGCGTGGCGTAACCCCTGAACAGCATTTCACCCAGCCCCCGCCCCGCTATACCGAGGCGACGCTGGTCAAGAAGATGGAAGAACTGGGCATCGGACGCCCGTCGACCTATGCCAGCATCGTGACCACCATTCAGGACCGGGGCTATGTCGAAAAGGAAAAGAACCGCCTGATTCCACAGGACAAGGGCCGCCTCGTTACTGTGTTCCTGATCAACTATTTCCGCAAATACGTCGGCTATGACTTTACCGCTGGGCTCGAAGATCAGCTTGATCAGGTCAGCGCGGGCGATGCTGACTACAAGAAGGTGCTGGGCCAGTTCTGGAACGACTTTTCCGCCGCGATTGCCGAAACCGCCGATCTGCGCATTGGCGAGGTTCTGGACAAGATCAACGAGGTGCTGGAGCCGCATCTGTTCCCACCGACCGAAGACGGCAGCGATCCGCGGCTCTGCCCCAATTGCGGTGCCGGGCGGCTGTCGATGCGCACGGCGCGGTCGGGCGGCGCTTTCATCGGTTGTTCGAACTATCCCGAATGCCGCTATACCCGCCCCTTCGGCCCGCCCAACCCCGAGGCTGAGGCAAGTGCGATCCCGCCAGAGGGCAAGCTCTTGGGGCAGGACGCAGGCGACGACATCCGCGTCTTCAAGGGGCGCTTTGGTCCTTATGTCCAGCGCGGCGAGGTGACCGAAGACAACAAAAAGCCCCCGCGCCAGGGTGTGCCACAGGCCTGGAACCCGGAAGAGATCGGCCTGCCAGAAGCCTTGCGCCTGCTGGAATTGCCGCGCCTTTTGGGCCCGCACCCCGAAGATGGCGTGAACGTCTGGGCCAATATCGGGCGCTACGGCCCCTACCTCAAACATGCGGACACGACCTCTGACCGGGGCGGCACCAATGCCAACCTTGAAGGGATCGAGGATGTCTGGACCGTCGGCATGAACCACGCGGTGCAGCTTTTGGCCGAAAAGGTCGCCAGCCGGGGTGGGCGCGGTCGTGCTGCCAAGCCACTGCGCGAGTTGGGTGAACACCCCGAGGCGGGCGGCCCGGTCGCGATTTATGACGGCAAATATGGGCCTTACGTGAAGTGGGACAAGATCAACGCGACAATCCCCGACACGGTGGAACACGCCGATCTGACCATGGCGCAGGCGGTTGACCTGATCGCAGAACGCGCCGCGAAATCCGGCAAGAAGGTCGCCAAAAAGAAACCTGCGGCCAAGAAAAAGGCAGCGGCGAAGAAATAGCCGCGGCTAAAGCGGCCAGATGAACGGGATCACAAAGCTGACGATGGGTGCCAACGTCAGGTTGAGCGGGATGCCGACGCGCAGGAAGTCACCAAACTTGTAGCCCCCCGGCCCATAGACCAGCGTGTTGGTCTGATAACCGATGGGCGTGGCGAAACTCGCACTCGCCGCGATCATCACCGCCACGACCAACGGGCGCGGGTCCACCCCCAGCACCTGCGCCAACCCGATGGCCACCGGCGTCATCACCACCGCCACGGCGTTGTTGCTGACCAATTCGGTGAGGGTCGAGGCCATGGCATAGACCGCCAAAACCACCAGAAACGGCGGCAGCACCGTCATCACCGGGGCCACTGCTTCTGCCACGATCTCAACCGCGCCGGATGATTGCAGCGCCGCGCCGACCCCCAGCATCGCAAAGATCAGCGCCAGCAATTGCCCGTCGATGTTGGCGAAAGCCTCATCGGCGTCGATGCAACCGGTCATCAGCACAATGGTCACGCCAACCATCGCCAACAACAGGATCGGCGCGACATTCAGCGCCGCCAGCCCCACAACACCCAAAAGCACGGCAATCGCAATCGGTGCCCTTTCGCGCCGGTAGGCCCGGGCCGAGGGTTTGGAGACATCGCCAAGGTTCATATCCGCCGACAGCCGCGCGATATCCTCGGGCGTGCCTTCCAGCAGCAACGTGTCGCCGACCTTGACGGTCACATCGTCGATCGCGGTGCCGATATTGGTATCGCGCCGATGCACCGCCAGCGTGTAGACCGCATAGCGCCGCCGCAACCGCATCGTGCCCAGCTTGCGCCCGACCATGCGACAATCAGGGGTGATCAGCACCTCAACGGTCGTGGTTTCCACGGCAGAGACCTGATCGACGCGCTTCAATTCCTTGGTCGCCTGCAACGACAAAAGCTCTGTCATCGCGGTGCGCAGCACAATCCGGTCGCCGGTTTGCAGGATCACGTCCTTGAGGTTCCGCCGCAGGGAATCGTCCCCGCGAATGACGTCAATCAGCCGCACACCGTCGCGCTTGAACAGCCGCACATCCAGCACCTCGCGGCCGATCAGGTTGCTTTCGGGCGGGATCACCGCCTCGGAAAAGAACCGCATCTTGGACCGGTCCGACAGCATCGCCCCCATACTGATCCGGTCCGGCAACAGGCGCGGGGCGACAAAGTACAAATAGGCAAAGGTCCAGCCCACGACACACAGGCCAATCGGGAAAATCTCAAACAACCCAAAGGGTTCCATGCCCGATGCCCGCGCCACGCCATCGACCAGCAGGTTTGTCGAGGTGCCGATCAGCGTCAGCGTGCCACCCACGATGGCGGCATAACTCAGCGGGATCAGCAGCTTGGAGGCGCTGGTACCCAATGTGCCCGCCAATTGGATGAAGATCGGGATCATCACCACCACAAGCGGCGTGTTGTTCATGATCGCACTGGCAAACGCCACACAAAACAGCGCCCCGCCAATCGCCAGCCCGGGGTTGCGTTTGGCCTGCCGCTCGACCACCTGGGTCAGCGCATCCAACGCACCTGTGCGCACCAAGGCCGCCACGATCACGAACATCGCGGCAATGGTCCAGGGTGCGGGGTTTGCAAAAACCGCGACCGCATCGTCATAGGACAGCACGCCTGCCACCAGCAGCACGCTGACCCCGATCATCGCCACGACCTCTGTCGGGTAGATCTCGCGCAGAAACATCACGAACATGCCCGCCACGACGGCCATGGTCAGATAGGCCCCCTGTGCCTGGCTGAGTTCAAAAATGGCGTTCATTTTCCGCCCCTTGGGTGCCGCTCATACCGCAGTGTCACCTGCGGGTGCGTCGCTTTCAACCCTTGTCCTGGGTTGGACAAGTGCAAGCCCCGCCAGCATCAACATCAAGGCGGCCCAGACCCATATGGAATAGCGCTCGCCCAGCAGCAGCATGGACCAGACCACACCAAAGCCGGTGACCAGATAGGCGACCTGCCCGGCAAAAACCGCGCCCGCCCGCCCGACAAGCCAGACGTAGGATGTATAGACAACCGCGTGGATCACCGCCGTCAGCACCAGCGTCAGATCGGCCAGCTGGAACGGCGCGCGCGGCCAGACCATTTGTCCCGTGCCCATCGCCAGCGGCAGCGCGATAACCGCGCCCAAGGCACTGCCGCCAAACAGCACCTGCACCGGATCCAGCGGCCCGGTCCCCCATTTGCCGACGACATTGGCCTCAATCGCGTAGCAAATCGGTGCCACAAGTGCGAGCGGGATAAACGCGACCATCGCCCGGTCCGGCAAGCTCGCCTCGGGCAGCGCAATCAGCGCGACACCGGCCAACCCCGCAAGCAGGCCCAGCAGACGCAAGGGGCTAAGCCGATCCACCTTGAGCATCAGCGCAATCGGCAAGGCAAACATCGGCACAGAGGCGATGATGATCGCCATCACGCCTGCGGGTAAATGAAACGTTGCGCGGTAACTGGTCGCATTGGGGATCAGCGTGCCCATCAGCGCGATGAACAGCCACACCGCGACGGGCACCCGCCCGACCGGGGGCCAGCCGCCACGCCGCCACAGGACACCGCCCAGCACAAGCGCGGCGATGACAAACTGCCAAAAGACTATGCCAAACGGGGCATAGCCTGCATCAACGGTGATCTTGATCAGCGGAATGGACATGCCCCAACCTGCGCCAAGGCTGATCAGGATCAGCGTCAGCACCAGCCGTTCATTGCTACGCATCCGGCCCAGCCTGCGCCAGACGCCCGCCCTGTCGCACCATGGCGACCTTGGCCGCACGGCCGGTCTTGTCGTCGGTCTCGACATAGAGCCCCGACAGCGTCGCGGGCTCATTGGCAGGGGAAAACCGCGCCTTGGGCATGCCGGTGATGAACCGGCGCAAAGGCTCTGCCTTATCCATGCCGATGACCGAATTGTAATCGCCGCACATGCCCGCATCGGACTGATAAGCGGTGCCGCCGGGCAAGATCATCGCATCAGCCGTCGGCACATGGGTATGCGTGCCGACCACAATGCTGGCACGACCATCGCAGTAATGCCCCACGGCCATCTTTTCGCTTGTCGCCTCGCAATGGATATCGACCAGCGAGGCCTGCACAGCACCTCCCATCGGGTACTGCTTCAACACCCCATCAAGGGCTGAGAACGGATCATCAAAGGGCCGCTTCATAAAGACCTGCCCCAGCGCCTGCGCCACAAGTATCTTGCGCCCGCGGGCATCGGTGAAAACGCGCGCTCCGGCCCCCGGTGCGGCCTTGGAGAAGTTCAGCGGGCGAATAATGCGCGGCTCTGTCTCGATAAAGGACAGCATGTCCTTTTGGTCAAAGGCATGATCGCCCAGCGTGATGACATCCGCGCCTGCGTTCAGGATCAGTTTGGCATGATCGCCCGACAGCCCCATGCCAGAGGTCGCGTTTTCGCCGTTCACAACGACGAAATCCAGCCGCCAGTCGGCGCGCAGTTTCGGCAGATGTTCGGCAATCGCTGTGCGGCCTGCCCGGCCCATCACATCGCCCAGAAACAAGATTTTCATGAGCGCGGTGTTAGGCTTTGGGCGGGTGATTTGCCAGAGAATTGTTGCGCGCGTCGGGGGTCAACCGGCTGCGGCGTTCATTGTTTCGCAACACCTATGAACAGCGCACGGTCGTTAATGCGGCTTAACGAACGCGTCGGCACGCTTCGTGTATGCTTTGTGCATGCTTTGTGTACCGGTTGTGCCGTGTGGCTCAGGCGTCCATGAGGGTCTTAACAATCCGGTTCTGCGCGGCGATGACGCGTGGCAAATCAAGCGTTGCAATCTGCCCATCGGCGACCACCCGGCGGCCTTCAACATAAAGGTCCCGTACCTTGCTTGGCCCAGCCAGAAGCAGCGCGGCAGGGTCCCATGATCCAGCACTTTCGATGCCGCTGACATCCCAGATCGCAAGATCGGCCCGCTTGCCGGGGGCGATCTGCCCGCAATCGTGCCGCCCCAAAACCTCTGCCCCGCCGCGTGTCGCGATCCGCAGCGCCTCATGCGCTGACATCTGATCAGCGCCCTTGGCGACCCGTTGAAGCAGCATCGCCTGCCGCGCTTCTCCGATCAGATTGCCGACGTCATTGCTGGCCGATCCATCAACCCCTAGCCCAACCTTGACGCCCGCATCAACCATCGCGCGGACCGGTGCGATGCCCGATCCCAGACGGCAGTTCGAGCACGGACAATGCGCAACACCGGTGCGTGTTTTGGCAAACAAATCAATCTCTTGCCCGTCCAGCTTCACGCAATGGGCGTGCCAGACATCATCGCCGGTCCAGCCCAGATCCTCGGCATATTGCCCCGGACGGCAGCCGAATTTTTTAAGGCTATAGGCGATGTCCTCGTCGTTTTCGGCCAGATGAGTGTGCAGCATCACACCCTTGTCGCGGGCAAGCTTTGCAGTCTCGGCCATCAGGTTTTGCGACACCGAAAAAGGCGAACAAGGCGCCAACCCGACCCGGACCATCGCGCCCTCGGACGGGTCGTGAAAGGCATCCACCACACGGATGCAATCCTCAAGAATGGCGGCCTCATCCTCGACCAACGCATCGGGCGGCAACCCGCCGTCGCTTTCGCCGATGCTCATCGACCCGCGCGTGGGATGAAACCGCAGTCCGATTTCACCCGCTGCGGCAATTGTGTCATCCAGCCGCGCGCCACCGGGATAAAGGTAAAGATGATCGCTGGTCAGGGTGCAGCCTGACAACGCCAGTTCTGCAAGTCCGATCTGGGCAGAGACAAAAAACGCTTCGGGATCAAAGCCTTGCCAAATCGGGTAGAGCGTTTGCAGCCAGCCGAACAGCAGCGCGTCCTGCCCCCCCGGCACGGCCCGGGTTAAGGTTTGGTAGAGATGATGATGCGTATTCACCAGCCCCGGTGTCACCACGCAGCCGGTCGCATTCAATATCTCACCCGACGTCGTCAGCCCCGGCCCAACGGCAGAAATCACGCCGTCGCGGATCAGAATGTCCTGCCCGGTCAGCTTCTGGTCCGCGTCATCCATGGTCAGGATCACATCGGCCCCACGCAACACTGTCTCAGACATCCATGGCGTCCTGCAACATTTCAAGGGCTACGGCATGTACATCCCGATTGGCCGCCGCGATCACGCGACCACCATGGTGAGCGGCCCCGCCCTGCCAGTTCGACACCACGCCGCCCGCAGCCTGCACAACGGCAATTGGCGCATGAATATCATAGGGTTGCAGCCCGGCCTCGATCACCAGATCAACCTGCCCGGCCGCCAAAAGCGCGTAGCCATAGCAATCCATCCCGTAGCGCACCAATTTGACCTTTTCGGCGACCTTGTGAAAGGCGCGGCCTTCTTTGGCGGTGCCGACCTCTGGGAAGGTTGTCAGCAATGTCGCGTCAGGAAAGGCGCGGCGCTTGCGGGTTTCAAGGGGTTGCACACCCTGCGGACCGGTGACCTCTGCAATGCCAAAGCCACCACAAAACCGTTCGCCGATAAAGGGTTGATCGATGATTCCGAAAAGCGGACCAGACGCATCCGCCACTGAAATCAGCACACCCCAGGTCGGGGTGCCGCTGATATAGCCGCGTGTCCCGTCGATAGGATCAAGCGTCCAGGACAAGCCGCTTGATCCGGGTTTGGTGCCGTATTCCTCACCCAGAATCCCGTCACTTGGGCGTTCCTTGTCAAGGATATCGCGCATGACGCGCTCTGCGGCGCGATCAGCTTCGGTGACAGGGTCAAAGCCCGCATCGTCGCGGGTCTTGTCGTCGGCCACAAGCCCGGCCTGACGAAACAGGCGAAGGGTTTCAGGACGCGCGGCGTCGGCCAAACGATGCGCAACGCGAACCAATTCGTCTCGCGTTGCCTGATCTGATTGTCCTGTCATGCCTCGTCCCGGAGTTGCTGCCCTTTAGCGGTAACGTGGGCAGCGTATCGGGGTCAAGCAGCCTCGCTCAGCACCCGGGCCAGATCGAACAAGCGACGACGCTGATTTTCCGGGATCGCATAGTAGGACCGCAGCAGCTCCAGCGCTTCTTTATCTGTCAGAATGTCACCCGGCAGGTCAGACTTGGATTTGTCGTCCTGCGGTTGCGCCGACAGCCCTTCAAAGAAAAAGGACACCGGCACGTTGAGGACCCGGCTGATGTCCCACAGACGCGATGCGCTGACACGGTTCATGCCGGTTTCATATTTCTGAATTTGCTGGAACTTGATGCCAACGGCCTCGGCCAGTTGTTGCTGCGTGGTTCCGTTCATCCACCGGCGATGGCGGATACGCTTCCCGACGTGAACGTCTACTGCATGTTTCATGATACATCCTTTACTACGTTACATTGAGCCGCGCGCCGCCCCAAAAACGCAGGGGCAATCGCGGGCTAGCGATAAGGCTTGGTACGTTGCTAGCTTGCCTGGACTAAAACACGCAACGGTTGCAGGTCGTCAAGGTAACTAAAGGACAGGTTACGGCACTATTTCCCTGTTCTATCGCAAGGTTTGGTCAGATAAGACGCGGCGTCACCTGTAGAATAAGGGCGGTTTACCTTTCAGGTCGTTGACGTCACCATCGCCCCAATTCGCAACCAAAGGACCGATCATGACGCGTGCGTTTCAAGTTACAGATTTTTCTGCTCGCCCCAAGATTGCGGAGATCATAGCACCAAAACCCGGTCGCGGAGAAGTTCTTTTGGAAATAAGGGCCTGCGGGCTGAATTTCGCCGATCTGCTGATGGCCAAGGGCACCTATCAGGATACTCCGCCGCCCCCCTTCACCTTGGGGATGGAGGTTTGCGGCACGGTGATCGCCCATGGGCCTGATGTTACGACCCCGGCTATTGGCAGCCGGGTCGCGGTTTTTGGTGGTCAGGGCGGCCTTGCAGAGCAAGGTGTTTTCCCTGCCGCGTTATGTCGTGAAGTCCCCGATGTGATGCCCGCCCCGGTTGCAGCCGGGTTTCAGGTCGCCTATGGCACATCGCACCTTGCACTGACCCGCAGGGCCAATCTGCAGCCCGGCGAAACGCTGCTTGTTCTGGGTGCGGCCGGCGGGGTCGGACTGACGGCGGTTGAGATCGGAAAAGCACTTGGCGCAAATGTGATCGCCGTGGCCCGTGGTGCCGACAAGCTTGCCGTCGCCAAGGCGGCCGGTGCCGACCATCTGATCGACAGCACTGACACCGACTTGAAGGCCGCCGTGAAAAAACTTGGCGGGGCGGACGTGGTCTATGACCCCGTGGGCGGCGACGGTTTCAAGGCTGCACTTGGGGCCTGTAACCGCGAAGCCCGCGTGCTGACGATTGGTTTTGCCAGCGGGGATGTACCGCAAATCCCGGCCAATATCATCTTGGTCAAGAACATCACGGTCATCGGCTTTTACTGGGGCGGTTATCTGAAGTTTAACCCAACGGCGCTGACCGACAGCCTTGCCGAATTGATGCAGATGTACGTGGACGGCAAACTGAAGCCGCATGTCAGCCACACCCTGCCGTTGGAACAGGCACAGGACGCGCTGGACCTTTTGTCCACCCGCAAGGCCACTGGCAAGGTGGTGGTTACGCCGTAACCACCTGCGGCAGGACGGCGGGCGCCGGACGAAAGGCGTTCTCGAGCATGCGAGCAAGATCGTCCATCGCCGCACCGGTCGCCAGATCGCCACGGTACAGGTTCACCTGCATCTTATCGAGCTTGGGCAGGCCCGCATTGGCGGGAAGCCGATCAAAGTAGGACGGTTCTGTTCCTTCCAGCACCGCATGCACCGCCAAATCGGCGCTGACGGTCGCCTCGATCGCGCGGTCGCCATCGCCCTCCACAGCCATTTCCCACGGAATTCCGGCAGTATCCAGCGAACGCTGGACGCGCGGACGGAACAGGCAGCTTTGGCAAAAGGCAAGCGGCAAGGGCCGCGCGCGCCAGACCGTGCTCCCCGGTGCCCCAACCCAGACAAGACTGCGGGTGCACAGTGTCTGGTGCCCCTCGCTGCCCTCAAGCTCTGTCGTCAGGATCAGATCAACCTCGCCCCGATTGAACTGGGTCTTCAGCGCTAGCGTGTTTGACGACAAAAGCCGCACCCGCAGTCGCGGATAGGCGGCGTTGAACCGGTGCAGCACCTGCGGGATCGCCGGATAGACGATGTCATGCGGCACGCCCAGCTTGATCTCTCCTTCAAACTCGACGGATGTCAGTTTGCCGTAAACCTCGTCATTGAGGTCCAGCATCCGGCGCGCATAGCTTAGCAGTTGTTCGCCCGATGCGGTCAGGCCAATGGTGCGGGCAGACCGGTCAAGCAGGTCAACACCGATCGATTCCTCCAACCGCTTAAGCTGCATCGACACTGCCGATTGCGTGAGGTTCAGAAAGCCTGCGGCGCGGGTCACGCCGCCGGAATCGGCCACAGCCACAAAAGACCGCAGCGCTGTGAGATCGAGGTTACGGGGCACATCACAACTCCTGATGTTTCATCTATCAAACATTCATTTTCCTTATTTCACGCTCTGCGCCATATATCAACCATCGAAATACTAAACGCCAATCGCATCAAGAAGGAGAATGCAATGCCCCGGATCGTGACACAGGTTCGCCCCGCCCCGTATCGCCACCGCGCCAGTCTTTTGGATTGGCTGCTCGCGCGTGTTGCCCTGCTTCATCAGCGGCGGCAACTGGCGCAGCTTGAGCCGCACATGCTTGAGGATATCGGCGTGACCGAAGGCGAGGCCCAGACAGAGGCGAAACGCCCCTTCTGGGACGCCCCGCAACACTGGCATCTTTAGGAACGGGTCGGGTCGGTCAGGATATCCTGACCCCATTCCGGCAAAGTTATGGAAATCCTGACCCCGGTTTCCCCAAAGGTAAGGTTTGCCTGACTGTTGGCCGGTCGCCGCGACCGGTAGCAAGATGGCAAGACACGAAAACAGTAACGAAATCAGAATATTGGGAGCTGACATCATGTATACGACCGCCTCTTACACAACCATCGCCACACCCGCCGCCGCACCAAAGTCGGTGAGCATCTTTGCCCTGATCGGCAAGATGATCGCCCTGCACAAGCAGCGCAAAGCACTGGCCGAGATGGACGATGCGCAACTGCAGGATCTGGGGTTGAGCTATGCCGACGCCCAAATCGAAGCCAGCCGCCCGTTCTGGGATCTGCCTGCCAATTGGGCGGCCTGAATCCAGAGTTGCAGGCCAGCCTGCGACATTCCGGCACAAGTGGCCTGAAAACCCATCCAAAACCCTCAGGTTCCCCTTGAAAATAAGGGGGCCTGTGCCAATATCACCTCCAAAGCGGGCTTCAAATCCGTTTGTTGTCTAATTGGAGGTCACACATGGCTGAATATCAAACGATCCGGACCGCTGGCGGCGTTCGCACGGCCGAGATCGATCAGGGCCTGCGCGCCCATATGAACAAGGTCTACGGCACGATGTCCGTGGGCATGATCATCACCGCATTGGCCGCATGGGCCATTGCTGGGCTTGCGGTCACATCGACACCGACCGAATACCAGATCGGCGCGAACGAATACCTCACCAGCCTCGGTTATGCGCTTTATGCCACCCCGCTGAAGTGGGTTGTGATGTTGCTGCCGCTGGGCATGGTGTTTGGCTTTGGCGCTGTCTCCAACCGCGCGTCCGCAGCCGGATTGCAAACCTATTTCTACGCCTATGCGGCGGCCGTTGGCCTATCGCTCAGCGCGATTTTCCTGGTCTACACCGGCTTTTCAATCATGCAGGTGTTCCTGATCACGTCGATCGCCTTCGCCGGACTTTCACTGTGGGGTTACACCACAAAGAAAGACATTTCGGGCTGGGGTTCGTTCCTGATCATGGGTTTGATCGGCCTGATCGCCGCGATGATCATCAACATCTTCCTGCAGTCTTCTGCAATGGAGTTTGCGATCTCGGCCATCGGCGTGCTGATCTTTGCGGGTCTGACCGCCTATGACACCCAGAAGATCAAGACCACCTACATCGCACACGCCGCACACGGTGACAGCGAATGGCTGGGCAAGGCTGCAATCCATGGCGCTCTTGCGCTTTATCTGGACTTCATCAACCTGTTCATCATGTTGCTGAACCTGCTGGGCAGCCGCGAGTAACTCGCGCCACATGAATTGCAAAAGGGCCGGTGGAGACACCGGCCCTTTTTGTTATGCTGGCCACCTGACACAGGAGGTCCCATGCCGATTTTCACCCCCAAGACCGTCAAGACCGATGCCAGCGATGGCGCAGGCAATCCCTGCGGCCCATACCGCGCCGAACTTTACAGCGACAGCGGTGAGCTGACCCAGTTCGGTGCCTTCATTGAGGTTCTGCCGCCGGGCTCGAAATCCTCGATCAAGCATTGGCACGCCCGCGAGGATGAGATGGTCTATATGATCGCAGGCGTTGCGCAATTGCACGAAGGCGACACGGTCACCCCATTGCACCCCGGCGATGTGGCGACCTTTAAGGCAGGTGACCCTGCGGGGCATTGTCTGGAAAACACCAGCAATGAAGACGCCCGCTATCTGGTCATCGGTACGCGGTCGGCGGGCGATATCGTCACCTATCCCGATGATGATCGCATTCTGGAATGGGACCGCACCAAGAAGACACGGCGCTGGACCGATCACGCAGGCAACCCCGCCAGCAACCCCTATCAGGAATAGAACCGTGCTCGGACGCCAGCCTTATGGCGACTATGCATAAAGCCACCTGAACCGGCCGGAAATCAACGCCTTGGCTTCGGCCTTTGACGTGCCGGATAACCCAATCGCGACGACGCTGACCCATACCAACCGGATCAGCTTCCTCAGCTTTCCGATGCGAGATTATGCCGCGGAGCGTTTAGACTACGGCGTGCGCTACAAGGTGCGCGAAACCGTAACCGCAAATGGCACCGGCTGGCTGTCAGAAGGTGAAGTTGTGACGTTTCTGGGCTTTTATTCCTTTCCCCATGACAACGGGTTGAGGTTTTATTTCGAAGACGACGAACGTCAGAAGTTCGTCTTGGAATTCGAAGGCAATATGCCGGATCTTGAAGTTATCACCATGTGGACGCCGCAGATGACCCGGGATTATCTGGCGCGCGAACCCGATACGCCGCGCGCATTGGAACTTCAGGCGCTGGCCCGCGCGATTGTGCCATTGGCTGGTACGGTCGCACACAAAGACCCCCAGGCCGAGGAATAATCCAACGCAAAAGGCCGCGCCCTAATGGCGCGGCCTTTGAAAGCGTCAAAGCAGATCAGCTTACTTGATCTTGCCTTCCTTATATTCCACGTGCTTGCGGACAACGGGGTCGTACTTTTTCACGACCATCTTTTCGGTCATGGTACGGGCGTTTTTCTTGGTGACGTAGAAATGCCCGGTCCCCGCGGTGGAGTTCAGGCGGATCTTGATCGTGGTTGGCTTCGCCATGTGTCTTCTCCGGCTGCGCCGCGGCTGGCGCGGGCGTGAATCTGATTGAAGCTGCCTTTTACCCCGCGCGGCTTGCGAGTCAACCGCAAAGGCAGGGAAAAACCGAACGCGCGCCTGCGCAATACGATTATTCGGCGAATAATCGTCGGCCGCCGAATTTTCTAGAAAATTCGGTGTCTGCGCGCGGATGGCCTGTAAGCCGGATTCTGTCCCCCGTGTTGCCACGGATGGATGATCATTCATCTGGAGGTGCTGTTACCAACACCCCTTTAGCTGCCAACCCGGACCGTCTGGGGCACAAGCCGCCCCGCCTTGCGGCACGAGGTCCCTATTTGGCATTGCTCCCGGTGGGGCTTGCCGTGCCGCGCCTGTTGCCAGCCGCGCGGTGGGCCTGACCCCACCGTTTCACCATAATCCGGGCGGGCCCGGACTGTCTCTTCTCTGTGGCGCTATCCCTGGGGTTGCCCCCGCCGGGCATTACCCGGCACCGTGCTTTGTTGGAGTCCGGACTTTCCTCGAACAGTTGCCCGCCCGCGATCATCCAGCCATCCGCGCGGTGCAGGCTTTAGGCGGTCGTGCCCTGCGCGTCAACGGGGAAGCGCTGCGCCAGATCGGCGATCATCGCACGATCCGTATCGTCCACAGGGCCGGTGACGCGAGGGCGAAACCGCAGGCGAAACGCGGCGAGGCGGGTGTCGTCATCCACCTCGGCCGTATAGCCAAACCGCCGGGCCAGCGCGTCGAAGTCCGAAGAAGGCGCGCCCGCAACCGATGAGGGCCAGATTGACAGCCCCGACCGCGCCAGCCGCAGCCAATCAAATCGCAGACCGGGGTCGATCTTGCGTCCCGGCGCCATATCCGCATGTCCGATGACCCGCTCGGGCCGGATCGCCCAGCGCTGTGTGATGCCGCGCAAGAGCACCTCCAACGCGTCCATCTGTGCTGCGGCAAAGGGGCAATCGCCAGGATTGGCGAGCTCAATCCCAATGGACCGGCTGTTCACATCCGTCACAGCCCCCCAGCGCCCCGCCCCGGCGTGCCAGGCGCGCATTGCCTCATCCACAAGGCTGATCACCTCACCATCTTCGGCAATCAGATAATGGGCCGAAACCTCGGTCTTGGGGTTACAGAGCGTGTCACAGGCCGCGCGCGCGGATCGCATCGCCGTGTAATGGAGCACCACCAGATCGGGCGTCGCCCCATCCCGGCGTGGCCCGAAATTGGGGCTATCGCGGCGTGTCAGCCTCAGCCGCCTGCCGCCAGCAGGAAGGGGGCCGGATCCCAGCCACAGGCAAAGCCGTCGCCATCGGGGTCAATGCCGCGCGGGTCACGCTCCGGCCCGCCACGGGCCAGAAAATCGCGCTGTGCCGCATCGGGCGAATTATAGGTGGCACAATTGCGCTGGAACCGCCCCTGCCCGGACAACAAGCTGCGCGAATACCACTCCTGCCCCTTCCGGTTGGGCGCATTCAGCGCATATTCCACAATATTGGGTCCGGTATTGGCAGGGCGCGTGGGCAAGGCCGTCGGCGCGATCACCTCACGTTGCGCGGCCTGTGCAGCACGGCGCTGCGCGTCGGACTGGATGGATTCGCGGCTGCTGACGGCGCTGAAATCCTGCTCATCCGAGATGCTTGGATTGCTTTGCAATTGCGGTGCCGCATTGGTCGGGCTGGCCTGCACATCTTGTGTCCGGTTCGGATCAAGTGCCGAAAGCGGTGCGCCCACCTGCCCGCCCTGTCCGATCCCCGCAGCGGCAAGTTCAGACGAAGGGATCGCCTGCGTTTGCACGGCACTTGGCGGGCCAAAATTGGTGGAACCAGAGCCGGTCAGCGCCTGTTCCCGAGCGAGCCGCTGACGTTCGTATTCAATCGGATCGCCAAAGCCCACGCCCCGGTTGCTTTCCGGTACCGGCGCGGTACAGCCTGCAACCAGCACGGCCAAAGCCAGAATTGAGATACCCTTGGTCAAGACGCCACCCGATTTTACCGTTTTGACGGGATTACCACCACTTTGCAGGCTTGGCTACAAATCCCGCAGCACGTTCCAGTGAATAGGCGACGTTCAGCAATTCCGCCTCTTCCCATGGCTTGCCGATCAGTTGCAGCCCCAAAGGCAGACCCTTGGCGTCAAGCCCTGCTGGAATGGCGATCCCCGGCAGACCGGCAAGATTTACCGTCACCGTGAAAACGTCATTGAGGTACATCTGAATGGGGTCGAAATTCGCGCCCAGTTCAAAGGCTGCGGACGGCGTCGCAGGCGTCAGGATCGCGTCGACGCCATCGGCAAAGACCGTTTCAAAGTCGCGTTTGATCAGCGCGCGGACCTTGCGGGCGCGGTTGTAATAAGCGTCATAGAAACCCGCCGACAGCACGTATGTCCCGACCATGACACGGCGCTGCACCTCGGCCCCGAAACCCTCGGCGCGGGTCTTTTCGTACATCTCGGTGATGCCGTCGCCCTGCTCCAATTTGGCGCGGTGGCCAAAGCGGACGCCGTCATAGCGCGCAAGGTTTGATGACGCCTCGGCAGGCGCAATCACATAATACGCAGGCAACGCGTATTTGGTGTGCGGCAGCGTGATATCGACGATCTTGGCGCCCGCATCCTTCAGCATCGCGGTACCGTCTGACCAGAGCTTTTCGATCTCTTCGGGCATCCCGTCCATGCGATACTCCTTTGGAATACCGATGGTTTTGCCCTTGATGTCGCCGGTCAGCGCGGCCTCAAAATCCGGCACCGAGATATCGGCAGAGGTCGAATCCTTCGGGTCATGGCCGCACATCGCCTGCAGCATGATCGCGCTGTCCCGCACGTCCTTGGTCATCGGACCCGCCTGATCGAGCGAGGACGCAAAGGCGACAATGCCCCAACGGCTGACGCGACCGTAAGTCGGCTTGATGCCGGTGATGCCGGTGAATGCAGCGGGCTGGCGGATCGACCCGCCGGTGTCGGTACCTGTCGCCGCAAGGCAAAGGTCAGCCGCGACAGCCGCCGCAGAGCCGCCGGACGAGCCGCCCGGGGTCAGGTCCGCGTCGATCTTCCACGGGTTCACCGCATTGCCATAGACGCTGGTCTCATTGGACGAGCCCATGGCGAATTCGTCCATGTTAAGCTTGCCCAGCATCACCGCGCCCGCATCAAAAAGTTGCGTGGTCACGGTGGATTCGTATTCCGGCTTGAACCCCTCAAGGATTCTTGACGCCGCTTGCGAGGGCACGCCCTTGGTACAGAACAGGTCCTTGATCCCCAATGGGATACCGTTGAGCGACGGTGCATCCGCGCCGGCGCGTGCGTCGGCCGCCTTGGCCTGCTCCATGGCAAGGTCGGGTGTGTGATGCACAAATGCGTTCAGCGCACCTGATGCGTCAGCCTCGGCCAGACAGGCACCGGTCAGTTCCGCAGAGGTCAGATCGCCCTTGCGCATGGCGTCACGGGCCGCGGCGATGGTCAGTTTGCTTAGCTCAGACATGATTACTCCACCACTTTCGGCACGGCAAAGAACCCTTCGCGCGCATCGGGCGCATTCTTCAGCACGGCGGCCTGCTGATCACCGTCTGTGACCACATCCTCGCGCCGCTTCAGGCGCTGGGGGGTGACGGATGTCATCGGCTCTACCCCGTCCACATCCACTTCATTCAGTTGCTCGATGAACCCCAGAATTGCGCCAAATTCCTGCGCCAATGCGGGCAGCGCGTCATCTTCAACCTTGATCCGGGCGAGCTTGGCCACGCGGCGGGCGGTTTCGGTGTCAATCGACATGAGATCCTCGTCGTTTTGTGCTGGCTTCGCGTTTACCGCCGTGCCCAGCGACCTGCAAGGACATGTGCGGTGTAAACGTGGATCATATAGGCCAGCATGACCGCATTCAGGATATGCCAGGCGAAATGGGTGCCGATGGGCCAGGCCGTGCAAAGGATTTCATCGAGCGACCGCAGGCAGATCGACACCGTCAGGATCGCCGCCCCGATGAAGAACCCGCGGGTGGTCTCAGGCTGCGTGCGGCGCAGGCCAAAGCCGTAAACCACCAGTAGGATTGGCACGGTCCAGTAGAAATTTGATATCCGCACGAAAGGAACCTGGTCCAGCACCGGCAAGATTAGCGCCGCGTAGGGTATAAACATCAAGGTGCCGAGTGCCGCGCCCCACAAGGGCAAGCGCAGCACGTCACGGTTCACAAGAAACAGATAGAACAGGATGAAAAGGCCGATCGGGGCGGTGTCAGCAAGGCTCGCCCAAAGCGTGGCAGTGGTGTGAAAGAGACCGCTGCCGATCCCGATGGCAAACAGGATCACACACAGCGCCCGCGCAGGCACGACGCCGGAAGTGCGTCGCCACATGTAGACCGCAGCGATCAGGAAAGCGAGGTTGGTGATCGCATTAACCGGCTCTGACCAGAACGTCAGGTCGACCCGCTCGCAGTAGTCATCAATCTGATCGGTCCAGTTCATCTTGCCCCTTGCGTCACGCTGTTTAGACTGCCCTACGTGAAAGGGAGTCGCGGACATGAAAATCATCTGGTTAGGTCATGCAAGTTTTCGGATCGAAATTGAAGATGCGGTTTTGCTGATCGACCCCTGGTTGGCGGGGAACCCCTCTTTTCCAGATGACCGCCGTGCGGACGTGTTGGCTGGCACGACCCATATCCTGCTCACACATGGTCACTTTGATCACGCCTCGGAAGTGGCTGATATCGCGACGGAAACCAGCGCGCCGATTGTGGGTATCCCCGAGTTGTGCGGCCAATTCGAAGGCTTGGAGGCCATCGATTTCAACAAAGGCGGAACGGTGGATCTTGCCGGGGCAAAAGTGTCGATGGTGCAAGCGACCCATTCGTCAAGCACTGGCGCAGGCTATGCGGGCACCGAGGCGGGGTTCATGATCGGGGGCGAAGGGCACATGATCTATGTCTCAGGCGACACCGACATCATGGCCGATATGGACTGGATGGGGGATTTTTATCAGCCTGATATCGGCATTCTGTGCGCAGGCGGGCATTACACCATGGGGATGCACGGCGCGGCCTATGCCGCCAAGCGATACTTTAACTTCATGACCGTGATCCCCTGCCACTACAAGACCTTCCCGCTTTTGGCGCAGGACGCGCAGCCACTGATTGATGGGCTGCCCGGCGTGGATGTGAAAACGCCAGAGGTGATGGAACCGCTCTCCTTCTGACGCCAAATTCTTTCAAAGAATTTGCCACCGATTTTTTGCAAAAAATCGTCAGCGCCGTGCGGCGAAGAAGTCCCTCAAAAGCGTCTCTGCTTCTGACGCGGCCAGCCCGTCATAGACCTCTGGCGCGTGGTGGCATTGCGGATGGCTGAAGACCCGCGCGCCCTGTGCCACCCCGCCGGACTTCGGATCAGCCGCGCCATAATAAAGTCGCGCAATGCGGGCGTTGCTGATCGCGGCGGCACACATCGGGCAAGGTTCCAGCGTCACATATAGATCGCAACCGTTCAGCCTTTCCTGCCCCAGCGCGGCGCAGGCGGCGCGGATCACCTGCACCTCTGCATGGGCGGTGGGGTCGTGGCGTTCGCGCGTGCGGTTCCCGTCCTGGGCGATGACCACACCGTCCCGCACCAGACAGGCCCCGACCGGCACTTCGCCCCGCGCGGCGGCGGCCTTGGCCTCTGACAGGGCCACATCCATGAAACTGCGAAACGACATATGCTTCACATGCACAGCCATGCCGGGTATGGCAAGCCCATGACCACTGACACCCCCAAGGGCGACCGCATCGCCAAGACCCTGTCCCGCGCAGGCATCGCGTCCCGGCGCGAGGCTGAACGCATGATCGCGAACGGCCGCATCAGCGTGAATGGCAAGGTCATCGACAGCCCTGCCCTGAACGTCACCTCCGCCGATAAGATCACTGTGGATGGCAAGCCTGTGGGCGAACCCGAGCCGCCACGGATCTGGCTTTATCACAAGCCCGCAGGCCTCGTGACGACGGAACGGGACGAAAAGGACCGCCCAACCGTCTTTGGGGCCCTGCCCGAGGATATGCCGCGTGTGATGTCCGTCGGGCGGCTTGACCTCAATTCCGAAGGGCTGTTGCTCTTGACCAACGACGGCGAGGTCAAGCGCCGTCTGGAACTGCCGTCCACCGGTTGGCTGCGCCGCTACCGGGTCCGGATTAAGGGCACCGCGTCAGAGGCCAAACTGGACCAGTTGCGCAACGGCATCACAGTAGAGGGTCTGACCTATCAGCCGATGATCGTCACCTTTGACCGGCAGGTCGGGGCCAATGCCTGGCTGACAATCAGCCTGCGCGAAGGCAAAAACCGCGAAATCCGCCGCGCGATGGAGGCGATTGGCGCCACCGTCAACCGCCTGATCCGCGTCAGCTATGGCCCCTTCCAATTGGGTGAGTTGAAGGCCGGTGAGGTCGAAGAGGTCAAACGCCGGGTGGTGCGGGATCAGCTGGGGCTGGACGACCGCGCCAAACCGGCACGCCGGCGCAAGCCCGCGCAAACGGGGAAAAAGCGCGCCCGTTGAACCTTGCCCCGCCCCGCTCGCTTCGGCATGTTAATGCGAAACGCCAATTGGGACTGATATGATGGCCGACTTACTGACGCTGGAAAATGCGCTAAACCTGCTTGTGCTGTGCTTTTTGCAAGCCGTGCTGGGCTTTGACAACCTTCTCTACATTTCAATCGAGAGTAAACGCGCACCCGTCGCACAACAGAAATCCGTGCGGATGTGGGGGATCATCATCGCCGTGGCCCTAAGGATCGTCCTGCTGTTTGCAATGATCCGCCTGATCGATGCCCTGTCAGAGCCGTTTTATACCTTTACTTGGGACGGCGTGATCACTGGCCAGATTAACTTTGCCACCTGTGTTTTCGTCTTTGGCGGTATCTTCATCATGTACACAGCCGTCAAAGAGATCGCGCATATGCTCTCGCTCGACCATCTGGATCATGACGTTGAGGGCAAAGGGGCCAAATCGGCCACGCAGGTCGTTCTGTTGATTGTCTTCATGAACCTCATTTTCTCTTTTGATTCCGTGCTGTCGGCAATTGCGATCACCGATGTCTTCCCGGTATTGGCCATCGCGATCCTGCTTTCGGGTGCGGCCATGCTGTTGCTTGCGGACGGGGTCACGAAATTCCTCGAAAACAACCGGATGTATGAGGTTCTGGGACTTTTCATCCTGCTGATTGTAGGCGTCGTGTTGCTGGGTGAGGCCGGACAGGCCGCTGTGCATGGACTTGAGGCCATGGGCATGTCCCATGATGAAGCGAAGAAAGCCGCGCTGCATGTCTTTGGGCAGGAAATCGTGCCGATGTCGAAATCCACATTCTACTTCTCTGTTGTGGTGCTTGTGGCGGTCGAGGTGATCCAGTCTGGCTATTCCCGCAAACTGAATGCCGAACGCGCCGCCTTGCAAAAACACTCGTAAAATGGGGGCCGCACACATATCTGTGATCCAACAAAGGGGGCGTGATGGCGCGTTTGATCCTGTTGGTTTTGCTTGTGGCGGCCACCGCGATGGCGGTTGCGGCGGTCAGCGTCGCGCTGCGCAGCTTGTCGGCAGATCATAAGGGGGCCGTAGGGGACACGATGCCAAAGACCTTTTCGACCATCGCCTATGTGTTGCTGATCGTGCTGATGTTCGGCGTCGCAACCGGCTGGCTGGGGGCGACATAATGGCGAAAAAGTTTGGCGGAAAATACAGCCCCGGCCAGGGGCAAAACCCCGAGCAGGTCGATGACCGCCGCGTGGATGCGGCCGGTGCGCGCGCAAACATCCTCTTTATTCCCGGCGTCGTCGTGGCCTTTATGTCCTTTGGCAATGGCCCCGTCACGCTGGCACTTGGGCTTGTGGCGGCAGGTGCGTTGACGCTGGCGGCCTGGCTCTTGCGCGAAGGCCTGCGGGCAGAGGCGGCTTACGACGCCCGTAAAGTCGCGCGCAAACCCGCGGTGCCACGCAAGATGATGGCCAGCCTTCTGACAGGTGCCGGGGTCACGTTGGCCGCCTTTGCCGGGGACAGCGGGCTCTTCGGTTCTTTGCTATATGGCGCTGTTGCATTGGCGCTGCATGTTGCGGCCTTTGGCATCGACCCATTGCGTGACAAGCGCATGGAAGGCGTCGACACGTTCCAGCAGGACCGTGTCGCCCGCGTGGTGGAAGAGGCAGAGGCACATCTTGAGGTGATGAAAGGCCAGATCGAAACCTTGGGCGACCGCAAGCTGGAAACCCGCGTCGCAGGCTTTCAATCCGCAGCCCGCCGCATGATCCGCACGGTCGAAGAAGACCCCCGCGATCTGACCGGTGCGCGCAAATTTCTGGGCGTCTACCTGATGGGTGCGCGTGATGCGACGGTCAAATACGTAGACCTCGCCCGGCGCAAGGCCGACCCCGATGCCCGCACATCTTACGAGGCGCTGCTTGATGATCTTGAGCAGAATTTCGCCGCCAAGACAGAAAAACTGTTACGCGATGACCGCAGTGACATGGATATTGAAATCAAGGTGCTGCGCGACAGGCTGCAGCGCGAGGGCGTGAGCCTGAAATAAGAAGGGGGACCCACATGTCCGAGACCATCCAAGCCAAGGCGCAAGCCGCACTTGCCGAAGTTGAAAAAGTGACAGCCGTTGTGCTGGCCGAACCCAAGGGTGACCTGATCACCCTTGAGGCCGCGGATGCGCCGACGTCAGAAGAGATTACCCGCCGCATGGGCGAGATTGACATGACCGACACCAACTCCATCGTGTCGTTTGGGTCTTCGGCACAGGCCGAGTTGCAGGAAATCAGCCAATCCATGCTTGCCGGTGTCCGCAACAAGGACGTGGGCCCGGCAGGCGACAGCCTGCGCAACATCGTCAGCACCATTCGCGGCTTCTCCGTCAGTGAGCTTGACGTGCGCCGCAAGCGGTCGTGGTGGGAAAAGCTGCTGGGACGTGCTGCGCCCATGGCAAAATTTGTCGCGCGTTTTGAGGATGTTCAGGGCCAGATCGACAATATCACCGACGATTTGCTGCGCCACGAACATGTGCTGCTGAAAGACATCGAAAGCCTTGATGTGCTTTATGACAAGACGCTGGAATTCTACGACGAACTGGCGCTCTATATCGCCGCTGGCGAGGCCAAGCTGGCCGATCTGGACGCCAACACGATCCCCGCCAAAGAGGCAGAGGTGCAGGCCGCACCCGAAGAACAGGGTGTCATGAAGGCGCAGGAATTGCGCGACATTCGCGCTGCCCGCGATGACCTTGAACGCCGGGTGCATGACCTGAAGCTGACCCGACAGGTGACGATGCAGTCCCTGCCTTCGATCCGGTTGGTGCAGGAAAATGACAAATCGCTGGTGACCAAGATCAACTCGACCCTGGTCAACACCGTGCCACTTTGGGAAACGCAACTGGCGCAGGCCGTCACGATCCAGCGCAGCGCCGAAGCCGCAGAAGCCGTGCGCGATGCCAATGATCTGACCAACGAATTGCTCACCGCCAACGCCAAGAACCTGCGCGACGCCAACAAGGTCATCCGCACCGAAATGGAGCGTGGCGTCTTTGACATCAACGCCGTCAAACAGGCCAATGCCGATCTGATCGCCACGATCAACGAAAGCCTTGAGATTGCCGATGAAGGCAAGCGCAAACGGGCCGAGGCAGAGGCCGACCTGCAGAAGATGGAGCAGGAGTTGAAAGACACGCTCGCCAGTGCCAAGGCGCTCAAGACCGGCACGGGCGACAACATCGGCACGGCGGCTGGCTGAATGATGCAATGGCGCAAGCGGTGGGTGGCGCTGGGTCTTGTGGCCCTGACCGCGCTTGCCGCATGCACCGAGGAAATCCCCAACGCGCCCCTGCCCGAGACGCGGCCACAAACCCGTGTCGCGCCGCCACCCGTGGTCACACCTGCCCCCAGCGCCGAAAGCGAGGCGCTTGCGATCTACTACCGCCGCCTGCAAAACGATCTGCTGGCACAGGGGCTTTTGCGCGGCGATGGCGGCGGTGCCGACACCGCCTTTACCGATACGATGCTGGCGCGGAATTTCGTGCGCATCGCGCTTTTTGATGAATATGTAACCGACGGCGACTTTCTGCGCCCGCAGGCCACGCTGTCACGCCTGCGCCGCTGGGATCAGCCGGTGCGGATGGCGGTGGAATTCGGCCCCTCTGTCCCTGCCGACCAACGCGCCCGCGATCAGGCGAGCGTGGCGTCCTATGCTGCGCGGCTGGGGCGGGTCACTGGCCAGTCCATCCGCGTCAGCGACAGCGCGCCCAATTTCCACGTCCTGATCCTCAATGAGGATGACCGCCGCGCCTATGGCAACCGCCTGCGCGAGATTGTGCCAGGTATTTCAACCGGTTCGCTGAATGCGATCCTGCGCCTGCCCCGCGATCAGCTCTGCATCGTCGTGGCCTTCTCCCAAGGCGGTTCTGCCAGCTATTCAAAGGCCGTTGCAGTCATCCGGGGCGAGCATCCGCCGCTTCTGCGCACCTCTTGCATCCACGAAGAATTGGCCCAGGGCCTTGGCCTTGCCAATGACAGCCCGCAAGCGCGACCCTCGATCTTCAACGATGACGAGGAATTCGGCCTGCTGACCACCCATGACGAGCTGCTCTTGCGGATGCTTTACGACCCGCGTCTGCGCACCGGCATGGCGCCCGCAGAGGCCGCCCCCATCGCCCGGCAGATCGCGCGTGAAATCATGGCCAGCGGCCCCAGTTAACGACCAAAGGAGACACCCATGGGTATCTTAGATTTTCTTTCCGGCCAGTTCATCGACGTCATTCACTGGACCGACGACACCCGCGATACCATGGTCTGGCGATTTGAACGTGAAGGCCATGAAATCAAATATGGGGCCAAACTGACGGTGCGCGAAGGTCAGGCCGCCGTCTTTGTGCACGAGGGACAACTGGCCGATGTCTTCAGCCCCGGCCTTTACATGTTGGAAACTAACAACATGCCGATACTGACGACGTTGCAGCACTGGGATCACGGCTTCAAAAGCCCGTTCAAGTCAGAAATCTACTACGTCAACACCACGCGGTTCTCTGACCTCAAATGGGGCACCAAGAACCCGATCATGATCCGCGACCCCGAATTCGGGCCCACCCGCCTGCGCGCCTTTGGCACCTATACCGTTAAGGTCCGTGACCCCGCCGTCTTCCTGCGCGAAATCGTCGGCACCGACGGCGAATTCACCATGGATGAGATCAGCTATCAGATCCGCAATATCATCGTGCAGGAATTTTCGCGGGTGATCGCGTCCTCCGGCATTCCGGTGCTGGATATGGCCGCGAATACGGCCGATCTGGGCAAACACGTGGCGTCGGCCATTGATGCCACGATTGCCGAATACGGCCTGTCGATCCCGGAGCTTTATATCGAGAACATCAGCCTGCCGGAGACGGTGGAAAAGGCGCTGGATGCCCGCACCTCGCGCGGGTTGGCGGGCAATCTCGATGAGCATCTGAAATGGAAAGCTGCGGAATCCATGACCATGCAAGGCTCTGCCGCCGGGCAGGCCATGGGGATGGGCATGGGTGCCGGCATGGGCATGCAGATGGCGCAGGGGCCATGGGGCGCCGCACCGGTTGCCGCACCCCCGCCCCCGCCGCCGCCCGTCGAACATGTCTGGCACATCGCCGAAGCTGGCGCCGTCACCGGACCATTTTCCAAGGCCGCCCTTGGCCGGATGGTCACGGATGGTAAATTCTCACGCGACACGATGGTCTGGACCCAAGGGCAAGACGGCTGGATGGCGGCAGAGGATGTGGCCGAACTCGCACAGCTTTTCACTGTGATGCCGCCACCCCCGCCGGGCGCATGATGGGCGCGCGCGCATGACGACAGTGCGCAAGATCGACGCGGACACCGTTGTTCCGCTGCTTGATCTGGCGGTGAAGCCGGATCAGGACACCCTTGTCGCACCCAATGCCGTCACCATCGCGCAAGCGATGTTTGACGACGCGGCAGAGATTTACGGCATCTATGACGGCACCACTCCGGTGGGCCTCATGGCCTTCATCGACATGACCCACCCCGCCGCAGAGCTGGAAGAGGGCGACATCGCCCAAAGCCTTTATCTCTGGCGGTTCATGATTGATCAGGCGCATCAAAAGCGCGGCCATGGGGAAGCGGCGCTGACCCTCTTTGACCAGATCGCCAAAGAGCGTGGCAGGGTTCAGGTCGCGACCAGCGTGGTGCCCGGCCCCGGCTCTGCGCTGCCGTTTTATGAAAAGCACGGATTTGTTGACACCGGCCGGGTCGACGATGGCGAGGTGGTTCTGGAAAAGCCCCTCGGCCCACATGTGTGATCTGTCCACGACGCAATGAACTTGCCCGCTGCGTTGGGCGGTTTAGCTATGGGGCATGGCACCAACCTCTTCCTCTCGCCGCGCGCTGACGATCACCCTGCACTGGGCGCTGTTCCTGATGCTTCTGGCAATGATCAAAGGCGGCACCGCAGCAGAACCCTTGCGGTGGGCCTTTGTGGCCGGTGGCGGCCTCTGGGTCGGCATGGCGGTGCTGCGTGGCCTTTTGGGCCGTCCGGGGCCCAAGCTGACCGGGCTGGCACGCAGCAGCTTTGCCCCAATGCATTGGGCGATGTACGCGCTTTTGGCCGCCGCGGTCGTGCTGAACGCCACCGCGCTTTTGGCGCTGACACCGCAGGTCTGGGCCTGGAACAGCTTGCTGGTGCTTCTCGTCGCGGCCACATTCCACGCCATTTTCCACCTTTGGCGGCATACCGCGCTTAACGACGGGGCCCTGCGGATGATGACCCCCAAAGCCATGCACAAACATCTTTGAAACTTCTGGCCTGCTCTGCCCGTGCATAGGATATGGATCGGCTGGCCGCATATATTCCCCACCGCCGCACGTGGCTTAAGGCGCTACATGGTGCGATGATCCCGCTACTGATCTGGTTCATTGTGGTCACGCCGGATGATGTCGTCCCACTTGGCCCTGCGGCGTTTCAGGTCCATTCCATCCTTGCGCTGATCTTTGTGACGCTCTCGCTGATCTGGATGGCCGATTATACCCGGCGCGGACTTGCAGGCCGTCCGGGGCCAAAGCTGGGGCCGCGCGCGCGACGGGTTCATAAGGTGCTGAACACAGCAATCATCTGGGGGCTCTTTGGCGTAGCGATCACCGGCTTTCTGCTGGGCCTGACGTCCGAAAGGATGCTCAAAGCGGGCGGCTTTCTGCCCATCGCCCCGCCCCTTGGCCTGCCGCAAGCCAACGAGATCATCGGGACGTTCCACATCTATGAATTTTACCTGCTCGGCGGGATCGTCGCGTGCCACGCCGCGTTTCACATCTGGCGTCATCTGGCCTTGCGCGATAATGCTTTAAGGATCATGGCCCCGAAGATGCTGCATCGGTATCTGTGAACCCCCGGGGTCCTGGACAAAGGACAGACCCATGGACCATCCCGCTGGCTACTCCCGCACCCAGATCATCCTGCACTGGATCACGGCCATTGCGATCCTCATCACATTTCTGACCCATGATGCGATGATTGCAGCGGTCGCAGCCGCGCGCGACAGCGGGACGGCCCCCTTTCCCACTTTGCATACGGCCGCGGGCATGGTGGCCTTCTTTGCCATTCTCATTCGGCTCTGGCTGCGTCGCCGCCGTGGCGCGCCCGCGCCGCAGGGTGCTGCCTTCAACCAGATGGCCGCTGAATGGGGACACCGGCTCTTATATGCGCTGCTTGTGATCGTGCCGATCCTGGGCGCGCTCAATTGGTTTGGCGGCCTTCAGGCGCTTGAACCCCTGCACAAATACGCAGGCCGCGGTTTGATCCTTTTGTCGCTGGGCCACGCGCTGATGGCGATCTTTCATCAGGTCGTCAAAAAGGACGGCACGCTGATGCGCATGGTGCGTGCAGACGGATGACCCAAGACAGCGTCCCCGTGACGGAACACCGCTTTCCGTGCCACACCTGTGGCTCTGATCTGCGCTTTGATCCGGGCGCCGATCTGCTGACTTGCGACCATTGTGGCAACACACAGCCGATTGAGACCGACCGGGTGGCAGCAGGTGGCCTGCGCGAGCTTGATTTCAACGCCGCCATCCGCAACGCACTTGCCGAAAGCGAGATTGAAGAAACCCGCGTCGTCACCTGCCCCAACTGCAGTGCCACGACAGAGTTTGACCCCGACACCCATGCCGCCGAATGCCCGTTTTGCGCCACCCCCGTGGTCACCGACACCGGCACGCATCGTCATATCAAGCCGCGTGGGCTTTTGCCGTTTGCGCTTGATGAAGGACAGGCGCGGGCCGCGCTGACCGGTTGGCTGGGCAGCCTTTGGTTTGCACCAAGCGGCGTGCAGGATTACGCCCGCAAGGGTCGCGCGATGAACGGGATTTATGTGCCCTACTGGACCTTTGATGCCGATACAAAGTCTAGCTACACCGGCCAGCGCGGCGACGACTATTATGAAACCAAGACCGTCGTCCGTGATGGCAAGCGCCAACAGGTGCGCGTGCGCAAAACCCGCTGGCGCGCCGCGCGGGGTCGGGTCGCGCGGTTCTTCGATGATGTGCTGGTGCTGGCCTCGCAATCGCTGCCCAAGAAATACACCGACGGGCTGGAACCCTGGGACCTGACAGAGCTAGAGCCCTACAACCCCGAATACCTCGCCGGTTTCCGCGCTGAGGGCTACCAGATCGAGCTGGCCGATGGCTTTGTGCAGGCGCGCGCGCATATGGACCGCCGCATCCTGCGCGACGTCAAATTTGATATCGGCGGTGACCGTCAGCGCGTCAGCAATGTCGACACCACGATCCGGGATGTCACGTTCAAGCATGTGTTACTGCCGGTCTGGCTTGCCGCCTACAAATACCGGGGCCGCACGTTTCGCTTTGTCGTGAACGGCCGCACCGGCCGGGTCCAGGGTGAGCGGCCCTATTCCGCGTGGAAGATCGCCTTTGCCGTCCTGCTTGCGGTGATTGCCGCCTTGATTGCGGGCGTTGTTATCGCTAACAGCCAATAAACACTCGAAAGGTCACGTCATGATCCTGTGCTGCGGCGAAGCCCTGATTGACATGTTGCCGCGTCAGACAGCGGCAGAAGAACCCGCTTTTGCGCCTCATGCTGGCGGGGCGGTCTTTAACACGGCTATTGCGTTGGGGCGTCTGGGCGAGCGGGTGCAGATGTTCACCGGCCTGTCTTCGGACCTGTTTGGCGATGTGCTGCGCGATACACTGGCCGTCAGCAAGGTTGACGCCTCTCCGGCCCATGTCAGCGACCGCCCGACCACATTGGCCTTTGTCAAACTGACTAACGGCCATGCAGAATATGCCTTTTATGACGAAAACACTGCCGGGCGGATGCTGACCGTCTCTGACCTGCCCAACGTGGATGCGGATGCCTTGTTTTTTGGCGGCATCTCATTGGTGGTCGAACCCTGCGCCTCTGCCTATCAGGCGCTGATGCTGCGCGAGGCGCCCGGCAAGCTGACGATGATTGATCCCAACATCCGCCCCGGTTTCATCAAGGATGAGGCGACGTACCGCGCGCGCCTCTCTGCGATGATGGCTGCCGCTGATATCATCAAGACCAGCGATGAAGATCTTGACTGGCTGACCGGGCAGCACGACATACCGGCGTTGTTTGCCGCCACCGCGGCCAAGGTGATCTTGTTGACGCGTGGGGCTGACGGCGTGACGATCCACACCCGTGACGGGCAGGCCCATGTCGCCGCTGAAAAGGCGCAGGTCGTTGATACTGTCGGCGCGGGCGATACCTTCAACGCCGGTTTTCTTGCCGGGCTGTCCCGGTCGGGACATCTCAGCAAGGGCGCGCTTTCGGATGCGGCAATGGACGATCTGGTCAAGGCCGCCCAACTGGGGGCCGCTGCCGCCGCGATCACTGTCAGCCGCGCGGGGGCCAACCCGCCGTGGCAGTCAGAGCTGTGAGGGCGCTGATCCAGCGCGTCACTTCCGCCTCTGTCGCCATCGCGGATGAGGTGGTGGGCGAGATCGGACCGGGCGTCCTTATTCTGGTGTGTGCCATGCAGGGCGACACCGCAGAGGCATCCGCCAAACTCGCTGCCAAGATCAGCAAGCTGCGTATCTTCAAGGACGAAGCTGGCAAGATGAACCAAAGCCTTGTGCAAACCGGCGGCAGTGCCCTGATTGTCAGCCAGTTCACACTGGCGGCCGACACATCGCGGGGCAACCGTCCCGGCTTTTCACAAGCCGCCCCACCCGATCAGGGGGAGGCGCTTTATCAACAGTTCATCGCAGACATGCAGGGGCTTGGCATTCAAACTGCCACGGGGCGCTTTGGCGGGGATATGGCCGTCAGCCTGACGAACGATGGCCCGGTGACAATCTGGATCGACACCGCCGCCGCGTGACATCGGTCAAGAGGCCCCTTTGCAGGCGGCAAAGCTCTGCGCCAGATTGGTCAATAGAGCGGGATAAAACGCGGCCTCCTCTGCCACCTCCACACCAAGCGGATCAAGCGTCAGAACCTGCACATCTGTGCCCTCTGCCAGCGTGTTGACCCAGCCGGGCACGGGGCCGACCTCGTGGTAGATGCATGCCACCTGCCCGGTGACAACCATGTCCCGCAACCCGGCCAGATGCGCCGGTCCGAGCGAGGTGTCGTCGGCGTCATGCACGATCCCCGCATGGTCCAGGCCAAACCGCGCTTCGAAATAGCCATAGGCGTCATGCGGCAGGATGTACGCACCGATATCGGCCACTTGCGGCGCGAGCGCGTCGGCCAGCGCTGCGATTTCCGCAGCTTGAGCGATAGCGCGGTTACGATACCCCTCTGCCCCGTCAGGGTCAGCCGTTGCCAGCGCCTCAGCAATGGCCAGTGACCAAGCCTCTGCGACGACAGGGTCAAGCCAGGCATGCGGATCAATCGGTCCGTGGTCATGGGCGTGGGCGTCGTCATCATGCCCCTCCTCGGCGGCATGGTCATCGTGCTTGTCGTGACCTCCATCTGCATGATCGTCGTGATCATGGTCATGGTCACCTTCGTGATCGTCGTGGTCTTCGTGGTCTTCGTCGTCACCCATGTGTGCGGCGTTCTCGCGCGGCTCCCAGCCGGGGGTCTCCAACAAGCTCGTCACAAGCGCACCACCGGCCAGCGAGTCAATCGGCCGCGCCAGCCAGGGCGTCAGCCCCGCGCCAACCCAAATCACGGCATCCGCCTTTGACAGCCCTGCGGCATCCGATGGCCGCATGGAAAAGTCATGTGGTGATGCGCCCGGCGGCAGAAGCACGTCGACGTCAGCGCCCGGTGTCGCGATCCCCTGCACCAGCGCCTGCACCGGTGCAATATCTGTCACGATGGTCAGGTCCTGCGCGAAAGCGGGTGCTGCGGCAATCGTCAAAATGGCTGTTGTGCGAATCATCGGGGCGTCTCTTGCGTTATCAATCGGCGGTGTGATATCTTGTATGTTATAACATAACAATGGCCCATAATGACCGCTCTGGGATTTTCCGCGCATAACCATGCCAGCTGCATCGCGACGGCGATGCAATCCGCCGTTGCGACCTGCGAAAAGGCGGGCGTGCAACTGACGCCGGTGCGGCGGCGGACGCTCGAAATACTGCTGGAATCGCATGCGGCGATGGGGGCATATGATGTGCTGGCGCGGCTTGATGCTGATGGCTTTGGTGCCAAACCGCCCGTCGCCTACCGCGCGCTTGGCTTTCTGGTCGATCATGGATTGGCGCACCGGATCGAGCGTTTGAACGCCTTTGTGGCCTGTGCCCATCCAGGTGCCCACCACGCCCCCGCCTTCATGATCTGCCGCAAGTGCCGCAAGGTGGCAGAGGACCTCGACCGCCCCGACCGCCTGCAAAAGGGCGCTGACGCCTCGGGCTTCAAGATCGAACAGACGGTGATCGAAGCCGAAGGGCTCTGCCCGGCCTGTCAGGGCAATCCGCCATGCTGATCTCGGCCAAGGATATCTCGGTCCATCACAGCCACCTCTCTGCGCTTCAGAACGTCAGCCTGACGCTGAACGCAGGCGAGATCGTGACGATTGTCGGGCCAAACGGCTCTGGCAAATCGACGCTTCTGCGCGTGCTGATCGGCGCGATCACCCCCGATAGCGGCCATGTCGACCGCGCCCCGGACCTGCGCATCGGCTATGTGCCGCAAAAGCTTGCCATTGATGCGACCCTGCCGATGACGGTGCGCCGGTTCCTGAACCTGCCCCACCGGGTCAAGGATGCAGCCGCCGCCGATGCCTTGCGTGCCGCCGGTGTCGCACAAGTGGCGCACCAGCAGATGGCCTCGCTGTCGGGCGGGCAATTTCAGCGCGTCCTCTTGGCCCGCGCGATCCTGTCGCGCCCGAACCTTCTAATCCTCGATGAGGCGACACAGGGCCTTGATCAGCCGGGGTCAGCCAACTTCTACCGCCAGATCGACGCAGTCCGGCAGAACCTTGGCTGCGCGGTGCTGATGGTCAGCCACGAGTTGCACGTGGTCATGTCGGCCTCTGACCGGGTGATCTGTTTGAACGGGCATATCTGTTGCGAAGGTGCCCCCGACGTGGTCGAGGCTGCCCCCGCCTACCGCGAACTCTTCGGCAGTGGAACCGGCGGCGCGCTTGCCCTTTACCGCCATGACCATGACCACCACCACGATCACGCCCATCCGCACGAACACCACTGATCATGCCCCCAAAGACTGACCAACACCGGGCCGGGTCCGGCACCTTCCCCGCACAGAACAGAGGCCGCCATGCTGGATGACTTTCTGGTGCGCGCGGCACTGGCCGCAGTTGGCACTGCCGCCGCTGCGGGGCTCTTGGGGTGCTTTGTGGTCTGGCGGCGCATGGCGTATTTTGGCGATGCCACCGCCCATGCCGCGATCCTTGGTGTGGCGCTGTCGCTGGCATTTTCCATGTCGATCATCTGGGGGGTCGTGGCCGTGGCCGTCGTGATGGCTTTGCTGATCCACCGGCTCAGCGGTCAGGGTCAGGCGGTGGATACGCTGCTTGGTGTTCTGTCTCATGGGGCGCTGGCCGCTGGTCTGGTCGCCGTCTCGCTTTTGCCGGGACAGCGGATTGACCTTGATGCCTACCTGTTTGGTGATGTGCTGACCGTGACCCGGCGCGATGTCTTTCTGATCTGGGGCGGCGCGGCGGTTGTGACGGCCGTGATCTGGCGACACTGGCAAGGGCTGCTGACAGCGACGCTTTCGCCCGATCTGGCCTATGCCGCAGGCGTTGATCCGCGCCGTGAACAGCTGATCCTGACGCTGTTGCTGGCGATTGTTGTCGCCGTTGCGATCAAGGTGGTCGGCGCGCTTTTGATCACCGCGCTTTTGATCATTCCCGCCGCCACCGCCCGTGGGTTGACCCGCACGCCAGAGGCAATGGCAGCCGCCGCCGTTGCATTGGGCGCACTATCGGCACTGGGCGGCCTACGGGCAGCAATTGCGTTCAATACGCCTGTTGGCCCCTCCATTGTCTGCGTCGCCGTGACGCTCTTTGCTGTGGCGACAATCAGCCGAAAGTTCATCGCAAACGGCAGCTAATTGCCGCGCGATTGACCCTGCGTTGCCATCGGATTGCCGGATTCGCGCGTCAGTTTTAAGGCCTAGTCTGCTTCTGCTGAAAGGCCTGCCTTATGTTCCTGCGCCCTCTGATTGCCGCTTGCGTTCTGTGCTTCTTCGCTGGTCAAGCCGCCGCATCAAATGCCTGCACAACCCCAAGCAACGTCAACGCCATGGCGTCCGAGATTGCCGCCGGCGTCAACGCCAATCGCCGCGCCTATGGCCAGCCTGCCCTGTCTTTCAACCGCCGCCTGTCGCAAGCGGCCATGAAACACGCCTGCGACATGTCGGTGAATGGCTTCTTTGGGCATCGCGGCTCTGACGGATCAAACAGCCAGGCCCGGGTGCGTCAGGCTGGATATCGCGATTGCCTCGTGGCCGAAAACCTTGCATGGGGCTATCCGAACTCGCAGCAGATCATTTCAGGCTGGATGAACTCTGCCGGGCACCGCAGCAACATGCTGCACCCCCGTGCTGCCGAATTCGGCGTGGCCGTGACGCAAGGCCCGAAAGGCCCCAACTGGGTGCTGGTGGTGGCGCGCGGCTGCTAAGTCGGCAAATTGTCCCGGACGTAGATATTGATCGCGCAATCCGCATCGTCCGGACAGCGCACGCCAAGTGCAACCTCAATCGCGCGGCGCCCAACATCGACCATGTCGTGGGCCAGAACCGCTTGAAAACGCCCCTCATCCAGTGCCCTGCGCGTCGCGGGCGTCACCTCGTGGCCGATCACGGTCAGCGGTTGGGTGCAAGAGGATGACAGCGCATCAATCAGGTTCGGCTGCCCACCTCCCGACAGATAAGCGCCGCGCAACGTCTCGCCCCGCGCGGCAAGACCGTGGACCACGCGACGTACCATTTCAGGATCACCGCCATAAGCGGGCGGCTGGATAACCGTCAAATCCGGGCGCGCCATGCCAAGCGCCTGACGAAAGCCTGACATTCGGTCCAGCAGGTGCCTGAACTGCAGATGTCCCAGCAAAAGCGCAACCTCACCTTCGCCCGGCGGCACCATCGCCGCCATCAAGCGGGCGGCGGTGCGTCCAGCAGAGAAATTGTTCTGACCGACATAGGCAAACCGCTGCGACTGCGGCGCATCCGACACCATCGTGACAACCCGTCTTCCCGCCGCCGTCTGTTCGGAAATGGCGCGATTCACCTCGGCATTGTCGACGCCAACTAGGACAATCGCATCAACATCGTCACCAACCTGCGCAAGGACAGGCATCAACGTCTCGGGCACATAGGTGTCGTAGCGATAGACCTGAAAGGCGGTGCCGGAAAAAACCTCTTCGGTCGTCGCTTTCATCACGCCTTCATGGATGACCTCGAAGAATGGGTTTGTGCCCTGAGGGATGATCAGTGCGACAGTGTGATCCTGAACGATCCGGCGGGCTGATAAAGATGACGGCGCATAGCCCAACGCGCGCATCGCTTCTTCGACCCGGCGCACCGTTTCGCCGCGCACACCGGAACGACCATTCAACACACGATCGACTGTCGACCGTGACAGACCGCTGAGGGCGGCAACGTCTCCCATCCTCGCCTTTTTGTCTGACATTCCTTCTCCCCACGTCAGTGCGGTCTGTGTTGCTTTCTCTGACGTCAACTTGAACCACATGAGAACATAGCTTTCGCGGGGAATTCTGACACAAAAGCATCATTTCTTCGTTAGAATGGCGGGAACGACGCACAACGGCAAAACAGGGATTTCGGCGTGAAATCGGGCATTTTCCGTTAAAACAAGTGATATTGATACGTTTCCGTCATTTGCCGGAGTTTCTGATTGCATTGCACCAAACATTGAAGCTATCACACCATTACTCACATTGGTTCACACACGAAGAACTTCACGTGAATACCGCCCTGACGGTGCCCGACACTCTCCACACACATACCCAGTCTGGCATCGTCAGGGCATCCTTTTTGACATCCGTAGTAGTGCGTGCGCTGGTCGGTTGATGGCCTGGATAAGGTTAACGGCCCTTCACACACCCATCTGCACAAAGTGTGCATTCAATGCAGACGGGTTGTGTACGGACTGTGCATCGTCGATATTCAGCGCAACGCAGGGGTAAGATTTCATGAAGATTGCGACGTTCAACATCAATGGCATCAAGGCCCGGATTGGTGCCTTGTCCGATTGGCTGACCGAAAGCCAACCCGATGTCGCGCTTTTGCAAGAGATTAAGTCGGTGGACGAAAATTTCCCCCGCACCCATTTTGAGGATATGGGCTATATCGTTGAAACCCATGGACAAAAGGGCTTCAACGGGGTCGCAATCCTGTCGAAAATTCCGCTCGAGGATGTGACACGCGGCCTGCCCGGTGACGACAGCGACGAACAGGCCCGCTGGATTGAGGCGACCGTGATGGGCGACACGCCGGTCCGCGTCTGCGGCCTTTATCTGCCCAATGGCAACCCGGTCGAATTGAACGCCGATGGAAGCCCAGAAGAGGGTGGAAAATACGCCTACAAAATGGGTTGGATGGACAGATTGTATCAACGCGCTCAAGCACTTATGGCAGATGAAATGCCTGCGCTGATGGCCGGGGATTACAACATCATTCCGCAACCCGAAGACGCCAAACGGCCAGTTGCCTGGGTGAACGACGCGCTGCACCGCCTGCCCAGCCGCGAAGCGTTTCGCCGGATCCAACACCTTGGTTTTACAGAAGCTTTTCGGGCCACGACCTTCGGAGACGGGCATTATTCCTTCTGGGATTATCAGGCCGGTGCCTGGGATCGCAACGACGGCATTCGCATCGACCACTTCCTGCTGACCCCGCAATGCGCCGATTTGCTCCAAAGCTGCTGGATCGAAAGCGCCGTCAGGGGCCGCGAGAAACCGTCGGACCATGTCCCTGTCTGGGTCGATCTGGCGGCATGATGCTGCTGCGGAACACACTCATATCATTGGCTTTTCTGCCTATGATGGCGCAGGCGCAATGCCTGACCGCTAACACCGGCGCGGGCTGTGCCACTGCCAAGATCATCAGCGTTCCCAAGACCACCAAAGAGCTTGGCCCTCCCCCTGTCGAGATCGGTACAATACTTGAACGTGGCAAGTATTCGATGATCCTGAACGCGCGTTGGTACAGCTTGCCGGATGCAAAGGACGGCTGGGTCTATTTCCGGATAGAGGATGACGTCTACCGCGTCGATTTTGAGACGATGGAGGTGCTGGAACGCGCCACATCAGAAGCCGGGGCAAATTGGCCTAGCGGGTGACGTCATGGTCATAAAGCCATGATAACCTTGACATAAACGCATTTGGCGCAAATCGGCCAATGCCCCGCAGCGCCGCATGTGACGCGGCACGCCGAAAGCCGCCAAGATGATAGTTCACCGCATTTGCATTGGCCGCCGCAATGGCGCGCGAAACCCTGCGCTGACGTATTGCCTGATAATCCCCGCCTTCGGTCAGACACCGGGCCAGCACCCAGGCATCTTCCAGCGCAAGATTTGCGCCCTGTGCCAGAAACGGCAGCGTCGGGTGGGCAGCATCGCCCAAAAGGTAGATGTCATCCTCGACCCAGGTCTCTGCCACTTCGTGCCGGAAAAGACCCCAAAGGTTCACGGATTCGACCTTTGAAAGCAGGGCCCTAAGCGGTTCTGCCGCATCCGCAAAGGCCGCCTGCATGTGGCGAGGTTCGTCCTCATGTGACCAACCCTCATCCGCCCATTCGGTTCGCTCTTGCACAGCAACGATGTTGATTTTGCCGCCGGGCAACGGGTAGCTGACGACGTGTCGACCGGGCAGCATCCAGATGCGAGCTTCTGGCGGCGCATCGCCTGCGACGACAGCGCGCCACGCGACCTGCCCTGTAAAGAAGGGTTTGCCCAGACCGTTCAAAAGCGGGCGGAATGCCGAATGCAGCCCGTCCGCCGCCAGCAACGCCCCCTCTGCCGGGGCCGTCTCTGGGGTCATTGGACTATCGGTCACCATGTCCACGCCCGCGTCGCGGCTGGCACCTGCCAACATCTCTAGCAGGTCCCCGCGGTGCAGCATCACAAACCCCGGTTCGCGGTGGCGCGACAGATCAAATCGCGTCACAGCCCGGCCGGTCAGCCCGTCAGTCGGCACAACCGCCTGAGATTGAATGGAATTTTCACGCAGCTTCGCGCCAAGGCCCAATGCGGCCAAGACCCGCGCGCCATTTGGCGAAATCTGCAAACCGGCGCCCTGCGTCCGCAACGCCGTTGCACGTTCATGGAGTGTGACACTGACGCCGCGTTGGGCCAAAGCCGCCGCCACGGCAAGCCCGGCGATCCCGCCGCCGGCCACCGTGATTTTTGCAGCTGTCATTTTAGTCCTTGCGGTGGACCTTTTCGCCCCGCTCGTGACGCTCTTGCGCCTCAAGGCTCATGGTAGCAATTGGACGCGCATCCAGCCGCTTGAGGCTGATCGGCTCACCTGTGATCGAGCAATAGCCATATTCGCCCTCATCGATGCGGCGCAGAGCGGCATCAATCTTGGCAACAAGCTTGCGTTCACGGTCACGTGTCCGCAGTTCCAGCGCGCGGTCAGTTTCTTCGGAGGCGCGATCAGCCACATCGGGGATGTTGCGGGTCTGATCTTTCATGCTGGCAACCGTGTCGCGGCTGTCGTCGAGGATATCTGATTTCCAATCCAGCAGCTTGCGACGGAAATACTCGGTCTGGCGGTCGTTCATAAACGGTTCGTCCTCAGCAGGACGGTAATCGTCAGGCAAGAAAACCTCGGCTTTCATTGCATCCCCTTTCAATGTGTTGCCTGTCATTTCTTCGGCTTGTCCTGACATACAACGGTTCCCCTCAAAACTTGGCATCGTTTAGCCCCAAGCGTGCGTCATGTCACCCCCAAAACGTCTTGAAAACGATGTGTTGAAGGGATTGACCAAGCTGGTAAGTTGCGCCGCGAACAGCAGGGAAATGACATGAAATTCGAAGGCACAGAGGCCTATGTGGCGACCGAAGACTTGACCATGGCGGTCAATGCCGCCGTGACGCTGGAGCGCCCCCTTCTCGTCAAAGGTGAGCCTGGCACGGGCAAGACCGAACTCGCCCGGCAGGTCAGCACTGCCCTTGGTTTGCCGATGATCGAATGGCATATCAAATCGACCACCAAAGCCCAACAGGGCCTATATGAATATGATGCCGTCAGCCGGTTGCGCGACAGCCAGTTGGGGGATGAAAAGGTCCATGACGTCGCCAATTACATCAAGCGCGGCAAGCTTTGGCAGGCCTTTGCGGCAGACGGCAAAGTGGTGTTGCTGATCGATGAGATCGACAAGGCCGATATCGAGTTTCCGAACGATCTGTTGCAAGAGCTCGATAAGATGGAATTTCACGTCTACGAGACCGGTGAGACGGTCGCCGCAAAAATACGTCCAATTGTCATTATTACCTCCAACAATGAAAAAGAGCTGCCGGACGCCTTTCTGCGGCGCTGTTTCTTCCATTACATCCGATTTCCGGAGGTGGAGACGCTGCGCAAGATCGTTGAGGTGCATCACCCCGGCATCAAAGATGCGTTGCTGACCGCGGCGCTGACGCAGTTCTACGAGGTGCGCGAGACCCAGGGGTTGAAGAAAAAGCCTTCGACATCCGAGGTGCTGGATTGGCTGAAGCTTTTGCTGGCCGAAGACCTGACCGCCGAAGATCTGCGCCGCGACGGCGCCAATGCCCTGCCAAAACTCCATGGCGCGCTTTTGAAGAACGAACAAGACGTCCACCTCTTCGAACGGCTCGCCTTCATGGCCCGCGGCGGACGATAAGCACCAGGCGATCGCCAACACGTATTCCGGAAAATAAGTGGTGCCCGGGGGCGGAATCGAACCACCGACACGAGGATTTTCAATCCACTGCTCTACCCCTGAGCTACCCGGGCACGGGGATGGCCAAGGCCATCGGGTAGCGGGGTTTTAGTGGGACATATCAGGGGTGTCCAGCGCGAAATGACCCAAAAACTGCACCCGATGCGAAATCCACCGTACGGTTGCATTTTGCCAGGCACAAAGCGTCCGCTATCCCTGCACAAACGATACACAAACCGTACATACCAAAGCGTTAAATGGCGTTAATGCGCCGTGTCATCTGTCGGCGGCAGAGGCGGCGCATCATCAGGATCATCACTGTCTGACGCCG
The DNA here is from genome assembly GCA_947493335.1 of uncultured Paracoccaceae bacterium. Classification (GTDB taxonomy): domain Bacteria; phylum Pseudomonadota; class Alphaproteobacteria; order Rhodobacterales; family Rhodobacteraceae; genus CANMYO01. The sequence goes on along the minus strand of CANLQO010000001.1, from coordinate 495,421 downwards.
GGATAGCATAGGCACCGGTGAGCCATTTGGCGAGATCGACATCGGCACAGCGCTTTGAGCAAAAGGGTTTGTAGCGCGCCTCGGTTGGACGGGCACAGATCGGGCAATCGCTCATCCCGGAACCCCCGCAAATGGCCGCCGCTCACGCTTGCGCTGCAACTCAAAACAGCCCATCGGCGTCCAGCCGACGAGTGAGGTTTCAATCCCGTCTGCTTTGAAGACGGCACGCAGGGATTGTTCCAACTGCTTGCGGTGCGCCTTGGACATGGGCGCGAAATCGACGGTGATCTGTCCGCCGAGCCCGCGCAACCGCAGGGCGCGCGGCAGGGCCCGGCAGGCAGCCAGATTGGCCTTGAGTGCGGCCGCAGGCGAGGTATCACCGCCCGTGTTCACATCAACCGCCACCAGCGCACGGGTGGGTTCGACGTACATGGTGCCCCCATCCAGCGACACCATCGGGTCCGCGAGCCCCTCGATCTGATCGCGCACGCCGAGGTGTTCGAAACTGCCAGCCTCTGTCACCACGTCAGCGGGTGCCACCCATTCGCGCCAGGCCAGAAGGTGCGGGCCGTCGCCTTCGGTCAGCGCCTCTGGGTTGGTGTCATCAGCGTCAGCCAACACCGCATCGGCCAGCGCTACCATGGCGGCGATGTCTTCGGCGATGGCGTCATCCTCTGCCGCTGCACAAGACGACCGCAGGATTAGACCATAGTCGGCCTCGTACACTTCGTTGATCAACAGGCGGAGCCGGTCGAGCGTGTCGTCATCGGTGATCTGGCGGCTGATGTTGGCACCCGGTTTGCCGGGCGTGACGATCGCATAACGGCTTTTGAAGAGCACACGATCGGTAACAGGCACAGCCTTGCCCCCTTCGGCATATCCCGTGACCTGCACAAGCAGCGGCTGGCCCGGGCGCAGCCCTTTGCCATGGCGCAAAAATGCAGTTTCGCCGCCCGGCAGACGCAGCATCATGCCGCCTTGCCCCTTCAACGGCCGATCACAGATGCCACGAAAGATGGCACCGGGGCGCGGGGCATCGGGGTCGTCGATCAGCAGATCATCCAGACGGCCATCAACCAGCAGCGCGGCGGCCTCTACTGTGCCCAGATGGTCAAGAACGATAGTTCGGCCTTTCATCGCGTGCCTCCGGTGATGGGATATCCTGCGGCAGTCAGCAGCCCCGCAGTTTCCGGCAGGGGCAGGCCCATGACCGCGTGAAATGATCCGTTCAGCCATGGGATAAATACAGATGCAGGCCCCTGAATTGCATAGCCCCCGGCCTTGCCCTGCCAGTCGCCGGTCGCGAGATACCAGTCAATTTCTGCCGACGACAGACGTTTGACCGCGACGGTGGATTGTACGTCCTTTTGCCAGATCCGGTCACCGCGTTTGACGGCAATGGCTGTAATCACCTTGTGGCGGCGGCCTGACAGCAGGGTAAGGAATTGCGCGGCCTCTGACGCATCAGCGGGCTTCCCCATGATGCGACGACCAAGCGCAACGGTTGTATCGGCACAAAGCGCCACTTCTTCGGCGGAAATGCGAACGGCGGCAGCTTTTTGCCGGGCGATACGGTTGACGTAGTCGCGCGGGACCTCGCCATTTGCGGGGTCCTCGTCGATGTCGGGCGGGCGAATGTCGTGGGGCGTGATACCGATTTGCGCCAGCAATTCCAGACGCCGGGGCGAGCCGGAGCCGAGGATCAGTTTCAACGCGGGATCGGGAGGAAGTGTTGTCATCTGGGCGCGCCGCTCATCGGTCCTGTCGTCCCTCTTCGCGAGGTGCGGCAAGAGGGGCGACCGGGCGGGGCCGCAGTGGGGTGGTTGCGCCCAGAATTGCCACCGGGTGACGGCCGCAGTTTGCCGTGGGCAAACCGCTTACCCGCACGCGGCGAAACTTGTGTTTCGCCGGGCTTACCCGCACTGGGTCAAGCATGGCTTGACCCTACTTGAATCGGTAGTTGATCCGACCTTTGGTCAAATCATAGGGGGTCATTTCGACCTGCACCTTGTCGCCAGCCAGAACCCGGATGCGGTTCTTGCGCATCTTGCCTGCCGTATGCGCGATGATCTCATGGCCGTTCTCAAGTTCGACCCGGAATGTCGCATTCGGCAGGAGTTCCTTCACGACACCGGGGAATTCGAGAATATCTTCCTTGGCCATGTGGTCTCCTGTTCATGTTCCTGCGCCTTTTGCGCGCCGCTTAAATGCGCCCGTGCGCCCGAAATATCAAGCCCTAAGGCAGATTTGTGCTGTTTTTGACCTGCGCGTTGTCGCAAGCTGCAGAAGGGCAAAGCGGGGAAGTTGCATGTGCTGGTCAATGGGGGCCTCTGTCGGGATGTCGGCGCTGGGTGTGGCGGCGACGGGATACTTGATTGCCAAGGGGAAACCGGCGCCGATGTGGCTGCCGGTCGCCTATTTCACCGGCATGGAGATATTGCAGGCGGTATCCTATCCGGTGGTCAACCAGTGTGACCTGAGATCGAACCAATTGGTGACGCTATTGGGCTACGTCCACATCGCGTTTCAACCGCTGTTCTTCAATATCCTGTGCCTTTTTGCGCTACCCGTCGCCTATGCAAGACGCATCCGGGTGCCAGTGTTTGCGCTGTGTCTGGTATCAGCGCTGGGGTCGCTTGCGATGCTGTACCCCCTTGAATCTGCAGGGTTATGCGATGACGAGCGGATGATGTGCGCGCGCCGCATGTGCACTTATATGGGGGAATGGCATCTGGCGTGGGAACTGCCGTTTAATGGCTGGGGCAATGAGTTCCGGCATCATTGGTTCCTGTGGATCGCTGAGGACGGCTTTATCGCCTATCAGGCAGCGTTTTTCTTCATGCCGATGATCTACGGGGCGTACAGGCTGGCGCTCTATTTCTATTTCACCGGACCGTTTCTGGTGCAGTTCCTGACCGATAACCTTGATGAGCAGCCAGCGGTCTGGTGTCTGCTGTCGATTGCGATGCTGATTATTCTGCTGACGCCCAAAGTGTGGCCATGGTTTACCGTGGCCCGCGCGCCGGTCTGGATGCGGTGGGTCAGGTGATCACAATGGGGTCAGCGCGACCCGTACACCATCCTGCCCGTCCCAGTCCGCAAAATTGCCGACCTGACCGCTGGTGCGGGCCTGCGCGATCCGGGTCGGGTCGACATCTGCGATCGTCCAGCCGGGGACATCTGTCTCCCCCTGCGCGATGATGCCGTCAGGAGGAAGGCCATAGTCTGGCGGACAAAAAAGCGCGGCGCGCCCGGTATTGGTGTCGACGACCTCGCAACCCGGTACCGCGCCGACCAAAGGGGCCTGCACGATCAGGCACTGCCCCTCGATCGCGCGGGCACGGGCCGACTGCCGGACCCGGGTTTGACCGGCGGGAAATTCAGTGCAGGAGGGCACAAGGATCATATCCGCCCCGGCACGGACCAAATGCCGCGCCAAGAGGGGAAATTCGCTGTCATAGCAGATCAGCACACCGATCTTGCCAAGTGGGGTTTCAAACAATCGCAGGTCGGTGCTGGCCGCGATCTGCATTTCTGACCGCTCATAGGGCGTGGGGATGATCTTGGGCTGCGCGCCTGTTGCCCCGTCAGGCAGGCAGAGGTGGGCGACGTTGCGCATGGCACCCTCTGCCTCTTGCGCCAAAGAGCCTGCAAGCAGGGTGATCTGGTGCCGTTGCGCCAACGCGCGGTGAAGTGCTACCCAATCCCCGGCCCGCGCCACCATGGCATCACGCCACGCAAAAGGGCCGGGATCGTTCTGCGGTGCGCCGATCAGCGCGGCCTCGATCCCCGCATATTCGGGAAAGACCGCAAGATCCGCCCCCGCCGCCTTGGCCTGCCCCACCCAACCGTCAAGTTTGGTTTCCAGCGCGGCCCAGGTCAGGTGCCATTGGGGCGTGTATGCGGCGGCGGCGATGATCATCTCAGATGCTTTTGAACCACAGAACCAAGGGCGCGGCCAGCACGATCACGGCCAGCGCCAGCAGCACCGCGAAGAGCCCCGGACGCCTCACGCCTGCAGGTCTTTCAGCCAGACCTGCAGCGCCTTTGATGTCTCGCGGCTTGCCCCCACGTCGCGCCAGGCAAACGCTGCTTGTGCGCCGGGAACTGGCGCATAGCCCTTTCTGCGCCAAAAGCCATCAAGCGGCACATAATCGGCTGGCCGTGCGGGGTGATCCGCAGGGCGCAGGACACCACAGAACATTGCGTATCTGCGGCCGCAAGCACGGGCCTGTTCCTCGCGTGCATCAAAAAAGCGGTGCCCGGCCCCCTGCCCGCGATACTGCGGCAAGAGCACGCTTTCAGCGCAATAAAACACTTCTTTCGGGTCAAGATCGGGCAGCGCATCAGTGAAGTCGTCGACGTGATCTTCAAGTGCCATCCCGGTTGCCGCACCGACGATCCGGTCGCCATCGCGGGCGACCACGATGATTGCCGACGCCGCATCGGCATAGCGGGCCAGATAGCGCTGCTCATAGGCCAGATTGCCATCGTAGAGATAAGGCCAGTCGCGAAACACTTCGATGCGCAGGGCCGCGAGGTCCGACACCAATCCGGCCACCTGATCACCTGTCACATTCTCGTAGCGCAGGGTCATGCGACCTGTTTCAACCAATCCGCGAGGTTGTAGTAAGTTGTGACCCGCGCGATCTTGCCATCTTTCAGCGACATGAAGGATGCGCCCGGCAAGCGATAGGTCTGTCCCCGCGCCTCTGGCAAGCCATCGTCGGTCATCAGATAGGTTCCGTTGACCACAAATTCTGCCGCGCCCCGTGTCCCGTCCTGTGCGGAAAAAAGCACGATATCGGTCAGTTCCTCTTTGTAGCAGCGGTTCATATGGGCGCAGAATTCAGCGAACAGGTCACGCCCGATACGTACCTCGCCTTCGTTCACGTGATGCGCCACATCCTCGGTCAGACAATCCAGCATGCCGTCGACGTTTCCGGCATTAAATGCCGCAAAGTAACGGCCCAAAACCTCGGTTGCGTCCATATCTTACTCCATTGCTGGGCCAAATCGGGCCGTCAGACGCTCAATAATCTGGTCGCGGGCCTGACGGTAAAGGGTTAATCGCGCCTCGCGGTTGTCGCCCATTCCCGTGGGGTCAAGGATGGGCCAATATTCCACATCCAGATGATAGAACTGGGTCAGATCAAGCGCACGGCGCTGGCTTGCCGGTGAAAGCGCCAGCACCAGATCAAAGGACGACAGATCATCACCCCAATCTTCCATTTCGTCAAAGGACCGGCTGCGGTGCCGGGCAAGCTCGACCCCGATTTCCTGACAAACTGCAATCGCAAAGCCGTCAATCTCAAGGTCATTCTTGACCCCAACGGACTGAATGTAACAGCGCATGCCATAAAGCTTTTTCATGATCCCCTCGGCCATGGGGGACCGGACGGCATTGTGGTCACAGCAAAACAGCACCGACTGCGGCAGGGGCTGAATGACGGATGCCTCTTCCTTCATCTCAGCCCCCGAAATGCAACACGCAGATCAGGGTGAAAAGGCGGCGGGCCGTGTCGATATCCACATCGGCCTTTCCTTCCAGCCGCTCCTGCAGCACGCGCGCCCCTTCGTTGTGAATCCCGCGCCGGGCCATGTCGATGGTCTCGATCTGGCTGGGCGGCAGCGATTTGACCGCGTCAAAATAGCTTTCACAGATCTGGAAGTAATCCTTCACCACCTGTCGAAACGGGCCCAGCGACAAGTGAAACGCGCCATCAATCCCGGATTTCACATCCGTCAAATCAAACACCAAACGCCGGTCCTTGATCGACAGGTCAAGTTTGTAGGGCCCAGGCGGAACCTCGCGCCCTTCGCGGGCGGTCATGGCGAAAGTATTGTCTTCAAGCAGATCGAACATCGCCACCCGGCGTTCCTGTTCAATCTCCGGCGTCGGCGCAGGCAATCCTGCGTCATCAAGGTTGATTTCAGCGATTTTGGTCATGCCCCGCCTCCTGCATTCAGGCGGTCAAGCCGGGCCTGCACCGACAACCCATGCGCCTCGAGGCTTTCAGAGGTCGCCAAACGCACGGCCGCCGGGCCGATGGCTGAAAGGGCCGCAGGTGTCATCTGCGAAAGCGTTGTGCGTTTGAGAAAGTCCATCACCGAAAGCCCGCTTGAAAACCGCGCTGACCGGGCCGTGGGCAGCACGTGGTTTGGTCCGCCAATGTAGTCGCCGATGGCCTCGGGGGTAAAGCCGCCAATAAAGATGGCCCCGGCATGGGTAACCCGGCCCGCCAGCGCCTCTGCATCCTGTGTGCAAAGTTCCAGATGCTCGGGCGCGATCCGGTCCGACAGCGCGACGGCCTCTGCCATATCGGCAACCGTGATGATCGCGCCATAATCGCGCCAGCTGGCACCGGCAATCGCGCGCCGTTCCAGCGTTTGCAGCCGCGCCTCAACCGCCGCTGCCACCGCGCGACCAAAGCCCGCGTCATCAGTGATCAGAATAGATTGCGCGCTTTCGTCATGTTCGGCCTGGCTGAGCAAATCCAGCGCGATCCAGTCAGGATCGTTGTCGCCATCGGCAATCACCAGAATTTCGGACGGCCCCGCGATCATATCGATACCGACCTTGCCAAAGACCCGGCGTTTGGCCGCAGCGACAAAGGCATTGCCCGGACCGGTGATCTTGTCGACGGGCGCAATGGTATCGGTGCCATAGGCGAGCGCCGCGACCGCCTGCGCACCGCCAATGCGGTAGACCTCATCAACGCCTGCGATGTCTGCCGCCAGCAGGACAAGCGGGTTCACCACACCGTCAGGCGTTGGCACGACCATGGCAAGCCGACCGACCCCTGCCACTTTGGCCGGGATCGCGTTCATCAGCACAGAAGACGGATAGCTTGCCAGCCCACCCGGAACATAAAGTCCGGCGGCAGAAACCGGTGTCCAGCGCCAGCCCAGCTTGGCCCCGGCGTCATCTTCCCACATCTCATCTTCGGGCATTTGTCGCGCGTGATAGGCGCGAATACGCTCCGCGGCGAGTCCGAGTGCTGCGCGGTCCTGTTCACTGACGGCGGCACAGGCCGAGGCGATCTCATCCGGCGTGAACTGCAAACCGTCGGCCGGTAAATCCACGCGGTCGAACTTCGCGGTAAGCTCCAGCACCGCTGCATCCCCGCGCGCACGCACATCGGCGATGATGTCTGCGACGACGGCATCCACATCGGGGCTATCCTCGCGTTTGGCCGCCAGTAGCGCGCCAAATCGCGTCTCAAAATCAGCGTCCGAGGTGGATAGAAATTGCGGCATGAACCCTCTCCTTTGACCGCGTCATACAAGGCGCAAGGGCGTGCTGCAATGCGACCAGGTCCATTCTTCTTCTGGTCAAAAATACTTCCGCCGGAGGCTCCGGCGCACGCCAGAAAGAAAAGGTCAGATCAATCGCGCCAGCCGCGCCACCAATCGCCCGCAAAACATGGTGTGCGGCGTCAGCCGCGCCTTTGGATCAACTGTGCTCAGGCGCGCGGCGAGAGGGGGCGATATAGGGGCGCGTGACGTCCTTCAACACCACTTCCAGCGCCTCGACCTGACAAGCGATCACACCGTCACCGGCCAGCGTCAGCACAACCTCGCCCGCGCCCTCGTCGCCCGGTTCAAACGCCAGCGACAACAGGCTCAGCACGGTGTCGGCGTCGCCCTTGGGCACGCCCTGACTGCGCACCGCCAGCACGTCGTTAAGCATCAACACCGCCTGGACCCGTTCAAAGTCCCGGCGCCGGCGTTCCGCACCGGGCGCGTCTTCCCACCTGAAGCGGTTCAGCAGAATGGCAAAGCGCCGGTCACGGCGGGTGAATTGCATCTCGGAGGCTGGAAAGACCGCGTCCTGCACCAGCGCCGAGATCACTTGCAGATCAGCATCGTCCCGCGCGATCAGGCGCAGCGGGGCCTCGCCCCCGTCTTCAAATCTTGCGTCGCTCACGATCCCGGCACCCGTTCAATCTGCGCGCCCACGGCACCCAGCTTTTCCTCGACATGTTCATAGCCGCGATCAAGGTGGTAGACGCGGTTCACCTGCGTCTCCCCCTCTGCCGCGAGCCCTGCAAGGATCAACGACACCGAGGCGCGCAGGTCCGTGGCCATCACCGGCGCACCCTTCATGCGCTCCACCCCAGTGACCGTGGCGGTCCCACCGTGCACTTCTATCTCGGCCCCCATGCGGATCAATTCGGGCGCATGCATGAAGCGGTTCTCAAAGATCTTTTCTTCCAGCACGGAGGTGCCATCGGCAATGCACAGCATCGCCATCATCTGCGCCTGCAAATCAGTGGGAAATCCGGGGAAGGGCTCGGTGGTGACATCTACGGCACGGGGCCGGTCACCGGTGCGTTTCACGGTCAGCCCCTCTGGTGTTTCGGTCACCGACACGCCCGCCATCTCAAGCTTTTCCACAAAGCTTGCAACAAGCGACAGCCGCCCGCCAACGCAGGTCACCTCTCCCCCCGCAATCACCGGGGCCAGCATATAGGTGCCCAACTCGATCCGGTCGGTCACCACCGGATGGGTCGCCGCACCCAGCCGGTCGACACCCTGCACTTCGATGGTCGAAGTTCCATCACCGGAAATCTGCGCGCCCATGCTGCGCAGGCAGGTGGCCAGATCGACGATCTCTGGTTCGCGGGCCGCATTTTCGATCACCGTGATGCCCTTGGCGAGCGTCGCGGCCATCAACACGTTTTCGGTGGCCCCAACAGAGGCAAAGCGCAGCGGCACGCGCGCGCCTTTCAGCCCGCCCTTGGCGACGGCATGCAGATAGCCGTCTTTCAGCTCAATCTCGGCCCCCATCGCCTCCAGCGCTGTGACGTGTATGTCCATGGGCCGCGCGCCGATGGCACAGCCGCCGGGCAAGGACACGGTGGCTTGATGATGCCGCGCCAGAAGCGGCCCCAGCACCAGATTTGACGCGCGCATCTTGCGCACGATCTCATAATCCGCCGTGGTCGAGGTCATTGCATGGCTCGACATCACCTGCACCTTGCCGTCCTGCATCGAGGTCACCTCGACCCCAAGCGACTGCAGCAGCGCGGTCATCGTCTTGATGTCCGACAGACGCGGCGCATTGGTCAGCGTCAGCGGCTCTTCGGACAGAAGTGTCGCAGGCATCAGCGTCAGCGCCGCGTTCTTGGCGCCCGCAATATTGATCTTGCCGCTCAGCGGTTTGCCGCCCGTTACCCGTATCGAATCCATGCCTGTCTACTCTTTCTCATCTGCCCCGGCCGCCTTGCGCGCGCGGGCCTGTGCCTTGCGTTTGGCCATATTCGCCTTGAGCGCCGCCTTCAGGCGGTCTTCGCGCGTTTGCGGTGTCTTGCTTGCGCTTTTTGGCTTTGGCTTGTCGGTCATCGCCCCCTGTTAACAGCACCACCAAAAACCGTCCAGAGAGGGCTTGCGCCGTGGCCCGGAAAGGTCTAATTCCCCGCCCACGGATGCTGTGGTAGCTCAGTGGCAGAGCACACCCTTGGTAAGGGTGAGGTCGAGAGTTCAATCCTCTCTCACAGCACCATCCCCCTCTTCCCGCCATTCTGACAGCACCCAGTCCGACCCGTCGGTCTCGACTTACGGGCCGGCAAGCGGACCCTGAGTGCGAGAGTTTGGGTCCCCTCTCGCGCCAACATCCTGTTGTTGTCCGGGAAACTTTCCGCACCAAGACTTATCGGGTCGTGGCGGTCAGCGTCTGTCTTCATCCATCGTTTGGCGGTGGCGGCCAGTCGCAAAGCTTGGCCTTCGGATCAAGGCGCACAAACTCGACGGCCGAGATCTTGTGAATCTCGGTGTGGGGAATGAATTGCCATTCCTCGAGGTATTTTTTGCGGATGCCGCCGCGCATGTAACGCGCCATCTGCTGATTGCCGATCGGGCCGATATTCACGTTCGATCCGTGAAACCCGATCCGGGCCCGACTGCCGATGCAGGCATTCGGTAATGAAATGAAAATCACGCAGGCCGAATAGCAGTGATTGCGTATCTCGACACGTCCGCCCCAGGCCAGCAACATGGCGCGGTCCGCCTCGGCACTGATCAGCTGGCCACCGCCATCGCGGCGAATGACATAGGGTTCTGTCGTGGGTGGTGGACGGCGGTCCGTGCAAGCCCCCAATGAACAGGCAAGTGCCAGCCAAGCAAACATCCGCATCACGCCCCTTTCGTCTTTGCACGGGTAAGCGACCCGCGATACCTGACAATCATCTGCCCTGTCAGCGGCGCATGCAAGGCCACGTCAAAGTGAAACCGCCCGTCGCGTTCGGTTTCGCGCGCATCGCTGCGGGGCAAGGCCCATTTAGGCAAGGGAATACCAAGGACGCGCCCGGCGCTCACGGGGAAATGCAGCGCATCAGCGGCAACATGCAGCCCAAGATCAAAGGTCAACGGGCCAAAGTTTTCCGTCATGCCGCGCGGACCCTGCCGCATGGTCGACTTGAACCGGCGACCGCCAAAGTTGCGTTGCCAGACCTCTCCATCAACGGTTGGGGTCTTGATCACTTCGACGGGTGTTTCGGAGACGGCAGCAGGAAACCCGACAATGGCGGCAATCAGCCGGGGCCAAAGCCCCGCGCCCCGATCCACACGCGCCGTTCCAACCCAGCGCCGGGGCGCATGGGTCTGGTGAGACGTCTGCACCAACCGCGGCAGACGCGCGAAGTCATCGCCAAGCACCTGTTGAAAAAGAGGCGCGGGCCGCGTTGTCGTTTCTTCAATCGTTGCCGCCAGATCGCCAAGGGCTGCGGTGACGGCTGGCAAGCCGACCTCTGCCAATGCAGCACGTGCGCCTGCGGGCACGACCTGCGGGTCGCGCAGCAGCGTCCGTGCGGCGATGCCGGGGACATAGGGCCCTTCACCCTGCTTGACCAAAAGTCGCCAGTCGTGCCGGGTGCCATCGGTCGTGATCACCCGGACAGCCATGCCGCCCTGATCGGTGCCGAAGGGGGCCAGCAGTTTGGCCGCGTGGTAGATCAACGCCGCCGGCACGGGAAACGTCATGTGATGGCGCATCCACGCCAGCACGGCCAAGCCCCGGTTCATCAGGCCAAGTTCCAGCCCGGCATGAAAGGTGACAGTCCGCGCCTGAAAGAATGCGGGAAACAGCTTTTGGTCGGGCACCCCAATCACGTATCCGCGGCGGCGCACCCCCTGCCCCAACGCAAAAGTCTCGGGCTGCGACCACGACAGGACCGGGGTCGGCACGCCGTCAATCACTTGGGTCATCGGGCGGCCCGCCTGATGCAGGATGCTTTCAACCACGGCCCGGCCACGCGGCGCGCGGTTGCCCGGTAGAATCGCGCTGTGGATCGCGTCGATCTCGTCGCCGTCCGCTATGGCCGCAACAACAGCAGACGACAGGGCCGGTACGCTTGAGACCCCCGAAAGAGCAAAGACACCTGCCGCGCGCGCGGCATCGTCAAGTGCTGCAATTCCGGCGCAAAAGTCCGCATCATCGGCCAGATCCAGATAGTGCACACCCTGCGCGATGCAGGCCCGCGCCAGGGCATATGGATCAGCGCCATAGGCGTGAAAGGGTCCTGCGGCGTCGATCACAACCTCTGGTCGCTGCGCCCAGAGCGGGGCAAGATCACCGGTGCGATCGACGACACAAGGGGTCACATCAATCTTGTCCGCAAGTGCCTGAAGCGGGGCAAGATTGCGCCCGGCAAGAAGGACAACATGCCCGTCACGCGCCAAAAGCTCTGCCAGCCGCGCGCCAAAGACGCCCGCGCCACCAATAACCGTGACCTTCATCCGATCAGCCTAGCCTGCAGGGCGGGGTCCGGCAGCGCGCACAAATCTCCGCGCCCGAAAAACGCATAGCGGTTGCGGGCCAGACGGGCATAAAGCCAGCCCCGCGGTCGCGCCGGGATCAGCCGCAGAACTGACAGGACGCGGCCAAGACCGCCACAGCGTTCGCCGACGCGGATCATGGCATCAAAATCACGCCACGCGGTGCCATCTTCGATGAAAAGCCATGTATCAGGGTCCAGATCATCAAGACCGTTTTCGCGCAACAACTGCTGGCCCATCTCCGTCTGAATAGGGCAAATGCGGATGTCACCGCTGCGATCAAGACGATGGATCATCCGGGCACCAAAGCTACACAAAGCGCAGGTGCCGTCCATGACCGCGATTGGGGCGTTCGGTAACATCACTCGTCCCTTCGACGCCTATCTATGCCTTGTTCTCGAGCGCTTCAATGCGCCGGTTGAGTGCTGCATTCAGAAGACGATCAAGTTTGGCCCCGCGGGCGGGATTAAGCGACCGGACCCAGCCGATTTGCCCCTGCAAACGCGCGCAGAATACCGGATCGCGCAGGCGCGGGTCGACGGGGTCACTGCAGGCATGAATCACGGCCTTGAGCCGGTCAAAATCGGCGCGCCGGGGGTTGAGATGGCGATTGACGACGATGCCGGTCACGCTTTGCCGCCTTTGGGCAGGCATGACGCGGGTTTTGGCGGGGTTGAGGGCAAAACCCGCATCGGCGACGATGTGCGGCACCGCCTGCAACAGGCATGGCCCAACCCCTGCATCCCCCGAAAACGTCAAATCGTCGGAATAGCGGGTGTATTGAGCGCCCAGCCGCGCTGCGAGCCCGGCAAGCCGCATATCCAGACCATGGGTCACGATATTGGCCAGTGCCGGAGAGGTCGGGGCCCCCTGCGGAAGGTGAGCCGCGCGATATGTGTCGCGGACCTCAGGCGGCAAGCGGCGCAGGACACGCGGCGGCGTCAACGTTGTGCAAAGCCCCGCCAAAAGCCGCGAAACGGCTGCGGGATAGCCCAAACAGCGAAAAAGGCCAAAGACCCGCCCCCAGCCAATGCGCGCAAAATAGTCGGCCAGATCAAAGGACACGACCAAAGCCTCGCCCGCATGGCGCTGTGCTGCATGCTGACACGACCGTCCGGGCACAAATCCGTAAACATCATCATGCACCGGGACATTGGCCAGGATGCCGTCAAGTATCTGGCGCTGCACGGTTTTCAGGCATTGCTTGGGGGCCTCGATCAGGCGCGAACCACCGCGCCGTTTTGGCACCACGCGAGCGTGGTAGTGATTGACGGCCATATCGCCATGACGTTCGTGCCGCCCCATGGGGTCGGCCAGTTGGTCAAGGCGCGCGGGATCCATCAGCAGCCACTCTGCCAGCGCCTGTGGGGTGACAAGTGTTGGCACGCGGCAGGCCGCAAATGGCAGCACCGGGGCCATCAACGGCCCGGACAAATCAGGGGCGGGCCAAGTGTCGTGTTTGTTGCAGTATTTGCAAATTGCTTCGAAGCCCATCGATGCGGCCAGCGCCTCTGCCACACGCGCAGTTGGCGGCGCGAAGCGGCCGGGGCAGACGCTGATCAGCTCTGCCGCAAGCGGATCGGCCAGATGATCCAAGGCGGGCGGTAAACGGCGGCGCAAGGTCGTGGACAGCGTGGCGTGATCCCACGCACCCAAAGTCAAAGACACCGCAAGATTCCGCGCTAAGCCTTTGTTATTCATGTGACATCAGGTGGTGCAACGCACGGTCCCTGCCAATCGTGTCCTGCCGTACCGGCCCTGGGTGCAACCCAGCGACGGTATGGCCGTGTATGTTCAAGTCAGTTGTTCAGGCGGGGATACCCCGCCCCATCAGGCGCATTGCACCCAAAATCCAGAAACCGCCGTTGCCGGTTCAGCATGGCGCGTGTTCCGGTCCAAGGCAAGACAGGCGGCAGCGATGTACAACCCTGTCGGCAGGATCGCGTCGACCCCATGGATTGCCGCCCACACCCGCCGGAACGCCATCGCGTCACACCATTCTTGCCACAACTTCGCCGCAATTGTCCGGGATAACGCGAGCGTAACCGTGCTGGGGATGGGGCGGGTAAAAGGATGTCGATATGAAACGCTCAATGGCTGCTTTGGGCTTTGCTGCTGCAACTGCTTTGATGGGTTTTGCAAGCCCTGCACTTTCGTCAACGAGCGCCTCTGACTGTCTTGGCCGCATCGGCGGTCCGATCACGCATGTTATCCGGACCCTTGAATCGGGGTACTTCCCCACGGTGACCTATGTGTGTCCGGGCGATACAGTATCCTTCGTCAACGAAAAGAACTACTGGACGCAATTCCAGATTAACTGGGACCCGAGCACGACAAACCAACACAGTGGCTGGCACGCCCCGAACGCGACTTATACCAGCATGGAATTTGAGGTTTTGTCGACCATGACGAGCGTGGAATTTGTAGGGTTGACGGCGCACCCCTACTATCCGAGCGGCTTCAAGGGGTTCATCCTGCTCGGCATTGCGCCTTGGGAACTTGATGATCTGGACGAAAACTACGATTATCACGACGAGGCGGGTTGATCCGGTAACGGCTCAATCAACGCAGGGCCCGTCGCCCGGTTTGAATTCACTGCAGTGCTGACGCGTTGCAGGACAAGCGCATCTTCGGGTGCGCTTTTCATCAATGTCGCAGCACCTTTGCCAGCCTCTCCCAGCCAAAGCGACCAGTCGGTGGGGTCAAGAATGACCGGCAGGCGGTGGTGAATCGGTGCCATGGCCGCATTGGCATCGGTTGTGACAATGGCGCAAGTCGTCAATTGTTCGCCGTCTTTTTCCCAGTCCTGCCAGATGCCGGCCATCGCCATGGGCGCGCCATCGGCGCGCGTCACCCACCACGGCAACGGCGTTTCACCATCTGCCCGTTTCCATTCATAAAATCCGTCCGCCACAATCAGACAGCGCCGATCCCGGCAGGCGGCCCGAAATGCGGGCTTTTCGGCTATCGTTTCTGCACGGGCATTGATCAGGAGCGGCCCGCCGCCAGGCTTTTTGTACCAATGCGGGATGAAGCCCCAGCGCATCGGGCGCAAGCGCCGCGCATCCCCGTCAGAGGTCACCGTATGGACCTGCACGGTAGGACACACATTGTAATTGGGCACATCAGGCAGGTCATTTGACGCCACCGCGTCAAAGACCTGTGTCATCGCCTCATGAGGCAGCGTAATGGCCATACGTCCGCACATGACCCATCTTACCGCGACCACCGCCAAGCGCACCTAGAAATCGGTGGGCGCGCCCCCTTCGGCCTTGCGACGTTCAACAAACGCCGTCAGTTCGTCCTTGATGGCGATGTCCATGGGTGGTTCTTCAAAAGTTGCCACGATTTCTTTGAAGGTGCGGTGCGCGCGTTCCGCCGTCCAGACGCCGCCTGCGACCTCCCAGGCCTCAAAGTTGCGCCAGTCCGAGACAAAGGGCTGATAAAAAGCCTCTTCATAGCGGTCCTGGGTGTGTTGAATGCCAAAGAAGTGGCCGTTTGGCCCCACCTCTTTGATTGCGTCAATGGCGATGTCCTCGGGGCCCGTCCCGGTGATCTCTGGCTCCATGTAGCGCTGGATCATTTGCAGAACCTCGCAGTCCATCACGAATTTCTCGGGGCTGGCAATCAGCCCGCCTTCGAGCCAACCCGCCGCGTGATAGACCACATTGGTGCCGGACTGAACGGCAGACCAGAGGCTGTTAGAAGTTTCCCACATCGCCTGCCCATCGGGCACATTGGCAGCACAGACGCCGGATGCGCGCATTGGCAAGCCGTAGAACCGCGCCATCTGGCCGGTCATCTGCGTTGCGCGCATGTATTCAGGCGTCCCAAAGGCGGGTGCGCCGGATTTCATATCGACGTTGCTGGTAAATGTGCCAATCACGCAGGGCGCACCCGGCTTGACGTATTGAAAAAGCGCAATGGCGCTGACGGCTTCGGCAATCGAAAGCGTCACAGCGCCCGACATGGTGACAGGTGCCATCGCACCGGCCAGCGTGAAGGGTGTCACCACCACCGCCTGCCCGCGCCGGACGCAGCGCAAACAGCCATCAATCATCGGCACGTCATGTTTCAGCGGGCTGGTCGAGTTGATATTGGTGTACATGCGCGGCGAGGCCTGGAACGCGTCCTCATCCAGACCGCCGGCGATCTTGACCATCTCCATCACATCCTCGACCCGCTCTTTGCCAAGGCTGTAGGCATGCGCGACCTTGTCGGTCAGCACCATCTTGTCGTGCACCACGTCCAGATGCCGGACAGAGGCATGGACGTCGACCGGTTCCACCGGATAACCGCCTGCAAAGTGGATGCAGTTGAAATATTGCGTCAGCCGCAGCAGGTCAGCGCATTGCTTGCGGCTGCCAGAGACCTTCTTGCCGATCTCAAGGTCAAAATAATTCGGCGGGGACGAGACATTGCCAAAAAGGATGTGCTTGCCACCAATGGTGATCCGTTTGTCGGGGTTGCGCGGTGTGATGGTGAACTGGCTGGGGGCATGGCCCAGCATCTCCATCACCCAGTCGCGGCCCATTTTGACATTGGTGCCATCGACCTTGCATCCGGCTTCTTTGAAGATCTGCAGCGCTTCTTCGTTCAGGAATTCGATCCCGATTTCTTCAAGAATGCGCATCGCCCCGTCGTGGATCGCCTGCACGCCTTCGGGGCTAAGCGGTTCGGTCGGGCGGTCAATGTTGACCGGCAGGCGCCATGGCATTTGGCTGATGCTGGCCTGTCCGCGCCGTGCTGCGTTTCCTGCGCGCCCACCGCCGCGCCGTCTGGGTGTGTCTGCCATGTCGGGCCCTCCGTTCCAGACAGAGTGGCGCAAGCAGAGCCGCAAGATTGCAGAAAATCGACAAATTTTGTCGTTAACGGTTCATCCCGGCAATCCAATCGGGCAGTTCGGCGACAGAGTTCAGGACAACATCTGCAAAGGGTGCCAATTCGGCAGCCGGGGCCGGACCGGTCAGCACGCCCACGGTGCGCATCCCGGCCGCGCGCCCCGCGTGCAGATCATGCAGGCTGTCACCGACCATCACACAAGCCTCGGCCTTCAATCCGGTCGCGGCGCAGAAACCATGCAATTGCCCCGGTTCCGGCTTGCCGCCAAAGCCACTGTCATAGCCCGCGATGAAATCAAAAACGGACGTGATCCCGGCCCGGTCAAGATGCTTGCGCGCGGGCGCTTCGGCATCGTTGGTGGCCACCCCCAGCCGCAGCCCCATATCCCGAAGCTGTTGCATGACGTGCGACAAGTCGGCGGCGGGCACCTGCCCGACCTCTGCCGCCCGCGCGTTCATCCTCGCGATCAATGCCTGTTTATCGCCGGGCACCACCCGCAAGACTGCATCGGCAAGCTCTTGCACGGTGCTGGCAATCACAAGACTGCCGGGATGAAAGACCCTGTTTTCCAGATCATACCCCAGCACCTCTGCCAGACGCGCCACGGTCGCTGCGTCTCCGGCGGCAAGGTCCGAGATCATACCGGCAGACCAGACGCCCCATGTGGCGTTGAAGTCAAAAAGGGTCCCGTCCTTGTCAAAGATCACCCCTGCAATTTCACCCGACATCCTGCCGCCCTTTGCTTGACACTTCTGCCCCCCGCAGGGACGTTACGCGGGACATGCCAAAGCTCCGCTCATACCGCAACCGGCCGTTTCATCTTGGCCCCTATCCGCTGGAAAAAATGGCGCGCGCGGACGGGGTCGATTTGCGCGGTCTTGCCCCGATGCGAGGGCTGTCGTTTCACCGCAAGGAAGACCCCACCAGCATCGTGAACGCGATGCAAGACTATCAGGCGATGCTGGACGCGACCCGCGACGGATTGGTCAAAGCGGAAGTGGCCGAGATACCTGATGATCTGACGGAGCGCGCCAATCATCTGAAATCATTCGGATATTACTGCGATGCCAGCATGGTCGGGGCCTGCGAAATCCCGGTCGCAGCGTGGTTGAACGACGCAATCGCGAACCCGGATGTGGACCGATTGGCCGACAAGCTGCGCACAATGCAGCCCAAAACGCTGGCCGCCGGGATTGACGTGATCATGGCGGGGCTGCGCGAAAACATGGCCCGCCCGCCGGTGGAGTGCGGACATCACACCCATGCCCTGGTGTTTCTTTATGAAATGCCGCGTGATCCGGACCCGGATGAAACCGGCACGGACTGGATCACGAACGCGCAGGCCCATCGCGCTTGTTTGCGCGCCGCAGAGACCGCGGTGACACTGGCAAGCTACATCCGGACGCTGGGCTATGAGGCGCGGGCGCACTCGATGGCGGCCAGCGACGCGCACCTAGAGGCTTTGGGCCTGACAGCGGGGCTGTTGCAGCGTCGCTCTGGCGTCACGAACCCATTTGTCGGATCGCGTTACGGGCTTGCGGCGATCACAACCACGTTGCGATTTGCAGCCGATAAACCCCTGTCTTCTCAGGCAAAACCACCGGCGAGCTATTTCACTGGCACGGGCGCGCATGCCAAGACGGCACGCAGTCGCGACAGTTTTGCAAAGCGGCGCTACGCCGAGGGCCCGCATCCGTTTGAAACGCTCAAACGGGTTGAAAACCCGACGACATATATTGATGCCGCCAACGTAGCGCGGGTGCCAAAACGCGCGAACCTGTTTGCGCGCGGCCTTTTCGGTGACATGGGCAAAACCGTGCAAGAGGCGACAAAGAACGGCAATTACGTGCGCAAATCCGCTGCCGCCTTTGCCTTTCGACCGTCGCTTGGTGCCTTTGTGCTGCTGCAGGACGGAGAGGCCGGACCGCGGCTTCCTTCCAGCAATGACGCTGCCGGCAACGCGGCCAATATCAAGGCCGCGCTCTACTTTCTGGGAGTCGATGCGGTTGGCCTGTCGGCCTGCCCTGACTGGACCTATTATAGCCATGACGCCGCGGGCGAACCTATTGTTCCCTATCATAAAAACGCCATTTCGATGATCGTGGATCAGGGTCATGAGACCATGGAGGGCGCATCCGGCGACGATTGGATCGCCTGCGCCCAATCCATGCGGGCCTACTTGCGGTTTTCACTGTTGGGCGGCGTCTTGGCACAACACATCCGCAACCTCGGTTATACCGCGCGGGTGCATTCCGTGATGGATGACGAAGTGCTGCACCCGCCGCTCTTGCTCTTGTCCGGTTTGGGAGAGGTCAGCCGCATCGGAGAGGTGATCCTGAACCCTTTCCTTGGGCCACGGCTGAAATCCGGCGTTGTGACCACCAACATGCCAATGACCCACGACAAGCCGATTGATTTCGGACTGCAGACCTTCTGCCAAGCCTGCAACAAATGCGCCCGCGAGTGCCCGTCGGGCGCGATTACGGCAGGGCCAAAGCTGATGTTCAATGGCTATGAAATCTGGAAATCCGACAGCCAGAAATGCACCACCTACCGGGTCGCGCAGAAAAACGGCGCGATGTGCGGACGGTGTATGAAAACCTGTCCCTGGAACCTTGAAGGCCTGTTTGCAGAAGAACCGTTTCGCAAGCTGGCAATGACGGCGCCAAATTCAGCCAAGGCGTTGGCAAAGCTGGATGATCTGGTGGGCAAAGGCCGGATCAACCCGGTCAAAAAGTGGTGGTGGGATCTGGAGATGGAGGATGACGGCGCCTATCGCCCCTCGCCCCACCCGGTGAACCAACGCGAATTGCAGACGGATCTTGACCTGCGGTTCGATGACCAGACGCTCGCCGTCTATCCCGCGCCCCTGGCCCCGCCACCGCATCCCTGGCCTGCCCCGATGGACCGAGAGGCGGGAATTGCAGCCTATGGCGCGATGATCACCGCCGAAGAACACAAGCGCCGCCGCGCCAATGGCACGCCGCCAGAGCACGTTTATACCGCTGACACCGGTGAAAGCCCGGTTATACCGGTCGTCATTGCCGAGGTGGATCAGATGTCACCCGATGTCACGCTATATACCTTCAGGCGGGCCGATGGCGCGGACTTGCCCGCAGCCACCGCAGGCGGGCATATCGACGTGCTGATCGCGCCGGAATTTTTCCGTCAATATTCGCTTTGCTCCGATCCGGCAGACCGCACTTGCTATCAGATCGCGGTGCTGCGCGAGGACACCGGGCGCGGTGGGTCCAAGCTGATGCATCGGATTTTCAACAAGGGCCGTCGGGTATTCGTAAGCCACCCGATCAATCACTTTCCCTTGGCCGAAAAGGCAGCGCACAGCTATTTGATGGGCGGCGGCATCGGGATCACGCCGATGATTGCGATGGCGCATCAATTGTATCGAGAAAATGCAAGTTTCGATCTGCATTATAGCATCAAATCCAAAGAGCAGGCCGGATTTCTGCAAGCACTGTCACGGGTCCCGTGGGCGAGTCGCGTGCATATTCATTGTTCCGCCGACGGGACACGGGCTGATTTGGACCGGCTGTTGCGCTATCGCGAAGGTGCGCATGTCTACACCTGTGGGCCTGACACCTACATGGATGCGGTCATCGCCACGGCCACGGCAAACGGCTTTCCTGAAGAGGCGCGGCATCTTGAATACTTTGCGGTGCCCGAAACGCCTGATTACGAGAACCATCCGTTTGTTTTGGAACTTGCCGATGGCCGCAGAATTGACGTGGCCGCCGATGAAGCGGCAAGTGATGCGCTGCTTCGGGCCGGGGTGCATGTCGATATCAAATGCAGCGATGGCCTGTGTGGCGTGTGCAAATGCGGAGTTGTGTCGGGCGACGTCGAACATCGCGACTTTGTACTGTCCAGGGACCAGCGCGCCACCGCGATGATCCTGTGCCAAAGCCGCGCGGCGGAACCGGGCGGGACGATCAAGGTCGATCTATGACGCTGCATCACCTCGCCTATGAGACCGAGGCCCATTTCGACGCGCCCTGCGCTGCGGTTTATGATGCCGCCACCCTGCCGTCGCAACGATCCGTTGATCCCCATCAACCCGGCGCAATCCTGTCAGCAACACCTGTGTGGGGCAAACCGGGCGAAGTGGGGCATCAGGTGATTGGACGCTTCAACTGGGGCAGCGTCGATCTGGAGATGACTGAAAGCACTCTCTTGGCGGATCGCCCACTGGCGCTGACAATCGCACAACGACCTGATCGTTTTACTCCCTACGATCCGAAAGAGCGTTTGCCACCCATTGACAGTGAGGTGCCCGCGCGGCTTGACCGTCTTTTCGACAGAACCTACGGCAACCCTCCCGTCATCACCGAGATCGCCTTGACGTTTTCACCACATAAGGGTGGCACCACGGTAAAGCTGGCGATTGCGGCCCGCACCACCATCAAGCCGGGGTGGTTCAAGGCGCGGCGCTGGCACAAAAACGTGCCGCAGGAAGCCGCGGCGATCATGGCCCGGATTGGTGAGGCGCTTCAGGTCCAGTGAACCTGCTCGGCCCCCGGAAGTGCATAACGCGCCATTAAGGGTTCTTCATATTTCAACCCCACCGTGTCGCAAAATGCCATCACCCAGGCATCGTCCATGGTCAGAAATTCCAGCACCGAGGCCTGGAAAGCAGGGTCGGCTGCGCGGGCCCGCATATCCTCTGCAGATGTGCCTGTAGCCCCCATAAACGTTGGGCAAAGCTCCTCATTGCCGACCAGCCAGCCCAGGGCCTGAAGAGCGATTGTTTGCGCGGTTTCCGGCGACATGGTGAATCCTTTCACACTCAGAAACACATTTTTAACCAATACACACCAATGTGGCGAGTGAAGGGTAAACAGAATCGATAAGGTTTTACATGTCAGGAAGAATTCTGATCATCGACCCCGTGCCGACAAACCGGATCGTCCTCAAGGTCAAAATGATGGCCGCGCAATATGTGGTGGACACCTGCAACAATTGCGCCGAAGCGATCGAATTGATGTGCAAGGTGCAACCTGATCTGGTTCTGATCAATCTGCTGGACAAGGCCGAAGACGGGTTCGCCTTTTGTCGCAAGTTACGTGAAAACCGCGCGACACGCGATATCGCGATCGTCTCAACCGGTGTTGCGGCCACGGCCAAGGCGCGGTTTCGCGCACTTGATGCCGGCGCGGACGACGTGCTGCCGCGCCCGATCAATGATGCCCTGCTGCTGTCGCGTGTGCGCAACCTGCTGCGGCGGCGCAATGCGGGCATGGATCTGCTTCATCGCGATGCGGCTGATCGCACCTTTGGATTTGAAGAGGAACCAGCGCCGCGCCTGTCCCCGGCCCGCGTTTCCGTTATCGGGTATCGCGCTGCCGACACCGTCAATTGCGTCAACACGTTGCAAGACGGATTAAGACAATCGGTGCAAATGGTTTCTGGCGCACAACAGTTTGTGACCATGCTGGAACGCGGCACGCCGGATGTCCTGATTCTGCAGGGCGCCGATGAGATGATTGAGCAGACAGCGCTCTTGCAGATGGTCTGCGACTTCCGGGCGCGCGTCCAAACCCGCCACACCGCGCAGCTTGTGATCGTTCCGGCGCAAGATCACGACCTTGCCGCGATGCTGCTTGATCTTGGTGCAACTGACGTCATTTTTGCCGATGCGCCTGACGCAGAACTTGTGCTGCGCACCCAACGCCTGATCGCAAACAAAACCGCCGATGACCATTTGCGCGACCGGGTCCGCAAAGGGTTGCAAGCCGCCGTGACAGATCCGCTGACCGGCCTCTACAATCGCCGCTACGCAGAGGCGCATCTGCAACGCATGGTCAAACATTCCGAAGCCAGCAGTCAGCCCTATGCCGTGGTCATGATTGATCTGGATCACTTCAAGTCGATCAACGACCGCTTTGGCCATGCCGCAGGTGACATGGTGCTTCAGGAATTGTCGGGTCGCCTGAAATCGGCCATGCATGATGGCGATCTTGTCGCCCGCATCGGCGGAGAAGAGTTCCTGATTGCCCTGCCCGACACCGATATCGCGGCGGCAGAGATGACCGGCGAACGCCTGCGCAAACTGATCAGCGGCACGCCATTCAGCATCGGCAAGGGACGCGATCCATTGACGGTGACGGCATCCGTGGGGATCGCAGTCCATTCAGAGGCGCTGGACAGCGCGCCCGATGATACCACGCTCGGCCATGTGTTCGAGCGGGCAGATGCCGCACTCTATACTGCAAAATCCGCAGGCCGTGATGCGGTCAGCGTCTGGTCCTCTGCCGCTTAATTCCGCTTGCGCCCGGCATCTTGCAACCGTTCCGCAAATGCCGCCCGTTCCGCATCCGACATCGCGGTGATTTGCGCGACGACCGCCTCGCGCACGGCGTCACGCATTTTGCTTTGACGCGCTTCTAGGATTTTCAGACTTTGGGCAAAATCCTCGGGCTGAAACGGATCCGCGCGCAGGGCGGCAATCATATCCTCAACCCCAAACAATGCGGGTTTGCCACGCTCTGGCCGCAGGTCGCGGTTTTGCCGGATCGCTGACGCGATGGCGCGACGGTCCTCAGGCCGAAGCGCCTGTCCAATCGGCCCCATCGACAAGTCAAAGGCGCGCGGTGGCCCCTGTTTGCCGCCACGCAAAGCAAAGCCCGCCACCAGCCCAACAACGGCCAGGTTAAGGGCCAGCGACAAAACCAATACAATCCGCCAAATCCGGCGCGGACGGGGCGCTGCAGGATCAGCCATCAATCAGCCCCTCTTCACCAAACAGAGTTGCATCATCCCAAATCGACACCGTCTCGGTCGTGCCAAAAAGACCCGCCGCCGCATCCTCGACCGAGGCAGGCGGCGCCACACCAATCCAAAGACCCGCACAGCCCGCCAACGCCAACCCCCCAAGCGTTGGCCATCCGCCGATCAATTCGCCCAATTGCGCCCGGACACCGCGTGCAGGTGCAGGGCCGGGCAGCGACGGCGCGCGTGCCGCATCGGCAAGAACCCGCGCCATCAATGCATCGTCCACATCAGGCGCGACCTTAGCCACATCGCCCAAAAGCGCGTCGATCATGGCGTCATCGTTATCTGTTTCAGACATCGTCATATCCCAACTCCGCACGGCGTCCGGCCAAAATGGCGGCCAGAGCCCGCTTTCCCCGCGCCGTCAGACTTTCCACTGACCGCACGCTAATGTCCATGATTTCAGCGATTTCGGGGTTGGACCGCCCCTCGAGGTGGCGCAGGGCCACAGCCTGCGCCTGTCGCTCCGGCAATTGCGCCAATGCGTCCGAAAGCGCGGCCATCCGGCTTTGCGTCTGCATCTGGTCGGCGGCACTTTCGCCGGGATCCGCCGGGTCCGCGATAGCGTCAAGCGGAGTTGTCCGCTTGCGTTTGCGCAATTGATCAATGCAAAGGTTTGACACCACGCGGTACAGCCAGGTGCTGACCTGCGCTTCGCCTGCGCGCCAGACCGGGGCCTGCCGCCACAACCGCATCATTGCATCCTGCGCCACATCCTCGGCCGCCGCCCGATCCGTCAGCATGCGCGTCGCTTGCGCCAGCGCACCGGGCAAAAGCCGCCGGGCGAGCTCTGCCGCGGCCTCTTGCGTGCCACTGGCATAAGCGCGCAACAGATCGGCGTCGGTCATTTCGGTCAATGGCATCGTCATCAGCATCAGACGTAGCGGCTTGGCCGCTGCGCAGCAACGGGCGCGGGGCCAGCCCCCCGCGCCCATCAGACCTGCGGATTTAGCCGCGACCGCCATGACCACGGCCTTCGCCACCGTGACGCTTGCCGCCGCGCCGCTTGCCGCCGCGTTCTTTCGCCGCCTCAAACTCTTCTTCGCTGACGCTGCCATCCTCATTGGCATCGGCATGCGCAAACATCCGTTCGGCCCGGTCGCCAAACCGGCTGTCCTGCAGCTCGGATTGCTGCAAAAGGCCGTCCTCGTTCGCGTCCAGCCGTTCCATCATCCGGCTGACGCCCTTGCTTGCGCGCTCTGCCATGCGCGCGGTCAGTTCTTCTTCGGACAGGGCGCCATCGCCATCCGTGTCCGCAGCGGCAAAGCGTGCAGCACCAGCCGCCTGCAACTCTTCCAGTGTCAGCGCGCCGTCACCATTGGCATCCAGGGTCGCAAAGTCAGGGCGGCCATCGGCACTTTCTGCGGCCACCGGAACAGCGTTTAATGTCAGACCTGCCGCAATGGCGATCATCAGGATGTGCGTTTTCATCGATCTTTCCTTTGTTGTTGAAGGCATCTTGCCTGTCGATGCATGTCAAACGGCGGACCGCACCGCTTCCGTCGCAAAATTTTGCCTGCCCCCGCGTCATCTGCGCGCAAAGTTGATGGGTCCCCTTTCTTTTTCAGACGATCAGGCGCATCAGAGCGTCAGATAAAAGGCAAACCTCATGACTGATTCCGCATTTCAAGACACCGACCGCCCGATGAAACCTGCGATCTGGAACGGGTTGCGTCGCCGCTGCCCCAAATGCGGCGAAGGCGCAATGTTCACCGGATATCTCAAGGTCGCCGACGCCTGCGCACATTGCGGCCAGGATCTGCACCACCACCGTGCCGATGACGGCCCCGCCTATCTGACGATCCTTTTGGTCGGGCATATCATGGGGTTTGTGATCCACTTGATGTGGTCGCAGTTCCGGCCAGAGCCCTGGGTCATGGCGACCAGCCTGACCCTTATCGCGGTGGTGATGTCGCTGGTCCTGCTGCCTCGCCTCAAAGGGATGGTGGTTGCCATCCAATGGGCCAAACGCATGCATGGCTTTGGCGGCACCCCGTGACCGCGATCCGCGATGCCGCCACCATCATCGTGATACGCGATGATGCCGTACTGATGGGGCAGCGCGGAGCGACAGCGGCCTTCATGCCCAACAAATTCGTCTTTCCCGGCGGCGCTGTCGACGCGGTCGACGCAACGGTTCCAACCACGCCACTCTCTGCAGACGTTGCCGGTCAATTGGCCGAGGATTCACATCTCTCACCCTCCACACTGGCCGCGGCCGCGATCCGCGAGCTTTGGGAAGAGACAGGCCAATGCCTTGGCCACCCGGCGGATTGGACCGACCCACCAAAAGGCTGGCGCGGGTTTGCGGCGACCGGCCATATTCCGCATGCCACTCCGCTGCGGTTCTTTTTCCGTGCCGTGACGCCCCAGGGCCGCCCGCGTCGCTTCGATGCCCGCTTCTTCTTGGCAGACGCCGCAGATCTGACGACGCATCCCGACGATTTCTCTAACGCCGAGGATGAGTTGCGCCACCTGCAATGGGTGCCGCTAAAGGACGCGCGCAACTTTGATTTGCCATTCATTACGCAAATCGTGCTTGCTGAATTGACCGCACACCGCGAAAATCCGCGACCGCTGTCCAACATTCCCTTTTTCCGCAACGATGATGAGGCGCATCTGGTCAGCAGATTGAACGGCGCATCACTGCTTTAATCTTCTTCTGGTCAGAAATACTTCAGGGGATTGGGGACAGCGTCCCCAAGGCGCGTGCGGCCCCGCACAAATCAAATCGCGTGCGGCGCAGCCGCTCAATCTTGCAGCGGTTCAGACCACCAACACCAACAGCAGGATAGAGCACAGGATCAACGCCAGCCCCTGCCATTCCCGGCGGCTGATCACCTCTCCAAAGACCAGCCAACCTGCCAGAAGCGACAGCAGCAGCTCTGCCTGCCCCACCGCCTTGACCAGCGCCACGGTCTGCATCGTAAACGCCACGAACCACCCGATTGAGCCGAGCATCGAGGTGATCCCAACAAGCCCGGCCACGCGCCAGGCACCCAGCACGCGCCCAATCTCACCCTTTTCGCGCCAGATCAGCCAGATCGCCATGATGGCCGTCTGAAAGGCCGTCACACAGGCCAGTGTCACAATCGCGCGCAGAAACGTATCCCCCGTCGCCAACCCGGTGGACGCACCACGATATGCCACCCCGGACACCGCAAAAAGCGCCCCGGACAATAGCCCCAGCCCCGCCGCCTTGTTGAAAATCCGCGTATGCCACGCGCCAACAGCATCAGGTGGATCACTGAGCAAAAGCACCCCGGCAAGTCCGATCAGGATGGCGACCAAGGCCCACAGTGTCACGCCTTCGCCCAGCACAATCAGCCCAATGATCGCGGCCAGCAGAACCTCGGTCTTTTTGAAGGTGATGCCCACGGCGAAATTGCGCTGGGTGAAGATCGCCACGACACACATCGTGGCAATGATCTGCGACAACCCGCCAACCACAGCATAACCCCAGAATCCTGCATCAAACGCAGGGCGCACCTGTCCGGTCATCTGTGCGTAGCTCACCGCAATGATCAGCACCAAAGGCGAGGAATAGATGAACCGCGCAAAGGTCGACCCGGCGGTCGACAGTGTTGCCGTCCGTAGCATTTTTTGCAGCATGAAACGCAGCATCTGCGCGCTCGCCGCACCAAGTGTCACGAAAATCCAGGGTTCCATCAGGGCTTTGGATCAGGGTTTTCCGTATGGCCGTCAACCGCAATCACCTGCCCACTCACCCGCTGTGCCGCCTCGGACCCCAGAAAGACCGCCATGTTTGCAATGTCCTGCGCGGTCACGAATGTCCGCATCGACGTGCCCGAAGCGTAGCCATCATAGACCGCATCGCGTGTCATGCCCTTGGCCGCGGCCTCGCGTTCCAGCACACCTTCCATGCGCGGGCCCTCTACGGCGCCCGGACAGATTGCATTGGCGCGCACGCCAAAGGGGCCCAACTCCATCGCTGTCGTCTTCATCAGACCGATGATCCCCCATTTCGCGGCGGCATAGGGTGCGCGGTTGGGGTAGCCGTATATCCCGGCTGTCGACGACGTATAGATAATCGCGCCGCTGCCATGGACCTTCATGATCGGCGCGGCATGTTTTGTTGCCAGAAACGCACCTTCCAGATTGACCGAGACACAGCGCTGCCAGTCCGTCAGCGCGACATCCGTCACCGGCGCGGTGGGTCCCGCCACGCCCGCGTTCGCGCAAAGCACATCAAGACCACCCCATTGTGTCTTGATATCGCTAAACAATGTACGGACATCATTCTCGTCGCTGGCATCCGCGTGAGTCCGGTTCCATGCACCGGGACAGGTATCCAACGCGCCCAGATCGACATCCGTGACCCAGACGTCATGCCCGGCGGCAGCAAAGCCTTCGGCCATTGCGAAACCGATCCCCGAACCGCCAGCGGTGATCAGGACCCGGCTCATCTTTTGCCCACGGCAGCACCAGCGCCTTCAGGCAAGGGTAAGCCAGCATGGGCCTGCGCAATCCGCGCCAAGGGCACGGCGACACGGTCGTCGGGAACAGAGGCTTTGCGCGTCGCAAGGCTCACGTGGATCAACATATGCTCTCCGGTCGCCAGCAAGCGGTCGCCGGCAAACATCCAATGGAACAGGTGCATCTTTTTGCCAGCACCTTCAACAACTTGCGTGTCGATCCTGATGCGCGTGCCGGCGTAAACCTCATCAAGATGGCGGATGTGGGTTTCGGCGGTGAAATAGCTGCCACCGCTTGCGATATAGTCCGCATCACAGCCCACCAGCGCCATCAGCTTGTCGGTCGCATCGCCAAAGGCCTGCAAATACCGCGCCTCATTCATGTGGCCATTGTAGTCGGTCCAATCCAGCGGCACCGCGCGCGCAACAGTGGTCACAGGTTTCGCCAAATCGGCAATGTCATCAAGGGTTTCCGGCAAGCTATTCACGCGTCTGTCTTGCGCATTCAAAAGCCGACCGGCCCCCCAGTCCTGCGCCTTCAAGCCGCGCAGAATGGTGACAAGATTATTGTCACGGATCCGTTCCAGATCACGGATGCTATGCATGCCCGATTGCGCATCAGATTGGTCCGCAATTGCGTCGATCAGTTCGTCGGTCAGCTCTGGCACATCCATCAGCTTGGTCCAGGGCCATTCCAGCGCCGGGCCAAACTGGGCCATGAAGTGGCGCATGCCTGCTTCGCCGCCCGCGACACGGTAAGTTTCAAACAGGCCCATCTGCGCCCAACGCAGGCCAAAGCCATAACGTATCGCATCGTCAATCTCTTCGGTCGTGGCGATGCCGTCCTTGATGAGCCAGAGCGCCTCGCGCCAAACGGCTTCAAGGAAGCGGTCCGCGATATGGGCATCAATCTCGGCCCGCACGCGCAGGGGGTGCATCCCCACGCCGGTCAGAAGCGTTGCCGCCTTGTCGACAAAGTCGGGCGCGTTCTTGTCCGTCGCGACAAGTTCCACCAGTGGAAGCAAATAGACCGGATTGAAAGGGTGTGCGACGACGATCTGTTCCGGTCGGGATGCGCAGTCCTGCAGTTCGCTGGGTTTGAAACCAGAGGTGGATGAACCGATGACAGCGTCCGGGTCACAGGCCGCCTGAAGCGCCTGATAGACCTTGCGCTTAAGCTCGATCCGCTCTGGCACGCTTTCCTGAATCCAGATCGCGCCTTCAACGGCCTCTGACATTGTGTCGTGAAACGACAGCGTGCCTTCGACAGGCAAGTCAACATCAGACAAGCCCGGCAGGGACCGCCGCGCGTTATCCAGCACTTCGCCAATCTTGCGCTGCGCTTCGGGATCGGGGTCAAAGACCCGCACATCCCACCCCATCAACAGGAACCGTGCCGCCCAACCGCCGCCAATGACGCCACCGCCAATTATTGCTGCAATCATCCCTGCACCTCCACCAGTCGCGTCAGGTCATAACCATTGAAATCAAGCACTTCGCGGGCGGCCTTCAACCGGTCCGCCGGGATCTCCGGGTCGCGGTTGAGTATCCAGCCGGACCGGCCATTGGGTGCGCCGACAACCGCCGTGCGGTAAGTTTCATCGGTCCAAAGCACCCAGTAATCCGCAGCACCAAAGGGCACGGAAGGAAACGACACTTTCAACCGTCCCGGCCCCACAATCTTTGCTGTGCCTTCAATGGTGGAACGCACCGCCCCATCCGCGCCGCGACAGGTGTTCCGGACCGAAATCAAACCATCCGGCAGCGCCCCGTATTCCGCCGTCACGCCGCGGCATCCGGCCTCAAACGGCACGGGGTAGCGCGCGACTTCGTACCATGTACCGAGGTATTTCGCAGGCTCGAACAGCGCTTTCGACGCGATCGGAACGCTGGTGTCGCGGTAGACTTCCAAAAGTCCACCGACCTCTTCCCCCGGTTCTGCCCCACAAGCTGCGAGCAGGACCAGCGCAGCAAGGCGCTTCACTGCGGGGCCTGCTTGGTCAGGCCCAGCTTTTCGCGCACCTCTGCGGGGCCAATGACCCGCGCGCCCAGGTTTTCGATAATACCGACCGCGCGGTCGACCAGCTGCGCATTGGTGGCCAGCACGCCCTTATCGAGCATCAGGTTATCCTCTAACCCCACCCGCACGTTGCCACCGGCCAGCACGGAGGCCGCAACGTAGGGCATCTGGCTGCGCCCAAGCCCGAAGGCGCTGAAGGTCCAGTCATCGGGGACGTTATTGACCATCGCCATAAAGGTATTCAGATCGTCCGGCGCGCCCCATGGCACACCCATGCAAAGTTGCACCAGGGCATTTGGTTCCAACACGCCGTCTTTCACAAGCTGTTTGGCATACCAAAGATGCCCGGTGTCAAACGCCTCAATCTCGGGCTTCACGCCCAGCGCTGTCATCATCTTGCCCATGGCCGTCAGCATGCCCGGCGTGTTGGTCATCACATAATCAGCCTCGGCAAAGTTCATCGTACCGCAGTCAAGCGTGCAGATTTCCGGGCGGCATTCGGCCACATGGGCCACGCGTTCGGTGGCCCCGACCATGTCCGTGCCCGCGACCGTCGGAAAGGGTGCCTCGACCCCGCCAAAGACGATGTCACCGCCCATGCCCGCGGTCAGATTGAGCACCACGTCAACCTCTGCCGCGCGAATGCGGTCCGTGACCTCGCGATAAAGTTCCAGCCGGCGCGAAGGCACACCGCTTTCTGGGTCGCGGACATGGCAATGCACAACGGCCGCCCCAGCCTTGGCCGCGTCAATGGCACTTTCAGCGATCTGCTGCGGGCTGCGGGGCACATGCGGACTGCGATCCTGCGTGCTCCCTGACCCGGTCACGGCACAGGTCACAAAGACCTCGCGATTCATTTCTAACGGCATTTGCGACCTCCCTTGATTTTGGCGACGTTCCGCGATTCCCAAGCCCGTGACAAGCCACGTTGACACGCCTGCAACTTTTGCGCGACAAAGGCGCCATGACACGCATGAACATCATCGCCGCAACTTACTTTACCTGGCCGACATAGGCGGCGGGTGCGACGATATTGATGTGACCCAAGCCGCCGCAGGGCGGCTTTTTTTTGCGCGGTCCTGTGGCCCAACCCAAGGACAAAACGATGACAACGATCCGCCCCGCCCGCCCCTCTGACCTGACAGAGATTTTGCGCATGATCCGCGCGCTCTCCGCCTTTCATGGAGATACTGCGACGGTCACGCTGGAAGAACTTCAGGCCATGTTCTTTGACACGGGCGCACCTGCCTCGGCCCTGCTGGCCGTCGAAGGTGATAAATGTTTGGGCTACGCGGGACTATTGCCGCATATCAGGCTGCATTCTGGCGCTCGGACGCTCGACGTGCAGCATCTCTATGTGGCTGAAACCCATCGCAGTCGCGGCATCGGACGCGCGTTGATTGCCGCCGCAGCAGAGGAAGCCAAGGACAGGGGCTGTTTTCGGCTGACCATCGGCACTGACCCCAAGAATACATCTGCCCAATGCGCCTACCGCGCGATGGGCTGGGACGAGATCACAGGAGCAGGGCCGCGCTTCCAATGGCTGCTGACAGAGGGCGCGGAGCCTGCGCCCTCATGATTTGCCCCCGGCGATGGGTGTTGGGTCCGAGAGAACCCGAAGCTGCTGCAATATGACAGATCAATATGCGCCCTTGGGCACGCCATTCAGTAAGGCATCGGATGGGCCCGGTGGGCGGCATTGATCTCTGCCACCACGTCAGAGGACAGGGTGACGTCATCCCCGGCAAGCAAATGCGCCAATTGATCCTGAGAGGTCGCACCAAAGATCGCTGAAATCGGGAAAGGCCGCGTGCGCTGCCAGGCCATTGCCATATGCACCGGATCAAGGCCGTGCTTGGCGGCAATGTCCAGATAGACCTGTGTCACCGGCAGGGTGCGCGGTGTCATCCGCCCGCCGAGATTTGCATCGCCCACGTCGCGACGGCTGGAAGCGGGGGTCACGTCGCCCTGATACTTGCCGGTCAACAAGCCGCAGGCCAAAGGCGAGAATGATAACAACGTGATGTCTTCGTTGACGGCCATCTCGGCCATGTCGGTATCATAAAGGCGGCACAGTAAGGAGTATTCGTTCTGCACAGAGACCATGCGCGGCAGGCCCATTTCATCCGCAATCCGGCACCATTGGGTCATGCCCCACGCGCTTTCGTTAGACATACCAATGGCCCGGATCTTTCCTGCTTTTACGGCATCGCCCAATGCGCCCAGAACTTCGGCCATATGATCCATCGTCTGCTGGCGATTTTGGCCCGAGGGGTCATAGGTCCAGTTCTGGCGGAACATGTATGACCCGCGCATTGGCCAGTGCATCTGATAAAGGTCGATGTAATCGGTCTTGAGTTTTTGCAGCGAGAAATCAATTGCTTCGGGGATAACTTTGCCATCGTATCCCGCGCCACCACGCACCCAGCCAGGGTTGTCGCCACTGACTTTCGTGGCAATCACAACGTCATCCCGGCGGCCAGATTTTTCCAGCCACGCGCCGATCACCCGCTCCGAATTGCCCGCGCGTTCCGCCGTGACGGGGTTCACCGGATACATCTCTGCGGTGTCGAGAAAATTGATCCCGGCGTCCAACGCCATATCGATCTGGGCGTGTGCATCGGCCTGATCGGTCTGGTTCCCGAAGGTCATCGTGCCAAGGCACCAATCACTGACCTGAATGTCGGTGCGGCCGAGGGGGATCATTTTCATATCGTATCGCTCCTGAACTTGTGAGGCGGACCGTAATGCCTGCCCGCGCCATGACAAGGGCACAATCGCGCAATAATCCAGCGTCATGGCCAAACCGCCCGAAAGTGTTCATGATCGCCTCAATCGGGAACTTTATCGTTACTATATGGGCGATTGGAAGCTGTGGTCCTGCCTGATCGCAGTGCTTCTGGTTCTGGGTTGGGCCATGTTTCCGCAGCCACAAGCCGTCAACCATATGCGTGGGACGGTCACCGGCGCGACAACCTTGCAAGGCGAAACCGGCCCCAGGATCCGCATTGGCGTGCAAATTGGTAACTTGCGGGTTGAGGCTGGCACTGCCGCACGCTTTGTCGCCCCGGCAAACGGAGAAACCGTCTGCCTGCGGCACACAAAACGGCTATGGACAGGGCTCGAAACCTTCACGCTCAGCACGATGCGGCATTGCGCTGATCTTCCTGCAAATACCCCCTAGTATCCGCCCCCGCACAGGCGCATGAATGCCTCATGCGTATGCTCGTTTCATTTGCGGCACTTTTCCTGTCGGCGGGACTGCTTCAGTTTTCGTCCGGCGGCGTTGGTCCGCTTGACGCCCTGACCGGGCTTGGCCTTGGCTTCACGACCGAACAGGTCGGCTTTCTGGGCTCTGCGCATTTCTTTGGCTTCTTCATCGGGTGCTGGTGGGTGCCGCGCCTGATGGGCAGCGTTGGCCATAGCCGGGCCTATGCCATCTGCACCGCGATGGGGGCCATCGGTCTGGCCGCCCATATGGTGCTGACCGGTCCCTATTGGTGGGCGTTGTTTCGCGTTCTGTCAGGCATTTGCATCGCCGGGTGCTACACGGTGATTGAAGCGTGGTTGCAGGCCAAGGTCACCAATGAAACCCGCGGTCGCGCCATGGGCAGCTACCGCGTGGTTGATATCGGCGCGAGCCTGATCGCGCAGTTCATGATCGGGTTTCTGGCCACCCTCGAAAGTGCCGTGGCCTACAACCTGCTGACGATTATCTGCTGCGCCTCGCTTTTGCCTCTGGCCCTGACCCGCGCAAGTCAGCCTGAAACACCCGGTGCGACGCGGCTTCGCCCGGCGATGGCCTGGACCATATCCCCGCTCGCCGTAGGTGGCGTGCTGGTGGCAGCACTTTCGAGTGCATCCTTCCGCATGGTCGGCCCGATCTACGGGCAAGAGGTCGGTCTGGCCGCCAGCCAGATCGGCTATTTTCTGGCAGCGTTTGTGGCCGGTGGGGCCGCGGCACAATGGCCTGCGGGCTGGCTCGCGGATCGGTTTGACCGCCGCTACGTGCTGGTCTGGCTTTCGGTTGCCTCTGCCGCGTCAAGCGTCGTCACAATCGCATTGGCGACGACCGGGACGGCAGGGGTGATGATTTCTGCCGCGATATTCGGGTTCACGTCCTTCCCGATCTACTCCGTCTCTGCCGCGCACGCCCATGACCATGCGGGCGATGATCAACGGGTCGAACTTTCTGCCGCGCTCATGTTCTTTTACGCGGTTGGCGCGATTGCGGCCCCCTATGCCGCGTCTGTTTTGATCGCGGTCTTTGGCCCTGCCTCGCTGTTCGTGCTGCTGGCGGTCTCCCATGTCCTGCTGGTCGTCTGGAGCCTTCTGCGCATGCGCGTGCGCGCGACCCCCACCGAAAAGACCCGCTACGTCTACGCGCCGCGCACATCATTCGGGATCGGGCGATTGCTCAAACGCAAAAAGGACTAGATGATCAGCGGATCAAGCCCAAGGTCTGCGTGATCCAATGCGGCTAAGTCCTTGACGACAATCCGCATGTCGCGACTGCCATCGCCATCAATATCGACCCAGACGTTCAGATGCCCATCTGCCCGCTGGACGTAGTTCACCGAGGCTTGCCCGCCGCCCCGGAGCGCATCGGTGCCATCAAAGGCCAGCGGCATCGCAGCTACGGCATCAAGGTCAATGACATCAACGCCACGTTCAAATCCGATGATGATGTCAGGGGTGGAATTGGCACTGTCTGTCGCCGCCTCAAACAGAAAGACATCCGCGCCGGTGCCGCCAAACAGCAGATCACGGTCCGCGCCGCCTTTCAGAGTTCCGCCGCCTGCGCCGGTGGAAATCTTGTCGCGCCCTTCGCCGCCGTCCATGAAGGTCGCAGCATCAGCGGCCTTAAGCACGTCATTGCCTGCGCCGCCATAGACCGCCCTGGCCTGCCCATCGCCGGTCGCGATGTAGCGGTCATGCCCGCCAAACAGAAAAACATCGCCGGTGATTGTCCCGTCGTTAAAGACGGTTTGCCGTCCGGTGGATGAGGTCAAGCTACCAAAACTGCCATCCAGCGTCCCGGTGTCGGCATTCCGGAATGTTCCGCCATCCAAATTGATCAGGACGTCCCCGTTGATCGTGCCAAGACTTACCACCGGCCCTGCCGGTTCGACCCCAAGCATGAGAATGGCAGGCTGCGGCCCCTCGCTGGCGATCGTCCCGAAGTTCAGGATCCGGCCCGTTCCATTGTTTTCGATCCCGACTTCTCCGGTGATCGTACCGCGATTGGTAATCTCAACCGCGTTGGCAGATGAGGTGACGTTGACACCACGGTACCCGCCAGAAATCGTGCCGCTGTTTTCAAGCCGTGCGCCGCTCAACAGACTTTCGAACGCAACGCCAACGCCGACACTCTCAATCGTGCCGCTGTTGCGGATCAGGATGTTGTCGCTGTTGCTGAAGACAATCACGCCAAATTGCTGACCCTCGATCACGCCGCGATTGTCGAGGACGGAGTCAGTTGATGTGGCCATGCTCACGCCTGCCAGATCGGCACCGCGGATCGTGCCGAGGTTCACGATCTGGCCATCGTTCCCACGGTAATCGATGCCACGTTGCCCAAAAAGATCAGCCCCGGCGAAGTTGACGACCCGATGTCCATCGCCTTGAACCAAGACGACCGCTGGCTCTGCACCGCTGCCGATGCTGGCATAATTATGAAGCGTCGCCCCACCGGTCGAAAGCGAAACCGGGGGGTTATTATCCAATGGCAGGCGCAGCGCGGTGTTGAGGATTTTGATGTAGTCTCCCGGACCGCCCGTCAAACTGCTGAAAATCCCATCGATGATATAATTCGTCATAAATTCAGCCCTTTAACTCAGATGACCATAATGAAATCATCAACGGTCAGGCTGTCACTGCCCAGGATGACAATGCGCATGTCCGCCGTTTGGTTACCGTCCAGATCGATCCGCAAATCCACGCCACCCGCGCCGCGTTCATTGTAGCGGATCGACCCCTGACCGCCGCCGGTAAAGCCTGCCGTGCCGTTGAAATCCAGCGGATCGCCAAGCAAATAGGCCAGATGAATGTGATCGACGCCGCTTTCAAAATCACGGATGACGTCGGCCTCAAACCCCATCTCGCTGTCGGCATAATCGTAGTAAAAGAAGGTGTCGGCATCGGCACCTCCCCACATCACATCACGCCCGGCGCGTCCTGCGATGTTGTCGGCACCTGCATTGCCTCTGATGGCATCATTGCCACTGCCGCCATCCAGCCCGTCATCGCCCACGCCGCCAATGATCCGGTCGTCGCCCTCTTCGCCCGCCACCAGCGCGCGCCCGCCGAAGACCCCGTTATAAATGTCCTGCCCTTCGCCCAGAAACACCGTGTCGCTGATACCGCCGCGCTGATACACGGTGTCATTGCCCGCGCCCATGTCGACCTCTCCAACGATGACAGCGCCGGGACCGTTGAGCAGATAGTCGTCCCCCCCAAGAAGGCTCACATTGCCCACGAGTGTGCCAAAGTTCTTGATGACATCCGCCTCGGTCGCAGCCAGTGTCCACACAGACGTTGTTCCACCCGGCGATGCGGTGATGTCACCGCGATTGACCAATGTCAGGCCAAAAACCCCGCCCATCATAACGCCACCGTCGATCAGGCCCGCATTGGACAAGCTTGCGCCATCACCTTGCAAGGAGACCCCGAAAAAGTCGCCACGAATGGTGCCAGCGTTGATAATCTGGACATTGCTGACGTCAGCGCTGGCTGTCAGGCCTGCGCCATCTGGGCCCGTTGATGCAATTGTTCCGTAGTTGCGGATCACACTGTCGCTGGTGGCCTGCGCAATCACCATACCGATTGCACCGCCAAAGATATCGGCGCGGTTCCAAATCTCGGCATTGGTCGCGCCATTGAGGAACATGCCGTAGTTTTCGCCCTGGATTTCGCCATCATTGATGAACCGGCCAGACCCACCCTGAATGGCGACACCGTGAAACCCGCTGACAGTACCGGTGTCACGGATCCACATGTCATAGTTGGCCCCAAAAAGCAGAAAGGCATCCGACCCCGTCGCGCCAAGATGTCCGCTGTGACGCAAGATCAGATTGTCATTAAGGCCAAAGAAAGCGGGCGCAAGATCGGTCTGGATCACAACCCCCGCCTTGACCGAGACGGTATCGCCCGCGTCGGGCATAATGGTTTCGGTTCCGGAAACGGGGACAATAACAGCCATCAATACATGCCTTAAAAGGCCCCCGCCTGATACCTAACGCTGCACACGTGTGGGTTGCTATCGCTGATTTGGAAACACATTGTTTCCCATGCGCATTTGCAACACTGGCATCCGCCTCATGACCTCGCTAAAACCGCGCCAAGTTCAAAGGACACCCCATGGCCCGGCACCTCATCACTTCGGCGATCCCTTACATCAACGGGATCAAACATCTTGGTAATCTGATCGGCAGTCAGTTGCCCGCCGATCTATATGCCCGCTACCTGCGCGCTCGTGGGCACGAGGTGCTGTTTCTCTGCGCCACCGATGAACATGGCACGCCTGCAGAGCTTGCCGCCGCCAAGGCAGGTAAGCCCGTGGCAGACTATTGCGCTGAAATGCACGACGTGCAGGCCGAGATCGCCAAGGGCTTCGGTCTGTCGTTTGATCACTTTGGCCGCTCCTCCTCACCCCAGAACCACGCGCTGACACAGGCCTTTGCCGGACGCTTGAATGAGGTTGGGCTGATCCGCGAAGTCACCGAAGAGCAGGTCTATTCCGTCACCGACGGCCGCTTTCTGCCCGACCGCTATATTGAAGGCACCTGTCCCAATTGCGGTTTTGACAGTGCGCGCGGCGACCAATGCGACAATTGCACAAAGCAGCTGGACCCAACCGACCTGATTGAGCCGCATTCGACGATTTCGGGCGCGACCGATCTGGAGGTGCGCGAGACCAAGCATCTTTACCTGCGGCAATCCGACCTGCGCGGCAAACTGCAGGACTGGATCAACACCAAAACCGATTGGCCGATCCTCACCACCTCTATCGCCAACAAATGGCTGAATGACGGCGACGGATTGCAAGACCGCGGCATCACCCGCGATCTGGACTGGGGCGTGCCGGTCAAGGATGGCACCGCCGATTGGCCTGGCATGGAAGGCAAGGTCTTTTACGTCTGGTTTGACGCGCCGATCGAATACATCGCCTGCGCGCAGGAAT
The DNA here is from genome assembly GCA_947493335.1 of uncultured Paracoccaceae bacterium. GTDB lineage: Bacteria > Pseudomonadota > Alphaproteobacteria > Rhodobacterales > Rhodobacteraceae > CANMYO01. The sequence goes on along the minus strand of CANLQO010000001.1, from coordinate 457,374 downwards.
GGGAAGACGCGGGCAAGGGGACCAATTGGCAAAGCTGGTGGCGCACCGATCAAGGGGCCGATGACGTGACTTACACTCAGTTCATGGGCAAGGATAACGTCCCCTTTCACACGCTGAGCTTTCCGGCCACGATCATGGGCGCGGATCAGAACTGGAAGCTGGTGGATTACATCAAATCCTTCAACTACCTCAACTACGACGGTGGCCAGTTCAGCACCTCGCGCGGGCGCGGCGTATTTCAGGATCAGGCGCTTGACATCCTGCCCGCCGACGTCTGGCGCTGGTGGCTCTTGTCCCATGCCCCCGAAAGCTCGGATGCGGAATTCACGTGGGAGGCGTTTCAGACCGACGTCAACAAAGACCTTGCCGACGTGCTGGGCAACTTTGTCAGCCGCATCACAAAGTTCTGCCGTTCAAAATTTTCAGAGGCCGTGCCGGACGGCACCTATGGCCCAGCCGAAGAGGCGCTGATCGCGGATCTGACGGACAAAGTCGCGGCCTATCAGGCGCATATGGACGCCATTGAGGTGCGCAAGGCCGCCGCCAGCCTGCGCGCCATCTGGGTCGCAGGCAACGAATACCTGCAGGCCGAAGCACCATGGTCCACCATCAAGGAAGATGAGGCAAAAGCGGCCGGGCAAGTCCGCCTTGGGCTTAACCTGATCCAGCTTTATGGCGTCCTGTCCGCCCCCTTTATCCCGACCATGGCGCGGACCATGCTGGATGCGATGGGCACCGATGAGGTCTGGCCCGATGATGTGGGTGCCGCGCTGAACCTTCTCAAACCCGGCCACGCATTCACGGTGCCCGAGAACCTGTTCTCGAAGATCACAGATGACCAACGCGAAGATTGGGCCGCGCGCTTCGCCGGTACGCGTAGCTGACGCTTTGCTCAAAGGATCAAATCCGCCTCCCGGTGGCGGGTTTGCTTTCGGTCGCAACCCTAAACAGGGTTGATATTGGATAGCGCTCAATACGTGCTAGGGTCCGGATCAAATTTCCAACCCGTGAGACTGACCCCATGCGTTCCAAGATTTCCCTCGTTTCCGCTTTGATCCTGCTGACGGCGCCAATGGCCCATGCCGCCGGGTGCATCACCGACAAAGGCAGCTTTGGCGCCTACAAAAATGCCCTCGCGCAGGACGCCGCAAACGCAGGCGTTGGCGGCGCCGGAATGCAGGCGCTGTCCACGGCCGGGCTGTCGGACATCACCTGGCGATTTGAATCGCGCCCCTCGTCCCAGACCGGCGTCAGCTATGGCGACCCGGCAGAGTTTCTGGCCAAGCGGACCCAATCGACCGCAAACGCCTTTGTGCAGCAGGCCCGCCGCAAGATGACCCAGAACCAGAATGTCTTTGACGCGCTGGAGCGCCAGTTCGGTGTGCCTGGGTCAATCCTGGTGACAATCTGGGGGCTTGAAACAAGCTGGGGCGGTTATCTGGGCAATTCACCCGTTGTCGGTTCGGCTGTCACGTTGGCATCCTATTGCCGCCGCCATCCCCGGTTTGAACCGCACGCCATCGCCGCGATGCAGCTTGTCGACCGCGGCGTGATCACGGCTAACACCCGTGGCGGCCCCTCGGGCGAGCTGGGGCACATGCAGTTCCTGGCCGGCAACTGGGCGCGGTTTGGCGTGGATGCCACCGGCGACGGTCGGGCCGACCCTTACAATGCTGTGGATGCACTTGCATCTGCCGCCAATATGCTACGCGCCAACGGCTGGCGGGCGGGACAACCCTTTGGCCAAGGCACCAGCAACTTCGGCGTCCTTTCGGCCTGGAATGACAGCGGCAATTACCAACGCGCCATCGCCTATGCCGCAGGCGCGATCGACGGCTAGCAACAGGTGGTGCCCCCGGCCGGACTCGAACCGGCACGGGCTTTCGCCCAAGAGATTTTAAGTCTCCGATGTCTACCATTCCACCACGGGGGCACGCGGGTATTCCTATGCACAGGTCTGCGTCAGCGCAACCGGCTATTGCGGGTCAGGAATGTTGGTGATGGCGCCGGTGTCACCTGGCGAAACCGTCGGGCGCTTTGCCCTCAAATATCCGTCCCCGGATCCTCGGTGATCAGCGCTCGCTCATTCAGCCAGGGGTTTAGTGCGACGGCCGCCTTAAGCTGTTCCTGCGCCTCTTCGCTGCGGCCCAGCCCCAGCAGCGTCAGCCCGCGGCCTGCCATCGCCGCCACGTGGTTCGGCGTGATTTCAAGGGCCCGGTCCAGATCAACAAGGGCTGCCGCGAAATCCCGTTGCAAGTAGCTGGCAAAAGCACGTTGATTGTAACCCTCGGCATAGTCGGGACAGTAATCCACCAACTGATTCAGCGTCTCAAAAGAGCGGGCATAAAGCCCCCCGGCAAGCTGTTGCATCCCCATGTCCAAAAGCCGTTGCGCCTTTTCGTCTGGCGCATCGGTCCAAAGCGTCCAAAGCTGATCGCTGAGTACCCGCGCCTCGCCCGATCCGCGCGACACCTTAAGGGCCGCGACGATCTCACCCAGCTTGGCACTGTGGTCGGGCGCTTCGGGGCAGGCAAATGCCACGCCGGGCAATGCCATCAGACAGGTCAGGACAAGGGCTTTCATGCCGTATCATCTGTCCCGCGTCAGCCTGCCGTCAAGTCAGGACCCGCCAGTTGGTGCCACCGGTGTCAGCCCTTCCTCCTTGACTGCTTGCATCGCCATGTAGGTCGAGGTGTGTGAGACATGCGGCAAGGTCGAGATTTTGTCTGCCAGAACAGCGCGATAGCCGGTCATGCCGGTCGTGCGCACCTTCATCAGATAGTCGAAGGCGCCTGCAATCAAATGACATTGCTCAATCTCGGGGATCTTCATCACCGCCTTGTTGAACTGGGCCAGCGCCGCCTCTCGGGTGTCGCTCAGCTTGACCTCGACAAAGGCGACGTGGTCCCGTCCCAGCCGGATCGCGTCAAACAGCGCGCGATAGCCCCGGATCACGCCGCTTTCCTCTAACCGCCGCAGCCGCGCTTGCGTTGGCGATTTGGACAAGCCGATCCTTTGCGCCAGCGCGGTGACAGAAATTCGGCCATCAACGGCCAGAACATCCAGAATCTTTCGGTCAAATGCATCAAGCGCATCAGTCTTTTCGGGCATGGTTTGGTCCTAACTTCAGTGCATTTGGCGTGTCTTCATGGAAATACGGGTCGGAATGGCCTGAAGCAAGCGCATATACTGACCTTGTCAGTGATAAAGGAGTCGCCATGCCCCGTGATAGCCAGAACACCCTGCGTGCGCAGATCGACGCCGCAATGTATGCGCCCGAAAAAGAGGTGGTCGACGCGCTAGTCGCGCAGGCGATGCTGTCAGACATCGACCGCGCCCGGATACACACCGCCGCCACCGAACTGGTACACCAGATCCGCGAAACCTCTGACCCCGGCTTGATGGAGGTCTTTCTGGCCGAATACGGCCTGTCCACCGACGAAGGGGTGGCGCTGATGTGTCTGGCAGAGGCGCTCTTGCGCGTGCCTGACGCTGACACGATGGATGATCTGATTGAGGACAAGATCGCCCCCTCTGACTGGGGCAAGCATCTGGGGCATTCCGCGTCGTCCTTGGTCAATGCCTCAACCTGGGCGCTGATGCTGACGGGACGTGTACTGGACGATGAAAAGCCCGGTATCACCGGCAGCCTGCGGGCGGCTGTCAAACGCCTGGGCGAGCCTGTGATCCGCACCGCTGTTGCCCGCGCAATGCGCGAAATGGGCCGCCAGTTTGTGCTGGGCGAAACCATAACCAAGGCAATGAAACGTGCCGATGGGATGCAGGCAAAGGGGTTCACCTACAGCTACGACATGTTGGGCGAAGCTGCGCGCACCGAAGCGGACGCCAAGCAATACCACCTTGCTTACTCCCGCGCGATCTCTGCAATCGCGGAACACTGTCGGCATGACACGGTTGCCGAAAACCCGGGCATTTCAGTCAAGCTTTCGGCTCTGCATCCGCGCTATGAGGTTGCCCAGACCGACCGGGTGATGACCGAGCTTGTCCCACGTGTGCGGTCGCTTGCGGTCCTCGCGAAATCGGCGGGCATGGGTTTTAACATTGACGCGGAAGAGGCGGACAGGCTGGCGCTTTCGCTCGACGTGATCGAGGCGGTTTTGTCCGAACCTGCACTTGCCGGGTGGGACGGTTTCGGGGTTGTGGTGCAGGCCTATGGCAAGCGCTGCGGGTTGACCATTGATGCGCTGCACGACATGGCTCTGCGCCACGACCGCAAGATCATGATCCGACTGGTCAAAGGCGCCTATTGGGATGCCGAAATCAAACGCGCGCAGGTGCAAGGCCTGCCCGATTTCCCAGTCTTCACCGCCAAAAGCCATACCGACATCAGCTACATCGCCAATGCGCGCAAGCTTTTGGAACTGACCGACCGCATCTATCCGCAATTTGCCACCCATAACGCGCATACTGTCGCCGCCATCCTTGATCTGGCCGACACCATGGGCCGCACGCCCGCCGATTTTGAGTTCCAACGGTTGCACGGGATGGGCGAGGTCCTGCACACACGCGTGCTGCAATCCAACGGCACCCATTGCCGCATCTACGCCCCCGTCGGCGCACATGAAGACCTGCTTGCCTACCTTGTGCGCCGCTTGCTTGAAAACGGGGCCAACTCTTCCTTTGTGAACCAGATCGTGGACGAAGATGTGCCTGCTGCAACGGTTGCCGCCGACCCCTTTGCCGAGGCAGGCGTTCTACCGGCCCTCACCAAACCGCTTGACCTTTTCCAACCGGAGCGCCCGAATTCGTCCGGTTTTGACCTCACACATGCGCCCACGCTTGCGCAAATCGAACAAGATCGCGGCCAGCACCGCGCGACCGTTTGGCAGGCCGCGCCCTTGCTTTCTTCCGAAGAGAAATATGCCCGCCGGAGGCACGTGCCCCCACACCCCGTGACAAACCCCGCCCATCCCGGCGATACCGTCGGTCACGTGACCCCGGCCGCGCCCGAAGATATCGCCGCCGCGCTGGACGATGCGCAGGTCTGGAAGGCCCCGGCAGGTGCCCGTGCGGCCGCGCTCAACGCTGCCGCCGATGCCTATGAGGCCAACGCCGGTGAAATCTTTGCCATTCTCGCGCGAGAGGCTGGAAAGGCCCTCCCCGATGCGGTGGCAGAGCTGCGGGAGGCGGTGGACTTCCTGCGCTACTACGCCGCCCAGATTGACCAGAACGCCACCCCGCGCGGCATCTGGACTTGCATCAGCCCCTGGAATTTCCCGCTGGCCATCTTCACTGGCCAGATTGCCGCCGCCTTGGCCGCAGGCAATGCGGTGCTGGCCAAACCAGCCGAACAAACCCCGCTGATTGCACATTTTGCCGTGAAGCTGCTGCATCAATCGGGCGTGCCCGTTCGGGCCCTGCAACTGTTGCCCGGCGACGGCAGCGTGGGCGCGGCATTGACCGGAGATGCGCGGATCAACGGTGTGGCCTTCACCGGCTCCACCGCAACGGCCCAAAAGATCGCGGCCAACATGGCCACCCATTGCGCCCCCGGCACGCCGCTGATCGCCGAAACCGGTGGGCTGAACGCGATGATTGTCGACAGCACGGCACTGCCGGAACATGCCGTGCGCGATATCCTGCTGGCCTCTTTCCGATCCGCCGGGCAGCGCTGCTCTGCCCTGCGGTGTCTTTACGTGCAAGAGGACGTTGCGCCGAAGCTCTTGAAGATGCTTTATGGCGGCATGGATGCGCTCACGCTCGGCGACCCTTGGGCACTTTCGACCGATGTCGGCCCCGTCATCGACACCGCCGCCCGCAAGACCATTGATGACCACATCGCACAGGCGCGTGCCGAAGGGCGGGTGCTGCATGAAACGCCTGCCCCGGCCTCTGGCCATTTTGTCGCCCCCACAGTGATCCGCGTCGATGGCATCGCCCAGATGACGCGCGAAATCTTCGGCCCGGTGCTGCATGTGGCCACGTTCAAGGCCTCCGAACTGGACGATGTCATTGGGGCGATCAACGCCACCGGCTACGGTCTGACCTTCGGCTTGCACACCCGGATTGACGACCGGGTCGAGACGATCACTAACCGGATCAACGCAGGCAATCTTTACGTGAACCGCGACCAGATCGGCGCAATTGTCGGCAGTCAACCCTTTGGCGGTGAGGGACTTTCCGGCACCGGCCCCAAGGCGGGTGGGCCGCATTATCTGCCCCGTTTTTCTGCGCCAGTGCCCGCAAGTGCTGCAGATGACTTTGCCCAGCCAGAGGACATGACGGCCCTCACGGCGCGCCTGACTACGGCGACACCGCCACCACCACAACCGGTGCGCGATCTGCCCGGCCCGACGGGCGAATCCAACCGTCTGCACGCCATGCCGCGCGGCCCGGTCCTGTGCCTTGGCCCCGGCCCGGACACAGCCGCACAACAAGCACAGGCCGTGGCAGAGCTCGGCGGCACCGCGGTCACCGCCACCGGTCAGGTGTCGCCGGATGCGCTGGAAAATCTGCCAATTGCAGCCGCCATCTGGTGGGGCGACACGGAAACCGGCGCGGCCTATGCCAAAGCACTGACCCGGCGCGCGGGTCCGATCACCGCGCTGATCACCGCCCGACCCGACGCGGCCCATGTGCTGCACGAACGGCATATCTGCATTGACACGACCGCCGCAGGCGGCAACGCGCAATTGCTGGCCGAAATGGCTTGACGCAACACGCGCAACAGGGGGCCGCAGCACCGTTTGCGGCCCACCCCAACCGCTTGACCCGCCGCTGACATTGGCGCACCGTCGCGGCATGTTCCCGATACGCGACCACAACCCGTCAAACCGGACACCCTTTGTCACCTACACGCTGATGGCGATCAACATCGTGATCTGGCTTTACGGGCTGGCCTTCATCACCACCAATACTGAGATCAACAACCTCTATTTCACCTATGCCATGATCCCCGCACGGATCAGCGCGGGCGAAGGGTATGTCACTCTCATCACCTCTGTCTTCCTGCATGCAGGCTTCATGCATCTGGCAGGTAACATGTTGTTCCTGTTCATCTTTGGCGACAACCTTGAAGATGAGATGGGCCACCTGCCCTTCCTTGCCTTCTATCTGGCCTGTGGGGCCGGGGCGGCACTTGCGCAATGGGCGGTCGCCCCCGGCAGCCCGGTGCCCACAGTCGGCGCATCAGGTGCGATTGCAGGGGTCATGGGCGGCTATCTGCTTTTGTTCCCCAAGGCCAAAGTGGATGTGTTCATCTTCTTCATCATCATTTTCCGCATCATCCCGATCCCGGCCTGGATCATGTTGGCCGTCTGGTTTGCGCTTCAGCTTTTCAACGGCATTGGGGATGATGGATCGGGCGGTGGCGTCGCCTATTGGGCCCATGCAGGCGGCTTTGTCATTGGGTTGGTGCTGTGCATTCCACTTTGGCTGCGCCTTGGCGCGACCCGTTTTTGGGACCGCACCGAAGGCCATCCGCCACACCCAGAGGCGACCTACCCCTTCCGCCAATCCTCTGTCCCGAAGGTGCCGCGCCGATGACCCGCAAGTTGACCTGTCATTGCGGCGCGGTCGAGATCGCGTTCACGCCCAGCGAAAAACTGTCAGAGGCCGCGCGCTGTGATTGTTCGTTCTGCCGCCGCCGCGCCGCCGCGACCGTGGCCGTGCCCGAAGCCGAACTGCAGATCACCAAAGGTGCGGACAACCTCACGTGCTACCAATGGAACACCAACACGGCAGAGCATTTCTTTTGCAAGACCTGCGGCATCTACACCCATCACCGCCGCCGGATTGATCCGACCATGTTTGGCGTCAACCTTGGCGCGATTGAGGGCGTGACGGATGCCGAATTACGCGGCCCCGGCTGGAACGATGGGGTCAATCATCCATCCGACAACTAGTTGCGGATCACCTTGGCGAAAGCTTCAAAGATATCGTTGTTGGCCACGATGATCTCACCGTCTGTCAGCATGTCGCCTTCGGGGTTCAAGGGCTCGACAATTGCGCCTGCCTCTTTGGCAATCACGATGCCTGCGGCGATATCCCACGCGTGCAAGCGGCGTTCCCAGAACCCGTCATAGCGGCCAGCGGCCACATAGGCCAAATCAAGCGAGGCCGCCCCAAACCGGCGAACACCGGAACAGGCAGGCAGGATGCGCGCAAGGTCTTGCAGCGTTTCTGGCAGGTCCGACCGGCCCGAAAATGGCAGGCCCGTGGAAAACAGCGCCTCGGCCATCCGTGACCGGGCAGACACCCTGATCCGCGCTTCGTTCACAAAGGCACCAAAGCCTTTTTCGGCATAGAACATTTCATCCTTCACGGGGTCATAGATCACGCCCGCGACGATTTGGCCTTTGTGTTCCAGCGCGATGGACACGGCCCAATGGCCCAGCCCGTGCAAAAAATTTGTGGTCCCGTCCAGCGGGTCCACGATCCAGCGACGGGTCGGGTCCTCGCCTGCGATTTCGGCACCTTCTTCACCCAGAAAGCCATAGGTCGGACGGGCCGCCATCAGGTCCTCGCGGATCGTCTCTTCGGCCTGTTTGTCGGCGCGGCTGACAAAGTCACCGGGGCCCTTGCGGCTGACCTGCAGCTGCTCGACCTCGCCAAAATCCTTGACCAGCTGGCGCCCCGCCTTGCGGGCGGTTTTCATCATCACATTCAGGTTTGCGCTGCCGGCCATCTGCGGTCTCCGATAAAGGGGTCAGGCGGGGCGTATAGGCCCATTGCCGGGCCTTCGCAATCCCTGCTCAACCCCGGCCCACGGCCAGTCGGCCCAGCGCCCAAAGCCATAGGATTGCCGCCACCGGTCCTGTTGCCATGATCCACCAGGCGTTGACCTCGGGGATGACACCGCCGGTTGTCACTGCCCCGGCGATGATCCCGGCGGGCAGCAACAGGGATGTCATGTATGAAGCGGCTGGCAGCCTGCCCCCGATATCCCAAGGCGCTGCACTTTTCCCGCGCGCCATGGCCCACCAGCTCACCCCAACCAACGCCGGAAAAGCCAGCGCGAAGGGAAACAGCGGCAGCGCCCAGTTCAGGGCCCATACGGCGAAGACCAACCCCCACAGCACCACAAGGTCGCCCTTTGTCGGGCACCAGGGCCGATCCGCCATGCGGTCCAGCATCACATGCCCGACCACAAACATCGCATAGGCCAGAAGCACTTGTAGGCTAAAGGGTGTGACCCTGATCGCGCCACGCTCTGCAACCCACATAAAGCCCAACCATATTCCCAAAGCGAGCCCCGCCACAGCACAGGCCAGTCCGGTCCACATCGGCGATTTCGCAACCGCACGAAATCCGAACACGCCGCACCCAACCGTCAGCAGGCCATGCCACGCTAACGAGGTCCAAAGGATCGAAAAGGGCAGCGCCTCATAGAGAACGGGAACCACAACCCCTTCGATCACGATCCCAAAAAGCCCCGCCGCGACGACAACACCGGGCCAGCCCAAACGATACAGCCGCATCATCGCAATCATCAGATAGCTGGCAATCGCGTAGAGCAGCCAAATCTGCCAAAGACCCGGGTGCAGATCGACCCAGTAGAACCACAGCTCTGAACAGGCAATCGTGATCAGCCCAAGCCCCAGCGCCATGGCGATCTTGGGGATCATTTCGGGGCCTCGCTTTGCAACTTCACCGCCTCTTGCTTGGCCAGCCGTAACAAATGCGCCATGAACGGCAGGCCTGTGTCTTCGGACCGTGTGGCGGCGTAAAGCCTGCGGGTGATACCGGACTTAGTCAGCGGTCGGGTGACATAGTCGGAATTGTAGCGCACCTGCCGCACCACCCAATCGGGCAGCACCGCGACCCCGCGATTTGACGCCACCAACAGCAGGATCACCGCCGTCAGTTCCACCTGCCGCACCGTGGCAGGCTGCACCCCCGCGGGCATCAAAAGCTGGCTAAAGACATCCAGCCTTGTCCGTTCCACCGGATAAGTAATCAGCGTCTGATCGGCAAAGTCTTCAGCCTCGACAAAAGGTTTCGCCGCCAGCGGATGGCTCGCAGCGGCCACAAAGACGGGGTCATAATCAAAGATCGGCGTGAAATCCGTGCCCGCCATGTCCTCGGGATCGGATGACACGACAAGATCCACCTCTTCCCGCCGCAAGGCAGGCAGCGCATCAAAGGCCAAACCCGGCCTGATATCCACGTCCACATCGGGCCAGGCCTTGCGAAACGCCTCCAGCACGGGAAACAACCACTCAAAGCAGGCGTGGCACTCAATTGCGATGTGAAGCCGCCCCGATTTTCCCGCGATCAACCCCTCGAACTCCGCCTCAAGCGCTGAAACCCGCGGCAGAATCTCCTCCGCCGCCGCCAAAAGCTTCATCCCCGCTGCCGACAGCTTGAGCGGCTTGGTCCGCCGCACGAAAAGCTCCACCCCCGCCTGATCCTCGATCCCCTTGATCTGATGGCTCAGCGCCGATTGCGTGATGTTCAGCAAATCCGCTGCGCGCCCCAGCCCACCGGTGTCATGGATCGCCTTGATCGTGCGCAGGTGGCGAAACTCGATATGCATGCGATCCTCATAATCTTTCTGAGCTTTATGAATTTGCCTCATATGCCAGCCTATGAGACCTTGAGCAAGTTCCAAAAGGATGCTCCTCCCATGCCCGCGCTCAGCTTTGAATTCTTCCCGCCCAAGTCCCTGTCCGCCTCATTCCGTCTGTGGGACTGCGTCAACACGCTGGCCCCGCTGGCCCCGGACTTTGTCTCGGTCACCTATGGTGCGGGCGGCACCACCCGCAAACTGACGCACGAGGCGGTCAGCACATTGCAGGCCAGCACCGACCTCAAGGTCGCGGCCCATCTGACCTGCGTCGATGCCACACGGGAAGAGACGCTCGCCATCGCCGGAGAGTACGCGCAATCCGGCATCACCGATATCGTGGCCCTGCGCGGCGATGCCCCCAAAGGCAGCGCGGGGTTTCAGGCCCATCCAAACGGCTTTGCCTCCTCTGTTGATCTGATCGGGGCGCTGGCCGAAACCGGTCACTTCAATATCCGCGTCGGGGCCTACCCTGAAAAGCACCCAGAGGCGGCCGATCAGGCGGCCGATATCGCCTTTCTCAAGCGCAAGATCGACGCCGGGGCCACAGCCGCGATCACCCAGTTCTTCTTTGAGGCCGAAACATTCTTCCGGTTCCGTGACGCCTGCGTGAAGGCAGGTATCGACGCGCCGATCATCCCCGGAATCCTGCCCGTGGAAAACTGGGCGGGCGTGCAGAAATTCGCAGCCCAATGCGGCACATCCATCCCACCCGTTGTGGCGCAGGCCTTTGAAAACGCAACGCGCGACGGCACCACCGATCTCTTGGCGACGGCGTTGGCGACAGAGCTTTGCGATGACCTGCTTTCGGGCGGCGTGGATCACCTGCACTTCTACACGTTGAACAAACCGCAGCTGACCTATGATGTGGCCCGCGCGCTTGGCATCACCCCCAAGCACCGCTTGCAAAACGTCGCCTGACGCGCCAGCCTCCGGCCAAAACTGCCGGAGGCCCCATGCATTACGCCCAATCCCTTGCCGAACTGCCAAGCCGCGACACGATCCTGTCGATGTCGGGTCTCGATTTCATGCAAGGCGTGCTGGACGGCACCATGCCGCGCCCCCCAATCTCGCGGTTATTGAATTACCATCTCGACAGCGTCGAACCGGGAAAGGTCGTTTTTCGTGGCACGCCGCAGTTTGATCACTTCAACCCCACGGGCACGGTCCATGGCGGCTGGTATGGGACGATCCTCGACAGCTGCATGGCCTGTGCCGTGATGACCTGCGTGCCCAAAGGAGCCGTCTATACGACGCTCGAATACAAGGTGAACCTGACCCGCGCGATCCCGATCGACACCGAGGTTCTTGCCACCGGCACAATCGACCATGCGGGCCGCTCCACCGGGGTGGCTTCCGGGACGATCACGGATGCCAAAACCGGCAAGCTTTATGCAACCGGATCAACGACCTGCATCATCATGCAAATCGCATAGGTCTTTCTTTCGAACATAAATATGCCCGCCGGAGGCTCCTTCACTTTCCACTCTGCAAAAGATCAGCGATCAGGCGACCAGAATTTTCTGGAAAATTCTGCGCCCCCAAGGATTCGTGCAGTCGCTCTGATGGGTCCTTGCCCACCTCGCGCCTGCGGCGGGTGACGAATATCTTGCCCCAGCCCCGCCATGTTCCGACCGAAGGTGCTGTGACGTCCTGCTCAAACCTGTCCTGCCATCCCTCCGGCAAAGGCAGTTGGCACGCCTCAAGCCGCTCCAGCATCCAGACCAGCGGGATGTTCGCCAGCGGTCGTGCCGGTTCGAAACCGTTCAACTGACCGCCCACATCACCGTGGGTGCCACGAAACCAGACCTGTTCCACATGTCCGCCCCAGGCCGGATCGCTGGTCCACATCACCGGCCTGTAGGCGACGCGTGTTTCATCCAGCGCCAATGCGTGAAACCCGTGGCGGACCACGTGGCCCAGATGATGGTTGTGAAAGGCATGCCGCGCCTCGCTTACCCGCCACAACACGGGCGCGACCAATCCAAGCGATTTGACCGTATCCCAGACCCCCACCGCCTCGATCTCGATCTCGGGGTGGCAATAGTCTTTCCAGAAAGCGGCTGCAGCCTCCGAGGTCGCCCCCGCCTTGTAGTGGCGGTAGGCCGTCTGCACGGCCCGTTCGGTCGCGCAATCCGCGCGTACCAGGCCCACCATGTCGATCACCCCCGCCAGTGAGCGCACCGCATAGGCCCCGCGCGAATAGCCCATCAGAATGATCTTGTCGCCGGGATGGTACCGGCTTGCCAGCACGCCATAGGCGCGCTTGATCTGCCGGTTGATCCCGCGACCTGCCGCGACATCCGGCGTCTGCCGCCAATCGCGCCACTGAACCCCGGCCTCGTAGTAGACGGTCAGATTGGCGCTGCGCCCGGCTTCATTCAGCAATTTGTAGGTGCGGCCTGCATGGGTCTCATACCCCCGCCGCAGGGAAGACATCGTCCCATCCAGAATGATCACATGTGTCGCGGGTCCGCGCGCATCCCGGGGACGCCCCGATTTGGCGCGAGGATTGCGGCCAAAAAGGCCAAGGATCCAGTCACGCAGCGGCACTGTTGTCCTTCGCGTCACATATCCACTGCCAGACACGGTGCGGCGTGAACGGCATCTCGACTTGCCGCACGCCCACGTCCCACAGCGCATCCAGCGTGGCATTGGTCACTGCCGCCAGCGCCCCGACCGTGCCGGCCTCACCGCAGCCCTTCATGCCCATCGGGTTATAAAGGCTTGGCGTGCCGCGTGTTTCAAAGGTGATCATCGGCAGATCATCGGCTCTTGGCATCCCGTAGTCCATAAACGTCGCCGTGAGCAATTGTGCGTCCTCGTCAAACACCACCTGTTCGGTCAGCGCCTGCCCAAGTCCTTGAGCAACACCGCCATGCACCTGCCCCTCAACCAGCATCGGATTGATCAGATTGCCAAAGTCATCGACCACTGCATAGCGCACCACGCGGGTCACGCCGGTTTCGGGGTCCACTTCCACTTCTGCGATGTGGCACCCATTGGGAAAGCTACGCGCCTCAAGCGTGATCCGCGCCGAATGTTGCAGCAGGTCATCACGCCCGGCTTCTCGTGCCAAGTCTGCCACCTCCAGCATTGTGGGCGTCAGGTTCGACCCCGCAATCCGGAACCGCTCGTCATCAAAGGTGACGTCCTCGGGTGCCACACCCTCCATTTCCGCCAGAAAGGCCCCAAAGGCCGTCACAATGACCTCGACCGCGGCCAGTGTCGCGGTGTTCTGGACGGTCACCGAACGTGACCCGCCCGTGCCGCCGCCATCGGCGATCAGGTCGCTGTCACCCTGAATGACTTCGATCTTGTCAGCCGGGATGCCGCTTTGATCGGACAGGAATTGCGCATAAACGGTCTCATGGCCCTGCCCGTTTGACTGGGTGCCTACGAACATCTGTGCGCCCCCTTCGGTGAAACTCACCGCCGTTGTCTCGCTGGGGTCTCCCAGAATGCTTTCGATGTAATACGACAGCCCGACGCCGCGCAGCAGCCCTGCATCGGCGCTTGCGGCCTTGCGATTGGCAAAGCCCGCAAGATCCGCAACCTCGGCCGCACGATCCAGAAGCGCGCTGAATTCGCCCACGTCATAGGTCACACCCGTCGGTGTGGTATAGGGAAACTGATCGGGCCGGATGAAATTCTTGTGCCGCAACACCAGCGGGTCCACGCCCAGTTCGCGCGCCGCCTGATCCATCGCACGTTCCAGCACAAACATCGCCTCTGGCCGCCCCGCGCCGCGGTAGGCATCGACCGGCGTGGTGTTGGTGTAGATGCCCCGCACGCCCATATAGGCCGCCGGGATATGGTAGGTCCCGGTCAACACCTTGCTGAACAGCTCTGTCTGGATGTTCTGCGCGAAGCCAGAGTTATAAGCCCCCATATTCGCAAGTGTTTCAACATGATAGCCGGTGATCTTCATGTCTGCATCAAAGGCCAGCACCACATCCGTTACCAAATCACGGCCCGCATTGTCGGTCAGCATCGCCTCGGTCCGTTCGGACATCCACCGGACCGGACGCCCCAGAGCCCTGGCCGCGAATGCGACCGCAAAGGTCTCGGGATAGTTAAAGGCCTTGGTGCCAAATCCGCCGCCCACATCGGGATTGGTGACCCGCACGTCATCCTTGGGCATGCCCAGCGCCTTCGCAATTGCGCCTTTGGGTGACCAGACGCCCTGCCCATTTACAGCCACATGCAGCCGCCCATCCTGCATCTCGGCAAAACAGCCGCGTGGCTCCATACTGTTGGGAATGATCCGGTTGTCCGGGACCGTCACCCGCACCACATGCGCCGCACCGGCGATCGCGGCCTTGACGCCGGCCTCATCCCCCATGCCCCAATCAAACGCCAGATTGTCAGGCGCTTCATCATGCAAGGTCTCGCCACCCGGCAGCACATCGACCTTCGCCGGGCGATCTTCGATCTCAAGCCAGACCGCCTCTGCGGCGTCACGTGCCGCGGTCATGCTGTCGGCCACGATCATCGCAACAGCCTCGCCGACATGCCGCACCCGGCCCTGCGCCAGAATGGGCCGGACCGGCTTGGCCCCCTTGGAGCCATCCCGGTTGGTCACCGCACCGCCGCCAATGTCGATCCTCACGCCTGCGGCCAGCAAATCCTCAACCGTGATCGCAAGCGCCACGCCGGGCATCGCGCGCACCTCGTCCAGATCAAGCGGTGCCAGATCGCCGTGCCCCTGACTTGACCGCAAAAAGTACGCCACCAATGCCCCTTCGGGCGCGACATCATCCACATAGCGCCCCGCCCCGGTCAAAAACCGCAGATCCTCTACGCGCTTGACCGGCTGGCTGCGTCCAAACTTTTCCATCGGCCTCTCCCGTGATCTCGGCTTACCGCGAACCTAACCGCCTGCGCCCGCGTGTCCAGATGTCGCAGTCAGACAAGACGGCAAATCCTGCCCCTGCAAAGCTTAGCCAAAACCAGGAGACACCAATGACCCGATTGTCAAAGGAACAGGCTGAATCCTACTGGAAAGACGGCTATCTCTTTCCCATTCGCGTGATGTCGGAAACAGACGCCGCAGAATTGCGCGCCGCGTTTGAAGCCTTCGAGGCGGAATGGCTCGATAATGGTCTGCCGCTGCCGCTGAACACCTACAAGCGCATCAATGCGCAGGTGGTCATGCCGCTTGCGCATCAGATGGGCACCCATCCCGGCATTCTAGAGGCGGTCTCGGGCGTGCTGGGCCCGGATGTCATGCTTTATTCCGTCGAATTCCTGATCAAAGAGCCGCAGACAAAAGCGGTCGTAACCATGCATCAGGATCTGACCTATTGGGGCATGGGCGAAATTGACGGGCTGACAACGGCCTGGCTTGCCCTTTCGCCCGCAACCCGCGAAAGCGGCTGCATGGATGTTGTGCGCGGCAGCCACAAAAACACGATCCTGCCGCATGTGGACACATTCGACGACCAGAACCTGCTGTCACGCGGTCAGGAAATCCGCGTTGATGTGGCCGATGCCGACAAAACCGCGCTAACCCTGCAACCCGGCGAGATCTCGTTGCACCACGGGCTGACGATCCATGGATCGGGGCCCAATTCTTCGGATGATCGCCGTATCGGTGTGGTGATCCGCTACCTCGTGCCCGAGATCGTCAAATCAGGCGGAGAGCGTGACTTTGCCCATCTGGCGCTTGGCGAAGACCGGCACAACAATTGGGAGCCCTATCCGGTGCCCACCGGCCCTTTCACGCCGGACGCGCTTGCGGTCTATGACAAAATCCGCAAACTCCAGACGTCTGTGATGATGAAGGGCGCGGCTAAGGCCAGCTCTTTCTATGAAAAGGCCTAAGCGATGGACCAAGTCAAATTCACCGCGATGAAAGACGGCGACAAGGAAGACTACGATTTTCTGACCAAGCATGAGGTGGCGCATACCAAAGGCACCGCCGACCGGCTTTTGACCGCGCTGGTGGACCTTGATGAAGGGCTGTCAGGCTATCAGATCACACGCCTTGGCCATTCGTTGCAATCGGCGACACGGGCTGAACGCGACGGCGCAGACATCGATTGGATCGTGGCGGCCCTTTTGCATGACATTGGCGACATTTATGCGCCCTACAATCACGATGAATATGCGGCCTCGATTCTGCGACCTTTTGTGCGCGAACAGGTCACATGGGTGGTCGAAAAGCACGGCGACTTTCAATTGCTCTACTTTGGTGAACATGTCGGCGCTGATCCGGAAAAGCGTCAGGCTTATGCCGGTCACGTCTATTTTGATGACTGCGCCACGTTCTGCGAACGCTGGGACCAAAGCTCTTTCGATCCGGGCTATGACACCCTGCCGCTGTCGCATTTCGCAGACCGCGTGCGCGAGGTATTCGCCCGCGCGCCCTATGACCCCGAGGTGATCCGCCCCGGTGCGCGCGAGGCTTTGGTGGCTTAACCCAGCCTTTGCCGCCGATGACGCACCTGCGGCAGATCACTGTCGTGGCTGCGGCGCGGTCCAAGATCACCAACCCACCAGCTACGATGCACGCCAAGATACACGTCAATCTCGTCACCGGTTTCGATCGACCGCAACTGGCCATTGTGATGCGGAAGTGACCGGCACCTGCGTCCCTTTTGGTCACGAAACACCAAACGGGACATGTCGGTTTCGTTGCTGATGCCGAAGAAGTCGAGCGTTTCGCGTTCGAACAACAACCGCTCCCAGGCAAGCCGTTTGACGACCTCTTTATGCAGCACCTTGGCTTTGGTGATTGGCCCATAGCGCCTTGCCCGAATGGCGTCAGTTGTGCGGACTGCCGCAAAGCCGCCAAATCCAAGTGTCATGATCCCCACAAAGCCCGCCGCCAACTGGTAGGCCCAGCCCCGCGCCAAAGGATCGGGCAACGCCCACATCAGTCGGGGTGGCGCATCTGGCACATAAAAGAGCCTTACCGCGCTGCCTTGGGTGTGCTTGGTATAAAATGTCCAGTCAACGGGCATGTCGTGCTCAAAGGCGCCAGCAGGCCCATCAATCCGCAGCAGGACCGTCGCGCCGTCTTGGCGAAACAAATCCATCCGGTCAAGTTCCAGAACTTCGGCCTGCACCGGGATCGCACGATCAACCAGCGACTGGTCACGCAAATAGAAAATGACGCTGATAGCCGTCAGAACGATCAGGACAGCCGCACCAAGACATGCAGCCCATCCGCCATGATGACGGAACAAGCCAAACCATGTCTGCGTGGTCTTTCGCTGAAATTTGCCTGCCATGTCGCCTTGATCGCCCGGATTGTAACTACCTTGGCGCAATTGAACCAAAGGACAGCGGCAGCATCATGGCGATGATCGCGCGGATTAGCGGTCAACCTTAGGCAGGCGCGAAGGGTCAAGGTCGCGCGGACCAACATCCCCCTCCCAGACGGCGTGGCCATTGCGGACATAGACATTGATCTTGGCACCTTTGCCAATTCGGCGCAGTTCGCCAATGGCCCTATCCATCGTCTCGCCCGTGATCCCGTCCTCTGTCTTGAACCGCATATAGCCGCGTCCGGTCAGCTTGCCGCTGTTCTTGCGCTCTGTGATCGATTGCACCGTCGCAACGGCCAGATACCCCCGGTCCCGCGCCAGCACAGCGCGGTTCACACGCCGGCCGATCCAGTACATCAGGCCCAGCGCCAGAACCCCCGCACCCCCCGCCGCCATTTGCCAGAAAAAGGCGTTGTCCCGCGCTTCGCCCACGTAATACTCAAACGTCCCGGGATCGCTGGGCAGGTAGCGGACCTCACGAATGTCGCCGACCGATGCCTGACGGTAATACTTTGAACCGACGTTCTTGCGCCCCTCATACGCGCGCCCCTTTATCACATAGCGGAACCGCGCGTGATAAGTGTCGCCGTCGTCGTCCTGATCAATCCACATGCGCACAATCGTGGCCTTGACCATCTCTCCCTCGCGATCAAAGCGTGCGGCCTTTTGATAGCCCAGCACGCTCACCACCGTCAGCACAACCAGCAAAACGCCCGCAAGAACGGGCTTGATCCCGCCTTTTCCGTAGAACAAATCAAACCATCCGCGCGGGAACTTGCGGTCGTGCTTGGGCGGGACGCGATGGCGCATGGTACCTCGGGGCTTGCTTCAATCCATCTTTAGACGGCAAGCCTGCGGCATCACACCCTTTTCCTTCCCCGCCCCTTTCGCTATTCGGTCAGCAACCAGACAGGACCAGACCGATGCCAATGGAAAAGACATTCGACGCCGCCGCGCGCGAACCGCAAATCTACGCCGATTGGGAAAATTCCGGCGCCTTCAAGGCCGGGGCCAATGCCAGCCGGGATGAGACGTTTTGCATCCAGCTGCCGCCGCCCAATGTCACCGGCCACCTGCACGTCGGCCACGCCTTCAACCACACCCTGATGGATATCCTGACCCGGTGGAAGCGGATGCAGGGGTTCGACACCCTTTGGCAACCCGGCCTCGACCACGCGGGCATCGCCACCCAGCTGATGGTGGAAAAGGAACTGGCCGAGACCCAGCAACCCAAGCGCACCGAGATGGGGCGCGAGGCGTTCCTGAAAAAGGTCTGGGACTGGAAGGCCGACAAGGGCGGCGTCATCGAACAACAGGCACGGCGTCTGGGCGACAGCATGGACTGGTCCCGCTCTGCCTTCACCATGTCCGGTGCCGCCTCTGCCCCCGACACCGAAAAGCCCGGCAACTTCCACGACGCCGTCCTCAAGGTCTTCGTCGACATGTACAACAAGGGGCTGATCTATCGCGGCAAACGCCTCGTCAACTGGGACCCGCACTTTGAAACCGCGATCTCTGACCTCGAGGTGGAAAACATCGAAGTCGACGGCCACATGTGGCACTTCAAATACCCGCTCGCGGGCGGCGAGACCTATGAATACGTCGAGAAAGACGAAGACGGCAACGTCACCCTGCGCGAAACCCGCGATTATATCTCCATCGCGACGACCCGGCCCGAAACCATGCTGGGCGACGGTGCAGTGGCCGTCCACAAGGACGACGAACGCTATGCCCCTATCGTTGGCAAGCTTTGCGAAATCCCGGTCGGCCCCAAGGACCAGCGCCGCCTGATCCCGATTATCACCGACCCCTACCCCGATATGAACTTCGGCTCAGGTGCGGTGAAGATCACCGGCGCCCATGACTTCAACGACTACGAAGTCGCCAAGCGCGGCGGCATTCCGATGTACAACCTGATGGACACCAAGGGTGCCATGCGCGCCGACGGCAAGCCCTATGTGCAAGAGGCCGCCATCGCCCAGAAAATCGCAAACGGCGAACAGGATTTTGACGAGGCGATGATCGCCGCGATGAACATGGTGCCTGAGGAATACCGCGGACTTGACCGGTTCGAGGCCCGCAAGGCCGTGGTGGCCGACATCACCGCAGAGGGTAACGCGGTGATGGTCCCCAACCCCGCGCGAGAGGCCGCCGAGGACCGCGACGGCGACCAGACCGACCTGCCGGAGTTCATTCCCTACGTCGAAAACAAGAAAATCATGCAGCCCTTCGGCGACCGCTCCAAAGTCGTGATCGAACCGATGCTGACCGACCAATGGTTCGTCGACACCGCCAAAATCGTCGGCCCCGCTTTGGACGCCGTGAAGTCAGGCGAAGTGAAGATCATGCCCGAAAGCGGCGAAAAGGTCTTCTACCACTGGCTGGAAAACATCGAACCCTGGTGCATCTCGCGGCAGTTGTGGTGGGGCCACCAGATTCCGGTTTGGTATGGGCCGGACATTCGATCAGTCGAGTGGTACGAACCTGTTTTTGAGAAACAAAAAACAATGTTAGCAGAGCGTGGCTTGACGCTGGAAAACGCTCCGGACGATCAGTTTGTGTCTTTGATTGATGCATCAAAAGAACTTGGGCTTAAACACCCGGGACTTTTTGACATGGTTTGTTTTTGTGGTGTCGATCATGAGGAAGCTGCTTCGAAAGCGGCTGACTATTACGGGAAAGAAACAAAGTTTTCCTTCCAAGACTCCACAGGATCGAATCTACGCGAAGGCAAAATGAGCGGCATTCTTTCTCCGAGATTGAACGGTCAACGCCAAATCACTCTCTCAAGAGATAAAGACGTCCTCGACACTTGGTTCTCCTCCGGCCTCTGGCCCTTCGGCACCCTCGGCTGGCCCGAGGACACGCCCGAGCTGCAAAAATACTTCCCTGGCGACGTGCTCATCACCGGTCAGGACATCCTATTCTTCTGGGTCGCCCGGATGATGATGATGTCTCAGGCCGTGGAACAGAAAAACCCCTTCCATACGGTCTACCTGCACCAGCTGGTCCGCGACGCGAAGGGCCAGAAGATGTCCAAGACCACCGGCAACGTGATCGACCCGCTCGACATGATCGACCAATACGGCGCCGACGCCCTGCGCATGTCCAACGCCGCCATGGCAGCGATCGGTGGTGTTTTGAAAATTTCAGAAGACCGCATCAAGGGCTACCGCAACTTCGGCACCAAGCTGTGGAATGCCTGCCGTTTCGCCGAAATGAACGGCGTTTTTGAGGTTAATAAAGTTAACACTTCGACCCCTACGGAATGTGTATGGAATGTGCATGGGTTGCGCACTGTTAACGCTTGGATCGTCGGTGAAACCGCACGCACCCGCGAAATTGTCGACGCCGCACTGACTGAATACCGCTTCAACGACGCAGCAAACGCGCTTTACGCCTTTGTCTGGGGCAAGGTCTGCGATTGGTACGTGGAACTCTCCAAGCCGTTGCTGCTTGATGGTTCAGCCGAAGAAAAGCAGGAAACCCAGGAAGTTATGGCCTGGGTGCTCGATCAATGCGCAGCCCTCTTGCACCCCTTCATGCCCTTCATCACCGAAGAGCTCTGGTCCATCATGGGAACAAGAGCCAAGCCGCTGATCCACACCGACTGGCCCAGCTACACCGCCGCCGACCTCGTTAACCCTGATGCGGACCGCGAAATGAACTGGGTGATCTCCCTGATCGAGGGCATCCGCTCTGCGCGCGCGCAGATGAATGTGCCCGCGGGCCTGAAAATCCCTGTTATTCAAACAGATAGCGATGCGGACTCCGACACGGCACTGGCCAACAACATGGCGATGATCCAGAAACTCGCCCGGATCACCGGCATCACCAAGGACGCGGCCCCCAAGGGATCGATCACAGTTGCGACAACAGGGGCGACATTCGCCCTGCCACTGGCCGATATCATCGACGTGGATGCAGAAAAGGAACGTCTTTCCAAAGCCTTGGCCAAGATCGAGAAAGAGGCAGGCGGCCTGCGTGGCCGGTTGAACAACCCCAAGTTCGTGGCCTCCGCCCCGCCGGACGTGGTCGAAGAAGCCCAACACAATCTTTCACTCAGAGACGGCGAAATCGCGCAATTATCCACCGCGCTGCAAAAGCTGATGGAAATCGACTAAGTCTTTCTTTTGAATAAAAATATGCCCGCCGGAGGTTCCGACGGGTGCCGCAAGAATTCACCACGAAACTTGCAAATGACGCATGCCAGTTGTGCCAGAATGTCGTGCAGGCCCCCCGGGGCCTGCGCCGCTGTTTCACAAGGTTAACGCGCCACCGTAACGGTCGCTTAACGCACGACCCGCTCCACCGCCCGCAAACCCCCCAACGCCTTGTCATAAACGAGCGTCAGAATCCGCCGCTCTTTTGCCAAAACCGGCACAAACCGCACCACACCTGCCGCGCCGGTGGCAGCCAAAAATCCACGTCTACTCAACATCAGGCTCTCCTTTTCTTCAAGCCGAACAAGACTTTACCGCATTGCCCCATTGCGGACAGGGGGCAAATTGCTGATCTTTCCCCCATGACACAAGATCCACGCCTTACCGCCCTCGCCGCCAGCCTGCCCGCAACTGTCCCCTTTGTCGGGCCCGAGGCGCAGGAACGTCAGCGAAATCAAAGATTTACGGCTCGCCTTGGCGCCAACGAAAATGGCTTCGGCCCCTCGCCACTTGCAATCCGCGCCCTGCAGGACAGCGCCCGTGACGCCTGGATGTATGCCGATCCCGAAAGCCACGATCTGCGCCAAGCCCTTGCAAAACATCACGGAATCGACGCAGCCCATATCGCCATCGACGCCGGTATCGACACCCTGCTGGGTCTTTTGGTGCGCCTGACCATTGGACCCGGCGATTCGGTTGTGACCTCCGCAGGCGCATACCCCACCTTCAACTATCACGTCGCCGGATACGGCGGATCTCTACATTCCGTTCCCTATGCGGGCGATTACGAAGACCCCGACCGTTTGATTGCCAAGGCCCGGGAAACAAAGGCAAAATTGATCTACATTGCCAATCCGGATAACCCCATGGGCAGCCACCATGACGCCTCCACGATGGCCCGCATGATCGCTGCCGTCCCACCGGGGGCCTTGCTGATTCTTGACGAGGCCTATGTTGAACTCGCCCCGGATGGCACATCCCCTGCTGTGTCACCTGACGACCCACGCGTCATCCGTTTGCGCACGTTTTCAAAGGCTTATGGCCTGGCTGGCGCCCGTGTTGGCTATGCGCTGGGGTCCAGACCGCTGATCATGGCCTTCAACAAGGTCCGCAATCATTTTGGCATGTCGCGCCCCAGCCAAGTCGCCGCCCTCGCCGCCCTAAAAGATGAAAACTGGCTGGACGACATCAAAACCATGGTCGCACAAAGTCGTGACAGGATCAGTGCAATCGCACTGGAAAACGGCCTCACACCTTTGCCGTCGGCCACCAACTTTGTCGCGATTGACTGCGGCAAAGACGGAGAGTTTGCCCGTAACGTCCTGAAAAGCCTGATCGATCAGGGCATCTTTGTCCGCATGCCTTTTGTGGCACCGCAAGACCGCTGCATTCGTATCAGCTGTGGCCCCGCTGCCGAGGTCGCAGCTTTTGCAGCGGCTCTGCCCTCCGCGCTCGAGGCCGCGCGCGCTGCGGGATGAATTGTTAGGAAATTGCGCTAACATCTCATCCGGAGGAATCAGGATGCGCAATCACAAGCACCCCGGACGCGTAGAAAACTACACCAACGCCTTTCTCGGTTCTGTCGCCGTGATTCTCTTCATGGCATTCTGGGTGATTGCGGCCGTTTTCGGATTCATCTGGGTCGCGATCACAACGGCCATCATCGACATCGGCATCAAGCAGCTCAACAGGACCCGCTAGGACGCGGCAATCACCGCAGCGGCTGCATCCAGTGCACCGCCCCCATGTGGAATGTCCAAAGCCAGCAATCCCGCCTGGATTACCCCCAAGACCGCCATCATCATCTGCGCATTGACGTGTCCCATATGGCCAACGCGAAACCACGCATCCGCAGGGTCCCGACCCAGTCCGATCCCTAACGTCAGCCCCGCCTGATGCTCGCACCATTGGCGCAACCGATCACCGTTGCCAGAGCCAATCCCGACAGACGTCACAGCACAGGACCGCTTTGACGGATCGCGAACGTTCAGGTGCATCGGTCCACGCTGTTCCCACATCCCAAACGCGGCCCAAAGCGCACGGGCAAGTGTCGCATGACGGGCCCAGACCGCTTCCAGCCCTTCGGTGTGGATCATGTCGAGGGCTATGCGCAGACCATAAAGATGGTGTGTCGGCGCTGTGCCATCGAAGAGCCGCCAATAACCATCTGGCGCTACGCGCGGACGCCAGTCCCAATAGTGGCTGACCAGATCGCCCTGAGCCTGATCGGCCTTGTCATTGAAAAAGACAAAACTGATCCCCGCGGGGGTCATCAGACCCTTCTGGCAGGCCGCGACAGTGACGTCGACGCCCCAGGCGTCCATTTCATATCGGTCGCAGCCCATTGATGCGATGCAATCCACCATCAACAGGGCCGGATGACCTGCGGCATCCATCACCTTTCGCAGTCCGGCAATATCGTTGCGCACAGAGGTTGACGTGTCCACATGCACGGCCAGCACGGCCTTGATCCGTTGCCCTTTGTCTGCTGCCAATGCCGTCGCAACCTCATCAAGGTCGATGTCGGAGGTGTCGCCGTAGTCGATGGTTTGTACCGTGACGCCAAGCCGCGCGGCCATCTCACCCCAGCCGGTGCAAAACCGCCCCGTCGCCAGAACCAGCACCGTATCGCCACGTGAAAGCGTGTTGCAAAGCGCTGCCTCCCACGCCGCGTGGCCGTTGCCGATATAGATCGCGACGTTGTGTGCAGTACGCGCCACCGCTTTGAGATCGGGCAGCAAGCTGTAGGTCAGATCATGCAACTCGCCCTCATAGATGTTGGGCGAAGCGCGGTGCATCGCCTGCAGCACCGCATCGGGCATCACAGAGGGACCGGGTATGGCAAGATAGCGGCGGCCATTGGCGAGTGTCATGGAGGTCTGTCCTGAAAGGTCTTCGGGTGGACCCTAGCGGGTCGCCCAGCGGGGTCAACACCCCGCCGTGCTTGCCAAACTTGCCCCGGACCCCCATTTGCGCATAGACCCAATTGACCCCGTTCCGCCACGCGAAAGCCCCTGCATGTTGCGCAAATTTGTTCAGACCCTGACAGCGCGCAACGCGACCTATGGCCGGGACATTTCCGACCCCGTCGAACGTGCCCGGTCAAAACGGTTTTTGCTGTGGAAGGATCACGGTATTCTGCGCACTTTCTGGACGAATTTCGGGCAGGTTGCCCCCGACGTTTACCGGTCGAACCACCCGCCCCACAATCGGCTGGAGGCTTACCGGGAACGCGGCATCAAGGCAGTGCTGAACCTGCGCGGACAAGGCCAACGCGCGCCATACCTTTTTGAAGAGGAAAGCTGCGCAGCCCTTGGCCTGACACTGATCAGCGTTGATTTGCAGGCGCGCAAAGCTGCGCCGGTCAAAAGCCTTCTGGCGCTGTTTGATGCCTTCGACACCATCCCGCGCCCCTTTGTGATGCACTGCAAGTCCGGCGCGGATCGGGCCGGTCTGGCATCGGCACTTTACGTTCTGGATCAGGGTGGCAGCGTCGATCGGGCCCGCGCAGAATTATCGTTCCGTTACCTACACTTGCGCTTCACAAAGACAGGTATACAGGACCACATGCTCGACCTTTACGAAACGCGTTTGACTCGCGGCCCGATCAGCATCCGGGACTGGGTTAGCCACGAATACGATCCCGACACGCTGACCGCCAGTTTCGCAGGCAAGCGGGTGTTGCCGGTATGAGCGAGCGGAGCGGCCCCCTGTTACGTTGGCTCTGGGCAGATTACCTGCGGCCCCATCGTCGGACCCTGACCTTTGCGATCCTTTTGATGATGATTGAAGGATCAATGCTTGGTGTGCTCAGCCGGATGATCCAGCCGATGTTCGACACCGTTTTCCTGCAGGGCGATCAAAACGCGCTGTGGTGGGTGGGGCTTGGCATTCTGATGATTTTCTGTGTCCGCGCGGTCAGTTCCGCTGGTCAGCGCATTCTGCTGACGCGCGTGAACCAGAAGGCCGCAGCCGAGATGCGCAGCACGCTTTTGCAACATCTGATGCGGCTCGATTCAGGTTATCATCAGATCAATCCACCCGGCGCGTTGATCGAGCGGGTGCAGGGCGATGTGACGTTGATCAACACCACTTGGGCGGGGCTGCTGACTGCGGTGGGCCGCGACCTGATTGCCGTCATCGTGCTGTTCTCCGTTGCCCTATCGGTCGATTGGCGCTGGACTGCAGTGGCGCTCATCGGCATCCCCTTTCTCGTGCTGCCGTCCCTGCTCGCACAGGCTTACGTGCGCAAACGGTCCTCGGCCGCGCGGGAATTGGCGGGACGCATGTCCACCCGTCTGGATGAGGTCTTTCACGGCATCAATCCGATCAAGCTGAACGCACTCGAAGCCTATCAGGCCGATCGCTACGACAAGCTGTCGCAGGACCGCGTCACCTCAGAAGTCAAAGCCGCAACCGGGCAAGCCACAGTGCCCGCGCTTGTCGATATCATGACTGGCGTGGGTTTCCTTGGGGTGATGATCTACGGCGGAGGAGAGATTATTGCGGGCACCAAGACGGTCGGCGAATTCATGTCGTTCTTCACCGCGATGAGCCTCGCGTTCGAGCCGCTGCGCCGTCTTGGCCTGATGAGCGGGCAATGGCAGATCGCCGCGGCCAGTATCATGCGGGTGCGCAGCGTGCTGGCCGAAACGCCAACACTTGTGTCCCCGGCAAGCCCCAAACCGGCCCCTGCACAGGCGCCCAAAATTTCATTCGACGATGTCCACCTGACCTACGGCGAATTGCCCGTGTTGAACGGCGCAAGTTTTGTCGCGGATGCGGGCAAAACAACGGCGTTGGTCGGTGCATCCGGTGCGGGCAAGTCAACGGTATTCAACGTGTTGACCCGGCTGGTCGACCCGGCCAGCGGCACAGTTGCGATTGATGGAACCCCGGTTGCTCAAATGGGTCTGGCAGAGCTGCGCGGACTCTTTTCCGTGGTGGCACAGGACGCTGCGCTTTTTGATGATACCGTGCGGGACAACATCTTGCTTGGACGCGAAGATGTCAGCGATGCGGCCCTGAAGGACGTTCTGGACGCCGCGCATGTCAGCGACTTTCTTAATCAACTCGACGCTGGGCTCGACAGCCCGGCGGGGCCGCGCGGATCTAACCTATCGGGCGGGCAGCGCCAGCGTGTGGCCATCGCGCGCGCGTTGTTGCGCAACACACCGATCCTGTTGCTGGATGAGGCGACAAGCGCGCTCGACACCAAGTCTGAGGCGGTGGTGCAGTCAGCGCTGGAACGGCTTTCAACCGGGCGCACGACGCTTGTGATTGCACACCGCTTGTCCACCGTCCGGAATGCCGACAAGATTATCGTGATGGACAAGGGACGCGTCGTGGACGCCGGCACACATGACACCTTAATCGCCCGAGAGGGCCTATATGCCGACTTGCACAGGCTGCAATTTAGCGAGGGAACCCAGGGATGACAGATCGCACCGTATTGGCGCTGACAGGCGCAGACCGGGTCGACTTTCTACAAGGACTTGTCACCAATGATGTGACACGCGCCGCGAATGGGATCATTTACGCCGCGTTGCTAACGCCGCAAGGCAAATACATCGCCGATTTCTTCGTGATCGGAGAGGATGAGCGCCTGCTGATCGACGTGGCAAGCGATATTGCTCCTGCCCTGTTTCAACGATTGAACATGTATAAACTGCGCGCTGACGTGCAGATTGCCGAGACCGGGCTGATCGTCTCACGCGGGACTGGCGCGCCACCCGACGGTGCCTTAGCGGACCCGCGCCATCCACAAATGGGCTGGCGGGCCTATGGGGACACCGACCAAAGCGATGGGACAGATTGGGACGCCCTGCGCGTCGCGCATCTGGTGCCGCAGGCGGGCAACGAACTGAGCGCGGACAGCTATATTCTTGAGGCCGGGTTCGAGCGGCTGAACGGTGTGGATTTTCGCAAGGGCTGCTATGTCGGGCAAGAAATCGTCGCGCGAATGAAGCATAAAACCGAATTGCGCAAAGGACTTGCCAAGGTTGTGATCGAGGGTGCCGCCGAGGCAGGAACAGAGATTACGGCACATGGCAAACCGGTTGGCGTTTTGCACACCGTCTCGGGCAATCAGGGTATTGCCTATCTGCGGTTCGACCGGGCGGATGGCGAGATGTCAGCAGGTGCCGCACGTCTACGCCGCACTGAATAGGGCCCTCGTTTGACAAAGGCTTTCGCGCACTTACCTTTTGTTAAGACTTTGGGTGCAATTATGGCCTATCGCGCAACGGTTCGGAAACGACGACCTGATCGCGCAACACCGCACGACGCCGACCGTTACCCCTATGCAGACCACTCGCGACAACACCCTGGACCCGAACCTCACACAGTTCGGGTCCGACCCTTACAGGCCATCGCCGGTATCAGGCGCGTTCGACGTATTCGAACAGTTCGGTGCTGACGACGATGTCTTCGTCCTGTCCGACGAATGGCGGGATCATCACGCGAACGCCGTTATCAAGGATCGCGGGCTTAAAGCTGTTCGCGGCGGTCTGCCCCTTCACCACAGGCTCTGTCTCGACCACCTTGCAGGTGACGCGCTGCGGCAAGGTGACGTTCAGCGCCTCTTCTTCATAGTACTCGATCTGCACGACCATGCCGTCCTGCAAAAACGGACGGCGTTCGCCCAGAATGTCCGCAGGCAGCGCGATCTGATCAAAGGTTTCGCTGTCCATAAAGGTCAGCATGTCATCAGCCTCAAACAGAAATTGCTGATCCTTTTGTTCAAGGCGCACACGCTCAACTTTATCGGCAGAGCGAAAACGCTCGTTCAGTTTGCGGCCATCGCGCAGGTTCTTCAGTTCGACCTGCGCAAATGCGCCGCCTTTGCCGGGTTTGACGTGGTCGACTTTGACCGCAGCCCAAAGGCCCCCGTCATGTTCAAGGACGTTCCCGGGGCGAATCTCATTTCCGTTGATTTTTGGCATGTGTCACTTCGTGGCAGAATTATGGCGAAAGGTTGATCGGATGATGTCGCAGCCTATATCTGGCGTAGATAGACCTGACAAGACGACTAAATAGGCGGTGTTTAGCGCATGAGGTATGCACAGGACGCATGACAGGCATGCGAAAACTATCCCCCCGAATCGGATTAGTTAGGGCATATTGCCCTTCACGCCGGAACTACAAGAGCAAAAGCAAAGGACAATAGATGAAAGATTTCGTCGACGGCACAGCGTTCAATAACGAACAAGGCAACCGGGCACGCAAGTTGTTTGCTGCCGTGGTACTTGCAGCCTTGGACGACGCCATTGCTGATGACAAGAAGTACGGCAACGGCCCCGAACAGATCGCCCGCTGGGCGCGTTCGCGTGATGGCCGTGAGGTTCTGTCCTGCGCAGGCATCGACCCCAATGAGCGGGTGGTGCTGGGCCTGATGGAATTCGTGGGCAAAGGCGTTCGGACATCCGTTGCCTTGTCGCGTGAGGAAAGCGAACGGCGCAACGCAGCCGAGCAGGAAGCACGCGCAGCGTAAGACCACATCGACCGGGTCTTTGGACCCGACTTGAAAAAACGCGGCCCTCTGCTCGGGCCGCGTTTTTTTTGTCTAGCTCAATGCCCCGACGATATATGCGACCCCGGCCGCAGCCTGCATCGCGGCCAAAAGACCAATGAACCCGCGCATCCAGCGCCCGGTAAAGCGACGCAAGAGGACGACGCAGACCAACAAAGAGGCCGCAACTTCAAGCGGTCCGACGAAATGACCGTAGTAGTTGCTGTCCCAATAGCTGACCGGGCTGAAAAACTTCCAATCGGTGATTGGCCAGAAATGCGCACGGGCATCATCGTTGTGCAGCGGGAAATCCAGCAAAAGGTGCAGGAAGGCCGCCCCACAAAGCGCGATCGCAACTTTTGACTTGAGCATCACCGCAAGGATCAACCCGATCCCCCAGACAATGAAGGAATTGTCGATGCGAAAGATGGCTTGCCAGTTTTCTGAATAATAAAGCTCTCCAAACACGACCTCGGGCGGTGTGTTCAGCACAAACAGATGGGTGCCCGCCAGAAGGTAAAGCGAGGCATCAGGAATAAATGACCCCGCAAGTGCCGCAAGCGTCAATCGGGTCTGGTTTGGCTGACCAAAGGCCGCCAGACCAAAAATCAGATGCGTTTGTGACATCATTGGCTTTTCCCCGCTCTCGCCTGCCCGTATGACCTAGCGCAGGGGGATGCGATGACCAAGGCGATCATGATCCAAGGGGCCGGGTCCAACGTCGGAAAATCGATGTTGGTCGCAGGGCTTGCACGCGCGGCCGTCAAACGCGGTTTCCGGGTCGCCCCGTTCAAGCCACAGAACATGTCCAACAATGCTGCCGTGACCGTGGATGGCGGTGAGATTGGGCGCGCGCAGGCCTTGCAGGCGCTGGCCTGCGGACGCGAACCCGTGGTGGATATGAACCCGGTTTTGCTGAAACCCGAAAGCGAAGTCGGCGCGCAGGTTGTCGTACAAGGCCAAAGGCTGACAACGGTCAAGGCGCGAGACTACAGCGCGCTGAAGCCGTCGCTCTTACCCCGCGTGTTGGATAGCTTTCACCGGTTGGCGAGGGATGTGGATTTGGTGATCGTCGAGGGTGCGGGCAGCCCGGCAGAGGTCAATCTGCGCGACGGTGACATTGCCAACATGGGATTTGCCGAAGCCGCAGGTGTGCCCGTGGTTTTGATCGGGGACATCGACCGCGGCGGAGTGATCGCCCAACTTGTCGGGACGCAGGCGGTTTTGCCCCAAGATGACAACGCGCTGATCAAAGCCTTTGCTATCAACAAGTTCAGGGGCGATCCGACACTTTTTGCCGATGGGATGAAGATCATTGCACAACGCACCGGCTGGCAAGCTCTGGGCATTTTGCCGTGGTTTGATGACGCCTGGAAGCTTCCGGCAGAGGACGTGATGGACATTGCCAGCCATCGGGGCGGTCCCATCAAAATTGCCGTGCCGCAACTGAACCGGATCGCGAATTTTGATGACCTTGATCCGCTGTCCGCAACGCCCGAGGTCAGCGTTGAGATGATCCGCCCCGGGCGGCCCCTGCCCGGCGATGCCGATCTTGTGCTGATCCCGGGGTCAAAGTCGACCATCGGCGATCTGGCGCATTTTCGTGCGCAAGGGTGGGACATCGACCTGACCGCACACATCCGCCGCGGTGGCCATGTGCTGGGGGTCTGTGGCGGCTATCAGATGCTTGGCCGACAGATCGTCGATGCCGACGGGATAGAAGGACCACCGGGAGAGGTCGAGGGACTGGGTCATCTGGATATTGAGACGGTGATGAAGCCTCAAAAAAGGCTCGCCCTGTCGCATGCCACCTATGTGGAAACTGGTGATCCTGTCACCGGCTATGAAATCCACATTGGCGAGACAACCGGCCCTGATTGCGCCCGCGCATGGTTGCAACTGGATGGCCGACCGGCGGGGGCTGCCAGCGCAGATGGTCGCGTGCTGGGATGCTATCTGCACGGGCTGTTTGCTGCGGATGCATTTCGCGCGGCCTACCTGTCGCGGCTGGGGGCACGGGTCACGGTAATGGACCATAGCGCAGGGGTCGAAGCGACACTTGATGCGCTTGCCGCACACGTGGAAGCACATCTGGATGTCTCTGGGTTGTTAGATCTGGCAGCCCGACCCAGAACCTAGTCGAGGTCTTGAGCGTTCAGGACGCGCATGATTTCGCGACGGACCAGCTTGCGGACGTTACGCGTGATCCGCTCGCCCAGTTTGCCGTTCAGCTCCGACCGCACGATATCAATCACAAGGGCGCGCAACGCGTCTTCGTCAAGCGTGTCGATCTGAGCGGAGGCAGATTCCTCTGCCCCGCCGACAAGATCGTCATGAGGCGTCACGACTTCGCGGTCGAGATGACGGAACGCAACCCGCGCATCATTGTCAGATGGCGTTTCATTCTCCTGAGCAAGTTCAGGTTCGTCGTCCTGTGCGGGCTTAACGGCAGGCTCTGCCTGATCGAAAGTCTCATACACTGGTGCGGATTCGACCGGATCTGCAACGATCTCGGCCACTTGATCCTCAATGGTCTCTGCGGCACCCATCCCCTGTAGGGCCTCGGCCTCGGTCATATCCGCAGCGACGGCTGTTTGGTCTTCTGCTGGAGCCTCGTCCGGGGCCGACGTTTCTTCCTCCGCAGGGGTTGGCCTGCTCCGACGCGAATGCCAGGCATCTTCGACGGGATCGTGGGTCGGACGACTTAAGGCAGAGGCCAGTTGAGCCCCGATCTGCGGTGTGGCGGCATCTGCGACGGCCTCTTCCACCGCTTCAAACAGTGTGCGATCCCAATTTGGCTTATACTCGCTACCATCAGGCTCCCACTCATCGGGTTGCTCTGTCACTGCGGCCTCGAGTTCGGCGATCGTCGCTTCCAGGTTTGCCCGGTCAGAAGGTGAAACGTCTTTTGGTTGTTCCGCTTCCGCCGCGACCGGCTGCGATTCGCTCAACACGAGGAAATCTGCACCATCCTCGAACGTGTCTTCGGGGTCTGCTTCCGGCTCATCAACCCGCAACGCAGGTGTCAGCACGAGCTTTTCGGGTGCGACATCCTTTGCGTCAGCCTTTGCAGGCTCAGCTTTGCGGGGCTTGTCGCCCTGAGACACAAGCCGCCTGATGGATGACAAAACATCCTCGATCTCTACGTTTGTTACCGGGTCGGACATTCTGGGTTCCTGCATTGGCCTCGGCGCAAACCTAACCCGAGATCACAATCCAAACAACAGATGCGACGGCATTTGAGTTTTTCGAATTTGATTCACTTGCCAAGTGCGCGCAGCACCCGATCCAAGGCCTGTCCCTGCTCTGACCTTACGGTTGGCGCGTCCTTGACCAGGTTGTAATAGGCCGAAGGATCATATTGCTGCACCGGCAGGCGCAGATGCTCTGCCGTCAGCAAGCCCATCGCGGACAGGACGGAATAGGACGCCACAACCTCATCCGCCTGCGCAGAGATGGTGTTGGCCTGGGCATCCAGCAATTCCTGCTCTGCATTCAACACATCAAGCGTTGTGCGTGCGCCCAATGTCGCCTCTTCCCGGACGCCGCGAAAGGCCACGGTCGCCGCGCGGGTCTGCTGGTCAGACGCCTGCCGCGAGGCACGGGCGACTTCGTAGAAGGAATAGGCATTCCCAACGCCCTGCTGAACGTTGTGGTTGGTGATGTGCAGGCCGGCGCGGGCCGCGTCACGGCGCGCCATGAACTGCCGCACTTGGGCTGACAGACGACCACCCTGATAGATTGGGCCGGACAGCGTCAGGCCGAACTCGCGCCCTGCATCCAGATCCTGATTAACGCCAACGCGCGCGGTGGCCGACAGGTTCGGGCCAAAAGCGGTTTCTGCCCGGCGGATGTTCAATTCTGCCGCAGTGACGCTGTGCCGAACTTCCAGGACGCTGGGATGGTTGCGCAGTGCAAATGCTTTGGCGTCAGCAATGGTGCGGGACACAGGTGCCGCGCTGACCGGGCGCAGGCTGCCCGGTGAACGTCCGACGGCCGTGCGAAATTCTTCTATCGAGCGGGCAAGACTGCCCTGCGCGGCGGCAAAGAGGCTTTTGGCAGAGGCGAGGCGCGCCTCGGCCAGAGCAACATCGGTGCGGGTCACTTCGCCCACTTCAAAACGGTCCTGCGCTGCACGCAATTCCTGTGTGATCAGCCGTACGTTGTTCTGACGCAGCGCCACAAATTCAGAATCGCGGCGCACGTTCATGTAGGCCTCAACCGCGCGAAACAGCACTTGCTGTTCCACGTTGCGCAGCGATTGCCGCGTGCCAAGCACCAGCTCTTTCTGCGCTTCGATGGCCAGTTGATTTGCCCCGCCATCATAGAGCGTCAGCGAGCCGGAAATGGCAGCGTTGAGCGCAATCAGATCGGAACCCGGCGCACGAGGGCTTTGATTTGTTGCGCTGATCGACCAGTTGATCACCGGCAAAGTGGCAGAGACGGCAATCGCCACATCCTCATCCGCAGCGCGTAGCAAGGCACGGTTCTGCTGCAAGAGACCAGAATGTTCATAGGCATGGACCAGCGCGTCATTCAGCGTCTCGGACGCAGCAGGGGTTGCGACGGCAAGGCCGATCAATGCCACCAGCGATGTGAACGTTTTGCGCAAAGTCATGACTGTCCCCAAATCGTCGTCTCTATTCGTTACATGGGGCCGGATTGCCCCGTTCAAAGTGCGAAGGATGTTGATTTCCTGAAATCTGCCAGCACGGGCGCACCCGCATTGAAGCAAAAGCGCCAGTTTATCCGCCCATCGGACTTGTGTCCGATGCGCACCACGCCCAACGCGCCCTCGGCGAAGATGGCGCCGATATGTCCGCCATCACGCAATTGGTCGATGATCGCGGCAGGCACCTCTTCGACCGCGCCCTGGATCATGATCGTGTCGTAAGGACCTGATTTTGCAGCCCCCTCCGAAAGTGGGCCGGACACGACGGCGGCATTATCAACATTGTTGGCCGAAAGCGTGGTCTGCGCTTCGTCAGCGCGCGCTTCATCGTCTTCGACCCCCACGACAAAATCTGCCAGACGCGCGGCCAATGCCGTGGAATAGCCAAGACCGCACCCCAGATCGAGCACGACGTGGTCCGGTTGGATATTGAGCGCATCCAGCATCTTTGCGAGCGTGCGCGGGTCCAGCATCGTACGACCACCCGGCAGGGTCAGGTTCTCGCCGACATAAGCTGCCTCGCGCAGCGCATCGGGGACATAAGCCTCGCGCGGGATGTCGAGCATCGCATCGATGATCGGGAATTTCGTCACATCAGAGGGCCGCACCTGCGTGTCGACCATCATCGTGCGGCGTGTTGCGTAGTCTGCCACGATCTAAACTCTTTCGTTCACATCCGATTTAAGTGTGATGCCACAAAGCGCTAGGGGCGGCAACGCTGGATTCCGGTGATTGCGTGAATTGGGCCGCGATGTCGCGCTTGCGCGTCCTTGGGCCTTGGTATATCCGACGCTCACACCAGGACGGCGAGTTGGCGGAGTGGTGACGCAGCGGATTGCAAATCCGTGTACACCGGTTCGATTCCGGTACTCGCCTCCATTTAATTTCAGTGACTTAGCCTGAATTCCCCGCTACGCGGGCGGGTCATTTTACATTTCATTTTACAATTTTTGTTCTTTTTGCGTTCGTTTTGCGTTTTTGAGAAGTCGCAACACGTCGTCAGTTTCGTCCGGCGAAACCTCCGCATATCGCTCGATCATATCCGCTGCTGTTCTCAAAGACCAACCCATATGGGCTGCTATTTGAGCCAACGAAAGCCCCGCACGAAGCAGCCAAGTTGCGGCCGTTCCGCGAGCATCGTTAAGACGCAAATCTTTGCCAACCACTTCGGGCGTTAGCCCGGATTTGTCGCGCCACTGCCGGACGCCTTCTGATGCGCGATGTTCAGTAAGGCGACCACCAGACGCGTTTGTGAGGATCAGCAAACGGTCCTTTGGGGTCTGATCGAGCACCTCCGCCATCTTCGGGGTAACTGGGATATATGCTGGAATCCCTCGCTTGTTGGTCTTAACGCGAATACGCCGTCCTTCTGGCGTCGTCTCGATCTGGTTCCAAGTCAGCTTGATGAAGTCACCAATCCGAAGCCCTGTTTCGGTGGCAGTGATCAAAACTCGTGCTATCCATTCCGGGCACTGTCCAACGACCTGTTGGATTTGGTCAGGTGACCAAATAATTCCGGATCGATCGACCTCATAAAATAACTCGAAATTTTGGCAGGCGTTCGTCACCAAAAAACCGTTGTCAACAGACCAGTTCAAGAACACGCGGACTACAGTCGCGCTGTAGTCGTACTGCTTTGGGCTATGTTCCCATTGCTTACGCCACTTGTTCAAGTCGCGCTTGGAAGCCGAATCCTCCCACATACTGATGTCGTCCGGACCAAATTCTTCGACAAAGCGATCCAGCCAGCGGCGATAGTCAGATTGCGTACGTGGCTTGAGCTTTCGAAACTTCGGACTCGACAGATATTCGGCGACGACGTCAGCATTGGATTGCAACACTATCTTAGGTTTGCTGTCTTCGAACGCCCTAACATATGCCGACAAAAACTCTGGCGATCGGGGAAAACGCTCCCGACCTGACCAAAATCCGGTCCCCTTACATCCACGTAGGGAGAAGTAATACTTCGACGATCCGTCAGCGAGCCTTGCTCGAGTGCGGTGAACCCCCTCAGGGAGTCTAGAATTCTTAGCCACTTCTTCTCATCCTACTCCTAGCTAGTGCACTCTCAGCAACATCTTGAGCTCTTTTGCCAAGCCCTTGAATCTCGTTGAGCTTACATCTCACTGCGACGGGGTCAAAGCGATCGCGACGACCCGGAACTGGTCGTATACCTGCGTCCTTACAAAATTTTCGGAAAGACGAAGTCGTCCCCTCAAACCTAAGTTCCTGAGCAAGTTCCTCTGCAGTGATGAGTCGAATTGGTAGCATCTGGGGCGAGTTCGGAAGCGGCATTACGCCGCCTCCGTAATTGCAGGTAGGGCCTAGGCCTCGTTCTGAGCACTCAATCATTCCGCTGCAATCCCAAAAGACGAACAATCATGGAAGAAGCTGCCGCGAATGCGATAGTGCTTGATCTTCTGGCCCCTAGGCATTGTTGGGAATACCGAGTTCTTCTTGTTTGGCTTGATCAGGAACCCGTCCTTGTTCATTGCACGCGCAATGGTTGATGCAGCCGTGTTGCCACCTCCAAGCTCCTGCAATCGTTCAACCGGGATGAAATAGATGCGCTCATCCGGGTTGAAGTTAGGCTGCTCTGTTACGAATGTGTCGGGACCATTCGCATGACCGAAAAATGCAACGATCTCGCGGCGCACCGAATCTGGCTCATAGTCGAGTTCAAGAACATCCAAACCTACTCGGCCCGGTATGTCCTCTCGGAGTTTCGTCAATGCAGCCTCTACGGGATCCATATTGCGTGCCATGCGCAAGAACGAACGTTCTAGGACGCGCCTAATGGCTCCTTCGACGTCGTAATCCTGATCAATCAGACCGGCCTCTTGCGCAAGCTCTCCAGCGACCAGGAGAATGGCTGCGGCACCGGAGACGCGGCGCTTTTGCGGAGCGTCTCCCCGCTTGCTCAAAGAATCGTTGGCATCAGCGACACGCTTCCGAAGCGGGTCTACGTTGTTCACGTACCCCGCATCAAAGAGATGCTGAACGAACAGAGGAGCGGCGTGCCCATAGTGCTGCGAGATTGCATCAATCTTTGATACCATTACTCCATCCAAGATGACTGCATCGTCGACATCAATTTCCCAGATCCGCGCGACGGCTCCCGCTGCCGGATTGCGCCCATCTCGCCGAACTTTGTCAGCAAATCCGATCTCTTCAGAGATCGTAGCGCAGGTAGACCACCTGCGTACTTGTCGCTCAGTAGCTGACGCCGTTAGGCGACGTTTCCCCGAACCTTCAGCGAGATTGAACACCGCCGTTTGGTATTGAGGCCCCGACATTCCGCTTTGCCCACCCTCATCGATCGCCAACAGGCTACCGTTGGCTTTCTCGGCGATGGACTCAATCGAATTGGCAGTTGCATTGAACTTCACCAGCGCCGCGCCTCGAACTGGATTTCCCCATACCGAGGCTCCAAGGCGCTGCGCAGTCGTTTTGCCTCGAGACGTCGTGCCCGCAAAGTTCAGCAACACTGAGGTCGGTTCTTGCATCAGGTTCACGACCGTGCCAGCAAATCCACTTAGCAGTCCCATGCAAAGGAAGTCACCATTTGGGCAATGCAAGGCTGCGCTGGTCGCAGTGCGCCAACCAGCAAGATCTCCCGAAGGCTCTGCATTCTCGTATTGCGCACCTTTTGCCAAACGGTACTCGTTACCATCAGAACCAACTACCTGACCTGTTGGAGATACAAACACCTGGCCATACCACCCCGGGCGATTCACAGTGACGATGTCGTTCGCGGGCTGAATGAGCGAAAGCAGCTCGCTGATTTTGCCGACAGCCTCCTTGTTAGCGGCAACCCAAAGACCTTTGTCCGCCAAACGCGCCACTACCCTTGCCGGACTAGAAACAAGGTCCGACAGTGACACGGTACATTCAACGATCTCTCTTGATTTACGGTCTGCGGCGAACCGGACGACAATGCCAGAGTTGTTCCCTTCGTCGTCGAAAGTGCGTCCCATCGCTTCGAAAGGATTACAGATCGGAAAATACGAAGTACTCTTCTCTTTCACATGGATTCTGTGAACTTTCTGATCAATCAGCGTAAAGCCATTGACGAGGTGATCTTCCTGCAATGTCGCTTCGCAAACACTTAGGATGCTTTGAGGGGTCACATTCATTGAACTGCTCCCGCTGTTATAGCTTCGTTTTCTTGCCGAGGGTCCCAACGAACGTACCGATTGTGTTCAGGGGAAGGGTGTCCGCCGATGTCCGCATCATAGAATATCGGATCGCAGAGAAATTCGCTCAGCGTTTCGCACTCGTCAGGGAGACCCGCATCTAGCTCCAGTGCAGCTAGAAGTTCTAGCGCCCCTAACTCCGCTTCGCGACAGCTATTGTGGTGACAATGGAGCGCAAAGCACTCCCCGCCTGTGCCATCCTTGATCCAGCAGCCTTGCCGATCATTTGTCGAACTGTGAGCAAGATCGTTCGGACACAGAATACGCGCTTCGCGTCGAATAGGATCATCTTGACCGAAGTCCCATTGGATGCATTCAAAGAACTCACGCACCTTGAATTGCCGCCCCCAGTCTCGTCTCCAATCAATCAGATCGAAGCCATCGGACAGAATTGGGCGAGGTCGCTTTGGCAAGGTCACTTTACTAAAGTCTTTGCCTCGACTTCCACGGCGCGGAACGATCTTCATCGGCTTCTCGGGTATGTTGCCGATCGAAAGCGCTGGGCCCGTGAAAATGGTCAGATCCCAGCTCACGTCCTTAGGCTTGTGTCGAGGCGTGTAGAACAGCCTGTTCACGTCACAGCCAGACTCATCGATAGTGAGCCCCAACTCCTCCTGTGCAAACCTGATAAGCCAGTCGCGCCAAAACGCACAAAGAAAGGAATGCTCGTCAGGGCACTCGGGGCTTAACTCGAATGGAGCTTCCAAGGGGAAAAGAATGCGGTACTTATTGACCACTTCTCCAGTCTTGGGGTGACGCTTACCGTGCGAATGTGTTGTGTAGAGTATCGAGAATTTGCCGAGCGCTTTTAGCCGTTTCTTGACCAACTCTAGCGGCTCACCGTCATCGATGTCGAAACCTGCGAAGGTGATGCTCTGAATCTTGCCGCGCGTTCTCGCGCACAACTGCCAGTGCAAGCCACCATTCTTATCAAACTCGAGCTCACCGTTCGAGATTGCGTTGGCAAAAACCATTGAATCGCCATCCTTGCGAGATCTGGCTTCATGCCGCGTGAGCTTGAGCTCAAGCATTTCCCGTAGCGAAGTGGACCATATTCTCCATGTCCCCCGCTTTTGCTTTGACGTCTTGCCGACTAGCGCACATGCGTTGCGGTCAAGAAGAGCTTGCATAGCTGGTTCGTTGAGGTCGCCAATAACTTCAGCATCGTTCCATTTTGTGGTGTTCTCACCACCAAGTTCTTTCAGACAGGACATTTTTCGTCCTCCTATGTTTCGCAGGAAGACGAGCGTATGGCTCAGGCTAAACCTGCAGATTGAAATATCCCAAATATGGGTGATTAATCTGCGTCCCCTTCGCTTTGGGGAGGCCTGAGGCTTAGAGCGAAACCGTTTTTCCACCGCCCTGGCATCTGGGCGGTCATAGGTCAGATCAAAATCTGCCGTGCGGCCCAGGTTGGAACATGGAGTCTACGTACAAACTCGTGTTTGCGTGCACTGCATATAGCCAATCAATTTTCTAACGTCAACCCCATTCGGTTATAAGTCTCTGAAAACATGAAATAAAATCTTCACGCCAAAAGTCAATGTCAAGAATTGTCAAAATATTCAATTTGACAACCGACCTCTCTACAGGTGCTGCAGCGGCTCTTCATGCCCCCCTACTCCCCCTTTGGGTCCCCCGACAAATCATGCAGGGCCGAGCGTCAGACGCTCTTGGATGCTGGGCGAACGGGCGTCAATTTGTAGTAAGAACGAAATACGTGATCTAAGGTGATCCAACTCTCTCACATATTACTATTATTCGTAAGTTTTACCCGTTTGCCCGCTCACGCGGCCTAGGTCTTCGTCTTGTTTGAGGCAAACGGCCCAAACCGGACCTTCACCCACGGCTGCTGATGCTGCGAAGCGGCTTTCCGATAGCAGCCATTGCATGCGCTTGATCCAAGAAGGCGGGGAGCAGGTCAGAGATGACTTGGGAAACTCAATCACAGTGAGATAGTTAGCGTTACAACAAAGTCATCGTTTACTCGCGTCAACTAGACATTCTGGGTGGGACGTTAGACAATGTTGGGATCGCACAAAAAAAATGACACTAAATGTGCTAGGGAGAAGAGCAAGCACAATGAAATCCGTAGAATTATTTGTCGGAGCTGGAGGCTTAGGGATCGGTGCTTGCCTCGCTGGGTTCGATCCGGTCGTGGTCATGGATTGGGACAAATGGGCTTGCGATACACTCCGCGAGAACAAAGCCAATGGCCTGTTTCCAATCTCAGATTGGCCAGTCATACAAACTGATATCAGAGATTTCGACTTCAGAAACCTCGAAACGAATGTTGATCTGGTTACCGGCGGGCCGCCTTGCCAACCATTTTCTATGGCCGGACGACACAAAGCGAACCTGGACAGCCGCGACATGTTCCCTCAGGCGATCCGGGCGGTCCGAGAGTTGGCACCATGCGCTTTCGTGTTCGAAAACGTTAAGGGCCTCACTCGGGCAAGTTTCTCAAACTATCTCGAGTACATTCACCTGCAGCTCTCCTTTCCGAAACTTAAGGCCAAGAAGAATGAAAGTTGGCTGTCGCATTTGGCCAGACTGGAGGACCACCGCACTTCCGGCTCCAAGTCGAGTCTCAGCTATCGAGTAGTCAAGCAGGTCTTGAACTCAGCAGACTATGGAGTTCCTCAGAAACGCGAACGTGTGTTCTTTGTGGGGTTTCGGAGCGACACCAAAATTCGATGGCACTTTCCTGAACGGACACACACGAAAGAGGCATTGCTTTGGTCAAAATGGAGAACTGGAGACTATTGGGAAAGACACAAGATCTCAAAGGCATCGAGGCCAGATGACCCTTCGGGTAAATCTCGTGCTGAAAAGATCTCTGGACTTCCTTCGGGTCGAGCCTGGACTACGGTTCGAGACGCGATCTCTGACTTACCTGATCCTGAGAAGTCTCCAAGGGCTGCCTCGAAGTTTCATGACCACCGGTTCCAGCCAGGGGCAAGATCATATGTGGGTCATACCGGAAGCCCTTACGATGAACCGGCTAAAACTCTTAAGGCAGGAGTCCATGGCGTTCCAGGCGGAGAAAATATGCTGCGCAGAGATGATGGCAGCGTGCGCTATTTCTCGGTCAGAGAAAGCGCGAGACTTCAAACCTTTCCCGATGACATGGTTTTTCATGGTTCTTGGAGCGAGACTATGCGCCAACTTGGAAATGCTGTTCCGTGCGAGCTTTCACGGATTGTCGTGGGAGAAGTCCACAAGAAGCTATTAGACCGGTCCCGCTAGCAAGTGATTTCACGAGCTATTGGCTAGTCGAACCAGTGGACTTTAGTCACACCTAACCGACGCGCGGCGTCTTCTGTCACGGTTCTGGATGAGGGCACCAAGAACCTTGGAGCACTATTGAAGAAGACCACTATTCGCTGGCTGGGATCTGTTTCGAAGCTGCGTTCAAATTCAGTTGCTATGATTGTTTTCCAATCCTCAGCTCTGCCCCACGTCGCCATCGTTCCATCAGAGAATGTAAGACCATGCGGTTTTTCAAACTCAAGGGAACTGTCGATTTCATTCTGCCCCAACACCCTGATTATCTTGGCTCGTAGTCCCGCCAATTTTGCTTTGCCATAACCCTTTAGCAGCGAGTCTTTGATATATACACGGACCTTTCTTGCATCCATGTGGCGCGACAACCGAATACCTATCTCTTCGCTCTCGGTCCAAACGGTGTAATAGCTCGTCTTTTCTACGGGCGACAAAGCCTGCCAATCAACTTGATCGGCTTTTTCCCATAGTAGGTCTCTCACCTCATCTCGTACATCTGGTGGAACTCTCAATTGATAGAACCTTCAGGCTGGGTGTCTGGGTATTCAAATTTGGGCAAATCAAGGCTCGGGTCTCCCTCCCGGAGTATCAAAGATGCCTGATCTTTTACCCACTCCATTAGCATGGAACCCGCAGAATGATCTGAAAACTGAACCAAGTGCCCTCCAAGCGGCATCTTTTCCGTCGGAGCATTTCTCTGTGCCAATCTCTCGAGCTCGGAGACCTCCGCCAAGCGCCTCAGGTCTGTCACGAAGTCCAGCACGAGGACCTTGTCTTTCTCTGGAGAAACTCTCAACCCACGCCCCAACTGCTGAACAAAAATCCTTCGACTGTGCGTCGCTCGCATGAAAGCAATTAGATCAACGTCGGGAACATCCACTCCCTCATTGAACAAATCGACAGTACACAACACGTCGATGCTCCCTCGCTTGAAGTGGGTCATGAGTTTGTCGCGGTCTCTCCCACTAGTGGACCCATCGACCACCTCCGCACGAAGGCCAAATAGCCGCAACATTGGCGCGAACTGTAATGCGTGCTCTACACTCGGCGAGAAAACGAGACCCGCTTTCCGTGAATTCTCAGAGAATGCACTCGCGATTGATCTGGCGGCTTCTTCATCCCTCGTCGGAATAATCAGCTTCTTATTCAACTCACTCAGACTATAACCGTATGTGGATTTTTCCTGTACAAGTGACCAGTCAAGGTTGTCGGCCAGTAGTCTGTAATCCACTTCACTTAGATAACCTAACTTGAGACCGTCTGAAATTCCCACTCTAACCAGTGGTTGTCCCAACATTTCATCGATATCAAAATCGTCGCCACGCCATGGCGTTGCTGTCACGCCAGCCAGCATCGCGGGATTTAGTTCGGCAACGACTTCGCGAAAAGTCGTCGAACCGATGTGATGCGCTTCATCCACGAATACCGCATCAAAAGCCGGTAGTTCCTTCATTCGTGCATGAACCGACTGGACGGTCGCGAAAGTGACACCCTCCCAAAACTTTGGTGTTTCTTCTGGAGACAAAAGATGTGTGGCGACTCCTTTGGGAAGTTGGTTCCAAAAACCAATCTGTAGCTGCCGAACCAGCTCTCTTTTGTCAGCGAGGACTATCATTCGACGGTTCGGAAGTGCGCCAGATGTAAACAGACGCGCGGCGACTTCTGCCATCACAACAGTCTTGCCGAGCCCTGTGGCAAGTACAACCTGCCCCTTTCCAGTTTCCGTCAAAGCATCATAGAGCTTTTCCACTGCTTCATCTTGGTAGACTCGAAGTTTTCTCATGTTGGGAGGGCTTGAGGGTACTTTCCTCATCATACTAAGCAGTTGACTAGGCCCAAGCGTATGGACCTCATAACCGATGCGCTTAGCCCGACTGATCTCTTCTTGAAACGCAGGTCCAGGCGGCCGACTTGTCGCCACCGCCAGCCTGTCAGCTTCGTAGAACGAACTTGATTTCACTACTTCATCAACGGCGCCTTTTGCTGGTGAAGATGCACTAGTGAATTTGCATTGAACTACCCAAACTTCACCGTTCTTGGTTCCAATAATGTCAGCGCCTTTATCCCCACTTCCTCCGACAATCCTAACGTCCCGGAAACCCGCAAACATTAGCGCTCTGGCAACATCTCTTTCAAATGCCTGCCAAGGTCCTTCGAGTAGTCGTCTTTCATCCAGGAAAAACCCGCTCACGAAACCTCCCTGTCTGGTCTAAGCAAACTGACTGACATCAAGCCGCGAATGAGCTCTTCTTTCTTCATTGAGCTGAGAATTGATGGATCGGCATCTGCTAGCCAAGCAGCATCGGCCACGATTGCTCTGGCTCTATCTTTCACTTGGCCCTTGGCCTGCTCCGTTAGCCTGACATCCTCATAATCTAGATCTGAGAAGGACGTGTCCCAATAATTGCCGTCAAATATGAGTTCAGGAAACGAATCCACCATTACTTCCAAGATGTCTCTTGGGCACTGCAGCAAAAAAGTACCGTCAGCAATTGCTGGAGCTGGTTTTACCCCTTTTCGAGCGAGTGAACGCATAACCTCGGCGCGTTGATCTTCAGAAAGCTCTTCAAAGAATGTTGCGGACTTCGCTTCGCCAGCATTTTCGAGAAGGCTAATGGCAAAGGTCTGAAGAACATCATCCGCTTCAGCCGAGAGTTGACGCGCGTCCAAACTCGCTGTTTGGGCATAATTGTCTCGATAGTACTTCAACACTTCGGAGAAGCTATCTTCTGA
Source organism: uncultured Paracoccaceae bacterium (assembly GCA_947493335.1). GTDB lineage: Bacteria > Pseudomonadota > Alphaproteobacteria > Rhodobacterales > Rhodobacteraceae > CANMYO01. The sequence goes on along the minus strand of CANLQO010000001.1, from coordinate 413,013 downwards.
GTTTCCCGACCGCATATATTCCAGAGTTAAATTGCTAAGCTCAATCAGCAGAGCATCAATCGGGTCCATCGTTATTGAACGGAAAACTTCGTCGCCAGACCTATAGAGAAAATGATACGTGCGCGTGGAGACCTCACCGAGAATTAGAGACCATGGGCTTTCGCTTCCCAGGTCGGGATCGTCAGTTTCGCATTCAAAAGACGCAACGTTGAATGATTGGCCGGCTCCAGGAAAAACAAACGTCCTTGTCAGGCTTGGAATTGGCCGACGCCTTGCCCGGGCTTTCGCCTCAGCATGCTCGCGATCATTGTCTGACCCATTCTCAGTGTCGACTGCGTCTGTTGCGCCAGCATCATCGATGAGACCCGGAGGAAGTTCGTCCCCTTCGTCCTGCTCGACGCTGTCGGACGTCTGCCCTAAAAGTCGATTGTCCTCTTCTTCTATCAGCTTCCACCAATGATCATCGCTCTGATATTCTGGATGGCCATCAAAGAATTTTGCTGCCAACTCCTTGGCAATGTTGTTGTTTGGGACAGAAAGGAGACGCTTCCAACCACCAGCCACATTACTATGAGGCCTAAGCCGGCGAAAAGCTTTGTAGAGTTTGAATAGTGGGCTTGTGTTGCCAGTGTAGCCTAGTTCTCGGGCCTTTTCCGGTCTCAGCGGTCCCTCTCCGCGGACAAGTGTAACCATTTCGCTCCAAGCAGGATCTGAGCGATCAAATCGTTCTTTCGCGAAGTTTACCCGGCAATGATCAAGGTGAACCTCGCCGACAATGCGCCCTCGCCGGCTTGGATCATCGATAGGATACTCCGGTTCATCGCCATTGTCTCCACGCCAAACAAACAAGTCTTTGCTCGCTAGTTCGATCTTTCTTCCGTTTCGAATGAAGTCGATCCCGAAATCGGTTGTATCAGAGTAGCGTTGTATCCCGATCCATCCGTGAACCCTCCTCTGACGCTTTCTCAAGCCTCCTTTGGCCCCACACACTGGACAGACTTCGGGGTCTTGAGTATTTGCGATGACCCAATTCATGCACTCTGAGCAATGTAGACGTTCACCCAGTGGGTAGTTCAAAGCTTGATAGGCAAAAACCTCACCAAACTCAGGTACTTGCGCTGAACGCTCCTCATCCCATAGGCAAAATGGCCGTGCCCTTACGACTTTGTTGTTCAGGTGAAGTTTGAAACCAATTGGAAACCCGTCAGGTGACAGCATGGCTGCATATGCCTGAGCCAGTCGCTTTCGCACTAGTCCTTGATTGGCAGACCGAGCTAACCATTGCCTCTGTGAGGGTTTCAGGTTCCGAACTACTATCTTCGTCCCGTGCGTGGCAGGATCAGGTTTGGGAGACCGCAAATGGGGCGTCTTGAATGACTCGCGCCTCTGTAGCCTTTCGAAATCGATGTTCAATCCATGCCATTCCGATTCCCCGTCGCGTGTCGTCCATACTTCAGTGAGACCACCGAGCCTTGCCGTCGCGATATTGAAACCCATTCCGAATAGACCAAGGTTGTCTGTCGGATTATTTCCTGACCAACCGGCTTTTACGGCTCTCGACAACCCGCTGGTTGTCATTCCAGGCCCATTGTCAACAATTTGAACAATGGCGTCTTCTCTATCGGCTTCCGGCAAATTTACCTGGACGAATGGATCCTCGATTTGAGTTCCCGATCTCATGGCATGAAGGAAGCCATCGACTGAGTTGTCGACCAGTTCTGCTATGCATCGCCATTGCTCGAGATTGATCTCACCGAGCATCGGCAAAACCCTAGGAGAGGGCGACAGGTCAAATTCATCTTCGCTATCGGAATGAGTCGGTGTCTCTGACATAAGTGCTAAAACAGTTCTCATTGTTGATACAACCGATGGTAAGAAGTAAGTGGCCGGTATACCAGATGAATTGAAGCCTTTCATGTCCCGCATGGCTCCGATTGTCGATGAAACGGTAGATAGACTACGTGGTACAAGGTTTCGTTTGGATCCCATCGGCGGTAGAAAATACTCTCGTGCGACAAGCATCATTAGCTCTGCATACAAGAGACATGGGAACATTCTGTCTCGAGCGATTTTGGAACGATTGAGAGACTGTGCCAGGTACCAAGTGTGGTCAGAGGACGAATTCAGGCTGAGCCCACAGTCGTTAGAAGAAGTTCGATTGGGCCATCCCGAAAACCGCTACTTAAGCAAACAATTGGTGTATGGCGAAACTGAAAAGTTGGTTCCGGTTGACCTCCTTGCCTTTGACAAATCCCGGAAGACGTTGGTCGCCTACAACATCAAGAGAGGGAACGGTGCCTATGATGCTGGAAAAAAGAGGCAGATCTATGAAGAACTTCTTAGAACTCGAATGCTCCTCCAAGGGTATGCTTCTAACAACAGCATCCCAGCAACCTCCGTCGAAGCATACGTGGTTTTCTACTATGGGCTAAAGTCGCTTCCTCACCCTTGGTCGCTGGACCGTGACGAACTCGACGATCACTTCAGCTTTTCCGTTCGAGAGGCTGTCGAAACGTGTAACGACTATTTCCAGCGCCAACTTTTCGGTCTTATCGAAGGTGAATAGACACCGACTTTTGTAGGTTTTGTATGTGACTATCTATCTGTGCAATGTCGGCTTTTGCACTGCAAATCAATAGCACTGCGCCTGCACCGAACGACTGCTTCCCGCCCTGGAATCATTGCCCGCTGACGCGGGGGTCATGCATTGGCTCTTGCGCTAGGCAGATAGCGATACAGCGTGGCCTCAGAGCACCCAATTCTCTCAGCAACCTTCCTCACGGAGATGTCCGGGTCCTTCAAAAGTGCCTTCGCCACGGTGAGGTCTTCGTCGGAAACTGAACGAGGCCTCCCTCCCACCCGCCCGCGTAAGCGGGCGGCATCGAGACCTGCCTTTGTGCGTTCTCGAATGATTGAACGCTCAAATTCTGCAAGTCCTGCAAAGATCGTAAAAACTAGTTTGCCACCTGCGGTGGTGGTGTCGATGGTTTCAGTAAGTGACTTGAAGCCTACATCGCGTTTCTCAAGGTCCTCGACGGTTTCAATGAGCTGCTTTAGAGACCTCGCCATTCGGTCCAACTTCCAGACTATTATGGTATCTCCCTCACGCGCATATTCGAGCGCGGCTTTCAGTTCTGGCCGGTCTCTCTTAGCTCCACTTGCCTTTTCAGAGAAGATCTTCTCGCACCCAATTGTCCGCAGTGCATCTATCTGCATCCCCGGGTCTTGGTCTTGGGTGGACACTCTCGCATAGCCGATCAACATGGCAACTCCTCTCACTACTCATCCAATACGTAGGTATCGAGAGGGCCAGTTACAAGAGACAGTTTTGAGAGATAGATTGGGAAAAAGACTACGCCCAAACAGGCTCATCGCCGACCATCTCAAAAATCAACGTTTTTGTTGCTGATTTCAGTGGTGATGAACCGGACAGTTCCCAAGGCTGAACCTATGGAACCCTGTTGATCTCATCCGGCGCACGTTCTCTGCAACAATTGCTAACTTTCAGAATTTAGTATGAAGACACGCTGACAATATTGGAGAAAATCTATGACTAAGACCGTATCCCCGGACATGGAGCGTGAATATCGTGCTCAACTGACTAAGCAGATCTGTGATGCCCTGAACCTCGATCTGGAATACATGGCGTCCCAGACTGCAAGGGACGTTGCTGCAGGATTTGGAGCTCCTGAACTGGCCGACGACCTTAAAGCAACCATGTGCCCGGCTTACTAGTCCCCTCGACCCGGACTGGATCCATAGCAATCAAAACCGCGCTTCTCAAAACGTATCGTTTCTGCGTGGCGGAAAGAGGTCCTTGGCGTCGAATTGACTTGCGAGCGTAGGTCTCGCCTGAGAATATCCGCAAGTAACGAGGCTCGATTGCCTTTGGGGGCCTAGCATTGCAGAATTATAATTTCGATAACCTGAACGACAAAGAGTTCGAGGTTCTCGTAAACGACCTAATTTCTAGCCAAGAGTCCGTCCAAGTCGATCGTTTCAAGCCCGGCAAGGATGCAGGCGTAGATGGTAGGTTTTTTTCGGCACAAGACCAAGAAGTCATCATACAAAGCAAGCATTGGCTGAAAAGCGGCACCACGGCACTGCTGAAACGATTGTCCACCGACGAAGTTCACAAGGTCAGACTGATCAATCCAAAGCGCTATATTTTCGCTACTTCACTTCCACTCTCAAGAGCGGACAAGATCAAGATAAAGGACATTTTCAGCCCTTACATAACCTCGGAAAACGATATTTTGGGCAAAGAGAACCTGAACGATTTTCTCGCAAAATATCCAGAGGTGGAAAAGAAACACTACAAGCTTTGGTTATCCAGCAGCAACGTGCTCACGTCCATGCTCAGCTCGGCACTTACTGGACGCAGCGAAGCAAAGCGAGACCAGATAATTGACGCGACAAAAATGTACGTCGTCACCCACAATCACTCCAGCGCAATCGAAAAACTCGAAGATCTACACTCCGTTGTGATAACCGGTGAAGGTGGAATTGGGAAAACTACGCTAGCAGACCAACTTGCGCATCACTACGTCGGCATGGGGTATGAATTATGCGTAATCGAAGATGACCTTTCCGAAGCCGAGGCAATTCTCACAAAAGGCAAAGAACAAGTTTTCTACTTTGATGACTTTCTAGGTCGGAATTATTTGATGGCTATAGAGGGTCGAACCGACAGCCGCGTTCTTAACTTCATGGATCGAATTGAGCGAGATGGATCTAAGCGTTTCATACTTACCTCACGGTCCACAGTTCTGAAGCAAGGAAAATTTCACAGTGACTTGCTCGGCATCAAGAAAGTCGACAAGAAGGAATATGAAATCACGATCTCATCGCTGTCTCTTCTGGACAGAGCTCGGATACTCTACAATCACATTTGGAACAGTGGCCTATCAAACGAACATATCGAGCAGTTATACATCGATCGCCGATATGCGAAAATCACTCAGCACGGCAATTTCAACCCGCGGCTTATCTCATTTATCACAGATCCAGACCGCATTCGGGATGTCAGCATTGATGAGTACTGGGAATACGTGATCGATAAACTCGACAATCCAGAAGATGTTTGGTCGCATGTTTTTGATAAGCAAATTGATGAACTGACGAGAATGTCAGTTTGTTTGGTTGTCTACAATGGCACACCGATCGCCGAACATGAGCTTCGCTCTGCCTTCAACGAGAGAGTTTTGCAGGACGGGTTAGCAATTGCTTCAAACGTAGTGTTCCAATTTGATTCTATGATGAAAATGGCCGTTGGCTCGCTACTTCAAAGGACGATCAGCTCTATGAGCTCCGAGTCCCAAATTGCTTTATTCAACCCATCGGTTGCTGACTTTGTTCTTAGGCGGCACAACCATGACTGCGCTACTCTCACTGCATTCTTTTTCAGCCTCAATACAGAGAGTTCACTCTTGAACTTGAAGAGTTTGAAGGAGAGCTCGCAGTTATCCAAAGAGTCTTACCACAGTATTCTCGACATGCTTTGCCTTGAGAAGATCAACCAAAAATTCTCAAAAGAGCATCCAAAGTATTTTACTCGTTTACTACAGATGGTCCTGACCAATCGGGAAGCTTATGAACTGTGCAGCGGCAGCGACATTATTGAGAAAGTAGCGGGGATTCTTCCCGTTCATGATTTCTCTAACCAGATCGAATTTGCCTGCGATATCTTCAAGGTAGTTTTGGCTTTCGGGGCACCCATCCATAAGAAAAGTGCTCGAGAGTTTATTAAGGCCTATGCTCCCAAAGCTTCATCCCCTGACCAGTTTCGACAGCTATCAATTCTTCAAAACACACTTTCCGACGAAGGTGCCGAAGAAGACACTCAGCTTCTTAGCGTTCTTCGTGACGAAGCTACCTCTTACTGGAAGGACGATGTGGCCGATCTCGTCGCGTACGAAGACATCTTGGAAGACTATCTCCACGACGATGAAGATGGTGATGCATACGATACAGTTTGGAACTTTGTCGAAGAAAATCTTGAGCCCTTTGGTGTTACCGCGGAGACGATTACTGAAATCGTCGAAGCCGTTGACTTCGAGTACATCAAGGATGGCAATCGAGAAGCCAGAATGTACGAAGACCACGATCATACGGAACCAAGCTCCGCCAATAGTGAGGCCTCTGAAGACGACATTGACGCGCAAGTTGATGATCTTTTTGAGCGGGATTGATAGAGAATGCTCTTCACTTAGCGCTTAGGTAATCACATAAGCGCTTTTTCAAGTTCCTCATGTTCAAATGCTCCAGCCATACGATCAATCTCGCTCTTGGGAGTCTGGTGTCGCTGAGCAAATTCACGCCAGCGGCCGGTGACTTTTGCCACCTCGGCGATAATTTCATCAGCGCGGGAGCGTTCAACCATGTAGTCTTCGGAGGATTGACGGAGAAGTTCAATACTTGCGTCCGCGTTATCCTCAGATACGTAGCTTCGTAGACTCAAACTGTTCGGTTCTGGGTTGATGTCGTAAGCTGGTGACAGCCGCCACCCTCCTGCAGTGCGTAGAAAGCCGTGGTTGCGCATATGATCGTCAGCATTCTTGATTAGGATTGAAAATGCTACTCGGCGGAAAAGCTCATTCCAGTCTGCTTCTGGATCAGCACTCTCCGACGCAATGACGTCTGCAAGGTCGATGTAGCTGTATTGTTCGCCGTCACGACCGTTTAGCATAGCCATGGCGCTAACAAACGGGATGCGACCACCGTCCCCGTCACGGTCGAAGCGATGCGACAGAAAGACGATCTTGTTCTCGACATGATGGAGCTCGTGGCTCGCCGTTCGGATTTTAGCTTCTGCTGCCATTTCCAACGCAATCGCTTCCCAGCGCTCGACCGAGTATTGGTCATCGTTCTTTGGGAACTTTGCAATCGACATCACGCCATTGTTGTCTCTGACGCTAGCCTTTGGACGTGCCCCACCAAGCGACGACCCCGGAGCGAAAAGCATTTGGAGGTCTTCGTCGGTTTCCTCACCTCTCAAAACGCGTTGTGCGGCGGCGAGTAGTTTGCCGAGATTGACCATCACCGGCACACCGATCCCCTGCGGCGATTGAAACTCATCATCCACCTTAAAGCGCAGAGCGCCGAGGCGGGTCTCGTCGTTAACGCCAAGTAGAAAGTCGGTCTCGTGAAACCCCCTCTCCCTTCGACCTTCAGCGCGTGCTTTCCTACCTTCGAAGCGGATCATGACATTTCGACCCCATCTATCCGGCGCGGAGTCTCCTAGTACGGGAATCATATCCTGACCGGCATCCGGAGTATATCCACCACGGTCCAGTGGTAGATAGGGCGTCAAAGAGAAAGCATTTTTGTCTTCGAGCCACGCGGGATCGTAAGTGAATGCGACCCTCTCCCTCCCCGATCCCGGTGACCGCCGGAGAAGTCCGACAGGACGCAGACCGCGCCAGTCGATCCAAACCTCAACATTACTAGCCATTGTTTAATCTCGCTCGCTGCGGGAGTTCTTCCAACTCAATTTGGTCCCCTAATGGATCTGCAATTTTTCCCCAACCTTCGATCAAACCAAGTGCTTGCAGAACGGCGACGTAGCTGCCGATCTTCACACTGGGGTCACCAGCTTCGATCTTGCGGTATGTCATTCGGTTAATTGCAGCACGTTCCGAGACAAGACTCGCAGGGAGGCGGCGGCGAAGTCGCGCAGCTTTGAGGCGTGCGCCGAGTTCTCTCAACTCACGTCGCGCAGCCCTTCCAGTTCTAACTTTAGTCGCCATAATGGCTACTCCTATCGCCCTTAAGTGGCCTTTATGTATGCTTTAGTAGCCATTAAGTCAACTCCAGATGTGGTGATGGCTCCCTACCTAGAAGGCCTTCAGGTAACTCAAAAGCCCACCTTAAAAGGGAAAATCTTGGTAGGTTAACTTAACTAGGGGCACCTCAACTTGATAATAGCTTTGGACTCGCTTCTTCCTTGCTACTCGGCCTCGGGAAGCTTGCATGCTCCATTGACCGAAAAGCCAAAAACCTGTCTCTTGACTGTCAGAATAAAGTAATTATCGCCACTTAGGGTCCTTCCCACATGCCCATCAAATTGCGTTCCAAGAGCTTTGAAGTTAGCATACTTCAAACCTCAATTTGGTCAGGCACTTCTAAATTTTTCGATCCACGATCTACGTCATCCTTCGATCCACTTTCCCTTCATATTTTTTGTACTCCACCGGTGCCGATCGGTGCCAAGATAACATCAATGGACGAATTCATTGAGGAACTCGAGCTAGTAAAGGAGCTTGGCTTCAATTTCGAAAGAACAGTGGAGGAGCTTGTCAAAAAAACGGCACTCGTGCATGAGGGACGCCATTTTCACGACCTACTGTGCACCCCTTACGGCATCAACACATTCCTAAAAAATTATGAAGCTTTCGCGAGAAAATGCCTCATTGAGCAGCTATCTCTAATTAAAGAGATTGAAGAGCAAGACGGCGTTTCTCAGGTGTTCTCAAACTCCGACGAGCCATTGCTCACAAGTTTTCTTCAGGAACATGCCCTAAATCAACTGAACCTTACGAAGGACCCGATCCTTTGGAGAGAGGGTCATGAAAAAGAAGTTGATTACTACGAAATTACGCTAACGGATCTTCCAACTCCGGTGAAAATACCGTGCATCTTTACGAACGTGCTTCAACCCGATGGCGAGAAGCGTACAGCCATTTGGCCGGTAAATTTTACTCTGATAACCGAATGCTTAGCGACGATTGAACAAGAAGAGTGGATAGCTAATGTAGGTAAGGAATACTCTGAACGATATCGGTTTATGTCGAGGAACAGCAATCCTACAGGACCATATCTACCATTGTTAGTAACATATATTCGAGCAAACAACCGGATAGAAAATCATGAACCTCATCAAGCATTCCTATACAGCGCCTGTTCGACTGCGCTTTTCACCGCAGACTACCTGAATACCGATGAAGGCCAAAAATTTTGCACTGCGGGGTGGGAGCTTTTAGCGATCTTGGATGGCTGCCCAAGTGATGATCTTAGTAAAGAGCAAGATTGGCCTGAAAGGCCGGACTACGCGAAAGTAAGAAGAAGCTTAGAGACGATTGCAGGAAGGTACCTTGGCGATGATGCTGTATCGCGTGCCCTTCACTCCATAATTCAAAACTATGGTTTGAAAACAATTGATGCAATCAGCGACCACGAACTGAACTACAACTCAAACGGTGGATACCTTTACTTTCAACAGTTTTTACCAAATCCTCCCGCAATTTTCTTTTCTGATGGAGGCCTACAGGTCAACGATCGTGAATTGTACGATTTCTGTATCACACAGGTCTTTATGAGGGATGCATACTCGCAACTTGCAGAAGGAAATGGCTTTAGTTGCCCGGTACGGTCCGGAGCGAACACATCAATTTTTGGCGAACACAACTATCCTTCTGGTGAAACTTGTACACAGGCCATAGCAACCGACACTTGTGGTTTTTGGGACGCGGCACAAAAATACAATGGCCCAATTTGCCTTTGGACGAGCTATATAGGGCAATTGACCAAAATGATTGCGGCTTCAGACCGCTGGGAGTTTCGGGAAGAACACAATGAAGAACAGTAATGACTACATCCTTCTGCTGGATCACAATCTGCCAGAACGAAATGATCGTACACCTTCGGAGGACGAACCTCTTAGTGCCTACGAATTTGAGATGCCTGATCTCAGTTCTCAAATTTCCCCTTCACCTTCGGTTTTGACTATTGGCGCGGAGAGTTTTTTAGACGCCAAGACCGAATACTCGGATAAACTCGTTGCTTTTGCAGAGAACGTACCAGTCGCTCTGATTGAACCAACATTTGAGTCAAGTAGTTCGGACGCTTCAATCTGGGGTTTGGCTGCGATAGGCGCAGATAGCCCCGCCTTTGACGGCAGTGGTGTAAGGGCTGCCATATTGGATACGGGAGTTGACATTACTCATCCTGCTTTTCTCGGTGTTGAATTTGAAACGGCAGATTTCACAAACACAGGGCTCGAAGATGTAAAAGGGCACGGTACGCATTGCGCTGGTACTTTTTTTGGTCGCGCAGTCGAGGGCAGAAGGATTGGCGTGGCTCCGGGCATACGTAACGTGTACTCAGCGAAGGTCTTGGACAACAAAGGAAGAGGCACGTCGGCAAATGTCTTTGCCGCGCTCCATGAAGCTATCTATTCATTTCAAGCAAACGTTGTCTCATTATCTTTGGGTTTCAATTACGCGAAGTCCGTCGAACTACTTGTAGAAAAGGGTCTACCCTTAGACATCGCGACAGGCCGTGCGTTAAGCCTGATGATGGAAAACTCACGATTACTCGACAAGTTTGTGCAACTGGCCAATCAGGCCACTGGAACAGTTTGCAATGGCGCAACTATCATTGCCGCCAGCGGCAACTCATCCAAGCGCAATGAAAATTCAAGTTTCATCTCGCCATCTTCAATTCCCGCCTCCACAAATGGGATAGTAGCTTGTGGCGCACTTGGTCGCAAAGAAAACACCTTTCATGTCTCACCGTTCTCAAACTCTGACGTAAGCGTTTCTGCACCGGGCGAAGACATAGTTTCGGCGTCGTCTGGAGGAGGGCTAAGCAGCAAGTCTGGGACTAGCATGGCTTGCCCGCACGCCGCAGGAGTAGCTGCCATGATTTGGGAGAAAGCCCGTAAGGAGCGGGTCAATGCGAAGGCAATACCAACATACGTCATATCTGAATTGGAAGTTACTTGCGACTCGACCAAAATCGCAAACCATCAGTTTGAAGAAAGTGGTCACGGGATAGTGGTATGCCCGACCTAAACTTGAACTATAACTTCGATCTATCGACACTTTCTTGAATTACGGGTGACTCTGCAATGCCGGGTGAAATGGCCTTTGGAACGAAGTTCGCGATTTTATGGGGCTGAGGCAATGCTCCGCACTGGTTGGCCAAGTGGATTCCATCCTCCAATTGTACGATCAGCAACCAACCTACTGATATTTCACAGGCTCTCCACGGTTCATTTTACGAAATATGTTAACAAAATCAGCGTGATTCATAGGATTGCAAATCCGTGTACACCGGTTCGATTCCGATACTCGCCTCCATACTTTATCCGACAGTGCCAAAACCGCCGCCGCCGGGGCTTTTCAAAATGAAGATGTCGCCCGGGTTCATCTGGGTTTCATCGTTACCCTTAAGCGGGTCGACCCGGCCATCGACGCGCAAGACGCTGTTTTCACCCGTCTTTCCCGGTGCACCACCCGCGACGCCGTGGGGCGCAGTGTCGCGGTGAGAGGTGAGGACCGTCACGGTCATGGGTTCCAGAAACTGCAATTTGCGAATGATGCCGTCGCCACCACTATGCCGTCCAGCCCCGCCTGATCCGCGACGGATCGAAAATTCCTCGACCCGAACTGGGAAACGGGTCTCGAGCACCTCGGGATCGGTCATGCGGGTATTGGTCATGTGGGAATGCACGGCTGAGGTGCCATCAAAATCCGGGCCAGCGCCGGTGCCGCCACAGATGGTTTCGTAATTCTGATAGGTGTCATTGCCGTAAACGAAATTATTCATCGTCCCCTGACTGCCGGCGATCACGCCCAGCGCGCCAAAAAGCGTGTCCGCAATGGCCTGGCTGACCTCTGTGTTGCCAGAGATCACGGCTGCAGGATAGGCGGGGTTGATCATCGAACCTTCTGGTATCACGAGGCTTAGCGGCTTCAGGCAGCCCTCGTTCATTGGGATGTCACTACCCACGAGGGTGCGGAACACATAAAGCACAACGGCCCGGCAGATGGCGCGCGGGGCGTTGTAGTTCAACGGGTCCTGCGCAGAGGTGCCGGTGAAGTCGATCGTGGCACTGCGGGCGGCCTTGTCGACGGTGATCGCAACCTGAATTTCCGCCCCACTATCAAGGGGATAGGTGAAGTGGCTGTCGTGAAGCACGTCGAGCACACGGCGCACCGATTCCTCGGCGTTGTCCTGCACATGGCCCATATAGGCATGCACCGTTTCCAACCCGAATTGGTCCGTGATCTTGAGGAGTTCACGAACGCCGGTGGCGTTGGCAGCAATCTGGGCTGCGAGGTCTGCCATGTTTTCAGGGATGTTGCGGCAGGGGTATTTAGCACCGGCCAGCAAGGCGCGGGTCGCGGCATCGCGCAACTCTCCCTGATCCACAAGCAGGAAGTTGTCGATCAGCACGCCTTCTTCCTCAATATGGGTGCTATCGGGCGGGGCGGAACCGGGCGTCTTGCCGCCGATATCGGCGTGATGGCCGCGACTTGCGACGGTGTAGATGATATTTTTGCCTGCGGCGTCGAAGACGGGTGTGATGACGGTGACATCGGGCAGATGGGTGCCGCCATTATAAGGGTTGTTCATCATGAAAACGTCACCCGGTCGCACGGTGCCTGCGTTTTCACGCAACACGGTGCGCACGCTTTCGGACATGGACCCCAGATGCACCGGCACATGCGGGGCGTTGGCCACAAGATCGCCGTTCTGATCGAAGATCGCGCAGGAAAAGTCGTATCTTTCCTTGATGTTGACCGAATAGGCGGTGTTGGCGAGGGTGGCCCCCATTTGGTCCGCGATGGACATGAAGAGGTTGTTGAAAACCTCGAGCATCACAGGGTCAACGGAGGTGCCAATCGCCTCTTTGCGCTGCAAGGCCACAGCGCGACGCAGGATCAGGTTGCCGCCAGAGACGCATTCCGCCGCCCAACCGGGTTCGATCACATTGGTGCCGGTCGGTTCCGAGATGATCGCGGGGCCTGCAATTTTATCGCCTAGTTTCAGCGCGTTACGGTTGACCAGTGGCACATCGCGCCAGGCACCATCGGTATACATCCGCACGGTTTCGTCTGATCGTTCTGCCATTACGGCGCCATCAAGCGTCACGGTGCCGCCGGTGGCGCCAATGGCCTCGGCTGTCAGAAGATCAATGATCAAATGGTCATAAACTGGTGCAAAACCAAAGCGTTGGAGATGTGCCGATGCAAAGGCGGCGGTCATTGCATCGGGTGTGTCGAACGGAATTTCGAGCGTCTGGTGCGCCCCATTCGTGCGGATATGGGCGATCTTGTTCACGGTGATGGCGTCCGGTGCGATGCCCTGCTCTGCGACCTCGGCGGTGGCCTGAACTGTGAGCGCATTTAGCGCTGTTTGAGCCGCATTTACCGCATCAATAGGTAGCCCGAACTGGTGTTCACGGATCGCACGGATATCGGCCAACCCCATGCCAAAAGCCGAAAGGACTCCGGCGAAGGGATGGATGAAAATCGTAGACATTCCAAGGGCATCGGCCACAAGGCACGCATGTTGCCCCCCTGCCCCGCCAAAGCAGTTCAGCGCATATTTGGTAACGTCATAGCCGCGCTGGACCGAGATCTTCTTGATTGCGTTGGCCATGTTTTCAACCGCGATGCGCAGGAAACCTTCGGCAATTTTTTCAATATTTTGGTCGCCACCGATCTGGGCGTTGAGTGTCTTAAATGCATCATGCACAACCCGTACAGAAAGCGTCTGCATTCCGTCAGCACCAAAAACCGCCGGGAAGAAATCGGGCTGAACCTTACCCAAAAGCACGTTGCAATCAGTGACAGTTAATGGACCGCCTCGGCCATAGGACGCGGGGCCGGGATTCGCGCCGGCACTTTCGGGGCCGACCTGCATCCGGCCATCGCGGAAGGTCAAGATTGACCCGCCGCCCGCGGCAACCGTGTGGATCGACATCATTGGTGCCCGCATTCGGACGCCTGCGACTTCTGTCTCAAAGCTGCGTTCGTATTCGCCGGCAAAGTGGCAGACATCCGTAGAGGTGCCGCCCATGTCAAAGCCGATGATCTTGTCCAACCCGTGTTCTGCCGCTGTGCGGACCATGCCGACAACGCCGCCAGCGGGACCAGACAGGATTGCGTCCTTGCCCTGAAAGAGCCGCGCATCCGTCAGACCGCCGTTCGATTGCATGAACATCAGGTTAGGGGCGTTGCCCGCGCTGTCGTTTAGGGCGCCCGCGACCTGTTCGACGTAGCGGCGCAAGATGGGTGAGAGGTAGGCGTCAACCACCGTGGTGTCCCCGCGCGAGACGAGCTTAATCAGGGGGCTGGCCGCGTGGGACAGCGAGATCTGGGAAAAGCCAATTTCGGCGGCGATGTCGCCCAGACGTTTTTCGTGGTCGGGAAAGCGGTAGGCGTGCATCAAGGCGATGGCGACAGACCGGGTGCCCGCGTCATAGGCGGTTTGCAGCGCGTCGCGGGCGGCACCCTCATCCAGCTGTGTAATGACCTCGCCCGTGGCAGACAGGCGTTCGGTAACCTCAACCGCTTCAGCATAGAGCAATTCGGGCAAGACGATGTGAAGGTCAAAGAGCCGGGGGCGGTTCTGGTAGCCGATACGCAGAAGGTCGCGCTGGCCCCGCGTGATCAGCAGCAGCGTGCGTTCGCCCTTGCGTTCCAGCAATGCATTGGTGGCAACGGTGGTGCCCATCTTGACCGCGCCGATCTGGCCCGGCGGGATCGGGTCATCCGGGCCAAGACCCAGAAGCGTGCGGATACCGTGGACGGCGGCATCGGCGTAGTTGTCGGGGTCTTCCGACAGCAGCTTGTGGGTGACAAGATCACCGCCCGGTGTGCGCGCGACGATGTCGGTAAAGGTGCCGCCGCGATCGACCCAGAATTGCCACATGATGTGTCCCCCGTTCTGCCCTTGCTACAGGCCAGAACGGGGCAGGATGGTCAAGCTTTCACGGCTTCCATGAAACGGTGCTTGATCACCACAGGGTCCATCGTGATCACAGGCATCTTGGCGTTGCCGCTGTCGCATTTGACGACCATGACGGTGCCCTTGCCGCTGTCGAGCGCAGCTTGCAGTGCGTCGCCGGTATCTTTGTCCTGCACCTCGACCACGTTGTCGCAGCCTGCGGCGCGGGCCATGGCCGCAAGGTCGGTCTTCATGCCAGCATATGTCGGCTGATCCCCGGTGGAGCCATAAGAGCCGTTGTCGATGATCATCAGGATGTAGTTGTCGGGGCAGTTGTTGCCGATGGTGGGCAGCGTGCCAAGATTGGTCAAAACTGACCCGTCCCCGTCGATCACAATCACCGGTTTGGGTTGAGAAAGTGCAAGCCCAAGGCCGATGGAAGAGGCCAGCCCCATGGTCCCGAGCATGTAGAAATTGCTCGGCTGGTCGTCGATGGCGTGCAATTCCTGAGAGGGAATGCCGATGTTGCAGACCACAAGCTGGTCACGGAGGATGGGCGCGATGTCGCGTAGGATTTCAGAGCGGATCATTGGTCGCCGTAGCCTCCCCAGAAGTTGGCGTCGGTCAGGATCGCCACCGGTTTGTTGCACATGAAGGTGTATTTGAGGATGTTGTCGAACTCTTCCACATCCTTTTGCCAGTGGAAGTGGTAGGTCGGGATGTTGAGTTGCGCCAGAAGCGCCTTTGTGTGCACGGCCATCTCAACCTGACAGGCGACAGGTTCGCGCAGCTCACCACGATAGGAAATGATCATCGGCAGCGGCATGCGGTAATATTGTGTCAGCGTTGCCAGCGTGTTGATCGTCACGCCGATGGCGGTGTTCTGCATGATGATCGCCGGGCGCTTACCGCCCATGTGGGCACCGGCGCAAAGGCCCATGCCCTCATCTTCCTTATTGGACGGGATGTGGAAAATCCCATCGCGGGCATCGACTTCGTCAATGACGCCAGCGAGTTGCTTGCAGGGGACGGTAGTGACGAAGGACACGTCATTGGCCACAAGATCGTCCACGATTTTCTTGTCGATGTTCAAGGGTCGCTCCTTTGGGAGGTTAGCTGTCAGCGGAAAGGTCGAAATTCACGCCCGGGAAGTATTTGGCAAGACGGACGTCAGCGGCGCGGGCGTGGCCCTCCATGCCCTCAAGGCGGGAAATGCGGGCGGTCGCCTCGGCCACATCGCGCGAACCTTCGCGTGTCGCCCGCTGCCATGTGACCATTTTCATGAACTTGTGAACCGAAAGACCGCCTGTGTAGCTGGCGGCACCCGAGGTTGGCAGCACATGGTTGGTGCCAGAGGCCTTGTCGCCGTAGCTGACCGTGGTTTCTTCGCCCAGGAAAAGCGAGCCATAGCAGGTCAGGCGCTTCAGCCACCAATCAAGGTCGGCGGCTTGAACGGTCAGGTGCTCCGGCGCGTAAGCGTCTGAAGTTGCTGCCATCTCTTCGCGGTCGGCGCAAAGGATGACCTCTGCATAATCGCGCCACGCGGCGAATGCGTTGTCGCGATTGACCTCTGGCAGGTCGTCGATCAGGGCAGGCACACGGGCCATAACGTCTTCGGCCAGCGCCTTGTCGTCAGTGACCAGCCAGACCGGGGAATTGTACCCATGCTCTGCCTGGGACACGAGGTCGGTGGCGACGATATGCGGGTCGGCATCCTTGTCGGCAAGGATCAGACTGTCAGTTGGCCCGGCGATCATATCAATGCCGACGCGCCCAAAGAGGATGCGCTTGGCCTCGGCCACGAACTGGTTGCCGGGACCCACGAGAATTTTGGCCTTGGGCTGGCCGAAAAGGCCAAAGGTCATGGCGGCGACGCCCTGCACACCACCAATGGCCATGATCGTATCGGCCCCACAGACGTGAGCAGCATAGACAATTGCGGGGTTCACACCGACGCCGGGGCGCGGCGGAGAACAGGCCATGATGTGCTGGCAACCAGCCACCTTGGCGGTGGTCACTGTCATGATGGCGCTGGCGATGTGGCTGTAACGGCCACCGGGCACATAGCAGCCAGCAGCATCAACGGGGATCGCCTTTTGCCCGGCGATCAGACCTGGCACAACTTCCACCTCGATATCCTGCACGGTGCCTTTCTGCGCTTCGGCGAAACGGCGCACGTTGTCAGCGGCAAAACGGATGTCAGCCTTGAGCCGGTCGGGGACAAGGGCAGAAGCCGCGTCAATCTCTTCCTGCGTCAGAATGATGTTACCGTCATATTTATCAAACTTGGCCGCATATTCGCGGGCAGCGTCATCGCCGCCGGCCTCGATATCGTTGAGAATGTTCTGCACGATTTCGTTGACGTCTGACGCATCAGAGGTCGAGGTTAGCGTCGCTTTTTTCAGGTAAGTCGGGGCCATCGGAAGCACATCCTGTTGTCTGCGGGATCCATTACAGCAGACAAAAGGGGTCTGGCTGTTCCATCGGTATAGCCAGTCATCCGATTCTATGCAAGCGCTTACATTTTCAGTGTTGGGCATGAAAAAACGCCCCGATCCAGCGACCGGGGCGTTCTTTGTAAGTCTTTGAAAAGGCTTACTTCATCATGATGCGACCATCGGTGTAGGGCTGATAGTCGCCCTGCTCTGCGATGTAATCGGCAACGACGTCAGCCAGATCCGGACCAAAGTCATATGCGTCCGCAGCGTTCACGAACATCTTGTAACCGTCGCCACCGTTGCGGACATAGTTGTTTGACACCATGCCATAGGTTGCGCTGCCATCAAGCGGCTCACCGCCAACCATGACGTCGGAAACGCGGCTACCGGGCTCTGCGGCCGGGTCAACGGTCATGGTCAGACCAGCGACCTGCGGGAAACGGCCCGCACCTTCTTCGATTTCGGACACGCCGTTTTCAAGTGCGGCCAGCAGGACATCGCCAGAGACCGAGAATGTGGACAGCGTGTTCTGGAACGGCAGCACGGTCAGGACTTCGCCCTTTGTCACTTCTCCCGCGTCGATGGAGGCACGGATGCCGCCCGCGTTGGCGATGGCAACCTGAATCCCCTGATCGGCGACACGGTCAAGCATGGCGTCCGCGACAAGGTTGCCGCCAGAGCATTCCATGGCCCGGCAGACGTCGCGATTGCCTTCGATCGCTGCGGCTGTGTTGCCAACAACTTGGTTGCGCAGGGCTTCCAGTGGCTCTGCCAATTCGCCGATACGGGCCAGCACAGCCTCGTTTTCGACCACGGCACCATCAATGATGATCGGCTCGCCAACGGCTTCGGTCACGACACCTTCGTCGTCAAAGGTCACGTTCAACTCGCCCAGGAATTTACCATAGGCATAGGCCTGCACGATGGCCACGCCGTTGACCATGGTGGGGTACGGACCCGCGGCACGGTCAGAGGTGTTGGACAGCAGCGTGTTGGAGTGTCCGCCGACGATCACGTCAACGCCAGAGGTATTGGCTGCAACCTCTTGGTCAGTCGAATAGCCTGAGTGGGACAGGACAATGATCTTGTTCACGCCCATTTCGGTCAGCTTGTCGACCTCTCCCTGCACGGCATCCGAGGGGTCGGTGAAGATCACGTTCGGGCCGGGGCTGGCAAGTTCGTCAGTATCTTCGGGTGTCAGGCCAATCAGGCCGATCTTTTCGCCTCCGCGTTCAATCACGACGGATTTCGCGATCTTGTCGGCAATC
This sequence comes from uncultured Paracoccaceae bacterium, assembly GCA_947493335.1. Lineage (GTDB taxonomy): Bacteria > Pseudomonadota > Alphaproteobacteria > Rhodobacterales > Rhodobacteraceae > CANMYO01. Next base: position 394,628 of record CANLQO010000001.1, on the reverse strand, counting down.
AGCGGCTCACCCGAGATATCGGCGTTCGACATCAGGATCGGGAATTCAACTGCGTCGGTGAATGCGGACAGGACTTCGGGGCCATCGTCAAACTCGTGGTTGCCAACGGTCATGGCGTCATAACCCAAGAGGTTCATGAACTCTGCCGTCATGGTGCCCTTGTACTGGGTGTAGAACAATGTGCCCTGAAATTGGTCACCGCCATCCACGAGGATGGAGTTGTTCGAGCGCGAGCGCGCTTCGGCGACGGCGGTCACAAGGCGCGCTGTGCCGCCAAAGCATTCGCCAGCCGCGTTGTCTTCGGCAGAGCATGGACCGTCAAATCTGCTGATCGGTTCATGCCGATCATGGAAATCGTTGGTGTGCAGGATGGTGAGGTTGTAATCAGCCGATGCCGTGCTTGCCATCAGGGCAAGAGCGGCGGTGGCGGACAGGATACGGAATGTCATTCTTGGTTCCCCCAAATTGGAATACTGGTAGCTTGGCGAGGGGTCGGGACAGAGTCAAATGTCCAGACGCCTCATCGGCGTAAACGGCCCCTACGTCAGTTCTGTGACAGGCGGTCTTGATTAATTGACGGGCACACGGCACAGAGCGGTCATGCTGATTTACAAGATTTTCCGTACGCCCGAATGGCGGGCGCTGGTCGAGGCCGGTGAAACACAGGGCGCGCCAATCGATCTGGCCGATGGCTATATCCACTTTTCGACGGCAGAACAGGCCGCCGAGACCGCGGCGAAGCATTTTGCGGGTGTCGATGGGCTGATGCTGGCCGCGCTGGAGGCCGACAAGCTTGGCGATGATCTAAAGTGGGAACCGTCCCGCGGCGGTGCGCTGTTCCCGCATCTTTATCGCACTTTGCGATTGGAAGACGTGATCTGGTCCCAGCCATTGCCGCTTGTCGACGGCGCGCATCAGTTTCCCGACCTATGAGCCTGATTGAGCAGATCGGCCTGCGGGCGCTGCGGTCCTTTGATCCCGAACGCGCGCATGGGCTCGCGCTGAAAGCTCTGAACACCGGATTGGGACCCAAGGGCGGGCCGGTCACATCGGATCGGCTGCGGGTGACACTTGCAGGGCTGGACTTGCCGAACCCCATCGGTCTGGCCGCGGGCTTTGACAAGAACGCCACAGCGCTGGCGGCTTTGTCGCAAACGGCCTTTGGGTTTCTGGAGGTCGGGGCGGCGACCCCCCTGCCCCAGCCAGGCAATCCGCGACCGCGGCTGTTTCGGCTGAGCGAAGATCAGGCGGCAATCAATCGCTTTGGGTTCAATAACGATGGGATGGAGGCGATCGGCGAGCGGCTGAAAGGTCATCGCGGGATCGTGGGGTTGAACCTTGGGGCCAACAAGACGAGCACCGACCGTGCAGGCGATTTCGCCCGTGTCATCGCCCATTGCGGCCCGCATGTGGAGTTCGCGACGGTCAATGTCTCTTCGCCCAACACCGAAAAACTGCGCGACTTGCAGGGCAAGGCTGCGCTGGCGGCGCTTTTGTCAGGTGTGATCGCCGCCAATGCCACGGAAATTCCGGTATTTCTGAAGATTGCGCCGGATTTGACCGCTGAAGAATTGGCCGATGTCGCCGAGGTCGCCAATGGTGCTGGCATCGCGGGCTTGATCGCAACGAACACCACGCTTGACCGGGACGGGCTGCACGGCCCCCACAAGACGGAAACCGGTGGACTTTCGGGTCAGCCGCTATTTGAGAAATCCACGCGCGTGCTGGCCAGCCTGTCGGGCATGACTGATCTGCCCATCATTGGCGTGGGCGGGGTCAGTTCGGCGGAGCAAGCCTATCAAAAGATCCGCGCCGGGGCGACGGCGGTGCAGCTTTACACCGCCCTCGTTTACGGTGGCATTTCGCTTGCCGGAGAGATTGCGCAGGGGTTGGACCGATTGCTGGAACGAGACGGGTTCGGATCAGTGACCGAGGCTGTCGGCACGGGGCGTGGTGACTGGACTTAAGTGCCGGGTCTGCTCAACTGCATCTTTGATTAAATCGAACATGTACGGATTGATGCGACCGGCATCCGCACGAAGCTGCCATGCCAGCGCGGCAGGACGCTGAGTTGCAACGGGATTGGCCCCGAAAGACCCATGACAATTGTCGTGTAAAAGATGTATCACATGCGCCCGCTGTGCCTGACATCACAAACGGGTTGGACTGGACATTCCATACCCAGCCTATGCCGCCGACCTTTCCAGCCGGGGATACTTCCAGCCCAATGTGACCCCACGCACCGCAAAGCTGAAAAGCAGACCAAGCCAGAGCCCATGATTGCCAAATACCGCCATGAGGGGGATGACGGCCACGAAATAGGCGATGGTCGAGATGATCATCATGTTGCGCATATCGGTCGTTCGCGTCGCGCCGATGAAAATACCGTCAAGCATCCAGGCCGCGACACCGACCAAAGGTGCAGCGACCATGTAGGGCAGATAGGTCACGGCGGCCTCTTGCACGGGCACAGATTTGGCCATTATCGCGATGCTCCACGGACCGATGAGAGCAAAGACCAATGAGAGTGCCGCACAGATCATCAACGCCCAGAACGAGGTGAGCACCACCGCGCGACGCAGTCTGACGGCGTTTGCGGCCCCCAGAGCCTGACCGACCAATGCCTCTGCCGCGAAGGCGAAACCGTCCATGGCGTAGGAAGTGACATAGAGGAACTGCATCAGAATCTGGTTGGCGGCCAGTTGCACATCTCCAAAACGGGCACCGTAAAAAAGAAAGCTGACGAAGATTGCCTGCAGCAGGACCGAGCGGATCAGAATGTCAGTGTTCACAACTGCCATGTTACGCAGCCGTGCCCGGTCAAAGACACGGGGCCAATCGCGCCAGGCGGGCACCGCAAAGACCGCGCGACACAACCAGAGCCCAAAGAGAAGCCCCGACCACTCCGCGATAAAGGTGGCCCAGGCCACCCCCGCCACGCCCCAGCCAAAGCCGAGCACAAACAGCAGATCGAGCAGGATGTTGGTGCCGTTCATCAGAACTTGCAGGGCCAGCACCGCGCGGGTGCGTTCCTGCGCCACCAGCCAGCCAGTAATACCATAAAGTCCGATGACTGCAGGCGCGGACCAAACGCGGATCGCCATATAGGTGCGGGCAAGCCCCTCAACCTCTGCACTTGCCGGTGATATCCAGAAGGCGCCGGCAAAAAGCCAGACCTGCAGGATGATGATTCCGACGCCTGCCGCAGCTCCGATCAGCAGCGACCGGGTCAGAAGTGCGGCAACCTCGCCCGGTTGTCCGGCACCCGCCGCCTGCGCCGTCAGACCGGTGGTGCCCATGCGCAGAAAGCCAAAAACCCAGTAGATCGCTGTCAGGATAATCGCGCCAATGCCTACGGCGCCGATGGGTGCCGCCTCGCCCAATTGTCCAACCACGCCGGTGTCGACGACGCCGAGGATCGGCACGGTCGCATTCGACAGCACAATCGGCAAAGCGATATGCAAGACCCGCCGATGTGTCAGCGGCGCGGTCTCAGCCATTGCGGACGGGCATCAGGAAATGCCCGGTCGCCTGGGCAAAAAGTCGGCTGCGGTTATCCTGCCAAGCCTCTACATGGACAGAGGCATAACGGCGGCCCGATCTGTTCACGCGGGCGCGGGCATAGGCATCGCGCGGCAGTCCAGACCGCAGATAATCCACCGTGAAGTCGATCGTCTTGGGCAACCCGCGCTTTGCGATGTCCGCCTCTCCGGCTTCGATTTCCCCCCACATGGCGGACCAGCTGAGTTCGATGATCGCGGTGACCTCAAGAAAGGCCGCCGTTACGCCGCCGTGGATCGCAGGCAGCATCGGGTTGCCGATGTGGGTCTCTGCGAAGGGCAGTACGCCAGTGAGTTCGTCGCCGCGGCGGTCAAAGCGAATGCCCAGAAACTGGATATAGGGCACGCCGCCGACAAGTTGATCCAGGGCGGCATCGCGGCGGGATTTGACGACTTGCACCGGTTCGGGCCGCCGCTTCATGATTTGCCCCCTTCGACCGTAAACGCCCCAGTGGCAGTGGCGACAGGACGGGCCGTATCCTCATCCATGGCCGTGGCCCGCACAAAGGCCACCGAGCGGGTAACGTGGTAGCAGGTGGCAATGGCCGTGATCCGGTGACCCGGTGTCGCAGGGCGCATGTAGTCGATCCGCAGATCAAGGGTCGCTGTGCTGGTGGGTGCCGAAGGGTGCGACATCACAGCCGCCCCGCCGCAGGTGTCCATCAATGCCGAGACGGCTCCACCGTGGATCACACCGGTTTCAGGATCGCCGATGAAACGTTCGTCGTAGTCCATCACAATCGTCGCTTCGCCATCGGTCACATCCGTCAACCGCATGCCCAAGGTCACAGAATGCGGCAGCGCACCAATAAACTGGCGCACAGTGGCGTTTCGGTCGGGGGGTGAGGTGTCTGTCAAAGCGGGATTCCTTTGTGCGCAAAATTGTCACTTGCCAGCGCGGGGGCAAGTCCTATATTTGAGATTGAGAATAATTCGCAACTGGATAAGTGCATGACCTCCACCACATTAGACCCGCAAGGCCCCGTCGCCCTGCCCCGCCGCATCGGTCCGTTCCGGGCAAAGCGGTTGCTGGTGGCCCTGATACTGATGGCTTTGGCGGCAGCCCCGGGCGGTTTGGGTCTTTTGACCCGGGAACTGATGGTCGACGCCTACATCGCCGTGTCCTGCTTTGTCGCGGCGACATTGTTGCTGTTCTATGGTGCCGAAAAAGTCTTTCACTTTGACTTGGGTGAAGCGCTGAGCCGTTCGAAAGGCTGGCAGGTTCCACTGGCGGCCCTTTTGGGGGCGACACCCGGCTGCGGCGGAGCGGTCATTGTGGTGGCCGCTTATTCATCCGGAAACGTAGGCTTTGGAGCCGTTGTTGCGGCCCTGACGGCCACGATGGGCGACGCGGCCTTTCTGTTGATTGCCACACGCCCGGATGCTGCGGTGATCCTGCTGCCACTTAGCTTTAGTGTCGGCATCCTTTCGGGCTGGGTGATTGATCGGATGGGTGCGCCAGAATTCCGCGCCGACACCTCTGCCCAATGCGAGCTTGCCCCCCGGATTGGTGCGGTGCGCATGCGTGACTGGCTATTCCTCGCTCTGGCCATTCCAGGGCTTGCGCTGGGCGTGATGGACCTTGCCAATGTGGACATCGCGGCATTGGCCGGTGCCCTGACAATTGAGGCAATTGCTCTGGCGGGCACGTTCACGGGCCTTTTCATCTGGGCCACCTCTAAGCTTTCTGCGATGACCAATGCCAAGGACCCCGCGGTCACCCGCATGGCCGAAGAGACGGCATTTATCTCGGTCTGGGTGATTGGCGCATTCCTTGCCTATGACTATGCGGTTGCTTACGGCGGGCTGGATCTTGAGATGTGGTTCAAGGGCGTTGCCCCGCTTTTGCCATTGATGGGCGTCTTGATCGGGCTGGTGCCGGGCTGCGGACCACAGGTGCTGGTAACGACCCTATACATCAATGGGCTGGTGCCGTTTTCGGCACTGATCGGCAATGCGATTTCGAATGACGGCGACGCGCTTTTCCCGGCCATCGCCCTCAACCCCCGCGCCGCTATCTGGGCCACGATCTATTCGATGGTGCCTGCATTGATCGTCGCGTACGGGTTCTTCTTTTTCGCACCGGGATTTTTGAACTAGGCGCGTTGCCCTGAAACGGGCGAGCGGTTAATCTTTCTCCATCAGGAGAATACCCATGTCCGACACCCGCCTGTCCTTCAAGGAAATGTGTGCCAAGTTCGATGTTACCCCGCGCACCCTGCGGTATTACGAATACATTGAGCTGCTCGCACCTGAAAAGGAAGGCAGATCGCGTTTTTACGGGCCCAAGGAACTGGCGCGGATGACCCTGATCCTGCGCGGTCGCCGCTTTGGGTTTTCGCTGGAAGATATCCGGCAGTGGCTGTTGATCTACGAAAACGAAGGTACTGCAGCACAGATGAAGCAATGGATTGAACTCGCCGACCGGCAAATGGGTGAACTGGAAGAGCAGCGCGCCCAACTGGACGAGACGATGGCCGAGCTGAAGCGTTTGCGGGATGATACGGCCAAGTCACTTGGCTAGCATGATCAGTCGTCTTTGAAGTCACCGCAGAACTGATCCCAATTCCGTTTTATCGGCCCTGCGCTGACGAAAGCTGGACCCGGCCAACGTCTGCCGGGGTTGCGCCCGCCGCCCCAAAAGGGCTGCGAACTGCCGGATGCAGCGCAGGGTGAACCGAAGAGCACCAGCCAAAAAACCCAATAAAAGCGGCATATACGGGGAAAATCTGTGATTTCTCCCTCTTAGAAAATTGCGCGTGACCTAGGGTTACTTTGCCTGACCTTTCGTCAGCTTCGAAATGACGCCACGTTCCGTTTACGTTAACGTCAACTATTCTTGTAAGAAGGGGAAAGACCTCGCATTTGCCGGTGCATGACGCATTGGAAAGAATGGACACAAACATGACAACGGACACATTGAATATCCGCGAAATGTGTGAGGCCTTCGAGGTCACGCCACGCACATTGCGCTTTTACGAAGCCAAGGAACTGCTGTTCCCGATCCGCGAAGGCCAGCGCCGCTTGTTTACCAAGCGCGACCGCGCCCGGCTGAAGCTGATCCTGCGCGGCAAGCGATTTGGTTTCTCGTTGGAAGAAATTCGCCAGCTGCTGGACCTGTATCACATGGACGACGGGCAACTGACCCAGCTGAGCCAATCTTATGAACTCGCCAAAATTCATCTCGCTGATATGGAAGCCCAGAAGACCGAGCTTGAAGAAGCCATCGCTGAGCTGAAAAGCCAGATGAAATGGGGCGAAGCGAAACTGGCAGAGATTGCCAAATCGAAAACCGCAGCGGCCTGAAACACGCTGCTTTGAACTGACCGGAGACTCCACATGCCCACCTACACCGCCCCTGTCAAAGACCTGCAATTTGTCTTGCATGATCTTCTGAAAGTCAGCGAACAGGATATTCCCGGCTATGCCGACCTGGACGTCGATTTCACCGGTGCGGTGCTGGAAGAAGCAGGCAAAGTCTCGGCCGAAGTGCTCGCACCCCTCAACGTAATTGGGGACACCGAAGGGTGCGTGCTGGAAAATGGTGTGGTCCGCACACCGACCGGCTTTAAGGCCGCATTTGATCAGGTCCGCGAAGGTGGTTGGACGGCCATGGACGTGCCGGAGCAATATGGCGGACAGGGTCTTCCCTACATCATGCATACTGCCGCACAGGAACCGATGGTCAGCGCCAACATGGCCTTCAACATGTATCAGGGTCTGACACACGGCGCCGTCTCTGCCATTCTGGAACATGGCTCGGACGCGCAAAAGGACCTTTACCTGCCCAAAATGGCGACCTGCGAGTGGACCGGGACGATGAACCTGACGGAGCCACATTGCGGCACCGATCTGGGACTGATGCGCACCAAGGCGGAGCCGCAGGATGACGGCACATACAAGGTGTCGGGCCAGAAAATCTTTATCTCCGCCGGCGATCACGACATGGCGGAAAACGTCATTCATCTGGTGCTGGCCAAGATCCCCGGCGGTCCAGAGGGCATCAAGGGTGTCAGCCTTTTCATCGTACCCAAGATTCTGCACGATGATGAGGGCAATCTGGGCGCCCGCAACGGCGTTTCGGTCGGCAAGATCGAGGAAAAGATGGGCATCCACGGCAATTCGACCTGTGTGATGAACTATGACGAGGCAACCGGCTATCTGATCGGGGAAGAACACAAGGGCATGCGCGCCATGTTCGTGATGATGAACGAGGCGCGTCTGGGCGTGGGCCTACAGGGCTATGCCCAAGCAGAGGCCGCCTACCAGAACGCCGTGGCCTATGCCAACGACCGACTGCAGGGCCGGGATGTGACCGGTGCCAAGAACCCTGATGGTCCTGCCGATCCATTGATCGTGCATCCGGACATCCGCCGCAATCTGATGGATCAGAAGTCATTCGTCGAAGGCGCGCGCGCCTTCACGTTCTGGGGGGCGTCGCTGATCGACCGGGCGCACAAGAACGGTGACGCGGACGCCGACGGTCTGATTTCGCTGATGACGCCCGTCATCAAGGGTTTCCAGACCGACAAGGGTTTTGAATATGCTGTCGCCGCGCAGCAGGTTTACGGCGGGCATGGCTATATCGAGGAATGGGGCATGTCCCAATTCGCGCGCGATGCCCGGATTGCGATGATCTATGAAGGGGCCAACGGTGTACAGGCGCTTGATCTGGTCGGTCGGAAGCTCGCACAGGATGGTGGCAAGCATGTGATGGCCTTCTTTGAGATGGTGAAGACCTTCATCAAGGAAAACGAAGCCAATGAAGCACTGAAGGCTGACTTCCTTGACCCGCTCAAGGCGGCGAGCAAGGACCTGCAGGCGGCGGGCATGTACTTTATGCAGAACGGCATGAAGAACCCCAATAATGCGCTGTCTGGGTCTTATGACTTCATGCACATGATGGGCCACGTTTGCCTGGGTCTGATGTGGGCACGCATGGCAAAGGCCGCGATGGAAGCGCTGGAGGCTGGTGCATCTGACAAGGAGTTCTACGAGACAAAGATCGCAACCGGCCGCTACTACATGCAACGGCAACTGCCTGCGACGGCAATGCACCTTGGGCGGATTAACACCGGGGCCGAAACGGTCATGGCGCTAAAGGCTGCGAATTTCTAAGGTGGTGGTGGGCCGATGGCCCACCCTACCCAAAAGGATGACTGCCCAATGCCCAAACGTCTGCGCCTGACCCGTCGCTTTCCCGTCGCCATGACAGAGGATGGCTATCGCAGGCTAAGACGTTTCAGCAAGGACACCGGGCTGGAAGAAGGCGAAGCGCTGTCATTTCTGTTCGAGAACTTCGACAGCGTGATGAACGAAGACACGTTCGGGCACAGGTTGAACCTGTTCCAATCGACGTTGGAGGATCGCAAGAAATGACCCGCGCCGCATGGATGACCGACGAGCACGTGATGCTGCAGGAGATGACAGCCAAATTCCTGTCAGAGGAGTGGGTGCCGCAGATTGCGCGTTGGAATGAACAGGGCGAGATGGACCGCAGCACCTGGGCACAAGCCGGAGAGCTTGGCCTGCTTTGCCCGTCGATTCCCGAAGAATACGGCGGCTTGGGCGGCGACTTTGGCCACGAGATGGTCATCACCTACGAAGCCGGGCGCGCAGGCCTGGCAGGCTGGGGTCATGGCATCCATTCGGGCATCGTGGCACACTACATTCTGGCCTATGGCACCGAAGAGCAAAAGGCGCGCTGGCTGCCCGGCATGATCTCGGGCGAGCTGGTCGGCGCTTTGGCGATGACAGAGCCCTCTGCCGGGTCTGACGTGCAATCGATCAAAACCCGCGCTGTGCGCGACGGCAACGTCTACCGATTGAGCGGGCAAAAGACCTTTATCACCAATGGCCAGCACGCAAATCTGATCGTCGTTGCCGCCAAGACAGACCCCTCGAGCGGGTCCAAGGGCACTTCGCTCGTCGTCGTCGAAACTGACGGGGCCGAAGGGTTTGCCCGTGGGCGAAATCTCGACAAGATTGGTGTCCATCACGGCGACACTTCAGAGCTCTTTTTTGATAACGTGGCAATTCCGCCTGAAAACATCTTGGGTGGCGAAGAGGGCCGTGGCTTTTACCAGATGATGAAACAGCTGCCGCAAGAACGCATGGTCATTGCCGCCGCAGCCGTCGGGTCCATGGAAGCCGCCGTTGCTAAAACCATCGCCTATTGCAATGAACGCCAAGCCTTTGGCGGGCCGATCATGCAGTTCCAGAACACCCGGTTCCAACTGGCCGAGGCGCAGACCAAAACGACCATCGCCCGTACCTTTGTGGACGCCTGCATTGCGGAACACATCGCCGGAGAGCTAAGCGTCGAAAAGGCCGCGATGGCCAAATACTGGGTCACCGACACGCAAGGCGAGGTGCTGGACACCTGCCTGCAATTGCACGGTGGCTACGGCTTTATGACCGAATACGACATTGGCCAATGGTGGGTCGATGCCCGCGTGCAGCGCATTTACGGCGGCACCAACGAAATCATGAAAGACCTTATTGCCCGTTCATTCGTGGAGACGAACAAGTGACCATCAAACTGCATTGCTTCGGCGAAAGCGGAAATTCCTACAAAGCCGCTTTGGCGCTGGAGCTGTCAGGACTGGACTGGGAGCCGGTCTATGTCGATTTCTTCAAGGGTGCCGCGCGCACCCCTGAATGGCGAGCCGTCAATGGCATGGGCGAGGCCCCGGTGCTGATTGATGGTAACGTCACGCTTAGTCAGTCTGGCGCGATCCAGCAGTACATCACCGATAAAACCGGCCTATTTGGCGGGCCGAAAGCCGCGAAGTACGAAGTGCTGCGCTGGGTCTTGTGGGATAACCACAAGATGAGTTCGACCGCCGGGATGACCCGCTTTTTGACGAATTTTCTGCCTGAGGATAAGCGCCCGGCAGAGGTCATTGCCTTTAGTCAGGGTCGTCTGAAGGCCGCCTTTGCCGTGCTGAACGCACACCTTGAAGGGCGCGAGTGGATCGTGGGCGACAGTATCACAAACGCCGATCTGTCCTGCTGTTCCTACCTATACTACCCGGAACCTTTTGGTTTTGACCGCGCGGACTACCCCAACATCAACCGCTGGCTGGACAACATCGCCGCCGTGCCCGGCTGGAAACACCCATATGATCTGATGCCCCGGGCGCTGCCCGGCACCGCTTAACAGGAGACGACAATGACCGACGCCTATATTTATGACACCGTCCGTACCCCGCGTGGTAAGGGCCGCAAGGACGGCAGCCTGCACGAAGTCACCAGCGCCCGGCTGTCTGCTGGCGTGCTGAACGCGCTGAAGGAACGCAACGGCCTGGAAGGCCATGCGGTCGAGGATGTGATCTGGGGCAATGTGACCCAAGTGGGTGAACAGGGCGGTTGCCTTGCACGCACGGCCGTTCTGGCCTCTGACCTTGATGAGAGCATCCCCGGCCTTGCCATCAACCGCTTCTGCGCGTCTGGCATGGAGGCCGTGAACCTTGCAGCCAATCAGGTCAAAGGCGGAGCCGGTCAGGCCTATATCGCCGGCGGCGTCGAGATGATGGGCCGCGTGGCCATGGGCAGCGATGGCGCGGCGATTGCTGTTGATCCGTCCATCGCGATGGAAACCTATTTTGTCCCACAGGGCATCTCGGCCGATATCATCGCGACCGAATACGGCTTTAGCCGCGATGACGCCGACCAATTGGCGGTCAAAAGCCAGCAGCGCGCCAAGGCGGCCTGGGATGAAAAACGGTTCGACAAATCCATCGTCACTGTGCGCGACATCAACGGCCTGCCTATTCTGGACCACGACGAATACATGCGCCCCCAAACCGATATGCAGTCGCTGGGCGGCCTGAACCCTGCGTTTCAGGCAATGGGCGAGGTGATGCCCGGTTTCGACAAAGTCGCATTGATGAAATACCCGCATCTGGAGCGGATCAATCACATCCACCACGCGGGCAATTCCTCTGGCATCGTGGACGGTGCTGCGGGCGTGTTGGTGGCATCCAAGGAATGGGGCGAAGCCATGGGCATCAAGCCACGTGCGCGCATCAAAGCCACCGCCAAGATCGGCACAGACCCGACCATCATGCTGACCGGTCCGGTCCCTGTGACTGAAAAGATCATGGCCGATAGCGGCATGTCGATCAGCGACATCGACCTTTTCGAGGTGAACGAGGCATTCGCTTCGGTCGTGATGCGGTTCATGCAGGCGTTTGATGTCGATGACAGCGTGGTGAACGTCAACGGCGGATCAATCGCCATGGGCCACCCACTGGGCGCAACTGGTGCGATCATCATCGGCACCTTGCTGGACGAGCTTGAGCGCACAGGCAAAGGCACTGGCCTTGCCACGCTGTGCATTGCGTCCGGCATGGGAGCCGCCACAATCATCGAGCGGGTCTAAGCCCGATGTCAGTGGAGTTGAAAACAGCAAGAGACGTCTCGGAGCATTTGCTGCGCATCACGGCACGTGCCCTGATGTCGCGCGACTTCGAGCTGTTTGCGACCTGTTTTCACCTGCCGCAGACGATGAACACGATGGGCCGACGGGTGGTGGCCGAGACCCGGTTTGACTTGCGCCGGGCCTTCGAAAGCAACTGCGATCACTTCGCGGAACTTGGGGTCACTGACATCCGGCGCGAATGCGTCGCTGCGGTTTTTCACGGTGAAAACCGTGTTGAGGCGACGCATATTTCTTACATCTGCGGGGACGGCAGGGAACTGGTCCCGCCGTATCCTGTGTTCTCGGTGCTTGAGAAGATCAACGACAACTGGGTCATCATGTCATCCGAATATGCGCTGGATGATCAAAGTGGCTTTGCCAAGGCCATCCATGCTGCGGAGGACGGAGACGCGGCAGCCGAAGAGATCTATCAGATGCATCTGGACCTTTTGTCTACTGCACTGATCAAGAACGATTTTGAGACGTTTAGTGGACGGATCGGCCTGCCACATCAAATCACCACGGAAACTGACATGATCCGCATTTCGACATCCGAAGAAATGCGCGATCTTTTTGAAAGTTTCGCAAGTATGTACAGCAATTCGGGCCTGACCGATTTTGTGAGGACGGTGAAAGAAGCAAAGTTCATCACGCCAGACGAAATCATCGGAACCCACATCAGCCATCAGATGCGCAATGGCCAGCGCGTCTTGCCACCTTATCCGAACCGCATCCGCCTCGTGCGCGGGGACGACGGTGTTTGGCGCGAAACCCATTGCGCCAACGCCATTCTGAACAATTTCGAGAATTTCAAGCTTTGGACGCGTCTCGCAGATTCGCCGCGTCTGCCAGAGTTTGATCAACCCAATGAAGGACTCAAATCATGACCGATTTTACCATGGAAACGGACGCTGATGGCGTCGCCGTGATCACCTGGGACGTCAAATCCAAGTCGATGAACGTGATGACACGCGACAGCATGAAGCTTCTCAACGACCTGATAGATGAGGCACTTGGGAGCGAGGCGATCAAAGGTATTGTCATCACATCCGGCAAAGACAGTTTTGCAGGTGGTATGGACCTGAATGTGCTCGGCACCATCCGCGAGGAGTACAAGGACAACCCGGCAGAGGGCCTGTTTGAGTTCACGATGAACGGCCACCGCGCCCTGCGCAAGATTGAGCGTGCGGGCATGGACCCCAAAACCCTGAAAGGCGGCAAGCCTATTGCCGCGGCTCTGCCCGGCACAGCGCTTGGCATCGGATTGGAAGTGCCGCTGGCCTGTCACCGCATCTTTGCGGCTGACAACCCCAAGGCCAAGATTGGCCTGCCCGAGATTATGGTCGGCATTTTCCCCGGCGCGGGTGGCACGACGCGTCTGGTGCGCAAGATGGGCGCAATTGCCGCCTCTCCGCTGTTGTTGGAAGGCAAACTGAACAACCCGCAGAAAGCAAAATCCGCGGGCGTCATCGATGAAGTTGTGCCTGCAGACGAACTGCTGGCCAAAGCCAAGGAATGGGTCCTGAACGCGACGGATGCCGACATCGTCAAACCCTGGGATCAAAAGGGCTATAAGATGCCAGGCGGCGCACCTTATCACCCTGCGGGCTTTATGAATTTCGTCGGCGCAAGCGCCATGGTCAACGGCAAGACCATGGGCGTCTATCCGGCGGCGAAAGCCTTGCTATCTGCCGTTTACGAAGGTGCGTTGGTTCCGTTTGACACAGCCCTTCAGATCGAGGCGCGCTGGTTCACGCATGTGCTGATGAACCCGTCTTCCAGCGCCATGATCCGCAGCTTGTTCATCAACAAGGAAGCGCTGGAAAAGGGCGCCAACCGCCCGGCAGTGGACGACCAGAAGGTGCAGAAGGTCGGCGTTATTGGCGCGGGCATGATGGGGGCGGGCATTGCGCTGGTCTCTGCGCTGGTGGGTATTCAGGTCGTGTTGATCGACGCCAAACAGGAAGCGGCGGACAAGGGAAAAAGCTATACCGCTGCCTACATGGACAAAGGTATCGCCCGCAAAAAGGCCACGCCCGAGAAAAAAGAGGCGGTGTTGGGCCTGATCAACGCCACCACTGATTATGCAGCCCTGGAAGGCTGTGATCTGATCGTAGAAGCGGTGTTTGAGGATGTCGGCGTCAAGGCCGAGGTAACAGCCAAGGTGCAGGCCGCCTGCCCCGATGCGATCTTTGCCACCAACACCTCGACCCTGCCAATCACGGAATTGGCCAAGGCCAGCAATGACGCGGAAAAGTTCATCGGCATCCACTTCTTCAGCCCGGTCGACAAGATGATGCTGGTGGAGATTATCAAGGGTCAGAAAACCGGCGACGTGGCTGTGGCCAAGGCGCTCGACTTTGTGCGTCAGATCCGCAAGACGCCGATTGTCGTCAACGACGCGCGCTTCTTCTACGCCAACCGCTGCATCATTCCCTACATCAACGAAGGCATTCGCATGGTGAAGGAAGGTGTGGAACCCGCGCTGATCGAAAACGCGGCAAAACTGGTGGGAATGCCCCTCGGTCCGCTGCAATTGACCGATGAAACGTCAATCGACCTTGGCGTGAAAATCGCCAAGGCGACCAAAGCGGCGATGGGCGATGCCTATGACGACGCGCAGGACGAAGTGCTGTTCTGGATGTTTGATGAAGGGCGTTTGGGCCGCAAGGCAAATGCCGGCTTCTATGCCTATGACGACAAGGGCAAGCGGCAGGGCCTGTGGGAGGGGCTGGACAAATACACACCTGCCGCCGAACAGCCCGACCTGACGACCGTGCAGCATCGCCTGCTTTTCGCGCAGGTGCTTGAGGCTGTGCGCGCGCTGGAAGAAAATGTGCTGGAAGACATCCGCGAAGGCGATGTGGGCGCGATCCTGGGCTGGGGCTTTGCGCCATGGTCAGGCGGACCGTTCAGCTGGCTCGACATTATTGGCGCGCCCTATGCGGCAGAGCGTTGTGACCAACTGACCGCAGAATTCGGCGAGCGGTTCACGACCCCGGCCCTACTGCGCGAAATGGCTGACAAGAACCAGTCATTCTACGGGCGTTTCGGCAAGGCCGCCAAGGCCGCCTAAGCGATCACAACGGGAATGATGGGGCGCGGTCGGTGACGGCCGCGCCCTTTTTCACGTGTCGGGATCAAATTGATATCCACTCCGGGCAATGTCGTCGGCGCAGAGCAGGGCCACCAGACTTGCGTCAGCATCGGTGTAGTATCCGCGCCAATCGCGGCGACGCCTTGACGTGTTCGCCAGCGGCAATTCCAGCGCGAAGCCAAGGTGGTCCGCAAAGGGCGCGAGGTCATCGCGCCAATGTTCCAACCGGGCAAACAGGGCGCTATGGATCGTGCCTGCGCCATCGGTAACGTAAGACGCATATGGATTGGCCGCCAAACTCGATTGCGTATGCGCATGGTTCAAAAAATGCGTGAAATCAGATGATTGCGCCAATTTGACCGCTGGGTGATCAAAGCGCTGATCCTGTAACCAATGGTAGTAGCTCACGATCCGGTCCCAGGGGTTGCGCACTAAGGTGACAATCATCGACCCCACCATTTGGTCTCGGGTGATCACCCCCTCGGCATCCGCCAATGTACTATGCTTCCACAATCTTCCGGCTGTTTTGACCCCTTTGAGCCGACCACGTCGCCGCACCGCTTTGGGGGTATCGCCGATCAGGATATCATCTTTCATGGCGCGCGCTTCCAGCGCCAGTGCCATCGCCGTTCCGCCGGTCTTGGGAATGTGTACAAAAATGTAGCTGCGCCCGGGTGAGATGATCATGTGGCGTCTCGTTGGCTGCGCAGGGCAATTACAATCCCCGCGACCGCAATGAAGGCCATGCCAAAAAGTCCCAACGTAGAGACGGTTTGCCCCCACAACACATAGGCCCAAACGCTGGCAAAGATCAAAAGTGAGTATTCAAAGACTGCGACAAAACTGGCCTCACCCAGTTGATAGCCGCGAAAGATCAATGCGATGCCGATGACGGCACCGACTGCCTGCGCGAGATACCAACCGATCATTGTTCCTGTAAGCGGCATCCAACCCCGCAGGGGGAAGCCCTCTGCACCGCTTCCACCGGGTGGCAGGACCAAGACGCCCAATAAGCCAAACAGGGTCAGCAGCCCAAAGAACCAGGCGGTCATGGTCGTCGTCGCCTCGCCCTCGCACCACGCCCGGGTTGCGATGGCCCCGATAGCGTAAAGAAGGCCCGCGAAAACAGGCAGGAATGCCACTAGGTCCAAGGCTGCAGGATCAGGGCGGATCACCATCACGGCGCCGGCAAATCCAACGACCACAGCAATCCAGCGCATGGGTCCGACGCAGTTGCCCTGAAACAGGACCGAAATCAGCACAACAAAGAGCGGCGCAGTAAAAAGCCCGGCCACGACGACCCCAATCGGCAAGAGCGCAAGACAACCAAAATAGATCACCATCGCGCCCGCAGTGAACAGGTTTCGCCCCAGCACCGCAAAAGGCCGCTTTGGCCAGATTTCGCCAAAACCAAGCAGTGCAGCCAAGGTCAGAATGGCCAGCACCATACCGCCCCGGATCAAATGGAACTGCGACAAGGAACTATCGGGTGTCACAAAGGGCACAAAGTTGTCCGTCAGCCCAAGGGTCATCATTCCGGCAAGGATCATCAGCGCGGCGCGACCGGGTTGTACTGTGGGGATGGTCATTCAATTGCCTGCCTTGGTGCTTTCGCCATTGGCAAAGTCACACAAGCGCAGCAATACTCAAGCCCGAAAACGACATCACGGTTTGGGAGGACGATGGATGGGCTGGATGCGCGATGAAACCGGGCTGGACAAATGCGCCGCCAACCACGTGGCGCTTACCCCGCTTAGCCATCTGGCCCGTGCCCAGCGCGTCTATCCCGAGCGCATCGCGCTGATCTATGGCGATACCAAGCTGACCTACGCGGCTTATCACGCCCGGGTCAGCCAATTGGCCAGCGCGCTTGCAAAAGCGGGTGTTGCCTCGGGCGATGTTGTCGCAACTCTCTTGCCCAATATCCCGGCGCAATCAGAAGCCTCTTTTGCCATTCCTGCGTGTGGGGCTGTCCTCAACACGATCAACACGCGGCTCGATGCCGATACCGTCGGCTATATCTTCGATCACGGAGAAGCGAAAATCGCCCTCGTCGACAGCCAGTTCATGCCGGTCGTGGACGACGCAATCAGCCGGATGGAAGGGCCACCGCCAACGATCATTGAAGTGCCAGATGCGGTGGCAGGTGTTGCCGCGACCGGCGAACATCAGACTTATGAGGACTTTTTGAAAGTGGGCGATCCCGCATTCGAATGGATTATGCCGATCGATGAGTGGGAAAGCCTTGCGTTGAACTACACCTCTGGCACCACAGGGCGTCCCAAAGGCGTAGTGTACCACCATCGCGGCGCCTATCTGATGACCATGGGCACGCCGATCTCTTGGCGCATGACCCTGTTTCCGACGCTTTTGCAGATTGTACCGCTGTTCCACTGCAACGGTTGGAACCACACGTGGATGTTGCCCGCACTTGGCGGCACCGCCGTCTGCTGCCGTGACATCACTGCAAAGGCCATCTACGACGCGATCGCCGATCATGGCGTTACCCATTTTGGTGGAGCGCCCATCGTGTTGAACCTTATTGTCAACGCGACAGAGGCGGACCGCCGCGCCTTCGATCACACGGTCGAAGTATTCACCGCAGGGGCGCCGCCTGCCCCCGCAACGCTCGCCGCGATTGGTAAGCTGGGGTTCAACGTCACACAGGTCTATGGCTTGACCGAGACCTACGGCCACGTCACCGAATGCGTCTGGAACGCAGACTGGGACACGTTGCCGAGCGAGGATCAGGCCGCGATCAAGGCCCGTCAGGGTGTGGCCTTTCCGATGATGGAAGATGTCACCGTTGTGGACGATGGCATGACCCAAGTCGTGACGAACGGCGCCACGCAGGGTGAGATTGTGATGCGCGGCAATGCGGTCATGAAAGGCTATCTCAAGAACCCCGAGGCGACCGAAAAGGCTTTTCAGGGTGGATACTTCCATTCCGAAGACCTCGCCATTCAACACCCCGACGGCTACATCCAGATCTCGGACCGGGCCAAGGACATCATCATCTCGGGTGGCGAGAACATCTCTTCCGTGGAAGTCGAAGGCGCTTTGATGCATCACCCGGCGGTGTCGCTTTGCGCAGTAGTTGCGAAGCCTGACGACAAATGGGGCGAAGTCCCGTGCGCCTTTGTTGAATTGAAAGACGGCCAGACCGCGGATGAGGCAGAAGTCATCGCATTTACCCGCACGCGACTTGCCGGGTTCAAATGCCCCAAACGCGTGATATTTCAAGAGCTTCCCAAAACCTCGACCGGGAAAATCCAGAAATTCGAATTGCGCGGCATTGCCAAGGCGCTTTGACCATTTGTTGCAGTTGTCGCCCCGCCCTGCCCCGCGCTAAGGTGGCAAAAAAGGGCATTTGAGCAGATGACAGCACTCAAGGAATACGAGCGCCTTGAAAGCGGTGGCTTGTGGCGTGCAGATGCCAAGGCGCAGCGCCGCGATGTCGTCGTGTCGTTTGGCAATGCAACGCTTGTGATCTCTGACGGCGCCGGGCGGCCCTTGACCCATTGGTCGCTTGCCGCTGTCACTCGGCAGAACCCGGGAAAACGCCCGGCCGTCTTTGCGCCCGATATGGACACCGATGAGACGCTTGAGGTCGAAGACACGCTGATGGTTGATGCCATCGAAAAGGTGCGCAAGACGGTAGCACGGGCACGCCCCCGCAAAGGCAAGTTGCGCGGCTTGGGCACCGTCGCGCTGCTGGGCGGATTAGTAGCGCTTGGTGTTTTCTGGCTGCCCGACGCGATGCGGCAGCAGGCACTGAATGTCGTGCCATTGTCCAAACGAATGGAAATTGGCGCGGTCCTGCTGAGCAATCTACAAAACCTGACAGGTCCGATTTGCCGGGGCGATCTTGGCAAGGATGCGCTGGCGCGGTTTCAAACCCGGCTCTTGGGGCGCGATATGCCCGGACAGATCGTGGTGATGCCCCTGGGACAAGAAACCGCCCTGCCGCTTCCGGGCGGGATCATCGCGTTGGACCGGGCACTTGTTGAACGACTGGACGATCCGGCGATTGCGGCGGGCTTTGTGCTGGGCGCAAACCAGTCGCGCAGCCTGCAAGACCCCCTGTTCCCGATCCTTGAACGCGCGGGTTTTACCAACACAATGCGGCTATTGGCGACGGGAGATCTGCCCAATGAGGTGCTTGACAGCTATGCCTCTGACCTGATCGGCGATCAGGCCCCGGTGCTGCCAGAGAACGATCTTTTGCCTGCGTTTGCTGCCGCTCAAATCCCAAGTTCGCCATTTGGTGCATTCCGACAAGCGCAGGGGCAGCCGGTGATGGACCTGATCGTCAACGATCCAATGAAAGATCAGGACGTGATCGAGATCATGTCGGACGGCGATTGGGTCAGCCTGCAAGGCATTTGCGACTAAGGGCAGCGCACCCAAAAAGACCCTGCGATCGTCTGCAGGGCCTTTCTGGGGAGAATGCTTAGTTCCGGGTGTAGGCGTCGGTAAAGCCCATGCCACGCACCGCTTGCAGCGCGCGAGCCAGATCGTTTGGCGTGTTAAACGGTCCCGCGGCGATGATCTTGAGGTTGCCGGACTTGGCTGAGGCGACGGGATATCCCATCCCACCCAAACGCTGGATCATGCGCGCGGCATTTGCCGGATCGCCAAAAGTGCCGACCTGCACGTAGCGATGCGTCATTGTGGTCGCGGCAGCCGCTGGCGCACGCACAGCGGCGGGCGCGGTTGACCGGGTTGAAACACGCGGTGCGGCCTGCACAACCTGTCCGCGTTGCGGGTTGATGCGACCATCCGTCCAGACTTGCTGATATCCTTTCGCTGGCGCTGGGGCCGTACGGGCAACGGCAACGGGGTTGGACGCAGGCACCTGAGCCGCCGCTCCGGCAAAACCAGATGTGCTGACCGTTGCCGTGCCGCCGCCGTTTGACACGATGGTGTATGGCTTTTGGGTTTGCGGACCACAACGCATGGGCAGGTTCGGATCACCCTGAATATGCGGCATGCCGGGGCAGATGCTGCCCGATGCCACAGGTGCCGCGACGGGCGCGGGTGCCGCCGCAGGTACACTGGCCGTCGCCACGACAGCGGGCGCAGGTGCCGGCGCATCACAAATGATGGGTGAGCCATCTGGGCGGACAAAACGCGTGCCACTGATCGCGACCTCGGCACAAACCTCTGCCAGCGTCATGCGGAGTGGCTCCGGTGCGACGGCCGCGGCGGCCGGTGCACTTGCAACCTGTGTCTGAGGTGCCGGGCCACAATCAATCGGATCGCCGGTGCGTGCGCTGACAAAGCCCGGTTGAATCCCAAAGCGGCCTTCGCAGGCCTCGGCCAGCGTCACACGCGGAGGTTCCGGCGCGGGCGGTGGTGTGATGATCTGCGGCGTTGCTGCCGGTGCCGGTGCTACGGCAGGTGCGGGGCGGCGCGCCGGGATGGACGCGACGGTTTGAATCGGTGCGCTGACGCTGCGTGTTCGCGTGGGCGTCGGCGCAGGTGCTGCGGCTGCCGCGGTGGCGACTGGTGGCGTAATTTCAATGATCGGTGCATCCAGCGGGGCCACGGGGCCCGGTGCCGGACCGGCGGTTCCAGCCGCAAAGCTGGGCTGGAAGTTGCACAATGGCTGGCGCTGACGTGAGACGCGCGGCACCCAATTTGTTGCCCCGCCGATGCCCGCGCGGATAAACGCGCAGCCATTGCTGTCGACGAACTGGTTGCCGTTGAAATCGGCAGGAGGGAACTCGGCCGGGCCATCCGTCTGCGCTGCGGCAATGCCTGCACAAACCGCCAAGGCCAGCACGGCCGCATTCAAATGTCTAATCGACGACATCGCATCCCCCACAAAATGTTGTGTAAGGATGACCCACAATCCCTATTTTGTAAAGGGATTCTTCCCTTATTTAGTACCGAACATCCGGTCGCCCGCATCCCCTAGTCCGGGGACAATATATCCATTGTCATTCAAGTGACTATCCACTGCGGCGGTCACAATCGGCACATCCGGATGTGCCTCTTTCATCCGCGCGATGCCTTCGGGCGCGGCCAGCAGACACAAGAATCGGATGTTCTTTGCACCCGCTTTCTTCAATAGATCAATCGCTGCGACAGAAGAGTTTCCAGTCGCAAGCATCGGATCGACAGCGATGACCAGACGGTCCTCAAGCTCCGTGGGGACCTTAAAGTAGTATTGCACGGGCTGCAGCGTTTCTTCGTCGCGGTAGAGCCCGACAAAGCCGACACGTGCCGAGGGGATCAGCTCAAGAATGCCGTCAAGCAACCCGTTGCCAGCCCGCAGGATCGACACAAGCGCCAGCTTCTTTCCGTCCAAGACGGGCGCATCCATCGGCTCTAGCGGCGTATCGATCTTGCGCGTGGTCATCGGCAACTCGCGCGTCACCTCATAGGCCAAAAGCTGGCTGATCTCGCGCAGAAGCTGGCGGAACACCGCAGTCGAGGTGTCGGTTTTCCGCATCAATGTCAGCTTGTGCTGCACCAGCGGGTGGGTCACATGGGTCAGATGGTCTTTCATGCCTGCTCCAGTCGTTTGAGAATGCCTGCGCGGGTTGCGTCATCGCAAAAGGCGGCGTTGATGGCGGTTTTGTTGAGTTCCAGAAAATCGGTTTCATCCCAACCGAAAGTCTTGTTGAGCGCCTCATATTCTGCCGTCATCGTGGTGTGAAAGAACGGCGGATCGTCGGTCGAAATTGTGACCGGAACGCCCGCATCGCGGAGCTTGGCAATCGGGTGACTGACCCAACCGTCAACCGCTTTAAGCACGACGTTCGAGCCGGGACAGACTTCGAGCACGATCCCCTCATCCGCCAGCCGCTTAACCAGATCGAGGTCGCGATGGGCCTTGATGCCATGGCCAAGGCGCGCGACCTTAAGCGCGTCCAAGGTCTCGGCCACCATATCGGGGCCACCCCATTCGCCCGCGTGGCATGTCAGCGCCAGCCCCGCTTCGCGCGCCATGTCAAAACTATAGGCAAAATCGGCCGGGCGATGCATCATTTCGGCCCCAGCCATGCCAAAGCCGGTCAGAAAATCGCCCATGGTTTCGACTGCGCACTTTGCCGCCTTTTTGGCCTGTTCGGGGCCTTCGTGGCGGATGCAGGTCACAATACCCTTGAGGGTGATGCCGTCAGACGTTTCGCAATCGGTTGCCGCTTGTGCCATCGCATCAAGATAGTCGCGCCAAGCGGCCACATCGCCACCGCCGCAGAAATCGGGCGAAATGAATGTCTCTGCATAGATCACCCCATGGCTTGCTGTTTCCTGCAGCACCGCCTTGGTCAGGCGGTAAAAGTCCTCGGGCGATTTCAGCGGTTCACATGCGGCTTCGTAAACCGACAGAAAATGTTCAAAGTCGCGAAAGACATAGCCGCCGTCAGCATCAAAGATGCCCGAGAGATCAATGTTTTTCTCTTGCGCCAAACCCCGAATAAAGGCGGGCGGCGCGGCCCCCTCCAAATGAAGATGCAGTTCCACCTTTGGCAAGTCGCGATACGTCATAAAAAGCTTTGTCCCTGTCCTTGATATGGCACGCCCAGATGCGCCGCGACCGAGGCACCGACATCGGAAAAACCAATATGTCCCAATGCCTTGGCGCCGATACCGTGTGCCAGAACCGGCACCCGTTCGCGGGTGTGGTCGGTGCCGCCCCAACTTGGGTCATTGCCATGATCGGCGGTGACAATCAACAGATCATCAGCGGCCAAAGCGGGCAATATTTTGGCCAGTTCGGCGTCAAACCATTCCAAGTGTCGGGCATACCCCGCCACGTCGCGCCGGTGGCCGTATTCGCTGTCGAATTCAACAAAATTGGCAAAGGTCAACGACCCAGGTGCTGCGGTCTGCACCAGATCGTTCAAATGCCCCATCAGCGTGACATCGGGCCCTTTGCGAACTTCATCAATCCCACGCATGGAAAAGATGTCACCGATCTTGCCCACCGCATAGACCGCACGCCCCGCATCCTGCACATAGTCGCAGATCGTCTTGTCCGGCGGCGCAATGGCGAAATCCTTGCGGTTGGGCGTGCGGGCGAACCCGGCCTCGGGCGAGCCGATGAAAGGTCGCGCGATCACGCGACCGACCTTCATTGCATGGATGGTTGGCGCAATCTCGGCACAAAGTGAAAGCAGCCGGTCAAGACCAAACGTCTCTTCATGGGCAGCGATCTGCACCACCGAGTCGACCGACGTATAAACGATCGGCCAACCGGTCTGCATGTGCCGCGCGCCCTCTTCCTCGATGATCGCAGTGCCAGAGGCATGGCGGTTTCCCAAGAGCCCGCCAGTGCCCGCGGCCTGACAGATCTTGGTCACGAGGTGATCGGGAAAAGCGGGGTTCTCATCCGGGAAAGTGTGCCAACCCCAAGGCACTGGCACGCCAGCCAGTTCCCAATGGCCCGATGGTGTATCCTTACCCATCGACTTTTCGGTGGCAGCACCCCAGGCCCCGGTTGGGCGCGCATAAAGCCCCGGCGCACTGTCATTGGATGCCAGTGTCAGCGCCTTGCCCAGTCCGAGGTGATCAAGCGTCGGCACCATAAGCGGGCCGCTTCGGCCAATATCGGCGTGTCCGTCCGCACAAATTTGCGCGATATGTCCGACGGTATTGGCACCCGTATCGGGCTTGAGACCGTTATAGAAACGGTCCGCATCTGGCGCACCGCCAATACCAACACTGTCCATGACAACAAGAAAGGCGCGGGGCATCAGGAAATCCTTTCACGGATCAGGTCGGGGATGGTGGGCTTATCTGCAATCGTGATGGCAGATAGTACGGCGTGGGCAGCGGCCTCTGCGCTGTCTTCATCGGCGGCGTGTATCACCGCAAGTGGCTGGCCGCGCGAGACGGGCTGCCCAAGGCTCACGACCTCTGTCAGGCCAACGGCCGGATTGACCTGATCCGTTTCAACCCGCCGACCACCACCAAGATTGACGACCGCAAGGCCAAGCGCTTCGCCATCAATCGCACGGACGTGGCCGTCAGAACGGGCAGGCACCTCACCCACGACCGGGGCTTTTGGCAAGTGGGTTTGCCAATCCTGCGCCATGTCCGGCGGCCCACCCAACGCTGTGACCATCCTTGCAAAGCGGTCCAGCGCTGTACCCGTTGACAGGGTCTTTTCCAATTTGCGCCGTGCCACCTCTGTCGTCATGCCGGTTTGCTCCAACAACGCCGTCCCGAGTTCCAGCGAAAGCGCGACCAAACGTGGTGCCGCGTCCCTTTGACCCGACAGGACCTCCATACAGGCCGCGACTTCAACCGCGTTGCCCAGCGCCGGCGCCAATGGCTGGTTCATGTCGGTAATCAAGGCCGTCGTCTTGCATCCTGCCCCGTTTCCGGCGTCCACCAGTGACGTTGCAAGTGCCCGCGCTTCATCGGTCGTTTTCATGAACGCGCCAGAACCCACCTTGACGTCCATGATCAGACCCTCCAGCCCGGCGGCGAGTTTCTTGGACAGAATGGACGCGGTGATCAATTCGATGCTTTCCACCGTCGCTGTGACGTCGCGCACCGCATAAAGCCGTTTGTCCGCTGGCGCTATGTTGCCCGTGGCGCTTACGATTGCGCAGCCGACATCGCCCACAATCTGGCGCAGCTTGGTTTCAGAGACAGAGGTGGACAAGCCCGGTATCGCCTCAAGCTTGTCAAGCGTGCCGCCCGTATGGCCAAGCCCCCTGCCAGAGATCATCGGGACCGCAACATCACAGGCAGCGAGCATCGGGGCGAGGACAAGCGAGACGCAGTCGCCGACCCCGCCGGTCGAATGTTTGTCGATGACGGGGCGGTCGAGGTCCCAGTAAAGCACGTCGCCGCTATCGCGCATCCCGGACGTCAACGCGATCCGGCCTTCGGCGCTTAACCCGTTCAGGCAAACCGCCATGGCGAATGCCCCGGCCTGAGCATCGCTCACCGCACCACTTGCCAAGCCCTTGGCGAACCACGCCAATTCCTCTGCATCTGGCGTTTGCCGGCGCCGAACCTTTGCGATGATGGCGCGTGCGTCCATCAGGTTGCCCGCGACAAATATTCTTGATCAAACGCCCCCGGCAACAAAGCGCCCACGGTCGTCGACAGCAATACGCCGTCGGTTGTGGCAAGGGTCACTTTCACATCGCCCGCCGCAAATTCCGCAAGCTTCTGGCGACACCCGCCACAGGGGCTGACCGGTTGCGGGCTATCGGCGATCACGGCAACTTCGGCGATTTCAGTCTCTCCCGCTGCGACCATGGCAGCAATCGCGCCCGCCTCTGCGCAGGTGCCTTCAGGATAGGCCACGTTTTCCACGTTACAGCCGCAATACACCGTGCCAGAGGCAGCGCGGATGGCAGCACCCACCTTGAAGTTTGAGTAGGGCGCGTGGGCATTTCTGCGCACCGCGCGTGCATCATCAACAAGGGACATGGGGCAGCTCCGGTTTTCTTAGGCGATCAGAGTGCTTGCAGAAAGTGTCGGATGCAAGGCCTGACGCCGGGAACAAATCTGCAAGACGTGCGTTGGTCTGTTCCAGTCTCCGAGGTTTTGATGAGCACGCAACGCAAACATGTCATCCCGTTCTTTGCACCGCAGCACGACGACACCGCGATGTCCGACGATGTGGCGGACATGTTGTCGGCCCTGTGTCAGGCCACGGGCCGGTCATTTGACCAACGGCTGAGCATGTCGGATGCGTCCAAGCTGATCGACGAGCTGCGCGATAAGCTTGATTTTCAGCTCCGCTCTGCCTCTGCCGCGAACTCACCGGGCAAGGTGACCTCAAGCAACGAAATATCGCTGGTCGGAGACGCATAACGCACCGGCATGCCGGGCGGCACAACAAAAGCATCGCCCGCCTGCAGCGTGTATGGGTCCCGCCCCTCGCCTTCGAGTGTCATCTGGCCTTCCATCACAAAGCAAAAGTAGATGTCGGCGTCGTGCCGGGCCCAAGTCGGAAACCCCACCCCACGTCGCAGGACCTTGACCCCGGCGATCCCGCCTGTGTTGTCATTGATCGTTGTGTCCCGCGCCTCGAACCCCTGCAAGACGTGCGGCAGCCATGCGCCATCCTGCGCACAATTGTGAACGAACTTTTGGCCCGCCCATTCCCGATCCGGTCGCAGGTCCGGTGTTGGGAGCACCATATCATGGTCAATCTCTGTGATATGCTCGGCGGGCACGCCAATCTCGATCACTTCGATACCGTCAGAGGCCTCGAGCACGCGATGCCGGATTTCAGGCGGCTGGATAAAACAATCGCCCGCGTGCAATCGGATTGGACCGCCCTGATCCTCGTAAACAACGTCAACCCAGCCGCGATAACAAAAGATCAGCTGAAAACCCACGCGATGGAAATGCACCATGTCCGGCACTGGCCCCCCGTCTGGGATGCGGATGTGACTGGCGATAACGGAACCGCCGAGCCGGTCCGGGATCAGATCGCGGTAATGCATGCCCGCACGCCCAATGACCCATGGCGCCTGATCGGCCAGCCTGCGCACGACAAAGGCGTGCTGAGTCTGAGGCAATTCCAACGGCAGGTTCAGGGGGGTGATCCGGATCTCGCAGCCGCCGGGTGCTGTCAAAGTGGCCGGAGACCGATGGTCCGTCGCCAAGATAATGCGACCGGGCGCGCCTACGCCCCGCTCAAGTTGCAAGCGTAGCCCGTGCCCGCTGAAAATGGCTGTCGCAGGATCATCTGCGGGATAGATCATGTCCAACCGCATTCCCAACTCGGCCCCGAAAAAGCTGATATCACCGGTCAGATCGCTACTGTGCACGATCACCCGCGCCTCAGTCTTGTTGTCGTTGGAGAGATGATTTTGTGTCATCATGACAGCGTGCTGCGGGCTTTGATGATTTGCAAGCTTTGGCATTCCGTGTGTATAGACGGGGGATAGCTACCGCTGCGTCATGGCAGTAGTTTAATATTAAACAATCAGGTGGATCGCGACGATGGCCAAATCCGACAACGAAAGTCTTCGCAAGGCGGCGCTTGATTACCACCAGCATCCAAAGCCCGGCAAGCTTGAGATTCGCGCAACCAAACCGCTGGCCAATGGCCGTGATCTGGCCCGCGCATATTCCCCCGGCGTTGCCGAAGCCTGTCTTGAAATCAAAGCTGATCCTGACACCGCCCGAGACTATACCGCGCGCGGAAATCTGGTGGCCGTCGTGACCAACGGCACGGCCGTACTGGGGTTGGGCAACATCGGCGGACTTGCCTCAAAGCCGGTCATGGAAGGCAAGGCCGTCCTTTTCAAGAAGTTCGCCAATATCGACTGTTTTGACATCGAATTGAACGAACCCGACCCCCACAAACTGGCCGATATCGTCTGCGCCTTGGAGCCCACATTTGGGGCCATCAATCTGGAAGACATCAAAGCACCCGATTGCTTTATCGTGGAAGAGGCCTGCCGCGCCCGCATGAATATCCCCGTCTTTCACGATGATCAGCACGGCACGGCCATCGTCGTCGGCGCCGCCGCAACCAATGCTTTGCGGGTCGCGGAAAAATCGTTTGAGGATATCAAGATCGTCAGCACCGGGGGCGGTGCGGCGGGTATCGCTTGTCTGAACATGTTGCTGACGCTTGGCGTCAAACGCGAAAACGTCTGGCTATGCGATATTGAGGGCCTCGTCTACGAAGGCCGCGAAAAGGACATGACCCCACAAAAAGCCGCCTTTGCCCAAGGCACGACCCCCGCGACGCTGGACGATGTGATTGGCGGTGCTGATCTATTTCTTGGCCTGTCCGGTCCCGGCGTCCTGAAACCTGAAATGGTCGCCAAGATGGCCGAGACTCCGATCATCTTTGCGCTGGCAAACCCCAACCCCGAGATTGACCCCGAAGCAGCACGCGCCGTGAATCCCAACGCGATCATCGCCACAGGCCGCAGCGATTTTCCCAATCAGGTCAACAACGTGCTTTGCTTTCCATTCATATTCAGGGGTGCACTGGATGTGGGCGCAACCGACATCAATGATGAAATGAAGGTGGCCTGTGTCGAAGGTATTGCGGCGCTCGCCCGTGCGACCACCTCGGCCGAAGCAGCGGCGGCCTACAAGGGTGAACAGCTGACATTCGGGGCCGACTACCTGATCCCCAAACCATTTGACCCACGCCTGATGGGCGTCGTTGCCAGCGCGGTTGCCGGGGCGGCCTGCAAGACCGGGATCGCGACCCGCCCGATCGACGACATGGAGGCCTACAAGCGAAAGCTGGACGGCTCAGTTTTCCGATCTGCCTTCTTGATGCGCCCCGTGTTTGAGGCGGCTCGCACGGCCGAACGCAACATCGTCTTTGCCGAAGGCGAGGATGAGCGCGTACTGCGTGCAAGTCAGGCGATCATGGAAGAAACCACTGACCATCCGATCCTGATCGGGCGCCCCGATGTGATCGCCGCACGGTGCGAGCGTGCGGGCCTGACCATCAGGCCTGACGTGGATTTCAAGATCGTGAACCCCGAAAATGACCCGCGCTACCGTGACTACTGGAACAGCTATCATGACCTCATGGCGCGCAAGGGCGTGACCCCTGATCTGGCTAAAGCGATCATGCGCACCAATACCACCGCCATCGGCGCGGTCATGGTTCATCGCGGCGAGGCCGACAGCTTGATCTGCGGCACCTTTGGGCAATATCTTTGGCATCTCAACTATGTATCTCAAATCCTGGGCCACGGTGGGCTTCATCCAGCGGGCGCCCTGTCGATGATGATCATGGAGGATGGGCCGCTGTTCTTTGCCGACACGCAGGTCCATGCCGAGCCGACGCCAGAACAGATTGCCGAGACCGTCATAGGTGCCGCGCGTCACGTTCGGCGCTTTGGTCTGATCCCAAATATCGCGCTGTGTTCGCACAGCCAATTTGGCAACCTTGACTGTGATACCGGGCGTCGGATGCGCGCGGCGATGGAAATTCTCGACAGTGCGCCGCGCGACTTTGCCTATGAGGGCGAAATGCACATCGACACCGCGCTTGACCCCGCATTGCGCGCGCGGGTCTTTCCCGCGGCTCATATGGAGGGCGCCGCCAATTGCCTTGTCTTTGCCAACACCGATGCCGCATCAGGTGTACGCAACATCATGAAGATGCGCGGCGGTGCGCTTGAGGTGGGACCAATCCTGATGGGCATGGGCAACAAGGCCCATATCGTTACCCCGTCCATCACCGCACGCGGTCTTTTGAATATGTCTGCCGTCGCCGGTACCCCGGTCGATCACTACAGCTAAGTCCCGCAGACCGTCAAAAAATTTACAACTCCCTCCGGGCCCGGCGCGATGCGGCTTGTCCGGCCAAGGACGACCGCCTATCCCTAGGGCAATACCGTCTTGGGGGGAGGACACCATGGGCTACGCTGACGTTTACAAATCCTGGCAAAACGATCCAGAAAGTTACTGGATGGAACAGGCGCGGGCCATTGATTGGACCACCCCCCCAACCAAAGCGCTCGATGACAGCAAGGCCCCGCTATACCGGTGGTTTACCGATGCGACCGTCAACACCTGCTATAACGCCGTTGACCGCCATGTCGAAAACGGGCGCGGCGATCAGGCGGCGATCATTTATGACAGCCCGATCACCGATACAAAAAGCTCGATCACCTATGCCGAATTGCAAACGCGCGTGGCCTCACTTGCCGGGGCGCTGGCCGCAAAAGGCGTGTCCAAAGGTGACCGCGTCATCATCTACATGCCGATGGTGCCCGAAGCGTTAGAGGCGATGCTTGCCTGCGCCCGGTTAGGTGCCATCCACTCGGTCGTGTTTGGTGGTTTTGCGGCCAACGAACTGGCCGTCCGCATCGACGATGCCACCCCAAAAGCGATCATCGCAGGGTCTTGCGGGATAGAGCCGGGCCGCGTTGTGGCCTACAAACCGCTTCTCGATGGTGCGATTGAACTGGCATCGCATAAGCCCGACTTCTGCGTGATTTTCCAACGCGAACAAGCCCTTGCCGACCTCGCCCCGGATCGCGATGTAGACTGGCACGCCTTTCAGGAAGGGACAGCGCCCGCCGATTGCGTCCCTGTCGCGGGCGATCACCCGGCTTATATCCTTTATACCTCTGGCACCACGGGCGCGCCCAAGGGTGTGGTTCGCCCGACGGCTGGGCATCTTGTAGCACTCAACTGGACGATGAAGAACATCTATCAGGTCGACCCCGGCGATGTGTTCTGGGCGGCTTCAGACGTCGGCTGGGTCGTGGGCCACAGCTATATCTGTTACGCACCGTTGATCCACGGAAACACGACGGTCGTTTTCGAAGGCAAGCCTATCGGCACACCGGACGCTGGCACCTTCTGGCGTGTCATTGCAGAGCACAACGTGCGCAGCTTTTTCACAGCCCCCACAGCCTTTCGGGCCATCAAGCGCGAGGACCCGACGGGAGAGGAGATCAAGAAATACGACATCTCTGGCCTGCGTGCGCTTTATCTTGCCGGTGAACGCGCCGATCCCGACACGATCAAATGGGCGCAAGAGGTAATGGGTGTGCCGGTCTATGACCATTGGTGGCAAACCGAAACCGGCTACACGATTGCCGGTAACCCTGCGGGGATCGAGGCATTGCCGGTCAAGATCGGCTCTCCGACGGTGGCGATGCCGGGTTATGATGTCCAGATTCTTGATGAGGCAGGACACCCGATGAAACCGGGCGAGCTTGGCGCCATCGCCATCAAACTCCCCCTGCCGCCTGGCACACTGCCAACCCTTTGGAACGCGGAAGAGCGGTTCAAATCCAGCTATCTGACGACCTTTCCCGGCTATTACGAAACCGGCGATGCGGGGATGATTGATGAAGACGGCTACCTTTACATCATGGCCCGCACCGATGACGTGATCAACGTGGCCGGGCACCGCCTGTCAACGGGTGCTATGGAAGAGGTGCTCGCCAATCACCCCGACGTCGCAGAATGCGCGGTTATCGGCGTGACCGACCAACTGAAAGGGCAATTGCCGCTGGGGTTTGTCTGTACCAACAAAGGCACAGCCAAATCCGACGATGACATCAAGGCCGAATGCGTGAAGATGATGCGCGAGACCATCGGACCGGTCGCTGCGTTCAAGCTGATTGCGGTGGTTGATCGGTTACCCAAGACGCGGTCGGGCAAGATCCTGCGCGGGACGATGGTCAAGATCGCCGACAATGCAGATTTCAAGATGCCTGCAACCATTGACGACCCCGCCATTCTGGATGAGATCAAGACCGCCCTGCAGCCATTGGGCTACGCCGCAGACTGAGGGTGTACGTGTCAGCGGGCTCAGATTTTGCTGACGCGCTCGTGCACCTTGCCAGCATCCTCGACTCGTTCCGAGTAGCGGTCGGTCAGCTTGGCCTGCCGGGCGCGGGTCATGTAGGTGAAACGCACCAGTTCCTCCATCACGTCCACAATGCGATCGTAGTTTGACCCCGGCACCATTCGGCCGTCCTTGAACCGATTCCAAGCAGCCGGGACTGAGGATTGGTTTGGGATTGTGATCATGCGCATCCAGCGTCCCAGAATGCGCATCTGGTTGACGGTGTTGAAGGACTGAGAGCCGCCACAGACCTGCATCAGTGCCAGCGTCTTGCCCTGTGTCGGGCGGATGCCTCCAATAGCCGACAGCGGAATCCAGTCAATCTGGGCTTTCATGACAGCGGTCATCGCACCATGGCGTTCCGGACTGGACCAGACCATCCCTTCCGACCACAGCGCCAGTTCACGCAACTGTGCCACCTTGGGATGAGAGGCATCTGCCCCGTCATCCGGCAGCGGCAAACCGTGTGGGTCGAAGAACCGTGTTTCGCAGCCAAACGCCCGCAAAATGCGCGCGCCTTCCTCTGCTGCGAGCCTTGAATAGCTGACGTCACGTAATGATCCATAAAGAAGCAAAATACGCGGTGGATGACCGGGATCATCGGTCGGCGCAAATGACGCCACGTCAATATCATGGAGCTGCCCATCCACAATGTTGGGCAGGTCGCTGGTGTCAACCAATGACATCGCCTTCCAGATGCAGCTTCATCCGCAACAAAACTTTCTGGAGACCTGTCGTCTCATTCAACAGGCGCTTGGCCTCATTTATCGAGATCGTGCCATCCTGAATGCTCTCGTGATATTCTGCCATCAGTGCCGCAAAGCGTTGGCTCAGCGCGACAACCTCAGAGTTCACGCCGCCTTCGACCTTGTCGTCAGTTTCACCCAAGGACATTGTAATCCCACGCAAATCTGCCAACGCAGAAGTCACATGAGGGTAGCTTGCGGCGGCCTCCAGTGCGGCGACTGTATCGATCGGCATGAACCGGTCAGCGTGTTCTACCTTGTCGGAATAGTAGCGGCCCAACGTGGCCTTTGATTTACCGGTTAACTCACACGCGGCTGCTATGCCTACGTCCTTCACCAAAGCTTCGGTGTGACGTTTCAGATAAGTGTCTGGCGTGGCCATTTGATGTATCCCCATTTTTCCCCACCACCCCGTGGGGAAACTCTCTCCAGTATTCCCATTAAATCGCCGGGGGGGAATTGTCATGTTCTAATCACACGATGCGGCGGGACCGTTGCCCAGTTTCCCCGGTGTTGGGGATGTTCAATGTCAGAACGTCGCACGCGTCAGGCCAGACTTGGTTGCCCCAATCGACCGGGACCTGGCTGCCACTCACGTCAGCCCGGGTGCGCTTGCAAAGGCGTGCCCGGCACGCGTATCAGGCGGTATGGCCAAGCTTTACTTCAACTACTCCACCATGAACGCCGGCAAATCCACTGTGCTTTTGCAGGCGAGCCACAACTATATCGAACGCGGGATGCAGACCTATCTGATGACCGCGCAATTCGATGACCGCGCCGGTCAGGGCGTCATCGCCAGCCGGATCGGGATCGATCAGGCCGCAGACACTTTCGCCGCAGGTGAAGACCTTTTTGCCAAGATCGAAGCCCGCCTCGCGCGGGGCCCTTGCGCCTGTGTCTTCATCGACGAGGCTCAGTTCCTAGAGCGCGATCAGGTCTGGCAATTGGCCCGAGCGGTGGATGATCTGGGCGTCCCGATCATGTGCTTTGGACTGCGGGTTGATTTTCAGGGCAATCTCTTCCCCGGTTCCGCTGCGCTTCTGGCGCTGGCCGATGAAATGCGAGAGGTTCGCACAATCTGCTTTTGCGGCAAGAAGGCGACGATGGTCGTGCGCAAGGACGCAGACGGCAATGTCCTGCGCGACGGCGATCAGGTGCAGGTCGGTGGCAATGAGACTTATGTCAGCCTTTGCCGCCGCCACTGGCGCGCGGCTGTCGGCGATTGATACCGGACCAGAAACTGCTGTCTCAGCTGGGCCTTTCTGACCCGGCAGCCCTGGCCGAGACCGCGATTGCCCGACTTTGGCGCGTGACTTCACCTGATGGGCCTGCTGTTTTGAAGGTATATCGCGACGGCGATGAACAGGACGAGGGCCCCGGTCTTGATCTGATGCGCGCGTGGAACGGACGTTCTGCGGCAAGGGTTCTGGCGCGGACGTCGGGTGCCGTCGTCCTTGAATACCTTGATGGGCCAAGCCTTGGCGATCTGGCCCGCGATCGGCAGGATCACGACACGGCGCGTATTCTGGCAGAGGTCGCACAGCGGCTGTCGACGCAATCGCAGCCCGTTCACGGGCTTGTCTCACTCGCCGACCGTTGCGCGCCACTTTTCGCCTCACACCACGACCCCGATTTCGCCCGCGCGGCGGCCCTTGCGCAGTCCCTGCTTGCCGGCGCGCCCACGCCCGTTGCCCTGCACGGCGATTTGCACCACGACAATATCTTGCGAGGCCCGCGCGGTTGGTGCGTTATCGACCCCAAGGGTGTCTGCGGGGATCCTGCCTATGAACTGGCCAATGCCTTTCGCAATCCTGTCGGCCTGCCGCAGGCCATTCGCGATCCCGACCGACTGCGCGCAATGCTAGCAACCTTTGCCACGACCACCGGCCTGCCCCCTGACCGCCTGATGGGATGGGCTGCGGTCCACGTCTGCCTGTCGCTGATCTGGGACCGCAGCACACCACATGCCGACCATCCAGATCGTGACCTGCCGCCGCTATACCTGTCGATTTATGAAGCCGTTCAAAGCGCCTGAGGCAGCACCCGTCCCTCTTCCCAAGCGAAAATATTATCCAGCGCCATCTGCCCCATCGCTTCGCGCACCTCCAGTGCGGCAGTCCCCAGATGCGGGAGCAAAACCACGTTCTCAAGCGCACGCAGGGCTTCCGGCACCTGTGGTTCCTTCTCGTAGACATCAAGTCCGGCGCGAATGCGCCCGGCCTTCAGTTCAGCGATCAGCGCCACCTCATCCAACACATCACCACGAGCGACGTTCACCAGCACGGCACCATCCTGCATCTGCGCCAATGCTTCAGCGTCAATCAAATGCGTATTGCCACCCGGAACAGTAATCACAATCACGTCCGACTGGCTCATCAGGCTGAGCAGATCCGGCACCTGCCGTGCGGGCACATCCACGGCCTTTTCGGAGCGGTTGTAATAAATCACTGGCATATCAAAGCCGTAATGCCCACGCCGCGCAACGGCCTGCCCGATCCGACCCATGCCAATAATACCCAACCGCTTGCCAGTCACATGTGCCCCCAGCATCTGCGTCGGCTTCCAGCCGTCCCAGGTGCCCTCGCGCACCAACCGTTCTCCCTCGCCTGCACGACGGCAGGCCATCAGGACCAACGTCATCGCAATATCCGCTGTGGCATCGGTGACGACCTCGGGTGTGTTGGACACCTGAACCCCTGCCGCGCGCGCTGCCTCCATATCGATGTGGTTAAATCCAACGCCAAAATTTGCGATCATCTCGCAGCGCCGATCCGGCTGATCAAATGTCGCTGCCGTAAACTGATCCCCGATAGAGCAGAGGATCGCGTCATAGTCCCGCATCGCTTCTGCAGCCTCTGTACTGGTCAAAGGTGCATCCACTTCGCGCGTCGTCACCGCATAACGCTCTGCCGCAGCTTGCACCGTGGCGGTTGGAAAAGTCCGCGTCAGCAAAATCCGTTTCAATGCAATCGTCCCCCCAATGGCACCGCTGCGTCGGGCCCGACCAGCACCACCTCTCCATCCGCATCAGGCATGCCCAGCACCAGCACCTCTGACATAAACTTGCCGACCTGCCGGGGCGGAAAATTCACCACTGCCAACACCTGCTTTCCGACAAGACTCGCGGCGTCATAATGGGCGGTGACCTGTGCGCTGGTCTTTTTCTCACCCAGGTCCGCACCAAAATCGATCCACATTTTGATCGCAGGCTTGCGCGCCTCTGGATAAGGCTCCGCCCGCACAACCTGCCCCACCCGCACGTCAACCTTCATGAAGTCATCGAAGGATATTTCAGCCACGCCCCAACTCCTTTGACCTGTCTGCCGCGGCCTTTACAGCCCTTTGTAAAACAGCAGGAAAACCCGTTTCCGCGTCCATCAACACCTCCAACGCCGCCTGCGTCGTTCCATTCGGAGAGGTCACATTCACCCGAAGCTGTGCCGGGTCATCTTCTGCCTCTTCCGCCAATTGCCCAGCCCCTCCGACGGTCGCCTTGGCCAGTTTCATGGCCATCTCCGCAGGCAGACCCTGCGCCTGACCGGCCGCGGCCAAGGTCTCAATCAGATGGAAAACATAGGCGGGGCCAGAACCTGAAAGCGCTGTTACCGCGTCCATCTGGCTCTCATACTCTAGGCGCACGGTTTGCCCAACGGCCTGCAACAGCGCCTCAGCCAGTGCGATATGCGCCTCATGCGTATTGGAATTCCCGATCAATGCCGTGATTCCGCGGCCCACTGCCGCAGGTGTATTCGGCATCGCCCGGATTACCGGTGTCTGATCCCCCAATGCCGCCTCAAGTGCCGCAATCGGCGTGCCAGCGGCCACCGAGACAAAAAGTGTCGCGCCATTTCCCAACGCCGCCATGGCCGGCAATGCGTTCCCCATCATCTGCGGCTTGACGGCGACCAAAGCAATCGCCGGGTCCTTGGGTAGTTCAGCGTTGATATGAACGCCCTGCGCCTTGACCCAATCCGAAGGTGCCGGGTCCAGAACCCAGACCGATGTCGCGGGCAGACCACCCTTTAACCACCCTGCCAACATCGCAGAGCCCATCTTGCCGCACCCCAGCAAAACAAGCCCGCGCGCTGCCACATCTGACATATCCATAGATCACCCCCGAATGCTTCCCTTGTTTCTAGGCCCGCGTCCCGTCAACGACAACCATCCAAAATCCATACTTCTTCTGGTAAAAAATACTTCGGGGGAGTCCGCTTGCGGACGGGGGCTGGCCCCCTTCGCCCAAACATCTTCCGAAAACGTGAAAGGGGCGGCCCGCTTCAGCGGGCCGCCCCCCTCGCGACGCGCAATGCGCGGCGCAAAAATCTCGGGCTCAGGCGCGGCCGTAGGCCTCGGTCATTGCAACCTGCAGTGCCTCGGCAGGCGTCCGCTCTGCCCAAGTCACCAATTGAATAGCCGGGTAGTAGCGCTCACAGCTCATCACCGCCGCATTTATCATGGTGTCAATCTGCTCTGGCCCCGCTGTCTGCTCACCTGCCAAAACAAGACCATAGCGGTAAACCATCATTTTCTGATCACCCCACCAGGTGAAGGCTCCGGCCCAGCACTGATCATTGATCGCATTCAACGCCTCATAAAGGGCCGACATGCGCTCTTCGGGTGGCTCCATCTCGAACGTGCAAATCAGGCGCAGCGTCTCGTCATAGGCCGACCAGGCCAGCGTGATCGAATAGGTGCGCCATTGCCCCTCGACCGCCATGGCAATCTGGTCATCGTGGATCCGGTCGAATTGCCAGTCGTAATGTTCGGCCACGTGTTCCACCAGATCAATCGGGTGAACCTCATCCGCGTCCAAATAATGCTCTGAAAGTGCCATGCCTGCAGCCCCTTGGTCTGTCGCCTTTGGGGAATTGGCAGCCCCAAAGGCTATGCCTCTGCTCAATGGACGGTGTTTTTTGTTTTGCCGTCCTACGACATATGGTGGGCCACCAAGCCCCCATCTGTAAAGCACTTTCTTGGGGATAAGTTGCGCGACCTGCCCGCTTGCACCTGTCGACCAAAGGATCATGATGCCATCAATCGCCATCAACAGGAGCCTGCCATGAACCTCGATTTGCTCAAGACCCTTTGCGAGACGCCCGGTGTGCCCGGCAATGAACACCGCGTCCGGGACCTGATCACATCAGAGATTAAGGACCTCTTTGATCATGTCGAAACCGACGCCATGGGGTCGCTCTTGTGCCGCCGCGACGCCAAGGGCAAGACGGCCCCAAAGGTCATGTTGCTTTGCCACATGGATGAGATCGGATTTCTTGTCAGCCACATCGACAAGAACGGCTTCCTCTATCTGCAGCCGGTGGGCGGCTTTGATCCGCGCAACCTGTTCTCGCGCCGCGTGCGGGTTTGTACGGATGACGGCGACTTCTTGGGCGTGATGAACCCTGGCGGCAAACCGATACACATCTCAAGCCCTGAAGACCGCAAAAAGATCCCGACCGTGGGTGAGTTCTTTGTCGATCTGGGTCTGGGCGACAAAGCACATGATCACATCAAGGTCGGCGACTTTGTTGTGATGGAAGAACCCTTTATCGAAATCGGCGACAAGATCGTCAGCAAGGCGATTGATAACCGCATCGCCTGCTGGCTGGGGATCGAGGCGATCCGCGCCCTTGGCAAAAAGGGCCGCGGCGCAGAGGTTCATGTTGTCTTTACCACCCAGGAAGAGGTCGGCCTGCGTGGGGCCCGCACCTCTGCATTCAAAGTCCAGCCCGATATCGGGATTGGCATCGACACCACACTCGCCTGTGACACGCCGGGCATCCCTGACAAGGACGCAACCACCACGCAAGGCAAAGGCTTCGGACTGCACGTGCGCGACAGCAGCTTTATCGCGGACCGTGATCTGGTGCGCGATATCGCCAAGCTCGCCGACAAGAACAAGATCCCCTACCAACGCACAATGCTCGCGGCTGGTGGTCAGGACGGGGCCGCCGCCCAGCAGGCCGCCGCCGGCGCGCGGGCCGTGGGGATCGTGGTCGGCACGCGCTACATTCACACGGTGACAGAGATGATCCACAAGGACGATCTACAGGCCGCCCTGGATATCCTTGTGGCTTATCTGTCTGATTTCTAAGTGCGCTAGCCCTTCGCCTCAAGGGCTGCGATCCGCGCCTCAAGGGCTGCGTTTTCTTCGCGGGCCTTCTGTGCCATCGCGCGCACAGCGTCGAATTCCTCGCGGGTGACAAAGTCGCGGTCCGCAAGCCAGCGGTCCATCATCGACTTCATCGCCGTGTTCGCCTCGTCCTTGGCCCCTTGCGCCACGCCCATGGCGTTGGTCATCAACTGGCTCAGATCGTCAAAGATCTTGTTTCTCGGCTCCATCGCGCCCTCCGGTTTTGTCCTGCCCTTCATATGGGGCGCGCTGGGTCAAAGCG
This sequence comes from uncultured Paracoccaceae bacterium, assembly GCA_947493335.1. Lineage (GTDB taxonomy): Bacteria > Pseudomonadota > Alphaproteobacteria > Rhodobacterales > Rhodobacteraceae > CANMYO01. The sequence goes on along the minus strand of CANLQO010000001.1, from coordinate 356,132 downwards.
CAACTGCGACCGGTTGACTTCACCCCGCGCGGGCCACAGGAATAGCGCCATGATCGCAGCCCTGCCCTTTCCCCAGATTGACCCGGTGATCTTTCAGATCGGCCCGTTTGCCCTGCGTTGGTACGCGCTGGCCTATATCGTCGGCATCGCCTTGGGTTGGATGCTGATCGCGTTTGCGTTGCGGCGTGCCCATCTTTGGTTGAACGATCAGCCGCCCATGGCGCCCGCAAAGCTTGAGGACTTGCTGACATATATCGTCATGGGTGTAATCGGCGGCGGACGCCTTGGTTACGTGCTGTTTTACCGGCCCGGGCACTATCTGGCGAACCCGCTGGAAATCCCGATGATCTGGACCGGCGGCTTGTCATTTCACGGCGGTTTTTTGGGCGTCATCGCCGCGGTCTGGCTCTTTTCGCGGCGACACGACATCGCCCTGCCCGCGCTTTCCGACATCATTGCGCTGGCCGCAACACCGGCGATCCTATTGGTACGGCTCGCCAATTTCATCAATGCAGAGCTTTGGGGGCGACCGACCGACCTCCCCTGGGCCGTGGTTTTCCCGGGGACCGAGGCGCAGGATTGCCCGGGCATCACCGGTGCCTGTGCACGCCACCCCAGCCAGCTTTATGAAGCCGGGCTCGAAGGACTATTATTGGGGCTCGTCCTCTTGATTCTCGCATTCGGGCTCCGCGGGCTCACGCGCGGCTGGCTTTTGACCGGCGTTTTCTTTGCGGGCTACGGCCTATCAAGATTTGCCGTCGAATTCGTACGCCAACCCGACAGCTTTTTTCAAAGCTCGGACAATCCCTTGGGCTGGCGGCTCGACTTTGGCGAATGGGGCCTGACGATGGGGCAAATCCTGTCCACGCCGATGATCCTGATCGGATTGGCGCTGATTGTTTTCGCCTTGCGCAAGCGATGAACGCGCTCACCCGGCAACTTGTGGATCAGATCGCCGCCTCTGGCCCGATGACGCTGGCCGACTTTATGACCACCTGCCTGTTTGACCCAAAGCACGGCTATTACACCACGCAAGAACCCTTTGGACGTGCAGGTGATTTCATTACCAGCCCCGATATCAGCCAGATGTTCGGAGAGATGGTTGGCCTTGCCTTGGCTCAGGCATGGCTCGAACAAGGTACGCCTCGCCCATTCACGCTGGCAGAGCTTGGGCCGGGTCGTGGAACTTTGATGTCCGATGTCCTGCGGGCAACCCGGCACGTTCCGGGATTTCATGATGCGCTTGATCTTTGGTTGGTCGAGGCGTCGCCGCGCCTGCGCGAAGTGCAGTCCAACACCCTGCCCGACCCGCAATTTGCCGATACCGTGGATGATTTGCCGGACGCGCCGCTATTTCTGATCGCCAATGAATTCTTTGACGCCCTGCCAATCCGGCAGTTCAACCGCGTGGGCGACGGTTGGTCGGAAACATTGGTTGGGCAGGCTGATGGCAGGTTGAGGCTTGGCCGCTCTGATCCCGCGCCGCGCGCCTTTCTGACGGCGCGTCTGGATGACACGCGGGACGGCGATGTGGTTGAATATTGCCCTGCCTTGCCCGGTATTGTCGGCGCCATTGGGCATCGGATTGCGGATCATGGCGGCGCGGCGCTCTTTATTGACTATGGCGATTGGGCCAGTCAGGGCGACACGTTTCAGGCCATGCGTGCACATGGGGTGGCGTCTGTGTTGGATGCACCGGGTGCCGTGGACCTGACGGCACACGTGGATTTTGCGGCGATCGCGGCGGCGGTGGCGCCAGCGCAGCATTCCCGGCTTTGCCCGCAAGGGGTCTTTCTGGAAAGGTTGGGCATCACCGCCCGGGCCGAAGCCTTGGCCGCGCAACTCGCAGGTGCTGCACTGGATCAGCATATTGCCGCCCATCGCCGCTTGACCCATCCGGGCGAAATGGGTGACCTCTTTAAAGTCATCGGCCTGTGGCCCGATGGCGCGCCACCGATTCCCGGATTGTCCACATGACGCTCGACATTATCACCGACGACAGTTTGGCCCCACTGCGGCACGGGTTCTTCACGCGCGTTGGCGGGGCATCATCGGGCGTGTTCGAGGGCCTCAACTGCGGCTACGGCAGCGCGGACCAGCATGAGATCGTGACGATCAACCGCGCCCGCGTGGCACAGGCCATGGATGTGCCGATGAAAGCACTTCTTGGTGTGCACCAACATCATTCAGCGGATGTTGAGGTTATCACCGGCCCGACAGAGGCGCGCCCAAAGGCCGATGCGATGGTCACAAATGTGCCGGGTGTCGCGCTCTCGATCCTGACGGCCGATTGCCAGCCCGTGCTGTTTGCGGATCCCGACGCCGGTGTGATCGGTGCCGCGCACGCCGGATGGCAGGGGGCCGTGGCTGGAATTCTTGAAAACACCGTTAGCGCGATGGAGGCGCTTGGCGCTGCCCGAGACAACATTTCAGCGGTGATCGGTCCGACAATCAGTCAACGCAACTATGAAGTAGGCCCGGAATTCTTTGAGCGTTTCCACGACACGGATCCCGAAACCGCGCGCTTCTTTGCAAATGGCGCGGGTGACCGAATGCAGTTTGACCTGCCGGGTTACGGACTTTGGGCGTTACGACAGTCTGGTATCAAACAGGCGACCTGGACCCGGCATTGCACCTACGCAGATCCCTCCCGGTTCTTCAGCTACCGCAGATCTGTCCACGCGAAGGATGCAGACTACGGTCGCTTGATCGCGGCCATTCGCCTGTAATTCTGGCTGCAATTGGGCGACGTCCTGCCCCGCAACTGCCACAAATCTGGAAACAGTGCGTCATATTTGGCCGCATTGGACCGGCATCACGCATCAAACAGCCTTGTAAACAAGGGCAATTTCACTGCCAGCCAAGGTGCCATGATCGGCGGGTCAAATCCGCTGAAAAATTTCTGAAAAACTTTCAAGCTGCCTAACTCCCGCCAAATGCGAAGGACAAACTGTTCTCAAATACGCAACAACAGCGCCTCGGGTATGGGGTGCAAAAAGGAGAATTGAGATGGGCAAATCATCACGCTGGATGGATAAGACACGTGCCGCAGCCAAAGCCTGCGAAACCAAGATGCCATGGGAACGCGGCCTGCGCAGACAAGCCATGATCGCGCGCCGGCTTGAGGATGAAAGCGCAAAGTCCAAAGTGACGCTGCCGCCGATGCCCAAGGGCGTCTTTCTGGCGGCCTCTGCCTAGGCTCGCATACGTTCGGCCCCATCTGGTCCGGCGTGAGAGGCGATAACCTCATTCAATGCGTCCGCGGTCATTGGGCGACCTAACAGATATCCCTGCACATGAATTGGTGTCAGGGCCTGGATCGCCTTGAGTTCTTCTGGATGTTCAACACCTTCCGCTGTGACGTGCATGTTCAGCGCGTGAGCAAGGTCAGCAACACCTTTGGTGATTGCAGCATTGACCGGATCGATGTGCAGGTCTTGGACGAAACTTCGGTCGATCTTCAGCCGGCGGAAGGGATAAGTCGTCAAAAGTGACAAACTAGATGAACCGGTGCCGAAGTCATCCAGCGCAATATGCACACCCGCCTCGATCAATTCGCGCATCAAGGTTCGGGCCCGCGGTTCGTCGGACAACAGCGAATGTTCGGTCAATTCCACCTCGAACCGACTGCAATGCCGGTCATACCGTTCTAACACGCGCAGAATCCGCGAAACGAGATGCGGATCAGAAAACTGGGACGGTGTCACATTGAAGCTGAGCATCAAGTCAGCTGGCCAATCGGCTGCTTCGGCACAGGCCTTTTCCAACAGCTGGTCAGATAATTTGTCAATCAAACCAAGCTTGTCCGCCATTTTGATAAACCGCTCGGGCGGGACATGGCCAAAAGTCGGGTGCTGCCAACGGGCCAAGACCTCTGCCCCGGCAAGCCGCCCGCCCGCAATTTCAAAGTAGGGCTGAAACACGCAGTAAAATCCGTCGTTGACGACCGCATCAATCAGATCGGCCTGCAACAACGCATCCTCCTTGAGGATTTGCCCGATCTTTGCATCAAAGAACCGATAGCCCGCACGCCCACCTTTCTTGGCCGCATTCAGCGCCTGAACGGCGTGAACAAGGAGGTCGGTGATCTTCATATCCGGCGCCCAGTGGGCCACACCGCAGCTTGCCGACAGTGCAATGGTGAAATTTGAGATGTGAATGGGCCGCGCGATGGTGTCGACCACATCCTGCGCGATCAAGGCCATGTCCCCAGTGTCGCCCACTGTCGGAATGAGAATCGCAAATTCATCCCCACCCAGACGCCCCAGGATAGCGTCAGAGGGGCAGATGCCTTTCAAACGTTTCGCAACTTCGATCAGCACCTGATCGCCGATATCATGACCCCGCAGGTCGTTCACTGGGCTGAAATGGTCCAGGTCGATCAGGATCAAGGCAAAGCCGGACCCGACGGCACCATCATGCCCCTCAATCACCTCGTGCATGAAAAGGCGATTGCAAAGCCCGGTCAGACCGTCATGTCGTGCGGCGAAATGCGCGCGCGCCGCAACGGCGTCGCGCTGACGCTGCAACATCCGCAGATGCGCGGTCCGGTGCACCGCATAAATCGGAAAACCAACAGCCAAAACGGCAAGGAGACTGAACGCTGCATCAGGCAACCAGCCGGCGCTATTCAGCGCAACCCCGGCAAAGCGCGTGCCAAGGCCAGACCACATGCCCAACCCAAAGGCGAGCCCTGCTGCCGTCAGAAGGATCAGATTAAAGTGTTGATCAAGATATGTCCGAAGGAGTCGTGCCGTCATGATCCGGGAACCATAGGGGCACATACTTAACGATCCGTGACCACTTTGATTCGTGTCTTCCGGCAGGGGCGAGATTCTGCGGAATGTGGCATGATCGATCACGAAATGGCGACAATCTTTGTGGCCAGCCTCTGATTGATCGCGTCAAACCCCTGTTTGGTAAAACTTTTTGACAGCAGCCGCCCGTATTCGCCACATTCCTAAACAACGAAACGCTCCTCAGATGTTGTCGGTGGGGGCCGGCATTTGTGACGAACCGCAAGGTAAGCACATGAAGACGACCCCTCCTTCCGCCGCAGGCCTCGCGGCACGTAATCAGTCCCCGGTGTCCTCAGGCCGGTTTGCTCGTCAAGATGGGCGCCCTCAGCGCTCTAAGCCTCTTATGCGCAAGTATGAGGTCGCCCATCTGACACCTTCCCAAGAAATTATCGAAGCAACGCGGCTGGCTCCGGCCCTGCCCGCGTTTGAAGATGCCTTTGCCGCGATTGGTCGTGGCGCAATCGTCCAGACCAGCTTTGGCCCTTGTGCCGTCGAAGATCTGCTGCCCGGCGACAAGGTCCTGACCGAAAGCCATGGCACCCAGACGTTGTTGTGGCGTGGGACGATGACCATTGTCCCCGGCGCGCAGAATGCCCGCCCCGAGATGGGCACCATGACCCGGATCACAGCAGATTCACTCGGGTTTGGTCGCCCCGCGCCTGATCTGGTGCTGGGCCCATCGGCCCGCATGATTCATCGCGCCCCCGGCGTGCGGACACTGACCGGATCGGACGCGGCCTTTGTGCCGGTACGTGATTTTATTGATCAAAATCAAATCATTGAGTTAAAGCCGATCGCGCCCGTACATTGTTATCAGCTGGGGTTCGCAAAGCATTGCCGCGTGAACATCAACGGGATCGAGATCGAAAGCCTTCACCCCGGTGCCGCTCATACCATTGGCCTGAAGGGCGAAATGCTGTCGTTGTTCATGTCGCTTTTCCCGCACATGGAAACGCTGCAGGACTTTGGGACGATGCTGCATCCGCGCGTCGCCCTGCGTGACCTTGATTTGTTTGACGTCGCTTAACGCAGCGTACAGTCCACGACTAACCCAAGTGAACCGGACGTGAAGGATGCACAATCCATACACATCCCATGCACAACCGGTGCAGACGCGAGTCTGAAGACGCGTTAACTGCGCAACGTTACGGTGTGATAGAAATAAACTCGGCCCCTTAGGCCTCGCGCGCCAAACGTTCTTCGAGAACGTCAAACGGCACGCCCGGTTCATCCTTTGCACCCCGGATCACAAGCGACGTCTTGACGCTTGCCACGTTCGGCGCAGATGTCAGTTCTTCTGTCAGGAATCGCTGAAAGCTGCGCAGATCGGGGGCCACACATTTGAGAATGAAGTCGACCTCTCCGTTGAGCATGTGGCACTCGCGCACGAGCGGCCAGTTCTGGCAACGATCCTCAAACGCGGAGAGGTCCGCCTCTGCCTGTGATTGCAGTCCGACCATGGCAAAGACCTGCACCTCAAAACCAAGCTCGCGGGCGTCAACGTTGGCGTAATAGCCCCGGATATAGCCCTGCTCTTCGAGGGTCCGCACCCGGCGGAGGCATGGCGGTGCTGAGATCCCGACCCGCTTGGCAAGTTCCACGTTGGTCATGCGCCCATCGGCCTGCAATTCGGCCAGAATGGTACGGTCAATCTCATCAAGCTTTGTGCCTGGCATGCAGGTCCCCCCTGGTTGGCTTTGCGATTCATACGCCTGAACCTGGGGATGCGCAATAATGTTTCAAATTTGCGCAACAAAATAATCGATCTCGTCAGAAGAATACGGCGAAAATGCCTTAATTCCCTAGCTTTCGCCACTTTTCTGCCGTAAGGTGAACGTGGCCACTTTTTTCGGCCCGTTGTCTTTTGGGGAAGACGGCGATCATTTTTAAAATATGCGTACAAAAGTGTTCGCCAGTTCTCCATGTTTTTTTGGAGTATGTAGGATGAAAATAAAAAACTTAGTGGCCGCGGCAGGTATCGCGGTTATGTCAGCCTCTTCGGCGATGGCGGCAGTCATCGACTTAGGGTTCATAATGGACAAGTCGAACAGCATCCCTGACGCGTCATTTGCTTCAGCAATGGATGCGCTTTCGCTTGCCATTCAGAACAACATTCCTGTTGGTGGCCCAGACACTTATACGATCTCGGTCATCCAGTTTAATGATACCGCCAGCGTCGTTGTGCCCAGGACCGTGATTGATTCTGCTGCCACTCTCGCGAACGTTGTCACACAGATTGCTGCGCCAAATTCGACAAGCAGTACGACGAATTATGCTTCTGCATTCGCAGCGATGCTTGATCAGTATACCTCTGGACCAGGTGGGACCGGTGTCTCGCTGCTTGGTGACAAGAGCTTGATCAACATGATGACCGATGGCAACCCGAACCGCCCGATTGGTGATCCGGATGCCGCTGCGACAAGCGGCGCTGTTGCGCTGCAAATGGCTGGTTGGGACTCGCTCAGCTTTGAAGCGGTTGGAAACAACGTTGATACGTCGTTGCTGGCGGGGCTCGGCTTTTCGGCTGGCAACACGCCAACAGACGCAACATTGTTGCCAGTATATTTCAATGCCAATCAGATCACCGATCCGTTGACGGCGCCATTTGTGTTGTCGCTTGCGGACTTCAACGCTTACAACTCGGTGATTGGCTCAAAGGTTCAGAAGATCGTGACCCCGCAGGTGCCGCTGCCAGCAGGCATGCCGTTGATGATCGCTGGGCTTGCGGCCTTTGGTTACATGCGCAAGCGCAAGCAAGCCGCCTGAGGCGTGTTTTTGCAAATGATCTGAGGGATGCCGGCGGTTGCGCCGGCATCTTTCGTTTGGGGGTCTAGTTCGTCGCCTCGGCCTGCAGAACGACAAGCTGATCGGCTTCGTTCATCCAGATGCCCAGCGCCGCGCGCACGCTGTCGCCCGGCACCTTGTCGTGGGAATCCGGCGCCTCTGCAGGCACCACGGATTCGTCGTCCCAGATCCAGGCGCCGCATGGCTTTGTCTCACCGCAATAGGCCTTGCCTTCCATCGACAATGCGGCGTGATCCAGACCAGACGGGCACAGCAACATCGCCACCATGCCATTTGTACCGCGTTGTTCGCAGACCGGTTCGTAGTCGTCCTGCGCCAGAACCGGCGGGGCAGACAGGGCTGTCATTGCCACAGCCGCAAGGAAATATCGTTGCATGTCAAATCCTTCGAAAAACCATTAATACAATCGCGCGCGGGGGTCTTTGCGCCCGCTGCTGTCCCGACTATATCGGGAAAAGGCGGAATCGCCAAAGGAACAAAGGCGCATCAGGCGGCCAGACACGAAGGATTGAGCGAGATGACCCAGACACAGCACACCAAGGTTCTGATCGTGGGGTCCGGACCGGCGGGCTATACCGCCGGGGTCTATGCCAGTCGCGCCATGCTGGAGCCGATGCTGATCCAAGGGATTGAGCCGGGCGGCCAGTTGACGACCACAACCGAAGTCGAAAACTGGCCCGGTGACACCGAGGTGCAGGGCCCCGATCTGATGGTTCGGATGGAGGCCCATGCCCGCGCGATGGGTTGTAACATCGTGCATGACATCGTGACCGATCTGGACCTTTCCAAACGGCCCTTTACCGCCACCTGCGACAGCGGCGCGGTTGTCACGGCCGACGCGGTCATTCTGGCGACCGGGGCACGGGCCAAGTGGCTTGGACTGCCCTCGGAAGAAGCGTTTAAGGGTTTTGGCGTCAGCGCCTGCGCAACCTGCGACGGCTTTTTCTATCGCGGGCAGGAAATTGTGGTGATTGGTGGCGGCAATACTGCTGTGGAAGAGGCGCTGTTCCTGACCAACTTTGCAAGCAAGGTCACACTGATCCACCGCCGCGATGAGTTGCGCGCGGAAAAGATCCTGCAAAACCGGCTGATGAAAAACCCCAAGATCGAACCCTTGTGGTTCCACGAGTTGGTCGAAGTCTATGGTGAGGACAACCCAAAGGGCGTCGAGGGTATCAAGGTCAAGCACACCAAAACAGGCGAGATCACGGATATCCCCTGCAAGGGTGTTTTTGTCGCTATCGGCCACGCACCTGCGAGCGAGCTGGTCAAGGATCAGTTGGAGACCCATTCGGGTGGATACGTGGTCGTCGAACCGGGCAGCACACGTACGGCGATCCCCGGCGTTTTTGCCGCAGGCGATTTGACCGACCATATCTACCGCCAGGCCGTCACAAGTGCCGGGATGGGCTGTATGGCGGCGCTGGATGCCGAAAAATTCCTTGCTGAACAAGAGGATAGCACAGAGGCGGTCGCGGCAGAGTGATCCCGTTCGAAGGCACCGTCTGGCGGATAATGTTCGCCAGCGATGCTGAACGCGCCACGCATCCTGTCGGGTCGCCCGAGGGGCGATTTCATCATGATGGACAGCCAGCGATCTACACGTCACTGGCGCCTGAAGGCTGCGGTGTCGCGATCCGGCGTTATCTGCGGCGTGATGATCCGCCCCGGATCATCGTGCCACTGACCATTCAGGCCGAGCGGATATCCGACCTGACCGCCGAGGGCGCGGCACCTTCCATTGTCTGGCAGGACCTGCGCAAAGCAGGCGAGGCCGCGCCGACATGGGCCTTGTCTGATGCCGCGCGCGCGGCGGGCGCGCAGGGCCTGCTTTATCGCTCGCGCAGCCGCCCCGATCTGATCCATTTGACCCTCTTTGATCGCGATGTCATCCAGTCGAAAGGTACGCCAGAAGTCTGGCACAAGTCCGATTGACCCGGCGCGCGAAACGCTGTTTTTCACAAAAGCCACAGAAATTTCACGAGATTAACGATGTTTGTTCTTTTTTGAACGTACTTTCCGTGCAATACGTTCAGCCGTGAACAAACCTTGAGTCGCACGTGAACGCCCAAAGACCAAAACCCATGACGGACGCGCAGGAAGCGCTGTTTCGCCTGCTGCGGCAGGTGGATCAGGCACCTGATGCGTCACAGCGTCAAACGGCGCAGGCCGTTGGTGTGTCACTTGGGCGGTTGAATGCGCAACTCAAGTCGGCCATCGCGGCCGGTTTCGTCAAGATCGGCAATCGCGACAGCAAGGACAAGCGCCAGCGGTTTGCCTATGAGCTGACCCCAAAGGGGGCGGCCCAGAAGGTGCGGCTGACGGATCAGTTCCTTGCCCGCAAATTTCAGGAATATGACGCGCTGCATGCAGAGTTGACCGGCTCTGCCAGCGGATATGGACCCATTAGTAACAGGACCAACCTCATGGAAAACAACCTCGCCCCGATCCCGGAGCTTTATGTCTCATACGACAGCGCCCAGAAGATGAAGATGGACGCCGCCGATCTGACCAGCCACGACCTGACCCCGCGCCAGATCTGCGATCTGGAATTGCTGATGAACGGTGGGTTTAACCCGCTTAAGGGCTTTCTGGGTGAAGAGGACTACACCAGCGTTGTCGAGAACATGCGGTTGGCTGATGGCAGCCTTTGGCCGATGCCGATCACGCTGGATGTGTCGGAGAGCTTTGCTGACAGCATCGAAATCGGACAGGATATTGCGCTGCGCGATCAGGAAGGCGTGATCCTTGGCACCATGACGGTGACCGACAAATACACGCCCAACAAAGCGCGCGAGGCCGAGATGGTCTTTGGCGCAGACGACAGCGCACATCCGGCGGTGAATTACCTGCATAATCAAGCCGGTAGCGTCTATTTGGGTGGCCCTGTGACCGGCATCCAGCAGCCCGTGCACTACGATTTCCGCGCCCGCCGCGACACGCCAAACGAGTTGCGCGCCTATTTCCGAAAGCTGGGCTGGCGCCGCGTTGTGGCCTTTCAGACGCGCAACCCGCTGCACCGCGCGCATCAGGAACTGACCTTCCGCGCCGCGAAAGAGGCGCAGGCCAACCTGTTGATCCACCCCGTTGTCGGTCTGACCAAGCCGGGCGACATCGACCACTTTACTCGCGTGCGCTGCTATGAGGCGGTGCTGGATCAGTATCCGGCCTCGACCACGACGATGAGCCTTTTGAACCTTGCCATGCGGATGGCTGGCCCACGCGAGGCGGTGTGGCACGGGCTGATCCGCAAGAACCACGGCTGCACCCATTTCATCGTTGGCCGCGACCACGCTGGCCCGGGCAAGAACTCTGCCGGGGAAGACTTTTACGGCCCTTACGATGCGCAAGACCTGTTCCGCGAGCATCAAGAGGAAATGGGCATCGAAATGGTCGACTTTAAGCACATGGTCTATGTGCAGGACCGCGCCCAGTACGAGCCCGCCGACGAGATCGCCGATAAAGACGACGTGACGATCCTGAACATCTCGGGCACCGAATTGCGCCGTCGTCTGGCCGAGGGGCTGGAAATCCCCGAATGGTTCAGCTTTCCGACCGTGGTGGAAGAGTTGCGCAAGACCCGGCCGCCGCGCGCCAAGCAAGGTTTCACTGTCTTCTTCACCGGCTTTTCCGGATCAGGAAAATCCACCATTGCTAATGCGCTTATGGTCAAGCTGATGGAAATGGGCGGGCGTCCGGTGACGCTGCTTGATGGTGATATCGTGCGCAAGAACCTCAGCTCCGAGCTTGGGTTCAGCAAAGAGCACCGCGATCTGAACATCCGCCGGATTGGTTATGTCGCCTCCGAGATCACCAAGAACGGCGGCATCGCGATCTGTGCGCCGATTGCACCCTATGCTACGACCCGCCGGGCCGTCCGCGAGGATATTGAGGCCCATGGTGCCTTTATCGAAGTCCACGTCGCGACATCGATCGAGGAATGCGAACGCCGCGACCGCAAGGGTCTTTACAAGCTGGCGCGCGAGGGCAAGATCAAGGAATTCACAGGAATTTCAGACCCTTACGACGTGCCTGAGAACCCCGAGTTGGCACTGGATACGGAAAATGTCGAAGTCGACAACTGCGCACATCAGGTGATTCTGAAGCTGGAAAGCATGGGCCTGATCAAGGCCTGATCTGACGCGTCATGAAAAGAGCAAGGGCCGGTCCATGAGGATCGGCCCTTTGTTTTTGGCTGGTGGCATTGCACTGCGTCGTGATTTGCCCGGTCGTTTTAGTGAAGCGTCACAAGTTGCATGTTGTGTTCTGCCGCCAGATGCGAGGCGATCAGCGGGTTCGCGACCAAGGCGACCTGCGCGCCTTCACCGTTATGCACGGCAAATACGGTTTCAATGCCCCCTGCTTCCTTGCGGACATCATCGGGAAGATCAGCGGTCGCCACAGGCTTGAGATAGACGATATTCTGGCCGAGGCCTTCAAGGTCGATTTTGGTGTGCATGACTTAGCCTTTCTTGATCTGAATGGTTTGAATAACGCGGTCAGGTTCGCTGCGGTTCAGGTCGATGTGCAGCAGACCGTTTTCCATCACCGCCTCGCCCACATCGACACCATCGGCGAGCACGAAGCTGCGCTGGAACTGCCGCGCAGCGATGCCCCGGTGCAGGAACACGCGGCCCTCTGCATCGTCCTGCTGTTTGCCGCGAACGACAAGGCTGCTGTCTTCAACCGTGATGGCAAGGTCGCCCTCGGCAAAGCCTGCAACCGCCAGCGTGATCCGATACGACCGCTCGGACGTTTGTTCGATGTTATAGGGGGGATAGCCTTCGTTGCCGGTCTTGGCGGTGCGTTCCACCAGACGTTCCAGCTGTTCAAAGCCCAAAAGGAACGGATGGGTTCCCAAAGCCAGTTTTGTCATGCGACACGTCCTTATGATCCAAGCGACATCTCTGATATCGGCCCCGTTACGGCGACCTTAAGACAAATATGGGAAGGGACGACCGCCGGTGCAACCCCGCACTAGGCGGATGGGGCGAAAGGCCCTATCTTAGACACAGCACGCAACACGCAGGACGATCCATGAATTCTTCGACCCGGATGAACGAAACAGAGGTTTTGCGTGTGAAACTTGAGGTGCTGCGTCGGGAACATCGCGACCTTGATGACGCCATCGCCGCCCTGCATGAACGCAGCACCGGTGATATGTTGACGCTGAAGCGGCTGAAAAAGCAAAAGCTCGCACTGAAAGACCGCATCTCCGCCATCGAGGATCGGCTGACGCCAGACATCATCGCGTGACCGAACGCGTTGTCTTATACGACGCGGAATGGCTCGCCAGTCCGGATTGCATGAGCCGCATGTGGTGTGGTGCGGCCGACCCCGACCCGATTGTCGTGCAGATCGGAGCGGTCAGACTGTCGCTGGATGCACCCTTTGAGATTGACGAGACGATCGACATCCTGATCCAGCCACGTGGGCGCACGGGCGAACCCCTGGCCCTGGACCCTTGGTTTGCCGACTTCACCGGCCTTTCAGATGCCCGCCTTGCGCGCGACGGCGTGCCGCTGGCCGAAGGGCTGGCCCGGTTCGCAGAGTTTGCAGGTCCCGCCCCGATCTATGCATGGGGTAAGGATGAGATGATGGTGATGGGTATCAGCCCCTATCTGGCGGGGATCGCGCCACCCCTGCCCGCAACCCGTTTCGGGCATGCGGGAAACCTGCTGGTCAAAGCGGGCTATCCGATTGAAACCTTCATCAAGGTGCGGTCGAATGCGTTGGGGGATTTCTTTAATCTGCCAAAACGCGACAAGCAGGCCCACGACGGGCTTGATGACGCAATTGAGGTCGCGCGCGCGATCCAGCATTTGCTGCGTTGCGGAAAACTCACGGCCAGCGACATTCCATTGGCCTAGGCAATTGCGCATGGATCGCGGCTGGCTATAGTGCCGCTTCCTTTCAACAGAGGACAATCATGACGCAACCCACCGTTGGCATCATCATGGGCAGTCAGTCCGACTGGCCCACTATGAAAGAAGCCGCAGATATGCTGGACGCGCTTGGCGTGCCCTATGAAGCAAAGATCGTCTCGGCCCACCGGACACCGGACCGGTTGTGGGACTACGGGAAAACCGCCGTGGATCGGGGCTTGCAGGTGATTATTGCAGGCGCTGGCGGGGCGGCGCATCTGCCCGGCATGATGGCCTCAAAAACCCGCGTGCCGGTGATTGGCGTGCCAGTGCAGACCAAAGCACTCTCAGGCGTTGATAGCCTCTATTCCATCCTGCAGATGCCGCGCGGCTATCCGGTGGCCACAATGGCGATCGGCGCTGCGGGTGCCGCCAACGCGGGCCTGATGGCGGCGGGCATTCTGGCGCTGCACGACCCTGCATTGGCGCGGCGGCTGGACACATGGCGTAACGATCTCTCTGCCTCGATCCCGGATGCCCCGCAATGAGTGCGCCACTGACCACCGGGGCCACAATCGGCATTCTGGGCGGCGGACAATTGGGGCGCATGCTCTCGGTCGCGGCCAGCCGGTTGGGGTTCAAAATCTGCATCTTTGAACCGGGCGGCGATTGCCCGGCCAGCCATGTGGCAAACTACCATTTCAAAGCCGCCTATGACGATGCCGACGCCCTGCGCGCCTTTGCAGATGTGGTCGATGTCATCACATATGAGTTCGAAAACATTCCCACCAGCGCGCTCGACCTGTTGGAATCTCTGCGCCCGATCCACCCCGGACGGCAGGCACTTGCGACCTCTCAGGACCGGTTGACCGAAAAGACATTCTTGCGAGACCTCGGCCTGACCACGGCCCCTTTTGCCGATGTCACCGACAGCGCCAGCCTTGAGGCCGCGATTGCCGCCATCGGCGCGCCCGCCATTCTGAAAACCCGCCGCATGGGCTATGACGGCAAGGGGCAGGCCCGGATCATGTCATCCTCTGATGCGCCTGCGGCACTCGACGCCATGTCCGGGGCGCCTGCGATCCTAGAAGGGTTTGTCGATTTCTCGCACGAAGTCTCGGTCATCGGTGCTCGCGACGCCTCTGGCGCGATTGCCTGCTTTGATCCCGGCGAAAACGTCCATAAAAACGGCATTCTTGACACCACCACGGTCCCCGCCCGGCTAAGCGCCACGCAACGCACGGACGCGGTGCTGATCGCTGCGAAGATCCTTAACGCACTGGACTACGTGGGCGTCATGGGTGTTGAGCTTTTCGTCACGTCCGACGCGCTGATCGTGAACGAAATCGCACCGCGCGTGCATAATTCTGGCCACTGGACGCAGAACGGTTGCAGCGTCGACCAGTTCGAACAACACATCCGTGCGGTCGCCGGCTGGCCGCTGGGCGACGGCAGCCGCCACAGCAACGTGGTGATGGAAAACCTGATTGGCGCAGACGTCGACAGCATCCCCGATATCGCTGCGACCAATGCCGCCATCCACCTCTATGGCAAGGCAGAGGCCAAACCGGGCCGCAAAATGGGGCATATCAACCGCGTCACCGGCCCGGCATAAGTCTTTCTTTTGAATAAAAATATGCCCGCCGGAGGCTCCTACGTCTGCCGCAGGCCACGCCATATTTTGACGTGCATCCATCCGGGACGGCGGGCGGGGCGTTTTGGCCGCGGCACGCGGACAAGAGCGGCGACCGACGGCTATTCCAGACCGAACAGCACGTCCGTCATCGACAGGCCACGATCAAACTGACCATCTTTAAGAAACGCTGCCACCTGCGCCATCACCAGCGGATTGTTCATCATGAAGGTATGGGTCACCGGCAATTCGATGAAATCGGTCATCCCTTCCAGCTTGGTGCTTTCCACCGACACCTTGCCATCATCGGCCCCTTCGATCAGCGAGGAATAAACCGGGTTCAGGCTGCGGTTCCCCGCGATGATCCCAACCTCATACCCTGGCATATCCAATTGGTTCGGGACGCTTGAACTCTCTGTCCCCAATTGCAGCCCTGCAGGACCGTTGACCCATTGAAACGGCTCCCAATCGCCGAAGATATCCACGAGTTCAGACCCGTTGTTGGGTGGCCCCAGCATCACCACACGGCCCATTCGTTCGGGGCGGTTACTGGTTAGCCAGGCGCGGGCCAGAATCCCGCCCATCGAATGGGTCACAAAATGCACGCGCTTGTTGCCGCAGGCAGCCACATCCTGCGCGAGGTTTTCGTCAACCAATTGCTGGATCGTGAACTCGGTCGATGGGTAGCCCTGATTGACGACCGTGTAGCCCTCTGCCTCCAGAAACAACTGCATTGGGGTAAAGGAAATTTCAGTGCGCGCCAGCCCATGCAGCATGACCACGCATTCATCGGCCTTTTCCAAGGCATGTGCCCCCGGTGTGCAGGCCGCCAGACCCAGTGCTAAAATCGACAATAAGCGTCTCATCTTTTTCAAATAACACCAAAACATCAATTTGCAGTAGTCACGAACGCCTGACCTTGCGTCGCGACGCAACCAGCCCCATGGTCGACGCATGCCCCGCCTTGCGACCCGCGCGATCATTCTACATGAAAACAAGCTATTGCTGGTGAACGCCTGGAAGGGCCGCAGCCATCTGTGGTGCGCGCCGGGCGGCGGGGTTGAGGATCATCAAAGCCTGCCGGAGAACCTCAAAAGAGAAGTCATGGAAGAATGCGGACTGACCATTGATGTCGGCCCTGCTTGTCTGATCAACGAATTCCACGACCCCGGGGGCACATTCCATCAGGTTGACGTCTACTTTCGCTGTACCCTTGTGCGCGGCACATTGCGCGATGATTGGCAGGACCCCGAAGGTGTTGTCAGCCACCGCCGTTGGGTCAGCCGGGAAGAGATGGGTTCGTTGCGCGTGAAGCCCGACAGCCTTGCCGCTGTGGCCTGGGGTGATCCGGACGCACCGACCTATGACCCGTTGGAACCGATTGTGCGTTAGCCGGACTTTGCAGGCAGGAGTGAGACGGCAATCCCGCCCAGTACCAATCCACCGGCCAGCAACACCTTCGCGGTCAGCGGTTCAGCCAACAGGACCACGCCCGCCAGAACCGCAATCACTGGCACCGACAATTGCACGATCGCCGCCAGCGTCGTGGGCAGCAGGGGCAAGGCGCGATACCACAGCGCATAGCCCAGCCCGGAGGTAACCGCCCCAGCCAAAACCGCCGTCAGCACGCCTGCAACTGTCATACCGGTCCCTGCCAGTAATAGACCGGGCAGCACCAAGGGCACGCACAAAAAGAAATTCGCCGCCGTTCCGGCAAGGGCGTCCTTTTCCCCCTGTCCCAATAATGTGTAACCGGCCCAGGCCGCCCCGGCGACAGCCATGCTTAGGGCCCCTGCCAATGGGACCTGCACCGCACCGGCGGGCCAAAGTAAAAGCACCAGTCCACCAAACGCCACCAAAGCACCCGCCCAGCGCAAAAGCGGCACGGCCTGACCACGCCAAAGCGCGAAGGCAAACATGACCAATTGCACCACGGCAAAAAGGATCAGCGCCCCAAGACCGGCGCCCAATGTCAGATAAGCCCATGAGAACCCCAGCATATAAACCGCCAGCGTCGATGCCCCGCCCCAACGCGCAGCACCCGACAAGACCAGTGCCCCGCCGCGCAGGCGGGCCAGGACGACAAGGGTCACGGCACCCGCGATCACACGGATCACCGCAAAGGCCATCGGATCCATACCCTGTTGCCCGACCCCAAGTCGGTTCAGGATCGAGTTGCCCGCAAAGGCACACATGGTCAGGGTCACAAGCAAAATGAGCTTCATGACCCCTGCGTGCGCGATTTCGCGCCCCTGCGCAATCGGCAATCAGTCAACCAACGGCAGCGTGATCCCGGCGGCATAGGCCACGGCTATTGCGCTGTCTTCGGCCACGTCGCGCTCGGACGCGCGTGGCGCAATGATATCAAGTGCGGCGTCAAAAGATGTGTCGTTCAGTTTTGCAAATGTCATCGGTTCGTCCTCCTGCAGTCAGGATGACGGATGACGCGCGGCTTGCGGGGCTGTCGTATCTTTTGCGAGATCAGGCGGAAAGCGAAGGGAAATAGTCTTCGCAGGTGCCTTCGCGGTAGACGTCGGCGGTGCAACAATGCAGTCCCCCACCAAAGGCATAGGCATCGCGCAGTTCGACCGGGACAACCTCCATCCCCAACTTGTCCATCTGTTCCATCTGGTAGACCTCTGACGCCTCAACGCAGACGGTCTTGGGATCAAGCACCAGCACGTTCATGCTGAGCCAGGTCGAGGAATAGCACAGCGGCGGCGGCGCGTTATGCGCGGGCTGCGCGGCATCGACGATCTCCCAGTCGTTCTTTTCGAACATCGCGCGCTGATCTTCGGGCAAGCGGCGCTGCGGATTGTTCAATATCAAACCTGGGCGCAGCGGTGTGAAGGTCGCGTCGATGTGAATCGGATAAGGGTCGCCGGGAAAGTTGACCGTATGCACGCGATGATCCGGATAATGCCGCCGCAGCCATTCGATGCCTTTGAGGTTGGTCGTAAAGCCATGCTGAACCACCAGATCGCGGCCAAATCGCAGCACGTCGGCGGCGTCAAACAGCGGCTCTTCCTCTGTTGTGACAAAGAACTTCTCTGCCGCCCATTTCAAGCGCTTCTCGACGCCGATTTTGTCTGACAGGTAGTCGGGGTGGTAGTCGGCGTCCGTCAGGCGCGGCTTTGGTGCGGCCTCGTGCCGGAAATTCGGGTCTTCGTCCCAATAGCGCTGCATCAGCGGGCGGTAATTGAGGTATTCAAACCAGCGGCAGCGATAGGACATCGTCGCCTCAAGGATTTCCGACCCCACGGTCAGCAGCACATCGCGCGGCGGCATGCAGCCAAATTGGCTGTCGGTGTGAAAATCGGGCGTCGTAACCGGCTTGGCATGGTCGATGCTGTCGGGGCGATCCACAGTGATGCCGCGCTTGCGCAGCATATTGGCGAAGTTATCCAAAAGCTCATTGGCGCGATCGATCGTCTCTTGCGGGCGGCGGCCCCATTGGCCACGCATGTCGCTGTCCTCGGGCACCTTGGCGTCGAGCGCGGGTTCTTCGGGCGGGATGTGACAATCATCGGCGCGGCCAACGATAACGTGCTTGAGCGGATCCCATTCGTTCCACGAATTGACGATCGTTTTTGGCATTTTGTCGTTCTCCCGGTCGTGACGGCAAAGTGTTAGTGGCGTGCTGCGGTGGGGGCAAGCGCTTGCACGACACCTTCCGCCCGGATGCGACCATGCACCAAACAAAAGGCGCGCACCAAACGGCGCGCGCCCTGTCCACGAGACTTGTCGTCAGATCAGACTTTGAGGTTCGGAATGATCTGTTTCTTCCGGCTCATGATGCCGGGCAGCACCACGGTGTCGCCAGAAACAGTCGCGCCAAAAGAGGCTTCGGCCACGGATTTGGACAGATCGTTGGGGATCATCATCGTGGCTTCTTCGTTCAGGATATCCACAACGAACAAAAGCACCTGATCAACGCCGTCTTCAGTGGCAACCGTGGTCATGGTGTCCATGATCGAGGCTTTGCGGTCGAGGATGATCTTGGGCGCGGTTGTTTCAAGCACGGAGACACGGAATTTTGTGTCGCCAACTGCGTATTCCTTGCTGTCCATGCGCAGAAGTTCGGCGTCGGAAAAGGCGGAGACGTCCGATTTCGCTTCGAACATTTCGCTTGCATAGGCGTCCAGATCAAGGCCCAGATCAGCCGCCAATGCTTCTGCCAATGCCTTGTCGGTGTCGGTCGTGGTGGGTGAGCGGAAGGCGAGCGTATCGGACAGGATGCAAGACAGCATCAGACCCTTGATCCCTTCGGGCATGTGACCGGCGTGTTCGCCCATCAGTTGATGCATGATCGTTGCGGTGCACGCCAGCGGGCGGATCGTGATGTCGATCGGGCCTTTGGTTTCCAGCCCGCCCACCAGTTTGTGGTGGTCGATGATGGCCTGCACATCTGCGCCATTGATGTTGGCGGGCAACTCGGCGGGGTTGTTGGTGTCAACGATCACGCAAGGCTGATCATCGGCCACATCATCGATCACGGCGGGCAGATCAAAGCCCCAGCGCTGCGCGACAAAGGCGGCCTCGGTGTTGGGGGTGCCCAAGAGGGCGGCTTTGGCATCCATGCCCTGATGGGTCAGGAACCATTCCCAGATCAGCGGGGAGCCGGTGCTATCGGTGTCGGGGGCCTTGTGGCCAAAAACAAGCATGGTCATGTGGGGGCGTGCCTTTCATCAGCGGCGTCAAATCGCGGGCCTTATAGGCGGGGTCGCACGCGCTGTCACCCCTGTCTAAGCGGTTGGCTGGGTTGCAAGGAGAGGGACCCGCCCAAGGATTGATGAAGAGGCTTCGTCGAGGCTTTGACCTTGTTCAAATCCGGGTGTCAGGGCGGTCCGAGCTGGACCGCTGCGGATGATGCAAATGATCCCGCGTTTGCGCCATCAAATCGGCAACAGGACAAGCGTGATGATCGGAAAAGCCAAAAGCAGCACGACCCGGATCAGGTCTGACGCAACAAAGTAAAGAACCGCGCGGTAGGTCTGCACGATGGGCGTTTCGCGGTCCATGGCATTGATCACGAACAGGTTCATGCCAACCGGGGGCGTGATCAGCCCCACCTCGACCACAATCAGGACCAGAATGCCGAACCAGATGGCCAGATGTTCAACGTTGATGCGGTTCAGCGCCCCGCCCGAGGCCCCACGCAGCCCCAGTTCACGCGCCAATTCTCGACTGAGGTCTTGCCCGCTTGCCAAGAGTGTTTGCGCCTCGGCCAGGGCTGACGCCGGAATGTCCTTGCCGCTGGCAATCAGGTCTTCAAGTCGGGCCGCCTGCAATTCGGCCAGCGAAACGAACGCGATATCAAGCCCTTGGACAATGGGCCAAAAGATCGGAACGGTCAGCAGGATCATCGACAAGCTGTCCATGAAACAGCCAAGGATAAGGTAGAAAACAAGGATGATCGCGATGATGGTCAGGGGGGAGAGGCCGCTGTCGCCCACCCAGATCGCCGCTTCCTGCGGAAGCTGTGTCAGGGCCAGAAACCCGTTGTAGAACGCCGCCCCAAGAAGGATGAAAAAGATCATGGCGGTCGATTTTGCCGTCACGTTAAAGCTTTCGGACAAGGACGTGCGGGTCAGCCCACCTGAAATCCAAGCGATCAGGCCAGTGCCAAACGCACCAACCGCGGCCCCTTCGGTCGGCGTGAACCAGCCCCGGTAGATGCCGCCGACCACCAGAAGAAACACCAACAACACAGGCCAGACATCCCAAAGGGCCCGCAATCGCGCGGCATAGGGCATGCGGGCCTTTAGCCCAGCAGATTCCGGGTTCAGGCGGACATAGATCGAGATGGCCAGCATATAGCCAAGCGCCGCAAGAATGCCGGGGATGAAGGCGGCCAGAAAAAGTTTGGCGATGTTCTGTTCGGTCAGGATAGCATAGATCACCAGCACGACTGACGGTGGGATCAAAATGCCCAGCGTACCGCCCGCAGCGAGAGTCGCGGTTGAAAACCCACCCGAGTATCCGCTGCGTTTTAACTCTGGCAGGGCAACCCGGCTCATGGTGGCGGCGGTTGCCAGCGACGATCCGCAGATTGCGCCAAATCCCGCGCAGGCCCCGACGCTGGCCATGGCGACACCACCCTTGCGGTGGCCCAGCCAGCTTTCAGCGGCCTTGAAAAGCGCCGTGCTCATCCCGCCCAAAGTCGCGAATTGCCCCATCAGAAGAAACATCGGCACGATCGAAAGGGAGTAATTGGAGAATGTCGAATAGGTCTCTGACTTCAGACGACCGACGGCGACGGTCGTGTCGCCGGTGACGAGGATGATCCCGACGAAACCGGCCAGGAACATTGCCAGACCGATCTGCACACGCAGAAAGATCATCAAAAGCAGGACCGGAAATGACAGCAGCCCGATCATCAGGTCAGTCATGTGCTAACCCTTCTCATCGGGTGGCATCGGGACACCCGTGGCAAAGGAGACGCACCGCATCCACGCCACATAGACACCTGTGATTGCGGCCGCGACCATCGCGACGACGCAGGCGGCATATGACCACCAGACCGGGAACTCGAGCAGGAAAGTTGTCTGCCCGGTGTGGTATTTGCTAAGCGCGCCTTCGCATAGCTGCCAGGTGATCAGGATCAAGACGGCTGCAAAGACAACCTCGACCAAGGCCCTGATCCCGGCCGCCAAACGTGCGGGCATGGCGGACATGAAGATGTCGACCGATGCATGCGCGCCATGAAGCTGGCAAAGCGGCAAAAAGGCGAAGATCGTGAAGGCCATGCCTGCCTCTACAATCTCGAAATCCCCGTCGATCGGGCCGATCCCTGTCGCGCGACCAATAATGGAAATGCAGGTCATCACGATCAGAAGCGACAGCACCAGTCCGCCCAAAAGGGCAAAGGTGCGCGCAAGCGCATCTATCGTGTCTTTCATGATGACCCTCAAACGTTCACGGGCGCCCGAGAGGACGCCCATGCCCGACCCTTACATTTCGGCGTCTACGCCTTTGCAGTCACCCGCCATCAGCCCCTTGGCGCGATCAATCAACGCTTGACCGTCAAGGCCCTTGCCCTCCAGATCCGCGATCCAGCTTGCGTAGATCGGATTCACAAGCGCCTGCCACTCTGTCGTGTCATTGACCGTGATGATATTGTTGCCTGCTTCAACAGCGACCTCGCGGGCGGGCCCATCAGCGTCAGCCTGCGTACCCCCGGCAAAGATTGAGAAATCCATACCGGAGTTGGCATCAATCACCGCCTTGTCGGCATCAGAAAGCGCATCATACTTGGCCTTGTTCATCGCCAGCACGAAGGTCAGCGTATAAAGCCCCGTGCCTTCGAATTCCGTATGATTTTCAACAAGTTCCGGAATTTTCAATGCGGGTGTAACTTCCCACGGAATGGTGGTTCCATCGATGACGCCTTTGGACAGGGCTTCGGCTACGGCAGGAACGGGCATCCCCACGGGCGTTGCACCGGCGGCTGTCAAAAGATCGTTTACGAGCCGCGAGCCGCCCCGAATTTTCATGCCTTCCAAGTCGGCGGGGACTTCGACCGGGTCCATGGTGTGGATCATGCCTGGGCCATGCACCCACGTGCCCAGAATTTTCACATCCTTGAATTCACCGTCCTTCATGCCTTCGTTGAACATTGTCCAGTAGGCGCAAGAGGCGGCACGGGCGTCATCAACCATGAACGGCAGTTCAAACACTTCGGTTGATGGAAAACGACCGGGTGTGTAGCCCACGACCGTCCAGGCGATATCATCCACGCCATCAATTGCGCGATCGAGAAGTTCAGGCGGGCGTCCGCCAAGCTGCATCGCCGGGAAACGGTCAATCTTGATGCGCCCGTCCGACTCTGCCTCGACCTTGTCGGCCCAGACATCAAGGATCAGCTTTGGCACATTGGCCTGTGGTGGCAAAAAATGATGCAGCTTCAGAGTGACATCCTGCGCGAGCAACGGTCCGCCAAGAAGCGATGTGGCCATCGCCAGCGAAAATGCGTGTAGTTTGTTTTTCATGGGTCCTCCTACCATCTGCATCGGCACGGTTCTGACCGTGAAGCCAAATGCGCAGATGGATTTAATTCACACCTGAATTCAATTGTCACCCAAATTCCCTGTGCAAATCGGCGGCCTCAGTCGGTCGTTTGGCGTTTGGAAAGGAGACAATTTTGGGCGAAGCGTTTTATCCAATGCCAAACGAACGCCTTGGCCCTTGTCCGACATCAAAGGCCGTCACTGAGACCCCAGAAACGCGCCTTGCAGGTGGATCAGACCACCGGCGGCATCGGTCGAAAGCGTACCTGTGATGGTCCCGCCGACCGCTTGCGCCGTGTCGCCAAAAAACTGACCGTCGACTGACGCCCCATCAAGGCCTCTGCCCTCGCCAAAGCCGCCTTCTGACACCGAAACGGCACCTTGAAAGCGGTTGCCAATGATGGGCGCACCCTTAAGCTGAAGTGTCACGTCATCCAGCGTGATCGGGCGGTTTTGCTGGGTGTCGAAACGCAATGTGCCACTGACCCTGTTGTCCTCAAAATCTGCTGTGACATTCGCGGTGCCTGAGCTGAACCCGGATCGCAAGGTGCCATTCACAACCTGACGGGCAGACAGGATGGCGTCCCCTTCAAAGGTCGCGCTGCCCGTCAGACCGGTCACGCTTGCTGGATTGGTATCATAGCCAATCACCACAAAGCCTGCGTCAAACGTGTCTTCCGTCTCGAACGACAGGTAGATCGTTTCAGCCACCGCAGGCGCAGTGACGGAACTGCGCAGGTAGAGCACAGCGGTGTCATCTTGTGACGTCGAATAAACGCCGCTGTCTTCCTCTGTCAGCGCGTAGGTCACGCCGTTATACGTCACGGACGGCACGCCATCTTTGTCAATCGCAACCGCCAGGTCCTGCGGTCCGACATCTCCAACGCTGCCGGTCTGGCTGTAGATCGGTGTTGCGGGGCGGGCGAACGTGCCAAGCGCTGCCACTTCATCACCAGCCGACGCAAAACCAGAGGCTGCGATCGGCACAATCGGCGTGCCAGAGCCGCACCCCGCCGCACTGAGCACGAGCACGGTGGCGATCTGGGCCTTGGCAAGAATGTTCATGCTTGTCACAGTCTCCAAATGTACGTGAAACAGGTCGACTATCGTTTGAATTCTTCGGCAGAGCAACTGCAACAGCACCCGAGGCAAAAGTGAAGGAGTCCGATCTTTACCCGCCGATCAAGGCGCATCTGACCCGCGCCGGTTGGGCGGTAAAGGGAGAGGTCGGCGCGGCCGATGTGGTGGCCCGGCGTGACGACGACATCCTTGTGGTCGAGTTGAAGCTGGGATTTTCGCTGGCACTGTTTCACCAGGGTATTGACCGCCTGGCGTTGACCGATCTGGTCTATCTTGCGGTCCCGGCCGGTGGAAAAGCGAAAGCGTTGAAAGCCAACGTCAAACTGGCGCGACGCCTTGGATTGGGCGTCCTGACGGTACGCGCACGGGACGGGTTTGTAGAGGTTCTGGCCGAACCCGGACCCTATGCGCCACGCAAATCCCGGAAAAAACAGGCACGGCTGATCCGCGCCTTTGAGCGGTTGGACGGTGACCCCAATGCCGGTGGTGCGACACGCCATGGGCTGGTGACGGGCTACCGTCAGGATGCGCTGAAATGTGCGCGGTTTCTGGCTGTGCATGGGCCGTCGAAAGGGTCCGTTGTGAAGGATTGGACCGAAGTCCCACAAGCCACGCGGATCATGGCCGATGACCACTACGGATGGTTCAAACGGGTCAGCAAGGGCATTTACGCGCTGACCGACGCAGGGCAGGCCGGAATTGCGGATTGGGGCGACGTTTAAGGCGCAGCCAGCGGTGTGATGGTCCACCCGGCCTCTGCCAGCAGGTTCAGGATGCCCGATGAGCCCGGCAGATGTGCGGCACCCACGGCCAGGACAATGGCGTCGTTGTCTTGCGCCGCAGCCGCGATCCGCGGAATCCAGGCCAGATTGCGATCAATCAGCACGGCCTGCTCTGTTTCCGCAAAAAGGAACTCGGCGCGATCCGGTGACAGACCGGGAACAGACCGGGACGCCAGCCGGGAGCTTTCCCAAATCTCGACAACATTTTCGGCAAAGTAGCTATTGAGCATCGAAACAAACAAAGCGGTCTGCACGTCCGACGGCACCAACCCCAATTGCAGCATTTCAAGTTGCTCGGCCGCACTGCCATCCTGCATCAGCGTGAAAAGCGTGTCCCAGGGCTCAACAGCAGCGATGGGCACGTCTGCGTCGGTGGCCAAGCCAATCAAAAGATGATCAAGGCCACGCGCCCCGGCCGCCAGATCCGGCATAGTGCAGGCTGGAATGGCCAGCGTCAGCGCCAGATACCAGGGCTGCATCTTTGCGGCCACGAAGGCAGGGATTTGGCGGGCAGCTGCGGCCTCGACCAAGGCCTGCCAGGCGGGTTCGGGCAATTGTTCAGGCAGGGTTGGCCCATCGATGATAAAGATCAGGCCCGGATCACTGGACAGGGCGTCCTGCATGCGCGCCTCTTCCTCTGGTCCGGCCTCGACCAGCAACAGGTCTGCTGCTTCGACCAAAGGTGCCATGCGCGTCGCGATCGGCCCCAGCCGGGGGTCATAGATGTGCATCGTGCCAATGATACTGAGCGTGGTCTCGTCCCGTTGGGCCTGCCAAAAGAGGCCCTTGGAATAAGGGGTATCGGCAACAATGGCGTCAATTCGAGCGCGGTCTTCGGCGTTGAGGGATTGCAGATAGTCTGGACCATCACACAAGGCGAAGGCCTGCAACGGCCACAAGAAACAACACAGCCCGATCAGCCATCCACGCATCTGACACTCCCTACCTCGATGCCGCCCGGGCAGATCAGCCCGGGCGGTTCCTGAGGATCATACGCTGCCCGGTCCGGATGAGGAACCGCCCAACCACGTCGCGCAGGGATGCTCGTGCGGGTGGGACGACCTGCAACCGAAAACCCGGCGCAAAGGGTGTGCCCGTCGGCGAACTTGGCGCCTCTTTCGGGGCGACCAACGGCACCGGCGGCCATCCGGGCGTGGGCGAGAGATCAAGCCGCATGGGCCGGGTCCGCCGCACATGCGGCTTGTCATGATAAATGTCGGGACCGACCTTGTGGTCGGTGAACGTAAACGGGGGATGCATGGGACTGGGTCCTGAATCGTCGTATCGTGAAATGGCGGAAAGTGCGGGCTGAGGCAGCGCGCACAAGCAATGCAGGGGCGCTACCGGCAGGCGGTATTGGGCTCCGTTGGGTGCATTGCTGTCTCCTTCATTCGATTCGCGATTTGCGTGCCGTTTAGTAACCCGTGGACAGAGAACGGGCCAAATGTTTTCTGGCCCAATCAGGGAAATTGTGGCTTTTCTGCCCAAAGGCCAGTTTCAGAAGCGCTGCACCCGATCCGGGGTGATGCGATAAATCGCCTTTGACAGGTCGTGCGTCTGCATAAAGCGCGCCAATGAGCCAAAGGTCGCGGTCCGGACCTCGGCCCCATGATCGCTGGTGGTCAAAGCACCACTGAGTGCAGGGCCAAGGGCGCGTTGCAGAGCATCAACCGGTATCGGCTGGCCCTCAAAATGCGCCGCGATATTAGCCTTGATCCGCGCCGGTTCGCTGGTGTCGTAAAGCGCGGCCATCAAGACGTTCAGCGTATGCTCTGTGCAGTTCTGAAAAGAAGAATTGGCCGGATTGGCAAGCACGGCATAGCGCGAATTGTGCAACGCGGCGTAGGTCGGACTGGCGATGACGCGCAATAGCTTGGCCTGCAAACGGGCGTCCGGGATGATGACACCGGCATCCAGTTGATGAGCCGCGGCAAAGAAATCAGCGGGGCTGTCCTGCACAAGATCACTTGTGGTCCGGTCACCCGCGCGTTGATACAGGTTGTAGACCCGGTACCCCTGCCCCGTTGACCCATCTGCGCGGGTGATTTTGGCATAAACCCAGAACGCGACATGCGTATAGGTCACGCCATGCGGCAATGTGCCGGGATCACGGCCCATGCGCGAAACGATGGCGACCTGAGCCCCACGTGCGGCCAGATCGCGCTGCACCCGGTCGGAAAAAGCCGCAACCTCGGCAACTGGAAGGACGGGATTTGCCGCACTGCTGCTGCCTGCACGGGCGGCAAAGGGCAACAGCGTCAGGACAAAGACACAAATCAGGAAACGGAGCATGACAAGGCCTTTCGCCGTTAATTCAGTGTTGGCGGGCCGTCAGCCGCCACGCCCGGCACATGGGCCACGTCCATTGCCGAAGCGCCGCTGCTGGAAAGCGCGGCACCCGAAACGGTCAGCGCGGCCCCAGTGGCGATTAAGGGAACCGCGATCACCTCGGCCGTGCCCGACACGACAGCAGCAGACCCGTGCGCGCTGGCGGCGGCACTGTGGCCACTTGCGGCAGAGGCATGCTGCACACTTGGCGACACGCAGGCCGTAAGCACCAGAAAGCTGGCGCTGGCAAAAATCAATGCGGGATGGTGGGACATATCTGAACCTCATTCATGAACATAGTTCACATATTGATGTGCCCATGAAGACAATGTCAATCGTTTTTTGAACACCGTTCAGAAATTCGCCTTTGGGAACGCGGCGCCGATCGCGCGCCACCTGAGCCGCAAAAAATGTCCCAACAGGTTGCGGGCTGTTGTTGACTCACCTGTCTGTGATCCCTAACTACGCCCCGTTAGCACTCGCCCATGGTGAGTGATAACGGGAGTTGAAACTGAACCAAGGGAAGTTCAAAGATGGCATTCACACCACTTCATGACCGCGTGCTGGTCCGTCGCATCGAAAGCGACGAAAAGACCTCTGGCGGTCTGATCATTCCTGAAAGCGCCAAGGAAAAGCCAGCAGAGGGCGAAATCGTCTCTTGCGGCGCAGGCGCGCGCAAGGACAGCGGCGAGCTGATCCCGATGGACGTTAAAGCAGGCGACAAAGTCCTGTTTGGCAAATGGTCCGGCACAGAAGTGAAGATCGACGGCGAAGACCTGTTGATCATGAAGGAAAGCGACATTCTGGGCATCCTCTGATCCCGGCCTGTCCGATCCAAACGAAATTCAAATTCAAGGAGCTAATCAATGGCTGCTAAAGACGTCAAATTCGATACCGACGCCCGTAACCGGATGCTCAAGGGTGTGAACACTCTGGCAAACGCGGTCAAAGTGACCCTGGGCCCCAAAGGCCGCAACGTTGTTCTGGACAAATCCTTTGGCGCACCGCGCATCACCAAGGACGGTGTCTCTGTCGCCAAAGAGATCGAGCTGGAAGACAAGTTCGAGAACATGGGCGCACAGATGGTGAAAGAGGTTGCCTCTCGCACCAACGACGAAGCCGGTGACGGCACCACCACTGCAACCGTGCTGGCACAGGCGATCGTGCGCGAAGGCATGAAGTCGGTTGCTGCGGGCATGAACCCGATGGACCTTAAGCGCGGCATCGACCTGGCAACCGCCAAGGTTGTTGAAGCAATCAAATCCGCCTCGCGCCCCGTTTCTGACAGCGCAGAAGTCGCGCAAGTCGGCACCATCTCTGCCAACGGCGAAGAAGAAATCGGCCGCCAGATTGCTGACGCGATGCAAAAGGTCGGCAACGAAGGTGTGATCACCGTCGAAGAGAACAAGGGCCTCGAGACCGAGACCGATGTTGTCGAAGGCATGCAGTTCGACCGCGGCTACCTGTCACCCTACTTCGTGACCAACACCGAAAAGATGACGACAGAGCTGGAAGACGCGATCATCCTGCTGCACGAAAAGAAGCTGTCCTCGCTGCAGCCAATGGTGCCGCTGCTTGAGTCGGTCATTCAGTCCGGCAAGCCGCTTCTGATCATCGCAGAAGACGTCGAAGGCGAGGCACTGGCCACGCTGGTCGTCAACAAGCTGCGCGGTGGCCTGAAGATCGCTGCTGTGAAGGCACCGGGCTTTGGTGACCGTCGTAAAGCCATGCTGCAGGACATCGCGATCCTGACAGGTGGTCAGGTGATCAGCGAAGACCTTGGCATGAAGCTGGAGTCCGTGACCATCGACATGCTGGGTTCTGCCAAGCGCGTGGCCATCACCAAGGACGAGACCACCATCGTCGACGGCGCTGGCAACAAGTCCGAGATCGAAGCCCGCGTGGGTCAGATCCGTGGCCAGATCGAAGAAACCACCAGCGACTACGACCGTGAGAAGCTGCAGGAACGTGTGGCCAAGCTGGCAGGCGGTGTTGCCGTCATCCGCGTCGGCGGCATGTCAGAAGTGGAAGTGAAAGAGCGTAAAGACCGCGTTGATGATGCCCTGAACGCGACCCGTGCGGCCGTGCAGGAAGGTGTTGTTGTAGGCGGCGGTGTTGCGCTGGTGCAGGGCGCCAAGGCGCTTGACGGTCTGAAGGGTGCAAACTCTGACCAGGACGTCGGCATCTCGATCATCCGCAAGGCCATCGAAGCCCCGCTGCGCCAGATCGCCGAAAACTCCGGCGTTGACGGCTCTGTTGTGGCTGGCAAGATCCGCGAAAGCGGCGATGCGGCCTTCGGCTTTAACGCGCAGACCGAAGAATATGGCGACATGTTCAAGTTCGGCGTCATCGACCCGGCCAAAGTGGTGCGCACAGCACTTCAGGATGCAGCCTCGGTTGCTGGCCTGCTGATCACGACCGAAGCCATGGTGGCTGACAAGCCTGCCAAAGAGGGCGCCGGTGGCGCACCCGGCGGCATGCCCGACATGGGCGGCATGGGCGGCATGATGTAATCAGCGCTGCGCGACGCGCCAAAGGACTGTCCCTGCAAGCAGCGGCAGACCGGCAGCGCATCATAGCAATAAGAGGGCGGTCCGGATTGGGCCGCCCTTTTTGCAACAATCGTCACGCAAACCCCTGATTGTTGCCTTTCTCACGCCCAAGTCTGCGGATCATGTTTTTTGAACAACAACCAATCGATTTGGAGCGCAGATGAAAACCTTTTTGAAATCCGCCACACTCCTCGGGGCGTTCATGGCGACGGTCGCCTGCGGCGGGGGCAGCACCGGAGGTGCCACCGGGCCCAATTATCAATCTCAGCTTCTTGATCTGCAGCGTACCCTGACAGATGACAGCTTTACCGCCGAAGCACGCATGCCCAGCGGAAGCGCGACCTACAGAGGGGTCGCCAACTTCAATCTGGCCGATGGGTCTGACGCCGATTTCACAGCAGCCGCAAATGGCGACTTTTCCAACCTGCCCGCCTATCTGGGTGCCTTGCGGGTCAATGTGAACTTTGGGAACGATAGCCTGTCGGGCAATGTCACCAATTTCACCAACTACAACCAAACCCCCGTGAACGGCCGGCTTGACCTGAGCAATGGGCGCCTGACTGACAACAATACGGGCCGGATCGGCGACGGACTTGAGGCCATCGCAAGTGGTCAGATCGCCGGACGCAGCCTGATTATGGATGTGGAAGGCAACGTGATCGGCCGTAACGGAGAGGGGATCGCGCTTTATTTTGATGACCGCAGCAGCCTTGCTGGCGGGGTCGGTGTCGCAGCACGCTAGGCGCGACTTTTGACCGAAATGCCGGGCGGCTTCGCAAGGGGCCGCCCTTTTTCTGTGCAGATCAAGCACAATTGGGACCACCCTATGCCTATGCTGCATGGCGGCATTGCCGGGTTGTTCATTGTGCACGTGCAGCATGAATTCCTATTTTGCGGGCAAGGCAAACCCGCGGTCCTCCCCCGCCTGCCCAAAAAAGGATACTTATGATGGCCTATCTTTCTTCTCATGCCCACTCTGGTTTTGGTATCGGTGCCTTCTTCGCGCGTCTCGGCGCGACTTTGCGCGCGATGCACGTCAACCTTCAGGTTGCGCGCATGGAAAGCGTTCTTGCGCACCTGTCAGAAGATCAGCTGAAGCGCATCGGCATCACCTATGCCGAAATCCCTGCGCATGCCCGCAAGCTTGTCGTGGGCGATTAAACCCCGCAACTTGTGCCAAAGCAGCAGTTGTCAGGTTGCCAGATCAATTTGGCAACTTGCGGACCGCGATCAACCGCAACGCCGGTCGATACCACTTTCATTTCGCGCGCCGCCTCGCCATATCTGTGGCAGGTAACTAAAGGCGCGCGGATGACACAGATAATCACCACATTCTCCGAAGTTTCGGACCAATACGACGCCGCCTTCGTCGATCTGTGGGGCTGCATCCATAACGGCGTCGCGGCCATGCCTGACGCTGTCAAAGCCATGCAAGGCTACCGCGCGCGCGGCGGCAAAGTTGTGCTGGTCACAAACTCGCCCCGGCCCTGGGATAGCGTCGCGCGCCAGATCGCAGGGATGGGGGTGCCGGATGACGCATGGGACGCGATTGCGACGTCAGGCGACAGTGCCCGGTCCGCGATGTTTCAAGGTGCCGTAGGGCAAAAGGTCTGGTTTATGGGCGAAAGCCCGCGCGACGACGATTTTTTCAAACCCCTGAAAATTATCAACAACCCTGTCACCATCACCAAGGTGCCGCTGGCAGAAGCAGAGGGTATTGTGTGCTGCGGTCCGTTTGACCCCATGGCAGACCCGGACGTGAACCGCGCTGATTTCCTGCGCGCCCGGGAAATGGGCCTGCCCCTGCTATGTGCCAATCCCGATATCGTGGTCGACCGGGGCGAGGTGCGCGAATGGTGCGCCGGAGCCCTTGCCGCGCTTTACACCGAGATGGGCGGGCAAAGTCTGTACTTTGGCAAACCACACCCACCGATCTACGATCTTGCACGGCGACGGCTTGCCGCATTGGCGGATGCGCCCCATGACCCGCGGGTCATTTGCATTGGCGACGGCATTGGTACCGACATTCTGGGCGCGCAGCAGGAAGACCTTGATTCGCTTTTCATCTCTGGCGGATTGGCGGCGGCAGAGACCCAGACAACAGATCAACCAGATCCCGCCGCGTTGACGGCCTTTCTGACTGCGCAAATGACGGCGACGACCTACACAATCGGCTTTTTGCGCTAGGAATCCCGGCCCAATCACACAAATCGGCACGCATTTTCGCGTGGCGGATTTTGCTTGACTTTCTGCAGCCGCAAAGTAATTAAGTTTCAAGAAATCCATTGTATCGGATTTTTAATTACCCGGCGGAGGAACCCCATGTTGGACAACGCACCACGCGGCACCATCGTGATCGAAGACATTGCCATCGGCATGACGCGGTCGCTGACCAAAGTTGTCACCGACCGGGACATCGAACTTTTTGCCGAGGTATCAACCGACCAAAACCCCGTTCATATGGATGACGACTACGCCCGCGATACGATCTTTGGCGGGCGGATTGCCCATGGCATGCTGACCGCGGGGTTGGTTTCTGCCGTGATCGGCGAACAACTGCCCGGTCATGGAACGGTTTATCTGGGTCAAAGCCTCAAGTTTCTGGCCCCCGTGCGCCCCGGCGACCTTGTCACGGCCGAGGTTGAAGTGACCGGCATCGACTATCCCAAGCGCCGCGTCACAATGGAGACCCGCTGCCTTGTGGATGGCAAAAAGGTACTTGTGGGCGAGGCCAACGTGCTTGCACCCTCTGCCAAATTCGACTGACACAAAACGCTTGCGCATCTGGCCCGTCGCAGTGGGCCAGCGGGACGATCAGGGCCCGCTTGCACCCTGCCCCGCCCCGCGATAGCAAACGGTCCATGCGCATCATTCGTGACACCCTCTACCTTGATCCCGACGACCGGGGTGCCGCCGCGGCGATTGGCAATTTTGATGGTGTGCATTTGGGGCACCAGGCTGTCATCGATATCGCCCGGGACGCGGCGCGACATGCCAAGGCCCCTTTGGGTGTGATGACGTTTGAACCCCACCCGCGCAGCTTTTTTGCGCGCAGCAACACGCCCTTTCGCCTGATGAACGCGGAAGCCAAAGCCAACCGACTGGAGAAACTGGGCGTCGAAAAGCTTTATGAGGTGCCGTTCAATGCGGCCCTTGCAGCGCTGACACCAGAGGCATTTGCCCGCGACATCATCGCGGATCGTCTTGGGCTGGCGCATGTGATCGTGGGCGCTGATTTCTGCTTTGGCAAGGATCGCGCGGGCGATACCGCAGCACTGGAACGTTTCGGGGCCGAGATGGGCTTTGGCGTGACCGTTGCTGAGATGGTCGACATCGCGGACGTGCCGGTCAGTTCCACGGCGATCCGCACTGCGTTAAGCGAGGGTCGTCCCCGCGACGCGGCGAAGATGTTGGGCCATTGGCACCGGATCGAAGGCGAAGTTGTGCGCGGCGACCAACGTGGTCGCGATCTGGACTTTCCCACCGCCAACATGGCCATGGCTGATCTGCATCTGCCGCAATTTGGCGTCTATGCGGTCAAGGTCGACGTGCTGACCGGACCGCACGCGGGGCGTTATGACGGGGCCGCATCGATTGGCACGCGCCCGACCTTTGGCGAGAACGTCGCCAATTGCGAGACTTATCTCTTTGATTTCAAAGGTGATCTTTACGGCGCACATCTTTCTGTCGCATTGGTTGAATACCTGCGACCGGAATTGAAATTCACAAGTGTCGACAGTCTGATCGTGCAGATGGACAAGGATTGCGATCTGGCCCGCAAGGTTCTTGTCGATGTCTGACGGCGTCCCACGCGACGGACTACGCCCGCGGTTTTGGGAAAAAACCCCGCTCGACAAGCTATCCCAGCCCGAGTGGGAGGCGCTTTGTGATGGCTGCGGGAAGTGCTGCCTGAACAAGCTTGAGGACGATGAAACCGGGCAAGTCGATCTGACTCGCATTGCCTGCCGCCTGCTGGATGACAGGTCGTGCCTGTGCAGTCAGTATCCGATCCGGCATCAGTTCGTGCCGGAATGCATTGTGCTGACACCCAAGACGCTTGCCGACAACATGTATTGGCTGCCGCAAACCTGCGCCTATCGGCTGCTGGCCGAGGGTCGTCCGCTGTTTGACTGGCACCCGCTGGTGTCCGGCGAGACTGACAGCGTGCACCGCGCAGGCGTATCCGTACGGGGCATGACCGTGCCCGAGTTTGAAGTCGATGAAGACGACTGGGACGATTACATCATCGAGGAGCCGACATAGATGTTCTTTGCCTCTGACAATGCGGGCCCTGCCCACCCATCCGTGCTGAATGCCCTGACACAGGCGAACGATGGCTACGCCATGGGCTACGGCGCGGATGCGACGACGCTAAGTGTACGCGAAAAGCTGCGCGAGGTCTTTGAAGCTCCAAACGCGATGGTGCATTTGGCCGCCACCGGTACCGCAGCTAACGTGCTGATCCTGTCGACCATGGCAAACCCTTGGGACACGATCTATTGCACGGCGGTCAGCCATATCAATTGCGATGAATGCAACGCGCCAGAGTTCTATTCCGGTGCCAAGCTGACGCTGGTGGACGCGGCAGAGGCCAAGATGACCCCGGACGCACTGCGCGCCGCGATTGAGGCCACCGGCGTGATCGGTGTGCATAATGCGCAGCGCGGTCCGGTGTCGCTGACGCAAGTGACCGAGCGCGGCACGATCTATTCACTGGACGAATTGCGTGCGCTTTCGGACATCGCGCACAGCTATGGCCTGCAAGTCCACCTGGACGGCGCAAGGTTCGCCAACGCGCTGGTGGCGCTGGGTTGCACTCCAGCAGAGATGACCTGGAAAGCCGGGATCGACGCGGTCAGCTTTGGCGGCACCAAAAACGGGCTGATGGGGGCCGAGGCCTGCATTTTCTTTGATCCCGCAAAGGAATGGGAGTTCGAGTTGCGCCGCAAGCGTGGCGCGCATCTCTTTTCCAAGCACCGCTATCTGGGCGCGCAGATGCAGGCCTATCTGCAGGATGACCTATGGCTGGATCTGGCCACCCGCGCCAACACCACCAGTGCCCGTCTGCGCGAGGGGCTGGCAGGCCACAATGCCGCGCGCATCCTTTATGACCCGCAGGCCAACATGACCTTTTTCGAGGCCCCACGCCGCCTGCACCAGCATCTGATGGGGGCTGGCGCGGTTTACTATGTGGAAGACGGCGAAGTCGGAAAGGGCGATCCAGAGGGCATTCTGACCGGACGCCTTGTCACCGATTGGTCGATGACAGAGGCTGGCGTCGATCAGTTCCTTGCGCTTTTGCGGGACTAGATCTTTCCGGACAGATGGGCGTCAAGATCGGCAATCCGGTCTTCCCCCCAGAACCGTTCATCTCCGTCGGTAATGAAGAACGGTGCGCCAAAGGCGCCTTTGTTGACCGCCTCTTCTAGGTTGGCAGCATAGGTCTCTGCCCCGGCCAACATGCCAGACGTCGCGAGCCCGCCGTCAAATCCGGCTGCCTCCAGACAGGCCACAATCACCTCGTCCTGGCTGATATCCTTCTCCTCGGCCCAGCAGGCCCGGGTCAACCCCGCCACCAGCGCTGCCAGATCGCCGCCGCCTGCGTTCTGCGCGGCAATGATCGCATAGGACGAAGGCGCGGGATTGGTCGGCCAGAACGCCGGTTTGAGGTTCAACGGCATGCCCGCCAAGGCGGACCGGCGGCGCAGCTCTTGCAGGCGGTATTCCTGTCTGTTTGGATGCCGGTCCTTGGGTGGCACGCCACCCGTCCGGGAAAACAGCCCCATGATATCGAGCGGCTTATAAGTGATCGTGGCCCCATGTGCTGCCGCGACCTCTGCCGGGCGGGTCCCGGACAGGTAGGTGAACGGGCTGATCGTGGCAAAGAAGTAGTCGATATGGGCCATTTGGCGATCCTCGCATGTGAATTCTTTGCGCGACCGTAACGCTGTGCTAGGGCGTGTCAACGACTGCGCGAATCCGCCGACCCCTTCTGCCAAAGGACCCCTTCATGCCTTCCGTTCAAGAACCAAAGCTTATCTCTGGCAATGCGAACCGACCGCTCGCCGAAGCGGTCGCATCCCGCATGTCGGTGCACCGCGGCATGGACGTTGGCCTGTGTGATGCGCGTGTCGAACGGTTCAATGACGGCGAGATTTTTGTCGAGGTTTTTGAGAACGTGCGCGGTGAGGATATGTTCATCATCCAGCCCACGTCGAACCCCGCCAACGACAACCTGATGGAGCTCTTGATCATCTCTGACGCGCTCCGCCGCTCCTCTGCCGATCGCATCACCGCCGTGATCCCCTATTTCGGGTATGCCCGTCAGGATCGCCGATCCAAGGCCCGCACCCCGATCACCGCCAAGCTGGTCGCGAATATGCTGGTCGAAGCCGGTGTTGAACGCATTCTGACCCTGGATTTGCATGCCACGCAGATTCAGGGTTTTTTCGATATCCCGGTCGATAACCTTTATGCCTCGCCCGTGTTCGCGCTTGATGTCATGCACCACTTCAAAGGCCAGATGGAGGACGTCATGGTCGTCTCGCCCGACGTGGGCGGCGTGGCGCGCGCACGTGATCTGGCCCAACGGATAAACGCACCGTTATCGATTGTCGACAAGCGCCGCGGCAAACCCGGTGAAGTGGCAGAGATGACCGTCATCGGCGACGTCAAGGATCGCACCTGTCTGATCGTGGACGACATTGTCGATACCGCAGGCACGCTGTGCAAGGCGGCCGAAGTTCTGATGGATCACGGCGCAAAAGAGGTGCACGCCTATATCACCCATGGCGTCCTGTCTGGCCCGGCTGTCGACCGGATCGGCAAGTCAGTGATGAAGAACCTTGTGATCACCGACACGATCCAACCAACCGGCGCAATCAAGGGCTGCAAGAATATCCGCATTGTCGGTACGGCACCGGTCTTTGCCCAAGCGATCCTGAACACCTGGAACGGGACAAGCGTCTCCTCTCTCTTCAATCACAAAACGCTGAAGCCGATCTACGAAGGCACCTATCGCGACTAAGCCCTTCTTCTGGTCGAAAATACTTCAGGGGGAGGCTGCCTTTGGCAGACGGGGGACTGGTCCCCCTGACACGGCAGAAGGCGCAGCGCGCCCGTCATGTCTGTGGGCGGCCGCCGTTGGCTATCACCAACCGTTTGCCCGCAGCTGATCAATTGCCTTTCGCAAGTGATCAAATATCCCAGGCCTCGTCGTCGCTGATCGCGCCAATCGCCTGCCATGTGGCACGCGCACGCGCCACGCGCGTGTTGCCCCAGGTCCGAAAAACGATGTCGAAGCCCTTTGGCGTGACCTTTTCCGCTTGAATATCAGCCCGCACATTTGTGTCGTGACCAAAGTCCCACATGCTCAGCGCGACCGTCACCGCCGGGGCGGTGTCAAACACCTCCGAAAAGACAACCTTCTTGCGCTTCAAACGGGCCCCCTCGCCCGTCCACATGTCGCCCTCATCCTCGAAATCGGAAAACAGTGCCACGTCGCCCTGATCGACGCCCACGATGTGACTAGAAAACTTCCGCATGATTGTCCGCTTGTTGTCCCAATGCGCAAAATGTGCCACGCCACCGAGCGGCGGGACAGCCCCAAAAGAAAAAGGCCCCGCAGTGCGGAGCCTTTGTCACAGCTGTTAACGAATGGTTAACGCCGATCAGTTGTTCGCGGTCAGCCCGATGTGGCCACCCACGGCGACCATGTCGGCGATCAGCTTGGCGGCGTCGTCAACGGGGCCCGGCTCATTCTGAAAGACCTCTTTGGCATTGTCATGGGCGGCTTTCGCCTCGGCCATCATGCCATCATAGACCTCTTGCGTGACCTCGTCGCGCGGCAGCGCGCTTTCCGCCAGAACAGAGACGCTGTCTGCCGTGATCTCGGCAAAACCGCCAACAACAACGTATTCATCCGTGCCACCGCCGTGGATCACGCGCAGCACACCGGGGCGCAGCGTGGTGATCGTGGGCGCGTGGTTGGCCATGGCGGTCATGTCGCCGTCAGCACCCGGGATTTGCACCTCGGTTGCTTCCAGCGACGCCAACCGCCGCTCGGGCGAGACCAGATCGAATTGTAGGTTTGCCATCATTTGGCTCCTTTAAGTTCGATTAAGCGGCGTCCGCGGCCATCTTTTCGGCTTTGGCTTTAACCTCGTCGATGCCGCCGACCATGTAGAACGCACCTTCAGGCAGGTGATCGTATTCACCGGCAACAACGGCCTTGAAGGACGCGATGGTGTCTTCCAGCGGCACCTGCACACCGGGCGAACCGGTGAACACCTGCGCCACGTCAAACGGCTGGCTCAGGAAACGTTCGATCTTACGAGCACGTGCCACGGTCAGCTTGTCGTCCTCAGACAGTTCGTCCATGCCGAGAATGGCGATGATGTCCTGCAGCGACTTGTAGCGCTGAAGGATCTGCTGAACGTCGGCAGCAACGCTGTAGTGCTCTTCACCCACGATGGCGGGGTCAAGCAGACGCGATGTGGAATCGAGCGGGTCAACGGCCGGGTAGATACCCTTTTCCGAAATCGCGCGGTTCAAAACAGTCGTTGCATCCAAGTGTGCAAACGATGTGGCAGGAGCCGGGTCAGTCAAGTCGTCTGCGGGCACGTAGATCGCCTGCACCGACGTGATCGAGCCGTTCTTGGTCGAGGTGATGCGTTCCTGCATGGAACCCATGTCGGTGGCCAGCGTCGGCTGGTAGCCCACAGCAGAGGGGATACGACCCAGAAGCGCGGACACCTCAGAACCGGCCTGCGTGAAGCGGAAGATGTTGTCGACAAAGAACAGAACGTCCGTACCCGACTGGTCGCGGAACTGTTCAGCCATCGTCAGACCGGACAGGGCCACACGCATACGCGCACCGGGAGGTTCGTTCATCTGGCCGTAGACCAGCGCCACTTTGGACTTTGTCAGGTCTTCGGCGTTGATGACGCCGGATTCGATGAATTCGTAGTAAAGGTCGTTGCCTTCACGGGTCCGCTCACCCACCCCGGCAAACACGGAATAGCCCGAGTGCACCTTGGCGATGTTGTTGATAAGTTCCTGAATAAGAACCGTCTTGCCCACGCCGGCACCGCCGAAGAGACCAATCTTACCGCCCTTTGCGTAGGGGGCCAGCAGGTCGATCACTTTAATGCCGGTCACCAGCACTTCGGATGCGGTCGACTGGGCTTCGAAAGCCGGGGCTTCGGCGTGGATCGAGCGGGTTTCCTTGGCACCGATGGGGCCTTTTTCGTCCACAGGCTCACCCACCACGTTCATGATGCGGCCCAGTGTGGCATCGCCCACAGGCACCTGAATGGTGGCGCCAAGGTCGGTGACCTCTTGCCCGCGCACCAGACCTTCGGTGGAGTCCATGGCGATGGCACGCACAGTGTTCTCGCCTAGGTGCTGCGCGACCTCGAGGGTCAGCAGCTTGCCGTTGTTGTCAGTCGTCAAGGCGTTCAGAATCTCGGGCAGGCTGTCCCCGAACTGCACGTCAACGACGGCGCCAATCACCTGCGTGATCTTGCCTTTTGCATTTGCCATATCGTTTTCTCCGGTTGTCTTTTAGAGCGCCTCGGCGCCCGAGATAATTTCAATCAGTTCGTTGGTGATCACGGCCTGACGCGAGCGGTTGAACTCAATCGTCAGCTTGTCGATCATTTCGCCTGCGTTGCGGGTGGCGTTGTCCATGGCGGACATCCGGGCACCCTGCTCTGAGGCGGCGTTTTCCAACAAAGCGGTAAACACTTGCGTGGCCACACCACGAGGCAGCAGATCAGCCAGAATGGCGTCTTCGCTGGGCTCGTAGTCGTAAAGCGTGCTTTCACCTTCGGTTTCTTCGAAGGTCGCCGGGATGACTTGCAGCGCCGTTGGGTGCTGGGTCACGACGTTTTCGAACCGCG
This sequence comes from uncultured Paracoccaceae bacterium, assembly GCA_947493335.1. GTDB lineage: Bacteria > Pseudomonadota > Alphaproteobacteria > Rhodobacterales > Rhodobacteraceae > CANMYO01. The sequence continues at coordinate 316,378 of CANLQO010000001.1, read as the reverse complement.
CAAAGAACAGCGTGGCAACGTCAAAGTCACCGGCATCAAAACGACCAAGGATGTCCTTGGCGATACCCTGCGCATCGGCATAACCCACGCGCTTGACTTCGGTCAGGTCAACGTGGCCGACAAAGTGTTCGCCAAAGTCACGCTTGATCGCGTCACGGCCTTTTTTGCCAACGGTCAGGATCTTGACCGTTTTGCCAGCGGCGAGCAGCTCATTGGCTTTGACACGGGCCAGTTTGGCGATGTTGCCGTTAAAGCCGCCACACAGCCCCCGTTCTGCCGTCATCACCACCAAAAGGTGGGTCTGGTCAGAGCCGGTGCCCGCAAGCAGCTTTGGCGCAGATGGCGAACCGGCAGCAGAAGCCGCCAAACCACCCATGACGGCGTTGAAACGCTCGGCATAGGGGCGCGCAGCCTCGGCCGCGTCCTGTGCCCGCCGCAGTTTCGCGGCGGCCACCATCTGCATGGCCTTGGTGATCTTCCGCGTGGATTTCACGCTTTCGATCCGGTTTTTGAGGTCCTTCAGACTAGGCACAAGGAACCCTCCTTATTTCTGGTCAAAGGGATCAGGCGAAGTCTTTTGCGAAAGCGTCGATTGCGGCTTTCACTTTATCCTCGGCCTCGCCTTTGATCTTCGGGTCCTCTTTGGTGAGGAAGTCGAGCACGTCTTTGCCGTTTGAACGCAGGTGCTTGAGCAGTCCGGCCTCGAACCGGCCCACGTCCTTGACGTCGACCTTATCAAGGTAGCCGTTCACACCGGCGTAGATCACGCAGACGATTTCCGCATTGGTCAGCGGCGAATACTGCGGCTGCTTCATCAGTTCGGTCAGACGCGCACCGCGGTTCAGAAGCTGCTGGGTTGCGGCGTCAAGGTCAGAACCAAACTGGGCAAAGGCCGCCATTTCGCGGTACTGCGCCAGTTCCAGTTTCACCGGACCTGCGACCGACTTCATCGCGTTGGTCTGAGCAGAAGACCCAACGCGCGAAACGGACAGACCGGTGTTCACAGCAGGGCGGATACCCTGGAAGAACAGTTCGGTTTCAAGGAAGATCTGGCCGTCGGTGATCGAAATCACGTTGGTCGGAATAAACGCCGACACGTCACCACCCTGAGTTTCAATGATCGGCAGCGCGGTCAGCGAGCCTGCACCATTGTCTTCGTTCAGCTTGGCCGAACGCTCCAACAGGCGGGAGTGGAGGTAGAAAACGTCACCCGGATAGGCTTCACGGCCCGGTGGGCGGCGCAGCAGCAGCGACATCTGACGATAGGACACGGCCTGCTTGGACAGGTCATCATAGATGATCAGCGCGTGGCGGCCATTGTCGCGGAAATGCTCTGCCATCGCAGTTGCGGCATAAGGTGCAAGGAACTGCATCGGTGCGGGGTCGGATGCGGTTGCAGCCACAACGATCGAATACTCGATGGCACCGGATTCTTCGAGACGCTTCACCAGCTGGGCCACGGTCGAGCGCTTTTGACCGACTGCGACGTAGACACAGTAGAGTTTGTCATATTCGCTTTCCGCGGCGTCGTTGTAAGACTTCTGGTTCAGGATCGTGTCGAGCGCCACAGCGGTTTTGCCGGTCTGACGGTCGCCAATGATCAGCTCGCGCTGGCCACGGCCAATCGGGATCATGGCGTCGACGGATTTCAGACCGGTTGCCATCGGTTCGTGCACCGACTTACGCGGGATGATGCCGGGGGCCTTGCTGTCTGCAATAGCGCGCGCTTTAGTCTTGATCGGGCCCTTGCCGTCCAGCGGGTTGCCAAGACCGTCCACAACACGGCCCAACAGTTCGTCGCCCACGGGCACGTCCACGATAGACTTTGTGCGCTTGACGGTGTCGCCTTCTTTGATGTCCCGGTCAGAGCCGAAGATCACGACACCGACGTTGTCGCTTTCGAGGTTCAGGGCCATCCCGCGGATACCACCGGGGAATTCGACCATTTCACCTGCCTGCACATTGTCCAGACCGTAGATACGGGCAATACCGTCACCCACGCTGAGTACGCGGCCAACTTCGGCCACTTCAGCCTCTTGGCCAAAGTTCTTGATCTGGTCCTTCAGGATCGCAGAGATTTCAGACGCTTGGATCGCCATTTATCCGACCTCTTTCATAGTGTTCTGGAGTGCGTTGAGCTTGGAGCGGATCGAGGTGTCAATCATCTTCGAGCCCACTTTAACGATAAGACCGCCGATGAGGCTTTCATCAACGGTCTCTTGGATTGTCACGGCCTTGCCGACCTGTGCCTTGAGGGTTTTCGCCAGCTTGTCGGACTGCGCCTTGGTCAGGGCCTTGGCAGAGGTCACTTCGGCTGTCACTTCACCGCGCTCTTCCGCAATCATTTCACGCAGGGTGCGCACCAGTGCTGGCAACACAAACAGGCGACGCTTTTGCGCCATGAGCTGCGTGGTGTTGGCCATGGTTGGCGAAAGTTTCATTTTCTTGGCGATCCCGGCCATCGCAGCGGCCTGTTCGTCCCGGCTGTAAAGCGGGGAATCGATCAGCGTCTTGAAGTCGGCGCTGTCATTCAGCGCGGATTCAAGGCTCGCGATGTCGGTTTCAAGTGCTTTGAGGCCTTTGCCTTCGCGCACGATATCAAAGACGGCAGATGCATAGCGCGCTGCAATACCTGTGGAAATCGAAGCTGGTTCGGACACGTCCACCCTTCCGATGTCTTGGGCCCGTCGGAATTGCAGCCAGTGGAAGCCGCACCCTTCAGGCAATCAAAATGCCCCTTCACCAAGATGACGGGGCGTCGAAATTTGCGCCGATGTAGCAGAGGGGTTTGTAGGTCGCAAGCGCCTCGCGCAAGGAATCGTGAACGAGGTGTCAAAGACTTTTCAGCGGCATTCACGGTTGCGACGAAAATTGACCACAGATTTCAGTCGACACTCTGCTGACGGCGAAAATCGGAATGCGTCGCGCATATGGGTGACAGAGGCATCACAGAGTTGCGGTTAGCCTGAGGCCAACACCCAAGGAGATCATCATGGACCTTAGCGCAATCATCGCCGCACAGCATCACCGCAAGCATCAGTTGCAGTTTGACCTTGAAGAGGTCGAACGCGCTGCCATCCGGGCGGAGGCCCGTCAATTGAAGGCAAAACGCGTCGCAAGGCGCATGGTCACTGGGTGCGCGGCCTTTCTTTGGGTCGCGATCCGGCCCGGCACATGGCGACGCATTTGGTGGTAAGCTGTGTCAGGACCTGCCCAAAGATGGTGCATCGACATGGAACGAACTGACGAACATGCCGAAATCCTCGCATTTCTGCGATCCGAGCAGGACAGCTATTATCGCGGTGATTTTGATGCCTTCATCACCCATTGGCATCACGGACCTGAAGTGCGGCGAATCCTGTCCGGCCCGGATGTCGGGACGCGCATTCACATCGGCTGGGACGAACTTCGCGGCAAGTTTGAAGAAGGGTTTCGGCAATATCCGCAGAACTACGTCGCGCGCGAGATGCTGCGCTGGGACAATATTCAGATCCAATCCTCGGGCGAGATGGCATGGATCACCTATGACCAAATCGCCCTGAAACATGATCCGGGCTTGCATGCACCGCCGATGGCGCACGAGACAAAAATCATCCAGAAGTTCGGTGGCGCCTGGAAGATCGTTTGTATCATTGTCGTTTCACCTGCGCTGGGGCGCGAAGATATCCCCCGGGTCGAGTTGAATGCAAAAGGGCGCATCCTGACTTGCAACCGGCTGGCCAAAGCGCGCCTGCCGACCCACGCGGGATTGACGGCGTCGCACGACAGGCTGAGGGCACTGAACCGCGCATATGATAAAGGTCTGCAATCAGCCATATCGTTGTGCCGCGCGCGTCTTGCTACCAACTTGCCACGCGGGTTTTCCGACGAACCGGCCAGCGTTGTGCCGCTCGGCGAAGACGACGACGGGCATGCGATGTTTTGCTGGATACAGAATGAACAGGAACGCATCCTGATTACCTTCGACGATCAATACCTGTTGCGGGGCCGTTTGGAACAGGCGGCAGAGAGCTATCACCTGTCACCTGCGCAATTGAAGCTTTCGGAACACCTTGCATTGGGGTTCGAATTGCCAGCAATTGCCGAAATGACAGGGGTTTCGGTGCATACGGTGCGCACCCAGGTCAAACGCATGTTTGACAAGACCGGGACGCATAATCGTGCGGCATTGATCTCGCGTCTGATGAATGTGTCCGGACCGGATTGATCCTGCGGCGGCGTTTCAGGTTGCACGCACCTTGCTTCGCGCGGTTTCGGGGACCGGCGCGCCAAGCCCTTCCAGCACGCGCAGTGGCCGTTTGACAGCCTCGCCCAGTCCGGGGCGCTTGGGCTGCGGGATTTGCTTGCTAACCTCGACCATCAGGACGCCACCCGCGTAAAAGACCGGCATCTTCTGCCCCACGCTTTCAAGCACATTCGCCGATTTGCGCCAAAGTTTGCGATGGCTTGGCGGTTGATATAGCGCCGAAACATGGCGCCCCGGAAGCAGCCCGTGAGTGCGCAACTGCGCCTCGAGTTGGCCTAGCGAATACGGGCGACCGTAGCCAAAGGGCGTACGATCCGACCGTGACCAAAGCCCAGCACGGTTCGGAACGATAAAGACGGCCTTGCCCCCCGGCCCCAGGACGCGCCAGACCTCGTCCAGCAAGGCGGGCGGCGTTTCGGATGTTTCAAGCCCGTGCAGCAAGACCAGTTTGTCCACCTGCCCCGCTTGTAACGGCCAAAGCGTTTCCTCGCACAACACGCTGATATTGGGCTGTCCCGCAGGCCAGGGCATCACACCCTGCGGGCCGGGCATCAGGCCAATGACCCGCCGCGCCTGCCCCAGATAGGGACGCAAAAGCGGCACGGCGAAACCGTAGCCTGCGACGGTTTGTCCCTTCGCTTCGGGCCAAAAGCGCAACAACTCATCGCGCACAACCTTTTGCGCCGCACGCCCAAGGGCCGAGCGGTAGTAGAAATTGCGCAGATCCAGCACATCAAGGTGCATTGCGGTTCCGATATCCTTGGGTCAGTCTGGGATTAACATAAACACGTCACAACAGGATGCCATGCCCTTCGAGCTCATCACCATTCCTTGTCTGTCGGACAACTACGCCTTTTTGGTCCACAACCCCGAAACCGGGCAGACGGCTTTGATTGATGTGCCCGAGGCCGCCCCGATTCAGGCCGTCTTGGACAAGCGCGGTTGGACGTTGACCGATATACTGCTGACGCACCACCATTGGGACCATGTTGAGGGCTTGGCGGACCTGCAACACGCCGCCCGTGTTATCGGCGCCAAGGCCGACGCGCACCGTCTGCCAGATCTGGATCTTGCCGTCGAGGAAGGCGACGTGATCAAGATTTGCGGCACGTCCGTCCAGATCTTTGATGTCTCTGGCCACACCGTCGGTCATATCGCTTTTTATATGCCAGATCCCGGTTACGCCTTTACCGCAGACAGCCTGATGGCGATGGGCTGCGGGCGCTTGTTCGAGGGAACGGCGGCGCAAATGTGGGCATCGATGCTGAAACTGCGCGCGCTGCCGCCTGAAACGCTGATCTGTTCTGGCCACGAATATACCGCCAGTAACGTAGCCTTTGCCCTGACCCTTGAACCCGACAACGAGCCGATTATCTTAAGAGCCGAGGAGATTAAGGCCGCTCGGAACAATGGGGTGTTTACGGTGCCTTCGACCCTCGCCGCAGAGCTTGCCACAAACCCCTATCTACGCGCCGACGATCCCGCCCTGTCCGCTGCCATGGGCATGCCGGGGGCTGATCCTGCCGCCGTTTTCGCCGAAATCCGCGCCCGCAAGGACCGGTTTTGAACAATCATCAGGCAACCGCACAAAAGTTGCCCTGTTACACGCTTTCACAACTTCTGACGCCTATTGTGATCGCATGACCGAAAAAAAGCCTTGAAGGTTTGGAAAATAAGCCAAAGTCTAAAGGTATCAGGCCACGGTCAGTATGGTGACTTGCCAGACTGACCCCCGATGAAAGGAGCACACGAAGTGCCATCATTTTCAACGACCCTCGAGCAGTCGATCCACGGCGCACTTGCACTGGCCAATGCCCGCCGCCACGAACTCGCTACGCTGGAACATCTGCTTCTGGCGCTGATTGATGAACCCGATGCCGCCCGCGTGATGCAGGCTTGTTCGGTTGATCTTGATGAGTTGCGCAAGGATCTTGAAGAATTCATTTCCGACGATCTGTCGACATTGGTGACAGACGTCGAGGGCAGCGAAGCTGTGCCCACGGCCGCGTTTCAACGCGTGATCCAGCGCGCCGCGATCCACGTGCAATCTTCTGGCCGGACTGAGGTCACAGGCGCCAACGTGCTGGTTGCAATCTTTGCCGAACGCGAAAGCAACGCTGCGTATTTCCTGCAGGAACAGGATATGACCCGCTACGACGCGGTGAATTTCATTGCTCACGGCGTCGCCAAGGACCCTGCCTTTGGCGAGGCGCGGCCTGTTTCCGGCACACCGACCGAAGAAGATGCGACCGTTGATGAAGGCGAAGCCAAGGAAAGCGCGCTGGCCAAATATTGCGTTGATCTGAATGCCAAAAGCCAGAAAGGCGATGTCGACCCGTTGATCGGCCGCGCACATGAGGTGGAACGCTGCATTCAGGTGCTCTGCCGCCGCCGCAAGAACAACCCGCTTCTGGTGGGTGATCCCGGCGTGGGCAAGACCGCCATCGCCGAAGGTTTGGCCTATAAGATCGTCAATGGTGAAACGCCCGAGGTGTTGGCCAATACCACGATCTATTCACTCGACATGGGTGCGCTGCTGGCAGGCACACGCTATCGCGGGGATTTTGAGGAACGCCTGAAGGCCGTCATGTCCGAGATGGAAGAACATGACGATGCGGTGCTGTTCATTGACGAGATTCATACCGTCATCGGGGCTGGTGCCACCTCTGGTGGGGCCATGGATGCCTCGAACCTGCTGAAACCTGCGTTGCAGGGCGGCAAGCTGCGCTGCATGGGCTCAACCACCTATAAGGAGTTCCGCCAGCATTTTGAAAAGGATCGCGCGCTGAGCCGCCGGTTCCAGAAGATTGACGTCAATGAGCCGTCGGTGCCCGACGCGATCAAGATCCTGCAGGGCCTCAAGCCCTATTTTGAAGAGCATCACAGCATCAAATACACCCATGACGCGGTAAAGACGGCGGTTGAACTGTCGGCGCGCTACATCAATGACCGCAAGTTGCCGGACAAGGCCATCGACGTGATTGATGAGGCCGGTGCCGCACAGCATCTGGTGGCCGAATCCAAGCGGCGCAAGACCATCGGCACCAAAGAGATTGAGGCCGTTGTCGCCAAAATCGCCCGCATCCCGCCAAAGAACGTCAGCAAGGACGATGCAGAGGTGCTCAAGGACCTCGAAAAGTCGCTCAAGCGTGTGGTGTTCGGGCAGGACGACGCCATCGTGGCGCTGTCGTCGGCGATCAAACTGGCGCGGGCTGGCCTGCGCGAGCCCGAAAAGCCCATTGGCAACTACCTCTTTGCCGGACCCACGGGCGTCGGCAAGACCGAAGTGGCCAAGCAGCTGGCGGATACGCTGGGTGTGGAACTGTTGCGCTTTGACATGTCGGAATACATGGAAAAACACGCGGTCAGCCGCCTGATTGGTGCGCCCCCGGGCTATGTCGGCTTTGATCAGGGTGGCATGCTGACCGATGGCGTCGATCAGAACCCGCACTGCGTGTTGCTGCTGGATGAGATGGAAAAGGCGCACCCGGATGTCTACAACATCCTGCTGCAGGTCATGGATCACGGAAAACTCACCGACCACAATGGCCGGACCACGGACTTCCGCAATGTGATCATCATTATGACGTCCAACGCAGGCGCGGCCGAGATGTCCAAGAACGCCATGGGCTTTGGCCGCGAGACGCGCGAAGGCGAAGACACCGCCGCGATTGAGCGGACGTTCTCGCCCGAGTTCCGCAATCGTCTGGATGCGGTGATCTCGTTCGGCGCGCTGCCGAAAGACGTGATCCTGCGCGTGGTTGAGAAATTCGTCCTCCAGCTGGAGGCGCAGTTGATCGACCGCAATGTGCACATCGAGCTGACGCCAAAAGCCGCCGAATGGCTGGCCGACAAGGGCTATGACAGCAAAATGGGTGCGCGTCCGCTGGGCCGTGTCATTCAGGAGCACATCAAAAAGCCGCTGGCAGAAGAGCTATTGTTCGGCAAGCTGGTCAAAGGCGGGCTGGTAAAGGTCGGCGTAAAGGCTGGCAAGCTGGACCTGAAGTTTGAGGAACCTGCGCAAGCCCGGATTGGCAAGGGCGACAAGCCGCCGCTTCTGACCGCCGACTAGGTTTGAATACAGTCTGTCAAAAGGGGCCCGCGCGGCCCCTTTTTTTATGGTTTGACCTTCATCAAAGCGCACCATCATTCCTGCTGCCACACTGCGTGCAGACACAGGAGGTGCCATATGACCGTTCTCATTCTTTACGCCACGACCGAAGGGCAAACCCGCAAGATCGCCCGCAATGTGCAGGGATATCTGGCCAAGCGCGACATGCCATCGGAACTCATGGGGTTTGCCGACGCGGGCCAGATTGATCTGTCCCAATACACCGGTGCACTGCTTTTAGCCTCGGTCCATGCCGGGCGTTACCAGCAGTCGCTGGCCGATTTTGTCAGCACACACCTGACGCCGTTGGCCAATTTACCGCACGTATTCTTTTCCGTCTCTCTTAGTGCCGCTGGCGACGACCCGGATGACTGGGCCGGGCTGGCGCATGCCGTTGAAGTGCTGACGGAGGCGACCGGCTGGACTCCGCAGAAAGTGGAACATGTGGCGGGCGCATTTCGGTTCTCGGAATACAACTGGTTCAAAACCTGGGCGATGCGCTGGATCGCATCACAAAAGAAGGTCGACGCCACCGGATCGGATGTTGAATTCACCGATTGGGCCGCCCTTGAACAGTCAGTCGCAGATTGGCTGACTTCTCACGCGGCATAACGGGACGGTGGGCGGGGCGGCGTTTTCGGGGCCCTCGCCCCGGAAACCAGCGGCGACCAAACGGCCCCCCGTCTCCTCAGCGCTCGGTCAGCTTCAGTTCAATCCGGCGGTTCTGCGCGCGCGCGGCATCACTGTCTTCGGTATTGATCGGTTGGTACTCACCAAATCCGTTCGCCGCCAGTCGCGTCGGCGGAATGCCCAGCGCATTCTGCATGTAGCGCACAACAGACAGTGCGCGCGCTTGGCTCAACTCCCAATTGTCGCGATATTGACCAGTTCCCAACAGCGGAATGTTGTCGGTATGCCCGTCCACCCGGATCACCCAGTCAATCCCGTCCGGGATGTCATCGGCAATCGTCTTGAGAATATCGGCCACCTTGGCAATTTCGCTGCGTCCCTGAAACGACAGCTCTGCCGCCCCGGGCCGGAACAGCACTTCAGAGGAAAACACAAAACGGTCCCCCACAACTTGCACCCCGTCCTGCCCTTCAAGGATCGTGCGCAATTCTCCAAAAAAGTCAGAGCGGAAGCGTTCAAGGTTCTGCGCCTCAGCCTCCAGTCTTGCGCGTTCCTCCTCCAGTCGCGTGCGCTCTGCCTCTTCCAGCGCGCGCCGCCTGCGTTCTTCTGCGGCGACCCGGGCCAGCGCCGTGTTCAATTGCGCGCCCAACTGTTCGATCTGCACATTCGCCTCGACATCGGCCTCTTCGGCGATGTTCAAAAGCGATTGCAGAGTGCCCACCTGATTGCGCAGTTCAGCCACCTGCGCATTCAAAAGCGCCACTTGCCGCTGGCTTTCTGCCGATAAAGCCTGCTCCTCTGAAAGGGCCTGATTGGCGGTGGCAAGAAGATCGGCGCGGGATGCGACATCTTCTTGCAAATCCTGAGTTTCCGCCAATGCCGCCGCAAGCCGCGCCTGAAGATCCGCGCGATCCTGTTCGGTTTCTGTCTTTCCCTCGGACAGCGATGCAACTTCGGCTTGCAGGCCTTCCTGTGCCAAAAGTGCTTCTGCCAGACGCGCCTCAAGCGTGGCGGCATCACTTGCGTTGGTGGCGGCCGCCACTTCCGCCGCCTCTTTCGCCAGAAGAGCGGCCGCCAATTGCGCCTGAATCTCGGCTTCTGTTGCGGCACGTCCGGCCAGGGCTTCTTCCAGCGCCGTGCGGGCTGCGGACAGTTCATCCGCGGTTGCCGACCCTGCGCTGACCGCTGCCGCCAGCCGCACGGTCAGATCCTCTGTCTGGGCATTGGCCGCCTCAAGCGCGGCGCGCGCCTCTGCCAGCTCTGCCGCAGTCGTATCAGCCAGACCAAGGGCCGCCAGCAACCGCGCATCAAGGTCAGACCCCTCGACCAAAGCCTGCGCCAGTTCATTCTCGGCGTTCTGCTGGGCCAAAAGTGCAGCGGCAAGGTTCATGTCCAATTGATCCCGCGCGGCCTGAGAGGCCGCCAAAAGGGTCAATGTCTCTTCTGCTTCGCGTCGCTTTTCTTCCAATGCCAGCGTCATCGCCGTCAGCTCTGTGTCCGCATTTGCAAGCCGTTCGCGCAGGGCTTCCGCCGCCGCCGCATCAGCCAGACGCGCGGCCTCCAGATCGGAAATCTGCGCGGCGTCATTTTCCGCGGCGGCCTGCAACGCTGCAATTTGGGCAGCACTCGCTTCGCCGGTGGTTTCAAGATCGGCGATCAAAGCCTCAAGCGCTTCGCGGCGCGCGGCGGCCAGTCGCGCCGCCTCTGTCCCGGCGTCGATCTCTTCCCGGGCAGATGCCAATGCAAGGTTCAACGCCTCTTGTTCCGACAAGAGCGCCGCCTCCCGCCCCTCCAGATCAGCGATCTGGGCCAGCGCCGCTGCCTGATCATCCTCCAACCCCGCAATCCGGGACAAAGCATCTGCGCGATCCGCCAGAAGGCCGGCAATCTGGGCCTCAAACCCTGTGATCTGGTTCTCTGCTGCGACCAGCGCGGCTGCCGTGTCGTCACGCTCCCGGGTCAGGGTCGCAATCAAAGCGGCCTGCTGATTGGCGGTGGTCGTGACATCCGTCAGATCAGCGGTCAGGCTTGCGGTGCGATCCTGCTCTAACCCCAATGCCGAAGCCAGCGCCGATACTTCGGCGGCCAATTCGTCCAATTGGCTGGCCTGCCCGGTGATCGTCTCGCGCAGCACAAACTGAATGACCATGAAAATGGTCAGAACGAACATCAACACCAGCAAAAGGCCCGTCATCGCATCCACGAACCCGGGCCAGATGGCCTGATTCATCCGCTGGCCGCGACGTGTCAGCGCCATTTAGCCGTCCCCCGGTCCAGGCCGCCCCCGCCCTTTCAGCGCGCGTGTCAGGGCCGCAAGATCGCTGCGCAGATCGGCCAACGTCTCTTGCCGTCCCGCCGACATCTCTTCGAGGACCCGCAAGAGCTGCACGTCGATCGACCGCAACCGCATCCGGCTTTCGGCATCCAGCCCGTCAACACCGCCTTCTTCCAGCTTTTCGATCAGACGCTCCTGACCCGCGGCGACGCGGTCGAGCGTCGCGTTGTCTGCCCCGCCTTGTCCAATTTGCGCAATCGCCTGCGTCAAACCATCAAGCCGCGCATCCATCTCTGCCTGACGGACATCGGCCTGATTGAACATCGTTTGCATCGTTTCCAACTGTCCGGCCATGTGATCGGCAAAGGCCGCCAGCAACCCGGTATCCTCGGACGCGCCGCCTTCTTCACCGGTGGCAAAACCCAGCCGCGTAATCGAAGAAAGCCATTCCTCCAACTCGCGATAGAACCGGTTCTGACCATGGCCTGCAAAAAGCTCCAGCAGACCCACAACCAGCGAGCCCGCGAGCCCCAAAAGCGAGGATGAGAATGCCGTGCCCATGCCGCCCAACTGGCTTTCCAGCCCTGCCTGCAAGCGCCCAAAGACATCCGCGCCGCTTTCTCCGTCCCCGGGGTTCAGGCTGCGAATGGTCTCAACCAAGGCCGGGACGGTGGTTGCAAGCCCGTAGAATGTGCCGAGAAGTCCCAGAAAAATCAGCGTGTTACCTATGTAGCGCGTGATTTCGCGATCTTCATCAATCCGTTGGGCAACTGAATCCTGAATGGACCGGCTTGAGGTGGATGAGATCTGCATCCGCGCCCCACGCGACCGCATCAACGTGGCAAGTGGCGCCAGAAGTCCGGGCGCTTTCGTCAGGTGGTGGCCGACACGATTGGTCGCAAACCCTTCGATCCATTCGACCGACCGCATCAATTGATAGACCTGTCCGAAGGTCGACAGGATGCCCAGAACGAAGACCGCCAGAATGCCACCATTCAGATAAGGGTTCGCAAGGAAGATCGCGCGGATTTGGTCAAGGCCCAGATAAAGACCAGCCCCCACCAACGCCAAAACAATCAGCATCGAGATGATCTGACGCACGGGCTGTGAAAACTGCGGCTCGACTTCGGGTTCCCTGTGGTCCGTCAAAGGCTTCGGGGTCCTCTTTGATGTTGTTCCGCAAAGCTTAACGCTTGGGCGGCACAAACGAAACTGATTATTGCGTCAGCGCCCTGACCCGGTTCACGAGCCAGTCCATGTCCGCATCCTTGATCCCCATCTCGGTCAAATGCGCGGCGGTATTGTATAGATATTCCGTGTTTGGCCCCCGCCCGCCAACCGATCGCGCAATCATTTGCGCCTGCGTTTCCAGATCAAACTGGCAGTATTGGACATGATCACGGTTGATCACATAGGCCAGTGTCGGCACCACGGTGTCATCATCCAGCGTCACGTCCAGCATCCGTTCCAGATAGGCCGAAGAGATCAGCTCGCGTTCGCGCAACTGCGCCAGAACCGGTTCTTCCTCTGACGGGTTCACACGAAAGGCGACACCGGTGCAGGTCGCCCCCGGCGTTTCATCCAGCGCCAGCACAAGGCCCGGGTCGGTTTCGGTTCCGCGGTGGTGGATCGACAGCATGCAAAAACTGCGGTGATAGTCGCGCAGCACCGCCCGGCGGGTTTCTGCCGGGGAGAACCCCGGATTCCACAAAAGTGATCCGTAGCCGAAGACCCACATCGCCATACTTCTGGTCCTTTCACTTGGGGCCTTATAAACACGGCCCGCAAGCAAAGGGAAAGGACCAATCATGCGCCGTCTGTTCATCATCGTGATGGTGCTTGCCATGGTCTATGGCGGTTATTGGTTCGTTGGCGCGCGCACTGTCGAAGGCGGCGCGCAGGACGCGCTTGCCGATCTGACAACCCAAGGCTGGGACGTGAAATTCTCTGAGCTTGGCACGCGGGGCTTCCCGTCGCGCTTTGACACCACAATCAGCGATCTGTCTCTGACCACGCCGGACGGCTTATTGACATATCAGGCACCATTTTTGCAGGCCTTTGCGCTGAGCTATCAGCCCAACAAGGTCATCGCCGCGTTCCCGCCGCGCCAAACGCTGACATTTGCGGGGCAATCCGTGACACTTGGCAGCGAAGGGTTGCGTGCCAGCGCTGCCGTGAAGGCCAACGCCGGCCTCAGCTTTGATGCCGCCACTGCCGAAGCAAAGATGCTGTCGCTGGCCAGCGATGTGGCGGGCGTGCGCACGGGCAAGACATTGCTGGCGCTGCGCGCCGCCGCCATACCCAACACCTATGACAGTTATCTGAGCGTTGAGAAGATCACCCTGCCGGACGACTTCTGGCAACAGATGTTCCCGCATGGCGCGCTGCCGCTGAGCATTGATACGCTCCGTCTGAATGCAACAGCGACGCTGGATCAGGAGTTGAACCGGATCACGTTCACCGAAGGGCCGCCGCCCGTGCTGACCGCGCTCAAGCTGACCGAACTCGTCCTGAACTGGGGAGATCTGACCATTCAGGCAGAAGGTGCATTGGACATCGACCAAAACGGTATCCCGGCGGGCAAGATCACCGTGACGGCAACGGAATGGGAGGATCTGCTAACCGGTCTGACCAATGTGGGCCTGTTGGAGCCGGGGATCGCCGATACCTACCGCAACATGGGCACACTTCTGGCCGAGGGGTCAGAGACGCTGACCGTGCCACTGACCTTTCAAAACGGGTTTATGTCACTGGGCGCGCTGCCCATGGGCCTCGCCCCACGCTTTCGTTAGCCTCGGCTGAAAAGCCCGGTCAAAGCCCGACTGACAAGCGCAGAAACAGATGGCCGCTTCAGCGCGGTAAAGGGCAGCGGTCGACACACCTCAATCGCGGCGACACCAACACGGGCTGTCAGTGCGCCGTTAACGACACCTTCGCCAAACCGGCGCGATACTTTGGACAGCACGCCGCCGCCCGCAACGGATCCGATCAGATCATCGCCCACAGCCACAGCACCCGTGGCGACCAGATGGGTCAGCACCGTGCGGGTCAGCCGCCAACTGCCCAGCGTGCCTGCGCGGCCACCGTAGATTTCAGCGATGCGACGGATCATCCGCAGATTGGCCGTCAGCGCAGTGAAGACATCCGCCAGCGCCAGCGGCACAATCGCCGTAACGGTGGCAACCTGCCGCGCTGCGGCCTCAACCTCTCGCATAGCTTGCGCATCAAGCGGTTCCAGCAGCGTTCGTTCTGCCAAGCCAAGCAGCCCATCGGCGTCCAGCATATCCCCACGGCCAGCCGCCAGACGTTCCATTCCCCATTTGGTGTCGTCCCGCCCGGCGTATAGCCGCGTGATCTGGTCGGTCACGTGACGGGCCTTTGCCAGGTCTTCCTCTGCAAGCGCCGTGGCCGCGCCTGCCTGCACCCGATCGATCCGCCGGAGCCGCGAAAACGCCGCGAGTTCACGCACGGAAACGGCAAGCAAAACAAGGCACAAAAGCACGACCAGTACTGCCACGATCATCCCCAAAAGAGGGTTTCGTGCCAGCAGCGCGTTGACGTAATCCCAAGCCGCCAGCGTCACCACAAAGCCCAACAGCGTCAGCGTCAGCGACCAGAACCACCGGGCCAGCACCGACCCGCGCCGGGTTGCGATGGCGGCGACCGATTGCATGGCCGCGCCTTGTGGCGCGTCTTCGTCCACCACGGCAGGCGCGGTCGCGGGGGTGATGTCAGTTGCTTCCCCCTCAAGATCAATCAAGACGGGTCCACGGCTCATGGTGCAGCCCTCCATTCATAACGCATATCGGGCACGCCCTCTTCGTTGTCGGCTCCGTCGGTCGTTTCTGCCACCTCAAAACCATGACGTTCATAGAATGCCCGAGCGCCTTCATTGGCCTGAAAGCACCACAACGCCAACTGGTCCCGAGAGGCTTGTGCCTTCTGCAAAAGCTGTCCGCCAATCCCCTGCCCGCGCCATGCGGCATCGACGTAAAGGTGGCTCAGATCGGACCCATCCAGCGCCATGAAACCGACAGCGATGTCCTTGTGCGCCGCAACGGTCACCCTGTCTCGCCCGATCATTTGGCGCAGAAAAGCAAGGTCTTCGGCAGGCGTGTGCAGGCGCGGCAACCATGCGGTCGCGGTGAACCAGTCGCCAAGAATGCGCGCGCAGGGCACTGCATCTTCAACCCGTGCATGACGGATCACGATGCTCATAAGCGATCCCCGATCAGAAACTCCGCAGCCTTATCAAGCCGGATATGCGGCGGGCCGTCGCCGGGGTTCAAGGTCAGCGCCGCTGGTGCAAAGCGCATGACCTGATAATCCTGATCCAGCCATTTCGGATCGCCAGCCCGCGCTGGCCCCAAAAGGTGCTGCGGATCGGTGGGCAAGGCACCGGGATAAAACGCCGCCTGCTTACCATTTTCCAACAATCGCCCCCGCACGACGTTCAAAGGCCCGTCACGGTGATCAATCGTTTCCTCGACAGTCGTGCGCAGGGCCGCAATCGACATCGCTGCTGTGCGCGCGCCCGCGAAATCGGCACGGTCCTTGGCGTCACGCAACAATGCCTCGGTGATCGCGGTCAGTTGCGGATGCTGGGTGTGGTGTAGGTGATCGGCCTTTGTAGCTGCAAACAATATCTTTTCCACCTGACGTCCGGCAAAGATGCGGGTCAAAAAGGCGTTTCGCCCCGGCCGGAACGCGCCCAGAATATCAGCCATCGCCTGCCGCAGATCGTCGACCGCAGGGGGGCCCGCGTGGATCGCGCCCAGCACATCGACAAGCACAACCTGCCGATCAATGCGCGCAAAATGATCGCGAAAGAATGGCCTTACAACGTTGCGCTTGTAGCTTTCGTACCTGCGCGCGAATTCCCGTCCCAAAGACTTTCGCGGATAATCCGCAGCGGGCAAAGGCGCAAAGGTTAGCACCGGCGACCCGGCAAGGTCGCCAGGCAGCAGGAAACGCCCCGGCGAACAATCTGAAAACCCTGCATCACGCGACGCCTGCAAATGGGCCGTATAGCTGGCCGAAAGCGCCTGTGCGGCGGGCTCATCCAGGTCGCTCTGCGCATCAATCCCATTGATCTGTGCCAGATAATCGTCCCCGCCCGGACGCCCCTTGGCGCGGGCCAATGCCGCGCGCGACCATGCCGCGTAGTCGAGATCGAGCAGGGCCAGATCCAGCAACCATTCACCGGGATAATCGACGATATCCAAATGCACTGTGCGCGGACCTGAAAATCCGCCCAAAAGCCCTGAGGGCTGCACCTTAAGAGACAGCCGCAGTTCCGAGATATGGCGCGTCCCGTCTGGCCAGCTAGGCGACTTGGCCGTCAGTTGCGCCAAATGGGATTCGTAGGCAAAACGCGGCAACGTATCGTCAGGCTGCGGCTGCAAATAGGCGGTCTGTATCGCGCCCGATGCAGCAGCCCGCAGGCCCGGCATTCGCCCCCGGTTCATCAGGTTGGCCACCAGTGCCGTGATAAAAACCGTCTTGCCCGCGCGGCTTAGTCCCGTGACGCCCAAGCGGATCACCGGGTCCGAAAACGGCGCTGTCACGGTGTCGGTCACTGTCTCGACCGACCGCGCAATCCCGTCTGCAATCGCCCCAATCACCACTTTTCTGTCCCTTGCGCACTCATGTTCTGCCCTAGATAGGCTTGGGCGGGCGACTTGGGTAGGGATTGATTTCGCCGCATCCTCCCCCTAAGCCCGGCGCATGCCGCGATATGCCCTCAAAGTTGAATACCATGGTGCGCCCTTTGCCGGGTGGCAACGCCAAAAAGATCAGCCCTCTGTTCAGGGCGGGATTGAGGCAGCATTGGCCAAGTTGGAGCCCGGATCTCACACGATCGCGGCAGCGGGACGCACCGACGCCGGGGTGCACGCAACCGGTCAGGTTGCACATTGTGATCTCGCACAGGACTGGGAGCCGTTCCGCCTGTCAGAAGCGTTGAACTACCACCTGAAGCCAGCGCCCGTTGCAATTGTTGACTGCGCGCGGGTCGATGACGATTGGCACGCGCGTTTCACGGCCATCGAACGCCGCTATCTGTTCAAGCTTGCGACCCGGCGCGCGCCGTTGACGTTAGACGATGGTCTGATGTGGCAAGTTCGCCACCCACTGGACGTTCACGCGATGCAGGCGGGGGCAAAACAGCTATTGGGCCGGCACGATTTTACGACCTTTCGATCCTCGATCTGTCAAGCGGATAGCCCCGTGCGAACGCTGGATGAATTGCGGGTTGAGGAACACCCGGCAAGTCACGGGCAAATCTTTCATTTCCACGTCCGCGCGCGGTCCTTTCTGCACAATCAGGTGCGCAGCTTCGTTGGCACATTAGAGCGGGTGGGCGCTGGTGCATGGCACCTGGATGACGTTGGCGCGGCGCTGGCGGCCAAGGACCGTGCGGCTTGCGGCCCGGTTTGCCCGCCCCAAGGTCTTTACCTTGCCGCCGTCAGCTACCCGAGCGACCCATTTTCTTAATCATTGTCGGTCAAGCCCGCACCAGCGCCCGACAACCGCGAGGCATCCGTTTCCGGCACATAGGTTCGGGCGGCAAGGGCCTCCCACACGGTCCAAACGGCATCAGGAACCGTCACGGACCGGATTGGAATCCGGGGGACCTCGCCGCCGCCAAGCGTCAGAACCCCGCCTTCGTTTTTCACTGACATATCCGTGTCCTGCGCCACGAGGTGCAAGTAGGCCGTAAGTGCGGGGCCATCATCATTCAGCACCACGCGCTGGGTGCCACTGCGCAGCGCGTCGATTGCAAGGGGTGCCACCATGACCAGCGGGCCATGAAACTGAAGCGGATCGTCTGTTGTGGTGACGTCAAAAGGACCGTCCAACGCATTGACAAGAGACAACAAAGTCGTCTCGTCCTGCATCGCCATGACCCCGGCAGCACGCGCGAAATCCTCTGCATGGCCAAGCGGAACACCGGCGCCACGCGCGGCTTTCAGCGCCATGCCCTCAATCTCGTTACGAGACCGTTTCATGCTGCAAATGTGGGCAGCCACCAGTCGTCTGCCTTGTCCAATTCATCCATCAGCGGCGCGCCCTGCGCGAGGGTGATCCGCGTCCACCGATCCGATTTCGGGTCAAACTTCGCCGCGCCGAAGAATGCCAATTTGCAACGCAACATATCAATCGGCAGGCAACCTTCACCAATCAGATTGTCCCGGATTTCAGCATAGGGATGCAGGGCCAGCGTCTGAACGCGGCGCACCGCGCATCGGTGCTGCGGAAATGCCCGTAAAAAGCTCGCCACATTGCCCGCGCCATCCAGATCCTGCGCAAGCGCCTGCACCTGTCGCGCGATATCCAGCGGGCTTTCGCGGTCGCCACCGGGTTCAGTGTGGCGGTCGCCCAATCGCGGTTCCAGCTTCGCCTCTGAGACATACCAGAACCGTGCGCAATCTGACGGGGCAGCATAGTCAATCTCGCAGGCCCAACCCCAATCGCGCGCGATGATTTCTGCAAGTTGGGTGCAGGGCATTGCAGGGTCGATCTGCGGCAGGAACGGTGTGGCCATGCAATCGGTCAGCTCATCGATCAGGTCGCCGAATGGCTCCAGACACAGTGCCACAATCAGTTCTTGGCAGTCGATGGAATAGACCTCAGATGCGCGAATGATGGCATCAATCGGGGTCGCGCCCAACATCAACTCTGGCGTCAAAGAGTTTGCAAAGACAGGAAATTCCCGGCGGAGCACGGCAATCCGTTCTGCCGCAATCTGATCCGGCACCTGCCATTCCGCCAGATGCTGTGCCGCCCGAGCGACGAGTTCATAAAACCGTTCGATTTGCCCCGGCGACAGCGCCGCAACGGCGCGCACCCGCGCAAGCGCGGTTTCCCGCACCTGCATCCACGCGTCCAGCAAAAGCGGATGAGACACCAGAAAAGGCGCCATGCCCAACCCGGTCGAATTGCCAATCCCCAAATGGCGCTTGAGATCGCGATCAAGCGCCGCACCGCCCACATGTTCCACCAGATCGTGCGTGAATCCGCGGATCAACCAAACGGTCAGCATTTCTGCCGCAAATGGACCCGACAGCCCCGGACGCTCAGCGATCCGGGCGCGATCAGCGATCCCAAATTTGCCATTTCCGTAAACCGCCGTGGTGCGCATCAGGTACCCTGTTTGCGCCACCAAATCATGATCCGGTTGCTGGCCACTGCGCAATGCGTCAACCACATGCGCCCAAAGCCTGACCGATTTATTGGCGCGGCTCAGCACAAGATCACGCTCTGAGTAGCGGGATGCTTCCTGCTTGGGCGCGGCCTGCACGAGACGCGCAATCTCGTCCTTGGTGGGCACCCCGTCATAAAGGACATAGGCCGTATCCCAGGCCGTCGCGATGACCCGGTCGGTGCGTTGATCGGGGGGCAAATCGGTTGACACCGCAACAAGGGCATAGGTGAAACCGCCAAAATCGAGCGTATAGACGGCATGGCCAAAACCGTCTTTCGACATCTCCCAGACCGGGCGTTTCACCTGCACCTGTTCGGCCGACAACCGTCGTGTCAGGCTGCGCAGAAATGACAAGCGGGTTGGAAAAGACGCGCCCATCCGCCGCAGGCGCATCACCTCTTCCGGGGGGCGCAGTGGCACTTGTGGCGGCGCTTTGAAATCATCAAGCATCCGCGGGCCCAAAGTTTCCGTCATAGAACCGCAACCAGTTATCGCCCATGATTCCATCGACCTCTGCCGGTGTCATGCCAACGTCAACCAAGCCCGTGCGGATATTGCCAAAGTCGCGGTTGTCGCCGAACCACTTCGGCATCGGCGGAAAGCCCGCGTTATCGGCAGAGCCTTCACCATAGTCGATGTCCTTGCTCCAGCGTCCAACGCGCATCCATTCGACCACGCTGTCAGGCTGGTCCTGACAAAGGTCGGTTCCAATCCCAAGGTGTTCCGCACCATAGCGCGATGCGGCTTCTGCGATCATCGCGCAAAAGCTTTCGAGCGTGCAGTCGCCACCGCCCGCCAGATGATGCGGGTAGACCGAAAACCCCAACATCCCACCCCGCCCAGTCAGCGCGCGCAGCACCTCATCGGACTTGTTGCGCCGCGCTGGATGCCACCACGCCGGGTTGGCATGCGTAATCGCAATCGGGCGGCTGGAATGATCAATGGCTTCAAGCGTGGACCGATCCGCGGAATGCGACATATCCACGACCAGACCCACACGGTTCATTTCGGCAACGGCCTGTTTGCCAAACCGGGTAAGACCGGTGTCGTCATCCTCATAACAACCCGTCGCCAGAAGCGACTGGTTGTTGTAGGTCAGTTGCATGAACCGGGCACCCAATTGGTGACAAATCTCGATCAGGCCGATGTCGTCTTCAATCGGGCTGGGATTCTGAAAACCAAAGAAGATCGCGGTGCGCCCGGTCTCTCGCGCCCGCCGCACATCATCGCCAGAAAGACCACGCATGATCAGGTCGGGGAAACGCTCAAAAAAGCGGTTCCATTTTTCAAGCTCCAGCACCATTTCGCGGAACGTCTCGTGGTAGGCGATTGTGACATGCACGGCATCCACACGTCCGGCGCGCATCTGGCGAAAGATCGTCTCGGACCAGTTGGCGTATTGCAGATTATCGATCAGAAATCCCATGGCGAAACGCTATCTGGTTTTGGTCTGTCCACAAAGTCCGAAAGCGACGGACCGCGCCGGAAATTCGCGGGGCCAGATGATGCGCGTTTCCCCGCAAAGTGAACAGATCAACCATTTTCCTTTACCCGTGTGCAGGCTATGTTTCCAACAAAACGGGGCGGTGGGGTGCAGGTTCAAGATGAAGCGTGTTGGAATGGCTTTGGCGATCATGCTGGCGGGTCCGGCCATGGCACAAGATATCACCCTGACGGCCCCCGATACCGGCCCGCAAATCACAAGCCTCTTGGAAGGCGCGTCGCTGACATTGGCCGTTGATCCCGACGCTGACCCCGCTCCGCAGGACTATATCGCGGCGGCCCGTGCCGATTACCGTGCGCTTCTGACGGCCTTGTACAGCGCAGGTTATTATGGCGGCACGGTATCGATCAAAGTGAACGGGCGCGAGGCTGCGGACATCTCTCCATTGGCTGCACCGGGGCGGATCGACACGATCGCCATTGCCATCGACAAAGGACCAAAATTCACCTTTGGGCGCGCACGCGTCGCCCCCCTGCCTGAGGGCACGACATTGCCCGATGGCTTTCAATCCGGCGAAGACGCCGGGGCCGATCTGATCCGCCAGGCGACGGTCGCAGGCGTCAGCGCCTGGCGTGACGCAGGCCACGCCAAGGCGGACGTTGCAGGGCAGGACATTGTTGCGCGACACGACGCGCGCAAGCTTGACGCAAGTGTGACGCTTTCCCCCGGTCCGCGCCTGACCTTCGGCGCGGTGACCGTCAGCGGCAACGACGATGTGCGCAGCACCGCGATCACCCGGATTGCGGGTCTGCCGGAAGGCGCGGTCTATTCCCCCGCGGAACTTGAAAAGGCCGCCCGCCGCCTGCGCGAAACCGGTGCCTTCGACAGCATCAATCTGCGCGAATTTGACGGCATTGGCCCCGGTGACACGCTCCCGATCGACATTCAGGTCGTGGAAAGCCTGCCGCGCCGCTTTGGCTTCGGGATCGAGCTTTCGTCAGTTGAAGGGCTCAAGGTTTCCGCCTTCTGGCTACACCGCAATTTCTGGGGCGGTGCCGAACGGCTTCGGGTCGAAGGTGAGGTGGCCGGCATCGGCGGCGGCACCGGTGGGACAGACTACAGGATCGCCACCAGCCTGACGATCCCGGCGATTTATGGACCCGATACCGATCTTTCGGTTAATGCCACGCTGAGCCGCGAGGATGAACCTGACTATTTGCTCGACAAAGCCGCGGTTGAGGTGATCGCAACCCGCAAGCTGACCGACGACCTTACTGCCTCTGCCGGTTTGGGCCTGTTGACCGCACGGGAGGAAACAGACCTTGGCGTGCGGGAATACACGCTTTTCACGCTGCCGCTATCGGCCACATATGACAAACGCGACAACCCGACCAACGCCCAAAACGGCTATTACATCGACGTGGATGCAACGCCCTTTATCTCGCTTGATGGTGGGGCCAGTGGCGGGCGGCTATATGTGGATGCGCGCGCCTATCGCAGCTTTGGTGACGACGACAAGTTCGGCCTTGCGGCGCGGGCGCAGATTGGCACTGTTCTGGGGGCCGAGATTGCCGAAGCGCCCGCCGATTTTCTTTACTACTCAGGCGGCAGCGGCACGGTACGTGGGCAAAGCTACAAGTCACTTGGCGTCGATACCGTGGCCGGCACCGAGACGACGACCACGGGCGGCTTGTCTTTTGTCGGTGCCCAGCTAGAGGCGCGATACGGCGTGACTGACAGCATCGGGCTGGTGGGGTTCTATGATATTGGCCACGTCGGGACGACGCAGGTACCCGGCGAGGCTGGCGACTGGCACTCCGGTCTTGGTCTTGGCCTACGCTATAACACCGGCATCGGGCCGATCCGACTGGACGTCGGCACACCGGCAAATGGCGATGATGCGTTTTCATCTGTCGAAGTTTACATCGGGATTGGGCAAGCGTTTTGAGACATCTGATTGCCGCAAGCCTGATCGCAACCCTGCCCCTTTCTGCATGGGCGCAAGAGGCCTCGGAAGAGGATAAGGGCTATCTGACCACGCTGATCGAAGAGAACCTGTCGGGCGACGAAAGAGTCGTGAATATTCAGGGCTTTCAAGGTGCGCTCAGCTCTGAGGCGACGATCACCCAACTGACCGTTGCCGATAGCGAAGGCGTTTGGCTGACGCTCGACAATGTCACCCTGATCTGGAGCCGCAGCGCGCTGCTGCGCGGCGCGATTGACGTCGATGAGCTGAGTGCAGAGCGGATCATCGTAGCGCGTGCGCCGCTGCCCTCGGGGATTGAGGCACCGGCGGCAGAGGCCACCCCCTTCGCCCTGCCTGAATTGCCGGTGAGCATCCAATTGGACCAACTGGCGATTGACCGCATTGAGTTGGGCGAAAGTTTCTTGGGTGAACCACTGGCCTTTGCCGTTTCAGGTGCTGCGGGCCTCGCGGGCGGTGAAGGCAGCGCCAATATCACCGCGCAGCGTCTGGACGGAAAGACAGGCACCTTTGATGTCAACGGTGCTTTCGTCAACGAAACGCGCGCGCTGACCTTGAAGCTGGACCTGACCGAGGGCCCGCAGGGAATTGTGGCCAAGCTGATTGACCTGCCCGGCCAGCCTGATCTTGACCTCAAGCTTGATGGCGACGGCCCGCTTAACGATTTTGCCGCCACGTTGGCGCTCGCAACCGAAGGGCAGCCCCGCGTGCAGGGTGATTTCACCCTGACCGCCACCGAGGACGGCGAAAGCCGCTTTGGTCTGGATATCGGAGGCAACATCGCACCGCTTCTGGCGCCTGACTATCAGGACTTCTTTGGCACCGACGTCGCCCTGATCGCCGAAGGCACCCAAAGCGAAGCAGGCGGTTTCAATCTCTCATCGCTTGATCTGCGCGCAGACAAGTTGCGCCTGACCGGCAGCGCCGCAATCGGCCCCGGCGGTTGGCCCACGCAATTATCGCTTGATGGTGCAATTGCCAGCGCGGACGGAGACATCGTCTTGCTGCCACTTGCTGGTCCAAAGACCTATGTCGACCGGGTCAACCTGAATATCGGCTATGACCGCGCCGTGTCTGATGACTGGACGGCGGCCTTTGATATCGTGGGCTTCGACCGCCCGGGTCTTTTTGTCAGCCAGATCAACCTGGGCGGCGGCGGACAGATCATCGCAGGCACCGGTACCGCCATTGGTCAGGTCACTGCCGATCTGAACTACGGAGCCGAGGGCGTCGAACTGGACGACGCGGGCGCAGCAGAGGCCTTCGGCGAAGCCGTGACCGGCCAGCTTACGCTGGCCTATCAGGAAGGTATCCCGACAGAGATTAGCCAGCTCACTCTGACCGGTCCGGGGATAGAGCTGCGCGCTGATGCCGTGATCGCCACGCCAGAGGACAACCTGCGCACACAGGCCAACGTGATCCTGTCTGCAGAAGCGCTCAGCCGGTTTGCCACCCTTGTGGGGCAGCCGGGTCTTGCCGGGGCGGCGGACCTGACCATCATCCCGATGATCAGCCCACTGGACGGGCAGTATGACGTGCTGATGTCCGGCACCACCACCGATCTGGCCATTGGCATCGCGCAGCTCGATCCACTTTTGGCGGGCGAAGGCTCGCTTTCCCTGCAGGCCGTGCGTGACACCACCGGCACCCGGCTTGAAGGGTTGCGCATTGCCACGCAAGAAGCGTTGGTGACCGCGCGGGCGGCATTGACGAGCGCTGAAAGTCGCGGCGACTTTGGCGTCTCTATCAACGATGTGCGCCTGATCGAACCGAGCCTGAGCGGCCCGGCAGAGGTCAGCGGCACCGCCTCGCGCGATACGGAAGGTATCATCACATTCGATGTTGCAGGCACAGGACCCGCGGCAAAGCTGTCCGCCAATGGCACCGTGAACCCGGCTGAAAACGGCCAGACGGTGAATGCCGCAATCACGGCTGCCGTCACCGATCTGACCCGATATGCCGCGATTTCAGGTCAAGACCTTGGCGGCACGGCTGAAATCACCGCGCGCGGTGTGTTGCTAAGCGACGGGCTGCGTTTTGACGCAGATATCACGGCCGTCACGCAAGACTTGCAAACCGGCATCTCTCAGCTTGATCCGCTACTGGATGGACCCGGCACCTTGAGCGCCGGTATTGCGCGCACCGGTGCAGACCGGTTCCGCCTGACGGATCTGGTACTTGAAACCGCAGCGATTGACCTGCGGGCCGATGCCAATGGCGGCGTTACGGGACCGGCAGAGGCGCAGCTTGATCTGACAATCAATGACGCTGGACGGCTTGCGCAAGGGCTTAACGGCCCGCTTGACGTTGACCTGACTGCGAACCGTAATGATGTGGGCGTTCTTGCCGCTGATCTGGTGGCACTTGGGGCGGGCAGCGATGTACGTCTTGATGCCACCGCAACACCAGCCGGAGACCTTTATCAGCTTGCGGGCACACTTGATGCGGATGTGGCCGATCTGTCACCCTTCGCCCAACTTGCCGGGCGCGCAATTGATGGTCGCGTCTCGGCCGATATCAGCGGCACGGCTCTGTCCGACCTTTCCTCTTTTGACGCGGATTTGACCATTGGCACGCGCGACCTTGCCATTGGTGATGCCGCAATCGACCCGATCCTGTCGGGTGACGGCGTGGTGCAGGGCACTGCCAGCCGCAATGCGGGCGGCACAGCCACCGCTGATCTGCGTGCCACACTGGGCGACACATCGGCCACGCTGGATGCCACTGCAACGCCACAAGGCGAAGCATTTGCCGTTGCGGGCACTCTGGATGCGCGTGTCGGAAGCCTAAGCCGCTATCGCGGCATTGCAGGCCTACCCCTTTCGGGCGCGGTCAGCGCAAATCTGTCCGGCAGTGTCGTCACCGACCTCAGCGGTGTTGACGCCAGGATCGACATCACTACGGACAGCCCCGCCATCGGCAACCCCATGGTCGACCAATTGCTGCGCGGCGCTGGATCGCTCCGGGCCGAGGTGCAGCGTACAGCCAGCGGCTATGCTGTGCGCAACTTTTCCGCCCAAACCCCGGCGCTGCAGGCCAGCGCGCAGATTGACGCGCGCGACGATGGCACCGGCGACGCCCGCTTTGATGCGCGGCTGAATGACATCGGGCCATTGACGGGTGGCAGTCTCAGCGGCCCGGCGACGGCGACCGGCACGGCAAGCCGTCTGGGCAGTGGCTGGGGTGTCGATGTGAACGCAACTGGTCCCGGCGGGATCGGCGCACAAGTTGGCGGACAAGTCGCCGACAGCGGCACGCTAAACCTCGCCGTCAAAGGCAACGCCCCTCTGGCGCTCGCCAACAGCTTTATCGAGCCGCGTCGGGTCGACGGAGACCTGAGCTTTGATATCGGCGTGAACGGCCCGCCCGCCCTTTCATCGATATCTGGTCGCATCAGCACCGCTGGTACACGCGCCACTGCGCCGACGCTCGGGCTGGCGCTTGAGGACCTGACAGGCGGTGTGACGCTGGCGGGCGAACGCGCGCAGGTCGATCTGCGCGGTAACGTTGGATCGGGTGGCAGCATTGCGGTCAACGGCCCTGTCACGCTCGCCGCCCCGTTTAACGGCGATCTGGCGATTGATCTGCTGGGCGTTGTGCTGGAGGATCCGAACCTTTACCGCACCACCGTTGATGGCACCGTCGGTCTGAACGGGCCGCTTGCTGGTGGGGCGCGCATCGCGGGCACATTGAACATTGGCCAGACGGACGTACAGGTACCGTCGTCCGGCATCGGGGCCCTTGGCGACCTGCCAGACGTTACACATATCGGTGCGGATGGCCGGGTTCGGACGACGCTTGACCGGGCGGGTGCCACCACAAACGGCAACACGCAGTCCGAACAATCTGCCCAAGGGCCGGGTTATCCGCTGGATATCACCGTTAATGCGCCGAACCGGATTTTCATCCGCGGTCGCGGCCTTGATGCCGAACTAGGTGGCACGCTGAACATTGGTGGCACCAGCAACGCCGTGGTGCCCATTGGTCAGTTTGACCTTGTGCGCGGGCGCCTCGACATCCTGCAACAACGCTTTGACCTGACCGAGGGGCAAGCGACGCTGCAAGGTGACTTTCTGCCTTACCTGCGCCTGGTCGCCGCAACTGAAACGCGCACCGGCACGCTTGTCCGGATCATTGTCGAAGGACCCGCCAACGCCCCCGATGTGACCTTTCAATCGACGCCGGAATTGCCGCAGGACGAGGTGTTGTCACAACTGATCTTTGGCCGCAACATCAGCGAAATCAGCCCGCTACAGGCCGTGCAGCTCGCCGCAGCGGTCGGCACCCTTGCGGGCCGTGGCGGCGGCGGAATCATTGACAGCTTCCGCTCTGGCATCGGGCTTGATGACTTTGACGTCACCACCGACGCCGAAGGCAACGCGGCCGTGCGCGCCGGCAAGTATCTGACGGAAAACGTCTATACTGATGTGACGATCAATTCCGAGGGCGATACAGAGATCAACCTTAACCTCGACATCACGTCCGAGATCACAGCCAAAGGCACGGTTGACGCCGATGGTGAGACGAGCATCGGCGTCTTCTTTGAACGCGACTACTGATCCACGTGCCGTCATGGCGGCGCACAACAACGCGGATTGGTATGCGATGATGGCAACCACGCATGATGTGCCGTTTCAACGTGATCATACCGCGATTGAACTGCTGGGCGATCCACCGCCCTATCACGGGCATATGGTCACGCTGGACCCAACAAAGGTTGAGACGCTCACTTCACGCGTGGCAGCATATCGCGCGACACCGGGCTTTGCCATCAAGGACAGTTTTGCCAACCTCGATCTGGCACCATTGGGACTTTCAGTGGCCTTTGCCGCGCAGTGGTTCTGGGCCGATCATTTTGACCCGGACACCCCCGACGGCTGGCAACAGATCACGCAACCCGCCGCCCTGCTCGATTGGGAAGACGCATGGAAAGCAGGCGGTTCGCCAAGTCACCAGCGGCAATTTCCTGACCGTCTGTTGCGCCGGGATGATATCGCCTTTTGGGGACGCATCGGAGGGGCCGGGTGGACAGCGGGCGCGGTGCTGAACATGTCAGCTGACGCCATCGGGCTCTCAAATGTTTTTGGCACGGCGGCCTTGCCCGACATCGCGCAAATCGCTGCACGCTCTGGCAAGCCGATTGTCGGCTATGCGCAGGGCGATCATCTCGGCGATGTGCGTCAGGCCGGGTTTACCCTGACCGGCCCTTTGCAGGTCTGGTGTCGCACCTAGGCCGTGGCCGCCAGAACATCCTCTGCTGCGTGGAACGGACAGGCGACGAAATGGCCGCCGCCCACATCCTCGAACACCGGCAAGGCCGCGGCGCAAGAGGCTTGCAACTTGGGACAACGGGTGCGGAAGACACAGCCGGATGGTGGTGCCAGTGGTGAGGGCAGCTCCCCTTCCAGAATGGGCCGCACACGCGCCTTCTCCAGTGCCGGATCAGGGATCGGCACGGATGAGATCAGGGCCTGACTATAGGGGTGCTCTGGCCGCGTTGTCAGCGTTTCTGCGGCGGCCATCTCCATCTGGCGGCCCAGATACATCACAATGATCTGGTCGCTGATATGCTTCACGACGCTCAGGTCATGGGCGATGAAAATCATGCTCAGCCCCATGTCGCGCTGCAATTCCATCAGCAGGTTCACCACCTGCGCCTGTACTGACACATCCAGCGCCGAGACGGGTTCGTCGCAAATCAACAACTTCGGTTTCATGATCAACGCGCGGGCAATCCCGATCCGTTGACATTGCCCGCCGGAAAACTCGTGTGGGTAGCGGTTGATCAGATTGGGCAGCAACCCTACCTTTTCCATCAGCTCTTGCACGCGCTTCTTGCGCTCGGCCTTGCTGGTGCCGGGTTCATGGGTCACCAATGGCTCGGCAATGATCTCTCCTACGGTCATGCGCGGGTTCAGTGCGGCCAGCGGATCCTGAAAGATCATCTGCACGTCCCGCCTGTGAACGCGCCGTTGTGCCGGGTTCATCGCGGCCAGATCATGACCTTCAAAGTCGATAACGCCATTCGACGACGGAACCGTGCCGACAATCGCGCGCGCCAACGTGGACTTCCCGGACCCCGATTCACCGACAACCCCCAGGCATTGCCCGGCCTCCAGGTCGAAACTCATCTGGCTGACGGCATGCAGCTTATTCGGCGCCGTCCAGGGCCAGGACCCGGGCTTGCGCACATCAAACGTGACCGAAAGGTCGCGCACGGACAGGATCGTAGACATCAGGCGACCTCCTCAACCGGCAAAAGACACGCGCGGCGGCGCTCTGACCCAAAGGCCTGCAATTCCGGCCGCAGGCTTGGGCAGGTGTTTTGCACCTGCGCGCAGCGTGGCGAAAACGGGCAACCCTGCGGCAGACGCGACATATCTGGCGGTTCGCCCGCGATGGTCAGCAGTTCTGCCTCTGCGCGATCCAATCTTGGCACGGCCTTCAACAACCCGCGGGTATAAGGATGGCTTGGATTGTCAAACAGCGCCTGCGTCGGCCCATCTTCCATGATCTGCCCGCCATAAAGCACCAGCGTCCGGTCACAGAAACCCGCCACGACACCAAGGTCATGGGTGATCAGGATGATCGCGGTGCCAAAGTCATCGCGGATTTCACCCAAAAGCTGCATGATCTGCGCCTGCACGGTGACGTCCAGCGCCGTGGTCGGCTCATCCGCGATCAACAGGCGAGGTTGGCAAAGAAGCGACATCGCAATCATGATCCGCTGCCGCATGCCGCCCGAAAACTCATGCGGGAAACTGCGAATGCGGTTCCTTGCATCGGGGATCTTCACGGCGTCCAGCATCTTGACGCTTTCGGCAATGGCATCTGTTTTCGACAGCCCATTATGCAGCATCAGCACTTCGGCCATCTGTTCCGAAATGCGAATGTATGGGTTCAGCGAGGTCATCGGATCCTGAAAGATCATCGCGATCTCTTTGCTGCGGATCCTGTTGATCTGGGTCTGCGACATGGTCAGCAAATCGGTCCCGTCAAACCGCGCCGTCCCCGTCGCCCGACCATTCTTGGCCAAAAGCCCCATGGCGGCAAATGCGGTCTGGCTTTTGCCCGAACCGCTTTCACCCACAATCGCAAGCGTCTCGCCTGCGTCGATTCCAAAGCTCACCCCGTTGACCGCATTCACGTCACCATCGGCGGTCGTGAACGTCACGCGCATATTGTCGATTTCAAGCAAGCTCATATCAGCGGTCCTTGGGGTCCAGCGCATCGCGCAACCCATCGCCCACAAAGAAAAAGGCGAAGATGGTGATGACAAAGAAAAACAATGGGAATGCCAACTGCCACGGGGTTCCGTTGCCGACGTTCTTATTGCCCTCGGAAATCAACGCACCAAGCGAAGTGTTGGGTTCCTGCACGCCAAGACCCAGAAAGCTGATGAAGCTTTCGAAAATGATCATCGAGGGCACCAGAAGCGTTGCATAGACGATCACGATCCCCAGCAGGTTCGGCACGATGTGGCGCAGGATGATTTTCAACGGGTGCACACCGGTCGCAAAAGCGACCTCAACAAATTCCTTGTTCTTGATGGTCAGTGTCTGCCCCCGTGCGATCCGCGCCATATCCAGCCATGAAATCAGGCCGATGCCCAAAAACAGCATGAACAACGAGCGGCCGAAGATCACCAGCATCAGGATCAGCACGAACATGAAAGGGATCGACATCAGCACGTCCACGGTGCGCATCATGATCCCGTCGATCCGGCCGCCGAAATAGCCCGCGGTTGCGCCGTAAAGTGTGCCAACAACAACCGCAACCAGCGCGCCGACCACGCCCACCATCAGCGAAATCCGCGTGCCCTGCACGACCCGGGCAAACAGGTCCCGGCCAGAGGCATCGGTGCCAAAGTAGTGCCCGGTTTCAAATGACGGCACGCCTTGGGTGGCGTTCGCGCCCATCAGCGAAAAGTCCACGAAGTCGCGTTCCCATTGGGCGACAAATTCGCCCAAGAACCCAAATGCCGCGATACAGATCAGCACCACAAGGGACACGACAGCGGCGCGGTTCTTGAAGAACCGTTCGCGCGCGTCACCCCAAAGTGAACGTCCCTGCACTTCTGCCATGTGGGCGGCATCTTCCAGCGCCTCGACGGTGGCTTTGTTGGGAAACATCTGCGGTCTCCTTTAGTAACGGATCTTGGGGTCGATCCACGCGTAAAGGATATCGACCACAAGGTTAAAGAGGATGGTGAGGGACCCCACGAGGATCGTGATACCCATAATCACCGAATAATCGCGGTTGAAGGCCGAGTTCACAAAGAACTGCCCGATCCCGCCAGTGGAAAAGATCAGGTCCACAACAACAGATCCGGTGATCATGCCAACGAATGCCGGCCCCAGATATGAGATGACCGGCAGCATCGTGGGCTTAAGCGCATGTTTCCAGATCACACGGCGCATTGGCAGGCCCTTGGCTTTGGCGGTGCGGATAAAGTTGGTGTTCAGCACTTCCAGCATCGATGACCGGGTGATCCGCGCAATGGACGCCATATAGGACGTCGACAATGCAATGACCGGCATCACCATGTTCTGCCAGGCCCCGCCATTCCAGCCACCTCCCGGCAGCCAATCCAGCCAAAGCGTGAAGACAATGACCAGCAACGGTGCGAGCACGAAATTCGGCAACACCTGAGCGCCGACGGAAATGCCAACGGCCAGATAATCCAGCCAGCTATTCTGCTTGATCGCAGCCGCCACACCCAGCGAGACACCCACACCAACGGCCACCACGAAGGACCAAAAACCGTAGGTCAGCGTCACCGGAAAGCCCTGAGCGATGATATCGTTGACGGACCGGTCCTTGTATTGGAACGAGGGTCCGAAATCGAATTGCGTCACCACGCCAACAACGTAGTTGACGATTTGCTTCCAGAACGGCTGATCCAGCCCGTATTTGGCCTCAATATTGGCCAGCACTGCGGGGGGCAGCGGGCGCTCGGAATTAAACGGGCCGCCGGGGGCGGCATACATCAACACAAACGACAGGATCACAAGGATCAACAGCGTCGGAATAGCCACAGCAAGGCGGCGGATAATATAGGCGGTCATGGTGTCAGGGTCCGCATCAGGAAAACGGAAAAACGAACCGCGCCCCCTGAAATCTCAGAGGGCGCGGTTTTGTTCAGTCTGGGTTACTCGGCCTTCTTGTAGAAGTCTTTCGAGTACCAGTTTTGCTGGAAGTTGTTGACCGGCCAGCCGACCAGCGCATCGTTCAGCATGTTCACGGATGCGTAGTGGTAGATCGGAATGATCGGCGTATCCTGTGCGACGATCTCTTCCACGCGGTCATAGTTGGCCTGCGGGTTGTCGGCGGTCTTCGCCTCGGCCAGCAGCGCATCAACTTCTGCGTTTTCGTACTTGGCGTCGTTATAGCCAGAGCCTGAGTCCATCAGGTCAAGGAAGGTCGACGCTTCGTTATAGTCCGCACACCAACCGGCGCGGGCCACTTGGTAATCCTGATTACCACGTGTCTCAAGGAAGGTCTGCCATTCCTGATTGGCCAGCGTTGTTTCAACGCCCAGCGTCTGCTTCCACATCTGGCTGACCGCAATGGCAACCGACTTGTGACCCTCAGACGTGTTGTAGATCAGGTCGATTTCAAGCGGGTTGTCAGCGCTGTAACCTGCTGCCGTCATCAGCTCTGCTGCCTTGGCATTCCGGTCGGCCTGGCTCATCGAAGCCATTGGAATATCAGGCGTTTCAAAGCCAGCCGTCGCCCAGTGGGTGAACGTGTAGGCAGGCTTTTGACCACCGGCGAGCACGTTATCCACGATCACGTCACGGTCAATCGCGAGGCTCAACGCCTTACGCACGTCGGCATCCATCAGGGCCGGGTTGCCGGTGTCGGTCAGGTTGATGGTGTAGTAGTAGGAACAGGCCGTTGGCACCGATAGCGCCTCATCGGGGTATTCCTCGCTCAGGCGTGGGAACTGGCCGGTCGGCACGGCGGTGCGGTCAAGTTCGCCCGCCAGATAACGGGTCAGGGCCACGTTCTCATCCGGGATCACCAGACGTACGACCTTGTCGATAAAGGTACCCTCGTTATCCCAGTACATTTCGTTGCGCTCGCGCACCATCCGTTCCTGCGGCACGAATTCGGTCAGCTTGTAGGCACCATTCGACACCATGTTGCCCGCTTGCGTCCACTCGGACCCATGCGCGTCCACGGTCGCCTTGTGGACCGGGAAGGTGGTGAAGTGCGTCGTCATTTGCGCGAAATACGGCAGCGGCTGGGTCAAGCGGACCTCAAGCGTGCTGTCATCAATCGCCGTCACGCCCAACTCGGACGGATCCATCTCGCCGGCAATCACGGCAGAGGCGTTTTCAAGGCTCATCAGTTCAATGAACCAGCTGTAGGGAGAGGCCAGTTCAGGTGATGCAGCGCGCTTCCAGGCGTATTCGAAATCGCCCGCCACAACCGGGTCGCCGTTGGACCACTTGGCATTGTCGCGCAGGGTAAAGGTGTAAACGAGGTTGTCGTCGCTCACCTCAAAACCGGTGGCCACGCCGGGGATCAGGTTGCCATCGGCATCCTGGTTCATCAGACCTTCGAACAGGTCGCGCAGGATGTCGCCGCCAGCACTGTCTTCGGCAACGCCGGGATCAATTGACGGGCTTTCGTCCAGATCGCGATAGGTAAAGACCTGCTCGGTCGCGAGCGCATCGCCGGTTTCGGGGTGGGTTGCATGCCCGTCTGCCCAAGCCGCATGGCTTGACGCAATCAGCAGGGCCGCAGTTGAGGCCATCATTTTTGATTTGAATGTCATAGAATTCTCCCAATATGCGAACCGTTTGTCCGGTTCAGCGTTGTGATCAACTCATGCGCGAAACGCGCCGATGCCACATCCTTTGAGAGGCAGACAGAAATGGCAAGGGCGATCTGCGCTTGACCCGACGGCAGACATGATCACGCAAGATCGCCCCCGGCAAAGCGCAAGATATAGACACCACAACCCGTTTCACGCAAACAATCGGAAAGGCCCGCGCGGGCTATCCCGCCAAGAATCGCCGGAATCCGGCAGTTACAGAGTGATTCGCGACATGTCCGACGATCTGAACCTCGAGACCCGAACAGGATTACCCGATCCTTTGCGCGTCTTGCTGGCCGCTTATCCGCGCGATGGCTGGACAACCGACCCCGGTTTTGATGATTTGATCCGCTTTTGGCTCGACCGGCACCTGATGTTTCGGCGACTTTTGGCCGAAATGACCAAGACGTCAGAGGCCTTGCTGGACCATAAGGCCGAACCGCAGCGTTTCGGGACGGCGATGTCGCGCTATGGTGGCATGTTCGTGAATCAGTTGCACCAGCATCATCAGATCGAAGACACACACTATTTCCCCGTCCTGATGCAAAAGGACGACCGCGTCGCGCGCGGGTTTGATATCCTTGACGCCGACCACCACGCGATTGACCGCCACCTGTCTGACTTTGTCGACCATGCAAACGGCGCGCTTCAAAAGCTGGATGACCGCGACCGTCTTCAGGCGGCCACCGGCGACCTGCATCAGCATCTCGAACTCTTGAAACGCCTGCTTGACCGGCACCTCACCGACGAAGAAGAACTCGTCGTGCCCGTCATTCTGAAATACGGCGTTCAGATTTAGGCGCGGCCAGTGCTCGCGCCTTCTGCCTTGGCAAAGGGATCAGCGGCAGCTTCCGCCTCTTGCGCTTCCGCACTTTGCAGCGGGGCGACATCAATCGGGGCGATGACCGCATCAACGATGGCCTGTGACTTGGCCTGAATGCGCTGCAATTCAGCGGCGGCGCGTGCGGCAGAAATCTCCGTCTCTGCATCCATAATTTGCGGATCGATATCGGTCGCAACCGCAAGCACAATAGACCGTGCGTCTGCACGGCTTGGCAAGACTGGGGTCTGTGCGTTTGACCGCGCCGCCGGTGCCTGATCCGATTTACCCGCCGCCTCCGGTGCCGCGATCGGTTCCGGGTTGCTGTTTTCAGTCGTCCCCGCAGTCGTCCCGCCGGACGTGGACTGACTTTGCTGCGTCGTCTCAGTGGATTGGGTGTTCTTGTTCTGACCGGGTGCGTCGTCAGATTTGCCATTGTTGTTCTTTGGCATAATCTGCGTGATCGGTGCGAGGGGTGCGATACTCATGTTGCCTCACCATAAAAAGGCCCCCACCTTTTCAGGTAGAGGCCTATCATAAAGCGGGTGGTCGGTCCCGTACTTTCCGAACTTTGGGTTAACCGGTTAACCCCTGTTCATCCTGTTTTCGATCAGATCATCGACCACGGATGGGTCAGCCAAAGTTGAGGTATCGCCCAGCGCGCCAAAGTCATCTTCGGCGATCTTGCGCAGGATGCGACGCATGATCTTGCCAGAGCGTGTCTTGGGCAGACCCGGTGCCCATTGCAGCAGATCAGGCTTGGCAATCGGGCCAATCTCGGACCGGACCCAAACTTCCAACTCCTTGCGTAGCGCGTCCGACGGCTCTTCCCCGTTCATCAGCGTCACATAGGCATAGATGCCCTGCCCCTTGATGTCGTGCGGATAGCCGACGACCGCCGCCTCGGCGACCTTTTCGTGCGCGACCAGCGCGCTTTCGACCTCTGCCGTGCCCATCCGGTGGCCAGAGACGTTGATCACGTCGTCCACGCGGCCGGTGATCCAATAGTATCCATCCGCATCGCGGCGGCAGCCGTCCCCAGTAAAATAATAGTTCTTGTAGTCGGCAAAATAGGTCTTCTCGAACCGTTCGTGGTCGCCCCAGACGGTGCGCATTTGTGCAGGCCAGCTATCCTTGATGCACAACACACCTTCTGCCTCGGTATCCAGAATCTCCTCGCCAGAGGTTGGTTCAAGAATGACCGGTTGAATCCCGAAGAACGGCGTCGTAGCCGATCCGGGCTTCGTCGCCGTCGCACCCGGCAGCGGCGTCAAGAGATGGCCGCCGGTCTCTGTTTGCCACCACGTATCGACAATCGGCACCCTGCCGCCGCCGACAACGTCATTATACCAATTCCAGGCTTCCGGGTTGATCGGCTCTCCCACGGTTCCCAAAAGCTTGAGGTCCGACAGATCATAGGCACTGACAAATTCGTTGCCCTGCGCCATCAGCGCGCGGATCGCTGTGGGTGCGGTGTAGAACTGGTTCACCTTGTGCTTTTGGCACACGGCCCAGAAACGCCCGGCATCGGGATAGGTTGGCACACCCTCAAACATCAGGGTGGTGGCCCCATTGGCCAATGGCCCATAGACGATATAGCTGTGTCCGGTGACCCAGCCGACATCCGCCGTGCACCAGAAGATATCGCCGTCATGATAATCGAATGTGTACTGATGGGTCATGCTGGCATAGACCAGATAACCGCCGCTGGTATGCACCACGCCCTTGGGCATCCCGGTTGAACCAGAGGTATAAAGGATGAACAGCGGATCCTCTGCGTTCATCTCTTCGGGCGGGCAATCGGCGCTGACATTTTCCATCGCTTCGTGCAACCAGACGTCACCCTCTGGCCGCCACGCAACCTGCTGGCCGGTCCGTTTTACGCATAGACACTGACAATCGTGCATCACGTTGATCAACGCCTGATTGACCCCATCCTTAAGGTTCGTCACCCGCCCGCCGCGCGGTGCGCCATCAGCGGTGATCACCACCTTGGCCTGCGATCCGCTGATCCTTGCGGCCAGCGCATCGGCAGAAAAGCCCGCAAAGACAATCGAGTGGATTGCGCCAATCCGTGCACTGGCCAACATCGCATAAGCGGCCTCGGGGATCATCGGCAGATAGATCACAACGCGGTCGCCCTTTTCGACGCCCATACCCTTGAGGACGTTGGCAAATTTGCTCACCTGCGCGTGCAATTCCTTGTAGGTGATGTGCTGCGCCTTTTCATCGGGGCTGTCGGGTTCCCAGATGATCGCAGTCTGGTCGCCACGCGTCTCCAGATGCCGATCGATGCAATTGGCTGCAACGTTCAGGGTGCCGTCTTCGTACCACTTGATGTTGACGTTGCCGGGCGCATAGCTGGTGTCCTTGACCTTGGAATAGGGCTTGATCCAGTCGATCCGCTTGCCATGCTCGCCCCAGAACGCCTCTGGATCAGCGATAGAGGCCGCGTACATCGCGTCATAAGTTGCCTTGTCGGCATGCGCGCCCTTGGCCATCGCATCACTTGGCGGATAAAGCTTATCGGTCATGGTGGATCCCCCCAAACTTGGTCTTTGTCGCGCGTGCCGCGCGTGCGAAGCGGCATTTCGCCGCCCGCGTTCCTTTGGGGCACTATGCAACTTTGACGCGGCTTGCCAAGTTTCCCGACACCCGCTGTTCCCAAAAGTTGTCAATTTCTGAACATGTAATGAGGAGCGGCGAAAAATAATTCACAAAGTCTTGCACTGGGGCCAGCACGGCGAATAGTTGGCTTTATGGATGCTCTCTTGATCCTTGGCGCCGCCGTCTGGCGTGACGGCCCGTCGCCCACTTTGCTGCGCCGGACCCGCCATGCCGCGGCACTTTGGCATCAGGTCCGTGCGCCCTTGGTCATTCCCTGCGGTGGTTTGGGCCGACATCCGCCCAGCGAGGCAGCGGTGATGACCGATATCCTGACCGATCTGGGTGTTCCTCCCGCCGTCATCACACCAGAGGATCAATCGACCTCGACCCTCGAAAACATCCGCTTTGCCTGCCCGATCCTCGCGCGGCATGATGCGCAGGCTGTAGCCATCGTTACGGATAGCTATCATGCCCGCCGCGCCGCTATGGTTGCCCGGCACTTCCGTTTGTCCGTTACAGTATCTTGTCCGCCTTCGGACCGCCTGCGCCCAAAGGCGCATCTGCGTGAATGGGCGGCGCTGCCCCTATATGCTGCGCGCCTGCGCCGCATTCCACATGACGGTTAAGTTAACGACCTGTTAATCAAGATGAACGACCCTTTGCGGCATGAAGATCGCTCTGTTCGCCTGTTTGCTGTCGCTGCTTTGTTCACCCGCCCTTGCCGGGGCATGGGCCCGCGAAAAGGGTGAGCTGTTTATTGCCGCAGGCGGCAACTTTCTGCTGTCCGAAGGGGCGCAGCTTCCCGTTCATTATGACCCGACGCTTTATGCCGAATGGGGTTTCACGGACCGGATCACGCTGGGCCTTGACCTGCATACTGCCGACCGGGGGCAGATCGGAACGGCCTTTGCCTTTGCGACCATCCCGATCGGCGACCTCACGGCGCGAAATCGCTGGTCTGTCAGCCTTGCCTACGGCCTGCGCGCCACTGATCGGCAACCGACAGAGACACTGCTGCGGGGCGGGTTTTCGTGGGGCCGCGGGCTGGAAACCGGTTGGCTAGCAGTCGATGCCAGCGCCACGATTGGCACGATTGATACCACTTGGCGGCCAAAGATGGACGCGACCTGGGGCCGTAACTGGACGGACAGCTGGACCACGACGCTGCAATTGCAGACCGGGCAAGGCTGGACCAATGACTTCTATGCCAAGATCAGCCCAACAGTCATCTGGAACTGGAAACCCAATGCGAAAATCGCGCTTGGGGCTGTGCAAGGGCTGACCGGAGACCGGGGTGCCGCATTGAAGCTTGAGACCTGGCTGACTTTCTAATCCCGCGCTGGCCCCGGCCGCCCAATCGCATGATCCTTGGAATCCAAAACTTCGCAAGCCCGCATGGCATCCTCCTGCCCGCCGTCCGGCAACAAAACCCCGTTTGCGACGCCACCACATTGCACTGTGATCCGGTCCAGCAGGCACCCACGGACACGGCCCAACTGCGAAAGATCCAACACATACGCATCGCGTGGGGATGCATTGCGTGCGTGATCGGGTGTTGACCAACCTTGCCCTGGCACCGCGCGAAATGCACCATTGTGAATCCGGCAGCCGCCCATGGTCTTCTTGGTTGCCGAACCCAAGGGCGGCAACACCAACGGTGCGTCCAGATCGATGATACGACCACCCAAATCAAGTGATACCTGATCGTCCATGGACACCAGTGCCTGAAACGCCTTCAGGAAGGCGGTACGCGGGTCGCCGAAGGCGGTCAGATAGCTTTCAAAGCCAAAGCCCCGCTTCAGAACCAAGCGTTTGTCGTCCGGCTGCGTGACTTGCCCCAAACAATGAAGCCGATGCGTCAAGACCAGATCATCTGCCAGACGAAACACCCCATGCGGCACCAATATGGCGCGTCCGTCCGCAGCGGCGTCTGCGGCCGCAAAGGCCGATGTATCGTCCGCCTCTCCGTCCCCCATGGCGCCGTAGTCGCGCACATCAATTGCCGCGAGAAGATCGCTCTGGAACGTTGACGTGATATCGACAATCCGGAGGTCAGCAATCCGCAAAGCACCACCACATTCCCCGGTCAGATCCAAACCGAAATGGCCATAGGCCGCCATTGGCCAGACAAGATCGACCCCGATGCGCTGTCCCGTGCCGACAATGGCCAAAACCTCCGTCACCTGATCGTTCCGGGTCAGCGCCACCGTCGGACCAAAAGAGATGCCGACCTTGGCCGGGCCACCCCCGGGCTTGCCCGCCCATCCGCCAATTCGCACCTGCGGCAAAGGACCCGCGACCGCCTTGACCCGGGCGGAAATCTGCAGGTACCGCCCCGGCAGTATTGGTGTTTCCATGATTGCGCGCAGTCTTTTGATCGCGGTGTCTTTGCGCAGTTCAAGACAAGTCCCGAAATCGACATCGCCCTTGACGAGCCGGGCATCTTGATCGTCTTCAAGGCTGACCTTGCCCGGCGCCCCATCGCCCGTCGTCCACAAGGCCAGCCCCGCCCCAAAGGGTTGCGGCATCAGCGCAACCCCATCCGTGATCGCCAAGTTCATTGTAAATCCCCTAACCGATGGCCCGTCGCTGCGGTTTGGTACGCACGCTGTCATATGCCAGCGCGGCGCGGGCCAAGTGGGGCAGAAGTAAACGCTTGCCGTTAAAAACCGGTCTTGCCACCGTGACGGTGGCAGGGTGGATCAGGCCGCAAGTTCTGGTGCGGGCAGCACCTGTACGCCGTTGATCTTCCAGCCTGCATCGGTTTGCAGCATCGTATAGGACAGCACCCAGCCATTGCCTTCCGCGTCTCGGATAAAGACGCGTTGCAGCATCAACCGCCCGTCGCCTTCCAACTCCATAAATTGCGCATCCCGGTTGTCCCAGACCATCGGGTAGCCTTGCTCGACCATCTGGCCAAAACGCCCCGGATTGCCAAACATCCCTTGGATCATCGGGCTGGCGAACTCCCACGCGGCAGCCACATCACGGTCGTTAAAGGCCTGTAATTGCTGGCCGATCACATCTTCTATCGCTTGATTTTCCTGCGCCTGAACGGGCAGAAGCCACACCATCATCGCCAATACCGCCGCCAAAATCCGCATGATCCGTCCTCCGTTGCTTTCTTTGAATACGGTCCGGGCGCCCATTAGGTTTCATTTCTTTTTGGTGGTGGGCTTGGGTTTTAGCGTTCTGGCAAACCCGACAGAGCGTGCAAACCAATCCGTCAACGCGTCTTCCTGCGCCAACAACGCTTCTGAAACGGCGACGTAGCCATGCATGACGCTGTTATAGCGGATCACGGGGGCGGCATCCCAATCCGCGCCATAGGCGGCGATGTCTTCCTTGGACAGGCGCAGGCACATCTCTCCATCCGGGCCGACAAAGCTGAACATGTTACCATTCATCGCCGTATAGGCCGTGGTCTTGCCCTTGCGCCGCAGCTCTGGATGCGCCGCCAACAGGCGGTCATAGATCGCAACCACATCATCACGGGTCATAGCCATGACGCCACCTTATCACAGTTCCCCTTTCCCTTCATGGGGCAATGTGGTGGAGTTTTCGCGAAGCAAGCAAAGGAAAAAAATATGTCCATTCTCAAACGCGGAATGAAGGGTGCACCAGTCAAGCGGTTGCAGGAAAAGCTTGGCATCGACGCCGATGGCGACTTTGGCCCCGGCACCGAACGCGCGCTTAAAGCCTATCAAAAGGACAATGGCCTTGTGGTCGATGGCATCGCCGGGCCCGACACTTTCACCGTGATTGGCCTGCCGGAACTGATCTTGCTGCGCGTCGGCTCACGGGGTGAGGCGGTCAAGCTTTTGCAGATGGACCTTGGCATTGATGCCGACGGCAAATTCGGCCCCGGCACCAAGAAAGCCGTGCAGGCGTTTCAGACTTCCAAGGGCCTGCCCGCTGACGGGATCGCCGGGCCAAACACGCTGTCCCAGATGGTGATGTTTGCGGGCATGATGACCCCGCAAACCGTGAAACTGGCCGAGGTGAAACCAGAAGAGGAACACTTCGAAAGCGAACCCCTGCCAGAGGTCAAAGGCGTAGAGCCCGTCAAAGGCGAAGCCGTCGAAGTGGCCGAAACCTCAGAAGAGAAATCCGTCTGGGGCAAGGTCAAAGGCTGGTTCGGCTAAGACCGCGACACGACGGGGCCCGAGCGGACGAAAGCCCGGGCCCTTTTCGCGCGACGATAGAACTAGTCCGAGAAACACAGCTTGTTGCCATCCAGATCGCGCACATAGGCCGAATATTTCGGCCCCCGTTGACCGGGCGTACCTTCGCACGTGCCGCCCAATTGGATGGCCAGCCCGTGCATGCGCTCAACCTCCTCTGGCGGCCCCACTTTGAATCCGACCATCGTTCCGTTCCCACGCGTTGCGGGCGCTTGGTCAAACGGGATCGCCGCGGCGAATGCGAAATCGTCCCCCATCCAATATGTCATCCTTTCCGATGGCGAGATGCTTTGAAGCCCGGCTTGCGCGAACAAGGCGTCATAGAATGATCTTGCCGCTTCCATGTCGTTAGTCCCAACAACAAAGTAATTCATTTTCATTTTGGTCTCCATCGGCGCAAATCGGCATCGCTGCCCGACGCCATAGCAGATTGGTTGAAAGCGCATGGGCATCCGCCCAAAGCCTTGTGTGATCGGAGAGATATTGGATAATATGCCACTTTATGTCATATTTGATTGATGACCCGTTCAAATGCGCAAGACCGTCTTAGACGGATGGAGATGTTGGCCGTCCAGCTCAAGCAGGATGCGCATTGCACGGTCAAGGATCTCGCACTGCAGCACAACGTCAGCACCCGCACGATCGCGCGTGATCTGACCCTTATGCGCGATCAAGGGATGCAGATTGATGCCGACCGCGGTCGTGGCGGCGGCGTGCGGCTCGACCGCAATTGGGGTGTGGGTCGGCTCAACCTGTCGTTCCCCGAAGCGGTGGACCTGCTGATAAGCATCGCCGTCGCAGAACAAATGAACTCACCCATGTTTCTGGCAAACCTCGGGTCTGTCAGACGGCAATTGGTCGCCTCATTCTCGCCCGTCAGGCGCCAACAGGTCTCGCGGCTGAAATCACGCATTCTGATCGGCGTGACAGCATCCACCTATGTCCAGGCGTCAACCCAGACGCCCCCAAAGCGGGTCGTCCAGACGCTGCATCAGGCCTTTGCCGATCTTGAATCGCTCGACATCAGTTACCGCCGTGAAGACGGCATGGCATCGCGACGCGAGATCGAACCGCATTACCTTTTGCTCAAATACCCGGTCTGGTACGTCGTCGCCTTCGATCACAAGACCAAACTGCCCAGAACCTTTCGCTGTGACCGCATATCATCGGCCAGATCGACCGGCACACCGTTCCGGCTGCTTCCGAAAAGCGCCTTTGAACCCTCGCTGACAGCAGACGATCTTTCGGTCTGACTGTTCCGCCCCGGTTCAATCAGCCCTCTGCCAGCCGCCCTTCGATCAGCGCAATCGTTTCTTCCACACCGTAAAGCGCGATGAACCCTCCAAAACGCGGGCCTTGCGACGCGCCCAGCAGCACCTCGTAAAGTGCTGTGAACCAGCCCCGCAGCGGATCAAACTCATGCGCCTTACCGACAGCAAAGACCTCTGACTGCAAGGCCTCCGCGTCCAAACCGCCATCCCAGACCTTGAGCCGTGCCACCAAGTCCTCCATCGCCGCGCGTTCCTTGGCATCCGGTGCGCGATAGACCTTCGTGGGTTTCACAAAGTCATTGTAATACCGCACTGCAAAGCCAGCCGCCTGATCCATTTGCGGGTTCTTCTCGGCCGACGCCTCTGGTGCATAGCGCTGAATGAAACCCCACAGCGTCTCTTTGTCCTCTGCCCCCGAAACAGAGGCGAGATTCAACAGCATCGCGAAAGGCACCACCATATCGCTGGCTGGCACGTTGTGTCCGTGAATGTGAAACACCGGGTTGTTGGCCCGTGCGGCGGCATCCTGATCGGCATAGGCCCGCAACTGCTGGTGATATTCATCGACCGCCTTGGGGATCACATCGAAATGCATCCGCTTGGCCGTTTTGGGCTTGAGATACATGAAGTAGCTCAGGCTTTCGGTGCTGGCATAGGTCAACCATTCATCAATCGAAATCCCGTTGCCCGACGACTTGGAAATCTTCTGCCCGTTCTCATCCAAAAACAGCTCATAGCTGAAATGTTCGGGCTTTTTGCCACCCAAAATCTCGCAAATCCGGTCATAGATCGCCGTGTTGGTCGCGTGTTCCTTGCCGTACATCTCGAAATCCACGTCAAGCGCGGCCCAGCGCGCGCCGAAATCCGGCTTCCACTGCAATTTGACGTTGCCGCCCGTGACGGGCAGCGTCCATTCCTTGCCGTCCTCGTCGTCAAAGGTGACGGTGTGATTGACCCCATCAACGTTCTTCATCGGCACATACAGCACCCGCCCCGTTTCGGGATGGATCGGCAGGAAAATCGAATAAGTCGCCGCCCGCTCCTCGCGCAGGGATTTCAGCATGACCTTCATCACGTCATCATAACGCTCGGCCGCGCGCTTGAGCACCTTGTCAAACTGGCCAGAGCGGTAGAATTCCCGCGCCGAATAGAACTCGTACTCGAACCCGAAGGTATCAAGGAATCGCCGCAGCATGGCGTTGTTATGATGCCC
The DNA here is from genome assembly GCA_947493335.1 of uncultured Paracoccaceae bacterium. Taxonomy (GTDB): domain Bacteria; phylum Pseudomonadota; class Alphaproteobacteria; order Rhodobacterales; family Rhodobacteraceae; genus CANMYO01. Next base: position 272,559 of record CANLQO010000001.1, on the reverse strand, counting down.
AAAGCTCTCGAACTCACCAAAGGGGTCAGGGACCGATGTCAGCGGCTTGTGCATATGTTCGGCCAGCATCTCTTGCTGCGGGACATTGCCCGGCACTTTGCGCATCCCGTCCAGATCGTCCGAAAAGCAGATCAACCGCGTCGGGATGTCCGAAATCACCTGAAATGCGCGGCGGATCATCGTTGTGCGCAGCACTTCACCAAAGGTGCCGATATGCGGCAAGCCCGATGGCCCATAGCCAGTTTCAAAAAGCACATGATCCTTGCCCGCCGCTTCAACCCGTTTGAGCAGACGCCGCGCCTCTTCAAAAGGCCACGCCTTGGAGTTCATCGCCGCATCGCGCAAAGTGGTCATATCTACATCTCACAGGGTCATGTGCGGCCCTGATTGGCCGCGCAACGCGCACTCCCTATTGCGACAGGGCTTGAGCGTCAATAAATGGGTAGCAGACCCGCAGCAAAGGACGCGCCATGACCATCGAACAACCGCTCTCGGCAGAGGATGCGCTGGCCACTCTGATGATTACCGTCTCGGCGGCAGACGCCGACATCCGCACCGCCGAATTGATCAAAATCAACAATGCGATCAACAACTTGCCGGTTTTTGCCAGCTATGATGTCGACCACCTGCCGCGCATCAGTCAAATGGTCTTTGACCTTTTGGAACAGGAAGACGGGCTCGAGGCGCTTTTTGGCCTGATCCGCGATGCGCTGCCGGAAAAGCTTTATGAAACGGCCTATGCCTTTTCCTGCGATGTGGCGGCCGCCGACGGCACCATCGGTGCGGCGGAATCGCGCATGCTGGAAGAAATCCGGTATGAATTCGACATCGACCGCCTGCATGCCGCCGCGATTGAGCGTGGCGCGCGGGCCCGGCACATGACGCTCTGACTATTGGGTCACGGCGTCGTTCTCGGCGACGACGGGCTCTCTCACGTCCCCCATCAAGGCCCAGCGCTGCAGGATGTCTTGTTGCAATCGCTTGGCCTTGGTGTTGAACGAAATTGAACCGCGAGGCTGCTCATCTCCTGCCGCCTTACCGCGTTCGCGGGCCTCTAGATCGGCGGCGAAAAAGGCAAACGTCAGTTCCCTGCCGCCCGCCGTTGTCAGATATCCCGCAAGGGTCGAGACAAAGTTCAACGTGCCGGTTTTGGCCCGCACCACGCCGGGCGCATCCTTGATCGGGCGCCCCTCATCATCACGCATAGCGATGGTCTTCAGGATCGGTTCCAGCACGGTCTTGACACCGTCCGCATTCAAAAGCGTCACCATATCATCCGCGCTGATCCGCGACGTATCCCCCAACCCCGAGTGATCAACAAATGTCGGTGCGATCCCGGCCCGATCCTGTGCCCAGCGGGTCATGCCCAGCGCGGATGTGCGCAGTCCACGACGCTGCCCCGTCAAGGCGGAACTGGCCGTCATGCCTGCCGCTTCGGCCGTCAGATTGGTTGAAAAGCGCAGCATCGCCCGCATCATTTCCGTCAGATCAGCACTGCCGTGCTCGGCAATCACCTTGCTGTCCGGCAAGGCCGTGACCCGCACTGCTGCCGGCAGGGTCAACCCATGCTCTTTCATGAAGGTGCGAAAGACATCGCCAGCATAGAGCGCTGGATACCGCACCGGCAGCCACCGTGACCCCGCATTTCCTAATGCCCCCTTGGCGACACTCCACTGATCCACGCCGCCGCCGTCGCGATAGGCGTAAACCGGTGTCGTCCGGTCATCTAACCGCATCTTCGACATGCTGACCGTCGGTCGCCGTGTTTCACTGCGTGCGTCCATCGCGATGTCAAAGGTGGTGCCCTGCCGCTTCCACTCAAAATGCACGCGGTTGAAGTTCAGGTTCAGCCCGGACACCGCCGGGTTGTAGCCCAGATGATCCAGTTGGCTCTCGTCAATCTCTTCGACCCCCGGCAGCGCGTCGCCCCAGACCAGGAACCGCCCCGTGACCTCTTTCAGGCCTGTCGCCGCAAGTGTCTCTGACAAGGCAAAAAGGTCATCCGTCAGCAGGTTCGGATCACCGCCGCCCGCCAGAATCAAATCCCCGTCCAGTCGCCCCTCGACCACGGGTGAAGTGCCATAAACCCTTGTCTTGAAACGGTAATCTGCACCCAGCGCTTCAATTGCGTAGAGCGCCGTCACCGCCTTCGTAACACTCGCAGGCGGTAACGGCACGGCACCGTCAATACTTTCGATCACCTCGCCCGTCGCCGCTTCGGCAACCACAAAACCGACCTGCCCGGCCAAACCCGCTGCGGCGATCATATCCGCCGTGCTGAGCCGGGCCTGTGGGCGCAACCGCGAGATGCTGACCTTGCGTGCCTCGGGCCGCAACGAAGTCAGCGGCGCATTGGCCAGCGCCGTGGTACCCCAAAGGCCCAATCCTGCGATCAGCGCGCGACGTGTCAAATGCTGTGTCATCGCCAAACCCTAGCCACGACCCTGCGAAAGTTTCAACCGGTCCCTCATCACACCGGCGCGACCCACTCACCCCGTCCCCGGATGGCCGAAGACGATTGCGCATTCATCGGCAGATTGACAAAGCACCAGCCCGGCGCGGCCCTTTGGCCCAGCGTCGCAGAGGCCCGGGCAGGAATCTTGGCATGACGGTAAACGCGCGCAGCCTTTGAAAGCCGCGCCGCAACGCGGTCACCGGGCCGGGCCAGCACGCCAACCGGCACGCTTTCCATGATGTTGCGCCAGTTTTGCCAGCGATGAAACTGGATCAAATTGTCGGCCCCCATCAGCCAGACAAAGCGAACGCCGGGGTATTTTGCCTGCAGTGCCGCAATCGTCTGTGCGGTATAGCGTGTGTTCAGTTTCGCCTCGATATCCGTAATGGAAACGCGGGGGTGCCGCATCATGGCCTTCGCCGCATCAAGACGCACGGGCAGCGGCGCGGGCCCGTGTTCTTTCAACGGGTTACCTGGCGTAACCAGCCACCATATCCGATCAAGCGCAAAGCGTTTCAGCGCCGCTTGCGTAATCTGCACGTGACCAGCGTGAGCCGGGTCAAAAGACCCGCCCAACAGGCCAATCGCCTGACCTGGCTTTGCAATCGGAAACCCCTGCAACATGGCCTGTCTTAAGCAGGGCGCAAGGGGCCGTGTAAAGGTCAAATGCAGCCGGACCTTTGCGAGTTAAGAGTTTTGAAACATTCGCTGCGCTAGTCTTTGGGTTCATTTGCTCCGGATCCAAAATGCTTGCTCCGTACCTGATCGCTGCCGCCCTGCTTGTTGTTTGTGCCATCTTTTGGCTGCAACTTTCGCGGACCCGGCGGCAATTGAAAATGGCGCAGGAAGAGGTTTCGACCGTTCAGGCAACAGCACGCGCGGAACGGCGCGATGCCGCATTTTACCGCATCGCCTGTTCTGACACCGACGATGGATTGGTCATTCAGGGATTGGATGGCCGCGTGCTGTGGGTGAATCCCGCATATTGCCGGATCATGGGCTACTCCGCGGAAGAGGTTTTGGGCCGCAATCCGATGGAATATGCGATGCTGCCGGACAAGAAACCGACAGACGAATTCATCGCCAATTTCCGCTACAAGCGGGATGATCCCAACTGGGGACGTTTGTCGCTTTACCGGAATTTACGCAAAGACGGGCAGGAATTCTGGAACCAGATCAGGGTCTCTTACCATCAGGACAGTGATGGCAGCGAATACGTGATCCTTGTCTGTCGGGATGTCACGGATGAGGTTGATCGCGCCGCGGAACTGCGCGAAAAATCTGCCGCTTTGGCGCATGTGGCAGCGCATGATGACCTCACCGGCGTCGCAAACCGCGCCCGTATGATGGAATTTACCAACGCCGCACTTGCAGACGCGCATCAAAACGGTACCCGGATCGGTCTGCTTCAAATCGACCTGGATAAGTTCAAACAGGTGAACGACACCTATGGGCACTCTGCCGGGGATGCCGTTTTGCGGCACATCACCGATCACATTTCGCAAACCCTGCGCAAAACCGACCTGCTGGCCCGAATGGGTGGCGATGAGTTTGTCGCCGTGTGCACTCAATTCAGCGATATAGATCAACTGCAACGCCTTGGGGCCGCTCTGGTTGATTGCGTCAAGGAACCGCTCATTTTCGAAGGTCAGAAAATCATTCCCTCCATCAGTATTGGCGCTGCGATATCTGAACAACAGGCCGGCGATGTTGATGAATTGCTCAAGCGTGCAGACCTCGCCCTTTACGAGGTCAAGCGCGCAGGCCGCGGGCATGTCGCGGTCTATGACGACAAGCTCCACAGCACGGTGCAACGCAAATCACGGCGGTCCGACGATCTGCAGCGTGCAATTCTGAACAACCAGATCACGTTCGACTTCCAGCCCACGATAGAAACCGCAACGGGCCGTGTCCGCTCGCTAGAAGCCTTGGCGCGCTGGACCGATGCAAATGGCGTGTGTCACCTGCCCGACGACTTCTTGGACATGGCAAAGGACCTTGGCGTTCTCGCCGATCTCGATCGCGCGGCGGTGCGGGCCACGATTGCCATGCAGGCCGAAATCAATGCCGCTGACTTTCGCGAAATCATCACGGGCTTCAACGCATCAGAGGATTTCTTCCTTAAATGCGACTACGCTGCTGAATTGAACAAAGCGATGCGAAAGCAGGGTGTTAGCCCCTGTCAAATCAGGATCGAATTGCCTGAGTCGCTGGTTTTTGGGGCCCATGCGGGCGACCCTGATCGCCGCGAAATCATGTCCACTCTTCACGACCGGGGTTTTGCGACAATCCTCGATGGCTTTGGGGCAGGTTTCGCAGGTCTGCTTCAAATCGGCGCGCTCAACATGTCTGGCTTCAAGACCGCAAGACAATTGACCCGCGATCTGGCCGATCAGGCGACAAACCAGAAAGCGCTGCGCATGATCACAGAACTGGCCAACGATATGTCCATGGATGGCATCGTCATGGGGGTCGAGACGCAAGCCGACTTCGATGCCCTCGCGCCTGCCGGTGTGGAATTCGCTCAAGGCAACTGGATATGCCCGCCGATCCCTGCCAAAGACGTGCTGAGCTGGCTCAAATCGCAGCAAACGGTCGATGGCGGCGCAAACATCCTGCATCGGCAATTGCCCCCGGACCAACGCATCGCTATCTAGACGCAAATCGTCCTTAGCAAGGTGAGCGTTTGACATGGCCAGCTATCAATTCGTCTACTTCATGGATGGCGTCTCCAAGACCTATCCAGGCGGCAAGAAAGTTTTTGAAAACATCCGCTTGAACTTTTTGCCGGGGGTGAAAATCGGCGTTGTCGGTGTCAACGGCACCGGTAAGTCGACCCTGATGCGGATCATGGCCGGGCAAGACAAGGATTTTGCGGGTGAGGCATGGGCCGCCGAAGGCGCGCGCGTCGGCTATCTGCCGCAGGAACCCGAACTGGATCAGAATCTGTCGGTCCGGGAAAATGTGATGCTGGGCGTTGCTGACAAGAAGGCTGTGCTGGATCGTTACAACGAACTTGCCATGAACTACTCCGAAGAAACCGCCGAGGAAATGGCGCAGCTTCAGGATGAAATCGACGCCCAAAACCTCTGGGACCTTGATGCACAGATCGACGTCAGCATGGAGGCTTTGCGCTGCCCCCCTGACGACGCGTCGGTCGCAACGTTGTCGGGCGGTGAAAAGCGACGCGTCGCCCTTTGCAAACTTTTGCTCGAAGCGCCCGACATGCTTCTGCTTGACGAACCAACCAACCACCTTGACGCCGAAACGATCGCCTGGCTGCAACAGCATCTGATTGATTACAAAGGCACAATCCTGATCGTCACCCACGACCGCTACTTCCTTGATGCAATCACCGGCTGGATCCTGGAACTGGACCGCGGATCAGGCATCCCGCACGAAGGCAATTATTCAAGCTGGTTGGAAGCCAAGGCGAAACGCCTCGAAAAAGAGGCGAAAGAGGATAAGTCGAAACAGCGCACGCTCGAACGCGAGCTGGAGTGGATGCGTCAGGGCGCCAAGGCCCGGCAGGCAAAATCCAAGGCGCGGATCAGCGCCTATAATGATCTCGCCAACCAGTCGGAACGCGAAAAGCTCGGGCGTGCACAGATCATCATCCCCAATGGGCCCCGGCTTGGATCGAAAGTGATTGAGGTGGCAAATCTCAAGAAAGCGATGGGCGATAAGCTTTTGATTGAGGATTTGTCTTTCGACCTTCCGCCCGGCGGGATTGTTGGGGTGATCGGGCCAAACGGTGCCGGGAAATCCACGCTTTTCAGCATGTTGACGGGCCAGAACCAACCGGACGCCGGCAGCGTTGAATACGGTGAGACGGTGCAGCTGGCCTATGTCGATCAGTCCCGCGATGCTCTGAGCCCCGATGCCACTGTGTGGGAGGAAATCACTGGCGGAGCCGAGATCATCGAATTGGGCGACGCATCCATGAACAGCCGCGCCTATTGTTCTGCCTTCAATTTCAAAGGCGGCGATCAGCAAAAGAAAGTCGGGCTCTTGTCCGGTGGTGAGCGAAATCGCGTCCATATGGCCAAGTTGCTCAAATCCGGCGGGAATGTCCTGCTGCTTGACGAACCGACCAACGATCTTGACGTCGAAACGCTGCGCGCGCTCGAGGATGCGCTGACAAGTTTTGCCGGTTGCGCCGTCGTCATCAGCCACGACCGCTTCTTCCTCGACCGTATTTGCACCCACATCCTCGCCTTTGAAGGCGAGGCGCATGTTGAATGGTTCCAAGGCAACTTTGAGGACTACGAAGAAGACAAAAAGCGCCGCCTGGGTGCCGACGCGATGGAACCCAAGCGCATGAAACATAAGAAGTTTACCCGTTGATTCAGGGCCTGATTGCAGGCGTTGTCTTCGCTGCGCTGATCTGGTTTTTCGACCTGCCGCTTGCGGCAGGCGCGCACCCCTTCTGGGCGGAAAAGGTGATCTGGATCGGGGCACCCATCGGCCTCTTTGCGTTTGTGATCACGAACCGCTTCGCACTGGTTATCCAAGCCATCCTTGGCTTTGCCGTTGCAGCCTTGGCAAGTCTTGCGGCGGTTCAGGGCAAGGCGATTTTCGCAGCGTCCTATGCAGAAAATGCCTTGGCCGGACAGGCGTGGTATTTTGGCTGGATCGGAGTGTGCGCCGGGCTGACGCTCTTTGTCAGCACCGGTACGCGTTTCATCAGCCCAAAACCCGCGTCGTAGATTTGCCCCATTTCGTTCACTGAATCCTCACCATTTCCTGCCAAAACCATCCCGACGATTTCCTTGAACGGGGCGCAGAATGCGCTTCGGCTCTGCAATGGATTGGACAACAGATGGGACTGGTTCTTTTTGGCGGCACAATCGGCTTTCTCAGCGCATTGGGGTGCGCCATTTTCGGCGATATCACCTGGGGCGAAGCGGCCTTGATCTATTGGATAACCGGCACCGCAGCGCCTGTCCTGCATGCGGCCATTGGCGCGACCACACCGGCGATTGCTCGCTAGCCTGCAAACTTTTTTCTTGCTTTCCGCACCCATGACCCCCATTTGGGCGGTGCAGACGTTATCCATCTCGACTCTACCATTTCCTTTATTGGCGACGGCACTCGATTTTGCACTGACGACGCCAAGCCGTCGCAATCTCGCGGGCGGCCCCAAAAAAGGAAACACACGATGGCTACTGGCACCGTGAAATGGTTCAACTCCACCAAAGGCTTCGGCTTTATCGCGCCCGAGGGCGGTTCTAAGGACGTTTTTGTCCATATCTCCGCTGTTGAGCGGTCTGGCCTGACCGGCCTGGCAGACAACCAAAAGGTCACTTTCGACATCGAAGCAGGCCGTGATGGCCGCGAGTCGGCTGTGAACCTGTCGCTGGACTAAGCAGATTCGGGATGCGCGGTGAACGCGCATCCCACCCCAGACGGGCAGCAACCCGCTGAAAACCCCCATAAAATGCGAATTCCTTGATTTTGACCCCAAGCGGTTCATACTCGAAGACGCTACGTTAACTCTATCGACCACTGCACCTGAGAACGGCCCAGTCTTTCGATCCAGTACAGACGAGCCGACCCGCTGCACTCCCGCGAGCGGAAAATCAGGAGGGACTGACATGGCCTCAGGCACTGTCAAATGGTTCAACACCACCAAGGGTTACGGCTTTATTGCCCCCGATGGCGGTACAAAAGACGTTTTTGTTCACATTTCAGCAGTTGAAAGGTCCGGATTGACGGGCCTCAAGGACGACCAGAAAGTCAATTTTGACATCGAAGCTGGTCGCGACGGGCGCGAGAGCGCCGTCAACCTGACACTGGCGGACTAAACAAAAGGGCGCCGCATCCGGCGCCCTTTCCACATCAATCCGCAAGGACGAATGTGACTTTCAAAACAACGCGGTAGCTGGTGATCTTGCCGTCATCTACGGTCACTTTCTGGTCCGCGACCCAAGCCCCCTTGATTCCTTTCAGCGTCTTGGATGCACGCTTGATTCCATTTTCGACGGCATCATCAAATGATTTGGACGATTCACTGATGATTTCGGTGACTTTTGCGACAGACATGGCTGTTCCCCTTCTTGTTGTGTCCCGGGATCAGCCTAACCTACGGCGCGTTCCAGTCCACATCTGACGCTTCGGCAACCACCAGCCCGCCATCGCGAAACGGCACCATCAGGTCCCGTGCAGCGGCCTCATCTTCGCCCAACCATCTTGAAATCGCTTCCTTTTCCAGGATCACGCCCATGCGATGATGGATGTCGCGAACATCCGCCGATGGCGCACATGTGACCGTCGCGACCTGCGCCACCTCCATCCCACCCGGCGCTTTCCAGATGTCGAAGATTGCGGCAAACCAGATCAATTCGCTATCGGCGCGGGTGATCCGCCACGCGGTTTTGCGGCGCTTCTCGCCCGTCCATTCGTACCAGCCGTCAACCGGCACCACGGCCCGGCGCACACCCGCGTAGGCGGATTTGTCAAAAACCGTCTCGGACCGGGCGTTGATGATCGTCTCCATCACAGGACGCCCGCGCGCATTGACCCGGCCCACCGGTATCATGCCCCAGCGCATCCGCATCGCCCCATCGGCCGTCCTCACCTGCAACTCTTCTCCGGGGGCCATGTTCAGGCGCGGTGGATCCGTCAGGCCCAGCCCCGGATCACGCGTCAGAAACAGCCGCCCCGGCATCACTGCACCGTTTCGATCAGGTCCAGAACGGCCGGACCAAGGGCTGCGACGATGATGCCGACACCCTCGGCCGTGGGGTGCAATCCGTCGCCCTGAAGGTACCCCAACAATCCCTCTTGGCCGCCTTCCGCGATAAGCGCGGCAAAGAAGGACGGCGCCAGCGGCGCGTCATATTTTGCCGCGAGCTCGGGGTAGATCGCATCAAATTCGGCTTTATAATCAGCACCATAGTTGGCACCAACGTTCAGTCCGACAATCAGTGTTGCAACACCTTTGGCGTCAGCGGCGGCCACGATCCCATCCAGATTCTCGCGCGCGATGGCAGGTGGCAAACCGCGCAGGTAGTCATTGGCACCAAGGGCCAGGATCATGGCATCGACGTCCTCGGTCAGTGTCCAATCGACCCGTGCAAGACCGCCCGCCGTGGTGTCACCCGAAAGCCCGGCGTTGATCACCTGAACATCGGCACCTGCCTCGTCCAGCCAGTTTTGCAGCTGCGGCACCAGCCCGTCAGCCGTATCAAGCCCGTAGCCCGCCGTCAGACTGTCCCCCAATGCGGCGACTGTGATCGTCTCAGCCTGTGCCACAGTTGTTGCAATTGTCACAAAACCGATGTTGAGAACTGCGCATTTTGCCCCATATGCCATGGACACACACCGACCAAAGGCCCTTTTCATGACTGACCCCGTGCTTTCGCTCACCGATGCTTCACTGTCTTTGATGGGCAACGCCGGGCAGGTCGACATCCTGCACGACATCTCATTGGACGTCGCCAAGGGCGAAACGCTGGGTTTGGTGGGGCCAAGTGGCTCTGGCAAATCGTCTCTCCTGATGCTGATGGGCGGACTGGAGACGGCCACCGGCGGTACCGTAACCGCGCTTGGTCAGGATTTGACCACGATGAACGAAGACCAGTTGGCCCGCTTTCGCAGGGATAATATGGGGGTGGTATTTCAGTCTTTCCACCTGATCCCCACAATGACCGCTTTGGAAAACGTGGCAACCCCGCTCGAACTGGCCGGCCACCGCGACGCCTTTGACCGCGCCGCAGCAGAGCTTGATGCCGTTGGCCTGTCAGACCGCGCCGATCATTACCCCAGCCAGATGTCAGGGGGTGAACAACAGCGCGTGGCACTTGCCCGCGCCTCGGCCCCCCGCCCCAAGATCCTGCTGGCCGACGAACCTACCGGCAATCTGGATGAGGCAAACGGTCAGGCGATCATGCAACTGCTTTTTGACCTGCGCGACCGCCATGGTGCCACGCTTGTGATGGTAACGCATGCCCGCGAACTCGCCGCGCGTTGTGACCGCGTCATCCCGCTGCGCGATGGTCGCATCGACACCGCGCGGCAAGCGGCATGAGCCTGCGTCTTGCTGCGACCTTTGCCCGCCGCGAACTGCGGGGCGGATTGCGGGGCTTCCGCGTTTTCCTCGCGTGTCTGGCCCTTGGCGTGGCCGCAATTGCGGCCGTCGGCACCGTGCGCGCGGGCATCACGGCTGGCCTGACTGAAAAGGGCGCCGAACTCCTTGGCGGCGATGTCGAGGCCCGGTTCACCTACCGTTTCGCCACGCCGCAAGAGCGGGCGTTTTTCGCCGACATCTCGGACAAGATGGCCGAAGCGGTTGATTTCCGCTCCATGGCAGTGGTGGGTGAAGGCGACAGCGCAGAACGTGGCCTCACACAGGTGCTTGCCGTTGACGGCAACTACCCCCTGATCGGGCAGGTCACGCTTGACCCGGTCATGCCCCTGCATCAAGCCTTTGCCGATAATGGCGGCGTGATGGAACGGGTGCTTGCCGACCGGCTTGGCCTGACACCCGGCGACACATTCCGCCTTGGCGCGAACACCTTCACCCTGCGCGCGATCCTGCAACGCTACCCGGACAATGCCTCTGGCGGCTTTGGCCTTGGCCCGCGCACCATTGTCCGCACCGCAGATCTCGAAGGCTCCGGCCTGATCGTCGAAGGCACGCTTTTTGAAACCCAATACCGCCTTGATCTGCCCCCCGATGCGGACCTTGACGCGATGGAAACCCTCGCGAAAGAAACCTTGCCAAACGCCGGACTGCGCTGGCGCGACAGTCGGCGTGGCGCGGGCGGGACAGAGACCTTTATCGACCGTATCGGGGCCTTCCTGATCCTTGTTGGCCTCTCAGGGCTGGCCGTGGGTGGCGTCGGCGTCAGCGCCGCGGTCCGTGCCTATCTGGCGGGCAAAACCGGCACCATCGCCACGCTCAAGACACTGGGTGCCGCCCGCCGCACGATCTTTCTGACCTACTTTCTGCAAATCGGCGTGCTCACCTTGCTTGGTGTGACCATCGGCCTGATCCTTGGCGGCGGCATCCCGATCCTGCTTGCCCCGGTGATCGAGGCATCATTGCCCGTCCCCGCCAACTTCACATTCAATCCCGCCCCTCTGGCAGAGGCCGCGATCTATGGCCTGTTGGCGGCGTTGATCTTTACCCTCTGGCCGCTCGCGCGCACCGATGACATCCGTGCCGCCACGCTTTTCCGCGACGCCTTCGCCTCGGGCAGCACCTTCCCGCGCTGGCCCTATATGGCCGCCACGCTGGCGCTGATCGCCGCCCTGCTGGGCCTTGCTGCGTGGTTCTCCGGCACGGTCTGGCTAACACTCTGGACCGCGGGGGGCATCACCGGCGCGCTGACCATCCTGATCCTTGCCGCGCTCTTGATCCGCTGGGTCGCCCGGCGTGGCCGTAAACCCGCACGCGGGCGCCCTGCTTTGCGCCTTGCACTAGGGGCCATCGGCGCGCGAGGCGGTGAGACGACAAGCGTTGTCCTCTCCCTTGGCCTCGGACTTTCGGTACTTGCCGCCGTGGGCCAGATTGACGGCAACCTGCGTAATGCCTTTAACGACGAACTGCCCGCCGTCGCCCCCAGCTATTTCTTCGTCGATATTCAGCCCGACCAGATCGACGGCTTCCGGGCCCGGCTTGATGACGACCCCGCCGTCACCCGCGTTGACGCCGCCCCGATGCTGCGTGGCATCATCACCGCGATCAACGGCATGCCCGCCGATGAATTTGCTGACGGCCATTGGGTTGTGCAGGGCGACAGGGGCGTCACCTACGACAGCACGCTGCCTGACAATACCCGCGTGACCGCCGGTGAGTGGTGGCCCGAAGACTACAGCGGCCCGCCGCTCATCAGCTTTTCAGCAGAAGAAGCCGCCGAGATCGGCCTGCAAATCGGGGATGAGATGACCGTCAACATCCTTGGTCGCAACATCACCGGCACTGTGGCGTCTTTCCGAGAGGTGACATGGGAAGACGCAGGCATCGGCTTTGTCCTGTCGATGAACGAATCCGCGCTGGCCGGTGCCCCTCATAGCTGGATCAGCACCGTTTATGCCGCAGAAGAGGCCGAGGCGCAGATCCTCCGCGACCTTGCCACCGCCTATCCCAACATCACCGCCATTCGTATCCGCGACGCCATCGCTCAGGTGTCGACCCTTGTCGAAGGTATCTCTGCGGCCACGCGCTATGGTGCATTGGCGACTTTGGTAACAGGTTTCCTCGTCCTGATTGGGGCCGCCGCGGCTGGAACCCCTGCCCGCATCTTCGAAGCTGCCGTGCTCAAAACCGTGGGCGCCACGCGGTCCCGCATCATGACCAGCTTTGCATTGCGTGCGGCCCTTTTGGGCCTTTCCGCCGGGGTTGTCGCGCTCGCCGCTGGCATTCTGGGCGGCTGGGCCGTACAAACATTCATAATGGAGAATGACTACACCGTGATCTGGGGCAACGCTCTGGGCATCGTCGGCGGTGGCATCATTGTCTCGCTTCTGGCCGGTCTGGCATTTGCCGCCCGACCGTTGGCCGCCAAACCTGCACAAGTTCTAAGAGCCCGCGAATGAAGGATCCTGCATTTTTTGGTTATGGTAGTCTGGTCAACACCGCGACCCATGACTTCACTGATCGCCGCGCCGCGACTCTCAAGGGCTGGCGCCGGGTCTGGCAATCCACATCTTTGCGCGACACCGCCTTTTTGTCGGTGGAACGTCACCCTGATTTTGAAATCGACGGGCTGATCGCCCATGTCAGCGCCGAAAAGTGGTCTGACCTCGACGCAAGAGAGGCGGCCTATGCCCGCGTTGATGTCACCCACGCGCTGCAAACCGACCACCCCACCGCCGTGTACCGCGTCAATGCAAATCTGGCGACGCCGACGGCAACCAATACGCCGATCCTGCTCAGCTATCTTGATGTGGTGGTGCAGGGCTACCTGCGCGAGTTTGGCCCACAGGGGGTTGCGCGGTTTTTTGCGTCAACCCATGGGTGGGACGCGCCCATTCTGAACGACCGTGACAGCCCGCGTTACCCGCGAAGGCAAACACTCTCTGCTCAGGAAACCGCGCTGGTGGATGCCTGCCTAGCGACGCGTATGGAAATGCCGAAATAGCGTCAGGTGACGTTCGAACGGGCCGCGCGTATCCTCTTTGCCCATCGCAATGACGCGTGTTGCAACCGCGCCTGCAATCAGGCCAAAGACCACACCGCCCAGTGCCTGCCCGATCAGCACACCCGCGGCACCCAGCCACCACGAAAACAGCATCACAAACGGAACCGTGCCAAGCGTATGACGCCCCCAGTTGACCCAGGTTGAATAAAGCGGATGCCCCAGATTGTTGCAGGCCGCGTTGCTGACAAAGATCATCCCGTTAAAGAACCACAAAAGCGACAGCGGTCCGGCAAACAGAAACACCAATTCCAGCGCCACGCCATCGAGTTGAAAAAGCCATGCCAACGGCCCCCGCAACAGGAACAACAGCAGCGACACCAGCACGACCACCGCGCCGGTAAACAGCAACCCGTCGCGATATGCTTCGCGCACACGGTCCTGTTTTCCTGCGCCCGCGTTCTGGCCAATAATCGGCCCTACGGCACCTGACAGGGCAAAGATCACGCCAAAAGCCACCGGCGTCAGTCGCCCAATGATCGCCATGCCCGCCACGGCCTCTTCGCCATAACTCGACATTGCGCGCGTCACATAGGCCTGTCCGACTGGGGTGGCGAGCTGTGTCAGAACCGCCGGGCCCGCGATGGCCATGATCGGCTTCATGTCATGCCAGACCGTGCCCGCCGTCGGTTTGCCAAAGCCCCCGTAATGCGCGTGGATCGCCCAAAGCGCAGAACCTGCGATGGTGAATCGCGCCGCAATGCTGGCCAGTGCCGCACCCGTCAGTTCCAGATCTAGACCAAAGATCAGGATCGGATCCAGTACCGCATTCACGATCCCACCATAGATCAAGACCCACATCGCCCGGCTTGCATCCCCGTGCGCGCGCAGAATTGCGCCGCCGACCATTCCGATCAGCAGCACAGGCAGGCTCGGCAGGATCAGCCGCATGAAGCTGACGGCGAGCGCCTGGGTTTCTCCCACGGCCCCCAAAAGCGTGACAAGCTGCGGCGTGTAGACCCAAACGGTGGCCGCAAATGCGGCCCCCCCGATGGCACCGATAATCAGCGCGTTGGTGGCCCGTTGCCGCGCAAGGTTGGCATCTCCTGCGCCCAGCGCCCGCGCCACAAGTGCGCCACAGGCAATCGCCATTCCGATCCCAAAGGACCCGGTGAAAAACAGGATCGCGCCGGCATAGCCGATGGCGGCTGCCAATTCGGCCTTGCCCAACATCCCGATGAACACCATGTCGATGAAATCGACCAGAAAAACGGCCATCAAACCGACCGTACTGCTCAGCGCCATGACGGTCACATGGCGCAGCGTACTGCCGGTCAGGAATTTGGCATCTTCGGCCATGGTGCCCCCCAAAGCTTTTCTGTCTCAGACCTAATCCGTAAATGGGGCTTGCGCCAGTGCCAGACGCGTTTGCCTTAATGTGGCCAGAAAACGCTCTGACTGGGCGATCCGCGCCTCAACTTCGGCAATCTTGGCGTCCAGAAAGACGAACCCGTCAAAATCCTCGCCCGCCTCCGAAGACAATTGCCCCAACAGGACCGTCAGATCGGTCAAGGTCATGCCCGCCGCCTGAGCCTCGGCAATCCACTCCAGCGTGATCAGCGTGTCCTCGGCATATTGCCGGTAATTATTGGTTCCGCCCGCCTCGGCGTCAGAGCTGATCAGCCCTTGCCGCTCATAGAAACGCAGGGTGTCCCGGCTTAACCCGGACCGCTTCGCCAATTCGCCGATCCGCATGTCACGCTCCCAAAACCGTTGACTCGACTCAACGGTTTGTAGCACGATCAATGGGTTCAGACCAGAGGAGGCGAGGATGGCCAAACGATGCGAAAGTTGCGGCATGCCGCTCAAGAACGACCCTCGGGGCGGCGGATCAGAGGCTGATGGCAGCCGCTCCGTCACCTATTGCTCAATCTGCTATTCCGATGGCGCCTTTGTGCATCAGGGCGTCACGGCGGCCGAGTTTCAGGCCAATTGCCTGACCGCTCTGCATGACAAGGGCATGCCGCGCGTGATGGCCTGGGCCTTTACCCGCGGCATCCCGAAACTTCCCCGCTGGGCAGAAGGTCGCGGCTAAAGCTTTGGTTTCACCTGCAAAAGCGGCATGACATCGGCCATCTCCGGCCCGCGCTGGCGGCCTGTCACGGCATGCCGCAGCGGCATGAACAGCCCCTTGCCCTTGCGGCCTGTGGACTCTTTCACGGCCCCGGTCCAGTTGCCCCAGGTTTCGCCCGTGTAGGGCGGGTCACCGAGCAATTCAAAGGCCTGCGCGACAAAGTCGCGATCTTCATCCGCAACCAGCGGCGTCGCCCCGTCGCGGAACTGCGCCCACCAACCGACCACGTCATCCAGCGTTGCGATATTCTCGCGCACCGCACCCCAGAACGCCGGGCGCAGGTCTTCGGGCACGCCCGCCGCCTCCAGCGTTTCGGCCACGTCCCCGGCCTCCAGCGTGCCCAGATAGCGCGCGGTCAGCGGCCGCAGGTCTTCCACATCGAATTTTGTCGGTGCCGATCCGAACTTGGACAAATCGAACCCGGCGACCACCTTGTCCATGGTCGCGCGCAGCTCCACCGGATCGCTCGACCCCAGCCGCGCCATCAGGCTGATCACCGCTTGCGGCGCGATCCCCTGATCGCGCAGGTCACGCAGCGCCAGCGTCCCCAAACGCTTGGACAGCCCTTCACCCTGAGGCCCCGTCAGCAGCGAATGATGCGCAAACCTTGGCACTTCGCCGCCCAGCGCCTCAATGATCTGGATCTGCGTGGCAGTGTTGGTCACGTGATCCGAGCCGCGCACCACATCCGTGATCCCCATCTCCACGTCATCAACAACGCTCGCCAGAGTATACAAAATCTGACCATCGCCCCGGATCAGCACCGGATCACTGACCGATGCCGCGTCGATTGAGATGTCACCGATGATCCCGTCGGTCCACTCGATCCGCTCCTGATCCAGCTTGAACCGCCAATGCCCCTGCCGCCCCTCGGCGCGATAGGCGGCTTTCTGATCCTCGCTCAGATCAAGCGCTGCGCGGTCGTAAACCGGCGGCTTGCCCATGTTCAGTTGCTTCTTGCGCTTCAGGTCCAGTTCGACCGGCGTCTCGAAACACTCATAAAGCCGCCCCATCTCGACCAGCTTGTCCTTGGCCGCCATATAGCGGTCCAGCCGCGCCGATTGCCGTTCCACGCGGTCCCAGTCAAAGCCCAGCCAGCCCAGCACATCGGTGATGCCGTCCACGTATTCTTCCTTGGACCGCTCCGCGTCGGTGTCGTCAATCCGCAGAATGAATTGCCCACCCGCCTGCCTTGCAATCGCATAGTTAAACAGCGCCGCGCGCAGGTTTCCGATATGCAGCCATCCGGTGGGCGAAGGGGCGAAACGAGTCGTGGTCATGGGGTCACTCCGAAAGTTGCCCCCATGTGTCATGACCCCCTTGATTTGTCTAGGAGGGGTGGATCGGCCAGCGTGTCCCCAAATCATCCAGCCCCGCCTGAATCAACTCGGCCACCACGTCCAGATCGTTGTTCTTCATCGCACCAAGATACAGGCAGGATTTGCCGATCTTGTACTTGCCGATCCGGTCCAGAATGCCGCCAAAATCCTGATAACCCGGCATGATATACAGCACCATATTCGCCTTGCGCGGGCTGAACCCGGTGGCCAGAAATGTCCCCGTTCGGCCACTCTCATAGGTGTAATCATAGCTGCCATAACCAATGATCGAGGGCCCCCACATCCTGGGCGTCCAGCCGGTCACTTTGCGAAACAATGCATCAAGCGCAATCGCGTCTTCGCGGCGGGTCTTGTTGTCCACCTGCGCGATGAAATCCTCAACCGCCACATCGGTTGCTTGGGTCTTGTTCTCAGCCATCAGAATTCCCTCCTTCTGTCATCTTAGCACAAGGCTTCGGGCGGGCGGGGCGCATTTGCGCCTGCGCAAACAGGACCGTCCCGCCCGATCAGTAGGCCGCGCCTTCATGCACAACGTACCGTCCTGTCGCGGCACCCATCACTTCGGACATTTCTTCTTCCAGATACTTGCCTTGCGCCTCAATCCGTATTGCGACCCTGCGCAGCACCTCTTCCCGTTCGGCACTCAGGGCATCAGCCGTCATTCTGGTGGAGGTCCCGGCCGTATCAAAGATGATCCACCTGCGCCGCCCCACCCCCACAAGGCTGATCCGGGTCAGCTCCGCACAGTCCAGCGTTACTGCCTCTCCCGCAAAGGTCTGTGGCCAAACCGTCAGCGTGTCTCCGACCAACTGCAACCGCAGCCTCGGGCGGAACGGATACCGCCCCAACCAGATGCCCCCAAACAGCGCCACCGGCCCCATCAGCAAGAGCCCCAGGTCCAGTACATGCGCCCTGTCTTGGGCCATCAGCATCAACCAAAAGAGGGTAAAGACCACCCCGATGGCCGCGATCAGCCAACCGCCCGAGCGCAGCCCACGCATATCATTGTAGACCTCAAACGCTGGCTCAACTGCCATCGCGCCAACGGTTTACGATCGGATAGCGCCGGTCCAGCCAGAACGCCCGCTTACTCAGTCTTGGCCCGGGCGCAGATTGGAACCGCTTGTATTCGCTGATATAAATCAGATGTTCGACCCGCTTGACCGTCTCACGATCAAATCCTGCGGCGATGCAATCGGCAACTGACGCCTCATCGTCCACCAGCATCTCCAAAATGCCGTCCAACACGTCATAGGGCGGCAGGCTGTCCGCATCTTTCTGATCGGGGCGCAACTCGGCGCTGGGTGGCTTTTCGATGATGCTCACTGGGATCACCTCGCCCGCCGGGGCCTTCATCCATGGGCGGTGGTTTGCATTCCGCCAGCGACAGGCCGCAAAGACCCGAGTCTTGTACATGTCCTTGATCGGGTTATAGCCGCCCGCCATATCGCCATAGATCGTGGCATAGCCTACCGCAACTTCGGACTTGTTGCCCGTCGTCAGCAGCATTTCTCCGAACTTGTTGGACTGCGCCATCAGCAGCAGCCCCCGGATCCGGCTTTGGATGTTTTCCTCTGTCAAATCCGGGTCCCGCCCCGCGAACAGGTCGGCGAGCGTGTCCGTCACCGCATCCCGCGTCGCCTTGATCGGCACGATGTCATAATGACACCCCAACGCATTCGCGCAGGCCGCCGCATCATCCAGCGACCCTTGGCTGGTGTATTCGCTGGGCAGCATCACGCAGCGCACATTCTCCGGCCCCAGCGCATCGGCAGCGATTGTGGCGACGATCGCGGAATCAATTCCGCCTGACAGCCCCAGCAGCACCTTTTTGAACCCGGTCTTGCCCATATAGTCGCGCAGCGCGCCGACCATCACGTGATAATCCCGCTCGATCTCTTCTGGCAGATCGGCCTTTGCGCCTTCCGCCGCCTCCCACCCGTCGGGCCCTTGCGTAAAATCAACGTGAACCACGGCCTCTTCCATGAATGGCAGCATCACCGCCAGCTTGCCGCCCCGGTTCAGTACAAATGACCGCCCGTCAAACATCTGATCGTCCTGCCCGCCCACCATGTTGAGGTAGACAAGCGGCACATCGTTCTCAACCACGCGGCTGACCATCTCATTCATGCGAATAGGAAACTTACCGCGGAAATAGGGGGACCCATTGGGCA
Organism: uncultured Paracoccaceae bacterium; assembly: GCA_947493335.1. Taxonomy (GTDB): domain Bacteria; phylum Pseudomonadota; class Alphaproteobacteria; order Rhodobacterales; family Rhodobacteraceae; genus CANMYO01. The sequence goes on along the minus strand of CANLQO010000001.1, from coordinate 253,369 downwards.
CCATCAGCACCTCGGCTCCGCTTTCCACCATCGCCTCGCAGACATCGGGGTACCAGGCGTCTTCGCAGATCGGGCAGCCGATGCGCGGCGCCTCGTTGGTCGGGGCAAAGGGGCCCTTGATCTCACCCCGGTTGAACAGACGCACCTCGTCGAAGACGTTGAAATTCGGCAGGAAATGTTTGTCATACCGGGTCCGCACTTTGCCCTTCTCCAGCACGAAGTAGCAATTGTGCAACCGCTCGCCGTCCAGATACGGCGCACCAATCGCCAGCATCGGACCGTCCGCGCAGTCTGCGGCAAGCGCCTGCAAATGGGTCCAGACATCCGCCAGAAACGCCTCTCGCCGCACCAGATCCTGCGTCTGGTACCCGGTCACAAACATCTCTGGCAGCGCGACCATATCGGCCTCTGCCCGCTTGCCTTCTTCCCAGGCTCCGCGTGCCTTTGCGCAATTGCCGGCCAGATCCCCCACCGTGGGGTTCAGCTGTGCCATCGTCAGGCGGAATGTGTCACTCATGGCGCGTTCCTTTTGGGTCTTCCCCCTGATCTAGCAGATCGACCGGCAAGGGAAAGCCAATAGGGCCCCGCGCCCCGTTGTCACGCCCCGCGAACCCAACTAGGCTGACGCCCGAGCGGAACGGGAGACACGCAAAATGCGGCTTGCACTGGCACTGGCCCTTGGACTGGCGACACCCGCCATCGGGCAAACCATTGAAACCAAGCAATACGACGACGGCGGCGTCTACGAAGGTGCGTTCCTCAACGGCAAACAGCATGGTCAGGGCACCTACCGGCTGCCCAATGGCTATGAATATACCGGCGAATGGGTCGCGGGTGAGATCAAGGGCATGGGCACCGCGACCTTCCCCAACGGCTCTGTCTACGAAGGGTCGTTTGACGCGGGCAAACCCGATGGCACCGGCAAGATCACCTTTGCCGACGGTGGCACCTACGAAGGCGACTGGTCCGCTGGCCAGATCACCGGGCGCGGCATCGCCAACTATGCCAACGGCGTGACGTATGAGGGCGAATTCCGCAACGCCATGCATCACGGCACCGGCACGATGCGCAGCCCCGGCGGCTACAGCTACCAGGGCCCATGGATCAACGGCGTCAAGGAAGGCACCGGCAAAATCACCTACCCCGATGGCTCTGTCTACGAGGGAGAGCTGGTCGCAGGCGAACGCGCAGGCACCGGCACGCTCACGATGAAAGACGGGCTGATCTACACCGGCACATGGGTCGACGGCCAGATTGAGGGGCGCGGCCGCCTCGAACAACCCAACGGCGACATTTACGAGGGCGACCTTGTGGCAGGCCGTCGCGAAGGCACCGGGGCCGTGACATACGCCAACGGCGACACTTATCAGGGCGGTTTCAAGGACGACAAACGCCATGGCAATGGCACCTTTGTCGGCACCGATGGCTACCGCTATGCGGGGTCATGGGCCAATGGCCAGATCGATGGTCGGGGCGAAGTCACCTACCCCGATGGCTCTGTCTATGTCGGCACCTTCACGGCCGATCTCGCCGATGGCACGGGCAAGATCACTTACCCCGACGGGTCATCCTATGATGGCGCGTGGGAGGCGGGCGTCATCAACGGCAAGGGCATCGCCACCTATGCCAACGGGCTGGTTTACGAGGGCGAATTCCTGAACGCCAAGAACCACGGTCAGGGCACGATGACCTATGCCGATGGCTATACCTACGTGGGGCAATGGGCCGATGGCCAGCGCAACGGCGAAGGCACCGCCACCTACGCCGATGGCACCATCTATGAGGGCACGTTCCTCAACGGCCAGCGTCATGGTACCGGCACAATCACCCTGCCCGATGGCTTCGTCTATGCCGGCCAATGGTCAGAGGGCGAAATGTCCGGCATCGGCGTCGCCACCTACGCCAATGGCGACGTCTACGAAGGCTCTTTCGTGCGCGGTCGTCGTCAGGGCCCCGGCACCATGCGCTATGCCACAGGAGAGGTTGAAGACGGCGAATGGGCCGATGGCGCGATCCTGTCCAGCACGATCACATCCGATGACAGCACCACCGCGACCGAGTGACCCTGCCTTGGGCCGTTCGCCTTTGACATGATACCCGGCCTGCCTCCGGGCCTAGGGCCGGATGATCTGCCGCCCCATGCCCGTGGCCCCTGGGTGCAGGATTTCCACGCCCCCTCCCCCGATGGCCGACACGTCGTGACGCTCTACGGGCACGACGAACACCGCATGGGCCATTTCCACGGCCACGCCACTTGGGCTGCGCTCAAAACGCCTTGGGCCGCCAAGGGCGCCATCACTCATCTGCCGCTGATGAACTTCATCCATTGGATCGACGACAGCCGCTTTGCGTTGAAGCTCCACGCCCATCATGGCGTCTGGATCCGCCCGATGATCGTGATCGACCTTGCGGGCGCCTTCGCTGTGCTGCCCAACAGCAGCGGCGAAACCCCCGACCTTGCCTTGCTTGATGGGCCGGTCACCGCGCCGTTTGAACCCTTTTCCGAACAGGCCCTCGCCGTGGCATTGGACCTCATTCACCTCTCCTGAGTTAACGAAGGTAAAGTTAACTTGCATGAAGGAATGTTAAGACTCTCGTATGCACGGGTCGTGTATCGATTGTGTACGCAATGTGCTCTCTCAGATCACACCGCCCGCATCCATCTTAACAAGCAGTGCTGCGGCCTCATTCAAGACCGTTTCCTTGCGATCCTCGGCCATCCGATCCCATGTCCGATACATGTTGCCCATCCGCGCGTTATTCTTGAACCGCTCCCGGTGCCGGATCAGGAAGTCCCAGTATAACAGATTGAAAGGGCACGCCTTTTCACCAGTCTTTTCGGTCACAGCATAATGGCACGACTTGCAATAGTCGCTCATCTTGTTGATGTAATTCCCACTCGAAACATATGGCTTGCTGGCGATAATCCCGCCGTCGGCAAACTGGCTCATACCGATGGTGTTCGGCGCCTCGACCCATTCATAGGCATCGGCATAGACCGCAAGGTACCACTCATGCACCTCTTGCGGCGAAATACCTGATAACAAAGCGAAATTACCCGTCACCATCAGCCGCTGAATGTGGTGGGCATAGGCCTCATCACGGGTCTGTCCCACCGCCTTTTCCATGCACAACATCCGGGTCTCGGCGCCCCAATAGACGGCAGGCAGTTTGCGCTGATGGTTCAAGGCGTTGCGGCTGGTATAGTCTGGTCCTTCCAGAAAATAGATGCCCCGCACGTATTCGCGCCAACCGATGATCTGCCGGATAAATCCTTCGGCCGCATTGATCGGCACATCGCCCTCTTTCCACGCCGTTTCAACGGCTTGGCAGACTTCCAGCGGGTCCAGCAACCCGGCATTCAGATATAGCCCGACCAACCCGTGATACAGAAACGGTTCATCCCGCAACATCGCATCCTGATAATCGCCAAAATGCGGGGCGGCGTATTTTACCCAATGTGCCAGATGTTGCCGCGCTTGCCCGGCATCCGTGGCAAACCAGAAATCATCCAAAGTCCCGAAATTGCTTTGAAATTTCCTCGCCACAAGGTCCAGCACTTCCTGCACCGTTTCATCGGGTGCAAACCGCATCGGTCCGCTGTAATGCACCGCATCCGGCGCCGGTTTGCGGTTGTCGTGGTCAAAGTTCCACTGCCCGCCCGCCGGGTCGTCACCTTCCATCATCAACCCGGTCTTGCGTCGCATCTCGCGGTAGAAATACTCCATCCGCAGCGCCTTGCGCCCCTCGGCCCAAGCCTCAAACTCGGCTTGGCTTGCCAGAAACCGGTCGTCTGGCAGAATCTTCACCTTTAGCGGGCAAGATTGCAGCGCCTCAATAACTCGCCATTCACCCGGCTCTGTCGCCAGAACCTCATCCGCCGAAAACGTCTCAGCATAGCGCAGCAGCTCTCCACATATTGTGTCAGACCGCTCTGGATCATCAAATTTTGTATAGGAAACACGCCAGCCGTTAATCTTCAGGGTCTCCGCAAACTTCCGCATCGCGGAAAAGATGAACGCGATTTTCTTGGGGTGATGCGGCACATAAGACGCCTCATCCGCGACCTCTGCCATGACCACCACATCGGTCGTTTTGTCGGCCGCTTTCAACGCCGAAAGCCCCATCGACAATTGATCGCCCAGCACCAGAACCAGTCTCACCAGACGATCTCCCGCCCGGCATAATCAAAGAAGCCGCCCGATTGATCGGGCTCTAGATTTTCCAGCACATTCAACAGGTTGATCGCTGACAGTTCCGCCGAAACCGTCTTGTGCCGCCCCGCATAATCGGCGGTAAATGACGTTTCAACGGTGCCGGGATGAAGTGCCGCCACCACCGCACCCTTATGGGTTCGACCCAATTCAATCGCCGCACCTTTGACGATTTGATTGACCGCCGCCTTGCTCGCCCGATAGCTATGCCAACCACCGATCTGATTGTCCCCGATCGACCCGACACGCGCAGATAGAACCGCACAACGCCCTGTTTTCGATAGTAATTTCGGCAAGTGACTCAGCAGAATTGCGACGCCGAAAGTGTTCACTGCAAAGACCTTTTTCATCTCGTCGACAGTGATCCCTGCCAGTGATTTTTCCGGTGTGCCCAAAACCCCGACGGCGATAAAGACCAGATCAAATCGCTGCTGCAACCCACCCAGAATACGAGAAACCGCTGCGGGGTCAGTCACATCCAGACCATCGCGCCGTGACAGGCCGGTGACGGCAAAACCCTTTGCCGCCAATGCCTTGCACACTGCCGATCCAATGCCCCCGGTGGCGCCAATGACCAATGCCTGTTCCATCGCCAGCGACCTAGGCCGCAATAAAGGGTTTTCAAACGAAATTGCCGCAGTATAGTGCGCACCATGTTGAAGCGCGCTCATATCACCATTTCCGGGTCTCTTGACCTGCGCGCCCTGCTGCTCCTAAGCCGCCTCTGAGCGTGCCATCCGGCGCGACCGCTCAGAGGGGACGCCGCGCCATGACACATCAACAGGATAGCAGACATGACCAACCACGTATTGATCTTTGACACCACGTTGCGCGACGGTGAGCAATCGCCGGGCGCCACCATGACCCACGCCGAAAAGCTCGAAATCGCGAGCCTGCTGGATGAGATGGGCGTCGACATTATTGAGGCCGGATTTCCCATCGCGTCCGAAGGCGATTTCAACGCCGTTTCCGAGATCGCGAAGAACGCCGTGAATTCAACAATTTGCGGCCTGAGCCGCGCGAACTTCAAGGACATCGACCGCTGCTGGGAGGCGGTAAAGCACGCCAAATCGCCGCGCATTCATACCTTTATCGGAACCTCGCCCTTGCACCGGGCGATCCCTAATCTGACGCAAGATGAAATGGCCGAGCGCATCCACGATTGCGTCACCCATGCCCGGAACCTCTGCGATAATGTGCAATGGTCCTCGATGGACGCAACACGCACGGAAGAGGATTATCTGTGCCGCACGGTCGAGATTGCGATCAAGGCAGGAGCCACCACAATCAACATCCCCGACACCGTTGGCTACACCGCGCCACGCGAAAGTGCTGACCTGATCAAGATGCTGATCGAACGCGTCCCCGGCGCGGACGAGGTGATCTTTGCCACCCATTGTCACAACGACCTTGGCATGGCGACGGCGAACTCTTTGGCTGCCGTTGAAGGCGGCGCGCGGCAGATCGAATGCACCATCAACGGCTTGGGCGAACGGGCCGGGAATACGGCGCTGGAAGAGGTCGTGATGGCGATGAAAGTGCGCCATGACATCATGCCCTACCAGACCAAGATCGACACCACGAAGATCATGAACATCTCGCGTCGCGTCGCGACGGTGTCGGGCTTCAACGTGCAGTTCAACAAGGCGATTGTCGGCAAGAATGCCTTTGCACACGAAAGCGGGATCCATCAGGACGGGATGCTCAAAAACGCTGAAACGTTCGAGATCATGCGCCCCGCCGACGTCGGCCTGTCCGAGACGTCATTGGTCATGGGCAAGCACTCTGGCCGCGCCGCGTTGCGGTCCAAACTGGAAGAGCTTGGGTTCACGCTGGGCGACAATGAATTGATGGACGTCTTTGTTCGGTTCAAAGAACTGGCCGACCGTAAAAAGGAAGTCTTTGAGGATGACCTCATCGCGCTGATGCGGACCAATGACGCGGAAGACGACCATTTGCGGTTGAAGTCTTTGACCGTTGTCTGTGGCACCGAGGGGCCACAAACCGCAGAGATGACGATGACTGTTGGTGGTGAGGACAAGTCGATCAAGACCACAGGCGACGGCCCGGTCGACGCCGCCTTTAGTGCGGTCAAGGCGCTTTTCCCACATGCCGCGCGGCTGCAGCTTTATCAGGTGCATGCGGTGACCGAAGGCACCGACGCCCAAGCCACGGTCAGCGTGCGGATGGAGGAAGAAGGCCGCATCGCCACCGGTCAATCAGCGGACACGGACACCGTTGTGGCCAGTGCCAAGGCCTATATCAATGCGCTCAACCGGCTGATCGTCCGACGCGCGCAAACCGATGTCGGCTATGACGAAAAAGCGGTTTCCTACAAAGACGCTGGCGAATAGCCTCAGCTTTCGGGCGGTTTGGCACATGCCGGACCGCCCGCTTGTTCGATCAGGGCAAGGGCCGTTAGGAACGATCTGCTAAGTGCCGCTGGAATGTTCGATTTCTGCAAGCGGCGAAATAGCGCTGAATCCTTGCAAACAAGGGCTTTCAACCCAAACCCACCCCCCGTATAACCCGCCCTACCGCGACACCGGGGGGGAGTCGCGCGCGAAATTCGGATATGGGTACGGGAAGGCCAGCACATGGCAATTTTTGGCAGTTTGTTTTCGTCGGATATGGCGATCGACCTCGGCACAGCGAACACGCTGGTCTACGTCAAGGGCAAGGGCATCATCCTGTCCGAACCGTCGGTCGTGGCCTATCACGTCAAGGAAGGTCAGAAGAAGGTTCTGGCCGTTGGCGAGGACGCCAAACTGATGCTGGGCCGCACGCCGGGCAGCATCGAGGCGATCCGCCCGATGCGTGACGGTGTGATTGCGGACTTCGACACCGCCGAAGAGATGATCAAGCACTTCATCCGCAAGGTTGCCAAACGCTCGACTTTCTCAAAGCCCAAGATCATTGTCTGCGTTCCCCACGGCGCCACCCCGGTTGAGAAACGCGCGATCCGACAATCCGTCTTGTCGGCCGGTGCCCGCCGTGCAGGCCTGATCGCCGAACCGATTGCGGCGGCGATTGGCGCAGGGATGCCAATCACCGACCCCACCGGCAACATGGTTGTCGACATCGGCGGCGGCACCACCGAGGTGGCCGTTCTTTCACTGGGCGATATCGTCTACGCTCGTTCCGTCCGCGTGGGCGGTGACCGCATGGACGAGGCGATTATCAACTACCTGCGGCGTCAGCATAACCTGCTGATCGGGGAAAGCACCGCAGAGCGGATCAAGACATCCATCGGCACGGCGCGGATGCCCGATGACGGGCGCGGCAGCAGCCTGCACATCCGGGGCCGCGACCTGCTCAATGGAGTACCGAAGGAAACCGAGATCAGTCAGGCCCAGGTGGCAGAGGCATTGGCCGAACCGGTGCAGTCAATCTGCGAGGCTGTGATGACCGCGCTGGAAGCCACCCCACCGGATCTTGCCGCCGACATCGTGGACCGCGGCGTGATGCTGACGGGCGGTGGCGCGCTGCTGGGCCAGCTTGATCTGGCGCTGCGCGAACAGACGGGTCTTGCGATTTCGGTGGCAGACGAAAGCCTCAACTGCGTCGCCTTGGGCACCGGCAAGGCGTTGGAGTATGAAAAACAGCTGCGCCACGTTATTGATTACGACAGTTAACCCATCCTGAAAGGGCGATGATCCCTTGGCCAAGAACCGCGACAGCGAAGATTTCGTCGGCCCGATCCGCAGACTGCTGGTCGGGCTGTGCGTTTTTCTGTTGCTGGGCACGTTTCTGGTCTGGCGGATCGACAGCCCAAGGGTGGAACGGTTTCGGCTGGCGGTGATTGACCGCGTGGTGCCGTCGTTTGACTGGGCCATGGCGCCGGTCACCGGTGTCGCGAACCTGTTCAGTGATTTCCGCAGTTATCAGGCGCTGGCCGCGCAAAACAGCGATCTGCGACGCGAGTTGCAGCAGATGAAGGGCTGGAAAGAGGCCGCTTTGCAGTTGGAGCAGGAAAACGCCCGACTGCTCGATCTCAACAACGTGCGGCTGGACCCAAAGCTGACATATGTGACTGGCGTGGTGATCACCGACAGCGGGTCGCCTTTCCGGCAGTCGGTGCTGCTGAATGTGGGCGCACGCGACGGGATCATCGACGGTTGGCCCACAATGGACGGGATCGGGCTGGTCGGACGGATCAGCGGCGTCGGGCAAGACACATCCCGGGTGATCCTGCTGACCGATACCTCAAGCCGCATACCGGTGACGATCCAGCCGTCGGGGCAAAAGGCGATTTTGGCTGGTGACAACACCCTCAATCCGCCAATTGAGTTCCTTGAAGACGCCGATCAGGTACGCCCCGGTGATCGGGTTGAGACATCGGGAGATGGCGGCGTCTTTCCGGCGGATTTGTTGGTGGGGCAAGTGGCACTTGGCTCTGACCGCAGGTTGCGGGTGCGGTTGTCGGCGGACTATGGACGGCTTGAGTTCCTGCGGGTCCTGCGCGCCCGCCCGCATGAAGACATTACCGACCCCGGCAGCCTGCTAGCTCCCGAGCCCGCGCCGCAAGTGACAGAGGACGTCGTGGCGGAGGGGACCGATGGCTGAGACCCCGACCACGACGCTTTGGCTGGGCCGCGCGGTTTTTCTGGGGATCGCGCTGGTATTGATCTTTTCACAATTGGTGCCTCTTAACCTTGAACCGGGCGGCTGGGCGCCGCCTGACCTGCTATTAGCGGTGACCTTGGCGTGGGCCGCGCGACGCCCTGACTTTGCACCGTTCATCGTCATTGCGGCGCTTTTCCTGCTGACGGACCTCTTGTTCCAGCGCCCGCCGGGTCTTTGGGCGGCCTTAGTGCTGATCCTGACAGAAGTGCTGCGCGCCCGGGCCAAACGCATTCGGGACATCCCGCTTTTGCTGGAATGGGGCAGCGTTGCGGTTGGAATCCTGGCGATCACGGTGGTGAACCGTATCGTGCTCGCGATTGTGATGATGCCGCAGGCCCCCTTGGGCTTGACCCTGATCCAGATGCTGATGACCATTGCGGTCTATCCCGTGGTGGTGATCGTGGCGCATGTCCTGTTTGGAGTGTCACGCCCGGCACCGGGGGCCGTGGACAGCTTGGGGCACCGGCTATGAAGAAACCACAGCGCGATAGTGGCGAAAGCGCACGCCGCCTGTCACGACGGGCGATGCTTCTGGGCACGGTGCAGTTGGGTATCGTTGGGGTGCTGGGCTGGCGGATGCAGTCGATGCAGGTCGAACAGGCCGATCAGTTCCGCCTTCTGGCCGAGGAAAACCGGATCAACATCCGTCTGATTCCGCCTGCGCGCGGTTTGATCTTTGACCGCAACGGCCTGCCACTCGCCGAGAACGAGCAGAATTACCGCGTTGTGATGGTCCGCGAGGATGCGGGCGACGTGGAAGACACGCTCAACCGCCTGACGCAACTCGTCGACATCCCGCAAGACACGCTGGACCGCGCGCTGGAAGAGATGAACCGCCGCTCTCCCTTTGTGCCGGTGACCATTGCCGACCGCCTGAAGTGGGAGGACGTGGCCAAGATCAACATTAACGCCCCCGCCCTGCCCGGCATCACCGCAGAGGTCGGCCTGTCGCGGCACTATGCGCTGGGCGAGGATATCGCCCATGTGGTGGGCTATGTTGGCCCGGTCAGCGACTATGACCTGAGCCGGATTGATGATCAGGACCCGCTGCTGCAGATCCCGAAATTCCAGATCGGCAAGACCGGCGTCGAAAACAAGCTCGAACACACGCTGCGCGGTTCGGCGGGGACCAAGCGGATCGAGGTCAACGCGCTTGGCCGGGTGATGAGAGAGCTGGACCGGCAAGAAGGTATCCCCGGCAAGGACATTCAGCTGGCGTTGGACGCACGTCTGCAAGCCTATGCGCAGGCGCGGATGGATGGAGAAAGCGCCGGTGCGGTGGTCATTGACCTCGAAGACGGCGATCTGCGCGCCATCGCCTCGGCCCCTGCGTTTGATCCCAACCTTTTTGTGCGGGGTATTTCGGTCAAGGATTGGACCGACCTGAACGAAAACATCTATCGCCCGCTGGCCGCCAAGGCCGCGCAAGGCACCTATCCGCCCGGATCAACCTTCAAGATGGTCACAGCTCTAGCGGCTTTGGAGGCTGGAGTGATCAGCCCTGAAGAAACGGTCTATTGCCCCGGCTACACGGATGTGGCCGATATCCGATTCCACTGCTGGAAGCGCGCGGGCCACGGGAACATCAACTTTCACGAAAGCCTCAAGCAATCCTGCGATTGCTACTATTACGAAGTCAGTCAGCGGGTCGGCATCGACAAGATGGCCGAGATGGCGCGCAAGCTGGGTCTGGGCATCAAGCACGATCTGCCGATTTCCGCTGTTGCGCGGGGGTTGGCCCCGGATAAGACGTGGAAGGCCGAAGTGCGCGGCGAGGACTGGCGCATCGGTGATACGGTAAATGCCTCTATCGGTCAGGGCTATGTGCTCAGCTCGCCCTTGCAACTGGCCGTCATGGCCGCGCGGATTGCAACGGGCCACGAAATCACGCCGCGGCTGATCAAATCCGTAGATGGCATCGAAGAGCCAAGCGGGCGTGGTGAAAGCCTGGGCCTGAACGAAAACATCCTGCGGCGAATGCGGCAGTCCATGAATGATGTCTGCAACCATCGGCGCGGCACGGCCTATCGGTCACGCATCATTGCGGACGGCATGCGCATGGCGGGCAAGACAGGCACCAGTCAGGTCCGCCGGATTACGGCCGAGGAACGGGCCCGCGGCGTCACCCGCAACGAGGATTTGCCGTGGGAACGCCGGGATCACGCCCTGTTCGTCAGCTTTGCACCGGTTGAAAACCCGCGTTTTGCGGTGGCCGTGGTTGTCGAACACGGCGGCGGCGGGTCCAAGGCTGCAGCACCCATCGCCCGCGATATCATGTTGCAGGCGCTTTATGATGGCGAGCCCCCGCTTGACGCCTACCCAAGTGCCGAACGCGACCGCGCCCGCGAACAGCAAGAGCGCATTCGCGCCCGCCTTGCCGAAGCCAACCGTGGGCAGGACCGCGCATGAGTTATCTTGAATATAACGCCAAATACGTCCCCACCGGCTTTCGCAAGCTGATCTACCTCAATTGGCCGGTGATCCTGCTGCTGACAGCCGTGGCCTGCTTTGGCTTTCTGATGCTTTATTCCGTCGCCGGCGGATCGATGACGCCTTGGATGGAGCCACAGGTCAAACGCTTTGGCATGGGCATGGCGCTGATGCTGATCGTGGCGATGGTGCCGATCTGGTTCTGGCGCAATGTCGCAGGCGTTGCCTTTGTAGTGTCTTTGCTGCTGCTGTTGGCAGTGGAATTCTTTGGCTCTGTCGGCATGGGCGCGCAGCGCTGGATTGATCTGGGATTCATGCGGTTGCAGCCGTCTGAGCTGACCAAGATCACCATGGTGATGTTTCTGGCTGCCTATTATGATTGGTTGCCGTCCAAGAAAACCTCGCGCCCGTTTTGGGTGCTGTTACCGGTGCTGATCATTTTGGTTCCGACCTATATGGTGTTGCGCCAGCCTGACCTTGGCACCGCGATCTTGCTGCTCTTGGGCGGTTCTACTGTGATGTTCTTGGCCGGTGTGCATTGGGCCTACTTTGCGACTGTTATTGCCGCAGGTGTCGGCGGGATCGTCGCAGTTTTTGAAAGCCGGGGAACGACTTGGCAATTGCTCAAGGACTATCAGTTCCGGCGGATCGACACGTTCATCGACCCCTCGAACGACCCACTGGGCGCGGGCTATCACATCACGCAGGCCAAGATCGCACTTGGGTCGGGCGGGTTGACCGGGCGCGGGTTCATGCAAGGAACGCAGAGCCGGTTGAACTTTCTGCCCGAAAAGCACACCGACTTTATTTTCACCACGCTGGCAGAGGAGTTCGGGTTTGTCGGTGCCGCAGCGCTGCTTTCGCTTTACATCCTGATTATCCTTTTTTGCGTCATTTCCGCCGTGACGAACAAGGACCGGTTCGCCTCGCTACTGACGTTAGGTGTCGCGACCACGTTCTTCTTGTTCTTTGCGGTCAACATGGCGATGGTTACCGGTCTGGCTCCGGTCGTTGGTGTGCCGCTGCCACTTGTCAGTTACGGGGGGTCGGCGATGCTTGTACTGCTGGTTGCTTTTGGCCTTGTGCAATCCGCCCATGTCCATAAACCACGCTGATGATCAACGTTCTCTTTTCCACCGCCGACAGCGACTGGGGCGATTACCACGACCCGCTGATTGCCGCCTTTGACAAGGCGGGGCTCGACGTCGCGTTAAGCCGCGACCACACCCCCGAGGAGACGGATTACATCGTCTTCACCCCCAAAGGACCTGTTGAGGATTTCACGCTATATACACGCTGCAAGGCGGTGCTGGGTCTTTGGGCCGGGGTCGAGACGATTGTGACCAATGAGACGCTGACGCAGCCGCTTGCCCGGATGGTCGATGACGGGCTGACGCGGGGCATGGTCGAATGGGTTGTCGGCCATACAATGCGGCATCACCTGAACCTTGATAGCCATGTGCTGGCCACCGATCCTGAATGGGACCCGGTGAAGCCGCCGCTTGCCAAAGATCGCACTGTGACAATTCTGGGCCTTGGCGCGCTGGGCGCGGCCTGTGGTCAGGCGCTAGCGCGTCTGGGTTTTCCGGTAACCGGTTGGTCACGAAATGCCAAAGAGGTCGCGGGGCTGACGTGCCGGCATGGCGAAGACGGTTTGCTCGCCGCTTTGGCGGGTGCGCAAATCGTGGTCTTGCTGTTGCCGCTGACACCGCAGACCGAAGACATCATCAATGCCCGCACCCTAGCCCTGCTGCCAGAAGGCGCGGTAATCCTGAACCCCGGGCGCGGCGCGCTCATCGATGATGAAGCGTTGCTGGAGGCGCTCGACAGCGGCCAGATCGGGCACGCAACGCTGGATGTGTTCCGGGAAGAGCCACTGCCAGCCGACAACCCCTATTGGCACGACCCCAAGGTGACGGTCACGCCGCATATCGCCTCGACCACGCGGCCCGAAACGGCCGCAGAGGTCATCGCCGAAAACATCAGGCGCGGTGAAGCGGGCGAGCGGTTCCTGCATCTGGTTGATCGCAGCGCGGGGTACTAGCGCAGCTTCGGCGGCTTGTCGGGGTTACCGCCCGGGGCAACGGGGGCAAGGCGTTCCGCAGGCATGGGCAGATCAAAGCGCAATCCCACACGTCCAAGCCGTTCGGTCATTGTGTCGCCACCGCCGACAAACATCACATCCATCACGCCCGCCTCGATGCCCGAAAAGCGCAAAGCCTCGCCTGCCGCATTGGCAAGCGCCTGTTCCGCGCCGGGCTTGGCATCAACAAAAGCGAGGACATGGCCCTTGCCGCCGTCCTCGTAGGTGGCCGCGGCCAGAAAGGCGTGATTGGCGAGCCCGGCCGCGATTGCCAGCTTGCGATCGAGGCCGGTCACGACATCTTGCGGAAGGCCGCGTGGTACGTCGATTTCAACCAGCCGGGCCTCGGCCTCTTCCGGGGCATGGCCCAGCGTTTCGACCAACCAATCCACGGCTTCGGCAGAGATCAGCATCGCAGAGGGCGCGACCTGCACATTTAGCGCCAGACCGATGCCCTGCCCGGCAAGCATGCCCACCAACGCCCGGCCCGGCAGACCCGCGTAAGGGACGACGCGGCCCGTGAACTCCGACAGCCGCTCTTCGCGGTCAAAGACCAGCGCGTAGGAATTCCCCTCGATTTCAAAGAGTTCCGGTTCGATCTGGTCACCCACAGGTTCACCGGTCAGCAGCATGAACAATTCCGTGTCAGCCAGACGTTCGTGAAACCGCAAGCGAGCTGCGTCATCCTCAGGCGTGGCCTGCATGGCGGCATGGGTCTGATCGAGATCGGTCAAAGTCACTTCAAAACCTCTTTCACCCGCGCACGCAGAACCGGCAACAAGTCATTTTCAAACCACGGATTGCGTTTCAGCCACCCGGTATTCCGCCACGAAGGATGTGGCAAGGGAAAGACGCCGGGCGCGTAGTTGCGCCAGCCCGTGACCCGCGCAGTCACACTGGTCTTGCCGCCCAGATGCCAGCTTTGCGCGTAGCCACCGACAAGCAGCATCAGCGGTACATTGCCCAAGGCCCCAACCGCCTTTTCGCGCCATGTCTTGGCGCAGATTTTCGGAGGCGGCAGGTCTGACCCTTTGGCATCATAGCCCGGAAAACAGAACGCCATTGGCAGGATCGCCACCCGCGCGCGATCATAAAAAAGATCCCGGTCCACCCCCATCCAATCACGCAATCGGTCGCCCGAGGGGTCGTCAAACGGCACACCAGAGGCATGGACCCGCGCGCCCGGCGCCTGTCCGGCCACCACAATTCGCGCGCCACGATCAAACCACACAACCGGGCGCGGGACGTGCGCGGTCTCGGTTGCGGCGAACCGCTCGGCGCAGATTTTGCATGCGCGAATATCATCGTGAAGGCCCATCGCCGAAATCTACGCCACCACCGCCAAAACCAAAAGCCCGCATCCCGCTCAGTTTGGCTGCGACCGGTTGAAGCAGGCCAATCTTTGGTCTAACCAAGTTTCAATGACTTCGGGGGACAGCCATGTATCGCGTCTGGAATTTTCTGACCAACTACTCACTCTTGTTGATCTTAGGCGCGCTTATCGCCCTTGTCTGGGCGAATACGAACCCCAGCAGTTATCACCACTTTGTGGAGTTCGTGATCTGGGACCATGCGATTATCGGTCACGCCCACTATGACGACGCAGGAATGGTCGAGTACCGCACCCTGACGCTGCACTACCTTGTGAATGATGTGCTGATGGCCTTCTTCTTTGCCATTGCCGCCAAGGAAGTCTGGGAGGCGGTGATCCTTCAAAACGGCTCTTTGCGTGGCAAAAAGGCCGCCACCCCGCTGGTTGCCACGGTTGGGGGCATGGTTGGCCCGATTTCTGTCTACCTCGGACTGGCTTATTTCCTTGGTTCAGAGACCTATAGCGCGGTGGCCAATGGCTGGGCGATCCCGACGGCCACCGACATTGCGTTCAGCTATCTGGTTGGGCGGATCATCTTTGGTGCGGGCCACCCCGCGGTGCGGTTCTTGCTGCTTTTGGCTATCGCTGACGATGCCGCAGGTCTGATCATTCTTGCAATTTTCTATCCATCCGGAGAATTGCAGCCGCAATGGCTTCTGCTTTCGCTGGGTGCGGCCATTGCCGTCTTTTACTTTTTCAACCGCCTGCCGCGTCAACTGGACCGTGGCAAGGAGTTGCGCCCGACTTCGACCTGGGTGCGCGAAAAGCTGTCGTTCTGGCCATATCTGATCGCCGGTGCGCTGTCGTGGTTTGGCTTTCAGGAAGCAGGCATTCACCCCGCCCTTGGTCTTTTGCCCATTGTGGTGACCCTGCCGCATGCCGACCGCGCCTTTGGCATTTTTGCCGAAGCGGAACAGTACCTAACCGACCTTCTGAACCATTGTGAACATATCCTCAAACACCCGGTTGAGGTGATCCTGTTCTTCTTCGGCCTGTTGAATGCAGGGGTGGAGTTTTCGTCGATCGGTTCGCCCACATGGTTGGTGCTGGCCGGACTGCTGATCGGCAAACCCATTGGCATTCTGTTCTTTGGCTGGCTGGCAGCAAAACCTCTGGGCCTTGGCTTGCCGCAGGGCATGCGGATTATTGATTTGTTTGTGATCGGTTGCGTGGCTGCGATTGGCTTTACGGTATCGTTGTTCATCGCGACCGTCGCCTTTGACAGCTCTGCGATGCTGGGCGACATCAATGTGCAGGAAGCTGCAAAAATGGGTGCGCTCTTCAGTTTCTTTGCGGCTGTTGTCGCGATCATCGCGGGCAAAGTCACCGGGGTCGTCAAACAGGACGCCTAGGCGGATCGGGCCCATTGCGGCCCGGCCGACCAGAATTCACTGTTTTTGACCGATCTCTTTCGGCATACTGACAAAAAAGGCACCTCGCGTGAGGGGCCTTTAACCAATTGCTGTGATAAGAACGCGGCAACAGTCAGAGCGGATGAACAGGCCCGATGTTGGAATTCCTCAACGTCAGCAAGTCCTTTTGGACCGGCACGCAGCGCAAGGTGATCCTTGATCGCGTGTCTTTTCGCGTGGAATTGGGGAATTCATTGGGCATTCTGGCCCCCAACGGCACGGGTAAAACAACGCTTATCAATATGATGGCGGGGCTGGAAAAGCCCGATGAAGGATCAATTTATCGCGGCTGCCGCATTTCATTTCCGCTGGGATTTATGGGCGGGGTCGTTAACCGCCACACGGGACGCGAGAACGCCCGCTATATCGCACAGCTTTATGGGCTTGATGCCGACTATGTTGAGGCGTTCAGCCGCTGGATGAGCGGGATCAACGAATATTTTGACATGCCCATCGGCACCTATAGCCAGGGCATGCGCGCGCGATTCACATTTTCGCTGATGCTGGCGCTTGATTTCGACATCTACCTCATCGATGAGGGGATGCCGTCCACCACCGACGTCGAATTCAACCGCAAAGCAGGCGAAGTTTTGCGTGAAAGACTGGAAACCACGACTGTGATCATTGTGTCTCATCAGGCAGAGACGTTAGAACGCTTTGCGCGCTCTGCGGCCGTGCTGAAAGACGGGCACCTGACGATGTTTGACACCTTGGAAGAGGCAAAGCAGCTTTATGACTACCAAACCCAAGGCTAAAAAATTCCGCATCAGACGCGGCGAAGGTGGCGGCGATGAGACGCCCCCGCAACCGGCGCCTGCGCTCAAGAAGGAAGCGGCTGCAAAGCCCACCACCACCGACGGGCCGTCGCCTGCTGCACAAAAGGCGCAATCGATCGACGCCATCCGGCAAGAGGGCCTGACCGGGCGCCAGTTGCGCATGGCCCGGCGTGTAGCGCAGAAAAACGGCATCGCTGCGACCTCGGATTTTGACGCGGTCCGGCAGCTGCGCGATGCGGGCATCGACCCGTTCCAGCAATCCACGATCCTTGAACTCGTGGCCCCCAAAGGTGGAACCGACGCACCGGGTGCGGCCAAAGGTAATGAGCCTGCAAAGGGGCGCGTTCAACTGCCGCAGACGGTGCCGCAAAAACCCGACAACTTGCCCTCGACCGAGCGAGTGAAAGTACCCGACAATCGCGAGGCTGAAATCCTTGCGATCCAGCGCGACATCGCCAAACGCCGTCGCCGCAAACTGGCGTTGTTGGGCATGCGCCTGTCGATCTTCGTGATGCTGCCGACGTTCCTTGTTGGTTGGTACTACATGCTGATCGCAACGCCGATGTATGCCACAAATTCCGAATTCGTGATCCAGCAGGCCGAAAGCGGACAAGCCGCAGGCGGCCTTGGCGGGTTGTTTCAGGGCACGTCAATGGCGACGCAGCAAGACAGCATCGCTGTGCAATCCTATCTGGAATCCCGCGCTGCCATGGTGCGACTGGACGAAGAACACGGTTTCAAAGCGCATTTCAGCGCGGATGAGATTGACCCGATCCAGCGATTGGATGCCGATGCCTCAAACGAGGCGGCGTTTCGGGTTTATTCGGACCGCGTGAAGATCAGCTATGACCCGACCGAGGGCATTCTGCGGATGGAAGTCGTCGCGGCTGATCCACAGACCAGCCAGACGTTCTCGAACGCGCTGATCGGTTATGCCGAAGAGCAGGTCGACCAGTTGACCCAGCGCCCGCGCGACGCGGCCATGGCTGGCGCGCGCGAGAACTACCAAAATGCCGAAGATCGCCGCACCGCCGCTCTGGAAGAGCTTTTGCGTATCCAAGAGGAATTCGCAGTCATTGACGTAACCGGCGAAACCGGTGCGCTGACGGCCCAAATCTCGGCGCTTGAGCAGCAGCGCCAACAGCTGCAGCTGTCCCTGTCGGAACGGTTGAACGTGGCGCGCCCCAATCAGGCGCAGGTCGATGCGCTGCGCGGGCAGATTGAGAACATCGACAACTTAATTGACGATCTGCGCAACCAGATGACCGCTTCTGGCGACGGCACGTCACTGGCGGTGCGCAATACCGAATTGCGCCTAGCCGAGGAAAACTATCAATTCCAGACACTGCAAGTGCAGGCAGCCCTGACCCAGATGGAAGCCGCTCAGATCGAGGCGAACCGCCAGGTCCGCTATCTTTCGCTTGGCGTGGAACCGGTTGCCCCGGATGAGGCGACCTATCCCCGCGCATTCGAGAACACGATTCTGGCCTTCCTGATCTTCGCGGGTGCCTATCTGATGCTGTCGATCACCTCATCCATCCTGCGTGAACAGGTCACATCATGATTGACGTCAAAATCGGCGACCTGACGGTCAGCAATGACCGCCCGCTTCTGGTGATCGCCGGTCCCTGCCAGCTTGAAAGCACCGATCACGCGCTGATGATCGCGTCCGAAATGGCGCAGGTCTGCGCGGACGCAGGCGCGCAATTCGTTTTCAAGGGCAGCTATGACAAGGCCAATCGTACCTCTCTTACGGGCAAGCGTGGGCTTGGAATGGATGAGGGCCTGCAGGTCATGCAGACCATAAAGGACCAGATTGGCTGTCCCACACTCACAGACATTCACGCCCCCGATCAGTGTGCCGCGGTGGCAGAAGTCGTCGACATCATGCAAATCCCGGCATTCCTTTGTCGTCAGACCGATTTACTGCTGGCCGCGGGTGAGACGGGTGCCGCGATCAACATCAAGAAGGGCCAGTTCCTTGCGCCTTGGGACATGCCCAATGTCGTGTCCAAGATCGAAAGCACCGGCAACACGCGTATCCTGCTGACAGAGCGCGGTGCCTCTTTTGGCTACAACACACTAGTGGCTGACATGCGCAGCCTGCCAACGATGGCCCGCACCGGTTACCCCGTGGTGATGGATGCGACACATTCGGTCCAGCAACCGGGCGGCATGGGCGGCAGTTCCGGCGGCCAACGCGAATTCGCTCCTGTCATGGCGCGCGCTGCCGTGTCACTCGGCATTGCCGCGGTCTTTATCGAAACCCATGAAGACCCTGACAACGCCCCGTCTGACGGGCCGAATATGATCCCGCTGCCGCAGATGCGCGCACTGATTGGCAGCCTGATGGATTTCGACGCACTGGCCAAAGCCGACCCACTGCGGGTCTGACGGGGCTTCCCACACCGGCCGCATCACCCTAGGGTCTGGACAGATCAGACCTTTGAGTTTCCCATGCGCGTCATTGCCCTTTTTGCCCTTTTCTTATCACTCGCCCTGCCCACCGTTGCACAAGAGGCAACAGGCACGATCACCGCGCAAAGCAGCGATCAGCAAGACGCCGATATGGCCGTCCGCATCCGCGAAATCCTTGACGCTTTGGGCAATTATGACGACGTGACCGTTTTGGTCGATGAGGGCGTCGTGACCCTGCGCGGAACCGCGACATCGCTGTCAGAGGCCGAAGCGCTGGAACCGTTGGTCAATCGGATCGAAGGTGTCGTTGCCGTCCGAAATGCGGTCACCGAGACGTCCGATGTGGCCGCCCGCCTGAACCCAGCGATGGACCGTTTCCGCGCCCGGATCGACCAGACGATGACGTTGCTGCCGCTCTTATTGATTGCCCTTCTGGCCTTTGCCATCGTTGTGTTTCTGGGCTTTGCGCTTGCACGTCAAAAGCTGCCGTTTCGCAAGCTCGCACCCAATGATTTCATCGCTGACATCTATCGCCAGCTTATCCGTCTTGCCTCCTTTGTTTTGGGTCTGGTCGTCGCACTGGACATTCTGAACGCCACTGCCCTGTTGACCCCGATCCTCGGCGCGGCGGGCATCGTCGGTCTGGCCATCGGTTTCGCGGTCAAAGACACGGTTGAGAATTTCATCGCCTCGATCATGCTGTCGATCCGGCAACCGTTTCGCCCCAACGACGCGATTGAGATTAATGGCGATGAAGGCAAGGTGATCCGGCTTACCAGCCGCGCGACCATCTTGCTTTCATACGATGGCAACCACATCCGCATCCCGAACAGCACAGTATTCAAAAGCCGGATCGTCAACTTTACCCGCAACGCGGAACGTCGGTTGAAGTTTGAAATCGGCGTTGCCTCAGACGCCGATCTGTCTGCTGTGCGCGATCTGGCAGAAGCGACGGTAACACAACTGCCCTTTGTGTTGGCCGAACCAGCGCCGCTGGTTTGGATCGACCGGATTGGCGATGGCGCGGTGTTTCTTGTTGTCACGGGCTGGATCGATCAAACCCAAACCTCACTTGTGCGCGCCAAAGGCGAAGCCTTGCGGCAGGTGAAAAACGCGATTGAAGCAACAGGCATCGAGGTTCCGGACACCACCTATCGGATCCAGATGGTGGGTGGTCCAGAGGGGACAAGCACACCGGGCCCGCAGCGCGAATCCACCCCTGTCCGGGACGATACAGCAAGCGATGTCACGGCTTCGAATGACATCGCACTTGAGAAGATTATTGATGCCGAACGGGCCGAGACCCAGCGTGACGACCTTCTTGATCAGGATGGGCAATCAGAATAGCACTTTTTCCCGTTTCAGGGGCTTGAACCGGCCAAACCTCTGGCGTATCTAGCGCCACGCTGTTGGGGTGTAGCCAAGCGGTAAGGCATCGGTTTTTGGTACCGTGTATCGTAGGTTCGAATCCTACCACCCCAGCCAGCGTTTCCGATTTTGTGACGTATGTCTTGACGGGCCTCGCGTTCGATTGCG
Organism: uncultured Paracoccaceae bacterium; assembly: GCA_947493335.1. Taxonomy (GTDB): domain Bacteria; phylum Pseudomonadota; class Alphaproteobacteria; order Rhodobacterales; family Rhodobacteraceae; genus CANMYO01. The sequence continues at coordinate 232,502 of CANLQO010000001.1, read as the reverse complement.
CGGCACGGGTTTGTGGTGCCCGATCACGTCAATCATCACATCATTCGCCTGCGGCGGACGACCTTTGGCGCGTTGGATGGTTCCCGCAACCGGATACAAACCGATTTGCCCGTCACCCACGCAACAGAAATGGCGCAAGGCTGGATGCAAATTCTTCGATAAATTCCAGCGTGATCAACGAAGGCGCCTTGTGAATCGGTCGGACAAGCGAAAGCTCGTGCGGCATTGGTGGATGAAACGGGCGGTATTCCAGGCCCTGATCAGCATATTTCACCGCGTCCAGTTCACTGACAATCGACACGCCGATGCCCTTGCAGATAAGTTCGCAAGCCGCCGTAAACTGCCTGACCTCGATCAATGAATGAAGCTCGACTTTGTCATTTTGGAAGCGTCGATCGAGTTGCTGAAAGAATGTACTGTCTTTGCGTGGGTGAATGATCCGTTCCTGCGCCAGATCCCGTGGCCGGATTTTTTCGAGCCTGCCCAGATCGTGCCCGGCCGGAAAAACACAAACCGTGCGCACTTTGATATCTGTCCGGTCGACGGCCGGATGGCCAAAGAAACCATCGGTGATCCCAAAATCATATTGTTCCGTGATCATCCATTCCAGAATGCGTTCGGGTCGATCCGGCTCGATTGTCAGCGTGACGCCAGGGCGATCCTTCAAAAAGTCGGCAACAACGGCCGGCAGGTGGTTGGTCGCAAATCCGGGCAGGCACGCTATGCGAATATGCCCGGCCTTTCTTTTTGTAATGTTCGCAGATGAATCCGATATGTGACGCATCAATTCAAGGACGCGTCGGATGTCGGGCTCAAGCATGCGCACTTCCTGTGATGGCACCAACCGATTGTCGCGTTTGTCAAAAAGTTGAAAGTCAAAGTCCTTGCCAAGATCGGCCAGCAAACGGCTTGTCGCGGGCTGACTGATACCCAGATCTGCCGCTGCCGCTGTCACAGAACCGTTGCGAATGACAGCCATAAGGGCTTCGAGTTGACGGATGCGCGGCGTGCGAGGTTGAGACATGTTTGAGTACCCGATTGAGACAATGGGCCTTATAACATGATGTTATGCGAATTAAGCAATGAGTGTGCTTGCATTATGCATTGGCGGGCGTAAGGTCGAAGTCTCCGAAAAATTGCCGCCACGTTAAGAAGCGAACGGATGAAAACCGCATCTGACAGATGCCAGGGAGGAAGATATGAAATCACATTTGCTAGGCGCGATTGCCGCCACCACAATGCTGTCGCCGGTCGCGGCAATGGCACAGACCGAAGTGCAGTTTTGGCACGCCTTCACGGGCCGTCTGGGTGAACTTGTTGCCGCACAAGTTGAAGAATTTAACGCCGGACAGTCCGATTATGTGGTCGTGCAAAGCCACAAGGGAAATTACTCTGAAACACTGAACGCCGGCATTGCCGCGTTTCGCGCGCAAGAGCAGCCACACATCCTGATGGTGTTCGAGGTTGGCACAGCAACCATGATGGCCGCCGAGGGTGCGGTGCGCCCGGTTTTTGAGGTCATGGCTGAAAGCGGTGCGACATTTGATTCCGACGCTTATATCGGCGCTGTTAAGGGGTATTACACCACAACAGACGGCGACATGCTCTCCTTGCCATTCAACTCATCCACTCCGGTCTTGTGGGTGAACCGTAACGCGTTCGAAGCTGCTGGCGTCGATCCCGACATGGATCTGTCGACCTGGGAAAACGTTGGCGCGGCGCTGGATGCCCTGAAGGCTGGCGGATCGGAATGCCCGCTGGTGACTGCATGGCAAAGCTGGATTCATCTGGAAAACTTTTCGGCCTACCATGATGTGCCGTTCGCCAGCAAAGACAACGGCTTTGCCGGTCTGGACACAGAGTTGATGCTGAATGGTGAAGCCCAAATCGCGCATCTGACAGCGATGCAAGAATGGGCCCAGGACGGCAAATTCATCTACACGGGTCGCCGCAATGAAGGCGGGGCGAACTTCCGGGCGGGTGAATGTGCGCTCTTTACCGAAAGTTCTGCTGGGTACGCAGGCATCAAAGCAGAAGCAGAGTTCGACTTTGACGTGCGTCCGCTGCCCTATTGGCAGGCGGTCGCTTCTGAGCCACAGAACACGATCATCGGCGGCGCCTCGCTTTGGGTGATGGCCGGACACGAGGCCGAAGAATACGCCGGTGTCGGTGAATTCCTTGCCTTCTTGTCGTCATCTGGCGTTCAGGCGCAATGGCATCAGGACACCGGATATCTACCGATCACGGCAGAGGCGGGAGAGGCCACCAAAATGGCGGGTTTCTACGAAGAAAACCCGGGCACTGATGTGGCTGTGATGCAGATGACCGCGAATGAGCCGACAGCAAATTCCAAAGGTCTGCGGCTTGGGTCATTTGACCAAATCCGTGGCATCATCGACGAAGAGCTAGAGGCCATCTGGTCAGGCGACAAGACCCCGCAAGAGGCGATGGACAGCGCCAAGGCGCGCGGTGACGCGCTGCTGCGCCGGTTCGAGCAAGCCAACGGCTAATCATTCGGGATGCGGGCCTTTCGGGGCCCGCATTCGCGTTTGGGGGGATGAATGGAGAAGCGCGTCACGTTCAAGGGATGGCTTTTGCCACTGTTGTTGATTGCTCCGCAGGTGATCATCTCGGCGGTGTTTTTCTTTTACCCGGCGGGGCAAGCGATCTGGCAATCACTTTTCATTCCGGACCCCTTTGGACTGTCGTCGCAATTTGTGGGGCTGGGCAACTTTGAGTTTCTGCTGGGCGATCCCTTTTACCGGGCGGCCTTTCTGACAACGGCGGTCTTTTCGATCCTTGTCACCGTCTGCTCGATGATCCCAGCGCTGTTTCTGGCTGTCATCGCCGACAGGCTGATCAAAGGGTCCGGTGTCTACCGCACCATGCTGATCTGGCCATATGCGGTCGCCCCAGCTGTGGCAGGTGTGCTGTGGCTTTTCATGTTCAACACACGCGTTGGTGTGGTGTCTTGGTATCTTGGGCAACTCGGCTATGACTGGAACCACGTCCTGAACGGGGGCGAGGCGATGGGCCTCGTCGTTGTCGCATCGGCTTGGGGGCGGATCAGCTACAATTTCCTGTTCTTCTTTGCTGCCCTGCAATCCGTCCCACGGTCGGTCATTGAAGCGGCGGCGATTGATGGCGCACATTTCTGGCGACGGTTCTTCACGATCGTTTTGCCGCTGATCACGCCCACCGCGTTTTTTCTGCTGGTCGTGAATGTGGTCTATGCCTTCTTTGAAACCTTCGGTGTCATTCACACGATCACAGGCGGCGGCCCGCAACAGACAACAACGATCCTCGTTTACAAGGTGTTCTCTGATGGTTTCGTCGGGCAAGACCTTGGGTCTTCCTCGGCACAATCCGTCATTTTGCTCTTTGTGGTGGGGCTGCTGACGGTGATCCAGTTTAAATACGTCGAAAAACGGGTGCACTACTGATGGCGCAGACAAGCGGTATGGTGGAAAGGCGGGGCGCGGGTCTGTGGCTGACCCATGTGTTCATGATCCTCGGCGTGCTTGTGATCTTTTTTCCGATCTGGCTGGCCTTCGTCGCCTCTACCGTGACGCAGGCTGATATCATTCGCCCGCCGATGCCGGTCTGGCCCGGCGATCAGTTTTGGATCAATTACAAGAACGCGTTGTTTTCCGGGGTGAATGTCCCGGTGGCGACGATGTTGATGAACAGCCTCATCATGGCCATCGGCATCGCTGTCGGCAAAATCATCATCTCTCTCCTCAGCGCTTTTGCTATAGTCTATTTCCGGTTTCCCGGACGGCAGACCTTCTTTTGGATGATCTTCATTACGCTGATGTTACCGGTCGAAGTGCGGATCGTGCCCACGTTCGAGGTTGTCGCAGGCTTTGGCATGCTCAACAGCTATTCCGGCCTGATCTTTCCGCTCATCGCCTCGGCCACAGCAACGTTCCTGTTCCGGCAGTTCTTTCTGACGATCCCCGATGAATTGGCCGAGGCTGCACGCGTCGATGGGGCTAGGCCCATGCGGTTTTTTATCGATATCGTTGTGCCCATGAGCCGCACAAATATCGCCGCCCTGTTCGTCATCCTCTTTATCTACGGATGGAACCAATATCTTTGGCCGCTGCTGATCACGACCGATCCAGAGATGAACACCATCGTCATGGGCATCAAACAGATGTTCCCCTCTGGCGATGACTTTGCCCATTGGCCAACGATCATGGCAACCTCGATCCTTGCGATGATCCCACCGGTGATCGTGGTGATTTCAATGCAAAAGCTTTTTGTCCGCGGCCTCGTCGATAGCGAGAAATAGAATGGCAACAGTCACCCTCAAAAACGTCAAGAAAAGTTTTGGCTCAACCGATGTCATCCACGGGATCGACACCGAGATTGCGGACGGTGAATTCATCGTCATTGTCGGGCCATCGGGTTGCGGCAAGTCCACCCTTTTGCGCATGGTCGCCGGGCTGGAAACGGTCAGCGATGGCGACATACTGATCGGTGGGGCACGCGCGAATGACAAGGAACCGATGGACCGCGATATCGCGATGGTGTTCCAGAATTATGCGCTTTATCCGCATATGTCAGTGCGCCAGAACATGGGCTACGGCCTGAAGATAGCGGGCTTGCCAAAGGACCAGATCAACACCAAAGTTGAAGAGGCCGCAAAGCTTTTGCAACTTGAACCTCTGCTGGACCGCAAGCCGCGTCAGTTGTCTGGCGGTCAACGCCAACGCGTTGCGATGGGCCGGGCAATTGTTCGCGAACCGGCCGTGTTTCTGTTCGACGAACCTTTGTCCAATCTGGACGCCAAATTGCGCGTCCAAATGCGCCTGGAAATTCGCGAGCTTCAGGAAAAGCTGGGAATTACAGCACTTTACGTCACGCATGACCAGGTTGAAGCGATGACAATGGCCGACAGGATGATCGTCATGAATGGCGGCCTCGCCGAACAGATCGGAACCCCATTGGAGGTGTATGAGACCCCTCAAACCTTGTTTGCGGCCCAGTTTATCGGCAGCCCTGCGATGAATGTTTTCGAAGCTGAAGTGAAAGATGGACAGGTTAGGCTCGGCGATGCGGTTCTTGGACCTGTCGACGGACCAGCAGGGCCGGTGATGGTGGGCCTGCGCCCGGAACATCTTGCTCATGATCCTGACGGTCCATTGCAGGCGCGCATTCAGATGGCAGAGCCTTTGGGCGCCAACACGCTGCTGCATGGCAAGATCGACGGCTTGAATGAAGCCATCACCGTCAGCCTGCCCGGCGTGCATCCGGTTGACGAACGTGGCGTTGGGATGCGGTTCTCTATCGCCCCCGGAGATATTCACCTGTTCGACGTAAATAGCGGGCGCAGGCGCTGAAGGCCGCGCACTTTGCCGCATCGCGGGCCTTCACGGCGTCGGCGCTGTTACGAACAAGCCGAAGCCCCCGCGAAACTGACCGGCACAGCCCGACGACTTGCCTAACGTGAAAGGGCGGCTAAGCCGCAGCTGCCCCTGCCCCGGCGGCACGTCCAAAGACCGCACCAGACGTCAGGCCAGAGCCTCCGGGATACCCTTCAAAAAAGACGCCGCCCACAATCTCACCCGCAGCGAAGAGGCCCGCGATCGGCTGGCCCTTCGTATCCATCACCTCGCCACTGGGCGAGACCTTAAGCCCCCCGTAGGTGAATGTGATCCCGCCGGTCACCGGGTAAGCGCGGAATGGCGGTTGGTCGATCCGCTGGGCCCAATTCGATTTGGGCAATGCGAGGCCGGGCGTATCCTTGCCATCCAGCACCGTCGGGTCAAAATCGACACCGTCGTTGATCGCGGCGTTGAAGGCCTTCAACGTGTCCATTGCCCCAATCGGATCAACGCCGTCAAGTTTGGCGCAAAGCGCCTCAAGCGTGTCCGCTTCAACAAAATGCGCATCGTGAAAACTGTACTCGGCATAAAGCAGGTCGGTGATTTTGGCGTCAAAAATCTGCCAGGCGAAATGGCCGGGCTGTTCCAGAACCGCTTTTCCAAATTGCGCGTAAGTGTAGTTGCGGAAGTTTTTGCCTTCATCCACAAACCGCGCGCCTTCGGCGTTCAGCATCACACCCAGAAAGTAACAGATCTTGCGATAGTTCTTGCGCTCGGCTGCGGGCAGATCAAGGCCGCCGTAATCCGCCATGTGCAGATCCATCGGCGTCGCGTGGCAGCCGTCCATCAATCCGTAGTGTTGCGCCCCGGCCTTAGCCGCCATGACATGCCCGTCCCCGGTGTTCATCGGGGTGCCGCGCACTTTGGCCTGCTCCCAATGCACGCCCATCCAGTCACGGCGCAGGGTGTCGCTGGCTTCGAAGCCGCCGCTGGCGAGGATCACAGCATCGGCCGGGATCTGCTGTGCCCCGCAGTGTACCCCGGTGATCCGCCCCGCCTCTGATATCAGACCGGTGACAGCGGCACCGAAGCACAGCGTGCCGCCCATGCGTTCAAAGGCGGTGCGTTCCATGTCGAAAAGGCCGACACCTTCGTTTTCCGCCGCCAGCGTCAGACCGCCCCAGAAAACGTGCCGACCGTCCTTTTCAAAGCTTTGGCGGCTGTAGATCGGTTCGAATTTCACGCCATGCCAGCCCAACCATTGCATCGCAGCCAATGACCCCGCGATCAGTCGCTCTTGTTCCGGGGACAACGGCCGTCCACCGTTGAACATCAACAAATCCTCGGCAAACTTTGCTTCGCTGTAGCCGCCAAAATCTGTCTTGGCGAGGAGTGGATCGTCCGGGTCTTTCAAAAGCGGCATCAAGTCACTGGTGTCATCGTAAGCAAAACGCATTGCGCCTGCGGTATATTTGGTGTTGCCGCCCGCCAGCGGCTCGTCAGCTTTTTCCAGCATTAGAACCTGCGCGCCAGCTTCAAGCGCGGCGATGCCTGCACACATTGCAGCATTGCCGGACCCAACGACGATCACTTGCTTTGACATTCCTGATTCTCCTGTTTAGAAGATTATGTATCCGATGGGATACAATTTTGAAAGCCTGAGGAATGCCCGACACATCCCCTGACCTTTCACAAGGCGAACTGGCCTTTGAAAGCCTGATGAAAGCGATCGAAGCTGGCACCTATCAGCCGGGTGACCGGCTGCGCGAAGTCGAGATCTCAGAGCGGCTCGCGCTGTCTCGGACCCCGGTACGCGAGGCGCTGCGGCGGCTGGAAGCCGAAAACATTGTTGAACACCGACCACGCGTCGGGGCCGTGGTGCGCAAATTGGGTCAGGCTGAAGTTGTGGAGCTATACGAGATGCGGCTGGTGCTGGAACGCACAGCCGCCGAAATGGCCGCCAAGCATGCCGCAGAGGCGGAGATTGACGCTTTGGCCGGACTTAACACGCGTATCGCCGAAACCATTGACGATGGCCCAAGGGCAGCGGCCATCAATCAAAAGTTCCACCGCGCCATCTATCTTGCCGCGCGCAATCGTTTCTTACTGGATGCGGCGCGGGCGATGAACAACGCGCTGCTCTTGCTGGGCCCGACAACTCTGGCCGACGCAGAGCGCATCGCGACGGTCGCACACCAGCATGGTCAGATCATAGACGCCATCGGCGCAGCAGACATTGAAGGGGCGGGCGCGGCTGCAGAGGCGCACCTGCAAACCTCGTTGCGATACCGATTGAAGATCATGCGCGGATGAAGACCATTCTGATCACCCATATGATCGCCGCCTTGGGCGTGCTGGTCTTTCACCTTCTTGTGCTGCCGTTGCCATGGCTCTTAGGACCGATCACGTCTTGTCTTGTGGCAGCGCTAGCCGGTGTACAGATGAAGGGGTTGCCGACGCTCAATAATGCAATGCGCTCGGTCCTTGGTGTGGCTGTTGGGGCGACGTTCACAACCGCACTTGTTGCCAGCATGGCGGGGATGTGGTCCACGCTTTTGCTGGTCCCTGTGATGGTTTTGCTGATCGGATTGGTTGGCGCACCCTACTTTCAGCGCCTCTGGGGCTTTGACTTTGCCACAAGTTACTATTCCGCCATGCCGGGCGGGCTGCAGGATATGTTACTGTTTGGAGAGGAAGCAGGTGGCGACGTGCGTGCCCTGTCACTGATCCATGCAACGCGGGTCATGGTAATCGTTGCCGCCCTGCCCTTTATTCTCAAAGGGTATTGGGGTGTCGATCTAACCAATCCCCCCGGTGAACCGGCAGCCACCCTGCCAATCGCTCAGCTGGCGTTGATGGTCTTTGCAGGGATCGCCGGATGGCAAATTGCCAAGGCCGTTGGTCTTTTTGGGGCATCGATTTTGGGGCCAATGATCCTGGCAGGGGCGCTCGCGTTGATGGGCATTCTACAGCACCGCCCCCCGGCAGAGGCGATCTGGGCCGCGCAATTCTTTATCGGCATGACCGTCGGCACCAAATATGCAGGCGTCACCGGCAAAGAAGTCAGGCGCGATGTCGCCGCCGCATTGGGGTTCTGCCTGATCCTGCTGATCCTGGCCGCAGTCTTTGTCGAGATCATTCATCTGTTCGCCCTCGCCCCGCCGATGGAAACGCTGTTGGCCTTTGCCCCCGGCGGGCAGGCGGAGATGACGGTTCTGGCCCTGATTGCCGGGGCCGACATGGCCTTTGTCATCGCCCATCACGTGCTGCGGATCGTCACGGTCATCCTCGGCGCACCGATCGCCGCGCGACTGTTCAGCCCGCAACCTCGGGGTTGATGACGTGGATTGGCGCGCCGCGCGCAAAGGCGTTGACCTGATCGAAGATATCGCTGAATTGCAGGTCAAATTCATCCTCGGTCACATAGCCGATGTGTGGGGTGGGCAGCACATTGGGATGTGTAAGAAGAATGTGATCTTTGTCTCGAAGGGGTTCAGTGTCGAACACGTCCACCGCCGCATGAATGCGATTTCTGGCAATTTCCGATTCGAGCGCGCCAGACACGATCAAGCCTGACCGCGAAGTGTTCACCAACAGGCTCCGTGGCGCCATGGCAGCCAAATCCTTTGGTGTGATAATACCCTTGGTCTCGGGCTTTAGACGCACATGCAAACTGACAATATCTGAGGTCGCGAAAAAGTCTGTGCGACTTGCGGGCACAGTTTTTCCTTCGGCCACGGCGCGTTCGCGCGCGGCGTCAGAGCCCCACCATTGCAGCCGCATCCCCAATGCGGCGGCATAATCCGCAACCGCATTCGCGATCCGGCCATTGCCATAAAGCCCCAGCGTCCGGCCACGCAGCGTCCGGCCGACGCCCATTTGCCACTGCCCCCGGCGGAGAGAAGAAGCCTGCTGTGGTATCTGCCTATAGCTGGACAGGATCAACGCCAGCGTCATCTCGGCGGCCGCATAGGACGGCGTGTCGCTATGCATGTTGGAACATAGCATTACGCCACGGGCCGTGCAGGCTGGCACATCGACATGGGGATAGACGCTGCGCTGACTGATCAAACGGAGGTGCGGCAGGCGGTCCAGCAGCGCCGACCCGATCCGCGTGCGTTCCCGAAACAGTACCAGCGCCTCGGTCTCTTGCAGGCGGGCGGCCAAGGCGATGGGATCGGGCTCGTGGTCGGTCCAGACTGTGACGTCATGGTTCGCGAGTTTTTCAAAGCAAGGCAAACCCCGCAACGTATCGCACCAATCGTCAAGAATGTGAACTTTCACCGACTTTCGACCCCTGCCCCCTGCGCGGGAGTCCGCGGCGTCGGGATAAAGACCGGCTGATCCAATGTTGCCAGGGCGGCTGTGATGCGGTGCCGTTGGTCCAGCAAGTGATTGAACTGCGCGTCACAGCCCGAGATTGGCGTTGGGTAGGCGCTGATCTCGGAATTGATTGCCCCATGCGCCGCCTTCAGCGCCGCGATTGCCGTCGTGAGATGGTCTTGACCGAGCATGATGTGTCCCCCTCTAAATTGCATACAATGGTATACAATTTAGCGCGCTGGTTCAATCCCCGCCCAGATGTCCAGCGGCACCATAACCTCACCCTGCGCAAGCAGGCGGGCGGTCCTCACCAATCCGGCAGAGCGCAGATCAATCCCGTCCGCTGTCAATTCGTAGTCGACCAGCACGTCAATTTGTCCGCTGGCGTGTTCTAGCGTCAGCGTCGCAGGGCGGTCATTGGACCGTGCGGCCATCCCATCTGCCACCGTGCCGGGGGTCAGGACGCAGGACGCAAGACATTGCGCGCCCGTGACGGCCATCGTCGGGTGTGTCTTCCACGGCATAAAGTAGCGGGTCGCGATGGTGCCGCCGTCTTTTGCGGGCGCAAGCAGGCCGAACTTGGGCGCGACAGAGCGTGCCACGTCCTTGATGCCCATGGCCTCGCCTGCCTTGATCCGCACCGCCTCCATCGCGGCGAAAAATCCGGCGTTGTCATCCAGCTCTGTCGCGCTCTCATACCCGGTCAAGCCAAAGCTTTCGGCCCGCGCGATCACCATGGGCATGGCCACATCCATGCAAGTCACATCGACTCCATCAAAGGTGTCGATCAGGTTACCCGTTGGCAGAAAAGCGCCCGTTGCACCACCAATCGTGTCCATGAATTGCAGGGCCACTGGCGCGGCGGTGCCGGGGACTCCGTCAATCGCGGCATCGCCGTCATATCGCACCGCATGACCTGGAGTCTGCACTGTGGCCACAACCCGCGCGCCAGTGTTTACCGCTCTGATCTTCACCTTTGTCTCGCCAGTCGCTGCGGCGATCAAACCCATCTCAATTGCCGCCGGTCCGACGCCCGACAGGATATTGCCGCAGGTCGGTTTGAAATCGACCGTGCGATCCTCAACGCTGACTTGCGCAAAGAAATAGTCGATGTCGGCCCACGGGTCATCCGACCGGGACAGCATTGCGACTTTGGTCGTTACCGCGTTCCCGCCCCCGATCCCGTCGATGTTCAATGGATGTCCTGACCCCACCATCGCCACCAGCACCCGCGCAAGGGTGTCTTGATCTGCTGGCAGGTCGGCGCGGTTCAGATAGGGACCACGCGATGTCCCTCCGCGCATGAACAGGAAGGGGATGGCAGTTTGCGTCATGTCAGCGGCCAGGGAAGCTCAACCAATGACTGCAACAGACCCGGCGGAAAGTCGCGGTTCAACGTCCAGGCCATCGCGCAGATGAAAGCAATTCCAGCGACCGTATAGACGCCTGCGTAGCCCCAGCCTTTGCCAGCACGGAACCGGATGAACAACAACAGGAACCCGGCCAACGCCAGAATGAACCCCACAAGGGCAGATGCGATCAAGAGGCTGGCAAACCAACCCAACGTGCCCCAAAGGCCATATGTGTTTTCATCAGCCTCTTCTGCTTCGCGATCTGCAAAGATTGGTGCCGTCTCGGCCGAACGCATCATCTGGATCAGCAGCAAGGCACAGCCAATCAGCGCGACCGTGGCAACAAAGACAGGGAAAACCCGGTCCATGCGCGCAAAGTCAGGGATGATGGCAGAATTCCAATAGGCCAGTACGATGTAGCCAGTAACCGCCAGCAGAAAGATCAACGGCGCACGCTTGGTGCCTGCCGCGACAGCGCCTTCGGCCTGGATATTCTTGGCCTGCCGCAGGCCGATCACCACCGACAACAGCGTGATGATGATCAGAACGATCACAATCGGGCTGAAGATATAGTCGATGCCTTCGTCAAACCCGCGACGGAACCGCGAGGCTGCGATCTGATAGGCTTGGTTGGTGTAGCGTTCCGCCGGGGCAGAAAGCACAAACCCGATCAAAAAGGCCGGTCGCGACCAGTCAAACCGGCGCATCAGAATGCCCAACAGGCCGATACCAAACAGCGCGACAAGGTCCCAGATTTCCTGCCGCGACTGAAAGGCGGCAAAGGCAATAATCATGAACAGGAACGGTGCAAGCAATGCGAACCGGATCTCTGTCAGCTTTGCGATTCCGCCCGACGCACCGATACAGATCAGCGTGCCCACAACGTTCGCCAGCGCCAGCAGCCAAACGATGGCATAGGTAAAATCAAGGTTGTTCTTCAGCATTGACGGCCCGACCTCGATCGATCCGGTGCCCAACAATGCGACAGCAGAGATAAAGATCGCCATTGAGCCCGAACCGGGGATGCCAAACAGCAATGTCGGCACCAGCCCGCCGCCTTCTTTGGCATTGTTGGAGCTTTCCGGCCCGATCACGCCACGCACGTCGCCGGACCCAAATTGCGACTTGTCCTTGGCGGTTTGCACGGTGTGGCCATAGGCGATCCAGTCCACGACCGATCCACCCAAGCCGGGGATCACGCCGACGACAACGCCAATCAGCGAACAGCGCATGGACAGCCATTTGTTGGCCCACCAGTCCTTGACCCCTGACATCCAGCCACCGCCCAACGGCGCGCGGTCCGAAATGGCCTTGTCGCGGCGCAATAGCGCGACGATCTCGGGGATGGCAAAGATACCAAGGCCCACGATTACAAGTTTCAGCCCGTCCACCAGATAGGGCATGTCATAGGTGGACATCCGCAACGCACCTGAGCTGGCCCCTTCGCCAATAGTGCCTACAAGAATGCCAAGACAGGCAGCCACAAGCCCTTTGAGCGCCACGCGCCCGGCCAGAATACCGACCATCGACAGGCCGAAAATGGTGATCATCAAGAGTTCTGGCGTTTGAAACAGCAGCACGATGGGTCGCGCGGCCAGAATGAAAACGGTCAGGAAGGCCGCCCCGACCAGCCCGCCGAACAATGACGAGGCGAAAGCGGCCGATAGCGCACGCGCCGCCTGCCCTTTCTTGGCCATCGGAAAGCCATCCAGCACCGTCGCCTGCGAGGCCGATGACCCCGGTATCCCCATCAGCACAGACGCAAACGTGTCAGAGGTCGGCACGACAGCGACCATGCCAACCATCAGGGCAAGGCCCGTGACAGGCTCCATCCCGAACATAAAGGGCAAAAGCAGCGAAAGACCGGCAATGCCCCCAAGGCCCGGGAAAACCCCGATGCAAAGCCCCATCACAACGCCAAGGACCAGAAATCCGATCACATGTGGCTGCAGGATCATCGCAAATGCGTCGTTCAACGCAGGCAACGCTGTTGCAAAGACTTCCATCTCGGCCCCCTGATGCTGATAGAAAAGACGTCAAAGCCCCGCCCGCGACAGGCGCAGACGGGACAATTTTTGATCTACTGAAGGACGACGCCGTAGCGCTCGCTCAGCCAGTTGATCACAAAGTCCTTGGCCGCTTGTGGCACGTCCGTGGCACTTGTCAGCGCTGTCTGCGCTGCGGCACCAGTCAGCTGTGGGTAGACACCCAAACGAGCGCCGCTGATCTCTGCGAAATCGTCACGCTCCTGGATCGCTGCAAAGGCTTCGGTATAGGTCGCAATTGCGGCGTCAGGTGCACCTGCGGGCAGGAAGACCATCTTCTGGGCCGGGAACCCGGCGATGAAAAACGCTTTCCAGGCATCCCATTGTTCGCCTTCGGTCTCGCAGCCAGCGGTGGCTTCGCAAACTTCCTTGAAGGTTGGCATGTCGGGGAATGTCGGGTCCCGCACGATGTTGCCATCAGTGTCCAGCGCCCCGAACGAGAACCATGGCGTCGCCGTACCAGCCTCGACCAGCGGGGTCACACCCGACAGGAACGAAGACGACGTCTGATAGTCGATGTTGGCCTCGCCACGTTCGAACATCAGGCGCCCGTCGCCGCGGCCCTCGATGCCAAAGACCGGTTCCACCTGAAGGCCCAGCATTTCCCATGCCAACAATGGAACAAGGTCCAGACGCGTCGCGCCCTGAGAGCCGTAGATGAAGTCTTCTCCCGCGATGCCAGATGCATCGCCACCATCGCCGAGCATGCCATGCAAGTCAGGCGGCAGGTAAGCGACGCCGCCGGTGCCCGACGCCAGAACAACGTTCCAGTCGCTGTATTCATAGCGCACGCGCGGATCGCTCAACAGGTAAGGGAACTGGGTAGACCCCGACGATCCAAAGATCGTGGTACCATCGTCATAAGTCATTTCCTGAAAGGCATTCGCCCCTTTGGTTGACCCGGCACCCGGATTGAAAGTGACCACAACAGTGGGGTTTCCAGGCAGCGCCTCTGACAAGAGCGGAGCGTAGAAGTTGGCCCATTTGGCTGAACCACCGGTTTCAGAGAACGGGATGATCCATTCAACGGTCTTGCCGGACAGATCAATCTGGTGGCCGTCAGCAGCGGACTGCGTTGCGACCAAAGCGGATGTCAGCGCCAGCGCGCCGAGCGTTTTCTTAAGCATGTCTTCCTCCCAAATATCGAACCGTGATGGTCCGACGTATCGAATCAGAAGGCCTCCCTGCCTTCTTGATGTCCTCAGGGTGCGGTGACATCCTTGCACGAACCTTGCATCCGCCATTTTTTCACAAAGGGGTCGGTCCGTGCGCATCGTCGTGGTTGAAGACAATATTTCGGTTGCCAAGGGCCTGCGCTATCACCTGCAGGATGCCGGGCATGCGGTCGACCTGCTGCATGACGGGGCCGAGGCGGCGGCATTCCTGACCCACGACGATGCAGATATCGTGGTGCTCGATATCAACCTGCCCCAAACTGATGGGCTGACCATTCTGCGCCAGATGCGCGCGCGCGGCGATCTGCGCCCGGTCTTGCTGCTGACCGCACAATCAGAAACGCGCCATAAGGTGCAGGGTCTTGATGCCGGTGCCGACGACTACCTCAGCAAGCCCTTTGAAATGGAAGAGTTTGTGGCCCGCATCCGGGCCTTGTCGCGCCGCACAGCCGCCCCGTCCAAACCTATGCTAAGCATAGGGGGGGTCACGTTTGACCAGACATCACGCATGATTGCCTCCTTCGATGGGCCGCTTGATATTCCGCGACGTGAGGTAGCACTTTTTGAAAGGCTTCTGCTTGCCGGCGGCCGGATCGTGTCCAAGCAGCTCTTGTTAGATAGCCTTTATGGCACTGGCGCGGATGTCGATGAACCGGTGGTCGAAGTCTACGTCTCGCGCCTGCGCAAGCGGCTACATCCCCACGGAGTGCAGATCACTGTCAAGCGCGGCTTGGGCTATATGATGCAGGCCACACCGTGAATTACAGCCTGTCGCTTCGTGTCCGCCTGACGCTTTTGATCCTGTTGCCGCTTATGGTCATATCGGCCTTTGTTGGCGCCTGGGCTTATCTTGACGCACAATCCAATGCGGCAGAGCGGTTCGACAGATCGCTCTTGTCAACGGCACTCGCCACGTCGCGCGACGTGGCCGTCTCAGGCGGTGATGCCTTGAGCGAAGAGACGCGCGACCTTCTGGCCGACACGTCCGGCGGGGCCGTGTTTTACCACGTCTACGCACCGGACGGAGTATTCGTTACCGGCTATGCAACGCCACCGGTTCCGCCAAATGACGTCCCCGCTGACACGGCCCAGACCTATTATGATTCCACCTATCAAGGCGCGCAGGTTCGCGCCCTGCGTATGACCCAACGCACAACTATCGACGAAGTCACCGGACTTTTTACATTCACTGTCTGGCAAAAGACGGCCGTCAGAGATGGGTTCGTACAGTCGCGCACCGGCCCTCTTTTCCTGATTATTGCCTCAATGATCGGAGCGTTGGCCATCATCGTTTGGTTTGGCGTCGCCCGCGGCCTTGCCCCATTGCTGGATCTCGAAGATGCGATCGCGCGCAGATCGACCACAGATCTTTCCCCCATTCAACGGCGCATCCCGCACGAGATTTCCGGGATTGTTGGACGTTTCAACAATCTCGTGGCCGAACTTTCTCGTGCGCTTGCAACCAAAGACGCATTCATTTCCGATGCTGCCCACCAGCTTCGCAATCCGATTGCTGGGGTGCTTGGACTGGCAGAGTCTGTGGCCAACGCCCGCACCTTTGAGGCCGCACAAGAACGATCAGAGGATTTGATCGTTGCCGCCCGTGAGGCCGGACACCTGGCCAACAACCTTTTGACTCTTGAACGCGCCAAGGCGGCCCCCTCGCCCGACACCGGTCAGGCCTTTGACGTGATGGAACTCATCCCCGACATCGCCGCAAAAATCGAAAGCGCGGCGCAGGCAAACGGGATCACGCTGGAAACGCTATCCAATGCGGATCACGCGATGCTGATGGGCGATCCTGTCATGCTCGAACAAGCTATTCTGAACCTGGGCAACAACGCGATTGTCCATGGCGGTCCGGAAACGTCGCGCATCGATCTCAACCTGCGCCGGACGGCGGACACGTTGCAGGTGACCGTCTCTGATAACGGCAAGGGGATCGCAGAGGCAGACTTTGATCGCGCGCTGGGACGGTTTGGTCAGGTCGGTCCGGGCGCTGGATCCGGCCTGGGGCTTCCGATTGCGGCAGCGGTCGCAACGGCCTTTGGTGGTCAGATAGCCTTGTCACAGCGGCCCGACTGCTTTGCCGTCACCTTGTCTTTGCCCCTTTACGAAACGGCATCGGCATAAGTGTCACGCAAGGCCCACTGCAGCGGCGCCTCAAGTGCATTTCGTTTACTTTAGGTCAAAATTCCACCAAAACTAACGGTGGTAGGATGCGGTAAGGTGGCCACAAGATATGTCAATGAGTACCATAACCGACACGGCGAACGAACACCCTTGGTTTCAACGTGTTCTGACTTACGACGCCAATCTTTTCCTGCAAACCGAACAGATCACCTACGACGACGGGCGCATTCAAACGGTCACCTATAGTGCCGGGATCGCGACGCATCGCGCCTGGACCGACCCGCTGGATCAATGGGTCTGGCTGACGCAGTCTCGCCAGTTTGACGCAACTACGGGCCTTCTGACGACCCACACCTCTACGCTTGATGATGGGACAATCATCACCACCAATTTCGTGAACGGCAGCATTTCAGTTCGGTCGACCCAGGACGCCGGAAACCAGCGGATCTGGTTGGAAAAGCTGGTCACATATGATGCGCAGGGCCGCCTCGCCACTGGGCTCACGACCTTTGATGATGGTCGCACCTCAGCGGTCAGCTATGCCGATGGCATCATCGCGTCGCGGACCGACACGGACGTTTCAGACGCGTTTAGCTGGGCAACCAAAGTCTACAGCTATGATGCCAATGGCCGGATGATCGACATCACGACAACACGCGACAACGGCACTGTCGTTGTTACGACCCCACCGACCGGGCCCGCTTCGGCCACTGTAACGATGTCGGACAGCGGCAATGCCTACACCTGGGATGAAATCCGAAAAACCTATGATGCGCTTGGTGCGCTTGTCACCAAAGTCGTGGTGCTGGACGATGGCCTTGAAAGTACGACGCAATTTAGCAATGGATTGCGCGATCAAGCCTTGCAGCTTGACCTTGGCAACACGCGCGGCTGGACCAGTCAGCACATGGTTTACGACACCATGGGCGAGCTTGCACAGACCACAACCGTTTTGGATGGCGGAAAGCAAACCGTCCGGACATACACGGACGGTACACTTTCGACGCTGACCCAGTCCGATCTTGGAAACACGCATGTCTGGAGCACAAGCACCACAACCTTTGACGCGCTAGGCGATAAGGTTCAGCAAGTCATCAACTACGATGACGGGCGGCAGCAGACCGTGCAATTTGCCAATGGTGTGCGCGACACCGCGACGATTACAGACACAACAGATGCATATCTTTGGGACCGCATCGAAAAGACCTATGACAGCAACGGCGCTTTGCTGTTCAGCCAGATCATCTTTGACGATGGCACTCAGGCGTTCCGTGACATCCGCGGACAAGACATCATTGGCGGAGCCAGCACCGGCGCAGTGATCGAAGACAGCGCGGCCACTCTGACCACGTCAGGCACGCTCACCATCAATAGTACCTTCGTCGGCACGCAAAGTTTCGTCGCCCAGACGGACACAGCGGGCAGCAATGGCCTCGGCTCGTTTTCGTTGACCGCTGCCGGGGTCTGGACCTTTTCAGCAGACAACGCCCTTGCCGCGATTGATGCGTTGTCACAGGGCGCGACCATCACCGATCACTTCTCTGCCGTAACGCCCGACGGCATAGCGCAGGTCGTGACCGTCACAATCACCGGTGCCAATGATGCCCCCGATGTGAGCCCGCTGAATGCCACAACGGACGAGACACAGGATGCTTTCGAGGTCGCGCTGCTTGCAGGCGCAAGCGATGTCGACACCGGCGACACATTGTCAGTCGAAAACCTCATCGAAGATGGCAGCACCTTTGGCGGCTTCACCCTCGTCGGGTCGACACTGACCTATGATGCGACCACCTTTGCCGCATTGGACGCGGGCGAAAGCCAGATCATCAACTTCACATTTGATGTTGTGGACACGAACGGCGGACGGACCGCAAACGCGCTGACACTCACGGTTGAGGGGCGTGATCCGACGCTCGCGGCCTTGGATGACAGCTACGCCACAGACGAAGACACGCCAATCAGCGGCGACGTATCCGGCAACGACACGCCCTTGGGGGGGACCTATACAATCCTCTCTGGCCCGGACGGCGACATCACCTTTAACAGCGACGGCACGTTTGACTATGACCCGTCATCGTTCTTTGCCAGCCTTGGCACAGGTGACGCCGCCAGCGACAGTTTTACCTACCAGATCGACACCGGAACCGCGCAGGTTCAAGCGACCGTGACGATCGATGTCGACGGCCTGAACGACGCGCCAGCAAGGGCCGCGCCAAGCGTCAGCAACGTTCGATTGGTCACCGAAGACGTGACCGACACAACGGGCGGTAACGGGCAATCACTCAACCCCGCGATTTCTGCCGACGGCAACAGCATTGTTTTCGATTCCGTCGCGTCCAACCTGATTACAGGTGACACAAATGCCCGCGGCGACGTCTATCTCGAGGACCCCAGCGAGACCAACAGCCGCGCCAGCGTCCAGAATGGCACCAATGCAGAAATCACGACGAATGGTGCATCAGGCGGGGCGATCAACGCTGACGGGACCGTCGTCGTCTTCCAATCCCGCGCCAGTGACCTTGTTCCGACGGATGGCGGCGGCACACCAATCCCGGACAACAACAAGTTCGACATCTACGTCCGCGATCTGAATACCGGCGAGACACAGTTGCTGGTCCCCTTCGGTGTGGATGGGAATCGGCTCAATGGCACATCGCAAAACGCCGCAGTTTCGGCGGACGGGCGATTGGTCGTGTTCCAAAGCAACGCAACGAACCTTGTTGCTGATGCCGACGACAACGGCGCATCGGATGACATCTATCTGCACGACCGCATAACCGGTGAAACGGTGATGGTTTCACAGACCGTCGGCACGTCAGAAACGTTTAGCTCTTTCAACCCGGCGATCTCTGCGGATGGTGCAACGGTGGCGTTCCTGACGGCCAATAGCTTTGACGCGGCAGACACCAACGGACTGGTCGACGTTTATGCCTATCAGGTCGAAACCGACGTCCTCACGCTTGTGTCGCAAAGCAGTACCGGCGTCGTTGGCAATCAAGAGGCGGTATCATCGGTCGGCGGGCAATCCGTTTCAACGCCATCCGTGTCGGGCGACGGGCGCTTCGTCACCTGGGTCTCAAGGGCCAACAATCTGGTGGCAAACGACGTCAACAACGCCGATGACGTTTTTGTCCACGACCTTGCCACCGGCGAAACCACCCGCGTATCCGTCTCGACCAGCGGGCTTGGTAGCGACGGCGCGAGCTTTGACGCACAGATCTCTGACAATGGCCGTTTTGTCGCCTTCCAGTCACAGGCGACGATCCTTGATGAAGTGACACCCGACACCAACGGCGACAACGACATCTTCGTCCATGACCGGCTGACCGGTGAGACGATCCGCATTTCAATAACGCCAGACTTTGCCTCTCAGCCCGGCGGCGGCCAGCCCGATATCTCGGCCGACGGGTCACAGATTGTCTTTGCCTCTGGCACGGTCACAGGCAACTTTGACAGCCGCGTCACCAGCGGGAACGTCAATGACATCTACGTCGCAACCGTGGACACGGCAGGCTTTGCGCTGACGGCTGATGCCACGCAACTTTTGATCGACCTCAGCGCAGAGTGGATCGATCAGGATGGCGACAATCTGGATTTCAGCAACATCACAGTAACAAGCGACGACCCGTCGGGCAGCCGCGTGATTTCCTTTACCGTGGTGACGGATGGTTCGGGCAACGTGACCGGCATCAATCTCGATCCGGCCCAGTATGTCTCGCTCGGGGCCTATGCCACCGAACTGCTGACCATCAACTACGATGTCACGGACGGGACCTCGGTCGTATCGGGGATGTCGGGTGTTGCAATCAGCGGCGTCAATGACGCCCCGGTGGGCACCGATGTATCCATTGTTGTCAATCAAGGTGCAACTGTTCTGGGCAACTTCACTGCCACCGATGCGGACGGAGACCCGCTGACGTTTGAAAATCTGTCAACCGGGTTGCAAGGGACACTGTCAGTCAATGATGACGGCAGTTTCAGCTATTCCGCCGGGGCCGGGCAGATAGTGGATGACGTGGTGACCATCCGCGTCTCGGACGATCTTGGTGGAACGACCACGCTCACCGCCACCTTTGATGTGAACGTCCCCCCTGTCTTCACACCACCGGACGCAGTGCAGTTAGCGCTGACGCAAGAGATTGATCCCACAGCCACAAACGCCATCGACACCAGCGCATTTTTCACTGATCCCGAGGGCGGCGCACTGAACTTCTCCGCCGTGATCGAGGGGCAATCGAGCCTGCCAAATGGCCTGAGCATCGACAGCGTGACTGGCATCATCAGCGGCACGCCAACAACAAACGATCTTGTCCGCATCGCGGTCACAGCGACGGACGCGGGCGGCATCTCGACAACAGGTAGGTTCTGGTTGGGTATCGTCGATGGCACCTTATCGGGCGATGCCACGGCACAGGAACTGATCGATGACGGGTTCTCACGCCTCGTGGACGGGCAAGAGGGGAACGACAGCCTGATCGGTGGCGATCAAGGCGACATTTTCGTCCATTCACTTGGCGATGGACTGGATATCATCGAAGAGACCGGGTTTCGTGACACCGATCATCTGGTGATGATCGGCTATGCCTCTACGGATGTGGTGTTTGAACGGCTTTCCGCCAACCCGTTTGAGCAAAAGGGGGTCGATCTGCTCATCCGTCCAGCGTCGGGACCAGATTTCACGCAGGGCGTGGTTGTGCGCGACGGACTGGGCGTTGATAGCGGATCGCGACGCATCTCAGAGTTTCATTTTGATGATGGCGTGACGCTGACCGACGCAGAAGTCCGCGCGCTGATCCTTGCGGGCGAAACAACCAGTGGTGCTGACGACATTCGTGGCTTCGGTGCCGCTGACACCTTGGCCGGTGGGGCGGGCGATGACGTGCTGCGCGGTGGCGATGGCAGCGACCTTTACATATTCAACGCAGGCGACGGGCACGACACCATCCGGGACTCCGGTTTTCTCGACACGGACATTGTTCAGATTGGATACAACATCGGTGACGGCGCATTCGCACAGATTGCCGGGTCCGATGATCTGCAAATTGACTTTGGCGGTGGCGATGCGCTGACCCTGATCGGCACGATCAACAGCTTCAATGACGACGGGATCGAGGTGCTGCGTTTCCTCGATGGCGACCTGTCGATGGAGGATGTGCGTAACATTCTGACCGACCAACAAACCAGCGCGGGCGATGATCTGGTTGAGGCCTTTGATCGTCAGGAAACGCTTCAGGGCGGCGCTGGCAACGACACGTTGATCGGAAACGACGGATCGGACACATACGTTTACCGGGCCGGTGATGGCGTTGATGTCATCGCGGATCGTGGTTTTCTCGACAATGACACGCTGGTCATCCACGACTTCACCGTCGACTATGATCTGGTAACAGGCACTGTTCTGCCCGGAAGTCAGGTGACGTTTACCCGCATCTCAAACGGAGAGGTCAATTTTGCCACCGATGATCTGCTGATCAGCCTGGACGACGGCGCTGGCACAACTGGCCAGATCACCGTGCTCAACACGCTGACCGGCAACACGGCAAACCAGATCGAAAATATCAATTTTGCGGATATCGGCATAACGCTGACGATGGCGCAAATACGTTCTGAATTGATCCATCAACAACAAAGCAGCGGCGATGATGTTGTATTTGGATTTTCAACTGCCGATACGATCACCGGTGGTCTTGGCAACGACACGCTGACGGGGCGCGACGGCGCGGATGTCTATGTCTTTTCGACCGGCGATGGTCATGACATTGTCATGGATGGTGGATTTCATGATAACGACCGTGTTGTCCTGACCGACCGCAGCCTTGCCGATTTCACCATAACCTATACCGGCGACGACCAAAGCATCGTGCTCGAGGCTGGCAGCGACCGGATCGAGATCAAAGGCGCGCTTGCAGGCGGCCTCACCAATAATATCGCGTTTTTCGACTTTACGGATCAGACCGTGACGGAACAGCAGATGCGGCAACATGTGATCGATCAGGCGCTGACGCTTGGTCTTGATCTGATCGGTGCGGGTGGCGCGGAAAATCTGCCAGGTTCACCGGGGTCAGACAGATATGTCTCGGGCGGTGAGGGCGACGACACCTATTATTATGGCGCGGGCGATGGCAAAGATGTGATCTTTGACGGCGGCAGTGGCGACACCGACACGCTCGACCTGACCGCATTCTCATCGACGGACTTCGCCCTTGCCGGACCAAATGCGATCCGCTTCGATCCCGCGTTCAGCAACAACGTCCAGCTTTTCATCGATGCCAACAACACGCTCGACCTGCTGAACATGTCCGACTTTGAGCATGTGCAATTCTCGGATCTGGCTTTTGACAATGATGCTGATGACCTTGATGGGGTCACGAATTTTGAGGCCTTCATTGCTTCACTGGTGGCAGAGGCAGTTACCGCCGACCCCAATGAAGACGTGATCACAAAGGTCGATATTGTCGATCCCGGCGGCGACAACTCATTTACTTCGACTGCACTCAACGAACACTTCGCACTGGATGGCAGCGGCAACGACCAATTGTTCTTTGACGTCAGCGCCATTGGCGACGACAGCGTCTCAAAGGCCTTCGCAACCGTTGCAGGCTACAACGTCACAATCGACTTCAGCGGGATCATCGCTGACACTGTCGTGCATCAGGACGTGTCATTCCGCCTAAGCGAATTTGATCCGGACGATGTCATCATCGAAATCGTCCACGAAGACTCAGCCCTAGTTGGGCCTGCGCTCGGAATCGGGCGGGTCGAGGAAAGCATCACCCTTGTTGGCGCCCTTGCCCAGTTTTCCGGGGTCGACACGATCACGATCATCGACACATCCGGGAGCAGCACCGGCATTGCGTCCACGGCAGAGTTGCAGCAGCTGATCATCGACCAACAGGTGACATCTGGCGACGACATCATCACCGGCTACACCGGAGCAGATATTCTGCGAGGCGGTGCAGGGCAGGACACCCTCATTGGTGGACGTGGGAACGACACCTATTCCTACGCCAGCGGGGACGAAGGCGCGGTGATCGTCGAAGCTGCCAGCAGTCTCGGTGGCATGGATATCCTGATGATCCAGGACTATGCGCTTTCAGATGCCAGCATCGCGCGTTCGCCTTTGGATGCAAACGATCTGGTGTTTGATTTCGGTGGCGGCGACATCCTGACGATCCAGGATTTCTACCCCGGCAATTTCAATTTGGAACAAATCTGGTTCGAGGCATCCACCGGCACGCCAGATATCTACTCTGTGTCAGAGCTCTCGACCGCTTATCTCGCCCAGCGCGCCACAAGCGGAGACGACGTACTGATCGGCGGGAATGGTGCCAACGAGACACTGGATGGTGGCTTGGGCAACGACCTGCTAGATGGTGCAGACGGATCCGACACTTACATCGTGCGCCAAGGTCTGGGGAACGATGTAATCCGGGACACCGGGACTGGGGACAGTGATAATATCCTGTTTGATGTTGCCTCAACAGCCGTGACCTTTGTGCAGGACCGGCTTGATCCGGCGGATGTGTATATCGTCATGCCCGATGGCACGACAATCGAAGTGATCAACCTGATCGGCGGCGCGATTGAGGCATTCACTTTCACCGATCAGACCCTAGATGCAAGCCAGGCACGCGCGCGGACATACGAAGACATGGCCACAAACGGCGATGACCTGATCATCGGAAGCGCCCTTGGCGAAACGCTCCGCGGCGGACTAGGCGATGATGTGCTGTCAGGCGGAAACGGCAATGATGTCTTTGATTACACTTTGGGTGATGGCGATGACATCTTGTTGGCCACCGGCAACATCAACAGCTTTGAGCTGATCCGCATCAGCGGCGTCGATCTGGCCGACCTGCAAATCACATCGGTGTCTGGAACCCGCGACGCCAGCAGTGGTGCGCCATCCTTTGACGAAGACATGTTGATCACGTTTGCGAATGACCCAGGCTCCATTCGGGTCCAGAACGGGCTGGCCACCAGCAGTGGAGCGGTTCTTGTTGAACTGACAAATGACGGCACGACCTTGACCACGGCTGATCTGATCAACATGGCAATCGCGGCGGATATCGCGGCTGGCACGACCATTCTGGAAGGCCCAACTACGGGCGGCGCGCAGTTCCCCAGCGGTGCTGAGTTCATCTTCAGCGACCAAGGGGATGATGTCTTTGTATTCACGGCAGGCGGCGGCACGCTGACCATTCTGGACGATGCGCCTCATTCCGGAATCAACCGGCTTGAGATCGTGGGATATAACTCAACCGACGCCACGATCGACAGGCTTGCGTTTGGGTCCGAAGACTTTGTCGTGCGGCTGCCCGGAGGTGATCAGATCGTTGTATTGGGTGATGTTACCGGGGGCGCGCCGATCAACGGTGTGAACGAAATCTATTTCGACGGCGACAACATCACCCTGAATGACGCGGCGATCACGGCCATTCTGGACATGTAATGTCAGCCTGCAAGCGGCCAAAGGTGCAAGTCAACGATCCGCGTTAAAGGTGAAAAGCGTCTGCCCGCCGATCTGATAGCCGTTAATCAACATGGCCGCCTTGTCCGAGGTTAGCCAGTCTTCCAGTTGCTGCGCGAGCTCCACACGCACATGCGGGTGCCGCTCCGCACTGACTGGCAGGTAACTATACTGATTGAACAGGACAGCATCCCCTTCAAACAGCAACGCCAGCCCGCGCGGATTGCCAAAGTTTAGCCAGCTTGCCCGGTCCGACAGCACATAGGCATTCAGGCCCGCGGCCGTGTTCAGCGCAGCGCCCATGCCCGCACCTACGGCCTTGTACCACGAGCCAAATGCCGCCGGATCAAGGCCGGCATCCACCCAGATATCCAACTCTTTGCGGTGGGTGCCGCTGTCATCGCCACGGCTGACAAAGTTGGCCGCTGCGCTGTTGATCCGGACAAGGGCGTCACGCGCCAAGGCGACATCACGGATTTCGGCCGGATCATCTGACGGCCCAATGATCACAAAATCATTGTACATGATCTGTCGTCTGTGCGGTCCATGGCCTTCGGCCACAAAAGCCTCTTCCGCGGCGCGGGCATGAACAAGAATGGCGTCAACATCGCCCGCGCGCCCCAACCGAAGCGCCTGCCCCGTCCCGACCACCAGCAATTGCACTTCGAAACCAAGGTCCTGTGCGATTTCGGGCAACAGCACATCCGCAAGCCCGGAGTTGTGGAAAGACGTCGTGACGGCCAGCCTCATGCTGTCCTGCGCCGAGGCCGCAACGCCCGCAACGGCAAACATCAGAGCGAGCAACACGGATTTCATGTCACGATATCTCCATTCAGAAAGGCTTGTCCTTCTGGCGTTTGCGGGGCCGCAAAGAATGCCTTGGCTTCGCCTGTTTCATTCACGCGTCCTTTCAGCAAGAAAATCACATCATCCGCCAAACGTCGGCCCTGCCCCAAATCATGCGTCGTGATCAAAAGCCGTGTGCCTGCATGTTTGGCTGCTATCAGGATCTCTTCGATCTCGCGTTTAGCCGGGCCATCAAGCGATGCCGTCGGCTCATCCAGAAACAGCACCTTGGGCTCCGTGATCAGCGCGCGAGCGATCGACAACTTTTGCTGTTCTCCACCCGACAGCACGGTGGCAGATCGATGCAACGCACCCGCCAGCCCGACCTTTTCCGCCCATTCGCGCGCACGCGCGCGCGCCCTTGATTGCGATACCCCGCGAATGGCCAGCGGATAGGCAATGTTATCAATGACAGAACGGCGCAGCATGGTCGGTCGCTGGAACACAAAGCTTTGCTGCTGGCGGGCCGTGTCCAACGCGCAGGACCAGTTGATCGCGCCCGCCGTCAGCCGCGCAGTGCCATGCATCAGCCGCAAAAGGCTGGTCTTGCCTGACCCGTTTGGGCCCATGATCGCTGTGACCCCCTGCCCTTCCAGCGTCAGATCGACCGGTCCCACCAGAACCCGCCCCCGGCGCGCCGTTTGCGCTCCTGCCATTGTCATTGGGAACAGATCGTTCACCACCGGCCCTCCTTCTCGGTTCGGCTCAGCCAATGGATCAGCATATTGATCGAAATGGTCAGAAAAATCAGGACGAAACCCAATGCAAGGGCGAGCGCAAAATCTCCCTTGCCGGTTTCCAACGCAATCGCTGTGGTCAGGACGCGCGTGGCATGATCGATGTTACCACCCACAATCATGATCGCCCCAACCTCTCCTATGCCGCGCCCAAACCCCGCCAGCGATGCCGTCAAAAGTGCGCGCCGCGCGTCCCAAAGCAGCGTGCGGATCTTTTGCACCTGGGTGACGTTCATCGAAATCAGCAGGTCGTGGTATTCTGACCAGAGATCGCGCAAGGACTGATGGGCGATGCTGGCGATCAGCGGCACGATAATGATCACCTGCGCGATGATCATGGCCGTCGGTGTGAACAGCAGCCCCAGAACACCCAACGGACCGTCACGCGACAAAAAGATATAGACGATCAACCCGACAACGACAGGCGGCAGGCCCATCAATGCATTGAGGATCGAAATGACCGTGCGACGAAACCGGAACCGTCGGATGGCCAGCACCGCCGCAAGCGGCAAGGCGATAGCCGATGCGATGATAAGCGCGCTCAACGTGACTTGCAGCGACCGGAGTGTGATTTCCAGCAACGCGGTGTCGAACCCAACGACCATCCAGAATGCCTGGGACAATCCTGCCCACAGATCGTTCATCTTTGTTGCCTCTACCTTCATCCTGCGGGGCAGTTAATCGTAATTCCCTTTGCTCGCCATGACAAAATACGGCGCGACGGGCAATATCTGGCCCGCATTTGGGGCCACCGGCGCGCATGCAGTGAAAGGATCACCCGCACCTGATTGACAGCCACGGGAGATTGCGGTCGTATCCCTCAAACAGGCGCTGTCGTCCCGCCAAACACATTCAGACCAAAACAAAAAGGAGCAACCCGATGTCCGGCAAGCGACTGGATGGAAAGCGTGTTCTTGTCACCGCCGCAGGTCAGGGAATTGGTCGTGCCAGCGCATTGGCGATGGCGGCGGAAGGTGCTCAGGTCTTTGCAACCGACGTCAACGACGCGGCACTTGGCACGCTGACAGAGGTGGAAACACTCGCTCTGGACGTGCGCAACGATGACAGTGTGGCCGAAGGGGTCGCAAAGGCCAAACCAGATGTGCTGTTCAATTGCGCAGGATTTGTGCACCACGGCGCAGTTCTTGATGCCACGGATGCGGATTGGGATTTTGCCTTCGACATCAATGTCAAATCTATGTTGCGCACCATCCGGGCGGCCCTGCCAGGCATGCTTGATCGCGGAGCAGGATCAATCATCAATATGTCGTCCGCCGCTTCCAGCGTGATCGGTGCGCCGAACCGGTTCATCTATGGCACGACCAAGGCTGCCGTTATCGGCCTGACCAAATCGGTCGCCACCGACTACATTGATCAGGGCATCCGCTGCAATTGCATCTGCCCCGGCACCGTTGAATCGCCCAGCTGGCACGACAGGGTCGCAGCACTTGGCAAAGAGCTCGGCAGCAAAGAGGCGGCACTGGCCCAATTTGTCGCCCGCCAGCCCATGGGCCGGGTCGCCACCGCCGAAGAGATCGCAGCCCTTGTGGTCTATCTGGCCAGCGACGAAAGTGCCTTCACCACCGGACATGCCCACGTCATCGATGGCGGCTGGTCCGGCCAGTAAACGACGCACACCACAGATAAGGATACCCGCATGAAACTCGTACGCTACGGAGCACCCGGCGCAGAAAAGCCCGGCCTGATGGATGGTGATGTGCTGCGGGATCTTTCTGCTCATGTGGACGACATCAATGGCGCTGCGCTGGATGACGCGACGCTTGACCGGCTGCGCGCACTCGATCCTGCGAGCCTGCCCGCCGTGCCTGACACCCCGCGCATTGGGGCCTGTGTCGGCAACATTGGCAAGTTTCTGTGCATCGGCCTCAACTACTCTGACCATGCCGCCGAAACCGGCGCCGCTATTCCGGAACATCCAATTCTGTTCTTCAAAGCGAACTCTGCCATCGGTGGTGCCTTTGATGACGTGGTCATGCCGCGCGGATCGACCCATACGGATTGGGAGGTTGAGCTGGGCGTTGTCATCGGCAAGGCCGCCAAATACGTGACCGAGGCCGATGCGCTTGACCATGTGGCAGGCTATTGCATCGTCAATGACGTCAGCGAACGGCATTTCCAGACCCAGTTGACTGGACAATGGACCAAGGGAAAATCCTGCGACACCTTTGGCCCCACCGGCCCGTGGCTTGTAACCCGGGATGAGATCCCGGATCCGCAAAACCTGTCCATGTCGCTGGATGTGAACGGGACCCGGATGCAGACCGGGAACACCGGCACGATGATTTTTTCCGTAGCCCAGATCATCGCCCACCTCAGCAGCCTGATGACCCTGCACCCCGGTGATGTGATTACAACGGGCACCCCGCCCGGCGTCGGCATGGGCAAAAAGCCCGACCCGATTTATCTGCGCGTCGGCGACGTGATGGAATTGCGCATCGCGGGCCTTGGGGAACAACGACAAACGGTTCGACAAGATGCCTGAGATGTTGCTGATCAGCGATGCGACGGACGCGATGATGACCCGGATGGCGGAAGCGTTCACCGTGCATCGCTGGCAAGATCACGACATGGACTGGCTCTCGCAGCATGGCGGCGCGATCACCCATGTGGTGACGGATGGTCACCTCGGGATCGCGCCTGCGGTGATGTCCGCCTTGCCTAATCTACAGATGATTTCCTGCAACGGGGTCGGCTACGACAACATCGACACGGGCGAAGCCTTGCGGCGCGGCATCATGGTGACCCACACCCCTGATGTGCTGAACCAAGAAGTCGCGACAACTGCGGTGCTGCTGATGCTGGCCTGCTATCGTGCGCTCTTGCGGGATGATACTTATGTCCGCTCGGGCGCTTGGGAAACAGGTGGCAGCGCGCCGCTGACCCATTCCGCCGATAACCGCACCATCGGTATCCTTGGCATGGGCCGGATCGGGCAGGCAATTGCGGCCAAACTCGCACCATGGAACCCGACAATCCTGTATCATAGCCGCACACCAAAGGACGTGACTTACACCTATTATGATGATCTGACCGCGATGGCGGCCGCGGCAGACGTGCTGATCTGTATCACCCCGGGCGGGGCAGCCACACGCCACCTCGTCAACGCAGATGTGCTTGCTGCGCTCGGCCCGTCCGGCACACTGATCAACGTCGGCCGCGGCTCGGTCGTTGATGAAACGGCTTTGATCGAAGCTTTGCAAACGGGCGCGCTCGGCTGGGCCGGACTGGACGTGTTCGAGGACGAACCACGCGTACCACAAGCCCTGCGCGACTTACCCAACACCGTGCTTCTGCCGCATGTCGGCAGCGGCACGATCGAGACGCGCGCCGCCATGGGTACGCTGACCGTCGACAACCTGCTGCAACATCTGACAGAGGGCACCGTCAAGACGCCGGTCCCGGAATGCGCCGGTCTTTGATCAGGGATGGATTGCTGACAGTACCGGATCAAACCAACCCCAGGCCCTGTGGGCGGCAACGTTGTAATTAAGGTATATCGCGCGCTGGAAAACTGGCGCATCCCCTATCAGATGCAGCTGCCCATCTGCGATAGCGCTTTCAGCAAGTCTTTTTGGCAGATAGGCGCTGCCGCCAACGCGCAGGATATGCTCCATCCCTGTGGTCGCATTTCCAAAACTGACCCGCGCAGTATTGGCATCCGCATAGGCCACGGCATGATCGCGGCCAAAAGCCTCTCCGCCTTCGACATAGACATAGCCGGGGTCAAAACGCACGGGGCTGTCTGGCGCGGTCGAAAGAAGGACAAGATCATCGGGCGCCAGCACAACCTGCCCCTGCCGTTGCGACACGGCGGACCGATGGGTAAAGGCCGCGTCCGATTTGCCCTCATGCAACCAGCCTGCCACATCTGCCTGACTACCCAGCCAGATCGAGACTGCGACTTGCGGATGGTCCCGTTGCAAAACCTCAAAGAACCGCGCGCCCAGCCCTGGCCAAAGATCGTATTCACAGGCCAGATTGCAAACACCTGACATTCCGTCGGGCAGCGCCGCCTCTTGCCGTGCTTGCCGCCACAAGTCGCTGATCGTGTCGGCATAGCGTCGCAACCGTTCGCCCGCTGCGGTCAACGTCACACCAGACTTGTTGCGGATCAGCAGGGTCTGCCCCACCTCATCCTCCAGCGATTTCAGCCGCGCGGTGACGGTCGACTGCGTGACGTTCAGCACCTCGGACGCCCGGACAAGGCTGCCGGTCTCGATGATGCTCAAAAAGGTACGCAATTCCTGCAGGTTCATACCGATAAAATCGAATATTCCGCATCAAATGTCCAATAACATTCGTTTTCGTGATTCAATTTTCGCGGCTACCTTGTCGCCATCGAAGGAGCTTCCGATGCCACTTGAATCCTATCAGATGCTGATCAATGGCGCTTGGGTCGACGCAGAGGGCGACGCCCGCTTTGACAGCGTGAACCCCGCCACGGGCGACGTCTGGGCCACCGTGCCCGAGGCGACCGCCGCCGATGTCGACCGCGCAGTTCAGGCCGCAGCCGCCGCCCTCGAGGGACCATGGGGCCAGATGACCCCAACAGCACGGGGCAAATGCCTGCGCAAGCTTGGCGATCTGCTGGCGGCACAATCCGAACATCTGGGCCGGATCGAGACGACAGACACCGGCAAGATGTTCAAGGAAACCGCGTGGCAAGCCACTTATATCGCTGAATACTTTCACTTTTACGCCGGTGCCGCCGACAAGATCCATGGTGAAACGCTCCCCATTGATAAGCCGGATATGTTCGTCTTTACGGCCCGCGAACCCATTGGCGTTGTCGCGGCTGTGGTGCCGTGGAACAGCCAGATGTTCCTCACCGCCGTCAAAGTCGGACCCGCACTTGCAGCGGGCAACACCATGGTGCTCAAAGCCTCAGAACATGCCTCCGCGCCCTTGCTGGAATTCGGCAAGCTGATCGCACAGGCAGGCATCCCCGACGGTGTCATCAACATTGTCACCGGCGGCGCTGACCCTTGCGGCAAAGCGCTCACGACCCATCCGCTGGTGGCCAAGATCGCCTTTACCGGTGGTCCCGCCGCCGCGCGCCACATCGTGACCAACTCGGCAGAGAATTTCGCCGAGGTCTCGCTCGAACTCGGGGGCAAATCCCCCTTCATCGTCTTTGACGACGCCGACATCGAAAGCGCGGTAAACGGATCGGTCGCGGGTATCTTCGCGGCAACGGGCCAAAGCTGCGTTGCCGGATCACGGCTTTACCTGCACGAAGACATCGCCGACGACTTTCTGAATCGCATGGTGGCGATCGCCCAGAACATCCAGATCGGTGATCCGCAGGCCGATGCCACCGAAATGGGCCCGCTTTGCACCCAAGGTCAAATGGATCACATCACCCGGCAGGTGGCCTTGGCCGTTGAAGAAGGCGGCACGATCCTGCATGGCGGCAAACGCGCAAGCGACACCGGCCTTTTCTTTGAGCCCACCATCATCGACTGCCCGCGCCAGGACATGACCATCGTTGATACCGAACTCTTTGGTCCCGTCCTCTCGGTCCAGCGCTTCAAAACTGAAGAAGAGGTGATCGCGCTTGCCAATGACACCAAGCACGGGCTTGCCGCGGGCATTTTCACCCGCGACAGCGCGCGGTCCCTGCGGATGTCGCGCGCGATCAAGGCGGGCATCGTCTGGGTCAACACCTATCGCGCCATTTCGCCCATTGCAGAGTTCGGCGGGATGAAAACATCCGGCTACGGGCGCGAGGCCGGGATGCAGGCCGTTTATGACTACACCCGCCCCAAGACAGTCTGGATGAACCTCTCTGACGATCCTATCGCCAACCCCTTCAAACCACGGTGACGCCATGAAATTTCACATCGCAATCAACCTCGAACGGATGAACGCCGAAACCGATATGGCAGCCGTCCGCGACCATACGCTGGACATGGTCAAAACCGCCGATCAGGCCGGATTTGCCGTCGCCTGGGCGGCGGAACATCATGCACTTGAAATGACAATCGCGCCGAACCCGTTCCAGATCCTCACGTGGTGGGCCGATCATACCGACAACATTCGCCTTGGTGTTGGCGTCGCCAACGCGACCTACTGGCACCCGATAAATCTGGCTGGAGAGGCGGCGATGGTTGACCTGATCTCTGGCGGGCGGCTTGAGATGGGCATGGGGTCCGGTGCCTACCAGCGCGAATTTGACCGCATGGCCCCCGGTGTCAGCCAGAAAGAGGGTCATGAATACATGCAAGAAGCGCTGCCGCTTGTCCGCGCCCTTTGGCAGGGCGATGTGGAACATAACGGTGCCAAATGGTCCTTCCCCAAGGCCACCGCCTGCCCAAAACCGGTGCAAGACAAAGTGCCGATGTGGGTTGCCGCGCGCTCGCCCGGTACCTTTGACTATGCCGTCGAAAACGACTGCAACGTCATGACATGGCCACTCACGATGGGCATGGAGGAGGCCGAGAAATACGCCGGACTGCTGGCAGAAGCCAAGGCAAAGGGCGGCGACACATGGGCGGGCAATTTCGCCATGATGCGTCATACAGCCGTCTACGAAACCGAAGCCGACCGCGCCGCCACGATGGACGCCATTCGCAACGTTCTGGGCCAATTTGGCAACCTGATGATGAAAAAGGGCGACGTCGTGAACGGTTTCCCTGACCGCGTGCCTTTTGAAGAGCTTGAGGGCAACGTGCGCGTCGATCCCCAGATGCTGGAACAGAACCTGATGTTCGGCGACCCCGATACCGTTGTCGCAAAACTGCGCCAGTACGAGGCGCTCGGCGTCGACAGCTTCATCTACTACGCCTCCATGGGCCTTGATATGGATGTGCAGAAACGGTCGCTCGACCTCTTTATCAACAAAGTCATGCCGGAGTTCGCCTGATGCCTGCCGAAATACGCCGCACCATCCTGAATATTCAGGACACCCACATTGAAGGCTGGAAAAAGGTCGATACACCCACCCGGCTGATCGCAGCCTTGGCGATCATCAAGAACCCGTGGTTTGGGCGTGGTCACGTCGAAAACCTGCGCCCCGAAATCCGCGAGATCGGGCCAGAGATCGGCAAGCTCTTGACCGGCATGATACGTGATGTGACGGGCGACAAGCTCGAGGGTTACGGCAAAGCCTCTGTTGTCGGCATGGGAGGAGAGATTGAGCATGCTCAGGCCCTGACCCACACGCTTTGGTTCGGCAATCAATTCCGCGAGGCGGTGAATGCCCAATCCTATCTGGTCTTTTCCAACACGCGTGGCGCGGCTGGCACATCTTTGATGATCCCGCTGATGCACAAGGACGATGGCGGGTTGCGTTCGCATTACCAGACCATCCACACCAGCGTGCAGGACGCCCCGGCCGAGGATGAGATCATCGTCGCGCTCGGTGCCTCCATCGGCGGGCATCCCAACCACCGCATCGGCAACCGGTACGAAGACCTCAAGGAAATGGGTCACGACGTGGACAACCCCGCCGGTGTCTGACCACGCCCCAGACGGCACGGCCTATGATTTGACCGGCCCCTTGGATGCGCCTTGCGTGGTGCTGATCCACGGGCTTGGGCTGTCGCGGCGACTTTGGGACCCACATCTTGCGGCTTTTGCCGCCTATCGTGTGCTGCGTTACGACCTTTATGGCCACGGCGACAGCGTCCATGCCCCGCGCACCACTGATCTGCGCCTTTTTGCTGATCAGATTGCTGGGCTGATGGATCACCTTGGGATCAAGTCCGCCCATATCGTTGGATTTTCCATCGGTGGCATGATCAACCGCCGGTTTGCCCTCGACCACGGGAAAAAGGCTCTTTCGCTCGCGATCCTGAACTCGCCGCATGACCGCGGGCCAGAGGCGCAGACGCAGGTCGAGGCCCGTGCCCAATCGGTCCGCGATCAGGGCGCATTTTCAACCTTTGATGCCGCGCTCAAGCGCTGGTTCACGCCCGACTATCTAACGACTGGCGAGGGCCCGACACAGGTGCGCCGCTGGCGCGAACAGGTTGATGCCGAAAGCTATGCGCAAACCGCTTGGGTTCTGGCGCATGGTGTGCGCGAACTCACCGGGCGCGACGGCCAGATCACGCTGCCGACCCTCGTGATGACATGCGAAAATGACAGCGGTTCAACCCCCGACATGACCCATGCTATCGCCGCCGAAATCCCGAATGCAGCGGCCATCGTCATCCCGCGTCTTCAGCACCTGGGTCTGATGGAAGACCCTGCGGCTTTCACCAAACCCGTTCTCAACTTCCTGCAAAGGATCCCCCGATGACCACCCCCATGAGCGGCGGACAGGCCGCCGTCGCCGCCCTTCAGGCCGAAGAAACCAGCCATGTCTTTGGCCTCATCGGTTCTGCCACGATGGAGATGTTCGACGCGCTCTATGACGCCTCAGACATCAATTTCATCGGAGTGCATGATGAACGCACTGGCACCCATATGGCCGACGGTTTTGCCCGTGCATCGGGCAAGGCAGGCGTGGTTCTGGCCGGTCAAAACGGTCCGGGGGCTACCAACCTTGTGACTGGCCTGTCACAGGCCAAAGCCGCCTTTTCGCCCGTGGTGTCCATTGCGGGCATGCTGGCGCAAGGCCACATCTACCGCGATGCCTTTCAGGAGGTCGATCAGCAATCGCTCTTTACGCCCGTGACCAAAAAAACATGGACCGCGCCCAGCGCCGACCGCGTGCCGGAACTGATGCGCGAGGCGTTTCGCACCGCCCTGTCGCCGCGTACCGGCCCGGTGCAACTGAACCTGCCGCGCGATGTGCTCTCGGCGCAGGCTGACTTTCCACCACTGCAATCTCCCAAGTCCTACCGCAACACATCCGTGCCCGCAGGCCACCCCGACGCCATCGCGCAAGCCGCGCAGATGCTCGCGAATGCCACACGCCCGGTGATTGTGGCCGGTGGCGGGATCAAGAACACCCGCGGCCACGCCGCCGCCATCGCACTAGCCGAGGCGCTGAATTGCCCGATCGTGACCTCTCCCGGTCACGGCGACGCCATACCTTTTGGCCACCCCCTCAATGCCGGGCAGATGGGTCCGCGTGGCAATGCTGTCGCCTCGCGCCTGGTGAAAGAAGCGGACGTGATCCTCGCCCTTGGCACCCGGCTCGGCTTCAACGCAACCTTCTACACTTACGACAACATCAACCGCGACGCGGCGATCATTCAGGTGGAACTTGAACCGACCGCGATTGCCCGTTTCTTTCCGGTCGAACTGGGCATCTGGGGCGACGCGCCCACGGTCGCCGGTCAACTCACCGCCGCGCTGCAACAGATCAGCGACCGCGCCTTGGCGGACACCTGGACCAAAGGTTTTCAGGCCGATCGCGCGGCCTTCCTCGCCCAGCGCGATGCCGACGCGATTGAAACGCACCCGACCCAACCTTCCGGCCTGTTCAAGGCGTTACGTGGTGTCCTGCCGCAAGACGCTGCCATCACAATGGACGCGGGCACTTTGTGCCTGCAGGCTACGGATGCGCTCAATTACTGGACGCCCGGCAGCCTCTTTACTCCGCTTGATTTCGGTCTGGTCGGTTTCTCTTTCGCCTGCGGTCTTGGTGTCAAATGCGCGCAACCCGACCGCCCCGTGGTCAGCCTCATGGGCGACGGCGGCTTTGGCATGACGGTCTCGGAACTCTCGACCGCCGTGGACCATGGCATCAACACCGTCACGGTGGTGATGAACAACAAATGTTGGGGCGCGGAAAAGGCCTATCAGCGCGACTTCTTCAATGGCCGCTACATCGGGGCTGACGTCAGCAGCCCGCCTTTTGACAAACTGGCAGAGCTTTATGGCGCCGCCGGATACCGCGCCGACACGCTCGCCGATGTGGCCCCCGCGATTGAGGCTGCACTGGCTTGCGGCAAACCCGCCGTTGTGGACGTGGCCGTCGATCCTGCCGCGCTTTATTCCTTCCGCCGCGACAGCTTCAAACACAGAGGAGGTTGATATGATCACCCGCTACGCCATCTTCGGCGGCACCGTGAAACCGGGCAAAGAGGCCGAGATGCGCACCTGGGTCACCGAAAACCTCACACCGCTCTGGCGCAAATTCGCCTGTGCCGAAGAGGTCCGCGTGCTTTAT
Organism: uncultured Paracoccaceae bacterium; assembly: GCA_947493335.1. Lineage (GTDB taxonomy): Bacteria > Pseudomonadota > Alphaproteobacteria > Rhodobacterales > Rhodobacteraceae > CANMYO01. The sequence goes on along the minus strand of CANLQO010000001.1, from coordinate 196,001 downwards.
GGAATGGATCAGGACCCCGATGGCCCGACCATCCCGCTTATCCTTGCGATCACCTATGCTGACCGCAATGCAATGGAAAAAGGCGTGACAAGCCCCGCCCGCCACGCGGCCAAAGCACTGCTTCCGGAACTTTATGAACGGTTCTACGACAAGGTCGAGCTTTGGCACTACCTGATGGAGCGTGAACAGTATTTCGACTAATCCCAGTCGACGTCGAACTTTTTGACGACCGCATCGACCTGTGACGCGGTCAACGCATTGATCGGGATGCCGCGCGTCAAAAGCGCCAGCTTGGCCGTCTCTTCCAATTCCTCGGTGGCAAAGGCCGCCGCCCACAGGTCTTTGCCCGCAACCACTGGCCCGTGATTGGCCAGCAGAACCGCAGACCGCTTGCCTGCCAACCCGCGCACCGCATCCCCCATGCCCGGATCACCGGGCAGGAAGAACGGCAAAAGCTTCACCCTTCCCAACCGCATGATCGTATAGGGCGTCAGCGGCGGGATCACATTGTCGGCGTCCACGTCCTGCATCATCGACAAAGCGACGGAATGGGTGGAATGCAGATGCACGACTGCCCCCGTTTGGGCGCGGGTTTCATAAAATGCGCTGTGCAGCGGCACCTCTTTGGTCGGTGCATCACCCGAGACGTGCCGCATCCTTGCGTCCAGCAGGCTGATCTGCGCTGGATCAAGAAACCCCATCGCGCTGCCCGTCGGCGTGACCAGCACGTTGCCATCCGACAGCCGCACGCTGATGTTACCCGAGGACCCGCAGGTCAGCCCGCGATCAAACATCGACTTTGCAATGCGGCAGATGTCCTCGCGGGCGCGAGCCTCTTCGGTCATACCGTGTCTTCCATCAGCGCGAGCGCCTCTTCAAAGAAGCTGGGGCCGCCGAAATTGCCGGACTTCAGTGCCAGGGCAAGGCCGTCAGATCGCACAACCGGCACACCCGCGGCGATTCTTGGCCCAATCTCAAGCACATCGGCCCGCAATCCCTGCACAACTGCGCCGCTGGTTTCTCCACCAGCCACGACAAAACGCAAAACCCCCTGCGCTCTGAGGTTTTCTGCAATTTGGGCAAACAGCCTCTCAATCGCGATTGCTGCGATTTCGCGGCCAAAGGTGGTTTGCGCCTGCTCGACCGCAACAGGATCAGCCGAGGAATAGATCAGCGGCGGGCTCTTTTGTGACACGGCCCAGCCTGCGATCTGCGCGGCCGGGATCGCGCCCGCAACCGCATCCGCGACCTTGATTTCAAAGCTCGGGAACCTCGCCGCATAACGCGCCACCTGCTCTCGGGTTGCCCGGCTGCAGGACCCAGACAGCACGACACCCGGACCGGTAATGCCTTTCCACGATGGCGTCGCTGCTGTCGCGCCGAAATTGGTAGGCAGTCCGATAGCGATCCCCGATCCGCCACACAAAAGCCCGCGGTCCTTGGCCGCTGCCCCAATCTTGCGCAGATCATCGTCGTGAATGGCATCCACAATCACATGCGCGTGCCCTTTCGGCATTGCCGCCCGAATGGCCAACGGCCCCTGAGCAACTGTGCGGGCCGGAATATGGCCGATCGTGCGATGCGATTGCGGTGCCAGAACCCGGCGAAGGTCGGCATCCTTCATCGGCGTCAACGGGTGATCCTGCATACCACTTTCATTCAACAGGCGGTCACCGACAAACAAATGCCCCTGATAAACACTGCGCCCGTTTTCGGGAAATGCCGGACAGACAATCACCTGTTCCTCACTCAGCCGTGCGGCCAGCGCATCCAGCACCGGCCCGATATTGCCTTCGGAGGTGCTGTCAAAGGTCGAACAGACCTTGAACACGATCTGCGTCGCACCTTGCGCAATCAGCCAATCGCAGGCCGCAAGGCTATCAGCCACGGCCTCATCAACTGGCGCCGTGCGGGACTTCAGCGCGACAACGCCCGCCTCAACCTGCTTCGCGGCCCTGCCATTTGGAACCCCGATGAATTGTGCAGTTCGCAATCCGCCTTCGGCCAGTGTCAGGGCGATATCGGATGCGCCCGTGAAATCATCCGCAATGACGCCGATCTTCATGTTTGTCCTTGGTCCAGTCGTGTGATGTGTTCTGCCACGCCCTGCGGAAAAAGATCCCGCACCAGCGGGTCATGCCCCGGTACGATCAGTTTGGGATCGCTCGCCAGACGCGCCAACGTGTCGAACCCATCCAGCATGTCCTGCAAATCCACCACGATGGGAAAAGGTTTGCGCGCTTGAAAGTTCTCGTAATAGTGCGCGGCATCTGACGCGAGCACGAGCCAGCCCGCATCCGTACGCACGCGCACCGCCTGCAACCCGCGCGAATGCCCACCAATGCAATGCACCGTCACGCCATCGGCAATCTCGCCATCGCCGTCGTGAAACGTCAGCTTGCCTCGGTAAAGCCTTGTTACGGCTTCGCAAACATGAGCCGCCGTAAATGGCATCCGCAGCGTGTCGTGGCACATGCAGGGCCCGGTGGCATAGGCCATCTCAGCCGTCTGCAGGTGCAGATGCGCGTTGGGAAACAGGTGCAACCCACCGGCGTGATCATAATGCAGATGTGTGACGATCAGCGTGTCGATATCCTCGGGCCTGATCCCCAACGGGGCCAGCGCCGCGCCCGGTTCCATGCGGATCGGACGGTCGCGCGCGGCGGCCTCCGGCCCGTCGTAACCGGTATCGACAAGGATGACTCGGTCGCCCCTGCGCAGAACCCACATAAAGTAATCCATTGCATGTGGCGCGTCGTGATTATCGTCAAAGATAAAGCTGTCGGCGCGCGTCCGCGCGTTCCGATCCGCGTATTTAACGGCATAAACCTCCCAATTCATGCCTGCACCTGTGCATAAGTCCTGACCTCTTTTTCCGCGATCATTTCGGCCACCGCGCGGTCAAAGCTCTTGAAATGTGGCGCCGTCAGATGTGCTGCAAAGGCCGCGGCGTCTGTGTAGATTTCATACAAAAACACCTCGTTTGGTCGCTCCGGGTCGGTGGCTACATCAAACTGATGGCACCCCGGTTCATTCGCCAGCGACGTGGCGGCATTCTGCACCATCAGCGGCATGAAGTCCGCCATCCGGCCGGGCCTGATCTGAAATGTCACGACAACTGCAAAGCTCATGCGGGCCTCCTCATCAGCCGCCGGAATCCGCGTTTCACGGCCCCGATCTGGCTGAGGATCAGCGCCACGTTCAATCCCAGCAGGATGGCAGCGCCGGGGCGGCTGATAAAGGCTGAAAGGCTCCCGTCCGCGATAAACAGCGTCCGGCGGAACGTCTCGTCAAACAGACCGCCAAGGATCACGCCAATGACCAGCGGCGCGATGGGGTATTTCATCATGTTCATGAAATAGGCCACCAGCCCCACACCCAGCATCAGGTAAAGATCATTGATCCCACCGCCGACGCTGAAGCTGCCGATGGTGGTCAGCACCATGACAATGGGCAGAAACACCGTCTGCGGAATGCGTAGGATCTTGATGAAGATGCGGGCGGTGAAAAGCCCCATCAGGAACATCGTGAACGACGCCATGACCATAATCGCCACGACCCGCAGGATGATCTCGGGATCGATCGTTGGCCCCGGAATGATGTTGTTGATCTTGAAGGCCCCCATCAACGCGGCCGCAGGGGGTGAGCCGGGGATGCCCAGCACCAGCAGCGGGATCAGCGCGCCGCCAATGCAGGCATTGTTCGCGGTCTCGGATGACAACAATCCTTCCAGTGAACCTTTGCCGAACTTGTGGCCCTCTTTGCTGACCGACTTACCCACGCCGTAGCTGACCCAGCCCGCAACGTCCTCGCCCACGCCCGGCAATGCGCCGACACCCGTGCCGATCACGCCAGAGCGGCTGATCGTCGGCATATACTTCCCAACCGTGCGCAGGTTCGGCACGATGCGACCCTGCAACTGCACCAATTGCCCGACCTCGACCCGCCGCAACCCTTCAATGATCTGCGGCACCGCAAAGGATCCCATCAGCACTGGCACCACCTGAAAGCCGCTGAAAAGGTAAGGCCAATCAAAGGTATAGCGCGGCTCTGACAGCAGCGGATCAAGCCCCACCATGGCCATCGCAAGCCCGATCAGACCGGTGATCCATCCTTTGATCACCAGATCCTCGGACATCAGCGTCCCCGACAGGAGTATTCCGAAAAGCGCCAGCATGGCCTTCTCCGGGCTTGCGATGTTCTTGGAAATCAACAGCAGCACCCAGACAAAGATCAGCAGGGCAACCGTGCCGATCAGCGTCCCAATAAAGCTTGCCGTGGTGGTCAGGCCCAGCGCTTCACCGCCCCGGCCCGCTTTGGCCAAGGGGTGGCCATCCATCGCCGTCGCCGCACTTGCTGCGGTGCCCGGAATGTTCAGCAGGATCGACGGGTAAGACCCGCCATAAATCGCCCCGACATAGGCCCCCAAAAGCGCGATCAACGCGTAGTCCAGCGGAATCTTGTTACCGAAAAAGCCGGTCAGGATCGTCACAGCCAGCGTCGCTGTCAGCCCCGGCAGCGCCCCAAAGACAATGCCCAGAAAGACCGATGTGATCAGATAAATGTAAGTCACCGGGTCCGCGGCCAGCGCGTAAAAGGCCCCGCCAAAGCCGCCAAGTTGCGAAAGGACAAACTCCATCAGTCCCTCCAAAGTGGACGCAGGGTCACGTAATAGTGGTATTCGATCTGGCTAAAGATCAGCCCGCCCCGGTTTGGTACGTTCTGGCGAAATCCGAACGCCATCGCGCAGACTAGGATCAGCGGTGCAAGCACCGCGATCCAGATTGTGGCCTTGGCGACGGCATCCCGTGGCCCGCGCCACAGGCCCCAAACCGTCAGCAGGACCCATGCGGCCAGCGTAAGCCAGTCGTCATCATGCGGCTTTCCCCATTCCGCCTGTGGGTAATGCACGATCAGCGCGTAGGTCGCTGGCACGACAACAATGGCAGCAGCAATCATCATCTGCGCCGTGCGGCCTGCGTGAAAACCCCAGATCAGCGCCGTGATCAGCAACCCGCTGCACAGTACGAAATCCACACGCGGCACCAGCCCGAAAATGTAGAACGCCAGGGTCACGGCGATTGACGAAAACCGCACCGCCTCGTCACGATCCCAGCCGATCCCGGCGGACGTCAGCGCATGTTGCGCACCGCCTTCACGGATGGCGACGCCCAGCAAGACGACCCCCAGAACCAAAAGTGCGGTGAAAATCCCCAGCGGAACGATGGCGGCAGACTCGTACCAATTAATCCCTGCCACGCCTGCGTTGTTTTGCCCCCACATCGGGATGAACGTTGTGCGCCACAAAAAGAAGATCGACACCGCGATCAGGGTCAGCGCGCCCCAAAAATCCCTTGCCCGCAAGATGGCCTTGTCCTGCTCCACCACGCGCCCTCCCCTGGCGTCTTGTCGTGCCGGCGGGGCGTCCGAAAACGCCCCGCCTTATTCGTCTTTGCGGCGCTTAGGGCTTCTCGATGCCCAGGCTCATTGGATCGACATCAATCGCGCCAAGCTCTTGCAATGTATAGGCAAAGTTCGCCTCAAGCGTGCTGAAAAGCGCGGCTGCCTCTTCGCCCGATTGACCGCCAATGTCGTAGTTGTTGGCAACCGCCCATTCGGCCACGGCATCACCCGCCATCGCCTTGTCGAACGCCTCGACCAACACCGCTTTTACGTCGTCGCTGGCAGAGTTGTGTACGGCAAAGCCAATCGCCTGCTTCAGCGGCAGGTACTTGTCCAAACCGTCAAAGCTGTCAAATGCGCTTGGCACGGTCATGCCCGCAATCTCTGCGCTTTCCGGCACCAGCATTGCCAGCGGTTTCAACTGACCGCCTTCGATCAATGGTGCCTGCTCAGCCAGTGATGTCACGACCAGCGCGACCTCTCCGGCAATCGCGGCTTCCTGACCGGGGGCAGAGCCCTTGTAGGGCACGAACTTGAATTCAGCACCCGACCCGTTCTGGATCGCCAGCAGGTTCAGGTGGTGGATCGACCCAGCACCTGATGCGGCTGCCGGAATGGTGCCGGGGGCTGCTTTGGCGGCCTCGACCAGTTCCTCAATCGTGCCGTAAGGGCTGTTTGCGGGGACAGAGATCAGATCAGGCGAACCCCCCACGATGAACGGATACCAAAAGTCGAACTTCTTGTCCCAGCCGCCCTGCACCGCTGCGGTCACGTTGGATTCCGACAGGCCGACAAGCGTATAGCCGTCATCGGGCTGGTTCATCACATAGACCATGCCATTCGACCCGGCGACGCCGCCGGTCTGGTTGATCACGTTGATCGACACCGGCAAATGCTTCTCCATCTCGGCCATGATCATCCGGTTGATCGAGTCCGTGCCGCCGCCAGCACCCCAGACCACAGCCGTCGTGATGTCACGGAAAGGGTAATCCTGTGCCGACGCGCCAGAGGCCAGCCCCGTCATCATCGCGGCGATCCCCGCCAGCGTTTTCAGGTTCAGTTTCATTGTTTGTGGTCCTCCCAGACTCAATGCGTTTATTGTTGCACTTTTTTACGTATGCATTAATTAATGCGCTGTCAACTTATTGATGCCGGGGCACGGAAATTGTGCCATTCAAGACGAAAAGGATGCGGGGCAGGATGAAACAGAATTTTGAGATTGCGGTCTTTGACGGGGACGGCATTGGCCCTGAAATCATGGGGCCAACGGTCGATATCCTGACCCGGATGGCTGCCGCCTCAGACGACTACGGCCTCTCTTTCACACCCGCCCCGGCGGGAGCCGCCCATTACGCCAAAACCGGCGAATCGCTGCCCGCCGCTTCGATGGAAACGGCCCGAAACTCGGACGCGATCCTGCTGTCCGCGATGGGGCTGCCATCTGTTCGCTATGCCGACGGCACCGAAATTTCGCCCCAGATCGACATCCGCAAAGAGCTCGTTCTTTTTGCCGGCGTCCGCCCGGTCACTATTCAGCCTGGTCAGCGTACACCGCTCGATATGCCCGACGGCAAGGCGGTCGATTTCGTATTGATCCGCGAAAGCACCGAAGGACTTTTCTACACCCAAGGCAAGGGCGAGGTGACCAAGGACGAGGCTCGCGAAACCTTGCTGATCACCCGCGACATATCTGAAAAGCTTTTTAAATTCGCCTTCAACCTCGCCCACGACCGCAAGAAACAGGGCCGTGGCCCCGGTCGCGTGACTTGCGTAGACAAGGCCAATGTCTTCCGCGCCTTCGCGTTTTTCCGCGAGATGTTCGACGCCGAAGCCGCAAAACACCCCGAACTGACGGCAGATCATGCATATGTCGACGCCACAGCACTTTGGATGGTGATGAAGCCTTGGGAGTTTGACGTGTTGGTCACCGAAAACATGTTCGGCGACATTCTGTCAGATCTTGGCGCGGGCCTGATGGGCGGGCTGGGCCTTGCCCCCTCTGCCGACATCGGCCTTGAAAACGCGGTGTTCCAGCCCTGCCACGGCTCCGCCCCCGATATCGCGGGTCAGGGACTGGCCAACCCACTGGCGATGATCCTTTCGGCGGCGATGATGCTCGACTGGCTCGGCCTCAAACACGACAATTCCGCCATGGCCCGTGACGGCCAGCGCCTGCGCGAGGCGGTGGAACACGTCGTGGCCGATGGCCGCGTGCTGACGCGCGATCTGGGCGGCACTGCTGGCACGGCAGAGGCCGCGCAGGCCGTCACCGACGCGCTTTTCGTGGCATGACTATGCGTGTTGCTTGTGTCGGCGCGGGCTATTTCAGCCAATTTCACTACGGCTCTTGGGCGCGCATCCCGCGCGTTGAACTGGTGGGGTCCTGCAACCGTGACATCACAAAAGCACAAGCCACCGGCCTGCCAGCCTTTGATGATCTTCAAACCATGTTGGATCAGGTCAAGCCTGACCTTCTGGATATCATCCTGCCGCCTGTGGCCCATGCCGCCACGATCCGCACCGCCTTCGCCGCTGGCGTCAAACTGATGATCTGCCAAAAGCCGTTCTGCAATGATCTGGCCGAAGCGCAGGACATCACGGCAGAGGCCGAAGCCGCAGGTACCCGGATCGTCATCCACGAAAACTTCCGCTTTCAGCCCTGGTACCGCGCGATCAAACAGGCGCTGAACCACAACCTTCTGGGCGACATCCAGCAGGTCACCTTTCGCCTCCGTCCCGGCGACGGTCAGGGCCCGCGCGCCTATCTCGACCGGCAACCCTATTTTCAGAACATGGACCGGTTCCTGATCCACGAAACCGCCGTCCATTGGGTCGACACATTCCGCTATCTCTTGGGCAACCCCACCGCCGTCTACGCCGATCTGCGGCAACTCAACCCCGTTATTGCCGGTGAAGACGCGGGCCATGTCATCTTCACCCACCTCGCTGGTGTTCGCGCAATATTCGACGGCAACCGCCACCTTGACCACGCCGCCGACAACCTGCGCCGTACCATGGGCGAGGCGCTTGTCGAAGGCACAACCGGATCAATCCGCCTGCTGGGTGACGGATCCGTCCGGCACCGTGTCTTTGGCACAAGGTCAGAGACCGTGCTCTTGCCGCCAGATACTTGGGACGGATTTGGCGGCGATTGCGTGCACGCCTTGCAAAGCCACGTGGTTTCGGGCCATCTGGATGGAACGCCGCTGGAAAACGAGGCGCGCGATTATCTGCGCGTCATCGCGATAGAAGAGGCGATCTATACCTCTGCCGCCACCGGGCGGCGCATCAACCTGGAGAGCCCTTGAACGAGCTGGATCACAAACCAATCTCCAACATGCAGCGCGCCATAGGTGAGTTGCGAGAGCTCATTTTTTCCGGCCAGCTCTCACCCGGTTCTGACCACCTTGAAAGCGAACTGGCTGAACGTTTGGGCATGTCCCGCACGCCTGTGCGAGAGGCCGCGCTGATCCTTGAAAGTCAGGGGCTATTGGAACTGCGCCCACGCAAAGGTGTGCGTATCCTGCCCGTTTCCGCGACAGACATGCGCGAAATCTACGACGTGCTCACCGAACTGGAAAGCCTCGCCGCGGAACGGGCTGCCGCTTCGGGTTATTCTGCGCACGAACTCAACCAATTGGCGCTATCCATTCAGGACATGGAAAACGCCGTCGCCGCCGAAGATCGAGAGGCTTGGGCGCAAGCCGATGACGCTTTCCACCGCGAGCTGGTCCGACTGGGCGGCAACACCCGCATCCAGAACATTGTTGGCATGATGTCCGATCAGGTCCGGCGCGCCCGTGCGGTCACGCTATTCATCCGGCCCATGCCGACACAGTCAAATGAAGACCACCGTGGCGTCTTTGATGCTATCCGTGACGGACAGCCCGCCGATGCCCGCCGCATTCATCGCGCCCACCGCGAACAGGCGCGCAACATGATCGTGGGCCTGCTGGAAAAGCATCACCTGCAATTGCTGTGATCTACTCGGTGCGGATCGCGTCCAACGCCTCGACCAGCGTGCCTGTGCTGACCCGAGTGACCAGCGCATCAACACCGGGTGCTGGTTGATAGCCAAACAGCACCTGCTCTGCGTCATTCAGCGCCGCCAGTTCCTCTGCACTGAACTGTAGTGCCGCTTCGCAAATCTGGCCCAGGCACCGTTGCCAAATCATCCGTTGTGGCTGCGGGTTTTCATCCGCTTCCGGTTGGAATGAGACGTTGAAGGGCAGATAGGCCCCTATTGGAACCTGTGCAGCCAAAAGCGCACCGCCCTCGGGCAAAGCGTAGGCGATCAATTGCAACACCAGCCCGCCGTTATCGGCGCGGGATTGCGTCTGGGCGACCCAGCAAGAGGTGCGCTGCGTGCTGACAGCCTCACAGTTGACCACCCAATCGCCAAAGCTTGCGTTGTTGGCCACCTCTTGCGCGGCCGCGCCGCTGGCCAAGGTCATCACCAAACCTGTCAATACATTGCGCATGCCATGCCTCTTTGTTGCTCGCCCGACCATAGGTGCAAGGCCTGACAAGGTGCAACGGCTAGTCGGTCAGAAATGCAGTGATCGCTTCCACTTCGGTTGCTGCAATCTCATGCCCACCGGGATGCCAATGCAGGCTGACATCCGCCCCCTGCGCGGTCAGATAATCTGCAAAGGCTTGTGTCTGCGCCGCCGGACAGATCGGGTCATGCTCCCCCGCCGTGATCAGAATGCGCTTGCCCCCCAGCCCAGGCTGCGGCGCAGGCGACCACGGGATCAACGGATGCAACAACACGGCGCAATCGACAATCTGGGGCTGTTCCAGCAGGACAGCCGCCAAAATATTCGCACCATTGGAATAACCAAGCGCCGTGGCCCCTGATCCAAATCCTGCCATGAATGCCGCCATCGCATCCCGCCGTTGCGCAAGGTCCTGCATGTCATAGACGCCCTCTCCGGTCCGCCGAAAAAACCGCAGTGCGCCATGTTCCGACACGTCACCGCGCGGGCTGATCACATGGGCACCCGGCAGAAGATCGCGTGCAAAGCCATGAAATTGCTGCTCATTCCCGCCTGTGCCGTGAAAGGTGAAGACCAGCGGGCCCTCACCTTTGGTCTCCGCATAGTGATACACCTTAGCCCTCCAATGGCTGCAAATGCTGCTCAAGAAAGGGCCGCAGATGTTCATGCTGGGTTGGCAACCGCAGGGTTTCGCCCAAGGTCGCGCGGTCCTCATCCCGGTCAAAGCCCGGCTCGTTCGTGGCAACTTCGAACAAGACGCCGCCGGGTGTGCGGAAATAAATCGCCCAGAAATAATCGCGGTCGATCACAGGCGTCACCTGATACCCCGTGTCCAGCAGCGCCTTGCGTACCTCAAGCTGAGCGGCGCGATCCTCAACCGCAAAGGCGATGTGATGCACCGACCCTGCCCCTTGCTGTGCCCGCTTTGCATCCGGCATTGCGGCCAGATCAATTGTGTTCGCTCCAGTGCCCTCTTGCACCGCGAACCGGGTCACGCCGTCCATGGTATCAACCTTGTCATACCCCATGAACCCCAGCAATTCGCCCATCGCCCCGGTGTCCTGCAACCGCATGGTGGCGGCGTGGAATCCGCGAATGGCATGATCCTCGCTCACACCGTTGCCGGTCCAACCCGGGCGCGCATCGTCGCGCACTTCCGCCAGTGCAAAGCCTTCACCGTCGGGGTTGTCGAACCGCAACCGCTTTTCCCCAAAGTGGTCGACCTCAGCCATATTTGCGGCATCGAAGGTTGCCAATCGGTCCGCCCAAAACCCAAGCGACCCCTCGGGGACAGAAAACACCGTCTCACCCACTTCGCCGGTCCCCTTTGACCCGCGCGCGGCGTTCTGAAACGGGAAATATGTCATCACCGATCCGGGTGAGCCGACCTCATCCCCGTAGTACAAATGGTAGACTTCTGGTGCATCAAAATTCACCGTCTTCTTCACCCGCCGCAACCCAAGCGCCTGCGTGAAGAACGCGTTATTTTCGGCGGCATCCGACGCAATCGACGTCATGTGATGCAGGCCCTTAATCTGTTTGAGCATCTCGCCCTCCTTTGTGTGTTGGATGTAATATAGCCGAACCCAACTGTTGCGATAACTCGCTCAATTTGCGATTATCTATTGCAGAAAGCGCAATAATGTCCGGTCAACTTGAACAGATCAAAGTCTTCCTTGCCGTTGCTGACGCCGGTGGCTTTTCCCGTGCGGCACAAACCCTGGGCCTGTCGCCCTCTTCCGTGACCCGCTCGGTCGCTGATCTGGAATCTGCGCTCGGCGTGCAATTGTTCAAACGCACCACACGCAAGGTCGCGCTGACGCAGGCCGGCCACAACTACGCCCAGCGCATGTTGCCGGTAATATCCGAAATTGCGCGGATCGACGACGGCGCCCGCGCCTTTCAAACCGATCTTCAGGGACGTTTGCGGATCTCCGCGCCATTGTCTTTTGGCACCCACTTTCTTGCCGCGCCCATTGCTGCGTTTCGCAACAGCTATCCGGGCATCGACTTGTCCGTGAACCTCACCGATCGCTTTGTCGATATCATGCAGGCCGACTATGACATGGCGCTGCGTATTTCGGGTGCGCCGTCGGACCTGTCGACAATTTGGCGTAAGATCAAGCAGGTGCGCCGCTCATTGGTGGCTTCGCCCGGATACCTTGAAGACCATGGAACCCCGGTCGACCCCACACATCTGTCGACCCATGCCTGCCTCAGCTACACCAATCTGGCCGAGGGTGAGGTCTGGGAACTGACCGATCCAATCACCGGCGCAACCCACCCCATTCGCCAAACGTTCCGGTTTGCCTGCAACAATGGCGACCTCTTGGCACAGATGGCCGCGGCCGATCAGGGCATCGCACTGTTGCCTGACTTTCTGGTCGCTGATGCGCTTGCTGCAGGGCGGCTTCTGCGTGTCCTGCCAGAATGGCAGACGCCGCAAATTTGGCTCACCGCCTTTTATCCGCCCTACCAGAAACTGCCCGCCGCCATGGATCGTTTCACCGCATGCATAGAGGCTGCGGTGACCGATCTGCGGCTCTGACCGGGCCCCACACAACCTGCCCGTGTCAGCATCCCGGACCCTTCAGGCACCAAAGACCGCTGCAGAAGCCCCACATCTGTGCTAAAAACCTGTTGAAGCTAAACCAATTTAGTGACGAAGGGCGAGAATGTGTAAATTTTTGGTGACATAGTGAAGGTGGAGAGACCGAAAGTTTAGGTGCCGATTCCTGCAACCACTGCGGGTTTGGCGCCGGTTTGGTGGTGGGAAGGGAATTCACGAATGAAGTCATCGACAAGCGCGTTCCTCCTGCGCCTGGAGCGGCACACGACATTGTCCCCAGACGAACGCGACAATTTTGAGCAACTGGAGCGCGACACAATTACGCGCAAGAAAAGATCGGCGGTTTTTGATCCCGCACGTGCGGACGCCCGAATTGCAATTATCAAATCAGGTTGGGCCGTGGCCCGCGCCACCTCTGCAACCGGGCAATCGACGATCACGCAGATTTACATGCCCGGCGATGTTGTGGGCCTGGCCGATCTGGGGTTTTCCGCCCCGCCCCATGACGTGCAAATGCAAACCGACGGCTCTGTCTGTCTGATTGACCGGCGCCAGCTCTCGCAATTGGGCCACGATCACCCGCGTTTGCTCGCACTGCTTTTGTCAATGTCGAGCCTTGATGAGGTCGCCTTGCGTGACCGCCTGCACGCCATCACCCGCTTGTCCGCCGAAGACAGGCTGATCCACTTCATTCTGTCGATGAAAAGCCGGACTGCCCAGCTTACCGATCAGCCCTCGGATAGGTTCCCTTTGCACCTGTCGCAAAAGGATATCGGCGATGCACTTGGCCTGACGGATATCTACGTCAACCGGTTGATGCGCAAACTCTCAACGACCGGCCAGATTGACGTCGCACGGCCCTATATTCGCATCATGGACCGCGATAGCTGGACCAAACGCGTGGGATACAAGGACCGCTATATCGATCTCGACACCAGCTGGATCGCCTTCGCGCCTTAGGCGTAGCCGTCCGGATTTCCGGACTGCCAGGCCCAGGTGCTTTGCGCCATGTCATCCAGACCATGGGTTGCAACCCAGCCAAGTTCCGATTTGGCCCGGGCCGGGTTGGCCTGCATCGCCGCGATATCACCATCGCGCCGAGGAGCCACCTTGCAGGGGATCGGCTTGCCGCAGGCCCCTTCAAACGCCTGCACCATTTCGCGCACCGAATAGGGTTGCCCGGTGCCGATATTGAAGGGCCGCGCGCCCTGCGCACTCGCTGCATAGTCCAGCGCCGCCACATGCGCCCGCGCCAGATCAACCACATGGATATAGTCGCGCTGCCCAGTGCCGTCGGGGGTGTCGTAATCATCGCCAAAAATTGACAGATGATCCCGCTTACCCACAGCCACCTGCGCAATAAACGGCATCAGGTTGTTGGGGACCCCGTCGGGATGCTCACCGATCGTGGCGCTGGCGTGCGCGCCCACAGGGTTGAAATACCGCAGCAGCACCGCCGTCTTGCCGCCCGCATTGGCCCAATCGCTCAGGATATGCTCTGCAATCATCTTGGTGCGGCCATAGACGCTTGTCGGGTTCAGCGGGTGCGCCTCATCATAGGGCAGATAAAGCGGCTCGCCGTAAACCGTGGCGCTGCTTGAAAATATGATCCGGCGGCAACCGACCCGATCCATTGCGCGGGCCAGCCGGATCGTGCCGTTCACATTGACGTCGTAGTAGGCCAGCGGCTTTTCCATGCTCTCGCCCACGGCCTTCAGGCCGGCGAAATGGATCACCGCCTCAGGCCGAAACTCATCCATGACCTGTTCAAGCACACGGTCGTCTCGCACATCGCCGGTGACGCAATCCACCTTGCCATTGGTCAGCTTGCGCACCCGGTCCAGCACCGCAGGCGTCGCGTTGGAAAAGTCATCCAGCACCAGCGCCTCGTGGCCCTGCCCCAACATCTCGACCAAAGTGTGCGACCCGATATAGCCGGCCCCGCCAGTCACCAAAACGCGCATGAACTCTCCTCTTTGCGCCCTTCTATGACCTTGGCGGGCGCCGTTCAATCCGGCACCCGCAATTGTCCGCGAGGCTAGACGGTAAAGTCAAAGTTGCTGGCAACCTCGGCCTGCAGCTGACTGACCCCCAAAAGCGTCGCCGTGGTGCCGTTAAAGGCCACCGTTGCATTGCCCGCGACTTCTCCAAAGCTCAGATCGCTCAACTGCGTGGCCCCGGCAAAGAACAGCAGGTCATCACCGATGGTGAAGTCCTCGACCGTATCGCTGCCTTCGCTCGCGAAGAACTCAAAACGGTCCATCCCGGCGCCACCAAACAAATCGTCGTCATCGGCACCGCCAATCAGCGTATCGTTCAGCACAGAGCCGTTCAGATCGTCATTGCCGCCACGCCCTTCAAACGTCGTGTCCCGGTAACGGTATGCAAAGAATGTGTCCGCAAATTCTGTCCCGATAACGGCCTCGAACGAAAAGAACCCATAGAAGCCAACAGCATCAATTTCATAGTCGCCCAAAGGTGCCCCGATGTTTTGCCAATAGCCGATCAGATCAAAGTCAACATAAAGCGATGTCGCCATCGCTGAGAGATCGATGGTATCAAAGCCACTTCCGCCATCATATTGGCCAGAGCCTTCGGGCAGCAGGACAACAGTGTCATTGTCGGCACCCATCAGCACCAGTGAAACGCCTTCTTCAGACGCATAAAAGGTGTCCTCGCCATCACCCATACGAACCGTACCAAGCGACCCAAATTGGTTGACGACATCGTTTCCACCACCTGTTTCAACGAACCCCGCACCACCAAATCCAACATTGACCGTATCTGTGCCGTCACCTGACCGGATCACGGATACCCAGCCTTCGCCAGTCGTGACGGTGTTTGCCCCGTCTCCAACACGCACGACATCCGCTCCGCCATCCCGCAACACCACGGTGTCGTCCCCATCAAATGTCACAATGGCACCCGCCCCGCCGATGTAACCCTGCACGGTGTTGTTGCCGCCATCCAGCCTGACGACGCCTACGTCGTGATCCCGAATCTCAACCGTGTCATCGCCTTCATGGGCATAAACCGCCTGCACATATTGATCACCAAGCCGGATAAAATTGTTCCCGCTACCTGCCTTGATCACATCCACCTTGCCCGAAAAGATGATGATCTGATCGTCGCCATCGTAGGAGGAGAACTGATCAACCTGCCCGCCATTCACCCGCAACACATTGTTGCCACTCCCAAGGTTCATGAAATTTATCTGCCCGTCATAGGCAAAGACGGTATCGTCCTCACCATGACCGATCAAAGTCTCAAGGTGATCCCCCCGCATCACAAAGCGGTTGTTGCCACCTCCCATGCGGATTGATCCGGCCTGACTGCCCGCCGCCATGACAAGGAAATCCTGCTCGCCATACATGATGACGGATTCCACCCAGCTGCCGCGATGGGTGAACTGGTTCTTGCCGCCGCCCATGTTGATCATGTCCGCCGATGCCCCGTTGATCAGCGTCACCTTGTCGGTCTTGCCGTAGCTTGTGATTGAGCCGATGTGGTTTCCCGAATGGATCAACTCATTAAAGCCATCCCCCATATTCAGGTCATTCACCTGCGCCGTGCCGCGCACATAGACAGTGTCGTTCTGGAACCCCATGGTCGCAGAATTGACGAAGCCATCCACGATCAACTCATTGTGGCCCGAACCGAGATCAAGCTGGCCGACATCGCCCTTGACCAGCACATTGTCGACGCCATTGCCAGTTCTGATGCTTCCAACATTCCCGAGTTGGTTGATTGTGATCGTGTTGTCGCCGTCATTTGTGCGAATGGACCCGTAGTAATGATCGCCCGTTATGATCCGATTATTTCCAGACCCCAGATCAATATTGCCGATGCTGTCTCCACCTGCCTGCAGGAAAATGTTCATGTCACCGTCTCGCGCCGCGATCGCACCGACTCCGCCATCGCCTTGCGTGAAAACGCCGTTACCATCCTGAAACTCAAGGAAATCAATGCCACCCGCGCCCCCAAACACGCGATCAAATCCGTCGCCCATTTTCAGGATGTTGATATCGCCATCACCCATGAAGACAGTGTCGTCCCCGTCATTCATGTCGATATAGTCGGCACCTCCGATGCCGCCATTAACGACATCATTGCCCGCATTCATTTGAACGATGTCAATGTTGTCATTGAAGATGTTGAGTGTGTCGTTGCCGTCTCCGAATTGGGCATGATAAACGCTCTGATCAACAACGTTGAGCGTGTTGTCACCTTCGCCCAGATAAACGGTCCCAATTTGTCCAAAGTTGACAGTAACGACGTCATCTCCCCACCCGGCTGTGACAAACTCGACATCGCCACTGTCAACCTGAAGGGTGTTGTTCCCGTGCCCTAGGTTGATTGCCCTGACAAAGTTGGTCGATACAACGACATCATCATCGCCGTCTCCCAAAATTGCGGATTCTGCCCCGCCATGCAGATTGAGCGTGTTGTTGCCACCGGCCAAGTTGATCGATTGGACATAACCAAAGGTGGTGAAGTTGTCGTCGCCGAACCCCGCACCGGCGGTATTCACTTCGCCGCCGCTCCCCACGACCAAGGTGTTGTTGCCGTCACCCAATCGTATGGAGTGAACGTTCCCGCCACCGGTTGTAACCGTATCATTACCGTCCTGTAGAAAAACCTCATCTCCTCCGTATTCACCGGTGTAGATGTTGTGCGTCGAAAAGGCATTGTAGGTCGTTATCGTCCCGAAATAGGTCTCGCTTAGCGTGATCTCATTATGACCCGACCCCGTGACCAACAAATAAAATGAGTTCACACCGCCGTCCGACACATCATTGATCGTCAAGTCCAGCAGTCCGTCGCTGTAGAAATCCAAAACACTTATGAACCAGTCGTTCGTCCAATTCAGCGTCAGCGTCCCGTCGTCACCAGGACCCAAACCGCCGTAGATTGTCCCGTCGTAATAGTCCGTCGATAACGGGTAAAAACTTCCAAAAATGGTAACATCATTCACGCCATCAATCGTCACCGTTTCATTAAACGTCGCCATAACTTCCCCCAAAAAGAATAACGGCGGACCGCGTGGCCCGCGTATCAATGGGTCAAGTCAACGCCACGCAGGACCGTTGACGCAAGGGAAGCTGCGTGAGTATTCCGTGAAAACCGTGCCAACCTGTCCAAAAGGACAAGTCGTATTTGCCCACACCTAAAACTGGTTTGACGTCTAGCGCGCAATCCGCGCGCCGGTTTGCGCGTCAAACAGACATAGCTTCTGGCGATTCACGCCCAACGACAGCGCTTCGGTTCTGTCCTCGTCCATGCGCCCCGGCAATTTGGCCGTCACATTGACACCGGCCAGCGCGAACTGCACGTAGCATTCCGCGCCCGTGTTCTCGATCATCGTGGGGGTGACACGCAGATCGTCCCCGCCCAGTGACAACTGCTCTGGCCTGATCCCAAGCGTAACCTGATCCGGCAACCCATTGGTGTCGATGGCCAAGGTGCTCTCGCCCACGATCAGCGCCCCATCCGTCACCTTTGCCGGGATCAGGTTCATCGGCGGCGAGCCCATGAAATCCGCCACAAAGGTATTCGCCGGACGATCATAGATCTCTTCCGGCGTCCCGATCTGCTGCACAAAACCGTCCTTCAGCACCACGATCCGGCTTGCCAGCGTCATCGCCTCAATCTGGTCGTGGGTCACATAGACGATGCTCTTGCCGGTTGTCTTGTGCAGCTTCTTGATTTCGGCCCGCATCTCGACCCGCAACTTGGCATCAAGGTTCGACAGCGGCTCATCAAACAAAAACAGCTTGGGGTCCCGCACCAGCGCGCGACCCATCGCCACCCGTTGCCTTTGCCCACCCGACAATTGCCCCGGCTGTCGGTCCAGCAGGTGGTCAATCTGCAAAAGCGTTGCGACCTCCTGAATTTTGGCGTCCATCTGCGCCTTTGGCACCCGGCGGATTTTCATCCCAAACCCGATGTTCTCGCCCACCGTCATCGTTGGATACAAAGCGTAACTTTGGAACACCATCGCGATATCGCGGTCCTTGGGCGTCTCATGCGTGACATCCCGTCCACCGATCACCAACGCGCCACCGGTGATCTCTTCCAGCCCTGCAATGCAATTCAGCAAGGTCGACTTGCCGCAACCGGACGGCCCGACCAACACCAGAAACTCCCCCGGTTCCATGGCCAGATCAATGTCATGCAGGACATCGACAACCCCATAGGATTTCTTCAGGTTGCGCACCTCAAGGGCGGCTTGCGTCGTCACGTCGAGGGCCATGGCATCTCTCCTCCGGATGGGACCGGGCCGGTCGATCCGCGTCGGATCAGCTCTGCCCGAAGCAGGGTCTGCAGCGCCCGCGCGGGCGTGCCGTTGATATGGTCGATCAGGTGGTTTGCAAGCGGTGCGCAGGCGTCGCGCAAAGGCGCGCGCGTCACGGTCAAAGCTGGTGAAAAGTTAATCGCACGGGTCTGCGGCAAAGCGTCGTCATGGGCAATGACCGACACGTCATCAGGCACGCGAAGCCCGCGATCTTCCACCGCCTGCATCACGCCCGCAGCGATCAGGGTCGAGGCACAGACGAATGCCGTTGGCGGCGTGCCGTGCTGGCCCGCCAGCATCGCCAGCGCCTGTGCATAGCCAAAGCTTTCCGACGGCGCCGCCCCGGCCATGAAGGCCACTGGCACCCGCAAATCGGCGCTGCGCATCGCCGCGGCAAATCCCGCCAACCGGTCGGCTGCATAGGCGTGGCCGGGATCACCGTTCAGTAGGGCAATGCGCTTGTGCCCGAGCGCCGTCAGCATTCCGACAGCCTCGGCACTCACCCCTTGGTTGTCGATACTATAGAACGGATAGGCCGCGTCATTGCGGCATTGGCCATGCATCACAAAGGGCACCCCGGCCTGCGTCAGGAAATCCACCCGCGGATCTTGGGGCACGGGCGCATTCAGGATGAAGCCATCCAGCATGTCGCGCTCCAACATACGCTTGTAGGCAGCAACCGGGTCCGGGTCCTGATCCACGGCCAGTACCAGATCCGTATCCCGCTTTGCCAGGGCGGCCGTCAGACCTGTCAGTATCTCGACAAAGGTCTGGTCGGCACTTAGGTCAGGTCTGATCTTCACAATCATCCCCACCATGCCGGATCGCCCGGTCACCAACCTTTGCGCGGATCGATTTGGCCGATAGCCCAACTTGTCAGCGGTCTTGCGCACCTTGTCGCGGGTCTTGGCGTTCACCTCGGGAAACCCGTTCAAAGCCCGCGAAACAGTCGCCGTTGATAGCCCCAGTTCTGTCCCGATGTCTTTGAGCGTTGCCATAAGCGCGCCATTCAAACCGTTTCAAATTCTAATGCTCACCTTAGGTCAGCACCGCCACAATTTACCCACTTTACCTTCGAAAGCAACAGAATTGCCAAATTTAAAACGTTTTGAAAATTTCCGCGTGTTTGATAAGTTCCCTGCGAATCGGATCAATCCGAACGGGGGGAATTCATGCGCGAATGGTGGCGGGATGCGGTGATCTATCAGATCTATCCGCGCTCATTCCAGGACACGACCGGCGATGGTGTCGGCGATTTGGCTGGCATTACCCGCCGCTTGCCGCATGTGGCCTCACTTGGTGTGGACTGTATCTGGCTGTCGCCCATTTTCATGTCGCCGCAAAAGGACATGGGCTATGACGTCAGCGACTATACCGACATTGACCCCCTCTTTGGTACGCTTGCTGATTTCGACGCGCTGATCGCCACCGCCCACGACCTTGGCCTCAAGGTCATCACCGATCAGGTCCTGTCGCATACATCAGACCAGCACCCGTGGTTCAAAGCCTCGCGCAAGGACCGCAGCAACGCCAAGGCAGATTGGTACGTCTGGGCCGATCCCCTGCCCGACGGCAGCCCACCGACGAACTGGCACAGTCACTTCGGCGGCCCCGCATGGGAATTTGACCCCGGTCGCGGGCAATACTATCTGCACAACTTTCTGGCGAGCCAGCCGGACTTGAACTTTCACAACCCCGACGTCGTTGATGCAATCCTCGCAACCTGCAAGTTCTGGCTCGACCGTGGGCTTGATGGCTTCCGGCTGGACACGGTCAACTACTACTTCCACGACCAGCAACTGCGCTCCAACCCGCCTGCCAATGCCAAGCCTCAGGTGATGGCGACCGACCTTTATGGTATGCAGCAGAACATCTACAACAAGACCCGGCCAGAGAACCTTGGTTTTCTTGAAAAACTCCGCCGCCTGACGGACCAGTATGACGACATCATGATGGTCGGCGAGGTGGGCGAAATGGGCGACCGCAGCATCGAGATCATGGGCGAATACACCGCCGGGTCCGATCGCCTGCACATGGCCTATAGCTTTGCCATGCTCGGCCCTGACTGGGAACCGGATCACTTCCGTCGCTGCATTGAGGGCTTCCAGAAAGGCGCGCCGGATGGCCACCCGAAATGGTCCTTTTCCAACCACGATGTGCCACGGCACGCCACCCGCTGGGCGGATCGTTCGGTCAGTGAAGACGCCGTCGCACGCCAATCCATCGCGATGCTCTGCGCGTTTGAAGGCACCATCGGCATCTACAACGGCGAAGAGCTTGGCCAGACCGAAACAGAACTCACCTATGATGAGCTGACCGACCCCCCCGCGCTGCGCTACTGGCCCGCGGTCAAGGGTCGCGACGGCTGCCGCACGCCCATGGTCTGGGAAACGGATGCGTCCCATGCCGGGTTTTCCACCGGTTCGCCGTGGTTGCCGGTCAAACCGCCGCAAGCTGCTCGCGCGGTCGCCGCGCAAGAGGCCGCAAACGACAGCGTTCTGCACCACTACCGCGCGGTCATCGCCTTTCGCAAAGCCAACGTGTCACTGACCCTCGGCAAAACGCGTTTTCTGGATGCTCCCGACCCGGTGCTGGCCTTCACGCGCACGGCCCCGGAACAGACGCTCACCTGCGTCTTCAACCTCTCCGACAGCCCCCAAACGCTTACCGTTGGTGACACCCGGCTTGTCGGTCCGCATCACGCCACGCTCGATGGCGCAACCCTCACCCTGCCCGGCAATGGCTACGCCTACATGTGGGGC
This sequence comes from uncultured Paracoccaceae bacterium, assembly GCA_947493335.1. Taxonomy (GTDB): domain Bacteria; phylum Pseudomonadota; class Alphaproteobacteria; order Rhodobacterales; family Rhodobacteraceae; genus CANMYO01. The sequence goes on along the minus strand of CANLQO010000001.1, from coordinate 174,473 downwards.
ACCACCGAATTCACCTAACCCCTTGGGAGGACACCATGAAAAAGACCCTAACCACCACGGCCCTGCTTTTGGCCACCGCCGCCCCGGCCGCGGCGTTCGAGGACGGCAAACTTGTCATCTGGACCGGTGCGAACCGCGACAAAGACGCGCTGATGCAGGCCGTCGCCCCCTTCACCGAAGACCTCGGGATCGAGGTTGTTGTTGAAGTCGTCGACCCCGATTTGCCGCAGAAATATCAGCAGGCCGCCGCCACCGGCGATGGCCCCGACATCCTGATGTGGGCGCATGACCGCTTTGGTGAATGGGCCTCTGGCGGGTTGATCGCACCTGTGCAACCCGCCGCCGGCTGGACCGACGGCGTTCTTGGCTCTGCCATGGATGCTGTGAATTTCGATGGCAAAACATGGGGTTACCCCGTCTTCGTCGAAGCGGTCACGCTGGTCTACAATGCCGATCTCGTCGACACGCCGCCCGCATCTTTTGAAGAGATCAAGGATGCGCAGATCGACGGCGCCAAGATCCTTTGGGACTACAACAACACCTATTTCACCATGCCCATGCTCATGGCCGGTGGTGGATATGCCTTTCAGAAAGTCGACGGCAGCTATGACGGTTCCACCACCGGTGTGAACACCGATGGCGCGATTGCCGGTGCCGAAGTGCTCAAGTCCCTCTTTGACGACGGTGTGATGCCACAGGGCGTTGACTATGGCGTCATGGATGGCGCCATGGCCAATGGCGAAGTCGCAATGGTCATCAACGGCCCCTGGTCCTGGGGTGGATACAAAGAGGCCGGGATCAACGTCGCCGTCGCCCCGATCCCGACCGTGAATGGTGCCGTTTCTCCGCCCTTCCTTGGTGTTCAGGCGATGGCCATCAACGCAGCTTCGCCAAATGCCGATCTCGCGGCCGAGCTGCTGGAAAACTACCTGTTGACCGATGACGGCCTCGCGGCCTGGAACGCCAATGGCGCGCTTGGCGCGCTGGCCGACACCTCCGCTGCCGCCGCACAACCCGATCCGCTGGTCTCCGGGATGCTAGAGGTTGCGGCAAACGGCGTGCCAATGCCGTCCAACCCAGAAATGGGGGCCTTCTGGGCCGCCATGGGTCCCGCGCTGACCAACATCACCACCGGGGCAGCCAGCCCGGCTGATGCGCTCAACGACGCGGCAACCCGCATTCTGGGCGAATAATTCCTTCAACCCCGCCCTCGCGATATGAGGGCGGGGTCCACCCCCTCACCCGCCGCAAGCCGGGCTTTGAACCGGCAATGCCCCAAGGTGCCGCATGACAACCGCCGAGCCCCAATTTGCAGACGACCACCACCCCTTGCCCCGCCTTCTTGGTGTCGGGGTTATCACCTGCGTCCTGCTCTACGCGGCCTTCTACCTTTATCAGCTGAACCAGCCACTCTTTGGTGCCATCCTGCTGGCACTGGCCACCGGCTTTGCCATCATCTTTGGCGCACGTCGCTATTACGGCGCGCGTTTCATCTTTCCCGGCGTCGCTGCGGTGCTGATCTTCATCGCCTTCCCGGTGATCTACACAATCTACATCGGCTTCACGAACTACAGCAGCTTCAACCTGCTCAGCTATGACCGCACGGTCGAGGTGCTGACCTCCCGCGGCTCCGTTGATACATCCACCCAACAGCCCTTTGCCGTGGCCCGTGACGGTGATGCCTTTCGCATCTGGCTGCCCGACAGCGGCCTGCTTTCCGCACCTGTCACCCTGACAAAGCCCCAAACCGTGGGCCTCGCCCCCGGGGCAGAGCCCGCCACTTTGTTAGAACGCCGCGATGCCATCAAACTGCGCGAAGGACTGGGCCAGATCACGCTGGAAACACCCGACGGCACACAGATCCAGAACGCGGGCCTGCGCAGCTTCGCCACAGTGACACCAGACTACGTACAAACCGGCCCCAACCAACTGACCCGCGCCGACGGCACGATCCTTACCGCCAACCACGCCACCGGTTTCTTTGAAACCCCCGACGGGGAAGACGTTCCGCCGGGCTGGCGCGTCAACATCGGCACCGACAACTTCACCCGCGTCTTCCAATCCGATGGCATCCGCGAACCGATGGTGTCGGTCTTTCTGTGGACCTTTGCCTTTGCCACCCTTTCGGTCGCCACCACCTTCGCATTGGGCCTGACCCTTGCCGTCATCCTGCAATGGCCGCACCTGCGGTTCAAAGCGCTCTACCGAATCCTTCTGATCCTGCCCTACGCCGTGCCCGCCTTCATCTCGATCCTGGTGTTCAAAGGCCTCTTCAATCAGAACTTTGGAGAGATTAATTTGATCCTGAACGCCCTCTTTGGCATTGAACCGGATTGGTTCACCAATGGCACGCTGGCGCGCACGATGCTGGTCATCGTCAACACCTGGCTGGGCTACCCTTATATGATGCTGCTGGCGATGGGGTTCCTGCAAGCGGTGCCAGAGGATCACAAAAAGGCCGCCGCCCTGGAAGGGGCCTCTGCCCTGCGGGTTTTCTTTACCATCACCCTGCCACAGATTATTCCGCCGTTCCTGCCGCTGCTGATTGCGAGCTTTGCGTTCAACTTCAACAACCTCGTGCTGGTGTTCCTGTTGACCCGTGGCTTGCCCGACATTCCCGGCACCGTGATCCCTGCAGGTGAAACCGATATTCTTGCCAGCTTCACCTACCGCCTCGCCTTCGACAACGCAGGCCAGCAGTTCGGCCTGGCCGGTGCCATCACGCTTTTGATCTTTATCGTGGTCGCCGCCATTTCCTACGCGAACTTTGTCGCCATGCGCCGGGCCGCACAGCGCAGATCAGGCCGCGCATGATGCTTTCTTTTGAACACAAATATGCCGGGGTCCGGGGCCGCGCCCCGGCGTTCGGGACGGCGGGCGGGGCGACTTGCGCAGCAAGAGCGGCGACCGTCCGGCCCGTTAACTTAATACCGCTTCAGACTTTTGTCCGCACGGGTTGTGCATGGAATGTGCATGGCATCCACATATCAAAATCAGGGTTAACCGATGATCGTTGAACGCCCCCGAGATCTGATGATCAAAAAGTGCCTCGCCCATGGATTCATGGTCGCCTTCCTGATCCTGATCCTTTTTCCCTTCTTCATGGTGCTGTCGATTTCATTCCGTGAAGGCAACTTTTCCATCGGCTCCATCATCCCGCAAAACCCGACGCTGGAACATTGGGTCCTTGCGTTCGGATTTGACTACACCCGCGCTGACGGCACGGTCGTTGAACCACCTTATCCGGTGCTCTTGTGGATGTGGAACTCGATCAAGATCGGCCTCATCGCAGGCCTTGGGGTGCTCGCGCTTTCGACGATTTCCGCCTATGCTTTCAGCCGCATACGGATCAGAGGTAAGTCTGCCATGCTCGATGGCCTGTTCCTTATTCAGATGTTCCCCACCACACTGGCCCTTGTCGCCATCTACGCGATCTTTGACGCGATGGGAGAGGTCAATCCGATCCTTGGCCTCAACTCTCATGTCGCGCTGATCCTGATCTATCTGTCCGGTGTGACGCTGCACATCTGGACGATCAAAGGCTACTTCGACAGCATCGACACCGCGCTGGACAAAGCGGCCGCGATCGATGGCGCAACACCTTGGCAAACATTTCGCCATATCTTCTTGCCACTGGCCGTGCCAATCATGGCAGTGGTCTTCGTTCTCAGCTTCATCGGCTTCATCAACGATTACCCGATTGCATCGGTCCTGATCCGGTCGGAAAGCCAGATGACCCTCGCCGTGGGCAGCAGGCTTTACCTCAATGAATTCCGCTACTTGTGGGGCGACTTTGCCGCCGCCGCGATCCTGTCGGGCCTGCCAATCACTGTGGTCTTCCTGATTGCGCAACGATACTTAGTCTCGGGACTAAGTGATGGCGCGGTGAAAGGGTAAACCCGGTCACCCTGCGCCAACCCATTCACCACGAGATCACAAAAACTCCGCCTTTTCCGTGGCCTAACGCGATCTCTGCACCCTGCGCTTGCAAAATGCGTCGTACAATTGCCAATCCCATGCCCGTGCCGCCCGCATCGCGACGGGTGGTGAAAAACGGATCAAACACCCGGTCGCGGTTCCCGTCCGAAATGCCAGGCCCGTTGTCTGAAATGACCAGCGACCGACCATCACCTGTCATCGTGACTTTGGTCGCGCCATGCGCTTTTGCATTGCCCAGCAGGTGATCCATGACCAACCGAAATGCCTCTGGCCCGATGGGCACCGCCTCTGCCACTGTCACCTCGACCGTCAAGCCAGACACGTCCGAGAATCCGCCCTGCACCACGGTTTCGCCTTTTGGCAAGGGCTCGCTCGCCTTGGCCAATGCCCGTTGTGCAGCCAGCAGTTCTTCCATCCGCCCCGCAGCATCGCCAATTCTTGCGATCAGTTTCCTGCGTTCGGCATCCGGCAAATCACCCTCCAAAAGTTCGACCGCACCGTGCACAGCGGTCAGCGGCGACTTCATCTCATGGGTCACGTGATCGGCATAGGACCGGACCACAGCTTCACGACTGCGCAGCGCGTTTGTCATGTCGATCACTGCTGCACCCAACTCTGAAAATTCAGGCGTTCCAAAGTGTTCTGGAACCTCCGCCGCCCCCTCGGCCTTGGCATATTCGGTCAGCGCCCGCACAGGACGCAGCACCAGCCGCCACAGCAAATAACCCAATGCCGCCGTTGCGATAAACGCAATCCAGCCCATCAACCAGCTTGTTTCGCCCCAGCCCAGAACACCGCCCGCCAGCCGGAAATAGCCGATGCCCAACAGCGGCAGCGCAAAGACCGCCGCCAGCGTTCCGCCCAGCACAAGGCTCAGCGGTGGCCGCCATTTCCGCGTTACCCGCGACATGGCCCCATCCGCACACCAACGCCATGCACCGTCTCAATCGCGTCGGGCACCCCGGCCTTGGCAAGCTTTGTGCGCAGGTTGCGCAGGTGACTGTCCATTGTCCGGTCACTGACGTGAATGTTGGTTCCGTAAACGGTATCAACAAGTTGCGGCCGCGACATCACGTGGTCGGGGCGCTTCATCAGTTGCGCCAGCAACTCCATTTCGCGCGCGGTCAATGTGACTTGAGCATCGCCGACGTGGCATTGATGCCGGTCGACATCGACGCTCAGTATCCCGCGCCGCACGCTGCCCGCTGCAACCTCTGTCGCTGCACCGCGCTTCAGGATCGCCTTGACCCGTGCTACCACTTCGCGCGGGCTGAACGGTTTTGGCACGTAGTCATCTGCCCCCATTTCCAGCCCGACGATGCGGTCAATCTCATCCCCCTGCGCGGTCAGAAACAGGATCGGCACAGCCGAGGTCTTGCGCAATTCGCGGCAAACTTCCAACCCGTCCATCTCGGGCATGCCGATATCCAGCAGCACCAGATCAGCCTCTGGCGCGGCCTTCAGTGCCGCCGCACCATCCCCCACTTCAGAGGTTTCAAACCCGGCCTGACCCAGCGCGATCCGCAGGACATCGCGGATGGCAGCATCATCATCGGCAATCAAAATGTGACGGCTCATAGGCTCAACCCTTCAATTTCGCTCAATTTATGGCGCAGACGCGCATTACGATAGCCCCATTCGCGCCAGTCAGCCGGTGTCGAAAGAAACGGTTCACGGCTATGGCAGAACCGTTGGCCGGTTTTGACCTCTTGCAGCCGGATCGCGGGCAGGGCGCCCTCGCTCAACTGGCAGATATACCAGGGATCAGACTTGATGCCGGTTTGCGCCAGATTGTGCCGCGCAATATAGCCATCAACATTGATCAGCGATGACACATAAAGCGCAAGAACCGCCAAGGCCGCCGATTGCCCGATCAGCCATCCAACAGCCCATCCGCGCCAAACCTGCCAGATCATCAAGGCAAGCCCCATCGCCACCAGCGCCATCCAGATAAAGGCCGCAAACCGCAACCGGGTCAGCCCATAGACATCAACGTAAAGGTCCAGCCGCAGAATAGAAGAGATCACAAGGATCACGTTCTGTGCCACCCAGGCCAGAAGAAGCCACTTCAACAACGGACGCCCCGCAAGCCACGGCTGCGCCAGCAATGCAAAGCCGCCCGCCAACAACGCCGTAACCAGCAAGGGATAGGCCCCGCGATGGGCATATTCGGCATAACTGATCCCCTCGGGCAGACCTACGCCGCCGCTCAAAAAGGCAAGATCCAGCAACGTCTGCACGGCAAAGATCGCGTTGAAGGTCACCAATGACCGCAGCACGGACCCTTCGGTGAGCATGTTTGTCTGATGCATGGGGCGATCACGTAGGGGCCTTTGCAACCGATCGGCCAGCGCGGTCAGCCGCAACATTGGCCAGACAAACATCGCAACGATCACCCAAAAGATGATCCGCGCGGCATCAGGCAAGGCTGGCCAGTCGGCAGGTACAAGTGCCGCGAGCCAACCGTCAATCAACGGGTTGGCCGCAGCAAAAAGCAAGACAAAGACCGCACCCAGCGCGCCCGGCACGATCCAGTCCCGCAAACCGTCCAAACTACGGCGGGCGCTCTGGCCGATGTCCTTGCGACCGCGCGCGCCGTTGGCAATGTCCGCCATGGTCTGCACGTTGCCCCAAAACGGCATCCGCAACGTTGCGGCAACGACGGCGCGGGTATCGGCCCACCCACCACAGACCTGAATGGCGCAAAAGGCCGCAAGTCCAAGCAAGGCAAATGAGAAGGACAGCAGCTGCATGACCTCAAGCGCCGGGATCAGGCTTAGCCCCAGAACAACCCAGGCCTGCCAGACAAAGCGACCCCACCAGACCTGCGCGGCCAGTGCAATCAGCGCGATCAGCACCACAAATCCCAGACCCGGCACCGCGGCCCAGACAAGCAAATCCGCTGCGACCAGCAAACCAAATAGCCCCAGAATGCGTCCCGAAGGTGCGCGCGATAGTGTCAGACTGTCAGCCATGGGCCGTCCCTCTTGTCGTTGTTTTGACAAGGGAATAGCGGTCTGTCCGCTTAGATCACGCGGCTGTGTTCAGCAGATTTTGCGCAGATTACCCCGCCGCCGCGCGAATGGCGCGGATGTTGTCGCCATAGGGGCCCGGGTTGTCCACCGACCCACCCCGAAAGACCGCTGATCCCGCGACCAGCACATCGGCCCCCGCGGCACGCACCAGCGGTGCAGTCGAGGGGTCAACGCCGCCGTCGATCTCGATATGCACGGGCCGGTCGCCGATCATTTCGCGCAACTGGCGGACCTTGGCCGTCATATCGATGAACTTCTGCCCGCCAAAGCCGGGGTTCACCGTCATCACGCAGACAAGGTCCACATCATCCATCAGATCGGCAACCGCACTTGCAGGTGTTCCGGGGTTCAGCGCCACACCGGCCTTGCAGCCAAGGCCGCGAATGGTCTGCAATGTGCGGTGAATATGCGGCCCCGCCTCGACATGCGCGGTGATCACATCGGCACCAGCATCAGCGAAGCCCTGCAAATATGCATCCACAGGCGAGATCATCAGATGCACGTCCATCACCGTCTTGATATGCGGCCGGATAGCCGCACAGGTCTGCGCACCAAATGTGATCGCAGGCACGAAATGACCATCCATCACGTCGACATGGATCCAATCAGCGCCCTGCGCCTCGACCGCGGCACATTCCGCGCCGAAGTTGGCAAAGTCCGAGGCCAATATGGATGGCGCAATTTTCAGCGAACGGTCGAAAGTCATGGCAAATCCCCTTGTTGTCGCCCCAGTTAAAGCGATTTGCAGCCAGCGTCACCCCGCCATGCGCAATTGTCGCGGGTCACGCCCGGCGGACCATGCTAATTTGATCTCATGAAACCCGTGACACTGCATCATCGCGATATCCTGACAGACGGGGCCGTGGCCCATGTGACCCGTGCAACACTGACCGCCCAGCGGCCACGCCCTTTGCACACCCATGATTTCTTTGAGGTATTCTGGGTTCAGAATGGCACCGTACGCCACCATGCGCCGGATGGCATCACGACCTTGAACGAGGGCGATCTGGTTTGCCTTTCGCCCGGACAGGTCCATGGGCTTCAAGGCAAGGGAGAAGCGGCCATGGTCGCCTTGATCTGTCTGCACCCTGACGTGATCAGCGGCCTTTTGGCTCAATTTCCCAAGCTGACGGATGTGGCCTTTCGCAAGGACGGACCAACGCGATTCTTTCGCGATGTCCGCGCGCTGGCCAGCCTCAATCAGGCAGCGATTGCACTGGAACACAGCCCTCGCAACGCGCTTGCCACGACAGCCTTTCTGCTGCCCCTCTTGTCCGGTCTGATGGCAGACAGCAACGGCCTGCCGGCCGAAGTGCCCGGATGGCTGGCGAATGCTTGCCGCGCCGCACGCGACCCACAGGTTTTCCGCGATGGCTCTGCTGGAATGGTGGCTTTGACGGGCAAGGCACACCCCCATGTCAGCCGTACGATGCGTCGCTATCTGGGCCAGACCCCGTCAGACTATATCAATTCCATCCGCATGGATCACGCCGCCCGTGCACTTGTGACCGACACCGAACCTCTGGCCGAGATTGCGGAAAGCTGTGGCATCCCCAATCTATCCCATTTTCACAAACTCTTCCGCGCACGGTTTGGCATGACCCCGTTGAAGTACCGGCAGAAATACCAACGCGACGTCATTCAGCCCTAAGGGGTGTTGCCCGCCGATCCGGGGCGGAATTTATTTGACCAAACGGTCAAACCTTGCCATGGAACGCGGACCGTGCCACGCTTCGGCGCATAAAGGGGGAGGACCGCCTTGACCACTGCCACTGCCCAAACACTGACTGCTACGCAATTGCCGCAGGTACATGAGCCGCGCAATGACGGCATGCCGCTTGACCTTGATTGGGTCGCATCCGCACAGGCCAATACCTCGGCCATAGAACGCCGTGCGGCGACACTCGGCGGTCGGCGCAGCATCAAGAAGGACTATCAGGCGGCCTGGCTTTGCAAAGCGATCAGCCTCATGGATCTGACGACCCTTTCGGGTGATGACACGGTGAACCGGGTGCGCAGGCTTTGCGCCAAGGCCCGTCAACCGGTGCGCGCCGACCTGCTGGAACGCCTTGGTATGACCGGGCTGACCACCGGCGCTATCTGCGTCTATCACGACATGGTACCGACGGCTGTCGACGCGCTGCGCGGCACCAACATCCCCGTCGCCGCTGTTTCAACCGGCTTTCCTGCGGGCCTGTCCCCGTTTCATCTGCGCATCGCCGAGATCGGTGAAAGCGTCGCTGCCGGGGCCGAGGAAATCGACATCGTCATCAGCCGCCGCCATGTGCTGACCGGCAACTGGCAGGCGCTCTATGATGAAATGCGCGAAATGCGTGCCGCCTGCGGCGATGCCCACGTCAAGGCGATCCTCGCCACCGGAGAGTTGGGCACCCTGCGCAACGTCGCCAAGGCCAGCCTCGTCTGCATGATGGCGGGCGCTGACTTCATCAAGACCTCAACGGGTAAGGAAAGCGTCAACGCCACCCTGCCCGTCAGCCTGACCATGATCCGCGCCATCCGCGACTATGAGACCCTCACCGGGTTCAAGGTCGGCTACAAACCTGCGGGCGGCATCTCCAAGGCCAAGGATGCGCTGCTTTACCTCGCGCTCATCAAGGACGAATTGGGCGACCGTTGGCTGCAACCCGACCTGTTCCGCTTTGGTGCCTCAAGCCTTCTGGGCGACATCGAACGGCAACTCGAACACCATGTCACCGGCAGCTATTCGGCTGGCTGGCGGCACGCAATCGGATGACGCGCCCGGCCTCAAGCCGGGCAGCCCCCGACCGCCCCCATGGGCGGGGGCTTCACCCCCACCCGCGGTCGAGGGCCGCCCTTTGGACATCGTGATCACATGACCATCAAAGAAATCTTCGACACCATGGACTATGGCCCCGCCCCTGAAAGCGCATCCGAAGCGCTGAAATGGCTCGCCGACCGTGGCGCAGTCGCAGGCCACTACATCGGCGGCAAATGGGGCCCCATCCGCGATGACTTTGCCACCAACAACCCGGCCACAGGCGAAAAGCTCGCGGGCGTCACCAAAGGCACGCCCGAAGAGGTCGCCGCCGCCGTCACCGCCGCCCGCAAGGCCCAGCCGAAATGGGCGAAAGACGCCCACACCCGCGCCCGCGTTCTCTACGCCATCGCGCGCGGGATGCAGAAAAACAGCCGCTTACTGGCCGTGATGGAAAGCCTTGATAACGGCAAACCGATCCGCGAAAGCCGCGACATCGACGTGCCCCTCGCCATCCGGCACTTCTACTACCACGCGGGCATGGCCCAGCTGATGGATGCGGAACTCCCCGACCGCCAGCCGCTTGGCGTCTGCGGCCAGATCATCCCCTGGAACTTCCCGCTGCTGATGCTCGCCTGGAAAATCGCCCCCGCCTTGGCAATGGGCAACACGGTCGTCCTGAAACCCGCCGAATTCACGCCGCTGACCGCGATGGTCTTTTGCGAAATCGCCGAGGCCGCAGGCGTCCCCCCCGGCGTCATCAACATCGTCACCGGTGACGGTGACACGGGTGCGGCCATCGTCGCCTCGGACGTCGACAAAATCGCCTTCACCGGCTCCACCTCTGTGGGCCGGATCATCCGTGAACAGACCGCCGGCACCGGCAAAGCACTGTCGCTCGAACTGGGCGGCAAATCCCCTTACATCGTATTCGAAGACGCCGACGTCGACAGCGCGGTTGAAGGCCTCGTCGACGCGATCTGGTTCAATCAGGGCCAGGTCTGCTGCGCGGGGTCGCGCCTTCTGGTGCAGGAAGGCATCGCGGAGCGCTTTTATTCAAAGCTCAAATCCCGCATGGACGGGTTGCGGATCGGTGACCCGCTCGACAAGGCCATCGACATCGGCGCCATCGTTGACCCCAGCCAGCGCGACATGATCGACGCACTGGTCAGCGGCAATTCCGAAGGCGAAACCTATCAGACCAAAGCGCCCGAAGGCTGCTTCTACCCGCCCACGCTGATCACCGGCCTCTCACCCGCATCCCATCTGATGCAGGAAGAGATCTTTGGCCCCGTCCTCGCCTCCACAACTTTCCGCACCCCTGCTGAAGCAGTCGAAATCGCCAACAACACCCGCTACGGGCTGGCCGCCTCGGTCTGGTCGGAGAACATCAACCTTGCATTGGACATCGCACCGCAACTGGCCGCGGGCATCGTCTGGGTCAACGGCACCAACATGATGGACGCCGCCGCCGGTTTTGGTGGCGTGCGCGAAAGCGGCTTTGGCCGTGAAGGCGGTTGGGAAGGCCTCTCGGGCTATACCAAACCGATCCACAAACCACAAAAACCCAAATCCATCGCGCCCTTCACCGGCTCCGGCGCGCCAACCGATGCGCTCGACCGCACCGCCAAACTCTATATCGGCGGCAAACAGGCCCGCCCCGACGGCGGCTATTCCCGCCCGGTCTTCGGCCCCAAAGGCGCGCTTCTGGGCGAGGCATCGCTTGCCAACCGCAAAGACCTGCGCAACGCGGTCGAAGCGATGAACGCAGCCTCTGGCTGGGGCAAGACCACCGGCCACCTGCGCGCGCAAATCCTCTACTACATTGCCGAAAACCTCTCGGCCCGCGCCGACGAACTGGCCAAACGCATCAAGGACCTCACCGGCAAACCCGGCAAGGACGAGGTGCAGCACTGCATCAACACCCTTTTCACCTTTGCCGCCTGGGCCGACAAATACGATGGACAGGCCCATGGCGTGCCGATCCGGGGGGTCGCCCTTGCGATGAAGGAACCAGTGGGCAAAATCGCGGCCTTCTGCGCCGACGACTGGCCGCTACTGGGCGCTGTCAGCCCCATGGCAGCTGCCCTCGCCATGGGCAACCGCATCACCCTGATCGCCAGCCAGCCCTTCCCGCTGGCGGCAACCGATCTCTACCAGATCTTGGAGACCTCAGACATCCCCGGTGGTGTGGTCAACATCCTGACCGGCGATCACGCGGAACTGGCCCCGCACGCGGCCAACCATATGGATATCGACGCGGTCTGGTCCTTCTCGGGCACCGATCTTGCAGCGACCATCGAAAAAGGTGCGGCAGGAAACCTCAAACGCACCTGGATCAACCCTCCCGGTCCATCCGCCAAAGACATGCTCGCCGCCGCGACAGAGGTCAAAAACATCTGGATCCCCTACGGCGCCTAGTCGCCTTCTTCTGGTCGAAAGCACTTTCGGGGGTATGGGGGCAGACAGCCCCCAAGAACCGCGCCGCCGGATGGCGGCGCAATCGTCGCGCGCGCGGCTCAGCCGCGCCCAATCAGATCACTTGCGGTTCTCTTTCTTCCGCCATGAATTCAGCCATTTGCGAAGGCCGGAACGCTTCTCGGCCACCCCAGCCTTCACCTCGTCAAGACTGTCGCCCGCACTGTCAAATGCCGGATCCAAAGCCCGTTCGCGAAACTGGAACCACATCTTGCGGATCATCACGATCGCCACAATCAGGAAGGCAAAAAAGAAGATGTTGAACCATGGGATAATCCGCACGTCAGGGCTGTCGACCGGACGCACCGCAATCGCATTGGGATAGATCGAGGCCCATCTGATCCGCCAGCCGTAATGGGTGATCACAGCCCAGCCATCGGTGCGCGCTGCACTGGCGGCCTCGGCCTGCAAATCCGAACTGTCGAACTTGAAATAGGGCGGCCAGATCCAGCCTGTGTCCTCATTGCGATAGACCATCACGCCGGTCGTATCCCGGGGCATGAACCCCAAAAGAAATGTCTTCTTTTTCTCGGTGTTGATCAGCCGCAAATCCCGCGTCGTCAACTCTGTCGCGCCACTATCGGCCTGCGCATAGAAAATGCGGTTAAAGCTGGAAAAATCCGTCCGGATCACCTCGGTCGAGGTGACCTTTACCACGTCATGCTGTGGCAAAACGTAATGCAGCAAGAGGCCCAGAAACAGGATCGGGATGAGCCGCAGAGTTATTCCCAAAGCACGCATATCAGACCTCAATTCGCATTTGTAATATAGACCGTCGCCGCGACGATCACCGTTGGCACCACATAGATCAGCAACAGCAACTTGGGCCGCAACCCGCTGTTGTAGGCGGCAATGCCCTTCTCGACATATTCCTTGCGGGTCATGCCATCCACCGGCGCCTCATCATATTGCTTTTCCAGTTTTTCCCGCCGGACAGAGCGGGAATACAGCGAAACCGACAGGTAGATCACGCTCAGCGCAATGAACCCAAAGACTACAAGTCGTACCAAACCCATCACTCACCTCCGCTTGATCGCGCCCCATGGGCCGACCCTGTCTATCATATCGGGTATCGGCGGCGGTTTTGCCACCTGTGGTTCCTCCATCGCGGACTCATGCCCGAAAAGTGCGGCCCGTGTCCCCGCCTTGTCCACCTGATATTCGGTTGCAAGAAATTCCGCCACATAAGCCTTCTTGGCATCCGGCCAACCGGCATAGGCGCGATAGAACGCTTCCTTGTGGCAGATGAAAAGCTGCCGGATATCCAGCGGTGACAGTTCCGACAGCAGCATGTTGACCAAATCCGCATCCGCGTGATCGCGTGCCCGCAAGGTATAGAAATAGGCGGGATGATCGGACGTAATCCGGGGCCATGGCCCATCTTCCTCTGCCCAACGGGCAAGTGCCGCAAGTCCCTGCCATTCCTGCGGCAAAAGCTTTGCATAGCGCCGCCCCAGATTACGCAGCGTCCGCCGGGTGGCACCGGTCAGGTCTTCGCCCATGGTCGCGGCCACTTCGGCCACGACAAAATCCATCTTTTGATGCAGGATCGCCGCCACATCGAGGCCCCGCGCGTCCGTGATCGGCTCTACCAGATCATTCAGGTCCAGAAATTTCGCAATTGCCGCCCTGTCATGGAAATCCATCAGATATTTGATCGGCAATTTCCCAAGCTCTGCCTTTTCGCCCGCTGCGATGGCCGCTGGATGCTCCACCCCGCGGAAAATATAAAGCCCGCCAAAATGCGCGGTCCAGAAGTTGTCCTGATCAAAGGACATTTCGCGCAGCTTCACCGGGTTGCGCGTGACATCGCCGGTTTCCTTGGACAGGCCGATCATCTTGCCGATGAGCACATCATCAAACCAGGCGTCCTTGTCCTGTTTGAACTGATCAATCATCGCGCCCAACTGCTTGGCTGTCGCCACGGTTCCGCCGGTCGTATCCGCCTCGATCCGCACCCGGCGGATATCAAAAAGCCGTACCGGATCGTCGACGCTGTAGACCGTATTCACCAACTCGCCCGCGACCGCATCTCTTGCGGTCAAAGCAAAAAGCGCCGGCTCATTGTCCGTAATGAACTGCCGCAAGATCCCGCGACTGGTCGAGAACTTGGCATTCAAAAGCGGCGCGGTCTTCTGATCTGTTGTCAGCAAGATGAACTGCCGATTCACCCCTGCGTGGTTCAGGTATAGGTCATCGCCCAACGCATCCCCCACCTCAGGGCTGTACCCCGAGATGTCGACATGAAACGCCTCAAGCGTCGTCGTCTTGCCCGTCAGACTGCGCAGCGCACGGTTATACCGCTCAACCAGCACCGGGCTATCCACCCGAATGAGGTTGCCGAACATCAGCCCTTTTTCGATCAGCCTATGCATGTTTCACCACGTCTCCTTCGTCCATTGCCGCGGCAATCCGGCAACGGAGAGGATCATGATCGGTGCCCAGATCAGCCCGGCACTCAGCCCCAATCGTCCAAAGAACACGATATTGCCGCGCCAGCCATAGGCCCATAGCTCTTCCACCGGGGCGTCGCGCCACAGATAGAGGACAAAGAAGAACCCGGCCGAAAGCGCAAAGAGGATCAGCGCCGACAGAAAGGCATTGAAAAGCAATGGCTTGACGCCCTCATCCAGGATCATCGCCAGCAGCTTCGGCACCAGCCACGCCAGAAACCCCAGCACCATCGCCGGGAAAAGCAGGCTATCGGCAAAGACGCTACCCATGACGCCCCCCCTGCATCCAACGCGCCAGCGCCAGCAACGCCACGGCGGCAAAGGCTGCGCCAAGATATGCGAGGCGGTGAAGCGTCACCCCTTGCCCTCCAGATACCGCTTCTTGGCTTCCTCCTGGCGGCCAAAGTCGCGCACCATCGCGTCAATCGCCACTTCGTCGGATTTGTCGGCATAGCGGAATTCGCTGTCGGCGTAGCGGTTGATTTCCTGGATCACCATGTCCGTCGTGATCGGCACCCGCAGGTCCACGATCATCGCTTTCTTGGTGTCATAGTCCTTGCGCAGGAACAGCTCGGGGTCTTCCATCCATTCATCGGGCAATTCAAAATCCATCGCGCGCACTTTCACCGCATCGGTGATGTTCTTGATCGCGCGCCCGGTAAAGCGTTCGTCCGCCTCCTGAATGCCCTTGAGGTATGTGCCCATCTTGGCAATCGTATCCAGCTCGCCAACCTCGCTATGAACCCGGTCAAAGACCTTCATCAACCCCGGCTCATGCGGTTTTGAATGGCTTTCAAAACTCGCTGCCACGGCCTTCTTGATTTCTTGCGCGCTGAAGACCTCGTGCGCGCCCACGGGAATGTCGTGGTTCTTGCCCATTAGCAGATACAGGATGTCGATGTAGTCATCCCGCGTCTGTGGCCCATCGACCAGAAAGCGCGCCCCGGCCCTTTGGCGCAGCGCGTCGTCCACATTCTCGGGGTAGTTCGAGAACATGCCAAAGGTGCAGTTGCCGCGCACGACCGTATTGGCACCTGCAAAGCTTTCCATCAGCACGGCGGTAATCTCCAACTGGCCCGCGCTGGACTGACGGTCGCCGCGCTTACCCGCCAATTGGTCGATATCGTCAATCGTGCCAAAGCCGATCACGCCAGGGTCCAAGACGTTGTTAATGAACGCCTTTGCGTTCTGCCCCGACTTGCCCTGATAGCTGTCAATATTGTCCGTGCTCAGGTTCTGATAGCGGAACGGATAGCCCGCCACCTGACAGTAATCATTGATCAGACCAGCCATCATCTGGATCAGCGTCGTCTTACCGGTCCCCGGTTTGCCGTCACCCATGAAGGTAAAAATGAACCCGCCGAGTTCGGCAAAGGGGTTCAGCTTGCGGTCAAAGTCATAGGCCATGACCATCTTGGCCAGCTTCATCGCCTGATACTTGGCGATATGGTTGCCCACGACCTCATTGGGCTTTTTGAAGGTCATGGTCAGCGTGCTGCCCTTCTTGGCGCGCGCTGGCGTGAACCCGTCGATCACGAAATCATCGGCCTCGACCCGCCAGGCGGCGGCCTCAAACGGTTCCAACCGCGCCGCTGTGCTGGCACGGCCTGCGACCTTGTCCATCAGGGCCTCGGCAAAACCCAGCACGGTCGCCACCATCTTCGGCTCATCCGCGCCCAGCTTGGCGATGTCCTGATCCAACTCCCACAAGGCACCGTGCAGGGCGAGTTGTGCGTTCTCGGTCAGGAACTCTTCGACATCGCCCACCTCAACGGTGTCTTCGCTGGCATGATCCGCCAGCAGATAGGCCGTGGCATTGGCAAACGTATAAAGCGCGATCAGCGCCTCTGCGGTCAGAAGCTCCGAAAACACGCTTTTGCGCGCATCGGGCAAGGCCCCTTCCAGATTGGCCCGCTTGAGGTCTTTCAGTTCCGTCCGCTCGGCGTATTGCTCTGCCACGGCCAGCGCCAGCGCAATAGCCCGGCGCAAACCTTGCTGCACATGCGCCTGCAAGGGTGTCACCAATCCTTCGTCGCCAACGGCCTCGATCCGGGCGACCAGTTGCACACCTTCGGTCCGTTGCACCCGGCGGGTCGACAGCCCGGGTGTGGTGGACCGGAACGCGCGGCGCGTCGGCACACCTGCGGATTTCCCCGGCACGCCCTCTGCCGTCGCCTTGCCGATCCGGGGGCTGTGATCGAAGCCGTCCAGCAGATCCAAAGCAGCCGCATAATGGGCGCGAATATCCTCTTCGCGCAGTTCCATCTGGTCGCTTGTCTGGCTCATCGGTTCACCTTTGTCTTATACATGCTGGGCCTGTTCAGGCCGCTGAAATTCTCGCTCAACATCATCATCTGTAGCTCAGCACCCGGCCGCCATCACCGACAACAAACTTGCGCACGTCCCGAAACCCCGGCGGGTCGCGTTCGGCCAATGCCTGATAGGGCCGCTCGGGCATGATCAGTGACCGTTCCATGCGTGTGGCCCCCGTCTCTCCGCCTTGGCCAGCAAAGGGATCAAGTGCGAAGATCTGCCGCTCGACCGACCCGAACCACCCGGATTTGACGTGTTCGACCCGTTCCGAAACCAGCTCCTCTTCGGTCCAGACCAGCGCCCAATCTTCGCCAACCGGGGCCTTGGCCTGTTCCAGCACCTCGCGCAGCGGGCCGGTCTGGCGGGTAAAGGCATTCGAATACATCGGCCCGATGTGGAAGCGGCGCAGGCGCACCGGATGCAGGTCGTCAAAATCCTCGTCAAAGCCCTTGGCGATGGTCAAAAGCTTCAGATGCGCCAGACTTTGCGCCATCAGGTGTTGCTGTGCTTCGGGCCAGCGCCGTTCGTCCTTGGGCAGGCCCACCCGCCCGGTGTCCTGAACATCCATCAGATAGACCGTGGGCAGGTTCACCTGGCTGTCATAGACCGCCCAATGCAGTTGAAAATGCCGCCGGTCATCCTCTGTTCCCAGCCAGACCGCCTGCGGATCATTCCGCGCCCAAAAGAGCGCGCCGCGCGTCAATTCTTCGTAATAAAGCCGCTGGCTCAGCGCATATTGCAGCTTTGTCGGGATCGCCTGTTCGCTCAGGATGACCCGCACCATCTGGTCCTTGAGCGTGTCGACATCCGGCATCGTGTTCAGATGCCGGTCCGCCTGTAGCGCGTCATTGGCCATCTCAAGCAGTTCCTGGTAGACCGGAAAGCCGCTTTCGACCCGGTCAAAGGTCAGATGCCCCGCGTGGTCCCAGCGTCCGCTGAAATGGTACTTATGCGCCAGCGCCCGAAAGGTGTAATTCAGCCCCGCCAGATAGCGCGTCATCGCCTCGATATCCGCGCGTGACAACCGCCCCTCGGCCTCCATCGTGGCCGCGACTTTGGTCAGGTGATTTGTGATCCGCTCGAACTTGCCGAAATACCGCCGCGTGACTCGGGTGTCTTCCAGCTTGAAGTGGTCGAGGGAGAGGTCCGTTTTGGTCATTCAATTTCCCGCCCGGCCCCGCCGGGCAGCGCCCGGCCGCCCCCTCGGGCGGGCACTTCACGCCCACCCGCGGCCGGGCACGGCCCAAACTGTGGCTCACACCTCAAACGCAAACGCGCTCAAGCCCCATACTGATTGCTGTCGTGTTTCTCGACGATCTTCTGGAACCGGCGGATAAAGCGTTCATCCGCTTTCGCCTTCTGCTCAAGCACTTCGCGGGCAAAGACCATGTGATCCTCGTGCGCTTCCATCATGTCGGCCATCCGCGCGTTCGTGGCAGAGCCAATCGCCGCCATCGCTGTCTGCGCCTCTTGGTCGGTCTGCACGCCAATCTCGTTGATCTTATGCGCCACGTCCTGCTGCTGCGCCGTCTTCAACGACTTTGAAAGCGCATCATAAAGCACGACCCGCTGCTTGGTGTCTGTCTGCAACTTGTTGATCAGCACCATCTGCGTCGCCGCCTGATTTTGCAGGCTGTCGATCCAGGTCTTGCCCTTCTCGATATAGCGCTCCAGCGTCTGGCTTTTGGCCAGCTTGACCTGTTCTTCCTGCACCAGCTCATTATAGCGGGTGTTCAGCGCGGCCAGTTCGGTTTCCAGCGCGGTTCGCGCAGCGGCGTCCTGTTCCACGGAAATCTTGTTCTCAAGTTCGATGATTTTGGGGTCCATGCCCAGCACATCGGCGCGCACGGCCTCCAGCTCGGCCACGGTCGTCTCGCGCTCTGTCAGGGTGCCCTGCAAGTTGGTTTCAACAGAGGTCTTTTGTTCGTTCAACGTTGCCAACTGGCTTTCCAACAGCTTTGTGATCACATCCGACTTGCTGATCAGATCCTGCAGCTTGTCATCCACGCTGGCCGTGCGCATCCGCTCTTCGCGCATCGAATCCGACTTGCCAGCAGAAAACCACCCCACGATGCTTTCCATCGTGGTTTTGGACCGCATTTCGTCAAAATCCTTGGAAAAGGCTGCCGTCACGTCATCCAAACCCATGATGAGTTCCGCGATATTGGCGTTCATCAATTCGGTGTGGGCGTGCACATCCTCAAGGCTCGCATTCTCGATATCGACCGCGATATCAGCGCCCTGCGCCATCTTTTGCCGCGCCGCTTCGATCCGGCTGGTCAGTTCTGAAATCTTGCTTTGCGCTTCGGCAACCTGCGCCTGACTTTGCTGAATCTGCGCGTCAAAATCGGCCATATGGAAATCCCCTGTTGGTGTCGGTGTCACATCCTATCTAGGAAATGTTACACCATTTTACAAACTCACGTCATGCGCTTTTCAACGCATAACGTGACGATTTATTGACCAATTAAAGGGGCTTGCGTGGCACGGTCAGGTGTCGCCGCCAACCGCGTTTTCGAACACCAGATCATCGGGGTTGATGGCATCAAAATCGGGGGGCCGATCGTTGGCCAATGCCTCTTCACCGTAGATCTCATCCGGATCAATCTGGCGTGGCGGCAATTCGACGCCGCGCTCGTAGTTCTCGGGATCAACCCGCAGCGATTCCTCACGCGACCGGACATGTACCCGGATACCCGTCGGGCACCGCTCGTACAGGTCGATGATGTCCTGATTGAACAGGCGGATGCAACCAGCCGAGCCGGAATTTCCAATAGATTCCAAGTCGTTGGTGCCGTGGATGCGGAAAAACGTGTCGCGCCCGTTGCGGTAAAGATAAAGCGCTCGCGCACCCAACGGGCTGCGCAAACCGCCCGGAATACCGCGCGCAAATGGCCCATAAACCTCCGGCTCTCGGCGCAGCATGTTCTGCGTCGGCGTCCAGCCCGGCCACTTCTTTTTCAATGAGATGACGCCGTTGCCGGAAAAACTCAGACCCGCGCGCCCAACGCCAACAGGATAACGCACCGCGCGGCCATCTTCCTCGATGAAGTAAAGGAACTTGGCATATGGATCGACATCCAGCGTACCCGGCCCCTGTTCACCCAGATAAAAGCCGCTCATCCGGCGATTATCGCCTTGGGTGTACTGCGGCGGAATCCCCGGCAGGTTATAGCCTGCATCGAAAATCGGCTCGTACCCGGGGGCGAAATTCATCGCCTCTTCTTCGGGCGCGTTCGAAATTGGAACGCCCGGCGCACAGGCGGCGGCGGTTGACAGCATCATTGCGCCGAATGCGCGGCGAGAGAAATGGGAGGCGGTGGGCATGGCAGCTACCTAATTTAGAATCGAAATCGTCATATCAGGCTGTCACAAAAGTGCAATTCAACGCCAGCCGCCTCACGCAAACGCGACCACAACCTGTGCGCTGGTGCAACGGCGCAAAGACCAGCCGTTGACGGGTCTTTTGCTTTTTGACCGCAGCGGGCACTCTACCGCCATGACACAACCCGCTCTCCTGAACCGTCGCCGTCTGTTGCAAGGTGCGGGTCTCACTGCCGTAGCCCTTTGGGTCTGGGGCGCGCCACGACTGGCGGGGCTGCGGGCAGGGCCGCTGACCTTCACTGACATTCCCGATGCCGCGCCGTTTCGCAGACTTGACAGGACCGGTGCAAGCTCTGCCGGTGCGGCGATCTTTGCAGGGCTCGATGCAGCGCCGCCCCCCTTTACCGGTTCACTTTGCGCAGCTCTTTTCGGTGCAAACTCTGGCCTTTCGATTGCCTATTTTTCGGATGTGAACTGCCCTAATTGCCCCGCGATGGAGGCGGCAACCCGCCGCGCGGTAGGGCAGCAGGCGATCCCTCTGATTCGCCACGAGCTGCCGCTGTTGGGGCCGCAATCCGTCATCGCCGCGCGCGCCATTCTTGCCGCGCAGATGCAAGGGGATGCCGCCCGCGTTGCAGAGCGCCTGATCCATCTCACCGGTCCACTGACGCCTGCGCGCATGGGGGCGATTGCGGCGGACACAGGCCTTGATGCCGCCCGCTGGCGCGCGGACATGGAAAGCCCGCAGGTCATATCAATCCTTTCCCGCAACCACGGCCTTGCCCGGCGACTTGGCATCTATGGCACACCTGGCACGGTGATCGGGCGCACGGTGGTGCTTGGTGCCTTGCCAGAAGATCAGATCGCGCAGATCATTGCGCTGGAACAACAGGCAGGCCCCACATGCAGCTAGATGGCAAGACGGCAGTGGTCACCGGCGGCGGCTCTGGCTTTGGTGCGGGCATCGCGCGCGCCTTTGCAAACGCCGGAGCCGCGGTCATGGTGGCGGATATCAACCCCGACACCGCGCATGAGATCGCGGTTGAGATCGGTGGCTTTTCGACCGCCGTTGACGTCTCTGACAACGCCTCCGTCGCCGGGTTGGCCTATGCGGTCGCTGATCAACTGGGCGATCTCGATATCCTCGTGAACAACGCGGGCATCACCCATCTGCCCACAGCACTCGAAGATGTGTCAGAAGACGATTTCGACCGCGTCCTCGCCGTGAATGCCAAATCGGTCTACTTGACTGCGCGCCATTTTGTCCCTGCGATGAAGGCCCGGCAAAGCGGCGCAATCCTCAATATCGCTTCGACCGCCGGGGTTTCTCCGCGCCCCAATCTCAACTGGTACAACGCATCCAAGGGCTGGATGATCACGGCGACCAAAGCCATGGCGGTCGAACTTGCGCCCGCAGGTATCCGCGTCAACGCGCTCAACCCTGTGGCGGGTGAAACGCCGCTTTTGCCCAGCTTCATGGGCGGTGACACGCCGGAACTTCGGGCCAGGTTCCTCTCTACCATCCCGCTTGGCCGCTTTTCGACTCCGGCTGATATGGGGGCCGCCGCGACCTTCCTGTGCTCGGACGCTGCAAGCATGATCACCGGTGTGGCACTCGAAATCGACGGCGGGCGCTGCATATGAACTGGTTCGGCCTGCTGCGGCGCATCGCCCGTCTGTCGGTCCGCCTGATCCCGTCAGAACCGATCCGCCGCGCCGCGCCCTCACCGGCCAAACCGACCGCCCCGGACCAGCTACGCCTGCACCTCTTTGGTGCCGATTTCGATAGCGCCGAGGCCGCACACCGTTTCTGCTACATCGCCCCCGGCCCCGATCTTCCTGTTGATCTGACGCGCGAACTGACAGGCGCCTTCATCGACACCGACGAGGTCGAGATGATCCATGACGACATATTCCCACGTCTTTGCGAGTTCCTGCCAGAGGCAGAGGCCGATGACATCATGCTGCGCCTTGCGGGCGATAACACGTTGATCTTAATCACCGAACATGCCTTTGGCGGCCTGCCTTATGATCTCGACGACACCGACCGGTTGACCTACCTCGGTCCGCAAGTGGTGGCCGTCTGATGCGCAACCTGATCACCGATGTCCCGGGCCTTCTGGTCGGCAACGCGCAGGACGCCACGTTGAAATCCGGCAGCACAGTGCTCACCGCAGATCAGTCCTTCACTTGCGGCGTGCATGTGATGGGCGGCGCGCCCGGCACACGGGAAACCGACCTCTTGGCCCCTGACAAACTGGTGGAAAAGGTTGATGCGCTGGTCCTTTCGGGCGGAAGCGGCTTTGGCCTTGATGCCGGCTCCGGCGTAGCGGATGCCTTGCGTGCTGCAGGCCGCGGCTTCGCCGTAGGCAACGTTCGCGTGCCGATAGTCCCTGGTGCGATCCTTTTTGACCTCACCAATGGCGGCGACAAGAACTGGACGGTCAACCCCTATCGCGACCTTGGGGCACAGGCATTTGCCGCCGCCGCGCCGGAATTTGCGCTTGGAAGCGCGGGCGCGGGCTTTGGTGCCACGACAGCGACCCTGAAAGGCGGTCTCGGCTCGGCCTCAGCCCTATTGCCCGGTGGCGTGATCGTCGGCGCGCTGGTGGCGGTCAACGCCATCGGCTCTGCAACCGTTGGCGATGGCCCCCACTTCTGGGCTGCACCCTTCGAAGAGAACGGCGAATTCGGCAACCTTGGCCCCTCTCCCACCTCCCCCATCGGCAGGCCTGCGACCAAAGGCACGCTGCGCAATACCACCATCGGGATCGTCGCCACCAACGCTGCGCTCACACAGGCGCAATGCACCCGCCTTGCGACCGCCGCCCATGACGGCATCGCCCGAGCGGTCGTCCCCTCTCACACGCCCGTTGACGGCGACCTGATCTTTACCGCCAGCACCGGCACCACCGGCTGCGATGACCTGGTCTACCTCGGCCACGCCGCCGCCACCTGCATGGCCCGCGCCATTGCCCGTGGTGTTTTCCTCGCGCGGTCCACCCCGCTTGAAGAGCCACCTTGCTACGCCCGCCGCTTCGGATCCTGACTTCTTCTGGTTGAAAATACTTCGGGGAGTTTGAGGGGCAGCGCCCCTCATCCAAACAAATCGCGTGCGGCGCAGCCGCCCCTTTTGGCGGCATCTACGCCAAAAGCGCCCGGGTCATCGGATGATCGGGGTCGCGCAATCCGTCAAGCACGTCGAAATGATGCCGCCCCTGCTCCACCACACAGGCACAGTCCCATGCCGCCGCAAGCGCCTGTGACTGCTGCACGAAAACCGGGCGCTCATTGCCGCCGACACAGATTGTCACCGCTTTGTCCGGCGCAGGTTGGCGCACCGGGCTTTCCGCACGCGCCGTCGCCAGATCAAGCCCGAAATCCGCGTTCATCTGCGTCTGCAACAAGGGCTCCAGATCAGTGACCGCTGAAATTGGCATCACCCGTTCCAGCCGATCATGCCATGTCGCTCGCAAATCCGGGTCCAGCATCCGCGCAGCCAGATGCCCGCCCGCCGAATGCCCTGTTATCCGCAGCGGCCCGGGAACCCGCTCTGCAATCACGCCAATCGCGCGATGGATCTGCCGGGTGATGTCATCGATCCCCACCTTGGGGCAAAGGTCATAGGACGGCATCGCCACCGCCCATCCCTGCGCCACAGCACCCGCAGCCAGATAGGACCAGTCTGACCTGTCCGAACTGCGCCAATACCCACCATGCACGAAGATCACTGCGCCTTTGGCCAGCCGTGCAGGCAAAAACAGATCGTATCGCTCGCGCTCACCCGTGCCATAGGCCAGATCAAGCAGGCAGGACGCGGTTTCACGAAACGCCGCACCATCGCGTGCCCATTGCGCGGGCAGCGCGTCGCTCCCCGGAATATGGGCCATGTTGGCAAAGGCGTCGTCGAAATCCATTTCCATTCTCCCGCACAGCGCGTATCTCACAGTCAAGACAAAACCGACCCCGACAGCAAGAGGTTCATCATGCTCGACCAAGCTACCGATCTGACATCTCAACTTACCCGTCCGGACCTTCTGTGTGAAAAAGCCTTTGTCGGCGGCGCATGGGTGGCGGCAGCCTCGGGCAAGACCTTTGACGTGACCAATCCCGCGCGCGGCGATGTGATTGCCAAAGTCGCCGATCTGTCGCGCGCCGAAATTGCGCAGGCCGTTTCTGCCGCCGAAGCCGCGCGTCACGCCTGGGCCGCCCGCACCGGCAAAGACCGTGCCGCTGTGCTGCGCAAATGGTATGACCTCTTGATCGCCAATACCGAAGACCTAGCCATCATCATGACCGCCGAACAGGGCAAGCCGCTGACCGAGGCCCGGGGTGAGGTCGCCTATGGCGCATCTTTCGTGGAATGGTTCGCCGAAGAGGCAAAGCGCGTCTATGGCGAAACCATCCCCGGACACCAGCCCGACAAACGCATCACGGTCATCAAGCAACCCATTGGCGTGGCAGCGGCCATCACGCCCTGGAACTTTCCCAATGCCATGATCGCCCGCAAAGTGGCCCCGGCGCTGGCGGCGGGCTGCGGCTTTGTGGTGCGCCCCGCTTCGCTGACCCCCCTTTCTGCGCTGGCCATGGCCAAGCTCGCGGAAGAGGCGGGCGTGCCTGCCGGGCTCATGTCCGTCGTGACGTCCACCGCCTCATCCGAAGTGGGTAAGGAATTCTGCGAAAATCCGCTGGTGCGCAAACTGACCTTTACCGGCTCAACCGAAGTGGGGCGCATCCTGCTACGTCAGGCCGCCGATCAGGTGATGAAATGCTCGATGGAGTTGGGCGGCAACGCACCCTTCATCGTCTTTGATGATGCCGATCTGGACGAGGCCGTCATCGGCGCAATCGCCTGCAAATTCCGCAACAACGGTCAGACCTGTGTCTGCGCCAACCGCATCTATGTGCAGTCCGGGGTCTATGACGCCTTCGCCGCCAAACTGAAAACCGCAGTCGAGGCGCTCAAGGTCGGCGATGGTCTGGTCGATGGCACCGATCTCGGCCCGCTTATTGAACCTGCCGCCCTTGATAAGGTCCGCGAGCACCTTGACGACGCCACCGCAAAGGGGGCCAAGGTCCTCACCGGCGGCAACGCGCTGGAAGGCCAGTTTTTTGAGCCGACCATCGTCACAGGGGCCACCAAGGACATGCTGGTCAGCACCGATGAAACCTTTGGACCCTTCGCCCCGCTCTTCAAGTTCGAAGACGAAGACGACGTCATCGCGTTGGCCAATGACACGATCTTTGGCCTTGCCTCATATTTCTACGCCAAGGACCTGTCGCGCGTTTATAAAGTGGCGGAGGCGCTGGAATACGGCATCGTCGGCGTCAACACAGGGATTATCTCGACCGAGGTCGCCCCATTCGGCGGCGTCAAGCAGTCAGGCCTCGGGCGCGAAGGCAGCCACCACGGCATGGATGATTTTCTGGAAATGAAATACATCTGCATGTCCGTCTGACCGGGTGCAAAAGCAAACCCCGGCGCTTTTTCAAGCACCGGGGCCGTCGAAAAATAGATTGCTGTTAAAACCGTTACCAATATGCAGACCACTCACGGCCCTCATAATCGTTAACGTCTGTCCCCCCTTGTTTTCAAAGCGAATTTCGCGAAATATGGCGTTCGTTCGCGAAATAGCGGGGTTTGAGAATTCACGATGCGCCAAATTTTCGGTGATGTCAGGTGGGAAGTGAAGGCCGCTGTCTTCATGTCGCTGGTTGCGATCTTCTCGATCGTTGGCCCGTTTGGCACTTATGAAACCATGACGCTGGCAGAGCGGTTCACCCATTGGACCGTCATCATGATCGGCCTTGGCTTTTTCATGCATATCTTCATGACGATGGCCCTGCGCGCGCCCTTGCTTGCGCACTGGCCTGCATTTGTCAAAGTCGGTCTTGGCGCGGCGGTGGCAGCCATTCCCGGCGCGGCCGTCGTCGAATTCGTCAATGAAGTCTTCCGCCCTTCGGGCGTCAAACTTTCCGATCTGGTCCGCATCTGGGCGCAAGTCGCCGCTATCGGCTTTATGGTGGGCATCGTCGAATACATCGACTGGCGCCCGCAACCCACGGCACCGGCACCGGTGCAGACGGCCATGCACCGTCGCCTGCCCCCTGAACTGGGTGACGACATCATTTCAATGTCCATGCAGGACCACTACGTAGAGGTGACGACCACGCGCGGCAATGATCTGATCCTGATGCGTTTCTCGGACGCCTTGGAAGAGGTCTCTGACCTGCCCGGCCTGCGCGTTCACCGCTCGCATTGGGTCGCCACCCCACATGCGCGCGCGTTGACCCGCAAGGGCAACAAGTCTCGGCTCACACTCTCTGATGGTCGTCAATTGGCGGTCAGCGCGACTTATCTGTCTGATGTGCAATCCGCGCTCGCGGCCCAAAGCAGCGCGCAGTCGGCTTAATGACCCAATCGTGATCAGGCAGCGCAATCCGATTTGGTAGGAGGGACCATGGCACAGAAGAAAACAGGCAAAGCGCGGGCCCGTGCGCGCAAAGGCAAGGCTCCGACACCGGTCACCAAACCGCTCACGCGGCGCGAAAGCATAGGGCGCATTGCCACGTTTGCCGCCATCGCTCTTCTTGTCATGGGCGGCGCATGGTGGAGCGTCGCATCCGTGCAGGCAGACCGGCATGAACAAGACCTCAGCCGCTTGGGCAAAGGAACGCCAGCGATTGTTCAGGTACACGACCCAAATTGTGCCCCCTGCCTTGCTCTTGAACGCGAAACCCGCGCAGCCTTGAAGAACTTTGAAGAGGATCAATTGACCTATCTGGTCGCCTCCCTCACCAATACCACCGGTCAGGCCTTCGCCTCCCGGCACAGAGCAGGCTACGCCACACTTTTGTTCTTTGACGCCAGCGGCACCCTGACCCGCAGCATCCGCGGCCCCTCTGACCGCGACACGCTGACCACTGCATTCCAGAGCCATATCGGCGCCAACTGATTTTTTTCGCATGCCCGCCAAGGATTGACGGATCACCTGCGTCAAACCACCGTGATGCGTATGACAACCAGTGACGAAGATCTTGCCCTTGCGGCGGCAGATGGCGACCGTGCCGCCTTTTCCAGCCTGCTGGATCGTCACTATGATCGCCTGTTTGCCTTCTGCTTTCGCCTCACCGGCGCGCGCGCCGAAGCAGAAGACCTCACGCAGGATATCTGCGCCGCCCTGCCTGCAAAGCTGGCCAGCTATCAGCGCCGCGCCAAGGTGACGACATGGCTTTATAAGGTCGCCGTCAACGCGGCCCATGACCGCCGCCGCAGACGCGCCACCTACGCAAAGGCAACGACCGGTTGGGGCGATTGGGAAATCAACCGTACCGCAGCCAACGCCGACACTTCGCGCGCCGTGGACTGGCTCACCATGGCGATGAACCAACTGCCCGAGGACCTGCGCGACACTCTCGCGCTGGTGCTTGATGATGCAACACACGCACAGGCCGCAGAGGTGCTCGGAGTCTCCGAAGGCACCATCAGCTGGCGCATTTCAGAGGCCAAAAAGCGCCTGCGCGCGATCAAGGACATGGAGGACGCCGGATGACCGACGATCTTGACGACCTCAAAGCGCTGATGGACAGCGCCACACCGCGCCCCGACGCCCAGCGCCGGGCCGAAAACTTGATGCTGGCGCAGGAAAATTTCGACGCGCTCCAAGGATCGCGCCCCGCTCCGCGTCCCACTCCCAGAACGATATTTTCAGGAGTGAGAACTATGTTGGACACATTGACCACCAAAGGCGGATTGACCGCCACCACTGCCCTTGTCGCCGTCGGACTCTTGTTTGTGACCCCGCAGGGCCAGGACCTTTGGCAAGGCGGAGGGACGCAGAAAACAATCCCGGTTGCAGAACGGACGCAAACGACACCGGCTGTTGAAGAGGCACTCCAAAACGCCCCCGGTAATTTCTCCGAAGGCCTTTTGCGCGCGGATCGAGAGGACGTCGGGCTGGACGATTTTAATTCCGGCTTTGCACCCGAAGTGATGGAAGCGCCGGTCGTTGCGTTCGATCGCCTAAGCCAGACTGCCCCCGCACCTGCCGCCCCCACGCAGGCTGAAAAGGGCGTCATAACCTTGGGTAGCCCGATGGTCGGCCTCAACCATGCCGATGATCTCTCCGCAACCTTGCCGCAAACCCGCAGCCGCGCGCAGGCTGATGCGACGTTCCTCCCAACCCCCGCGCCCGACATCATTGCAGCGCCGGAAGCCAACACCGAAGCCTTCCCCGAGGCCGCACCAAACCCGCTCAAGATCACGCAGGAAGAACCCGTCTCGACCTTCTCCATCGACGTCGATACCGCCGCCTATTCGGTCGTGCGCTCGTCGCTGATGCGCGGCCAGCTTCCGCCCAAGGACGCCGTGCGGGTCGAGGAAATGATCAACTATTTCCCCTATGACTACCCCGCCCCCGACGCAGGCGCTGCACCCTTCCGCCCCACCGTCAGCACCATGACGACGCCGTGGAACCCCGACACCCAGCTGGTGCACATCGCCCTGCAGGGCCAGTTGCCCGCCGTTGAAACACGCCCGCCGCTGAACCTCGTTTTCCTGATCGACACCTCCGGCTCCATGAACGACCCCACCAAACTGCCGCTTCTGCGTCAGTCGTTCCTTCTGATGCTCGACCAGCTCCGGCCAGAGGATGAGGTCGCTATCGTCACCTACGCAGGTTCAGCCGGGCAAGTCCTCGCCCCCACACCCGCATCCGACCGCGCCACCATCACGCGGGCCCTGAACGGCCTCGGCGCAGGCGGCTCGACCAACGGCGTTGGCGGGCTGGAACAGGCCTATCTCGTCGCTGATGGCATGGCCACGGACGGCGAGGTCAACCGCGTGATCCTTGCCACCGATGGCGACTTCAACGTCGGCATCAACGATCCCGACGCGCTCAAGGACTTCATCGCCGACAAGCGTGACACAGGCACCTATCTCTCGGTGCTGGGCTTTGGCCGTGGCAATCTGGACGATGCGACGATGCAGGCGCTGGCCCAGAACGGCAATGGCACTGCGGCTTACATTGACACCCTGTCAGAGGCGCAGAAGGTGCTTGTGGATCAACTGACCGGCGCGCTTTTCAGCATTGCTGGTGACGTGAAAATCCAGGTCGAATGGAACCCCGCGCAAATCGCCGAATACCGGCTGATCGGCTATGAAACCCGCGCGCTCAATCGGGAAGACTTTAACAACGACAAGGTCGACGCCGGCGAATTGGGCGCGGGCCACAGCGTCACCGCAATCTACGAAGTCACCCCCGTGGGCAGTCCCGCGCAACTCTCGGACCCGCTGCGATATGCGAACGAGGAACGCACGCCAGTAAGCGACGAGTGGGGCTTTCTGAAACTGCGCTACAAGGCACCGGGCGAAGATGTCAGCCAATTGATCACCACGCCGATCGCCCCCTCAGATGCGGGGTCCGAGGCACAGTTTGCCGCCGCAATCGCCGGGTTTGGCCAGCTTCTGCGCGATGACACTTATCTGGGTGACTGGTCCTATGCTGACGCCATAGCACTCGCCAACGCTGCCCGTGGCACCGACCCCTTCGGCTACCGAAGCGAAGCAGTGCAACTCATGCGCCTGGCCGATAGCCTTTCACGGTAGGGCGAGCAATCTGCCCACATCTGCGCGCGGGCCCCGGCGCTTTCGCCGGGGCCCGCGCCTTAGTGCCTCTGATAGGCTTCCGTTTCGTAGAAATCCCGCATCGTCTGCCCCCGCTGGGGCCGAAATGGACCTGCGTCCTCCAGCGCCATGATCCGGTCCACCCGAAACATCCGAAACCCGTCGCGCAATTCGCACCAGCAAATCGCGGTCCAGACCTTGCCCCAGAACCAGACCCCCAAGGGACGCACCACGCGTTCCGTCTCATTGCCGGCCTCGTCAGCATAGGTCATGCTCAATTTGCGCAGGTTTTCTGACGCCATCTCAATCTGATCCAGAAAATCGCGCCACTCGCCGCCCTGCCAGGGCATACCGACCGCGTGCACATTGACTTGCCCTGACCGTAGCCGCACCTCTTCGGGCAACACCGTGTCGATTTTGACCAGCGCCTCTTCGGCGGCGGCGGCCATCTTGGTGCCGCCCCAGGTTTGCAGGATGCGGGCCCCTGCAACCAGTGCGACAATCTCTTCCTGCGTGAACATCAGCGGCGGCAAATCATAGCCGTCACGCATCAGGTAACCGACACCCGCCTCGCCCTCAATCGGGACACCGCTGCCGATCAGATGCGCGATGTCCCGGTAAATCGTGCGCGGTGTGACCTCCAATTGCTCGGCCAGCCGCGCGGCCGTCGTCAGCCGACCGCCGCGCAGATATTGCAGGATCTGAAACAGGCGGTCGGCGCGGCGCATCAGGCGGCCTCGAACAAACCGATAGAGTTGCCATCAAGGTCCTTGGCATAGGCAAACCGCCCGGCCGGGATGGTGACGGCGGGGCTTACCACTTCACCGCCAGCTGCCTTGACCCGCGCCATGCCAGCCTCCAGATCGTCCTTGATCCCAAGATGAATGGTGTGGCCGCTCTCGGGCGCAGGTTTGCCCGGATAAAGGTGGCCGCCGCCCGATTCCATCAGACCACCCAGGACAGCCATCGGGTTGGGGCCGGAATTGTCGATAGTCATCTCGTATCCAAAGACGGCGTTGTAGAAGGCAACACTCTTTTCCATGTCCGATACAGGGATTTCGACCCAGCTTGTGATTACACGATTTTCCATTTTGCATCTCCAGATTTTGTTGATGCTTGACTTAAACCATACCCCTGCTGACAGCGTTCTGTCAGCAGCTTTCAGGGGGCTGCACAAAACGTCTGCGCCCAAATGACTCGGCCCTTTGCGACAAATGGTGCAAACTGATCTGACATTCCACCGCCAGAGGTTCCCATGTCCAAAACATCCGTCGCCAAACTCAGCACCCTGCCCGACCGGGACCCGCAATATGCACTGGTCGCCGAAGTTGATCTGGTCGTCGTCCGCTTTGATGATGACGTCTCGGTCTTTTATGGCCGCTGCCTGCATCGGGGCGCGCTGATGTCGGATGGCTTTGTGCGTGGCAAGGACCTGATCTGCGGGCTGCACAATTGGGACTATCGGCTTGATACCGGTGTGTCCGCCTATGCCAACGACGAAAAATTGCCCAAGTTCACATCCTGGATCGACGGCGATGATGTCCTCGTGGACGCGGATGAAATTGTCGCCTGGGCGCAGGACAACCCCCAGCCCTTCAACCGCAAGGCCTATCTGGGGCTTTATGCCGACACCTCGCATGGCACGGCGGAAGAACCGCACAACGGTCTGATCCAGCAATACGCGCGCGACGGGTTGTCCAAAACCGGCCACCACGGACGGGTCGAATCCATGGGGGTGCCACGGGATCAGGTGCCGACATGGGACGATTTGCAAATCCTGACCGCGCAACTGCACAAGGCCCCCTTGCTGGATGAAGACGCGGTCGGCACGGAAACGGTGATCGGCCCGAATGCGCAAAAGCCATTGCGCCTGAAGATCCCGCTTTTTGTCTCGGATATGTCTTTTGGCGCGCTGTCCGAACCCGCCAAGATAGCCCTCGCACTTGGGGCGGAAAATGCAGGCACCGGCATCTGTTCCGGCGAAGGCGGTATGCTGCCCGAAGAACAAGCCGCCAATTCCCGGTACTTCTACGAACTCGCCTCGGCCCGGTTCGGGTTTGACTGGGACAAGCTTGCGAACGTGCAGGCCTTTCATTTCAAAGGGGGTCAGGGCGCAAAAACAGGCACCGGCGGCCATCTGCCCGGCACCAAGAACAAGGGCAAAATCGCCGAAGTGCGTGGCATCCCCGCAGGCACCGACGCGATTTCACCCCCCCGCTTTCCCGACTGGACGACACCTGCCCAGATCAAGGACTTTGCGGATGAGGTCCGCGACCGTACCGGCGGCATCCCCATCGGCTACAAGCTCTCGGCCCAACATATCGAAAAGGACATTGATGCAGCACTCGAGGTCGGTGTCGACTACATCATCCTTGATGGCCGGGGCGGCGGCACCGGGGCGGCACCCATAATCTTCCGTGACAATATCTCTGTCCCGACGATCCCGGCCCTTGCCCGTGCGCGGCGGCATCTTGACCGGACCAATCCTGATGTCACGCTGGTGATCACCGGTGGGCTGCGCAAACCTGCCGACTTCATCAAGGCCATGGCGCTTGGCGCAGATGCGGTTGCGGTATCGAATTCCGCCATGCAGGCGATTGGCTGCATCGCCATGCGGGCCTGTCACACCAACAATTGCCCCGTCGGAATTGCGACGCAAAAACCCGAACTCGTCAGCCGGATCGTGGTCGAAAAGTCGGCCGAGCGGCTCACCAACTTTTTCAACGCCTCAGTTGAATTGATGCAGGTGATGGCGCGCGCCTGTGGGCATGATCATTTGTCGAAGTTCAACGCGCATGATCTGACCACCTGGAAACGCGAAATGTCAGAGATGTCAGGCGTCGCCTATGGTGGGCTTGGCTAAGCGCTGGTCCAGCCCAAACCCATACGCGTGCCAGCCCGCGGCCGATACTCACCCGAGACCCAGCCGCTATAACCATCCGCATCCAACTGGGCGAAAAACGCAGGGTAATCAACACCTTCGCCTTCTGGTTCTGACCGATCCGGCACCTGGGCGACCTGTACATGGGCCACGACATGCCGCATCTCAGACCAAAGCTTTGGGACGTCGTCATGGATGCGCGCGACATGATAGGCGTCGAACTGCAAATGCAAGTTCGGCGCCTTGACCTCGGCCAGAACATCCCGCGCCTGATAATAGTCGCTCAGGAAATAGCCCGGCCGGTCATGC
This sequence comes from uncultured Paracoccaceae bacterium, assembly GCA_947493335.1. Classification (GTDB taxonomy): domain Bacteria; phylum Pseudomonadota; class Alphaproteobacteria; order Rhodobacterales; family Rhodobacteraceae; genus CANMYO01. The sequence continues at coordinate 141,379 of CANLQO010000001.1, read as the reverse complement.
GGGTTCAGCGGTTCAATCGTCAGCTTTTGCTGACCCGCCGCGCGGGCCGCCCAGCGCAGGTTCGCCACATAAGTGGCATGGGCCTCTGGCCCCTCGGCCTCTCCCGCTAAAATATGCACAAACTCGGCCTTCAGCGCCTGTGCATAGCGCAGCGTCCGCTTGAAATCCTGCTGGAACCGCGACCCCGGCACCGCCGCATAGCCCAGTGCCCCACCGGTATAATTGGGCGGCGGGCAGTTGATCAGCGCCATGTGCAGCCCTTGCCAGACCAGTTGATCGCGCATGTCCTGTACCGGCGCGTCATACGGGTCAAGCACTTCGACGGCGTCAAATCCCGCCTCTTTGGCGGCGGCAAACCGCTGCATCAACGGCAATTCGGTAAAAAGCCACGTCAGGTTCGCACAGAATTTAGGCATCCAGTTCCGCCGCCGTGATAATTGGAAAGAATGTGCCGCCCGAACGGACGCCAAACCAATCCACGCCGTCCCTTGGCTCGACCTCGCCGATGTCGACAAGCCGGTAAAAGGACTTGCGATCAATCAGTGCTTCCAGATTGCGTCGGATCAGGATGTAGGGCGATGGCTCTCCGGTCTCTGCGTCACGCGCGACACGGATGGGATGATCCGGCCCCGCGATAGCGTGGTCACCCACATTGGTTTCAAACACCAAGTCATTGTCGCGCTTATTGAAATCAATCGCCACAAAGGGCGCGTCATCCACCGTGATCCCAACCTTTTCGACCGGTGTCACAAGAAAATACTTTTCCCCGTCGCGCCGGATGATCGTGGAAAAAAGCCGCACAAGTGATGCCCTGCCAATCGGCGTGCCCATGTAAAACCATGTCCCGTCCCGCGCGATCCGCATGTCCAGATCGCCGCAAAATGGCGGGTTCCAACTCTCAACCGGCGGCAATCCCCTGCCCTGTGCCTCCATCGCGCTGGCCGCGAGGCTTTCTGCCGTCGGGGTCACAATCTTTTGTCCGCTCATTGTTTTTGCCATTGGGGTCATTCGGGATATCTGCTGTTATAACGCCATAACCCTGAACGGAGCCATTGTCATGTCAGACACCGCCGATCTCGTTGCAGACATCGAAGCGCTCGGCGCAAAGCTTGCAGCCGCCCGCTCTTCGATCGCCAACCGCTTTCTGGGGCAGGACCGTGTCGTCGACCTGACCCTGACCGCGCTGATCTGTGGCGGCCACGCTGTCCTGATCGGCCTGCCGGGGCTGGGCAAGACCCGCCTTGTCGATACGCTCTCAACCGTCATGGGTCTAAACGGCAACCGCATTCAATTCACCCCCGATCTGATGCCCGCCGATATCCTTGGCTCCGAAGTGCTGGAAACCGCCGCCGATGGCGCGCGCGCGTTCCGCTTTATTGAAGGCCCGGTGTTTTGCCAGCTTCTGATGGCGGATGAGATCAACCGCGCCTCCCCCCGGACCCAATCGGCGCTCTTGCAGGCGATGCAGGAAAAAGAGGTGACGATTGCAGGCGAACACCGCCCGCTTGGCGCGCCCTTTCACGTCCTTGCCACACAGAACCCGATTGAGCAGGAAGGCACCTACCCCCTGCCAGAGGCGCAGCTTGACCGCTTTCTTGTGCAGATCGACGTGCCCTACCCCGACCGCGACACCGAACGCGATATCCTGATTGCCACCACCGGCGCGTCAGAGGCCGAAGCATCCGCCGTCTTCACCGCGCAGGAACTGCTTGATGCCCAGTCCCTTTTGCGCCGGATGCCAGTGGGCGAAAACATCGTTGAGATGATCCTCGATCTGGTCCGCGCCTGCCGCCCTGGTCCCGATGCCTCTGACGCGGTGAACCAGTCGGTCAGCTGGGGGCCCGGTCCACGCGCCGCGCAGGCGCTCATGCTTACCGTCCGCGCGCAGGCCCTGCTCGAAGGCCGCCTTGCCCCGTCGGCAGAGGACGTCCGCGCCATGGCCGTGCCGGTCCTTGAGCACCGCATGGCTTTGTCCTTCGCTGCCCGCGCCCGGGGTGAGGATCTGGTGAGCCTCATCAATACCACTGCCGCCGAGATCACGCAGGTCGCCGACGCCGCATGACCCAACCCCTCGCCCTTCGCGCGCAGTCAGAGGCGCTTGCCAGCCCGCTGCCCGCCCTTCTGGCGGAAGCAGAGCATCTGGCCAGCGCCGTACTTTTGGGCGAGCACGGCCGCAGACGCGCCGGTTTGGGCGATACCTTCTGGCAATACCGACCCGCGCAGGACCATGATGAAGTCCGCCATATCGACTGGCGTCGTTCGGCACGGTCAGATGCAACCTTTGTGCAGGACAAGGAATGGCAGATCGCGCAATCGGTGATCCTTTGGGTCGATCAGGCTGCGTCAATGCGGTTCACCAGCGACGATAATCTGCCCACCAAATCGACCCGTGCCCGCACGCTGTCGCTAGCCGCTGCGATCCTGCTGAACCGGGGCGGCGAACGCGTCGGCCTCACCGGCCTGCGCCTGCCACCCCGCCGCGGTGCGGCCCAATTGGAAAAGCTCTCCACGATCCTTTCCGAAGACAGCGACACGGACTACGGCACCCCCGATGCCCAAGGCATGCTGCCCCATTCCCGGGCGCTCTTTGTCTCGGACTTTCTGGGCGACATCGCCCCATTTGAGGCCGCGCTGACCAAAGCCGCCGACCGGGGCGTGCGGGGTGCCATGCTGCAAGTCCTCGACCCGCACGAAGAGGCGTTCCCCTTTGATGGCCGCACCATCTTTGAATCCATGACCGGTGCACTCAGTCACGAAACCCTCAAAGCCGGTGAGCTACGGACCCGCTACCTCGACCGCCTCGCTGCCCGCAAGGACCGCTTGTCGGAACTCGCGCGCATGACTGGCTGGCAATTCACAACCTATCATACCGATACCTCGGCAACGACGGCCCTGCTCTGGCTCTATCAAGCATTGGAGCGTCGCACATGATCACCTCAGGCTCCGGGCGGGCGGGGCGCTTTTGCGCGCCAGCGCAAACAGGACCGTCCCGCACGGCAGGTGACGCATAATGTGGTCGATTGGCCCCATCGGCTTTGCCGCCCCCTGGCTCCTATTGGGCCTTATCACGCTGCCGATCCTGTGGATTTTGCTGCGTGCCGTCCCACCCGCACCGATCCGCCGCCGCTTTCCCGGCGTGGCCCTGCTTTTGGGCCTCACCGATGATGACAGCCAATCGGACCGCACCCCTTGGTGGCTCCTGCTATTGCGCCTTCTCGCCGTGGCCGCACTGATCATCGGCTTCGCTGGCCCCGTCCTGAACCCGCAATCAGACCGCACCGGCACAGGCCCGTTGCTGATAGTGGCGGATGGCACATGGGCCGACGCCCGCGACTGGCAAACCCGGACAGAGCGTATCACCGCCCTCTTGGCCGAGGCGACGCGCCAGGGACGCACCGCCGCCGTGGTGACGCTGACCGATCTGCCCGCCGACCTTACATTCCAATCGGCGGATGCCGTGGCCCAGCGCCTGCCCAACCTCAGCCCGCAGCCGTGGGAGCCCAACGCAGAGGCCCTTTCTGCTTTCACCGATACCCTGCCGTCCAGCTTTGATACCTTCTGGCTGTCGGACGGCATCGCCCGCGACAGCCGCGCGGACCTGCTGGCCAGGTTCGAGGACGCAGGTCAGGTCACCGTCTTCCAATCCCCGCGCCAGACCATCGGGTTGCGCCCGGCCCGGTTCGAGGATGGCGAGGTTAAACTTTCCGCGGTCCGCACGCCCATTGGAAATGACCTGATCGCCACCGTCACGGCCGTGGGCCTTGACCCCGCAGGCATTGAACGCCCCCTCGCCACCGTGGATCTAGACTTCACCGCAGGCGAACCGACCGCCGATAACGCCCTGAACCTGCCGCCCGAGTTGCGCAACCGCATCACCCGGTTTGAACTCACCGGCACACGCTCTGCCGCTGCGGTCAGCCTCGTCGATGACGCCCTGCGCCGCCGCGAGGTCGCCCTGATTTCCGGCGCGGGCGACGCCGAAGGCCTCGAACTGCTCTCTCCGCTCTATTACCTGCGCGAGGCCCTTGCGCCGACCGCCGACCTGATCGACGGCACGATGGAGGATATCCTGCTCGCCAACCCGGACGTGATTGTGCTGGCTGACGTGGCAACGCTCGCCGGGTCCGAAGGCGAAAATGTCCTGCAATGGATCGAAGGCGGCGGCATGCTTCTGCGCTTTGCCGGTCCCCGCCTTGCCGCCTCTGACGTGGGCCGCGCGACCGAGGACCCGCTTTTGCCTGTGCGCCTGCGTTCCGGTGGCCGCGCGGTAGGGGGTGCCATGTCATGGGGCGAACCAAAGTCGCTGGCCCCCTTCACCGAAGGCTCACCCTTCTTTGGTTTACCTGTGCCCGATGACGTCACCGTCAATGCACAGGTCATGGCCCAGCCCGACCCCACCCTCGCCAACCGCGTCATCGCGCAACTGGCCGACGGCACCCCGCTTGTGACCCGCAAAATAGTGGGCGAGGGCCAGATCGTACTGGTGCATGTCACCGCCAACGCCGAATGGTCCTCCTTGCCGCTGTCGGGCCTCTTTGTGCAAATGCTTGAACGGCTCGCGGTTTCTACCCGGCCCGCCACGCCTTCCGCCACCGATCTGGAAGGCACCACATGGCTGCCGCAGTCCGTCCTCGACGCCTTTGGTCGCCTGTCTGATGGCTCCACGCTGCCCGGCGTTGCAGGAGATGTCATCGCCTCTGCCACCCCCAGCCCCGATTTGCGCCCCGGCATCTATGCCTCTGATGACCAGCGCCTTGCGATCAATGTGATTGGCCCACAGACCACTATCGACACCGCACAATGGCCGCCGCGCATCACCGTCGAAGGCCTCGCCGTAGTGGCCGAAACCCCGCTCAAAGGCTGGCTGCTGACCGCCGCGCTCTCGCTCTTGCTGATCGACATCATTGCCTCGCTTGCCGTTGGTGGCCGTCTGCACGGCCCCCGTTCAGATGCCGTTGTCGCTCTTCTCCTCGCATTTGCATTGACGGCGACGCCTGCCGACGCCCAGGACGATTTTGCCGTTCAGGCCACCTCAGACGTCGTGCTGGGCCACGTCATCACCGGCAATAAAGACGTGGACAACACCGCCGCTGCGGGCCTTCTCGGTCTCTCCAACACGCTTTTCCGCCGTACCTCGATTGAGCCTGCCGCCCCCATCGCTGTGGACATCGAGGCGGATGAACTCGCCTTCTTCCCTTTCCTCTACTGGCCGATCACCGCAGATCAGCCACTGCCCACGCGCGAGGCTTATGCCAAGCTCAACCGTTACCTGCGCACAGGCGGCATGATCCTTTTTGATACACGCGACGCCGACACAGCCCGGTTCGGATCCTCCTCGCCTGAGGGCCGCAAACTGCAAGCCATCGCGCGCAGCCTCGATATCCCCGCCATTGAACCCATCCCGCAGGACCACGTCCTGACCCGCACCTTTTACCTGTTGCAGGACTTCCCGGGCCGCTACGCCAGCCGCGATGTCTGGGTCGAGGCTGCACCACCCGACGCCGAACTGGCCGAGGGCATGCCCTTTCGCAACCTCAACGACGGCGTGACCCCGGTGGTCATCGGCGGCAACGACTGGGCCAAGGCCTGGGCCGTTGACCAATACGGCGACCGCATGTTCCCCGTGGGTCGTGGCATGGCCGGGGAACGCCAGCGCGAGATTGCCTACCGCTTTGGCGTGAACCTCATCATGCATGTGCTCACCGGCAACTATAAATCCGATCAGGTCCATGTGCCGGATCTTCTGGAAAGGCTCGGCCAATGACCGGCACCGTGGTTCTTGACCCGCTGATCCCGCTGGTGGCGCTTTATGTGCTGGCTGGTCTCGCGGCCCTTGGCGCGGGCCTTGCGGTGTACCGTCGCCTCTCGGGCTGGTGGCTGCGCGTGCTGGCGGGGCTTGCACTTCTTGCCGCATTGGCCAACCCATCGCTGCAACAGGAAAACCGAGAGCCGCTTTCAGACATTGTCATCCTCGTGGTGGATGAAACCGCCAGCCAAAAGGTCGGCAACCGCCCTGACCAAAACGCCACCGCCATCGCCAATGTCGAGGCTGAGATCGCGCGCCTCAACAACACCGAATTGCGCACAGTCACCCTTGGTGACGGCGAAGGTGATGCTGGCACCGAACTGATGACCGCACTTTCCACCGCACTGGCCGAAGAACCGCAGGGACGCATCGCGGGCATTATCCTGCTGACCGACGGCCGGTTGCACGACATCGAACGCGCCCCCGGCCTGCCCGCCCCTATTCATACTCTGCTCACCGGCGAGCCCGAAGACTGGGACCGCCGCCTTGTCGTCACCAACGCCCCTGCCTTTGCAATCCTCGGCGAACAGATCACCCTTTCGCTGGAAATCAACGATCAGGGTGCCGCCCCCGGTGACCGCTTCGCGCCGCTGTCCATCGCCATCGACGGTGGCGCGCCGATGCAATTCGAAGTGCCTGTTGGCGAGAAAATCGACCTGCCGCTGGAACTACCCCATGGCGGGATAAACGTGATCCAGTTCGAAACCCCTGCCGTGGACGGCGAACTCACCGACCGTAACAATGCCGCCGTGGTGCAAATCAACGGCGTGCGCGACCGGTTGCGTGTGCTGCTGGTGTCCGGCGAACCCCATGCGGGCGAACGCACGTGGCGTAACCTGCTGAAAGCCGACAGCTCTGTCGACCTTGTCCACTTCACCATCCTGCGCCCGCCGGAAAAGCAGGACGGCGTGCCGGTCAATGAACTCTCCCTCATCGCCTTCCCCACGCGCGAGCTTTTCCTTGAAAAGATCAACGACTTTGATCTGATCATCTTTGATCGCTACCGTCGCCGGGGCATCCTGCCCAACCCCTACCTTGAAAATATCGTCAACTATGTGGTAGATGGCGGTGCGGTGCTTGTGTCCTCTGGCCCCGAATACGGCGGCGCGGAATCCATCTTTCGCTCGCCCCTTGGCGCCATTCTGCCCGGCCAACCCAGCGCCCGCGTGTTCGAAGAGGGGTTCACCCCGCAAGTCACCAACCTTGGCGACCGCCACCCGGTGACCGAAGGCCTTGCCGCCTTTGCTCCCAACCCCGATCCAACCAGCGATCTGCCCGGCTGGGGCCGCTGGTTCCGCCTCGTGGATGTGTTGGTGCCCGACACCGCCAACGTCTTGATGTCCGGCCTTGATGACCGCCCACTTCTGGCATTGGAACGCATCGGTGAAGGCCGCGTCGCCTTGCTCGCCTCCGATCAAAGCTGGCTCTGGGATCGCGGGTTCGAGGGCGGCGGCCCGCAGCTGGAACTGCTGCGCCGCCTCGCCCACTGGATGATGAAGGAACCCCAGCTAGAGGAAGAGGCGCTGACCGCCGAGGCCGCAGGCCAGACCCTGCGCATCATCCGCCGCAGCCTGTCGGCAGACGTGGGCGATGTCACTGTCACCCACCCCGATGGCACCGAAACCGTCCTGCCGCTCGAAGAGGTGTCGCCCGGTCGCTATGAAACGCTCTGGAACGCGCCAGAAATCGGCCTTTACCGCCTGCAGGAAGGCGAGCGCGAGGCCGTCATGGCGCTTGGCCCGGCCGCCCCGCGCGAACTGGAACAGACCATCGCCAGCAGTGCGGCGTTGCAGCCCCTGATCGACAGCACGCGCGGCGGCATCCGCAATGTCGCTGACGGTGATATCGACATCCGCAGCGTCCGCCCCGGTCGCCCTGCCGCCGGACGTGGCTGGATCGGCATCACCCCGCGTGGCGCTTATGAGACAGCGGATATCTCGATCACGCCGCTCCTGCCTGCCTGGGCCTTCCTGTTGCTCGCATCCCTGCTGGTGATCGGCGCATGGCTGCGCGAAGGCCGCCGCTAGCGGATCACATGCACCGCGCAGGGGGCGTGGCGAACAACGCGCGCGGCGGTCGAGCCCAGAAAGTAATCCTCCAGCCCCGGCTTGTGCGAGGCGATGATGATGCAGTCGGACCCGTTTGCCTTGGCGTAGTCCACAATGCTCCGACCGGCATGACCAATCACCGTTTCACCCTTGGCATTGGGCAGGCTCTTGGCTGCTTCGGCCACCTTTTGGGCCGTCTGCATGTGATTTCGGTCAAGAATGTCCTGTGGCACTTCTGCGGCCACGTAGCCCGGCACAACCTCAAAAACATGCAATAGCGTGATGGCCGCGCCCTCATCCGCCAACACCTGCGCGGCCTTGAAGGCCGCTGCGCTGTCGTGGTCGTCGTCCAATAGCACCGGTACCAGAATGTTGCTGTACATGATCCGTCCTCCTGCTGAATGATGCCTCATTCTAGATCAGGGGATTGGCGCAGGCTTTGCGCTGGGTCAAAGCCAGCGCTTAGTTCACAGGAACGGCAAAGACCTCGGTATCCCAGCCGTCCACATTTGTCCGGGTGCGGATAAAGACCTCTGCCATGCCCTCGGGGATCACGACTCCGGATGTGGATCGGGTGAAGGGCTGCTCATTCACATGCGGATGTGCCAAGGGGCGATCCCCCAGAACGAACCCATTTGCGTCCTCGACCCGCCAACCATCAGCATAGTCGTCCCAGCCGGTGTCACCATGCAGGATGCTCACATCGACGCGCCATGTGTCGCCCATCTGGGTCAATCTGACATTCGTCACCTTTGCGGGGTCGGCAAAAGCAGGGGCGGCGCAAACAAGAAGCGGGACCAGATATCTCATGGCGCCTCTTCTAGCAGAATGCGCCGGGGGATGGACGCAAATTCCCGTGACCAGACCACCCAGCCCACAATGAACGTCGCCAGCACCAGCACCCATGGCCCCGCCAACCAGGCCAAAGCACCCAGCGCAAAATACATCGCCCGAAGCCCGCGGTTGAAATTGATCGCGGCGCGCACGTTCAACTCTGCCGCCTGCATCGCCTGCGGCATGGCCTTGGGGTCATCGGGCGCGTTTGGCACAGCCGCCATCAGGACCGCACAGTAGCCAAAGACCCGATTGGCCCAAACAAATTTCAGGAACGCATTGGTCAGAAATAGGGCCACAACACCCAGCTTGACCTGCCAGATGACCGCAGGAGTGGCCGCATCTGTCACCTCTGCCGCGATGCCGGTCAGCGGTTCGGTATTGCCCATCAACGCAAGCACACCACCAATGGCAAAGATATTGGTCGAGGCGAAAAAGGCCGTGCCCTGCCGCAGGCTCGCCAGAATTTGACTGTCAAAAATCCGCACGTCGCGTTGCACCATCTCGCGCATCCAGGCGCGGCGGCGATCGGCCATCAGAACGGTGACCGACGGGCGTTTGGCCGATGGGTAGTCAATCATCCAGCCCAGCAGCAGCCAGACCGCCACCAGAAACCCGACAGCCGCGATATCCAACGGCGTCAGCGCCAGAAGATGAGAGGTCATATCCATGCCGCGACCCTACCTTTGGCAATCGTCACTTGCCATAGGGCGCAATTGGTAATATATTTTTACCAATCGCCCGTTTTGAGGAGTCGCCCCATGCAGATGCCAGAACCCAGCGCCCGGATCATTGGCCTGAAATCGCAACTGGTTGAACGGTTCCGGGCAGTGCTGCCTGCGGACGCGGTGATTTCTGATCTTGCCGAAACCCGCGCCTATGAATGTGACGGGCTTGCGGCCTACAAATGCCCGCCACTTTTGGCCGTGCTGCCCGCCAGTACACAAGAGGTCTCGGAGGTGCTGAAAATCTGCCATGAAATGGGCGTGCCCGTGGTCCCGCGCGGCTCTGGCACCTCGCTTGCCGGGGGGGCCATGCCCACCGCCGATAGCGTCATCCTTGGCGTCGCACGGCTTAATCAGGTGTTGGAAACCAGCTATGAAGATCGCCTGATCCGCGTGCAATCGGGCCGCACCAACCTGTCCGTCACCGGCGCGGTGGAAGCGAACGGCTTTTTCTACGCGCCTGATCCATCCAGCCAGTTGGCCTGCGCGATTGCAGGCAATATCGCCATGAACTCCGGCGGGGCGCATTGCCTGAAATACGGTGTGACAACCAACAACCTGATGGGTGTCACCATGGTCATGATGGATGGCACCGTGACCGAGATTGGCGGCGGTCATCTGGACGCCGGTGGCCTCGACCTTCTGGGTGTGATTTGCGGGTCCGAGGGACAATTGGGCGTGGTGACCGAGGCCACCTTGCGCATCCTCGCCAAACCCGAAGGCGCGCGGCCGATCCTGATGGGCTTTGACAGTGCCGAAGTCGCGGGCCAATGCGTCTCTGACATCATCAAGGCGGGCGTCCTGCCCGTTGCAATCGAATACATGGACAAGCTCTGCATTGAAGTGTGCGAGGCCCACGCGCAGGCAGGCTATCCGCTGTGCGAGGCGCTTTTGATTGTCGAGGTCGAAGGCTCGCCCGCGGAAATCGACGAACAATTGGCTCTGATCAAGGATATCGCCAACCGGCACAATCCGGTCGAACTGCGCGAAGCGCGCGATGCCGATGAGGCGGGGCGCATCTGGCTGGGCCGTAAATCCGCCTTTGGTGCCATGGGGCAAGTCAACGATTACATGTGCCTAGATGGCACCGTCCCGGTCAGCAAACTGCCCGAAGTGCTGCGCCGTATCGGTGAATTGTCACGCGCATACGGCCTTGATGTGGGCAACGTCTTTCACGCCGGTGACGGCAACATGCACCCGTTGATCCTTTATAATGCCAATAAGCCGGGCGATCTTGAAACCTGCGAAGCGCTGGGGGCCGACATTCTGAAACTCTGCGTTGATGTAGGCGGTTGCCTGACCGGGGAACACGGCGTTGGCATCGAAAAGCGCGATCTGATGCGGGTCCAATATTCGCCTGAAGATCTTGAGGCGCAGATGAGAATCAAAGACATATTTGATCCAAACTGGCTCTTAAACCCTGCAAAAGTGTTCCCTCTTGATGCATCCGCGCCGCGCCGCGATGCAGCGTAAAGGGGGCTAGCCCCCCGCGGGCAAGCCCGCGCCCCCCAGCATATTTTTGTTCAAAAGAAAGACCATGACAGTCACATCGCAAGAAGAACTTGCTGCGGCGATCCGCGATACATCCGGCCCGCTGCGCATTCAGGGCGGCGGCACCCGCCCCTATGGACGGCCCGTGATCGGCGAGGTTTTATCAACCGCCGGGCTGTCCGGTGTCACGCTTTACGACCCCGGCGCGTTGACCATCGTGGTCAAGACCGGCACGCCTGTGGCAGAGGTGGAAGAGACGCTTGCCAAGTCCGGACAACGGCTCGCGTTTGAGCCGATGGATCACCGCGCGCTTCTGCGCACCGATGGGACGCCCACGATTGGCGGGGTCGTGGCTGGCAATATCTCTGGCCCGCGTCGCATCGCCGTGGGGGCCTGCCGCGATTTCCTGCTGGGCGTGACCTTCGTGGATGGCAGCGGGACGCTCATCAAAAATGGTGGCCGGGTGATGAAAAACGTCACAGGCTACGATCTGGTCAAGCTGATGTGTGGGTCCCATGGCACGCTGGGCGTGATGACCGAGGTGGCGCTGAAGGTTCTGCCCATCGCCGCGACCGAGGCGACACTGGCATTGCGCGGCCTTGATCCGACAACCGCGATCAAGGCAATGGCGGCCGCTCTCGGGTCGCCCTTTGACGTCACTGGCGTTGCACATGACGGGGATGAAACCCTGTTCCGACTAGAAGGCTTCGCCGATTCCGTGGCTTACCGCACAGGCAAGCTATCCGCGCTGCTGGCCCCCTTTGGCACGGCCAAGGCGGTTGCCGACAGTGCAGCACGTTGGCAGGACATCCGCGATGCCAAGGCGCTCTCAACCGCGCCGGGCGACATCTGGCGCATCTCTGTACGCCCGTCAGAGGCCGCAGCGTTGGTGACCGCAATTGGCGCGACGGATACGCTCTTTGACTGGGGCGGCGGGCTCGTATGGGCCGCCGTGCCGCCCGGCACCGACGTCCGACGTCACATGACCGGCGGCCATGCCACGCTGATCCGTGGCACCTCTGACGGCCCGCACTTCCACCCTGAACCGGCCCCGGTGGCGGCCATCACCCAAGGCCTGCGCGACCGCTTTGACCCGCGCGGCATCCTGAACCCCGGATTGATGACCTGATGCAGACCCATTTCACGCCAGACCAGCTGAAAGACCCCGGCACCCAGCGCGCCAATGAGATTCTGCGCGCCTGTGTGCACTGCGGCTTTTGCACCGCCACCTGCCCGACCTATCAGGTGCTGGGCGATGAACTCGACAGCCCACGGGGTCGTATCTACCTGATCAAGGACATGCTCGAGAATGAGCGCAAGCCAGACGCCACGACCGTCAAGCACATCGACCGTTGCCTGTCGTGTCTGGCCTGTATGACAACCTGCCCCTCGGGCGTGCATTATATGCATTTGGTCGATCATGCCCGGGCTTATATTGAAAAGCATTACGACCGCCCGTGGTCAGATCGCGCCCTGCGCTGGCTTCTGGCGCGCATCCTACCCTATCCGATGCGGTTTCGTGTGGCCCTTCTGGGCGCCAAGATCGGGCGACCCTTTGCCCGTTTCATGCCTGATGCGCGGCTCCGGGCGATGCTGGAAATGGCGCCGAAACACATACCACCCGTGAGCCGCAACGACGACCCACAGACCTTTGCGGTGCCCAACCGCAAGATGCGCGTGGTGCTGATGACCGGCTGTGCACAACGCGCGCTGAATACCGATATCAACGACGCAACAATCCGCCTGCTGACCCGGCTGGGGGCAGAGGTCGTGATCCCCGAAGGCCAAGGCTGCTGTGGTGCGCTGACCCACCACATGGGCAAGGAAACCGAAAGCCACGCCACCGCTGCCAGGAACATCCGCGCCTGGGCACGCGAGATTGACGCAGGCCTCGACGCCATCGTCATCAATACTTCGGGCTGCGGCACCACGGTCAAGGACTACGGCCACATGTTCCGCAATGACCCCGCATTGGCCGAGGACGCCGCCTGCGTCTCGGCGATTGCCAAGGATATTTCCGAAGTGTTGCAGGACCTGCACACCGTTACGGCGGTTAACGGATCTTCAGATTCTGGTTCTGACGGATTGTGCATCGGTGGTGTACCGGTTGTGCATGATATGCGCACCGTTAAGGTTGCTTACCATGCGGCCTGCTCCCTGCAGCACGGTCAGAAAGTCAAATCTGCACCAAAGGATCTATTGCGCGCCGCAGGATTTGCCGTTCTGGAACCGGCTGACCCTCATCTGTGCTGCGGTTCTGCCGGCACCTATAACCTGATGCAGCCTGCGATTTCCAAACAGCTCAAGGCACGAAAAGTGAAGACGTTAGAGGCACTTACCCCCGATATCATCTCTGCTGGCAACATTGGCTGCATGATGCAGATCGGCGGCGGAACAGAGGTACCTGTGGTGCATACGGTCGAATTGCTCGACTGGGCCACCGGCGGCCCAAAACCGCCCGCGCTTGAAGCGGACGCAAAAACCACACCGGCTGTGCCAATCTTGCGTTAACGCCTTATTATTGCCCCAAGACCTGCCTACTCTGCCGCCAACGTGGTAGGAGAGTTCATGCGGTATCTCTTTGTGATTGCAGCGCTTTTTGCGGGTCTGATCGCCCCGGCACAGGCGCAGGACGCCGAAGAGACGGCACTGGTCACGCTTGAAACCGGCGAGGCATCACGCGGCTGGGAAGGTGTCGGGCGACTTGATATCGACGGGACCGGCTTTTGTACCGCAGCCCTGATCGAAGAACGCCTGATTCTTACCGCAGCCCATTGTGTTTACGGACAAAATGGCCGTTTACTTCCAGCCTCTGCCTTTCAGTTCAATGCCGGGCTGCGTGGTGGCCGGGCAGAGGCGTCACGGGGCGTTAACCGTCTTGTTGCGCACCCCGATTACATCTTTACCGGCAAAACCGGCCGCGCAGGTGGCGTTGCGATGGACATCGCAGTGCTTGAACTTGACCGGTCGATCCGGCTGACCCGGGTGCAACCATTCGACGTCGCCGCCGACCCGCGGCGGGGCGATCAGATTGGTGTTGTGTCGTACGGACGGGGCCGTGCCAATGCCGCCAGTCTGCAAGAGGTCTGCAGCGTCATGGGCCGTCAATCTGGCGTTGTCATCATGACCTGTGACATTGAACCCGGCTCCAGCGGCGCACCGGTCTTCACGCTGGAAAACGGCAAACCGCGCATCGTGTCGGTCGTCTCTTCGATGTCCAATCTGGGCACGCAAGAGGTGTCGCTCGGAACCTCTTTGAACGAACCCCTGCAAGAGCTATTGCGCCATTTCGCCAGCATCGGTCCAGCCAAGCCCGGCGGCTCGCAGCGGCTCATTCAACTGGGTGAGCGTAACGATACAGGCGCAAAATTCGTACGGCCCTAAGGGTCTTGAAACGCCGCTGAGCATCCCCAAATAATGTCTGTCGGGACGCCAATCATGGGTCCCGCCACCAAACCGCCTGTCCCATATGGGAAGGCTAAACAACTGTTATCGCTTGATAAAGGATGACCTGACATGCGTAGTTTTGACCTGACACCTCTTTACCGTGCCACCGTTGGCTTTGACCAGATTGCCGACCTGATGGACCGGGCCCTTGCCTCTGACGTGGGCAACACAAGCTACCCCCCTTACAACATTGAAAAGACGTCTGACGACGGCTGGCGTATTTCGATCGCCGTGGCCGGCTTCGGCGAAGACGACCTCGCCATTGAGGTGAAGGACCGCGCCCTTGTCGTGACCGCGCGCAAAGCCGAAGACGACGCCGAAAAGACCTATCTGCACCGTGGCATCGCCAACCGCGCGTTTGAACGCCGGTTTACCCTGGCCGATCATGTGCACGTGACCGGTGCCACCCATGAAAACGGCATGCTGCACATTGATCTGATCCGCGAAGTGCCAGAGGCGCTGAAACCCCGCCGGATTGCGATTGCCAGAACCCCGGCGAAAGATGCCAACGTGATTGAGGCTGACAAGGTCAATTGATCCCGTAGCTTCTCAGACCGATGCATGGGGCGGGATTATCCCGCCCCTTTTCATGTCCTGCGCCAGCCAAAGGCGCGCAGTACGACCGGCAAACTTACCATTACGATCAAGGCACTTAGCGCGACCTTCGAAAGCACCTCCATCGTGCCCTCGATCAATAGCACATGAGCCACCGTGCTGCCCGCGATCATTGCAGCCAGTCCGCCATGTAGCATGCGCCAGACCCGTGGGCGGAACTTGCGGCGCAACAGCGCCACCAAAGCACTCGCAAAAACCGCCCACATCGCGAGCGCACCCCAGACTCCAAAGGGTGTGGGCGAGGCAAACAAAAGCACGTCAATCACGTCGGGCGGGCTGGTGATCCACAACCCGGCCACGTGCAATACCACAGCCAGCAAAAGCGTAGTGCCCGTGACCCGGTGAAGCCGCCGCCCCCGGACCCCGGCGAAACCCGGCAAATGGCCAGCGATCAACACGGGCTGCACAAAAAGCAACACCATCCCAACGATCCCGGCAAATCCCGCAGCAATATAGATCGGGTCACGCCAAGCAAGTTGCGGGCTGGTGGCGGCAAGCGCAATCGGCACAAGGATGGCCGCCAGAAAAACCAGCCATATCTGGATGTTATAGCCTGCGCCGGTGGTCTTCTTCACAGGGGCGAAAGCACGAATTCAGCGTTGAGCGTGGTATCGCTGGACCGGGCCATCAAGGGCCGCAGGAACACCGTTTCAAAGTCGCCGCTGTCATAGGCCAGGTGCCCGTGCGCCTGCCCAAAGGCAGGCACGATCTGCGGCATGTCCATCTCAAAACGACCCGCCGCATCGGTCAACGTCGCACCATGGCTATGGAGGTCCCGCTCATGCCCTTCGGTGGTATGCGCCCAAATCTGAATGCGGATACCTTCCAATGGCACCCCATCGCCTGCACGGCGCACTGTTCCGGTCATCAGAAACCCGCCACCGCCGATCCGGTCAACGATGGGCGCACCGGGGCGGTAGTTATTCGCGCCACCCCGCATGGTCGGCGTTGGCGCGAGGCCCTGCGCCGCAGCCGGGGCCAACAACCCGGTCGCCAGAATAGCACCCGAGGCGTAGAGCAGTTTGCGGCGGTTCATCAGCATCTTGGGCATTCTCGTCCTCCTTCCGGATCGCGTGACTTTCCCTTTGAACGCAGTATAGCTGGATTTCCGGCGTTGTCGCACCAACGCCTTTCACCCTTGCGTGATCCTAATGCGCCTCGGCCCAGTTGGCCCCTTGGCCCGCGTCCACGGCAAGGGTCACATCCAGCTTCACCGCCGGGTCGCTGGCGTTTTCCATCACATCCCGCGCCGTGCCGATCAGATCATCCACCGCGCCCTCTTCCACCTCGAACAGCAGTTCGTCATGGACCTGCAACAGCATCTTGGCAGGCATCCCGGCAATCGCGTCCGGCATTCGGATCATCGCGCGGCGGATGACATCTGCCGCCGTCCCCTGAATGGGCGCATTGATTGCCGCGCGCTTGGCAAAGCCCGCGTGTGGCCCCTTGGCGTTGATCTCGGGCGTGTTGATCCGGCGGCCGAATAGCGTCTGCACAAACCCGTGTTCTTTGGCAAAGGCCACGGTGTCGTCCATATAGGCGCGGATGCCCGGGAAGCGTTCGAAATAGCGGTCAATGAACCCCTGCGCCTCGGCCCGTGGGATGCGCAGATTGCGCGCCAGACCAAACCCGGAAATGCCGTAAATCACCCCGAAATTGATCGCCTTGGCCTGCCGCCGCACATCCGGCGTCATCTCATCCAGTGGCACGTTGAACATCTCAGACGCGGTCAGTGCGTGAATATCAACCCCGTCGCGGAAGGCTTGCTTGAGCTCCTCAATCCCCGCCACATGCGCCAGAATACGCAGCTCAATCTGAGAATAATCCAGAGAAACCAGCACCTTGCCATCTTCGGCGACAAAGGCTTCGCGAATGCGCCGCCCTTCCTCTGACCGGACCGGAATGTTTTGCAGGTTCGGATCGGTCGAGGCGAGCCGCCCTGTGTTCGCACCTGCAATCGAATAGGAGGTGTGCACCCGTCCCGTTTCCGCGTTGATGTGTTCCTGCAGCGCGTCGGTATAGGTTGATTTCAATTTGGATAGCTGCCGCCAGTCCAGAATCAGCCCCGGAATCTCGTGTTCCGTGGCGAGGTCTTCCAGAATGTCCGCCCCGGTCGAATAGGCGCCGGTTTTCCCTTTTTTGCCGCCGGGCAATTGCAACTCATCAAACAGGATTTCGCCCAGTTGCTTGGGCGAGCCGACGTTGAACTTGCGCCCGGCTTTTTCCTGAATTTCATCCTCCAGCCCCGCCATTTTCTGGCTGAACGCATTGGACATCCGGGACAGGGTATCGCGATCGACCTTGATGCCCGCCATCTCCATCTCGGCCAGCACCGGGATCATCGGCCGCTCAAGCGTTTCATAGACCGTGGTGACCTTGCGGGTATGCAGTTTCGGCTTCAGCGTCTGCCATAGTCGCAGCGTGATATCAGCGTCTTCGGCGGCGTATTTCACCGCGTCATCAATACCGACCCGGTCAAAGGTAATCGCCGATTTCCCCGTGCCCAACAGCGGCTTGATCGGGATCGGCGTATGGCCCAGATACCGCTCTGACAACAGGTCCATGCCGTGATTATGCTCGCCCGCGTGCATCGCATAGGACAGCAGCATCGTGTCATCCACCGGGGCCACATTGATGCCCAGACGCGCGAAAATCTTGGCGTCGTATTTCATGTTCTGCCCGATTTTGAGGACGCTTTCGTCCTCCAGCACCGGCTTCAGCATCTCCAGACAGGCCTCGAATGGCATCTGACCCTCGGCCAGATCGTCCGAGCCAAAAAGGTCGTCCGCCCCGCCTGCCTTATGTGTCAGCGGAATATAGCAAGCCTGCCCTGCCTCCACGCTCAGCGATATCCCCACCAGTTCAGCGCGCATTTCGTTGAGTGCGGTTGTCTCAGTATCGATGGCCACATAGCCCCGCTCGCGGATACGCTCGATCCAGACCTGCAGTGCGGCGGCATCGCGAACGCATTCGTAAGCCTCTGGATCAAAGGGTTTTTCTTCGGGTTGTGCAGCCTCTTCCGCAGGCGCAAGCGTCGCTTCGATAACCGGCGCTTCCAGCCCAAGCTTGTCCGCGATGCGCTTGGTGACCGTGCGAAACTCCATCTCGGCCAGAAAGCCCAGCAGGACATCCGGCTCCGGATCGCGGATTTCGAGGCTGTCAAGATCGAACGGCAGCGTCATCTCGCAATCAAGCTGCACCAGCCGCTTGGACAACTCAATCTGCGCGCGATTGTCGATAAGGGTCTGGCGGCGCTTGGGTTGCTTGATCTCTTCGGCGCGGTCCAGCAGGCTTTCCAGATCGCCATATTCGTTGATCAAAAGGGCCGCCGTCTTAATCCCGATCCCCGGCGCCCCCGGCACGTTATCCACGCTGTCACCGGCAAGTGCCTGCACATCGACAACACGCTCTGGCCCAACGCCGAATTTCTCGACCACTCCGTCACTGTCGATGCGCTTGTTCTTCATCGGGTCGAGCATTTCCACGCCGCCCCCCACCAACTGCATCAGATCCTTGTCAGAAGACAGGATCGTCACCCGCCCACCGGCATCCCGTGCCTGATGCGCCAACGTGGCGATGATATCGTCGGCCTCAAACCCCTCAATCTCTTCACAGGCGATATTGAACGCACGTGTCGCGGTCCGGGTCAGGGGCATCTGCGGGCGCAGATCCTCTGGCATCTCGTCGCGGTTGGCCTTGTACTGGTCATACATGTCGTTGCGAAACGTATGGCTGCCCTTGTCAAAGATCACCGCCACATGGGTCGCGGCATCCGCGCCCGTATTGCCCTCAATATAGCGCTGCAACATGTTCACAAAGCCGCTGACCGCACCAACAGGCAACCCGTCTGATTTGCGCGTCAGCGGTGGCAGGGCATGATAGGCGCGAAAGATGAAAGCAGAGCCATCAATCAGGTGCAGATGGCAGCCCTTGCCGAATGTCGTCATCGTAAATCCCCCTGATCACAGCCCCATGGTTTTGCCATGAACGGCCAAGGGGGGCCAGATCAGACTTTGCCCTCAAATTCCTGATGGACGTATTTCGCGTCACAATAAGGGCATTCGACCCAACCATGGTCCTTGGGCAATTGCAGCCAGACGCGTGGATGGCCCAGGCCGCCTTCGCCGCCATCACAGGCAATCCGCCAGTCGTGGACGATCTTGGTTTCCGGTGCGGGACGTGTCATGGGTCGGCCTGTCTGTTGTCGCGGGTCTGGCCCGCCATATCTCAGGCCCGACAGTAATACGACCCTGCCCCGGTGGAAAGACACCAATGACCGATCATGCACTCGAAATTTCCGGCCTGACCAAGACCTATGCCGCCACCGGCCGCGCGCCCGCCAAAGATGCGCTGAAAGGCATCGACCTTGATATTCCCCGCGGATCGATTTTTGGGCTTTTGGGACCGAATGGCGCGGGCAAATCGACGCTGATCAACATTCTGGCGGGGCTGGTGAACAAGACTGCGGGCAGCGTCAAAATCTGGGGATTTGATCAGGATGTGAACCCGCGTCAAAGCCGTGCGGCCATTGGTATCATGCCGCAGGAACCCAACCTTGACCCTTTCTTTACCCCGCGCGGTTCGCTGGATGTGCAAGCCGGGCTTTACGGTGTACCCAGGGCCCAGCGCCGAACCGAGGAAATCCTTGACCTCATCGGTCTGTCCGACAAGGCAGAGGCTTATGCCCGCTCACTATCAGGTGGCATGCGGCGCAGGCTGCTGCTGGGCAAGGCACTGGTGCATGATCCGCATATCCTTGTGCTGGATGAACCCACCGCCGGGGTCGATATCGAGCTGCGCAATATGCTTTGGGACAACGTCCGCGACCTCAACCGTGCGGGCAAGACCATCATCCTGACCACGCACTACCTCGAAGAGGCAGAGGCGATGTGCGATGAGATCGCCATCATCAACCATGGAGAGATGATCGTGCGCGACACCACCGCAAACTTGCTGGGCACGCTGGATCAAAAGACCCTCGTCATCACGCCAGAAAAGCCCGCAGACATCGCGGCCATGCCCGATGGCGTCACCCTGCAGCAGCGCGACGATGGACGGCTGGCCTTTTCTTACAAATCAAGCACCATACAGGCTGGCGATATTCTGGCCCACCTGAGTGGCGCGGGCATCCGAGTCCGTGACGTGACCACCGAGCAGCCCGATCTTGAAGACGTGTTCCTGTCGCTGACGTCCAGCCGTTAGGATGCCGGGCGGGTGGGGCGCATTTGCCGCCTGCGGCAAACAGCGTCAGCCCGCTGGCAGCATCCGACCCAACTGTTTGCCGCCAATGATATGCAGATGGAAATGCGGCACGTCCTGCACCCCATGACTGCGGGTATTGGCAATCGCACGGAACCCGGCATCCACCCCTGTGATCTTGCAAACCTCTGATACGGCTGCGAAAAACCCCACCTGCTCTTCGGCTGTTGCGTCGCCGGAAAAATGGTCCAGCGACACATAGGCCCCTTTAGGGATCACCAGCACATGCACCGGCGCCTGCGGGTTGATATCGTTGAAGGCAAGGGCGTGATCGTTCTCAAACACCGTCTGGTTCGGGATTTCGCCGCGCAGAATTTTGGCAAAAATATTCTGGTCGTCATAGTCGAACATGTCTGGTCCTCAATCGACAAAAAGATGCGGCGTCTCTGCAATCGCCCGTGCGGTATCATCGTTCACGGACAAAAACTTCGCAATCTCTGCCGCGTTCTGGTCCACGTTCCATTTTTCGCGGATGCGCAGATGATGGGGAAAGTTGGCGTCCCTGATCCGGTCACTTTCAAAGATGATATCATAGCGGATCGTTGGCAGGATTTGCGCGATGGCCTCATCAGAGGTTTCCTGCCCGGCCAGCCCCACCCGTTTTGCATGCCCGGCCAGATATTCATCCGTCATTTCGCAATCGATCTCTAACAGCCGCGTTGTTGCGCGATCGGAAAAGAAGTCCTGCATCAGATCGAAATTCACCGTGTCGAGGCAGATGATCATTCGATCGGATTCGTAGTGGTCAAACAGCATGCGCATCAGTGCCCGGCGGTGCCGGGTGCGTTTGGCCAACGTCGACTGAATGCCGCCGAGATCAGGCATCTCGGTGTCTTCCTCGTTGAACAGATACTCAACCGCAGGGATGTTCGTGTGGTGTTTGATCCCGCCCAGCAGGCGCTTTGCCACATGCCATTTTTTGCAGGTCACCACCAAAAGCTCGCGTTCATGGCCCAACGATGTCTCTGTTTCCCAGAACCGCGTGGCGAAACGGCGTCCGACCCGGCCCCGCCCGGTCAGAAACTTGAACAGGTTCCGCCCCTCATCCGAAATCTTGAAGTCATCGCGGCCCGAGGCATAAAGCGCGCCCAGACGCGATTTCAGCTCTTTCGCTTCCGGGCTGATCTTGCGGGCAAACAGCGCATCCTGCGACAACAGCAGATCATAGTGATCGTTGTAGAAGGTCACCGGCATCCCGTAGTCGGTAAACATCAAAAACGTCAGCGTGCGCGCCTTGACCTCTTTGCCCGGCACAAGATGGCGCACCAAGGTCTGAAAGAACGTCTCATCGGGTATCCAGGTGGTGCGGAAGAACCGCATCACGTCGCGCCGCTTTTTGGTGAACTCCAGGATCGCCTCAATCGTGCGGCGGCGCAGGCACCACCACTGACTGCCGATCATCACCTGAATGTCGCTTGGTATTTCGCGCGTCAGCCCCAGCTTTTTCTGCAATTCAAAGCTGCCGTAAAACAGCTTGGCTTGTGTGCGCTCGTTAAAGAAATGGCGGTAAATCAGCCGCTCTTCCCGCCAGCCGGTCTTGATCCAGTAACTGTCGTGGAAATCGAAGCTTTCGATGTAATCCACATCCTCGTTGTCCAGGAACTGATGCGCGAAGGCCGCCGATTTGATTGCCATGCAATCGCCCGAGACCATGTAAAAATGGGTGGCGCGGGGAAAGGCCGCCTCTGCCGCCTCAACCGCGTAAAGCGTGGCCTGCACCAGCGACCATTCGCCCCAGCCGCATTTGATCCGTTTGGTTGCAAAAGTGACATTTGGATTGTCCGCCAGTTCGCTGCGGATTTGTTCAAACGCCGCCTTGGGCGCGCGGGCATCAAAGTGAATCGCGATATAATCGCCCGCCGCCGTCAACAGCTTGGCCTGCTGCACAATCGCGTCAGGGTCTTTGTGGCACAGCAAAATAAAGGCAATTTTTGCCATATGGGAAACGGTCCTGCCCGGGTTCGACTATTGTTTACACGTCATAGCGTGAACAAGCATTGAATATACAGGGTTTCTTTGCTTTTCAGGGTCAACTAATAGAGTGACGTAATGGTTGGGGACGTGTTTTCCCCAACGCGGAGGGTTCGGTTCATGGGTTTCCCCGGCACCTGGATGACAGAAAGTGAAAGTGTGGTGTATCGGGTCGTCCCGAAATGCGCCTGCTCGACTATCGGTCAGATCATGTTCTATTCTGACCATGGTGAATTCTTTGACGGTGACATCCACGACGCCCAGCATGGCATGCACAAATGGGCGATGGATGACAGCCAGCCAGTGATCACCGCGAACGTCAAGGCCCACAATTCCTTTGCCTTTACCTGCGTGCGCAACCCCTACACCCGCATTCTGTCGTCCTTCTTTGACAAGATTTGTGGCATTCAGCGCAATGGCCGCCGCTATCGCGGCAACCTCGTGCCGCTCCTGATCCAGAAATACGGGATTGAAGTGGGCGACCCGGAAACGGGGTTCGAGTTCGACCAGATCAAAAGCTTTCGCCGCTTCCTGCTGTTTGCCCGCGACACCATCCGCTGGCGCCGTCCGATGGAACCGGACATCCACTGGTCTGCCATGTCGGGGCATATCAGCACGTTCATCGTGAACGGTGGCCAATACGACAAGATCTTCTGGACCGAGGCGTTTAACGACGGCATGCAACAGGTGCTCGACAAGATCGAAACACCCCATGCCGTTGATCTGACCGCGATCCCGCGCTTCAACGAAAGCGAGGGCCATGGCCCCAAGCGCCTGCACCCGGTCGAGGATTATTTCGACGATCTGTCCATGCATCTGGTTTATGAAATCTACAAAAAAGACTTCCAGCTCTTTAAGTACGATTTCGAAAACCCCGGCAACAAGATGCCCGTGGGTGAGATTGACCTGCACGAGGTCCACGCCAAACTGGGCGAATGACAACCGGATACTCAGGCACGCCGCTTTGGAAAAAGCTGGGCCTGAAGGACGGTATGACAGCAGAGGCGATCAACCCGCCTGACGATTATCATGGCTTGCTTTTGGCCGATGCGCCGCCTGCAGACTGGGGCGCATCAGAGGCGCAGGACTTCATCCACCTTTTCACCACCTTCCGCGCAGAGCTGGAGGATGTGCTGACGACCCGGTTAAAGACCATGGACCGCGACGGCATGATCTGGGTCAGCTGGCCGAAAAAGGCCGCCAAGGTTCCGACCGAGATCACCGAGGACACGATCAGAGAGATCGCCCTGCCGATGGGTCTTGTCGATATCAAGGTTTGCGCGGTCGACGCCGTCTGGTCCGGCCTCAAGCTTGTGATCCGCAAGGAATTGCGCTGAACCCGCTATTCCAGAAAGAACACCTGCTCCATCGTCGCCCACCACTCGCCATCGGCGCGGGTCTCAAACGGGTCCTGCATTGGACCACACACCGCCCACCAGTCCCGCGTCACCGGATCGGCCGCAATCGCCGCGTCATCGGCGGCAAAATCATCGCCGGTATATTCAAAATACCCGAACATCAGATGCTCCGGGCGTTTGAGGAAGATCGAATAGTTTTGGATATTTGACGCCTTCAGCCGCGCCAGAACTCCGGGCCAGACATCCGCATGCAACTGCAAATATTCGGCCGCATGTTCCGGCCTGAGGCGAATAACACTCCCAACCCGCTGCGGGTCTTGGACGGGTTGCCGGGGCATGATCGCGCCCTTGTGTCCCACCACACGCCGCGCCAGATCATGGGCCCTTTGCAAGGCATCAGCCTCTGACGCGCCCAGCGCCAATGCGGCCAGATAGCCCCCGTTGAAACTATCGCCCGCACCGGTCGTATCGACAACATGCTTGGCCTTTTCAAAGCGCGCGGCACCAATCTGCGGGTCAAGCGGCATCGGCCCCTTTGCACCCTGTTTGATTGCACCCCGTGTCACACCGACGGCCCGCAGATGATCCCGTAACGCCGCAGGATCGTCATGCCCGAATAGGGCGGTTTCATCTTCGAGCGTCGGGAGCGCGATATCCGTCAGGGCCCACATCCGCGCGACCACCTGTTGCGCTCTGTCGTGGCTTTCCCAAAGCTGCGGACGGTGGTTTGAATCAAAGGCGATGACCGTCCCCTTGGCACGGCCGGTTTCAAGCGCAGCAAACAGGGTTTCGCGGGCCTGGGGCTGCAAAATGGCAAGCGTAATGGCCGACAGATAGACAAGATCAGCACCCGCAATCGCTGCAATCGCGGGATCGTCTGACGCGGTGAAAATCTGCCGCGCCGCTGTATCATCCCGCCAATAATGAAAGCTGCGCTCACCTGCGGCATCGTTCTTGATCGCGTAGATTCCAATGTTCCGGTCCGCCGCACGTGTCACAAATGCGGTCCCGATCCCTTCCGCTTGCATCAGATCAAACGCGCCATCGGACATAATATCTTGGCCCAAGGCGGTGACATATTGCACCGCGACATCCCCCTGCGCTGCCTCTCTGGCGATATAGATCGCAGTGTTAAGCGTATCGCCCCCATACCGCACCGCCATGCCAGAGGGACCTTGGGACACCTCTGCAAGCGGCTCTCCGATACACATGATGCGGTATGTCATGACTACGCTTCCAATCCGTAAAAGCGGGCTGCGGTGCCGCCCCAAACCGCTGATCTGGCGGCGTCTGAAAGGGGGGTGAACAGGTCCTCTGCGACGGCGTGCCATGCATCATAGCTGCCTGCAAGGTCTAGAACCGGCCAATCGCTGCCCCACATCACACGTTCAGCGCCAAAATGCTTCAGGACATGTGCCACGACCGGACGCAATCGGGTCGCGTTCCAGCCCGGCCCGCATTCATTGGCAAGCCCTGACACCTTGCAAAAGACATTCGGTTCCTGCGCAAGCGCCTCCACCCCATCGCGCCAGTCATCACCCGCGTCGACCCCACCCTTGATGACAGGTTTGGCGCAATGGTCGATGACAATCGGAAGCTCTGGCAAAGCGCGTGCGATGTCATGCAGGGCGGGCAAATGCCTTGGGGTGACCAGCGCGTCCAGTCGCAGCCCGCGCGCGGCAAGTTCTTCCAGATTGGCGCGGATCCTTGGGCGCAGGATCCAATCCGTATCTGCAATGTCCTGCAGCATCGGACGAACACCCTTGAATACCGAATTGGTCCGCAACCGGTCCAACGTCTGCGGCGCTGCCGGATCATCCAGATCAACCCAACCAACGACACCTTTGATAAAGTGTGCCTTTTGGGCGAGATCGATCAGAAACTCCGTCTCTGACACGGTCGCGGCGGCCTGCACGACGACCGTTGCATCGATCCTGTGCCGCTGCAGCGCCGGTGCGAGTTCTGCCGGTAGGACATCCCGTCGGATCATCGCGACCTCATCGGTCATCCAGTCGTAATCGCCGCGTGCGATCTGCCAGAAATGCTGGTGTGCATCTATCCGCATCAAAGGCCGCCCATTCCATTCAACTAGAAATGTATTGTATAATTAAAAACATTTTTGGTAAAGATGGCCCGTGCACTCAAAGGACGCATGCCATGTCACTGACCCCGATCCTGCAGTTCGGCACAAGCCGTTTCCTGCAGGCCCATGCCGATCTCTTTATCTCGCAGGCGCGTGACGGCGGACAGGATGTGGGGCCGATCACGATTGTGCAAAGTTCAGGCGACGCCACGCGCGCCCGCCGGCTTGATGCATTAACCCGACCCTTCCCGGTACGGATCGAGGGGCTGTCAGATGGCGCAGCTATCACCGAAACGATCAGGGTCAGCAGCGTCACCCGCGCGCTGTCGACGGCAACCGATTGGGACAGGGTCGCAGACATCTTTGCGCAAGAGGCCCGGATCGTCCTGTCAAATACCGGCGACGCGGGATATGCGCCGCGCTCGGCAGACGGAACACTCGGTTTCAATCAGGGGAAATCCTATCCCGCAAAGCTGACCGATCTGTTGCGCCTCCGGTTTGCCCATGGGGCCGCGCCGATCCAGATCATGCCGCTTGAACTGATCGCGGAAAATGGAGCCGTGTTGAAAAAGCGGGTTTTGTCGCTGGCCGCACAGGACCCCCCGGCCTTTCGCGCGTACCTGTGCAACGATGTTATCTGGGTCAACTCGCTGGTGGACCGTATCGTGTCAGAACCTCTGGAACCTGCTGGCGCTGTGGCCGAGCCCTATGCCCTTTGGGCGATTGAGGCGCAGCCCGGACTGGTCGTGCCCTGCAGGCATCCCTGCGTCCGGGTCGTGGATGATCTGGCGCAAATCGAAGCACTCAAACTTTTTGTTCTCAACCTCGGGCATAGCTTTCTTGCAGAACGCTGGCGCTGTTCTGACGGCGACAGCAACGTCTTTGTGCGACACATGATGCAGGACCCCGCCGCGCTGACAACCGTTCTGTGGGATGAGGTCCGCCCCGCCTTTGCCGCCACGGGCTGGGGTGCTGAATTTGACGCCTATCACCGCACGACGCTTGATCGGTTCGCCAATCCGTTTTTGGACCACCGGCTTGCCGACATTGCGCAAAACCACGCGCAGAAGGTCGCCCGCCGGATCGGTGGCTTTCTCGCATTTGCCGCAAAAAACGGCGACGATACACCCAAACCGGTACTGACCGCCATCGCGCAGAAACATCAGGAGCTTCAGCCATGAAACTGCACAAGAACCCGGTCGGCAAAACCGACGTCACGGTCACAAACCTGTCGCTTGGCGGCGCAAGTCTTGGCAACCTTGGCGCTGTTGTTTCGGACGCCGCAGTGCACGACGTCATGACCCGCGCCTGGGATGCCGGGATCCGATATTTTGACACCGCACCACACTATGGCCGTGGCCTGTCGGAGGTCCGCATGGGTCGCTTCTTGCAAGACAAGCCGCGTGATGATTTCGTGCTGTCCACCAAGGTCGGGCGGGTCTTGTCCCCCGGCCCAGCACTCGAACAGGCCGACGGCTTTATCAATCCCCTGCCCAATGCCGTGCGCTACGACTACAGCTACGATGGCATTCTGGACAGCTTTGAAAGTAGCTGCGCGCGGCTTGGCACATCCCGGGTCGAGATCATTTTTGTCCATGATATCGGGGAGGTAACGCATTCTCCCGCAGAGAATGCAGGTCACATGGATGACCTCTTGGGATCGGGGTTCGATGCGCTTCGGACGCTCAAAGCGTCGGGCCGCGTTGGTGCAATCGGGCTGGGCGTCAATGAATCGCAAGTCTGTCTCGACGTCATGGCCCATCAGCCGCTGGACGTCATCCTGTTGGCCGGGCGCCTGACGCTTCTGGATCGCGAAGCAGAGGGCGGATTGCTGGACGCCTGCGCCCAGCATGGCACAAGCCTTGTCCTTGGCGGCATCTTCAATTCGGGCATTCTGGCCACCGGCCCGAAGCCCGGCGCATGGTTCAACTATGCCCCAGCGTCGCAGGACATCCTTGATCAGGCAGGTGAACTCGCCACCAAAGCGTCAGACGTCAGCCTGACGCTGGCAGAGGCCGCCGTGCAATTCGCAATCCGCCACCCGGCTGCATGCTCTACCCTGCTCGGCACCGGCAAAGTGTCCTCGCTTCAGCGCAATCTGGACGCCGCGGCGCTTGATTTGTCAGATGCGGCGCTGGCTTTCGTGACGACCTGATCATGGGCATGCGCTTTGATCGAGTTCACCAGCGTCACCTTTGAAGTCGCAAGGTGGTTGCGGGCCGCCGCCACGGCGCGCTCTGCATCCCGGCTAAGCAGCGCGTCAATGTAGATCAGATGTTCGTGGATGGCACATTCATTGCGGACCCGCTCATCGGATTTGTTCCACTGAAAGTGATAGTGAAAGATAAGTGAGATCAGCTTTTGAAATTCGGTCACGAACCGGTTGGTCACCACCGCATTGATCGCGGTATGAAAACGTTCATCCAGTTCCGAAAAGTCGTGAAAGTCTTGCTCGACCCGCGATAGCAGATCGACATGCTCGGCCTTGAGCGCCTCAAGCCGCATCCAGACCGGATGATCGGCGGGCAGGTCGACCACTTGCCGCACCGCGTTCAGTTCCAACAGGGTGCGAAAGTCGGACAGTTCCAACGCAAAGTCGATGGTGAACCCTTCGAGCACCCAGCCCCCTTTTGGCCGCCGCTTGACGATGCCGAACCGGCTAAGCGAGGTCAGAAACTCCTGCAGGGTATGCGCGGCGACTTCAAAATCCTTTGCCATCTGCGCGACATTCAGCGTGGTGCCGCGCGGCACATCCATGCGCAACAACCAGTCAAAGAACCGTTTTTCCAGATCGTCGATATCCAACAGAACCGGCGGCCCCTCCATCACGTCCGCGCTGACGGTGCGGCGCCGGACCAGCTTTGTCCGACCATCCAGCGTGATAATCCCGTGCAGATGCATCCGGCTCAATGCATTGCGGATAACGGTCCGGCTGACACCCAGTTCTTCGGACAGCGCAATCTCTGATGGCAGTTGGTCGCCAATGGCCCGCGCGTCGCAAATTTCCAAAAGCGCGTTGTGAGCCCTCACCATTCGGACGTTCGTGCGCGCCATATTTTGCACCCCTTCGCGGATCAAATTCTGCCTGTTCTTAATCTATGTATAAAAAAATTAAAAACAGTTGACCAGCACATTCGACTTCGTATGTTTGAAATAATTAAATACATAAATCGAAGGAGACCGAAAGAGATGGCGCCCGGTGCGGACAAAACAGGACTGCGTTTTCTGCCGTCCGGCGCGACCCTGCACAAGCTGTCGGCACTGCTGACTCTGGTGCTTCTGATCGGAATCTTCGCGTTCACCAGCCCCGCCTTTTTGTCGGTGAACAACGGCCTGACTGTGCTTTTGCAGACATCTGTCATCGCGCTCCTGGCCATCGGAATGACGATGGTCATCATCACCGGCGGCATTGACCTCAGCGTTGGATCGGTTCTGGCATTATCCGGCGTCGTAGCCGGGTTGCTGATCAAGGCCGGACTGCCCGTATATCCGGCGATGATGGCTGGCGTCATCGCAGGCGGGCTTTGTGGCTTTGCCAACGGATTGATTATCACCAAGATGCGCATCACGCCTTTTGTGGCGACCCTTGGCATGATGCTGATCGCGCGCGGTCTGGCTCTACAATTGACCGGTGCAGCCCCCATCAGCCGCCTCGGCGATGCCTTTGGCCAGCTTGGCAATGGCGCGCTTTTTCGGGTGGTCGAAATGCAGGCCAACGGATTTCCCAAGGTCATCTTCCCCGGCATCCCATACCCCGCAATCCTTTTGCTGATCATGGCGCTTGTCGGGGCCTACCTTCTGAACAAGCGGCAGGTCGGGCGGCACATCTTTTCCGTCGGCTCCAATGAAGAGGCCGCGCACCTTTCCGGCGTCAACGTCCACCGCACCAAGATCTGGGCCTACACCGCCTCGGGCGCACTGGCGGGGCTTGCGGGCATGGTGCTGATGTCGCGCCTCTCGACGGTGCAACCGAACGAGGGCGTGATGTACGAACTTGACGCCATCGCCGCCTCGGTCATCGGGGGCGCGTCGCTGATGGGCGGCGTCGGCAGCATCTCGGGCAGCATGATCGGAGCCTTTATCATTGGAGTGCTGCGCAACGGCCTGAACATGGCCGGCACCTCGGCCTTCATCCAGCAAATCATCATCGGGATCGTCGTCATCGTGGCGGTCTACATCGACCAGGTCCGCAACAAGACCTGACACAAACTGTCTTCATCTAGGGAGGAAACCATGAAGAAATTTCTGACGACAGCACTCGCCACCAGCCTTCTGGCGGCCACAGCATCGGTTGCAGCAGCGGGCGAAATTGCCGTGATCGTGAAAACCACAAACTCCAACTTCTGGCAAAACGTGAACAAGGGCGCGACGGCGGCCATTGCAAATCACGCCGATCACACAATGACCTTCAATGGCCCGGCCTCGGAATCAGCCGTGAACGATCAGGTCGCTCTGGTGGAAAACGCGATTAACCGTGGCGTGGCGGGCATTGTACTGGCCCCGTCTGACCCCGATGCACTCGCACCCGTGGTCAAACGCGCGTTTGAATCCGGCATCCCCGTTGCAATCATCGACAGCGGATTGGCCGAAGGGAATGAGCAATATTATCAGGCGTTCCTGTCGACAGACAATTGTGCGGCTGGTGAAATGGCTGCCGCCATGATGATCGAAAGCGCGGGCACATCAGGCAATGTGGCGGTCATGTCTTATGTCGCTGGCGTCGGGTCCGAGATCGGGCGCGTGGGCTGCTTTGTGGAACATATCACCGCCAATTCCGACATTGAGGTCGTGGGCCCGTTCTATTCCCAATCGCAAATGGCAACCGCTTTAAACCAAACCACCGATGTGTTGGCCGCAAATGAATTGGTGGGCATCTTCGGTGCCAATGAACCCACCGCCATCGGCATGGGCCGCGCGCTGGAACAGGCGGGCAAGGCAGGTCAGATCACGGCCATCGGCTTTGACGGAAATGGTGACCTGCAGGACATGGTGCGCAGCGGCACCCTGTTGTCGACGGCAGTCCAGGGGTCCTTCCAGATGGGCGAGCTTGGGGTGAATGCCGTCGCAGACATCATCGCCGGCAATGATGTCGAAAGCTTCATCGACACCGGTGTCGTGATGGTCACCAAGGACAATATCGACGCCCCCGAAGCACAGAACGTGCTTTACTAACTCCCGATTGGTCAGCGCGCCCCGGCGTGCTGGCCGCACTTTCCATTCTGCAGGAAGCCTTCATGCTTGATCAGCCGCACAGCCCCGCACCACTGGTGCAATTGGTCGACATCCACAAGCGTTTCGGCGGCGTGCACGCGGTCGAAGGGGTCTCTGTTGATCTTTATCCCGGCGAAGTGGTCGGGGTCCTCGGCCACAACGGTGCTGGAAAATCCTGCCTGATGCGTATTCTGTCAGGTGCCATGGCCGCCACGGATGGTGCGATTTTTGTCAATGGAACAAGGGCAGAGGTGAAAACCCCGCAAGATGCCAAAAGCCTTGGCATTGAAACCATTTACCAAACGCTCGCACTGGCCAATCATCTTGACGCGCCCGCGAACCTGTTTCTGGGCCGCGAGCTCAAGACCCGGTTTGGCAATCTCGATGAACCGCGCATGCTGGCAGAAGCGACAGAGGCATTGCGCCAGTTAAACCCCAATTTCAAAAACCTGCGGGACCCCGTTGCCCGGCTCTCAGGTGGACAGCGACAGGTCATCGCCATTGCCCGCGCGATCTACTTTCAGGCCAAGGTCCTGATTATGGATGAACCCACCGCAGCACTTGGCCCGTCCGAAACGGCAATGGTTGCCGACCTGATCATGCGTCTCAAGGCCGAGGGCATCGGCATTTTTCTAATCAGTCATGATATGGGCGACGTCTTTGAACTTTGTGACCGTGTGATGGTGATGAACAAGGGCAGCAATGTCGGGACATTCCGCATTGAAGACGTCAACAAAGACGACATCCTTAGCCTGATCGTGAAAGGCACCCTGCCCGAAGGCTGGCAACCCAGAGGCGCCCGCGTATGACGAACGACATGATGCCAGCCGGTGTGGTCTTGGCCCCCGGACACTTCAGCGTCGCGCAGCGCCCGCGCCCCCAAACTGCGCCGCCGGGTTGGGTTCTGGTCGACATCTGCACCGTGGGCCTTTGCGGCACCGATTATCATATCCTTGAAGGCAAGCACCCCTACCTCGATTACCCCCGTGTCATTGGCCACGAGCTCAGTGGCCGGGTCGCGACCCCGGCCGCGGGCTGGTCGGCGGGTCAGCTGGTTGTCATCAACCCCTACCTGTCCTGCGGCACCTGTCGCGCCTGTCGCAAAGGTAAATCCAATTGTTGCACCGCCATCGAAGTGCTGGGCGTGCATCGCGACGGGGGTCTGACGTCCCGGATCGCGGTGCCTGCCACAAATCTCATCGACGCCACTGGTCTGACCGCCCATCAAGCCGCCATGGTCGAATTTCTGGCCATCGGCGCGCATGCGGTCGCCCGGTCCGGGCTGGGTGCAGGCGATGATGTCCTTGTCACAGGTGTCGGACCCATCGGTATCGGTACCGCGCTTTTCGCGCGGTTGCGTGGGGCGCAGGTCTCGCTTTTGGATCTGGACGCAACCCGCTTGCGGATGGCTGCGCAGACTTTTGATTTTGCGCAGGGGCATGCCAGCATCTCAGAGGCTTTGGCAGCAGAAAACGCAGATGGCTATGACGTCGTCTTTGATGCCACCGGCCACAAGGGCGCGATCGAGGCGGGTTTTCCCGCCGTCGCGCACGGTGGGTCCTACGTGCTCGTCAGCGTGGTCAAGGATGACATCCACTTCAGCGACCCAGAGTTCCACAAACGCGAAATGCGCCTGATCGGCAGCCGCAACGCGCTGCCTGCGGATTTTGCCGACGTCATGACCGCCATCCGCTCGGGCGACATCGATACCGATGCGCTGTGTTCCAGCGTGATCACACTGCCCGCACTGCAAGAGACTTTTGGCGCCCTTGCCAAGAATCGCGGTGATCTGATTAAGGTGCTGATAGACCTGCAAACATGAGCATCCCGTGACCCGGACCCTTCTTCTTCATCCTCGTGACAACGTCGCGATTGCGCTGGACGATCTGCAACCGGGGGACGCCGGTGCGACCGAACCAATTCAGCAAGGCCACAAATGCGCGCGCAAGGACATCGCCAAAGGCGAATACCTGCGCCGTTATGGTCAGATCATCGGCGTTGCGTCACAGGACATTCCGGCAGGCAGCCATGTGCACAGCCACAACCTGATGATGTCCACTGCACGCGACAAAAAGGGGGCGACAGGTGCCCCACAGCCCCTGCCCCCGGCAGAGACCCCACTGACGTTCGAAGGATTTCACCGCGCCGACGGACAGGTCGGCACGCGGAACTATCTGGGCGTGCTGACGTCGGTGAATTGTTCTGGCTCCGTCGCGCGGTTCATCTGCGAGGCCGCGGAAAAGGCGGGCCTGCTTGACGCATACCCCAACATCGACGGCCTTGTGCCCATCGTGCACGGCAGCGGCTGTGGCATGGCAGGCAGCGGACCGGGATATGACATCCTGCAGCGCACACTTGCCGGTTATGCGCGCAACCCCAATTTTGGCGGCATCCTTCTGGTCGGACTGGGGTGCGAGGTTTTGCAACTGTCGCAACTGGTCAAGGACCGCAAGATCACCAAGGATGGCCCCCTGCGTTACATGTCGATCCAGCAGTCGGGCGGTACCCAAAAGACCATCGCGCTCGGGTTAGCGCATCTGGACTCGCTTGCGCAGTTCGCAAATCAGGCGTCCCGCGCTCCTGCACCGCTGTCCAAGCTGACGCTTGGCATGCAATGCGGCGGTTCTGACGGGGCGTCGGGCTTTACCGCCAATCCCGCGCTTGGCGTGGCCTCGGACCTCTTGGTGCGTCACGGCGCCACCTCGATCCTGTCGGAAACGTCAGAGATTTACGGCGCAGAGCATCTGTTGCTGGAACGTGCGACCACGCCTGCAGTGGCGCGCGCCCTTCAGGACAAGATCTCATGGTGGGAAGACTATTGCGCCCAGCATGGAGCGACGATGGACAACAACCCAAGCCCCGGCAACAAGCGCGGCGGGCTGACGACGATCCTGGAAAAGTCGCTTGGTGCGGTCGCCAAGGCAGGTCAGGCACCGTTGAACGGCGTCTTTGACTACGCCGCCCCGCTGACCACGCCTGGCCTCGTTTTCATGGACAGCCCCGGCTATGACCCCTGTTCCGTGACAGGGCAGATCGCCTCTGGCGCGAACTTGATTGCCTTCACGACGGGGCGCGGCTCGGTCTCGGGTTATATGCCGACGCCCTGCGTCAAACTCGCATCAAACTCGGGCCTCTTTGACCGCATGGGCGATGACATCGACATCAACTGCGGCGATATCGCCGAAGGTGTGGACGTCATGTCCAAAGGCGAAGAGATTTTCGCAGCCCTCATCGCGACGGCCAGCGGCCAGCGCACCAAAAGCGAGGCGCAGGGCTTTGGCGGGGTCGAATTTGTGCCCTGGCAGATCGGGGCGGTGCTTTAGCAATCCAACCCGCGTTGCCCTGTTGCAGGGCGATCACGTCCGCGCGACGCCCCTCGACCCCGGCGCAAAACAACCTAGATGACATGCGACGGTTTATGAGTGCCCTCAATGACACAAGTATTGATCCTCGGCTCCGGCCCCAACGTGACAGCTTGCCAGCATTGGCCGCGCGCGCCGTTCGATCTGATCGTTGCAATCAACAACGCCTGGGCCGTGCGCCCCGATTGGGACTTTCTGATCCACCCCAGTGATTTCCCGGTCGCGCGTCAGCCCGTTACCTTGTCGCGTGGTCAAAAGATCATCACCGCCGATGATTACGTCCCCGTACAAAATCGCTTTGGCGGCTTTGTCTACGCCGGTGGCACCATGGCCTTTACCGCGGCCTATTGGGCGCTTGGCGCGCTCAACCCGACTGTCATCGCGATGCTGGGCTGCGATATGGTCTATCCAAAATCCGCCCAAACCCATTTTTATGGCACCGGTGAACCGGACCCGCTTCGCAAAGATGTCACCCTGCGCGATCTCTCTGCTAAATCCGCGCGGTTAATGGTCACGGCTGCGCAGAACCGCTGTGCGATGGTCAACCTGTCACAAGACGAAAGCCGTCTGGTCTTTCCCCGCGCCACGCCAGAGACTTTGGACGCTCTTTCACCGATCCGTTTTGACACCGGCGCCGCCGCACAAGCCCACGCGCAAGAGGCCCGGCTGGATTACGTCGTGCCCTCCGGCAAGTACTGGAAGGAAGAGGACCGCTTTGACGTGAACGAGATTGATGCGCTGGATGCGCTTTGGCTCAAAGCAGCCCGGCATCCTTGAAAAGCTGCGTCATATCCGCCTCGGGCCGGGGGCCGACGTGCCCGATGACCTCTGCCGCCGCCACGACACCCATGCGCCCACAGTCGGCCAGATTGCGCCCGGTGACAAAGCCATAAAGGAACCCGGCGGCAAACTGGTCGCCGGCGCCTGTGGCATCGACCGGCACCACCTTTGTCACCGGCACTTCGGCCCGTTCCTCACCCCGGATCAGGATCACGGGATCACCTGAACAGGTGCAGACCACGGTTTCACAAACCGCGGCCGCTTGTTCCAGCGCAGAGGCCAGATCGTCGGTTTCATAAAGCGTTGTCCACTCGGCGGCATTGCCCAGCACAAAATCCATCTCTTCCGCGATCAACCGCTTGAAGTCGTCCCGATGCCGGTCGGCGCAAAACGGGTCTGACAGCGTGATGCCTGACTTGCCGCCCGCCGCCCGCATCTGCTGGGCCGCTGCGGCAAAGGCGGTTTTGCCCTCGTCCTTGTCAAACAGATACCCTTCGAGAAACAGCACTTTGCTGCCTGCAAACACCTCTGGTGCAACGTCGCCGCTGCCAATATCCGCGCCTGCGCCCAGATAGGTGTTCATCGACCGCTCGCCATCGGGGGAGACAAAGATCATCGACCGCGACGTGGGCGCGTCTGCCTCAACCACCGGCGCGTTGGGAAATGCGGTGCCCGCATCCTGCAGACCCTTGGCATAGAACCGGCCCAGCGCGTCATCCTTCACCTTGCCGATAAAGGCCGTCGACAGGCCAAGCCCGCCCAGCCCCGCAATAGTATTGGCCACCGATCCGCCGGGTGTCTCTGTCCGGTCGGTCATCGCGGCATAAAGCACCTCGGCCCGGTCACGCTCGATCAACTGCATGATGCCTTTCTCAATCCCCATATGATCCAGAAAGGTATCCTCGGCAGGGGAAATCACATCGACAATTGCGTTGCCGATGCCAATGACGTCGTAAGAGCTCATAGATTCTTATCCTCAAAAGGGCAGAGATCGCGGATGATACAGGCCGCGCATTTGGGTTTTCTGGCGACGCATGTATAGCGCCCGTGCAGGATTAGCCAGTGATGGGCATGAAGCTGAAAATCAGCCGGGATATGATCTTCAATCGCGCGCTCGACCACATCCACGTTCTTGCCCGGCGCGATGCCAGTGCGGTTGCCCACGCGAAAGATATGCGTGTCCACGGCCTGTGCAGGCTGTCCCCACCACATGTTCAGCACCACATTGGCAGTCTTGCGTCCAACCCCAGGCAGCGACTGCAACGCCGCACGAGAATTGGGCACCTCTCCGCCATAATCATCGACCAGAATCTGGCTCAGCTTCATGACATTCTTGGCCTTTTGCCGGAACAGGCCAATCGTCTTGATATGCTCGGTCAGCCCCTCCAGCCCTAGATC
The DNA here is from genome assembly GCA_947493335.1 of uncultured Paracoccaceae bacterium. Lineage (GTDB taxonomy): Bacteria > Pseudomonadota > Alphaproteobacteria > Rhodobacterales > Rhodobacteraceae > CANMYO01. The sequence goes on along the minus strand of CANLQO010000001.1, from coordinate 104,991 downwards.
CAGCATTTTCTGCGGCGTATCTGCCACCTGAAAAAGCGCCCGCGTCGCCTTGTTCACGCCCGCATCCGTGGCCTGCGCCGACAGCGCCACCGCCACGACAAGCGTATAGACATTCACATGCTCCAGCTCGCCCTTGGGTTCCGGGTCGCTGTCCTGAAAGCGGGTAAAGATCGCGCGGATCGTGTGATAATCAAGCTGCTTTGCCATGACGTCCGGTATGCGCAATTTCCGGGTCGCCTGCAATGCGCCCGCCCCCTAGATTGGCTGCATGGAACAGGAACACACATATCACTATCAGGTCATGCGCCGCGCGATCGAAGCGATCGACGCCGCTGACGACACCGTGACACTCGCCGATCTTGCCGAGCAAATGCAGATGAGCCCCGCCCATTTCCAGCGTGTCTTTACCGCCTGGGTCGGGGTCTCGCCCAAGCGTTATCAGCAATACCTGAAGCTTGACCATGCCCGGCAGATGTTGCGCGACCATTTCACCACACTTGAAACCGCCGCAGAGGTGGGGCTTTCGGGCAGCGGCCGCCTGCACGACCTTTTCCTCAAGTGGGAGGCGATGACACCCGGCGATTTCGCCAAGGGCGGCGCAGGTCTGACGATCAAATGGGGGTGGTTCGACAGCCCCTTTGGCCCGGCGCTTGTCATGGGCACCGACAAGGGCATCTGCGGGCTGGGTTTCGCGGCAGAGGCAGGGGCCGAACCCGCCATGGCCGATCTGACATCGCGCTGGCCCAAGGCCGCTTTTGTCGAGGACCCCACGGCGCTGGCCCCTTGGGTCACGGCGGCGTTCGAGATGAAAGGCGAGACACAGTTGCACATGATCGGCGCACCCTTCCAATTGAAGGTGTGGGAGGCGTTGCTGACCATCCCCTCCGGTCAGGTCACCACCTATTCCGAGATCGCGCAGGCCATCGGCCACCCCAAGGCCGTCCGCGCCGTCGGCACCGCCGTGGGGCGCAATCCGGTCAGCTACCTGATCCCCTGCCACCGTGCCCTCCGCAAATCCGGTGCCTTGGGCGGCTATCACTGGGGCCTTCCGGTGAAACGCGCCCTTTTGGCCTGGGAAAGCGCCCGGGCCGAGGCCGTGGCTTAGTTCGGGATCGGTTGGCGTCGGCGTGACAAGGCCCCGCTGCACCAACCGCACCGCGTGTCCAATCACGGCAAAAGTCTGCAAGTTGCAGGAATAAAACCAGTTTCACCCCTGCCGCTCGGAAAAAGCGCAACCCTGATCCATTGCCGATCTGCCGGGCAGCAACACTCTGGAGGCCGTTCCCTTATGCGCCCCGATTGACGTTGATAGGACGCAGAAAGTTCACATAAATCGGGACAAACAAGATTGATGGACAGGTGTTGAAATGGGTTACGGCGTACACATTGAGCGGGCGAACAATGAACCAATCGGCCTCGACGACTTGATCGAAGCCGTCGCACGCACGGAAAACGTTCAGATGGCCGATGCAGCACCGATCAGTCTGACAAACACCGAGACCGGAGAACAAATTTCCAGACCCCAAACGCCTGGAGCCGTTGAAATATTCGACGCACACAGTCAATCCTGGGTCCCGGCGTTTCGATTGTTTGAAGGGCGGATTTCCACCAATGCTGCACGCGATTTCGACAATCATGACTGCTACCAAAGAAGTGTCATGCGCGCATTGGCAGCACAGCTTCACGCACAAATTGTAGGTGACGAAGGTGAAACCTATGACTAGCGGATGAGTGACGCAGCTTTCCCTCGGCACCATGCAGATTAGTCCGCACGAATTCCCGCACCGATAGCAAACCTGTCTGACCGGGTCACTGCGGGCAAAGCGCAACCGGACCCGCGCACCTGCATCCATGCCGTGTCACCGGATAACCGCCAGCGAAACTTTGCCCATTCCTTCCCGGTTATTGGATATCAGGGCGCTTTCCGGCATAGGTTGGGCACAACAACCGCGCTGATTTGCGCTTTACGGACGGAAACCTCCCTATGACTTTTTCACGTATGAACCTTGTTCTTGCCGCTGGCTCTTTGGCCTTTGTGACGGCTTGCGCTGGCACCGGTGGCCCCAATGACAACCGTCAGGCCCGCACCGGTGCGGCCGCAGGTGCAGCACTTGGCGCGCTTGTGGGCGCCGCAACGGGCGATGACAAAGGCGAACGTCGCCAGCAGGCCGCTTTGGGCGCCATCGTAGGTGCCGGGATCGGCGCCGGGATCGGCAACGCGCTTGACCGGCAGGAAGAAGAGCTGCGCCAGCAGCTTGGCGGCAATGTCGGCATCGTCAACAACGGCAACAACCTGACAGTGACCCTGCCAGAGGCGATCACCTTCGCCACCAACTCGACCGCCGTGTCACCGGTTGCGCAGAACAACCTCTTTACGCTGGCCAACTCGCTGCAGCGTTATCCAAATTCAACCGTCAACGTGATCGGCCACACCGACAACGTCGGTGGTGCTGCCTTCAACCTTGATCTGTCGCAGCGCCGCGCGCAGGCCGTGTCTTCTGTGCTGATCAACGCCGGCGTCTCGCCGTCGCGTATCCGCTCTGTCGGCCGGGGCGAGGACGCACCCGTCGCCACCAACCTCACCGATGCGGGCCGCGCCCAGAACCGCCGGGTCGAGGTCATCATCACACCGAACTAAGCCTAACCACCGGCTGGAAAGGGGGTCGCTTCACGCGGCCCCCTTTGCCGTTGCAGACCCCCGGAATTGGTCATAACCTTTGACCACTTAGCCGGAGGGCCATATGCCATTTGAACCTGTCGCACAGGAAAAACTGTCTCAGGGCGTGATCCGCCAGATCGAAGAGTTGATCCTGCGCGGCATCCTGCGCCCCGGTGAACGCCTCCCGTCAGAGCGTGAGTTATCCGACCGCATGGGCGTCTCGCGCCCGTCCCTGCGCGAAGCATTGGCCGACTTGCAGGACCGTGGCCTTTTGACGTCCAAGGCAGGTGCGGGCGTTTTTGTCGCGGACGTGCTTGGCAACGCATTTGCCCCTGCTTTGGTCAAATTGTTTGCCACCCACGACAGCGCGGTTTTTGATTACATCAGCTTTCGCCGCGATATGGAGGGGCTCGCCGCGGCCCGCGCAGCCCAGTTCGGCAGTGACACGGACCTCAAGGTGATCGACACGATCTTCGCCAAGATGGAATCCGCCCACACCAAGCGGAACCCGGCGGATGAGGCGCAGCTCGACGCCGATTTTCACCTCGCCATTATTGAGGCGAGCCATAACATCGTCATGCTGCATATGATGCGCTCCATGTACGAGCTTCTGCGCGAAGGCGTGTTCTACAACCGCGCCATCATGTTCAAGCAGCGCCTGACCCGCGACCAGCTTCTGGACCAGCACCGCGCGATCAACGACGCCTTGCAGGCGCGCGACCCCGCAGCCGCCCGTGGCGCGGTTGAAAGCCACCTCAACTTTGTCGAAACCGCGCTTTTCGGCCACCAAAAGGCCGAGAAGAACGAACTTTACGCCCAAAAGCGGTTCGAAGTTGAGAACAAGCGCTAGATGACCACGACGCTGATCGTCTCTGCCCACCCTGAACCAACGTCATTCACGATGGATTGGGCGCGGGCGTCCTCTACCGCTGTCACCGATCTGGGCGGCGGGTTGCTATGGTCCGATCTTTACCGGATGGATTTCGACCCCGCCGAACGGGCCGCGCACTTTCGCACTGACGGCCCGTTTGACCCACTCAAAGCGCAGGAAAAAGCCGCCGCCGATGATCTCTTTCCCGCCGTCGTCGCCAATGAGATCACCAAGATCCGCGTGGCCGACCGGATCATTATGCACTTTCCAATGTGGTGGTTCGCCCCACCGGCAATGATCAAGGGCTGGACCGACCGTTGCCTTGCCCATGGCGCATTGCACGACGTCGACACCCGCTTTGACACCGGTATGGGGCGCGGGAAAGAGGTGCTCTTTTGCGTCTCAACCGGGGCCGAGGCTGACGAATGCGGACCCGATGGGAAAGAGGGCGACGCCCGCCTGCTTCTTTGGCCGCTGGCCTACACCTTTCGCTACTGCGGCTATGCGGTGAAGGACCCGGTCCTGACCCATGGCGTTCACGGCTATTTTGAAGGCGCGGACAAGGCGGCCTTGCAGGACCGACTGACGCGCGTTTTGGCCACCCAGCACGACATCATCGCCGATTGGGATACCCGCCCGACGTTGCCGTTCAACACCGATACAGACTTTGACGCCGCAGGACGGCTTCGGCCCGATGCGCCCAGCCACAGCCCCTTTATCCGCCGCACATGAAAAAACCCGGCCACATGGACCGGGTTCATCAAGTCTGTGGTGATGTCACGCTTAGTGCAGTTGCTTGCCAACCATCTCAATCGCATCGTCGATCAAAGCACCAGCTGCTTTCGCATCCATCTGCTTGGCCATGACGTCCTTGGCGGCAGCCACGGCGACCAGAACGGCCTGATCCTTGACCTCTTTGACGGCAGCGGCTTGCGCGCTTGCGATCTGCTCTTCTGCGCCAGCCAGACGGCGGGCGACGGATGCTTTGATCTCGTCCTTGGCGGCCGTCGCGGCGTTCTGCGCCTCTTCCTTGGCCGAGGCGACAATCCGATCAGCTTGCTCTTGGACTTCCTTCTGCTTGCGCTCGTAAGAGGCCAGAAGCGACTGCGCTTCTTCGCGCAGGCTGCGCGCTTCGTCGAGGTCGGCCTTGATGCTTGCGGACCGGGCATCCAGCATCTCGCCCACTTTGGACGGCACTTTGAAGTAAAGCAGGATGCCGACAAAGATCAGAAAGGCGATCAGGACGACAAAGTCAGTGTTCTTGAGCGACACAAACGGGCCACTTGCGGCAAAGGCAGGTGACGCGGCAAAGATGAACAGCGGGGTCAGAAAACGCATGATCTTATCCCTTCATCTTTGCGGTGACAGCCGCGGTGACTGTCTTGGCATCTGCGGTGCCGCCCATGGCGCTGACCAGCGATTTGGCCACATCCTTGGCGACAGTCTTGATGCTATCGGCTGCACTGGCGCGGATCTCGGCGATTGCCTTTTCGCTCTCCGCGGTCTGTGCTGAAATCTTTTCGTCGGCTTTCGCCAGCTCTGCATCCAGATCAGACTGGATTGCGGCGCGGGCTTCGGCCACGATCTTGCTGGCTTCCGTCCGGGCGTCGGCCAATGCCTTTTCATAGGCGGCTTCTGCTTCGACGGCTTGCAGCTTGAGGTCTTCGGCCTTGGCCAGATCATTTGTGATCGTGCCCGACCGTTCGGCCAGCACCGCCCCGATGCGCGGCAATGCGATGCGCGACATCACAAAGTAGATCACGATCAGCGAGATCACGAGCCAGAAAATCTGGTTCGGCATCCAGTCCGCACAAAGCTGCGGCATGCCAATGGCGCTTCCACCTGCGTCGACGCAGGCTCCGGCTGTGGCTTCTGTTGTTTCTGTTGCCATGATGGCCCCCGAATACCTTGGATTTTACTGGCCGGGCGGTCTCGCCCAGCCAGACGTAAGGATATGGGTGTTGTTCTTAGACGGCGAACATCAGCAGGAGCGACACGAGGAACGCGAAGATCCCCAGGGCTTCTGCAAATGCCAGGCCGATGAACAGGGTTGCGGTCTGCGACGCAGCCGCAGATGGGTTGCGCAGGGCGCCTGCGAGGTAGTTGCCAGCAACTGTACCAACACCGATTGCGGCAGCGCCGGAACCGATTGCAGCCAGACCAGCGCCGATGTGTGCGAGTTCGCCTTCCATTGTGTATCTCCTTACGATTGGAAGTTTCGAAAGGTGGGCAATCCGCCCACCAAACCTGATTAGTGAGCGGGATGCAGCGCGTCTTTCAGATAGACGCACGTCAAAATGGTGAAAACATAAGCCTGGATACCGGCCACAAGGACCTCAAGCCCGTAGATGGCAGTAATGCCCAGGATCGCGACGGGCGACACCAGCGTCAGCGCGGCAAAGCCTGCGAACACCTTGATGACTGCGTGTCCGGCCATGATGTTGCCTGCAAGACGGATCGAGTGACTGACGGGGCGGACAAAGTAGGAAATGACCTCGATCACTGCGATGATCGGGCGCAGGACCAGCGGCGCGTCTTTCATCCAGAAAAGGCCCAGGAAGGCCGCACCGTTCAGCACAAAGCCCAGGATCGTGACGCAGATGAACACGCCAAAGCCCATGATCGCGGTCACCGCAATCATCGAGGTCGGCGAATAGGACATCGGCAGCAGCGCCAGATAGTTCACGAACAGGATGAACACAAAAAGCGTCATGATGTAGGGGAAGTACTTCACCCCATCCTTGCCGGTCACATCTTCAACCATCTTGTAGATGAAGCCATAGATCAGCTCTGCGATTGACTGCATCCGGGTCGGGATTGTCGCACGACCACGGCTGCCCAGAACGAAGACGCCGATGATTGCCAACACCGCGATCCCCATCCACAGGGTCACATTGGTGACGGTCATCAGACCAACAGGGCCATCGCCAAACAGCGGTTTGACGATGAATTGGTCCAGTGGGTGAAAAACAAGACCGCCTTCGGATTTTGCATCAGTCGCCACGTTGTTCGTCCTCTTGCTTTGCGGCTTCGGCCGCCAGCTGTTTTCTTTGCACTTCCTTGGCCGACCGCAGCATGGTGTTCACACCCGCCGCGAGGCCGAAGAATATGAAAAGCACCAGAAAGATCGGGGTTGTCCCGAACAGGCTGTCCAGCCCGTATCCGATGCCAAATCCGATCCCCAGACCGGCCACTAATTCGATCACCATGCGCCAGGCCAGTTGGGCCTGCGAATAATGTTCTTCGCTGTGGTGCTTGACCTCTTGCGGCGCGCGCCGTTCGGCCAGTTTCGCCTCTAACGCGGCCAACCGGGCCTTGTCGTCGGCGGGAATTTTGTCGTCAGACACGTCAAAAGACCCCTTTGCGAAGTTAGCTGTGGTTTAGGGTTGCGCCGGGACAGAGTCAAGCAACCGCAGAAACCCAACTAACTTGTTGTTTTCTAAATGTATTACACCGCTTCAAGGCATCCGATTTGATGCTGCAATGGCACATCTGGCGGGCCGGTGATATTCAACCATCTGGTTGACGTTTCCACCCTTTGGCGCGTAATCCCATGACCATGACACCATCGCTAGATGCCACCTTTGCGGCCTTGGCCGATCCGACGCGCCGCGCCATCCTTGCCATGCTGCTCGAGGATGACATGGCCGTCACTGACGTTGCCGCCCCGTTCGAGATGTCGCTGGCCGCCATTTCCAAACACCTGGGTGTGCTGACGGCCGCCGGGCTGATCTCTCAGGAAAAGCGCGGGCGGGTAAAGTGGTGCAAGCTTGAACCTGATGCGCTGCGCGATGCCTCAGTCTGGATGAAGGGCTTTGGTCAGATGGAGGGGATAGATCTCGACGCGTTCGAGCGGTTTCTGGAAACAGAAATCAACCCGGCACCTTAAATCCGGCTCGGCCGCTGCAATCGTTAATGTGAACAGCGGTTAAGATTTTCGTATGTACCGTTTGTGTATGGATTGTGCATGGGATGATGCCCGACGCCCGGCGCGTTAACCTCGCGCGTGACCCGCAACGCAAAACGCCGCCCCTTCGGGACGGCGTTAGTCTTGTCAGACGGGCATATTGCCCGACCGGTCTTAGAAGCCCAGACCGGCGTACTTGTTTTTGAACTTCGACACACGGCCACCGGCGTCCATCAGACGGGTGCCGCCACCGGTCCATGCCGGGTGCACGGATGGGTCAACGTCCAGCGACAATTGATCGCCTTCTTTGCCCCAAGTGGATTTCATCTGCACCACGGTGCCGTCGGTCATCTTGACGTCGATGACATGATAATCGGGATGGATATCTTTTTTCATGACAGCGATCCTTATGCCTCGGCGCCCTTGGGCGCTTTGTAGTTTGAAACCTCTGCGATCCGTGCGGACTTACCGCGACGGCTGCGGAGATAGTAAAGCTTCGCGCGGCGCACGCGGCCACGGCGCACGACGGTGATGCTGTCGATGTTGGTGGAATGCAGCGGGAACACACGCTCCACGCCTTCACCAAAGGAAATCTTGCGCACGGTGAACGACCCGGCGATGCCGCCACCGTTCTTGCGTGCAATGCAGACGCCTTCGTAATTCTGAACCCGGGTCCGGGTGCCTTCGGTCACTTTGTAACCGACGCGGATGGTGTCACCCGCTTTAAAGTCGGGAATGTCTTTCCCCAGCGCAGCAACCTGCTCCGCTTCGATTTGTGCAATCAGATCCATCTGACAGCTCCTTGATATAGCACGGGTTTTCCCGCGACGTGTGGCGTGTCGTCCAGAGCTCTGCGTCGTTTTCCGGGTCCGCCGTGGCGCCCGCCAGAGATGTCGTCAACTTTCCTTGTGGTGGGTTGTCCGGCCTGTCTGGCGAGTTGACCCCAACGAAAGGGCGCTCGATCTCCAGCGGTTCCATAAACCCGCACCCGGAATCAGCAAGCCGACCGGGAACGGTGCCTTCTAGGCGGTATGGCCCATACGATCAAGGGGTTTTCGAAGCCCGCGCCGGACGGCTGTTTGGCGTCAAATGCGCAAACGCGCCATCGCCATAAGACTTGACCACGTCCGAGATCACGACATGAAAACCACCGTACCATTTGGCGTATTGCGCCTTTGCTTCCAGATGCAATGGATGCGACGAGAACGCCCGCAGCGCGTCGCGATCTTCCCAATAGTAGACAGAGTTTTTCTTACTGCCATCAGGCGAAACCCACCCCTCTTTGCCCAGAAATCCCGGCGTATTCTCGGCGGCTTCCGCTATCTTTGCATCAAGTGCGAAAAATGCCTCGTCCAGATCGGTCTCGGTAAAAATGAAGCTGGCGGAAATCATGTGCTGTCCTTTGATCGTGCCTGATAGCTGGCCCAAAGATCGGGCCTGCGGTCTGCTGTGATCTTTTCAGACATCTTGCGCCGCCATTCAGCGATCTTGGCATGATTGCCGGACAGCAAAACCTCTGGAATATCAAGCCCCTGCCACGTCGCAGGCTTGGTGAACTGAGGATGTTCCAGCAGCCCGTCGCTGAAACTTTCCTCAACCGCCGAGGCCTGATTGCCAAGAACACCGGGCAACAGACGCACGGTCGCATCAATCATGGCTTGTGCGGCAATCTCGCCGCCGGTCAGGACGAAATCGCCCAGACTGACCTCTTGAATGCCAAAATGGTGCAAGACCCTCTCATCCACCCCTTCAAACCGCCCGCATAGCAGCGTCACGCCATCGGCCCTCGCCCAGTTCTGCGCCATGGCCTGCGTAAATGGCATGCCGCGCGGCGAGAGATAGACCAAGGGGCTGACCCCTTTGGCAGCGGCCCTCGCATCCAGGATCGCACGTTCAAGCACGTCAGCCCGCAATACCATCCCAGCGCCGCCACCGGCGGGGGTGTCGTCGACATTGCGATGCTTGCCGATGCCATAGGATCGCAGGTCGTGGGTCTGCAATTGCCAAAGCCCGTCCTGCAAGCCCTTGCCTGTCAGGCTCGCCCCCAATACGCCGGGGAATGCCTCGGGGAAAAGTGTGATGATCTGCGCCGTCCACGCCCCGGCCAGTTCGGGTGTATTGGTCATCAACTCGCGCGGCTTCAACGAAGGCCGCGCCGTCAGCCGTCCTGCAGATCTTGCTTTCTTTTCAACCATCTTTCGCCTTTCGCAACATCCGGTCCTTTTCCCGCTTCAGTGCGATCTTATCATCACTTTTGCGGTTCATGATCAGGAATGCGGCCTCCAGATCAGGCGACTGTCCAACATTTGCACGCGCCGCAGCGGGCAGACCGGCGCGGACCTCTTGCGGAATATTCAACACGTCCAGCAACGCGGATGCAGGCCCTTCGCGGTGCGCGCCGCAATCCTCAAGGTGGGCATAATGCACTGCATCAAGCGGCAGTTTTTCCGCAATGACACGCGCCTCTTCCAGAGGGTCGCGCAGGCGGGGGAAGCGTTGGCGAAACGCGGTGTAATCGTCGCGCAAATGTATAGAGCGCAGCAAGTGTCCATAGATCGAGCGGATCCAGCTTTCGCGCGCGCGCAGCGTGTATAAATATTCGATCTGCACTTCTGGACCGAACCTTTGGCGCAGGGAAGCGACGATTTCAAGGCCCAAAGGCACTGCTGCCCGCTGATACCCGGTCACCAACCGCCCAAACAATCGCCGGTGCCCCGGCATCGCGCCGCTGAAGGTTTCGCGCGACAGCACAATCACCGGGTCATCAGGGATGCTGTCCAGGAATTGATCCAGTAGCCGTCTGAAACCACGCCGCCGCCACGGATATGGCTTTTGTCCGTAAATCCGTGCCGCAGACCCAGCCTGCAAAAATGCCGCTTTGCCATAGAAGGTGACGTAAGGCTTTAGGACATCGGCATTTTTTGCCATGTAGGATTGTAGTGAACTTGTACCGGTCTTGTGAAAGCCCGGATGCACGATAACGCGGCGGGTGGTCATGACGCGTCAAAAAGCCCATCAGGCGGATCAGCGATGATGCGCCCGCTGGCCAGATCAACCGTTGGTACGGCGGCTTGTGTAAAGGGCAATAGCACGGTTTCCGATTGCCCCGGTACTGCGACCTCAAGCAAGTCGCCCGCGCCGTGATCCATCACGTTCTTGACCGTGCCTAGCACCTCACCGCCACTGTCCAGCACCGAAAGGCCAATCAGGTCGGCGTAGTAATATTCATCATCCGGCAGCGATGGCATGACGTCACGCGAGGCGTATAGGCTGACATTGCGCAGGGCGTCGGCGTCCTCTTTGCTGATGACGCCATCGATCCGGGCGGTAAAGCCGTTCTTCATCCGGCCAGTCAGAACAACCTGATTGAAGGTCCGTCCTGCCTCGGTGGTCAGCGGCGTGTAATCGGCAATGGCTTCGGGGTCCGCGCAAAAGCTTTTGAGCCGCACTTCGCCATGGACCCCAAAGGCCCCGCCAATACTGCCAACGATGATCTTGTCGTCGCTCATCACCTACTCCTTGGCGAAGGGCCTGTGGGCCCTTGGCAAAAGAGGGATGGCCCGCACCACCAAGGTGCGGGCCGAACCACGTGCTTACTCTTCTGCCGCAGCTTCTTCTGCTGGTGCTTCTTCTGCAGCAGCTTCTTCAGCAGCAGGCTCTTCGGCTGGCGCGTTTGCGGCTTCCTCGGCAGCTGTCGCCTTTTCAGCCTTCTCTTCAGCGCGGGCCTGTGCGGCCTTGCCAGGTGTGCCCTTGTTGGGGTTGTTCCGCTCTTTCTTCGCAAGAACGCCAGCGGCTTCCAGCATGCGGCTGACGCGATCGGTGGGCTGTGCGCCCTCGCTCAGCCAGTACTGCACGCGCTCCATGTTCATCTTCACGCGCTCTTCGCTGTCTTTCGGCAGAAGCGGGTTATATGTGCCCAGCTTTTCCTTGAAACGGCCATCGCGCGGCATGCGGCTGTCGGCGGCAACAATTGCGTAGTGGGGGCGCTTTTTGGAGCCGCCACGGGCGAGACGAATTTTCATAGCCATCTGTTTTTCTCCTTAGATGTCTTTGGGTTGGTGGGATTTTCCCACCTCACGATTGGTGTTGTTTGTGGTGTTGGATCACTTCCTGAATGATGAAATTCAGGAATTTCTTGGCAAATTCCGGGTCGAGGTCGGCCCGGTTTGCAAGGTCGGTCAGCCGGGCGATCTGCTGCGCTTCGCGCGTCGGATCGCTCGGTGGAAGGTCGTGTTCGGCTTTCAGTTTGCCCACAGCTTGCGTGTGCTTGAACCGCTCACCCAGTGTGTAGACGAGTATCGCATCAAGCCGGTCGATGCTGTCGCGGTGACCTTTGAGCAGGTCCGCGGCCCGTGAAACGGCGTCAGTCATTGGATGTCTCCTGCGGCTGGGCGCATGTAGCGAAAGATACGGTTGGTATCGCCAAAGGGGCCTTTGGCAGTGGGGTCTTCGACCCCGCCAAGGCGCTCGGCGACGGCGGCAGAGGCGGCATTATCGGGATCCACGTAGGACACGATGGTGTCGAGCGTGGTCGTGGCAAAGGTGTGCGCCAGCATCGCGGCACCCGCCTCAGTCGCATAGCCTTTGCCGTCTTGGCCGTCGAACAGCGCCCAGCCACATTCCGGTTCGGGAAAGCTGGGCGGCTGCACCAGCCCGGCAAAGCCGACCATGCCATCACCGGCGTCAATCGCCAGCGTGCCAAAGCCATAAAGCGCCCAGGAAGAGATATCGTTGGTGAACCATCCCCAGGCCTCTTCTTGAGACTTTGGCCCACCCATGAATTTGGTGCGGTCCGAGGCGGCGAAGGCGGCATAGGCGTCCCAGTCGTTGCGCTGGTAGGGGCGCAATGTGAGGCGTTCGGTATGCAATGTCGGGATCATGCCACGCCCCCGTAGCCATAGATCGCCACGTCGCTGGCCAGCGGGTGATGGCCAATCCGCTGAGCGCCCAAACGGTTCGCGACATGGTGGGATGCGGTATTGTCATCGGCGATATAGCTGACAAATCCGGCATCACCGAGCAGGTCAAAGCCCCAGTCACGCAGCGCGGTGGCGGCTTCGGTGGCATAGCCCTGCCCTTCGGCCTCTGCCGTCAGGAGCCAACCGAGCTCAGCCTGAGGATCGCCCAATTCGTGACCCAGCAGCACAAGGCCAAGCGGCGTATCATCACTGTGGAGCGTGATCGTCAGCGCACCGTGGCCGCGCAGAATCCAGCCCGCGACAAGCTGATTGAAGTCAAGCCAGGCATCCTCTGCCGACATCGGGCCGCCGATATGGGCCGCGCGGTCGGTGGTGAAAATGGGCTCCAGCGTGGCCCAGTCCGACAGGCGCGGGGCACGCAGCACAAGCCGCAAGGTTTCAATCCGCGGAAGCGTCGCGCAGGTGGCCGCTACGCGGTCTGCAGCGGCACCCTGCGGCATCATTTCCCAAGCGGGGCGGATCATGCGTGACCCCCTTTGCGCGGGTGGCGATAGACCAAAGTGTGTGGCGATGGGCCGGTGGCATCGGTGTCCAGACGCGCGCCAAGCTTTTCGGCCAACCGGATAGAGCGGTCATTGCCCGGTGAGATGTAGCTGACAATCGTGTCCCAGCCCAAGACGTCCCAGGCGTGGCTGATCGCCGCCCGGGCCGCTTCGGTTGCGATACCGGTGCCTTCGATAGCGGGGTCGAACATCATCCAGCCGATCTCGCGCTCGGGCCAGTCAGGCGGGGTCCAGGGGCCGACAAAACCCAACGCGGTATCGCTGCCACGCTTTGTGACGGTCCACATGCCGTAGTCAAAAATCTGCCAATGACCCAATTCGCCCGCAAAGGCACGCCATGTTGCGCCCAGATTGTTGTGCGATCCGAACATGGTGGACCGGTCCGACATCATGAAATCGTGGAACGGTTGCCAATCGTTCGGGGACGGTTGACGCAGCACAAGGCGCTGGGTTTGCAATGTCATACTCATGCGCTTTGCCCCATTGGATGGCGCCAGACATCCACCACGTCACCCGGGCGGTAGCTGTGCGTCCCCTCTTTGGAGCAACCAAGCCGCTGGGCCAGGGCGATTGACCGCGTGTTTTCTGCCGCGATGTAGGACGCCAGCGCTGGCAGGCCTTGGGTTGCCGCCCAGTCACGCAGAGCGATTGCAGCTTCGGCGGCAAGGCCTTTGCCCTCAGAACCGTCGAAGACGACCCAGCTGAGTTCGGGTTCATCGATGCTGATCGGGTGCCAGATTGAGAAACGACCACACGGCGCGCCGGTGGCGGTGTCGGTTGCGAAGAAGCCGCCATACCCCCGGGCCGACCATTGGCCAAGGTGGATCATGCAGCTGTCCCAGGCATCACGCGGGTCGGTCGTGGGGCCACCCAGAAAAGCGGAGCGGTCGGTTTTGCAAAAGGCTGCGAACGCCTCAAAATGCGCCATCGTGAAAGGGCCGAGCGTCATGCGGGCGGTGGTCAAGGTGGGGATCATTGGACCGCCTCCCATTGCGCCTTTGCTTGCGGGGCATCATGGGCAAGGTGGCGGTACAGCACCGCCGGTTCGCCGTCATGGGTCGTTTCCCGTTCTGCGACTGCGCCAAGGCGTTCGGCCAAGGCGATGGAACGGGAATTGGCCGGCGAAATGATCGAAATGAGCGGGCCAAGCCCCGTGGCTTGTCCGGCCCACTGGCGGACGGCAACCCCGGATTCATAACCGTAGCTCTTGCCCTCGCCATGATCGAAAAGGTGATAGGCCAGCTCTGGCTCCGGCCAGCCGAGATGGTTGAGGATACCCATACGTCCCATGGGCGTGCCGGTCGCTGTTTCAACGACTGTGAAAAAGCCGTAACCGTGCCATTGCCAATGGCCGATGCCTGACAGCATACCGCCCCAGGCGCGTTCGGGCGTCGTATTGCCGCCCAGATGCGCCATCCGGTCAGAATTGACCATCCAATCGGTGTAGGGGGCAAGGTCGTCCTTGACCGGGCCACGCAACGTCAGGCGCTTGGTATGAAGCGTCGGCGCGGGCGTCATGGTTTGACCTCAAGGACGCGGCAAGCCGCGACATCATGCTGGTGTGATGTGGCAACGCGACGCCAAAGGCCCAGCGCCGCAAAGGCGGAGGTGTCAAAGCCTCCGGCGGGCATATTTGGGTTCAAAAGAAAGAGGGCGTTGCGCGTCATGATCCGGGCTATTTCTTTTTGCCAAAGCCAGACAGACCTGGTGGGAGTGCAGCACCACCGCCCAAACCGGGCAGGCCGCCGGGCATCTTGCCCTGTAGGGCTTTTGCAGCTTCTTCCAACGCTTTGGGATCGTTCATATCAGGCATACCACCGGGCATCCCACCGCCTTTGCCGAACATGCCCTTCATGGCCTGTTTCAGCATGCCGCCTTTGCCCATCTTGCCCATTTTCTTCATCATGTCCGCCATCTGACGGTGTTGTTTCACGAGCTTGTTGAGTTCCGACACTTCCATCCCGGCGCCGGCGGCGATGCGTTTTTTGCGCGACGCAGCCAGCAGCGCTGGGTTGGCGCGCTCTTTCTTGGTCATGGAATTGATCAGGGCGATCTGACGCTTGAGAATGCTGTCATCGAATCCGGCGGCATCCATCTGCTTTTGCATTTTGCCCATGCCGGGCATCATGCCCATCATGCCTTCCATGCCGCCCATTTTGAGCATCTGCTCGAGCTGCATCTTGAGGTCGTTCATGTTGAAGGCGCCCTTCTGGAAGCGCTTCATCATGCGTTCGGCCTGTTCGGCCTCGATCGTTTCCTGTGCCTTTTCGACAAGGGCCACGATGTCGCCCATGCCAAGGATGCGGCCTGCGATGCGTTCGGGTTCGAACGTCTCGATCGCGTCCATCTTTTCGCCAAGGCCGACGAAGCGGATGGGCTTGCCGGTGATGGCACGCATCGAAAGCGCGGCACCGCCACGACCATCGCCGTCCATCCGGGTGAGGACGACGCCGGTCACGCCGATCTTGTCGTCGAATTCCTGCGCCACATTCACCGCGTCCTGACCGGTCAGGCCGTCAACAACCAACAGGGTTTCGCGCGGGTTGGCGACATCACGGACCTCGGCGGCCTGGGCGATCAATTCCTGATCGATGTGCAACCGGCCCGCGGTGTCGAGCATATAGACGTCATAGCCGCCAAGGCTGGCCTGGGTCTTTGCGCGTTTGGCGATTTGCACCGGCGTCTCGCCGGGCACGATGGGCAGGGTGTCAACGCCGATCTGCTCGCCGAGGATGGCGAGCTGTTCCATCGCCGCAGGGCGGTTGGTATCAAGCGAGGCCATCAACACGCGCTTGCCTTCGCGATCCTTCAGACGCTTGGCAAGTTTGGCGGTTGTGGTCGTCTTACCAGAGCCCTGCAGGCCGACCATCAGAATGGGCGCGGGCGGATTGTCGATTTTCAGCTTGCCGGGGTCGGCGTCGCCGGTCAGCACATGCTGTAGCTCATCATGCACGATCTTGACGACCTGCTGGCCCGGCGTGATCGATTTGGTGACCGCCTGTCCGGTCGCCTTGTCCTGCACTGCTTTGACGAAATCGCGCGCGACAGGCAGTGAAACGTCAGCTTCCAAAAGTGCCACACGCACCTCGCGCAGGGCGGTTTTGACATCATCCTCGGACAGCGCACCTTGCTTGGTGAGGCGATCAAAGACCCCGCCTAGGCGTTCGGACAGACTTTCAAACATCGCGCGTGGCCTCCTCGGCCGGTTCGTTACGGGTGCCCCCAAAGTGGGGAGCGATGGCCCAAACGACAAGCGCACCAGTGGGCGCGACGCGCTGACTGGTGGCGATCCCCGTGATGGGCCGGGGACCGGAAAGCTGATGCTCACCGGGTATTGGAGGGCGATCTACGCGCGCGCGGGCGATGAGTCAACCCAGAGGGACAGGATGCGTCAGTGGCCTGCGGCGTCAAGATGCGCGCGCAGGAAACGGGCAATCTGGGTGACAGAGGCATCCGCCTCGGGCGAGCGGCCGACGTTAAGGTGCCAGACATGCGGCAGGCCGCGTTCTTCCACCAATGTGACGTCGACGCCCTGGGTCTTAAGATTCGCGACCATCAGCCGGCTGTCATCGTAAAGCACTTCAGTTTGGTCGACGTTGATGAAAATCGGAGGCGCACCGGCGAAATCACCCAGAATTGGTGAGATTTCGGGCGTGGCAGGGTCCTGTCCCGCCAGATAATCCCGCACCCCACGCGCGCCCCAGGACATAGGAACCAAAAGGTCACTTTTCTGGTTTGCCGCGAGAGAGGGATTCTGCAAACGCAGGTCAGTCCCCGGTGACATGCAGGCGCATGCCAGCGGCAACGGCAGGCCAAGCCGCTTGAGCCGGAGCACCAGCGCCAACACCAGATTGCCGCCAGCGCTGTCGCCGACAAGTGTGATTGGTCCTGTGTCCGGATCCTCTAGCAGTGCGCGGTAGGCCGCCTCTGCGTCATCCAAGGCTGCGGGGAACGGATGTTCGGGGGCGAGGCGGTAGTCAATATAGACCCCCCGCTGTCCCGATTGCACCGCCAGTTCTGCGATCAGGTGGCGATAGCCGCGCAAGTTCCCGATCACGAAGGCACCACCATGGATATAAAGTATCGTGCCAACCGTCGCCTCGGAGGTCCGGCTGCAAATGGCCGACGGCACACCGCCCAATGTGATCTTGGTGACACGCAAGCCGCGCGGCTGCTTGTAGGCGGTCATCGCATTGAGGCTGAAGACCTTGCGTGCAAGCCACTGCGGACGAACCCAGGCAAGCGCCGGTTTCTGCACGTAGCGGGCGTAGAGGTTCCAAAATCTTTGTTGGCGTGACGGCATGGCCCCTTGTGAGGGGTAGCCGTCCGCCGGTCAAGATGGCTCAGGCCGCCTGGGCCGCCGCATAATCAGCAGCGTCAACGACCGTGACATCCGTGATGCCAAGGAAATTCAGAACGAAAGTCAGATGCGTGCTGGCGAAATCGCCCGGACTGCCAATTTGAGTACCGCCCGACGCCATCGCAATAATCGCGCGCTTACCGGTCAGAAGACCCTTGGGACCATCAGGCGTGTAAACAAAGCTGCGCCGTGGACGGGCCACCAGATCAACCCAGGCCTTCAGGCTGGCAGGCATCCCGAAGTTGAAGACTGGCAGGCCGATCACGATGGTGTCGGCGGCCTCCAGTTCGGCCAAGAGCGTGTCAGACAGGGCCAGACTGGCACGATCAACAGGTGTCTGATCTTCTGGTGCGACAAGGCGGGCTGTCGTCCAGGCAGTGTCGATCAAAGGCAAGGGGGACGCGGCGAGGTCGCGGTGGGTGATATGGGCGGCGTCAAGATCGCGGACGATCTGGGCAGTGGCCCGGCGGCTGACAGACGCCGCGCCCGAGAGTGAGGCGTCGATCTGGAGGATGTGGGACATTGGTAACGTTCCTTGTTGTTGAGCACCCTATTTGCGCCTTGCAATTTCGAACAAAATAGCAGATTTCAAACAACGTCTGTTCTAAAATGCACAAAGGGTGAAGCATGGAAAGTTGGGACGAAATCCGCACTGCCTATCAGGTCGCCCGCGCCGGAACGGTCAGCGGCGCGGCAGAGGCGCTCGGCGTCCATCATGCCACGGTGATCCGCCACATTGACGCGTTAGAGGGCCGGCTGGGCGTCAAGCTTTTCCAACGCCATGCGCGTGGTTACACCGCGACGGAGGCGGGGGATGACCTTCTGCGTGTGGCGCAGACGACTGACGACCAGTTCACGCAACTGGCGGGCCGGATCAAGGGGCAAGGCGCAGGCGTCGGGGGCGAGCTTTTGATCACCTCACTTGGCACGCTCTCCTCACTCATCGTGCCGGTTTTGGCGGGCTATCAGGCCGCGCATCCGGAAGTCACAGTCCGCTTTCTGACCGGGGACCGCTTGTTTCGGCTGGAATATGGCGAGGCACATGTCGCGATCCGCGCGGGCACCCGGCCAGAGCAGCCTGACAACGTGGTCCAAAGCCTTGTCAATCAAGGCATCGCACTTGTGGCGAGCGAGGCCTACCTGGCCAAACACGGAACACCCAAAGATGAAGACGATCTGAAAAACTTTCACTTCGTCGGCCACGATTCTGCCGAAAGCCGCGCGCCATTCTACCGTTGGCTTTCGGGCGCCGTGCCGCGTGAAAAGATCATCTTTCGGGCCACAGATATGCGGGTTTTGCGGGACGCAGTCGTGGCCGGTGCCGGGATCGGCTTTGTGCCAGAAAACGAACTGACCGACTATCCGACCTTGCGCCGCGTCATCCCAACCAAACCGGAATGGTCCGCAGCCCTTTGGCTTGTGACCCATGTCGATCTGCATCGGACGGCAAAGGTGCAGTCGTTCCTGAGCTACATCAAAGAACAGGCCCGAGGCTGGACCGCCTGATGACGCCATCGGCCCAGGGCCATCTGGCAATGCTGATGTTCTCTCTGCTGGTGGCGGGGTCATTTGCGCTGGGTGTGCTTGTCGCCAACGAGATCGCACCGGTGGCACTGAATGCCGTGCGGTTCTGGGTGGCATGCGCCGTAATGGGGGTCGCCGTCTTTGCCACCACCGGCATTCCGGAAGGTGCCGCGCGCGCTCCGTGGCGCTATCCTGCGCTGGCACTTTTCCTTGCGTCGTATTTTGTGCTGATGTTCGAGGGTCTCAAGACTGCCCCTGCCGTAAGTGCGGCAGCGGTCTTCACCCTGACACCGATCTTGTCAGCGGGGTTTGGCTGGCTCTTACTGCGGCAACGGCTGACGGGGCGTATGGCTGCCGCGCTCGCGATCGGGGCAACTGGCGCACTTTGGGTTATTTTCCGCGCCGATATATCGGCCTTTTTGCGTTTTGACGTGGGGCGAGGCGAGGCGATCTATTTTCTGGGATGCGTCGCACACGCATTCTATACGCCCTTGGTCGCGAGACTGAACCGGGGCGAACCCGCCATCGTCTTTTCCTTTGGCACCTTGCTGGCAGGGGCCATTATGCTGACGGTTTACGGCTGGCCCGCCATACAGGCAACGGACTGGGCCAATCTGTCCGGGCTCGTTTGGCTGACCATTCTTTACACTGCGATCTTTGCAAGTGCCGCCACTTTCACCCTGCTGCAATTTGCAGCGCTTAAGATACCCAGCGCCAAGGTCATGGCTTACACCTATCTGACCCCGAGTTGGGTCATCGTTTGGCAATTGGCATTGGGTGGGTCCATGCCGCCCGCATTGGTGCTTGGTGGCGTCGTGCTGACGGTTGCAGCGCTATATCTGCTGCTCAAGGATGACAGCTAGGCCAGTTCAAACCAAAAAAACCGCGCCAACTTGCGCCAAATGGCACATGCATGCACATTTGGGTCAATCGCCACGCGAGCGAAGGGGTCGCAGCCATGTCGCAGATCGAAGCCATGCGGACACCAGAGGACAGCTTTGCAAATCTGCCCGATTTTCCATGGACGCCGCATTATCAAGACAGACTTGCGGGCTATGACGGGTTGCGCATGGCCTATATTGACGAAGGGCCGCGCGATGCGGATCGGGTCTTTCTTTGCCTGCACGGCCAACCATCCTGGAGCTTTCTTTACCGCCATATGATCCCGGTCTTCCTGGCAACCGGCGCGCGGGTTGTGGCACCTGACCTTTTTGGTTTTGGCCGGTCAGACAAACCCGTGGCAGATGAAATCTATACCTTTGACTTTCACCGGCAAAGCCTGATGGCCTTCATCGATAAGCTGGACCTGAAAAAGGTCACGCTTGTGGTGCAGGACTGGGGCGGACTGTTGGGGCTGACGATCCCGCAGGACATGGCAGATCGGTTTGACCGGCTTCTGGTCATGAACACGGTTCTGGCGCTGGGTGGCGGAAGCAGCGAAGGCTTTGACGCCTGGCGCGACTTTCACAAGCGAAAGCCCGACTATGATATTGCTGCCCTTTTTCACAGATACATTCCGGGCATATCCGACGCCGCGGCCAAGGCCTATGCCGCACCCTTCCCCGATGCCCGCTACCGCGCAGGCGTGCGCCGCTTTCCATTTCTGGTGATGACAGAACCGGACATGGAAGGCGTCGAGGTGTCTCGCCGCGCGGCCGGATGGTGGGCCAAAGATTGGCGCGGGGATAGTTTCATGGCCGTTGGCGCAGCGGATCTACTGATTACCCCGCGCCTAATGGAGCGGATGCACAGTATCCTTGGCATGACACGCCCGCCACTTGTCTTACCGGATGCCGGTCATTTCATACAGGAATTGCACGGCGCGGAAGTTGCCCGCGCCGCATTGGCCGCTTGGGAAGAGGGCTAGGCCCACACAAAGACCCGTCAGGCCGCCTTGTGGCTGCCGCCGCCACGCCGTCTGCGCCTACGCTGACCGCCACCGGGTTTGGCATTAGTATGGCCGGGCTTGTTCTGCTGTTTAGGCTTGCCACTACCGCCACCGGGGCCACCACGACCTCGACCACGGTTGCCGCCGCCGTTGGGCCGCTTCTTCTGACCCGGCTGGATCTCCCACGGACGACCAGAGGCGACGGGAATGCTGTCCTTCATCGCCTTTTCGATGTCCTGCAACTCGATCATCTCATCGGGCGCGACAAGCGCCACAGCCTTGCCATCAGCCCCAGCACGCGCAGTACGGCCGATGCGGTGGACGTAGTTTTCAGCCACGTTGGGCAGATCGTAGTTGTAGACAAACGCCACGCCGGGAATATCGAGGCCACGCGCCGCCACATCGGTGGCGACCAGCACGCGCACCTTGCCGGTCTTGAAGGCCTCTAGCGCGCGCTCGCGCTGACCTTGGGATTTGTTGCCGTGGATCGAAGCGGCTGCAAACCCTTTCTTGTCCAGCATGCGGTAGATCTTCTCGCAACCGTGCTTGGTGCGGCCAAAAACAATGGCGATTTCGTCGCGATGTGCATCCAGAAGCTCGACCAGCAGATCGAACTTTGCGGCCTGGGCCACAAAATGAACTGATTGCTCGATCTTCTTCACCGCCTGGCCCGGCGGGTTGACCTGCACGCGCACGGGGTTCTTGAGGTAGGTTTCGGCCAGTTCGCTCATCAGCTTCGGCATTGTGGCGGAAAACATCATTGTCTGGCGCTCTGCGGCCAACAAAGGCGCGATCTGGCGCAGGGCATGGATGAACCCCATGTCGAGCATCTGGTCCGCCTCGTCCAGCACCAGATAAATCGTCTCATTCAGGCGCACGGCCTTGCGATCCAACAGGTCAATGAGACGGCCCGGGGTCGCAACAAGCAGGTCCACGCCGCCTTGCAGCCGCTTAGTTTGGGCAACGATGCCCGCGCCACCCACCACAAGTGCCACTTTCAGGTGGCTGCCCTTGGTATAGGCGGTCAGGTTGTCGGCAATCTGCTTGGCCAGTTCGCGTGTCGGCGCAAGGATCAGCCCGCGCGCGGTTTTGGGGGCAGGTTTGGTCCCTGCCTTGATCAGCGCATCGATCATCGGCAGGCCAAAGGCGGCGGTTTTGCCGGTGCCGGTCTGGGCAAGGCCCATGACGTCGCGGCCCTGCATCGCATGTGGGATGGCCTGTTTCTGAATCGGTGTCGGGTCGGTAATGCCTTGTTCGGCGAGTTTCGCCACAAGACGGGGCGCAAGGCCCAGCATATCAAAGTCCATGTCGTTCTTTCCGGCGGGATATCCCCGCGCAAATGGGTTCAGAGGCGCAAGATGCGCCCGTTGCAGTGGTGACGCCGTTCAAGGCATCGGACCCCCTGCGTGAATTTGGGAACCAGTCATCGGGGCGCTTGGCGTTCTTTCAACGCTCTGCTCACGCGGCAGGGCGCATCCCGGTTAGGCCAGCACATGGGCCTTTGTGGCGCTTCTGTCAAGGTCGCAGAAAAAAGCGGGCCGGTGGTGTCGCATCCGCTTTCCCTGCCTCGCGCCGCCACATATAGTGGCGACAAAATCCGATAAGGGGCATAGCAGTGGCGCATATCATCGTCGTGGGCAACGAAAAGGGCGGCGCGGGTAAATCAACCGTGGCAATGCACGTGGCAACAGCGCTTGCTCGGATGGGCCACAAGGTCGGCACGCTAGATCTGGACCTGCGGCAAAAGACCATGGGGCGTTACATCAAGAACCGGCTGGCGTTTATGCAAAAGGAAGGGTTGAACCTACCCACGCCCGGCTACGTCGATCTGCCCGAGATCGACAAGGACAGCCTTGCCCCCGGCGTCAACGTCTATGACCACCGGCTCAGCATGGCGGTTGCCGGGCTGGAGCCGGATTGTGATTTCATCTTGATTGACTGCCCCGGCAGCCACACGCGCCTGTCGCAGGTCGCGCATTCGCTGGCCGATACGTTGATCACGCCACTTAATGACTCTTTCATCGATTTTGACTTGCTGGCGCATGTGGACACCGAGGGTGAAAACATCACCGGCCCCAGCGTCTATTCCGAGATGGTCTGGAACGCACGACAGTTGCGCGCGCAGGCAGGGCTAAGCCCCATCGACTGGATCGTTGTGCGCAACCGGATGGGCGCACAAGCGATGGTCAACAAGGAAAAGATGGCCCGCGTCATCGCCAAGCTGGCCCGACGGATCGGGTTCCGCACGGCACCGGGCTTTAACGAGCGGGTGATCTTTCGGGAGCTTTTCCCGCGCGGGCTGACCTTGCTTGATCTGCGCGATATCGGGGTCAAGGGACTGAATATCTCGAACGTTGCGGCCCGCAACGAATTGCGAGAGCTTATCCGGGAACTGAATCTGCCCGGCGTGACGGTGGATTTTTAAGGCCCCTGCTAGGCAAGGCTGGTTGACGGTCGGCCGCGATAAGGCAGGCCAGTCCCAAGGCCACAGCGCCCGGACCAGCGGGCATCCCCCCTGCCCCGCCCGCCGACAGCCGCACCAGAAAAAACAGCATCAGTCCGCAGATCGCCAGATCCTGCCATTGACCCTGCACAAGATACCGCCATCCCGCGCGCGCAGAGGTCCATCCGACAAGCGCCATCACCCAAAAGACGATCAGCCCCAACAGAATGCCACCGCTCACGGTCGAAAACAGCAGGAAGTTGTGGATGTTGTGCCCCTCAATACTGATGTAGCCGTGGCCGAAACCAAAACTGGCGTTGATCAGATCAATGCTGCCCAAATATTGGCTGACCCGCGCGGCGCGGCTGCCCTGATCGTTAGCGATATTGAGCGCCAGATAGGCCAAAAGGTCCCCTGACAGGGCAACAAGCCCCAACACGATCAGCCCTACAACAAGCACCGGCCCTACCTTGGATCGGGCCTGCCGTATCCAGACAATCGCCGCAAGCACGCAGATCACGGCCAAAGGTAAGACACTGGAGCTGGAGAAAAGCACGAAAATCGTCACGAACGCCGTGATGCAAACGACCTTGACGCCCCAGCCTTGTGGCCAGCAGGCGAGGCTCAGGATGAAAAAGACAAGGAAGGCCCCGGACAAACCGTTGAGCGTACTTGCCACATAGGTCACGTCACCGGTTGTGACATAGGCGTTGAATGTTGGCCGCAGCACCTGAAACACAAATACAGACCGGTTGAGTGTTTGCAGATAGTCCAGCGTTCCGCCCAACAGATCTTGCCCGGCCAATTGCGCGGACAGCCAGAAGAATGCCCAAAAGACCGGATAAGCGATGACCAAAGCGCGGGCGAGCGTCGCGCGGGTCAGTCCCTTGAGGTTGGCCAGACCAAGGGCCGCGGTGGTGGAAACCACCGCCATCACCAGACGCGACAGCCCCTCACCCCCATGCAATGCGAAAGCGGCAAAAAGGCCAAAAAGACTGACATACAGCAGCGCAATGACCGGTGGAAAGCGCAGATGCGGCAGGGCGACCAGCGGCATGGATGCAATCACAAACAGCGAGGCAAGGTTTGAAACCTCAATCCTTGTGCCACCCAGTTGCAGCAGCGGTATCCAAAGCAGACCCATGCCGGCCAATTGCACGCTGAGCACGGTGATCGTCGTTTTGTTCACGTCAGCGCCTCTTTCCAACGACCCCGGTGGGCGCAACTTAATCTGCACTCTCCTGCGGCACAATGCGCGGGTGACCAGCATCAACGCGCCTGTTCTGTCGCATTGCGGCACCCATTCATCTTGTGACGCAGAAGGCGGGCGATCGGACTTCTTTCGTAAGCGTCTGACATTCACACCTCACATTCACAAAAAACATGCTAAGCCGTGATCAGAACCGCCGACTTGAATTTCTGAAGGGACCAGATGTCCGGGTTAACGATCAGCAATGTATCCATGCGATTTGACTTGCCAAACGGGTCATCCGTGCAGGCGCTTAAGGACGTATCGCTTGATCTGAAGGCGGGCGAATTGATGTCCGTTCTGGGGCCATCGGGATGCGGCAAAACCACGTTGTTGAACATCGTCGCGGGTTTTTTGGCCCCCACCGAAGGCAAGATCGAACTGAATGGCCATCAGGTTCTTGGCCCGGACGCCGAACGCGGCATGGTGTTCCAGCAAGGTGCCCTGTTCGAATGGATGAGCGTGCGGGACAACGTCAGCTTTGGCCCCCGCATGAAGGGCCAGAAAGCCAATAAATATGCTTATGAAGTTGACCATTTGCTAGATATCGTGGGCCTCAGGGACTTCAAGGAAAAGGCGGTCTATGAACTGTCGGGCGGCATGCAGCAGCGCGTCGCCTTGGCGCGATGTCTGGCAAATGACCCCGACGTGATCCTGATGGATGAGCCTTTGGGCGCGCTTGACGCGCTGACCCGCGAAAAGATGCAAGGACTCGTGCTCAAACTATGGAAAGAGACCGGTAAGACGATCATTCTGATCACCCATTCGGTTGAAGAGGCGCTGCTTTTGGGTGAGCGGCTGATCGTCATGGCCCCGCGCCCCGGCCGGATTCGCCAGGAGTACAACCTGCCATTTGCGGACATGGGCGTCGGACAGGACCTGCGAGAGGTCAAAAAGGATCCCAGTTTCTCTGTGATCCGAGAGGAAATCCTCGGCATGATCTGGGACATGGAAGAAGAGATCATGGGCCGCGAGGAAACGTAAAGAGCTGCACCTTAATCTCTGACCTGACGCGCCTTAATTGACACCATGGAAGCCTCGGGACACCGACGGTGGCACCGATCTGGCAGAACGGCACCAACCGCCTGTCGTAAGTCTCGATGATTCTCCAAGGCCATGAATTTCCCTGTTACGATCCGCCAACCCGCACAAATTATCCCCGCCTCGCCAGCGCTACTGTTGCGGCAAGTCACCACAAACCGCCCCGGGATTTGGGCTTCGGTGTTGGTATGAGGGTGCGACATCCCGCCGCACCTAACGCGCTGAAAGCGCACAACTTTTGGATTGCCTGCCTGCGCCTCCTCCTGCGCCAGATCACGGCAGAAAGAGAATTGAGCCATAGAAACAAGGGCGTTGCCGCAACCCCAATTCAACTCAAACGCATGTGTCAACTTGAATTTACGTTGACGATGTCACTCTAGCGTGACAATCTGTCGCACATAGGAAGCAACTCTGCTTGACGGTCCAATTCACAGCGACACAGGGTCCTGGGTTTGCTTTCCCCAACTATGAAGGAGGACTGCAAATGGCAGATGAAGATAAGGTTTGGCCAACCGGCCTGACGCTCGAAGAAGCCGAAGAAGTGCACAGCTACCTCATCGATGGCACACGCGTGTTCGGGGCAATTGCCCTGCTGGCACACATTCTGGTCGCCATCGCGACACCGTGGCTGGGATAAGGGAGACACACCATGAATAACGCAAAAATGTGGCTTGTCGTTTCACCAACCGTAGGCGTTCCGCTGTTTCTTGGCGCGGTCGCTGTTGGATCATTCTCGGTCCATATGCAGGTAGTCAAGAACACCACTTGGGTGTCGGATTTCCTGCAAGGGTCTGCCTCTGGCGGGGAAGAGATGGCCTCGGCCACCATTCTTGAAGAGGGTAGCCTTGACGCGGCAACGGTCAGCTATGTCATGCCAACCGGCGACGGCTTGGAAGTGACGGTGATCCTGCCTGACGGAACCAGCGCCAAGGGTATCCTGACCTTACCCGAGACGATGGCATCCGCAGACGTGGAAATGCCACTGATCGTCCAATAGATCCTTGGGCCTGCCGCCATCCGCGGCGGGCCCAACACCTTCCAGGGTAAGCCGCCCCGCCCCACAGGCGCGTTGGCGGATACGGGACCGGCACCAGATGTTTGACTACCGCACCTTCGCCACGCGAAAACTGGCGGCTTTAGGGCCGAAGTATTTGCCATTTGCGGATGTCGCCAGCGCCGATGTTCCCCTTAGCCGCCTGCTGCGGCTTTCGCTTTTTCAGGTCACTGTCGGCATGGCGCTGGTCATGCTTGTCGGGACCCTCAATCGCGTCATGATTGTTGAATTGAACGTGCCCGCCACACTCGTGGCGGTCATGCTGGCGCTGCCGCTGGTCTTTGCTCCGTTTCGCACGCTAATTGGCTATAAATCGGATATCCACGTCTCGGCCCTTGGCCTGCGGCGCATCCCCTACATCTGGAAAGGCACGCTATGCCAGTTCGGCGGCTTTGCCATCATGCCTTTCGCGCTTCTGGTGCTGTCCGGCTACGGAGAGGCCGTCGACGCCCCGCGCTGGATCGGGCTGAGTGCTGCTGCGCTGTCATTCCTTTTGGTGGGGGCCGGCGTCCATATCGTGCAGACCGTGGGATTGGCCCTTGCGACCGATCTGGTTGAAGAAGCGGATCAGCCCAAAGTCGTGGGCCTGATGTATGTGATGCTGCTGTTGGGCATGGTGGCAAGCGCGCTGGTCTATGGCGCAATGCTGGAAAACTACACGCCAGGTCGGCTTATTCAGGTTATTCAGGGCAGTGCGGTGGTCACGGTCGCCCTGAACCTGCTGGCGATGTGGAAGCAAGAGGCACGCAGCCGTGCCCGCGCGCAAGAGATGAAGGCCGCCCGCCCCATGGCATTTCAGGCGGCCTGGACCCAATTGGCCCGGACCAAAGGCATCATCAGGCTGCTCGCCGTGATCTGCCTTGGTACCTTTGGTTTTGGCATGGCCGATGTTCTGCTTGAACCATACGGCGGGCAGGTGCTGGGCCTTTCGGTGGCAGACACCACAAAGCTGACGGCGCTTTTTGCGGGGGGCACGCTCGTGGGCTTTGGTGTCGCCTCTCGATTGCTCAGCGGCACCACCGCACCTGAGAACCTTGCCATGACGGGGGCGGCCATCGGCGCGCCCGGTTTTGGCGCGATCATTTTTGCGGCCATGGGTGGCGGCACACCGCTGTTTTTGCTGGGCACCTTCTTTGTCGGGCTGGGCGCTGGCCTCTTTGGACACGCGACGCTGACGGCGATGATGCGGGCGGCACCCAAGGACCGCATCGGACTGGCGCTTGGCGCATGGGGCGCCGCGCAGGCGACCGCCGCCGGGGTCGGTGTTGCATTGGCCGGGATCGTCCGCGACCTGATCGTCGGATTGCAGACACCCACTGGAAGTGCCGCGCACGCGCCCTACACTGTTGTATTCACGATTGAGGCCATCGCCCTTTTGCTGGCGCTGGCCGTGATCCTGCCCATGGCGCGGCGCGTGTCAAAACGGATCGATATCACGACGACGAACACCAAGCGAATGGAGGCATCATGACAACGATTATCACCCGCCTAATGCCCGATCAGGCGGCCGCGCAAAGTGCCGCGGACCGGTTGCAGTTCAAAGGTGTGCCCAAACGGGCCTGCGATGTCATCGTCGCCAGTGACAAGGCCGAGGCGCGGATGCAGCGCGCGCAGGTGCATCCCGATGCCATCGCGGCCTATAGCAAGGCGCTCGCAGCAGGAAATGCGGTGCTGGTCGTCCGGACGACTTATAAGCCACTTGGCGCGGCCCAGATGACCCGCGACATTCTTGCCAAGCGAGACACCATCGACGCAGGCAACGTGACCGAGGATTTCTTTGTCCCCGGCAAGCCCGAAAAGGCCCGCAGCGTGCTCAAGGATCATCCGCTTATCCTGTCACTTCCGGTGCCTGCGCCGCGCGGCCCGGTATCCTCTGAGTTCGGCCTTCGGCTTCTCAAAGAGCATCGGCGCAAGCGCGATCTGAAGCACAACAACCCGATGTCGGCCAAATTCTGGCCCGGCAAGCTGATATCGCGCAAATCCCGGTCATCGTCTGTTATCAGCGGTGGGCGCTACATGTCGCAGATGTTCTGGCCCGGCAAACTGCTGTCGACCAAGCCGCGCCACAAAAAGGTCATCCCCGGTGGCGGCTTCCCGTTCTCACGCATGTTCGGAATGAAAACCGTCAGCTAGGCCAACCCGCCGAAGCAATGACAAAGGACCGGTGCAAACGCGCCGGTCCTTTTTTCATGCGTGGTCACAACTGACCTTCATGTTCCAAAAAGCCGAAACACTTGAATTTTTTGCGTATCCTTCGTACCATTTAATTTTTTATTATCTCTTTTGTCGGTGGCGGAATTTCTCATGACTGACGATTTCTTTGATATTTTTCTTTCGCACAATTCGCTGGAAAAACCAGCAATACGAGAGCTTTGCCGCACACTTGAAGGTCACGGCTGCAAAGTATTCTTTGATGACGACGACCTGCCCCCCGATCAAATTGCTGGCGCAGTGATTGACGAGGTATTGCCCAAGACATTGGTTTTTGTCGGCTGTTGGGGGCCCAACGGTGTGAGCCGTTATCACAAGGTTGAAATGGACATCGCGTTCAACAACCACGTCCTGTCGGAAGGAGCGCTGGTCACGGTCATCCTGCCGGGGGCCACGCCAGCGGACCGCACAACGGTATTTCGTGGCTTTCCCGCGATCACCTTTGCGACCCTGGAAGACACGAAACCGGTCAAGAAACTCTTGGACATGGTTGACCGCATCCGCGAGGAAAAGGGCTATCCTCAACGGGCCACTGAGACCGCGCCAGAACCCGATGCACCCGCGGCAG
This sequence comes from uncultured Paracoccaceae bacterium, assembly GCA_947493335.1. Taxonomy (GTDB): domain Bacteria; phylum Pseudomonadota; class Alphaproteobacteria; order Rhodobacterales; family Rhodobacteraceae; genus CANMYO01. Next base: position 75,734 of record CANLQO010000001.1, on the reverse strand, counting down.
TTCCGATTGCAGCCGCAGCGCCCGCCCCGACATCGGGTGGGCAGGACCCTTTCCGCCCGATTGCGCAACAATTGCGTCGGGACGCGCGGCAATTCGGGTTGAATTTCCTTATCGGACCATTGACCGGAATCGAAGCTCCTCCCGCATCCGAGACGGAGGAAACGCATGAAATATCAAATCAGGAATTCGGCGAACCCAGCCCGTGGGACGTCGCACAATTGCTGATGCAAAAGGGCGATGAATTGTCGCTTGATGATGTCTCCAACAGGTTGCCACTGGAATTGGTGGCCAGTTGGCTTTGCATGAGCACAAGCGGCCCGCAAATGGTGCAATCGCGGCTGCAAGAGGTGCTGCAAATCCGGCGTCAGCAGAACAATCAATTCTATGACCGGTTTGCCAAGGTGCTGCGGCAATTGCTTGACAGCAGCGAAGCGTCCCGGCGCAAGCGCCGACCCGCGCCGATGATCTTTACAACCAATTTTGGCACAAATCTTGAATGGCACATGATCTGCAATGGTGTGCCATTCACACGCATCACCGTGAACTTGCCCAACCGGCTGGAAGTGCAAAGCATCGGATCTGCAGTGCAAAACGGCACCATTGTCCTAAGCGATGCTTTTGATCCCGACAGTCAGCCGCGCATCCTGTCGCGCGACGATCCTCATGCCGAGGAAGAAGCGCTGGCCTTTCTGGAGGAAGCCGCAGTGCAATCGGTGAGCCGTGGTCAGGGCCACAGCGCTCATGGCCGAGGAGGCGAGGACTACGCGCGCCCGGTCACTCCCAAGGGTCTGAGTTTCGATGACTTCGAAGGGTGCATCCTGTTCAAGTATCATGGCTCCATCGATGTTTACGGCAGTTGCGTGGTTAACACAGAGCAGTTGTTCGAACTGACCCGGATCGACGATCTTGTGCCCGCAGCCATCGAGGAACGGTTGCGAATTTCGCCCTCGGTCTTGTTTGGCAATTCGTTCCTCCTGACCGAAGTGCAACAGGCCGCCGAGGTGGTCTGGCGCGGTCCGTTTACGTCAAGCCGGATCAACCGATATCTGGTGCCCCGTGAACGTGAAGGGCTCAAGAGCCGCAGCCGTGATGGATGGCTGATGCGGCTGGAAGAGGATATGCAGGACAATCTGCGCCACCACGCTAGCACGTTGAACTTGATTGAATTGCCGCCAGGTCAAGAGGTCTTCCTCAAGGCGCTGGAGGCGGAATTGAATGCGGCAGACGCGGCCCGTCTGGCGCGGTCTGCCTGACCATGGAAGACGCGGCAACAGAAAGCCCGACCAAAAGACGCTTGGACGCCTTGGCCAACCCGCCGCAGGGTTACGGTGAAACCGCCAGCGATTTCCAATTGGAGTTTTCACGCACCACCGTTGGCGATGAACCTTACAAGGGCACCGACAGCTACCAGTTCGAGGACTCGCCGCTATTCTTTGGCCGTGATCAGGAAGAGCGTGAAATGTCGTCGCTGTTTCTCAAGGGCCGTCTGTGCCTGCTCCACGCGCAATCGGGTGCCGGGAAAACCTCAATCCTGAACGCTCGGGTCATTCCCCGGATCGAAGAAACCGGATTGCACACCGTGCGATTGACGCCTCAAAGTGACCCGCTCGAAGCTGTGCGCGTCGCCTCGATCCTGCAGTTGATCCCACCCCCTGAATGCGAGGCAGCAGCCATTGCGGCGATGCTTGAATATGCGCCTGAACTTGCGGATTCACCGATTGAGGATGTGCTTGACCGGTTTGACGACATTCACAGCGAAGACCCGGTCCGGCGCAATCTACTGGCCGCGTTTGAGGTCAAGAAACTCTGGCTCGACCCCTACCGATACCGTGGCGGGCGTACGACTCCGCTGTTCTGCAAACTGCTGGGCGGGACCATGGATGTCCGGTCCTATTGGCAGCATCTGGCGACATTCTTTTGTTTTGACCAGATCGGACAGGACATCCACGACGATCTTTGGAAAGGCGCCCCGCTGCACGAGATCCACACGCTCTTGTCCTCGGCTCATGCGCGCGCGGCGCATCGTGAATGGCTCGATGAGCTGGATTTGCCGGAATTTGGCTTTGTGCAATTCTTTCGAAACTTCTGGCGCAAATGGGCCCGCAAACAGTCAGGATTTGCGCTTTGCCTTGTGATCGACCAGTTCGAGCAAATCTTTACGCTCTACACCGACGACGCCGAAAAGGCGGGCCAGGACGCCGCCGAAGATCTTGAAAAACCCGATTGGCGGCTGCGGCCAAGTTTCTTTGATGAATTGCGCCGCCTTCTCGCACCGGCCCAGCGCAGCCAAGAGATTTTGCCAATCTCAGTGGTCCTTTCGATGCGCGATGAATACGTCGGGCAGCTTGCCTCGGTGCCGCCCTTGGCACCAGCGCGCGACACATCGCAATACCGGCTGGATTTTTTGACGGTTTCGGACGCGCGCCGCGCGATCCAACTGCCCGCGCAAGCCTTTGGCTACGACTATGAACCGCAGATTTACGACGAAATCATCGGTGCACTGAAAAAGGAAAACCGGTTTGTAGAGCCCGCGCACATCCAGATCGTCTGTGAGAAGATTTGGCGGCTTTTTGGGAAAGACCTCAAGCGCGGCGGCAATGTCGAAGTTCCAAAGGTGTCATTTGATGATTTCATGGAGCAGACCGGCGGAACGGTCAGCATCCAGCGCGATTACTTCAAGGAAATCCTTTATGATTTCGACAAATCCGATCAACTCGAAATCCTCGACATGCTGTCGGATTTGCTTACCCAAAGCAGCAAACGGAATGTCGTCGAATACAAGACGCTTGTCGGTGGTGCCTTACGAGACACAAACAAGCGGAGCCGTCTGATTGGGGTGATGCAAAACAATGGCATTGTCCGAAAAGAAGCCCGCATGGGCAGTCAGTTCATTGAAATCGCACATGAATTTTTGATTGCCCCTTTGCAAAAGGAAATTGTCGAACACGTCAACAGCGCCGAGCAGGTCTTTCGCTATGCCCAACGCACCGCCGCCAGCGCCATGGGACATAGTCACGACACCCACGCCCCTGCGTTGGAAAAGCGTGCCGAAAATCTGACCAGCAATGCCGTGCTTGCTTTGATCGACAACGCTGACCGCTGCGCCTGGGACGCAGAGGCGCTTGACTTGCTGATGCACGCGGCTTTGCAGCGTGGGTTGCAACGTGAAGACTATGCGCGGCTGTTCACAGTCTATCGTGACTTCACTGATGCCGTTGCAGAACCAGAGCCGGTGCCGTCATGACCCAGACCCCCGCCTTTGAGATACTCAAACACTACATTGATCACGATGATCCCGCAGTCCGCATTCATCTGACCAAGGCGTTGTCGGCCGCGCACAGCGAAGAAGCCGCAGAGCTTTTGCTGCAGTTGGCCACGGAAGAGGATGATCCGCAGGTCAATGACGCGGCGATAGCAGAGCTAGCTGCGCAAGACACCGACCTATTGCGCCCGCTACAGGCAACAGCAACCCAGCTTCACAACAAGAAAATGAACCGTCGAAATGCGCTCAAGTGGTTTCGCAGTGCAGATCTGATCGCAAAAGCCACCGACACTTCCCTGTGGCACGCGGTGGGCAGTTGGTGGCGCGAGACGCTGAATTCCGGCCGACTGAACCGTCGGCTATTGCTGTCATCGCAAAGCGGCTATGGCATTCTGTCCCGCTTGCTGAACCGACACATCTGGGTGGCTTTTGGCCTGTCGCAGATCATCGCGATGGCGCTGTTCATCTTCCTTGTGCGCAGCCCGGATGATGACCTTTTCATCTTGATGGGCTCCATCGGGTTCATCACGGGTATCGTCGGGTTTTTCCCTTTGGGGCTGATCATGCTCCCGCCGTCGATCTCTTTTCGAAAAAGCTCCGCCGCGGTGATCGATGCGCGCCAGATTCTCACTTACGGGCTGTTCCTGTTGGTTGTGGTCTATTGGCTGCTTTTGCAGGTGATCCTGGGAGAGCGCATGCCGTCCGAGGCCTACGCTCAATTTTCCTTGTTCGTGATCGTTCCGCTGATGCTGGTGCGGCTGGCACTGGCTGTACGATCCGAAATCACAGACCGCTTGGTTTACATGGCGCTGCTCTGTTTAATCGCTGTGGGTACACTTGTGATCTATTACGGGCTGGCCGCTTGGCTGATTACGCTGGGCGAAAACACGGCAACCTTCGGCGATTTTCTGTTCCACTCTGACCTGTCCGTCTTCATGATGGGGCCGTATTTGGCGATTTGCCTGCCTGCCGCAATCTTTCTGGCGCTGCGGATTGGCATTCGAGGCAACCTGACCCCGCAAATCCCGACCGACCCACGCCGGTTCACGCGCCACCTGATCCGCTGGGGCGCACTCGCTGCGGTGGGCTTTTCATTTATAGCGGTGATCGGGCTGAAGCCCGGCGAAAGATTGGAGCGGTTAGAGCGCCAGTCAGAACCGATCGAGCTTCCGCAGAGCAAGTCCTCTGTCGGAAACCTCAAGATTGATCTGCACGAAAGGGTGCGGCTACAGTTGCCAACCGATGGGACATTGGAAATCTTTGTTGAAGGATTGTTCCCCAACCCCAATTGGGACGCGGTGCTTTACGTCGACGGACAGAAAATTGATAAATGGCGCGACCAATTCGAAGAGTTCGAAACCGAAAAACAGCTTGAGGGTGAGCTTGTCGTCTATGCCGACCTGACTGATGCGAAAGTCGGGATCAACCAATTGATGTTCTATTTCATCGACACGCTTGGCGATTACTTTGGTGGTGACGACCCGATTGTCTCAAGCGACGTCCAAAGCCGGGACGCGACTGTCGTCAAATTCCAGCTGGAATATCGTTGGTTTCCAGATCCGCCGGCAAAGTCCGATCTGCCACAAAAGCAGATTGACAGGACTGAGGCGCTGCAGCCACTCAACCAGATCGACATCATTGAGACGAAATAGTCGCGTCGGTCTGCGGTGGAATGCGCAAATAAAGCCGCTCTAGCCAACTTGCGACATCGTCGACCTCACCGGCACCAATCAGCGCCTCTTTGAAAAGGCTTTCGGCGGCATGTACGCCCAACTGGCGGAACGCCTCGAACTGGTGTTCGTCAAAGAACTGGTCAATCGTCGATTGATTTGGAAATTCGGGGTGGGCGTGTCTGTAGGCGTTGATCAATTCGTTCTCGTCCCCCGTCATCGAAAGCTTGATCAACAAGAGCAGCCCCTTGCCAGCAGGCCGGCCATCGACCGCCGGATAATCGATTTCGCACATGACGCCATGCGCCCGCGTCAGGCCCGTTTCTGCATCAGGGCGTAGTTCTTTCAGGTCAGCATGAATGCGCACACCAAGGTCCACCGCAGCGTGGCGCAGCAGGGTCAGGATGGTGTCAAAACTGCCATTGGGGTCCGCACTGGCGTCAACCGCTACGATGTGCTTGCAGCGGCGGCGTAGCAACTCATAGATCGCTGAATTGTCCAGATGCGCGCCATCGGTCAGCATCATCCAGTCCTGCGTTTCGTCCATCTTCAGTGCAAACATCTCGCGCATTAGCATCCGCGCGCCGGGCCGTCCGCCGGTGGCCTTTTCACCCTCGGGCGCAGGACGGCGCAGCCAGAAGCCCAGCCGCAAGTTCAGAAAGGACAGCAACGCGCGGGCCGAAGATACCGACAACAGCGCCATATGGGGTGCCACGGCTGCGCCCGACGTCGCAACGGCTGTGGCCAGATCGACCTCTTGATTGCGCCAGTGACGCCAATGGGCTGTGGGGTGATACCCAACAAGCGGAGAGCCGCACCAATGTTTGGAGAATAGAAAGAAGTCGCCTTGCCGTTCGCGCATTTCGATCCGGTCACTGGTCGGCAGATTGGTGACCGCGTTGATCAACAGATATGGGGCCTTGTGCTCGGGGTCGAGCGATGAAAGCGGAACGTCCACTTCTCCCGTCGGGCCAAGGCGAATGAAAGTGTTGGCAATCTGCTGTCGATAAAGCCAATGCGGCCCGGTGGCATTGATGTTGAGCGTCAAAAGCGTGGTCAACACAAGCGCAAGCGCAATCACCGCCAAAAGCCACAAACCCGATCTGATCCCGATGGCACCAAAGAAAGCGGGCAGTTTCTCGCCCGGGACATGGCCCAAATAGAACAACATGCAACCCACGATAAGCGCCAGAAACGGCACCGCGATCGAGGCGATGATCAACAGGATGCGCACGCCGATGATCCGCGCCCGCTCTTTGCCCAGCATCGGCAACACGCGCGACAAGGCTGGACCTGCTGCGGCAAGTGCCGCCAACGACAGCGTTGCGGTCAGTTTCTGGCCCTGCAGGATCGTCAGGAATGCGCCGTAGAATAGGTGAATGCCATAGATCAGGAAGAATGCACCGGTCAGCAGAAAGAACCCCCAGAGTGCCGCGATCCGCACCGCCCCCCAGCGGTAAGGCACCCAGGCGTAGGACAAAAGCGCCGCCAAAAGGCAGGCACCTCCGACCACCGGCAAAAGACCAAAGAACGTATCCCAGCCTGAAACACCAAGCAGGTGCAATAAAAGTGTGATCACCGCGATAATTGCTGCAGGCGCGGTCCAGTTCAGGACCATGCCCGCCAGCAGGTTCATCGCGATGGCGCTGGTCTTGATGAAGCTGCCCATAGAGAGGTAATTGGCCCGTTGTCGCAGGTATTTCACTGCATCGGTGTCCGGCCCGTTGGGGCGTGCTACGGCCTCCACTCCCTGATCGGCAATGCGGCGGGTCAGGAATGACCCGGTAAAACCGCCACCGCTGACCGTCGACATCAGATCAAAGCTGTTCATGATACCTGCCCGGGCCGACAACACCTGCGACACGCCAAGACAGAAACTGGCGGATCGGATTCCACCACCTGACAGCGCAAGCCCGGCAGCATTGGTAATTCCGTCCGCATCGGGCGCAGAGGTCGCGACTTTTTCGCGGCGCTTTGCAATTGCCTCCGCCTCAGAACGGTTGATCTGCTCGACCATGCTGCCCGATGGGATCACACCATCATCGGGGATGCCAAAGGCCAACGTATCGCGCGGCGGTTGCTGAGGGTCACGGTCTGGCGGAAAGGGCGGCATCGCGGTTCCATATGCCATCTGATGCAGTGTCGCGGCAAAGACGCGCATCTTGTCCTGTTGCGCGCGCAGCTCGGCCCGGAACGCAACCGCGCCATCCCGGGTATTCAGAAGGCCCGCAAGGCTTTTGCGGTGCCAATCGGCCATAAAGGACCGAAACGGTCCGTTGAGAAACCCCAGCGTTTCACGCGCGAAATCCTCGCACCCGAAATGATCCGTGATCGTCTTGCGTGCGACACCGAAAAGCGCGTGAAGGCTCGCAAGGGCTGCGGCCTCGTCCCCTTCGCTGAAGTGGAGCCGTTGGGTCGCGATGCGGGTCGAAAGCTCTGTCAGAAAAACATGCGCTGCGGCGGCATTGGGGTCGTTGGCCTTGGGCTCACCCATGAAAATTTCCTTTATTTCTGTCACTTTAATCGCTGGACCAATCGGTCATCACGATAGTCAAACTTGCCCCGATCCCCAAATGATAATCCCTCTGGTTAGGACGCATTGAGGCTCCGAAAAACTTTGCCCTCTTTTTCAATCTCGCGGCGGATGCCAAGTTCGAGATCTTGCAGCCCGACCTCGCGCTCTCCGCGGGTCAGTGCATTGATCGCGGCAAACTGGGCGACGTTCACGATGGAGCCGCCGGTAAGTTCGTAGGGACAGACCAGATCAATCACTTCGTCGGACAGATGTTCAAGCGGGAGCGCCCGCCGCCAGATACTTTGCCGTTCGGCGGCACCGGGTTCAGGGAACCGGATCACGGCGTTGAACCGGCGCAGAAAGGCGTCGTCGATATTGGCCCGCAGGTTGGACGCAAGGATGCAAAGCGCGTCACATTCCTCAATCCGCTGTAGCAAATAGCTGACCTCTTGATTGGCATAGCGGTCATGGCTGTCCTTGACATTGGTTCGTTTGCCAAACAGCGCGTCGGCCTCATCAAAGAACAGGATCCAATTCCGATCCTGCGCAATCGTGAAAAGGTTGGCGAGGTTCTTTTCGGTTTCGCCAATGTACTTTGAAACGACCGCCGAAAGGTCAACGCGAAAGACCTCTCGCCCGGTGGTCTTGCCAATCAGGGTCGCCGCAAACGTCTTGCCGGTGCCGGATGCACCATGAAAGAGAGCGCGGTAACCCGGACGCAAACGCGCCTTCAATCCCCAGTCGGCGGAAAGCGTTCCAAAATGCTGCACCCAATCCAGTATCTCCGAAAGATGCGCCTGCGTACCTGCGGGCAGGACAAGATCATCCCACCCCAACTGTGTCTCAATCCGGCGGGCGGGAAATTCGGCCGAAAAGGGCGGCGCGCTCGTCTCGCCCAGTGTCAGTCGATCAACCCAGTCCCGCGCAAGGATCAACCGACCAGACAGCGCCGGTGCGCCGTCTTTCGCGGGCTCCAGCCGCAGGATGCCCTCGCGGGCGAACCAATGATCGGGTGACAAGATGCGCTGGACGACAAAGCGCCCCTCAAGATCATCGCCCGCCAGCAAAAAGGCGACTGTCTGCCCTGTGGGCAGAAAGGTCCGGCTGTCGGGGTCGCGCAGCCCGCCCACCTCCGGGAAGTCGCCACCCTTGTCCAGAATTGCGCGGATTTCCGCGTCAATCAGCGTAGGTCGCGCATGAGGGGCCAGCGCAAGCAGCAGCGTTATGTATTCGGCAAACGGTGGCTCCCGGTCGCGCAGAAAGTTTCCCAAGGGCGAGTTGTCATCGAAATATTCAAGCCCGACCGTGCCGTCGGGTGCAATGTCTTCGCCACCCAACCGGCTACGGATCAGGCGGGCAATCATCTCAAACGCAGTATCCAGGTTGTCGGCGTTCGAAGGAGCGAAGATGGGCGTTTGGGAGGTCATGGATCAGGCCAATTCTACTTTTTTCGCTTTCACCGCCGCGACCGTCCGGTAAATCTGCTTGCCGCGATTTGCCTTCTCGGAGGGGTTCAGCTTGTCATATTTCGTATGTGCCGTCATCAGGCGCGGGCGGATATCATTGGCCGTGGCATAAGGTGTCCGCTGCTTGAGGTATCCAATGAAGTGGGTCGTGACCTTGGCACCGGCGGTCTGTGTGTTGATTGCGGCTTCAAGCCGTGCCGGGCTATCTGTGGCAATTGACGGCACGCTTTGGTCCACGTCCTTGGGCGGCTTGGGCGATGTGAACTGCGCCGTGCCCAGATGCGATCCCTTCTTCCATTTCGTGCCTTTCTTTTCCGCCTTGTGCCAAACCAGAATGATCTTTTTCGGAAAGCCCTTGGTGGCTGGAATTTCGGGCGGCCAATAGGTGGCCGTCGCGCGAAAGTAGAGCCGTTCCTTGTTGGTCTTAACCCGTGTTTTGACGTCCGATTCCGCCTGCGTTTCCATCGTGCGGTTGACCGATTGCGGGATCGGAACAAGGTTTTTGGTTTTGCCGGGGCCGTGCACATTGTCATTCAGCAAATGCCCCCTGATCCAGATGGTCTTGCCCTCGTTGTCGTTGATGGCTTGCGCGTGCGGCCAGCCTGGGGGGGAATCTGTCGGTGAACTGCCGCTATCCTTCCCGGGCAAGAACGTCAGCGGCAGCGACGTGACCTGCTTGTGGCCGCCGTCTGTATAGGTCGTGTGGGTAATCGCTGCGGCATCATCCTCAACCGTCATCTTGGCGATCTCGGTCGACAGCAACTTCAACTGCTTGCGGAAGTTGGTGACCTCGCGCTTAACCGCATTGGCCGCCGCTTTTTCACCAGCCGTGTCGCCACGGGCCTTGGCCGCTTTTCGTTCGGCCTGCAACTGGTCCATCTTCTCTTCAGAAGCCAGAACACCCTTGGTGTAAATTTTCTCGGCCGCAATCGCCAAGGCCTTGTTGTCGGCATTGTCCGAGGTCTTTTGCTCTGCCAGAAACTGCGGAAAGGTTTTGGGGTCAGAATTGATCCAGAGGTCCGCGCGCTTGCCCTCGCCTTTGTAGTATATCTTGTGATCGCCGCCGTCCTTGGTGCGGAACCGTCGTTTCTCCGTCCACCACCGCAGCAGCGACACAGCCGCATCCTTTGCTTTCTTGCCGGCCTTCTTGGCCCCACCCACCACTTTTGCGATGATTTTTTTGGCAAACGCCACGACCCGGTCGATCAGCGCATCAATCGCCTTGTTCACCGGCGCCTGAATTTTCTTGAGCACCCCCTGAATAGCGCCCGCGATATCATCAACACCCACGGCAGAGGCAATGAACGACAGCACAATTGGCAACGCCCGCGCCAGCGCGTCCTCTACCGCCTTGGCTGCGGGTTTGATGATGCCCGCCGCGATATTGGTGATCGCGCCGTAAACGCTGAGGACAAAGGCCTTGATGCGCTGGAAATTCTCGACCAGCCAGAACACCAGATCGGCCAACATCTTCAAAAGCCGCACAATCGCAGAGGCCGGGTTCAGCATCGACAACAGCCACATAACCCCCTGCTTGATGACGTTCAGCAGCGTCCAGTTGCGAATGGCCCCAAGGATCGTGTCCTTGAGCGAGGCAAGTTTCGCCTTCACCTCTGCCCACAGCCCCGCATAGTCGCGGTTCAGCAGCATTTTGACGAACTTCCAGCCCTTCTCAATCTTCTCGAACACCCCGGCCGCCTTGGGGAACTTCTTGATGATCCGCGCTTTGATGTTGTCATAGGTCAGGCCAAGGATTTGCGCCACAAGGCTGAAGAACCCGTTGATATCCCACTTGTCAGGCAGCGTGATCGGCACAGCCGAAAGCGTGCCGGTCAGCCATGAAATCACGCCCGATTTGAAGTGAGTCACAAAGTTTTCGGCGAAATTACGGATGCCCAGACCAACCGCCTTGAAGAGGTTGTTGATAAAGGGGCCGGGCTTTTTGAGGATACCCAATATCTGCTGCCCCGCCCGGTCCAGGAAATCCAGGATCGGCTTGGGGTTTACGCCCGCCAGCGCGCAGCCCGCCTCAAACGCGAGCTTCAGCGCACCCACGAAGTCACCCGTCAGCACAGCACCAATCGCCCCCACGGCAAGCTTCAGTGCCGCCTGAAACCTTGCAAGCAAACCATCGATCGCAGCCGCGAGCCCATCGGCAATTTTGTTGACCGCATCAATTGCGCCGTCGGCGGCGGCGTTCACGCCCTTCACGGCGATGTCGACGCCTGCGTCGATCTTTTCATTCAGCGCTTTTGCCAGCCCCGGATAGCGGTCCTTAACGTAGGTATCGACCTTGTCCTTGGCCCATGTGCGAAATCCCTCCAGCCCCTTGATCGCGCGGTCGCGGGCATCGTTGATGAACTTGATCGCCTTGTTCTTATATTCCTCGATCTTTTCCTTGACCGCTTTGCGCATCGCCGTGAACAGCTTGTCGATGCCCTCTATGATCTTCGAGATGATCTTTTTGGGATTGATCTTGTCCCAGAAACTTTCCTCTTTTTCCTTCTTGGCAAGCTCGGCCTTTTGGACTTTTGCCTCTTTCTCGGCGTCCGTCTTCAATTTGTCGGCGGCGGCCTCTCCGTCTTTTAGCTTGTTGTCTGAATCCGTCTCGCTTTGCTTGACGTCGGCTGCAATGGCCTTGCCTTTGGTGGTCTGTTCGCCTGCAGCATCGGTCGAAAAGGTCGCGACGTTGTCATAAGCCTCTTGCACCGCAGCACCTTGTTTGCGGGCCACATCCTCTCGACCTGCCACGACGGCCTGTCGTTGCTTGTCGTCGGCGGCCGTATTGGCGGCGGCTGTCTTGCGCTCTGCCTCGGCAACCGCAGCGGACTTTTCGGCGTCCCGGTCCGCGCCGGCCTTTTGCGCATCTGCCCGCGCCTTGGCCATGCCGCCTTCCAGCTTTTTGCTCATCTTGGCATCCGCCGCATCGCGGAAGTCGGCGGGCCATTCGGCCGCCGCGTAGTCGGCGACATTGCTGTCCGGGCTTAAGGCATCAATCGGTTCCGCCGGTTCGGGTGCCTGTTCGGGCTTGAATCCCTGATCCACCTTGCGCAGTTGGATATTGGATTGCCCCGGATGACCCTTGAAATCGGCAACCTTCCTGTCACGCTCTTCTCGAAGCCGCGCCGTCCCATCGACCCGCTGCCGCGCCATCTGACCCACATCGGCCTTGCCAGTCAGCGCCACGCGCTGCTTGGGTCCTGCAGATGTATTGACGCTATTGTCCTCGGTCTTGATTGAGTTCAACAGGTTCGTGAACTGCTTCTTGAGCCAGTCGAAAAATCCGCCGCCATCGGCCTGCTTGGCCATCTGCTGCCCGGTATAGCTGCCTGCTGCACTGGGGGCTTTGCCCTTTTCAACGTAGGGATCGGGCTTGATCTCACCCACTTCCGGCCCGTTCTGATCGGCGTTCAGCGTCACATCCTCGGGCACCGGAATTTCACCCGGCGCGGTGATCGCCGGATCAACTGCGCCGCCGGTTTGCGCCTTGAGCTCCGGCGTTTCCTTGGCGGTTTCTTTCTTCTCCTGACGGGTTTTTGCGTCCAGCGCGCCGCCCAGATCAGGTGCCGAAAGCGCCATGGAACTTGGTTTTGCCTTGGTAAAGCCCACTGCGGCGGCATCTGACTTTCCGTCAAGCGCGACTTTCTCGACCTTGGCGGCAGGCTCGGCTTCCATTTCGACCGCAGGGGGCAGGTCCAGATCGACGGCGACGTCCGCCTCTGGCCCGGGCAAGGCTTCTGCCTCGGGCGTGACGTCTTTTTCAAGATCAGTCACGTCCGTCGCGGCGACCTCGGCCTGAGGTTGCGGGGCATCATCCTTCGCCGGTTCAACAGTGGTTTCTACATCAGAGCGGTCCACAGTGACGCGCTCGGTCTCTGGCATCTGCACCTTGCCCGCAGGGTCAAAGAAGGCGTCCCAATTGCCGATAGGTTGCCAGGATTCTTCGACCTGACCGCCCAGATTATTGGTGCCTGCGGTGTTGCCATCGACCGTGCGCACAAGGATCTGTTTGAAGTTCTTACCCGTTGCCGTTGCATGCGCCTCTACCCCGGACACAAGCGCCTGATGGTGGGTCAACGGCGCGCTGTCCGGCATCCACGGCAGTTTTTGCCGGTAAGCGATATCCCCGATCTGCGGCAGCTCGCCGGGCGGACGCTGCAAAGTGTTTTCCAGCATCCGGCCAGAGGCATTCCAGTTGGGCAGCGGATAGCCCGCCTTGCGCAACGCATGCCATGCAAATACCCCACACCAATGCGGCAAATCATGTGGCTCTGCGACAATCTTCTTGATCAGCACCGGATGGATAACATCGCCCCCATAGGAGGTGCGAAAGATGTCCAGAAGTCGTTTCCAACCAATGCGATATCCGTCCTCGCCCAGCATTTTTGAGTTGATCTTGCCGATGTGGCTGCGCGCAACCCGCAGTGCCATCAGCGCCTCGGGCCGGACGCTGACCTGATCCTCTTCAGCGACCCGTTGGGCAACCGCCTCTTCCCGCACCGGGACAGCGGCCTGTTGCAGCGTATGGGCCAGTTCATGGGCCAGCAAATGATCCCCGCTGGCACTGCCGGGTGCGAACCGATGGGGTGAAAAATAGATATCGCGCCCGCTGGTGAAGGCCTTGGCATTCAGCATCCGCGTCATCAGAAAGGCCGGGTGGTCGGTGTGAATGCGCACGCCGGAAAAATCAGCCCCCAGGCCCTGCTCCATTTTCTGGCGAACCCCTTCGGGCAAGGGGTTGCCGCGCCCGCGCGAGGCACGCAGTTGCCGCTCGACGGTTTGCATGCGCGTCGCGTGCGCCGAAAGCAGCGGCTTTGCGGGTTTGGTCTGCAGCTCTTCTTCCTCGGCCCGCTGCAACTCTTCCTCTTCTTCGGCGCGCTGCGCGTCTTCTTCCTCGCGCGCCTGCACGGCCTTCTCTTCCTCCTGCGCCTGCGCGTCGTCGTCTTTGGCCTGAATGGATTCTTCTTCCTCCTGGGCCCGTGTCTCCTCCTCCTGCGCCTGTGTCTCCTCCTCTTTGGCCTGCGCGTCTTCTTCCTTGGTTTGAAGCTCTTCTTCCTTTGCTTCCTCGTCCTTGGCCTGAACCGCTTCTTCCTCCTCCATGGCCTGTACGCGGTCGTCTTCCTTGGTCTGAGCGGTCTCTTCTTCCTTCATCTGCAGGGGTTCGTCTTCGACGACACCCGGGCGCATCAAAGAGGCCGGTTCATGCTCTGTCCATGCCGGATCACTTGCCCGTTCAGACGCCATCTGGGCGTCTTCCGCTGCGCGTTGCGCAATCGGTGTCATGCGTTTGGAAATCGCGACCCCACGCGCCATCGGGCCCCGCCGGTGCACCACTGCGTCGGCGGCATGGTCGGCCTCTTGTTCCAACTTCTCTCCCGGCGTTGAAACGTTCAGCTTGGCCTGCACCGGCGCAAAAAAGGGTCGCGCTGCCGCCGACTGACCCCGACCACTTTCGGGTTTTCGGACCTGCTGCGCGGCTTGCTTCATGTCCAATCCACCCGGATCGGCTGTCTGCGCCACGGCAGGTAAAGCGGCGAATAGGACCAACTGATACCAGACAGAAGCACGTCAACACCCCGTGTTTCGACGGTGATTTCCGGGCCCCTTTCGGTCTGACGCAGTAACCCGGGGCGCTGCAAGAACGTCTCTTGCAACCCGGCGCGGGATGTCTTGCCCAGCTGTGGCCAATGGCTGATGACGGCGTCCAGCAGGCTTTCCGCCCCGCGCTGCATGGCCTCTGACAACGGCGTGTCGTCGATCAGTGCGATCAGTGGCGGTACGTCCAGAAGCACACGCGCCATCAAAAGGTCAGGCTCTTGTGCGGCGTCATGCCCATGGGCCAACCAATGGATCAAGCGCGCGGCGGTGATGACGGTCTCTCCGGATGGATCAAGGTCAAGCCGATCAAAAAGGCGCGGCAGATATGGCGCGATCAACACCATCCCCGCGTCGGGAAGCGTCAGAAAATCCAAATCCGAAAGAGGTGCATGCGAGTCATCCGGCCCGCCGTCCTCAGTTCCGGGCACTTTGGGGGTCATCCTCGCCCGATCAAGCACCTCGCGCGCCTTTGTGGTTCGTGACGATGGTGGGGCAACGCGGTCCGGCTTCTTTCCTTGCAACATGGCGCGGAACTGCCGCGCGATGAGCATCAGCCCACCGGACGTGTCCGCAGCTTCGACAAGGTCCCGAATGGCCCCAACCGTCACATCCACGGGCAACAATTGCAGTTCAGACCAGACCCGCGCCAGAACCAGTATGTCCAGCGTGTGCAGGACGTGCATGACCCGCAACGCTACGGCCGGATGGTCGCGGATCAGCGCAAAAACCTTTGTGGCAAATGGTGTAGTGATGGCACTTTCAAACAATGCTGCAACAAGGTCCGAAAGACCTCGTTCCGGTGCGGTTTCGGGCAAAGCACCGGTTTGGAGATAGGCCAACAATGCCTGTTCGCGCAGGGCCCGCGTAGAATGCCAAGCAACCTCCACTCTGGCTGCATCATCAACTGCATCCAATGGAGGTAAGGTATCCTCCTGTGACGGCGCGGCAAGGGCAGCTTCAAGTGCCGTCGCCACCGCATCAGCCAGTGTTTCGACATCAAATCCTGCGTCAGGCTCAAGCTGTCCCAGATCAACCTCCAGCCGGTCAATCTGCAACACCTTCTTCGGTCCGGCGACCGCATCAAACGGTCGGCGCAAGGCCTCTTGCAGGGCGTGATGCCCGGCCACTTCCGCCTTTTGGCGCAGGGTCATCAGGTCGGCCTCTTGCGCTGCCGAAACTTCAAACCGGACGCGCCTGATCCTGTGCGCCTGCCCTGAAAACCGGTCGAGCGCCATCGCCCTGCCCTACCGCAGCGCCGTGATGCGCAGCGTCATCTCGCGCTCTTCGGTGGCATCCAGCGTGATGCCGCGGCGCCGACCAGACAAAGTCCCTGCTGTTGCCCTGATCCGCATGTCTCCGGCCGGAACCTCCATCCGGAACGCTCCGCTGCGATTGGTCGTTTCGGTCATCTGTGACCCGTCTTCCAATTCCACAATCACCTCCGCGCCGGGCACCGGGATGTCACGGTTGCCACGCGCCATGACAACGGTGCCTGCTATGACACCCACATCCCGTGCCACAGGCTCTCGGGGCACCGGAGTAATAGGTTCGCGGGGCGTCGGTGTGACGATCCCACCCGGCGCAGGCGTGACAATCCCGCCCGGGGTCGGCGTAACAATACCACCCGGCGTCGGTGCAACGATCCCGCCCGGAGTCGGTGTAACGATCCCGCCCGGCGTCAGCCTGTCGCGTAACAGCGCATCAATGCCAATCGGCCGTTCAAATGCGCGGACATCCACAACAGGCCGGTTCTCAAAGGCGCGGTTCACCACCACGACGGGACGCGGTGCGATAAAGTCATCCGGACCACGTGGAATGGATGGAACCGCGGGGCTTTGCCCCGTAACTGGCGGCACCGCCATCGGTTCGGGTGAAAAGTCGCGCCCGAACGGATCAGCCAGGATCGATTCTGACAATTCCACATCCGAACAATCACTATCACAGCACTTATAGGGCAGGCAGAAATCGGCAAGGACCACGTAATTGTCCAAAGGCTCAGGCGTTCGCCCGCCCACCGATTTCTGCAACTCTTGCAAGGCGTTCTGGATATTCACCACCGTGTCATTGCCCAGAATATTGGCCACCGACTGGCTGCGGGCACTGAACTTTTCGGAAATGGTGCGCAGATGCTGTTCCAGCTCGACCCGGCCCACATAGGCCAGCACAAAAGTGCCGCCCTTGGGCACACCGGCAGAATGTTCCAACCCCGGATGGCGCTGCGCAAAGCCGTCGAGCGTCAGGCTGTTGAGCAGGTTGATCAGTACCCGCCCAATTTCATCCCGCAGGTTCGAAACCGCAAAAGCGGTCCCTTCTGATGCAATTGTGTCGGCTGCAGAAGCGATCTGCGCTGTCTCTTCGGGTGGCGTGCTCACCTTTTCAGGCATCGCCCCGACGATCTGGGCATAATTGCGCGAGGCGCGCGAAAAGCCACTATAGGCGGTTTCAAGTGCGGCGAAGTCCAGATCTGCCGTCCGGCCGACATTCAGCACCCGCATCATCTGATCGCCCTGATCCAGCATCGCCACTTGTGCATAGACGATCTGCGTGTCCTCTTCGTCGCCACCGGCGCGTTGCACGAACTGCTGCGTGCGGTCAAATAGGTTGCCGCCTGCTGCATCATCCTGCACTGCCTGATAAACAGCACCGATGCTTTCCGACTGCACCTCTGGCACCGCGAGTTTGAGCGCATCGCCGCGCACCAATGTTCGCCCCTTCAGCTGCGACTGAATGAGATAGGCTTCCTGCTTAAGCTGAGCCTGCTCTTCGGGGTTGAGGTTGCTGATAAAGCGGGCCGAGACAACCGGGTCAAAATTCAACATCGCACCGGGCCGTAGTGTGACATTATCCGCGGCTGTATCTGACGGCTGGGGCGCTGGCGGGGGCGGCGTTTGAAGATTGGCAAGAGCCGTCGCAATTGCCCGCACGATAAAGACGATCAACGCAAACAGCGTGCGCAGCAACGTCAGCAGCAGCGCGTCAAAGTCCGACATCCGGCACAACAGAAGCTTGCGCAGCACCTCAAGCAATGCAGCCAATGCCGCCGTATCCAGGGCGGAGCCATCACGGTCATCCGCACCGGTGGACAGGCGCATGTAAACCGGCTCAATCGCAAAGGACAGGCCCAGTTCGCGCTTCCAGGCGATCAGTTCGGCCATGGCAGAACCAAGCGGTTTGCCGACGATACCCTCGATCCGGTAGAAGTCCTGATCGTCGATCCGAAAGGCCAGCGGATGGTTCGCATCCGGCGGGTTGAACCGGTAGGCATAAACCGTGTTCAGAAGGTTCGCGCGGGTTTTGCGCGGCGACCAGTTGCGAAACAGATCAGAGCCTTGGTCAAAGGCATAGTAGAACGGCATCGCGCGCTCAGACAGCGGGGCCGCATCATCCCGGCTTGGCGTAATCCGGATAGGTGCGGTCAGCCGATCGTTCAGATCAAAGTTGAGCGCCAGCAGATGCATCCGCAGGAAAAGCGCGCGCAGATCCTCCAGATCGGTACTTTCATGTGCAGGCGACGGAATGAAATGGGTCCGCCGCAACGCAGGTCGCACGCCCAGGCCCGCACCACTGGTCGCGGACTGCGGACTGAAAGCGAGCACATCAGCAGGTGTCGCAAAGTCGATGGCAAAGGCGTCAGGCGCGTCAGTCACATCTCCGAGCAGCACGTGGCGCGGGAAACGGGCGGGGTTCGGCATGCATTCTGTCTCGAACCGCGCGGCGGTTTCGACAAATTCATTATAGGCCATGCCGACATCGCGCATGTAATCGTAGAAATACTGCACAAGGAAAATATTCTGCGCCAACTGCCCCCAGACATTGCCAAAATAACCGTCTGGGAATGGGTCTTCGCCCGGTGCGAACATGTCGTCCAGCAGATAGCCGTATGCGCCATGCGCATCACGCAAGGCCTGCGGAAGCTGGCTCGCCAGTTTTTGCGATATCACCAGCGTCCGCTCGATCAACGCTCCAAAATTGTCGACCCCCACACGGGCCAGCGCCAGCTTTTCGATCCGCAAATAGGGCAGATCAAGACGCGGATGGCGACCACGGTCCACCGGACGCGCGGCAATCCCGGCTTCCTGCGCAATGATCGCCTCGGCCTGCGCCCGGCTTAACAACAACCGCCGCAGGGCAAATCGCCGCTCGGCCCCCTTATCGGAACAATCATTCACATCGCAACTTTTGGGCGATGCACGCTCTGCTTCCAGAAACAGCATCACAACGCCGCCGTTCAGATCGGCGTTTGTGATCGCGCGCGGGTCATCCTCTCCGGGGGCGGCGACAAAATCGGTGTCGACCAATTCCAACACCGGGATCTGCGTTCCGTCATCGGCAAACAGAAACGGATATTGCGCCTCTGCGATGTCTTCTGGGGTGGCCTCTTCTGCGGTGGGCACCGGCACCTGATAAGACCGCACGCGGTCATAACTGTGCGCCTCTGAGGTGATCAGGAACCCTTCGGACGTGACCGCGACGCCGCGCGAAATCTCGACCCTTGTGCCAGTGCGGTCCAGATCAAACCCACAAACGACACCCACCCCGCTGAGCGTCCGGCGCGACAGCCGATCCTGCTGCTCCAGGTAATCAACCATTGTGTTCAGCTGGGCAGAGGTCAGCACCTGTCCGTGTTCAAAAATCGGATAGAAGGACTGAATGGTCATCGCGTATCTCCCTCAGAAAAGGCCAAGATTGGTTGCGCCCAGACGGACAAGGTTGTCATCATCGCCAGCCTCATCGCAGTCATGCAGCGTCGCGGGCGGGTAAACGGTGCGCAGACGGTCAAGCAACGCGATCAGCGCATCGCTCGCCGTTGCCAGCACGTCGGGGTCCACCGGGTCCGCCGCGCGCGCGGCGCGCCAGGCACGGTGGGCGGCATCAAGTTCAGCCATCTGCGCATTGTCGATCCAACAGATGCGCGGATGGATATGGGCCGGGCATTCTTCGCGCAAAAGCCGTTCGGCATAGCGGCGGAAATCAAGGTCGGCAAAGCGTTCAGGCCAATAGGGCAGCACGATCGAGATGCGGAAAGAATATGGGTCCTCTTCCCCGCAAAAGGCGCAGTCTTCGTCCAGACAAACCTTGAACATGTCATCCCCCGGCCTGCGTGGCCGCAACAGGATATGTTCGATCAGATGCATGCCTTCGCTCTGACACAGCTCTGACCCCAACAGCAGATTGTGGCGATCAATGATCGCGCGCGCGGCGGCGACCGCGTCTTGGGGCGTATCAAATTGCCGTTGCGCCGTCAGGGTTTGCTCCCCGGCCGTCAGCCGCAATCGAACGGCCCCGACGCCAGCACTGTCATCGACTTCATAGGTCTCGGCCCGGATCAGGGCGAATTCAAAAAGCCGCGCGGCATCAAGTGCCGCCTCTGCGGTTGCAAATGTCTCTTCTGATGTCAGCAAACGCTGCGCGCCAGGTCCACGAATAACCACGACAAAGGCTCCGGCCTGCGCGCGCGGCGCAAATAGCGCATCAAATAGCGCCGAACAATGCAGGTCCCGCTGCAGGGGTCCAGCGGCGGGGTCCATCCCCAAAAGCCGCGCGCTGCGGCGCACCAAACCGGCGACATTCTCACTATCCCAAACCTCGGCCGCATCCTCGGGTCGCTGGTTGTAACCCTTGCCGCGTTCGCGGCTGACCTTCGGGTAATCGGCCAGAAAATCTGCACGGTCCTGCAACAGCGCCTCTGCGGTCTTGAGCCGCTCGCCGGAGAGCCGGAAGGACATCAACGCATAGTCCGCGAACCTTTCGCCAAACCGCGCGATCAGGTGATCCAGCGCACGGGCGCGCCGGTCAAGGAACTGATCCTCGGTTTCATTGAGACGCGTGCGCGTCGTATCATCCGCCAAGGCCACCGGATCGGCATAGAATTCGTCGGCAAAATCATCCCGCAACCCCGGCAATCCGTCCAGATAGGGCGTGTGCCACATCCGGTCGATACTCGCGGGTGACAGCATCTTGCGTGCCGCCGTCAATTGCCCCAGATAATCCGCCAGCGCCTGATCAAAGAAGGTCAGATAGGCCTTGAGCTGCCGCGCCTGCGCGACCCTCTCAATCGGTGTATCAGGGTCCAGCCCCGCTTCACTGGTCCCATAAAGTGGCGGCAGATCGTTCTGCACCGAATAAACCGCATCCAACGCGCGCCACTTGCCAGAGACAGCGGGCAAGACCTGATCGGGCGGGACATAAAGTGCCGACCGCGCCAGCGCCTGCAAATGTGCCAGCGTCTGCGCCGTCTCGGCAGGCTGCGCGCGATAGGGCAATTCGTTCTTGAACAACAACAGCTTTGTGCCCGCGGCAAACAGCACCGGTTGCTGGCCGGGCGGCACGTCAAGGGTCCAGCTCTCACTCTCGCCAATCGGAACGCCCTGCCCGTCATAGGCGCGCAAGGTCAGATTTCGCACCGCGCGCACGCCGGGCAGATCAACGATGATATTGATCAGGTCAGAGGCATGCACACGGGTGCGCAGCGCGCAATTTTCCAGCGCCTCTTCGGTTAGAAATCCCGGCTTGGTAAAGACTTCGCGCCCCTCGACCGTAAAGCCAAAGTCAATGTATGGCCCATTGAAAATTTCGTCCGCTGGCACTGCGCGAGCCAGAAGCGCGTCAAGTGTTTCAAAGACGGGTGCCGGGTTCAGATAGGTGGCAATCGCATGCAGGATCGCCGCCTCAACCGCCTCAAGGTCCGCCTCTGGCAGCAAGTCGATATCGGCGCAAACGCCGACGCGGAACGGCGCAACCGTCTCTAGGCTCAGATAATCCTCGCACAGGGGCCGATGCGCGTGCAGCACCCGCTCCACAGCAACCATCGCACGCCGGCGTGCCTCCCTTTTCTGTAGGAACATGGCGGCGGGGCCATCAGGACCCGGGGTTGCCAGCGCGGTTTGCAGATCGGCCAGCGTGACCGGGATCGGCGCAGGCGCGCGGCGTGGGCGGTCTTCCAGCACAGTGATCTCAAGCCCGGCGACCATGCCGATTTCTGTCGCACCATCCAGCGCCCGCAGGTCTGCGCCAAACTCTACCCCATTGCCAACATCGGTCAGGTTGCTGACTTCTACAGTGGTGGGGGCAATCGGCCCGTCGATGCGCGGGGCGGACTGCGGCGGCCCGAAGGGCGTGGCATGGTCAATCGAGATGACGACACCCTTCAGCGGCCCCGCCCGGATCGTGGTGACCAGCGCCGTATCACTCAAAGCACCCAGCCGGTCGTCGGTTTCAAGTTCGACCAACACGCCATAAAGCCCGCTTAGCTTCACCGGATGGTTCTCGCCTCCGTCTGCGTTCAGCGCGTCGTGCGATAGCGCGTCGGCCAGACAATCGGCCCAGATCGGCGTCTCACTGTCGCGATAATTCGGCTGACCGGGGTCGGTCATCGGATCAAGCCAGGCGTTCTTGACGCCCGTGATCCGCAACAACAGACGGCGATGATCGTCGATGGTTACCGGTGCGGTCGTCAGCACTTCTTCGGCGGGGAAAAGCCCGGTCTCGGCGGCGGTGCCGATCCGCCCGTCCGGACCCGTCATCAAATCGCGCATCGGAAAGTCGTTACGATAGGCCAGATCGGTCAGCGCATAGGCCAACGTCTCCATCATGGTGATGCCGGGATCGGGCGAGTTGTGGTTGGTCCAGATGTCACCTGCCAGCATCTGAATACGTTCCAGCCCCAACGCCCGCAGGTCGTCATAGTTCTGTGCGCCGGGCAGCACGCTTTGACGCGGAATGAACTCTTGTACCTTCATGTGAGCACCCCGATCTCATGCGTGGGGGCCGAAACAAGTACGGACCGCGCGGTCGAGGCACGCACAATCTGCGTGTCCACCTTGGTCCATGCGGACACATCCGGGTTGGGCCGGTGATAGACAAGCACGTCCTGCAAATAATCGACGTAGGGCAGCTCTTCTACGAAATCGATGATCGTGGATTTGTAGACCAGCCCACCGAACTCCACGCCCTGTCCCTGCGCCTGTTGCCATGGCGTCAGATGCGCGATCAGCGCGGTCTGCAATTGGTCGCGGTAAAAATCGAGGTCCGCGATATGCGGCAGAAAGGCAACCTGCAAATCGACGTGGATTTCCTCGAACTTCGGGTTCGCCGTCTCGAACCGTACAAAGGGCGATTGCCGACGCCGCACATGAGTATCAAGCGCGCTTAGCGTTGCTTGATCAGTATAGGGTCGCAGCGGATCAAGCTGCGCCCGACCTTGCGTGAAAGGCACCGCCACCAGCGTGACCGCACCCGGCGACACCTCATTATCCGCAATCACCTGTCCACCCGCGCGCTGCAACTCAGTCGTGTTCAGCGCCTTCACCCGGTAAAGCGACGGAAAGGTCTCTAACGCCAGCTGTTCGTAATCCCAAAGGGTTATGGCGCGGTCTTTGTGGCGCAGCCGTTCGGACGCGCGGCGATGATAGGCGGTCAGGTCCTCCTGCCCGCGTCCGCCAAAGGATGCATATGGCTGGGCCACGGATTTGACCGCCCGGTCCGGGACCACCAGTTTTGCAATCGTGTCTGGCGCAAGCGGCGTTTCCAGAAAGGCCGGATCATTTTCGGCATCCTGAAATGTCGCGCGCACTCCTTGGGCCGCAACGTCCAATATTCGGTTCACCGCGGCGGCATTCTGCGGGGCCGCCAGACGTAGCCAATGAAGTGGCGCTGGCATCAGGGCCACACCCGGATCCGCGGCGCGTGGCATCGCATAGGCCAAAAGCCCCGATCCCGCAAAACTGTCGGTACGGTCGTCAATCTCGCGCGGCTCGAAATTGGTCCATGCGTCCAGCGACAAATAGGCGCTCTCTAGCTCTGGCGGCTGCAGCAACGGGTCGCCCGTGCCATTTGCCACTTGCACCAGCAGGCTCAGCCTTTCAGGTGGATCAAGCGCCGCGATCCCTAGGAAAAGCGCGCCTTCAAAGGGCGTGGGATCCAGCACTGGCCCTGCCGCCGGTCGTGCCGCTGCGCCGAATGGGAAAACATGCCAGATCTCTTCCACCTCAACCGGCTTGGCCTCGTATGAGGCCGAGATCGACTCCACTTCGGGCGTATAGGGGTCCTTGGGCAAGTTGGCGGAGTCGTAATTGTAAGTGGCGGTATCGGTCGGGTCCATTCCGCCCCCTTCCTTTGCCGCCTCGATCAGGCGCAGCGTCTTTTTGTCGGTAAACCGCTTGTGCCCAAAGGCGCTGTTCAGCGTGATCCGCATGTAACCGGTGGTCGAAGTCGCGCCAAAGTTCGGCTCTTCCAGCACAAGTTTTGCGTCGGTCGCGGCCACACCGGGGTTCGCGACGCTGATCGTCGCATCCAGGTCTTCAAAACCCAGCTGACTTTTGGGCGGCGGAAGGTCCACACCATCAATCGCAAAGAAGACCGTGCTGACAGTGAAGCCTGAGAACGTCTGCCATTCCCCCGCTTTCAGATAGTCAAATACAATGGTGTAAGACGCCGCCTCGCGCGTGAGGAAAAAATCGTCAGAGTTGTAGGTCTCGGCCCATGTGACCTTCAGGCTGATCGAGGATTGCGGTTTGGAAAACAACTCTGATGACCCGATAATCCAGCGCGCGCCTTTGCGCGGGATGACGCCAAAGGGCATGAAACTGTCCGACGGGTCGGCCACACCATCAGCGGTGCGGATCGACAAAAGGCGCAAACCACTGGCCTCGCTTTTGAGTTGCACGTCAGTGAATTGCGCGGCCCGTAACCGGGCAAAGCTGCGCGCCGCCGCCGTGGTGGCGCGGTCAAAGTCGAACAGCACTTCCATGGCGGGCTGATCGGCGGGGTAAGGCCCCAGATGCACCTCCGGGTCATGCGGGATGATCGGCGGCGATGATCCATCCAGCGTGATCACCAGCGAAAGCGCTGTGCCATCCAGCGTGATCTTCAACCGGCTGTCGCCCGCAGGCAATTCAAGCCAGTCTTCTTCCGCCGTCAGACGCACCATAACGCCACCCAAAACCACATTCCCGCCATCAAGCGGCGCGTCCAGCGTGGCGGTCAGCGTGATTGTCCGCACCCCTTCGCGCAGGAATAGCTGCCGGTCCGACACCGCAAAGCCCATCCGGCCATAAGGTGCCGTCTCGGGCCCAAAGGGCGCAAAGTGCGGCGCATCTTCGGGCAGATCTTCTTCGCCCAAACCATCAAGGGATGCGGCAACCGGTGCGGCCCGCACGGTGGCATGGGCCGCTCCGCCGGACGTCCAGCCATCAATCCGCACGGCGCGCTTTTCAACGACCAGCGCGCGGTTCACGACGATGTCTTCATCCGTGACATAGGTGACCTCCTGCCCCAGATCATCCTTGCCACCGCGCAGGCCCGTGCCCGCAGGCACAAGGTGCGCCTCACGTCCTTTCGACAGTTCAAACGTCACATGCACATGATCCGCCACCGGACCCCGCCGCGACAGACGCAGAATTTCCTCGTAGTAGAAATCAAGGTGCCGCCCGGTGAATGCGTTCAACTCTGCCCGCGCCTTGTCGAACATCGACAGAAACGCCAGCCACAATGCGTAATGCGGCGTGTGCGCGGCAAACTCTGTCAGGCTTTGCGTCAGCCGCGCCTCTGCCTCGGCCTGTGCCCGCGCCATGGCCTGAAACACCCGCTCAATCGCCGAAACCAGCAGGTTGTGGTTCAGCGCGTCAAAGATCTTGCCATAGGTGTCGCCCGCATCCGCATACGGTGCGGCATTGACAGGCTGACCATTGTGAAAATCCGTCCAGCCCGTCGGCGCAAACCCCGCAATCGCACGCGGCGGGATCGTCATATCCGCAAATCCTTCGCCGGTCAGCAACAGGCCCGCGACCTGATCGGTCAGTCGCGGGCCCGGGCCGGGAGTGGTAGCACGGTTATAATTTGCGGGGTCGAGGGCACCGGCATCCACCAACCCTTCGGCCTCTGCGCCTTTCTGATAGCCAGCCAGCTCTGCCAGCGGCCCGGCAATATCCGTCAAAGTCAATTGTTGCAGGATCGGCCAAAGCGGATCGTCCGCGGCAATGGCCGCCTGCCGCCCGGCCATTTCACGATAAAGCGTCAGCGGCAGATGCAGCACAGCATTGAAATGGCTGCGTAATTCCGCCTCTGGTCGGGCCGGATCATCCTCCAGAAACGCGCGCATGTCTCCCATGGCCGCACGGAAGGGATCGACCGGCAACTTGGTAAGGCTCGCCAGAATGGCAGAGATGTCGCGATCAAACCACGCCGTCCAATCACCTGTCACCACGTTGTTGGGGTCGTAATATTTCAGATGCTTGGCAAAACGGCGGGCAAACAGGATCAGGTCCGCCGTATCCCGTTCATCCAGCCGAAAGAAGGCCGGGTCACGCTCTGCGGGGTCGCGGTCTGTCTGTGCAGTGCCCGACCGGCTTAGCACGCCTCTGCGGTCGCACCCGGTCATGTCGCAGCCTCAAGGTAGAACGGAAAGACCACGTTAAAGCGCGAATTGGTGCCGCGGACCTCATATCCCACTTCGACTGTCAGCCGCCCCTCTGGCCCGTCAGAGGTGACGCTGACCTCGCGCGCGTCGATGCGTGGTTCATGCAGCAGGATCGCCCGGCGCACGACGTTTTCCACCCAGGTCAAGCGGCTGGTGTTCATCAGGCCAAAGACTTCTCCATCCATGCCGCAGCCGAAATCCGGGCGCATCAGGCGCTCGCCCAATTGCGTACCGACGATGATCCGCAGGCTTTCGGAGATGCTTTGCTGTCCGCCTGTCACTGTCACCTCGCCGTTGTCGAAACGAGGCGGGAAGGACCAGCCGGTGCCGATGAAGGGGTCTTCGATCGCCATCCGCTATCCTCCGATCATGACGGTGGGGGCGCCGACGGCAATCGATCCGCCATGCGCGGTGCTGTCACCCATGCGCGCGGCAGGCACACCGCCGATCATGACCGTGCCAGAGCCTGCAACAATCGTGTCGGGCGGCCCGGCACAGGTGCAACTGTCACCCACCACGGCGGCGGGTGTTCCGGCAATCAGTACCGTCGGCGCGCCGGGTCCTATCACCGGCCCGCCTACATGCGGTGACCCCGCAGGCGTGACTTGCGGGCAGCTATGGAAATCGGTGATCCGTGCGGCAGCAGGCATGTTGTCGTCCTAGTTGATCATCACGACCGACCCCTTGATGGTGGTCGATCCGTCGCTTTTCAGTGTTGCCCCGGCAGAGCCTTCTGCCGTGACCTCGGCCGTCGCCTTGAGCGAGACGTTGGTCCCTTCAAGCGCGATATCGCCCGTCGCTTTCAGCTTGATATCGGCGGCGGATTCCAGCGCGATACCGTCGCTGCTCAGCGTGATGGAGTTGCCGTTGGAATCCTCGGCCAGAATCTCTCCGCCATCATCATCCAGCAGTACTTTGTGGCCGCCCGGTGTCTCGAGCGTCAGCACCACCGCATCGTCGTCAAAGCTGATCTTGATCCCCGCACGTGACGCCAACCCCTTGATATGGTTATCATCTGCGCCCGGATACGGGCTCGCCGCAGCCGAAGAATGCACGCCGCCCAGCAGGATCGGGTCTCGCGGATCACCGTCCAGAAATCCCAGCAATACCTCGTCGCCTACCTCAGGCAACAGCACCAATCCCCTATCCGCACCGCCGCCAATGGACAGCGGTCGCGCCCAGACCACTTCGTTGGTTTCCGTCTCACTGACCAAATTGACCGCCACCCGCTCTTCGCCCGCGGGGTCGCCTTCCAGCGCGTCAACCACACCCACATGCAACCCACGAATGCCGGGCAATAGCCCTGCCGCCGCCGGTGCATCAACGGTGACGCGCTGTGCGTGAAACTCCGGGTCCAACCCGATTTGCAAAAAGCTGCGCCAGTCGCCGCGCCCGATCTGATGGCGCACACCGGTAACATAGGCCGGACCGTTGAACCGCTCGCCCAGCCCGATCAGCGTGACGGTCATGCCCGGCTGATAGATCGCCTTGCCTTGCAATTCGACCAACCCACGCAGGGCCGAAATCCGGCGACGCAGCGCATCCGCCCCGGCCCATTCATCCAGCTCTGCCTGATCACGCGCGCCGCTGGCCCTTTCGCGGGGTGTTAACCCGGCGACATCGCCAAACCCCGCGTAATCCGTGTTTCCCGGACCTACAAAAGGCGGTCCCGCACTCGCCGCTGTGGCGACAGACTGATCCGCTGCACCCCATGCGCCGGTTTCCACTTCAGTTGGCTGCCGCTCTGCGTCGAACTCCATCTCGATTGCGAAGACATCCGCGCCATATTCCACATCAGCCTCGGGCGAACCGGGACCGGGCGTCACCAACTTCAGCCCGCCATCCTCGGCCAGAACCGCCTGCCCCACCATCTGCGCACGCTGCACGGTAAAATCCCAATCCGTCGCCTGATGCTGCACAAGTGTCGGGCGCACTGTTGGCGAAGATCCGTCAAAATTGATCCCATGGCCCTGCGCAATCTCGCCCACGGCATCGGCATCCGTGACTTCTGACCAAATCCTGCTTTTGCGGGCATGGCCCATGCGAAACGCCGGATGGCGCAGGTCGACATAAAGTCGGCTGGACCCATGCAGCGGTGCCTCGATCCGCTGTCGCGTCACAATCCCTTTGAAAATCGGCTCATTATCCAGCTGATAACCTGCCAGGATCTCAATCTCGGCCCCCGGCGGGAAAAGGGGCCCCTCGCTGAGGGCAAAAGTCTGCTCCGCCGGGTCGCCATCCTGAAACACGATCTGCGCGTAAGGAATGCGGTCCAGCATCCGCCCCGTCTCAATCGAAATGATGACCAACTCGTTGGTCACATCCGTTCCATCCACCAAAAGCGTCACGGTGGTCAGCGAGGTATCTGTTCCAAGGTCCAGAACCATCAGGGTGACCTCACCGGTGGCATGCGCACCTCTGTACCGGCCGCCAGCGCGCGCACCGTGTCCAGCCCGTTGACCCTTGCAATGTCGATGTAGCGACGTGGATCGTTGTAGACCGCATTCACCACATTGGGTAACGCGTCATTCGTGCTCGCCAGATGCGCGTGCGCCACGTCGGGCGATGAATTGTCATCCTCAAGATTGCCGATCACATCATCGCGGTGTTCAGTGAACGTGGCCGATAGCGTGGCGCGCACCGGAATACCTAGCGAATTGAACAGCTTATAGGTCACCGAATAGCTTTGCAGTACGGTGGTGACGAAAAACGGACCCCAGATGAGTTGCAGGTACCGGTTGCGGTGGATTTTGCCTGAATAGGTCGTCGTCCGCTTGAACAACTCCAACTGCGCGGCGAGCGTGATCGGGCTCGATGGGATCGGATCCGGCAGCCCGGTGGCAGAGGTGACGCCAGAGCCATCAAGCAGCAATTCAAAGGTAAAGCTGCGCGGCTTGACCGATTTCTGCTTGGCCGCCGTCCCGTTCTTTGAGGCTGCGTTTTCCTGCGTGTTAAGTTCCACCTCATAGCTGTCGGTCAGCTCTGTAGGGTTGAACTGCGCGATAAATGGCGGACCCGATGGCGGCCCGTCCGCGAACGTGCGCGAGCTGTCAAAGGGCAGGATCGTCAGCTTAAGAAGCGCACCGTCCATTCTATCGCTCCTCCATCCGGCGCAATAGGCGCATCACTTCGCTGACCGCGTCGGCAATGATCCGGTCACGGTCGTTGACCCAATCCTCGCGCTTGCGCTCTGCTTCCGGCAGTGGCTTGCGGGCCTCTTCCACGCGGCCCCGAAAAACAATTTCATTAATGAAAACAGGCATCTTCAGTTCACCCGAAAGTAGGAATAGGCCAGCTCAAGCGTCTCAACCACGTAGTCGCTGCTTTCGGCGTTAAAGTCCGAAAGGGTCCATTTCTTCGGCCAGGCATTCAGCACCGTATAGGTCTCAAGCGGTTCGTGCGCGTCATTTAGCAGCGTCACCCAGATCGTGGTCGGCAGGACAAACGGCACAGTGATCGGGTTCTGGAACGCATCACGCAGCCATTTTGCCACCGCGCTGTCGCGGATCAGCCCGCGTTTGAGCACCAGATCAGGATACCGCCCGCGCACCGGTAGTTTGTGCGCAAAACGGTTCTCTCCCCCTTCGTTCAGTGTCTCTTCCTCCAACTCCATGCTCAGGCCGGACACCTCGCGAAAACGGATGTCCTGATCCCCCGCATCCGGCAGGTCGAATTCCACCCGAAAGTGAAAGCCGACCGGCGGCTGATAGGGATAGTTGATCGGCAGCGTCTCATCGACCATTGTGCCGCACTCACTCGTTCTGAATGCTCATGGAGTCATAGACGATCTGCACGCTTTCGATCGCCGTCTCATTGCCATCGGCCTTGAGGTCGGTGGACTGGATCTTAGCGGCCCAAGCATTCTTGAGCTTCCAGACCATGACCGGCGCGTGTTCCTCGTTGAGCAGGCTGATCGTGATATCGCGACGCTCGACCTTGTTCAGCGCAACGGTATTCCACCAATTGAAGTAATCATTGTCGGCCTGCACCACGCCACGCTTAAGCGTGACATTG
The DNA here is from genome assembly GCA_947493335.1 of uncultured Paracoccaceae bacterium. GTDB lineage: Bacteria > Pseudomonadota > Alphaproteobacteria > Rhodobacterales > Rhodobacteraceae > CANMYO01. The sequence continues at coordinate 45,793 of CANLQO010000001.1, read as the reverse complement.
GCGTATTTCTGCATGCCGGGGATTTTCAGTTTGGAATATTCCGGGCTGTTGCCTTCGCGGTATTCGATCACCTCTGTTTCCACGTCGAGGCCCGAAACTTCGGTAAAGCCGATGCGGGCGCCGCCCCATTCGACCTGAAAGTGAAACTTAGGAAGCGGATATTGTTCCATGATGGTCTCCGTTCAATGGGGCGGATCAGGCCTGTTGTTGCAATTGTTCGAACTGAAGCACGATGAATTCGGCCGGGCGGCTGATCGCCAGACCGACCCGGACGATCATAAGACCGTTCAGAATGTCATCTGCCGTCATCGTCTGGTTCAGTCCGACCTGCACCTGAAACGCCTGTTCGGGTTTCGGCCCGACCAGCGCACCTGCGCGCCATTGGTTGGCCAAAAAATTCTCGATCATCGACCGCACACGCACCCATGTGTTCGCGTCATTGGGCGCAAAGACAAATGCGCCCACGGCCTTTTCGATGCTTTCCTCGGCAAAGTTCAGGAACCGCCGCACGTTCAGATAACGGTTGTCGTTGCTGTTGCCCGCCAGCGTCCGCGCGCCCCAGATCAGCGTGCCTTTGCCGGTGAAGTTGCGGATCACATTGATTGACTTTCCGCCCGTGGGATCAACATTCAGCCTCCCGTTCAGATCATTGGTAATGGGCAGTGCCGGGCCGATGGTGTTGAACAGCCCGATATTAGCGGGCGCGTAATGCACACCTTTCAGCCGGTCTTGCCGGGCGATTGCCCCCGCAACAGCGGCCGAAGGCGGCAGGGTCACATAGTCCTCGCTCAGGAAGGATTTGACCGCGTTCAGCACCGCCTTGTCACCCGGTGTTGAGGCCGTACCCTGCACCAGATCGTTGTCCAACGTGATATCGTTGTCCGTCGTCGGATCCGCATCCGTATCAAACAGTGGCGTCTCTGTCGTCGTGCCATCATCATTTAGCGTCGACAATCGCGACGCCCCGGCGATGGTGATCGTGGTGTCATCCACAATCCGCGGCAAAGAGGTGCGCAGATAGGGGTAATAGGCGCAACCGTACTTCAGCAAATCCTCTGAGTTTGCGCCGACATTGGTGCGGAATGCAGCCCCAATGGCGAAGGGATCAGGCGGCGTGCCAACGGCACCATGCACATCAGCCACTGCAATCCGATCTTGCGTGGCCGCACAGGAATTCAGCGCCGCGACCATGACGTTGCCGTGCTGGGTATTGCTCAGCACCGTGGCGTCAGGGAAAACCAGCAGCGTGACCTCGTCAACCGCCTGCATCGTAGTGATGCCCGTGGTGAACGCACCCTCTGTCCGTCCCGCCCCTTCCGAGCCGATGGACAGCACATAGCAGGGACCGCCGCCGTTGGCGAAATAGTGCTGCATGGCGTAATACATCAGGTCTGGCGGCACGGCGGGCGGGTCGGTGGCAAAGCCCACGTCGGTCGAGATGATTGCCCCCGCGCTGCTGACCCGTTTGGTCACTTGCACCGACACAGCCGCCGGCGCAGGCCTGCCAAAGAGCCGCACGTATTCCAGCAGCGCCGTGATGCGCCGTGGCACGTTGGTCAGCGTATCCCCGTTCAATTCGACCGCTTGCCGCGTATGTCCGATGAACCCCGGCACGGCCGTGGCGACAGGTGCCACCGACGGGGGAAAAGAGGCGATTTCTTCAACAAAAACGCCAGGCGTAGTCAAGGTGCGCATGGTCTTCCTCCAATAATCGGGCGCCACAAAGCCCGGCTGATAAAATGCGTCCCCGCAAAGGGGTCTAAATTATTGGCGCCGAAAAATGGCGCTGTACTCAATGCCTGTACCCGCCGGGACAGCGCTTTGCGCACCCGACCAAAATAAATCAATGATCCCCACGGCAGCGCCTTGGGCGATCTCATCGTCCGCATAAATCAAGCGGTCCAATGTGCCCGGGGCCGGGGTGACCAACCGCAGGGCCGCCTCCGCCTCGGGGACGTCAATTGTCGTAAAAACTTCTGTTGCACCGGGCGGCGGCGCGACCGGAGGTTCTGCCGCCAAATCCTCCACTGGTGCTTGCGCCGCGACCGCGTCCGTGAACCTGTCGCGCGCCTCAACCTGTGCCGGAATACCGCCACCCAGATCAACCCGCACCGGGTAGGCTTTTGGCCCCGCAAAGACGTGGTCGCCCGCGCCGACCTCTGCCGCCGCCGTCAACACTCCACCGGGCAGGATCGCGCCCGCACCATCCAGATTGTCCAACAACACCTGTGCGCCAGCCGCCCCTGACAATTCCTGGAAAAGCTTGTCAGGCGCGGGCCCTGCCGCCGTCATTTCAAAGCTGAACCGCACCTGATCGCTGATCGGACTGACTAGCGGTTGCGGCACCGATGGGTTGGTCTTGTAGTAAAGCGCAAAGCCGCCGGTGACCGCGCGAAAAATTATCCCGTAGTCTGACATCAACGCCCGTGTCCGGGTCGTTGGGGCAATGGCAAATTCCGTTACATCCGCGCCCGTCTCGTCTCGCAAGGCGACGGACAGAAAGCGGCTGACGGAAATGACAAAGCTCATCTGCGCACCGTGTCCACTGCGATTTGCGTGATCTCGTCGGCAAGCGCCGGGGCCTGCGCATCCCGCATCTCTAGCAACCGGACCTTGTAGATTACCGACGGATAATGCGACCCGCCCATGACCGACCACAGGTTGTTGAGCGCCTCAAAGCTCATGTTGTGATGCTCAAAAATCAGCCGCTCAACGCCCACCGGAAACGTCAGACCCGGATCAGCATTCGCCGCACTCAAAAAGCGGCGGTTCTGGAACATTTCGATGATGCGCCCAAGGTTCAAAAGACTGGTCCCGTAGTCCGAAAAATCAAAACTGAACAAGAGGTACAGATTTAAAAACACGGACGGCTCTCGATAATGCGCGCGTCCCATCACCTCGGTCGTGTGCGAGGTATTCCGCAGGGCAGGTTCTTCTTCGATGTTGATGAGCGAGATCACAGCCCCCTGCGCGCCGCTGTCGTTCATCACGCGGGCGGAATCGAGCCTTACCTCGGTGTCAGTCACACTCAGATGCGTACGCACCTCGCGGCGAACATATTCCAGCGCCTCGCTAATCATATTCCCCCAAACCCGTCCTCAGGCCAAAATTGCCAGACAGTGGTTCGTCTCTCAAATCACCTCAAGCATCAGCGGAGGTCGATTTTTTGTCAAGCCGCGCGTGGTCAGCGGCGGGGGTCAGGGCCAGTTCATCGGGGTCTTTGGCGTGGTGAAAATGGGGGTCGGTATTGCCACAACCCCAAGTTTTGTTGCCCTTACGCAATGCCCGTGACGTGACATTGTATTGCGCATTTTTTTGCCAAACCCTGCGCTTCTGGACAGGGGCAGCCCCTAGGTTCGGGCCGTGAAGGTCGCGGTGACCGGTTGATGATCGCTCCAGGCAAAACCAAGATCGGCGGTCTTCACCGTGTCGATCGCGACGTTGGGCGAGACCACAAACCCATCGACAATCGTGACGTAATTCTTGCCGGGTACATAAGCGGAATTAAGCGACCGCACCGTCGGCGTCGTGGCATCCAGCGCGATTTGCCAACCCTCCGGCAGCATCTCTTTTGGAAAGTCAGAGACCCACAACAGTTTTTCCGGATCCGCCTCATGAGCGAAATCCGTGACGGTCAGCCGCATGTTCCAATCTCCGCCAATCACCACAAAATGGCCGTCCCGATATGCCTGCTCTGCCAGCCCGATAAGCGTGTTCAACTGCTTGCGGCGCGCATGTCCCGCTTCATCAAAGGCAGATAAATGCACGTTGAACACCACCCATTCCTGCCCGGACTCTGGGATTGGATATCGGCTGATCACGGTGCCGTAATGCTTTTTGAGCAGTGCCAAAAGATAGGTGTCATCCGCAGGCAAGGCCACCGCGGCGCAGTCCTGCATCTGCCGTCTGGCAAAGACCGCCATGCCATGATCAACCCGCAGCAGAGGCGGCGCAATGACACTTCTCATATCTGACCAAAAGGCACGGGCCCGATCCTTCAGCGCGGTATCGATCACATCGCGCACCGGCACTTTTCGCGTTAAAAATCCTGCATTTGGAACCTCTTGCAGGCAAACGACATCAGAACCGTCTGCGACAAGCCAATCCGCAATGGCCCGCGCTGCCTTTGTGATTTCCGCCGCAGACAAGGCGCGCAATGACGTGCCGTTGTCCACGATCAAATCAGCATCCCGACCCAATCCGGCATATCCGATATTCCAGGTCACAACGCGCAGCTTCTTGGTGGCCCCCGGCAGTTCGGCGGCCGCCCGGGTGATCTTCAACGGCCCCTCCACCGGGCGCGCGCTGCGGTTGGCCCAGAACAGCAGCGCCAGATAGGCCGCAAAAGACGCGACAATCAGGAACGTCGCAAACATCATCCGTCTTGGGTCGCCCGATCTGGAAAGCGCAGCGCGACCAAGGTTTCTGCTGCCGCCGCGATAAGCGCGCGATTGCATGGCGTGATCTTCAGCGCCGTCGGGATCTTGGCCAAATGCTCTGCCGGAGATGGACTTGCCGCGCGTTCCGCAGCAGTGACATGTGGCCAACCATCCCAGGATTCCCACTTTGGATCAGGTGACTGGCCTGATCGCACCAGTCGCGTGATGTCCATGTAATTGAAGGTCATGCAATCCACGTTCATGTCGTGCTTTTCGTCCAGCGCATCGAACATGGTTTCCCGATGCGAGGTGGCGTATTCCGTCAACACATCCACCAGCCGGGTGACATCGCGGCTCCAGATGCTGATGTCATGGGTATTTTCGGACAGATCGCTATCCAACTGCATGCCCGCATTGAACGCGTAGATTTTGGCGCTTTGCCCGGGGCCACGCGCATAAATCGCCTCTCGCAGCGTTTCGACGCCAGAGTTCTCAAAGACCCCGCCGTCGCCCAGATGCCAATAGCGCGGGTTTTGCCGGTCCGGTTGCTTCACCTCGATTGTCATTGGCCCCAGATAGGGCGGAAAGGCGGCAGAGGTCGCGACAGCCAGCGAAACCGGCACGTCTTTCGGGGCCGCCCGCTGCACATCCGGGACCGAGAATGACATCGCCCGCAGGCGGGGCGGCAACGCGCTTTGTCCCGCAGGCGCGTTTGGCGCCGGAAGCGCCCCGTTGCTCAGCACAAAGCGCCGTCCGGTGTCATAGCTGACCGCATTGAAATAGAAGGTCCGCCCCTTTGGCAGGTCGGCGAACGTTGCGTGTCTCAGGAAATCCGGGCGATCAAGTGCCTCTTGCAGTGACACAAGGCGACGCGAAGGGCTGAATGCGCGACGCGGACTGCGAATTTGACCGATCTGGACATCCTGAAAATAGTCATGCGCAACAATGTCTTGCATGCGATCAAAATAGGCGTCGGCATCTTTGTCCGGCACCGGGTGCAGCGCCAGATAAGAAGCCGGGAAACCACCGCCACTGACGCTTGAGACATGGGTCACCGCGTCCAGCAAACCGCGAGCGTGCAACGCTTTCATGCCCGCCGCAGCAAAGACCGCCGCACGCGCGCCACCGCCAGAAAGTGCCAATCCGACGAACGCGGACTGCTCATCTGCCCCACCTTCCGGAAGTAACGCGGGATCAGCGCGAAGATGTACCCGAAGCGGTGCCAGGAACCCGTTGACCACCGCCACAATCAGTAGCCCCAGGACCACGATTAAGATTACCAATAACGTGAACCCCATCACGACCCCTTTGCAAATCCCGACTGCCTGTCTGTGGCCTTGGGTCAGCGTGGCGCGGGGCAGGCCGACTTACAATCATATTCTTGTGGGTTCGCGGCCGCCGACCGGGTCTTCGCCCGACTTTCTTCACCATCATATCCCAAATGGGAGATGCCGGTTCACCCTGCGGCAACTACCCCTTTGATCATTACATCAAAGAAAGTTCATTATGTTTGACTCGTTTTATTCTGTCACCGCGCTGACCCCATATCAGTGTGTCGGTGTTCTTGGCTTCCTGACCTATTTGTTCTCATTCGGTGCGGTGCAGTTCGGCATTCTCGACGGAAACAGCACCACATATTCCCTGTGCAATGTGCTGGCCGCCGTGCTTGTCGCAATCAGCCTGATCGCCGATTTCAACCTCGCCTCAGCCCTTATTCAGGGCAGCTGGATCGTGATCGGTCTGACCGGTCTGGCCCTGCGGGCATGGAAAGCTTGGCCAAGTACCCGCCGGGTACTCAACGCCACCCTGAGCGGGGAGGCACAGTCATGAACCTGCCTGATTTCATTTCCTATTTTATCACGCTTGTTGCCATTGCCATCGCTCCTGGTCCGATTGTCCTGATGTTGATGGTTCGATCTGCCGGGCGCGATGTCCGCGGTGCCATTGGTTTTGGCTTTGGGTTTGCTTTGGGCGGGGTTCTGATAATCTCTGCCGTCTGCTTTGGCCTCAGCGCCTGGTTGACCGCCGTTCCAGAGATTTTGGATTACAGCCAATACCTCATGATCGCCTACATCCTGTGGCTCGCTCGGGGGATATGGAAAGGCGGATTTGACATGAACGCGAACTGTGTTGCGGCCCAAAAATCGTCTTGGGCAGCCATGGGCGCGGGCATCATGACCTGCTTTATCTCGCCTTACATGATGATCCTCTTTCCACTCGTCCTTCCCAAGATGATGAACATCTCGGCAATCCAGATGCCGGACTTTCTGATCATCGCGCTTGTTACTTTTGTCGCGCTGGCGACGGGTGCAGGCCTCATCATCGGATGCGCCGCGCAGTTGACCCGTCTGGTCCGCTCACCGCGTTCGATGGCAATCATGAACCGTGCACTTGCCGGTCTGTTGGTCGCGTGCGGCGGCTGGATGGTGCTGTCCTAAAGCACCTCCACACGTGATCCCCGGGGTCTTAACCTCTTCCGTTTCAGCCCCGGGGCCCGGTGTGTCTGCGCCATCGAGATGTGATGCAGATGCGCAGACACACCAATCTTTACCTGTTAACGATAATCATGTTGGGTCCGCAGTCGCTTTCGGGCGCCGGACCAATTTTAGAAGTTTGCGAAAAATGACAGACGGTACGCCCAAAGAGATCAACCCACAGAAAATTGTCGATCAGCTTTATGACATCGCGCTTGATCCCCAATCGCTCGAAACCTTCATCGACGCCTGGAATGAGGCGGGGCTGGACGCCCAATCAGCCCGCCAAACAATTGATGAGATTAATCAATTTGACATCGCACATCAGGCCCATCTGGATCGCGCCGACACCTTTCTGGCACGCGGCGCGGCAACGGATGAGGCCCCCGATCTTGCCCACAGCCTGACCCCCTTCAACACACTTGCCGCCTTCATTGTCGATGCCGATTTGAAAGTCGTGGCAAGCAACGCCGGCGCACAGCAAGCCTTTGCGATCGAAGATGGTGCCCGGCTGAATGCGCTGCACTTTCAAAGAGAGGCGCTTGACGCGGTCAACGATGCCCTGCGCGCCGCCTTTCGAAGCGCGGACACACCCGATCACCTGCTCAAGGTGGCCCTGCCAGCCGCGCGCGGGCCAGCGCTGTTTCAATTTCGCAAGCTTCAGGGGACCGACGCCAATGCGCGCGCGCATGTGTTGGTGGTCACCACGCGCTATCATTGGCAGGCAGCCCTTGGTCAAACACTCGAGGAAGTCTTTGGCCTGACCGCTGCGGAACAGGGCGTTGTACGCGCATTGGTCGAAGGGTTGGATGCCAAAACCATCTCTGCCGAACGCGGCACAAGCGAAGGCACGGTGCGGGGGCAGATCAAATCCATTCTTGCCAAGATGAATGCCCGCACCCAATCTGAAGTGATCCGCCTTGTGATGTCACTGCGCGATTTCTCCAACAGCCCTGACCCGCAATCCGGTGACTTTGAGACCCCACCGCTCACTCAGGGCTCCGACTGGCTGCAGGCAGAGGTCTGGAAGCCGTTCAAGACACTGACCCTCCCCGACGGGCGGCGGCTTGATTACCATGACATGGGGCCGATCACCGGGGCGCCGGTGCTCTATTCACACATGGGATATTGCATGGCCCGCTGGCATGAACCGATGTTGCGCCTCGCGTACCGGACCGGACTGCGGGTGATCTGTCCGATCAGGGCAGGCTATGGACACAGTGATAACCTTGACCCCAAGGCGGATATTCTGGGCGCAACCCGCGCGGATACAAAGGCCTTGCTGGATCACCTTGGTATTGCACGGCTGCCCTACGTGACGCAGGGCAATGACCTGCTATTTGCCGCTGATTTTGCCAAACACTTCCCGGACACCATCAGTGAAATCATCGGCCTTTGCGCCCGTCCTTGCCTGCCCGGTGACCGGCACTACTCCGGGATGGGCAAATGGCACCGCTTCTTTCTTTCGACCGCAAAGCATGCCCCGCATCTGCTCAAGTTCACCGCCAAGGCCGCCGTCACAATGGCCAAACGCATTGGTGTGAAAGAGATGTTTCGTCAGATGCACCAATCCTCTGCCGCCGATATGTCGGTCCTGCAGGATGAAGCTCTCTCGACGGTGCTGATCGCCAACGCCGAACTCATTGCCGGCAAAGGCACCAATGTATCGCAGGCTTATACGATGGAAATTCTGGCGACAGAGGCCGATTGGTCCAACCTGATCCCTGCCGTCCGCGAGACGCCCATGTGGTTCATCAACGGTGCACAGGACCCATCAATGGATGTGCCCACCATCGCGGAATACCGCGAGGCTTATCCCTGGATCGATATCGAAGTGATTGCAGATGCCGGCCAGCTTTTGATCTACCAACACTATGAAACGGTGATCCCCAAGATCGCCGCTGCGGCCAAACGGGCGTAAGTCGTCCGGCGTTGGCGTCAACCGCCAACCAGATGGGCCACCGTCAGAATACAAGCGCCCAACGCCATCGTCAGCAGTCCGAAAAGGCGGCGCTGTTCAAGTGTCAGTGACCGCAGTGCAGCCAGAAGATCTTCGATAAGCGAAGGGGCCAGTGCGTACACCAGCCCCTCGATCAACAGGACAAGGCCAAGGCCCGTCAGGACGTAGACCATTACTCGCCCTCAGCGCTCCGGGCACCCTGATCCGACTTCAGATAATTGAAGAATTCCGAATCTGGCGACAGTACCATCGACGAATTGCCCGGCGTCAGTGACCGCGTGTAGGCCGTCATGGAACGGTAGAATTCAAAGAATTCCGGGTCCGCGCCAAAAGCCTCGGCAAAGATCGCGTTGCGCTCTGCGTCGGCTTCACCTCGGGTGATCTCGGCCTGACGTGTGGCGTCAGAGGTCAACTCGATCACTGTCCGGTCAGCCTGCGCGCGCACCCTTTGCGCGGCCTCGTTACCACGGGCGATTTCGTCGGCGGCTTCGCGTTCCCGCTCTGCCTTCATCCGCTCATAGGTGGCGTTCAGGTTTTCGGGTGGCAAGTCGGTCCGCTTCAGGCGCACGTCAATGACCTCAAGACCCAATGACCGCGCTTCGGCAATCGCGTCGTTGCGGATACGCAGCATCAGCGCAGCACGATCGACCGACAGGATGTCGTTGGATGACACCGTACCCAAAACGTTCCGCGTAGTGTCGCGCAGAATGCCATCCAGACGCGATGCAGCGCGTTCTTCACCGCCGTCACCCACGGCCCGGCGGAAGCGCTCGACATCCGAAATGCGGTACCGCGCAAAGGCGTCGACGATCAGACGACGGTCATCCGAAGGCGTAACCTCAAGCGGGTCAAGATCACGGCTAAGGATGCGGTCATCATAAAAGACGACGTTCTGGAACAGCGGCAGCTTGAAACCAAGCCCCGGCTCTTCCTTCACCTTGACGATTTGGCCGAATTGCAGAACCAGCGCCTTTTGGCGTTCGTCCACGATAAAGACCGACGAAATGGCCAGCACCGCGATCACGATCAGGGTGGGCAGAAGGAAAACAGATTTCCGCATTAGTTAGACCCCCCGGTGTTCGAGTTCGAGCGCAGCTCATTAAGCGGCAGATAAGGCACGACACCCTGACTGCTGCCATTGTTTTCATCCAAAAGGATAATGTCGATCCCGCCCAGAACGGCCTCCATCGTTTCCAGATAGATCCGTTTCCGCGTCACTTCGGGTGCTTTGGAATACTCGTCCAGCACGGCGGTAAAGCGTGATGCCTCACCTGCCGCCTCGTTGACGACCTGCGCCCGGTAACCTTCGGCCTGCTCCAAAAGCTGGGCCGCCTGACCACGGGCTTCGGCCACGACGCGGTTGGCATAGGCGTCAGCCACGTTTTCCAACCTGTCGCGCTCCTGCTCGGCGTCCTGCACCTGACGGAATGACGCGATCACCGGCTCGGGCGGGTCGGCCTTGTTAAAGTTGACACGTACGATGTTCACACCGCTTTCATAGCTGTCCAAAGTGCGCTGAACGTCATCTCTCAGACGGTCGGCAATCGCACCACGGTCACGGTTCAGGATCGGCGCAAGGTTCGATTGGGCGATAATTTCGCGCATCGCGGATTCGGCCACGGCCTCAATCGTCTGGGGCGGGTCAGCAAGGTTGAAAAGATATTGCTGCGGGTCAGTGATGTTCCAGACCACCTGAAAGTCGATGTCGACGATGTTTTCATCCCCCGTCAGCATCAGACCGGCATCAAGCCCGGACCGGCTGGTCCCGATGTCGATGCTGCGTTCGGTGGTGACCGGCAGGACTTCTCGTGTCACCACGGGCCATGGGGCAAAGTTCAGGCCCGGACCGTTGGTGGACATGTAGGACCCAAACAGCAATTCGACCGACTGCTCTTCGGGTTTGACCGTGTAGAACGATTGAAACGCCCAAAGGGCCACCGCCGCCAAAACACCCAAACCGACCGTGCCGCGTGTCAGCGCGGGGCCACCGCCGCCACCGCCACCGGTGCCATTAGTGTTGCCACCCTGACCGCCGCCGCCCATCAGGACGCGCAGCTGTTCGCGTCCTTTGTTCACCAGATCGTCGATCTCGGGGATGTTTGGTCCGTCATTTCGCGGGGGACGCGGGGGACGAGGCGGCTGATTGCCGCCGCCGTTATTGTTGCCGCCGCCGCCCCATGGGCCACCGTTGTTGCCTGCCATTGTGCGTTGATCTTCCCTATTTCATGCCCCTCGTGGGGCCCTTGTTCTACCAGATGTGCCCGGATGGGCGAAATTCAAGCCGACCGCATCGGCGTTTTCATCGTCACAAGCTCTTCCGACATCGTCGGATGAACGGCACACGTCGCGTCAAACTGTTCTTTTGTGAGGCCATTTTTCACCGCAATCCCGACCATCTGGATCAATTCGCCGGCGTGATCTGCGACGATATGACAGCCCAGAACCTTACGGCTTTCCTGGCTGACGATCAGTTTCATCAGCACCCGTTCAGATCCGCCCGCAAAGGCCTGCTGCATCGGCTTGAAGCTGGTGCAATACACATCAATCGGCTCAATCTCGCGGGCCTGTTCTTCGGTCAGACCGACGGTGCCCAACTCTGGCTGGGTAAAGACGGCTGAGGGGATCAGGTCGTGATCCACCGGTGTTGGATTGCCTTTGAACACTGTCTCGACAAAGGCCATGCCCTCGCGGATCGCCACCGGCGTCAGTTCCACACGCCCGGTCACATCTCCGATGGCAAAGACCGAAGGCACGTTGGTCTGGCTGTATTTGTCGACCTCAATCGCGCCGCGCCTGTTGGTTTTGACACCCGCCGCCTCAAGGCCCAACCCATCGGTGTTGGGTGCCCGGCCAGTGGCAAAGACCACATGGTCAAACGTCTCTTCGCTGCCGTTGGTGGATTTGACCCAGATCGGGCCAGAGTAGTGCTCGGCATGATTATCCGGAACACCGCCACCGCCGCCCGCGGCATCGCTAGCTGTGGGAATGGGGCCGTGCGCCTCATCGGCAGGTGCCATCTCGACGATATTGGTACCAAGATGCAGTTTGATGCCACGTCCCATCATGCTTTCGGCCAACAGGCCGCGCGCCTCATCATCGAAACCGCGCAGGATTTGCGCGCCGCGATAGTATTGCGTCACTTCAACGCCCAGCCCATGCAGAATGCAGGCGAACTCGCAGGCAATATAGCCGCCACCGATGATCAGCACCGATTTCGGCAACTTCTTCATTTTGAAGATGTCGTTGGATGACAGACCCAAATGCGCGTTTGGCATATCCGGGCGCACCGGGTGACCGCCGGTGGCGATCAGAATGTGTTTGGCAGTGTAATCCTGCCCATTGATCGAAACAGTATGTGCATCCTTCATGACCGCGCGGCCGTCGTGGATTTCCACATCGGAGCCGCCCAGCAGGTTGCGGTAGACACCTTCCAACCGGTCCAGCTCTGCATTCAGTTTGCCGCTGAAGTGGTCCCAGTTGAAGCCGCCAATCTGCGCTTCCCAGCCATAGGCTTTCGCTTCTTCGACCTGGCCGGGATAGGTGCTGGCAAAAACCATCAGCTTCTTTGGAACACATCCACGAATGACGCAGGTGCCGCCCATGCGGTATTCTTCGGCCAGCGCAACCTTCGCGCCCGTGGCCGCCGCCACCCGCGCCGCGCGCACGCCGCCAGAGCCGCCGCCAATTACATAAAGGTCGTAGTCAAATGCCATGAATAGTGTCCCTGCGGCGCTGTCGTCTGGGGCAACCTAAACATGCAAGCCGGTAAGAACAACGGCCCCTGACGACATTGTGGTCAGCGACGGGTGTGCCGCGAAAAAATAACGCCGCCCAGCGCCAATTCGCTGAGGTATTTCGTGGCGCTCTGCCCATCGCACGCGCTGAAATTCAGCCCCGCGCCCGGCAAACCCGACCTGATCCGCTGGAAACCGTATCTGAGGCGCGTGCCGTTTTCTCTGGCAACACAGCCCACGTGACCTGACCCTGTCGGAACCGATCTTGGCCCGATGTTGTGGAAACCATGTGGCGCGTCAGTCAGCCATGTCAGAGAACAGGTTTTCCGTTTCAAGGAAATCAAACCGGGTCTCGGTTGTCGTGCCCTTGTTGATGTCCTGCACCTCGACGCGGCCATCGCCATAGCCGATCACCACCGCGTCGCAGATATCGATGAACAGTCCGTTCTCGACAACTCCGGGGATCTGGTTCAGCACCAGCGACAACTGACGTGCGTTGCCGATCCGGTTCAGATGCAGGTCGATGATGTGGTTACCCTCATCCGTGATAAAGGGGGCATCGCCATTCATCCGCAGACTTGTAGTGTGGCCCAGCACATCCATACCAGACAGCATTTCCTCGATCAGCGTTTTGGACGTCTGCCAGCCAAAGGGGATCACCTCGACTGGCAATGGAAAGGCGCCAAGTGTCTCAACCCGCTTGGATATATCGGCAATCACCACCATCTGGTCAGAGGCTGTCGCGACAATTTTTTCCTGCAAATGGGCGCCGCCGCCACCCTTGATCAGGTTTAGATCCGCGTCATATTCGTCCGCCCCGTCAATGGTGATATCAAGCCACTTCGCCTCATCCAGCGAAATCACCTCAATCCCCACATCCCGTGCCAGCTGCGCGGTGCGGGTCGACGTGGGCACGCCCTTGATCTGCAAGCCTTCTTCGCGCACCAGCTCGCCCAGACAGCGCACCAGCCAGGCCGCCGTGGACCCAGTGCCCAGCCCCACTTTCATGCCGCTTTGCACAAACTCCGTCGCGCGTTTGGCGGCCACGAATTTCGCTTTGTCGATGGGGGACAGTTCGGAAGGCATTTTGCAGGCTCCAACAGATGCAGACGCGGGCGTTATAGGCGCAATGACGGACCGGCGCGAGGGGGTAATGCGGGCCAATGGCCAAGATCGTCCACTGGGTCTGCCACAAAACCGGTTAACGTCCGGCAAACGCAGGTTTTGGCACATAAGCGTCGGTTTCTGGCGGACGCGCATCGGGGTTCCGGCTAGAAGACCCGCATGACCGACCCATTGCGCCTGCATTATGCCCCGGACAACGCCTCGCTCTGCGTGCGGCTGGCGCTGGAAGAACAGGGGCTCCCCTATGAAACCGTGCTGGTTGACCGCACCCGCCAGGGGCAAAAAACACCTGCCTATCTGGCGCTGAACCCCAACGGGCTGATTCCGGTGCTGGAAACGCCACATGGGCCGTTGTTCGAAACCGGGGCCATCTTGATGTGGCTTTCTGACGCCTACGGTGGCCTGATGCCCGCGCCCGACGCGCCTGACCGGGCGCATGCCGTGCAATGGCTCTTTTGGCTCGCCAATACGCTGCATCCTGCGCTGCGCCTTTTGTTCTATCCCGATCAACACATCGATGATGCCGCCCCTGCGCTCCGTCAGAAAACCCGCGCCCGCTTGTGCGATATGTTGGCGTTGCTCGACGCCGCCCCAAACGCAGCCTGGCTTGATACGAATGCGCCCAGCGCCCATGGCTGCTATCTTGGCCCGATGTTGCGTTGGATGCGGATCTACGGCGGAGAAACGGGCTGGTGTGACTTGGCGTCTTACCCGCGTCTCTATCATTTCGCCCTGCGCGCCGAAAACCGCCCTGCGGTCCGACGTGCCGCCGTGTCCGAGGGCCTTGGCCCAACACCCTTTTCCGCCCCAACCTTGCCCAACCCACCAGAAGGACGCCCAATCTGATGTTCCTCAGCGTTTTTGATATGTTCAAGGTCGGCGTCGGCCCTTCGTCTTCGCACACCATTGGGCCGATGGTGGCGGCATCCCGGTTTCTTGACCATCTGCGCGCCCAGCCCTTCAAGGTGGCAGGCCTGCGTACCAGCCTGCATGGCTCGCTCGCCTTTACGGGCGTCGGCCATGCCACCGATCGCGCCGTGGTTCTGGGTCTCGCCGGATTTCTGGCCGATGACTATGACGCCGACAAGGCCGAGGCAGAGCTTGCGCGGATCAAGGAAGAACATACCGTCAGCCCCGACGGTCTTGGCCCGCTGGCCTTTCATCCCAAAGATGATGTTGTCTTTGACTTCGGCCCGCCCCTGCCCGGTCATGCCAACGGTCTGATCCTGCGCGGATTGGATGCGCAGGGCGATGTGGTCACCCAGATCACCTATTACTCCATTGGTGGTGGCTTTGTGCTGACCGAGGCGGAACTGGCCGCAGGCAAGGACACCGACGATGGCCCGCCTGTGCCTTACCCGTTCCATACCGCCGCCGAGATGCTGCAAATGTCTGAAACCAGTGGCAAAAGCATCGCCCGGATGAAGCGCGAGAATGAGCTAAGCCGCCGCGACGCGGGTGATTTGGACAAGGGCCTTACCCGGATATGGGAGGTGATGAATGCCTGTATCGATCGCGGCCTCTCGACCGAGGGCACGCTGCCCGGAGGTCTGAACGTGCGCAGGCGCGCCAAAGGCATCCATGATGCCTTGATGGCGGAAAGAGGCCTCAACCAGCCCGCACCGCACACCATCAATGACTGGATGTCGATGTACGCCATGGCCGTGAATGAGGAAAACGCCGCAGGCGGTCAGGTCGTCACCGCCCCGACCAATGGGGCTGCGGGCGTGGTGCCGGCCACAATCCGCTACTGGCTTGACCATGTGCCGGGCGCGACGGTCAAGGCCGTTCCGGATTTCCTTTTGACGGCGGCCGCCATCGGCGGGCTGATCAAGTTCAACGCCTCGATCAGCGGGGCCGAATGCGGCTGTCAGGCCGAGGTCGGCAGCGCGAGTGCGATGGCCGCTGCGGGCCTCTGCGCGGTCATGGGCGGCACGACAGAACAGATTGAAAACGCCGCCGAGATTGCGCTGGAACATCACCTGGGCATGACCTGCGACCCGATCCGCGGCCTCGTTCAGGTTCCGTGTATCGAACGCAACGGGCTGGGCTGCATCAAGGCCGTCAGCGCCGCCAGCCTCGCCCTGCGGGGTGACGGCGTACACCTTGTGCCACTGGATGCCGCGATTGAAACCATGCGCCAGACCGGCATGGACATGAGCGAGAAGTACAAGGAAACCGCCCTTGGCGGGCTGGCCGTCAACGTCCCCAACTGCTGATAAACGTCCCAAAAACGCAAAACGCAGCGCATCCGGCTGGACGCACTGCGTTGATGATTTCAGCCTGACAAAGCGATCAGCTTTGTTTGGTGACCTGTGTGTATTCCAACTCCACCGGCGTGGCGCGACCAAAGATCGACACGGTCACTTTCAGACGCTGGTTCTCGTCATCGACCTCTTCGACCATGCCATCAAAGTCTTCAAACGGCCCGTCGTTGACCTTGACCTTCTCGCCGATCTCAAAGTGGATCAATGTGCGTGGGCTCTCCTCGCCTTCCTGAACGCGGCCAAGGATGGCCTGCACCTCGGCGTCCCGCATCGGCATCGGGCGCCCCTGCGGACCCAGAAAACCTGTGACGCGATTGATAGAGTTGATCAGGTGATAGCCCTCATCCGACAGTTCCATGTGGACAAGCACATAACCGGGCATAAAGCGGCGCTCGGTCGTGACCTTCTTGTTGCGCCGCACCTCGATCACTTCCTCGGTCGGCACCAGCACTTCGTCGATCTGCTCGGACAAGCCTTGCTCTTCTGCCTTCTGGCGGATCTGCTCGGCGATCTTCTTTTCGAAGTTCGAAAGGACGCTCACCGAATACCAACGTTTCGCCATGTTCTGGGCCACCTTCGTGTGCGCGACCCAAGGGGCCGCAAATTGCGTTCATCGGGCGGGTTCGCCGCCCACCCGAAAGATAAAAAAGGGGCGCGCAACTTGATTCGCAGCGCGCCTTTTTCGGGGATGTTGGCCTAGTATCGCCCCGCCCAGCCGTTTTCAAGTGGGGGCAGCGATTTTCGCAAGCGGGCTTAGGGCCGTGCCCTAGCTGCCAAAGTAGGTCAGCACACCTTGCAAGCCGGAGCGGATCACCAAATCAACCAGCGAAAAGAAGATCGCCGTCAGAGCTGCCATAATGAACACCATGATCGTGGTCATGACGACTTCGCGCCGCGTGGGCCAGACAACCTTGGCAATTTCTGCGCGGGTTTCGTTGACAAACTTGACGGGGTTCATGGCCATGGGGCGTGCCTTTGTTGCGGTGATCAAGGCGACATACGGCCCCGCGCTGATGTTTTCAAGCCCAAGTCACGGTCGCAACCGCGTGATCCCGTCCATCGCGTCAATCTGCGCCAGTTGCGCATCATAGTATTCGCGGCCCAACGCGTGGGCCTCGGCATCAAAAGCATCGAATTTGGGGTTATTCTCATCGACCGGGCAGGCCGCAATCGCCTCTTCCAGCGTGATGGTGTCATCCGCCAGCAAAAGCGTGACAGTCAATTCCGACAGCCCGCCGTGCATGTTCTCAGGCAAGGGTGCAACGCAACCCGCCGCACGACCACCAGTCAGCTCTGTCACAATCTGCGGGAAAAGGACTGTGTAATCCTCGTAGCACCACAAGGTCAGTGTCCGGACACCCGGCGCGGCCCGCAGCCGCGTGACAAGGCTGACCCAATCGACCAAGGCAATGGCATTGCGGCGCAGGAAATCCTCCAGCGTGATATCGCGCCTGCCATGCAGCCGCTGGCTGAAGGCAGAATTCAGCAAGGCCGTCGGTTGCCGAATGCTAAGATAAAGGTCGACCGGCACCTCCGGCATCCTTACGGCCAGTTCGGCAATCCGCCGCGGCCCATCCGGATAAAGCGGTCTGCGCAGGCGACCGTTTTCGTTCATCAGCGTGCCGGGAAAGTTTTCCTCTGACAGAATCAGCCGCTCAGCCCCATTGGCCAGCTTCGCCAGCGCGCGGGGGTCAATCGCGCGAACCGGGCCGTTTGGCTCGCCTGCAATCCGGAACCGCTCTAGCAGCGATGGCTCACCCCAACGAAAACTGCGTGGTCCGTGAAATTGAACGCCCTCCGCGCGTAACGCGGTATCAGCATCCAAAAGGGACCGTTGCAGATGGGTGGTGGCCGTCTTGTGCGCGCCGATATGAAGAGCCACAGAAACCTGCCCTGCGCTGTCATCCGTCATCTGCGCCAACGTCCTTTTGATCCGAAATCACAAAGGGAGAAGTGGTCTGGCAGGGGCACCAGGACTTGAACCCGGGACCTACGGTTTTGGAGACCGCCGCTCTACCAACTGAGCTATACCCCTAAGACCGAGGCATGGGTTAGCCCACCACGCTGTGCCACGCAAGGGGCTGACTTGCGCAGGCTGCGGAAAATGTCATGAAGGGGCATGTCTTTGCGCCGCAGATTGGAACATTCTTCACTGCTGGCGGGCGCGATTGCCCGTGTGGCCGGGCTTTATCTGCGGCTTTGCCATGCAACAACGCGCTGGCAGCGCGACGGTTTGGACGATCTGGCCGCCGATCTGGCCGTGGGTCCGGTGCTCGTTGTGATGTGGCACGAATGCTCGCTCATGGGGCCGTTGCATTGGCCGAAAGAACTTGGCCCCCTGTCTACCCTCTACGCCAGCTCACCGATTGGCCGGGTGTCGGGCGCGTTGCAACGGCAATCAGGCCTGCACCCGATGGAGATGGCCGAGGGCATATCCAACCTTGTCGCCTCGCGCACGGTTTTGCGCCGGGTGCGCGATGGCTACAGTATCGGCATCGCGGCTGATGGTCCGCTGGGCCCTGCGCGTCAGGTCAAGGATGCGCCGCTTGATTGGGCTCGGGCGATGCAACGCCCTGTCTATGGTTTTGCCTATCACACCCGCAGAGGCCGGGCGCTTTCGACATGGGACAGGATGTGGTTCCCGCTGCCCTTCACCACCGGGCGCGTGATCTTCCGTCGGTGGCCCGCTCAGCCGGGCCGCAAGGACGCCAACCCACAATGGACAGAACCCTTGGCTGCCTTCCTCAATGACCTTCAGGAAGACGCGCGGCGATCGATTTGATCGGCTGCGCGTTCCAGAAGGTCCAGATCAGCGCCGACAATCGCGGCCTCATGCGCCCGGATATGCGCGATGGGCCAGTCCCACCAAGCCAACCGGTTCAACGCGGCAATCGTCAATTCGTCAAATCGCATGCGGATGATACGGGCCGGGTTGCCGCCAACGATGGCGTAATCAGGGACCTGCCCCGCCACAACCGCGCCCGCCGCCACGATGACCCCGTTCCCGATCACGGCACCGGGGCACACCTTAACCCCCTGCCCCAACCAGACATCATGGCCAACGCAGGTGTCCGGCCCCGGTTCCGGCATCGCCGGTGTCCCCAGCAATCCACCGTCGAAAATGCCAAACGGAAAGCTTGAAAAGCCGTCATACCGGTGATTGGCCGACGCGGTGATAAAGACCACCCCGTCGGCAATCTGGCAAAACTTCCCGATCCGCAGCATCTCGGGCGAAAAGGGATAAAGATATGGCGCAATATGCTGCGCCCAATCCTTGGGTGGCTGATGCGCGCTGACATAGGTGTATTCGCCAACCTCCATCCGCGGATGGTCTTTGGTCGCAGGCGCCAGAAAGACCGTGCCCTTGTGGTCGCGGGCCGAGGCGAGCTTGACCGGATACAAAGTTTCGGGCGATGGAAACGTCGTCATACCCATGATCTATGCGCCCTCCCGCCTGCTGACAACTGCCTGTGCGCGCGGCGCTGGCGGTTGATTTTTCGGCAACCATCGTCCACCACATCGCGATGCGGAACCTCAAACTCATCCTGGTGCTGGCCGCGTCGCTTTGCGCTGCTGTCCTGTTCTGGGGGTCCTACACCTATTTCAAAGGGCAAGAGCTGGCCAAGGCCGCTGCCCGCCTGACGCTCTACCGTAGCACGGTCGAGGCGGAGTTGCGCCGCTTCGCCCATATGCCGTTTCTGCTTTCGCAAGACCCCGTAGTGGTTGAAACGCTTTCGGGCGGTGACCGCGGGCGGCTCAACGCACGATTGGCTGGCTTTACGCAAAGCGCTGGCATCGATGCGATCTATCTGATGGACAACACCGGGCTGACGATCTCGGCCTCGAATGCCGCGGCCCCAAACAGCTTTGTCGGGCAGAATTATGCCTTCCGCCCCTACTTTCAGGATGCACAAAAGGGCGCTTTGGGTGAATTCTATGGCATCGGTGCCACCACCGGCATTCCGGGCTACTTCTACGCCCTTGCCGTGCGCTCTGAACAGACCGCCGACAGCGGTGTGGTTGCGATCAAACTTGACCTTTCCACGCTTCAGGACAGTTGGCAGGCCTCGGGCGAACGGATCATCCTGTCCAATGCCGATGGCGTGGTGCTTCTCGCCTCTGATCCCGCTTGGCGCTACCGCACTGTCGCATCGCTGACCAACGATCAACGCGCCCGCATCATCGCCGCGCGGCAATTTGGCGAAGAGCAACTTACCCCCCTTGATTGGGAACCGAACCCGACCCGGCAAACCGCGCGCATCGGGGGAGAGCGGTTTCTGTATCTGCGCACCTCTGACCTTCCCAACGGCTGGTCGCTCCATTTTCTGGTGCCCGACGATCAGGCGACGACACGCGCCTGGCTGATCACCGGGGCGATGGTTCTTTTAAGCGGCCTCATTCTGATCTCGTGGCAGGTCAGGCGGGTGCAGCGCATTGGCGATGCCCTGACCCGCTCGGAACATGAAGAGGCGCAATTGCGCCGCGCTAACGAGCGTCTTGCCGTCGAGATCGAGGAACGCAGACTGGCCGAACAGACCCTCAAAAAGACCCAGGCCGAATTGGAACGCGCCGGACGGCTGGCGGCACTGGGGCAATTGGCCTCTTCGGTCACCCATGAATTGGGCCAACCCATCGCCGCCATGCGCAACCAGTTGGCCGCATCGGAAATGGCCACGGGCGCGTCACCGCTGAATGACAAGATGCAAGGCCTCGTGGCCCGAATGGAGGATATCACCCGCCAGCTCAAATTCTTCTCGCGCAAAGGCCGCGACCAGTTCGAAACCGTTGATCTGGCAGAGGTCATGCGCGCAGCCCTTGACCTGCTGACACCGTCCATTGCAGAGGCCGACACCCAGATTACCTTTGACCCACCCGCAACACCTGTCACGCTTGAAGGCAACAGGTTGCGTCTTGAACAGGTGATGACCAACCTTGTGCGCAACGCCATCGACGCAGTCGAGGATTCCGACACCCGGCAAATCGACATCAGCATGGGCGCGGACAGCGGCGGGGTCTGGTTTGCCGTGGCCGACACCGGCCATGGCCTGGGCGGGCAAACCATGGACGATCTGCGCGAACCTTTCGCGACAACACGCGAAAGCGGCAAGGGCATGGGGCTGGGCCTGACGATCTCTGCCGGGATCGTGTCTGACCACGGCGGCGTCCTGACCGCGCAGGATCGCGACGCGGGTGGTGCGATCTTCCGGGCCGAATTCCACAACGAACCAGCAGGACCGCAATCATGACCGCCTTTCGCGTGCTTATTATTGATGACGACCGCATGATGCGTAACTCGCTTGTTGATCTGATCGAGGCGGCGGGCTGGGTCGCAAAAGACCTTGCCCGTGCGACGGACGCGGATCGCTGGATTGCCCAGTTCAAACCCGACGTGATCCTGTCTGATCTGCGCATGCCCGAAATGTCCGGTCTGGAGCTTCTGCAAAGCCTCAGGGCGGCCCCACCCGTGGTGTTGATTTCGGCCCATGGCGACATTCCCATGGCGGTCGAGGCGATGAACCACGGCGCCTACAGCTTTGTTGAAAAACCCTATGAACCCAAAAGGTTGCTGTCGATCCTCTCCCATGCCGCCGACCAGTACCGGATGCGGCAAAGCAATCTGCGGCTCAAGGGGCGGTTGCAGCAATTGGCGGGGCTTGATCGTGTGCTTTTGGGCGACACGCCCGAGATGCAACAGCTACGCGACACCATCACCGGGCTGGCTGACGCCGACGCCGCCGTGCTGATCCATGGCGAAACTGGCACGGGCAAGGATCTGGTAGCCCGCGCCTTGCACGATGTCTCTGCCCGGTGCGATGGTCCTTACATCGCGATCAACGCCGCCGAACTCCGCCCCGATCAGCTACCCCTGATTGCCCGCAATGCAGCAGGCGGCACGCTATTTCTGGATGAGATTTGCGCCTGCCCGATTGACGTGCAGCCAATGCTCTTGCGTCTGATCGAAGTGAAAGAGGTGCTGGACCCCGGGCGCGGCGCACCCGAAACCATCGACCTGAGGGTTCTTTCGGCAACAAATGAGGACGTGAAAGAGGCCGTAGCGGCAGGTCGGTTGCGGCAAGATCTATGGTTCCGGCTGGATACCTTTGGCCTGCGCTTACCGCCCCTGCGTCAGCGCCTTGACGACATCGCCCTTTTGATGCTGCGTTTTCTGGACGAATTTTCAAAGACTTACGGCACGCCTGCGCCAGAGCTTTCCGATGCCGACTATGCGCTTTTGCTGGCACATGACTGGCCCGGCAATGTGCGCGAATTGCGCAGCGTCGCCGAACGTCTGGTGCTTGCTGCGCGGTTTGGACGTGGTTCGTTGCAAGACGCGATGATGGGCGATGGGCCCTCGACCTTGGCCAAATCGGGCCTGCGTGAAGCTGTCGCCGCCTTTGAACGCCAGATGATCGGCAAGGCGCTGCAAACCCATGACGGTCGCATGGACGATGTGGCCAATGCACTTGGGATCGGCCGCCGCACATTGAACGAAAAAATCGTCAAACTGGGGCTAGATAAAAGCACTCTGCTTTAGCCTTGCGGAAATCCGCAGGGCACGCCCGCGCGGTCGCGCCGATTTCTTCATGAGACTCTCACACCAAAATCGGTTTGGATAGCGCCATCGAAATGTGGGAGGAACACACCAATGAAAAAATTCATGAGCCGCGCTGCGGCCTCTGCCATCATGATCGCCTTCGCCGGAGAAGCGCTCGCCGTCGAATGGAACGTCTCGCTCTGGGGTAAGCGCCGCGCTTTCACCGAGCATGTGGAAAAGCTCGCAGAACTCGTCAACGAAAAAACGGGCGGCGAATTCACGCTGAACATCTCTTATGGCGGCCTGTCCAATAACCGCGAGAACCTTGACGGGATCTCCATCGGCGCCTTCGAGATGGCGCAATTCTGCGCCGGCTATCACCGCGACAAGAACCCTTCGATCACCGTGCTGGAACTGCCTTTCCTTGGCGTCTCCTCGCTTGAACAAGAGGTTGAACTGTCGATGGCCGTCTACGAGCATCCGGCCACGGTGGCCGATCTGGGTCGCTGGAACGCGACACTGCTGATGCCGTCACCGCTGCCGCAGTACAACATCGTTGGCGTGGGTGACGCGCCCGAAACGCTGGCCGATTTCGAAGGTCTTTCCGTCCGCGCAACCGGTGGTATCGGTGCCGCAATGGAGGCCGTCGGCGCCGTGCCCACCTCCATGTCCGCGACCGAGGTCCGTCAGGCCATGGACTCCGGCGTTGTGAAAGCGGTCAGCTTTGCGCCACATGCGCATATGTCCTTTGGCACCATCGAAAACGGCACCTGGTGGACGACAAACCTCAACCCCGGCACTGTGAACTGCCCGGTTGTGGTGAACTCTGACGCGCTGGTCGACCTCAGCGATGATCATCGCGCGGCTTTGCTTGGGTCCGTGGACGAGGCACTCGACCACTACATCGCCAACTACAACGGTG
Source organism: uncultured Paracoccaceae bacterium (assembly GCA_947493335.1). Taxonomy (GTDB): domain Bacteria; phylum Pseudomonadota; class Alphaproteobacteria; order Rhodobacterales; family Rhodobacteraceae; genus CANMYO01. The sequence continues at coordinate 22,397 of CANLQO010000001.1, read as the reverse complement.
CGACGATGGATGCGTGGGGCCCGGCCCTGGAAGAGCGTGGGATCGCGCAAATCAGCTTCTCTGATGAAGAGATCGCCGCCTTCAAAGAGGCCGCCGCCGCTCCGGCTGCAGCGGCATGGATCGCGCAAAACACCGATGCTGGCCTGCCTGCGCAAGAGCTTTATGACATGGTCACCGGCATGATCGCCGACGCGATGTAAGCACACTTGTGCTCTCCCACCCGGGCCGTCTGGTGCCGGGTGGGCGACAACTCATTCTTGCCCGACACAACCGGATTGGAACGCTCATGGCCACCGCTTCCTTGGTGCTGACCGATGACAGCACGCTTAGCAAACTGGATCAGGCACTTTTGCGCGTGGAAAGGTTTCTGGCACTCCTCAGCGGATTGGCAGTCTTTTCACTGATGGTGTTGGCGGTTGTGTCGGTCAGCGGACGCAACGCGCTTAATCAACCCTTGCCCGGATACGTCGACTGGATCGAACAGGCGATGCCGCTGATTGCCTTCATGGGCATCTCGTACGTGATGCGCGAAGGCGGACACATCCGCATGGACATCGTCGTTGGCGCGCTGCGGGGGCGGGTTCTTTATCTTGTCGAACTCATCACAACGCTTTGCGTCCTTGCCCTGATGGTCCTGATGGTCTGGGGCACATGGGCGCATTTCGACCGCAGCTTCGACTTCGCCGCCCCAATGTGGAGCCGTGACAGCTCGATGGATATCGCCCTGCCGATCTGGCCCGCAAAATTGCTGGCGCCCGTCGCTTTTGCCACCCTTTGCCTGCGGCTCTGCCTGCAGGTCTGGGCCTTCGCCCGAGGCGTCGTGACCGGCCATGCTGTCGCGGTACCCTTGATCGCAGACGCCGCGAAACAGGCCCAGATGGAAGCCGATCAGTTGAAGGATGAAAACTGATGGAACCGATTGAAATTGGCCTCTGGGTTACCGGCGGCCTGCTGCTCATGGTCGTGTTGGGAATGCGCGTGGCCTTTGCCGCCGGACTTGCTGGCATGATTGGTCTGATCTGGATCTTCTGGGCCAAGAAGGACTATGGCGTTGACGATTTTGGCTGGGCCCTTGGCGTCGCCGTCAAGACCGCCGGTCAGGTGCCGCACTCCAAAGTCTCAAGTCAGGCGCTGTCCCTGATCCCCACTTTTATCCTGATCGGCTATCTGGCCTATCACGCCGGCCTGACCAAGGCCCTGTTCGAGGCCGCCAAACGCTGGATCGCCTGGGTCCCTGGCGGGCTGGCCGTGTCCACCGTCTTTGCGACCGCCGGGTTTGCGGCCGTGTCGGGCGCCTCTGTCGCCACCTCTGCCGTCTTCGCCCGCATCGCCATCCCCGAGATGCTGGCAATCGGATATAACAAGCAATTCGCTGCCGGTGTGGTGGCGGCGGGTGGGACGCTGGCCTCACTTATCCCTCCCTCGGCCATTCTGGTGATCTATGCGATTATCGTGGAACAGGACGTGGGCAAACTGCTTTTGGCGGGGTTCATTCCCGGTGCCTTTTCTGCGGTCGTCTATGGCTTGCTGATCATCGGCATGGCCCTGACGATCAAGGGCTTCGGCCCGCCCGTCAGCGGATTTACATGGCGCGAACGCTTTGCCTCTTTGCCGCCTGCCCTGCCAATCGTCTTTGTGGTCGTGACAATCATCTGCTTTGTCTACAACCCCTTTGGCGGCGACGCTTGGGGAACCCCCACCGAAGGCGGCGCAATCGGGGCTTTTGTGGTCTTCCTGATGGCGGTCTATCGCGGCATGCGCTGGCCGCAGCTCAAAGAGGCACTTCTGGAAACAGCCAAGCTCAGCGTGATGATCTTCACTATCATCTGGGGCGTCCTGATCTACGTGCGCTTTCTGGGCTTCGCCGATCTTCCGGGCGCGTTTTCTGACTGGATCACCTCGCTCACGATGTCGCCCATGCTGATCTTGGTGTGCATCCTCTTGGCCTATGCCGTGCTGGGGATGTTCATGGATGCCATCGGCATGCTGCTGCTGACGCTGCCTGTGGTTTACCCCGCTGTCATGGCCCTGAACGGGGGCGAGGCTGTCACCGCTGCCGACAGCGCCTTTGGGATGAGCGGCCCGATGTGCGCCATCTGGTTCGGTATCCTTGTGGTGAAAATGGCAGAGTTCTGTCTGATTACCCCGCCCATCGGCCTCAACTGCTTTGTGGTCGCAGGCGTGCGGGACGATCTGACCGTGCAGGATGTGTTCAAAGGCGTGACACCCTTCTTTGTGGCCGACGCGATCACCATCGCGCTCTTGGTCGCCTTCCCGGCCATAGTGCTCTGGTTGCCCAGCCTCGCCTGATCCCGCTCGCGGCGCCCTGACACGGCGCCGCGACTTGCGTCACCTGACCCTTGATTCCGTTCCTGGATCAAGCTTCAGTGGGCCATGACCACTGCCCCACCCTCGTTCGCAAACTCCGTTGCGCATGTATCCCATACATGACGAGCCTTGATGCCCTTGCCGGTGCCTTGCGCCCCTTTGGCCTGCAATCCCTTGGGCAATTGCACACCCAAGCGGATGACCCCGGTGGCGCGGGGCAAACACTGATCCTGATTGGCCCGGATGAGCCTGCGTTCTGGCCGATCTTCCAATCCAGCGCAGAGGCCGGCGACAACGCCCCTGATCCGCTTGATCGCTGGTCCGCGCGGGTTCTGGGTAAGGTGGCGCAACAGGTCGGCGGGACGGCGCTCTTTCCCTTTGGCGGCCCGCCGTTTCAACCATTTTTCAGCTGGGCAGAGCGGTGCGGAACCTGCTGGCCCTCGCCCATCCAGTTCCTCGTGCACGAAAGCGCGGGCCTTTTCGTGTCATTCCGTGGCGCGATCATCCTGCCCGGCCTGCTCCCCCTGGCCTCCACCGGCACAAAGCCATGCGCGTCATGTGCCGCCCCCTGTGCCACCGCCTGCCCGGTCGGGGCCTTTGACGCAGGCTATGACGTCGCGGCCTGCAAGGCCCATGTCACCTCTGACGCGGGAACCGATTGTCGGGACAACGGATGCCTTGCCAGACGGGCCTGTCCGGTGGGACAAGGGTTGCGGCGGCCTGCGCAGGCAGCATTCCATATGAAAGCGTTCTTGTGACCCGATTGATCCTGATCCGACACGCAAAATCCGGTTGGGATGATCCCATGGCCGATGACCACGCCCGCACGCTGACCAATCGCGGCCGCAAGGCCGCAACCGCCATCGGCGACTGGCTGCGCGATAAGGGCTTTCTGCCTGATATCGTCCTCAGCTCCGACGCCGCGCGCACCCGCGAAACCTCTGCCTACCTGCTTGCGGGGTTTGACCCCAGGCCCGCGTTGCAGTTCGTCCCGATCCTGTATCATGCCAGCCCCGATACCGTTGTGGATGTGGCATCCGGGCCGCGCGCCGATTGCATCGCCATCGTCGGCCATAACCCTGGCATCGGCATGGCCGCCCATGGCCTCGTGCGCGAAAAACCCGCGCATCACCGGTTCAGCGACTATCCAACCTGTGCCACGACCGTGATCGATTTTGACGGCCCCATCACGCCCGGCGCAGGCGCTCTGGTTGACTTTGTGGTGCCGCGGGATTTGACCGACTAGGCCTTCACCCGCTCGCTCTTGGGATCATAAAGCGGCTTGGTCTGCGCCTCCGCCCTGACCCGCGTGCCCATCACGTCGATCTCATAGGTGCTGTCCAGCATCTCGGCCACGCTTTCGCCTTTGCACGGCACATAGCCCATGCCAACAGCCGCGCCGAGGTGGTGGCCGTAGCCGCCTGATGACAGATAACCCACGACCTCTCCGTTTCGCACAATCGGTTCGTTGTGATACAACAGCGGCTCGGGATCGGTCAGCTTGAACTGCACCAATCGTTGGCTTAACCCCTCTTCGCGCTTGCGCAAAACCGCGTCGCGCCCGATGAATTCCGGCTTGTCGGTCTTGACCGCAAAGCCCAGCCCCGCCTCCAGCACGTGATCCTCTGCGGTGATGTCGTGCCCAAAGTGGCGGAAACCCTTTTCCATCCGGGCGGCATCCATCATGTGCATCCCGCACAGCTTCAGCCCCATGTCCTGACCCGCTGCATGCAGCACCTCAAACGCATGGGCGGCCATGTCGGTGCTCACATACACCTCCCACCCCAATTCGCCCACGTAAGTGACGCGATGTACCCGGGCCATTCCCATGCCAAGCTCAATCTCTTGCGCTGTGCCAAAGGGATTCACCTCATTGCCAAAGTCGGCGGGCGAGACCTTTTCCAGCAACTTGCGCGCATTCGGTCCCATGACAGCCAGCACGCCTTCGCCTGCCGTCACATCGGTGATGACCACGTTGAAATCACCTTGATGCCGCCGCATCCATGTCTCATCCGCCAGACGCGTCGCCGCAGGTGTCACCACAAGGAACGCCGTTTCCGACAGACGCGTGACCGTCACATCCGCTTCAATTCCGCCGGTGCGGTTCAGAAACTGGGTATAGACGATCTTGCCAGCCGGCACATCATATTGTCCGCCGCCTACGTGGTTCATGAAGGCCACAGCATCGCGCCCTTCCACCCGGATCTTTCCAAATGACGACATATCATACATGCCCACATTGGTGCGGATCGCGCTGACCTCTGCCGCGACATTTTCAAAGAAATTCTGCCGCTTCCAAGAATATGCGTATTCCGGTGTCTGACCTGCGTTGGCGAACCAGTTGGCGCGCTCCCAGCCCGCCAACTCGCCCATGACCGCGCCCTGATCCAGCAGATGCTGATGGAACGGCGTGCGGCGGATACCCCGCGCCGTGGCCTTTTGCCGGAACGGGAAGTGATCGGCGTAAAGCAGGCCCAGCGTTTCCTTGGACCGCTCAAACAGATAGGTCTTGTTGCCCTGAAACGGCTGCATCCGGCTGATATCCACATCGCCCAGATCAAACGGTTTCTCGCCCGCATCCATCCATTGCGCCAGCGCCATGCCCGCACCACCCGCGGATTGAATCCCGATCGAGTTAAAGCCGGCTGCGACCCAGACGTTATCCATCTCCGGCGCTTGGCCCAGATGATAAGCATCGTCGGGCGTAAAGGATTCCGGCCCGTTGAAGAACGTGTGAATCCCCGCCTCGGCCAGCATGGGCAGACGTTCGACCGCGGCCTCAAGGATCGGCTCAAAGTGGTCGAAATCCTCGGGCAGCTGGTCAAATTCAAAGTCCGCCGGAATACCATCCATTGCCCAGGGCTTGGCATTGGGCTCAAAAGCGCCCAACAACATTTTGCCCGCATCTTCCTTGTAATAGGCGCATTCATCGGGCACCCGCAGAACCGGCATCTGGGTTAGCCCCTCAATCGCTTCGGTCACGATATAAAAGTGCTCGCAGGCGTGCAGCGGGACGTTCACGCCCAGCATCCGGCCCACCTGATGGCCCCACATCCCGCCGCAGTTTACCACCATGTCGCAAGCGATATGCCCGGTCTCTTCGCCCTGCTGCCAATCCACACCGGTGATCCGCCGGCCCTCGCGTTTCACACCGGTTACAAGCGTCTTTTCAATAACTTTGGCGCCGTTTTGGCGCGCGCCTTTCGCCATTGCCAGCGCAATGTTGGCCGGGTCGCCCTGCCCGTCCAGTGGCAGGTAAACACCTGCCGTCACCCCGTCGATATTCAGATGCTCATAGCGCTGTTTGACCTCTTCGGGGCTGATCTCTTCGACCTCGACACCAAAGGCACGTGCCATGCCCGCTTGGCGGAAAATCTCTTCGCGACGCTCCTCGGTCAGCGCCACGGTAATGGACCCGCAACGCTTGAATCCCGTCGCAACCCCCGTCTCGGCTTCAAGGTTGCCGTAAAGCTCCTGACTGTACTTGGCGAGCTTGGTCATGTTCGCCGTCGCCCGCAATTGCGCGATCAGCCCGGCGGCGTGCCATGTTGTACCGCTCGTCAGCTGCTTGCGTTCCAGCAGCACCACCTCTTTCCAGCCTTGCTTGGCCAGATGGTAGGCGACGGAACAACCAATTACACCGCCGCCAATGATGACGACACGCGCAGAAGAAGGGGGAGTTGCCATTTTGTTTAACCTTAAACTATCTCGTGACCTGCGGCATTAAGCCGGTCAGCGATGGCTGCGATATGGGCGGGTCCGACCTCGCAACAGCCACCGACGATGGTGGCCCCTGCAGCGACCCAGTTCATGACATGTTCGGCATAGACCGCGGGCGTGATGTCTTCGCGCGCGCTCAGATCATCGGCGGTTGTGCCACCGGCGATAAAGGCCTTGGTGATTTGCTTGAAACCGTTGGCATAGCCGCCAAAAGGCACGCCCGCGTCCTTCAGCACCGCCATGGCCGCAGGCAGCGCCTCGGGTGCGGAGCAATTGACCAAAACCGCATCGGCCCCGGGCACTGCGGCAACCGCGTCGGCCAGCCGCTCACCCGACCGCAGAACCGTGCCGTCCTCGTCATCAATGGTGTAGGACAGCCAGACCGGGCGGTCGGTCTGCCGCCCGGCAGCCAGACATGTTTCGCCCGCTTCGATTGTGGCAATCGTCTCGAACAACACCACATCGACCCTTGGGGCCAGCAGCGCGGCGATCTCGCCATAAAGGGCGATGGCCTTGTCGCGTGGCGGGTTCAGATCGGCGCGATAGCTGGCACCCAAAGGCCCAATTGACCCCGCCACGCGCCCCTTGGACCGGGCCACGTCGGTCGCGTCACAGGCCGCTTGCAACAAGCGTTGCAATTCGCCTTCAAGATTGGGAAGCTCCACGCCCTCGCCCGCATAGTGATTGCTTTCGCCTCCGCGCAACCGGTCGCGGTGCAGCGCATAGCTATTAGTGGTCGCCACGGTTGCCCCGGCATCGGTGTAGGCCCGGTGCACATCCGCCACGATGGCGGGATCATCCAGCAGCGCTTGCGTCGCCCAAAGCGGTGTCGCCACACCGCCCGCGCGACGGATCAGCTCTTGCCCCATGCCGCCATCCAGCAAGGTGATCTTGCTCATGGGTACATCTCCGCAAATTTGGCCTTGTAAAGCGCGACCATCTCTTCTTCCGTCGCGCCGTCGTCATACGGCGGCGTGGTCAACGGGCGGACATAGCCCACCTCGATCACCACAATCGCCTTGATCCGATCCGCCAGATCACCCCAGACCGCCCGCCATTGCGGCAAAAGCGTCGCCATCGAGTCGCCCTCCAGCACCTCTGCGCGGCCCTTTACCTCTGCCCCTTTGCGGCGAAAGACGTCGATAAAATTGACCGAGACGGCCGGGTTGCGTCCAAGGTTCGCTAGCGTCCCGGCAGACCGGATATGACCAAAAGCGATCCGGCTGTCGTCCAACACCAGAAACGTCCCCTTGGGGGCCAGCGACGGCGCGCCGTCAGCCCCCACCGTGGCGACAAATCCCAATGGGTGCCGTGCAATCAGGTCCTGGGTTGCAGCATCCAGCATCAGGCCCGGATCCGCGCATTTTCAGGATCCCAGAGTGGTTGATCGGCCTGCACGGTCGCATCAATCATCTCGCCATAAATCTGGACCTGCACCTTTGTGCCCGGCACGTTCAGCTCGGGTTTGATCATGCCCAACGCCACCGACTGATTGACGCGGTAGCCCCAGGCTCCAGATGTCGTTTCGCCAACCACGGCCCCGTCCTTCCAGATCGCCGCCATATAGGGTGCGTCCGCATCTCCGGGATTGTCCAGCGTCAGGGTGACAAAGCTTTTGGTCACGCCTTGCTGCTTTTCCGCCTCCAGCGCGGCCTTGCCTGGGAAATCCTTTTCCCACTTGATGAACCGCTCCAGGCCACCCTGCAACATGCTGTAATCGGTGGACAAATCGCCCTTCCACGCGCGGTATCCCTTTTCGATCCGCAAGGAATTCAGCGCATACATGCCAAAAGGTTTCAGCCCGTGTGCCTGACCCGCGGCCATCACCGCGTCATAGACCTTGGCGGTATCCTCGATCTTGGAATGCACCTCCCAACCCAATTCTCCGGCAAAAGACACGCGGACCAATTGCACCCATGTGCCGTCGATTTGCGCGGACTGATGCGTCAGCCACCCGCCCGAGAGGTCGGCATTGGAACAATCGGCCAGAATATCGCGCGATTTCGGCCCCGACAAAATCTGACAGCTGAACTGTGTGGTCACATCCTCCAAGGTAAACGCCGCATCCTCGGGCATCCGCGATTTCAGAAACTCAAAATCGTGCCACTGCGCGCTTGCCGCCGTGATGAGGAAAAAGAAATCCTCATCCAGCCGCATCGCCGACATTTCAGTCAAAATCCGGCCCCGGTTGTCGGCAAAGTAGATCAACCCGATCCGGCCCACCTTGCAGATCCCGCCAGCCGCATTGTCACGCAGGAACTGCGCGGCCCCCGGACCCTGCAGCTTGTAACGTGAGAAACCGGGCAGATCGAGGATGCCCGCCGCATCGCGCACGGCCTCACATTCCTCTTTGATCCGAACCTCCCATGGGCCGCTGCGGCCCCAGGTCTCTGTCGCCTCGACAGAGGTGTCGTCGCCATCTTTGGCATACCAATTCGCGCGTTCCCAGCCGTTGTAGGGACCCATCTGACCGCCCATCGCGCGGATTCGGTCATCAACCGGGGACAGTTTCTTGTCGCGGCCAGCGGGCCATTCCTTGTGCGGGAAATGCATGCCGTATTCGTGGCCATAGGTCTCCAGCGCCTTTTGCAGGCAATAGTCGTGATCGGCGTAGTCAGTGTAGCGGCGCGGATCAACGGCCCACATGTCCTGACTGGTCTCACCATGGATCAGCCATTCCGCCATGGTGCGTCCTGCACCACCACCCTGCACGATCCCGAACGTAAAGGAATGCGCCTCAAAGGCGTTCTTCACACCGGGCATCGGCCCGATCATCGGCAAGCCATCGGGCGCATAGGGGATGGGTCCGTTGATATTGCGGCCCACGCCGCCGGTGGCCAGCACCGGCACCCGCGCCATCGCGTCTTCGATATACCATTCCAGACGGTCCAGATCGTCGGGGTAAAGCTGAAAGCTGAAGTCATCCGGCATCGGGTCGCTCGGCGTCACCCAATGCGCCTTGCAGTTCCGCTCGTAGGGGCCAAGGTTCAGCCCATTCTTGTCCTGCCGCAGGTAATAGCTGCTGTCGACATCGCGGATCATTGGGGTCTTTTTGCCGTTTTCCTTGGTCCAGGCTTCGATCTCGGGGATCTCCTCGGTCAGGAAATACTGGTGGCTCATCACCACCATCGGCACCTCGCGTCCGCCGAAGGGCTTGAACCATTCGCCGACGCGCTGCGCGTAGTACCCGGCGGCATTCACCACCTTTTCGCAGGTGATATCGCCCTTGTCGGTATGCACGACCCATTCGCCGGCGTCGTTCTGGCTGACACCTGTGGCGGGGCAGAACCGTTCGATTCGCGCACCCAGATCGCGCGCGCCCTTGGCCAGCGCCTGGGTCAGCTGCGCGGGGTCGATGTCGCCGTCAAGCGGGTCCCACAACACGCCCGACAGATCATGAGTTTCCACGAAGGGGTTGTATTTCTTGACCTCGTCAACACCGATCATCTCAAGCGGCAACCCCATGGATTGCGCCTGACCGGCAACGCGCTCGAACTCCTGCCGACGCTCCTTGGTGTGACCTAGACGCAGCGCGCCAGTCACGTGATAATTCATTGGATAATCAACGTCTTCGGCCAGCGTGCGGTACATTTCCAGCGAATAGCGCTGCATATTCATCACCGCCCAGTTCGGCGCAAAGTTCGGACAATTGCCCGCCGCGTGCCAGGTGGAACCAGCGGTCAACTCGTTCTTCTCCAGCAGCACACAATCGGTCCAGCCTTCCTTGGCCAGATGATAGAGCGTCGACGTGCCCACCACGCCGCCACCGATGATGACCACGCGGGCCGTTGTTGGAAAATCAGCCATTCTTTTGCTCCTCCTGCGGGCGCTCGCCCGGAATGTCATAGTAGTCGCCCTTGTCGGCGATAAAGATGTGCCGGGTCAGTGTCAGACCCGTCGGGCCGTCGATGGCCCCAAGTGCGACCCCGGTGTCGGGATCGGCATCGGATTTCCAGAACAGGAATGCCCCGCATGTGGGGCAAAACCCGCGTTTGGCGGCCGCGCTTGATTGGTACCAGCGGACCTCACCCTGCACCGTCAGATCGGCATCCATCACCTGCACGCTGGCCCAGTGATGACCAGTTTGCTTGCGGCATTGGCCACAGTGGCAGGCGGCAGGATCGCGGGCTGCGGCTGCAACGGCAAAGGTGACGGCACCGCACAGACAAGACCCCTTCATCACGCCCTCCCCGGTGTGGCGGCACTGCCCAAAAGCAGCCCGTAAATGATGAAACACGACGCCAGCACGCGCCGCAGCCAGACGTTGAACACCGCACCCAGCGCGGCCCGGCCCAACCCGGCCCCCAAGGCAGTATAGGTCAGATAGCTGCAAGCCGTCAGCGTCAGAGCCGTAGGCACGATCACCCACATCTGCGCCATGACAGGAACATCCGGCTGCACAAACTGGCTAAAGGCAGCAAGATAGCCCGCGACCGACTTGGGGTTGATGGTGGCGATCGCAAAGGCGCGCCAGAACACCGACCCTCCGGTTGCTGCGGCCTTTGGCGGCACATGCGCCGTCATCCAGCCCCGCACACCCAGCCAGATCAGCCACCCCGCCCCAGCAAGCTTGACCCACCAGAACACATCCGGCGAGGTGACAAGCAATGCCGTCACCCCCGCCGCCGACAGCGCCAGAAACAGGCTTGCCTGACACAGAATTGCGGCAACCCCAGGCAGGCTGCGGCGAAAGCCGATGCTCATGCCATTGGTGATACAATTGACGGCGTTAGGCCCCGGCGTGGTCACAAAAACCAGCCAGAACGCCGCGAATATGACCCAACCCTCAAACGTCATCTAATACACCGGCGGCGCGATGACCCAGATCACCACGCAAGGCATTTCATGCGGATTGGCCCAGCGATAGGCCACGCCGCGAATGCGGAAACTGTCGCCCGCGCCCACCTCGAACCGCTTGTTGTCGATCCAGATCGACATCTGGCCGCTGACCACATAACCCAGTTCCTGCGTCTGACGGGTGACGGGCGCGACCATCTCGGCCCCCGGCTCAAAGGTCGAATGCACGACTTCAAAATCGTCAGTCAGGTCCGGTGACAGCAGTTCTTCAATCAGCCCCGCCGCGCGGTTACCAATGGGCCTGCGGGCGTTCTTTCGGACGACATGCCCCTCCTCGCCCGCAGCGGCAGCGACACGAAAAAGGCTGGAAACCGAAACGTCCAGCACCTTGGCCAGACCACGCAAGTCGGTGATCGACGGCTCCGAGATATCGCGCTCAACCTGGCTCAGCCATCCCACCGACCGGCCCAGCGCATCTGACAGATCATGCAGCGTCAGACCCCGTGCCTTGCGCAGCGCGCGCAGGTCAGCACCAAGCGTCCGCACATCCTTTGGCATGTCATGCAGCATCGCGACTCACGTGAAAAATCATTCCCGAATTTCACATTGCCGTAGTTTGGTGAAATTCCAAAGCGAAATTTCACACTCTCCGACCGAAAATGGCGATGCGGTGGCAGGCACCGGGTCTAACGCGAGAATGTCTCGCGCAACACATGGGCCAAGCCGTCTGCATCGCTTGCGTCAAAGGCGTTGGCCTGATTGCTGTCGATGTCAAAAACCCCAAGCAACTTGCCGGTCTTGTCCCATACCGGCAGCACGATTTCGGATCGGGTGGACGATGAGCAGGCGATATGGCCCGGAAAAGCCTCAACATCCGCCACCAGCTGAACCTCTCCTGTGCGCGCCGCCGCCCCGCAAACGCCGCGCGAAAACGGGATCACAAGACAGCCGTGTCCCCCCTGATAGGGACCAATCTTCAAAAGCTCAGGTCCCACAACGCGATAAAACCCGGTCCAGTCAAACCGGTCATCGCGCTGATGCACTTCGCAGGCCACCGTCGCCATCAGGGCCACAACGTCATCTTCTCCTGCCGTCAACGCGGCAAGAACCTTGCCAAGGTCATCGTAATCAATGCGCACCCTGTCCTCCTCGGGGGGGCGGATTTTTCTCAAAAAATCCGGACCAATTTTTTCCAAAAATTGTTATCGCTCAATCGCAATCGCGGTGCCTTCGCCGCCACCGATGCAAATCGCTGCCACCCCGCGTTTCAGACCGCGCGTTTCCAGCGCGTTCAGCAGTGTCACCATGATCCGCGCACCAGAAGCGCCGATGGGATGGCCCAACGCGCAGGCCCCGCCATTGACGTTGATCTTGTCGCGGGCCACGCCCAACTCGTGCATGAAGGCCATTGGCACCACCGCAAACGCCTCATTCACCTCCCACAAATCGACGTCTTCGACGCTCCAACCGATGCGGGCCAAAAGCTTCTGCGCCGCGGGGACAGGGGCCGTTGTGAACCACCCCGGCGCCTGCGCGTGGCTGGCGTGGCCCAGAATGCGCGCGCGGCCTGCGCCCGTGCCCAGCACCAGCGCCGCTGCCCCGTCAGATATGCTCGAGGCATTGGCCGCCGTCACCGTGCCGTCCTTGCGAAACGCAGGCTTGAGCATCGGGATCTTCTCGGGCCGCGCCTTGCCCGGCTGCTCGTCCCTTGCGATGACCTCTTCCCCGTGACGCGCATGCAGGGTCACGGGCGTGATTTCCGCGTCAAACGCGCCAGAGCGTTCGGCCGCCAGCGCATTATCAAGCGAGCCGATCGCGTATTGATCCTGCGCCTCGCGGGTGAACTGGAATTTCTCTGCGCAATCCTCTGCAAAAGTGCCCATCAGGCGGCCCTTGTCATAGGCGTCTTCCAACCCGTCCAGGAACATCGAATCCGTGACCTGCTGATGCCCGATCCGGGCACCGCCGCGCATCTTGGCCATCAGATATGGTGCATTGGTCATGCTCTCCATCCCGCCTGCCACCATCACCTCCGCTCCGCCAAGGGCGATCTGATCAAAGGCCATCATTGCGGCCTTCATTCCTGATCCGCACATCTTGTTCAGCGTTGTGGCGGGCACATCCTCGCCCAATCCGGCGGCGAAACCGGCCTGCCGCGCGGGCGCTTGCCCCTGCCCGGCGGGCAGGACGCAGCCCATCAGAACCTCATCAACCGTGCTGACCCCTGCCTGCGCCATCGCCGCCCGGATCGCCGCTCCGCCCAGAACCGGCGCTCCGACCCCGGAAAAGACCCCCTGAAACCCGCCCATGGGTGTCCTTGCGGCCCCTTTGATCACCACATCGCGCATGCAACGGTCCCTCCTTGTTGACAGATTGGAAACTACGTCGCCAAAGCACCCTTGGAAAGCCCACAAACCGCCGCAATCGGGTCATGCCTGCGCCCCAGTGACCCACGACAACGGTTCTGTAGCTGCATAGGCTCACCCGGCGTTGCTCAGTCATAGCCCCCACCCAGTTGGGCGACGTCGGGACTTCCCCTCCATTGCATCCACCGCCATTTGGCCTAACTTGCCGCGCAAGACACGCGGGAGGATAGCGATGCGCGATTTTCACAAACCCGGACGCTCTGCCGTCTATGCCAGCAATGGCATGTGCGCGACGTCGCATCCGCTGGCCGCCAAAGTGGCGGTGCAAATGCTGGAATCCGGCGGCAACGCCATGGATGCCGCCATCGCGGGCGCGGTTCTTCTGGGCATTTGCGAACCGCAGATGACGGGCATTGGCGGCGATTGCTTTGTCCTTTTTACACCGCCCGGCAGTGATGAAGTCCGCGCGATGAACGGGTCGGGCCGCGCCCCTGCGGGGTTCTCGGCCGATGTGCTGCGCGCCAATGGCCATGCGACAATGCCGCTCTACGATCCGGCGGCGGTGACCGTGCCGGGCGCGGTCGATGCCTTTTGCCAGCTTTCTGCCGACTGGGGAAAACTGGGGCTCAAGGCGGTGCTGGCCCCGGCCATTCATTATGCCGAAGCGGGGGTGCCGGTGGCCCCACGCGTCGCCTCTGACTGGGCGCAGGACGCCGCGAAGCTGCAGGGACGGGCCAAAACCGCCTTTCTGCTCGATGGGGCTGTGCCCCGCCCGGGCCAGATGTTTCGCGCGCCCGCACAGGCCGACGCCCTGCGCGAGATTGCAACCGAAGGGCGCGCGGGCTTTTACGAGGGCCCGGTGGCCGAAGATATGGTTTCCACGTTGCAGGCACGCGGCGGCACCCATACGCTGGACGATTTCGCCGCCCAAACCGCCGAATACGTAGACCCGATTGCCGGGGAATATGGCGGGCTGGAACTGCTCGAACATCCGCCAAACGGTCAAGGCGCGGCCGCGATCCTGCTGCTCAACATCCTCAAACATTTCGACATCGCCGCGATGGACCCGTTCGGCACCAAACGCGCGCATATCGAGATGGAAGCGACCAAGCTGGCCTATGACGCCCGCAACCGTTTCGTGGCTGACCCCGATCACATGACCCGGCTGGACCACCTGCTGTCAAAGCAGACCGCCGCCGATCTGGCCGCGTTGATCGACCCCAACCGCGCCCTTCCGGTTGGTGAGCCTCTGGCCGAATCCGTCCACAAGGACACGATCTATATCACCGTGGTTGACCGCGACCGCTTGGCCGTGTCGCTGATCTATTCGATCTTCCATGGCTTTGGCTCCGGCATCGCCTCCGAGAAATACGGCGTGCTCTTTCAAAACCGTGGCGCGGGTTTCAACCTGACCCCCGGCCACCCGAATGAGGCCGGTCCGGGCAAACGCCCGATGCACACGATCATCCCGGCAATCCTGCGCCGAGGTGGCAAACTGCATATGCCCTTTGGTGTGATGGGCGGGCAGTATCAGTCGACCGGTCACGCGCGCTTTGTCAGCAACATCACCGATTTCGGCATGGACCCACAGGCCGCCATCGACGGCCCGCGCTGCTTTGTCGAAAATGGCGAGCTGCGGGTGGAAAATGGCTATTCAGACGCGGTCAAACAGGACCTTGCCGAACTGGGCCATCACGTCGTCGCCCCACCCACCGCCATCGGTGGCGCGCAAGCCATTCTCGTCGGTGCGGATGGTGTGCTCGTCGGCGGCTCTGACCCGCGCAAAGACGGCTGCGCTTTGGGGTATTAGCGAAAGTACAGAGTTCACAGCCCCTTCTTTTGAAGCGGTGCACGCAAAACGGATCGTGCAAGTCCCGCAATTATTCGACGACGTCTCATGCAATCCCGTTGCTTCGAGTTTTTAAGGATTCTAGGGTTCACCTGTGGATAAGTTGTGAGAATTGATATGGCTAGCATCCTGAAAAGTGTCTGGCGTGGCGTTGTTCCCCAAAGAATTCGATCATCAGCTTTCGTTACAACTCTCAAGACCCGCATAGTTCCTCACAACTGGATGTACGACGAAGACTATTACCGCACAGAAGTCGACACTGCGGCGACAGAAAGTGCAGTTGGGATGTCCGCCACGCTACTAAAAACCTTCTCCCCGGGATCAGTTATTGATGTTGGTTGCGGAACTGGTGCGCTAGCCAAAGAGATGCAGGAGTTAGGTATTGCTGTGACCGGTCTTGAATATGCCGATGCGGCAATTTCCATATGTCACGAGCGCAGCCTAGACGTCCGCAAATTCGATATCGAGTACGATGCGCCACCTTCCATTAAAGCTGATCTCGTTGTGAGTTTCGAGGTCGCCGAGCATCTTCCGGAAAAGATCGCTGAACGTTACATCGCGCTTCTATGTTCAATGTCCGATCAGGTCGTGATCAGTGCTGCTCCACCGGGACAAGGTGGCACAGACCATGTGAATGAACAGCCAGCGGAATATTGGATAGCAAAATTTCAGGAGAGGGGGTTCATTTCTGATACGGAAAAAACAGACCAAGTCAGGGCCGGGTTCGCTGAAAGTGGAACAGTGGCGCGCTTCTACACTGAAAATGCTTTTGCATTTGTGCGTGTTACGTAACAAACGTGTCGGATGTCCGAACCATTATGACGGCGTTATTGTCTACGACGCACGAGCAGAGGTATTTTGGTCCCACTTTAATGTGGTCCGCCTGTCATGATCTTCATACCTCACAAGTAGCGATTGCAATGGCCTGGATCAGTTGCTCCTGCAACGGGTTTTGGCGACAATGGAACAGCCCAAACTCAGGCCGGTTTCCTTAAACTCAGGCCGGTTTCCTTGCAGGTTACATCCTCCTAGCGACCCCAATCCTCAAATCGCGCCTGCGAAATGGCACAGGACGTCTGTGCCATTGATCCGTTTGCGCGGCGGTTTGGTATTGCGGCAAAGGTCGGTGGCATGCGGACAGCGCGAGGCAAAGCGGCAGCCGGTTTTGGCCACCGTCCCATCGCTGACAACCGCAGTCGCGCGCTTTCCCCTGCGGGCCCGCGGATCGGGGATCGGCACGGCGTCCAGCAACGCACGGGTATAGGGGTGTTTGGGATCTCGGAACAATTCATAAGTTGTCGACAGCTCAACCACCTGCCCCAGATACATCACCGCAATCCGGTCGCAGAAATGCTCGACGACCGCGATGTCGTGGGCGATGAAGATATAAGTCAGATCAAAGGCTTCTTGCAGGTCCTGCAGCAGGTTTAGCGTCTGCGCCTGAATGGACACGTCCAGCGCCGACACCGCCTCATCGGCGATGATCAACTCAGGCTGCGTGGCCAACGCACGCGCGATGCCAAGCCGCTGCCGCTGCCCGCCGGAAAAGGCGTTGGGAAACCGCAGCAGAAACTCTTTGCGCAGGCCCACTTGTTCCAGCAGGACGGAGACGCGATCCGCCAGCGCCTGTCCCGTCAGCCCTTCGGCCTTGCGCAGACATTGACCGACAAGGTCGATCACGCGCAGGCGTGGGTTCAGCGATGATTGCGGGTCCTGGAACACCATGCGCATGTCCTGCCAGATGTCGCGCAGCTGCTTCTTCTCGCAGCCGACAAGCTCCACCGGTGCTTTGGATTTTGCGTGAAAGGTAATCGACCCATCCGTGGGGTTCAGGATTTGCATGATGCAGCGGCCAAGTGTCGTCTTGCCGCTGCCGGATTCACCAACGACGCCAAAGGTTTCGCCACGAAGAACGTCGAAAGAGATATCATCGACCGCGCGGACCACATCGGTCGGCTCGCCAAAGAAGCCGCCGCCGATCGGGAAATGCATAACCAGATCGCGGACCTGAAGGATTGTGTCAGCCATCCTGTGCCACCTCCGTGTGCAGGAAACAGGCCGCGCGGCTGTCACCGGTGGCGATCATAGGCGGTTCTGCCACGTCACAAATGCCCGGCATGAAATGATCGCAGCGGGTGCGAAAGGTGCAGCCTGACGGTCGCGCAAGCGGATGCGGGACCATGCCCCGGATCGCAGGCAGCCGCCTTTGCCGCTTGGCCCCCATGCGCGGCACCGACGCCAGCAAGGCCTTGGTGTAGGGATGCTGTGGGTTTTCAAAGATGGAATAGACGTCACCAGTCTCGACAACCTTGCCCATGTACATCACCGCCACGTCTTCGGCGACTTCAGCCACGACCCCGAGATCGTGGGTAATCAGCATGACACCCATCTGAAACTCGTCCTTTAGCTCCGCAATCAGATCAAGGATTTGGGCCTGCGTGGTCACATCAAGGGCCGTTGTCGGCTCATCCGCAATCAGCAGGCGCGGCTGACAACTCAACGCCATGGCGATCATCGCCCGCTGCCGCATCCCGCCCGACAGCTCAAAGGCATAAGCCTCGAACCGTTCCGCCGGTTTCGGAATGCCGACGCGATCAAGCATCTCAATGGCGGTTTCTTTGGCCTCTGCCTTGGACATCGGACGGTGCGACAGGATCGTCTCGGTGATCTGCTTGCCGATCTTCTGGATTGGCCCGAGTGAGGACATCGGCTCTTGAAAGATCATTGCGATGTCTTGGCCCCGGATTGCGCGCAGGGCCCTTGACCCATGCCGCGCCTTGGCCAGATCAATGGTTTCGCCACCCGCATTGCGATAGGTGATTGACCCGTTCACGATCCGCCCCGGGGCGTCGACAATCCGCAGGATTGATCGGGCCATGATCGACTTCCCACACCCGGATTCGCCCAGAATGCATAAGGTCCGGTTAGCGTGGACATCCAGATCAACCCCATCCACGGCCTTGACCACCCCGTCATCGGTGAAGAAATGCGTCTGCAAATCGCGGATTTCGACAAGCGGATCAGTGGGCATTTGGATCAGCGGCATCACGAAGGCCGTCCCCCAGAAAATTCAAAGCCAGCACCGCAACCACGATCATCGTGCCCGGCGCAATCAAGAGCCAAGGGGCCTGAATGATGGTGCGGATGTTCTGCGCCTCTTTCAGCAGCGTGCCCCAGCTGACCGTGGGCGGCTGCAGGCCAATCCCCAGAAACGACAGCGAGGTTTCGGCCAGGATCATCAATGGCACCGCCAATGTCAGCGAGGCGATGATGTGGCTGGAAAAGCTGGGCACCATGTGTTTCCAGATGATCTCCCAGTCGGTCAGGCCATCAAGACGCGCGGCTGTGATAAAGTCCTCATTGCGCAGCGACAGGAATTTGCCCCTGACCTCGCGCGCCAATCCCGTCCAGCCGATCATCGACACGATCAGCGTGACCACGAAATAGGTGCGGATCGGCGGCCAGCCCAGCGGGATTGCTGCCGCCAGACCCATCCAAAGCGGGATCGTCGGGATGGATCGGATGAACTCGATAATCCGCTGGATCACATTGTCGATCCAGCCGCCGTAATACCCCGATATCCCACCCAAAGAGATGCCAATGAACAGTGACACGACCACGCCGACCAATCCAATCGACATGGAAATGCGGGTGCCCATGATGATCCGGCTATAGATGTCGCGGCCCAACCGGTCCGCGCCCCAGAAATAGACCCGGTCCCGCTTGTTCTTGGGGCCGAAGAAATGCGTCTCCATCGGGATAAAGCCAAGCAATTCATATGCGTAGCCTTCCACAAAGAACCCCAGCGGAATGATCTTGTCAGGGTCCTCGACAAAGGTTCGGCGCATCGCCTCGCGGTCCAGTTCAAGCTTCAACCCCTTGGCATGAAGCTGGAAATCGGTGCTGCCGTCCTCATTCTCGACAAAAAGCGAAATGCCCATCGGTGGCGCAAAAGGCGCGCGGACATTTGTTTCGCCGATCTCTGTCGTGGTGAAAAATTCGCCGAACAGGGCCAGAAGGTAGATCAGCACCACGACCCACAGGCTGGCATAGGCGACCCGGTGGCGCCTGAACTTTCGCCACATCAGGGCCCATGGCCCCAGAAGCGCCGGCATTTGCACGTCGTCGTCGCCTTCGGTTGGCGAGATCTTCTCAACGGGGATATCGGTCATTGGTATCTGATCCTTGGGTCAATCCACGCCAGCAGCAGATCGGATATCAACGTGCCCAGCACGGTCAGCAGGCTGACAATCAGAATAAGCGACCCGGCCAGATACATGTCCTGCACCAGCAGCGCGCGCAGCAGCATCGGCCCGGTGGTGGGCAGGTTCATGACAACCGCCACGATGATCTCACCCGACACCAGCGTCGGCAGAATCCATCCAATGGTCGAGATAAAGGGGTTCAGTGCCACACGCACCGGATAGCGCATCAGCAATTGAAACTCCGACATGCCCTTGGCGCGGGCAGTCACCACGTAGGGGCGGTAAAGCTCGTCCAGCAGATTGGCCCGCATGATCCGGATCAATGCCGCCGCGCCAGAGGTGCCGACAACGACAATGGGCATCCAGATATGCTTGAGCAGATCCACAATCTTGTCCCAGGTCCAGGGCGCGTCGATGTATTCCGGGCTGACCAGCCCGCCCACACTTTGCCCAAAGTACTTGAACGCGACGTACATCATCACCAGCGCCAGCAGGAAATTCGGGACCGCCAGCCCGATAAAGCCAAAGAAGGTCGCGGCGTAATCGCCAACCGAATATTTGCGCACGGCGGAATAGATGCCGATGGGCAGGGCCACGGCCCAGATGAATAAAAGCGTCAGCAACGAAATCGCAAACGTCCAACCTAGCCGGTCCCAAATCAGATCATTGACCGGCAGGTTCTTTTCAAAGCTCAAACCGAAATCGCCGTGAAACAGGATACCCGTGATCCATTTCCAGTATTGCACATACATCGGCTGACCCAGCCCATACTGGTCGCGCAATGCCTCAAGCGTGCCGCTGTCCAACCCGCCACTGTCGCTCAGTTCGGCAGCCAGCGTATCGAGATAATCCCCCGGCGGTAGCTGGATAATGATGAATGTGACGATCGACACCAGAAAGACAGTCGGGATCATATAAAGGATACGACGATAGACATATCCAAGCATGCGCTGTCCTTTCTGTCCTGGCGCGTAAGTGCGGCTTGGCGATTGACCCACGCGGGCCCATGACAAAGCCAATGGATAAGGGCTTCGACCCGAAAGAGGGAGGTTCCTCCGGGTCGAAGCGTCGAGGCGATCAATCTAGGGACTTGCCGCCTTCGTAGTACATCTGGCTGACGTAGGGTGCCGGATACCAAAGCTGACCCGAGATCGGCAATGGATCGGGGTGGTTGCGGATGTTGTTGCGTGCCACACCAAACGCCGGATCACTTTGCACCAGACCAATGGTCAGCAGTTGCGTCTTTGACAGCTCCAGCAGCTTTTCCATCTCAGTCTTGCGGCTGTCGGCATCAGGGGCGGCTTTCACAAGGTCATACTGGTCAAACAGCGCCCTGATTTCTGCAGGCGGCTCGATGCCGGTGCTGTTGTCCACACCCCACTTGGCCCATTCAGGCGCCCAGTAAACGGCCGTTCCAAACGGCAGATAACATTCGGGCGATGTATAGGCATCCGACTGACCACCGGCACAATTCCAGATATAGGCGTCATGTTCCGCACTCGCAGCGATTTCCTGCAGGCGCGCGCGGTCACTGACCCGGATCTGAATATCAATCCCGACATCGCGGGCATAAGCCGCCACCAGTTCCAGCACATCAGGGAACTGCGCCCCAAAGACATCCGCCGTCAGAAAGACCAGCGTGAACCGGTTGCCTTCAGGGTCAAGGCGATAGCCTTCGTCGTCCATCTCCGTCAGGCCCGCCTTGTCCAGGTATTCAGCCGCCAGATCAGGATCATATTCCGTGAACTGGGTAGCCATTTCCTCATCGTATAGCGGCGACACGGGCTGTGGCGCGGTTTGTGCCGGACGACCCGACCCGAAATAGATCAAATCGATGATTTCCTGCCGGTTGACCGCATGCGACAGACCAATGCGAAAGTTGATGTCATTGACGATCGCATTCTTGACGGGATCGGGGTTGTTGAGGTTCAGCATCAGGATCGCGCCGTTCGACGGCAGATCGTTGGTATCAAAGAACCCGTATTTGCCCCGCTCCATATTGTCTGTCAGAACGGCGCGGTTGGCTGGACGGCCAAGATGCCGGTTCATATAGTCGATTTCGCCGTTGAACGCCTTCAACAGGATCGTTTCGGGGTCTTCCACCTGATCATAGGTGATGGCGTCAAAGTAAGGCAGTTGATTGCCCTCTGCATCGACCTTCCAGAAGTAGGGGTTGCGCTCTGCCACCACCCGGTCGGTTGCGCCATAAGCGGTCTTCAGCTTCCAGGGATGCAGCGTCGGACGGTCAATGTTCTGCCAGAACGACGGTGTGTGCATCGGACCCGCCTTGAGATTGAACAGCGACACCCAATCCGCCGCCGCCGGTTCCGCATCAATCAGCGCCTGAATGCCATCCGGGTTGTGGTCGATGTGAAACTGACTGAGGTAGTGCTTGGGATAGTTCACCGGGTAGTAACCGAACCCATAGGCCATGTTCGGAATGAACAGACCGTTGGGCGATGCAAATTTGAACTCGACCGTGGTGTCGTCGATCTTGGTGACTTCGACCGGACCTTCGGGGCCGACATAGATCGGATGTTTGGACGGCGTCAGGCGCGGGTCTGAAAAGACCTCGTACCAGAACATGACATCATCCGCCGTGAAAGGGGCGCCATCCGACCAACGCATCCCGTCGCGCAGCTTGAAGGTGAACGTGGTGGCGTCCTCCGAAACCTCCCAGCTTTCGGCGATATTGGGCCGGATTTCGGTCCAGTCTGCGGACCAGCGGACAAGGTTTTCATGTCCGATGGTGCGCACCATGTTGTGTTGATCGCCACCACCCAGGATCGCGCGGCGCATCGTTCCGCCGTATTCACCGATGGACCCCAATGTTTCAAAGACCAGCGGATTGTCGGGCAAACGCGCTTCGACGGGGGGCAACTCACCAGCGGCGACTGCGTCATCAAAGAACGGTGCCTGATTGTAATCCTGCGCAAAGGCGGGCACCGCCCCGGCCGCAATCAGGGCAAGCGCTGCAGCGCCCGAGATCCAGACCCTTTTGGTTTTTGTGACTAAACTCATGTCTTTCTCCTCCTAAAAATCTTACCCCACCTGTCCGGTTACCAGTTTGTGACGGAGCCATCTGGTTTTTGCAGGTGCGGGCATTCCACGTGGGTTGGTTTTGAGGCGCGC